>NZ_CP150157.1:0-32500 GCF_037963535.1 Bacillus sp. PS217
ATGGAAAATATATTAGACCTGTGGAACCAAGCCCTTGCTCAAATCGAAAAAAAGTTGAGCAAACCGAGTTTTGAGACTTGGATGAAGTCAACCAAAGCCCACTCACTGCAAGGCGATACATTAACAATCACGGCTCCCAATGAATTTGCCAGAGACTGGCTGGAGTCCAGATACTTGCATCTGATTGCAGATACTATATATGAATTAACCGGGGAAGAATTGAGCATTAAGTTTGTCATTCCTCAAAATCAAGATGTTGAGGACTTTATGCCGAAACCGCAAGTCAAAAAAGCGGTCAAAGAAGATACATCTGATTTTCCTCAAAATATGCTCAATCCAAAATATACTTTTGATACTTTTGTCATCGGATCTGGAAACCGATTTGCACACGCAGCTTCCCTCGCAGTAGCGGAAGCACCCGCGAAAGCTTACAACCCTTTATTTATCTATGGGGGCGTCGGCTTAGGGAAAACGCACTTAATGCATGCGATCGGCCATTATGTAATAGATCATAATCCTTCTGCCAAAGTGGTTTATCTGTCTTCTGAGAAATTTACAAACGAATTCATCAACTCTATCCGAGATAATAAAGCCGTCGACTTCCGCAATCGCTATCGAAATGTTGATGTGCTTTTGATAGATGATATTCAATTTTTAGCGGGGAAAGAACAAACCCAGGAAGAATTTTTCCATACATTTAACACATTGCACGAAGAAAGCAAACAAATCGTCATTTCAAGTGACCGGCCGCCAAAGGAAATTCCGACACTTGAGGACAGATTGCGCTCACGTTTTGAATGGGGACTTATTACAGATATCACACCGCCTGATCTAGAAACGAGAATTGCGATTTTAAGAAAAAAAGCCAAAGCAGAAGGCCTCGATATTCCGAACGAGGTTATGCTTTACATCGCGAATCAAATCGACAGCAATATTCGGGAACTCGAAGGAGCATTAATCAGAGTTGTCGCTTATTCATCTTTAATTAATAAAGATATTAATGCTGATCTAGCCGCTGAGGCGTTGAAAGATATTATTCCTTCCTCAAAACCGAAAGTCATTACGATAAAAGAAATTCAGAGGGTAGTAGGCCAGCAATTTAATATTAAACTCGAGGATTTCAAAGCAAAAAAACGGACAAAGTCAGTAGCTTTTCCGCGTCAAATCGCCATGTACTTATCAAGGGAAATGACTGATTCCTCTCTTCCTAAAATCGGTGAAGAGTTTGGAGGACGTGATCATACGACCGTTATTCATGCGCATGAAAAAATTTCAAAACTGCTGGCAGATGATGAACAGCTTCAGCAGCATGTAAAAGAAATTAAAGAACAGCTTAAATAGCAGGACCGGGGATCAATCGGGGAAAGTGTGAATAACTTTTCGGAAGTCATACACAGTCTGTCCACATGTGGATAGGCTGTGTTTCCTGTCTTTTTCACAACTTATCCACAAATCCACAGGCCCTACTATTACTTCTACTATTTTTTATAAATATATATATTAATACATTATCCGTTAGGAGGATAAAAATGAAATTCACGATTCAAAAAGATCGTCTTGTTGAAAGTGTCCAAGATGTATTAAAAGCAGTTTCATCCAGAACCACGATTCCCATTCTGACTGGTATTAAAATTGTTGCATCAGATGATGGAGTATCCTTTACAGGGAGTGACTCAGATATTTCTATTGAATCCTTCATTCCAAAAGAAGAAGGAGATAAAGAAATCGTAACTATTGAACAGCCCGGAAGCATCGTTTTACAGGCTCGCTTTTTTAGTGAAATTGTAAAAAAATTGCCGATGGCAACTGTAGAAATCGAAGTCCAAAATCAGTATTTGACGATTATCCGTTCTGGTAAAGCTGAATTTAATCTAAACGGACTGGATGCTGATGAATATCCGCACTTGCCTCAGATTGAAGAGCATCATGCGATTCAGATCCCAACTGATTTGTTAAAAAATCTAATCAGACAAACAGTATTTGCAGTGTCCACCTCAGAAACACGCCCTATCTTGACAGGTGTAAACTGGAAAGTGGAGCAAAGTGAATTATTATGCACTGCAACGGATAGCCACCGTCTTGCATTAAGAAAGGCGAAACTTGATATTCCAGAAGACAGATCTTATAACGTCGTGATTCCGGGAAAAAGTTTAACTGAACTCAGCAAGATTTTAGATGACAACCAGGAACTTGTAGATATCGTCATCACAGAAACCCAAGTTCTGTTTAAAGCGAAAAACGTCTTATTCTTCTCACGGCTTCTGGACGGGAATTATCCAGACACAACCAGCCTGATTCCGCAAGACAGCAAAACAGAAATCATTGTGAACACAAAAGAATTCCTTCAGGCCATTGATCGTGCATCTCTTTTAGCTAGAGAGGGACGCAACAACGTTGTAAAACTGTCCGCAAAACCGGCTGAATCCATTGAAATTTCCTCCAACTCGCCGGAAATCGGTAAAGTTGTGGAAGCAATTGTTGCGGATCAAATTGAAGGGGAGGAATTAAATATCTCTTTTAGTCCAAAATATATGCTGGATGCACTAAAGGTGCTTGAAGGAGCGGAAATACGCGTAAGCTTTACAGGTGCTATGAGACCTTTCTTAATTCGCACGCCGAATGATGAAACGATTGTACAGCTTATCCTCCCTGTCAGAACCTATTAATCCGATACACTGCTGCCGACTTGTCGGCAGCTTTTCTATTCGGTATCTGCTCCGACAAGTTTTCCCTTTCCCTAATTCGTTTTTTTTTAGTACAATTAGATATTAGTGATATTTGAAAGAGGTCGATATAATGGCAAATCCGATTTCAATTGATACAGAGATGATTACACTTGGACAATTCTTAAAATTAGCCGATGTGATTCAGTCTGGCGGTATGGCGAAGTGGTTTTTAAGCGAGCATGAAGTGCTTGTGAACGATGAGCCGGACAACCGCCGAGGCAGAAAGCTGTATGTTGGAGATGTGGTAGAGATTGAAGGATTTGGTTCATTTCAAGTCGTCAATTAAAGCGGGTGACACTGATTGTATATCCAGAACTTAGAACTGACATCTTACCGCAACTACGACCATGCTGAACTTCAATTTGAAAATAAAGTAAATGTGATCATCGGAGAAAACGCCCAGGGGAAGACAAACCTCATGGAGGCGATCTATGTCTTGTCCATGGCGAAATCGCACCGGACATCAAATGACAAAGAACTTATACGGTGGGACAAAGACTATGCTAAAATAGAGGGAAGAGTGATGAAGCAAAACGGGGCGATCCCGATGCAGCTCGTTATCTCCAAAAAGGGTAAAAAGGGCAAGGTCAATCATATTGAACAGCAAAAGCTCAGCCAGTATGTCGGGGCCCTCAACACCATTATGTTCGCGCCGGAAGATTTAAATCTTGTAAAGGGAAGCCCTCAAGTGAGAAGGCGGTTTCTTGACATGGAAATCGGACAGGTTTCTCCCGTCTACCTTCATGATCTTTCTCTTTACCAGAAAATCCTTTCCCAGCGGAATCATTTTTTGAAACAGCTGCAAACAAGAAAACAAACTGACCGGACGATGCTCGATGTTCTGACCGATCAGCTTGTAGAAGTTGCAGCAAAAGTCGTCGTAAAACGCCTGCAGTTTACAGCACAGCTCGAGAAATGGGCGCAGCCCATCCATGCAGGCATCTCAAGAGGGCTTGAAGAACTGACCCTGAAATACCATACAGCTCTTGATGTATCAGATCCCCTAGATTTGTCGAAAATAGGAGATAGCTATCAAGAAGCGTTTTCTAAATTAAGAGAAAAAGAAATTGAGCGTGGTGTGACGCTGTCAGGGCCTCATCGTGACGATGTTCTTTTCTATGTGAACGGACGCGATGTGCAGACGTATGGTTCTCAAGGACAGCAGCGAACGACGGCGTTGTCCCTTAAGCTGGCGGAGATTGACCTGATCCATGAAGAAATCGGAGAATATCCCATTTTACTATTGGATGATGTACTGAGTGAACTGGATGATTATCGCCAGTCACACTTGCTTCATACGATCCAAGGCCGTGTACAAACGTTTGTCACAACGACAAGCGTTGATGGCATTGATCACGAAACCTTACGTCAAGCAGGAATGTTCCGTGTGCAAAATGGTGCGTTAGTGAAGTGAAGAAATGAGGTGAGCAATTGTATATTCATTTAGGTGATGACTTTGTGGTTTCAACACGAGATATTGTCGGCATTTTTGACTTTAAAGCCAACATGTCGCCTATTGTTGAAGAATTTCTGAAAAAACAGAAACACAAGGTGGTGCCTTCCGTAAACGGCACGCCCAAATCTATCGTAGTCACGGTTCAGAATATATATTACTCTCCCTTATCTTCCAGCACATTAAAAAAACGTGCGCAATTTATGTTTGAAATAGATTCTTAGAAATTTTTTATCACGAATATATCGTTTAGAAAAGTGTAGGTGAATGACGTGGCTATGGAACAGCAGCAAAACAGTTATGATGAAAATCAGATACAGGTACTAGAAGGATTGGAAGCTGTTCGTAAAAGACCGGGGATGTATATCGGTTCGACAAACAGCAAAGGCCTTCACCACCTGGTATGGGAAATTGTCGACAATAGTATTGACGAAGCCCTCGCCGGTTATTGTACGGATATCAATATCCAAATCGAAAAAGACAACAGTATCACGGTTGTAGATAATGGCCGCGGTATTCCAGTCGGTATTCATGAAAAAATGGGCCGTCCTGCGGTAGAAGTCATTATGACGGTACTTCATGCCGGAGGAAAATTTGACGGAAGCGGCTATAAAGTATCCGGAGGATTACACGGTGTAGGTGCGTCTGTCGTAAACGCACTATCAACAGAGCTTGATGTGACGGTTCACCGTGACGGTAAAATTCACCGCCAAACCTATAAACGCGGAGTTCCGGTTACAGACCTTGAAATCATTGGCGAAACGGATCATACAGGAACGACGACACATTTTGTCCCGGACCCTGAAATTTTCTCAGAAACAACCGAGTATGATTACGATCTGCTTGCTAACCGCGTGCGTGAATTAGCCTTTTTAACAAAGGGTGTAAACATCACGATTGAAGATAAACGTGAAGGACAAGAGCGCAAAAATGAATACCATTACGAAGGCGGAATTAAAAGTTATGTAGAGTATTTAAACCGCTCTAAAGAGGTTGTCCATGAAGAGCCGATTTACATTGAAGGCGAAAAGGACGGCATTACGGTTGAAGTGGCTTTGCAATACAATGACAGCTACACAAGCAACATTTACTCGTTTACAAACAACATTAACACGTACGAAGGCGGTACCCATGAAGCTGGCTTCAAAACGGGCCTGACTCGTGTTATCAACGATTACGCCAGAAAAAAAGGGCTTATTAAAGAAAATGATCCAAACCTAAGCGGAGATGACGTAAGGGAAGGGCTGACAGCGATTATTTCAATCAAACACCCTGATCCGCAGTTTGAGGGCCAAACGAAAACAAAGCTGGGCAACTCAGAAGCACGGACGATCACCGATACGTTATTTTCTACAGCGATGGAAACATTTATGCTGGAAAATCCAGATGCAGCCAAAAAAATTGTCGATAAAGGCTTAATGGCGGCAAGAGCAAGAATGGCTGCGAAAAAAGCCCGTGAACTAACACGCCGTAAGAGTGCTTTGGAAATTTCAAACTTGCCCGGTAAGTTAGCGGACTGCTCTTCAAAAGATCCGAGCATCTCCGAGTTATATATCGTAGAGGGTGACTCTGCCGGAGGCTCTGCTAAACAAGGACGCGACAGACATTTCCAAGCCATTTTGCCGCTTAGAGGTAAAATCCTAAACGTTGAAAAGGCCAGACTGGATAAAATCCTTTCTAACAACGAAGTTCGCTCTATGATCACAGCGCTCGGCACAGGTATTGGGGAAGACTTCAACCTTGAGAAAGCCCGTTACCACAAAGTTGTCATTATGACAGATGCCGATGTTGACGGCGCACACATCAGAACACTTCTGTTAACGTTCTTTTACAGATATATGCGCCAAATTATCGAAAATGGCTACGTGTACATTGCACAGCCGCCGCTCTACAAGGTTCAACAGGGGAAACGCGTTGAATATGCGTACAATGACAAGGAGCTTGAAGAGCTGTTAAAAACTCTTCCTCAAACGCCTAAGCCTGGACTGCAGCGTTACAAAGGTCTTGGTGAAATGAATGCCACCCAGCTATGGGAGACAACCATGGATCCTAGCTCCAGAACACTTCTTCAGGTAACTCTTGAAGATGCAATGGATGCGGACGAGACTTTTGAAATGCTTATGGGCGACAAGGTAGAACCGCGCCGAAACTTCATAGAAGCGAATGCGAGATACGTTAAAAATCTTGACATCTAATCATAAAAAGCCTTATTTCCAATAAGAAATAAGGCTTTTTTCTGAACAAGATCTGATGCAGCAATGCTTGCAGTACCTATATATTCTAGCAATTTAATGTGTATAATCATAAGTTTATTGATATAATGGAGAATAGTGAAATCGTATTGAAGATCATAATGGACAATCTACTCCCACATATTTCATGTGATACTTCAGGGAGGTTTTTTAATGAGTGAACAAAACACACCACAAGTTCGTGAAATAAATATCAGTCAGGAAATGCGTACGTCCTTCTTGGATTATGCAATGAGCGTTATCGTGTCCCGTGCTCTTCCAGATGTTCGAGACGGTTTAAAACCGGTTCATAGACGGATTTTGTATGCAATGAATGATTTAGGCATGACAAGTGACAAGCCTTATAAAAAATCCGCGCGTATCGTTGGAGAAGTTATCGGGAAATACCACCCGCACGGTGATTCAGCGGTATATGAATCCATGGTCAGAATGGCTCAGGATTTCAACTACCGTTATATGCTCGTTGACGGTCACGGAAACTTCGGTTCTGTTGACGGAGACTCAGCGGCGGCCATGCGTTATACAGAAGCAAGAATGTCTAAAATCTCAATGGAGATTCTTCGCGACATCACAAAAGACACAATCGATTACCAGGATAACTATGACGGGTCAGAAAGAGAACCTGTCGTTATGCCTTCAAGGTTCCCGAATCTGCTCGTGAACGGTGCTGCCGGCATTGCGGTAGGTATGGCAACAAACATTCCTCCGCACCAGCTGGGAGAAATCATTGACGGTGTACTTGCTGTCAGTGAGAATCCGGACATTACAATTCCAGAGCTTATGGAAGTCATTCCAGGGCCTGATTTCCCGACCGCGGGTCAAATCTTGGGACGCAGCGGTATCCGGAAAGCATACGAATCAGGCCGAGGCTCTATCACGATCCGGGCAAAAGCTGAGATCGAACAAACATCTTCGGGTAAAGAAAGAATTATCGTTACAGAGTTACCTTACCAAGTGAATAAGGCGAAATTAATTGAGAAAATTGCTGATCTCGTAAGGGACAAAAAGATAGAGGGTATCACAGATCTGCGTGATGAGTCAGATCGTACAGGTATGAGAATTGTCATTGAAATCAGACGCGACGCCAATGCAAATGTCATCTTAAACAATCTGTACAAACAAACTGCTCTACAAACATCTTTTGGCATCAACCTGCTTGCACTTGTTGATGGCCAGCCGAAAGTTTTAACTCTTAAGCAATGCCTAGAGCATTACCTTGACCATCAAAAAGTTGTCATTAGACGCCGTACTGCTTATGAATTGCGTAAAGCGGAAGCGAGAGCTCATATCCTGGAAGGATTGAGAGTTGCACTGGATCATCTCGATGCAGTTATCTCCCTTATCCGTAATTCTCAAACGGCTGAAATTGCGAGAACAGGTTTAATTGAACAATTCTCACTGACAGAGAAGCAAGCACAAGCGATCCTTGATATGAGGCTCCAGCGTTTAACGGGACTGGAACGTGAAAAGATAGAAGAAGAATACCAATCTCTTGTTAAATTAATTGCAGAGCTAAAAGACATCTTGGCAAATGAATATAAAGTGCTTGAGATCATTCGTGAAGAACTCACGGAAATCAAAGAGCGTTTTAACGATGAAAGACGTACTGAGATCGTCACTTCTGGACTGGAGACAATTGAAGATGAAGATCTCATCGAGAGAGAAAATATCGTAGTTACTCTGACGCACAACGGATACGTCAAACGTCTTCCTGCATCAACTTACCGCAGTCAAAAACGAGGCGGAAAAGGTGTACAAGGTATGGGAACAAACGAAGATGATTTCGTTGAGCATTTGATCTCTACGTCAACTCATGACACGATTCTCTTCTTCTCGAACAAGGGGAAAGTGTATCGTGCAAAAGGGTATGAAATCCCTGAATACGGCAGAACGGCAAAAGGAATCCCGATTATTAACCTGCTGGAGGTAGAAAAGGGTGAGTGGATCAACGCGATTATTCCAGTCACGGAATTCAATGCGGAGCTTTACCTTTTCTTCACTACAAAGCATGGGGTTTCAAAACGAACATCGCTATCTCAATTCGCTAATATCCGCAACAATGGTCTAATCGCTCTGAGTCTTCGTGAAGATGATGAACTGATGGGTGTACGTCTGACTGACGGCACAAAACAAATCATCATTGGAACGAAAAACGGTTTACTGATCCGTTTCCCTGAAACAGATGTCCGGGAGATGGGAAGAACTGCGGCGGGCGTAAAAGGCATCACCCTGACGGATGACGACGTTGTTGTCGGCATGGAGATATTAGAGGAAGAATCACACGTCCTTATCGTAACTGAAAAAGGGTACGGAAAACGAACTCCGGCTGAAGAGTACAGAACCCAAAGCCGGGGCGGAAAAGGACTCAAAACAGCGAAAATCACCGAGAACAACGGCCAACTAGTAGCAGTGAAAGCTACTAAAGGTGAAGAGGATCTAATGATTATTACAGCTAGCGGCGTACTCATCAGAATGGACATCAATGATATCTCCATCACCGGACGTGTCACTCAAGGTGTGCGTCTCATCAGAATGGCAGAAGAAGAGCATGTTGCTACAGTAGCTTTAGTAGAGAAAAACGAAGAAGATGAGAATGAAGAAGAACAAGAAGAAGTGTGAGAAAAAGCGCAGCTGAAATAGCTGCGCTTTTTTGTGTCATAACCCTTTACAGTCATAAAAATTATGGTATAATCATTTCTGTTGTCTTTTTAAAGACACAAGTATGACCATTATGACTAGTAAAAACTTTTTTAAAAAAGTATTGACCTAGTTAACTAAAAATGTTACTATTAAGTAGTCGCTTCGAGAGAAGCACACAAAGTTCTTTGAAAACTAAACAAGACAAAACGTACCTGTTAATTCATTTTTATAAATCGCACAGCGATGTGCGTAGTCAGTCAAACTACTTTATCGGAGAGTTTGATCCTGGCTCAGGACGAACGCTGGCGGCGTGCCTAATACATGCAAGTCGAGCGGACAGATGGGAGCTTGCTCCCTGATGTTAGCGGCGGACGGGTGAGTAACACGTGGGTAACCTGCCTGTAAGACTGGGATAACTCCGGGAAACCGGGGCTAATACCGGATGGTTGTTTGAACCGCATGGTTCAAACATAAAAGGTGGCTTCGGCTACCACTTACAGATGGACCCGCGGCGCATTAGCTAGTTGGTGAGGTAACGGCTCACCAAGGCAACGATGCGTAGCCGACCTGAGAGGGTGATCGGCCACACTGGGACTGAGACACGGCCCAGACTCCTACGGGAGGCAGCAGTAGGGAATCTTCCGCAATGGACGAAAGTCTGACGGAGCAACGCCGCGTGAGTGATGAAGGTTTTCGGATCGTAAAGCTCTGTTGTTAGGGAAGAACAAGTACCGTTCGAATAGGGCGGTACCTTGACGGTACCTAACCAGAAAGCCACGGCTAACTACGTGCCAGCAGCCGCGGTAATACGTAGGTGGCAAGCGTTGTCCGGAATTATTGGGCGTAAAGGGCTCGCAGGCGGTTTCTTAAGTCTGATGTGAAAGCCCCCGGCTCAACCGGGGAGGGTCATTGGAAACTGGGGAACTTGAGTGCAGAAGAGGAGAGTGGAATTCCACGTGTAGCGGTGAAATGCGTAGAGATGTGGAGGAACACCAGTGGCGAAGGCGACTCTCTGGTCTGTAACTGACGCTGAGGAGCGAAAGCGTGGGGAGCGAACAGGATTAGATACCCTGGTAGTCCACGCCGTAAACGATGAGTGCTAAGTGTTAGGGGGTTTCCGCCCCTTAGTGCTGCAGCTAACGCATTAAGCACTCCGCCTGGGGAGTACGGTCGCAAGACTGAAACTCAAAGGAATTGACGGGGGCCCGCACAAGCGGTGGAGCATGTGGTTTAATTCGAAGCAACGCGAAGAACCTTACCAGGTCTTGACATCCTCTGACAATCCTAGAGATAGGACGTCCCCTTCGGGGGCAGAGTGACAGGTGGTGCATGGTTGTCGTCAGCTCGTGTCGTGAGATGTTGGGTTAAGTCCCGCAACGAGCGCAACCCTTGATCTTAGTTGCCAGCATTCAGTTGGGCACTCTAAGGTGACTGCCGGTGACAAACCGGAGGAAGGTGGGGATGACGTCAAATCATCATGCCCCTTATGACCTGGGCTACACACGTGCTACAATGGACAGAACAAAGGGCAGCGAAACCGCGAGGTTAAGCCAATCCCACAAATCTGTTCTCAGTTCGGATCGCAGTCTGCAACTCGACTGCGTGAAGCTGGAATCGCTAGTAATCGCGGATCAGCATGCCGCGGTGAATACGTTCCCGGGCCTTGTACACACCGCCCGTCACACCACGAGAGTTTGTAACACCCGAAGTCGGTGAGGTAACCTTTTAGGAGCCAGCCGCCGAAGGTGGGACAGATGATTGGGGTGAAGTCGTAACAAGGTAGCCGTATCGGAAGGTGCGGCTGGATCACCTCCTTTCTAAGGATATTATACGGAATATAAGACCTTGGGTCTTATAAACAGAACGTTCCCTGTCTTGTTTAGTTTTGAAGGAACTTTGTTCCTTGAATAAGTTAAGATGGGCCTGTAGCTCAGCTGGTTAGAGCGCACGCCTGATAAGCGTGAGGTCGGTGGTTCGAGTCCACTCAGGCCCACCATCTTATATAACGGGGCCTTAGCTCAGCTGGGAGAGCGCCTGCTTTGCACGCAGGAGGTCAGCGGTTCGATCCCGCTAGGCTCCACCAACGTGTTCTTTGAAAACTAGATAACAGTAGACATCACATTCAATAGTAATACAAGATATCACATAGTGATTCTTTTTAACGGTTAAGTTAGAAAGGGCGCACGGTGGATGCCTTGGCACTAGGAGCCGATGAAGGACGGGACGAACACCGATATGCTTCGGGGAGCTGTAAGCAAGCTTTGATCCGGAGATTTCCGAATGGGGAAACCCACCACTCGTAATGGAGTGGTATCCATATCTGAATTCATAGGATATGAGAAGGCAG
The DNA here is from genome assembly GCF_037963535.1 of Bacillus sp. PS217. Classification (NCBI taxonomy): domain Bacteria; kingdom Bacillati; phylum Bacillota; class Bacilli; order Caryophanales; family Bacillaceae; genus Bacillus; species Bacillus sp. PS217. The sequence goes on from NZ_CP150157.1 coordinate 11,419, forward strand.
ACCCGGGGAACTGAAACATCTAAGTACCCGGAGGAAGAGAAAGCAAATGCGATTCCCTGAGTAGCGGCGAGCGAAACGGGATCAGCCCAAACCAAGAGGCTTGCCTCTTGGGGTTGTAGGACACTCTGTACGGAGTTACAAAAGAACGAGGTAGATGAAGAGGTCTGGAAAGGCCCGCCATAGGAGGTAACAGCCCTGTAGTCAAAACTTCGTTCTCTCCTGAGTGGATCCTGAGTACGGCGGAACACGTGAAATTCCGTCGGAATCCGGGAGGACCATCTCCCAAGGCTAAATACTCCCTAGTGACCGATAGTGAACCAGTACCGTGAGGGAAAGGTGAAAAGCACCCCGGAAGGGGAGTGAAAGAGATCCTGAAACCGTGTGCCTACAAGTAGTCAGAGCCCGTTAACGGGTGATGGCGTGCCTTTTGTAGAATGAACCGGCGAGTTACGATCCCGTGCAAGGTTAAGCAGAAGATGCGGAGCCGCAGCGAAAGCGAGTCTGAATAGGGCGCATGAGTACGTGGTCGTAGACCCGAAACCAGGTGATCTACCCATGTCCAGGGTGAAGTTCAGGTAACACTGAATGGAGGCCCGAACCCACGCACGTTGAAAAGTGCGGGGATGAGGTGTGGGTAGGGGTGAAATGCCAATCGAACCTGGAGATAGCTGGTTCTCTCCGAAATAGCTTTAGGGCTAGCCTCAAGGTAAGAGTCTTGGAGGTAGAGCACTGATTGGACTAGGGGCCCCTACCGGGTTACCGAATTCAGTCAAACTCCGAATGCCAATGACTTATCCTTGGGAGTCAGACTGCGAGTGATAAGATCCGTAGTCGAAAGGGAAACAGCCCAGACCGCCAGCTAAGGTCCCAAAGTATACGTTAAGTGGAAAAGGATGTGGAGTTGCTTAGACAACCAGGATGTTGGCTTAGAAGCAGCCACCATTTAAAGAGTGCGTAATAGCTCACTGGTCGAGTGACTCTGCGCCGAAAATGTACCGGGGCTAAACGTATCACCGAAGCTGCGGACTGTTCTTCGAACAGTGGTAGGAGAGCGTTCTAAGGGCTGTGAAGCCAGACCGGAAGGACTGGTGGAGCGCTTAGAAGTGAGAATGCCGGTATGAGTAGCGAAAGAGGGGTGAGAATCCCCTCCACCGAATGCCTAAGGTTTCCTGAGGAAGGCTCGTCCGCTCAGGGTTAGTCGGGACCTAAGCCGAGGCCGAAAGGCGTAGGCGATGGACAACAGGTTGATATTCCTGTACCACCTCCTCACCATTTGAGCAATGGGGGGACGCAGGAGGATAGGGTAAGCGCGGTATTGGATATCCGCGTCCAAGCAGTTAGGCTGGGAAATAGGCAAATCCGTTTCCCATAAGGCTGAGCTGTGATGGCGAGCGAAATATAGTAGCGAAGTTCCTGATTCCACACTGCCAAGAAAAGCCTCTAGCGAGGTGAGAGGTGCCCGTACCGCAAACCGACACAGGTAGGCGAGGAGAGAATCCTAAGGTGATCGAGAGAACTCTCGTTAAGGAACTCGGCAAAATGACCCCGTAACTTCGGGAGAAGGGGTGCTCTGTTAGGGTGCAAGCCCGAGAGAGCCGCAGTGAATAGGCCCAGGCGACTGTTTAGCAAAAACACAGGTCTCTGCGAAGCCGTAAGGCGAAGTATAGGGGCTGACGCCTGCCCGGTGCTGGAAGGTTAAGAGGAGCGCTTAGCGTAAGCGAAGGTGCGAATTGAAGCCCCAGTAAACGGCGGCCGTAACTATAACGGTCCTAAGGTAGCGAAATTCCTTGTCGGGTAAGTTCCGACCCGCACGAAAGGCGCAACGATCTGGGCACTGTCTCAACGAGAGACTCGGTGAAATTATAGTACCTGTGAAGATGCAGGTTACCCGCGACAGGACGGAAAGACCCCGTGGAGCTTTACTGCAGCCTGATATTGAATGTTGGTACAGCTTGTACAGGATAGGTAGGAGCCTTGGAAACCGGAGCGCCAGCTTCGGTGGAGGCATCGGTGGGATACTACCCTGGCTGTATTGACCTTCTAACCCGCCGCCCTTATCGGGCGGGGAGACAGTGTCAGGTGGGCAGTTTGACTGGGGCGGTCGCCTCCTAAAAGGTAACGGAGGCGCCCAAAGGTTCCCTCAGAATGGTTGGAAATCATTCGCAGAGTGTAAAGGCACAAGGGAGCTTGACTGCGAGACCTACAAGTCGAGCAGGGACGAAAGTCGGGCTTAGTGATCCGGTGGTTCCGCATGGAAGGGCCATCGCTCAACGGATAAAAGCTACCCCGGGGATAACAGGCTTATCTCCCCCAAGAGTCCACATCGACGGGGAGGTTTGGCACCTCGATGTCGGCTCATCGCATCCTGGGGCTGTAGTCGGTCCCAAGGGTTGGGCTGTTCGCCCATTAAAGCGGTACGCGAGCTGGGTTCAGAACGTCGTGAGACAGTTCGGTCCCTATCCGTCGCGGGCGCAGGAAATTTGAGAGGAGCTGTCCTTAGTACGAGAGGACCGGGATGGACGCACCGCTGGTGTACCAGTTGTTCTGCCAAGGGCATCGCTGGGTAGCTATGTGCGGACGGGATAAGTGCTGAAAGCATCTAAGCATGAAGCCCCCCTCAAGATGAGATTTCCCATTCCGCAAGGAAGTAAGATCCCTGAAAGATGATCAGGTTGATAGGTCTGAGGTGGAAGTGTGGCGACACATGGAGCTGACAGATACTAATCGATCGAGGACTTAACCACATTTTGAATGATGTCACACCTGTTATCTAGTTTTGAGAGAACACTCTCAATTTGTTTGGTGGCGATAGCGAAGAGGTCACACCCGTTCCCATACCGAACACGGAAGTTAAGCTCTTCAGCGCCGATGGTAGTCGGGGGTTTCCCCCTGTGAGAGTAGGACGCCGCCAAGCAAGCTTAAACCCAGCTCATTGAGCTGGGTTTTTTGTTTGTTAAAAATGAAGAAGAAACTGTGAAGCGTATTTAGGGAATTTCTTTTCTGATACTAATAAAAACTGCTGAATTAACACGTAGTCATCACTTATATGCTGTGTTAATAACTCATACCACCATTCTGTTTCATACCTTGCAATCATCCCAACGTTGTACAAAATCAAATAATGAATTGTCATTTCGGGAAGCCTCAGAAATTGCTCCCTTTGAGAAGGGATATAATATTGGTTCTTTTCCATGTCAAACAATAAGCTGGTCGATGTCCATGGCTCCTTGTCTTGTGGTGAAATTTCGAACAGCAGCCCGTGTTCATTTTTTTTTGTAAAAGACCATTGATAATGATGGGACATGTATTCAGCAAACCTTGAATCAGACATTTTGTAATTGATTACTACTTCCTCCGGTACAAAAATTTCGTTCTTATCCTTCTCAACTTTTGTCATAAATCGTTCTTTCTGCTGAAAGTAGAAAATATCGCTAAGTTCTGGAATGGCCATTAATAATTTTTTCATGGTATACCGTTCATCTACTATATCCGATTGTCCGAATAAATGTTTCATAAAATGCACGCATAGGCCATTTCGTTGTATTTTCACTTCATCATCGCTAAAACAATAATTTTGTTTCTTTCGTTTTCTTGTTGTTACGCCATGTGCCAGTACTGATGTATGGCTTGGATAATGAGGATCACGTGTAATTAAGCATGCTTTGATAAGCTGTGCCATTCCATAAAATAAAAGAATCGGTTTGATTTCTAAGGGAGAATATGCGGCTTGTTTATAAAACGATTCGGCATGCTTTAAGAAATAAATAAACCGTTCACTGTTTTTAAAAGAGTTTTTTTTCGCATCGTCAATACCGTTTAAGATATAAACCTTTTCTAGAAATTTCTGGGTTGATTCAACGGAGTAAAATAGCGCTAAGTCTTTCCACTCATGATATGTCATGTATATTTCTTAATCCTTTCCGTTATCTAAATATTTCAACTCTTTCCCGCTTCCTTGACATGCTCTTGGCTAGTTGATAATCTACATATAATATTTTGCCGAAAAGAGGGGGATTTACTAATGTGGGAAAGTAAATTTTCAAAAGAAGGCTTAACGTTCGACGATGTGCTGCTTGTACCAGCAAAGTCTGAGGTACTTCCGCGTGATGTGGATTTATCTGTAGAACTTACAAAAACGTTAAAGCTAAATATTCCTGTCATCAGCGCAGGTATGGACACTGTAACAGAATCAGCAATGGCAATTGCAATGGCAAGACAGGGCGGCTTGGGCATCATTCACAAAAATATGTCCATTGAACAGCAGGCTGAACAAGTTGATAAAGTAAAGCGTTCTGAGCGCGGCGTTATCACAAATCCCTTCTTTTTAACTCCTGATCACCAAGTATTTGATGCGGAGCATTTGATGGGGAAATACAGAATTTCCGGTGTTCCGATTGTAAATAACGAAGAAGACCAGAAGCTTGTTGGAATTATTACAAACCGTGACCTTCGTTTTATTTCTGACTACTCAATGAAAATTAGCGACGTCATGACGAAAGAAGAGCTAGTTACTGCATCTGTAGGAACTACTCTGGATGAAGCTGAAAAGATTTTGCAGAAACATAAAATTGAAAAGCTTCCTCTCGTAGATGACCAGAATAAATTAAAAGGTCTTATCACAATTAAAGACATTGAAAAAGTCATTGAGTTCCCGAACTCATCTAAAGACATTCACGGCCGCCTGATCGTTGGCGCGGCAGTTGGTGTAACTGGCGATACAATGACTCGCGTCAAAAAGCTTGTTGAAGCCAATGTTGATGTGATTGTTATCGATACAGCTCACGGACACTCTCAAGGCGTTTTAAACACAGTCACAAAAATCCGTGAAACGTATCCCGAATTAAACATTATTGCTGGAAACGTGGCAACAGCTGAAGCGACAAGAGCGCTTATCGAAGCTGGAGCAGACGTTGTCAAAGTTGGAATAGGGCCTGGTTCAATTTGTACTACACGTGTTGTAGCCGGCGTGGGTGTTCCGCAAATTACAGCAATTTATGATTGTGCGACTGAAGCAAGAAAACACGGCAAAACAATCATCGCCGACGGTGGGATTAAATTCTCTGGCGATATCACTAAAGCATTGGCAGCCGGCGGACATGCTGTTATGCTCGGAAGCTTGCTTGCAGGCACATCAGAAAGCCCTGGTGAAACTGAAATCTACCAAGGCAGAAGATTTAAGGTATACCGCGGCATGGGATCAGTTGCTGCAATGGAAAAAGGAAGTAAAGACCGTTACTTCCAAGAAGAAAACAAAAAATTTGTTCCTGAAGGAATTGAAGGACGCACACCTTACAAAGGGCCAGTTGAAGAAACCGTTTATCAGCTAGTCGGAGGCCTTCGTTCTGGTATGGGGTATTGCGGGTCCAAAGATCTGCGTGCGCTAAGAGAAGAAGCTCAGTTCATTCGCATGACTGGCGCAGGACTTCGCGAAAGCCATCCGCATGACGTACAGATTACAAAAGAATCACCTAACTATACAATTTCATAATAAATTGTTACAAATTAAAAACATTTGACAGGGTCTCTGACTCTGTCTATTTTTTTTATACTGATTATGATAAAATTTATACTGTTGTGCATTGAAAATGTCCTTAACGGCTTAATTATAGATGAAGAAAATGAAATACGGAGGTCGTACGATTGAACATCAAGAAATGTAAACAGCTACTGATGTCATTGGTTGTGTTAACTCTAGCTGTCACGTGTCTGGCTCCAATGTCAAAAGCAAAAGCAGCCAGCGATCCAATTGATATCAATGCATCTGCTGCTATTATGATCGAAGCTTCTTCAGGTAAAATTCTTTACAGTAAAAATGCAGATAAGAGACTGCCAATTGCGAGTATGACAAAAATGATGACAGAGTATCTGTTATTGGAAGCAATTGATCAAGGTAAAGTGAAATGGGACCAAACCTATACGCCTGATGACTATGTGTATGAAATTTCCCAAGATAACAGCTTATCAAACGTTCCTCTTCGGAAAGACGGGAAATACACAGTAAAAGAATTATATCAAGCTACAGCAATTTATTCTGCAAATGCTGCTGCTATTGCGATTGCAGAAATCGTTGCCGGTTCTGAAACTAAGTTTGTTGAAAAAATGAATGCAAAAGCAAAAGAACTAGGCTTAACAGATTATAAATTTGTTAACGCAACAGGTCTTGAAAACAAAGATCTTCACGGGCATCAGCCTGAGGGGACAAGCGTAAATGAAGAAAGTGAAGTTTCTGCAAAGGATATGGCAATTCTTGCGGATCACTTGATTACTGACTACCCTGAGGTACTGGAGACTTCCAGTATCGCCAAAACGAAATTCAGAGAAGGCACCGATGATGAAATGGACATGCCGAACTGGAATTTTATGCTGAAGGGGCTTGTCAGCGAGTATAAAAAAGCGACTGTAGACGGACTGAAAACAGGTTCTACTGACTCTGCGGGTTCATGCTTTACAGGAACAGCTGAACGCAACGGTATGCGTGTCATCACTGTTGTTTTAAACGCAAAGGGCAACCTTCATACAGGCCGTTTCGATGAAACGAAAAAAATGTTTGATTATGCTTTCGACAATTTCTCCATGAAAGAAATTTATGCTGAAGGCGATCAAGTAAAAGGCCATAAAACAACTTCAGTTGATAAGGGTAAAGAGAAAGAAGTAGGCATTGTGACAAACAAGGCGTTCTCTCTTCCTGTCAAAAATGGTGAAGAAAAGAATTACAAAGCGAAGGTCACACTGAATAAAGACAACTTAACTGCTCCTGTGAAAAAAGGAACCAAGGTTGGGAAGCTGACTGCGGAATACACAGGTGATGAAAAGGATTACGGATTCCTTAACAGCGATCTGGCTGGCGTAGACCTTGTTACAAAAGAAAATGTAGAAAAAGCAAACTGGTTTGTTTTGACAATGCGCAGTATCGGCGGATTTTTTGCCGGAATTTGGGGAAGCATTGTTGATACGGTAACCGGCTGGTTTTAATCAATTGAAAGAGCTCTGATGGATGTTAGGGCTCTTTCGCGTAATATACTGAAAAAAACCAATTTTTAATAAAAAATGATTTTCAAAGCGCTAAAAACCGAATAAAATAGTATATATCCATATGAATTATTGGATTTCTAGGATACAATAAGAATTAGAAATCATATAACTATACCTTGATTAGGGGGACCAAGAAATGGCTCAAACAGGTACTGAACGTGTAAAACGCGGAATGGCAGAAATGCAAAAAGGCGGCGTCATCATGGACGTCATCAATGCGGAACAAGCGAAAATCGCTGAAGAAGCTGGAGCTGTCGCTGTAATGGCGCTAGAACGTGTGCCAGCAGATATTCGCGCGGCTGGAGGAGTTGCCCGTATGGCTGACCCTACAATCGTGGAAGAAGTAATGAATGCAGTATCTATCCCGGTAATGGCAAAAGCGCGTATCGGACATATTGTTGAAGCGCGTGTGCTTGAAGCTATGGGTGTTGACTATATTGATGAAAGTGAAGTTCTGACGCCGGCTGACGAAGAATTTCATTTATATAAAAATGAATACACAGTTCCTTTTGTCTGTGGCTGCCGTGATCTTGGTGAAGCAACACGCCGTATTGCGGAAGGTGCTTCTATGCTTCGCACAAAAGGTGAGCCTGGAACAGGTAATATTGTTGAGGCTGTTCGCCATATGCGCAAAGTTAACGCTCAAGTGCGCAAAGTAGTTGCGATGAGTGAGGATGAACTAATGACAGAAGCGAAAAACCTAGGTGCTCCTTACGAGCTTCTTCTTCAAATTAAAAAAGACGGCAAGCTTCCTGTCGTTAACTTTGCCGCTGGCGGCGTAGCAACTCCAGCTGATGCTGCTCTCATGATGCAGCTCGGTGCTGACGGAGTATTTGTTGGTTCTGGTATTTTCAAATCAGACAACCCTGCTAAATTTGCGAAAGCAATTGTGGAAGCAACAACTCACTTTACTGATTACAAATTGATCGCTGAGTTGTCAAAAGAGCTTGGTACTGCAATGAAAGGGATTGAAATCTCAAACTTACTTCCAGAACAGCGTATGCAAGAACGCGGCTGGTAAGAACATAGGAGCGCTGCTGACATGTTAACAATAGGTGTACTAGGACTTCAAGGAGCAGTTAGAGAGCACATCCATGCGATTGAAGCATGCGGCGCGGCTGGTCTTGTCGTAAAACGTCCGGAGCAGCTGAACGAAGTTGACGGGTTGATTTTGCCGGGCGGTGAGAGCACGACGATGCGCCGTTTGATCGATACGTATCAATTCATGGAGCCGCTTCGTGAATTCGCTGCTCAGGGCAAACCGATGTTTGGAACATGTGCCGGATTAATTATATTAGCAAAAGAAATTGCCGGTTCAGATAATCCTCATTTAGGTCTTCTGAATGTGGTTGTAGAACGTAATTCATTTGGCCGGCAGGTTGACAGCTTTGAAGCTGATTTAACAATTAAAGGATTGGACGAGCCTTTTACAGGGGTATTCATCCGTGCTCCGCATATTTTAGAAGCTGGTGAAAATGTTGAAGTTTTATCGGAGCATAATGGTCGTATTGTAGCCGCGAAACAGGGGCAATTCCTTGGCTGCTCATTCCATCCGGAGCTGACAGAAGATCACCGAGTGACAAAGCTGTTTGTTGAAATGGTTGAGGAATACAAGCAAAAGGCACTTGTATAAAACAGTTGAAAGCTGTGGAAACTTATAGTACATTATAAGCACAAATAAAGATCGAAAAGCGTTGATAGGAACTAGTAGGGAGCCTCTCTTTCTAAGAGAGCCGATGGTTGGTGCGAATCGGTGAAAGATGCTGTCTGAATCCATCCTTGAGCGAAATGCTGAAGCAAGTAGGCATTTACGGGATAACCGTTATGTTTGAAAGTGGAAAACGAGTCTTTGATTTGTTTTCAATCAGGGTGGCAACGCGAGAGCTCTCGTCCCTTTATGGGGATGAGGGCTCTTTTTATTTTCGATAAATCAATAAAAAAAGGAGTGTTTCGCATGCTTGATACGAAAATGCTGAGAGCAAATTTTCAAGAAATTAAAGCAAAGCTTGTACACAAAGGCGAAGACTTAACTGATTTTGATAAGTTTGAGGCGCTGGATGATAGACGAAGAGAGCTTATCGGCAAGGTTGAAGAGTTAAAAGGAAAACGAAATGAAGTTTCTCAGCAGGTTGCTGTGCTGAAGCGTGAGAAAAAAGACGCGGATCACATTATTAAAGAAATGCGTGAAGTCGGCGAGGAAATTAAAAAGCTCGATGAAGAATTACGGACAGTGGAAGCTGAGCTTGATACAATCCTGCTCTCAATCCCAAATATTCCGCATGAGTCTGTACCTGTCGGTGAAACAGAAGACGACAACGTAGAAGTGCGTAAATGGGGTGAAAAGCCTTCATTTGCTTATGAGCCGAAGCCGCACTGGGATATTGCGGATGAGCTGGGTATTCTGGATTTTGAACGTGCTGCCAAAGTAACAGGAAGCCGTTTCGTGTTCTATAAAGGCTTAGGTGCTCGTCTGGAGCGTGCGCTTTATAACTTTATGCTTGATCTGCATGTGGATGAGTATAACTACACTGAAGTGATCCCGCCATATATGGTAAACCGCGCAAGCATGACGGGAACGGGGCAGCTTCCTAAATTTGAAGAGGATGCATTTAAAATCAGAGAAGAAGATTATTTCTTAATTCCAACGGCGGAAGTGCCGATTACAAACATGCATCGTGATGAAATCCTTTCAGGTGACAGCCTGCCGATCAACTATGCGGCATTCAGTGCTTGCTTCCGTTCTGAAGCTGGTTCAGCAGGACGTGACACACGCGGATTAATTCGTCAGCACCAATTTAATAAAGTTGAGCTTGTAAAGTTTGTGAAGCCTGAAGATTCTTATGAAGAATTAGAGAAGCTAACAAACCAAGCAGAACGGGTTCTTCAGCTGCTTGAGCTTCCATACCGTGTCATGAGCATGTGTACGGGTGACTTAGGCTTTACGGCTGCGAAAAAATACGATATCGAAGTTTGGATTCCAAGCCAAGACACATATCGAGAAATCTCTTCTTGCAGCAACTTCGAAGCGTTCCAGGCGAGACGTGCGAATATTCGTTTCAGACGTGAAGCGAAAGGCAAGCCTGAGCATGTACACACACTGAACGGTTCAGGACTGGCGGTTGGAAGAACAGTTGCTGCTATCTTAGAAAATTATCAGCAGGAAGACGGAAGCGTTGTGATTCCGAAAGTGCTTCGTCCTTATATGGGGAATAGAGAAGTAATGAAACCGTAAATTATGGAAAGGCGTGCCTGACAAGGTGCGCCTTTTTGCTTATGTAAACACGGCATTTTCATAAAAACAAAAAAAGTTTTTAAAAATGCTTGACCACACGAGAACATACGTGATATAGTAAGTCTTGTCGATACGGAGGAATACCCAAGTCCGGCTGAAGGGATCGGTCTTGAAAACCGACAGGGGTGTCAAAGCCCGCGGGGGTTCGAATCCCTCTTCCTCCGCCATATTGATTTTAATTCTAATGAAACACAAGCATATATTGGAGATTGTTTTGTCCGTTGCATTCGGTGCGGCGGATTTTTTATTTTAAAGAAAAAGTGAATCTCGACTGAGATTCACTTTTTTTGATTATCATGAATAACTGAAGCAATTTGATCTACAATATTTTCAATCGAGTTTTCGTCGTTAAGAAGATCATAATCTTCAATGCGAAGTTTTAAAACAGGGCAGGCATTAAAACCGCTTATCCAGTTCTCGTAGCGTGTATGCATTTCTTCCCAATAAGACCTGCTTGTCTGAAGCTCCATCTCACGGCCGCGTTGTTCAATCCGGTTTAAAATGTTCTCCAGATCTCCTTCTAAATAGATCAGCACATCTGGGTGTGGGAAATACGGTGTCATTACCATTGCTTCGAAAAGGCTTGTGTAAGTCTTATAATCAACCTTTGACATTGTCCCTTTATCAGCATGCATTTTTGCGAAAATTCCTGTATCTTCATAAATCGAACGATCCTGTACAAAACCTCCGCCGGCTTCAAAAATTGTTTTCTGTTCTTTGAAGCGTTCAGCTAAGAAGTAAATTTGAAGGTGAAAGCTCCAACGTTCAAAATCATGATAGAACTTTTCCAAATATGGATTATGATCGACTTCCTCCAAAGATGTTTTAAATCCAAGCCGTTTAGCTAAAGTTTTTGTTAAAGTCGATTTTCCGACACCTACTGTTCCTGCTACTGTAATAATTGAATTCTTAGGGATATGATGTTCCTTCATACGATAAGCTCCTTTACATGGGCGGCAATGCGTTCAAAGTCGCTCTTATTCAAAACGAAATCCTTTGAATCACCATCTACGGTTAACACTGTAAGTTCAGGGTCTGCTTCCTGCAGCTGCTTGATGGCGACTTCATAATCTGAAATCAGCTGCTCCAAATAGCTAGTTTCAATTTTTTTCTCAAAGGGGCGCCCGCGTTTTTCAATGCGGTGTAGCAATGTAGGCAGACTGGCCTTTATGTAAATGATGAAATTCGGCTTTGGCAGATCATCCGTTAGCAGGTGATATATCTTTTTGTATTTTTCCAGCTGATGTGGAGACAAGGTGCGTTCCGCAAAAATCACATTTTTATAAATATGATAATCAGCTATTACAGGCTGTCCCTTTTTTAAAAAGTGATCACTGGTGTCTTCAAGCTGTTTGTATCTGTGACAAAGAAAAAACATCTCGAGCTGGAAGCTCCATTCCTCTATATTGTCATAAAACTTATCAAGGTACGGGTTATCCTCTACAATCTCATTGATCATAGGGAATCCGAACTCTTGTGAGAGCATCGTTGCGAGAGTTGTTTTTCCTGCCCCGATAGGACCTTCTATTGCAATAAAAGGGGCTGTATTCATCGGAATCCTCCTTATATCTGAAAAACGTGCGTCAGTTACCGACCTTCATATTGTATCACAACCCTTGGGTGCCCCCATGAAAAAAAGACGTTTCCAAATTATCGAAACGTCTTTTTGACAACATTAAATTGATCAGACAGCAGCAGCCAGTTTTGTGGAAAGGAAAGACCCAGCTTCCAATAGCTAATGCCTCTTAAATTCAGCTCTTTAATCAGATTGAATTTTGCTTGGATCGAGCGGGCATCCTCGAACCATACCTCGTGCCTTCTGTTTTCTGCATCAGTATAGCGGAAGAAAGGAGCTTGAGCGGTTTGGTCATACTGAATGGAAGCATTGTTCTGATCAGCTATGACAATGGCTTGCTGAGGGCTTACTGCTCTTGCTGGAGTTCCCCCTGCTGTATATGGCAGCGTCCAGTCATATCCATATAAATTCTGGCCCATGACAATTTTGTTCGCAGGCATTTCAGTCAAAGCATATTCTATGACATCACGGACAGGTCCAATTGGAGAAACCGCTTGAGGCGGCCCGCCGCTATAGCCCCATTCATATGTCATGAGAACAACAAAGTCGACAATTTGGCCATGCGCCCTGTAATCATGAGCTTCATACCATCTGCCCTGCTGTGTTGCACTTGTTTTAGGAGCAAGAGCCGTAGAAATTTCTAAGCCCTCTCGATGAAAAAGATCCCTTGCTTCGCGGAGAAATTGATTATAGGCCTCTCTATCCTGGGGCCGCAAATATTCAAAGTCGAAATGAATGTCACGGAAGCCATATCTCTTGGCATTCTCCACTATTTCATTTAGAAGCCTTCTTTTTACAGTTTCGTCGTTCAAAAGGATCCGGCCAAGTTCATCACTAAATGCCTGGTTTTCTAGGTTCGTTATAATCATCATCAATGTTGTATTTTGACTTTCTGTAATGCTCCTTAAATTTGTTAAAGGCGGTGCGACTAAGGTTCCGTTCCGCTGTGCCTGGAAGCTGAATGCGCCAAGGTACGTTAAGTAGGGCGACGCTTCTCTGGCCGCCTGCTGGAGATTTTCGCTGACTTGATTTCCTCGGGGCTCCAAATAAGCATTTGATTCGATGTCTCGTTTAGGAGCTGGTGGGATGTATATACGGAAACCAATCTGAAGCACGGTATTTAACTGGATGCGGTTAACCCTTGCGAGCTCGGCTGCCGTTGTATTGAACTGCCGGGCGATAGATGTCAGGGTATCACCTCGCTTCACATCATAGAACTGGCCAGCTATTGGAATGACAATGGTTTGTCCGACAACAAGGCTGTCGGGATTCGGTATTTCATTCGTTTCAGTGATGTCATTTGCGGTTGTTCTATATTGTGAAGCGATAGCAGAAAGAGTGTCGCCTTGTTTTACCACATAAATTTGAATGAAAAACGCCTCCTTTCATATCGCTATCAATGTATGAAAGAAAAGCGCTGATCATGTTTATTTTTCTGTAATTTGTTCTTCCGTCGTAATTTCTGCGAAAAGAACATTCTCCATCATAGTTAAGGCGAATTTGTTATCTTCGTCACTGTTTGACGCGATACAGTCCTTAGGAATCGTGATGCTGTATTCCCTCATATAAGCGTCATTAGCGGTAAACAGCACACATATATTGCCGGCTATACCTGTTAAGATAATATGTCTCACCTGCAACTCAGTAAGAAGGGTGTGAAGTGCAGTTTCGTAGAAAGCGGAATGTTTTGGTTTGATTAAAAAATAATCAGCATCTTCCGGGGCTATCTTTGTGATGATATCCTTGCTTCTTTCATTTGTGCATTCTTGCTGAATGTTTTTAATGTCAGCTTGCCAAAGTCCATAATGATCATTGATGTAAATAATCGGCCATTCATTTTGTCTCGCGTGCTCCTTTAATGATAAAATATGAGGAACGATTTTCTCTGTTTTTTTAGCGAGGGTTTCTCCCATATCGAATTCAAAATTATTGATCATGTCTACAATGAGAAGGGCTGTATCTGCTTTGGACAATCGACAGTCTCCTTTCCGTTTCAGTTATAGTTAATATGTAGCCTTTTTAGGCAATGAAAAAACTTTGAAAAGAGAGCTTATCCTTATGACACAAGATGAACTTTATATGAAAGAAGCAATTAAAGAAGCGAAAAAGGCTGAAGAGAAAGGTGAAGTGCCAATAGGTGCGGTGCTTGTCGTTAATGATGAAATTATAGCGCGTGCACATAATTTAAGAGAGACTGAGCAACGATCTATTGCCCATGCAGAAATGCTTGTGATTGATGAAGCGTGTAAGGCACTGGGAACATGGCGGCTGGAAGGTGCGACTCTTTATGTGACGCTTGAGCCTTGTCCAATGTGTGCTGGTGCAGTCGTACTTTCTCGAGTGGAAAAAGTGGTTTTTGGCGCATTTGATCCGAAAGGCGGCTGTTCAGGCACGCTAATGAACCTTCTTCAGGAGGAACGCTTTAATCATCAGGCTGAAGTGGTGAGCGGTGTACTTGAGGAAGAATGCGGCGGAATGCTCAGTGCGTTTTTCAGAGAACTAAGAAAAAAGAAGAAAGCCGCCAGGAAAAACTTGTCTGAATAGTACGGTTGCAATTTTTAGGGGAAACAGATATACTTAAGTGTGCATCGTAATAGATGCAACATAAAATTTGATATTTATTTTGCCGTGCTAAGCGGGGAGGTAGCGGTGCCCTGTACCTGCAATCCGCTCTAGCAGGGCCGAATCCCTTCTCGAGGTTCGTTTACTTTAAGGCCTGCCTTAAGTAAGTGGTGTTGACGTTTGGGTCCTGCGCAATGGGAATTCATGAACCATGTCAGGTCCGGAAGGAAGCAGCATTAAGTGAAACCTCTCATGTGCCGCAGGGTTGCCTGGGCCGAGCTAACTGCTTAAGTAACGCTTAGGGTAGCGAATCGACAGAAGGTGCACGGTAAATCAATCATCAAATTTTCAGACTCACCTAACATTAGGTGAGTTTTTTGTTATGTAAAAAGAGCTTTTGGAATCGAAACAAGGTTCATGTATAATGGGAATGATGAATAACGGAGGAGGGCAAACCCGTGAGTTACCAAGCTTTATATCGAGTATTCAGGCCTCAGCGCTTTGAAGATGTGGTCGGACAAGAACACATTACAAAAACGCTGCAAAATGCCCTTTTGCAAAAAAAGTTTTCTCACGCCTATCTGTTTTCCGGGCCAAGAGGAACCGGAAAAACCAGTGCAGCCAAAATATTTGCTAAGGCTGTCAACTGTGAACATGCTCCTGTTGATGAGCCATGCAACGAATGTGCGGCCTGTAAAGGGATAACAAACGGGTCAATATCCGATGTCATAGAAATTGACGCCGCTTCTAATAACGGTGTTGATGAGATTCGTGACATTCGTGATAAAGTGAAGTTTGCCCCATCGGCCGTAACATATAAGGTATATATCATAGATGAGGTGCATATGCTTTCTATCGGCGCTTTTAATGCATTACTAAAAACATTAGAAGAGCCGCCTGAGCATTGTATTTTCATATTAGCAACAACTGAACCGCACAAAATTCCTTTAACCATTATCTCTAGATGTCAGCGTTTTGACTTTAAACGAATTACCTCCCAAGCGATTGTAGGCCGCATGAATAAAATTGTTGATGCTGAACAGCTGCAAGTGGAGGAAGGATCGCTGGAAATCATCGCGAGTGCTGCAGACGGAGGGATGAGGGATGCCCTGAGCCTTCTTGATCAGGCCATATCATTCAGCGGCGATATCCTGAAAGTCGAAGATGCGCTTTTAATTACGGGTGCTGTTTCTCAATTATATATCGGGAAGCTTGCAAAATCCCTGCATGATAAAAACGTTTCTGACGCACTGGAAACATTAAATGAATTGCTTCAGCAAGGAAAAGATCCAGCTAAGCTGATAGAAGATATGATTTTCTATTTCAGGGACATGCTGCTGTACAAAACAGCCCCTGGCTTAGAGGGAGTGCTTGAGAAAGTAAAAGTCGATGAAACGTTCCGGGAACTAAGTGAACAAATTCCGGCTCAGGCCCTATATGAAATGATTGATATTCTGAACAAGAGCCATCAGGAAATGAAATGGACAAATCATCCGCGTATCTTTTTCGAAGTGGCCGTTGTGAAGATTTGCCAAACCTCACATCAATCTGCTGCTGATCTCCCGGAAGTGGATATGCTGATGAAAAAAATCCAGCAGCTCGAACAGGAAGTAGAGCGGCTCAAAACAACGGGCATAAAAGCAGCTGCGGAAAGCCCGAAAAAAGAAGCGCCGCGTGTGCCAAAGGGCGGGAAATCCAATTACAAAGCGCCAGTAGGCAGAATTCATGAGATTTTGAAGGAAGCCACAAGACCGGATCTTGATCTGCTCAGAAACAGTTGGGGCAAGCTTCTTGCTCATCTCAAACAGCAAAACAAAGTATCACATGCCGCTTTACTGAATGACAGTGAACCTGTGGCTGCCGGATCGGCGGCATTTGTTCTGAAATTCAAATATGAAATTCATTGTAAAATGGTCGCTGAGGATAACAACGGAGTCCGGACTAATCTTGAGCAGATTTTAGAATCGATGCTCGGAAAAAGAATGGATTTGATTGGCGTTCCAGAAGCACAATGGGGTAAAATAAGAGAAGAATTTTTAGAAGATCATCAGCAGGAAAATGAAGGATCAAATGAACCGGCTGAAGAAGACCCGCTTATTGCCGAAGCGAAAAAGCTTGTTGGAGCGGATTTAATTGAAATAAAAGACTAACAAAATGAAAGAGAGTGAATGCTATGCGTGGCGGAATGGGTAATATGCAAAAAATGATGAAACAAATGCAAAAAATGCAAAAGGACATGGCGAAGGCTCAAGAAGAGCTTGCAGAAAAGGTTGTTGAAGGAACTGCAGGCGGCGGTATGGTAACAGTAAAAGCAAACGGCCAAAAAGAAATCCTGGATGTTATCATCAAAGAAGAAGTCGTTGATCCTGAAGATATTGATATGCTTCAAGATTTAGTGCTTGCTGCAACGAATGAAGCTTTGAAAAAAGTTGACGAAATCACAAACGAAACAATGGGTCAATTTACAAAGGGAATGAACATGCCAGGTTTATTCTAGGGGGATAAAAGAACATGCAATATCCTGAACCAATATCAAAGCTGATTGACAGCTTTATGAAATTGCCAGGGATCGGACCGAAAACAGCGGTTCGTCTGGCTTTTTTTGTTCTAGGTATGAAAGAAGATGTAGTATTAGATTTTGCGAAAGCATTAGTAAATGCGAAACGCAACCTGACATATTGTTCAGTTTGCGGGCATATTACAGATCAGGACCCTTGCTATATATGTGAAGATACGCGCAGGGATAAGTCTGTTATCTGTGTTGTGCAAGACCCTAAGGATGTTATCGCTATGGAGAAAATGAAGGAATACAACGGACAGTATCACGTTCTTCACGGCGCTATTTCTCCAATGGACGGCATCGGACCGGAGGATATTAAAATACCAGAATTGTTAAAACGATTACAGGATGATCAAGTGACAGAAGTGATCCTCGCGACAAACCCTAATATAGAAGGGGAAGCAACGGCGATGTATATATCAAGGCTCCTCAAGCCGTCTGGTATTAAGCTCTCCCGTATTGCCCACGGACTGCCCGTCGGCGGTGACTTGGAATATGCTGACGAGGTCACTCTTTCTAAAGCACTTGAAGGAAGACGTGAATTGTAAGGAGGAAAAAGCGATCCATGGGTTTTCTTCGCAAGAAAACATTAAGAAGAGAGTTTGATGAAAAACTAACCGAGCAGCTTTTTAAGCAAAAGGAAGAGTGGAACAGGCAAAAAAAGCTGGTTGAAAAAAGCTTAGAACCGTCTGCTGAAGTGTTATACGAACTGAAAGTAGCTGAAGCGAAGTATTTTTTTTACTTAAGGGAAGCGAAGCAGCGAAATTTAAAAATCAGCCGGTGGAAGTAAGTGGTCTAAACTCCTGGATCTTCTCATAAGCTTGTACTAGAACAAGCGAAGGAGATGAGAAGATTCATGGAGCCTATTTTTATTATTGGGATTATTTTAGGACTGGTTATTCTTCTTTTTTTATCAGGTTCAGCTGCGAAGCCTTTAAAGTGGATTGGCATCACAGCTGTTAAATTTGTGGCAGGTGCTTTGCTGCTGGTTTGTGTAAATATGTTTGGCGGCAGTCTTGGCATTCATGTGCCGATTAATCTGGTTACAACAGCTATCAGCGGAATTTTAGGGATACCCGGAATAGCTGCGTTAGTCGTCATTAAGCAATTTATCATTTAATTGATATTATGTATTGACTTAGACAACTGAAGGTGTTATTCTAATATACGTCGCTGATGACGAACAGCTTTTTTGAAAAGAAAATGCTAAAAAGTTGTTGACAGTAACGACGGTAAATGTTATGATAATAAAGTCGCTTAAACGAGCGGTAAACAAAGTTCTTTGAAAACTAAACAAGACAAAACGTACCTGTTAATTCAGTTTTTAAAAATCGCACAGCGATGTGCGTAGTCAGTCAAACTACTTTATCGGAGAGTTTGATCCTGGCTCAGGACGAACGCTGGCGGCGTGCCTAATACATGCAAGTCGAGCGGACAGATGGGAGCTTGCTCCCTGATGTTAGCGGCGGACGGGTGAGTAACACGTGGGTAACCTGCCTGTAAGACTGGGATAACTCCGGGAAACCGGGGCTAATACCGGATGGTTGTTTGAACCGCATGGTTCAAACATAAAAGGTGGCTTCGGCTACCACTTACAGATGGACCCGCGGCGCATTAGCTAGTTGGTGAGGTAACGGCTCACCAAGGCAACGATGCGTAGCCGACCTGAGAGGGTGATCGGCCACACTGGGACTGAGACACGGCCCAGACTCCTACGGGAGGCAGCAGTAGGGAATCTTCCGCAATGGACGAAAGTCTGACGGAGCAACGCCGCGTGAGTGATGAAGGTTTTCGGATCGTAAAGCTCTGTTGTTAGGGAAGAACAAGTACCGTTCGAATAGGGCGGTACCTTGACGGTACCTAACCAGAAAGCCACGGCTAACTACGTGCCAGCAGCCGCGGTAATACGTAGGTGGCAAGCGTTGTCCGGAATTATTGGGCGTAAAGGGCTCGCAGGCGGTTTCTTAAGTCTGATGTGAAAGCCCCCGGCTCAACCGGGGAGGGTCATTGGAAACTGGGGAACTTGAGTGCAGAAGAGGAGAGTGGAATTCCACGTGTAGCGGTGAAATGCGTAGAGATGTGGAGGAACACCAGTGGCGAAGGCGACTCTCTGGTCTGTAACTGACGCTGAGGAGCGAAAGCGTGGGGAGCGAACAGGATTAGATACCCTGGTAGTCCACGCCGTAAACGATGAGTGCTAAGTGTTAGGGGGTTTCCGCCCCTTAGTGCTGCAGCTAACGCATTAAGCACTCCGCCTGGGGAGTACGGTCGCAAGACTGAAACTCAAAGGAATTGACGGGGGCCCGCACAAGCGGTGGAGCATGTGGTTTAATTCGAAGCAACGCGAAGAACCTTACCAGGTCTTGACATCCTCTGACAATCCTAGAGATAGGACGTCCCCTTCGGGGGCAGAGTGACAGGTGGTGCATGGTTGTCGTCAGCTCGTGTCGTGAGATGTTGGGTTAAGTCCCGCAACGAGCGCAACCCTTGATCTTAGTTGCCAGCATTCAGTTGGGCACTCTAAGGTGACTGCCGGTGACAAACCGGAGGAAGGTGGGGATGACGTCAAATCATCATGCCCCTTATGACCTGGGCTACACACGTGCTACAATGGACAGAACAAAGGGCAGCGAAACCGCGAGGTTAAGCCAATCCCACAAATCTGTTCTCAGTTCGGATCGCAGTCTGCAACTCGACTGCGTGAAGCTGGAATCGCTAGTAATCGCGGATCAGCATGCCGCGGTGAATACGTTCCCGGGCCTTGTACACACCGCCCGTCACACCACGAGAGTTTGTAACACCCGAAGTCGGTGAGGTAACCTTTTAGGAGCCAGCCGCCGAAGGTGGGACAGATGATTGGGGTGAAGTCGTAACAAGGTAGCCGTATCGGAAGGTGCGGCTGGATCACCTCCTTTCTAAGGATATTATACGGAATATAAGACCTTGGGTCTTATAAACAGAACGTTCCCTGTCTTGTTTAGTTTTGAAGGAACTTTGTTCCTTGAATAAGTTAAGATGGGCCTGTAGCTCAGCTGGTTAGAGCGCACGCCTGATAAGCGTGAGGTCGGTGGTTCGAGTCCACTCAGGCCCACCATCTTATATAACGGGGCCTTAGCTCAGCTGGGAGAGCGCCTGCTTTGCACGCAGGAGGTCAGCGGTTCGATCCCGCTAGGCTCCACCAACGTGTTCTTTGAAAACTAGATAACAGTAGACATCACATTCAATAGTAATACAAGATATCACATGGTGATTCTTTTTAACGGTTAAGTTAGAAAGGGCGCACGGTGGATGCCTTGGCACTAGGAGCCGATGAAGGACGGGACGAACACCGATATGCTTCGGGGAGCTGTAAGCAAGCTTTGATCCGGAGATTTCCGAATGGGGAAACCCACCACTCGTAATGGAGTGGTATCCATATCTGAATTCATAGGATATGAGAAGGCAGACCCGGGGAACTGAAACATCTAAGTACCCGGAGGAAGAGAAAGCAAATGCGATTCCCTGAGTAGCGGCGAGCGAAACGGGATTAGCCCAAACCAAGAGGCTTGCCTCTTGGGGTTGTAGGACACTCTATACGGAGTTACAAAAGAACGAGGTAGATGAAGAGGTCTGGAAAGGCCCGCCATAGGAGGTAACAGCCCTGTAGTCAAAACTTCGTTCTCTCCTGAGTGGATCCTGAGTACGGCGGAACACGTGAAATTCCGTCGGAATCCGGGAGGACCATCTCCCAAGGCTAAATACTCCCTAGTGACCGATAGTGAACCAGTACCGTGAGGGAAAGGTGAAAAGCACCCCGGAAGGGGAGTGAAAGAGATCCTGAAACCGTGTGCCTACAAGTAGTCAGAGCCCGTTAACGGGTGATGGCGTGCCTTTTGTAGAATGAACCGGCGAGTTACGATCCCGTGCAAGGTTAAGCAGAAGATGCGGAGCCGCAGCGAAAGCGAGTCTGAATAGGGCGCATGAGTACGTGGTCGTAGACCCGAAACCAGGTGATCTACCCATGTCCAGGGTGAAGTTCAGGTAACACTGAATGGAGGCCCGAACCCACGCACGTTGAAAA
>NZ_CP150157.1:35000-162500 GCF_037963535.1 Bacillus sp. PS217
TCATACATGTGTGATTTGTGATCAAGAGAAGAATAGAGGCATTCATCTTTATACGAAATTTATATGCTTAGATTGTGAGAGAAAAGTAATTTCTACATCAACTTCTGATCCTGACTATGCCTTTTACGTAAAAAAATTAAAAAGCATTCATACACCGCCATTATATTCATAGACCTGAAAAGGTCTTTTTTTGTACTCTTAATAATAAAAAGAAGATGAAACTTGTTTAAGGATTGAACGTAGTAGATAATAATATTAAAACTGAGTATAGACACAGGAGTCGATTATCTCATGCAGAGATTTTTTCGCTTTTTGATGTGGAGTTTAACTAGCAGTGCGACTTTTGTTTTCATAGGAATATTGAGCTTTTTCGGTTTAAACCAGTCGCTTTTTTTATCTTTTGTTTATGGGCTTGCTTCTGGAGCAGCCGTATATATAGCTGGCATCTGGAATGCAAGACGGTTATTTCTTAAAAAGCATGAATTGACAGGAAGAGAGTATGCTTACATTAAGAAAAACTTAGAGGAAGCAAGGCGGAAAATGATCCGTCTTAGGAAAGCCTTGTTTCAGGCTAAAAGCATTCAAATGTTTAAGCAAAATGCAGAAATGCTAAGGATTGTGAGAAGGATTTATCTCCTCACCAAAAAAGAGCCAAAGCGGTTTTATCAGGCAGAACGATTTTTTTATCAAACTCTCGATTCGGTTGTTGAATTGACAGAGAAGTATGCTTTTCTATCATCTCACCCAAAAAAAAGCAAAGAACTGTCGATGTCGTTAAGTGAGACACGCATCACTCTTACTGAATTGACCAAGCGTTTAGAGGAAGATTTAACTCAAGCAATGGGTGATGAAATTGACGAATTGCAGTTTGAATTAGATGCAGCAAAACATTCATTAAAGAAATAAGGGAAGAGGGTAAGAGCGATGAACCGAGACCAAAGCGACCTTCATATAGATGAATTATTGGCAGATCCTTTTGGTGGTAACATAGAGATACCAGGTTCGGAGGCTGTAAAAGCAGAGAAAGAGCAAGTACGGCTTGTTGATGTTCTTTCTGAGGAAAACAAGGAAAAAGCAATTCAGCTTGCTGGACAGATTGATCATAAAAATATGCAAAGCATTGTCTTATACGGTTCACAAGCTCAATCTAAACTGCTGAACTTTTCTCATGATATGATTAATCATGTTCAAAAGAAGGATGTCGGGGAGATTGGCGAAATACTTGGAGAGCTGATGAAAAAGCTGGAGCAAGTAAATCCTGATGATCTCCAATCTAAGAAAAAGGGTTTTTTGGCACGCATGTTTGGAAGAGTATCAAGTTCTCTTCAAGAGGTGCTGTCTAAATACCAAAAGACCAGTGTGCAGATAGACAAAATCAGCTTGAAGCTGGAGCACTCTAAAAATGCTTTAATCAGTGACAACAAGCTGTTAGAGCAGTTATATGAAAAAAATAAAGAATATTTTGCCGCGCTGAATGTTTATATTGCTGCAGGAGAACTGAAGCTGGAGGAATTAAAAACGAAAACAATTCCTGAACTGAAGCAACAGGCTGAATCGAGTGATCATAACCAAATGGCCGTTCAAGAGGTGAATGATTTAATTCAATTTGCTGACCGGTTAGATAAAAGGGTGCATGATTTGCTGCTGAGCAGGCAAATTACAATCCAAAGTGCACCGCAAATCAGGCTGATTCAAAATACAAACCAAGCGTTAGCTGAAAAGATTCAGTCATCCATTGTGACAGCGATTCCGCTATGGAAAAATCAAGTTGCCATTGCACTGACGCTTTTAAGGCAGCGCAATGCAGTGGATGCACAACAGAAAGTATCTGATACAACCAATGAGCTTTTGCTGAAAAATGCGGAGCTTTTAAAAACCAATACAATTGAAACTGCACGGGCAAATGAAAGAGGCCTTGTTGATATAGATACCTTGAAGAAGGTGCAGGAAAGCTTAATAAGCACGCTTGAAGAAACACTGACTATACAAGAAGAAGGACGAATCAAACGCCGTCAGGCAGAAGAAGAGCTGATGATGATGGAAGGCGACCTAAAGCAAAAGCTGCTTACAATAAAGGAAAGATAGTTACCAGTAAGTCTGGCTTTAAGTTCTGTCAGAGGCACGATATAATAAGGTGTAAGAAGACACATTCAAAGGATTGTTTTCATGAACACACCTTTATATAAAGCATTAATTCAACATGCGAGAAGAAATTCTCATTCATTTCATGTTCCGGGACATCACAATGGAGATGTCTTTTTTGATGACGCTAAGTCAATATTCGATCCGCTTCTCACCATTGATGTAACTGAACTGGCAGGACTGGATGATCTCCATCATCCTTCCGGGGTGATTAAAGAAGCTCAAGAGCTTGTCAGTCAATTATATGGATCGGCGGAAAGTTTTTTTCTGGTAAATGGTACGACTGTCGGAAACTTAGCGATGATTTTATCTGTTTGTGAACCTGGTGATACAATTCTGGTTCAAAGAAACTGTCATAAGTCTGTATTTCATGCTGTTGATTTGGCCGGTGCTGAGCCGGTTTATCTTGCACCTGACGTTGATTCAGCGATGCATGTGCCTACGCATGTTCCGCTTGGAACAATTAAAGAGGCCCTGGCAGCATATCCAGATGCAAAAGGCTTGGTACTGACCAATCCGACATATTACGGACATAGTGCTGATTTGACTGAGATCATTACTGAAGCCCATCATTACGGGATTCCTGTTTTGGTCGATGAAGCGCATGGCGCACATTTTATTTTAGGTGAGCCTTTTCCGGTCACAGCTTTAAAAATGGGGGCAGATATTGTTGTTCAGTCGGCCCACAAAACGTTGCCAGCCATGACGATGGGTTCTTATTTGCATCTCAACAGCAGCTGCAGGATTAACAGGGATCGGGTGGCAGAGTATTTAAACCGATTACAAAGCAGCAGCCCGTCTTATCCGATTATGGCTTCGTTAGATATTGCCCGCGCTTATGTACAGCATATTATAGAAGAACAAAAGCTTTCTGACATTCTGCAGCGGATAGAAACACTTAAACAAACGTTTGATTCACTTACAAATGCAGAAGCTGTTAACCCTGCTAATCCACTGATCATCACGGATCCGCTAAAGCTCACAATTCGTTCAAAACGCGGGCATTCTGGCTATACGCTGCAAAGCATATTAGAGCGTGCCAACATATTCACTGAGCTTGCTGATGAAAATCAAGTTCTGCTCGTTCTCCCATTGGGAGGAAAACGGAGAATAAACGCTGAAACCATTAGAAGCATTGATGAAGAGATTGAGAAAACGCCTCCGGATCAGACGTTTGTTTCTGCAGAATGGGGTGTGCAGCCTGTTACTGTCTTGCCTTATCCAAAAAAGGTCTTACATTCGTTTAAGAAAGAATATGTGGACTTTGAGGAAGCAGCTGGCCGGCTGAATGCAGAAGATATCATCCCTTATCCTCCGGGTATCCCGATGATTATGGCGGGAGAAAGAATAACAAAAGAAAGTGTGCAAAAGCTCAGCCGCTTGATCAGCATGAAAACGCATGTTCAAGGGAATATGAAAATCAAAGAGAAACAACTACTTGTTTATATAGAAGAGGAGAAATCATGAGCGGTTTATTTATTACATTCGAAGGTCCTGAAGGTGCAGGAAAAACGACTGTTCTGCAGGAAATCAAAAACATACTGACAGCAGAAGGCCTTCAGGTTACGGCAACTCGAGAGCCAGGCGGAATAGATATTGCAGAACAAATTCGAGAGGTTATTCTGAATGAGAACAATACATTAATGGACCCAAAAACAGAAGCTCTCTTATATGCGGCTGCAAGACGCCAGCATTTAGTTGAAAAAGTAAAACCTGCTTTAGAACAGGGGTTTATCGTTCTTTGCGACAGATTCATAGACAGTTCTCTTGCGTATCAAGGATATGCAAGAGGACTTGGAATTGATGAGGTTCTGTCCATTAATGAATTTGCCATTGGAGATATGATGCCCCATGTAACGGTTTATTTTTCAATCGATCCGGAAGAAGGACTGAAGCGTATTTACGCAAACGGCTCACGGGAGAAAAACAGGCTCGATTTAGAGAAACTGGACTTTCATACAAAGGTACAGGAGGGTTATCAAGAGCTGATGAAGAGATTTCCGGAAAGATTTCATTCAGTTGATGCCGGGCAATCCAAAGACCTCGTCGTTCAGGATGTTCTAAAGGTGATCGATGAAGCGTTGAAAAAAATTCAATTGTGACCTGTTTCCCAATAGTTGATATAATAATGTAAACGAGATCACGTTGTTTCCAATCTAAAGGAGGCCTTCACAGATGAAATTGATAGTGGCAGTTGTACAAGATCAGGACAGCAACAGACTTTTGAAAACCTTAACGGATCACAACTTCAGAGTCACAAAGCTTGCGACGACAGGAGGATTTCTTAAATCAGGCAATACAACGTTTATGATCGGTGTCGAGGATATACGCGTCAATAAAGCGTTGAGTCTCATTAAAGAAAACGGGCAGAAACGTGATCAGATGATTGCCCCTGTATCTCCAATGGGCGGAAATGCTGATTCCTATGTCCCTTATCCAGTCGAAGTTGAAGTTGGCGGAGCGACAGTATTTGTCCTTCCAGTCGATGAATTTCATCAATTTTAAGGATCTGAAACTGTGAAAATTAATAAAGATATACGTACATTTATAGATAATAAGCAGATTCCCTCTGTGAAAACATCTGAGATCACAGCATCGTTTAAAACATCAATGGAAAACCAAAGCAGCAAAATGAAGCTTGATCAGCTTACCAGGCTGTTATCTGATATAGAAGCATTCGGAAAAAGGCTAACGAAATCTCGGAATTTTAAAGACTTAGCGAGATTTAAAGGACTTGTGAAACGTTTTGTCAAGGAAGCTGTGGACAGCGGCCTTTCACATGAAACATCGAAAAGCTTTGACCTTTACGGGAACAGCAGAACGCTGGGACTTGTGAAAGAAATAGATGACAAATTGATACAGCTTACGGAAGAGATGATGGATCAGGAAAAACCGGCAATTGATTTGCTGGAGCGTATTGGCGAAATAAAAGGTTTATTAATTAACCTTTACACATAGAGAGTGATACAATGGCAATATCCTGGAAGGAAATGAACGAGCTTCAGCCCAGAGTGATGAAGCTTTTATATAATAGTATTGAGAAGGACAGACTATCACACGCTTATTTGTTTGAGGGGAAAAAAGGAACAGGCAAGCTTGATGCCGCGCTGCTTCTTGCAAAAAGCTTCTTTTGTCTGGAGGATGGCGCGGAGCCTTGTGAGAGCTGCCGAAACTGTAAACGGATAGAGTCAGGGAACCATCCTGATCTCCATCTTGTTCAGCCTGATGGCTTATCAATCAAAAAGGCGCAAATTCAAGCGCTCCAAGAAGAGTTTTCTAAGACAGGACTTGAATCGCATAAAAAGCTGTATATTATTTCGCACGCAGATCAAATGACAGCAAATGCGGCGAACAGCCTGCTGAAATTTTTAGAAGAACCGAACAAAGACACAATGGCCGTCCTCATCACTGAGCAGCCCCAAAGGTTATTGGATACCATCATTTCAAGATGCCAAACCCTTCCTTTTCAGCCTTTGCAACCGAAAGCAATTGAAGATAGACTGATCGAACAGGACGTCTCGCCTCATATGGCAAGGCTTCTGGCCAACATGACCAATAATGTAGCAGAAGCAGTCGAATTAAGTCGAAATGATGAGTTTGCAGAGTCTAGAGCGAAAGTGATAAAATTGTATGAAGTCCTACACCAGCGGAAAGGACATGCTTTTTTCTTTATTCAAGATCAATGGATGCCCTTTTTCAAAGAAAAAACCCATCAAGAAATGGGTCTTGATATGCTCTTATTGATATATCGTGATGTGTTGTCCATCCAAATAGGAAATGAAGATAAATTGATTTATCAAGACTTATTCCAATCAATAAAACAGCATGCGCTACAATCAACACAACAAAGCGTTACGAATCAGATACTTGCTGTTTTAGAAGCAAAGAAACGGCTTCATTCCAATGTGAATGTACAAGGATTAATGGAGCACTTGGTGTTAATGTTGCAGGAGGGATAAGCTTGTACAATGTAATTGGTGTCCGCTTTAAGAAAGCGGGTAAAATATATTATTTTGATCCGAATGGATTTCATATAGAACATGACAGCTGCGTAATTGTAGAAACTGTCAGAGGCGTTGAGTACGGCCAGGTCGTAATTGCAAATAAACAGGTGGATGAGCATGATGTGGTGCTTCCCCTTCGAAAAGTGATACGTGTGGCTGACGAACGCGATCTTCTCATTGTAGAAGAAAATAAACAGGAAGCACTATCAGCATTTGATATCTGCCAAAAGAAAGTGATTGAGCATGGCTTGGATATGAAGCTGGTCGATGTTGAATTCACGTTTGATCGCAATAAAGTCATTTTTTACTTCACTGCTGACGGCCGAGTCGACTTTAGAGAGCTTGTAAAGGATTTGGCTTCTATCTTTAAGACAAGAATTGAGCTGCGCCAAATCGGAGTAAGGGATGAGGCAAAAATGCTCGGAGGAATCGGTCCTTGCGGAAGAATGCTTTGCTGTTCAACGTTCCTTGGAGATTTTGAACCCGTTTCCATTAAAATGGCCAAGGATCAGAACTTGTCTTTAAATCCTACGAAGATTTCGGGCCTTTGCGGACGATTGATGTGCTGTCTAAAATATGAGAACGATGAGTATGAGACGGCAAAAGAACAGCTTCCGGATATAGGAGAAATGATTACGACAGCAAACGGTCCCGCGAAGGTCGTCGGACTAAATATTCTGGAACGGGTGCTTCAGGTGGAACTGATAAACCGTGAAAAAGTGATAGAATATACTTGGGAAGAGCTCTTGGAAGAGGGCGTCGTATCCGCACAAACCACAGATTAACGAGGTGTGGAACCTTGGATAAAAAAGAGTTATTTGATACAGTCATTAACTTAGAAGAACAAATTGGCTCACTGTACCGGCAGCTGGGGGATTTGAAGCAGCATATCGGTGAGATGATTGAGGAAAATCATCATTTACAGCTTGAAAACAAGCATTTGCGCAAACGGCTGGACGATACGACGCAGCAGATTGAAAAGTTCAAAGCTGATAAAAAAGAATCAAAAACACAGAAGACAGAGCAAACTGATATAGGGGAAGGATATGATAATCTGGCACGTCTGTATCAAGAAGGATTTCATATCTGCAATGTCCACTATGGAAGTGTTCGAAAAGAGGATTGTCTTTTCTGTCTGTCATTCTTAAATAAAAAATAGGGAAAAGGCTTCCGCATAAGACGGGAGCCTTTTTCAAAGGTACTGAAAGGATAAGAAGATGGTTTCATTACATGATGATGAAAGATTAGATTATTTGCTGGCAGAGGACATGAAAATCATACAAAGCCCAACAGTGTTTGCTTTTTCGTTGGACGCTGTGCTTCTGTCCAAATTTGCGTACGTTCCGATTCAAAAAGGGAAAATTGTTGATTTATGCACCGGCAATGGTATTGTGCCGCTGTTGCTCAGTACAAGATCAAAAGCAGACATTCTGGGAGTCGAAATACAAGAAAGGCTGCATGATATGGCTGTTCGCAGCGTGGAGTATAATAAGCTGGACGATCAGATCCAGATCATACATGATGACCTGAAAAACATGCCGGAGAAACTTGGACATAATCGATATGATGTTGTCACCTGCAATCCGCCGTATTTTAAAACGCCGAAACAAACTGAACAAAACATGAACGAGCATCTCCGAATCGCAAGACATGAAATCCACTGCACGCTGGAGGATGTCATTTCAGTCAGCAGCAAGCTGCTCAAGCAAGGGGGAAAAGCAGCTCTTGTTCACCGGCCGGGAAGGCTTCTGGAGATTTTTGAACTGATGAAGGTTTATCAAATCGAGCCGAAACGTGTACAATTTGTCTATCCGAAGCAAGGGAAAGAAGCCAATACCATTTTGGTTGAAGGTATCAAAGGCGGGCGCCCGGATTTAAAAATTCTTCCTCCTTTATTCGTTTATGATGATCAAAATGAATATACAAAAGAAATCAGGACCATTTTATATGGAGACAAATAACCATTTCTTCTACGTCGTGAAATGTAAGGACAATAGCTGGTATGCCGGGTATACCAACGATCTTCATAAACGAGTGAAAACACACAATGATGGAAAGGGCGCAAAGTACACAAAAGTAAGACGTCCGGTTGAATTAATTTTTGCCGAGAGCTTTTCAACAAAGCGGGAAGCTATGCAGGCGGAATATTATTTCAAAAAACTAACTCGGAAGAAAAAAGAGCTTTATATAGAAGAAAAGCGGAACACCAAGGAGGCTGTATATGTTAAGGCGCCAAATGAGCTTTAATGGAAAGTCGGACATGGGGATTCTTTACTTGGTCCCAACCCCAATCGGAAATCTAGAGGATATGACATTCCGGGCGATCGACACGCTGAAATCAGTGGATGCGATTGCTGCGGAAGATACGAGGCAAACGAAAAAGCTTTGTCATGTATATGAAATTGAAACACCGCTCGTCAGCTATCACGAACACAATAAAGAAAGCAGTGGGCACAAAATTATTGAATGGCTAAAATCGGGAAAAAACATTGCTCTTGTCAGTGATGCCGGTCTGCCGACGATTTCTGATCCCGGAGCGGAAATTGTAAAGGATTTTACGGATATAGGCGGTTATGTTGTTCCGTTGCCGGGAGCAAATGC
This sequence comes from Bacillus sp. PS217, assembly GCF_037963535.1. Classification (NCBI taxonomy): domain Bacteria; kingdom Bacillati; phylum Bacillota; class Bacilli; order Caryophanales; family Bacillaceae; genus Bacillus; species Bacillus sp. PS217. The sequence goes on from NZ_CP150157.1 coordinate 43,748, forward strand.
TGCATTAACAGCTCTTATTGCTTCAGGTATTGTACCGCAGCCTTTTTTCTTTTACGGTTTTCTCAACAGACAGAAAAAAGAAAAGAAGAAGGAGCTTGAAGCCCTTAAAAAACGGCGGGAAACGATCATTTTTTATGAAGCGCCTCACAGATTGAAGGAAACCTTGTCAGCGATGGCAGAGATATTAGGAGATCGGGAAATTGCTGTAACACGTGAACTCACTAAGAAATATGAAGAGTTTATCCGAGGAACCATATCTGAGGTCATTGGATGGGCAAACGAGGATCAGATACGCGGCGAGTTTTGTCTTGTCGTAGAAGGAAGTAATAATGAAGAGGTAGATGAGGAAGAACAATGGTGGGAAACCCTCACTGCGAAAGAACATGTCGAGCATTACATCTCGAAAGGCGCTACGTCTAAAGAAGCCATTAAAAAAGCAGCAGTCGATCGCAATGTACCAAAGCGTGAAGTGTACGATGCTTACCATATTAAGCAATAAAAAAACGTTCTTGTGTCATAACAAGAACGTTTTTTGTACAAGAAATGATTATTTAAGGTTTTGAAGCTGGTTTTGGATTTCGCTGATGATTTGCTCAGCGCCTTCTTTACTAAGAACCAATTTACCGCCTGCAAGTTTAAGGTTATCATCAGAAACTTCACCAGTTACTTGGCAAGTCATGTTTGGTTTATATTTTTTAAGGATGATTTTTTCATCATCAACATAGATTTCAAGAGCATCTTTTTCTGCGATTCCAAGAGTACGACGCAGTTCGATAGGAATAACTACACGTCCTAATTCATCAACTTTACGTACAATACCAGTAGATTTCATAAACATTCTCCTCCCAAGAGATACTTATTTGTTTAAATTATATTTTTCTTCGTCATTATTCGACAAAATCCTTACCTTCATAGCATAACAAGGTTTCCAATAATCGTCAATCATTTTGTTTACTATTGATTGTAAGAATTAGTTCTTATAGTCAGTAATGTCTTAGAAACTACCGAAATAACAGCATTTTATAAATATTTAATAAAGCTATTATCCTACTAAAAATCCTTTTAAATCAAGACTTTCGAACCAAAGTTTTTTATTTCATTTGATTATATACGACAAAATTCGACACGAACAGACTTTTTTTATTTTCATTAAAGATTTTTAATTTTAATTATTCTTTTTCAGGCGTATGTATATATTCTTGATCTTAAAGGCTAAGATGGTATCATAGATAAAGGATAAATATAAATAATATTCATATATGATTTGCACTTATCGCCGCTCTCGTCCTTTGGGCGGGAGCTTTTTGACATTCTGATTAGGAGGTTTCAAGATGCCGCAAGAAAACAATACATTTTACATTACAACACCGATTTATTATCCGAGCGGAAAATTACATATCGGCCATGCATATACGACAGTCGCGGGAGATGCAATGGCACGTTACAAAAGATTAAAAGGGTTCGATGTTCGCTATTTAACGGGAACGGACGAGCATGGACAAAAGATCCAGCAAAAAGCTGAACAGGAAAACATTACACCTCAGGAGTATGTGGATCGCGCAGCGGCAGATATTCAAAAACTGTGGAAGCAGCTTGAAATCTCAAACGACGACTTTATCCGCACGACAGAAAAACGGCATAAAGTTGTCATTGAAAAAGTGTTTCAAAAGCTTCTTGATAACGGGGACATCTATCTTGATGAGTATGAAGGCTGGTACAGCATCCCTGATGAAACGTTCTACACGGAAACTCAGCTCGTTGATATTGAGCGGAATGAAAAGGGAGAGGTCATCGGCGGAAAAAGCCCTGACAGCGGTCACCCAGTTGAATTGATCAAAGAGGAATCTTATTTCTTCCGCATGGGGAAATACGCGGATCGCCTTCTGAAATACTATGAAGAAAACCCGACATTCATTCAGCCAGAATCACGCAAAAACGAAATGATTAATAACTTTATCAAACCTGGACTTGAGGATTTGGCAGTATCACGTACCACTTTTGATTGGGGCGTGAAGGTGCCGGAAAATCCAAAGCATGTTGTATATGTTTGGATTGACGCACTATTTAACTATTTAACGGCACTTGGTTATGATACAGAAAATGATGAGCTTTATCAAAAATATTGGCCTGCCGATGTTCATTTAGTCGGTAAGGAGATTGTACGGTTCCATACCATTTACTGGCCAATTATGCTGATGGCTCTGGATCTTCCGCTGCCGAAACAGGTATTCGCGCATGGCTGGCTTTTGATGAAAGACGGAAAAATGTCGAAATCAAAAGGAAACGTTGTAGATCCGGTTACATTAATTGAACGCTATGGTTTAGACGAGCTTCGCTATTACCTGCTTCGTGAAGTGCCGTTCGGATCTGACGGTGTTTTCACGCCGGAAGGATTTGTTGAGCGAATCAACTATGATTTAGCGAATGATTTAGGAAATCTATTGAATCGTACTGTTGCGATGATCAATAAGTATTTTGACGGACAAATTGGTTCTTACAAAGGTGCTGTTACGGAATTTGACCAAACGCTCACTTCGGTTGCTGAAGAAACAGTGAAAGCTTATGAGAAAGCAATGGAAAATATGGAGTTCTCGGTAGCACTTTCGACTTTATGGCAGCTCATCAGCCGCACAAACAAATACATTGATGAGACAGCTCCATGGGTGCTTGCGAAAGATCCGGCAAAAGAAGAAGAATTGCGATCCGTTATGTATCATCTCGCTGAATCATTGCGTATTTCAGCGGTACTGCTTCAGCCATTCTTAACAAAAACACCGGAAAAAATGTTCGAGCAGCTGGGCATTACCGATGAATCTCTAAAAGCTTGGGACAGCATTACAGCTTTCGGCCAGCTGAAAGATACAAAAGTACAAAAAGGCGAGCCATTGTTCCCTCGTTTAGAGGCAGAAGAAGAAATTGCTTACATCAAAGGGAAAATGCAAGGTTCGGCACCAGCGAAAGAAGAAACAAAAGAAGAAGAGCCGCAAGAGGTCGATCGTTTACCTGAAATTACGATTGATCAATTTATGGATGTAGAGCTTCGCGTAGCTGAGGTCATTGAGGCAGAGCCAGTGAAAAAAGCAGACCGTTTATTGAAGCTGCAGCTTGATCTTGGTTTTGAAAAGCGCCAAGTGGTATCCGGCATTGCGAAGCATTATACGCCTGAAGAGCTTGTTGGAAAAAAACTCGTTTGTGTAACAAATCTAAAACCGGTTAAACTCAGAGGAGAGCTTTCTCAAGGTATGATCCTTGCAGGAGAAGCAGACGGCGTTTTAAAGGTCGTGTCTATCGATCAGTCGTTACCAAAAGGCACAAGAATTAAATAATGATAAGACAAAAGGTGTTTCACGTGTAACAATTCGTCGAACACCTTTTGTGTTTCGACAAGAAAGGAGTTTTTCACTTATGTTGTTTGACACTCACGCGCATTTAAATGCAGAACAATATGATACTGATCTTGAAGAGGTTATTGAACGGGCAAAAGCTGAAAAAGTTGAACGAATTGTCGTAGTTGGTTTTGACCGTCCGACGATTACCCGTGCGATGGAAATGATTGAGGAATATGATTTTATTTATGCAGCCATTGGCTGGCACCCTGTTGACGCTATTGACATGACAGAGGAAGACTTAGCGTGGATTAAAGAGCTTTCTGCTCATGAGAAAGTGGTAGCAATAGGGGAAATGGGACTGGATTATCATTGGGATAAATCACCTAAAGATATTCAAAAAGAGGTGTTTAGAAAACAAATCGCCTTAGCGAAAGAGGTCAATTTGCCTATTATCATTCATAACCGTGATGCAACGGAGGATGTCGTGACCATTTTGAAAGAGGAAGGCGCAGAAGCTGTGGGCGGAATCATGCACTGCTTTACAGGAAGTGCGGAAGTGGCAAGAGAATGCATGAAAATGAATTTTTATTTATCATTTGGGGGACCGGTGACATTTAAAAATGCGAAGAAACCGAAGGAAGTAGTGAAGGAAATTCCCAATGACCGGCTGCTGATTGAAACGGACTGCCCGTTTCTCACACCGCACCCTTTCCGCGGGAAAAGAAATGAGCCAAGCTATGTGAAATATGTGGCAGAACAAATCGCCGAATTAAAAGAAATGAACTTTGAAGAGATTGCTTCCATCACGACTGAAAATGCGAAAAGACTTTTCCGTATAAACTGACAAAAAACGCTAGCGGGTTTTGTAAGAGCTTGTCCCTTACAGCGTTTTTCTATAAAAGTTCTACATGCTTTCTTCTCCTCATAGGATAGGTTTGTCGACAAGTCTTTCTTCCGTTTCTCAGTGTATTTCAGGATAATGAAGAAGACACTGAGCTTTTGGGAGAAAGAGAAGGGAGGGTTGACAGCCTTTTAGATACTCTATATAATCTCTCCGAGGAGAAGGAGGCGTTTTTCATCACACAAAAAATGAAAAAGCTGTTTTCCGTAAAGCTTAGCAAAAGCAAAGTCATTCTGGTTGCTGCTTGTTTGCTTTTGGCAGGAAGCGGGACTGCGTACGCGGCTCATGAGCTGACGAAACAATCAGTCTCAGTTTCTATCAATGGCAAAAAGAAACATATACGCACACATGCAAATACAGTCGGTGATCTTTTGGAGACGCTTGATATAAAGACAAGAGACGAAGACAAGATCACACCTGCTAAACAGACAAAGATAACAGCAGACATGGACGTTGTGTATGAGGCTGCAAAACCTGTGAAGCTTACAATAAACGGGGAAGAAAAGACATTATGGTCAACAGCAAAAACGGTCGGTGCATTACTGGACGAACAAGATGTTGATGTGAAAGACCAAGATCAAATTGATCCCGCAATAGATACAGATATTTCGAAAGACATGAAGATTAACATAGAGCCCGCATTTCAGGTTACTGTGAATGATGCAGGGAAACAAAAGAAGATCTGGACGACTTCGACTACGGTCGCTGACTTTTTAAAACAGCAAAAGATGAACATAAAAGACGAAGATAAAATCAAGCCTGCGTTAGATGCAAAGCTGACGAAAGGAAAGGCTGATATTACAATTACTCGTATCGAAAAGGTCACCGATGTAGTTGAAGAGAAGATTGCGTTCGATGTGAAAAAGCAAGAAGACGCTTCTCTTGAAAAAGGGAAAGAAAAGGTCGTCCAAAAAGGAAAAGAAGGCAAGCTAAAAAAACATTTCGAAGTCGTTAAAGAAAACGGTAAAGAAGTGTCCAGAGAGCTTGTAAAAGAAGAAACAGCTGAACAAAGCAAAGATAAAGTGATTGCTGTCGGCACAAAGCAAAGCAGTCCAAAAGTTGAAACGGTCAGTGCTTCAGGTGATTCAAAAACAGTTGTGTCCCGCAGCAATGAATCAACAGGCAAAGTCATGACTGTATCATCTACGGCTTATACGGCAAGCTGCAGCGGTTGTTCAGGACATACAGCGACAGGCGTCAATTTAAAAAATAATCCGAATGCCAAAGTCATCGCTGTGGATCCAAATGTCATTCCGCTAGGCTCCAAAGTCCACGTGGAAGGCTATGGATATGCCATTGCTGCAGATACCGGTTCAGCGATTAAAGGGAACAAAATAGACGTCTTTTTCCCAGAGAAATCATCGGCGTACCGATGGGGAAATAAAACAGTCAAAATTAAAATCTTAAATTAATATATACTTATGTATTCAGAGGGTTTTGCGCCCTCTGTTTTTTTCGTTATAATAGACAAAGTGCATTTTCTGCTTATTAGACGCTCGATATAAGAAAAAGTTTCATGAATATACAAAAGTTTTTATTTTGTCTTGGAGGAAATAATGAAAATTAAAGAGATCATTGTGGTCGAGGGGCGTGACGATACGGCCCGCATCAAATTGGCTGTTGATGCAGACACAATTGAAACAAATGGTTCAGCCATCGATGATCATGTGATTGACCAAATCCGTTTGGCCCAGAAGACCAGAGGCGTCATTATTTTAACGGATCCGGACTTTCCGGGAGAGAAGATTCGCAAAACCATCTCAGAGGCTGTACCCGGCTGTAAGCATGCATTTTTGCCAAAGCATCTTGCCAAACCTAAAAACAAGCGGGGAATTGGTGTGGAGCATGCATCGGTTGAAAGCATTAGGGCATGTTTAGAAAATGTGCATGAGGAGATGGAAGCGCAGCCGAGTGACATTTCAGCTGAGGATTTGATTCATGCCGGACTAATAGGCGGACCTGCGGCCAAACGCCGCCGGGAACGACTGGGTGATCTGTTGAAAATCGGCTATACAAATGGCAAACAGCTTCAAAAACGGCTGCAAATGTTTCAAATTAAAAAAAGTGATTTTATGAGTGCGCTCGATACCGTTATGCGGGAGGAACAGAATGAATAAAGATATTGCGACACCGATTAGAACGAAAGAGATACTGAAGAAATACGGTTTTTCTTTTAAAAAGAGCTTAGGACAGAATTTCTTAATTGATACGAACATTTTAAACAGAATTGTTGATCACGCGGAAGTGACTGAGAAAACAGGTGTCATTGAAATCGGCCCGGGAATCGGGGCTTTAACCGAACAGCTTGCCAAGCGGGCGAAAAAGGTCGTGGCATTTGAGATTGATCAGCGATTATTGCCGATTCTGAAGGATACGCTGTCACCTTACGACAATGTTACTGTCATTCATCATGACGTGTTAAAGGCTGATGTCAAATCGGTCATTGAAGAACAATTTCAAGATTGTGATGAGATCATGGTAGTTGCCAACCTTCCTTATTACGTAACAACACCGATTATCATGAAACTGCTTGAAGAACATCTTCCGCTGAAAGGAATTGTGGTCATGCTGCAAAAAGAAGTGGCTGAGCGCATGGCGGCTGATCCTTCATCTAAGGAGTACGGCTCGCTTTCAATCGCGGTGCAGTTTTATACAGAAGCCAAAACGGTGATGAGCGTTCCGAAAACCGTATTTGTTCCTCAGCCTAATGTCGATTCCGCAGTCATCCGTCTGGTTCTCCGAGACGGCCCGGCAGTGGACGTGGAAAACGAATCCTTTTTCTTTCAGCTCATCAAGGCAAGCTTTGCACAGCGTCGTAAAACGCTGCTCAATAACTTAGTTAACAATCTGCCTGAAGGAAAAGCGCAAAAATCAACAATTGAGCAAGTGCTTGAAGAAACAAATATTGACGGTAAGCGCCGAGGTGAATCCCTGTCTATTGAGGAGTTCGCAGCGCTGTCTAACGGATTGTATAAAGCCCTTTTCTAAAAGGGCTTTTTGTTTTGCGCACCACATGGACTGCCGCTACATAGGCTAGAGAAGGACCTTTCATTCAATGATAAGAAAAAACTTGGACTCAGCGAAAAAAGGCGCTTTCTCAAGGCTCTTTCTTTCATGATGAGGCTTAGTCTATGTGTGGAGTGAGGAACGTGCAATTTCAAATAGGGGATATGGTAGCCAGAAAATCCTATCAGATGGATGTTTTGTTTCGAATTATAGGAATAGAGCAAACAAGCAAAGGAAATTCAATTGCCATTTTGCATGGAGATGAAGTCAGGCTGATTGCTGATTCGGATTTTTCTGATCTGGTGGCAGTGAAAAAGGATGAGCAGATGATGCGGAAAAAGAAAGATGAGAGCAGAATGAATGAGTCGCTCGAATTACTCCGCCAAGATTATAAGCTGCTCAGAGAAAAGCAGGAGTACTATGCGACAAGCCAATATCAGCATCAGGAGCATTATTTCCATATGCCGGGCAAAGTGCTTCATCTGGATGGTGACGAAGCATATCTGAAAAAATGCCTGAATGTCTATAAAAAAATTGGAGTGCCGGTCTATGGCATCCATTGCCATGAAAAGAAAATGTCTGCTTCTATTGAAGAATTGCTCGACAAATATCGACCTGATATCCTGGTGATCACAGGGCATGATGCGTATTCGAAGCAAAAGGGCGGCATTGATGATTTGAATGCGTACAGACATTCTAAGCACTTTGTTGAAACTGTTCAAACAGCCCGAAAAAAGATCCCTCACTTAGATCAGCTTGTTATTTTTGCGGGGGCCTGCCAATCCCATTTTGAATCACTCATCAGAGCGGGTGCGAATTTTGCAAGTTCACCGTCAAGAGTCAATATTCATGCGCTTGATCCGGTATATATCGTCGCGAAGATCAGCTTTACGCCGTTTATGGAACGGATTAATGTATGGGAAGTGCTCCGTAATACGCTGACAAGAGAGAAAGGGCTTGGAGGTATTGAAACAAGAGGAGTTCTGAGAATTGGTATGCCTTATAAGTCCAATTAACAGTTGAAAACCTGCATAGGAGAGCTATGCGGGTTTTTTATTTTACATAATGATACATAATTTACCGAAACTTGCGGAACATAATTGAGGAATCATAGAATTTTGTCAAAATAATTTTATTGACAACGTCTTATTAACGTTGATATAATTTAAATTTTATTTGACAAAAATGGGCTCGTGTTGTACAATAAATGTAGTGAGGTGGATGCAATGGCGAAGACGTTGTCCGATATTAAAAGATCGCTTGATGGGAATTTAGGTAAAAGGCTGACGTTAAAAGCAAACGGTGGCCGCCGAAAAACGATTGAGCGTTCGGGCATTTTAGCTGAGACGTACCCTTCTGTTTTTGTGATACAACTAGATCAAGACGAGAACTCGTTTGAAAGAGTTTCATACAGTTATGCTGATATTTTGACTGAGACTGTTGAGCTGACATTTAATGATGACGCCGCAAGCTCAGTGGCATTTTAACGGGCAGTGAACCTTTTGTTTACTGCTTTTTGTTTTGCCCTTTTTTGGTTTCCAGTAATTTAAACGAAAGTTCCATCTGATTTAACAAAAGATAAAACAGTCACATATTATCGTGACGTGCACGAATGGCTATCACTTCTAAAAAAGGGGTTGTTTCGTTTGGGCAGACGTCGTGGAGTTATGTCAGATGAGTTTAAATATGAGCTTGCTAAAGACCTTGGTTTTTATGACACAGTAAAAAATGGCGGCTGGGGCGAAATTCGGGCTCGCGATGCCGGTAACATGGTAAAGCGCGCTATAGAAATCGCCGAACAGCAAATGGCTCAGAATCAGAATAACCGATAAGGATGTGACCCGGGGGACGTGCTGTTCCCTGGTTTTTTTATTTTGGATATAAATACATAATGGGCTGAATATGGATATGTTCATCCTGTACTTCAAATGTGATACAATGTTCATACTTATGTTTAGATGGAGAAGTAGGTGAAAGCTATGCGTATTTTAGAAAAAGCGCCAGCTAAGATCAATCTGTCACTTGACGTCACCCGAAAACGCCCGGATGGCTATCATGAAGTCGAAATGATCATGACGACAATTGATTTAGCTGATCGAATTGAATTGACGGAGCTTGCAGAGGATGAAGTGAGGGTTTCCTCCCACAACCGATTTGTGCCTGATGACCAAAGAAACTTAGCTTATCAGGCTGCCAAGCTGATCAAGGACAGATACAACGTGAAAAAGGGAGTTTCCATCATGATTACGAAGGTAATTCCGGTGGCTGCCGGTCTTGCCGGCGGAAGCAGTGATGCGGCGGCGACACTCAGAGGGCTGAACAGACTTTGGAATTTAAATCTGTCTGCGGAAACGCTTGCTGAGCTTGGAGCGGAAATTGGCTCTGACGTTTCATTTTGTGTCTATGGCGGAACTGCATTAGCAACAGGGCGCGGCGAGAAAATTAAACATATCAGCACGCCTCCGCACTGCTGGGTCATTTTAGCGAAGCCGACAATCGGTGTTTCAACTGCTGAAGTGTACAGAGCGTTGAAACTGGATGGTATAGAGCATCCCGATGTACAAGGCATGATCGAGGCGATAGAAGAAAAGAGTTTTCAGAAGATGTGCAGCCGGTTAGGCAATGTGCTTGAATCTGTTACACTCGATATGCATCCTGAAGTTGCGATGATCAAAAACCAGATGAAACGCTTTGGTGCAGATGCCGTGTTAATGAGCGGGAGCGGCCCGACAGTATTTGGACTGGTTCAGTATGAGTCGAAGGTGCAGAGAATTTATAACGGGTTAAGAGGCTTCTGCGATCAAGTTTATGCGGTGAGAATGATCGGCGAACAGAACGCTCTTGATTAAATCCGTATGTTAAGTTATATTGATCTTAAAATATTCGGATTTTGGGGGTAAGTTCATGAAGTTTCGTCGCAGCGGCAGATTGGTGGACTTAACAAATTATTTGTTAACCCATCCGCACGAGTTAATACCGCTAACCTTTTTCTCTGAGCGGTATGAATCTGCAAAATCATCGATCAGTGAAGATTTAACAATTATTAAACAAACCTTTGAACAGCAGGGGATTGGTACTTTGCTTACTGTTCCCGGAGCTGCCGGAGGCGTTAAATATATTCCGAAAATGAAGCAGGCTGAAGCTGAAGAGTTTGTGCAGACACTTGGACAGTCGCTGGCAAATCCTGAGCGTATCCTTCCGGGCGGTTATGTATATTTAACGGATATCTTAGGAAAGCCATCTGTACTCTCCAAGGTAGGGAAGCTGTTTGCTTCCGTGTTTGCAGAGCGCGAAATTGATGTTGTCATGACCGTTGCCACGAAAGGCATCCCTCTTGCGTACGCAGCTGCAAGCTATTTGAATGTGCCTGTTGTGATCGTTCGTAAAGACAATAAGGTAACAGAGGGCTCCACAGTCAGCATTAATTACGTTTCAGGCTCCTCAAACCGCATTCAAACAATGTCACTTGCGAAAAGAAGCATGAAAACGGGTTCAAACGTACTCATTATTGATGACTTTATGAAAGCAGGCGGCACAATTAATGGTATGATTAACCTGTTGGATGAGTTTAACGCAAATGTGGCGGGAATCGGCGTCTTAGTTGAAGCCGAAGGAGTAGATGAACGTCTTGTTGACGAATATATGTCACTTCTTACTCTTTCAACCATCAACATGAAAGAGAAGTCCATTGAAATTCAGAATGGCAATTTTCTGCGTTTTTTTAAAGACAATCTTTTAAAGAATGGAGAGACAGAATCATGACAAAAGCAGTCCACACAAAACATGCCCCAGCGGCAATCGGGCCTTATTCACAAGGGATTATCGTCAACAATATGTTTTACAGCTCAGGCCAAATCCCTTTGACTCCTTCAGGCGAAATGGTGAACGGCGATATTAAGGAGCAGACTCATCAAGTATTCAGCAATTTAAAGGCGGTTCTGGAAGAAGCGGGTGCTTCTTTTGAAACAGTTGTCAAAGCAACTGTATTTATCGCGGATATGGAACAGTTTGCGGAAGTAAACGACGTGTACGGACAATACTTTGACACTCACAAACCGGCGAGATCTTGTGTTGAAGTCGCGAGACTCCCGAAGGATGCGTTAGTCGAGATTGAAGTTATTGCACTGGTGAAATAATAAGAAAAGTGATTCTGGGAGAGCCCGGGATCACTTTTTTATTTACCTTATGCCCGAAATGAAAGCTTTATGACCTAATTGTGTAACTATATCCTATTTTTTCAAAAAATATTTTAAAAACGAGCAGGATTTCAGAAAAAATCGTGGAATTGATACACTAATGCTTTTATATAGGGAAAAGGTGGTGAACTACTGTGGAAGTTACTGACGTAAGATTACGCCGCGTGAATACCGATGGTCGCATGAGAGCGATTGCATCCATCACGCTGGATCACGAATTTGTTGTACATGATATTCGTGTGATTGATGGAAACAATGGTCTTTTCGTTGCGATGCCGAGTAAACGCACCCCTGATGGAGAGTTCCGCGATATTGCTCATCCTATTAATTCAAGCACGCGAGGAAAGATTCAAGATGCCGTGTTAAATGAGTATCATCGTCTGGGTGACACTGAAGCATTAGAATTCGAAGAAGCTGGAGCTTCTTAAAAAATAACCAAAAAGCAAGGACTGCTGAAAGGGCTGACATAAGCCTTTTGCCGGCGGTCCTTTTTTAATTCTGATTTTTCAAACTTAGTTGCACTCAATAGAAAATTCTTGCACTTCATGAAGTCTCCTTGAAATCAGAAGATATTTAGGATATATTTTTCTATGGATAAAAGGGATATTGGAGGCCAATAAATGGATAAGCGGTTTGCAGTTGTTTTAGCGGCTGGACAAGGAACGAGAATGAAATCGAAGCTTTATAAAGTCCTTCATCCAGTTTGCGGTAAGCCTATGGTAGAGCACGTCGTGGACGAAGCCTTAAAATTATCTTTATCAAAGCTTGTCACGATTGTCGGACATGGTGCGGAAGAAGTGAAAAAGCAGCTTGGTGATAAAAGCGAGTACGCGCTTCAAGCAGAACAGCTTGGCACTGCTCATGCTGTAAAACAGGCACAGCCATTTCTTGCTGACGAAAAAGGCGTCACAATTGTCATTTGCGGAGATACGCCGCTTTTGACAGCAGAGACGATGGAACAGATGCTGAAAGAACATACACAAAGAGAAGCGAAAGCTACGATTTTAACTGCGGTTGCAGAAGATCCAACTGGATACGGCCGCATTATTCGCAGCGAAAACGGAGCGGTTCAAAAAATCGTTGAGCATAAGGACGCCTCTGAAGAAGAACGTCTTGTAACTGAGATCAACACCGGTACGTATTGTTTTGACAATGAAGCGCTATTTCGGGCTATTGATCAGGTGTCTAATGATAATGCCCAAGGCGAGTATTATTTGCCGGATGTCATAGAGATTCTTAAAAATGAAGGCGAAACTGTTGCCGCTTACCAGACTGGTAATTTCCAAGAAACGCTCGGAGTTAATGATAGAGTTGCTCTTTCTCAGGCAGAACAATTTATGAAAGAGCGCATTAATAAACGGCATATGCAAAATGGCGTGACGTTGATCGACCCGATGAATACGTATATTTCTCCTGACGCTGTTATCGGAAGCGATACTGTGATTTACCCTGGAACTGTGATTAAAGGTGAGGTGCAAATCGGAGAAGATACGATTATTGGCCCTCATACGGAGATTATGAATAGTGCCATTGGCAGCCGTACGGTTATTAAACAATCGGTAGTCAATCACAGTAAAGTGGGGAATGATGTAAACATAGGACCTTTTGCTCACATCAGACCTGATTCTGTCATCGGGAATGAAGTGAAGATCGGGAATTTTGTAGAAATTAAAAAGACTCAATTCGGAGACCGAAGCAAGGCATCTCATCTAAGCTATGTCGGCGATGCTGAGGTAGGCACTGATGTAAACCTGGGCTGCGGTTCAATTACTGTCAATTATGATGGAAAGAATAAGTATTTGACAAAAATTGAAGATGGCGCGTTTATCGGCTGCAATTCCAACTTGGTTGCCCCTGTCACAGTCGGAGAAGGCGCTTATGTGGCGGCAGGTTCAACTGTTACGGAAGATGTACCTGGAAAAGCACTTGCTATTGCCAGAGCGAGACAAGTAAATAAAGACGATTATGTGAAAAATATTCATAAAAAATAATCCTAAATTCGGAGGTTTATCCATGTCTAATCAATACGGAGATAAGAATTTAAAGATTTTTTCTTTGAATTCGAATCCAGAGCTTGCAAAAGAAATCGCAGATATAGTTGGAGTTCAATTAGGGAAATGTTCTGTCACAAGATTTAGTGACGGGGAAGTCCAAATTAATATCGAAGAAAGTATTCGCGGATGTGATTGTTACATCATCCAGTCTACAAGTGACCCCGTTAACGAGCATATTATGGAACTGCTGATTATGGTAGATGCGTTAAAACGCGCTTCTGCAAAAACGATTAACATTGTTATTCCTTATTACGGTTATGCGCGTCAAGACAGAAAAGCAAGATCCCGTGAGCCAATCACAGCTAAACTTTTCGCTAACCTGCTTGAAACAGCCGGGGCGACTCGTGTGATTGCACTTGACCTGCATGCGCCGCAAATTCAAGGATTCTTTGATATACCGATTGACCACTTAATGGGTGTTCCGATTTTAGGAGAATATTTTGAAGGCAAAAATCTTGAAGATATCGTCATTGTTTCACCAGACCATGGCGGTGTGACACGTGCCCGCAAACTGGCTGACCGACTAAAAGCGCCAATTGCGATTATCGATAAACGCCGTCCGCGTCCAAACGTGGCGGAAGTCATGAATATTGTAGGTAACATCGAAGGGAAGACTGCTATCCTCATCGATGACATTATTGATACTGCAGGTACGATTACACTTGCTGCTAATGCGCTCGTTGAAAACGGAGCGAAAGAAGTATATGCATGCTGTACACACCCTGTACTATCAGGCCCTGCGGTAGAACGGATTAATAATTCAACAATTAAAGAGCTTGTTGTGACAAACAGCATTAAGCTTCCTGAAGAAAAGAAAATTGAACGCTTTAAGCAGCTTTCAGTCGGACCGCTTCTGGCCGAAGCGATTATTCGCGTTCATGAGCAGCAATCAGTCAGCTATCTGTTCAGCTAAACCATTTTTCGAGGTTTAAATCCTTATCGTTATGGGTATTGTTTGTAATAGGACAACTAAAACGACAATAGGATGGTGCTGAATATGGCAACTTTAACGGCAAAAGAAAGAACGGACTTTACTCGTTCGTCTCTTCGGAATATCCGTACTTCAGGACATGTTCCAGGTATCATATATGGGAAGGATACGGGTAACAAACCTGTGTCATTAGACAGTGTGGAGCTCATCAAAACGCTGAGGGACGAAGGCAAAAATGCAGTCATTACGCTTGAGGTCAGCGGAGAAAAACACTCAGTCATGGTAACAGACCTGCAGACGGACCCGCTGAAAAATGAAATCACTCATGCTGATTTTCAAGTAGTTAATATGAGTGAGGACATTGAAGTGGAAGTTCCGATTCATCTGACCGGAGAAGCCATTGGAGTGAAAAACGGAGGCGTACTGCAGCAGCCGTTATATGCACTTACTGTAAAGGCCAAGCCAAAAGCCATTCCGCAAACGATTGAGGCTGATATTTCAAGCCTCGATGTAAATGAAGTACTGACGATTGCGGATTTGCCTGCTGGCGGTGACTACTCCTTTAATCATGAATCAGATGAGGTTGTGGCTTCAATCCTTCCTCCGCAGCAGCAGGAAGCAGCTGAGGTCGATGAAGAGGAATCTGCCGATGCTCAGCCTGAAGGTGAAAACGAACAATAATAGCTTAAGGCGTAACCCTCCCGCGGTTACGTCTTTTGTGCTAGAATGAGAAGAATTATAGCCCGTTTATGAAGACGGGAGTTATGTGACTAAGGGAGGATTCGCCATGCTTGTGATTGCCGGTCTCGGAAACCCGGGGAAGAACTATGAAAATACACGGCATAATGTCGGATTTATGGTGATAGATCAGCTTGCAAAGGAATGGAATATAGAGCTGAGTCAAAATAAATTTAACGGATTATACGGAACCGGATTTGTTTCCGGCAAAAAGGTTCTACTTGTTAAACCGCTTACATATATGAATTTATCAGGAGAATGTTTGCGGCCTTTAATGGACTACTATGATGTCGATAACGAAGATTTGACAGTCATTTACGACGACCTTGACCTTCCGACTGGCAAGATCCGTTTAAGAACGAAAGGAAGCGCCGGAGGGCACAATGGCATCAAATCACTGATCCAGCATCTTGGAACATCCGAGTTTGACCGTATCCGCATCGGAATCGGCCGGCCTGTAAACGGCATGAAGGTCGTTGATTATGTGTTAGGCTCCTTTACCAAGGAGGAGGCACCTGAGATCGAAGAAGCGGTTGATAAATCTGTGAAGGCTTGTGAGGCTTCTTTGAGTAAACCGTTTTTAGAAGTCATGAACGAATTTAACGCAAAGGTATAAAATGTAACAACAAAGTCCATACTACACCAAAATGACTTTTTCATCAGGAGGTCCCTTGTATGGCTTTGCATTATTATTGTCGTCATTGCGGAGTGAAAGTAGGCAGTCTCGAATCTTCAATGGTATCGACAGACTCACTTGGATTTCAGCACTTAACAAATGAGGAAAGAAACGATATGATTTCTTATAAAGAAAATGGAGATGTCCATGTTTTGACGATATGTGAAGATTGCCAAGAGGCGCTTGACCGAAATCCGCATTACCACGAATATCACACATTTATTCAATAAAAAGCTTTGGTGTAGACACTAGACCAAAGCGTTTTTCTGTTCTCGCAGGAAACAGAGAGGAGGGGCCATATGGACAACATTCAAACCTTTATAAAAGAAAGCGATGACTTTAAATCCATCATCAACGGTTTACACGAGGGCCTGAAGGAACAGCTGCTCGCGGGTCTGTCGGGTTCCGCGCGTTCTGTTTTTACTTCTGCTCTGGCTAATGAAACGAATAAGCCTATCTTTCTCATCACCCATAACTTATATCAAGCCCAGAAAGTAACAGATGATCTGACTTCACTTCTAGAGGATCGGTCTGTCCTTTTGTACCCCGTCAATGAACTCATTTCATCAGAAATCGCAGTTGCAAGCCCTGAATTGCGGGCGCAGCGATTAGATGTCATTAATAGACTAACGAATGGAGAAGCGCCAATTGTCGTTGCTCCGGTAGCGGCAATCAGAAGAATGCTGCCGCCTGTTGAGGTGTGGAAAAGCAGCCAGATGCTCATTCAAGTAGGCCATGATATCGAACCTGACCAGCTTGCCTCACGGCTGATAGAGGTAGGGTATGAGCGGTCTGATATGGTTTCTGCGCCCGGGGAATTCAGTATTCGCGGGGGAATCATTGACATTTATCCGTTGACTTCAGAGAATCCGGTGAGAATTGAACTTTTTGACACCGAGGTGGATTCAATCCGCAGCTTTAATTCAGATGATCAGCGGTCAATTGAGACCCTTACCTCGATCAATATCGGTCCCGCGAAGGAATTAATTATCAGACCGGAAGAAAAAGCGCGGGCGATGGAGAAAATCGATAGTGGTCTTGCCGCGAGCTTGAAAAAATTAAAGGCTGACAAACAAAAAGAAATACTTCATGCGAATATTTCTCACGATAAAGAACGCTTGTCTGAAGGCCAGACAGATCAGGAGCTCGTGAAGTATCTCTCATATTTCTATGAAAAGCCTGCTAGTTTACTAGATTATACACCTGATAATACACTTCTGATTTTGGATGAAGTCAGTCGGATTCATGAGATGGAAGAACAGCTTCAAAAAGAAGAAGCGGAGTTTATCACAAATCTTCTTGAGGAAGGGAAGATTTTGCATGACATTCGTTTGTCATTCAGCTTCCAAAAAATAGTGGCTGAGCAAAAACGGCCTCTGCTGTACTACTCTTTATTTTTGCGGCATGTACACCATACGAGCCCGCAAAATATCGTCAATGTGTCAGGCCGGCAAATGCAGAGTTTCCATGGCCAAATGAACGTGCTTGCGGGCGAAATGGAACGTTTTAAAAAATCAAATTTCACTGTTGTGTTCTTAGGAGCAAACAAGGAACGTACACAGAAATTGTCATCTGTTTTGGCTGATTATGATATCGAGGCTGCCATGACAGACAGCAAAAAAGCGCTTGTTCAGGGACAGGTCTATATCATGGAAGGCGAGCTCCAATCGGGATTTGAGCTGCCGTTAATGAAGCTTGCCGTTATCACGGAAGAAGAACTGTTCAAAAACCGTGTAAAGAAGAAGCCGCGAAAACAGAAGCTTACCAATGCAGAGCGCATCAAAAGCTATTCTGAGCTTCAAATTGGAGATTATGTCGTTCATATTAATCACGGGATCGGAAAATACCTGGGGATCGAAACTCTTGAAATCAACGGCATTCATAAAGACTATTTAAATATACATTATCAGGGCAGTGACAAGCTTTACGTCCCTGTAGAACAAATTGATCAGGTCCAAAAATATGTCGGCTCCGAAGGAAAAGAGCCAAAGCTGTATAAATTAGGCGGAAGTGAATGGAAGCGGGTCAAGAAAAAAGTAGAGACATCCGTTCAGGATATTGCTGATGACTTAATTAAGCTGTATGCCGAAAGAGAAGCGAGCAAGGGCTATGCGTTTTCTCCTGACCATGAGATGCAGCGTGAATTCGAATCGGCTTTCCCTTATCAAGAGACTGAGGATCAGCTCCGTTCTATTCACGAAATCAAAAAAGACATGGAAAGAGAACGTCCGATGGACCGCTTGCTGTGCGGAGATGTGGGCTACGGTAAAACAGAGGTTGCCATACGTGCCGCGTTTAAGGCGATCGGTGACGGAAAGCAGGTAGCTCTGCTCGTTCCGACAACAATTTTGGCGCAGCAGCACTATGAAACCATAAAAGAGCGCTTCCAGGACTATCCGATTAATATCGGCCTTCTCAGCAGGTTCAGAACGCGAAAAGAAGCAAACGAAACAATCAAAGGGCTGAAAAACGGAACGGTTGATATCGTCATCGGGACGCATCGGCTGCTATCAAAGGATGTCGTGTATAAAGACTTAGGGCTCCTCATCATTGATGAAGAGCAGCGTTTCGGTGTAACCCATAAAGAAAAGATCAAGCAAATAAAAGCCAATGTTGATGTATTAACGTTAACAGCAACGCCGATTCCGCGTACGCTGCATATGTCTATGCTTGGCGTAAGGGACCTTTCAGTCATCGAGACTCCGCCGGAAAATCGCTTCCCCGTACAGACGTATGTTGTGGAATATAACGGCGCTCTTGTCAGAGAGGCGATTGAACGTGAGCTTGCACGCGGAGGCCAGGTCTATTTCTTGTACAACCGGGTAGAGGACATTGAGCGGAAAGCTGATGAAATTTCAATGCTAGTCCCTGACGCGAAGGTAGCATATGCGCATGGGAAAATGACAGAAAATGAATTAGAAACCGTTATGCTAAGTTTCCTTGAAGGAGAATCAGACGTTCTCGTCAGCACAACCATTATCGAAACTGGCGTGGACATCCCGAACGTCAATACGCTGATCGTATTTGACGCCGACAAGATGGGACTTTCTCAGCTTTACCAGCTGCGGGGGCGTGTCGGTCGTTCTAACCGTGTGGCGTATGCGTACTTCACGTATCGCCGGGATAAAGTGCTGACAGAAGTGGCTGAAAAAAGGCTGCAGGCTATTAAAGAATTCACAGAGTTAGGTTCCGGTTTTAAAATCGCAATGCGTGACTTAACGATTCGCGGAGCTGGGAATCTTCTTGGTGCCCAGCAGCATGGCTTCATCGATTCGGTCGGATTTGACCTCTATTCACAAATGCTGAAGGAGGCCATTGAGGAGCGTAAAGGAGACACAGCGAAGACAGAGCAGTTTGAAACAGAAATTGATGTCGAGCTTGATGCGTATATTCCGGAAACTTATATTCAAGACGGCAAACAGAAAATTGATATGTATAAACGCTTCAGGTCTGTGGCGACAATCGAAGAGAAGAATGAGCTTCAAGATGAAATGATCGACCGCTTTGGAAACTATCCAAAAGAAGTCGAATACTTGTTTACTGTTGCAGAAATGAAAGTCTATGCGAGACAGGAACGTGTCGAGCTGATTAAGCAGGATAAAGATGCTGTCAGATTGACGATTTCTGAAGAAGCAAGTGCTGAAATTGACGGACAGAAGCTGTTTGAGCTTGGCAATAAATATGGCAGACAAATCGGACTGGGAATGGAAGGGAAAAAACTCAAAATCTCAATACAGACGAAAGGCCGTAGTGCTGATGAATGGCTCGACACCGTGCTGGGCATGCTGAAGGGCTTAAAAGATGTGAAAAAACAAACCATTTCATCAACGTAAATTTTGTTACTCTCTGGTGTATATTACATTTGATGTGACGGATACTAATTTCAAGCGAGGCGGAAGGTACATAAAGTAACTGCTTTAGGTCTTTCCCACATGTATATACCATCAAATGAAAGAGAGGCACCAGAGATGAAAGCAACCGGTATCGTACGTCGTATTGATGACTTAGGTCGGGTCGTGATTCCTAAAGAAATTCGAAGAACTCTGAGAATCAGGGAAGGCGATCCGCTTGAGATTTTTGTAGATCGTGACGGAGAAGTGATTTTGAAAAAGTACTCTCCGATCAGTGAGCTTGGAGACTTTGCAAAGGAGTATGCAGACGCGCTTTACGACAGCCTCGGCCATTCAGTGCTGATTTGTGATCGTGATGTATATATTGCCGTGTCCGGCAGCTCCAAAAAAGATTACTTAAACAAGTCAATCAGCGAAATGCTGGAAAGAACAATGGATCAGCGCAGCTCCGTGCTTGAGAGTGATGCGAAATCAGTACAGCTTGTGAATGGAATTGATGAGGACATGAATTCTTATACTGTCGGCCCAATTGTGGCGAACGGTGATCCGATAGGTGCTGTGGTGATCTTTTCAAAAGATCAGACAATGGGCGAAGTAGAGCATAAAGCCGTTGAAACAGCAGCTGGATTTTTGGCTCGTCAAATGGAACAGTAGGTCTTATTCCTTTCTTCGAAAATAGGTATGTAAAGAACAGCTCTCCTTGGGACGCTGTTCTTTTTCATGCGTGCCGAAAAAGGTATCCAAGGGTTGGGATGTGGTATAATAACCTCGTTTTTATTTGTGCCGCGGTAATACGTGAACCGTATTGCCCCTGACGTTGGGAAGGAGCTTTTGGATGGACGATTCAATAGGCGTTAAACGGCATTGGATTTGGCAGGGGGCTTTTGTTTTAATTCTGGCAGGCGTCATCACAAAAATTTTAAGCGCTGTTTACAGAGTCCCGTTTCAAAATATTGTCGGCGATGTTGGATTTTATATATATCAGCAGGTATATCCCTTTCTTGGTATTGCGGTCATGCTGTCCACATCAGGATTTCCAGTCATTATTTCAAAGCTGATGAATGATTATAGTGAAAAAAATCATCACACCATATTAAAAATATCTGCGTTGTTTTTGTCTTTAATCGGTATTTTATTATTTCTTTGTTTATATCTGGGTGCTGTTCCTATTGCACTCTTTATGGGGGATTCGCATCTAGCCGTGTTAATTCAAGTGGCCGCGTACGCGTTTCTGCTGTTCCCATTTGTCGCATTGCTTAGAGGCGGTTTTCAGGGGCAGCACGAAATGCTCCCTTCAGCCTTATCACAGATGACAGAGCAGTTTCTGCGTGTTGCGGTGCTCTTGGGTTTATCATTTTGGCTCGTGAAAAAGGGAGCCTCGCTTTATACTGCGGGAGCGGCAGCCGCTTCAGGCTCTCTTGCCGGAAGTTTGGTTGCATTGATAATACTGGGGTTTTTTTGGTTCAAAACGAAAAGAGACAACCAAACGGATAGGCAAAACGAAAATGTCATCACAACAAAAGAATTGACGAAAAAACTGCTTTTATATTCGGTTACAATTTGTGTAAGCAGTTTGCTGCTTTTGTTTATCCAGCTTGTTGATGCTTTGAATTTATATGCATTGCTTTCGGGTGGTGAGGCAAGCGAAGAAGCAAAACGCCTAAAGGGGATCTATGATCGGGGGCAACCCTTGCTGCAGCTCGGTTCAGTTTTTGCCGTAAGCATTGCGACGTCACTCGTTCCGTATATTTCTATGGCTGTAAAAAACAAAGAGCTGAAGATCATGAAAGAAAAAATCACGTCATCTTTGAAACTATGCCTTGTGCTCGGTACAGGCGCATCGGCTGGGTTGATTTGCATTCTAAAGCCGGTAAATATCATGCTGTTTCAAAATGGAGAAGGGACAGGTGCGTTACAAGTATTTAGCTGCTCCATTTTGTTTGCATCCTTGGCGGTAACGGCAGCGGCAGTCTTACAGGGAGCGGGATACACAGTTTTTCCTGCGATAGCGGTGGGCGCGGGTGTTGCAGTGAAATGGGTGTTAAACACACTTTTGGTTCCGCGCTATGGGATTGAAGGCGCATCGCTTGCGACAGCGGCTTCCTTTGCGGCTGTCGCCGGCCTTAACTTGTATCAGCTTCGGCAAAAGGAATGGCTCGATAAGCTTAGAGGCGTTTTGATTCCGATTATTGGATCTGCTCTTTTGATGTCAGCTGTTTTGCTTGCGTATACGCGTCTCTGGACTTTCTTGTTTCCTGCAACAGGAAGAGGAGCGGCTGTGATTGAGAGTCTTTCTGCTGTTGCCATTGGTGGCGCGGTGTTTATTTATTGTATGATGAGATTGGGAATATTTACAGATGAAGAGCTGAACAGTGTGCCATTCGGCAGCAAGTTAAGCAAATTCATGAGAAGGAGAGAACAAAATGGCGGGTAAAATTACAGTCGTCGGACTTGGTGCCGGAGACATGGACCAATTGACAATTGGTATACACAAGCTGCTGACGAAGGCAGATACGCTGTATGTCAGAACCAAGGATCATCCTTTAATTGAGGAGCTTGAAAAAGAAACGAAGAACATCCGTTTCTTTGATGATATATATGAGAAACATGATCAGTTCGAGGCGGTATATGAAGAAATTGCGGATACCCTCTTTGAAGCGGCGCGGCGTGAGGACGTGGTTTATGCTGTTCCGGGACATCCGTTTGTCGCAGAAAAAACAGTTCAGCTGCTGACGGAGCGGCAGGAAAAGGAAAACGTTCAAGTGAAAGTCGCGGGGGGACAAAGTTTCCTTGATGCTACATTCAATGCCTTGCAAATTGACCCGATTGAAGGTTTTCAATTTGTGGATGCCGGCACATTGTCCGCGGATGAGCTTGAGCTCAGACATCATCTGATCATATGTCAGGTTTACGACCAAATGACGGCTTCTGAAGTCAAGCTGACATTGATGGAGAAGCTGCCTGATGATTATGAGGTCGTCATTGTGACTGCAGCAGGCAGCCGTGGCGAGGAGATCAGGACAGTGCCATTATTTGAGCTGGACCGCAATGTCGCCTTGAACAACTTAACAAGTGTGTATATTCCGCCGATTAAAGAAGAGAAGCTGCTTTATCACGAATTCTCCACGTTCCGAAGCATCATCAGAGAGCTTCGCGGACCTAATGGATGTCCGTGGGATAAAAAGCAGACGCATCAGTCATTAAAGCAGTACATGATTGAAGAATGTTATGAGCTTCTCGAAGCTATTGACGAAGAAGACACAGACCATATGATCGAAGAGCTTGGCGACGTTTTGCTTCAGGTCTTGCTTCACGCACAAATTGGTGAAGATGAAGGTTATTTCACAATTGATGATGTCATAAAAGGAATCAGTGAAAAAATGGTCCGAAGACATCCCCATGTGTTTAAAGATGTTAAGGTTCAGGATGAAAACGATGTTTTGGCCAATTGGGAAGATATAAAAAAGGCCGAAAAAAATACGTCTGAATCATCGTTACTAGACAGCGTACCGAAAACCCTTCCAGCTCTTTCGAAAGCTGCTAAATTGCAGAAAAAAGCAGCGAAGGTCGGTTTTGACTGGGAAGACGTCAGCGATATTTGGGAAAAGGTAAGTGAGGAAATGAAGGAATTTTCTTCTGAGGTTTCTGAAGCTCCTCACGAACACAATCTTAAAGCTGAGTTTGGCGACATTTTGTTCGCGCTGGTGAATGTAGCCCGCTTCTACAAAATAGAGCCAGAGGAAGCGCTGACCATGACTAATGACAAATTCCGGAGACGGTTCTCGTACATTGAGGAAACAGCGAAGGAAGAGGGAGTCGAGTTGGCTGATATGTCCCTTGAGGACATGGACAAACTGTGGAATGAAGCAAAAGAAACTGAGAGGAGATCATAGATATGAGATTAGATAAATTTTTGAAAGTATCACGGCTGATCAAACGGCGTACACTAGCGAAGGAAGTAGCTGACCAAGGACGAATCTCTATTAACGGAAACCAAGCTAAAGCTAGCTCTGACGTAAAACCGGGAGATGAACTAACGGTCCGCTTCGGCCAAAAGCTTGTAACGGTTCAAGTTAATGAATTGAAAGACACGACGAAAAAAGAAGAAGCTGCAAACATGTACACGATTCTAAAAGAAGAAAAACTCGGCGAATAGGCTTGTTCTAAAAAAATCCCCCTCCTCATACAATGCAGTAATAATGCTAAAAGTATCGAGGATATGGGGGCTGAATAGATGAATTCATATTATGATCAAAAAGGTTCTTCGTCTGTTCCGGAACAGCATGATGTGACAATGAAAGGCCGGAAGCATTTAGATATTTCTGGGGTTAAGCATGTGGAGAGTTTTGATAACGAAGAATTCCTGCTGGAAACGGTGATGGGAATGCTCTCCGTCAGAGGCCAAAACCTGCAGATGAAAAATCTTGATGTGGAAAAAGGGATTGTTTCGATTAAAGGCAGGGTATTTGATTTAGTGTACTTAGACGAACAACAAGGGGATAAAGCTAAAGGGTTTTTTAGCAAGTTGTTTAAATGACGCTGACGACACAATTCTATACAATGCTGGCGATGTCCGGTATGGGTCTCTGGCTTGGTGCTTCGCTTGATACATACCGGCTCTTTGTCATTCGTGCCAAAACAGCCAGATGGCTATTATTTATTCATGATATTCTTTTCTGGATTGTGCAAGGGCTGCTTTTCTTTTATGTCTTGCTTCATGTAAATGAGGGAGAATTCAGGATTTACATCTTTTTAGCGGTTCTGCTGGGCGTTGCGACGTATCAGAGCCTTTGCAAACGAATCTATATAAAAATACTGAAATTCGTCATTTACCTTGTTGTTTCTGTTTATCAATTCTTCAAAAAACTCATTCAGCACGTGTTATTTCGTCCTATTGTGTGGACATGCGGAGCGATCATCTGGCTGGCGGCATTTTTATTCAAGAAAACATACAGCCTGATAGGTTTTCTCCTGCTGTGTCTATATAAAATAGTCATGGTTCTGTGTTTTCCGATCCGTTTTATCGCGAAACAATGTTTGAAACTTCTTCCTGTAAAAATGCGTCTAACTTTTAGACGTTATTTTGAAAAAGGTGCAGGATTTCTCAAAAAGAAGAAGAAACTATTGATAACCATAAGAACGACCATTACACGGTTTTTGAAGAAATGAAAGGAGGACCGTCTGGTTTGAATTTTTCCAGGGAACGAACGATAACTGAAATACAAAACGACTATAAAGAACAAGTAGAACGGCAAAATCAGCTGAAGAAACGAAGACGCAAAGGGCTGTACAGACGGTTAACTGTATTCGGCGCCCTAGTATTCCTGACTGCAATTGTGCTGGCAAGCTCTGTATGGTCCCAAACATCTTCCCTTAGTGCAAAAGAAGAAAAGAAAGAACAGCTTGAAAAAGAACTGAAAAGTTTAAAGACAAAACAAACGGATTTAAAAGAAGAAATATCCAAATTGAAGGATGAGGATTACGTCACAGAGCTTGCCAGAAGGGACTTATTCATGTCTGGAGACGGAGAAATTATCTTCAATGTGGAGAAGAAGAGCAAGTAGCCTTGTTGACACTTAAATTTTTATTTAGGTATAATTAAGCAAACGATCTTTTTATAAGCCTAAGGAGGAGCACTTTTTTTATGTCGATTGAAGTTGGCAGCAAGTTGCAAGGGAAAATTACAGGTATTACAAATTTTGGAGCATTTGTTGAATTGCCTGGAGGCTCAACCGGTCTCGTTCACATTAGTGAGGTAGCTGATAATTATGTCAAAGACATTAACGACCACTTAAAAGTCGGCGACCAAGTTGAAGTGAAAGTCATCAACGTTGAAAAAGACGGGAAAATTGGTTTATCTATTAAAAAAGCTAAAGACCGTCCGCAAGCCAGACCTAGAAATGATTTCCGTCCGAAAGAATCTTTTGAACAGAAAATGAATAAGTTTTTAAAAGACAGCGAAGATCGCTTGTCATCTTTAAAACGCAATACGGAATCAAAACGTGGAGGGCGCGGAGCAAGAAGAGGATAACTTGCTGCTTTCTATAAAATAAATGAAGCATCCGTTCATCCCGACGGATGCTTTTTTATTATCCTCATCCTCTCTAAGAGTCAGAAAATTACAACATTAAAGTTTCTGTTGACGAAAGAGACAAACCTTTGTATTATATAACTTGTGCTTAGAAGCACAAAACAATATGGCGGTGTAGCTCAGCTGGCTAGAGCGTACGGTTCATACCCGTGAGGTCGGGGGTTCGATCCCCTCCGCCGCTACCATATTTGTTTGGCCCGTTGGTCAAGCGGTTAAGACACCGCCCTTTCACGGCGGTAACACGGGTTCGAATCCCGTACGGGTCATCCTAAAAAATCGGTTTCTCTTGCAGAAGCCGATTTTTTTCATTTTTAGACAACATTCCGGAAATTCTTTTGATAAACGAATATCAAGGCAGAAACCGTCGAAGATTTCTTTGGTATTGTTACCTTCTTTTGACAAAATCCTATCTGTGCTTTCGCTATAATGACAGGCAACGAATATAACAGGTGGGAGATGAGAGGAATGGAAAAAGCAGAAAGAAGAGTGAACGGGCCAATGGCGGGACAAGCTTTGGAAAAACTCCAATCGTTTTTTAACAGGGGCACGAAGCTGGTGACTCATCATTTGCATTCACTGTTTTTCTATAAAGGATTCATTTATGTTGTCATCGGATTTTTGCTTGGACGGGCTTTCATATTATCCGAGGTGCTTCCTTTCGCACTTCCTTTCTTTGGAGCGATGCTTCTTATCAGAAGAGACAAAGCGTTTTATGCGGTTTTGGCTGTGCTTGCAGGTGCGCTGACCATATCTCCAAAGCACTCATTGCTCATACTGGCGGCATTGCTGGCATTCTTCGTATTTTCTAAAGTGGCTGCCTTCATTACCGACGATCGTGTAAAAGCACTCCCGATTGTCGTGTTCTTCTCGATGGCTGCAGCAAGAGCCGGGTTTGTTTATGCCCAAAATGGCGTATTTACAACCTATGATTATGTAATGGCTATCGTTGAGGCTGGACTGTCGTTTATCTTAACACTGATTTTCCTTCAGAGCCTTCCGATTTTTACTGTGAAAAAAGTGAAACAATCATTAAAAATAGAGGAAATCATTTGCTTTATGATTCTTATTGCCTCTGTTTTAACGGGGCTGGCCGGCTTGTCCTACCAAGGGATGCAGGCAGAACATATATTGGCTCGTTATGTTGTATTGAGTTTTTCCTTTATTGGCGGAGCAAGCATCGGCTGTACGGTTGGTGTTGTGACCGGCCTGATTCTTGGCTTGGCGAATATCGGAAACCTATATCAAATGAGTCTGCTTGCTTTTTCCGGTTTATTGGGCGGTTTGCTGAAGGAAGGAAAAAAAGCGGGTGCAGCAATCGGTCTGATCGTTGGTTCACTTCTTATATCTTTATATGGTGAAGGCTCTGCCGGTCTGATGACAACGCTCTATGAGTCATTAATCGCAGTCGGCCTGTTTTTGCTCACACCTCAATCTATTACAAGGAAAGTGGCGAGATATATTCCGGGAACTGTCGAGCATCTTCAAGAGCAACAGCAATACGCTAGAAAAATCCGTGATGTCACTGCTCAGAAGGTAGACCAGTTCTCCAATGTATTTCACGCGCTGTCTGAAAGCTTTGCAACCTTTTATCAAGCATCAGACGAACAGACAGATGACAGCGAAGTTGATCTGTTCTTAAGCAAAATCACGGAGCATTCCTGTCAGACGTGCTACAAGAAAAACAGGTGCTGGGTACAGAACTTTGATAAAACATATGATTTAATGAAACAAGTTATGCTTGAAACAGAGGAAAAAGAATATGCATCAAACCGAAGGCTGAAAAAAGAGTTTCAACAGTATTGTTCTAAATCCAAGCAGGTTGAAGAGCTGATTGAGGATGAGCTCGCACATCATCATGCCCATTTGACACTCAAGAAAAAAGTCCAAGACAGCAGGCGCCTTGTTGCTGAACAGCTTTTAGGCGTTTCTGAAGTCATGGCCGACTTTTCTCGGGAAATAAAAAGAGAGCGAGAACAGCACTTTCTACAGGAAGAGCAAATCATAGAGGCGCTTCAACATTTCGGAATTGAGATTCAGCATGTCGAGATCTATAGCCTTGAACAAGGAAATATAGATATTGAAATGACCATTCCGTTCAGCGGACATGGAGAAAGTGAAAAAATCATTGCCCCTATGCTGTCTGACATTCTGGAAGAACAAATTCTTGTGAAAGCCGAACAGCACTCTCCGCATCCGAATGGATACAGCCATGTCGCCTTTGGATCAACAAAATCATACAGGGTGTCCACGGGAGCTGCTCACGCTGCGAAGGGCGGCGGCCTTGTCTCCGGCGACAGTTACAGCATGATGGAGCTTGGAGCCAGAAAATATGCTGCAGCAATCAGTGACGGAATGGGCAATGGCGCAAGAGCGCACTTTGAAAGCAATGAAACGATCAAGCTTCTTGAAAAAATCCTTGAATCGGGAATTGATGAAAAAATAGCAATTAAAACGATCAACAGCATACTGTCTCTAAGGACAACTGACGAAATATATTCCACGCTTGACCTATCTATTATCGATCTTCAAGATGCCAGCTGTAAATTTTTGAAGGTTGGATCGACGCCTAGCTTTATCAAACGGGGTGACCAGGTCATGAAAGTTCAAGCGAGCAATCTGCCAATCGGTATTATTAATGAATTTGATGTGGAGGTTGTGAGTGAACAGCTGAAAGCGGGTGACCTCTTAATTATGATGAGTGATGGCATTTTTGAGGGGCCTAAGCATGTGGAAAATCACGACTTATGGATGAAACGTAAAATGAAAGGGTTGAAAACAAATGACCCGCAGGAGATTGCCGATTTGCTTATGGAAGAAGTCATCCGCACAAGATCCGGCCAAATTGAGGACGATATGACTGTTGTTGTCGTCCGGATTGATCACAATACACCGAAGTGGGCATCCATTCCTGTTCCGGCAATCTTTCAAAACAAACAAGAAATTTCATAACGCTTCCGTATAAATCAAATTTCTTCTGGCGAAGATGGGAATATATGAATCTGAGAATCCTCGTATTCTCCAGGAGGAATGAATGTGAACAACGGACATTTAAATCAAATTTTGCTGATAACGGATGGCTGCTCAAACCATGGGGAAGACCCGCTTGCAATGGCTGCTTTTGCTAAAGAGCAGGGGATTACGGTAAATGTCATTGGTATAATGGAAGAAAATCAAATTGACCCTGAGGCAATGAAGGAAGTCGAAGGGATTGCACTTGCCGGCGGAGGCGTGCACCAAGTCGTTTATGCATCTCAGCTTTCACAAACTGTTCAAATGGTAACAAAAAAAGCGATGACGCAAACCTTACAAGGTGTAGTCAATCAAGAACTGAAACAGATTCTCGGAAAGAATGTGGAAATGGAAGAGCTTTCTCCGGAAAAACGCGGCGAAGTCATGGAAGTGGTAGACGAGCTTGGAGAAACGGTGCATCTTCAGGTTTTGGTTCTTGTTGATACAAGTGCAAGTATGGCGCCAAAGCTTCCAACAGTAAAAGAGGCGCTGATTGATTTGTCTGTAAGCCTCAATTCCCGAATCGGGAATAACGAATTTGCGATGTGTATATTTCCCGGGAAAAAACAAGAGGTCGAGCTTGTGCTGAACTGGACACCGAAGCTGCAATCTCTTTCCACACTCTTTGCAAAGCTTTCGACAGGCGGCATCACGCCGACAGGTCCGGCGATTCGTGAAGCGACACTGCAGTTTGAAAAAATACGCTCAAGAAGGGGCATGCTGGCAGATGATGAACGACGCTTTGACGAGTTTGGCATGTAGCCTCAAGCCGGGTACGACAATCAAAGGCAAGTGGAATGGAAACACTTATACATTGCGTAAACAGCTTGGTAAAGGGGCCAATGGAATTGTGTATTTGGCAGAAGCATCAGATGGACATGTTGCCTTAAAGGTGAGTGATGACAGCCTGTCTATTACTTCTGAAGTGAATGTCTTGAAATCTTTCTCAAAGGCCCAGTCCGTTACGATGGGGCCTTCTTTTTTTGATACGGATGATGCCTATATTCCCAGTACCAATACGAAAGTTTCATTTTATGCAATGGAATACATAAAAGGGCCGCTGCTTTTGAAGTATGTCAGTGATAAAGGAGCAGAGTGGATACCGGTATTAATGATTCAGCTGTTATCCAGCTTATCGGTGCTTCACCAGCAAGGATGGATATTCGGCGATCTTAAACCTGATAATCTGATCGTAACTGGTCCGCCCGCAAGGATCCGCTGCATTGATGTGGGCGGCACGACAAAGGAAGGCCGGGCGATAAAAGAGTATACGGAGTTTTATGACAGAGGCTATTGGGGGTATGGAACAAGAAAGGCAGAGCCATCCTATGATCTGTTCGCAGTTGCCATGATTATGATCAACAGTGTGCATAAAAAAGAATTTAAGAAAACGAACCAGCCCAAAGAACAGCTTAGGTCTCTCATCGAAGGAAACCCGCTGCTTCATAAGTATAAAAAAGTGCTTTTTTCAGCCTTGAACGGAGATTATCAATCCGCAGATGAAATGAAAAAGGATATGCTAGACGCGGGGCAAAAAGCAGCACAAAGAAAACAGCCTATAAAAGCATCACCGCAGCCTGCCACACGACAAAGACAGCAAAAACCGCGCCAAGGAAAAATAACGAAGAGGCGATATACCCCAAAACAGAAACCGGCTAAGTCGGGGGGGTTATTTGAAACAACGCTTATCGTGATCAGTGTTTTAGCGCTTTATTTCGCCTATATTATCTTTTTCTTAATCTGAATGGCGCAAACTGCAGAGCCTATGCTTCTTCTTTGCTTGGAGGGGTTGAAAGTGTTAGGATATGAATATCTTTAAAATACCTGCTCATTGTGAGGAGGACATTGTGAAAAGTGTCAAAGATTTTTTAAACAAACACAATCTTACGTTAAAAGGGGCGACAATCATTGTAGGCGTTTCCGGCGGTCCGGACTCAATGGCTCTTCTTCACGCGTTGCATACGTTATGCGGCCGTTCAGCGAATGTTATTGCAGCTCACGTTGACCATCGGTTCAGAGGTGCGGAATCCGAGGAGGACATGCGTTTTGTCCAAGCTTATTGTAAAGCTGAACAGCTCGTGTGCGAAACGGCTCAAATCAATGTAACCGCATATGCACAGGAAAAAGGACTCAATAAGCAGGCTGCAGCACGCGATTGCCGCTACCAGTTTTTTGAGGAAATCATGTCGAAGCACCAAGCGGACTATCTGGCTCTTGCGCATCATGGTGATGACCAGGTTGAAACAATGCTTATGAAACTGGCTAAGGGTACGCTTGGAACGGGACTTGCGGGAATGCAGCCGGTTAGACGTTTTGGGACAGGGCGGATCATCAGGCCGTTCTTAACCATTACAAAGGAAGAGATCCTTCACTATTGCCGTGAAAACGGCTTGAGCTACCGGACGGATGAAAGCAACGCCAAAGATGACTACACAAGAAACAGATTCAGAAAAACAGTGCTCCCGTTTTTGAAGCAGGAATCTCCGGATGTGCATAAAAGGTTTCAGAAAGTGAGTGAAGCACTGACGGAAGATGAGCAATTCTTACAGTCATTAACGAAAGATGAAATGAATAAAGTAATCACAAGCCAGTCTAATACATCAGTTGAAATCAATTCCTCTCAATTGCTTGCCCTCCCGATGCCTTTACAAAGAAGAGGAGTTCAACTAATATTAAACTATCTTTATGAAAACGTTCCATCATCCTTTTCAGCCCATCACATTCAGCAGTTTCTCGATTGGGCGGAAAATGGCAGTCCTTCAGGAGTACTGGACTTTCCGAAAGGGCTGAAGGTGGTCAAATCATATCAGACATGTTTGTTTACATTTGAACAATGGCAGTGCAAAAATGTTCCCTTTGAATACCAAATTAGCGGAGCTTCTGATGAAACGGCAGTGCTCCCTAATGGATATCTGATAGAGGCAAGGCATTATGCGGACTCGCCTGAAGAACATGGGAATGCTGTTTTTATCACAAGTGAAAAAAAGGTGCGATTTCCCTTAACAATCCGGACGAGAAAAGCTGGAGACCGGATCAAACTAAAAGGGATGAACGGCTCAAAAAAGGTAAAGGATATATTTATTGATAAGAAACTGCCTCTCCAAGAAAGAGACAACTGGCCGATTGTGACGGACGCAAGCGGTGAAATTATCTGGATACCTGGCTTGAAAAAATCAATTTTTGAAGATCTTGTGATTCCAAACAGCGACCGCATTGTATTACAATATAGACAGCATGAAAAGTGTAGGGGGCAAGCAAAATCATGATGAAACATGATATCGAGAAAGTACTGATCTCAGAGGAAGAGATACAAAAGAAAGTAAAAGAGTTAGGTGCAGAATTAACGAGCGAGTATCAAGATACATTTCCGTTGGCAATCGGTGTGTTAAAAGGAGCACTTCCTTTTATGGCGGATCTTATCAAGCATATTGATACATATTTGGAAATGGATTTCATGGATGTATCAAGCTACGGAAATTCTACGGTTTCTTCTGGAGAAGTAAAAATCATTAAAGATTTGGATACATCTGTAGAGGGCCGGGACATCTTAATTATTGAAGATATCATCGACAGTGGGTTAACCTTAAGTTATCTCGTAGAGCTCTTCCGATACCGTAAAGCAAAATCAATTAAGATTGTTACCCTTTTGGATAAACCGAGCGGAAGAAAAGCGGACATCAAAGCAGACTTTGTCGGTTTTGAAGTTCCTGACGCGTTTGTAGTGGGTTACGGACTTGATTATGCTGAGCGCTATCGCAATCTGCCTTATATCGGAGTGTTAAAACCGGCAGTTTATGAAAGCTGATCGGCAGCCTGCTTCCGAGATGGTTATTGTTTGTATTGGAATGATTTTCTATGGTACTATTGAACATAGTTGTGCTTACTGTGGGAGGAGGTAAGGAATGAATCGGGTCTTCCGTAATACCATTTTTTATTTACTTATTTTATTAGTAGTAATCGGGGTTGTGAGCTACTTCCAGACCTCAAATCCGAAAACAGAAAATATGTCGTACAGTACGTTCATCAAAAACCTGGATGACGGGAAAGTTGATAGCGTATCGGTTCAGCCTGTCAGAGGTGTTTATGAGGTAAAAGGGCAGCTGAAAAACTACGACAAAGATCAATACTTTTTGACTCATGTTCCTGAAGGAAAGGGAGCAGACCAGATATTTAACGCTTTGAAAAAGACAGACGTAAAGGTTGAGCCCGCTCAAGAAACAAGCGGATGGGTGACGTTCCTGACGACCATCATCCCATTTGTCATTATCTTTATTCTGTTTTTCTTCCTGCTCAATCAGGCTCAAGGCGGCGGCAGCCGTGTCATGAACTTTGGCAAGAGTAAAGCGAAGCTGTATACAGAGGAAAAGAAACGCGTCAAATTTAAAGACGTTGCAGGGGCTGACGAAGAAAAGCAAGAACTTGTTGAAGTTGTTGAGTTTCTGAAAGATCCCCGCAAGTTTGCCGAGCTTGGCGCCAGAATACCGAAAGGCGTGCTTTTAGTCGGGCCTCCGGGTACCGGTAAAACATTGCTTGCCAAGGCTTGTGCAGGAGAAGCCGGCGTACCTTTCTTCAGCATCAGCGGATCTGATTTCGTTGAAATGTTTGTAGGGGTCGGTGCTTCCCGTGTGCGTGACTTGTTTGAAAATGCGAAAAAGAATGCGCCTTGTTTGATCTTCATTGATGAAATTGACGCAGTCGGACGCCAGCGTGGCGCTGGTCTCGGCGGTGGACACGATGAACGTGAACAGACGCTAAACCAATTGCTTGTTGAAATGGACGGCTTCAGCGCTAATGAAGGAATTATCATCATTGCTGCGACGAACCGTGCGGACATCTTGGACCCAGCCTTACTTCGTCCGGGACGTTTTGACCGTCAAATCACAGTGGACCGCCCAGATGTCATTGGCCGTGAAGCTGTATTGAAAGTCCATGCGAGAAACAAACCGCTGGATGAAACGGTTAACCTAAAATCAATTGCCATGAGAACACCAGGCTTCTCGGGCGCTGACTTAGAAAACCTCTTGAATGAAGCTGCGCTTGTAGCAGCTCGTCAAAACAAGAAAAAAATCGATGCGCGTGATATTGACGAAGCGACGGACCGTGTAATTGCCGGACCTGCTAAGAAGAGCCGCGTTATCTCCAAGAAAGAACGCAATATCGTGGCTTATCACGAAGGCGGACACACCGTTATCGGACTCGTTTTAGATGAGGCAGATATGGTTCATAAAGTAACGATTGTTCCTCGGGGCCAGGCTGGCGGTTATGCTGTTATGCTGCCAAGAGAAGACCGTTATTTCCAAACAAAGCCGGAGCTGCTTGATAAAATTGTCGGCCTCTTGGGCGGACGTGTTGCTGAAGAGATTATCTTCGGTGAAGTCAGCACAGGGGCGCACAATGACTTCCAGCGTGCGACGAATATTGCAAGACGAATGGTTACGGAATTCGGTATGTCAGAAAAACTGGGACCGTTGCAATTTGGACAGTCTCAGGGCGGTCAGGTATTCTTAGGCCGTGATTTCAACAACGAACAGAACTACAGTGATCAAATCGCTTACGAAATTGATCAGGAAATTCAGCGCATCATCAAAGAATGTTATGAGCGTGCGAAACAAATCCTGACTGAAAATCGTGACAAGCTTGAATTGATTGCCCAAACGCTTCTGAAAGTTGAAACGCTTGACGCTGAACAGATCAAACACCTTATCGATCATGGAACATTACCTGAGCGTAATTTCTCAGATGATGAAAAGAACGATGATGTGAAAGTAAACATTCTGACAAAAACAGAAGAAAAGAAAGACGATACGAAAGAGTAATTCGCTTTCTTTCTAAAAAAACTGCCGGCTGAAGCTGGCAGTTTTTTTATGTAAATGATGGGCTCAGCTGCGGCTTTTACAATCATCCAAATCTGGTATCGATTTGTTTACAAATGAGCCGCTGATCGTGTATGGTATTGTAGAATGTTTGTAAAAGTAAAGTAGAGAAACTATTCAAAAGTGGTGATAGAGGTTGTTACTGGTTATCGATGTGGGGAACACCAATACTGTACTTGGTGTATATCATGATGGAAAATTAGAATATCACTGGCGTATAGAAACAAGCAGGCATAAAACAGAAGATGAGTTTGGGATGATTTTGCGCTCCTTATTTGATCACTCCGGGCTTATGTTTGAACAGATAGATGGCATTATTATTTCGTCAGTAGTGCCGCCAATCATGTTTGCGTTAGAAAGAATGTGCACAAAATACTTTCATATCGAGCCGCAAATTGTTGGTCCAGGTATGAAAACCGGTTTAAATATAAAATATGACAATCCGAAAGAAGTGGGGGCAGACAGAATCGTAAATGCTGTCGCTGCGATACACTTATACGGCAATCCATTAATTGTTGTCGATTTCGGAACCGCCACAACGTACTGCTATATTGATGAAAACAAACAATACATGGGCGGGGCGATTGCCCCTGGGATTACAATTTCGACAGAGGCGCTTTACTCGCGTGCAGCAAAGCTTCCGCGTATCGAAATCACCCGGCCCGACAATATTATCGGAAAAAACACTGTTAGCGCGATGCAATCTGGGATTTTATTTGGCTATGTCGGCCAAGTGGAAGGAATCGTTAAGCGAATGAAATGGCAGGCAAAACAGGAACCAAAGGTCATTGCGACAGGAGGCCTAGCGCCGCTCATTGCGAACGAATCAGATTGTATAGACATCGTTGATCCATTCTTAACCCTAAAAGGGCTGGAATTGATTTATGAAAGAAACCGCGTAGGAAGTGTATAGGAGGTTTAGTAATGGATTATTTAGTAAAAGCACTTGCGTATGACGGAAAAGTTCGGGCTTATGCGGCGAGAACGACTGATATGGTAAATGAGGGGCAGAGACGCCATGGTACGTGGCCGACAGCATCCGCTGCATTGGGCCGCACAATGACAGCTTCACTCATGCTCGGCGCTATGCTGAAGGGCGATGATAAGCTGACCGTGAAAATCGAGGGCGGAGGTCCGATCGGAGCTATTGTAGCTGATGCCAATGCCAAAGGAGAAGTCAGAGCCTATGTCTCTAACCCGCAAGTTCATTTTGATTTAAATGAACAAGGCAAGCTTGATGTCAGACGTGCGGTTGGAACAAACGGAACGTTAAGTGTCGTAAAAGATTTAGGTTTGCGCGAGTTCTTCACAGGACAAGTAGAAATCGTTTCAGGAGAATTAGGAGATGATTTCACTTACTATCTTGTATCATCTGAGCAGGTTCCTTCATCAGTGGGCGTAGGTGTGCTCGTGAATCCTGACAATACCATTCTTGCGGCAGGGGGCTTTATTATTCAGCTGATGCCGGGAACAGATGATGAAACAATCACAAAAATTGAACAGCGTCTATCTCAAGTAGAGCCGATTTCTAAGCTCATCCAAAAAGGGCTGACACCAGAAGAAATTTTAGAAGAAGTCCTAGGCGAGAAACCTGAGATTTTGGAAACGATGCCTGTCAGATTCCATTGCCCTTGTTCAAAAGAACGGTTCGAAACAGCCATTTTAGGACTAGGCAAAAAAGAAATTCAAGATATGATAGAAGAAGATGGACAAGCCGAAGCAGTATGCCATTTTTGTAATGAAAAGTACTTATTTACAAAAGAAGAGCTGGAAGGGCTTCGTGACCAAACTACCCGCTAAGCTCTTTAGCGGGTTTTTAATTTGAGAAAAGGGGCTGAAAGCAGGTTTGAAATCAAGAACAATCTGGACCATTATTTTAGGGGCGCTGTTGGTTTGCTGTATTGCTGTTGCATATACGCTGACGAAATCCCAAGCCGGCGCATCGTCATCCGGTGAGTCTATTGCGACTATCGGGGGCAAGAGTGTGACAAGAGAAGAATGGCTGAAAGAAATGGAAGATCAGTATGGTAAGTCAACGCTTGAAGATATGATCAATGTCCGAGTTGTTGAGCAGCTGGCTAAAAAGAACAACCTTAAAATATCCAAAAGCGAAGTTGATCGTGAGTTTTTGCTGATTAAAGCGGTCAATAATTCCTTTTACGAAGATGAACATACGACGGAGAAAGAGTGGAAAGACCAAATTCGTTATAATATCCTCCTTGAGGAATTGTTAACAAGGGATATCGATATCTCAAACAAAGAATTGGAATCATTCTATAATAAAAATAAGGAACTATATCAGTTTGATGATTCGTATCGAATTCGGCACATTGTTGTAAAAGATGAAGAAGAAGCGAGAGAAGTCCTGAAAGAACTGAAAGGCGGATCAAGCTTTGAAGCTGTCGCTGCCGAAAGATCCACTGACAGATATACATCACCATACGGCGGAGATTTAGGTTTTGTCACAGAGGCATCAGACAACATTCCATCAGCATACATTGAAGAGGCGAAAACACTCAAAGAGGATGAATGGTCTCAGGAACCAATAAAGGTCAGCAACGGATATGCCATTATCCAGCTGAAAGAAAAACTAAAGGCAAGAACGTTCTCATTTGATGAAGTAAAGGACCAGATCAGACGGCAAATCGCAATGGATCAGCTAGGCGATAAAGCGACAGTTAAGACACTTTGGAAAGAAGCCGATGTATC
Organism: Bacillus sp. PS217; assembly: GCF_037963535.1. Classification (NCBI taxonomy): domain Bacteria; kingdom Bacillati; phylum Bacillota; class Bacilli; order Caryophanales; family Bacillaceae; genus Bacillus; species Bacillus sp. PS217. The sequence goes on from NZ_CP150157.1 coordinate 81,112, forward strand.
TTGGTTTTATGGGGAAAAAAGTACTAAGTGATTGACAAAAAATTTTGAAATTGATAGATTATATACATAATACCAATACAAATAGTCGGAAATTGAGGTGTCGAGAATGGTACGTGTAGCAAACTCCATTACTGAATTAATTGGGAATACGCCAATCGTTAAATTAAATCGCCTTGCAGATGAAAACAGTGCGGATGTATATCTAAAACTTGAATACATGAACCCTGGAAGCAGTGTAAAAGACCGTATCGGTTTAGCCATGATTGAAGCGGCTGAAAAAGAAGGAAAATTAAAAGCCGGTGATACGATCATTGAACCGACAAGCGGAAATACAGGAATCGGGCTTGCAATGGTTGCTGCTGCTAAAGGATTAAAAGCCATTTTGGTTATGCCTGATACAATGAGCATGGAGCGCCGCAACCTTCTTCGCGCATACGGTGCTGAGCTTGTGCTGACTCCTGGTGCGGAAGGCATGAAAGGCGCCATTAAGAAAGCTGAAGAGCTTGCTGAAAAGCACGGATACTTTGTGCCGCAGCAGTTTAACAACCCTTCTAACCCAGAAATTCACCGCCAAACAACGGGTAAAGAAATCGTTGAGCAATTCGGTGATGACCCGCTTGACGCATTTGTAGCCGGAATCGGAACGGGCGGAACGATTACGGGAGCGGGCGAAGTGCTGAAGGAAGCATACCCTTCCATCAAGATTTACGCTGTTGAACCGTCAGATTCCCCAGTGCTTTCAGGAGGAAAACCAGGCCCCCACAAAATTCAGGGAATCGGAGCTGGATTCGTGCCGGACATCTTAAACACTGAAGTATATGATGAAATCTTCCCTGTGAAGAATGAAGAAGCATTCGAATATGCCCGCAGAGCTGCACGTGAAGAAGGAATTCTCGGAGGCATCTCATCAGGTGCGGCAATTTATGCTGCTCTTCAAGTAGCGAAAAAACTCGGAAAAGGCAAAAAAGTATTGGCCATCATTCCAAGTAACGGCGAACGTTATCTAAGCACGCCGCTGTATCAATTCGATTAAAAAAGCCAAAACTCCCGGTCCGCCGGGAGTTTTTTTATATTTCGTGCATCAAATATGCCATGTCTGCGACGAATGTTATTCTTGGAAGAGAAATTCACTTTTTTCACTAACAACATTGCTTTACAATTAAAAACAAGTAAAAAAGAAAATAGAGGAATGATACAAATGGCACAACGCAGACCGGCAGGCAAAAAAATACCTTTTCAAAAAGACTCATTCTTACAACAATTTGAGAAACTTGCGCAATCCCGGAAACATCATGTACTTCTCGAAAGTGCAAGAGGCGGCAGATATAGTATAGCCGGTCTTGATCCAATTGCGACTGTGAAAGGAAAAGACGGAATAACTACAATTAAGCATGGTGATGAGATGCTGTTTAAAGAAGGTGATCCATTACGGGCCTTCCACAGCTGGTTTAAAACGCTGGAAACAGAAACGAATCATGAGTTCCCTGACTTTCAAGGCGGGGCAATCGGGTTTCTCAGCTATGATTACGCACGGTACATTGAAAATTTTAAAATGCTCTCATTAGATGATCTAGAAACACCAGATATTTATTTTCTTGTTTTTGATGATATAGCAGTTTATGACCATCAAGAAGAGTCTCTATGGCTGATTACTCATGTTAATGGTTCTGAACAGGAAACAGCGGATGTGAAGCTATCTGAGTTAGAGCAGATGTGGCTGACTGAGCTTCCCGCTGTCTCTTCGCGAGAGATGAATCCTGAAACAGATGGTTCCTTCGCGGCGCCATTTACCGAGGATGGGTTCTCACAAGCTGTAGAGAAAATCAAACAATACATTGCCAGCGGAGATGTGTTTCAAGTCAATCTATCAATAAGGCAGTCACAGTCACTGTCTGCCCACCCATATCAAATTTACAAAACCTTGAGAGAAGTAAATCCTTCTCCTTATATGGCGTATTTAGAAACACCTGATTTCCAAATCATTTGCGGATCGCCTGAACTGCTTGTCAGCAAAAAGGGCAAGCTATTAGAGACAAGACCGATTGCGGGCACCCGTTCCAGAGGGAAAACAAATGAAGAAGACGAGGCGCTTGCAAACGAATTGATACACAATGAAAAAGAACGAGCGGAACATGTCATGCTGGTTGATCTTGAGCGAAATGATCTGGGAAGAGTATCACGTTACGGGTCTGTGCGCGTAAATGAATTCATGGCAATTGAAAAATACTCGCATGTGATGCACATTGTGTCTAATGTCCAAGGTGAACTGCAGGATGGGTATGATGCTGTAGATATTATTCATGCTGTGTTTCCCGGAGGAACCATTACTGGTGCACCGAAAGTAAGAACGATGGAAATTATAGAAGAACTTGAGCCGACACGCCGAGGGCTTTATACTGGATCTATAGGATGGTTTGGATATAATCACGATCTGCAGTTTAATATCGTCATTCGAACCATTTATGCAACCGGAGGGCAGGCGTTTATGCAGTCCGGCGCAGGAGTTGTGATTGATTCTGTTCCGAAGCACGAATACAAGGAATCATTCAAAAAAGCTTTTGCGATGCAAAGAGCATTAGAGCTGAGCAAAGAAGAGACAAAAATTAGATGAGGTGAGCGGAGAAATGATTTTAATGATTGATAACTACGATTCATTCACGTACAACTTGGTACAGTATTTGGGCGAGCTTGGGGAAGAGCTGGTTGTGAAACGCAATGACAGCATCGCAATCGAAGAAATCGAAGAACTGTCTCCGGACTTTCTGATGATATCTCCCGGACCGTGCAGCCCTGATGAGGCGGGAATCAGCCTCGAAGCAATTAAACATTTCGCAGGGAAAATTCCTATTTTCGGTGTATGTCTCGGACATCAGTCCATCGCACAAGTGTTCGGTGGTGATGTTGTTAGGGCAGAACGGCTTATGCACGGGAAAACCTCGGATATTGAGCATGACGGCAAAACCATTTTTGAAGGGTTGAAAAACCCCCTTGTTGCGACGCGATACCATTCGCTGATCGTAAAACCTGAGACGCTGCCAAGCTGTTTTACAGTAACAGCACAAACGAAAGAAGGAGAAATCATGGCTATTCGCCACAATGACCTCCCGATAGAGGGTGTGCAATTTCACCCAGAGTCTATTATGACCTCCTTTGGGAAAGAAATGCTCAGAAATTTTATTGAGACATATCGCAAGGAAGTTATTGCGTGATGATATATGTGAACGGCCGGTATATGGAGGAGAAAGATGCAGTTCTTTCTCCTTTTGACCATGGGTTTTTATATGGGATCGGTGTTTTCGAAACCTTCAGGCTCTACGAAGGCTGCCCGTTTTTGCTTGATTGGCATATAGAGAGGCTTGAACGCGCGCTTAAGGATCTGCAAATCGAATATACTGTTTCAAAGCATGAGATCCTTGAGATGCTGGACAAGCTGCTTAAGCTAAATGATATCAAGGATGGCAATGCCCGCGTCAGACTGAACATATCAGCGGGAATCAGCGATAAAGGCTTTGTCGCCCAGACGTACGATAAGCCCACCGTTTTATGCTTTGTGAATCAGCTGAAACCAGAAAGTCTTCCTTTGCAAAAAGAAGGAAAGGTTTTATCGATACGGAGAAACACTCCAGAGGGATCGTTCCGGTTAAAATCTCATCATTATCTAAATAATATGTATGCGAAACGGGAAATTGGAAATGATCCGCGTGTCGAGGGAATTTTCTTAACGGAGGATGGAGCTGTTGCAGAGGGTATCATATCTAATGTCTTCTGGAGAAAAGGTCGCTGTATCTATACGCCATCGCTTGATACCGGTATTCTGGACGGCGTCACGAGACGTTTTATCATAGAAAATGCAAAGAATATCGGCCTGGAGCTCAAAACGGGCCGATATGAGCTAGAAGCTCTCTTGACAGCTGACGAAGCGTGGATGACGAACTCGGTTCTTGAAATCATCCCGTTTACTAAAATAGAAGAAGTAAACTATGGAAGCCAAAGCGGAGATGCAACCTCCGCTCTTCAATTGTTATACAAAAAAGAAATAAAGAACATGATGTATGAAAAGGGAGGAAGAGCATGGCGCAGCACACAATAGATCAAACACAAGTAATCCACACTAAGCCCAGCGCTTTATCATATAAAGAGAAGACGCTGGTGATGGGAATTTTAAACGTAACGCCTGACTCTTTCTCGGACGGCGGAAAATATGACAGCTTGGACAAGGCGCTGCTGCACGCGAAAGAGATGATCGATGATGGTGCCCATATCATTGATATCGGAGGGGAATCGACAAGGCCTGGCGCTGAGTGCGTATCTGAGGATGAGGAGATGTCCAGAGTCATTCCGGTGATTGAGCGGATTACGAAAGAGCTTGGTGTTCCTATTTCTGTAGATACGTACAAGGCTTCTGTCGCAGATGAAGCAGTGAAAGCCGGCGCATCCATTATCAATGATATTTGGGGAGCCAAACATGATCCGAAGATGGCTTCCGTTGCAGCTGAACATAATGTTCCAATTGTTCTCATGCATAACCGCCCTGAAAGAAACTACAATGACTTATTGCCGGATATGCTGACGGACTTAATGGAGAGTGTAAAAATTGCTGTTAAGGCCGGAGTAGACGAGAAGAACATTATTCTTGATCCCGGTATCGGTTTCGCGAAAACCTATCACGATAACTTGGCAGTGATGAACAAACTAGAGATTTTGAGCGGACTGGGGTATCCGGTTCTTCTGGCAACCTCCCGAAAAAGATTCATCGGACGTGTTCTGGATCTTCCGCCTGAGGAGCGGGCTGAGGGCACAGGCGCGACTGTGTGTCTCGGCATTCAAAAAGGCTGTGACATTGTCAGGGTCCATGATGTAAAGCAAATTGCCAGAATGGCGAAAATGATGGACGCGATGCTGAATAAGGGAGGGGTGCACCATGGATAAAGTTTATGTAGAAGGTATGGAGTTTTACGGATATCACGGTGTGTTCAAAGAAGAAAACAAACTTGGCCAGCGGTTTAAAGTCGATTTAACCGCTGAGCTGGATTTAAGCAAAGCCGGACAAACAGACGACCTTGAGCAAACGATCAACTATGCTGAGCTCTATCACGTATGTAAAGATATCGTGGAAGGGGAGCCTGTAAAATTGGTAGAAACGCTGGCGGAACGTATTGCTGGCACTGTTCTCGAAAAATTTCAGCCTGTTCAGCAATGTACGGTGAAAGTGATTAAGCCAGACCCGCCAATTCCCGGACACTATAAATCAGTAGCAATTGAAATTACGAGAAAAAAGTCATGAACAACATAGCTTATATTGCACTTGGATCTAATATTGGAGATAGAGAAACGTATTTAAGGCAAGCAGTGGCTTTACTGCATCAGCATGCTGCGGTGACAGTCACTAAAGTGTCGTCTATTTATGAAACTGACCCGGTCGGATACGAAGATCAAGCTCAATTTTTGAATATGGCTGTTGAAATCAAGACATCACTGAACCCTTTTGAACTCCTTGAACTGACGCAGCAGATAGAAAATGAATTAGGCAGAACAAGGGAAGTAAGATGGGGGCCGCGGACGGCAGACCTTGACATTTTGTTATTTAATCGTGAAAATATTGAAACAGAGCAACTAATTGTTCCGCATCCGAGAATGTATGAGCGTTTGTTTGTCCTTGCGCCGCTTGCGGAAATTTGCCAGCAGGTTGAAAAAGAGGCTACAAGCGCCGAAACAGACCAAGAAGGTGTAAGAGTATGGAAGCAGAAATCTGGGGTAGACGAATTCGTGCATTCAGAAAGCTGAAAGGTTATACTCAAGAAGGATTTGCAAAAGCATTAGGTATATCAGTTTCTATTCTCGGCGAAATTGAACGCGGAAACCGATTGCCGTCAGCTGCCATCATTCAAGATGCAGCAGATGTTTTAAATATAAGTGCGGACGAATTGGCGCCGCCAGAAAAATAGAACAAATGAAAGGAGGAGAAAAATTGTTCAAAATCGGAGATATTCAATTGAAAAACCGGGTTGTGCTCGCACCTATGGCTGGTGTCTGCAACTCTGCGTTCAGATTGACTGTAAAGGAATTCGGAGCCGGATTGGTATGCGCTGAAATGGTCAGTGACAAAGCGATCCTTTACAACAATGCAAGAACAATGGGTATGCTTTATATTGATGAACGTGAGAAACCACTGAGCCTTCAAATTTTCGGAGGAAAAAAGGAAACCCTTGTGGAAGCGGCGAAGTTTGTAGACCAAAACACAACTGCTGATATCATTGACATTAACATGGGATGTCCCGTGCCGAAGATTACAAAATGCGATGCGGGAGCCAAATGGCTTCTCGATCCTGATAAGATTTACGAAATGGTTTCTGCAGTAGTGGATGCTGTTAATAAACCAGTTACAGTGAAAATGAGAATGGGCTGGGATGAAGACCACATTTTCGCAGTGAAAAATGCACAGGCTGTAGAACGTGCGGGCGGTAAAGCAGTTGCGCTTCACGGCCGTACTAGAGTGCAGATGTACGAAGGAACGGCAAACTGGGATATCATCAAAGAAGTAAAACAATCAGTATCGATTCCGGTTATCGGAAACGGCGATGTTAAGACACCGCAGGATGCTAAGCGTATGCTCGATGAGACAGGAGTAGACGGGGTCATGATCGGACGCGCTGCATTGGGCAACCCGTGGATGATTTACCGTACGGTTCAGTATCTTGAAACAGGTGAATTAAAAGAAGAGCCGCAAGTACGCGAAAAAATGGCCGTATGCAAACTGCATCTTGACCGCCTGATTGACTTAAAAGGTGAAAACGTAGCGGTAAGAGAAATGAGAAAGCACGCTGCATGGTATCTGAAAGGCGTGAAAGGCAATGCGAACGTTCGTAATGAAATCAATCATTGCGAGACGAGAGAAGAGTTTGTACAGCTTTTAGATGCATTTACGGTTGAAGTTGAGGCAAAAGAGCTTCAAAATGCAAAAGTAGGATAATACTCACCTCTATTTGCTGCTCACTGCTAGTTTTACGCTGGCAGTTTTTCTGCTTTTTTCATGAAACAATATCTGTAATGGAGTGATAACAATGAGTCAAGAAGAGCATAACCATGAAGAATTGAATGATCAGCTGCAAGTCAGACGCGATAAAATGAATCAGCTGAGAGATAACGGCATCGATCCATTCGGCGCACGTTTTGAAAGAACTCATCAGTCTCAAGAAGTTATTTCGGCATATCAAGATCTAACCAAAGAAGAGTTAGAAGAAAAAGCGATTGAAGTTACAATCGCAGGCCGCATGATGACAAAACGCGGCAAAGGAAAAGCCGGCTTTGCCCATCTTCAGGATTTAGAAGGCCAAATCCAAATCTACGTAAGAAAAGACAGTGTCGGTGACGACCAATATGAAATCTTCAAGTCTTCTGACCTCGGTGATCTTATCGGCGTAACCGGAAAAGTCTTCAAAACAAATGTAGGCGAATTGTCTGTTAAAGCAACTTCCTTTGAATTGCTGACAAAAGCGCTTCGTCCGCTTCCTGACAAATACCATGGTTTAAAAGACGTTGAGCAGCGCTACCGTCAGCGCTACCTGGATCTTATCGTAAACCCAGACAGCAAACATACGTTCATTACACGAAGCAAGATCATTCAAGCTATGAGAAGATACCTTGATGATCATGGATACTTAGAAGTAGAAACACCTACAATGCACAGCATTCCTGGGGGAGCTTCTGCACGTCCGTTTATCACTCACCACAACGCGTTAGACATTCCACTCTATATGCGTATTGCTATCGAACTGCACCTAAAACGTCTAATTGTCGGCGGTTTAGAAAAAGTATATGAAATTGGCCGTGTTTTCCGTAACGAAGGTGTCTCTACACGCCATAACCCTGAATTTACAATGATTGAGTTATATGAAGCATATGCGGACTATAAAGATATCATGAGCTTAACTGAAAACCTTGTCGCTCATATCGCCCAAGAAGTGCTTGGCACAACTACGATTCAATACGGGGAAGAGCAAATCGACCTTAAACCGGAGTGGAAAAGAATCCATATGGTTGACGCAGTCAAAGAAGCGACTGGCGTTGATTTCTGGGAAGAGGTTACTGTTGAGCAGGCGCGTGAATATGCAAAAGAACATTGTGTAGAAATTAAAGATTCTATGACAGTAGGGCATATCATCAACGAATTCTTCGAACAAAAAATTGAAGAAACGCTTATTCAGCCAACGTTTATTTACGGGCATCCTGTAGAAATTTCTCCTCTTGCTAAGAAAAACCCTGAGGACCCGCGTTTTACAGACCGTTTTGAGCTGTTTATCGTTGGCCGTGAACATGCCAACGCGTTTACAGAGCTGAATGATCCTATTGATCAAAGAGAACGCTTTGAAGCGCAATTAAAAGAGCGTGAAGCCGGTAATGATGAAGCTCATCTAATGGATGAAGACTTTGTTGAAGCTCTGGAATACGGTATGCCGCCAACAGGAGGTTTAGGCATCGGTATCGACCGTCTGGTTATGCTGCTGACGAATGCCCCTTCTATTCGCGATGTGCTGTTATTCCCGCAAATGAGACAACGCTAATAAAGAAGAGCGGTATCCTCCATAGGGAAAGGATGCCGCTCTTTTTAAATTCCTTAGTATTTCTTCAAAAAAACTATTGCACTATTATTTACTAGGTGGTATATTATTATTCGTTGCCGCTAAACAAGGCGATAACGAAAAAAAGAACTTCAAAAAAAGTTATTGACTTCACTGAGTCAAAGAGTTATAATAATAAAGTCGCTTGAACGAAGTGAACAAAATGATCTTTGAAAACTAAACAAGACAAAACGTACCTGTTAATTCATTTTTATAAATCGCACAGCGATGTGCGTAGTCAGTCAAACTACTTTATCGGAGAGTTTGATCCTGGCTCAGGACGAACGCTGGCGGCGTGCCTAATACATGCAAGTCGAGCGGACAGATGGGAGCTTGCTCCCTGATGTTAGCGGCGGACGGGTGAGTAACACGTGGGTAACCTGCCTGTAAGACTGGGATAACTCCGGGAAACCGGGGCTAATACCGGATGGTTGTTTGAACCGCATGGTTCAAACATAAAAGGTGGCTTCGGCTACCACTTACAGATGGACCCGCGGCGCATTAGCTAGTTGGTGAGGTAACGGCTCACCAAGGCAACGATGCGTAGCCGACCTGAGAGGGTGATCGGCCACACTGGGACTGAGACACGGCCCAGACTCCTACGGGAGGCAGCAGTAGGGAATCTTCCGCAATGGACGAAAGTCTGACGGAGCAACGCCGCGTGAGTGATGAAGGTTTTCGGATCGTAAAGCTCTGTTGTTAGGGAAGAACAAGTACCGTTCGAATAGGGCGGTACCTTGACGGTACCTAACCAGAAAGCCACGGCTAACTACGTGCCAGCAGCCGCGGTAATACGTAGGTGGCAAGCGTTGTCCGGAATTATTGGGCGTAAAGGGCTCGCAGGCGGTTTCTTAAGTCTGATGTGAAAGCCCCCGGCTCAACCGGGGAGGGTCATTGGAAACTGGGGAACTTGAGTGCAGAAGAGGAGAGTGGAATTCCACGTGTAGCGGTGAAATGCGTAGAGATGTGGAGGAACACCAGTGGCGAAGGCGACTCTCTGGTCTGTAACTGACGCTGAGGAGCGAAAGCGTGGGGAGCGAACAGGATTAGATACCCTGGTAGTCCACGCCGTAAACGATGAGTGCTAAGTGTTAGGGGGTTTCCGCCCCTTAGTGCTGCAGCTAACGCATTAAGCACTCCGCCTGGGGAGTACGGTCGCAAGACTGAAACTCAAAGGAATTGACGGGGGCCCGCACAAGCGGTGGAGCATGTGGTTTAATTCGAAGCAACGCGAAGAACCTTACCAGGTCTTGACATCCTCTGACAATCCTAGAGATAGGACGTCCCCTTCGGGGGCAGAGTGACAGGTGGTGCATGGTTGTCGTCAGCTCGTGTCGTGAGATGTTGGGTTAAGTCCCGCAACGAGCGCAACCCTTGATCTTAGTTGCCAGCATTCAGTTGGGCACTCTAAGGTGACTGCCGGTGACAAACCGGAGGAAGGTGGGGATGACGTCAAATCATCATGCCCCTTATGACCTGGGCTACACACGTGCTACAATGGACAGAACAAAGGGCAGCGAAACCGCGAGGTTAAGCCAATCCCACAAATCTGTTCTCAGTTCGGATCGCAGTCTGCAACTCGACTGCGTGAAGCTGGAATCGCTAGTAATCGCGGATCAGCATGCCGCGGTGAATACGTTCCCGGGCCTTGTACACACCGCCCGTCACACCACGAGAGTTTGTAACACCCGAAGTCGGTGAGGTAACCTTTTAGGAGCCAGCCGCCGAAGGTGGGACAGATGATTGGGGTGAAGTCGTAACAAGGTAGCCGTATCGGAAGGTGCGGCTGGATCACCTCCTTTCTAAGGATATTATACGGAATATAAGACCTTGGGTCTTATAAACAGAACGTTCCCTGTCTTGTTTAGTTTTGAAGGATCATTCCTTCGAAACGTGTTCTTTGAAAACTAGATAACAGTAGACATCACATTCAATTAGTAACACAAGATATCACATAGTGATTCTTTTTAACGGTTAAGTTAGAAAGGGCGCACGGTGGATGCCTTGGCACTAGGAGCCGATGAAGGACGGGACGAACACCGATATGCTTCGGGGAGCTGTAAGCAAGCTTTGATCCGGAGATTTCCGAATGGGGAAACCCACCACTCGTAATGGAGTGGTATCCATATCTGAATTCATAGGATATGAGAAGGCAGACCCGGGGAACTGAAACATCTAAGTACCCGGAGGAAGAGAAAGCAAATGCGATTCCCTGAGTAGCGGCGAGCGAAACGGGATCAGCCCAAACCAAGAGGCTTGCCTCTTGGGGTTGTAGGACACTCTGTACGGAGTTACAAAAGAACGAGGTAGATGAAGAGGTCTGGAAAGGCCCGCCATAGGAGGTAACAGCCCTGTAGTCAAAACTTCGTTCTCTCCTGAGTGGATCCTGAGTACGGCGGAACACGTGAAATTCCGTCGGAATCCGGGAGGACCATCTCCCAAGGCTAAATACTCCCTAGTGACCGATAGTGAACCAGTACCGTGAGGGAAAGGTGAAAAGCACCCCGGAAGGGGAGTGAAAGAGATCCTGAAACCGTGTGCCTACAAGTAGTCAGAGCCCGTTAACGGGTGATGGCGTGCCTTTTGTAGAATGAACCGGCGAGTTACGATCCCGTGCAAGGTTAAGCAGAAGATGCGGAGCCGCAGCGAAAGCGAGTCTGAATAGGGCGCATGAGTACGTGGTCGTAGACCCGAAACCAGGTGATCTACCCATGTCCAGGGTGAAGTTCAGGTAACACTGAATGGAGGCCCGAACCCACGCACGTTGAAAAGTGCGGGGATGAGGTGTGGGTAGGGGTGAAATGCCAATCGAACCTGGAGATAGCTGGTTCTCTCCGAAATAGCTTTAGGGCTAGCCTCAAGGTAAGAGTCTTGGAGGTAGAGCACTGATTGGACTAGGGGCCCCTACCGGGTTACCGAATTCAGTCAAACTCCGAATGCCAATGACTTATCCTTGGGAGTCAGACTGCGAGTGATAAGATCCGTAGTCGAAAGGGAAACAGCCCAGACCGCCAGCTAAGGTCCCAAAGTATACGTTAAGTGGAAAAGGATGTGGAGTTGCTTAGACAACCAGGATGTTGGCTTAGAAGCAGCCACCATTTAAAGAGTGCGTAATAGCTCACTGGTCGAGTGACTCTGCGCCGAAAATGTACCGGGGCTAAACGTATCACCGAAGCTGCGGACTGTTCTTCGAACAGTGGTAGGAGAGCGTTCTAAGGGCTGTGAAGCCAGACCGGAAGGACTGGTGGAGCGCTTAGAAGTGAGAATGCCGGTATGAGTAGCGAAAGAGGGGTGAGAATCCCCTCCACCGAATGCCTAAGGTTTCCTGAGGAAGGCTCGTCCGCTCAGGGTTAGTCGGGACCTAAGCCGAGGCCGAAAGGCGTAGGCGATGGACAACAGGTTGATATTCCTGTACCACCTCCTCACCATTTGAGCAATGGGGGGACGCAGGAGGATAGGGTAAGCGCGGTATTGGATATCCGCGTCCAAGCAGTTAGGCTGGGAAATAGGCAAATCCGTTTCCCATAAGGCTGAGCTGTGATGGCGAGCGAAATATAGTAGCGAAGTTCCTGATTCCACACTGCCAAGAAAAGCCTCTAGCGAGGTGAGAGGTGCCCGTACCGCAAACCGACACAGGTAGGCGAGGAGAGAATCCTAAGGTGATCGAGAGAACTCTCGTTAAGGAACTCGGCAAAATGACCCCGTAACTTCGGGAGAAGGGGTGCTCTGTTAGGGTGCAAGCCCGAGAGAGCCGCAGTGAATAGGCCCAGGCGACTGTTTAGCAAAAACACAGGTCTCTGCGAAGCCGTAAGGCGAAGTATAGGGGCTGACGCCTGCCCGGTGCTGGAAGGTTAAGAGGAGCGCTTAGCGTAAGCGAAGGTGCGAATTGAAGCCCCAGTAAACGGCGGCCGTAACTATAACGGTCCTAAGGTAGCGAAATTCCTTGTCGGGTAAGTTCCGACCCGCACGAAAGGCGCAACGATCTGGGCACTGTCTCAACGAGAGACTCGGTGAAATTATAGTACCTGTGAAGATGCAGGTTACCCGCGACAGGACGGAAAGACCCCGTGGAGCTTTACTGCAGCCTGATATTGAATGTTGGTACAGCTTGTACAGGATAGGTAGGAGCCTTGGAAACCGGAGCGCCAGCTTCGGTGGAGGCATCGGTGGGATACTACCCTGGCTGTATTGACCTTCTAACCCGCCGCCCTTATCGGGCGGGGAGACAGTGTCAGGTGGGCAGTTTGACTGGGGCGGTCGCCTCCTAAAAGGTAACGGAGGCGCCCAAAGGTTCCCTCAGAATGGTTGGAAATCATTCGCAGAGTGTAAAGGCACAAGGGAGCTTGACTGCGAGACCTACAAGTCGAGCAGGGACGAAAGTCGGGCTTAGTGATCCGGTGGTTCCGCATGGAAGGGCCATCGCTCAACGGATAAAAGCTACCCCGGGGATAACAGGCTTATCTCCCCCAAGAGTCCACATCGACGGGGAGGTTTGGCACCTCGATGTCGGCTCATCGCATCCTGGGGCTGTAGTCGGTCCCAAGGGTTGGGCTGTTCGCCCATTAAAGCGGTACGCGAGCTGGGTTCAGAACGTCGTGAGACAGTTCGGTCCCTATCCGTCGCGGGCGCAGGAAATTTGAGAGGAGCTGTCCTTAGTACGAGAGGACCGGGATGGACGCACCGCTGGTGTACCAGTTGTTCTGCCAAGGGCATCGCTGGGTAGCTATGTGCGGACGGGATAAGTGCTGAAAGCATCTAAGCATGAAGCCCCCCTCAAGATGAGATTTCCCATTCCGCAAGGAAGTAAGATCCCTGAAAGATGATCAGGTTGATAGGTCTGAGGTGGAAGTGTGGCGACACATGGAGCTGACAGATACTAATCGATCGAGGACTTAACCACATTTTGAATGATGTCACACCTGTTATCTAGTTTTGAGAGAACACTCTCAATTTGTTTGGTGGCGATAGCGAAGAGGTCACACCCGTTCCCATACCGAACACGGAAGTTAAGCTCTTCAGCGCCGATGGTAGTCGGGGGTTTCCCCCTGTGAGAGTAGGACGCCGCCAAGCAATTGCACGTTAGTGCAATTATGGAGGATTAGCTCAGCTGGGAGAGCATCTGCCTTACAAGCAGAGGGTCGGCGGTTCGAGCCCGTCATCCTCCACCATTATGCCGGTGTAGCTCAATTGGTAGAGCAACTGACTTGTAATCAGTAGGTTGGGGGTTCAAGTCCTCTTGCCGGCACCACTTTTATATGATATAATACTCAAGTCTCTTGTAGAAGAGCCATTAGCTCAGTTGGTAGAGCATCTGACTTTTAATCAGAGGGTCGAAGGTTCGAGTCCTTCATGGCTCACCATTTTACGCGGGTGTGGCGGAATTGGCAGACGCGCTAGACTTAGGATCTAGTGTCTTTATGACGTGGGGGTTCAAGTCCCTTCACCCGCATTATATAGGATAACAGTTAGAAAAACTGGACATCCTGTCTGCGGAAGTAGTTCAGTGGTAGAACACCACCTTGCCAAGGTGGGGGTCGCGGGTTCGAATCCCGTCTTCCGCTCCAACTATACCATCCACGCCGGGGTGGTGGAATTGGCAGACACACAGGACTTAAAATCCTGCGGTAGGTGACTACCGTGCCGGTTCAAGTCCGGCCCTCGGCATTATGTTTTGCGCCCGTAGCTCAATTGGATAGAGCGTTTGACTACGGATCAAAAGGTTAGGGGTTCGACTCCTCTCGGGCGCGCCATATCTTTTAATAGAATAGATGGGAAATCGGGAAGTAGCTCAGCTTGGTAGAGCACATGGTTTGGGACCATGGGGTCGCAGGTTCGAATCCTGTCTTCCCGACCATTTTTTATGGGGCCTTAGCTCAGCTGGGAGAGCGCCTGCTTTGCACGCAGGAGGTCAGCGGTTCGATCCCGCTAGGCTCCACCAAAAGTTTTTAAAAAGTTGTTGACTTTGAAGAAGTGACGTTGTATACTAATAAAGTTGCTTTAACAAAGCAAGCAAACAAAATGATCTTTGAAAACTAAACAAGACAAAACGTACCTGTTAATTCAGTTTTTATAAATCGCACAGCGATGTGCGTAGTCAGTCAAACTACTTTATCGGAGAGTTTGATCCTGGCTCAGGACGAACGCTGGCGGCGTGCCTAATACATGCAAGTCGAGCGGACAGATGGGAGCTTGCTCCCTGATGTTAGCGGCGGACGGGTGAGTAACACGTGGGTAACCTGCCTGTAAGACTGGGATAACTCCGGGAAACCGGGGCTAATACCGGATGGTTGTTTGAACCGCATGGTTCAAACATAAAAGGTGGCTTCGGCTACCACTTACAGATGGACCCGCGGCGCATTAGCTAGTTGGTGAGGTAACGGCTCACCAAGGCAACGATGCGTAGCCGACCTGAGAGGGTGATCGGCCACACTGGGACTGAGACACGGCCCAGACTCCTACGGGAGGCAGCAGTAGGGAATCTTCCGCAATGGACGAAAGTCTGACGGAGCAACGCCGCGTGAGTGATGAAGGTTTTCGGATCGTAAAGCTCTGTTGTTAGGGAAGAACAAGTACCGTTCGAATAGGGCGGTACCTTGACGGTACCTAACCAGAAAGCCACGGCTAACTACGTGCCAGCAGCCGCGGTAATACGTAGGTGGCAAGCGTTGTCCGGAATTATTGGGCGTAAAGGGCTCGCAGGCGGTTTCTTAAGTCTGATGTGAAAGCCCCCGGCTCAACCGGGGAGGGTCATTGGAAACTGGGGAACTTGAGTGCAGAAGAGGAGAGTGGAATTCCACGTGTAGCGGTGAAATGCGTAGAGATGTGGAGGAACACCAGTGGCGAAGGCGACTCTCTGGTCTGTAACTGACGCTGAGGAGCGAAAGCGTGGGGAGCGAACAGGATTAGATACCCTGGTAGTCCACGCCGTAAACGATGAGTGCTAAGTGTTAGGGGGTTTCCGCCCCTTAGTGCTGCAGCTAACGCATTAAGCACTCCGCCTGGGGAGTACGGTCGCAAGACTGAAACTCAAAGGAATTGACGGGGGCCCGCACAAGCGGTGGAGCATGTGGTTTAATTCGAAGCAACGCGAAGAACCTTACCAGGTCTTGACATCCTCTGACAATCCTAGAGATAGGACGTCCCCTTCGGGGGCAGAGTGACAGGTGGTGCATGGTTGTCGTCAGCTCGTGTCGTGAGATGTTGGGTTAAGTCCCGCAACGAGCGCAACCCTTGATCTTAGTTGCCAGCATTCAGTTGGGCACTCTAAGGTGACTGCCGGTGACAAACCGGAGGAAGGTGGGGATGACGTCAAATCATCATGCCCCTTATGACCTGGGCTACACACGTGCTACAATGGACAGAACAAAGGGCAGCGAAACCGCGAGGTTAAGCCAATCCCACAAATCTGTTCTCAGTTCGGATCGCAGTCTGCAACTCGACTGCGTGAAGCTGGAATCGCTAGTAATCGCGGATCAGCATGCCGCGGTGAATACGTTCCCGGGCCTTGTACACACCGCCCGTCACACCACGAGAGTTTGTAACACCCGAAGTCGGTGAGGTAACCTTTTAGGAGCCAGCCGCCGAAGGTGGGACAGATGATTGGGGTGAAGTCGTAACAAGGTAGCCGTATCGGAAGGTGCGGCTGGATCACCTCCTTTCTAAGGATATTATACGGAATATAAGACCTTGGGTCTTATAAACAGAACGTTCCCTGTCTTGTTTAGTTTTGAAGGATCATTCCTTCGAAACGTGTTCTTTGAAAACTAGATAACAGTAGACATCACATTCAATTAGTAACACAAGATATCACATAGTGATTCTTTTTAACGGTTAAGTTAGAAAGGGCGCACGGTGGATGCCTTGGCACTAGGAGCCGATGAAGGACGGGACGAACACCGATATGCTTCGGGGAGCTGTAAGCAAGCTTTGATCCGGAGATTTCCGAATGGGGAAACCCACCACTCGTAATGGAGTGGTATCCATATCTGAATTCATAGGATATGAGAAGGCAGACCCGGGGAACTGAAACATCTAAGTACCCGGAGGAAGAGAAAGCAAATGCGATTCCCTGAGTAGCGGCGAGCGAAACGGGATCAGCCCAAACCAAGAGGCTTGCCTCTTGGGGTTGTAGGACACTCTGTACGGAGTTACAAAAGAACGAGGTAGATGAAGAGGTCTGGAAAGGCCCGCCATAGGAGGTAACAGCCCTGTAGTCAAAACTTCGTTCTCTCCTGAGTGGATCCTGAGTACGGCGGAACACGTGAAATTCCGTCGGAATCCGGGAGGACCATCTCCCAAGGCTAAATACTCCCTAGTGACCGATAGTGAACCAGTACCGTGAGGGAAAGGTGAAAAGCACCCCGGAAGGGGAGTGAAAGAGATCCTGAAACCGTGTGCCTACAAGTAGTCAGAGCCCGTTAACGGGTGATGGCGTGCCTTTTGTAGAATGAACCGGCGAGTTACGATCCCGTGCAAGGTTAAGCAGAAGATGCGGAGCCGCAGCGAAAGCGAGTCTGAATAGGGCGCATGAGTACGTGGTCGTAGACCCGAAACCAGGTGATCTACCCATGTCCAGGGTGAAGTTCAGGTAACACTGAATGGAGGCCCGAACCCACGCACGTTGAAAAGTGCGGGGATGAGGTGTGGGTAGGGGTGAAATGCCAATCGAACCTGGAGATAGCTGGTTCTCTCCGAAATAGCTTTAGGGCTAGCCTCAAGGTAAGAGTCTTGGAGGTAGAGCACTGATTGGACTAGGGGCCCCTACCGGGTTACCGAATTCAGTCAAACTCCGAATGCCAATGACTTATCCTTGGGAGTCAGACTGCGAGTGATAAGATCCGTAGTCGAAAGGGAAACAGCCCAGACCGCCAGCTAAGGTCCCAAAGTATACGTTAAGTGGAAAAGGATGTGGAGTTGCTTAGACAACCAGGATGTTGGCTTAGAAGCAGCCACCATTTAAAGAGTGCGTAATAGCTCACTGGTCGAGTGACTCTGCGCCGAAAATGTACCGGGGCTAAACGTATCACCGAAGCTGCGGACTGTTCTTCGAACAGTGGTAGGAGAGCGTTCTAAGGGCTGTGAAGCCAGACCGGAAGGACTGGTGGAGCGCTTAGAAGTGAGAATGCCGGTATGAGTAGCGAAAGAGGGGTGAGAATCCCCTCCACCGAATGCCTAAGGTTTCCTGAGGAAGGCTCGTCCGCTCAGGGTTAGTCGGGACCTAAGCCGAGGCCGAAAGGCGTAGGCGATGGACAACAGGTTGATATTCCTGTACCACCTCCTCACCATTTGAGCAATGGGGGGACGCAGGAGGATAGGGTAAGCGCGGTATTGGATATCCGCGTCCAAGCAGTTAGGCTGGGAAATAGGCAAATCCGTTTCCCATAAGGCTGAGCTGTGATGGCGAGCGAAATATAGTAGCGAAGTTCCTGATTCCACACTGCCAAGAAAAGCCTCTAGCGAGGTGAGAGGTGCCCGTACCGCAAACCGACACAGGTAGGCGAGGAGAGAATCCTAAGGTGATCGAGAGAACTCTCGTTAAGGAACTCGGCAAAATGACCCCGTAACTTCGGGAGAAGGGGTGCTCTGTTAGGGTGCAAGCCCGAGAGAGCCGCAGTGAATAGGCCCAGGCGACTGTTTAGCAAAAACACAGGTCTCTGCGAAGCCGTAAGGCGAAGTATAGGGGCTGACGCCTGCCCGGTGCTGGAAGGTTAAGAGGAGCGCTTAGCGTAAGCGAAGGTGCGAATTGAAGCCCCAGTAAACGGCGGCCGTAACTATAACGGTCCTAAGGTAGCGAAATTCCTTGTCGGGTAAGTTCCGACCCGCACGAAAGGCGCAACGATCTGGGCACTGTCTCAACGAGAGACTCGGTGAAATTATAGTACCTGTGAAGATGCAGGTTACCCGCGACAGGACGGAAAGACCCCGTGGAGCTTTACTGCAGCCTGATATTGAATGTTGGTACAGCTTGTACAGGATAGGTAGGAGCCTTGGAAACCGGAGCGCCAGCTTCGGTGGAGGCATCGGTGGGATACTACCCTGGCTGTATTGACCTTCTAACCCGCCGCCCTTATCGGGCGGGGAGACAGTGTCAGGTGGGCAGTTTGACTGGGGCGGTCGCCTCCTAAAAGGTAACGGAGGCGCCCAAAGGTTCCCTCAGAATGGTTGGAAATCATTCGCAGAGTGTAAAGGCACAAGGGAGCTTGACTGCGAGACCTACAAGTCGAGCAGGGACGAAAGTCGGGCTTAGTGATCCGGTGGTTCCGCATGGAAGGGCCATCGCTCAACGGATAAAAGCTACCCCGGGGATAACAGGCTTATCTCCCCCAAGAGTCCACATCGACGGGGAGGTTTGGCACCTCGATGTCGGCTCATCGCATCCTGGGGCTGTAGTCGGTCCCAAGGGTTGGGCTGTTCGCCCATTAAAGCGGTACGCGAGCTGGGTTCAGAACGTCGTGAGACAGTTCGGTCCCTATCCGTCGCGGGCGCAGGAAATTTGAGAGGAGCTGTCCTTAGTACGAGAGGACCGGGATGGACGCACCGCTGGTGTACCAGTTGTTCTGCCAAGGGCATCGCTGGGTAGCTATGTGCGGACGGGATAAGTGCTGAAAGCATCTAAGCATGAAGCCCCCCTCAAGATGAGATTTCCCATTCCGCAAGGAAGTAAGATCCCTGAAAGATGATCAGGTTGATAGGTCTGAGGTGGAAGTGTGGCGACACATGGAGCTGACAGATACTAATCGATCGAGGACTTAACCACATTTTGAATGATGTCACACCTGTTATCTAGTTTTGAGAGAACACTCTCAATTTGTTTGGTGGCGATAGCGAAGAGGTCACACCCGTTCCCATACCGAACACGGAAGTTAAGCTCTTCAGCGCCGATGGTAGTCGGGGGTTTCCCCCTGTGAGAGTAGGACGCCGCCAAGCAAGTTTAAACCCAGCTCATTGAGCTGGGTTTTTTGTATTTTGGTTTATTGGTATCATAAAATTCCACTTAACTGTATAATATAATAACTTTATACCGAATTTTAAATCAGCAATCAGGTTTTGTGGACCGGGAAAATGGAAATAATAAAGGATAGAGCGAGAAAGTTGAAAATTCTCGAGAAACGGCTTATAGTAAGATTAAAGTCAAATATAGTCAAAGTCAGTAAAGGAGGGGGTTGAGTGGGACATAATATTTCTGACATCATTGAACAATATTTAAAACGAGTGTTAGATCAAAATGGCAAGGAAATTTTAGAGATTAAACGAAGTGAAATTGCAGATAAATTTCAATGCGTTCCTTCCCAAATAAATTATGTCATCAACACCAGATTTACAAGCGAAAGAGGATATATTGTTGAGAGCAAACGCGGGGGCGGCGGTTACATCAGAATCATTAAAATTAAAATGAACAATGAAGTTGTCCTGATCAATAATATAATTTCTCAAATTAATACCCATTTGTCTCAAGCAGCCTCTGATGACATTATTTTAAGGCTATTAGAAGACAAGGTAATTTCAGAAAGAGAAGCAAAAATGATGGTCAGCGTAATGGACCGCTCAGTTTTACACATTGACTTACCTGAACGTGATGAATTAAGAGCGAGAATGATGAAGGCAATGCTGACTTCTTTAAAATTAAAATAAGCGGGTGAAAAGATTGATTTGTCAAGAGTGCCACGAGAGACCAGCCACTTTTCACTTTACAAAGGTTGTTAACGGAGAAAAAATAGAAGTTCATATTTGTGAACAATGTGCCAAAGAAAATAGTGATTCATATGGTATAAGTGCAAACCAGGGTTTCTCTATTCATAATTTACTTTCGGGTTTACTGAACATGGATTCTTCATTTCAAAATGCAGGAACTCAAATGTTCAGTCACTCGGAGCAAATATCTGCTTGTCCGAAATGCGGAATGACTTTTCAGCAATTCAGAAAAATTGGCCGTTTTGGATGTTCTGAATGTTACAAAACATTTCATAGCAACATTACACCAATCCTACGTAAAGTGCACAGCGGAAACACTGTGCATGCAGGTAAGATACCGAAACGAATAGGCGGCAATCTTCATGTCAGACGGCAGATTGATATGCTAAAAAAGGAATTAGAATCCTTAATCCATCAAGAAGAATTTGAAAATGCAGCTCATGTAAGAGATCAAATTCGTTCATTAGAACAATCACTCAAAAGTACAGATAGTGAGGAGGAACAGGAGTAATGTCGCTAAAGCATTTTATTCAGGACGCACTAAGCAGTTGGATGAAGCAGAAAGGACCTGAAAGTGACATTGTACTCAGCAGCCGCATACGTTTAGCAAGGAACTTTGAGCATATTCGGTTCCCTACGCGGTATTCCAATGAAGAAGCCTCATCCATCATACAGCAATTTGAAGATCAGTTTTCAGAGCAAGAAATTCCCGGAATCGGCAAATTTGTTTTGATTAGAATGAATGATGCACAGCCTTTAGAAAAGCGTGTACTTGTTGAAAAACATCTAATCAGTCCTAATCTGACAGAGTCTCCTTTTGGCGGCTGTTTGCTTTCTGAAAATGAGGAAGTAAGCGTCATGCTAAATGAAGAGGACCATATTAGAATTCAGTGTCTTTTCCCTGGATTTCAGCTTTTAGAAGCAATGAAAGCCGCAAACCAGGTCGACGACTGGATTGAAGAAAAAGTTGATTATGCATTCAATGAGCAAAGAGGATACTTAACCAGCTGTCCTACAAACGTAGGTACAGGTTTAAGGGCTTCGGTCATGATGCATCTGCCGGCACTGGTTTTAACTAGGCAAATAAATCGAATTATACCGGCAATTAATCAATTAGGCTTAGTTGTTAGAGGAATTTATGGGGAAGGCAGCGAAGCAGTAGGGAATATCTTTCAAATTTCAAATCAGATCACGCTTGGTAAGTCAGAGCAGGATATTGTAGAGGATCTTAACAGTGTTGCTGCTCAGTTGATTGAACAAGAACGATCTGCCCGAGAAGCGATTTATCAAACTTCTAAAATCGAACTTGAGGATCGGGTATATCGGTCTTATGGGGTCTTGTCTAATTGCCGGATGATAGAATCGAAAGAAACTGCAAAGTGCCTTTCAGATGTTCGGTTAGGCATAGACCTAGGTATTATAAAAGGACTTTCAAGCAACATACTTAACGAACTTATGATTTTGACGCAGCCAGGGTTTTTACAGCAATACTCGGGAGGCGCTTTGCGTCCGAACGAAAGGGACATTCGAAGAGCGGCTCTCATCAGAGAACGGCTTCACTTAGAAATGAATGGGAAAAGACAGGAGGATGAATCGATATGATGTTTGGAAGATTTACAGAACGAGCTCAAAAAGTACTGGCGCTAGCACAGGAAGAAGCACTTCGGTTAGGTCATAATAACATTGGCACTGAGCATATTTTATTAGGACTGGTAAGAGAAGGAGAGGGCATTGCTGCTAAAGCTCTTCAAGCGCTTGGACTCGGTTCAGATAAAATTCAGAAAGAAGTAGAAAGTTTGATCGGGCGCGGGCAGGAAATGTCTCAAACGATTCATTATACTCCTAGAGCTAAAAAAGTCATTGAGCTTTCAATGGATGAGGCAAGAAAACTCGGTCATTCTTATGTTGGAACAGAACATATTCTTCTTGGTCTGATTCGTGAAGGAGAAGGTGTTGCTGCGAGAGTTCTGAATAATCTCGGTGTCAGCTTAAATAAAGCAAGACAGCAGGTGCTCCAGCTTCTAGGAAGTAATGAAACAGGATCATCAGCGGCAGGAACAAACAGCAATGCGAATACGCCTACGCTTGACAGCTTGGCAAGAGACTTAACTGCTATTGCGAAGGAAGACAGCCTTGACCCTGTAATCGGCAGAAGCAAGGAGATCCAGCGTGTCATTGAAGTGTTAAGCCGCAGAACGAAAAACAACCCTGTTCTCATTGGGGAACCAGGTGTAGGTAAAACGGCTATCGCAGAAGGTTTGGCACAGCAAATTATCAATAATGAAGTACCCGAAATTTTGCGTGATAAACGTGTGATGACATTAGACATGGGAACAGTTGTTGCCGGCACAAAATACCGCGGAGAATTTGAGGATCGCCTGAAGAAGGTCATGGATGAAATTCGCCAGGCAGGAAATATCATCCTATTCATCGATGAGCTCCATACATTAATCGGGGCAGGCGGAGCAGAAGGTGCTATTGATGCATCTAATATTTTAAAACCTTCACTTGCTCGCGGCGAACTCCAATGTATTGGTGCAACGACTCTTGATGAGTACCGTAAATATATTGAAAAAGATGCAGCACTGGAACGCCGTTTTCAGCCGATTCAGGTTGATCAGCCATCTGTAGATGAAAGTATTCAAATTTTACAAGGTCTGCGTGACAGATACGAAGCCCACCACCGCGTTTCTATCACTGATGATGCCATTGAAGCTGCGGTTAAGCTTTCTGACAGATATATTTCTGACCGCTTCCTTCCGGATAAAGCAATTGACTTGATCGATGAAGCAGGTTCAAAGGTGAGACTGCGCTCATTTACAACGCCTCCTAACTTAAAAGAGCTTGAGCAGAAGCTTGATGAGGTTCGTAAAGAGAAGGATGCGGCAGTGCAAAGCCAAGAGTTTGAAAAAGCTGCTTCCTTGCGTGATACTGAACAACGCCTGCGCGAGCAAGTAGAGGATACGAAGAAATCATGGAAAGAGAAGCAAGGGCAGGAAAACTCAGAGGTTACTGTGGATGATATTGCGATGGTTGTATCCAGCTGGACCGGTGTGCCTGTATCTAAAATCGCCCAAACTGAAACTGATAAGCTTCTCAATATGGAAAACATTCTTCATTCCCGCGTCATCGGCCAGGATGAAGCAGTTGTAGCTGTTGCAAAAGCCGTCAGACGTGCGAGAGCAGGATTAAAAGATCCTAAACGCCCAATCGGCTCATTCATTTTCTTAGGCCCTACAGGTGTAGGTAAAACAGAGCTTGCACGAGCACTCGCTGAATCCATTTTTGGCGATGAAGAATCCATGATCAGAATTGATATGTCTGAATACATGGAAAAACACTCAACCTCAAGACTTGTTGGTTCACCTCCGGGATATGTGGGATATGATGAAGGCGGTCAATTGACAGAGAAAGTCAGAAGAAAACCTTACTCTGTCGTGCTTCTTGATGAGATCGAGAAAGCGCACCCTGATGTCTTCAATATCCTTCTGCAAGTTCTTGAAGACGGACGATTGACTGATTCTAAAGGACGCACAGTCGATTTCCGCAATACCATTCTGATCATGACATCAAACGTCGGAGCAAGTGAGCTGAAACGCAATAAATATGTCGGCTTTAACGTTCAGGATGAAACTCAAAATCATAAAGACATGAAAGATAAAGTGATGGGTGAATTAAAACGAGCGTTCAGACCTGAGTTCATCAACCGTATTGATGAAATCATTGTCTTCCATTCACTTGAGAAAAAACATCTTACTGAAATTGTGTCATTAATGTCTGATCAATTAACGAAACGCCTGAAAGAACAAGATCTTTCTATCGAATTGACAGATGCAGCAAAAGCGAAAGTCGCGGAAGAGGGCGTTGACCTGGAATACGGTGCCCGTCCGTTAAGAAGAGCGATCCAAAAACATGTCGAGGATCGTTTATCTGAAGAACTCCTCAGAGGAAATATTCATAAAGGACAGCATATTGTTCTTGATGTAGAAGATGGCGAATTTGTCGTAAAAACGACTGCTAAAACGAATTAATATAGAAGACGGAAATGAGGCATACAGCATGTAAGTGTATGCCTCACTTTCATATCAAGAAATAGAACAAGGGAGAGGTCTTACACTATATATGGCTAAAACAAAATCGAAATTCATCTGCCAATCCTGCGGCTACGAGTCTCCAAAATGGATGGGGAAATGTCCGGGCTGCGGTGCTTGGAATACAATGGTGGAAGAAATGATTAAAAAAGCACCGGCCAATCGGAGAGCGGCTTTTTCTCATTCTGTTCAAACTGTACAGAAACCTTCACCTATTACATCAATCGAAACGTCAGAAGAACCCCGCGTCAAAACCCAGCTTGGCGAGTTTAACAGAGTACTCGGCGGAGGTGTCGTTAAAGGCTCCCTCGTTTTAATTGGCGGTGATCCTGGTATCGGAAAGTCAACGCTATTACTGCAGGTTTCCGCTCAATTATCAGGCTCATCAAACAGTGTCCTGTATATTTCGGGAGAAGAATCTGTAAAGCAAACGAAGCTGCGAGCAGACCGTCTCGGCATTAATAATCCGTCACTGCATGTTTTATCTGAAACCGATATGGAGTATATTTCGTCTGCTATACAAGAGATGAATCCAGCGTTTGTCGTTGTTGACTCTATTCAAACGGTTTACCAAAGCGATATTACATCGGCTCCAGGCAGTGTGTCACAGGTCAGAGAATGTACCGCTGAGCTGATGAAAATCGCAAAAACAAAAGGTATTCCGATTTTTATCGTTGGGCACGTGACGAAAGAAGGGTCTATTGCAGGTCCGAGACTGTTGGAGCATATGGTTGACACTGTTTTATATTTTGAAGGAGAACGCCACCATACTTT
The DNA here is from genome assembly GCF_037963535.1 of Bacillus sp. PS217. NCBI lineage: Bacteria > Bacillati > Bacillota > Bacilli > Caryophanales > Bacillaceae > Bacillus > Bacillus sp. PS217. The sequence continues at coordinate 106,286 of NZ_CP150157.1, forward strand.
CCGTATTTTGCGGGCTGTAAAAAACCGTTTCGGATCTACAAACGAAATGGGCATTTTCGAAATGCGGGAAGAGGGGCTCACTGAGGTTTTGAATCCTTCGGAAATTTTCTTAGAAGAACGCTCTGCTGGTTCCGCAGGCTCGAGTATCACTGCCTCTATGGAGGGCACTAGACCGATTCTCGTTGAAATTCAGGCGCTCATCTCGCCAACAAGCTTTGGCAACCCAAGGCGTATGGCAACGGGAATAGACCATAACAGGGTTTCTCTGTTAATGGCTGTGTTAGAAAAAAGAGTAGGGCTGCTGCTGCAAAATCAGGATGCTTATTTGAAAGTGGCTGGCGGCGTTAAGCTTGATGAACCGGCAATTGATCTTGCGATTGTGATTAGTATCGCATCAAGCTTTAGAGACACACCTCCAAATCCTGCAGATTGTTTTATTGGAGAAGTGGGATTAACCGGAGAAGTCCGGCGGGTTTCAAGAATTGAACAGCGTGTGAAAGAAGCGGCAAAGCTTGGCTTTAAACGCATGATCATACCCGCGGCAAATCTGGACGGATGGACAAAACCAAAAGGGATTGAGGTTATCGGAGTAGCAAATGTTGCAGAAGCGCTTCGTACTTCATTAGGAGGATAATAGATGGAAAAAGAGAAAAAAGGGGCGAAACACGAGTTAGACCTGTCATCTATATTGCAGTTTGTTGCTCCGGGTACACCGCTCAGAGCGGGGATGGAAAACGTCTTGAGAGCAAATACAGGCGGTCTGATTGTTGTTGGATATAATGATAAAGTAAAAGAAGTGGTGGACGGCGGCTTTCACATAAACACGGCTTTTTCTCCGGCGCATTTATATGAGTTGGCTAAAATGGATGGAGCGATCATTTTAAGTGATTCGGGTCAAAAGATCCTCTACGCGAATACTCAGCTGATGCCGGATGCCACAATTTCTTCATCAGAAACAGGAATGCGGCACAGAACTGCCGAAAGAGTAGCTAAGCAAACTGGCTGTCTTGTAATCGCTATTTCTGAAAGAAGAAATGTCATAACGTTATATCAGGAAAACATGAAGTATACACTAAAAGACATAGGATTTATTTTAACCAAGGCGAACCAAGCCATTCAAACACTTGAAAAGTATAAGACAATCCTCGATAAAACGATTAATGCACTGAACGCGTTAGAGTTTGAGGAACTTGTTACCTTCAGTGATGTCTTGTCTGTCATGCATCGTTATGAAATGGTACTGAGAATCAAAAACGAAATTAATATGTATATCAAAGAGCTGGGGACAGAAGGGCATCTGATCAAACTGCAAGTCATTGAATTGATTACGGATATGGAAGAAGAGGCCGCTTTATTTATTAAGGACTATGTAAAAGAAAAGATTAAAGATCCGTTTGTTCTCTTGAAGGAGCTGCAGGATATGTCCAGTTATGATCTGCTGGATGATTCCATTGTGTATAAGCTTCTCGGTTACCCTGCTTCTACTAATCTTGATGATTATGTATTGCCGAGAGGATACAGGCTGTTAAATAAGATACCGCGTCTTCCGATGCCGATTGTTGAAAATGTTGTAGAAGCATTTGGAGTCCTACCAAGGATTATTGAGGCGAGTGCAGAAGAATTAGATGAAGTAGAGGGAATCGGTGAAGTACGAGCCCAAAAAATCAAAAAAGGATTAAAACGCCTGCAAGAGAAGCATTATTTAGACAGACAACTGTGATTTCGGTTAAAACCTTATGAATACGGGTATATTAATGTTGGTTTTTGTTTATTCTGATATTCGTAGGATGCATAAGACTTTGTGAAATTAAAAATGTTAAAAAAGGAGGTGGGGGTATGTTAAAACGAATAGTTCAGGCGTTCTTCATTATTTTTGGCGGCGTTGTTGGTATATTTTTGATACCTGAATTGTTTGTACTGTTAAATATACAGGACATACCTTTAATAACAAACGCATATACGTCTGCGGCAATAGGAGCAATTATCTTTTTTCTCATCAGTATATGGGGTACAGAATACGTTGTGAACTGGGTGAAGTGGATAGAGGATTCATTGTTAAAAGCGCCGGTTCCAGATTTGTTATTTGGAAGTCTTGGCTTAGTTTTTGGACTTATAATTGCTTATCTTATCGTAAATGTTATTCCTTTAGACAATATACCTTACCGCATATTCAGCACAATAATTCCTGTATTTTTGGCTTTCTTCCTCGGTTATCTCGGCTTCCAGGTGGGCTTTAAGAAAAAGGATGAATTGATCAGCCTGTTTTCCATTAGCGCCAGAATGCAAAAGAAAAAAGGAACAGCTGATGAAGAACATGAGGTTCAAGACAAGAAGCTGAAAATTTTGGACACTAGTGTTATTATTGATGGTAGAATAGCAGATATTTGTCAGACTGGTTTTTTAGAGGGAGTTATCGTGATTCCGCAGTTTGTCCTTGAGGAATTGCAGCATATTGCAGACTCTTCAGATGTTTTAAAACGAAACAGAGGACGCCGCGGTCTTGATATCCTGAACCGCATTCAGAAAGAATTAGACATTGAAGTTGAAATTTACGAAGGCGACTTTGAAGATATTCAGGAGGTTGACAGCAAGCTCGTCAAACTTGCTAAGCTGACATCCGGGGTCGTTGTGACGAATGATTTTAATTTAAATAAAGTGTGCGAGCTTCAGAAGGTAGCAGTATTAAACATTAATGACCTTGCCAATGCGGTCAAGCCTGTTGTGCTTCCTGGCGAGGAAATGAATGTTCAGGTCATTAAGGACGGGAAAGAGCATAATCAGGGAGTTGCCTACTTGGATGACGGTACGATGATTGTCGTTGAAGAAGGACGGAATTATATCGGCAAGCATATTGATGTACTCGTCACAAGTGTGCTGCAGACAGCAGCGGGACGAATGATTTTTGCGAAGCCTAAGCTGTTGGAGAAGGCGCTGTAAAGGGAGAAAAAACAATGAGTTATGATGTGGTGATTCCTGCAGCCGGACAGGGAAAGCGGATGAAGGCAGGGAGAAATAAACTGTTCATTGAGCTGAAGGGAGACCCGGTGATCATACACACGTTAAGAGTGTTTGACAGCCACCGGCAGTGCGATAAAATCATTTTGGTGATTAACGAGCAGGAGCGGGAGCACTTTCAGCAATTGCTGTCCGATTACCCGTTCCAAACTTCAATTGAGCTTGTTGCAGGCGGAGAAGAGCGTCAGCACAGTGTGTATAAGGGGCTGAAAGCCGTAAAGCAGGAAAAGATTGTCCTTGTACATGACGGTGCCCGCCCATTTATAAAACATGAACAAATTGACGAACTGATCGCAGAGGCGGAACAGACAGGAGCGGCCATCCTTGCTGTTCCGGTAAAAGATACGATTAAACGCGTTCAAGATTTACAAGTCAGTGAGACGATTGAACGTTCAAGCTTGTGGGCTGTCCAAACGCCACAAGCTTTTCGTCTTTCTTTATTGATGAAGGCTCACGCTGAGGCTGAGCGCAAGGGATTTTTAGGGACGGATGACGCCAGCCTCGTTGAACAGATGGAGGGCGGTTCGGTCCGTGTTGTAGAAGGCAGCTATACAAATATTAAGCTGACGACGCCAGACGATTTGACGTCAGCTGAAGCTATCATGGAATCAGAAAGTGGGAATAAACATGTTTAGAATTGGACAAGGATTTGATGTGCATCAATTAGTGGAGGGCCGTCCTCTCATTATTGGCGGAATTGAAATCCCGTACGAAAAAGGGCTGCTTGGCCATTCTGATGCAGACGTATTGTTGCATACTGTCGCTGACGCCTGCCTGGGAGCTGTGGGTGAAGGAGACATAGGCAAGCATTTTCCTGACACAGATCCCGAGTTCAAGGACGCAGATTCTTTCAAATTACTTCAGCATGTCTGGGGAATCGTGAAACAGAAGGGGTATGTCCTTGGGAACATTGATTGCACCATCATAGCGCAAAAGCCGAAGATGCTGCCGTACATAGAAGATATGAGAAAAAGAATTGCTGAAGGCCTTGAGGCAGATGTTTCTCAAGTAAATGTAAAAGCAACAACGACAGAAAAGCTTGGATTTACAGGCCGGGCGGAAGGAATAGCGGCTCAGGCGACAGTACTGATACAAAAAGGCTAACTTGTTTTGATGCCGGGTCTATTTGGTGGTAGAATAGATTCATACATTTTTGCCTGAGGCCATACATGACATGAAAGGAAGTATTTGAAAATGGGAAACGAAGTACGCGTCCGTTATGCACCGAGTCCAACCGGACATTTGCATATTGGAAATGCCAGAACGGCGCTTTTTAATTATTTATTTGCCCGCAATCAAGGCGGTAAGTTTATCATTCGAGTTGAGGATACTGATAAAAAGCGCAATATTGAGGGCGGAGAACAAAGCCAGCTGAATTATCTGAAGTGGCTAGGTATTGACTGGGATGAGAGTGTGGATGTCGGAGGAGAGTACGGTCCATACCGTCAGTCAGAGCGTAACGATATCTATAAAGTGTACTATGAAGAGCTTCTTGAAAAAGGGCTTGCTTATAAATGTTACTGTACGGAAGAAGAGCTTGAAAAAGAGCGTGAAGAACAGATTGCCCGCGGAGAAATGCCTCGTTATTCCGGAAAACACAGAGACCTGACTCAGGAAGAACAGGAGAAATTTATCGCCGAAGGCAGAAAACCAAGTATTCGTTTCCGTGTGCCGGAAGGAAAAGTCATCGCCTTCAACGACATCGTAAAAGGCGAAATTTCTTTTGAATCAGATGGCATCGGCGACTTTGTTATTGTGAAAAAGGACGGTACGCCGACTTACAACTTCGCGGTAGCGATTGATGACTACTTAATGAAAATGACACACGTGCTGCGCGGTGAGGATCATATTTCTAACACACCGAAACAGATTATGATTTATCAAGCATTCGGATGGGATATTCCTCAGTTCGGACACATGACGCTGATCGTAAACGAAAGCCGTAAAAAGCTCAGTAAACGTGATGAATCCATTATTCAATTCATCGAGCAGTACAAAGAGCTTGGCTACCTGCCAGAAGCACTGTTCAACTTTATCGGCCTGTTAGGCTGGTCACCGGTTGGAGAAGAAGAGCTTTTCACAAAAGAGCAGTTTATTGAAATTTTTGATGTAAATCGTTTATCTAAATCACCAGCTTTGTTTGATATGCATAAGCTAAAATGGGTTAACAACCAATATGTGAAGAAGCTGGATCTTGATCAGGTTGTTGAATTGACGCTTCCGCATTTGCAAAAAGCCGGCAAAGTTGGCACTGAGCTTTCTGCTGAAGAACAAGAATGGGTTCGTAAACTGATTTCCCTGTATCATGAGCAATTAAGCTACGGTGCGGAAATTGTTGAGCTGACTGATTTGTTCTTTACGGATGAGATCGAGTATAATCAAGAAGCGAAAGCTGTTCTGGAAGAAGAACAGGTTCCTGAAGTGCTCAGCACATTCGCAGCGAAGCTTGAAGAGCTTGAGGAGTTCACTCCGGATAATATCAAAGCATCGATCAAAGCAGTGCAGAAAGAAACTGGCCATAAAGGGAAAAAACTGTTTATGCCGATTCGTGTTGCTGTAACAGGGCAAACTCACGGTCCGGAACTGCCGCAATCAATTGAATTGATCGGTAAAGAGACTGCAATTCAGCGTTTAAAGAATATCTAAATAAATGATTGTTGACAGGGAAGAGTATAAAGCTTTAGGCCATTACAGAAAGGATCTTCATTGGCTGAGAGAGATCCATGAGCCGGGTTTTAGAAGTGCGCCCTTAAGACCTTTGAAGAACGTTTTTTGAAATCAGTATTCAAAGGCGGCCGCCGCCGTTACAGGCTGAAGTTGGGAGAGCAGAAGTCTGCTTTTCAAACAGAGTGGAACCGCGCGGTTAAAGCGTCTCTGTCATGTTTACATGCAGAGACGCTTTTTTTATTGGGTAGAGGAAATCAGATAGAGAAACGGGGGGAAGCATGTGTTTTTTAGAATGCTCAAAGAAGACATTGATACTGTGTTCGATCAAGATCCCGCAGCAAGAAGCTATTTTGAAGTGATTTTAACTTATTCCGGTTTACATGCTATATGGGCGCATCGGATTGCACATGCTTTATATAAACGAAAATTTTATTTCCTTGCACGCCTTATATCTCAAGTAAGCCGATTTTTTACCGGGATAGAAATCCACCCCGGCGCTACAATCGGGAGAAGATTTTTCATAGACCACGGCATGGGGGTTGTCATTGGGGAGACATGTGAAATCGGCAATAACGTAACCGTTTTTCAGGGGGTTACCCTCGGGGGAACGGGGAAAGAAAAGGGAAAAAGGCACCCAACGATTAAAGATGACGCATTGATAGCCACAGGTGCTAAAGTGCTCGGTTCTATTACGGTCGGTGAAGGCTCAAAGATTGGGGCTGGTTCAGTAGTGCTGCATGATGTTCCTGATTTTTCAACAGTTGTCGGTATCCCTGGACGGGTCGTTGTACAAAATGGCAAGAAAGTAAGACGCGATTTAAACCATCAGGATTTGCCCGATCCAGTTGCTGACCGCTTTAAGTCTTTGGAACAGCAGATTTTAGAGCTGAAGGCAGAACTTGAAGACAGAAAAGAAAGGATCAATCAAAAATGACAATCACACTTTATAATACATTGACTAGACAGAAGGAAACATTCGTTCCTCTTGAAGAGGGAAAAGTGAAAATGTATGTATGCGGACCCACGGTTTACAATTACATTCATATCGGGAACGCGCGTCCGGCAATCGTTTACGATACGGTTCGAAACTATTTAGAGTATAAAGGCTATGATGTGCAGTATGTCTCTAACTTCACAGACGTAGACGATAAATTAATTAAAGCGGCAAATGAACTCGGTGAGGATGTACCCACCATTTCAGAGCGTTTTATTAAAGCATACTTTGAAGACGTAGGTGCGCTCGGCTGCCGAAAAGCCGACCTTCATCCGCGAGTAATGGAGAACATGGATGCCATTATCGAATTCGTAGATCAGCTCGTGAAAAAGGGCTACGCATATGAATCAGAAGGTGACGTATATTTCAAAACCAGAGCGTTTGAAGGGTACGGAAAGCTTTCTCAGCAATCAATCGATGAACTTAGATCAGGTGCACGCATCCGAGTCGGCGAGAAAAAAGAAGATGCTCTTGATTTCGCACTGTGGAAAGCGGCAAAAGAAGGAGAAATCTCTTGGGATAGCCCTTGGGGGAAAGGACGTCCGGGCTGGCACATTGAATGCTCAGCAATGGTGAAAAAGTATCTCGGTGACCAGATTGATATCCATGCGGGCGGACAGGATTTAACATTCCCTCACCATGAAAACGAAATTGCGCAATCTGAGGCGCTAACAGGCAAAACGTTTGCGAAGTATTGGCTTCATAATGGTTATATCAATATTGATAATGAAAAAATGTCAAAATCACTAGGCAACTTTGTGCTTGTGCATGACATCATTAAACAGCATGATCCGCAGCTTTTGAGATTCTTTATGCTATCTGTTCATTATCGCCATCCGATTAACTATTCAGAAGAGCTTCTGGAGAATACGAAAAGCGCGTTCAACCGTTTAAAAACAGCGTACAGCAATCTTCAGCACCGTCTGAACAGCAGTACGAATTTAACCGAAGATGACGATCAATGGCTTGAAAAAGTTGAAGAACACCGCAAAGCATTCGAAGAAGCGATGGACGATGATTTTAATACGGCGAATGCCATTTCAGTCTTGTTTGACTTAGCGAAACACGCCAATTATTATCTTCAGAAAGATCATACGGCTGATCATGTGATTACGGCGTTTATTGAGATGTTTGACCGCATTGTTTCTGTCCTCGGTTTTTCGTTGGGTGAGCAGGAACTTCTCGATCAAGAGATTGAAGACTTAATCGAAAAGCGAAATGAAGCACGCCGGAATCGCGATTTTGCATTGTCAGACCAGATCCGCGACCAGCTGAAAAGCATGAATATCATTCTTGAAGATACGGCTCAAGGCACTCGCTGGAAACGGGGAGAATAACAGATGCTTGAATTTGATACGATAAAAGATTCTAAGCAGCTTAACGGTCTTGCGCTTGCTTATATAGGTGATGCCATTTTTGAAGTGTATGTCAGGCATCACCTGCTTAAGCAGGGCTTTACCAAACCAAATGATCTTCATAAGAAATCAAGCCGGATTGTTTCAGCAAAGTCACAGGCTGAGATCCTATTTTTTCTGCAGAATCAATCATTTTTTACGGAAGAAGAGGAAGCGGTGCTAAAAAGAGGCAGAAATGCCAAGTCAGGGACAATACCTAAAAATACAGATGTTCAGACGTACCGCTACAGTACAGCATTTGAAGCGCTTCTGGGCTACCTTTTTCTAGAGAAAAAAGAGGAACGACTTAGTCAGCTCGTAGCCGAAGCTATACAATTCGGGATGTCAGGGAGGAAAACAAATGAGTCAGCAACATGATTACGTCATAGGGAAAAATGCAGTGATCGAGACGTTAAAATCTGATCGGAAGCTGTATAAGCTGTGGATGGCGGAAAACACCGTAAAGGGACAAGCACAGCAAGTGATTGAGCTTGCCAAAAAGCAGGGAATCACGATTCAATACGTCCCGAGAAAAAAACTCGATCAAATGGTGACAGGACAGCATCAGGGCGTAGTGGCACAGGTTGCAGCGTATGAATATGCAGAACTGGACGATTTATATAAAGCAGCCGAAGAAAAAAATGAACAGCCTTTCTTCCTCATTCTGGACGAGCTTGAAGACCCTCATAATCTTGGTTCCATTATGAGGACAGCAGATGCGGTCGGCGCTCATGGCATCGTCATTCCAAAACGGAGAGCTGTCGGGCTGACAACAACAGTGGCAAAAGCTTCAACAGGAGCAATTGAGCACATTCCTGTAGCAAGAGTCACCAATTTGGCACGAACGTTAGAAGAGATGAAAGAGCGGGGAATCTGGGTTGTCGGAACGGATGCGTCAGCGCGTGAGGATTACCGCAATATGGACGGGAATATGCCTTTGGCTCTAGTCATCGGAAGTGAAGGAAAAGGGATGGGCCGCCTTGTGAAAGAAAAGTGCGATTTTCTCATTAAACTCCCGATGGCCGGAAAGGTAACTTCACTAAATGCATCTGTCGCGGCTGGTCTTTTGATGTATGAAGTCTACCGGAAACGAAACCCTCTGGGAGAATAAAGACCCATGGATATCCTGTTAGTAGACGGGTACAACATGATTGGAGCCTGGCCGCAGCTGAAGGATTTAAAAGCGAACAGTTTTGAAGAGGCGAGAGACGTACTGATTCAGAAAATGGCGGAATATCAATCGTATACAGGAAACAGGGTTATTGTTGTTTTTGACGCGCATCTCGTAAAAGGGCTTGAGAAAAAACAGACCAACCATAGAGTTGAAGTGATTTTTACAAAAGAAAATGAGACGGCTGATGAGCGGATAGAAAAGCTCGCTCAGGCTTTGAATAATATTGCGACTCAAATTCACGTTGCGACCTCTGACTATACTGAGCAGTGGGCGATTTTCGGACAGGGGGCATTACGGAAATCGGCCCGGGAGCTTTTGAGAGAGGTAGAAACGATTGAAAGGCGAATAGAGAGACGGGTAAGAAAAATCACTTCCGAAAAGCCGGCGGGTAAAATTGCTTTATCGGAAGAGGTTTTGAAAACGTTTGAAAAGTGGAGGCGGGGAGACTTAGATTAAGTTGACGCTTTTTTGCCCAATACTGTATAATATTTCTATCTACGTGCGCCGGGGGGATCGGAGTGAATCTACAGAACAACAAGGGAAAATTCAACAAAGAGCAGTTTTGCCAGTTGGAGGACGAGCAGGTCATTGAAAAGGTTCATGTTGGGGACAGTGATGCGTTAGATTACTTGATTACGAAGTACCGAAACTTTGTTCGGGCAAAAGCAAGATCCTATTTCTTAATAGGGGCGGACAGAGAGGATATTGTTCAGGAAGGCATGATAGGCCTCTATAAGTCTATTCGTGACTTCAAAGAGGACAAGCTTACCTCATTCAAAGCTTTCGCAGAATTATGTATTACCCGCCAAATTATTACCGCAATAAAGACAGCTACTCGCCAGAAACACATTCCTTTGAATTCCTACGTCTCATTAGATAAACCGATTTTTGATGAAGAATCAGACCGAACGCTGCTGGATGTCATTTCAGGAGCGAAAACCTTAAATCCTGAGGAAATGATCATTAATCAGGAAGAATTTGATGATATTGAAATGAAAATGGGAGAACTATTAAGTGATTTAGAGAGAAAAGTACTCGTCTTATATCTCGACGGGAGAAGTTACCAAGAGATTTCTGATGAACTGAACCGACATGTGAAATCGATCGACAATGCCCTTCAGCGTGTGAAACGCAAGCTGGAGAAGTACTTGGAAATTCGTGAAATCAGTTTGTAATAGGAATTTATGCTATATTGACAGTATTTTTCTGACTATGATATGTTACTAAAGATAAGAACTAATGTCTATTTAGAAAAAGGTGTAATGACATGAGAAAAAAGATTACGTTAGCATGCAAGACATGCGGAAACCGTAATTATACGACAATGAAGAGCTCTGCATCAGCGGCTGAGCGATTAGAAGTAAAGAAATACTGCAGTACTTGCAATTCACATACAGCTCATCTTGAAACAAAATAGTTTTTGCGCTTTTAAATTGTGGAGGTCTTTTACATGCGTATTATGAAATTCTTTAAAGATGTTGGGAAAGAAATGAAAAAGGTAAGCTGGCCTAAAGGAAAAGAGTTAACGCGTTATACCATTACGGTAATTTCAACAGTTATCTTTTTTGTTATCTTTTTTGCCCTCCTTGACACAGGAATTTCTCAATTAATTCGTTTAATAGTTGAATAATGATCAGCAATACGTGCTATAATAGATCATAATATTACTTGCCAAAACCCGTTCAGCGGGTTTTTTATTGTGGCTTAAAATGAAAGTTATCATAGGCTTGCCGCCTATTTTTTGAAGCGTTATGGTAATTCACTAAAACCAAATGCGGGGAGGGAAGGACTGGACAGTCCTGAATAGAATGGAAAAGAATTGGTATGTTGTTCACACGTACTCTGGTTATGAGAATAAAGTAAAAGCCAACTTGGAAAAGCGTGTTGAATCAATGGGGATGCAGGATAAAATTTTCCGTGTAGTCGTACCCGAAGAAGAAGAAACGGATATCAAAAACGGCAAGAAAAAAGTCGTGAAAAAGAAAGTATTCCCTGGTTATGTGCTTGTTGAAATTGTAATGACAGACGACTCTTGGTATGTCGTACGCAACACGCCGGGCGTTACTGGATTCGTAGGATCTGCCGGGTCAGGTTCAAAACCGACGCCGCTTCTTCCGGGGGAAGCAGAAACCATTCTGAAGAGAATGGGCATGGATGAACGAAAAACTGATATTGACTTTGAACTGAAAGAGACAGTGAAAGTAATAGACGGACCTTTTGCTAACTTTACAGGATCAATTGAAGAGATTGATTATGATAAAAGCAAGGTCAAAGTTTTCGTTAATATGTTTGGCCGTGAAACGCCGGTTGAGCTGGAATTTACCCAAATCGATAAATTGTAATGTGAAAAAACTTGAAATTGCTATATATAAATGATAATATAGCAAAGGTACGTCTTGGACTTATCCAAGGCAACTAGCATGATATTTCGTCATTCATATAAAGAATGAAACCTTGAGTGGGAGGGTTTACCCTATTACCACATCACGGACTTAAGGAGGTGTGTCTCGTGGCTAAAAAAGTAGTTAAAGTTGTAAAATTGCAAATTCCTGCTGGAAAAGCTAACCCAGCACCACCAGTTGGACCTGCACTTGGTCAAGCCGGTGTTAACATCATGGGATTCTGTAAGGAGTTTAACGCTCGTACAGCTGACCAAGCTGGTTTAATCATTCCTGTTGAAATTTCGGTTTACGAAGACCGTTCATTTACATTTATTACAAAAACTCCACCTGCTGCAGTATTGCTTAAAAAAGCAGCTGGAATTGAGTCTGGTTCTGGTGAACCAAACCGTAATAAAGTGGCAACCGTTAAGCGCGATAAAGTACGCGAAATCGCTGAAACGAAAATGCCTGACTTAAACGCAGCAGACGTTGAAGCGGCAATGCGCATGGTTGAAGGTACTGCCCGCAGTATGGGTATTGTAATCGAGGATTAATTTGTTTCTTGTCGGGTTGCGAGTTTTAACAAGTTCGCAACCCTTATTCGTGGGAGGTTATTCCGCTATAACCACATAAGGAGGAAATTTTAAAATGGCTAAAAAAGGTAAAAAGTACGTTGAAGCTGCTAAGCTTGTAGACCGTTCTAAAGCTTACGACGTCTCTGAAGCAGTAGCTCTCGTTAAAAAAACAAACACAGCTAAATTCGACGCTACAGTTGAAGTGGCTTTCCGTTTAGGGGTTGACCCTCGTAAAAACGACCAGCAAATCCGTGGAGCAGTTGTGCTTCCAAACGGAACTGGTAAAACTCAGCGCGTTCTCGTTTTCGCAAAAGGCGAAAAAGCGAAAGAAGCTGAAGCTGCTGGTGCAGATTTCGTAGGCGATACTGACTACATCAACAAAATTCAACAAGGCTGGTTCGATTTCGATGTTATCGTAGCTACACCTGACATGATGGGTGAAGTTGGTAAAATCGGTCGTGTACTTGGACCAAAAGGTTTAATGCCGAACCCTAAAACTGGTACAGTTACTTTCGAAGTTGAAAAAGCTATCGGCGAAATCAAAGCTGGTAAAGTTGAATACCGCGTTGATAAAGCTGGAAACATTCATGTTCCTATCGGTAAAGTTTCTTTCGAGGATGAAAAACTTGTTGAGAACTTCACAACAATGTACGATACAATCCTTAAAGCTAAACCTGCTGCAGCTAAAGGCGTTTACGTGAAAAACGTTGCTGTAACTTCTACTATGGGACCTGGTGTCAAAGTAGACTCTTCAACTTTTAACGTAAAATAATATTGACATGACATCAACATTCTGATATTATTCAAAATGTTGTAAAATAGAATATCATTTATACCGTAGACAGTAGGGGCCTAACCGCTTAATTATCCTACCGAGGTGTATATTATCACAGCTATTACGTTACGTATGCTTGTATATACAGCCTCCATGTCTCATGGAGGCTTTTTATATGGAATCCGTCGTCTCAGTCGTGATCACCTAACGGTATAAGTGTTACACAAGAATCTACAGGAGGTGTAACCATGAGCAGCGCAATTGAAACAAAAAAAGTTGTTGTTGAAGAAATTGCTTCTAAACTGAAAGAAAGTAAATCAACGATCATCGTTGACTATCGCGGACTTAACGTTTCTGAAGTAACTGAACTTCGTAAACAGCTTCGCGAAGCTAACGTTGAGTTCAAAGTTTACAAAAATACGATGACTCGCCGTGCGGTTGAACAAGCTGAGCTTAATGGTTTGAATGATTTCTTAACTGGACCGAACGCGATCGCATTCAGCACTGAAGATGTTGTCGCTCCGGCTAAAGTTCTTAATGACTTCACTAAAAATCACGAAGCTCTTGAAATCAAAGCTGGCGTTATCGAAGGTAAAGTTTCTACTGTTGAAGAAGTGAAAGCTCTTGCTGAACTTCCATCACGCGAAGGCTTGCTTTCTATGTTGCTTAGCGTACTTCAAGCTCCAGTTCGCAACCTTGCTCTTGCTGCAAAAGCTGTGGCAGAACAAAAGGAAGAACAAGGCGCTTAATCTAATCAGTTTTTCATAAATTAAAACAAAATGGAGGAATTACAAATGGCTTTAAATATCGAAGAAATCATTGCTTCCGTTAAAGAAGCAACTGTACTTGAATTGAACGACCTAGTAAAAGCAATCGAAGAAGAATTTGGCGTAACTGCTGCTGCTCCTGTAGCTGTAGCTGGTGGAGCTGCTGCTGGCGGAGCTGCTGAAGAGCAAAGCGAATTCGATCTTATCCTTGCTGGTGCAGGATCTCAAAAAATCAAAGTTATCAAAGTTGTACGTGAAATCACTGGTCTTGGCTTGAAAGAAGCTAAAGAACTTGTTGACAACACTCCAAAACCACTTAAAGAAGGTATTGCTAAAGAAGAAGCTGAAGAGCTTAAAGCTAAACTTGAAGAAGTTGGCGCTTCTGTAGAAGTTAAGTAATCTTCACTTACCTGTAGGGGAAGCTCGCTTTTATGAGGCGAGCTTTTTCTTTGCCATTCTTTAAGCCATGAAAAAAGGAGGTTCTAATAATGAGTGAGCACTATTATTCAGAAAAACCTTCAGTGAAAAGCAACAAGCAAACCTGGTCTTTTAGGCTTCGGAATAAAGATTTCACGTTTACCAGCGACAGCGGGGTTTTTTCTAAAAAAGAAGTTGATTTCGGCTCCCGCCTGCTGATTGATTCTTTTGAAGAGCCTGAGGTTGAGGGCGGCATTTTGGATGTAGGCTGCGGGTACGGCCCGATTGGTTTATCGCTCGCCAGCGACTTTAAAGACCGGACTATCCACATGATTGACGTTAATGAGAGAGCCGTAGAACTATCAAATGAAAATGCGGAACAAAACGGAATAACAAACGTTAAGATTTATCAAAGCGATTTGTTTTCAAACGTTGATTCTGCTCAAACATTTGCTTCTATTCTTACAAATCCCCCAATCCGAGCCGGAAAAAAAGTTGTCCATGCTATCTTTGAGAAAAGCGCTGAACACTTAAAAGCTTCAGGTGAATTGTGGATCGTCATACAGAAAAAGCAAGGCGCGCCTTCTGCCATTGAAAAGCTCGAGGAACTGTTCGATGAAGTTTCCGTCGTTCAAAAAAAGAAAGGCTATTATATCATAAAAGCAAAAAAAGTTTGACTCGGTATTTTAACTATGTTAATATTGTAAAATGCCAATGTATATATTTTGCTTGATATGATGAATTGTCAATATCTATGTATAAATTATACAAGTATGGAAATGCTAATAAAATCGGTATTTGTTTTTGGATGTGGTTTTCTTAATTAGAAACCCTTTTTTCTTTTGTCTTGTAAAAGTATTTTCTTTCTTTGGAAGAAATGCTTATTACACATATAATACGCATGATTTGAGGGGTGAATCAGTTGACAGGTCAACTAGTTCAGTATGGACGACACCGCCAGCGCAGAAGCTATGCTCGCATTAGCGAAGTGTTAGAATTACCAAATCTCATTGAAATTCAAACCTCTTCTTATCAGTGGTTTCTTGATGAGGGTCTTAGAGAGATGTTTCAAGACATATCACCAATTGAGGATTTCACTGGTAACCTCTCTCTTGAGTTCATTGATTATAGTTTAGGTGAGCCTAAATATCCTGTAGAGGAATCAAAAGAACGTGATGTGACTTACTCAGCTCCGCTAAGAGTGAAGGTTCGTTTAATTAACAAAGAAACTGGAGAGGTAAAAGACCAAGATGTCTTCATGGGTGATTTCCCTATTATGACAGATACAGGTACTTTTATCATTAACGGTGCGGAACGTGTTATCGTTTCCCAGCTTGTTCGGTCTCCAAGTGTATATTTCAGTGGTAAAGTAGACAAAAACGGTAAAAAAGGTTTTACCGCAACTGTCATTCCAAACCGTGGCGCATGGTTAGAATACGAAACTGATGCGAAAGATGTTGTTTATGTCCGCATTGATCGCACACGTAAGTTGCCGGTTACGGTTCTTTTGCGTGCTCTCGGCTTCGGCTCTGATCAAGAGATTCTTGATCTCATAGGAGAAAACGAATACCTGCGAAATACGCTTGATAAAGATAACACAGAAAACAGCGACAAAGCGTTGCTGGAAATTTACGAGCGTCTCCGTCCTGGAGAGCCGCCTACAGTAGAAAATGCGAAAAGCTTGCTTGATTCTCGTTTCTTTGATCCGAAACGATACGATCTTGCCAATGTAGGACGCTATAAAATTAATAAAAAACTTCATATTAAGAATCGCCTCTTCAATCAGAGACTTGCTGAAACGCTTGTTGATCCTGAAACAGGAGAAATCCTTGCTGAAAAAGGCCAGATTCTTGATAGAAGAACGCTTGATAAAGTACTGCCATACTTAGAAAACGGAATCGGTTTTAGAAAGCTGTATCCGAATGGTGGCGTTGTTGAAGATGAAGTGACTCTTCAATCAATTAAAATCTTTGCTCCGACTGATCAAGAAGGAGAACAGGTTATTAATGTAATCGGCAATGCTTACATTGAAGAAGAGATTAAAAACATCACGCCTGCTGATATTATTTCTTCAATCAGCTACTTCTTCAACTTGCTGCACGGAGTAGGCGACACAGATGATATCGATCATCTTGGAAACCGCCGTTTACGTTCTGTAGGCGAGCTTCTTCAGAACCAATTCCGTATCGGTTTAAGCCGTATGGAGCGTGTGGTTCGTGAGAGAATGTCAATTCAAGATACGAATACAATTACGCCTCAGCAGCTGATCAATATTCGTCCTGTTATTGCGTCCATTAAAGAGTTCTTTGGAAGCTCACAGCTTTCTCAATTCATGGATCAGACGAACCCGCTTGCTGAATTAACGCACAAGCGTCGTCTGTCAGCATTAGGACCGGGCGGATTGACACGTGAGCGTGCCGGAATGGAAGTGCGTGACGTTCACTACTCCCACTATGGCCGTATGTGTCCGATTGAAACGCCTGAGGGCCCGAACATCGGTTTGATCAACTCACTATCATCTTATGCAAAAGTAAACCGTTTTGGCTTTATTGAAACGCCATATCGCCGCGTTGACCCTGAAACAGGGAAGGTAACGGGCAGAATCGATTACTTAACTGCTGATGAAGAGGATAACTATGTTGTCGCTCAAGCGAATGCTCGTCTTGATGACGAAGGCGCCTTTATTGATGACAGCATCGTAGCTCGTTTCCGCGGGGAGAACACCGTTGTTTCCAGAAACCGTGTAGACTACATGGATGTATCGCCTAAGCAGGTTGTATCTGCTGCGACAGCATGTATCCCGTTCTTAGAAAACGATGACTCCAACCGTGCCCTCATGGGAGCGAACATGCAGCGTCAGGCTGTGCCTTTGATGCAGCCGGAAGCGCCATTTGTTGGAACTGGTATGGAATACGTATCAGGAAAAGACTCTGGTGCCGCTGTTATTTGTAAACACCCTGGTATCGTTGAACGCGTAGAAGCGAAAAACGTTTGGGTTCGCCGTTATGAAGAAGTAGACGGTCAAAAAGTAAAAGGAAACCTGGATAAATACAGCCTGCTGAAATTTGTCCGCTCTAACCAAGGTACGTGCTACAACCAGCGTCCGATCGTAAGTGTCGGCGATGAAGTGGTAAAAGGAGAAATCCTTGCTGACGGTCCTTCTATGGAGCTTGGTGAACTTGCACTTGGCCGTAACGTAATGGTCGGCTTCATGACATGGGATGGCTACAACTATGAGGATGCCATCATCATGAGTGAACGCCTAGTGAAGGATGATGTTTATACATCTATCCACATTGAAGAATACGAATCAGAAGCACGTGATACGAAACTTGGACCTGAAGAAATCACTCGCGATATTCCAAACGTCGGTGAAGATGCGCTTCGCAATCTTGATGACCGTGGAATCATCCGTATTGGGGCAGAAGTAAAAGACGGAGATCTTCTTGTTGGTAAAGTAACGCCTAAAGGCGTAACTGAACTGACTGCAGAAGAACGCCTTCTTCACGCCATTTTTGGCGAGAAAGCCCGCGAGGTTCGTGATACTTCTCTTCGTGTGCCTCACGGCGGCGGCGGAATTATCCATGACGTTAAAGTCTTCAACCGTGAAGACGGAGACGAACTTCCTCCAGGTGTTAACCAGTTAGTACGCGTATATATCGTTCAGAAACGTAAGATTTCTGAAGGGGATAAAATGGCCGGTCGTCACGGTAACAAAGGTGTTATCTCTAAGATTCTTCCTGAAGAGGATATGCCTTACCTTCCTGACGGCACACCAATTGATATCATGCTTAACCCGCTGGGCGTACCATCACGTATGAACATCGGGCAGGTATTGGAACTTCACATGGGTATGGCCGCTCGTTACCTTGGCATTCACATTGCATCTCCTGTATTTGACGGAGCGCGAGAAGAGGATGTCTGGGAAACACTTGAAGAAGCCGGCATGTCTCGTGACGCCAAAACAGTGCTTTACGACGGACGTACTGGAGAGCCGTTTGATAACCGTGTATCTGTCGGTATCATGTACATGATCAAACTGGCTCACATGGTTGACGATAAACTTCATGCACGCTCTACAGGCCCTTACTCACTTGTTACGCAGCAGCCTCTTGGCGGTAAAGCGCAATTTGGCGGACAGCGTTTTGGTGAGATGGAGGTTTGGGCACTTGAAGCTTACGGTGCGGCTTATACTCTTCAAGAAATTCTGACTGTTAAGTCTGATGACGTGGTTGGACGTGTGAAAACATACGAAGCCATCGTTAAAGGCGACAATGTTCCTGAACCAGGTGTTCCGGAATCATTCAAAGTATTAATCAAAGAACTTCAAAGCTTAGGTATGGATGTCAAAATCCTTTCTGGTGATGAAGAAGAAATAGAAATGAGAGATTTAGAAGACGAAGAAGATGCGAAACAAGCTGACGGCCTGGCATTATCAGGTGATGAAGAGCCGGAAGAAACAGCATCTGCAGACGTTGAACGCGATGTAGTAACAAAAGAATAATCTCTAGTTATAAAGGCAAGTGACATCGGTTAATCCGAAGATAAAAAGGGAGGTAGGCCCCTTGCTAGATGTGAACAATTTTGAGTATATGAACATCGGTCTTGCTTCACCAGATAAAATCCGTTCATGGTCTTTTGGTGAAGTGAAAAAGCCTGAAACGATAAACTATCGTACGTTAAAACCTGAAAAGGACGGTCTATTCTGCGAACGCATTTTCGGACCGACTAAGGACTGGGAATGTCATTGCGGGAAGTACAAGCGAGTTCGTTATAAAGGCGTAGTTTGTGACCGCTGCGGAGTCGAAGTAACACGGGCTAAAGTCCGTCGTGAGAGAATGGGGCACATTGAACTGGCTGCCCCAGTTTCCCACATTTGGTATTTCAAAGGTATTCCAAGCCGTATGGGTCTTGTGCTGGATATGTCACCTCGTGCTTTAGAAGAAGTCATTTACTTTGCTTCTTACGTTGTAACTGATCCGGCGAATACACCGCTTGAAAAGAAACAGCTTCTGTCTGAGAAAGAATATCGTGCTTATCTTGATAAATACGGTAATAAATTCCAAGCATCTATGGGTGCTGAAGCAATTCATAAACTTCTTCAAGATATTGATCTTGTAAAAGAAGTTGATATGTTAAAAGAAGAGCTGAAAACTTCACAAGGACAACGCCGTACTCGTGCGATCAAACGTCTTGAAGTTTTAGAAGCCTTCCGTAACTCAGGAAACAAGCCTTCTTGGATGATCCTTGATGTGCTTCCTGTTATTCCTCCGGAGCTTAGACCGATGGTTCAGCTAGATGGCGGTCGTTTTGCGACTTCTGATTTGAATGACCTTTATCGTCGTGTCATCAACCGTAACAATCGTTTGAAACGCCTTTTGGACCTTGGTGCGCCTAGCATCATCGTTCAAAACGAAAAGCGTATGCTTCAAGAGGCTGTCGATGCCCTAATTGACAACGGCCGCCGCGGACGCCCTGTAACAGGTCCTGGTAACAGACCGTTAAAATCTCTTTCTCACATGCTGAAAGGGAAGCAAGGCCGTTTCCGTCAAAACCTTCTTGGTAAACGTGTTGATTACTCCGGACGTTCTGTAATCGTTGTTGGTCCTCATTTGAAAATGTACCAATGCGGATTACCGAAGGAAATGGCGCTTGAACTTTTCAAACCTTTCGTTATGAAAGAACTTGTTGAAAAAGGTCTTGCTCACAACATTAAGAGTGCGAAACGCAAAATTGAGCGCGTACAGCCTGAAGTTTGGGATGTACTAGAATCAGTTATTAAGGAGCATCCGGTACTGCTGAACCGTGCCCCTACACTTCACAGATTAGGTATCCAGGCGTTTGAACCAACGCTTGTTGAAGGACGCGCAATCCGTCTTCACCCGCTCGTATGTACAGCTTACAACGCTGACTTTGACGGTGACCAAATGGCGGTTCACGTACCATTATCTGCTGAAGCACAAGCTGAAGCACGCATCTTGATGCTTGCTGCTCAAAACATCTTGAACCCTAAAGATGGTAAACCGGTTGTAACACCGTCTCAGGATATGGTACTAGGTAACTATTACCTGACACTTGAGCGTGCCGGTGCTGTCGGTGAAGGTATGGTCTTCAAGAATACAGACGAAGCGCTTCTTGCTTATCAAAACGGATATGTTCACCTTCATACGAGAGTAGCTGTTGCAGCTAACTCACTTAAGAATGTGACATTTACCGAAGAACAGCGCTCAAAATTGTTAATTACAACTGTCGGTAAGCTTGTCTTCAATGAAATTCTTCCGGAATCATTCCCTTACATGAATGAACCAACGAAGAGCAACATTGAAGAGAAAACACCTGACCGTTTCTTCTTAGAAAAAGGTGCTGACGTTAAAGCTGTTATCGCACAACAGCCAATCAATGCGCCGTTTAAAAAAGGCATTCTGGGTAAAATCATCGCGGAAATCTTTAAACGATTCCATATTACGGAAACGTCTAAAATGCTTGACCGCATGAAAAACCTAGGTTTCAAATATTCAACAAAAGCTGGTATTACAGTTGGGGTTTCTGACATCGTCGTACTCGATGATAAACAAGAAATTCTTGAAGAAGCGCAAAGCAAAGTTGACAACGTTATGAAGCAGTTCCGCCGCGGTCTTATCACTGAAGAAGAACGCTATGAGAGAGTCATCTCTATCTGGAGTGCTGCAAAAGACGTTATCCAAGGCAAACTGATGAAATCACTTGATGAACTCAACCCGATCTACATGATGAGTGACTCTGGTGCCCGTGGTAACGCATCTAACTTTACGCAGCTTGCCGGAATGCGCGGCCTGATGGCCAACCCGGCTGGACGTATCATTGAGTTGCCGATCAAATCAAGTTTCCGTGAAGGTCTGACAGTATTGGAGTACTTTATCTCCACACACGGTGCGCGTAAAGGTCTTGCCGATACCGCTCTTAAAACTGCTGACTCAGGTTACCTTACACGCCGTCTCGTTGACGTTGCGCAGGATGTTATCATTCGTGAAACTGATTGCGGAACTGACCGAGGCATTCTTGCTAAGCCACTTAAAGAAGGAACTGAAACAATTGAGCGCTTAGAAGAACGCTTAATCGGACGTTTTGCAAGAAAACAAGTGAAGCACCCTGAAACAGGTGAAGTGCTTGTGAATGAAAACGAACTGATCGATGAAGATAAAGCACTGAAGATTGTCGAAGCCGGCATTGAAGAAGTGTGGATCCGTTCTGCCTTCACATGTAATACGCCTCATGGTGTATGTAAACGATGCTATGGCCGAAATCTTGCAACTGGCTCCGATGTTGAAGTCGGTGAAGCTGTCGGAATCATTGCTGCCCAATCAATCGGTGAGCCTGGTACACAGTTAACAATGCGTACATTCCATACAGGCGGGGTTGCCGGAGACGATATCACACAGGGTCTTCCGCGTATCCAAGAGCTTTTCGAAGCGCGTAATCCGAAAGGTCAGGCAACAATTACAGAAATCGACGGTACAGTCGTTGAGATCAATGAAGTTCGTGATAAGCAACAGGAAATTGTGGTTCAAGGCGCAGTGGAAACACGTTCTTATACGGCACCTTACAACTCCCGCCTGAAAGTAGCGGAAGGAGATAAAATTACTCGAGGCCAAGTACTGACAGAAGGTTCAATCGATCCGAAAGAACTTCTTAAAGTGACTGACCTGACGACTGTTCAAGAGTATCTTCTCCATGAGGTTCAAAAGGTTTACCGTATGCAGGGTGTTGAAATCGGTGATAAACACGTAGAAGTAATGGTTCGCCAGATGCTTCGCAAAGTACGCGTGATTGATGCCGGTGACACTGATGTGCTTCCAGGTACATTGCTTGATATTCACCAATTTACTGAAGCGAACAAAAAGGTATTGCTTGAAGGCAATCGACCTGCTACAGGCCGTCCTGTCTTACTCGGTATTACAAAAGCATCTCTTGAAACTGATTCATTCTTATCTGCTGCTTCCTTCCAGGAAACAACACGTGTCCTTACAGATGCAGCGATCAAAGGTAAGCGTGACGAGCTTCTCGGCTTGAAAGAGAATGTTATCATCGGTAAGCTTGTTCCAGCTGGTACAGGAATGATGAAATACCGTAAAGTAAAACCAGTATCAAATGTTCAGCCGACTGACGATATGGTCCCGGTTGAATAACTGATTTAATGCTGCTGAAAGACTGCAAAAACAGTCTTTCAGCAGATATATTTATGAAAAAGTCACTCTATGAGAAGAACGAATCTAAAAAATGTCATACCTTGTTGACATTCGTCTCCTAGAATGATAATATAACCAAGGTGCTCGAAATAAACCTGTTACTTTGGAGGATATGTTTATGTCTTATGATAAAGTATCACAGGCCAAATCAATTATTATTGGTACGAAGCAAACAGTGAAAGCTCTAAAGCGAGGTTCAGTAAAGGAAGTAGTCGTTGCAAAAGACGCAGATCCGATACTCACGTCAAGTGTTGTTTCACTTGCTGAAGATCAAGGTATCTCTGTCTCAATGGTTGAATCCATGAAAAAGCTCGGCAAAGCCTGCGGAATTGAGGTAGGAGCAGCCGCTGTTGCCATTATTTTATAACGTACTTTTGTTTTTGCGTAAGATTCCATCTTGTGTAAAGACATTGTTTTTTGCCTTTTGATGAACCACCTGGGTATGTGGGTTATAAAACGTAATGAAGGGAGGAAAAATTCATGCCTACAATTAATCAGCTAATTCGCAAAGGACGCGTGAGTAAAGTAGAAAACTCAAAGTCTCCTGCACTTAACAAAGGATACAACAGCTTTAAAAAAGAGCACACTAACGTATCTTCTCCACAAAAACGCGGGGTATGTACTCGTGTTGGTACAATGACACCGAAAAAACCGAACTCAGCACTTCGTAAATATGCTCGTGTTCGTTTGACTAACGGAATCGAGGTTACTGCTTACATTCCTGGTATCGGTCACAACCTTCAAGAGCACAGTGTTGTACTTATCCGCGGCGGACGTGTAAAAGACTTACCAGGGGTACGTTACCACATCGTTCGTGGTGCGCTTGATACTGCTGGAGTTGAAAACCGTGCACAAGGCCGTTCTAAATACGGTACGAAAAAACCTAAAGCAAAATAATATACGAAAATACGCATAATTGATGAAGGGAGGATATTCAGATGCCACGTAAAGGTCCTGTAGCAAAAAGAGATGTTTTACCTGATCCGATTTACAACTCTAAGCTTGTATCTCGTTTAATCAACAAAATGATGATCGATGGTAAAAAAGGTAAGTCTCAAACAATCCTATACAAGTCATTCGATATCATTAAAGAACGTACTGGCAATGATGCAATGGAGGTTTTCGAACAAGCATTGAAAAACATCATGCCTGTACTTGAAGTAAAAGCACGCCGTGTAGGTGGTGCGAACTACCAAGTTCCTGTAGAAGTTCGTCCTGAACGTCGTACGACTC
Organism: Bacillus sp. PS217; assembly: GCF_037963535.1. Classification (NCBI taxonomy): domain Bacteria; kingdom Bacillati; phylum Bacillota; class Bacilli; order Caryophanales; family Bacillaceae; genus Bacillus; species Bacillus sp. PS217. The sequence goes on from NZ_CP150157.1 coordinate 129,903, forward strand.
TTGGACTTCGCTGGTTAGTTAACTACGCTCGTCTTCGCGGAGAAAAAACGATGGAAGAGCGTTTAGCTAACGAAATCCTTGACGCAGCTAACAACACTGGTGCTGCTGTTAAGAAACGTGAAGACACTCATAAGATGGCTGAAGCAAACAAAGCATTTGCTCACTATCGCTGGTAGGATTTATAGATTAACAAAACACAATTTCCTAATAAGGAAGGAGAAATTACCCAATGGCAAGAGAGTTCTCCTTAGAAAAAACTCGTAATATCGGTATCATGGCTCACATCGATGCCGGTAAAACGACAACTACAGAACGTATCTTGTTCTATACTGGTCGTATCCACAAAATTGGTGAAACTCATGAAGGAGCTTCACAAATGGACTGGATGGAGCAGGAACAAGAACGTGGTATCACAATCACTTCCGCTGCGACTACTGCACAGTGGAAAGGATACCGCGTAAACATCATCGATACTCCAGGACACGTAGACTTCACAGTTGAAGTTGAACGTTCTCTTCGTGTACTTGATGGTGCTGTTGCTGTACTTGACGCGCAATCAGGCGTTGAGCCTCAAACAGAAACTGTTTGGCGTCAGGCAACAACTTATGGAGTACCGCGTATCGTTTTTGTTAACAAAATGGACAAAATCGGTGCAGACTTCCTTTACTCTGTAGGAACTTTAAGAGACCGTCTTCAAGCAAACGCTCATGCAATTCAATTGCCGATCGGTGCTGAAGATAACTTCGAAGGTATCATTGACCTTGTAGAAAACGTTGCGTATTTCTACGAAGATGACCTCGGAACTCGTTCTGATGCAAAAGAAATCCCTGAAGAGTACAAAGAGCAAGCCGAAGAGCTTCGCAACAGCCTTATTGAAGCTGTATGTGAGCTTGATGAAGAGCTTATGGATAAGTACCTTGAGGGTGAAGAAATCACAATTGACGAGTTAAAAGCAGGAATTCGTAAAGGTACATTAAATGTTGAATTCTACCCTGTTCTTGTTGGTTCTGCCTTCAAAAACAAAGGTGTTCAACTAGTACTTGATGCTGTTCTTGACTACCTTCCTGCACCAACTGACGTTGCTGCAATCAAAGGTACACGTCCTGATACAAATGAAGAGATTGAGCGTCATTCTTCTGACGAAGAGCCATTCTCTGCATTAGCATTTAAAGTTATGACTGACCCTTACGTTGGTAAGTTGACGTTCTTCCGTGTGTACTCTGGAACACTTGATTCTGGTTCATACGTGAAAAACTCTACTAAAGGCAAACGTGAGCGTGTTGGACGTATTCTTCAAATGCACGCTAACAGCCGTGAAGAAATCTCTACTGTATACGCAGGGGATATCGCAGCTGCTGTAGGTCTAAAAGATACAACTACTGGAGATACTCTATGTGATGAGAAGGATCTTGTTATCCTTGAGTCAATGGAATTCCCAGAACCAGTTATCGACGTTGCTATTGAGCCTAAATCAAAAGCTGACCAAGATAAAATGGGTATCGCTTTAGCGAAACTTGCTGAAGAAGATCCTACATTCCGTACTCAAACAAACCCAGAAACTGGCCAAACGATCATCTCTGGTATGGGTGAACTTCACCTTGATATCATTGTTGACCGTATGAAACGCGAATTTAAAGTAGAAGCCAATGTTGGTGCTCCTCAAGTTGCGTACCGTGAAACATTCCGTACCGGTGCTAAAGTTGAAGGTAAATTCGTACGTCAGTCTGGTGGACGCGGTCAGTTCGGACACGTTTGGATCGAATTCGAACCAAACGAAGAAGGCGCTGGCTTTGAATTTGAAAATGCGATTGTCGGTGGGGTTGTTCCTCGTGAATACATCCCAGCTGTTCAAGCAGGTCTGGAAGATGCACTTGAAAATGGTGTACTAGCAGGCTTCCCGCTTATCGACATTAAAGCTAAACTTTTCGACGGTTCTTACCATGATGTTGACTCAAACGAAATGGCATTTAAAGTTGCTGCTTCTATGGCATTGAAAAATGCAGTCAGCAAATGTAACCCAGTTCTTCTTGAACCAATCATGAAAGTAGAAGTGGTTATTCCAGAAGAATACATGGGAGATATCATGGGTGATATTACTTCACGTCGCGGACGCGTAGAAGGTATGGAAGCACGCGGTAACGCTCAAGTTGTTCGCGCTATGGTTCCTCTTGCTGAAATGTTCGGTTACGCTACTGCACTTCGTTCTAATACGCAAGGTCGCGGTACGTTCACTATGCACATGGATCACTACGAAGAAGTGCCGAAGAGCGTCGCAGAAGAAATTATCAAAAAAAATAAAGGCGAATAATTGATTTTGCCGCTTAACTCAAGTATAACTACTATTGTAAGATGAGGAAGTGAAAGCTTTCTTTCACTTCCTATCACTCTATACATTACTAATTAAAAGCTCTTAAGGAGGATTTTAGAATGGCTAAAGAAAAATTCGACCGTTCCAAATCACATGCCAATATTGGTACAATTGGACACGTTGACCATGGTAAAACAACTTTAACTGCTGCTATCACAACAGTACTTCATAAGAAATCTGGTAAAGGTACAGCTATGGCGTACGATCAAATTGATGGTGCTCCAGAAGAACGCGAGCGCGGTATCACAATCTCTACTGCACACGTTGAGTACGAAACTGAAACTCGTCACTATGCACACGTTGACTGCCCAGGACACGCTGACTATGTTAAAAACATGATCACTGGTGCTGCGCAAATGGACGGAGCTATCCTTGTAGTATCTGCTGCTGATGGCCCAATGCCACAAACTCGTGAGCACATCCTTCTTTCTAAAAACGTTGGTGTACCATACATCGTTGTATTCTTAAACAAATGCGACATGGTAGACGACGAAGAGCTTCTTGAACTAGTTGAAATGGAAGTTCGCGATCTTCTTAGCGAATACGACTTCCCTGGTGATGATGTACCAGTTGTTAAAGGTTCTGCTCTTAAAGCTCTTGAAGGAGACGCTGAGTGGGAAGCTAAAATCTTCGAACTTATGGATGCGGTTGATGAGTACATCCCAACTCCAGAACGCGACACTGAAAAACCATTCATGATGCCAGTTGAGGACGTATTCTCAATCACTGGTCGTGGTACAGTTGCTACTGGCCGTGTAGAACGCGGACAAGTTAAAGTCGGTGACGAAGTTGAAATCATCGGTCTTCAAGAAGAGAACAAGAAAACAACTGTTACAGGTGTTGAAATGTTCCGTAAGCTTCTTGATTACGCTGAAGCTGGTGACAACATTGGTGCCCTTCTTCGCGGTGTATCTCGTGAAGAAATCCAACGTGGTCAAGTACTTGCTAAACCAGGTACAATCACTCCACACAGCAAATTCAAAGCTGAAGTTTACGTTCTTTCTAAAGAAGAGGGTGGACGTCATACTCCATTCTTCTCTAACTACCGTCCTCAGTTCTACTTCCGTACAACTGACGTAACTGGTATCATCCATCTTCCAGAAGGCGTAGAAATGGTTATGCCTGGAGATAACACTGAAATGAACGTTGAACTTATTTCTACAATCGCTATCGAAGAAGGAACTCGTTTCTCTATTCGTGAAGGCGGACGTACTGTTGGTTCAGGCGTTGTTTCTACAATCACTGAGTAATAGTATGATTTTAAACGAGACCCCTGTGGGTCTCGTTTTTTGTTTGCTTATCTTTTTCTTGTATAATAGGATCTATCATATTCGAGGGGTTAATATTTATGATTCCTGAAAAGAAATCAATCGCAATCATGAAAGAACTAAGCATTGGAAATACAAAGCAAATGCTGATGATTAATGGAGTTGACGTGAAAAATCCATTGCTGCTTTTTTTACATGGCGGGCCGGGAACGCCGCAAATCGGATATGTTAGACATTATCAAAAAAAGCTGGAACAGTATTTTACAGTAGTTCATTGGGATCAGAGAGGATCGGGGCTTTCTTATTCTAAGCGAATTTCGCATCACTCTATGACAATAAATCACTTCATTAAAGATACAATCCAAGTCACTCAATGGCTTTTAGCTCATTTTTCAAAATCAAAACTTTACCTAGCCGGTCATTCTTGGGGATCAATACTGGCGCTTCATGTGCTGCAGCAGCGTCCTGATTTATTTTACACGTATTATGGAATCAGCCAGGTTGTTAACCCGCAAGATGAAGAATCAACTGCTTATCAACATATTCGTGAAATTTCCGAATCAAAAAAAGCCAGCATATTATCTTTCCTTACACGTTTCATTGGTGCTCCGCCTTGGAAGCAGGATATCCAGCACCTTATCTATCGGTTTTGTGTTGAGCTAACCAGGGGAGGATTCACTCACCGTCATCGTCAATCTCTAGCTGTATTATTTCAAATGCTTACTGGCAATGAGTATGGAGTGCGGAACATGCACAGCTTCCTTAATGGATTGCGCTTCAGTAAAAAACATTTAACTGATGAGTTGTACCGGTTTAATGCTTTTACATCAGTTCCTTCTATTAAAGTACCGTGTGTTTTCATTTCAGGGAAACATGACTTAATTGTTCCTGCTGAAATATCGAAACAGTATTATCAAGAGCTTGAGGCACCCGAAAAGCGCTGGTTTCAATTTGAGAACTCAGCTCACACCCCGCATATTGAGGAGCCGGCATTATTCGCGAACACATTAAGTCGACATGCACGACACCATTTATGATAGATCCTTGATAAATAAGAAAAACCCCTGTATAATAAAAAAAGTGTGCAAACCATGCATATTTTAAATAAGTCTTGCAACATGCGCCTATTTTCTGTATAATGGTGTATGTTGGTCTTTGACTGCGATGAAGTGAGAGGTTGCTGACACACCCGGCCGCTTTGCCATGGCAAGGTGTTCAGGTTTTTCTCACGGAGAACTGTCTAACGTGATGTAGGCGAAAAGGAGGGAAAATAATGGCAAAACAAAAAATTCGTATTCGTTTGAAAGCATATGATCATAGAATCCTTGATCAATCTGCAGAGAAGATTGTTGAAACGGCAAAACGTTCTGGTGCCAGCGTATCTGGTCCGATTCCGTTGCCAACTGAAAAATCAGTTTACACAATCCTTCGTGCGGTGCACAAATACAAAGATTCTCGTGAGCAATTTGAAATGCGTACACATAAACGTTTAATCGACATTGTGAACCCAACACCACAAACTGTTGATGCTCTTATGCGATTAGACTTACCATCTGGTGTCGATATCGAAATTAAACTTTAATTCTAAAATATAGAATGATCTTAATAGGAGGTGTGACGAATGACCAAAGGAATCTTAGGAAGAAAAATTGGTATGACGCAAGTATTCGCTGAGAATGGTGATCTTATTCCGGTAACTGTTATCGAGGCTGCTCCAAACGTTGTTCTTCAAAAGAAAACAGCTGAAAACGACGGTTACGAAGCAATCCAGCTTGGTTTTGACGACAAGCGTGAAAAGCTTTCTAACAAACCTGAAAAAGGGCACGTTGCAAAAGCGGAAACTGCTCCTAAGCGCTTCGTTAAAGAATTACGCGGAGTGGAAATGGATGCGTATGAAGTTGGTCAGGAAGTCAAGGTTGAAATTTTCTCTGCTGGAGAAATCGTAGATGTAACAGGAGTATCTAAAGGTAAAGGTTTCCAAGGTGCGATCAAGCGCCACGGACAATCTCGCGGACCTATGTCTCACGGTTCACGCTACCACCGTCGTCCTGGTTCAATGGGACCTGTAGATCCTAACCGTGTATTCAAAGGTAAATTATTACCTGGACGTATGGGCGGAGAGCAAATCACTGTTCAAAACCTTGAAATCGTAAAAGTTGATGCAGAACGCAATCTTCTTTTGATCAAAGGTAACGTACCTGGTGCGAAGAAATCTTTAATCACTGTTAAAAGTGCTGTTAAATCTAAATAATTCTCTTAGGAAAGGAGGAAATTGATTATGCCAAAAGTAGCATTATACAACCAAAACGGTTCTACTGCTGGTGACATCGAATTAAACGCTTCTGTATTTGGTATCGAACCAAATGAGAGTGTTGTATTCGACGCTATTCTTATGCAAAGAGCTTCCTTACGTCAAGGAACTCACAAAGTAAAAAATCGTTCTGAAGTACGCGGCGGAGGTCGTAAACCATGGCGTCAAAAAGGTACTGGACGTGCCCGTCAAGGTTCAATCCGTTCACCGCAATGGCGCGGAGGTGGTGTCGTATTCGGCCCAACACCACGCAGCTATTCTTATAAATTACCTAAAAAAGTTCGCCGCTTGGCAATCAAATCAGTATTGTCTTCTAAAGTGATCGACAACAACATCATCGTTCTTGAAGATCTTACTCTTGATACGGCTAAAACAAAAGAAATGGCAGCTATCCTTAAAGGATTATCTGTTGAGAAAAAAGCTTTAATCGTAACTGCGGATGCAAACGAAGCAGTAGCATTATCTGCTCGTAACATTCCTGGAGTTACTGTTGTTGAAGCTAACGGAATCAACGTTTTAGACGTTGTCAACCACGAGAAGCTTCTGATTACAAAAGCAGCGGTTGAAAAAGTAGAGGAGGTGCTTGCATAATGAAAGATCCTCGTGATGTTCTAAAGCGCCCCGTCATTACTGAACGTTCTGCTGATTTAATGACTGAAAAGAAATATACTTTTGAAGTTGATGTAAGAGCTAACAAAACAGAAGTGAAAGACGCGGTTGAAAGCATCTTTGGAGTGAAAGTTGACAAAGTCAACATCATGAACTACAAAGGCAAATCAAAACGTGTTGGACGCTACACTGGTATGACTAGCCGTCGCAGAAAAGCGATCGTAAAACTTACTGCAGACAGCAAAGAAATCGAAATTTTTGAAGCTTAATTATCTGTAAAAAGAAGGAGGGAAATTCAAAATGGCGATTAAAAAGTATAAACCGACCTCTAATGGACGTCGTGGTATGACAACTTCAGATTTTGCTGAAATCACGACTGACAAGCCGGAAAAATCCTTGCTTGCTCCCCTTCACAAAAAAGGCGGACGTAACAACCAAGGTAAATTGACTGTACGTCACCAAGGTGGCGGACATAAACGCCAATACCGTGTTATCGACTTCAAACGCGATAAAGATGGTATACCTGGACGCGTTGCTACAGTTGAATACGATCCAAACCGTTCAGCTAACATCGCTCTAATCAACTATGCAGACGGAGAAAAACGTTACATTCTTGCTCCTAAAGGAATTCAAGTAGGTACTGAAATCATGTCAGGTCCTGAAGCTGACATTAAAGTAGGTAATGCACTTCCACTTATCAACATCCCTGTTGGTACAGTTGTGCATAACATTGAATTAAAACCTGGTAAAGGCGGACAGCTTGTACGTTCAGCTGGTACATCTGCTCAGGTTCTTGGTAAAGAAGGTAAATACGTTCTTGTACGTCTTAACTCTGGTGAAGTTCGCATGATCCTTTCTGCTTGCCGTGCTTCTATCGGTCAAGTAGGTAACGAACAGCACGAACTTATTAACATTGGTAAAGCTGGACGTTCTCGCTGGAAAGGCATCCGTCCTACAGTTCGTGGTTCTGTAATGAACCCTAACGATCACCCACACGGTGGTGGTGAAGGACGTGCGCCAATCGGACGTAAATCACCAATGTCTCCATGGGGCAAACCAACTCTTGGATTCAAGACTCGTAAGAAAAAGAACAAATCCGATAAATTTATCGTACGTCGTCGTAAAAATAAATAACGGGGTTGTCTACGGTTCTTTTCGGACCGTAGTGCAATCACGAAGGGAGGTTCCAAAATGGCTCGCAGCTTAAAAAAAGGACCATTTGTCGATGGACACTTGATGACTAAAATCGAGAAATTAAATGAAACAGACAAGAAACAAGTCGTAAAAACTTGGTCTCGTCGTTCTACTATTTTCCCACAGTTTATTGGTCACACAATCGCAGTCTATGACGGACGTAAACACGTGCCTGTATTCATCTCTGAAGATATGGTAGGGCACAAGTTGGGTGAATTCGCTCCAACTCGTACGTACAAAGGTCATGCTAGTGATGACAAAAAAACAAGACGCTAAGAGAGGAGGCTTTTAAATGCAAGCTAAAGCTGTTGCAAGAACAGTCCGTATTGCTCCTCGTAAAGCACGTCTAGTAATGGACCTGATTCGAGGCAAGCAAGTAGGTGAGGCAGTATCAATCTTGAACCTTACACCAAGAGCTGCTTCTCCAATTATCGAGAAAGTATTAAAATCCGCTATTGCAAATGCTGAGCATAACTATGAAATGGACGCTAACAACCTGGTTATTTCTCAAGCATTCGTTGACGAAGGCCCTACGTTAAAAAGATTCCGCCCACGTGCTATGGGACGTGCGAGCCAAATCAACAAACGTACGAGCCACATTACAATCGTTGTATCAGAAAAGAAGGAGGGATAAGTAGTGGGTCAAAAGGTAAATCCAGTCGGTCTTCGTATCGGAGTCATTCGTGATTGGGAATCTAAGTGGTACGCTGGTAAAGATTACGCTGACTTCCTGCACGAAGATTTAAAAATTCGTGAATACATTAGCAAACGCCTTTCTGACGCTTCTGTTTCTAAAGTAGAAATCGAGCGTGCAGCAAACCGCGTTAACATTACGATCCACACAGCTAAGCCTGGTATGGTTATCGGTAAAGGCGGTTCTGAAGTCGAAGCACTTCGCAAAGCCCTTAACAGCCTTACTGGCAAGCGTGTACACATTAACATTCTTGAAATTAAAAGAGCAGATCTTGATGCACAGCTAGTTGCTGACAACATCGCTCGTCAATTAGAAAACCGTGTTTCTTTCCGCCGTGCGCAGAAACAACAAATCCAACGTACTATGCGTGCTGGAGCACAAGGTGTGAAAACAATGGTTTCTGGTCGTCTTGGCGGTGCAGATATCGCTCGTTCTGAATACTACAGTGAAGGAACTGTTCCATTGCACACATTACGTGCGGACATTGACTATGCAACATCTGAAGCTGATACTACTTACGGTAAGCTTGGTGTAAAAGTCTGGATCTATCGTGGAGAGGTTCTTCCTACTAAGAAGAAAACTGAGGAAGGAGGAAAATAATATGTTATTACCAAAACGCGTTAAATATCGCAGAGAGCATCGCGGAAAAATGCGTGGCCGTGCGAAAGGCGGTACTGAAGTACATTTCGGAGAATTCGGTATCCAAGCTCTTGAAGCTTCTTGGATTACTAACCGTCAAATCGAAGCTGCACGTATTGCGATGACTCGTTACATGAAACGTGGCGGTAAAGTTTGGATCAAAATTTTCCCTTCTAAACCTTACACTGCTAAACCACTTGAGGTACGTATGGGATCCGGTAAAGGGGCTCCAGAAGGTTGGGTAGCTGTTGTAAAACCGGGCAAAGTTTTATTTGAAATTTCTGGTGTGTCTGAAGAGGTTGCTCGTGAAGCGCTTCGCCTTGCATCTCACAAATTGCCAATTAAAACGAAGTTCGTAAAACGTGAAGAAATTGGTGGTGAATCAAATGAAAGCTAATGAAATTCGTGACCTTACCACTGCTGAAATTGAACAAAAAGTAAAGTCTCTTAAAGAAGAACTTTTCAATCTTCGCTTTCAATTAGCGACAGGACAACTTGAAAATACTGCTCGCATTCGTGAAGTGCGCAAAGCTATCGCGCGCATGAAAACTGTGATTCGTGAAAGAGAAATTGCTGCTAATAAATAATCACTGAGGGGAGGTCGTGAGCATGAGCGAACGTAACCAACGCAAAGTTTACCAAGGCCGTGTTGTTTCTGACAAAATGGATAAAACCATTACTGTTGTTGTTGAGACATACAAAAAACATACACTTTACGGTAAACGCGTAAAATACTCAAAAAAATTCAAAGCACATGATGAAAATAATCAAGCTAAAATCGGTGACATCGTTAAGATCATGGAAACTCGTCCATTGTCTGCAACTAAGCGTTTCCGTCTAGTTGAAGTTGTCGAAGAAGCTGTTATTATCTAATAAAGTTCGGAATTCTTTTTCCGAAGGGAGGTAACAAATAATGATTCAACAAGAGACTCGTTTAAAAGTAGCTGACAACTCTGGCGCACGTGAAGTACTTACTATTAAAGTTCTTGGTGGTTCTGGACGTAAAACAGCTAACATTGGTGATGTAATTGTTTGCACGGTTAAACAAGCAACACCAGGAGGCGTTGTCAAAAAAGGTGAAGTCGTAAAAGCTGTTATCGTTCGCACTAAAAGCGGAGCGCGCAGAAGTGACGGTTCATACATCAGCTTCGATGAGAATGCATGTGTTATCATCCGTGACGACAAGAGCCCACGCGGAACTCGTATCTTCGGACCAGTTGCTCGTGAATTGCGTGAAAACAACTTTATGAAAATTGTTTCTCTAGCTCCAGAAGTTATCTAATGAAATAAATGCCTTACTCAAGGAGGTGCGATCAGGATGCATGTAAAAAAAGGCGATAAAGTTATGGTTATCTCTGGTAAAGATAAAGGCAAACAAGGAACAATCCTTGCTGCTTTCCCTAAAAAGGACCGCGTTTTAGTTGAAGGTGTTAACATGGTAAAGAAACACTCTAAACCAACTCAAGCTAACCCTCAAGGCGGTATTTCTAATCAAGAGGCGCCAATTCATGTATCAAACGTTATGCCGCTCGATCCTAAAACAGGTGAAGTGACTCGCGTAGGATACAAAGTGGAAGATGGCAAAAAAGTTCGTGTAGCAAAAAAATCTGGGCAAGTTCTAGATAAATAGTATTAAAAGGAAGGGAGGTCTATCTCATGAACCGCCTTAAAGAAAAGTACAATAAAGAAATTGCACCTGCTTTAATGACTAAGTTCAACTATGATTCAGTCATGCAAGTGCCTAAAATCGAAAAAATCGTAATCAACATGGGTGTTGGTGACGCTGTTCAAAACGCCAAAGCAATCGACAGTGCTGTTGAAGAATTAACGTTTATCGCAGGTCAAAAACCTGTCGTTACTCGTGCGAAGAAATCAATTGCTGGATTCCGTCTTCGTGAGGGAATGCCTATCGGTGCGAAAGTAACTCTTCGCGGAGAGCGCATGTATGATTTCCTTGATAAACTTATTTCTGTATCTTTACCGCGTGTACGTGACTTCCGCGGGGTTTCTAAAAAATCTTTCGACGGTCGCGGTAACTACACACTTGGTATCAAAGAACAGTTAATCTTCCCTGAAATTGACTACGATAAAGTAACAAAGGTTCGCGGAATGGACATCGTTATCGTAACAACTGCTAATACTGACGAAGAAGCTCGTGAGCTATTAACTCAAGTAGGTATGCCGTTCCAGAAATAATCAATGAAAGGGAGGCGAAATCGTGGCTAAAAAGTCTATGATTGCGAAACAACAACGTACACCAAAGTTTAAAGTACAAGAGTACACACGCTGTGAACGCTGCGGACGTCCGCATTCAGTCATTCGTAAATTTAAACTTTGCCGTATTTGTTTCCGTGAGCTTGCATATAAAGGACAAATTCCTGGCGTGAAAAAAGCCAGCTGGTAATCCCCAAGAAAGGGAAGGAGGTAATTATATAATGGTTATGACAGATCCAATTGCAGATATGCTAACTCGTATTCGCAATGCAAACATGGTACGTCATGAGAAGCTTGAAATTCCTGCTTCTAAATTGAAAAGAGAAATTGCTGAAATTTTAAAGCGTGAAGGTTTCATTCGTGACGTTGAGTTCGTAGAAGACAGCAAACAAGGTATTATCCGCGTTTTCTTGAAATACGGACAAAACAACGAGCGCGTTATCACTGGTCTTAAAAGAATCAGCAAGCCTGGTTTGCGTGTTTATGCTAAATCTAATGAAGTACCCCGCGTACTTAACGGTCTTGGAATCGCGATTATTTCTACATCACAAGGTGTTTTAACGGACAAAGAAGCCCGTGCAAAACAAGCTGGTGGAGAAGTTCTAGCATACGTTTGGTAAGAAGTTTAACATGAATGGAGGTGTTTGGTATGTCTCGTGTAGGTAAGAAGCTACTTGAGATTCCTTCTGATGTTACAGTAACGTTAAATGATAACAACACTGTAGCTGTGAAAGGACCAAAAGGAGAATTAACTCGTACGTTTCACCCTGATATGGAGATTAAAGTAGAGGACAATGTGCTTACAGTCGCTCGTCCTTCTGATCAAAAAGAGCACCGTGCCCTGCATGGTACGACTCGCAGTCTGCTTGGCAACATGGTTGAAGGTGTATCTAAAGGATTTGAAAGAGGTTTGGAATTAGTCGGTGTCGGTTACCGTGCTTCTAAATCCGGAAATAAACTTGTTTTAAACGTTGGATACTCTCATCCTGTTGAGATCGTTCCTGAAGAAGGCATCGAAATCGAAGTTCCTTCTCAAACAAAAGTAGTTGTAAAAGGTACAGACAAAGAACGCGTAGGAGCTATTGCTGCTAACATCCGCGCTGTACGTTCTCCAGAGCCTTACAAAGGTAAAGGAATCCGCTACGAAGGTGAAGTTGTTCGCCGTAAAGAAGGTAAATCTGCTAAGTAAGATCGCTTAAAGTGAAGAAAGGAGTGACCTAGATGATTACGAAAACTAGCAAAAATGCTGCTCGTCTTAAAAGACACGCTCGTGTTCGCGCTAAACTTTCCGGTACTGCTGAAAGACCGCGCCTGAACGTTTTCCGTTCTAACAAGCACATTTACGCTCAAATCATCGATGATGTAAATGGTGTAACACTTGCTAGTGCATCTACTCTCGATAAAGACTTGAACGTTGAAAGCACTGGAGATACTTCTGCTGCTACTAAAGTTGGAGAATTAGTTGCAAAACGCGCTGCTGAAAAAGGCATTTCTGACGTAGTATTTGACCGTGGCGGATACTTATACCATGGACGTGTAAAAGCTTTGGCTGATGCCGCTCGTGAAGCTGGACTTAAATTTTAATAAAAGAAGGAGGGACACATGATTATGCGTCGTATTGACCCAAGCAAATTAGAGTTAGAAGAACGCTTAGTTACGGTTAACCGCGTAGCGAAAGTTGTTAAAGGTGGTCGTCGTTTCCGCTTCGCAGCTCTAGTCGTTGTCGGTGACAAAAACGGACACGTAGGATTCGGTACTGGTAAAGCACAAGAAGTACCAGAAGCGATCCGCAAAGCTGTTGAAGATGCGAAAAAGAATTTGATTGAAGTACCAATGGTTGGAACTACAATTCCACACGAAATCATCGGACGTTTCGGTGCAGGTAACATCTTGTTAAAACCTGCTTCTGAAGGTACTGGAGTTATCGCTGGAGGCCCTGTACGTGCGGTACTTGAGCTAGCTGGTGTAGCTGATATCCTTTCTAAGTCTTTAGGTTCTAACACACCGATCAACATGATTCGTGCAACACTTCAAGGTTTAAGTGAACTTAAACGTGCTGAAGACGTTGCGAAGCTTCGTGGAAAATCTGTAGAAGAACTGTTAGGATAAGGAGGGAACATTAATGGCTAAATTAGAAATTACCCTCAAACGAAGTGTAATCGGTCGCCCGGAAGACCAACGCGTTACTGTAAGAACACTTGGTTTAAAGAAAACAAACCAAACTGTTGTTCATGAAGACAACGCTGCGATCCGTGGTATGATTAATAAAGTATCTCATTTAGTTTCTGTTAAAGAACAATAAAAATATTTGATCGGATAAGGAGGTGTCCTAATGAAACTTCATGAATTAAAACCTTCAGAAGGTTCACGCAAAACGCGTAATCGCGTAGGTCGTGGTATTGGTTCTGGCAACGGTAAAACAGCTGGTAAAGGTCACAAAGGTCAAAACGCTCGTTCTGGCGGCGGTGTACGCCCTGGATTCGAGGGGGGACAAATGCCTTTATTCCAACGTCTTCCTAAACGCGGTTTCACTAACATCAACCGCAAGGAATACGCTGTAGTCAACCTAGACAAATTGAACGGTTTTGCAGAAGGAACGGAAGTCACTCCTGAACTTCTTCTAGAGACTGGTGTTATTAGCAAACTTAATGCAGGAGTAAAGATTCTTGGCAACGGTAAATTAGAGAAAAAATTAACTGTAAAAGCCAATAAATTCTCTGCTTCTGCGAAAGAAGCTGTTGAAGCTGCTGGCGGTACAGCTGAGGTGATCTAACTTGTTTAAAACAATCTCCAACTTTATGCGTGTGAGTGATATCAGGAATAAAATCATATTCACTTTACTCATGCTTATCGTCTTTCGCATAGGTGCGTTTATTCCTGTGCCTTACGTTAACGCTGAAGCGTTACAGGCGCAGTCTCAAATGGGTGTTTTTGATCTCCTTAATACATTTGGCGGCGGTGCGCTTTACCAATTTTCCATTTTCGCAATGGGAATTACTCCTTATATCACGGCTTCGATCATCATTCAGCTGCTTCAGATGGATGTTGTACCGAAGTTTACCGAGTGGTCTAAGCAAGGTGAAGTTGGCCGCCGTAAATTAGCTCAGTTCACAAGGTACTTTACGATTGTGCTTGGTTTCATCCAAGCATTAGGTATGTCATATGGATTCAACAATCTGGCAAACGGTATGCTGATCGAAAAATCCGGTGTATCGACATATCTTATCATTGCTTTAGTGCTCACTGGCGGAACTGCCTTTTTAATGTGGCTTGGGGAACAAATTACTTCTCATGGAGTAGGCAACGGAATATCGATCATTATCTTCGCGGGGATTGTGTCTAGTATTCCAAAAACAATTGGGCAAATATATGAGACTCAATTTGTCGGCAGCAACGATCAGTTGTTTATTCATATTGTGAAAGTCGCACTTCTTGTGATTGCGATTTTAGCAGTTATTGTTGGAGTTATTTTCATTCAGCAAGCCGTACGGAAAATTGCGATTCAATATGCTAAAGGCACAGGTCGTTCACCTGCTGGCGGAGGTCAGTCTACACACCTTCCATTGAAAGTGAATCCTGCAGGGGTTATTCCGGTAATCTTTGCGGTTGCGTTTTTGATAACGCCGCGGACGATCGCGTCATTCTTTGGAACAAACGATGTGACAAAGTGGATTCAAAACAACTTTGATAATACGCATCCGGTGGGTATGGCGATATATGTTGCGTTGATTATTGCCTTTACGTACTTTTATGCTTTTGTACAGGTAAATCCTGAACAAATGGCTGATAACCTTAAAAAACAGGGTGGCTATATCCCGGGGGTTCGTCCAGGGAAAATGACTCAAGATAGAATTACGAGCATTTTGTATCGACTTACGTTTGTGGGTTCTATATTCTTAGCCGTGATTTCCATTCTTCCTATCTTTTTCATTCAATTCGCTGGATTGCCTCAAAGTGCACAAATTGGCGGAACTTCTTTGTTAATTGTTGTCGGGGTAGCCTTGGAGACAATGAAACAACTAGAAAGCCAGTTGGTGAAACGAAACTACCGTGGATTTATGAAAAACTAGAGGAAATGGATTTATCCATTCCCTCTTAATAAAGAGAGGACGGGGGAAATCCGAATGAACTTAGTCTTAATGGGGCTTCCTGGTGCCGGTAAAGGCACACAGGGCGAACGAATTGTTGAGGATTATGGGATTCCTCATATCTCAACAGGAGATATGTTCCGTGCTGCTATGAAAGAAGAAACACCACTCGGACTCGAAGCAAAATCTTATATTGATAAGGGAGAGCTCGTACCTGACGAAGTCACAATCGGAATTGTAAAAGAGAGACTTGGCAAAGATGATTGTGAAAGAGGTTTTCTTCTGGACGGATTTCCGCGAACAGTCGCTCAAGCCGAAGCTCTTGAAGAAATTCTTGAGGAATACGGCAAGCCGATTGATTATGTCATTAACATTGAAGTCGACAAAGACGCTCTTATGGAACGTCTGACTGGACGCAGAATTTGCAGTGTTTGCGGCACAACCTATCATTTAGTCTTTAATCCGCCGAAAACGCCGGGTATTTGTGATAAAGACGGAGGCGAACTCTATCAACGGGCAGATGATAATGAGGAAACAGTCTCTAAACGGCTTGAGGTAAACATGAAGCAAACTCAGCCTTTACTCGATTTCTATTCAGAGAAAGGTTATCTTGCAAACGTGAATGGCCAGCAGGACATTCAAGACGTTTATGCAGATGTGAAGGATCTTCTTGGAGGATTAAAAAAATGATTATCTGTAAAACCCCACGTGAACTTGGTATCATGCGGGAAGCAGGGCGAATCGTGGCTTTAACTCATGAAGAGTTAAAAAAGCACATTAAACCAGGAATCTCGACAAAAGAATTGGATCAAATTGCCGAACGTTTTATTAAGAAGCAGGGTGCAATCCCATCTTTTAAGGGGTATAATGGGTTTCGCGGGAGCATTTGCGTATCAGTTAATGAAGAACTCGTTCACGGCATACCTGGCAGCAGGGTGCTGAAGGACGGTGACATCATCAGTATTGATATCGGTGCTAAATTAAATGGTTATCATGGTGACTCTGCATGGACATATCCGGTAGGAAACATCAGCGATGATGACAAAAAACTTCTGGAAGTGACAGAGGAGTCTTTATATAAAGGCTTGCAGGAAGCAAAACCAGGTGAACGTTTGTCGAATATTTCCCACGCAATACAAACGTATGTCGAAAATGAGCAGTTTTCAGTTGTTAGGGAGTATGTCGGACATGGTGTTGGTCAAGACTTGCATGAGGACCCGCAAATTCCTCATTACGGTCCGCCCAACAAAGGACCACGGCTTAAACCTGGCATGGTTCTCGCTATTGAACCTATGGTGAACGCTGGCAGCCGCTACGTGAAAACATTGGCTGATAACTGGACGGTTGTAACGGTAGATGGGAAAAAGTGTGCTCATTTTGAACATACGATTGCGATTACGGAAACGGGTTTTGATATACTGACGAGAGTCTAGATGATGAAAATAATTCCGAAGACAGATGTTTTTCAAGCTTGATAGGGCAGAAAGCTTGGGTGAACATTGGCAAGACCGAATTCATCTTGCTGCTTGTCGTTGGAATTTTAACCATCATCAATGTACTAACAGCAGACGGAGAAAAGCGTACATTTCATTCTCCTAAGAAAAAGAATATCAATCATTTAACCCTTTATGATTGCGTATCTCCGGAAGTTCAGAACAGTATAAACGAAACAGGGCGTGTGACAAACTTCTTTTGAAATTTGTCAGAAAGCAAGTTACTGATTTGAAGAAGGGAGAACACTTGAATGGCGAAAGACGATGTAATTGAAGTGGAAGGTACTATAGTCGAAACACTGCCAAACGCGATGTTCAAAGTTGAACTTGAAAATGGCCACACTGTTTTGGCTCATGTATCTGGTAAAATCCGCATGCACTTCATTCGCATTTTACCTGGAGACAAAGTTACGGTAGAATTATCTCCATATGACTTAACTCGTGGCAGGATTACGTACCGTTACAAATAAAGCACTCCGGAAACTGAAGGAGGTTGGAAACACATGAAAGTGAGACCATCAGTTAAACCAATCTGCGAAAAATGTAAAGTTATTCGCAGAAAAGGAAAAGTAATGGTGATCTGTGAAAATCCAAAGCATAAACAAAAACAAGGATAATTTATAAGGAGGTGCCCAGAGAATGGCTCGTATTGCTGGTGTAGATATCCCACGTGACAAACGTGTTGTTATTTCTTTAACATACATCTTCGGAATTGGCCGCACAACGGCTCAGCAAGTTTTAAAAGAAGCTGGAGTTTCAGAAGATACTCGTGTGCGCGATCTTACTGAAGAAGAACTTGGTAAAATCCGTGATATTATTGACAAACTGAAAGTAGAAGGTGACCTTCGCCGTGAAGTTTCTCTTAATATCAAACGTCTGATCGAAATCGGAAGCTACCGCGGAATCCGTCATCGCAGAGGATTACCTGTTCGCGGACAAAACTCTAAAAACAACGCGCGTACTCGTAAAGGTCCGCGTCGTACTGTAGCTAACAAGAAAAAATAAGTAAGGGAGGTTCTTAAACAATGGCTGCTGCTCGTAAATCTAACACGCGTAAACGTCGCGTGAAAAAGAATATTGAGTCTGGAATTGCTCATATTCGTTCAACTTTCAATAACACGATCGTTACGATCACTGACACTCATGGTAATGCTATTTCTTGGTCTAGTGCCGGAGCTTTAGGATTCAGAGGTTCTCGTAAATCTACTCCTTTTGCTGCGCAAATGGCTGCAGAAACAGCTGCTAAAGGTTCAATCGAACATGGTCTTAAAACTCTAGAGGTTACTGTTAAAGGACCTGGTTCAGGCCGTGAAGCTGCAATCCGTGCACTTCAAGCTGCTGGACTAGAAGTCACTGCTATCAGAGACGTAACTCCTGTTCCTCATAACGGATGCCGTCCACCAAAACGTCGCCGCGTGTAATTTGTTTGTATAGATTTTGTGTCCCTGTCAATAATGGGTTATGATACAGTTATTTATGAAACGAATGCACCGACTCGTTGCCTGAGCACATACGGGACTAAACAATGGGGAATTTCGGATGGAATCTCATATGATTCTATTCGAGGTTTCGACGTTTTGAAGGAGGGTTTTAAGTAATGATCGAGATTGAAAAACCAAAAATCGAAACGGTTGAAATCAGCGACGATGCCAAATTTGGTAAGTTTGTCGTAGAGCCACTTGAGCGTGGATATGGTACAACTCTGGGTAACTCCTTACGTCGTATCCTCTTATCCTCACTCCCTGGTGCCGCTGTAACATCAATCCAGATAGATGGTGTACTGCACGAATTCTCGACAATTGAAGGCGTTGTGGAAGATGTTACAACGATTATCTTACACATTAAAAAGCTTGCATTGAAAATCTACTCTGATGAAGAGAAGACGCTAGAAATTGATGTACAGGGTGAAGGAACTGTAACGGCAGCTGATATTACACACGATAGTGATGTAGAGATCTTAAATCCTGATCTTCATATCGCGACTCTTGGTGAGAATGCGAGTTTCCGAGTTCGCCTTACTGCTCAAAGAGGACGTGGGTATACGCCTGCTGACGCAAACAAGAGAGACGATCAGCCAATCGGCGTGATTCCGATCGATTCTATCTATACGCCAGTTTCTCGTGTATCTTATCAGGTAGAGAACACTCGTGTAGGCCAAGTTGCAAACTATGATAAACTTACACTTGATGTTTGGACTGATGGAAGCACTGGACCGAAAGAAGCAATTGCGCTTGGTTCAAAGATTTTAACTGAACACCTTAATATATTCGTTGGTTTAACTGACGAAGCTCAACATGCTGAAATCATGGTTGAAAAAGAAGAAGATCAAAAAGAGAAAGTTCTTGAAATGACAATTGAAGAATTGGATCTTTCTGTTCGTTCTTACAACTGCTTAAAGCGTGCGGGTATTAACACGGTTCAAGAGCTTGCGAACAAGACGGAAGAAGATATGATGAAAGTTCGAAATCTAGGACGCAAATCACTTGAAGAAGTGAAAGCGAAACTAGAAGAACTTGGACTCGGACTTCGCAAAGACGATTGACTAGTTTCCCTTGTGAACTAGGATTTTCGTGTGTTTATTATTCAGAAACAGCATTCCAATAAAGGAGGGGACATCACATGTCATACAGAAAACTAGGACGTACGAGTGCACAGCGTAAAGCTATGCTTCGTGATCTTACAACTGATTTGATCATCAACGAAAGAATCGAAACAACTGAAACACGTGCGAAAGAACTTCGCTCTGTAGTTGAAAAAATGATCACGCTTGGCAAACGCGGTGATCTTCACGCTCGCCGTCAAGCTGCTGCATACATCCGCAACGAGGTTGCAAACGAAGAAAATAATCAAGATGCACTTCAAAAATTATTCTCTGACATTGCAACTCGTTACGAGGAGCGCCAAGGTGGATACACACGTATTATGAAGCTTGGTCCTCGCCGTGGTGACGGAGCACCAATGGCAATTATCGAATTGGTTTAATCACATATTTTTGTGTATCTAAAGAAGGGCGGGACAGTTTCTAACTGGATCTATGCCCTTTTTTTAGATACTGCAACTTTTAATAGAGAGAAAAGCAGAGCATTAGCTGAGAGGAGGCCGGTTTTCCATGAATCAAAATCAGTTGATATCGGTAGAGGATATCGTATTTCGATATCGGAAGGACGCAGAAAGACGAGCACTAGACGGCGTCTCCCTGCAGGTGTATGAGGGTGAATGGCTTGCAATCGTAGGTCATAACGGTTCAGGGAAATCAACACTGGCCCGGGCATTGAATGGTTTAATTCTTCCTGAATCAGGCGACATTGAGGTTGCCGGGATTCAATTGACAGAGGAATCTGTTTGGGAAGTGCGTAAGAAGATAGGTATGGTCTTTCAAAATCCGGATAACCAATTTGTCGGAACGACTGTTCGCGATGATGTGGCTTTTGGTTTAGAAAACAATGGTGTACCGCGGGAAGAAATGATTGAGAGAGTAGACTGGGCAGTAAAACAGGTGAATATGCAAGATTTTCTCGATCAAGAGCCGCACCATCTCTCCGGAGGCCAAAAGCAGAGAGTTGCGATTGCGGGGGTTATTGCCGCACGTCCTGATATTATTATCTTAGATGAAGCAACATCCATGCTTGATCCGATCGGGCGAGAAGAAGTGCTTGAAACGGTAAGACATTTAAAAGAGCAGGGCATGGCGACTGTCATATCCATTACACATGACCTGAATGAGGCAGCAAAAGCAGACAGGATCATTGTCATGAATGGCGGTAAAAAATATGCTGAAGGGCCGCCTGAAGAGATTTTTAAATTGAATAAAGAACTTGTTCGAATTGGGCTTGATTTACCCTTCTCATTCCAGCTTAGCCAGCTTTTAAGAGAAAATGGACTGGCTTTGGAAGAAAACCATTTGACTCAGGAAGGGCTGGTGAAAGAGCTGTGGACATTACAATCAAAGATGTAGAGCATCGTTATCAGATGAAGACGCCGTTTGAGCGCCTAGCACTGTATGATATCAATGCATCGATTAAAGAAGGAAGCTACGTAGCCGTTATCGGGCATACAGGCTCTGGTAAGTCCACTCTTCTTCAGCACCTAAATGGTCTCCTGAAGCCGACGAAGGGACAGATATCACTAGGCAGCACTGTCATTCAGGCAGGGAAAAAGAATAAAGAACTGAAAAAACTTCGTAAAAAAGTCGGAATCGTTTTCCAATTTCCTGAGCATCAATTATTCGAAGAAACAGTTCTTAAAGATATTTCATTCGGACCGATGAACTTTGGTGTTAAAAAAGAAGATGCTGAACAAAAAGCGAGAGAGATGCTGCAGCTCGTAGGTTTATCAGAAGAGCTTTTGGACAGGTCACCCTTTGAATTAAGCGGGGGACAAATGCGCAGAGTTGCAATTGCCGGCGTACTTGCAATGGACCCTGAAGTGCTTGTTCTGGATGAACCGACTGCAGGATTGGACCCAAGAGGGCGAAAAGAGATTATGGACATGTTTTATGAGCTTCATCAACGTGGGAACCTGACGACGATCCTTGTGACACACAGCATGGAGGATGCAGCTGCATACGCTGATGAAATGATTGTTATGCATAAAGGAACGATACAAGCATCAGGCAGTCCGCGTGATCTGTTTTTAAAGGGTGAAGAGATGGCCGGCTGGGGGCTGGATCTTCCTGAAACAATAAAATTCCAAAGACACCTTGAAGCTGTACTGGGTGTGAGATTTAATGAGCCTATGCTCACAATCGAAGATGCCGCTGCTGAAATCCGTGCTCTTTTTCAGGGGGAGAAGACTTTATGATGGACAGCATGATTATCGGCAAGTATGTACCGGGGACTTCACTTGTGCACCGGCTTGACCCCAGAACAAAACTGATCACGATCTTTTTATTTGTCTGCATTGTATTCTTAGCCAATAATGTTCAGACATATGCGTTGCTTGGTTTATTTACAATTGGCGTCGTTTCTTTAACAAGAGTTCCTTTCTCTTTTTTAATGAAAGGGCTGAAGCCAATCATCTGGATTGTCCTTTTTACGTTCCTTCTTCACATCCTTATGACACATGAAGGACCGATTATCTTTCAAATAGGTTTTTTCAAAGTCTATGAGGGCGGTCTGGTTCAGGGGATATTCATTTCTCTTAGATTCGTCTATTTGATTTTAATCACAACCTTATTAACGCTTACGACCACACCGATTGAGATTACCGATGGAATGGAACAGCTGCTGAACCCATTGAAAAAATTAAAGCTTCCTGTTCATGAGCTGGCTCTTATGATGTCAATTTCTTTACGGTTTATTCCGACACTGATGGAGGAGACAGATAAGATCATGAAGGCTCAGATGGCGCGAGGCGTTGATTTTACAAGCGGGCCTGTCAAAGATAGAGTGAAGGCTATTGTCCCGCTTCTTGTCCCGCTCTTCGTCAGCGCATTTAAACGCGCCGAAGAGCTTGCGGTGGCAATGGAAGCAAGAGGCTATCAAGGCGGAGAAGGACGTACGAAATATAGAAAGCTTGTATGGACAGGAAAAGACACTTCTGTCATTGTCAGCTTAATTGTATTAGCTGCTTTGTTATTTTTCTTAAGGGCTTAGAGGTGCTGTATGAGACTGAAATGCACGATTTCTTATGACGGACATTTGTTTAACGGTTATCAGGTTCAGCCGGGCAAAAGAACGGTTCAGGATGAACTGGAGAAGGCTTTGGCTGTCCTGCATAAGTCAAAAGACAGAATTCCGGTCGTTTCGTCTGGAAGAACAGACAGCGGGGTTCACGCAGCCGGACAGGTGATTCATTTTGACACTCCGCTGTCTATCCCGGCTGAAAGATGGCCATATGCCTTAAATGCACTGCTTCCGGACGATATCGCAGTCAAACAGGCAGAAATTGCGGATGATGGGTTCCATGCACGATTTAGCGCAGTCAAAAAAGAATATCGCTACTTTGTATACACGGAGAAACACCCGGACGTATTTAAACGGCATTACGCTTACCATTTTTCATATCGCCTTAATGTGCAGGACATGAGAGAAGCGGCAAAGCATCTTATAGGGACACATGATTTTACGAGCTTTTGCGCGGCTAAAACAGAAGTGCAGGACAAGGTAAGAACGATATACGAACTTGATTGGACTGAGACGGCTGACGGCCTGCAAATGCGGATCACAGGCAGCGGTTTCTTATATAATATGGTCAGAATTATTGCGGGTACTTTGCTTGATGCAGGTATTGGAAAAATTTCTCCCGATGAGGTGAAATCCATGCTGGAAGCGAAGGATCGCGAAGCGGCAGGGCGCACAGCGCCGGGGCACGGGCTATATTTATGGAACGTTTACTATGACAACTAAACCAGGTGTATAATATTTTCTTGACAGAGTCTGCATAAAGTTATAAGATATCATATGGTATGTATTTCAACCCCACGATAAGCCCCGGAACTTATTGTGTTGTGAAATAGAACGTAATCGAAGTTTATTGAAAATGACAGATCATTTAGGAGGGAAATTCAATGCGTACAACACCTATGGCTAACGCAAGTACTATTGAACGCAAGTGGTTAGTTGTTGATGCTGCTGGCAAGACTTTAGGTCGTCTTTCTTCAGAAGTTGCAGCTATCCTTCGCGGAAAACACAAACCAACTTACACACCACACGTTGATACTGGAGATCATGTGATCATCATCAACGCTGAAAAAATCGAGTTAACTGGTAAAAAGTTAACTGACAAAATCTACTACCGTCACACTCAACATCCAGGCGGATTAAAATCAAGAACTGCTCTTGAAATGCGTACAAACTACCCTGAGAAAATGCTTGAGCTTGCTATCAAAGGCATGCTTCCAAAAGGTTCTCTAGGTCGTCAAATGTTCAAAAAATTGAACGTATACCGTGGTTCTGAGCATCCACACGAAGCACAAAAACCTGAAGTTTACGAACTTCGCGGTTAATTAAAAAGGAGGTTACCAATTTGGCACAGGTTCAATATTACGGTACTGGCCGTCGTAAAAGCTCTGTAGCGCGTGTGCGTTTAGTTCCAGGAGAAGGCCGTATCGTCGTTAATAATCGTGAAATCAGCGAACATATCCCATCTGCAGCTTTAATCGAAGATATCAAACAACCATTAACTTTGACTGAAACAGCTGGCACTTATGATGTTTTAGTAAACGTACATGGAGGCGGCTTATCTGGTCAAGCTGGAGCAATCCGTCACGGTATCGCTCGTGCTTTGCTTGAAGCAGATCCAGAATACCGTACAACTCTTAAACGTGCAGGTCTTCTGACTCGTGACGCTCGTATGAAAGAACGTAAAAAATACGGTCTTAAAGGCGCTCGTCGTGCACCTCAGTTCTCAAAACGTTAATTTTACGTTTTCAAAAAGCTCTCGACCTTGGGTTGGGAGCTTTTTTCTTTCAATAAAACGTGGCAGCCCCGCATAAAAATAACAACTGAATGGACGCTT
The DNA here is from genome assembly GCF_037963535.1 of Bacillus sp. PS217. NCBI lineage: Bacteria > Bacillati > Bacillota > Bacilli > Caryophanales > Bacillaceae > Bacillus > Bacillus sp. PS217. The sequence goes on from NZ_CP150157.1 coordinate 154,239, forward strand.
GACGGGGTTAAGCAAATTGTTTGTTTATAAATGGTCTCTTTGTAATAATCATGATAGCTTTCATTCTTATTCAATTGGAACTTCGGTCAATGTTTATTATCGTTATGTGATCAGCCCAGCTTCATCCCACTGTATCTCATCCGTTAAAGTTCACTGCTGATTCTTAACCCGGAGAAACAATAGCTCTCATTGCTAATGGCTTTATGTAACGAAGTAAAAGTAAATCTGATGATATAAATCACATATCTCCTTTGTGATTTTTTTGCGTTTTTATGAACTTTTTTCTAAATATGCAAAGGGAAAGCGATATCAATCTAGAAATATTTGTTATACTCTATACATTAAAGTAAGGAGAAGATTCATGAATGCGTTAGTAGCTCATAATAGCAAAGCCTGGGATAAAAAAGTAGAAACAGGCAATGAATGGACTGTTGCTGTTGAACAGCAGGTTATCGAACAAGCAAAAAAAGGCAATTGGGATATAAGGGTAACACCAATGAAAGATGTACCGAAGGATTGGTTTCCGCCTGTCAAAGGTCTGAAAGTACTCTGTTTAGCATCAGGCGGCGGCCAGCAGGGTCCAGTTTTGGCAGCCGCAGGCGCGGATGTCACCGTATTAGATAACTCAGAAAAACAGCTGAATCAGGATAGAATGATTGCTGAGCGAGATGGTCTGACGATACACACTGTCAAAGGAAGCATGGACGATTTAAGTGTATTTAATGATGAATCATTTGATGTCATTGTACATCCTGTTGCCAATGTTTTTGTTGAGAATGTTCTCCCGGTATGGAAGGAAGCGCACCGTGTGTTGAAAAGGAACGGCATTCTAATCTCGGGTTTTGTCAATCCTGTTGTATTTCTGTTTGATACAGAATTAGAACAGCAAGGTGTTTTAAAAGTAAAACACTCTATTCCATACGCTGACCCAGAAGATCTTCCGAAACATAAAGTGAAAAAACTGATCGAAAATAATGAGGCTCTGGAATTCGGCCATTCCTTAGAAGACCAAATCAAAGGCCAAATTGATGCCGGTTTTATCGTTACTGGTTTTTATGAAGATAAAGGCGGTTTTGTATTAGACCAATATATCCATACATATTCTGCAACAAGAAGCGTGAAAGTATGAAAAGCAGCGACCTGTTAGAGGGGCTGCTTTTTTCATAACCAATTACAGAACATTTGTTCCTCACCCTGCAGAAAGCTGATTTTTTATCAATGTTACACCTTCATTTGGGCGAATTTCCAACCGAATTCGGGCATTGTTTCATCATCCAAACCTCAAAATAATTGGTAAAAGGAGAGTGAATTTATATGGCAGAAGTACTGTCTTTTATGGATGTGAAACGCCAAAAGGATTTTGAATTAGAAAAGAACTTGCTCAAAGAACTCTCTCTGAGACAAATTATCCAGTCTGTTAAGGATTGTTTGGAACCATTATTTCCATTTTTACATGATGAACGAGATATTATTACTGAAGGCTGTATTGATTTTGCGATTGAAGCTTATTTGTTAGGCGGGCGTTTTGGGATATTCGGCTATTACGGAGAATCCATGCAGAGTATCAGTGCCCGCTCTGCAAGAGAAGAAGAAGAGCTACGTATGGAGTTTTTTGATTATCTCTATAATTGGATACACGAGCAAAACGCAACATTTGATAAAAACACTGTTTATGAAGCGGCACGCAAGTTCATTAAAGATTGGTGGACAGCAGGGTTTGTTCAAAGAGAAAAACAGTGTAAGCTTCGCATGCGGTAATCATATTTCCCGGCCCTGTCCCATAGTTATGTAATAACGGACAAGCGGGAGGGGAAGGGATGAGGAAAAAGCTTAAATGGCTCAGTTTTTTGCTAGGCTTCATCATATTACTATTTCTGTTCAAGTATCAGTTCAGCAATAACGACTCTTGGAAGCCGTGGAGCCTGCCCTTGAGCGGTAAAATCATTTATCTAGATCCAGGTCATGGCGGGCCTGACGGCGGAGCAGTCGGCGGAAAGCTGTTAGAGAAGGATGTTACCCTGGAAGTGGCCTTTAGAGTCAGGGATTATCTTCAAGAACAAGGAGCGCTTGTTATCATGACCAGAGAAAGTGATACTGATCTCGCTCCAGAAGGAACAAAAGGCTATAGCCGACGAAAAGCTGAGGATCTAAGACAACGAGTCAAATTAATAAACCATTCAGAGGCGGAGCTCTATATCAGCATTCATCTTAATGCGATTCCGTCACAAAAATGGAGCGGAGCCCAAAGCTTTTATTACGGGAAATATGCGGAAAATGAGAAAGTCGCAAAATACATTCAGGATGAGCTGAGAAGAAATCTGGAAAACACAACCCGGAAAGCAAAGCGGATTCATGGTATCTACTTAATGCAAAACGTCACCAAACCGGGGGCGCTTATAGAAGTCGGATTTTTATCCAATCCAAGTGAAGCAACGTTGCTCGGTAAACCGAAATATCAAGACAAGGTGGCATCTTCCATATATAAAGGCATTTTGCGATATTTCACAGAAAAAGGAGACCCTCCGGAGTAATGGAGGGTTTTCTTGTGGTTCTAAGCATAAGACACCCGCCATTTATGTATGATATAATAATAATTGTAAACGAATACACAAAAGGGTGAGGTTCGATGATAAGAGAAGATGAAGTAAGAAAACTAGTCGGAGAAATGCGCGAACCTTTTCTTCAAAGACCTCTGGGAGAATTGGATGCCGTTAAGGAAATTAAAATAAAGCCTGAAAAACGGCATATCAGTGTAAAAGTCGCTCTTGCAAAAACAGGAACTGCAGAACAAATGCAGATTCAGCAAGAGATCGTAAACGTATTAAAAGGGGCAGGAGCTGAGACAGTCGGCCTTCGATTTGAAGAGCTGCCTGAAGAAACGGTTGCTAAATTCCGGGCACCGTCAGCTGAGAAAAAAACATTATTAAATATGGATAACCCGCCAGTCTTTCTTGCCGTAGCAAGTGGAAAAGGCGGCGTAGGCAAGTCAACTGTGTCAGTAAACCTAGCTATTTCTCTGGCTCGTCTAGGGAAAAAGGTCGGTTTAATTGATGCGGATATTTATGGATTCAGTGTGCCGGACATGATGGGGATCACTGTGCGTCCAACGATTGAAGGAGAGAAACTTCTTCCTGTTGAGCGCTTTGGAGTAAAGGTCATGTCAATGGGCTTTTTCGTAGAAGAAAATGCTCCGGTCGTATGGAGAGGGCCGATGCTCGGCAAAATGCTGAATAACTTTTTCCACGAAGTAGAGTGGGGAGAAGTAGACTATATCGTTCTTGATCTTCCGCCTGGTACAGGGGACGTTGCTCTCGATGTACATACAATGCTCCCGAGCTGCAAAGAAATCATCGTATCGACGCCGCATCCGACAGCTGCTTTTGTCGCGGCCAGAGCGGGCTCTATGGCGATTAAAACCGATCATGAGGTCGTGGGGGTCATAGAGAACATGGCTTATTATGAAAGTGCAAAGACAGGGGAAAGAGAATATGTCTTTGGAAAAGGCGGAGGAGATAAACTGGCTGAGGAACTAAACGTGCCTTTGCTCGGCAGAATCCCATTGAAACAGCCCGATTGGGATAAGGACCAATTTGCTCCGTCTGTTTATGACGAAAATCATCCAATCGGAGAAATATATCAGGACATCGCAAAAAAAATAGATGCAAAAATGTCAGTGCAGGTATAAAAGGTGAACCGGGATTCCAGATCCCGGCTTTCCCTTTATTCACTTTCTTTTGCTGTGTCTTTTGCTGCTTTTTTCAGCTCATCTTCGAACTGCTTTTTGTAAAGCGGACTAGAAAGTGTTTCGTTAATAACCTCTTCTAAATAACTGCGGAATTCTTGGCTTTTTGCCAGCTGGCTGTACTTTTTATCCATGCCGGGATCCTGCATAACGCTCATCAGCATCTTCTGGTAATCTGGATCCTTCATCAGCTTTTTAATCACTTTTTCATGCTCTGTTTGAAGAGTTTTGGCAAATCTCTCAGCAAAATCAGTGTCTTCAAAGATGTTTTTCCAAAATTCTTCACCTTTTTTTGATGTGAGTGTTTTTTCTATTGTTCCTTTAATTGCATCTTGGTCAATTACCAGCGCTTCATTCATGGCATCATCATTTAATAATTCCTTAATAGCTTTCTTTCCATCATCAGTTTTTAATATATCAACAACCATTTTTTTGGTCTGATCATAGTCCATATCCGCTGCTTGGTCTTTTGGAGCGCAAGCTGTTACAGATAATAACAAAAAACAGCTCATCAATAGCGTTTTGGCTTTTGACATGCTTAAGCTCCTTTCACATACTTGTCTTACCTTTAATATGATTCATCTGTTTGGAATTATACATAACAAAATATCGCTGTTCGCGATTTTTGAGGGGATGAATAAAGAAATGAAAAGCCGTGGTTTAGTTCGTTTTTTCTTTTCTATTTTAGCTGTCGGGGCGCTTATCACGAGTATTGTGGGTTTTGCTTTAAAATGGGGAGAATATAGAGGGCTGTTTCTTACATTTGAAGCGGGGCAGATTTTCTCTGTTTTATTTTGGTTTATCGGTGTAGGCATGATTTTCAGTGTGATCAGCCAAATGGGTTTTTTCGTGTTTTTAACAGTTCATCGGTTTGCGCTTGAGATATTAAGGTCCTCCTCTTTGTGGAATTTGCTGCAGTTGTTTTTCATCCTGTTTGTTGCTTTTGATTTAATGTACGTGCGTTTTTTATTTTTTGGAGAGAGCGGAGAATCGCTGGCTGGCTATGCGTGGTTACCGGTGTTTTTATTGATCTTTGGAGTGATTACAGCTTATATAAAGCAAAAGCAGTCCTCTAAGAAAACATTTGTGTCATCGTTATTTTTGATGGTTGTGATTACCGCATTAGAATGGTTCCCTGCATTAAGAGTAAATGATGAGGACTGGCTTTATTTAATGCTTTTTCCGTTAATGGCATGTAATGCCTTCCAATTGCTGATGCTGCCGAAGTTTGCAGCAAAGTAATTACTTTACCTCTGCGGATTTGGCATCAGAATTTGCGATGAGATCACCCACGGTTACATTTTTTAATCCTTTTTCTTTCAGCTGATGGATGATATCAGGCAATGCTTCTTCTGTTTGTTTTGCAGAATCGGAGGCATGTAAAAGAATAATGTCTCCACCGGAAACTTGCTTGGTCACATTGTCGATGATTTTTTCAACTCCGGGATTTGTCCAGTCTTGAGAGTTCACACTGTAATGAACGACTGTATAATTGTATTGCTTTGCGACCTTTAGAACATTCTTATTGAATTGGCCGGTAGGGGGTCTTAATAGCTGTATGTCTTTGACCCCTAACTTTTCAAAGGCTGTTTGCGCACGGTTCATGTCCTTTTTTATTTCGCTGCTCTCTAAATTGGCATAGTTTTTATAAGCGTAGCCCATGCTCCCGATTTGATGGCCGTCCTTTACGATACGGGCCACTGTGTCGGGATGGCGTTCTGCCCAAGAAGCGGACAGGAAAAACGTTGCGTTTTTAATCCCGTGTGCTTTCAGAGTATTAAGTATCGGTTCTGCTCTCTCATCACCCCAGCTGATATCGAAAGTAAGTGAAATATCTTTAGAGTCTGTTTCTCCTTTATAAATGGCTTTAGGTCCGGTGTCAGTTGAAAACACGGGAAGCGGGACAGCTCTTTGGATATAAAAAAAGCTGGCAGCTGCAAATGCGGCGATAAGTATAATAATTAATTGTTTTACCCGTTTAATGTGCCACACATAGAAGTGTTTCACTGATGATGCCTCCTTATCTTGTCCATCATTCTTGTTTTACATCTTATGAGCATGGACAATTGAATATAACCGATAAAATGTCTCTTCACATACAGCCTAAATTGGGTGTTGACCTTTTGATAATATCCGTGATATATTATTATTCGTCGCTGATAAACAGTTGACATCAACTAAAAGCTTCATTAAATACTTTAAAAAAAGTTGTTGACTTAAAAGAAGCTAAATGTTATAGTAATAAAGCTGCTTCGTTAAGCGGCGGTAATGATCTTTGAAAATTAAACAAGACAAAACGTACCTGTTAATTCAGTTTTTAAAAATCGCACAGCGATGTGCGTAGTCAGTCAAACTACTTTATCGGAGAGTTTGATCCTGGCTCAGGACGAACGCTGGCGGCGTGCCTAATACATGCAAGTCGAGCGGACAGATGGGAGCTTGCTCCCTGATGTTAGCGGCGGACGGGTGAGTAACACGTGGGTAACCTGCCTGTAAGACTGGGATAACTCCGGGAAACCGGGGCTAATACCGGATGGTTGTTTGAACCGCATGGTTCAAACATAAAAGGTGGCTTCGGCTACCACTTACAGATGGACCCGCGGCGCATTAGCTAGTTGGTGAGGTAACGGCTCACCAAGGCAACGATGCGTAGCCGACCTGAGAGGGTGATCGGCCACACTGGGACTGAGACACGGCCCAGACTCCTACGGGAGGCAGCAGTAGGGAATCTTCCGCAATGGACGAAAGTCTGACGGAGCAACGCCGCGTGAGTGATGAAGGTTTTCGGATCGTAAAGCTCTGTTGTTAGGGAAGAACAAGTACCGTTCGAATAGGGCGGTACCTTGACGGTACCTAACCAGAAAGCCACGGCTAACTACGTGCCAGCAGCCGCGGTAATACGTAGGTGGCAAGCGTTGTCCGGAATTATTGGGCGTAAAGGGCTCGCAGGCGGTTTCTTAAGTCTGATGTGAAAGCCCCCGGCTCAACCGGGGAGGGTCATTGGAAACTGGGGAACTTGAGTGCAGAAGAGGAGAGTGGAATTCCACGTGTAGCGGTGAAATGCGTAGAGATGTGGAGGAACACCAGTGGCGAAGGCGACTCTCTGGTCTGTAACTGACGCTGAGGAGCGAAAGCGTGGGGAGCGAACAGGATTAGATACCCTGGTAGTCCACGCCGTAAACGATGAGTGCTAAGTGTTAGGGGGTTTCCGCCCCTTAGTGCTGCAGCTAACGCATTAAGCACTCCGCCTGGGGAGTACGGTCGCAAGACTGAAACTCAAAGGAATTGACGGGGGCCCGCACAAGCGGTGGAGCATGTGGTTTAATTCGAAGCAACGCGAAGAACCTTACCAGGTCTTGACATCCTCTGACAATCCTAGAGATAGGACGTCCCCTTCGGGGGCAGAGTGACAGGTGGTGCATGGTTGTCGTCAGCTCGTGTCGTGAGATGTTGGGTTAAGTCCCGCAACGAGCGCAACCCTTGATCTTAGTTGCCAGCATTCAGTTGGGCACTCTAAGGTGACTGCCGGTGACAAACCGGAGGAAGGTGGGGATGACGTCAAATCATCATGCCCCTTATGACCTGGGCTACACACGTGCTACAATGGACAGAACAAAGGGCAGCGAAACCGCGAGGTTAAGCCAATCCCACAAATCTGTTCTCAGTTCGGATCGCAGTCTGCAACTCGACTGCGTGAAGCTGGAATCGCTAGTAATCGCGGATCAGCATGCCGCGGTGAATACGTTCCCGGGCCTTGTACACACCGCCCGTCACACCACGAGAGTTTGTAACACCCGAAGTCGGTGAGGTAACCTTTTAGGAGCCAGCCGCCGAAGGTGGGACAGATGATTGGGGTGAAGTCGTAACAAGGTAGCCGTATCGGAAGGTGCGGCTGGATCACCTCCTTTCTAAGGATATTATACGGAATATAAGACCTTGGGTCTTATAAACAGAACGTTCCCTGTCTTGTTTAGTTTTGAAGGATCATTCCTTCGAAATGTGTTCTTTGAAAACTAGATAACAGTAGACATCACATTCAATTAGTAACACAAGATATCACATAGTGATTCTTTTTAACGGTTAAGTTAGAAAGGGCGCACGGTGGATGCCTTGGCACTAGGAGCCGATGAAGGACGGGACGAACACCGATATGCTTCGGGGAGCTGTAAGCAAGCTTTGATCCGGAGATTTCCGAATGGGGAAACCCACCACTCGTAATGGAGTGGTATCCATATCTGAATTCATAGGATATGAGAAGGCAGACCCGGGGAACTGAAACATCTAAGTACCCGGAGGAAGAGAAAGCAAATGCGATTCCCTGAGTAGCGGCGAGCGAAACGGGATTAGCCCAAACCAAGAGGCTTGCCTCTTGGGGTTGTAGGACACTCTATACGGAGTTACAAAAGAACGAGGTAGATGAAGAGGTCTGGAAAGGCCCGCCATAGGAGGTAACAGCCCTGTAGTCAAAACTTCGTTCTCTCCTGAGTGGATCCTGAGTACGGCGGAACACGTGAAATTCC
>NZ_CP150157.1:165000-222500 GCF_037963535.1 Bacillus sp. PS217
CACACCTGTTATCTAGTTTTGAGAGAACACTCTCAATTTGTTTGGTGGCGATAGCGAAGAGGTCACACCCGTTCCCATACCGAACACGGAAGTTAAGCTCTTCAGCGCCGATGGTAGTCGGGGGTTTCCCCCTGTGAGAGTAGGACGCCGCCAAGCAGATTTATTAATTCTACCATGTTTGTTTATGAAGCTTTATATTATTCCGCAGTAGCTCAGTGGTAGAGCTATCGGCTGTTAACCGATCGGTCGTAGGTTCGAATCCTACCTGCGGAGCCATTGCTTCCATAGCTCAGCAGGTAGAGCACTTCCATGGTAAGGAAGAGGTCAGCGGTTCGAGCCCGCTTGGAAGCTTATCTAAAATACGTTGATCTTATGCAGTTTCCGCGAAATAAGGAACTGTTATTTTTTTTGTCTAAAATATGTGGGTGTCATACGGGTGGCAAATTAGAGAATTTCTCTAAAATGTCCCCGTTTTTAATATGTTATTGATTGCATCAGCAACTAAAATATCTGATTCACGGTTAGCGTGAGTGTAAATATTCAATGTGGTTTGGACGTTAGCATGACCAAGCCTCTGAGAAATAGCTTTAATGTTTAATCCAGGTACTTTCCCAATTTGGTTTATTAACATTGTTGCGTGTGAGTGTCTCATATCGTGAAGACGTCCTGGCTTAATATTGTGCCTCTTAGTGAATCTCTGCCACCATGTATTAGGTGAGGTTGGATACTGGGGTTGCCCCATATCCCCACCAAATAACAAAAGCTTATCTGTTCCTCTCCACAGTTCTCCCAAGAGTAATTTATTCTTCTTGATCTCTCTTAGCAAAATAGCTGCTTCTTGCATTATATCGGGTGGCATCGTAACTTTACGGAAAGAGTTACTTTTAGGATCTTTAAACCGATAACCTTTCTTCTTTGTATATTGTAAAGACTCATCAATTCTGACTTCATTAGTATCAAAAAATAAATCTGTTTCATCGATTGCTAATAGTTCTCCTCTACGAAATCCACCTGTAAAAGCAAATTTAATCATAACTCTGTTCCTCAATGGAGCGTGTTCATCTAATAGCTTAAAGATTTCCTTTATTTCTTCTTCAGTATAAATTTCATATTCATTGTATTTTTGTTTTGGCCGCTTTACATTTTCTGCAGGGTTTTCTTTTATAATTTTCCACTCAGCTGCTCTTCCTAAGATATCTCTAATGATTCGATATCTTGCATGAATGCTTGACGTTGAGACATCATTTTCTCGTTGATATTCTTCTAAGAAATTTAATATGTGAATCGGCTGAATCTCGTCTAAGTACATGTCTCCAAAATAGGGTTGTATTTCTTTCCCCATAATATATTCATAAGTTTCACGAGTTTTATCATCGAGATGATCCAGGGCGTATTTTTTCTCCCAGTCCTCTATGAACATATTGAATGTTCGTTTGTGTGGTGTGATATAAGCGCCGGCTTCAACTTCTGTTTTGAATTTATACCATTCACTCTCCAAGTAATTGCGCAGCTTTTTAGTGGTTTTTAATAAAGTCGGATCCTCTATTCTAATTGTTTTGACCTTTCTTTTACGCTTGCTCTTTGTACCGATATCAACAACTAATCGAAATGACTTTTCGCCTCTTTTTTCAATTGTTGGCATATAAAATTTTCTCCCTTTCTTTATTCTTTTGAATAATAAATGATTGGTACTTAAAGCTGAATAACTTACGGAAGTACATATCCAATCTTTTTTCCGCAAAAGGATGAGTAACCTGAAAAAGATCAGATATAAGACTTATAGATTCCCGCTTGGTTGCCGGTAATTTAATGTTTTTCAGCATAAAGCTAGGTACAGCAAAGTGATACATAAATGCATTTGCTTGATTCTCCTGTAATTCTCTAAAAAGTGGGGGTAATTTGTATTGAACACCCACATGATTTATGTGATGGCACAGTTCATGGGAAAAGTCTTCCCATTGCTTTTGTTTAGATATTCGCGAATCAAGAATAATGCAAGCCATTCCCAGCAGTTTTACTGCTACAGATGAACGGTTTTTGTAATGGACTATTATTTTTAACCTATCTGCAATTAGTTCCAAGTCCCATGAACCAGGCTCTATAATACCGATGCCGGTGTAAATTGTCTGTATTCTTTCCTCAAGAAGTGATAAATGATACAAGGTAAAGCCTCCTACTAACGAAATGCAAACTTATGTTCGGTTTTGTTTTCTAAATAAAAGCCCCAAAATAGGGCTTCTTTTTAATGCTCTAAGTTAATTTTTAAATCAAGATCGTCACCTAAAGCATTTGCGTCCTCATCAACTGGAAGCGCGATTTTCAGCCGAATTGAATCTAAACCTTTTATATCCTCTTCGTTTTCAAAAGTATAAAAGACAGATCCATTATCATTTACTTTCCCCACATACTCTCCAAGAAATTTGTCACTTTCGTCAGGAGATGGCTCATTGACTTGTACCCCAGTGCTTGTTGCTAATTTTGCATCGTCTAGGCCGAAATAAACTACTTTATCTGATGTGTTTTCTGCTTCAAGTTGAACCTCAATAAAAGGTGTTTGTTCGTTCGCCACAGCAGCAATTACTTTTTTTACCGTTACTTGCATCGGGCCAGTTTTCCCAGTGGTTTCTTTATTGCTGATGGCCATTACTTTGGCCGTACCGCCATCAATTTCATATATATCCCCAACTTTTTCAGGACCGTTAACAGAGATGTCTTGGCTTTCTGATGCGTTGGTATCAGTTACACTATTTGTACCTTCTGAAGATGTAGAAGACTCTTCACTATTTTTGCAGGCTGCGAGCAATATCAGTGAAGTGATTAATAGTAAAGTCCCCAATTTTTTAAACAATTTTAGTTCCCCTTTTTACTCCAGTTATGTTTTCTTTATCTTTCAATTAACTCAATGAATGTTAAACAGTTTGTTTTACAGTGTGTACCTTTCATAAACCCTTGATATATCTATGTTTTTAGGGAGTACAAAAAGTTTTATTTAACACTTAGGCTTCTTTTTATTAAACAAATGTTTAACAAATGTTTTACCAGAAGAAGAATTAAAGAATTAAGAATAAAGAATAGCTGCTACTATTCATCGAACCCTTTTTTCAAAAGATAATCCAAAAGTTCTTTTGCTTGTTCTTTAGTGATTTTTCCATCACGACCAGCAATTAGGGTTTCTGGATCATTTAAAAGTTCATCTATTTGAGAGTCGTTTGAATTTCCCTTTAACAGATAGTCTGTTGTGACATCCAAGACCTCAGCTAACTTGATTATTTCTGAATCAGTAATAGGTCGAGTGCCTTTTTCTATACGGTTCATAACAGCATAATTTAGGTCTACACGGCGGGCTAGTTCCCTTTGGGACCAACCTTTTCTTTCTCTTAATAAAACTATCCGTTCGCCTATATTCATTGTTTTCACCACTTTCTAAGTAAGACAAATGATAACATGTTTCCGTTATGGAAATAAAAAAAGTTTCTAAATCGTAAACAAAACTTGTTGACATTTCCGTTTTAGAACTGTATTATGTGGTTACAAAGTTTCTGAAACAGAAATGAAAGGAGTGAAAGATATGCAGAAACTCGATTTAGTTTTTATCAAGAATAGACGAATCGAATTAAAAATTTCTCAGCGAGATCTAGCAATAAAGCTAGGATTAAAAACTGGTTCAAGTTATTTAAAGTATGAGCAGGGTGTTTATGCTTTTAAAGCAGATCAATTGCCGACCTTAGCGCAACATTTAAAATGCAAAATCACAGATTTTTTTGCCGAAAACGTTTCTGATTTAGAAACAAACAGTGCTTAGGAGGATTTCATTATGAGCAACAAACCATTAAGCCCTCAGGAAGCTGCTAGTTTACTGAGGGTTCATAAAGAAACCATTTATTCCTTGGTTAGAAATAAGGAAATTCCGCATTTCAGAATTGGAAAGAAAATATTTTTCCGACCAGAAACCCTAAATGCTTGGATAAGACAATTAGAACAGAACAGTGTTGATGATTCTGCTTAATATCTTTTAACTAAAGTTTACCAATATACGGTTAAAAATTTGGTAGAAAAAGGAGATGTTTAAAGTGAAATTTGGTAGAGCACCGAAAGCACTAAAAAGCGCTCGTAAAGAGGCGGAACTTACACAACAGCAGTTATCTATGGACGATGAATTATTTCTTTCTCGTGAATCTGTATCTCATCAGGAATGCGGCCGCCACAAAGTTCAGCCGGAGGTGGCCCAGTATTTTGCTGAGAAACATAATGATCCGCGTCCTGCTCTTGAAGCTGCTTCTGATTATACAGGGTGGGGACCTTTAATTCTGGACGGGGAAACAGCCGATTTGCACAGGGTGAATCTTCTTGTTCAATCCAAGATACAAATGACAGAAGCCTTGGACGCCTTACAAAATTCAGTTGAACATATCTCAGTCAATCCCAAAACATTGTCAGATACAAAAATGATTGAGAAATCGATTCAAGAATGTTTAGACGTCATAACAGCTTTAACTCAACTAATCGTTGTTCTCTGTAAGGAATATTCGATTTCGTGGGTGAAGATGTGGGGCAAGCATAAAATGAAGCTTTTAACGAGGGGGTTAATCAAAGGTGCTTCTTGAGGACATGGTTTTAAAAATACACTCTGATTCAGCAAGGCGGGAACAAATTTTTATTGAGGAATACTCAAAGCGTTTAATCAAAGCTGTTGCCAACGGAGATATGAAAAAGGCAAATGAAACGGTTAATGAACTTCGCAAATCTGTAAAACAACTAGATCACTACATAAAATCCAAGCAAGACTTCGATCGCATTGTTGAAGTGATTCCGTCAAAAGATTTTTTTGAAAAAAAGTTAGAGGGGATGATTTGAATGAAATTTGTATTATCTGCAAGCCGTTTAATGAAAGCTTCTGAGGTTGTGAATCATTGTCGGGAAGTAAAGAGGAATCCAGCACAGATTCTTCTGGTGAATGCCGAGGCGAAGAAGGCTATTGAAAATATAAAAAAGCAGCAAGCTCCTACACTCACTGCTTAAGGAAAATATAAAACGTTATGAAAGTATTATATCGCTCTTTATTGAGCACGGCAAGCTTGTTCTTGTCGTCAGGCCAGGGGGAGATCTTTTTTATCCATCCTAAACCCCCTTTATTTTACCACCATCCTCTCTCTGGTCTGACGATGCGTACAAGCATCAGAAAGGAGGATTTTCGGTGTTTTACCTGGTTATTCTGCCAAGGAAGTGCCCTAATTGCGGAAAGGTCGAAGAACGATCTTACAAAATTTATTGCAGCAAATGTGAACACAAAATTCCTGATAGTGTTCAGGAATTACTTCAAAAAGCTAAATAAAAAAGCTCGCTTTGCAGAGCGAGCCGTAGAAGGTGTTACAAACTTTGGTATTGATAGTTTACTGTATCACCTTCCAAAAATCAAATCTTTGGAGGTCTTTGACAAATGAATGAAGCTTTTTACACTGAGCCGTTTAGCGATCAACGCCGCGATCAGATTAATCTTGCCACTGTAGGTGGATCAATTTCCTTTGATATTAAGGGGAATGCATGTTTTCACTTCCCAACAGCTGAGGCACGAAATGAATATCTTTCTCTCAAGACTAAAGAGAAAGGAAGTGAAGAGAAATGAAGAAGGAAATTAAACTGCTCAAATTAGAACTTCGCAATTTTAAGGGAGTTAGACAGTTTACTCTTGATACTCGAGGCGAGAACGTCAAGGTCTACGGTGATAATGCAACAGGAAAAACAACTTTGTTTGATGCTTTTATTTGGCTCTTATTTGATAAGGACAGCCAAAACAAAAAGGATTTTCAGATTAAAACCCTCACAAAAGAAAACAAGCCTATTAGCGGACTAAATCATGAAGTCAGCGGATTGTTTTTGATCGATGGAGCTGAATTGTCTCTGAAAAAGGTGTACTCCGAGAAGTGGACAAGAAAGCGGAGTAGTGCCGAAGCCGTATTCTCTGGACATACCACTGACTATTTTATTAACGAAGTGCCATCAAAGAAAAAAGAGTTTAATGATCGAGTCAGCTCAATTATTGCAGAAGACAAATTTAAACTCATTACTTCTCCATCATTCTTCAATGAGCAATTGAAATGGCAAGACAGACGGAAGATTCTACTTGAGATTAGCGGCGATGTAACAGCCGAGGAAGTATTCAGTAAAAACCCTTCTTTGGCTGCCTTGGAAAGCGTCTTAAATAAACGTTCGCTTGAAGAGCATAGAAAGGTGATCGCGGGAAAACAGCGCGAGATCAATAAACAGCTCGATGCAATACCGGTAAGAATCGATGAAGTCCAGCGCACAGTCGAAGATACATCTGGTCTAGATGAACAAGAATTACATGACGAGATAAATTTTCTTCAAAAAGAAGTTGAGTCATTGGAGGAGAAACTTCGTTCAGCTCGTAATGGTGAAGCTATTTCTGAGAAGAGGAAAGTGATTCTCCAGCTGCAGAATGATCTTCAGGAAATCAAAAATAGTCATCAGGAAAAAGAATACAAAAAGATCAATGAGATTAAAGAGCAGCTATACCCTGTGAAAAGCAAGATTGATGAAATTTCAATGGAGATTAAATCGAATCAGCGGCAGTTATCACTTGAAAAAGACAATTTAGATCGATTAAATACGGAAATCGAGTCGCTGCGCCAGAGTTGGTGCGACAAGAATGAGGAGACGTTTGATCAACATCAAACTGAATGCCCTACATGCGGCCAAGAATTACCGAAAGAAAAAATTGATCAAGCCATTGAAAAATTCAATTTTCATAAAAGCCAAGCTTTAGCTGAAATCAATGAAAAAGGCAAGTCGGTTAAGATTCAAAAAGAAAAGTCTGAGGATGCTATTCAGGAATTAGAAGCTGCAATATCTAATTTGCAGGATGCCTATAAGAGTGAAGAAGAGACTTTACTATCACTTGAAAAAGAATTAGAGGGCGCACAAAGCAATAGAACAGATATTTCAGCGGATCCAATTTATCAAAATAAACAAGCTGAAATTGAGGCCGTCCAGAATGAAATTCAGCATTTAGAATCTTCCGTAGATCAAGCCGTTCAATTGATTAAGGATGATATCAACAGTAGAAAACAAGAGATTTTGCTGCTTCAAAAAGATCAAGCAAAAATTGATCACGCAAGGCATGTTAATGATCGGGTAAGGCAGCTTGAGCAGGAACAAAAAGAGTTAGCGGAACAATATGAACAGCTACATCATCAACTCTTTTTGACTGAAGAATTTGTTCGCACTAAGGTGCATCTCCTCGAAGAGAAGATAAACAGTAAGTTTAAATATGCTCGTTTCAAGCTCTTCAAGGACCAGATCAACGGGGGACTGGAAGAGACATGTGAAACCCTTTATGAAGGTGTGCCGTATTCGTCCGGCTTAAACAATGCTGCACGTATTAACGTTGGCTTAGATATCATTAATACCCTTAATGATTACTACGGAATCACTGCTCCCATTTTCGTTGATAACTCTGAAGCGGTGACGAAATTGATCAACACAAATTCACAGATCCTCAGTCTGATTGTTTCCGAGAAAGATAAACAGCTTCGTGTTGAGTTTCAAGACGAACTCGTTCAGGAGGCAATCTAATGGGAGCCTATGACATTATCGAACATGTTGAGACCAAAACTACTAAATCGTTAATTGTTGCTGACAGCGCACAGGATGCTTACAGATGTCTTGAACGTGGCTATTATGACGAGTTTGACAGTGAAATCAAAGTTGAAACTCATGTAAGTGTCAAAGAAGCATGTACTCCAAGGGAGAAGCAACTATTATTGACTGCGCCACAAGAGGGGGATTCAAATGAATAGCCAGAATCAATTGGCAATTATTCAAAAAGATATAACTGATGATGTGAACAAAAGTTTAACCAGATTGCAGGACGATGGTTTAGTCCTGCCTTCTAACTACAACGCAAGTAATGCTTTAAAAAGTGCTTTTTTTAAACTGCAAGAAGTAAGAGATAAAAACGGAAAGCCAGCATTGGAAGTGTGTTCTAGGGAATCAATAGCTAACTCTTTGTTAGATATGGTTGTTCAAGGTTTAAGTCCAGCAAAGACACAGTGCTACTTCATAGTTTATGGAAATCAACTACAACTTAACCGTTCTTATTTTGGAACACAAGCTGTGCTTAAACGGCTGACCAATGTCAAGGATATTTGGTCAAACGTAATTTTTGATGGTGATGTATTCGATTACGAGATTGTGGGCGGGCGCGAAAAGCTACTTAAGCATGAAACCAAATTCCAGAACAGAGACAACGAAATTTTAGGGGCTTATGCAGTTATAAAAACAATAGAAGATGAAGAAATATTAACTGTTATGACGCGTAAAGAAATTGAAACTTCATGGACTCAAGCGAAAACAAAGAGCGTTCAAAACAAGTTTCCTCAGGAAATGGCCAAAAGAACTGTTATCAATCGTGCCGCAAAATCTTTTATAAACACAAGTGATGACAGCGATTTACTTGTACAGGCGATTAATAATTCAACAGAAAATGAATATGACAACGAACGTGTAGATGTAACTCCAGCCGAAGTACAGAAGCAAATTGAGGAAAACGCGAATTCAGAGGTTATCGATATCGAACCAATTCCGGATCCACAAACAGAACAGCCGGAGCCCCAACCAACAAAAAAAGATGAGAAGCCCTCAGTCTTTGAATCGGACGGACCAGATTTTTGATTGAAATTACAGCCCTGTCATCGAGCAGTAAGGGAAATTGCTATCGGGTCACCGATGGTAAGACCCCACTTCTTTTGGAATGCGGCATCAACTTTAAACAAATGCAGAAGGGGTTTCAGTATAAAATTTCTCAATTCGCTGGCTGCCTCGTTTCTCATGAGCATGGGGATCACTGCAAAGCAATTAAGGATGTTCTGCAAGCCGGCATTGATTGTTACATGTCTCCTGGGACGGCCGGAGCAATTGGCATTTCTCATCACAGAATAAAGCCTGTGCGTGCTAAACAGCTATTTAAAGTTGGTTCTTGGTCTATTATGCCCTTTGACGTGCAGCACGATGTGGCGGAGCCATATGGCTTCCTGTTGGCTAATGAGGACGGTGACAAGCTTCTGTTTGCCACTGATACCTATTACATCAAATACAAGTTTCCAGGACTCACTCACATTATGGTGGAATGCAATTACTCGAATGAAATACTGAATGAAAACATCAAAAGCGGCCGTACACCGCCATTTATGAAAAGACGACTCTTACAGTCACACTTCAGTTTAGAAAACGTAAAAGAGTTTTTGAAGGCAAATGACTTGAGCAGGGTTCAGGAAATTTGGCTGCTGCATCTTTCTGAATCAAACAGCGACGAGGAGCTTTTTAAAGAAGACATCATGAAATTGACTGGAAAGGTTGTTTATATACCATGACTGACAATGACTTAATTGCGGTACCTTACCCTTATTGTTATGTGTCATTGGCCAAGACAGTGGCCCCAGATATGCGTAAGGATACTCTATTAATGTACGTTTCAACCTATTTTCGTAAATATGAACCCAATCTTACTCTTGTGACAATCAAAGGGTTAAAAGCTATCTGCAGAAAGAAATAGCGATGGAAAGGAGGCGAGGCCCTTGGCTGGATGGGTGAGACTATATAAGTCAATGGTCGATCATGAGATTTTTACAGATAATGTCGGCTTTAGGTTGTTCACTTTTTTAATTACCAAAGCTGCGTTTCAGGACGGTATGAAGATTAATGATTATGAGTTGAAAAAAGGTCAGTATATCCGCTCATATTCAAAACTATGTGATGACTTAGCGATTAAAAAGGGCAGAGGTTTAACAAAATTCACAAGAGCCGCAGTAAAGGCTGCAGCTGAAAGGCTTCAGGCAAAAGGAATGATTACTGCAGAGGAAACTGAATACGGAATGCTTTGGACCGTTTTAAATTATTCGAAATTCCAAGGTGCTGCTGAAGAACCTGCATATGAAAGTAAGGCTAAAGACAAGTCAAGAGCACCTCAGCCGAAGAACGAGGGTTCGACTTCTTTCCAAAAAATCGAAGATAAATTCGCTTCGAGAAAAGGCTCTCTATTTCTATCAGCTGTAGATACAGCGGCAATCAAAAGAGTCATAGAGGCAGAGATACCTATCGACGATGTTTTGACTTGGATAGATGAAATTTTTGATCAATATAAACCTAAATATCCAGGGGACAAGATAAATTCTTTTACTTACTGTGAACCAATTATTCGCGATAGATGGGCTGCTAAACAAAGCGAAAAACAGCCTTCTAATGTTTCTGAATTTAAGCCGCGCGGATCGGTACAACAAAACAGCTTTGCTGCTCTTGAAGCATATGCCAAAGAGAATGGCATCGGCATTTAAGGTAGGTGATGATTATTTTGAAAACAACGGAAGCAATGACACTATTAAAACGGCTTGCGGCAGCATACACACGTTTTGATTTAAGCGGAGATGTTGGAAAAGAACGTATTGAACTGTGGATGGATCATCTTCTGAAAATGCCGTTTGAGGCGGTAAAGGCGAAGATTGATGATCATATTGCAAATAAACCATTCCCTCCCTCAATTGCAGAGGTGAACGTTCAGCATCGTGAAGAAAACAGTTTTTTAGAGCAACAGAAAGAGTGGGAACAAAATGCAAAATACGGTCCTAAACACTGAAGCGGAACAAGCGGTCCTCGGTTGTATTTTAGTTGAAGGCGATCTGATAAAAGAGACATCCCTTCAGCCTGAACAATTCGGAGTGAAAAAACATAGTGTTATTTTTTCAGCAATGAAAGAAGCAGATCAAGACGGTATCCCTGTTGATATAGTTTCTGTTACAACTCAACTTGGAAACGCTATTGAAGAAGTTGGGGGAACTGGTTATTTGATTGAGTTAGCTGGTGCAATTGCAAGCACAGCTAGTTTTCTGCACTATCAAACGATGATCCTTGAAGCTTATAGGTTGAGAGAAATGCAGAAAGAATGTGCTTCGTTTGTAAACGAGCCTACAGATGAGGGCATGGAGCGGTTATATAAGCGTTCTTCTGAGCTTCAAGACTTTGGCATTGAAAAAGTTAGAACCAAGCAAGACGTGCTTTTAGAAATATATAACGACATGCACGAGGAAAAAGGAGACATTACCGGAATCCCAACTGGATTGCACGATCTGAATGCAATGACTGGAGGCTGGCAAGATGGTGATCTCATAGTGTTAGCAGCGCGTCCTTCAATGGGAAAGACGGCCTTTGCTCTAAGTCTTGGAAAAGCGAATTGTGAGGCTGGAGGAGTTACAGATATATTCTCTCTTGAAATGCCTGATAAACAATTGACACGCCGTTTGTTGAGTAATATCGGTTCAGTTAACGGGGCCAAGTGGAAGAACCCTAGAAAATTCTTTAGTGCTAAAGATTATGAGAATGTAACTACTGCCATTGGTGTATATGAAAAATGGGATATTAATATTCACGATCAACCTTCTCAAACTTTAGCTTATATAAGGTCTAAAATGCGACAAACAAAAAAAGAAAACCCAGATAAAAAGCATTTGGTGATTATTGATTATTTACAACTTGTTAGGACTGTCGGGAGATTTGAAAGAAAGGATTTAGAAGTAGGGGCCATTACCCGAGAACTGAAAGAAATGGCCTTAAGTTTTAAACTCCCAATAATTCTTTTGTCTCAATTATCTCGTGCTGTTGAACAGCGACAAGATAAACGCCCCATGATGTCTGATTTAAGAGAGTCGGGCAGCATAGAACAGGATGCTGACATTATTTCTTTCTTATATCGCGATGAATATTACAACAAACAAAGTGAATTGAGAAATATAGTTGAAATCGATATCGCTAAACAAAGGAACGGCCCTACGGGAACAATTCAGGCAACCTTCGTAAAGGAATTTGGACGATTTATAAATCTTAATCAACAAATGGAAGCGAAGCTTGCATAAAAAGAGAGGAGTACATGAAATGCCTTCAGATGTAATACAGACTACCTCAGAAGAGCGGCGTGAATTTTTAACGAATGAACTTATAAAGTATGGCCAATATGAATCGGAGGACGGACGGGAGCTGGACGAACTATCTTTACTGGATCTGGAGCGGCTACATATTAACGTTAAATGCAAGTTTGGCCGTGAAATGTCCTTCGAGGAGGGAGATTGATGATCGGCGTTCTCCACTCCTTATCATTCATTATCATGAACGCAGATTTAATCATGACGGAAATTGAGCAGCTGGAGATAGCTGACGGGAGGTAACAGCATTGATTAGTTTTACAGTTTACGGTGAGCCAGTAGCCCAAGGGAGACCGAGAGCCACCACGGTTAATGGGATGACCAGGCTATATGATCCAAAGAAATCAAGAGACTTTAAGCAATATGTAAAGCTGGCTGCTTCAGATTATCGTCCATCTAAATTGCTAGAAGGACCACTTGAATTGTCAGTAAGGGTTTATAAATCCACTCTGAAAAGCTTCAGTAAGAAAAAAGTTGCAGAAGCAGAACAAGGTTTGTTGAGGCCGAGCAAAAAGCCAGATGTTGATAACTATATTAAGGGCATTAAGGACGGACTAAATAAAGTCATCTGGCATGATGACAGCCAAATTGTAGACCTTCATGTCAGTAAGTATTATAGCCAAAATCCAAGAATCGAAATACAAGTAAAGCCACTATCACAAGAGGAGGAGCAGTTATGTCTTTCATTAATCTAAAATCTCTCGTTAAAAAGGTGAATATGAAGCCAAAAGGTATTACTGAAATCGTTTTGGAGGTCAGCACAAAAGAATTAGGAGGGTCTAGAATTTCACGCCTTTCTGAAATGATTGATAAAGAAGTACAAGCTCAGCTGGAATCTGAAACAGTTCAATATGTCTTAGAAATAAATGCGAAAACCGAGAAACCAATTACAAATTACACGGTTGATCAAAGAGGAATTGTTAATGTTGCGGATCCTGAACCGGAACAACTCGAGGCAGAGTTAGGGCTCCCCGAAGAAAAACCAAGAATTGAAGAAAAACCAATGGAGATAGATCGAGAAATTGTTGATTCTTTCATCACTGAAGGTACGCCTCCAGTTCGTGATGGTTTTCCTGAAAATATTGATGAAATTGCAAAACGCCGTATTGAAGGGGAATCATACCGCAGGCTTGCAGATGAGCTTGGAATGTCTCCAAGTGCCACTATAGACCTCATTAACGAGTACAGAAAAGAGGTTGCTCCGCTTGCTGTAGCCTGGTGGGATTGGAAGCAAGATCAAGAAGCTGAGGCTGAGCCAATGGAGAAAGATGCACCACCTATCCCTCTCGATGAAAGTGAAGCAACTGATGCATCATCCAAGGATGAAAAAGAGCAAGACAACCAGGATGAGGGCGAACACGGAGCGGCTTAATGGTTAAAAGGCAGCGGCGTTGGTATTTGCTGTTTCGCATGGAGGAAGGACGAGCAGTCCACCTCTATGAGCCTTTAAGAAAATACGAGCTGCTCCAGCGGCTTAAAAATGGATGGAGGGTTATTGTTGGTCTCAAGGAGAGAGTATCTTATAAAACGTCTTACGGAAGATTTCATGATGGTTCCAGGACACGGACCTGACTTTTCCCAGATGACAGATGAAGAACTTGAAAAGCAATTGAGATTTTTAGAATCTGCTTTTGAGATGGCTTGGGAAGAAGATATTGAGGACGAGGATATATAAAAAAACGGAGCACAAGGCCCCAGTTTAGTTAATCTCGTCAATTAATTATAACACGGGGAGTGCTGCAAAATGAACCGACCTATCGAACTTGAAAACATACACCAACTTTCCGTTGGAGACTTGATTGAACGAAACAAAATAAAGCTAGTTATTCTTGATGGTCAGAATGGTTGCGCATATTTAGCCGATACACCTGAGTACGGCATTACAACCGTGCATACGACTGGCAATAAATATACAAGAATTCATTTTGATTATGGTTATAAACCGTGAAAAATTTTATTGATTTTTTTTGTGAATTATTAGCAAAGGTAATTGACTTTCTAAGATGTAACGGTAATCTGTATTCATGGAGGAGATGTTAACTTGCCTAGAAACAATGATAATATTTATCTCAAAGAACTTTATCAAGACTTTAACGAATGGTTAAAGTTTTCGGAGGCTAAGAATGCCGGCTTATTAACTTTTAATGGAGCTTTATTATTTGGTGCAACGGAGTATGTTCAACAATTACATGGGAAGTTGTCTTTAGGGTTGAAAATTTGTTTAATATTACTGATATTGAATCTATTAATTAATCTATACTCATTTAAACCCTCTAAAGGAATAAAATCAAAAAAAAATTGCATCTGTATGAATCAGAATCACCTTAAAAATTTATTGTTTTATAAAAACCTAGAAGACTTAAATCAAAAGTCTCTTATCGAAAGCTTAAATGAAAGGTACGATTTGGATATTTCCTATAGCGATAACTATTCATATGACTTAGCTACTCAAGTTCTTTCAATTGCAACTCTTGTCAGAAGAAAAAACGCATTTTTTAGCGTTAGTAGCTCGGTAACAATTTTAATTGTTCTGTTATATATTGTATTAGAGCTTATTTGACTTTTTAAAAGTAGGTGTGAAATTTGAACGCAACAAAAAGAAGGACTATAAACGATATTGCAACTTCAATAATGGATGCATTAAATTTGGAAATACCAGTGGAAATTGAAATAGTTCCTGAAATGTTAGGAGGTAGATTAATTTATAAAGAATTTGAAGATGATAGGTTAGAGGCCATGATTTACAAAGCAGAAGAGAGTTTTACAATTCAAATATCTCCTAAGAGCTCTTTAAATAGAAGGAGATTTTCAATTGCACACGAACTTGGACACCTGTTTTTGCATATGGGATATTTAATTGACGATGAACTTTGGGATTCAGTTGGTGATTACAGAGACTCTGTATACTATAGACTTGGACATAGTGCGGAAGAATATGAAGCTAATGAATTTGCTGCTGCAATTCTGATGCCAGAACAGGAATTTTTAGAAGTAGCTCGTGCTAATTTAGAGGATGGACTATTCAATATTACAAATATAGCTCAGGCTTTTGATGTTTCAGAAGAAGCTGCAACAAATAGAGGGCGATGGTTAGGCATTTTTAGCTGGGGGTGATAGTTGAATGGAAATTAAAGCAATTAAAGATTTACAAGAAAAGATTAGAGCCAGTTTTCAGGAGTTGGTGCCAAATTTAGTTAAAGTAAAAGATCTCGATAATAGTGAATATAACGGTGTTTACCTATTCTTTTCTTTTGATTTAGTTAATTCAACCATTTTTAAATCTTCGAATATTTGGCAAGAGGTATTCAAAAGATTTTATGAACTAATTGAAACTATGCTTAAAAAAGAGTTTAAAGAAATTAGACTTTGGAAATACATTGGAGACGAA
Source organism: Bacillus sp. PS217 (assembly GCF_037963535.1). Classification (NCBI taxonomy): domain Bacteria; kingdom Bacillati; phylum Bacillota; class Bacilli; order Caryophanales; family Bacillaceae; genus Bacillus; species Bacillus sp. PS217. The sequence goes on from NZ_CP150157.1 coordinate 180,376, forward strand.
GTGTTATTATTTCTTAAGGTCACAAATTTTGATCAACTATATAAGTGTGCACCTGTTTGTAGCAAGGTTGTAAGAGAAGTGATTCACCAATTATATAAGGATTATCCAGACTCTAAAAAAATAATATTTATAAAAAGTACTATTTGGATGGCAGATGTTACTTTTCAAAATCCTAAAGTGCCAACAGGAGTTAGCCATATAGAAGAGAGAGCAAAAAATATTGTTTTTTTTGTAGGGAATAGTCCTAGCTGGATGGATGGACTTCAGGTTGATTTTTTAGGGCCAGATATTGATTTGGGATTCAGACTCTCTAAATTCGCTCAAAAATCAAAAGTCCTCATTAGTGCTAACCTAGCTTACATACTAAATAGAAAAAAAGGAGACATTGAATCTTACGAAAGAGAAGACAGAATGGTCATAGATGACTCATATAAGATAATATCTTATGAAATTTTAAAAGGGATTTGGAATAATCGACGTTATCCGATTATATGGTATGGCGATAGTTGGAGTAAAGAAGAGTATGATTATGACGAACATATTGAATCTTCTTTAGTCATGAATGTGGTCAACAATAAACATCAAGATATAAATAAAATTGGAAAAATAATATCTGATTTAAACAAAACAAAAGAACTAGAAGATATAATGCAAGCTATTGAGAATAGTAAAGCAGAGGAAAGAAACCGAGAAGTAACCTATAATGTACCGGAAGAAAGATTAGCTGAAATCCATTGCGCAGTGGTGTGCTTGGATAATCAAAATCGAGTTTTACTTGCCAAGCGTTCTAAAAAAAAGAAACGTCTAGCTAATCTATGGGAATTTGGCTGCGGCCAACTAACTATAAATCAATCTATAAAAAAATGTTTAGAAGAGAATTATAAACAAGACTTTAATGCAGATCTGGATTTTATTGAAGAAGATCCTTTACCCGTAAAGACATATAATGTATTTATAGATGAAGAAGACAGAGTTGTGCCTGGAATTTTATTTGTTGCTGAAATATTGAATGTGGATGGTCTTACTATTAATGAGAAAAACCATTCGGAAATACAGTGGGTAGAGAAAGACAAAGTAAGTGAAATAGCCCCAGAAGATTGTGTTCCTGATTTCCATGATACAGTTGAAAAGGCATTCAAAATATACGATTTATATAAAAATAAGTGAAAATAAGGACATTTGAAATCAGTTAATACTGATATCAGATGTCTATTTTAATTTAAAAAGGAGAGAATCTATGCAAGTAATTAAACAATTGTCATTTCTTCCGGATGTAAATGAAAAAGAAGTAAGAAACACTGTTATTAAAGAGCTTAAGACATACAGATCTTTAAAAATTCAAGCGGAGAATAGAAAAGAGCAGAAGGAGAAGGGAGTCATTGGATTATTCCCGCAGCTGAGGAAAAGCAGTGAATATAATGAGCTGAAGGTCAAGCAGATGGATAGGGCGCTAAAGCACTGCCTTGATCAAGACGAATACAGCATCATAGAAAAGAAATATTTGTATCCGGAAAAAATAAAGGATCTCGAAATCATGATTGAGCTGGGTCTCAAAAGAGATAAGTTCTATCAGGTGAAAAGACAGGCTATATACAACATTGCGACAGCGCTCGGAATAATCTGAGTGCTGTTTTTTTATGTTTAATTGTAGTATAAATATGGAAAGGGGGTGTACGCTTTGTTGATAAAATTTCTAAGGCCAGAACACGTATCTGCTTTTTTAGACGGTTCTCTTTTCTTTATGAATACTGGTTATTTTATAGATTTAGAAAAGAACGATAAAAAAAATAAAGGAATAGGAGACAAATACGAAGGTTCTCATTTCACTTTCTTTGATAATGAGACACATACAGTAACTATAGAAATTGATGGCAATAAACATAATCTCCCTTTAGAAAAAGGGTTTATGACTCTAACAAATGGATCCATTCGTAAATTGCTTTTAAGCTGTTTTACAAATATACCGTTTAACCCGGATAATTTCTATCAAGATTTCTGTAATCATGAATATAAAATTAAATCGGAAGTATTAGAAGGATTAGAGAAAGAATTTCAAGACCGTATACCAATTTTTATTAAACATAAACCTTTTTTTGAACGATTTGATACAAAAGCCAAAAAGATTGGTTTTAGAAGAGGGCTCGTTAAGTATTTTGATGAATATTCAGGTTACCCTTTAAAATTAGATCAACTAGAGAATGTCTTTTCTGATACGCTTTTTTACAAAAGAGATTTTTTTAAACATCAAAAAGAATATAGAATAGTATTAGCAAATCCATTAGACTTAGATAGCACAACAATTGAGTTGGGAAATTTGAGAGATTGCATAGTGCAATTAGAAAGTGTACAAGATTTAAGAAAGCTATCAATTTCATTCAAACCTACTGAAAAGCACTCTGTATAAAAGAGTGCTTTTTTTATTGCTCTAAATACACCGATAAAATACCGATAAAAAGCCGACAAAACGGGGGATAAAATGGGTGCTTTTTTAAATCGTGTTTTGTCATAAGATAGAGACAAGAAAACGAACGTGAATAACAGTCCCAAAAGGAGATACCTACGGACGCTGATCTTTTGTACATGGAAATTTGTACAGCTGATTAGTGGCCGTTTTTTTATGGCCAAACCAGGAGACGCACCTTTCCTTTATCAAGTGTGCACTCGGATGTATCGAATGACTATGAAGGTCGTTAGCTTCACAGGAGGAGCGGCTGGAGTCTATGCAGTATTGCGCGCGATAGTCACGGGGAACGCAAGCGGTGAGATCCCGCTTGCAAGGAAAGTCTAACATGGCTCTCTGTTTTCTTTGCTTACCTCCTGAAGAAAATCGGCGGGCCACAAATAGATAAAAGCGAATAGCGTAAGGCGGTGCTTATTCGGCAAGGAGTAATGAAAGATGAAGATGAGAGACGTTTTATCTGCTGATACGAAACAGCAGCTTAAAAAAGTGTTAAGTCCCTCAACAAAGGTGGATGAACCTTTGACGAGAAGGGATTGGGAAGAAATCATGGGAACGAGACGTGACACCTTCAGACGTGTAGGCGGCCGGATCCGGAGAAAGTGAAATGATGGGAACAGCCGTCATGTATCGGGAGTATGGCTGCCGGTGCTTTGGAGAGGGGTAGGAGCACAAAAACAAAATAAGGGAGGAAATCGGAATGGCTTCATTAAAGGGAGTAAGCGCCAATCCAACAAAACAGAATCATATTTTAGGAGAGGATAAAGTTGTAAAGGTCGCAGTCAAAAATGACAATGACTATATTGCAGGTCCTAACCTTATTCCTCAGCGGAAAGAGAGCGGGAAGTGGAAGACTCTTAACTCGAATTCTCCAAACCCACTTAAGCCCGATCAGAAGGATTATGATGATTGGGGCATCAAGGAGATGTTGGACAACAAAAAAGGAACATATCGCTTTAAAGTTGATGTAGAGCGCTATGATTCCAAAGGAAATTACATCAAAACAGAAGGCACATTCTATACTGACGAATTTTATATTAAATAAACACACTATCTTGAATTCCTAAATATTGAAAAATCACCTCCGATATAAGTTTTAGGAGGTGATTATTTATGAACGAAACCAACCAAATAATTGAATTTGGTGAAATCAAAGACGCAGAAATTTATTTGCAACGAGTTGAAAAGGACATACATAAAAAAAGCTTCTCTGATCAAATTGCATTTAAAGAAGAAATCAAAAAGCGTCATGATAAAAAGCAAATTCAAATGCTCCTGGGAAGGCTAGAAGATATGATTGAAAATAAAAAAGCTTTAAGTCACTTTACTACAGCCTTTTTTGCAATTCTATCTTTTATTTTAGGAAGTACATTAAATTATGGTCTCAGTCTGGCAGAAGAAGCAGAAGGAAGTGCTGCTTCAACAATTATCATATTGGTTTTTTATACTGCTGTAGGAATTTGGTTTTTGTTATCTTTTAAGGATTCAAAGAGACTAAAAAAATTGAGCAGTTATAAAAGATTATTACAAGAGTGTTTAGATGAAATGCCGGAGAAAAAATATTTTAGAAGAAGAGTATAAAAAAGTACCAGACACCTTAGTAAATAAGGTGTTTTTTTATTGGAGGCGAAACATCATGGATATTAGAACTATACCAGTAGAAAAGATTAACCCCGCTCCCTACAATCCCCGGATTGATCTTCAGCCAGGTGATCCCGATTATGAAAGAATAAAAGCATCTATTGAACGGTTCGGTAATGTCGAGCCGCTTGTTTGGAACGAAAGAACAGGAAACCTTGTAGGTGGCCATCAGCGGTTCAAAATACATATGGAGAATAACCCTGCAGAGCTTACTGTTTCGGTGGTAAATCTCGATGATAACGAGGAAAAAGCCTTAAATATTGCACTAAACAAAACAGGCGGCGATTGGGATGAGTACAAGCTCGAACAAGTTTTAAGAGAGCTGGAAGAAAATAATTTTGACCTGTCCTTCACCGGCTTTTCAGAAGGCGAACTAGAAAGTATTTTAGAAGATCTGACAGAACATGCAGGGAACGGCGGGAAAGTTACCGATAATCATGAGATTGATCTTGATGATTACGAGGAGGACCAATTTGAACATACCTGTCCTAAATGTGGGTTCTCTTTCAATGAGTAGGTGAGCAACAATGAACAGTTATAGATGGTATCTGTCTGATCTGAAAAATGTTGAGCTGAACGGATTGAAGGTTTTTAGTACGTTTTCATGTGGCGGAGGTTCCTCCATGGGTTATAAGCTTGCTGGATATAGCCTTCTCGGAAACTGTGAAATTGATCCGCAAATGATGAAAATCTATAGAAAGAATCACAATCCTAAATACTCGTTTTTAATGGATATCAGGAAATTCAACAAATTGGACGATCTGCCGGAGGAATTATTCGATTTGGATATTTTCGATGGATCCCCTCCATGCAGCGTATTTTCAATGGCAGGTGATCGTGAGGATGCTTGGGGGAAGGAAAAAGCTTTCAGAGAAGGACAGGCCAAGCAGTCGCTTGATGATTTGTTTTTCGATTACCTGGATGCAGTTGAAAGACTGAAACCAAAAACTTTTGTAGCCGAGAATGTGAAAGGCATGATCATTGGCAAAGCGAAAGGATATGTGAAGCTTGTTATAGAAAGAGCGAAAGAAATCGGATATGACGTTCAGGTGTTTTTGTTGAATGCTGCCACAATGGGAGTCCCGCAAAGAAGAGAGCGGGTCTTTTTTATTGGTCGGAGAAAAGATCTGAACCTGCCTCAGTTAAAGCTCTCATTTAAAGAGCGGCCTATCCCTTATAAAGAGTTTAGGAGCGGGCGTGGATCCAGATTGAAAGAGACATCAAAATTGTATAGGAGATGGGTGAAGAGAAGGCCGTCTGATAGCAACATAGGTGACATAACGAAAAGGACAGAAGGGAAAGAATCTAATTTCAATACGATTTTAGTGAAAAACAGTCTTGTGCCGCCTACTCTTGCCAGTGGTTCTGTCTTTGTCCGATATGACGAGCCTTATTATATCTCTGAACGGGACATTATTTTAATGCAATCATTTCCTCTCGATTATGACTTTATGGACGCTTCAGTGCAGTATGTTTGTGGTATGAGCGTGCCGCCTTTAATGATGAAGGGGATAGCGGAACAGATTCACAAACAATGGTTTTCATAATAAAAAAAGAGGGTGCTGCTAACACCCTCCCTTTCTAAGCAGAGAGAAGCTCCCTGTCAAAGAGCGTGATCAAGACGCGGCCGCGTTGTGGGAAAACATCACGCTCTCATCTCATATTGTAATGGAGGACAGGGAGGATGGCAATAGAAAATAGAAACGTATGTTCCCTTTCTGATGATGAAAAAGAAAATCTCCTTCTCCTGCATAGTGCTGAGTTGTTAGAGAACATCAGTCAATCAAAAGAGAAATACCGAAAAATCATTCAAGCAGGTATCGCCCAGTGGGTCAAAGACTTCCAAAGTGGCCATATAAAGGTGAATACTGTGGACGATTTAAAAAAGCTCATAGAGCTTGATATAGAGCTTCAGAAAGATGAAGAAATTTAAAATTTTCATAGTTTGGTTACATTTCTAGTATTTGTATATATAATTTAGGTGAATGAGGCAAAGGTCGGAATAAACCTCGTTCTCATAATAAAACTAGACTAAAGGGGAAATGTAAAATGACACTCCAGTTCACAAAAGAGCAAAGAGCCATATTGATCAACCAAATGGAAATTTTAAAAAGAGTGGATCCGCAGAATTCTGATGAATATGAAAGAAACATAGAAGTGCTTTATAATGGCTACTCTCACTTTTATGGAGATATTTTTGGGCATATTGAAGAGGAGTTTTCGAAGGAAACTACCCGTAAGGTTTTTGATGTTCTAACTATGTATAGGGCTTTATATTTTGGCTATAAGAATTTAACAAGTGAAGAACAAGAAGAAATTTCTGAAGAAGATGTTTTATTCCAAGGATTTGATGGGAATGAAGAATCGGATCATTACTGTTTCGCAAACTTTGTTGTGAAAGAAGCCGGACTTTATTCTGAAATGAGAGACCTAATTAAAGAAGGAAAAATAGAAATGAATTCTCATAGAAACAGAGTTCGTTATTATAATGAGTTGCTCTCTCGTTGGACGCGAGTCAGAGAAGAAGCTGGTGGAAAAAATCTAACGTTGCAACAAATAAAAAATGTATTAGGTAAATAATCTAAAGGGGCCCTACAAGGCCCTTTTTGATTTCTTAAAAACAAACTCAAAACTCAATTCATGCTCTGGGGGTGGGTGATGATGTAATGCCAAGACCACGAGATCCTAAACGAGATGAAGCGTTCCGTCTGTGGCAAGAAAGTGGCGGAACCCGCTTACTAAAAGATATTGCTGAGGAGCTTGGTTGTTCTCCTTCGCTTATCCGCAAGTGGAAAAACCAAGATCACTGGGAAGAAAAATTGAATGGTAACGTTACTAAACAAAGTGATCAATCCAATGGTAACGTTACTAATCCCGTTGGTGCTCCAAAAGGAAATAAAAATGCAAAAGGAAATAAAGGAAATAAAAGAGGGAAGGCGCCGCCTGGCAACCAAAACGCTAAAGGAAACAAAGGTGGCGCAGCTCCAAAAGGAAATAAAAACTCTTTGCGCACTGGCGAATATGAATCAATCCTATTTGATTTCATGGATGATACCGAAAAAGAACTATTTGGCCAGATTGAAACAGACCCGCTCTATCAAATTGAATTAACGATACGTGAGTTGTATCTAAAAGAGCGCCGCATGATGATGCGTATCATGCAATTTGAAAATGGATTGAATGAAACGCAACGCCGGGTCCTTCAGCAGCTGCGTAAGGTAAAAGACATTGTGCCGACAAAGGATCAAAAAACAGGTTTAGTCAAGCACCAGGCGCTTATGAATGAGCGTCTGGTCGTTACAGAAATCGAAGAAGTTTCTGAGCCGAGCATTGATAAAATTCTCCGCTTAGAGGAAGCGATGACCCGAGTTACCGATAAGCGGCTAAAAGCCATCCGACAGAAACATGATATGACTCGATCAATGGATGAACATGAATTAAAGCTGCGCGGCATTTATCTTACAAATGAGACGAAGCAAGCAGAGCTTGAAAGACTCACAGCCCGTCCGGTTGATAATTCAGTTCACATTACGATAAAGCGCAAGCGTAAGGATGAGGACAAATGATTGAGAAGGTAAAGCCAGTAAATCCTCACTTTGAGGATTTTCTTTTTGATTGGAATCAAAAGTTTCAGTTTCTAGTCGGCGGTTATGGATCCTCGAAGAGTTATCATGTGGCGCTCAAGATTGTTCTTAAATTACTGGAAGAGAAGCGGACCGTTCTTGTCGTGAGGGAAGTATACGACACGCATAGGGACTCAACCTTTTCCCTCTTTGATGAAATTATCAATGACCTTGAGATCGATCATATAGTTAGATGCGTTTCTTCACCAATGCAGATCCGCTTTCCAAACGGAGGCCGGATCATATTTAAAGGGCTGGATAAGCCGGCCAAGCTGAAATCGATCAATAATGTTTCTCTCATATGGATTGAGGAATGTTCTGAGGTGAAGTATGAGGGGTTCAAGGAGCTGCTTGGACGTCTGCGTCACCCAACATTGCCGCTTCATATGATACTTTCAACAAACCCGGTCGGAGAAGATAACTGGACATATAAGCATTTCTTCAAAGATGACCGCCAAAAACGGTTTGTGCTCGATGATAAAGAGCTATACGAAAAGCGGACTGTCATAATTAACGACACCTATTATCACCACTCAACAGCGGACGATAATTTATTTCTTCCGGAAAGCTACGTGAAGCAGCTCGATGAAATGAAAGAATACGATCCAGACCTTTACCGAATTGCGCGGAAAGGTCATTTTGGCGTGAATGGGGTTCGTGTGCTGCCGCAGTTTGAAGAGCGGTCACATGAAGAGGTTATGACAGCAATCGCTAATATTAATCGACCGCTTAAGCGGGTAGGCATGGACTTTGGTTTTGAGGAGTCGTATAACGCCGTTGTCCGGCTCGCTGTGGACCATGAAAAGAAATACCTTTATATCTATTGGGAGTATTACAAAAATGGAATGACGGACGATCAGACGGCCGAAGAACTCAGTGAATTTACTGAGACTAAGGAATTAATAAAGGCGGACTCAGCGGAGCCCAAAACGATCCGTTATTTTCAACGGCAAGGATTCAACATGGTGGGCGCCCACAAATATAAAGGATCCCGCCTTCAATATACAAAGAAGATCAAGCGGTTCAAGAAAATTATTTGTTCTGATCGATGTGAGAATACGATCTATGAACTGAAGCCGCTCACCTACGCAAAAGATAAGCTGGGCCATATCATAGAAGACGAGTTCACCATAGACCCGCATACACTTTCAGCGATATGGTACGCGCTTGATGATTACGAGGTAACCGATTTGAAAGAAGAATCAAAAGGAAGACCTAAACGGTCAAGACCACGAAGCAGAGAAAGGGGGTAAGTGAATGAGTAAATCTACAGTTAAAGCGCGAGTATTTAAAGCTGCTCCGCCTACTGAAACAACAAAACAGATTTATAAAGATGAATTTGAAGATATGTACGGAGAGAATATCATACCCCCGCCGTATAACCTTAAAGAGCTTAAACACATCGCAGAGTATTCGACGATCTTACAGCAGTGTGTCGATGCGTACAAGACCAATATAGTGGGCTTCGGCTTCGAGATGAAATACTCAAAGGATATCAATTCTGATGAAGTGGATTCTGCAGAAAAAACGGCAGCGGATAAAGAGTGGCAGCAACTTGAAGAATTCATTAAGTATATTCATTTTGATGAATCAGCTGAAACATTATTGGGTTTTAGCATAGAAGACCGGGAAAAGACCGGTAATGGATATATCGAAGTAATTCGAAACGGGAGCGGGAAACCGGCTGGCATTGAACATATGGCATCTGAATATGTCCGAGTTTGCTCATTATCAGAACCTATTGAGGTTCCATACAATTATTTTGAGTCAGGTACGTTAAAGAAGATCCGGCGTCAAAAACGCTTCCGGAAATATGTGCAGATCGTCAATGGTAAAAGGGTGTTTTTCAAAGAATACGGAGATCCTCGAATCTTGAATTCCGAAACAGGAGAATATAGCGACAAAACTCCTTTTGATAAACAGGCCAATGAGGTTGTGCATTTTAAAATAGGGAGCGGAGCATACGGGAAGCCGCGGTGGATTGGCCACATTGTCAATTTATACGGCGCGCGTAAGGCTGAAGAGTTGAATTTCATGTACTTCAAACAGGGCCGGCACGTTCCCGCTGCTATAACCATTGAAAATGGAATGCTCTCTGAAGACTCATATAAGCAGCTGCAGGACTATATGAACGGTCTTGAAGGTGTGGAAAACGCTCATAAGTTTCTTTTGCTTGAAGCGGAAGGGATAGCCAAGGGAAAGAATATCGAGGGCGATGAGGAAATTACACCGGTTAAGGTAGAAATCAAGTCATTGGCTGAAATCCTTCAGCAAGATGCTTTATTCCTGGAATATGACCAAAAGAGCAGGGACAAGTTCCGATCTGCCTTCCGTCTGCCGCCGCTCTATACTGGCGAAGCCCAGGACTATAACAAGGCGACAGCTGACACTGCCAGAAAGATTACAGAGGAGCAGGTATTTCAACCAGAAAGAAAGTTAATCACTGGTAAGCTGAACGCCTTGTTCTTGAATGATCTTGAAATCCACAAAGTAGAGCTGCAGTTAAAAGGACCAGATTTCCGGGATCCTATCGAGATCGCGAAGGTTCTGACTCCTTTTATTAATGCTGGCGCAGTCTCACCGAATGATCTGCGGGATCTTGCTGGACGTATTCTTGGTAAGACGCTTGAAGAATGGCCAGAGGAAGAGTATAGCAGGCCGATAAATAAAAATACCGCGGCGCCTGCCTCGGATCCTTTGGCAGCGCTCTTTAAAGCAAAAAGTGGCGCTCCTAACTTGATCGGGTTATTAAAAGATATGCGGGATGTTCTGGAGGATATGAAGCGATGAACAAAACGGATAAGCTGCTGGAAAGCTTAACTGCTTTTATTCAAAAAGCCGAGGAAGTTGAGAGAGAGAAGCTCGTGGAGGTCGTACCTGATTTCCCCGGCCTCACTAAGATACCCGGATTTGTCGAGGAATATGAAAAAGGTATCGCTAGATTGCTCAGGCGCCAGCGTAAGAAGTTTTTAAATGGTCTGAATGGTTTTATAGGCAAAGACTCAAAAGAGACGCTGGAAGCCCTTCTAGTGTTTTTTACACAGAACCTATTTGCCGAGGATGACTTTGAGGAAGAATTTCAGGAGCTTACCGAGGGATTCCTGCAGCAGACCGTCGAGGAGCTCGCTGAAGTGATCATGGATTCATTGGATCCGGATGTTCCATTTGAAGCTTTATCGACCAGAGCAGCGGATTGGATCAAAGGTTGGTCCGAAAAGTTGGCCAATATCATGCAGCTGAATACTCATGAAGCAGTGGAAAACGTACTGGCAGACGCCATCGAGAATGGATCATCTATACAGGACATTGAATTGACTCTCAAAGACATGCCGCAATTTGATAGGGATCGGGCACGTACCACGGCCATAACTGAAGTGCTTGCCGCTTCCTCTGCCGCTCAGCATGAATCATATGCACAATCGCCGGCAGTAAAGAAAAAGAAATGGAGGCACAGCGGAGGGAAGAAAAACAATCCGCGTGAAAATCACATCGATCTTGACGGCACAGTCATTGGAGTGGATGAAGAATTTCAAATCCCAGGTAGCAGCGAGACCTGTATGTTTCCGAGGGATCCTAAACTATCAGCAGGGGAGCGGGTTCATTGTCATTGTGTATTATCTCCTGTAGTAGATAACAAGATTTTAGGGCTGTCAGCTGAGGAAAAAGAAGCCATAAGGTTAGAAAATAAGAAACTTTTAAAGTAGACTCTCCTTTTTGTAGTAAATGAAGTATAATTTTACTAAATAAATAATGGGGAGAAATAATTATGGCTACATTAGAACAAATTAATAACCATGTCTTATTTATTGACTTGTCAGATCTTAAGATCATATTAGAAGATTTGCTTAGCGATGAAGACTTTATTGCGAATCTCGATGAACGGAGCACAGAATTAATCAATAGGACCAAACTAGTCATAGACTACATTGATAATAATCTTAATTCCGCTGATAGTATGTTGTTAAGAGAAACACACCTGACCAATATACGAGCGCAAATAATTAATATAAAAAATTGGTTAGGTAATAAAGAGTTTTTTAATAATGAACAAAACCGTATAAATTTGGATAATACTTTAGATAGATTGCTAGACGTTAGTATTTATATTCCACTGATAACCAAAAATAATTTAGAAAGCATTAAAGAAGCAGCAACGAGTTTTCGTAGATCTATAGGTATTCAAAAAGCAAATTTAGAAAAAGAAGTAAATGATCTAAAGGATTTCAGTAGAGAGGTACAAAGTGAATTAACTAGTTGCCAAAATGAAAGTGAAGCTTTTAGGAATAAAATTGATGAAAAAATGTCTAATATGGAATCTCGACTAGATGAGCTACATCAAAATTATTTAGAAAAAGAAAATGAACGAAATGATAAATTTATATCTCAGAAATCTGAGTTTAAAGAAAAATTTGAAGAGTTTATATCAGAGTGGAATAATACTACAAAGGAAAAACTTGATGAAAGCAAAGATGAATTTGATGATTTGTACAGCAATCTACAGCAAGGGCAAGATCAATTCCTTACAGTAACACAAGAGAAATTATTGGAATATGATGAAATATTGAAAGAACATCAGAGATCAGTCGAAGAATTAGTGGGAATTATTTCGACTAATACAATCTCTGGACATCATAAAGAAGTAGCTGATAAAGCAGAAAAATCGAAGAAGATTTGGCAATTTGTTACTGTAGTTTCGTTTGCTGCGACAATTTTCTTTTCTGTCTTTGCACTATTCTTTAATAAGGTTACTGAATTATCTTGGCCGAACCTAGTTGCTAAAATATTAGTGATTGGATCATTAGGTTCACTGACAGCATATACTGCTAGACAAGCAAAAATAAACCAAGAAGTTGAATTTAAAAACAGGCAATTAGAAGTTGAATTAAAAACGCTTAACCCTTATATAGCAAATTTTGATAGTGAAGAACAAGAGAATCTAAAAAAAGTTTTATTCCCTAAGATATTTGGAAAAGAAGGAAAGCTTGATACTCTGAATCAAAATGATAGTGAAAATTTCACTGGGGAGTTAGTTCGGCAACTTATTACTTTAGTTCAGGAAAAAGGAAAGTGATATTTCTTGAAAGGAGGTGAATGACTTGCCAAGAGAATTGGTAAACGCAAAAATCACGCATGTTTCTTACGTAGACAAGGCTGCTAATCAAAAGCAGTTCTTTTTTATGAAATCAGAAAAACAGCCGGACTTTCAAAAGGAAGTCAAGGTCATTGCAAAAGAAGCGGACGAGCAAAAACTCGTTTACGGTATCGTATATGAACCTGATACAGTGGACGCGCACGGTGATTTCATGACAGCTGCAGAAATCGAAAAAGCCGCTCATGGATTCCTGAAAGATGCCCGTGAAATTGATAAACAGCATGACTTTCAGGGTGGCGTTGGCGCGGTGGTTGAATCCTACGTCGCACCTGCAGACTTTGAAATGAATGGGGAAACCATCAAAAAAGGATCATGGGTCCTTGTGACAAAAGCCTCCGAGGAAATATGGGAGGAAATCAAGAAAGGCGAGATCACCGGTTATTCAATGGCCGGCATCGCAGATATTGCAAAACAAGAAGAAAAGCCTGTTTCTCAAGAAAAACACGACGAGAAAGGGCTTTTTAATTTGCTCAAAAACTTTTTTACTGGCAATGCTCATCTTGCCAAGGGCGCTGTACAGGAGAAATATGATGAAGGGCGTAAACGCCGTGAATTTTGGGCGGCTCAGGATGCATTAAACTCTGCTTTGTTCAAATGGGATTATTCTGAAGGTATGGAGACAGATCCTGAAAAAATCAGAGAAGCCCTGCAAGACTTTGTGAATATCGCCCAGGAAGTGTTGATCTCAAATGACATTTTAAAAGCTATCGGATCAAAGCCTGAAGAATTGCAAAAAGCCGGCCGGAAATTCTCGGCTTCAAACTTACAAGAAATTAAAAGCGCTCATACTGCTCTCGGCAACTTGCTGAGTCAGGTGGAGACGGAAGGAGAAGAAGAAATGAACTCAGAGGATGTAGCAAAATCCATCGAAGAAGCATTAGAGCCAATTCAGAAGCGGCTCACGGAATTAGAAAAGGAAGAAGATCCTAAAAAGAAGAAAGACGAAGAAAAAACGGCTGAGGAAGAAGCTGAGAAGAAGTTGAAAAAAGCTATTACTGACGCTGTTCAACCGCTCGCTGATCGTATTGAAGCGATTGAAAAAAGCCGCGGAATTTCTAAACAAGATGAAACAAATTCCGAAACTGAAACACAAGTTAATAAATCAATCTGGTCAGGGCTTCTTTAAACCCTGACTCTTTTCATAAGGAGGAAATGAAGTGACAAACCAAGAGGCAATTAGAAAAGCAGAAATGACGCTGTCCAGCTTAAAAAGCGGCGGTTTAATGAATCCTACACAGGCAAGTGCATTTATTCGAATGGTTCAAGATACACCAACTATCCTGAAGGATTCTCGTGTTATTCAAATGGATCACGACACTCAGAAAATCGAAAAAATCGGGTTTGGCCAACGTATCTTAAGAGCAGCCCAAGAAGGAAAGGCTCTGGCTGATGATCAAAAGGCAGTACCGACAACAAGTACCGTCAACCTCAGCACAAAAGAAGTAATTGCAGAGATTGATATCACTTATGACACTCTCGAAAATAACATTGAAGGAGAAGGTCTCCAGGATACAATCATGCAAATTCTAGCGGAGCGGGCCGCCGTTGATATTGAAGAGTTGATTGTTAATGGAGATACATCTTCATCAGATCCGTTTCTGGCTCAGATAAACGGTATCCGTAAACAAGCCGCTTCCCATATTGTTGACGCGGCGGGCGAAGAACTGTCACGTCAGATATTTAAACGTGGATACAAAGCTGTTCCGCCTAAATATTTGCGTATTCCGCAGGAGTTCCGCTTCTATACTTCTCCTGGTATTGAAGTTGAGTGGAAAGATCGTGTTGCTGATCGACAAACGAGCTTAGGGGATGCAGCTGTTCAAGGTGGTCTTTCTTCAGCTTTTGGTGTTCCGGTCAAGGGAATTGCGAACATGCAGCCTTATACGATTGGTGAAGCGGATGCGACTACTGACGTTTCTGACATTATCCTAACCCATCCGAAGAATATCATTCTCGGCTTCTCTCGTAATATCAGAATTGAAGTAGACAAAGATATTAGAGCACGTAAATTTATCATTGTCCTGACAGCTAAGCTGGACAGCAAATTCGAAGAGGAAGATGCTGTGGCTAAAATCGTGAAAGTGAAAGAGTAGGTGAGGAGCTATGTATAAAGCTAAACTCATTAAAGGCAAGAACTATCACGTGATGGACAAAGTCTTTAAAATCGGAGAAGAACAGCCGGTTTCAAGAAAATTGTATCTTTACTTGAAGCAAAACGAAGCCTTTGAAGTAAATGAGGTGCAAGACAAGAAAAATGGCGGAGAAGAGCCGACACATTATACAGAAGATCAATTGAAAGGTATGCACAAACCGGATCATGAAACCATTATTTCTAATCTTGGTGGCAATCCGTCTCACTTCAAAAACGCAGACGAAAGAATTGCCTTCATCCTTAATCAGCAAGAAAACAGCGGGGAGTGAGCGGCGTGCTAATCACTCCTGCTGACCTTAAGAATTACACTGTTTTTGATTCTGTAAAGGATCGGTCTGATTCCCTTCTTACTCAGGACATCATAGAAGGTATAGCTGAAATAACCTATCAAGTTGGCCATGATTTTTCTGGCCCAGAATATGATCCGCTCCCTGAAACGGTTCGGCTGGCTTTATTAAAAATGGCGCAGTATTTCGCGTTAATTAATTCTGATGAGTCAATCACCAAAGGATATACAACCGAGAAGATCGGAGACTATTCATATTCTCTTGGAAACGGCAGCTCTATTCAAAAACCAGACGTCTACACACTCATTAAAGATTATGTTGTATCATCTGAGCCAAGTTTGGAAGGTACAGAAGTAAAAATGCGGATGAGGTCCATATGAGCTATCGATCTTTATTAACTCATCGATGCGATGTTTATCACCTGCAGGAGAAAGCGGAAAACAAAAAACAATCCTTTGGGGTGCCGGTTGAAGATGTTCAGCCGGCTTTTTCATATCCTGAAGTTCCAGATATAGCGGGACTGCCGTGTTACTTCACAGAAAAGAACCAATCCATTGTGCAGCAGGAACCGAACACGGCCATATATCAATCATTTCTGGTCCATTTCCCAGCATCTGCAGATATTCGCTTGAACGACAGGGTGGTTTGGGAAGGCACAGCTTATAAACTACAGAAGCCGCGTAAGATCAGGAATCATCATTGGGAAGTAACGGCAGTCCGGGAGGTGGAATACTTATGAAAATTAGGGGTCTCGATCAGTTCATACAATCATTAGACCGGGCTTCTCGAGGGGGACTGAAGAGGAAATATGAGCAGTGGCTTGAAGCAATGGGTTTTGAGTTCTTAGATACCATTCAAGATGAGATTATCAGGACAAAGACCGTGGACACCCGCCGCTTGCTCAATTCCTTTCAGAAAGGTGATCAGGATAATATTTTTTCAATGATATCAGGCAGCTTAAAACTGGATGTCGGAACAAATCTGGAATACGCCTCATACGTGAATGACGGGCACTTTACAATTGATCCATCTAAAAATCAGGATCGCCGGTGGGTCCCCGGACGCTGGAAGGGTGAACGGTTCGAATATGATCCCGCCGAAAGAAGTTCTGGAATGCTGCTTAAATTCCAATGGGTGGACGGGTCCGGCTTTTGGGATAATGCTATGGCCATCTTTGAACTAATGTTTGAGAGAAGTCTTGAGCGGAAGCTACAGCAGTGGATCGATGAAGAATTTTAAGGCGGTGCTGCCATGAATCAAGAAGTGGGCTCAATTATGGGCTACCTATACAAACTGTATCCTGTGCAAGTGTATGAAAAAGAAATACCGCAGAACTTTGTTGTCCCATCTCTTTACATTCCGCCGGCTTCCACAGTCGATGGGGTGGACACAGTATCTACGTTTCAAAAATCCTATGTTTTAAACGTGAAACTCTTTCATAAGAACGCGCAGGAGGCTCATAACGAAGCAGAAAGGATCGCGGATACACTTAGGAGTAAGAGGGCGTTAATTCCGCTCATGCGGGAATCTGGCGAAGATACGCGGGATTTTATTCGCTTATCACGTATAGAAACCCGGATCTCAGATGATTATGCGAGCATTGTTCTAAATTGGACGAGTCGCTATTGGTATGAACGAGAACAGCATCCTTCTCTTGAAAACTTTGAATTTACAAGCGGGGTGAAATGATGGCCACGAAAAAGGAAAGAACAGAAAATGCTTTTTATATTAAGGATTTGCGAGAGCACAGTCGAGACCTCTTTGGGGTAAGGCCCGAGGTGTTTGACGGTGCTCTTTTTCATACAGAAAAAAACAGAATCACTAAATCAGAAGCGAAGAAGCTGATTGATCAGTTTCTTCAGAAGGAGGTCAAATAAATGAACGGCGGAACATTTACAGTCGGCAAGGAAAAAGAGCGTGCTGGTATTTATTTTAACTTTAAAACGACCGCAGAAGATCGGGTATCAGTAGGCGAACGCGGAACAGTTGCGCTGCCGATAGCATCCAGCTGGGGAGAGGTTAAGAAATTTATTTCTATCTCTTCAATCGAGGACTTGAATAAAAAAGTAGGATTGAACATTGATGATCCTTCGTTGTTGCTTCTTCGTGAGGCAATGAAGAAGGCAAGTACAGTCTTGCTTTACCGTTTGACGGAGGGGCTACGCGCACAAGCAGACATTAGCGAAGGCGTGAAAGCAACCGCTCTTTATGGCGGAACTAAAGGAAATGACATCATTATCAGAATTACAGAAAACGTTATTGATTCTTCAAAAGTTGATGTCACTACCTATCTGGATCAGTCGGAAGTGGATAAACAAACGGTATCCAAAGCTGAGGAGCTGAAAGCAAATAAGCTTGTTGAGTTTACAGGCAAAGGGGATTTAACAGTTTCTATTCCACTAACAGGCACAGCTCCGGAAGACGTCAGTGGGGATCTTCCTGCATCTTCCGGAATCCGCTTGTCAGGTGGAACAGACAAGACACCGACAAATGCTGATTACACAGCTTTCCTGGAAGCAGCTGAAACGGAATACTTTGACACAATCGCACTGCCTGTTGAGGATAACGAGCAATTAAAAGCGACGTTTGTCGCATTCATCAAACGGCTGAGAGACAATCAAGGCTTAAAGGTTCAAGGAGTACTCTCTAATTACAAAGGCGACCACGAAGGTATTATTAATGTCACAGGCGGGGTTCTGCTTGAAGACGGAACGGAGATCACTTCGGAAAAAGCTACTGCTTGGGTTGCCGGCGCCAGTGCGGGTGCTACGTTCAATCAGTCGCTTACGTTTGTAGAGTATGCAGGAGCGGTGGACGTCCTTACAAGATTGGACAATGACCAGGTAATTCAGCGGCTGGCGAATGGGGAATTCCTGTTTACTTATGATTCTCGAGACAAATCTGTTTCGGTTGAAAAGGATATTAACTCACTCACAAGCCTAACAGCAGAGAAAAATAAGATGTTCCAGAAAAACAAAATCGTGCGGGTGCTGGATGCAATTAATAATGACCTGACATCTCAATTGAAGGCACTGATTAAGTCACGTAAAGCGAGCGGCAGCGACGTTCCAGCTACAAATGACGGCCTTCAATTTGTGAAAACGTTGATTACTCAATACTTGAGTGTTCTTCAAGATAACGGGGGCATTACCAACTTTGATTCAGAGAATGACATCACAATTGCTCTGAATAGCGATCGTGACGGTTTCCTGATTGATCTTGCTGTGCAGCCGGTCGATGCAGCTGAAAAATTCTACTTTAACGTGGAGGTGAAGTAAGGTGGCTTTTAAAGCACAGAATACGATATCTGGTAAAGAGGGGCGCCTTTTCTTGGACGGTGAGGAACTGGCGTTTATCAAAACATTTGAAGCGAATGTGGAGAAAAATAAATCGGAAGTCAACGTTATGGGCCGCCGCATGACCGGTCATAAAACAACAGGCGCAAACGGAACGGGCACAGCGACATTTTATAAGGTCACATCCCGCTTTGTGCAGCTGATGCTTAATTATGTGAAAAAAGGTGAAGATCCGTATTTCACTCTGCAAGCGGTGCTTGATGATAAATCATCTGGCCGTGGGACTGAGCGTGTTACTCTCTATGATGTGAACTTTGATTCTGCAAAGATTGCGGGACTGGATGTGGATTCCGAAGCATTGGAAGAGGAAGTACCGTTTACCTTCGAGGACTTTGATCTTCCTGAACAGTTAAAATCGACTTTTTAAACTCATAGGCGCAAGATTTTAAGCGCCTTTTATTTATCCTTAAAAATAATTTTTTTGGAATTTAAATATGTTTTTTAAAGTTTTTATAGAATTGCAAAAAACATTCAAAGAATATATACTCAATATATATTGTTCGATCGCACAATGCGGTTAGAACAGAAAAGTTACAGGGTTAGCACTTAAGGTTTTTGCATAAAATAAAATACCGGAGTGCGCCAACACTCCGGTCTGTACACAAGCTGTCCTTAAGGGAGCTTGCTCGCATATTTTTCGTGATAGACTTATCCCTTTAAGTTTCCTACGCTCAAGGGATAGTCTATTTTTTATCTTTATAAGTCAACACGGCAACAATTAAAGAACCCAAACCAACTAATGATGATTGGAAGCTAATAAATACCATTAGAGCTTGATAAGCTTCAGTTGACATTATATATCACCCCCTTTCTAACGGGGATGCAAGACTTCCCTTACGACGCTTTATGTACGATTTTCATTATACTGGTAAGCACATCTTTTTGTAAAATTCCACTCTTGTGAATTTTATTCAAAAAGCATGTGCTTTTTTTATTCGAAATACATTCAATACAAAAAGGAGCTAATTAACATGAGCGAAAAACAAAACGAAAAAGTATATGATCTTTCTTTCTTTATGCCAGGACAAACAATTGAAGCGGAAGAAGTAGAAGTGCCTATCTCAAAGCGGTTTGTGGACAAGCAAGGAAAGGTGATTCCGTTTGTATTCAAAGCTATTACCACAGAACGCATTGACGAGCTGGAGAAAGAAAACACAACTTACAAAAATGTAAAAGGCCGCGGCCGTGTGAAAGATTTGGACAGCCAACGCTTCTATGCTCGTATTGCTGTTGAAACGACTGTTTACCCGAATTTCAAATCTAAAGAGCTTCGCGAAGCTTACAAAACAGAGGATCCAGTGGAAGTTGCAAAACGCATTCTTTCTGTCGGCGGTGAATATGCAAACTGGCTGAACAAAGCAATTGAGATCAATGGCTTTGAGGATGATCCCGAAGACCTTGAAGAAGCAGCAAAAAACTAATAAAAGACGGGGATAAAGAGACCGTGTATCTTTATTACGCTATGCACGAGCTCAAATATGCCCCGTCAGAATTACAAGAACTATATGAGGCGCCGAGAGAATTCAAGGCGCTCTTATATGGTTTGATCAGTTACAAGCTTGAGCTGTTAGAAAAGGAAGCGAAGAAGGGAGGTAATTAACTATGGCTAAACTAACAGCTACGTTTGATTTACAGGATAAGATCACCCGCAAGCTTCGAAAGATACAAGGAAATGCAGAGAGACTTCAGAGGGCCGCTAATGGCCCTCTTATTTTTGATGCTGAAGATCGAACTGAGCGGGTTATGAGACGAATTGACCGATCAGCAAGCCGCTTGACTGGGCGGGCTCGATCAATTGAAGTCGGTTTAGATGATCGGGTTTCAAATGGTTTGCGTTCTATACGCCAGCAAACAGAGGATCTTACTGAGGGTAACCATGAGGTTACGGTTTCCGTTAACGATCTGGCTACACCGCGTTTCCGCTTAATTCGAGGAGGCCTTTCAGATTTGAATCGCTCGCATGCTGAACCTATTGTTTCAGTTCGTGATCGTGCTTCAAGCCAATTAGATGAGATCCGGCGCCATGTGTCTGATGTAGACAGCGAACATGCAGAGCCCACTGTTTCTATTAAGGACAAGGCTTCAGCGGTTCTGGATGCAATTGAAGCAAAGTTAGACGGTCTGAAAAACGCTGCTGTCACCATGGCAGTTGGCGGCGGACTGTCGGCTGGTGCGATTATGGGCAGCGGGAAAAGTGCTATGTCCCAAGACGCCTATGTTTCTGCGACTTCGAAAGTCAGTAAAAAAGACGCTGCTAGAATGACAGACCAGATCTATTATGACAACAAAGCGGGAGGATCCCGGGAAGAAGTCAGCTTATCTTTGAGAACCTTGTCACAACAGACAGGCGCATCTAAAAAAGCCCTGGCTGAATTGACTGAGTCGTCTAGTAAGATCGCACAGCTCATGAACGCTGATCAGGTGGAAGTGGACCGGGCCTTCAGTTCAATGTATAACAACTTGAAAATGTCCGGGAAAGACAGCGGAGATTTAATTGCGTATGTGTACCGGAACGCGGGTGACCAGGCTGACGATTTGCTGGACACGATGAATGAATACAGTTCCACTTTTAAAGACATGAAACTCACAGGCGGCCAGATCGCTAACGCCATGATTAAAGGGACAAAAGGCGGGGCCAGAAACTTCGACAACCTTGCTGACAGTATGCGTGAATTTAACATTCGCCGTACTGAAATGTCTGATAGTCAAGTGGACGCGTTCAAATCGCTATTCGGAGCCAAAGAAACAGAGAAGATGTTCAAAGGGTTTAAAGATGGTTCTATCAGTGGCCAAGAAAGCTTATTTAAGGTTGCTGATGCCTTATCAAAAGTCAAAGACAAGACTAAGCGGGCATCTATCGCCACGGAGCTAATAGGAACGCAATATGAGGACCTGAAGCAGCCGATTTTAGATATGGCTGAAGGCATTGGCACAAGTGCAAAAACAACAGGTGAACTGGAACGCAGCTTTTCTCAGCTTCGGGATAACAACCCAATGACGCCGATTAATGACGCCATGCGGGATTTTGAAAGCATATCTAAGGATATGGGAACTTCACTGCTTACCGGTTTAGGCCCAGCCTTTGACAAGATCGACTCGTACCTAAACAGCAAGGAAGGTCAAGAAAAACTCAAAGAGATCAAAAAGGATATTACTGATCTTGGCGAGGCCATAGGTGACAAGCTGAATGTGGCCATTGAGTGGACGGTGAATCATTGGGACGATTTAAAAACAGCCTTTAAAGTTGTGATTCCTTCTTTAATTGGATTGATTGCATATTTGAAAATCCTACGGCCGCTCTTAAAAGGAATTGGAACTGTCGGAAGTGATGCAGCGGGAGTAATTCGGAAGTTGATTCCCAACCGTACTCCCGGCGGTGACCCTAATACACGAAGCGGCAGACGTAATGGAAAGGCTGCTCGTGGTTCAGGGAGAAGGGGCGGAAGTTCCGGATCTGCTTCGAGTCCAACAAGTCTACCACGGAGCGGTAGCTTAACATGTTGTTGCTGTAGCGGTATCGGCGGAAGTGACCGAAGCCGTAAAGGAAGAGGGAAAAGTGCTTCAGGCCGGCGCGGGAATCCAACGAGGGTGAACCCTTCTAATAGATCTATTACTGTGACATCTGAACAGTTAGAAAGAAGGCGTTCAGGAAGAACCGCAGCTGATCCTGTTAGAGGCGCAGGTTCAAGAGCTTCAGTAAACACTACCAGATCAGAACTCCGTGCAGCAGGCCAAGCGACAGGCGGAACCTCGAAGTTCGGGAAAGTTTTAAGTCCTCTGAAAAGTGTCGGTAAATTTGCGAAAGGTATCCCTCTTTTGGGAACTGCATTAGCGGCAACTGATTTGCTCGGGATGAACAAAGAAAATGCAGGTGAGAAAGTTGGTTCTTTCGCCGGGAATCTTGGCGGTGCTGCGGCAGGTGGGGCCGCGGGTGCAGCCATTGGTTCTGTCGTCCCCGTTGTTGGCACTGCTGTCGGCGGCGTTGTCGGTAGTATTGCAGGCGGGATCGGGGGTTCAGATTTAGGATCATCCATTGGCAAATGGTTTGATGATGGCGGCGCTTCTAAAGCATGGGATGGAATTCAGGACGGTGCAGGAAAAGCCGTTGATTGGATCGAGGATACTTGGTCTGATTTCTCAGATTGGTTTATGGATAACGTCTGGAACCCAGTTAGTGATTGGGCCGGCGATAAGATTGATAAGATTACTGACAAATTCGAGGATGCTAAGAAATGGCTAACTGATACCTGGAACGACGTATCATCCTGGTTTGTGGATAACGTGTGGACACCTATTTATAACACGGCAGTTCCGATTATAAATTTAGTAGTAGGTGCTTTTTTATTTGCCTGGGATGGTATCAAAGCTCTCTGGAAGATTGTTTCGACTTGGTTCATGGATAATGTTTGGAATCCATTAGTTTACGGTGTCACTGATGCTGCTGATTGGATTTGGACAAAAATAAATGACGCTTGGACTTGGATCTCGGACACGTGGTCCACTGTCTCAACCTGGTTCATGGATAATGTCTGGAATCCTATTAGTAATGCAGTTGCAACTGTTGCCGGCTGGATACAAGCACATATTGATTATGCGCGAATCTGGATCCAATTAAAATGGCTTCAGGTGGCAACTTGGTTTTATGACAACGTCTGGAACCCAATCAGTACAGCTGTTAGTAACGTAGCAAATTGGATTTGGACGAAGATCAACGAAGCATGGACTTTTATTTCAGAATTATGGTCTACAGTTTCAACTTGGTTCATGGAAAATGTTTGGACGCCGGTAAGTGATGCAGTCACTAATGCAGCAAACTGGATCTGGACAAAGCTTAACGAAGCATGGACATGGATATCTGACAAATGGAGTGCTGTTTCAGCTTGGTTCAGTGAAAATGTTTGGAATCCAATTGTCTCAAAAGTGGAAGATGCCAAAAAATCCATTTCAGAAAAGTTCGAGTCAGCTAAAACAGCAGTTAAAGACGCTTGGAAAGGTATTGAGACTTGGTTCCGTGAAAATGTTGGTGATCCGTTAAGTGACATAGCCGACGGAATTAAGGAGAAATTCCAAGATACTTTTGCATGGGTCATTAAACTCCAAGAATTGGCTGGCGCTGGAGGACGGTTTATAAATAACCTTATCGGTAGAGGTGAAGATGCAACAGGTCTTCATCAAAAGAAATCTGGCAAATCTTCATCTAGTGGTAAATCTAGTGGAGGGGGAATCGGGCTTGCCCGATCTCAGTCGTCAGCGCCTACAAGTATTTTCCCTAAACAAAAGAGCGTTCTTGAAAGGAATGCGACGGGTGGCTATATTACGAAACCAACCATTTCATGGATTGGTGAAGCGGGTAAAGAGTTTGTCATCCCTGTTGATAACAACAAGGGCCGCGGTAAAATGCTTCTTTCTCAAGCTGCTTCTAAACTGGGAATGAGCGTTGTTGACGACATGGCTTCTGCTTCATCTGCAGGTGGAGAAGCTGCTGTTTCTTCATTAGCGGGTGGATCAACAGTTTCTGCTACAGTATCTCCTACCGTTGACACATCGAGCCTTAATGAACAGGCTGCTTCTTTCGGTCAACAGTTCACGCAGGGCTTTGATCAAGGTATTGGCGATAATGTCGTTTCAATGGATGCTTGGAAACAGAAAAACGTGGGCCAGCCAATGAAAAATTTGATCTCCTACTCTCCGAATTACGGAAAACAAGTGGTCAATGGTTATGCTAACGGACAGAACAGTTCGGCAACTGGAACAGATGGCTTCTTGCAGACGAAAGTCAAAACACCATTTCAGAACACTGTGAATAAATCCTCTTCATGGGGAACTGGTACGATCAAAGGATTTGCTTTCGGTCAAAATAGTTCACAAACTGGCACTGATCAGTACGTTAATACTCATGTGAATAAACCGTTTATCCGCTCTAAAGAATCATCAAACGGCTGGGGAAGCGGTATGATCGGTAATTTTGTTTCAGGCATGACTTCTAAGGGCAGTGAGGTCCATGAGGCAGCCAAGGAACTAGCAAAAAAAGTCGAGAAAGCTTTTCGTGAAGAGTTAGATATTCATTCACCTTCTCGAGTTATGATGAGTCTCGGCCGCTTTGCCTCTGTCGGTGTCGTAAAAGGATTGGATTCTGTCGATGTGAAAAAATATGCTGAAAAACAAGCTGGATCACTGGCAGCTGCTTATTCCGGAATGGGTGCAGTAGGCGGAAACGTGAAACAGTGGCTTATGGCTGCAATGATGGCCACAAAAACACCATTAAGTTGGCTTCCAGGATTGATGACAATTGCAAAGTTTGAATCAGGAGGCAACCCTAACGCCATTAACCTGTGGGATAGTAACGCGAAGGCAGGCAATCCATCCCAAGGGCTCATGCAGACAGTACCAACCACTTTTAACGCACATAAAGCGCCAGGCATGGGTAACATTAGAAACCCGATTCATAACGCTGCTGCCGCAATCGGCTACATCAAAAGCAGATATGGCTCTATTGACAATGTACCTGGTATTAAAAGCATGAGACGCGGTGGACCGTATGTTGGTTACGCTAACGGCGGACTCATTACCAAAGAGCAGATTGCACGTGTTGGTGAAGGAAATAAACGTGAATGGATCATTCCGGAGGAGCGGGGCATACGTGGCCGCTATCTGTTGGCTCAAGCAGCTAAAGCTCTCGGAATGGAAGTCACGGATCCTGCACAAAAAGGCCAAACTGAATTATCATCTGGCCAGGTAACTGCTGCCACGACAAGCAGCCAACAAACAACTGTTACTGCTGCGGGAGGTAAAGAGGTCGTTATTCAGATTAACGGCGACCAACATTTTTACAATGATCAAGACGTGAACAGTCTGGTCTCAAAAATTAAGCAGGCCCTTGTCGCTGAGCTTGAACAGGATATTAACACCGGTACGAAGGGAGTCGTCGCGTTTGACTAGATCTGTTTATGAATTCTGGATTTCACAAGGGAAGGACAAGCTGCGGCTTCCTGTCCTTCCTGAACAAATTGATATATCCAACACAATTCAAAATGAATCAGTAAAAGTGGCCAGTTTTGGGGAGATCACTTTTATTGATAAACCGGGAGCGAAAGAGATTTCGTTCTCTTCTTTTTTTCCAAAGAAACACAGTCCGCTTGCTGAGTATAAGGGATTTCCTTCTCCTGAAAATGCTATCGCTAAGATTGAGAAATGGGCAAAAGCGAAAAAACCGGTTCAATTTTTGATTACTGGCACGAAAATAAACTTCACCTGCAGCATTGAGGGCTTTTCTTATAGTGAGGGTCAAAAAGACATAGGTGATCGTGATTATGAAATCAAACTGAAGGAATACAAAACTGCTTCGCCGCGGAGAATCAAGCAAAAGAAAAAGACGAAGAAAAAACGGCCGTCTAAATCAGCTCCTAAAACATACACGGTTAAAAAAGGGGATACCTTATGGGACCTTGCCGGCAAATTTTATGGGGACAGCACAAAATGGCGCAAGATTTGGAACGTCAATAAAAAGGCTATGATCAAACGAAGCAAACGGAATATCAGGCAGCCAGGACACTGGATCTTTCCTGGTCAAAAATTAAAGATACCGCAATAAGCAGGTGATGACATGATAGAACTTTTCGTCATTAAAGAAACGGAATGGCTTGAGCTGGTAACTGAAAGTGTTTCCCTCGAAGGGCAACGGTATCAGGCGCCGCGATCGATCACGGCCAAGATCATTACGAAACAGGGAACCCATTCATATTACAGCGTATCTGAAGGGGATACAGTTTTATTTAAGTGGAAGGGCAAAGAACTGTTCCGGGGCATTGTGTTTTCTCGCAATCCGGAAGAACACGGGCTGACCTTTACGGCTTATGATATGCTGCAATATCTGGTCAAAAACAAGGATGTTTATGTGTTCTCTAATAAGCGTGCAGACGAGATCATAAAACGTCTGGCAAGAGACTTTCAGATTCCCACAACGTCTATTGCAAACACAGGTCATACAATTAAATCACTTGTGTTCAAAGACGATACGAGCCTTTATGACATGATTCTGAAAGCCTTGAAACAAACGAAAAGCCAAACCGGAAGGAATTATCAATTATATTCTGCGAAGGGAAAGCTTGGCCTTCGCGCATGGCCTGATCCGTCAGAAGTATGGGTGCTGGAGACGGGTGTGAACATCACTGGCTATCAATACAGCACTTCAATTAATGACACGGCCACAAAAGTAAAGCTCCGCCGGCAGAAAGACAATAAAACATACACAGCCACCGCAAGTGACAGCTCAGGCATCAGTAAATATGGTGTGCTTCAGTATGTCGAAACGGTTTCTGATAACATTAACCAGGCGCAGCTTCAGGAGCGTGCGAAAGTCAAACAAGCACAGAAAAAAGGTGTTAAAAAAGAACTCAAGAGTATTCAAGCGATTGGGATTCCGGATCTTCAGAGCGGCTTGCCTGTCTATATCTCAATTCCGGAAGTCGGGGTTAAGAAAACATACTGGATCGATACAGATAAACATGAATTTAAAGGATCCACGCACACGATGACCATTGATGTTGTGGAGAAAAACTCTATTCCTGATGGTGTTTCCTCATGAGACTAAGTGAAGCGATTAAGCACTTGGCTGTCGGTGCCGTTGGTTCAGAGTCGCCGGTGGATATCCTGCCGGCTGAAGTGGTTTCCGTTTCTCCTGTTGAAATTAAACTCAATGAAAATGAAAAGCTAATTATTCCGTCTGATTTGATTATTATTCCTAAGCGGCTGCGCGCTGGAGGAGATGAAGAACTAAAGATGGGTGAGAATGTGATGGTTGTCTCCTTAAAAGGCGGACAATCATTTTTTATTCTCGACAAAATATAGGGGGTGCCTGAGTTGGCCCTTTCGCTGGAAATTGAATTTGATGATATTGAAGATGACAGCGAAGTCATAGAGACCTCGCAGACCTACAAAATAGATTTTGAAAATGGCCGTATCACAAATGAGATGATTACAGGCCTTGAAGCAATCAGGCAGTTTGTATATTTATCCCTTCATACTGAGCGATACGCCTATTCTGTTTTCAGCCATGACATTGGAAATGAGCTTCAAGACATCTTGGCAGATAATGAAACAACGGACGCATATAAGAAAATGGAGATTCCGCGGCTAATAGAGGAAGCGCTGATCTATGACGATCGTGTTTCCTCTGTAACAGATTTCGAAATTGAAAAACAAGGTGATTCGTTCCATGTTTCCTTTACAGTCGAAACGGACGAGGGAAAACTGGAGATCGAGGAGGTGCTTGGTGAAGATGTTTGAAGATCAAACTTTTGAAGAAATTATGGACCGGATGGTGAACAGAATTTCAGCTGACATTGATACAAGGGAAGGAAGCGTGATTTATAACGCGTTAGCTCCTGCAGCTGCAGAATTGGCCAAGTCTTATATTTGGCTCGATACGGTGCTGGAACTTGTCTTCTCGGACACAGCACAAGGGGAATTTTTAGATCGTCGGGCTACTGAAGCCGGCATCGAGCGAACGGCTGCCACGAAAGCAGTCAGGGCAGCGGAGTTTACTGAAGGAATAACCATTCCAGTGGGTTCCCGCTTTTTTGTTGATAATCTGTATTTTCAATACACAGCTGACGGGACGTTGGAATGTGAAACAGCCGGAGAAGCGGGGAACGCGAATATTTCCGGCCAGAATCTATTGTCATTGGATACCATTCCAGGACTTCAAAAAGCAATTGTGAAAGAGATCCTGATACCTGGACGTGAAGAAGAGGATGATGACAGTTTAAGAGCGAGATATTTTACTCGCGTACGCCGGGAAGCTGTTAGTGCAAATAAAGAGCATTATAAGCAGTGGGCGGAAGAAGTTGACGGAGTCGGTAAGGCAAAAATCTTTTCGCTTTGGAATGGGGACGGAACGGTCAAAATTGTCGTGACCAACGCCAACTTGGAACCTGCATCCGATATTTTAATATCCAAGGTCAAGAACTATATTGATCCTGAACCGGGACAAGGCGAAGGACAGGCGCCTATTGGCGCCTTTGTCACGGTGGAGAGTGCGGTTTGGAAAGAGATTGAGATATCAGCTGAGGTGCTTCCCGAGGTCAATAGCTCTATTGATCAGGTGAAGAAAGAAATCGAATCAGGTGTATTAAACCTCTTTAAAAAGATGGCGTTCGAAGACAATGTCATCCGCTTATCGCAGATCAATAATATTGTCTATAATTCACCCTCAGTAAGTGATTATGCAGATATTAAAATAAACGGTTTGGCTGAAAATTTGGTTCTGAGTGACGTCGAAATCCCTAAATTGGGGCAGGTGAACATCATTGAGCAAACTCGATGAAATGACTGCTTACCTGCCGCCGTTCCTTACCAAGTTAAAGGAAATGGCTGAACTTCTTAAAGCGGAATCTCCGGAATTCGAAAAGCAAAATAATAGCATCTTTGATCTGACAGATCAGCTGTTTGTTACTACGGCAACCTGGGGGCTTGAACGATGGGAAAAGATTTTGAACGTACCGCGGGAATCAGGTGACACCGATGAGATCCGCCGGCTGCGGCTGATCTCGAAAATGTCCAATATACCGCCCGCAACATATATGGCCATTGAACAGGCATTGAATCGGTTCTTGAAGAATCCGTCCGCTCAGGTCCGGCTACTTCCTGGAGAGTACCGTTTTAATGTTGATATTGATATAGATGATATGCAGCACATGAGCGAGCTCATAGAAACATTAGAAAATATGAAGCCGGCTCACTTGGCGTATACCTTGCGAGCTGCTTTGAATGAGCCACTCCAAATAAAAGATACTGTCATTTTGAATAACAGAAGGTATCGAAAAGCAAGTGAGCTAAAGGTAGGTTATTCCGTCACGCTCAATAATAACGAGGTGGTCCTTGTATGATTACACAGCTTTATAGAGAGCGTACAGCTGCAGATTTGAAAAATAGAATATCGAAAGTGCTGCTGAATGGAAATGAAACAGAAATTGTGGAACTCACCATTCAGGGTGCCGTTGTCACGGTGCTTACTCAACGAGAGGAAGACATCAAACATATTAAGAGTGTTCAGATACTTGATGAGCAAAACAACGTGATTACGGAAAGAACAACAGATTTAGATGTAAGTAACAACAGAACGCTGGACTTTAGATTTACTTTTGAGGTGGTGTAACAAATGGCATATGAAGCAAAAACAGACTGGCTGCCGGATGATCCAATCAATGAGGATGATGTGAACCGTTGGGAGAAAGGTATTGAAGAAGCGCATAAAGATTTAGCCGCACATAAAAATGACATGAACAACCCTCACAAGGTGACAAAGGAACAGCTGGATCTGGGTAATGTTGATAACGTGCAGCAGGCGGCGAAGAAAGATTTTGATCTGCACAATCAAGATCAGGAACGGCATGTTACGAATGAAGAGCGAGCTAAATGGAATGGGGCGCAGCTTTCGAAAATGACGAAAGACGATGGATCCATTCTTATTAACATCGGTCAAGGCTATGACTTTCATAGTGTTGCGATAGGGCAGAAAAAGACTTTTACTTTTTACATGTCGAGTGATGCTATTAATGCACCGCCCCAAGCGGTTCGCGGTATTTACTTGTGCTCCTCTTCGACGAGCGGAGAAGCAATGGCCATGGCCACAGATGGCGGCTTTTGGAGAAAGTCATTAGTTAATGGAACTTGGTCAGATTGGATAAAGTACGAAACAGAAGAAAGATCAATAAAAAGATTGGCTGTTCACACTGATGATAAAGATATCCATGTTACTAAAAGTGATAAGGATAAATGGAATGGTGCTCAACTATCTAAAATTACAAATGATGTTGGGGGTGTATCTTTTGCAGTGAATGAAGGCGAAGATATGCTTCAGGCAATTATAGATAGAGGTAGAAGTATGGGGACCTTTTATGCAAATGGAAAAGCGGTAAATTCTCCTTCTACCGCCTCTACGAGAGGGTTTTATCAAATGACAAGCCAATCATCTGATGGAAAAGGCAGCTATGGCTGGGTTTATGCCATGGACTACAGAAATAATGTCTTTACGAATTATTGGGACGGTAATACTGTCGGATGGCAGGGGTGGAAGAAACTCGAAACAGAAACTGCATCACAAGAGAAAGCTGACAAGGCTCTTTCAGATGCAAAAGCATTTGTTCAAAACAACTTTACAAATCAGAAGCTCACCCTCCTCACGGGAACAAATGCAATTCAAGACGCGAGAACTAGTGGAGAATCATATCCGCTTGGGCTTACTCTTATGGATATTGGCCAAGGAAATACGACTGGATATCCTTTGCGATATGGAATTGTAAAAAACGAGAAATATAATAATTCCCGCTTCACACAATACTTTTACGGCACAGGTAATGAGTCAGGGACTTATCTTGATAGCACTGGTGTATGGGTTAGGCATTGGTGGAGCGGTTCCGGCTGGACTCCGTGGGATAAAATTTCAGGATTTGCGCATGCAAACATAGGAACTACAGGAATTCAATATTTGAAAAAGATTGACCACACTAAAATTGCTTTTAATAGAAAAATCAAGGACAGTCATAATGCCTTTGATACAAAAAATAATCGATTTATTGCGCCAAATGACGGAATGTATTTGATTGGAGCAGGAATATATACAATAAACTACACCTCATATATAAACTTTCATTTGAAAGTGTACTTAAATGGCCAGGAGTATAAGACCCTTCACCATATGAGGGGAGATTTTTCTGAAAAGGATAACGGAATGAATCTTGGCCTTAATGGGAATGCCACTGTACCAATGAATAAAGGAGATTATGTTGAGATCTGGTGTTATTGTAACTACGGTGGAGATGAAACGCTAAAAAGAGCGGTAGATGACAAAAACGGTGTTTTCAACTTTTTTGATATTCAAGAACTTGGAGGTCGCAATTATCCAAGATTTTAGGAGGTAACAATGAATATAGGCGAAGCTATCCTTTACAAATATCCGACAGCCGATCCTACGAAGGATTTTATTGTTCAGAATAATGGAGATGGATCTCCATCTTATATAGCGGAATGGAACATCAGGGCACCGATACCAACACAAGAAGAATTGCAAGCTTGGTGGGAAGAATCGAAAAGCAATCCACCTTATGAGCCTCCTGATCAGGTCGAGTTGCTTGCACAAGAATTGTCGCAAGAGAAGCTGGCCCGCAAACAACTTGAAGAATTAAACCAGACATTAGGAAATGCGCTGTCTGAAATAAAGCTACAGCTGCTTTCCTTACAAGGAGAGGATAACGTATGAATTATTGGGTATTGGCTTTGTATTATAACTGGGCTACCCCTGAAATGGTAAAGCAGGCAATCCACTATAAAGATTGCTCGCCTGAGGATTTACAAAAAGGAATAGAGAAAAATCTAATCACTGCAGAACAGTATAAAGAAATCACAGGAGAAGCCATGTAGGGCTTTTTTATTTTGCCTGAAAGGGGGTGGGCACGATGTAACACCCATGATAGACCTCTAAAGACTAACACAAGCAAGGAGGAATTTTAAAATGACGCAGTACAGTTTTCAATTTCCAACAGATGCAGCCGGTAAGCCGGGGGCAGCCAAGCCATACAGAGAAGGAAACAGAGATTTTGTGGTCCCGATGGCCACCATTTCGGGTAATGCAGATCTGCTGACAAACGCAGTCTTAAAAGCAACTGAAGTATATACACAGTATGGCCAGGATCGATTAGGGCAGGTACTAATTTCAAAAGTGAAAGGGCACGCTTATTCTGATCGCGAAGGAACCTTATTCATCGAAGAAAGTAATGATATGAATACGTGGACCACAGTATCTTCCTTAGTAGTTAAGTCAGGGACACTTGGTGAGACTGAATGGATCCACTTAACACAACGATATTTCCGTTTCAGATATGCAAATGGTAACCTGCAGCAATCTGAATTCTTACTTTATCAGTCGCTGGGTGCTGGGGAAGAAGATATAAATATTAAACAAGCTGTTCCAATTACGACAGCTGCTCCGCTCACTATGCAAATAGATAAGAGTGGCTTAACCGATGATGGCCGCTTAAAAGTTCAGACTGAAGGCTTGAATCTCGGCTCATTAGACACTCAAGCAAAAACGATAGATGTTATTTTTCACGATAAAACAGAAACGATTGGGGAAGGTACTCCGTTCACTGTTGGATCATTTAAAACGTTGCTTATTGAGGTTTATGGGACAGCTGAGACAAGCGAATTGAAATTCTGGGGTAAATCCCTATCAGGAACAAAAAGGGCCCTGAGAGGGCAGAAAGTGGATGACGGAACGTTTGCCACTAGCACAAAAGGGAAATCGGAAGCCTGGTCTTTTGACATTACCGGTTTTAAAGAAATCATGATGGAGCTCACAGCGTTAACAAATGGAAACTTTTCAGTAAGAGGGACGGCCGTCTCATAAAATCCGGTTGTCCTTTTATTTTGCCTCGGAGGAGGTGAAGAAGATGAAATAAAAGGGGGGTGTACTGATGTCACAACCGACGGAGGTACCGGATTTGCTCGCACTACAAAGAGAAATATCAGAGATTAAAAGTGAGAATAAAGCGATAGAACAGCGTGTCAATGCCCTTGAGCGTGTCTCGGATAGGCAAGATCAGCAGATCATGACGCTGAATGAAAAACTAAACAAAATAGAAGAAAATACAACATGGATCAAACGTTCCATCACAGGCGCTATCATTACAGCTGTTTGTACCGGAGTTATTGGCGGTGCAATCGCTATTTTCTATACTGTTTTGCAAAAATAAGGAGGAACACACAATATGAAAAACTACGACAAAGGCACGGTCATTCGGACGGTGCTTCTTTCAATTGCACTGATCAACCAGACTATGCTGATGTTTGGAAAGTCACCTTTAGATATTACTGAGGACCAAGTGAATCAGCTTGCGGATGCTCTTTACACAGCAGGGTCTGTCATCTTTACTATCGGCACGACACTGGCTGCTTGGTTCAAAAATAACTATGTGACAACCAAAGGGCACAAGCAGAAAGCAATTTTAAAACAAAACAATCTAACTAAATGAGGTTGCCGGCTGGCAGCCCTTTTTTAATCTTATGATAGGAGAGGAAATACTATGGCCATAAAAGTGGTGAAAAATTTAGTTTCCCAAGAAAAATACAGTTTGAAATGTCCGAATCCTATGGTTCCGGAATATATCACTATTCACAATACAGCAAACGACGCTTCAGCGAAGAATGAAATTTCTTATATGAAGAACAACACAAGCTCAACAAGCTATCACTTTGCGGTGGATGATATACAGGTTATTCAAGGGCTTCCGTTGAATCGTAATGCATGGCACACAGGAGACGGGAAAGATGGTCCAGGAAACCGCAAGTCTATCGGAGTAGAGATCTGCTACAGCAAGTCAGGAGGACCTAAATACTACGCCGCTGAAAAGCTGGCTATCAAATTTGTAGCGAAGCTGCTTAAAGAGCGCGGCTGGGGTGTTGATCGTGTGCGAAAGCATCAAGACTGGAACGGCAAGTATTGTCCGCACCGTATTTTAGATGAAGGTAGATGGGATGAAGTCAAAGCTGCTATTGCTGATGAATTAAGCAAAATCGGCGGAAAAAGCTCAACGACTTCAGGTAGTTCTTCAGGATCCGGAACAACGTATACAGTGAAAAAAGGCGATACTCTTTCTGCAATTGCAAAAGAGCACGGGGTGAGTGTGGCAAGTCTTCAGAGCTGGAATAACATTAAAGATCCGAATAAAATTACAGTTGGCCAAAAGTTGAAACTGAAAGGATCAAGTTCATCCAGCAGCACTAAAACAAGCGGCAAAAAGACATCATACCCGCTTCCTTCCGGAATTATTAAAGTGACAAGTCCGATGACGAAAGGAACGAATGTCAGACAAGTTCAAAATGCTCTGGCTGCTCTTTATTTCTACCCGGATAAAGGAGCGAAAAATAACGGCATCGATGGCGTATATGGGCCGAAAACAGCAAATGCAGTCAAACGGTTCCAGTCAGTAAATGGTCTGACTGCTGATGGCGTTTATGGACCTAAGACAAAAGCGAAGCTTGAGTCCCTACTAAAATAAAAGAATCCCTTCTCGTTATGAGAAGGGATTTATCCGTTTATTCCTCGTATAGTTTATTAACCAACTCGGTAAATGAATCACATATATGACTCAAAGCTTTATCAGGATCTTCATATGCAATCTCGTGATCCCAGAAAACTACGGACGGATTCTCTTTATTAAGACGATAATCGAAGCAGATTTCGTTACCGAAAGGGTCACAGGCGAAAGGAACTATCCCAGGAAGCATTCTTCCATCCTGGTAATCTTCTAAGACCTCTAAAATAAAACTTGAACTATCCTCAGTTAGACCATGTAATCGATTAAAAACAGCACCTTTTGTATTTTTAAAGTCAAATATCTTTTTACTTGGGCGCGCCCCATTGTTGTTTAATATAGTTGTAACGTAGTCGCTAGGGAACTTAATATCTAATGCCTTTTCGATTTTTTTAACAGTTGTTTCCCCAATAGGTTTTTCTGCAAATCTCCACTCTGTCATATTGTCCAACTCCTATCTGTTCTTACTTCCTCCACCCCAAAGGTGTCGGCCTCCTGTATGGCCTGTTTTCCGATGCACCTTTTGGTCAACTAATTGCATCCTCCCTGGATCTTGGTGATGATGCCAAGTATAACCGTCCGGTGTTTCGCCTGCTTTTATCATCTCGATTTGAAGGTCATTGAATTGATTTCTAAGTAAAGGATCCGTTTCGATTTCTTCTTTTAATTTTAAGGTTGCATTTTTAAATTGTAAATAATCGCTTTCCTTATAAAGATTAGAATCAATCTTCGTATCAAATTTTGGTTTGAAAATTGGGAAACCGTCTTTATCATATGGAACACCAGTTTTAGGATGTTTTTCGTTTTTAAGATGACCCATTTTCAAGTTAACTGTTTTGAGGTTTCCGTATTCATCTCTGTAAGTATATGGTGCGGCTTTAGTAAACAAATCATCCTTTGATTGAACTAATCTCTTTAATAGTGGCGTATTTTTAACATTAATAGTATTTCCGGCGTCTTGTAGAATCCCTTCTAATGCAGGAGTGTATTCATTAACATAAGATTTGGCAGATGGATTACCATTTTTAATCTTTTCACTAGCTGCTTTCCCGACTTTAGCAAGATCTTTCGAGCCTGTTGAGACAGAGGACTTTCCACCTTTCAATAACATAAGACTTCCGCCCAAGTAAGTAACATAGTGCAGCCGTGTGTATGCATCTCCGTGAATCATTTTTTTATCCCAATTATCCTTCAATGTGTCAACCATGCTTTGAAAGGCAGCTTGATAGTCGTATTCCAGAACTGTATCCAGCACTTTTTGAGGATCTTTGTTTAAGTTGTCAATTGTCCAACCGATATTCCATCCGAATTGAATAGCTCCTTCACCGGTATCCTTGGCAAGATCGTATACACCAACAATCGCACCTTTAGTGCCATCACCTATGATTCGCAACACTTCTTTTCCGTTATCCATAAATGCTTTACGCTGTTCAAGAAATGAAACAAATTCAAGCTGCTCAGGGGTAAGGTTCTCATATCCGACCTTCTTGGCGATTTCTAAGTATTCATCCGGATCCGTTACTCCGTCAGCTAGCTTCTTCTTTAAATCTTTTATTTCTCGTTCTTTCGCTTCATCTTTCTTGATTTTCAAATAAGCTTCAGTTTGTTTCTCAATATCGCTTTTTTTCTTATGTATGTCACTTTCTCTATACGCTTTAGCGTTGTAGTGGATGGGTGTAGCATTCTTACCCTTGCCAGTGGATTCCTCAAGCTTCTGAAAGTCCTTCTTGATGAATTGCTCGTTTGGCTCTGACTGAGCATATTCAGAAACAAGTGCTTCGTCAACGCTGCCTACTTTATTGACTGTTTTTTTGCGTTGGTTCTCCGCATCGGCGAGTTCGTCTTTAAAGGTTTCTGTCGAGAACAAATCAAGCGGAAGAATATCGTCGATATCATGTAAGATATCTTTCATCGCTTTCTTTTGTTCAGACATAATGGCTTTTGATTTTGTGTAAGCGTTAGCTAGTTCGTGTTCTAAGAAGGATTCTTCTATGTATGCGTCAGATAAGCTGGCGTCCTCTAATGTGCCTGAAATGCTTGTCAAAAAAGCAATTTTCATATCAAGTAAGTCAATCCAATTGTCAGCTACACCTGCGTGATCTTGATAAAATGCTTTAATGTTGTCGGCGCCCTTGCCGGAAAACTCACTGTCATCTAAATCAGCTACGGCTTTAAATGCCTTCTTGAGATTGATCATCTGGCCTCTTAATTCCTTGTATTCTTTTGCGCGTCTATCTGCTTCTGAAAGTAGTGATTTGGCTTCAAAAACTTTCATGATCATATCCTTTCTTGTTAAGCTTTGCGGTACAATAATCAACAAAATTTTACCATATAAAGAGAGTGAGAAATACAAAAAAACCTTTTATCTGGAAAATGAATCCACCACAAAACTAACCGAAGAAAAAGTTTGCGGTTTTTTTGCGGTTCAAACTCTTTTTGGAAATGTTAGAATATTACATAAAAAGAAACAAAAAGGAGGGATCCTGTGAATCCGGTTTTACCTTCCTCACATGTAGGGGTTAAGATTACCGAATGGTATAAGATGATACGTCAGTTTAGTGTTCCGGATGCTGAAATTTTAAAAGCAGAAGTTGAAAGAGAAATTAAACAAATGGAAGAGGATGAGTATTTACTAATTTATTACTCACTAATGAGCTTTCGACACCAACTTATGCTCGACTACTTAGAGCCGGAAAAAAAGTATAGAACAGCACGTCCAACCATCTCAGAATTACTTGAAAAAATTGAAGCTCCCCAAAAGAAATTAACCGGTCTCCTGAAATATTACTCACTATTTTTCCGCGGTATGTATGAATTTGATCAGCAAGAATTCGTGGAAGCTATTAACTATTACCGTAAAGCTGAAAAAGAACTTTATGCTGTTACTGATGAAATCGAACAAGCTGAATTTCATTTTAAGGTGGCAGAAGCTTATTACAACATGAAACAAACTCACGTTTCCATGCATCACATTTTAAAGGCATTAGAGATTTATGATCAGAATCCGCTGTATACTGTAAGGAAAATTCAAAGCTTGTTTGTAATCGTAGGTAACTATCTCGATTTTAAACATTATGAAAAAGGGTTAAAACATCTTGAAGAAGCCCTGAAGCTTTCTAAGGAATTAGGGCACGACAGACTAATAAGTTCTGCTTTGTATAATTTAGGTGAATGTTATCATTACATGGGACAACCAAGTAAAGCTGAAGGATATTTGAAAGAAGCAGCTGAGGTTGCAGAAAGAGCAAATTTAAGGACACTTCCTCATACGCTCCATTCGTTGGCCACAGTTTTATTCAAGCAGGAAAAGTTTAATGAAGGACAGAAGGTTTTACAGCAAGGGATCGAAACAGCACAAAAATTCAATGATGAACTTTTCCTATCGATGAATCAGTTTCTGAATGCCCTATATATTGAGTCTGTTGATAAACAGGGTATCCTCAATATATTGAATCATCTTAATGAAAGTCACATGTTTTCATTTACGGAACACATAACGCTGCTAACTGCAGAATATTATAGAGAAGGCGGAGAATTTGAAGAATCCAGTTTTTTCTATGATAAAATGGTTGAAGCGCAGCTTCAAATTCAGCGAGGTGACTGTTTATATGAGTATTAAAAAAGGTGTTTGTGTATTTCTCTCTGCTGTTATTGTTACCACTGGTTTATTTGCGTTTAATGCAGCTCCTGAGCAATCCAACCAGCATATTGAGGCTCATACGACTAATGCTGAAATGCAGATGGCAGGAATTAGATTACAGACTTGACCGATATTAGACCCTCTCATATAAGAGAGGGTTATTCTGTTTTTACAGCTGTTAGAGAGTCAAACGCTATAAAGTTTGTATCCCCCTTTAAATCCTTCACATGTAACTGTTGTTTGATTTCATTTATGTAATGAACATGCCCGATTATGTCCTCAATAAAGCCATTTCTATAAAAACTAATGGTTATAGCCGTATTGTTCTCCATTGCTTCAGAAATAATCCGCGCCATTTCTTCGAGTTGGTATTCATCAAGAACAGGCTTTTCAATTTTTTTAGTTTCAATCTTTCTATGTAATAAAGCTTCTCTGTGTTCGGGCAGAATAAATTTTTGTTCCCAGCGTTTATCATAAATTCCTTCAGACATGTTCATCACTCCTTGAGTAAATAATACCAGAACAAACATTCGTTTTTCAACTTGAAATAGAACTAATGTTCGTATAAAATAATGGTAAAGAAGGAGGAGGAAAGCATGGAATCGATTTTAAAACGTTCTTTAACAGAGAAAACAGTCCTAGAGATGATTTATATGAGAAATGACGGTTTTATTTCAAAGAGATCAATAATTGTACGGCAAATTAATCAGAGTTACATTCGAGCTTATTGTTTCACCAGCCGACAAACAAAGACGTTTACTATCGAAAATATCCTTGCTGTTTCTCCTGCAGCAACTAAAAGAGGGGTCAGGAATTATGCGTAAAATCACAGAGAGACAATTAGAAGCGTTGAAGGCAATTGAAAAACATATAAAGGATAAGGGGTTTCCTCCATCATATAGAGAGCTAATGAAAGAATTAAGTTTGAAATCAACAAGCTCAGTAAAAGGCCTTTTGGATGCATTAAGAAGAAAAGAATATGTAACGTGGGAAGAAGGATTACCAAGAACCTTGAAAGTTGTTAAATGAAAACCATCTTATAATAGATGGTTTTTTATTTTGAACTCATTTAATGAATTATTTGTTCGGGGTTAATTTCAGGTGTCCGCCACCCAGGGTGGCAGAAAGGTGGCAAACACGATTATTCGCCACCTTTCTAAATTTGTCTAAACCGTATTGACATTTATCAAAACCCTGCTATAATTACCTTTGTCCTAAGAAACCGGATTTAAACTTTCAAGATGCTCTTCCATGGTAAGGAAGAGGTCAGCGGTTCGAGCCCGCTTGGAAGCTTTATTAAATGTATTATTACCAAGGTTTCTCATAAGGAGAAAGCTTTTTTTATTGCGATATGCGGAAGTAGTTCAGTGGTAGAACACCACCTTGCCAAGGTGGGGGTCGCGGGTTCGAATCCCGTCTTCCGCTCCATTTATCCCAACGGGATATTGTAAATTGAATTGCGCCCGTAGCTCAATTGGATAGAGCGTTTGACTACGGATCAAAAGGTTAGGGGTTCGACTCCTCTCGGGCGCGCCATATCTTTTAATAGAATAGATAGGAAATCGGGAAGTAGCTCAGCTTGGTAGAGCACATGGTTTGGGACCATGGGGTCGCAGGTTCGAATCCTGTCTTCCCGACCATTTTTTATGGGGCCTTAGCTCAGCTGGGAGAGCGCCTGCTTTGCACGCAGGAGGTCAGCGGTTCGATCCCGCTAGGCTCCACCAAAAGTTTTTAAAAAAGTTGTTGACTTTGAAGAAGTGACATTGTATACTAATAAAGTTGCTTTAACAAAGCAAGCAAAATGATCTTTGAAAACTAAACAAGACAAAACGTACCTGTTAATTCAGTTTTTAAAAAATCGCACAGCGATGTGCGTAGTCAGTCAAACTACTTTATCGGAGAGTTTGATCCTGGCTCAGGACGAACGCTGGCGGCGTGCCTAATACATGCAAGTCGAGCGGACAGATGGGAGCTTGCTCCCTGATGTTAGCGGCGGACGGGTGAGTAACACGTGGGTAACCTGCCTGTAAGACTGGGATAACTCCGGGAAACCGGGGCTAATACCGGATGGTTGTTTGAACCGCATGGTTCAAACATAAAAGGTGGCTTCGGCTACCACTTACAGATGGACCCGCGGCGCATTAGCTAGTTGGTGAGGTAACGGCTCACCAAGGCAACGATGCGTAGCCGACCTGAGAGGGTGATCGGCCACACTGGGACTGAGACACGGCCCAGACTCCTACGGGAGGCAGCAGTAGGGAATCTTCCGCAATGGACGAAAGTCTGACGGAGCAACGCCGCGTGAGTGATGAAGGTTTTCGGATCGTAAAGCTCTGTTGTTAGGGAAGAACAAGTACCGTTCGAATAGGGCGGTACCTTGACGGTACCTAACCAGAAAGCCACGGCTAACTACGTGCCAGCAGCCGCGGTAATACGTAGGTGGCAAGCGTTGTCCGGAATTATTGGGCGTAAAGGGCTCGCAGGCGGTTTCTTAAGTCTGATGTGAAAGCCCCCGGCTCAACCGGGGAGGGTCATTGGAAACTGGGGAACTTGAGTGCAGAAGAGGAGAGTGGAATTCCACGTGTAGCGGTGAAATGCGTAGAGATGTGGAGGAACACCAGTGGCGAAGGCGACTCTCTGGTCTGTAACTGACGCTGAGGAGCGAAAGCGTGGGGAGCGAACAGGATTAGATACCCTGGTAGTCCACGCCGTAAACGATGAGTGCTAAGTGTTAGGGGGTTTCCGCCCCTTAGTGCTGCAGCTAACGCATTAAGCACTCCGCCTGGGGAGTACGGTCGCAAGACTGAAACTCAAAGGAATTGACGGGGGCCCGCACAAGCGGTGGAGCATGTGGTTTAATTCGAAGCAACGCGAAGAACCTTACCAGGTCTTGACATCCTCTGACAATCCTAGAGATAGGACGTCCCCTTCGGGGGCAGAGTGACAGGTGGTGCATGGTTGTCGTCAGCTCGTGTCGTGAGATGTTGGGTTAAGTCCCGCAACGAGCGCAACCCTTGATCTTAGTTGCCAGCATTCAGTTGGGCACTCTAAGGTGACTGCCGGTGACAAACCGGAGGAAGGTGGGGATGACGTCAAATCATCATGCCCCTTATGACCTGGGCTACACACGTGCTACAATGGACAGAACAAAGGGCAGCGAAACCGCGAGGTTAAGCCAATCCCACAAATCTGTTCTCAGTTCGGATCGCAGTCTGCAACTCGACTGCGTGAAGCTGGAATCGCTAGTAATCGCGGATCAGCATGCCGCGGTGAATACGTTCCCGGGCCTTGTACACACCGCCCGTCACACCACGAGAGTTTGTAACACCCGAAGTCGGTGAGGTAACCTTTTAGGAGCCAGCCGCCGAAGGTGGGACAGATGATTGGGGTGAAGTCGTAACAAGGTAGCCGTATCGGAAGGTGCGGCTGGATCACCTCCTTTCTAAGGATATTATACGGAATATAAGACCTTGGGTCTTATAAACAGAACGTTCCCTGTCTTGTTTAGTTTTGAAGGATCATTCCTTCGAAATGTGTTCTTTGAAAACTAGATAACAGTAGACATCACATTCAATTAGTAACACAAGATATCACATAGTGATTCTTTTTAACGGTTAAGTTAGAAAGGGCGCACGGTGGATGCCTTGGCACTAGGAGCCGATGAAGGACGGGACGAACACCGATATGCTTCGGGGAGCTGTAAGCAAGCTTTGATCCGGAGATTT
>NZ_CP150157.1:225000-227500 GCF_037963535.1 Bacillus sp. PS217
TCAGAACGTCGTGAGACAGTTCGGTCCCTATCCGTCGCGGGCGCAGGAAATTTGAGAGGAGCTGTCCTTAGTACGAGAGGACCGGGATGGACGCACCGCTGGTGTACCAGTTGTTCTGCCAAGGGCATCGCTGGGTAGCTATGTGCGGACGGGATAAGTGCTGAAAGCATCTAAGCATGAAGCCCCCCTCAAGATGAGATTTCCCATTCCGCAAGGAAGTAAGATCCCTGAAAGATGATCAGGTTGATAGGTCTGAGGTGGAAGTGTGGCGACACATGGAGCTGACAGATACTAATCGATCGAGGACTTAACCACATTTTGAATGATGTCACACCTGTTATCTAGTTTTGAGAGAACACTCTCAATTTGTTTGGTG
This sequence comes from Bacillus sp. PS217, assembly GCF_037963535.1. Lineage (NCBI taxonomy): Bacteria > Bacillati > Bacillota > Bacilli > Caryophanales > Bacillaceae > Bacillus > Bacillus sp. PS217. Next base: position 225,377 of record NZ_CP150157.1, read on the forward strand.
GCGATAGCGAAGAGGTCACACCCGTTCCCATACCGAACACGGAAGTTAAGCTCTTCAGCGCCGATGGTAGTCGGGGGTTTCCCCCTGTGAGAGTAGGACGCCGCCAAGCAATTGCACGTTAGTGTAATTTTTTTAAAAAAAGTTGTTGACTTTGAAGAAGTGACATTGTATACTAATAAAGTTGCTTTAACAAAGCAAGCAAAATGATCTTTGAAAACTAAACAAGACAAAACGTACCTGTTAATTCAGTTTTTAAAAAATCGCACAGCGATGTGCGTAGTCAGTCAAACTACTTTATCGGAGAGTTTGATCCTGGCTCAGGACGAACGCTGGCGGCGTGCCTAATACATGCAAGTCGAGCGGACAGATGGGAGCTTGCTCCCTGATGTTAGCGGCGGACGGGTGAGTAACACGTGGGTAACCTGCCTGTAAGACTGGGATAACTCCGGGAAACCGGGGCTAATACCGGATGGTTGTTTGAACCGCATGGTTCAAACATAAAAGGTGGCTTCGGCTACCACTTACAGATGGACCCGCGGCGCATTAGCTAGTTGGTGAGGTAACGGCTCACCAAGGCAACGATGCGTAGCCGACCTGAGAGGGTGATCGGCCACACTGGGACTGAGACACGGCCCAGACTCCTACGGGAGGCAGCAGTAGGGAATCTTCCGCAATGGACGAAAGTCTGACGGAGCAACGCCGCGTGAGTGATGAAGGTTTTCGGATCGTAAAGCTCTGTTGTTAGGGAAGAACAAGTACCGTTCGAATAGGGCGGTACCTTGACGGTACCTAACCAGAAAGCCACGGCTAACTACGTGCCAGCAGCCGCGGTAATACGTAGGTGGCAAGCGTTGTCCGGAATTATTGGGCGTAAAGGGCTCGCAGGCGGTTTCTTAAGTCTGATGTGAAAGCCCCCGGCTCAACCGGGGAGGGTCATTGGAAACTGGGGAACTTGAGTGCAGAAGAGGAGAGTGGAATTCCACGTGTAGCGGTGAAATGCGTAGAGATGTGGAGGAACACCAGTGGCGAAGGCGACTCTCTGGTCTGTAACTGACGCTGAGGAGCGAAAGCGTGGGGAGCGAACAGGATTAGATACCCTGGTAGTCCACGCCGTAAACGATGAGTGCTAAGTGTTAGGGGGTTTCCGCCCCTTAGTGCTGCAGCTAACGCATTAAGCACTCCGCCTGGGGAGTACGGTCGCAAGACTGAAACTCAAAGGAATTGACGGGGGCCCGCACAAGCGGTGGAGCATGTGGTTTAATTCGAAGCAACGCGAAGAACCTTACCAGGTCTTGACATCCTCTGACAATCCTAGAGATAGGACGTCCCCTTCGGGGGCAGAGTGACAGGTGGTGCATGGTTGTCGTCAGCTCGTGTCGTGAGATGTTGGGTTAAGTCCCGCAACGAGCGCAACCCTTGATCTTAGTTGCCAGCATTCAGTTGGGCACTCTAAGGTGACTGCCGGTGACAAACCGGAGGAAGGTGGGGATGACGTCAAATCATCATGCCCCTTATGACCTGGGCTACACACGTGCTACAATGGACAGAACAAAGGGCAGCGAAACCGCGAGGTTAAGCCAATCCCACAAATCTGTTCTCAGTTCGGATCGCAGTCTGCAACTCGACTGCGTGAAGCTGGAATCGCTAGTAATCGCGGATCAGCATGCCGCGGTGAATACGTTCCCGGGCCTTGTACACACCGCCCGTCACACCACGAGAGTTTGTAACACCCGAAGTCGGTGAGGTAACCTTTTAGGAGCCAGCCGCCGAAGGTGGGACAGATGATTGGGGTGAAGTCGTAACAAGGTAGCCGTATCGGAAGGTGCGGCTGGATCACCTCCTTTCTAAGGATATTATACGGAATATAAGACCTTGGGTCTTATAAACAGAACGTTCCCTGTCTTGTTTAGTTTTGAAGGATCATTCCTTCGAAATGTGTTCTTTGAAAACTAGATAACAGTAGACATCACATTCAATTAGTAACACAAGATATCACATAGTGATTCTTTTTAACGGTTAAGTTAGAAAGGGCGCACGGTGGATGCCTTGGCACTAGGAGCCGATGAAGGACGGGACGAACACCGATATGCTTCGGGGAGCTGTAAGCAAGCTTTGATCCGGAGA
>NZ_CP150157.1:230000-3130000 GCF_037963535.1 Bacillus sp. PS217
GGTTCAGAACGTCGTGAGACAGTTCGGTCCCTATCCGTCGCGGGCGCAGGAAATTTGAGAGGAGCTGTCCTTAGTACGAGAGGACCGGGATGGACGCACCGCTGGTGTACCAGTTGTTCTGCCAAGGGCATCGCTGGGTAGCTATGTGCGGACGGGATAAGTGCTGAAAGCATCTAAGCATGAAGCCCCCCTCAAGATGAGATTTCCCATTCCGCAAGGAAGTAAGATCCCTGAAAGATGATCAGGTTGATAGGTCTGAGGTGGAAGTGTGGCGACACATGGAGCTGACAGATACTAATCGATCGAGGACTTAACCACATTTTGAATGATGTCACACCTGTTATCTAGTTTTGAGAGAACACTCTCAATTTGTTTGGTGGCGATAGCGAAGAGGTCACACCCGTTCCCATACCGAACACGGAAGTTAAGCTCTTCAGCGCCGATGGTAGTCGGGGGTTTCCCCCTGTGAGAGTAGGACGCCGCCAAGCAAGCTTAAACCCAGCTCATTGAGCTGGGTTTTTTGTTTTTATCTTCGGTACATTTTATCAAGATTCTGCTTTTTAAGTTTTCTAATACTTTCAATCCCAATACAATCCCCAGCATGATCAACATGAGAGTCATAAATAATCAAAATGCAGTTTGAACGGGAGACTCATCCAGAATCCATCCGACTGCAATTGGCAGAATAGAGCCGCCAATCCATTGGCAGCGAGCAGCATGCCTGTCGTTTGTTCTGTTTTTCCATGATAAAATTGGTTGGTGACAATTAAGATAATGGCGAACATGCCGGCCATAAATAAGTCCTAAGAAAAAACTAAGAATAATCTCTGCAAAAGCTGTTTTATTGATTGCCAAAATACAGAGTTAAATGAGGCCGCTCATATTTATCAGCCTGAGATAATGATGATAGGTTATTTTTTCGGAAACCGGCTCGGGTTGCCAAATGAGAGAAAAGATATTACTGTCATTAAAACGATTCTTGGTTTCATCCGAATATGATAAAATGACTCTGACTATATTTGTGCCATTTTTTTCCCCATCGTTCTCTTGCGTAATTGATAAAAATTTATTATGATACTCTTTGTATGACAACTCCTTGCCTCAATACAATATACTCAACGTTTCCCCGTTTTCCCCGGTCGTTTTTCTTTTCATTTTCTCCCGTAAAATAAAAAAAGCTCCCAATACAATAGATATGGTGCGGATTTATTTTTTACTAAAAAGGAGTCGTTATATTTGAATAATAGTTTTACATTAAAACAGCAATGGTTCGGGAATATCCGAAAAGACATTCTTGCTGGCATTTTAGTTGCGTTAGCGTTAATACCTGAAGCGATTGGCTTTTCTATTATAGCCGGTGTGGATCCGATGGTCGGTCTTTATGCGTCATTTTGTATAGCCATTATTATTTCTATTTTTGGCGGCAGACCTGGCATGATTTCAGCTGCGACAGGCTCAATGGCAGTCGTTATGGTGTCGCTGGTTGCTGATCATGGGCTTCAGTATTTATTTGCGGCTACGATTTTGACAGGCATTATTCAGGTGATTTTAGGTATCAGTAAAATTGCAAGATTAATGAAATTCATCCCGCGTTCTGTGATGATCGGGTTTGTGAATGCGCTGGCGATCCTTATCTTCTCTGCGCAGCTTCCCCAGTTTGAAGGTGCTTCTTGGAGCATGTATGCGATGCTTGCCGGGTCGTTGGTTATTATTTATGTGCTGCCAAGGTTTACGACTGCTGTTCCGTCTCCGCTTGTGGCGATTATTGTGATGACAATTATTGCGGTCACTTTCCATGTGGATGTGCGGACGGTTGGTGATATGGGCAATATTTCTAGTTTATTGCCTCATTTCTTAATCCCTGATGTTCCGTTTACCTTTGAAACACTGCAAATTATTTTTCCTTATTCAATTGCTTTAGCGTTTGTCGGGTTGCTTGAATCTTTGCTGACAGCACAGATTATTGATGAAATGACGGATACGGACAGTGATAAAAATAAAGAGAGCCGCGGACAGGGAATTGCGAATATCGTGACTGGACTCTTTGGCGGAATGGCAGGCTGCGCTATGATCGGACAATCTGTCATTAATACAAAAGCGGGCGGTCGCGGACGTTTGTCAGCATTTGTTGCCGGTGCTTTTCTGATGTTTTTAATTGCGGTGTTAAGTCATGTCGTGGTGAAAATCCCAATGGCGGCGTTAGTAGCTGTAATGGTTATGGTGTCTGTCGGCACTTTTGATTGGTCTTCTTTAAAAGGTCTCAAAAAAGCGCCGCTCACGGACTCGATTGTCATGGTTGTGACTGTGGTTACGGTTGTTGTGACGGATGACTTATCTAAGGGTGTATTTGTCGGTGTTCTTTTAAGTGCCGTGTTCTTTGTGGCAAAAATCTCGAAGCTGAAAATCGTTTCTCATGCAGAGGAACAAAAGCTTAGAACGTATCAAGTAAAGGGGCAAATCTTTTTTGCGTCAGTGACTGATCTTACGAATGCGTTTATATATCAAGAGGATATTGAGCGGGTTGTGATTGACTTAACTGAAGCTCACGTATGGGACGATTCTGGAGCGGCCGCACTTGATAAGATTGTTGCGAAGTTTAAGGAACAAGGCATTGAAGCTGAGTTAAAAGGTTTGAATAAAGCGAGTAAATCTCTAATGAAACAGATGGCATAAAATAGAGAAGCCCAGATGAATGAGATCTGGGCTTTTTTATATAACATACACTTAAGCAGCATTGATATAATAGAGAGAAGAGAAATTTTAAATAGGGGACTTGCATATGATGCTTCAGAAGCTGAACCGTGTATTGGGGAGAGTGATGCCGCTGTTAACGCCGACTAGTGTGGTGCTGGGCGTGCTGCTGTCTCAGTTTTTAAATGGGTATGAATGGGCTGTGCCTTGGATCTTTGCTTTTATTACGTTTGCAGGCAGTTTGAGCGCGAACTTTCAATCTTTGAGACATGCATTGTCTCATCCTCTCCCTATGATTCTTGCACTATTCGTTCTTCATATTTTCATGCCGCTTTTTGCTTGGGGCAGCGGCCATCTTATATTTAAAGGTGATCCTTTGACGATTACCGGTTTAACATTGGCTGTTGTGATTCCTACGGGGATTACAAGCTTGATTTGGGCAGCGATGTACAAAGGGAATGTCGGTTTGACACTTTCGATTATTTTAATTGATACTGTGCTGTCACCGCTAATCGTACCGCTGAGTCTTTCATTGCTGGCCGGCGCTCAGGTTCATATGGATGTGTGGGGAATGATGAAAGGTCTGATTGTAATGGTCGTGATTCCTTCTTTTCTGGGCATGCTGTTTAATCAGATGTCATCTCCAGAAAGAACTGCGTCTGTGAGCAGTGCGCTGTCGCCTTTTTCAAAGCTTTGCTTGATGGCAGTGATTGCGATTAACAGTTCAGCGATTGCTCCTTATTTCAAATCCATTGATTTGAGATTTGCAGGAATAGCTGTAACGGTATTCTTTATCGCGTTAACAGGCTATGCCGCTGCTTGGCTGATCGGAAAAATGATGAAAAGGCGGCAAGAGGAAATAGTCTCTCTTATATTTACGGGAGGCATGAGGAATATTAGTGCCGGCGCAGTTCTTGCCGTTACGTTCTTCCCGTCTCAGGTTGCCGTTCCTGTTGTGATCGGCATGCTGTTTCAGCAGATATTGGCTGCTTTGTTTGGCTATATGCTGAATCGTTTTGAATTAAAACCAATGTTGCAGAAAGCATAAAAAAACCGCTCATAGGGTTGAGCGGTTTTTTCCGTATAGCCATTCGAGCGCGTTGATGAACTGTTTGCAGAAATACTTGCGGTGGTGCACCGCTCCTTTTTCAATTGAAAGATACAACTGGTCTTCAGTGAAGCCTTTTTCTTTTAGACTTTGATGAACTTGCTTTGTTTTTTTCAGCATATGTCGCTGAATGGATTGTTTTTCACGGCCTTCTTCACTCCCGACAGACATGAAAACACGTGTAGTGGCGGGCTTTAAAGAAGATATATGAATGGTTTCCGCTGCGTTCTTGTACCAGTATGAACCTGAGATAGAGCCTATTTTCCCGAACATTGACGGATACTTTAATAAGGCGAACATTGAGATGAGGCCGCCTAATGAGGCACCGATCATTCCTCTTGTGTGCGGTTTCCTGATGACGTTCCAGTTTTCTTCGATTAGCGGAATGAACTGGTTCGTTATATCAGACAGATAGTGATATCCCATTCCGCCGAAGTCCGTGAACCGATCACTGAGTGATGCAGCCGGCCAAGGTGTGTATTCATTTAGCCGGTTTTCGGGTTCGATACCGATCAGCACGAGTTCAGGGAGCCTTTGCTGTTGATATGCGCTTTCTAATAATTCGATTTGGTTTTGGAACAAAGAACTGCCATCCTGCACGTAAACAGCAGGAAATCCCCCGCTGTCTGTGCTGTAGGAAGGAGGGAGGTACAGCGTGAACCTCCTGTTGCCGGCTTTGTGTTCTGAAAGAGATCCTTTCAAGCATTCTCCCCCTTTTTTTGCTTGAAAAGCAGATATAAGAAATAAGGAACTCCGAGGATCGCCAAAATGATGCCTGCGGGCACTTCTGCGGGCTGAAAAAACAGTTTTCCGGCAAAGTCTGCGCTTATCACAAGAAGCATCCCGATTAAACCGCTCAGTGGCAGGATATAGCGATGTTCGACGCCAGCCAGTCTCCGTGAGATATGGGGAGCAATTAAGCCGACAAACGCCATGCTTCCCGCTACGGAGACACAGGCGCTGATGATTGCTACACAGGCTACGAGCAGGATGGTTTTTTCTTTATTTGATGAAATGCCGAGGCTTCTGACTGTGTCTTCATCAAAACGAATGGTGTCGAGCAGGCGGGATTTGCCGATAAGAATCGGTATAAACAGCAGCATCCATGGGAGAACGGCTGTGATATACGTCCAGTTGGCAGACCAGATGCTTCCGTTTTTCCACACCATGGCCATTTGATAGTCTTGCGGGTCCATTTTTAAAGATAAAAACAAAGACAGGGCGCTGAATCCTGAATTGATCGCAATCCCTACCAGAATAATTCTTCCTGAATCTAAATTGCCTCTGTGCCATGCAAATATGTAAATCAGGATCGCCGCGATGAGCCCGCCTATCAATCCAAAGAGCGGCATTCCCATCGCTGCAGCTATGGATGTCACTTCCTTCTGGCCTTGGAATAAGAGCATAAACGCTACAATGCCGGCTCCTGCCCCTGCGTTGATTCCGAGAATTCCAGGATCAGCAAGCCCGTTTCTCGTGATGGCCTGGATAACAGCGCCTGCAATGCCAAGACCGAGTCCAATAATAGCAGCCATGACAACCCGCGGCAGTCTTAAATCGAACAACAAAATTTCATACTGCGGATTCGGGTCGATTTGAAAAAGAGTGGAGAGCAGCTCAGCAGGACGAACAGAAAATGATCCGCTCGTTAAGCTGAAATAGCTGACAACAAGAATCAAAGCGATGAACAATGCATATTTTTTAGCCATTTTGCTCCCCTCCTTTTCGTTTAATTAAATAAAGGAAGAAAGGTACGCCGATAATGGATGTTACGACCTCAATCGGTGTTTCAAACGGATAGTTGATAAATCTGCTTGCGAGATCACACAGGGTTAAAAAGATTCCGCCCAAAATACAGGAGCACGGAATCAGCCTGCTGTAATCAGAGCCGACGAGAAATCTCGTGATATGCGGAACAACCAATCCGACAAACGCAATTTTTCCGGCCAGCGCTACGGCACTGCCGGTTAAAATGATGACGGAAAGCATCGCCATGATTTTAATGGTTTTTTTCTTTTGCCCCAGGCTTTTAGAAATGTCGTCCCCTAATGATACAGCGGTTACCTTTTTGCTGAGAGAAATGGCCATTATAATGCCAATCAGGAAAAACGGAGCGGCGAGCTTCAGGAAATCCGGACTCATTTGATGAAGTCTGGCACTGTACCAGAAACTGAGATCCTGAGAAATTTGAAAATAAATCGACATGGCCGCTGATAAGCTGCTGAGCAGCATGCTTGTGACTGTGCCGATGATGGCGAGCTGCACGGGGGTAAATCCGTTTGGCATCATGGCGGCAAGGCCGAATACTAACACAGCTCCTAACGCTGAGCCGATAAAAGAGTATATCATCATTTCAATCGAAGATGATTGCGGGAGCAGAACCATGCAAAGCGTAATGATAAACGCTGAACCATCTGAAACACCCATAATGGATGGCGAAGCTAAATAATTGCGCGTGATGCCCTGCATAAGCGCTCCAGAAACAGCAAGGGCTGCCCCTATGAGCAAAGCGCCGGCAGCCCTTGGAATCCGGGAGTGCCATATAATTTGATGGTCTGTGTTTCCCGGATCGAAATGAATAAGAGATGTAAAAACAATATCTGTGCTAAGATGCTTTGCCCCATAAAGGATTGAAAGTAAAAGTGACAGCGCTATAGCAAATGGAGAAGTAATCAATATGATACGTGTCCACTGTTTTGAATACATACAAAAACCTACTCTGAATTAGTTTTGTGTCAATTTTTCAGCAGCCGCTTTCAGGAAACGGACTTTGCTCCAAGCTGTGCCGCCTTGTGCGAGAGGGTCCACTGAGTTGACATACACATGATCTTCTTTGACTGCTTTAAGGCTTTTCCAGATTGGATTTTTCTCTAAATCTTTTAAGGCATCAGGTTTGTCTGCATTTTCATCATCAGAAAATTGGACGAAAATATGGTCCGGGTTCATTTCACTTAATTTTTCTAATGAAATCAGCTCTTGCGCTTTTGCAGCTTTTACTTCGTTAGGCGCCTTAAGGCCTAAATCACCGTATAGTGTGGAGTTGAAATACACCTGTTCAGGGTAAATGTAAATGTTGCCTTGTCTAATTCTAATGACAAGCGCTTTTGAATCTTTCGCTTTATCGTTGATTTTTGTTTTTGTTTCTTTTAGATCCTGTTCATAGTCTGCAATAATTTTCTTTGCTTTTTTCTCTTTTCCGGTCAGCTGGGCAAGCAGCATCATGTTTTCCTTCCAGTTTGAAGAGATATGAGAAACTGGGATCGTCGTGCCTGCTGTGCTGATTTTTTGCAGCGTTTTTTCCGGAAACTTTGTTGAAGCAAGGATAACATCTGGCTTCATTTCAAGAATCTTTTCAATATTTGGCTCCATTTTTTCTCCGGTTGGTTTGGCTTTATCAGTGATGTCTTTGAACATATCAGGGAATTTGCCGGAGAATGAAATTGCGCCTTGCGGATGAACGTCAAGCAATTTCGCGTCTTCCATTGATTCAACGCTTCCCGTAATGGCGATTTTGTCTGTCGGTACAGTTACTTCATATGTTTTATCAAGGTATTCAATTTTCTTCTTCTCAGATGCTGTGCCGCTTGCCTTGCTGGCAGTTGATTCATTTTTACTGCCGCAAGCTGCCGCTGTCAGCGCGAGAAGCAAGATCAATAAGGTAAGAGATATCTTTTTCATCTATAGAGCCTCCTGTTCAATTGATAACTATTATCAATTGGAATTATAGAGAATGAACAGATATAACACCATGGACAAATTCCTGATTTATCATGGACAATCTCCGGATAATAAAGAAACAGTTTGCTGAACGATGCGTTCGTGCCCGCAAGCTGAGTATTCATTCCACGGATCAAGGGATAGAAGATAAACACGGTTATTCCGTACCGCGCTTAGGTTTTGCCATGCTTCTGTCTGCTGTAATTGCTGGTAGTAAGCTATGGTCTCCGGCTCTTTAAAAAGAAAAAGCATCATACAGTCAGCTTGGTAATTTGCGATATTTTCTAACGAAATCGCTTGTTCTGAAGGTGTGTCAGCCGTTGTTGCCGAGCTGAATCCTAAATCCCCAAAGAAAACTTCGCGGACACTTCGGTTATGTGCCAGATAGAAGTTTTGCTTATGCAGCCTCAAAAAGAGAAAACGCAGCCCTTGAACGTGCTGAAGTGTTTTTTTGGCGGCTGTTGTCTGCTGGTCATAATCCGCTAGCCACTTTTCTGCTTCGGACTCTTCCTTTAAAAATGAGGCAGTTTGCAGAAAGTGGGTTCTCCAGCTTTCTTCTGAAGGAAGGTACATGACTTCTGCGATGCGATTCAGGCGATCTTGTTCTTCTGGAGAAATAGAATCCATGCTGACAATCACATCTGGTTCTGCCTGTGATAACGTGTACAGGTTTTCTTCCCACTTTTCATTAAACCGGTATGCACTAAGCTGGACGGGTATATCTGTCGAATAATGCTGATAGTAGTAAGACGTCCATTTCGGATGCAGAGCGGCCGCAAAAGGTATGTGGTGAAGAGGGATGAGATGGCCCATTGTGCCCCTTCCGTATGCGGCGATTTTCTTTCGGCGTTTTTTCATATAGCTTGTAGGTGAACAGCCTGTATATTTTTTGAAGATTCTGCTGAAATAAAATTCATCTTGATAACCGGTTTGGTGTGCGATTTCTTTCAATTTGCAGTTTGATTTTGCCATGAGCCGTTTTGCCTTTGTGATTCGTGTTTTCGTAATAAATTCTGTTACGCTCTGTCCTGTCCATTTTTTAAAGCTTTCACTGTAGTGTTTGGCACTGATTCCTGCCATTTGCGACAGCTGGGCAAGCGTGATTTTTGTATCGGCATGGGTTTCGATATAGTGTTTTGTTTTTTCGATTGCTGAATGTGTATCCGTTTGATCAGATAAACTGGCAGTAAAAAGATCATAAATCAGGCTTTGTACTTCAATCACACATTTTAGCTGAGAAAGCTGAGACGATTCATTCCATTGTGCGGCAAGCTCTTGAAGCCGGACTGCAAGATTTTCGATATGTGAAACATTCATAAGCTTCAGTTTGGCTAATTCCGATTCTGTGCACGGTGTGAAAATATCTTGTCCGGTTTCCTTGATATAGCTTTGAAGCCTGATCAGACAGGCATCTATATGTCCATCGGCTGCTAGCGTAAAGCCAAAGGTATCGTTAGGCGGACAAACATAAAGTGTCTTTTTTTGCAGAGGATTGGTGTTTGTTCCGATCGAAATATAGCCGTTTCCTTTTAAATGAAAAATCAGCACGAATGAATCGGCTAATTGCTGTTCTGAGAAGAGATCACTTGTCTTTTTTAGATATTCAATTTGTACCGGTTGATAAATCACTGCATTTTGCACGAGTAGACCACCTTTTCAGAAGCTTTCAATTGATAATCATTTTCAATAAAAATTGTACCAAATAAATGAAAGTTTTCCTATATAAAGCGGGTGGGTTTTTAGCATGAAAAAAACCCTTACTTATGTGTAAAAGTAAGGGTCTTTCGTTCAATAAGAATATGTTACACGTGTAACATACGATGCTTATGTTCTAATAAATGAGATACTTTTTTCTTGTTTTGCTGAATTGTTGGAGTGTTTTTTCATAGCTGTTTATGATGTTCTCAACCGAAGTTCCATTTTCAATTTTTGTCCTGATCCAGCCGTTGCCTGCCAGTTTATCGAATGAACCTGTTGACAGGAACTCAAAATCCTCAGGATAGAGATCGTGTATGGTTTTAATGACTGAAAGACCCGTTTTAACGGCTTCAAACTTATCTCTGTCTGTCACATAGAGCTGCACACCGTGGCAAAGCGTTCCTTGATGTTTAGAAAACGTCGGTGTGAAGGATGCTGCCCTAAATGTAACGCCCGGCAAATGGAGGCTGTTTAATGTTTCTTCAAGTTCTGTGCTTTTGATAAAGGGAGCTCCGATCAATTCGAATGGCTTTGTTGTCCCTCGCCCTTCGGATATATTTGTTCCTTCAATCAGCCCGGTTGCAGGATAAACAAATGTGCTTTCCACCGTCGGCATGTTAGGCGAAGGGAGGACGAAAGGCAATCGGGTATCGTCAAAATCCATTTTTCGTTTCCAGTGTTTCATTTTTACCACTGTAAGATCGGCATCAATACTAAATTCTTTGTTGAACAGTGAAGCCAATTCGCCTATCGTCATCCCATGCTTCAATGGAATGGGATACAATCCGACAAATGAGGCGTATTCAGGTTCTAAGATTGGTCCTTCAATATGATTCCCGCCTTGAGGATTCGGACGGTCCAGCACCATAAATGGAATGCCGTTTTCTTTAGCGGCTTCCATTGCGTATGCCATTGTATAAATGTACGTGTAGAAACGGGTCCCGACATCCTGAATGTCAAACATTAGAATATCGACATTTTTAAGCATTTCTGGAGTCGGTTTTTTCGTTTTTCCGTAGAGGCTGTATACGGGAACCCCGGTTTTTTCGTCAATGTAAGAGCCTACTTCGTCTCCAGCCTGGGCGTCACCGCGGACGCCGTGTTCAGGGCCGAATAAAGCTGTTAGTTTGATATCCGGGTTCTCGTAAAGGATATCGACACTGCTTTTTAGAGATGCGTTTACTCCGGTTGGATTGGTGATCAGTCCGATACGTTTTCCCTTGAGCTGTTTTTTATAGTCTGGCAAGAGCGTGTCTATCCCAGTCTGGACTTTAGGTTTTTTAGCTGTTTGATTCTTTGAATCGGGTGAAGCAGAGGCAGCGGTTATCGTTCCGAACATCATGAGCCCTGTCAGAAAAGCGAATATTGTTTTTCTCATGTGTCCCTCCTTATTAAAGCGGTCTTCCCGTTTTGATATTTAATCCGTAGCCAAATGGGTAAAGGGTGTTCCCTGGTTTCGTGACTGACGGAATGTCAACTGGAAGTGTGCCTTTAGGTTTTGCCTGGCCGAATATCGCCATCACTCCGGCCGGAATATTAGGTTGAAGATAACGGCCATTTGCGTATCCTTTAAAGCCATAGACTGCAATCAGTGCTTTTGCTTCTTCGAAATTGGCTGCGTCATAGGGGTTGCGCAGGCTCATTAAGACAAATGGTTTGTTGTGCTGCAGTGCGGCTTTCATGACAGCTCTCGGAAACACGGTGGCCCATTTGCTTGAATCTGATATTGTGTCGTCGATGACACCGTCGTTGACGACAGGGTCATTTTTGACGACATAGGAGCCGGTAATGATATAATCAGCCTCTTTTACTTGTTTTTCATGCTCGGTCTTAAATACTTGGCTGGCAAAGTTCATTTTGCTGAGGGATACGGGTTTGATTTTCTTTCGCTTGATGAGATCGTGAATGGTTTGTTCGATTGAAGCAGTTTGTTCTTCGTAAGGTGCCACAATTAAGATGTGGCTGCCTTTCTTAGGATTGAACGGCAAAGTGTGCTGTTCATTTTTTAATACAGTTACTGCTTTTTCAGCTATTTTTTTCTCTGCTTTCAGGTGCCGCTTGCTTCCTACGATTTTTTTGGCTTTGGCTATTTTTTCTTTTGTACTGTCGCTGTTTCGCGCTGGATACATGCCGCGTTTTATTTTCAGGGAAATGATTCTTTCAACTGATTTGTTGATTTGTTGTTCAGGAATATCCCCGTTTTTCACGGCTTCTTTCAAAGCTTGAATAACACGTGCGAATTTCTGTTCTTCTTTCATTGAAGTGACTGAGGCTGGCATTAATGCAATATCGACACCAGCTTTTACGGCCATGACCACAGCCTCTTCCTGTCCGAAATGATCTGCAATTGCCTTCATATTGAGCGCATCGGTAACGATGACCCCATTAAAGCCCATTTCCTGACGAAGAAGACCTGTCATCACTTTTTGCGAAAGTGTAGCTGGAACCAGAATGTCCGATCCATCGAGTTTGCTTTTGTATGTGGTGTCGTCGAAGGCAGGGAATTGAACATGGGCTGTCATCACCATATCAGCACCAGCATCAATTGCTTTTTGAAAAGGATAAAGTTCGACCTCACGAAGCCGTTCTTGGCCATGGGAAACGAGCGGCAGTCCATAATGGCTGTCAACGTCCGTGTCTCCATGTCCCGGGAAATGTTTGAGGGCAGACGCGATATCCTGCCGCTGCAACCCTTTCATCGTGTATAAACCGAGACGTGATGTCAGTTCTCGATTGGAGCTGAATGACCGTACGCCGATTACAGGATTATCGGGATTATTGTTAATGTCCACGACAGGGCTGAAATCTGTATTGATGCCTAAGGCAGAGAGCTCTTTCCCGATAATGCTGCCGGTCTGATACGCATTGATTCTGCTTCTGGCTGCGCCCAGCGCCATATTCCCTGGGAAATTAGTGCCCTCCCCTAACCTCGTTACAATGCCGCCTTCCTGATCAATACTCAGCATGAGCGGGATTTTTGGACTTGCCTTTTGGTAATCGTCTGTCAGTTGGACAGTTTGTTTTGCTGTTTTTACATTTTCTGCAAAAAGGATGATGCCTCCGAATTGATATTTCTTGACGAGGCTGGCGACTTCATCATTCATTTCTGTAAGGGCTTGCGGAGAGGACTCGCCTTCCTTTTGCCAATTTCTAAAATCAGGCATCAGCATCTGGCCGAGTTTTTCATCTAACGACATACGATTGACAATCTGATTGGCATCGATTGCACGTTTGGATGCAGAGGCTTCTGTCTGTCTGGCCCCGAAAAAGCATGAAAGAAAGAGAACGGCTGAAAGGATAAGCGGAAAGACAGGTCTCATAGAAACTTCCTCCTATCGTCTAATCATTCACTCCATCGCTTCATAAATCGCAGTTATGACACTTCCATAACTGCCTGTTGCAAATTGATCACCCTCAAAGACGTTTGGATTTTCTTCTGGATCAATAACTGGTGTATGCTTTTTATTTGTTAACAATGCGATGCCTAAATTGTATGCTGGATCAATAATTGTAACTGTCCCTGTCCAGCCGGTATGCCCGTAAGCATTTTTGCTGGCATGAGGGCCAAACATCCATTCCATGCTTTTACTTCCGTTCCGCCTCCAGCCAAGAGCGAATGTCGGGTCTGTTACTGAAGGTGCTGTAAACAGGTCGGCTGTTTTCTGATCAAATAAAGAAATGTTTCGGTATGAACCTTTGTTTAACATGACTTGCAGCAGTATGGCCATATCATCTGCATTTGAGAACAATCCGGCATGCCCAGACACGCCATCCATTGAGTAAAACGCTTTTTCGTCATGCACCTCTCCTTGCAGCGTGTTTGTGCGGATGTTAGGGAATTGAATAACGCCGTCACGTGTATTGCCCATTCGTTCAGTAGCTGCGAACTGTTTCGGTTTAAAGCCCTTTTGCAGCGGATTGTACAAGGTATGCTTCAGCCTGAGCGGTTTGTAGAGCTCTTGCTCCGTGTAGACATCAAGCGGTTTGCCAGTGAGTTTTTCGACAATACACCCAAGTAGCATATATCCAATGTCACTGTATACGTGTTTTGTCCCGGTTTGATAATCGAGCGGAATTTTCGTCAAATATTCAATCGTTTTGTCCCGTTCTTGGGAATAGTACTTGCCGGCTTTTTCCGGCGTGTAAAAGTAAAAGCTTGATGGGAGCCCTGATTGGTGCTGGAGGACATCAATGACACGTATCTTGTCTTTTCCTTTTATGAGGTTACCCGGCTGATCCTTGAAACCCGGCAAATATGCAGAAACTTTTTCATAGACGTCAAGTTTTCCTTGGCTGACTAAGCGCTGCAATGCAAAATTTGTTGCGTACATTTTTGTATTTGAGGCTAAGTCAAACATCGTGCGGGTTTTCATTTTGGCCGGACGGCGCAGCAGTTCTGATCCTTCGTACTTTTTACTGTAGCCGTATGCTGCTTTTTTTATGATGCGTCCATCCTTCACCACCACAAGAACGGCGCCTGGAAATCCTGCTGCAATATCCCGTTCTATCATCTGATCTACCTTCCTTAGCTTCTTCGTCGAGAATTGTGCAGTTTCTGCATTTATGATTTTCGGCTCAATCAAGTTGTCTGCTGTTTGTGCGAAGGTTTCATTTGGCGCAAATATCGATAGGGTTAAAATGGCACTGAATATGAACAGTGTCTTTGTTTTCACAGGCTAGCCCCTTTCTGTGCTTCTATCCCGTTTACTATCCCTAAAACAGAAACAATTTAATCGAACTGAGAAGCCATTTCATCTTTATATCCGAATGCATAGGTCAATAAAAAACCGGCCGCGTAGGAAATAAAGAGCCCAACGATATACAGGATGATTTGCGAAGGCAGGACTAGAAAAGAAAGCGGCAGTCCGGAGACACCAATCGCAATGGTGGCTACTTGAAAATAAGCTTGAAAGGCGCCGCCGATTCCAGCTCCTAAACATGCTGTTAAAAACGGACGGCCAAGCGGCAGCGTGACTCCGAAAATAAGCGGTTCACCAATGCCGAGCAGTCCCGATGGAAGCCCGCCGGCGATTGCTTTCCTCAGTGTTGTTTTTTTCGTCTTCACGAAAACGGCAAAGGCCGCGCCTACCTGTCCTGCACCTCCCATAGCCAAAATAGGGAGCAGAGGATCATTGCCAATTGAATTGATCAGTTCCATGTGCACAGGCGTCAAGCCTTGATGCAGTCCGGTTACGACGAGAGGAAGGAAGGTTGCGCCCAGAATAAAGCCTGCAGCGATGCCGCCGATGTCCAGGATGGACAGAAGGCCGGATGTAATGGCATCAGAAATGAATCCGCCTAAAGGCATAAATACGACATACGTTACGATTCCGGTGATTAACAGTGAAACGGTGGGTGTGACAATGATATCGAGTGATTGAGGGATAAAACGGCGAATAAATTGTTCGGTGTAAGCAATGAATATGGCTGCGAAAAGGACGCCGATCAGACCTCCCCTGCCCGGGAGAAGCTCTTCTCCAAATAAACTGATTTTTGCGATCTCCGGATTGATAATCAAGATCCCGGCCAAAGCCCCAAGTGCGGGTGTCCCGCCAAATTCTTTCGAAGCGTTAATACCGACGAGAATGCCGAGATAAGTGAACAGCCCTGATCCGATGACTGTCAGGATAATCGCAATTTGTGAGTCTGCAGAGAGCCAGCCTGCTTGAATAATTGCTTTGGTAATCCCAGTAATTAAACCGGAAGCGACTAGAGCGGGAATAAGAGGGATAAAAATGCTGGCAATTTTACGTAAGAAAAGTTTAAAAGGAGTGGCATTTTTCCGATTGATATCGGCTTTCTTTTTGGCGGCTGCTTCTTTGACATCGGCACCTTCTTCTGCTGACACGAGCTTTGAGAAAGCAGCTGTAACATGATTGACGACTCCTGTGCCGAGGATAATTTGTAAGGTTTCAGCTTCAACGACCCCCAATACGCCGTCAAGCTTTCTTAAAGCCTGAGCATCCGCTTTGCTTTCATCGTAAGGCGTAATGCGCAGGCGTGTCATGCAATGCGTATATGAAGAAATATTGGATTTTCCTCCGCATAGCTCAAGGATTTTCTGTGCGAGATGATGGTAGTTATTTTCTTTGCTCATTAAAACCCCTCCCCTTCAAGATGCCTTATTTTATTCTCATAGATTGTATGGCTGCTCTCGTTTTATCGATATAACCGGTTGTCGTTTCATACTGCTCAGCCGCCATGCCTAAAAACAAAACATCAATTATAAAAAGCTGGGCGAGGCGGGAGGAAGTGGCTGCACTTCGAATCAAGGCTTCATTGGAATGGGCTGTATACAAAGGGACATCAGCCAGTGCGGAGACGGATGTCTGACTGAATTGTGTGAGGCTGATCGTTGTGATGCCTTTTTCCTTAGCCATGGCAAACAGTTCAATGATTTCCTGTGTCTCTCCTGAAAACGAAATGGCGAATACGATGTCGTCTTTATCTGCATTTGCGATTAAAGATGCCACAAGATGAGTGTCTGTAAACGCGGTTGCTTGTTTATGAATGCGAAGCCACTTTTGCTGGGCGTCCTTGGCGACAATGCCGGAAGCCCCGAGGCCGATAAAATGCACGGTATGAGCTTTGAGAAGCAGAGAAACCGCTCGCTCAAGCTCTTTGTAGTCCATCAGGTCTGAAGTATCCTGAATGGCTTGAATGGCATTGCCGGCCGTTTTTTCGGAAATGGAGGGCAGCGGCTCGTGGGGAACAATATCCCGGTAGCCCTGAAAAGTAGGCTTTGCCAGATCGCCCGCTACTCTCATTTTTAAATCTTGAAATCCTTTTAAACCGAGTGATTTGCAGAGCCTGATGACGGCAGCGTCACTTGAATTGGCTAAGGCGCTGATTTCGTTGACCGTGCTTTCGATTGCTTTGTGGGGATGGGCTAGGATATAATCTGCAAGTTTGCGCTCGGATGGAGGGAGCTTATGCTTCATTGATTGGATGATCGCTAAACCGCCTGTGGCCATTCTAGTTCTCTCCTTATCATGGATGGTAATGTTCGATTGCTTTGTCAATGAAACCGTTTGCTTCATCGAGTAATGTCTTTGCTTGTTTCTGATCTGTGCTTGTTTTGAGCATGACGATTGCTGTTTTAACGTGATGATCGGCTTGTTCCAGAGTGTATCTGGCTGTGTCGTATGAAGCGTTTGTAAGGCTTTGGATGATGCTGATGGCGCGTTCTTTTAGTTTTTTGTTGCTGACGTTGACGTCTACCATCAAGTTTTCGTAAACCTTGCCGATTTTGACCATTACAGCGGTAGATATCATGTTTAGAATCATTTTATGAGCGGTTGCGGCTTTCATACGTGTTGATCCTGTAATGGTCTCAGGTCCGACGACAACCTCAATGCTGTGATCCGCATCCTTGCTGATGGCGGAATTTTCATTGCAAGTAAGGGCGATGGTGTGTGCTCCGACTTTGCGGGCGTATCTTAGGGCGCCTGCGGCGTAGGGTGTGCGGCCGCTTGCTGCGATGGCAATGACGGTGTCATTTGAAGTGAGCTGTATGTTTCTTAAATCTTCAGCTCCTGCTTCTTCACTGTCTTCAATGCCCTCTGCTGCCTGTAAAAAGGCTTCGGGGCCTCCAGCCATGATTCCGATGACCTGATCTGGGCTTACGCTGTAGGTGGGAGGACATTCAACAGCATCCATGACGCCGAGTCTGCCGCTTGTGCCGGCGCCTGTATATATGAGCCGGCCTCCATTTTGAAACGATTCATATGCGCAGTCTACAGCTGTTTTGATGTCGGGGAGAACCTCCTGAACGGCTGCAGCGACTTTCATATCTTCGTTGTTGATCATTTTAAGGATGCCGAGAGTGTTTGCTTTGTGGATTTCAACTGTTTGGCTATTGCGTGATTCCGTTGTGAGACGGTGAAGGTTTAATGGTTCTGACATGAGGATGCCCCCTGTTTTAAAATGATATATCTCAATATTCAGTATATTCATTTCTGTTATGATATTTCAACTATGTTTTTAAATTTTTGAAATTTTATTTCACTTAAGACTATAAGAAATGATGAAGGATCAACTGTTCTCCAAGCGGCCCGATTCTTCGCCGTCCTTTATCAAGGAACCCGCTTTTCATATAAAGGTGTTTTGCGCGTATGTTCAGATGATTGACGGCCAAGATGATTTCGTCGCACCATGGAAAATATCCGCTCACAAAAGCGGGAAGCAAAAGCATGGCTTTTTTCGCATAGCCTTTTCCGTGATGCACAGCGTTTAAAGACAGGGAGCTGAGCAGTAAAGCAAATGGATTGTTAGAATAGGAAGCAAGCGTTTCTTTTGATGCATGTAAAATGAAAAAACCGACTGGAAGGTCGTCTTTTAAGATGACAACCGGGTATCGGTCCTGTATGCCCAGAGCCTGAGACAGCACCTCTTTCGGGAGGGAGGTAAAGCTTGGTGAGCGTGAATGATTGGAGCTCGGGCAAGTGTTCAGGCTTATAGAAGGATAAAGAAATGTCTTGAGTCATGGGGTGGCCTCCTTACAATATGTCGTTAAGCTCGTTTTCCGAAATGACGCGGTAGCCCGCTTGTTTTAACAGTGCGGCGGTTACTCCGCTGCCGGTGATTTTTTTGCCAGAGAATGTGCCGTTATAGATAAAACCGCTTCCGCAAGATGGACTGTTTTCTTTTAATATGACGGCAGAAGCGTTGATTTCTTTTGCGTAAGCCAATGTTTTCGCGGCGCCTTCCATATATAGTTCTGTGACGTCTTCTCCTGAAGCTGTCACGATTTTCGCTGTTCCATTGAGGACATCCTCGCCAGTGCCTCCTATGATTTCTGCGGGTTCGCGTGGGGTAGAGAAGCCGCCGAGAAGTTCAGGGCAAGCCATGACTGCTTTCTTTTCATCGACTAGTTTTCTGATTTTCTCCGACGCTGCGTGAGAGCCGTTATATCTGCATTCAATGCCTCCAAGGCAAGAACTGACTAGTATCATATTGGTTTCTCCTCTCTTGCTTTGCTTGTCTCTATCATAAAATAAATGGCTTTAGTTGGGAGGCTTTTTCAGTTAAAAAAGGAGTTAAAAAGTTTGAAAATAAAAAATTTAATTTTTCTCTTTACAAACAGGGGGTGACCTGTATATAATAACTTTTGTCAGCTCGACGAGAACACAACGGCCCGTTGGTCAAGCGGTTAAGACACCGCCCTTTCACGGCGGTAACACGGGTTCGAATCCCGTACGGGTCACCATTTGGAGGATTAGCTCAGCTGGGAGAGCATCTGCCTTACAAGCAGAGGGTCGGCGGTTCGAGCCCGTCATCCTCCACCATCTTGCCGGTGTAGCTCAATTGGTAGAGCAACTGACTTGTAATCAGTAGGTTGGGGGTTCAAGTCCTCTTGCCGGCACTGTTTTTTCAAAATTTTATGTGGAGGGGTAGCGAAGTGGCTAAACGCGGCGGACTGTAAATCCGCTCCCTCAGGGTTCGGCAGTTCGAATCTGCCCCCCTCCACCATTATTGGGCTATAGCCAAGCGGTAAGGCAACGGACTTTGACTCCGTCATGCGTTGGTTCGAATCCAGCTAGCCCAGTCACAGACACCTTTGATCAAAAGGTGTCTTTTTTCTTTTCGGAAAAATCATTCCAACTTCTAACTGTTCAGTCTGTATAATAATTTTAAAAATATGTTAAGGTAGTTTATTCACGAATTACCATCTACACCCTGCCAAAAATTTGATAAACTTATTTTATAAAAAAATTGAAACCTTTTGAAACGAAGCTCGTATACATACAGACCGGTGAAGGCAGAGGTTAGATAAATATGGAAATGATGATTAAAAAAAGAATTAAACAAGTCAAAAAAGGCGACCAGAATGCATTTGCGGACATCGTAGATATTTATAAAGATAAAATTTATCAGCTTTGCTACCGTATGCTTGGCAATGTGCATGAGGCGGAGGATATTGCACAGGAAGCTTTCATCAGAGCGTACGTTAATATCGACAGTTTTGATATTAACCGGAAATTTTCAACTTGGCTTTATCGAATCGCGACCAATTTGACCATTGACCGCATTCGCAAAAAGAAGCCGGATTATTACCTCGATGCAGAGGTGGCTGGTACGGAAGGCTTGACCATGTATTCTCAAATCGCCGCAGATGGTGTTTTGCCTGAAGATGCAGTTGTGTCGCTGGAGCTCTCAAACACGATACAGCAGAAAATTTTAAAGCTTCCTGACAAATACAGAACAGTCATCGTATTAAAGTATATTGACGAACTCTCATTAATTGAAATCGGGGAGATTCTAAATATTCCTGTGGGGACTGTGAAAACGCGGATTCACAGAGGCAGAGAGGCTCTTAGAAAACAATTAAGGGATCTTTAAGTGGGGTGATGAAATGAGCTGTCCTGAACAAATTGTGCAGCTTATGCATATGCATCTTGATGGAGATATCCTTCCAAAAGATGAACACGTATTAAATAAACATCTGGAGACATGCGAGAAATGCAGAAAGCATTTTTACGAGATGGAGAAATCCATAGCGCTCGTACGGAGCACATCGCATGTCGAAGCCCCCGCGGATTTTACCGCTAATGTCATGGCAAAATTGCCTAAGGAGAAGAAAAGAGCTTCTGTAAAAAGATGGTTCAGATCCCATCCCGTTATCGCAGCTGCTGCGGTATTCATCATTTTGATGGGCGGGGGTTTTTTTAACAGCTGGCATAATGACCACAATTTCAGCGTGTCCAAGCAGCCGAATCTTGTGGTTCATAACCATACTGTGACCGTGCCAGAAGGTGAGACGGTCAAAGGTGATGTCACTGTTAAAAACGGCAAGCTGATTATTAAAGGCAAAATAGACGGGGATGTAACCGTCGTAAACGGCGAAAAGTATATGGCCTCTGCTGGACAAGTCACCGGTCAGATTGAAGAAATCAATCAATTATTCGATTGGACATGGTACAAGATGAAGTCTGCGGGGAAAAGTGTACTCGATGCATTCAGTCCGAAGGGAGAAGAGTAAAGCGCGTTAGCCGCTTTGCTCTTTTTTTGCGGGCTGAGAGGGCTGGCACATTTCACTTGCTAAATCGAAATGTGGTATAATGGGCTCGCTATGTAAAGTACATATGCGTAACACGTAAAACACAAAATACGAAATGACTGAAATCTTGGAGGACGAGGAAATGGCTTTTGAGGATATCCCTTTTTTGCAGTACCTCGGCAATGCCGTTGATATTCTCCTTGTTTGGTATGTGATATATAAATTGATTATGGTGATACGCGGCACGAAAGCGGTTCAGCTGTTAAAAGGAATTGTAGTCATCGTGCTTGTTCGTATGGCCAGCCAATATTTGGGCCTCAGCACACTTCAATGGCTGATGGACCAAGCGATAACATGGGGATTTTTAGCAATTATTATTATTTTTCAGCCTGAGCTGAGAAGAGCGCTTGAACAGTTAGGCCGCGGCCGCTTTTTTTCGAGGAGCGGCACGCCTGTTGAAGAAGCGCAGCAGAAAACGATTGAGGCCATTACAAAAGCAATCAATTATATGGCGAAACGCCGTATAGGCGCCCTGCTGACCATTGAGCGGGATACTGGAATGGGGGATTATATTGAGACTGGCATACCACTAAATGCCAAAGTCAGCTCTGAGCTGCTGATCAATATTTTTATCCCAAACACCCCGCTTCATGACGGTGCGGTGATTATGAAAAATAATGAAATTGCCGCGGCCGCCTGTTATCTGCCGCTTTCTGAGAGCCCGTTTATTTCAAAAGAACTGGGCACGCGGCACAGAGCGGCTGTCGGTATCAGTGAAGTAACAGACAGTTTGACGATTATTGTGTCTGAAGAGACCGGCGGCGTCAGTGTGGCAAAGAACGGCGACCTTCACAGAGAGCTTACAGAAGAAGCGCTGAAAGAAATGCTTGAAGCCGAGTTTAAGAAAAACACCAGAGACACTTCTTCTAACCGCTGGTATTGGAGGGGCAAGAAAAATGGATAAATTCTTAAACAACCGCTGGGCTGTGAAAATCATTGCTCTGCTTTTCGCGCTCTTGCTTTATGTGGCGGTTAACAGCAACCAAGCACCGACTCCCAAAAAACCGGGTGAATCTTTCTTTCCGACATCAACAACTGATGAAGCAACTCTGACTGATATTCCGGTTAAAGCGTATTATGATGATGAAAATTACGTCGTGACGGGTGTTCCGCAAACGGTTAATGTCACGATAAAAGGCTCGACAAGCGCCGTGAAAAAGGCTCGGCAGACCAAAAACTTTGAAATATATGCTGATATGGAACATTTGAAAACCGGCACACATAAGGTTGAGCTTAAGGCCAAAAACGTGTCGGATGGGCTGACAATCTCAATTAATCCGTCTGTTACGACAGTGACCATTCAGGAACGGACGACCAAAAGTTTTCCCGTAGAAGTGGAGTACTACAACAAAAGCAAGATGAAAAAAGGCTATTCTCCGGAGCAGCCGATTGTCAGTCCGAAAAATGTGCAGATTACCGGATCGAAAAATGTCATCGATAATATTTCTCTTGTAAAAGCTTCAGTGAATTTGGAAAACGCAGATGAAACGATTGAAAAGGAAGCGAAAGTGACTGTCTATGATAAAGACGGAAACGCGCTTCCTGTCGACGTGGAGCCCTCGGTCATCAAGATTACGGTTCCGGTGACAAGCCCGAGTAAAAAAGTGCCCTTTAAAATTGAACGGACAGGAAGCCTTCCTGACGGTGTCAGCATAGCGAATATTGAATCCAGCCCCAGTGAGGTAACGGTTTACGGCTCACAGGATGTGTTGGATTCTCTTGAATTTATTGACGGCGTCAGCTTAGATTTAAGTAAAATTAACAAGGATTCCGATATCGAGGCAGATATTCCGCTTCCTGACGGTGTCAAAAAAATCTCACCGTCAAAGGTGACTTTGCATATAGAAGTCGACAGTGAAGCGGATCAGAAGTTCGAGAATGTCCCTATCAAGACTGTAGGGCTGAGCAGCTCACAAAACATTGAATTTCTTGATCCTGAATCACAAGCGATAGATGTAACGGCTAAAGGCTCTCCCACGAATATAAATAAACTGAAAAAATCAGATATTGAATTGTATGTGAATGTTTCAGATTTAGAGGACGGGGAGCATAGCGTGAAGCTTGAAGTGAACGGGCCACAGAATGTAACTTGGTCCTTGGGGCGGAAAAACGCCAAAATCAAGCTGACGTCTAAGAAAAGCAATACATCAACGAATGATAACAGCAGCAATACATCAGGGAACCAGGATGACACAGATAAACAAACAAATGATCAAAAGAACAATCAGCAAGAAGATACAAAGAACACTGATAAAAACAACAACGATCAAAACCAAGACGAAAATAAAGATCAAAACCAAGATCAGGATGAGGATGAATCCACTGCGAATTCACAATCCTCATCGGAATAAAAAAGGAGCGATTATAAAATGGGCAAGTATTTTGGAACAGACGGTGTAAGAGGTGTCGCCAATAGTGAGCTTACACCTGAGCTGGCCTTTAAAGTCGGACGTTTCGGCGGTTATGTGCTGACAAAAGACAAACAACGTCCAAAGGTGCTGATAGGCCGCGATACACGCATCTCCGGCCATATGCTGGAGGGAGCCCTTGTCGCCGGACTTTTATCCATTGGCGCAGAAGTCATGCGCCTGGGTGTCATTTCTACACCAGGTGTATCTTATTTGACAAAAGCGATGGATGCAGAGGCGGGCGTCATGATTTCCGCTTCTCATAACCCGGTGCAGGATAACGGCATCAAATTCTTTGGGGGAGATGGATTTAAGCTTTCTGATGAACAAGAGGCTGAAATTGAGCGCCTGATGGACGAACCTGAGGATAAGCTGCCAAGACCTGTCGGAGCAGACCTTGGACTTGTAAACGATTATTTTGAAGGCGGACAAAAATATCTGCAATTCTTAAAACAGACAGCTGATGAAGATTTCACAGGCATTCATGTGGCATTGGACTGTGCCCATGGCGCAACGTCATCCTTGGCGACACACCTGTTTGCTGATTTAGATGCAGATGTTTCTACAATGGGGACTTCCCCGAACGGATTAAACATTAATGACGGCGTCGGTTCGACTCATCCCGAAGCGCTCAGCGCGTTTGTCAAAGAGAAAAACGCGGATCTCGGTCTTGCGTTCGACGGTGACGGCGACCGCCTGATTGCTGTAGATGAAAAAGGAAATATTGTAGACGGCGACCAAATCATGTACATATGCTCAAAACACCTGAAATCAGAGGGCCGTTTAAAGGATGATACTTTGGTTTCAACCGTGATGAGCAACCTCGGCTTCTATAAGGCGCTCGAAAAAGAAGGCATCAAAAGCGTACAGACAGCTGTCGGCGACCGCTACGTAGTAGAAGCAATGAAAAAAGACGGCTACAACGTCGGCGGAGAGCAGTCAGGACATCTTATTTTCCTTGATTACAACACGACAGGGGACGGATTATTGTCTGCTATTATGCTGATGAACACTTTGAAAGCCACAGGCAAGCCGCTGTCAGAGCTTGCAGCTGAAATGCAGAAGTTCCCGCAGCTGTTAGTCAATGTGAGAGTGACTGATAAATATAAAGTTGAAGAAAATGAAACAGTAAAAGCAGTTATTTCTGAAGTTGAAAAAGAAATGAACGGCGACGGCCGGATTTTGGTGCGCCCTTCAGGAACTGAACCGCTCGTCCGTGTCATGGCTGAAGCGAAGACGAAAGAGCTGTGCGATGAGTATGTCAATCGCATTGTTGAAGTCGTCCGGTCAGAAATGGGATTAGAGTAACGAAGTCTATTATCAGAGAGTGAACAAGACAAGCGAGGTTTACATAAGATAATTGTGAGACATACGGCAAAGTTGTTTAAAAAACAATTGACCGTTTATGCCACATGTTGTAAAATCAAGCTTGTCTTGTTCTTATTTTCTCAATAGGAAAAGAAGACGGGATTATTGCTTTACCTATAATTATAGCGCCCGAACTAAGCGCCCGGAAAAAGGCTTAGTTGACGAGGATGGAGGTTATCGAATTTTCGGCGGATGCCTCCCGGCTGAGTGTGCAGATCACAGCCGTAAGGATTTCTTCAAACCAAGGGGGTGACTCCTTGAACAAAGAGAAATCACATGATCTTCCAAAAAACATGTAGGAGGGGACGATTGAAAGTCCCCTTGAAATTTGACTTTCTTCGTCTCCTTTTACAATCTTAGGAGGAAGAAAAATATGTGTGGAATCGTAGGTTATATCGGTCAGCTTGATGCGAAGGAAATTTTATTAAAAGGGTTAGAGAAGCTTGAGTATCGCGGTTATGACTCTGCTGGTATTGCTGTTGCCAACGAACAGGGAATCCATGTGTTCAAAGAAAAAGGACGCATTGCAGATCTTCGTGAAGTTGTGGATGCCAATGTAGAAGCGAAAGCCGGAATTGGGCATACTCGCTGGGCTACACACGGCGAACCAAGCTATCTGAACGCTCACCCGCATCAAAGCGCACTGGGACGCTTTACACTTGTTCATAACGGCGTGATCGAGAACTATGTTCAGCTGAAGCAAGAGTATTTGCAAGATGTAGAGCTCAAAAGTGACACCGATACAGAAGTAGTCGTTCAAGTAATCGAGCAATTCGTCAATGGAGGACTTGAGACAGAAGAAGCGTTCCGCAAAACACTTACACTGTTAAAAGGCTCTTATGCAATTGCTTTATTCGATAACGACAACAGAGAAACGATTTTTGTAGCGAAAAACAAAAGCCCTCTATTAGTAGGTCTTGGAGATACATTCAACGTCGTAGCATCTGATGCAATGGCGATGCTTCAAGTAACCAACGAATACGTAGAGCTGATGGATAAAGAAATGGTTATCGTCACTGATGACCAAGTTGTCATCAAAAACCTTGATGGTGACGTGATTACACGTGCGTCTTATATTGCTGAGCTTGATGCCAGTGATATCGAAAAAGGCACGTACCCTCACTACATGTTGAAAGAAACGGATGAGCAGCCTGTTGTTATGCGCAAAATCATCCAAACGTATCAAGATGAAAACGGCAAGCTGTCTGTGCCTGGCGATATCGCTGCCGCTGTAGCGGAAGCGGACCGCATCTATATCATTGGCTGCGGAACAAGCTACCATGCAGGACTTGTCGGTAAACAATATATTGAAATGTGGGCAAACGTGCCGGTTGAAGTGCATGTAGCGAGTGAATTCTCCTACAACATGCCGCTTCTGTCTAAGAAACCGCTCTTCATTTTCCTTTCTCAAAGCGGAGAAACAGCAGACAGCCGCGCGGTTCTCGTTCAAGTCAAAGCACTCGGACACAAAGCCCTGACAATCACAAACGTACCTGGATCAACGCTTTCTCGTGAAGCTGACTATACATTGCTGCTTCATGCAGGCCCTGAGATCGCTGTTGCGTCAACGAAAGCATACACTGCACAAATTGCAGTTCTTGCGGTTCTTGCTTCTGTGGCTGCTGACAAAAACGGCATCGATATCGGATTTGACCTCGTCAAAGAACTCGGTATCGCTGCAAACGCAATGGAAGCTCTATGCGACCAGAAAGACGAAATGGAAATGATCGCCCGTGAATACCTGACTGTATCCAGAAACGCTTTCTTCATCGGACGCGGCCTTGACTACTTCGTATGTGTCGAAGGCGCACTGAAGCTGAAAGAGATTTCTTACATCCAGGCAGAAGGTTTTGCCGGCGGTGAGCTAAAGCACGGAACGATTGCCTTGATCGAACAAGGAACACCAGTATTCGCACTGGCAACTCAAGAGCACGTAAACCTAAGCATCCGCGGAAACGTCAAAGAAGTTGCCGCTCGCGGAGCAAACACATGCATCATCTCACTGAAAGGCCTAGACGATGCGGATGACAGATTCGTACTGCCGGAAGTAAACCCAGCGCTTGCTCCGTTGGTATCTGTTGTTCCATTGCAGCTGATCGCTTACTATGCTGCACTGCATCGCGGCTGTGATGTTGATAAACCGCGTAACCTTGCGAAGAGTGTTACTGTGGAGTAATAAATGTTTAACCCCTTTGGATAAGATTGTCTAAAGGGGTGTTTTTATGTCCAAAAGAGAAAGAACGTCTACAGTGGAAAAATGGATTAAAGAAGGTGATGGTACAGGACTCGACTATCTATCGGCCATGGCTATAGATTTAAGATGTTTCCACATTAGGTCGGTCAATCAGGTTAAAAGGCATTAAGACTTTTGCCTAACTGAGTTTTCTAATGTTAATACAGATATAAGAGAGCAGTTCCTCATTATGAAACGCTTTTGATAGCAGTTGGAATAAAGCATGCTAGAAATCCGAAAACCGGAGAGCCTATTGGAATGATAACGTGTTTTTTTATTGTCAATTAATAAAGGCAAAAGAATTCTAGAAGTCGCACTTACAATGTACTTGTGGGCCTTAGGTTTTAAAGCTCATTCTTTTTTTATTGAGTACATTCCGGTTTAAGTTGAAATGATTCAGTAAAGGACACGCCATAAATATAAGGTAGCGTATGATTGCCATTCTTTCCATGGAACCGATATTTCTAAGATTTCATCTTTCGTAGGCTTTCGATTCATATTACGTAATATTTTTATCGAACGAATTAGACCCACATCATCGATTGGAAAAGCTGTCGGGAACCTAAGGCAGCGC
This sequence comes from Bacillus sp. PS217, assembly GCF_037963535.1. NCBI lineage: Bacteria > Bacillati > Bacillota > Bacilli > Caryophanales > Bacillaceae > Bacillus > Bacillus sp. PS217. The sequence continues at coordinate 256,857 of NZ_CP150157.1, forward strand.
ATTAGAACATAATTGGCTGTCCAAGGACCGATTCCTCGTATTTTAATTAAGTTTTTTTCAGCATCTTTAAAGTTCATTTTCATTAATTTTTCTCTCGATAATTCCCCACTTGCCATTAATCTGGCTATTCCAATGATATATTCACTTTTTTTTACCGTCATTTTAATATCTGCCAGGTCGGTAGGGGTTAACCGTGCAATTCGCTCGTACGGTGGGAACACCCAATACTTTTTACCATTCCATTCAATAGAATCGCCAAATGCTTCTACAAATTGCTTCTTTAAGGAGTACGCGAAGGCTAAGTTAATTTGTTGCCCTAAAACTCCCCAACATAAAGCTTCAAATAAATCGGGAATGCCGATCACTCGCAACCCATAAAATTTTAGGGCAGGCATTTTAAGTAATGGATCTGCTTTTGCCATTTCATAAAATGGAGTTAAATCGTTATCAAGATCAAACCATTCATGAATATATTTTACAATCTCTTCCCGTTTCCACTGCTCAACAGGTCTAGAATCGTTTAGGAATTGAACAATCATTTGTTTATTATTGATTACGCTTACCTGCACTAAGGACCGAATTTCCCCAATGGCTATAACTTTTGTAATGATATTGTTCTCTATTTCATACATGCATTCATTTTTTTCCCTGGTTAGGTAGCCAAGGTTCGCATTCATGTCGAAAATTTCAGGTAATGTAATGACAATAACATCATTGACTTCATGCCATGTCACTTTTTCATTCTCCTTATCTTAAATAATTATAAGAAAACTCACGCTGGTTGAAATTAGTTTATCACATAATAAGCTTTACTCATTTTGTTATCTTGCTATTACATTCTAACCACCTTATTTTTTTCTATTTATGAGGTTATAGTGTAGTTATCAAGAATGCTAAACGGGAGTAGATAAAAATGGCCCAAGATATAAAAAACGCGTGTCGAAAATTTAAATTGGGATTCAATTCAAAATGAATTAGATGAGCCATGTAAGGAGAGGTGAGATAAATGCCGGATAGTATCAATAACGGACATAAAGAGAGCCATGATCATAGAATTTCGAATGATGTAGAAATGATAACAGATGAAAAGTGGCAAGCCATTATAAATAATGATGCAGCGTACAATAATCAATTTTTCTACGCTGTAAAGTCGACAGGGGTATTCTGTAAACCATCCTGTAAATCTCGTGTTCCGAAAAAAGAAAATGTATGCATTTTTCCAAACGCAGAACAAGCTCTCCGCGCAAATTTTCGCCCTTGTAAACGCTGTAAACCTACTAATGAAAAAATGCCTGATAGCGAGTGGGTTGATTTAATTACTGAATACATTGATAAAAATTTCACAGAAAAATTAACGCTAGAATCGTTAGCAGATATTTGTCATGGGAGTCCGTATCATATGCATCGAACATTTAAAAAAATTAAAGGCATTACGCTGGTTGAGTATATACAACAAGTTAGAGTACACGCGGCTAAAAAGTATTTGATTCAGACAAATAAAGCGATTGGAGATATCGCTATATGTGTGGGTATAGCTAACGCGCCTTATTTTATTACTTTATTTAAAAAGAAAACTGGACAGACACCAGCACAATTTCGTCAAATGAGTAAAATGGAGGAAACGTACAATGGAAACAAATAAACCAACCCTTTATTGGTCTTTACTAATGTTCAAGGATTGGAATTTTTATATTGCTTCAACTTTAAAGGGGCTTGTGTTTGTAGGTTCACAGAACAAACCAATCGAGGAATTGTTCGAATGGGCTAGGAAACGCTTTCCGGGAAGTCTTCTTGTTGAAGATGATGATAAGCTTGAACCCTATGCCGTTGAAATCACTCAATATCTAGAAGGAAAGCGGAAAAACTTTACTGTTCCAGTTGAGTACGCCGGTACGCAATTTCAGCTAGCAGTCTGGAATGCACTTTGTGAAATTCCTTATGGACAGACGAAATCCTATTCCGACATTGCAAATGATATAAATAAACCAGCTGCTGTTCGTGCTGTAGGTGCGGCTATTGGGGCTAATCCGGTATTAATTACTGTACCGTGCCATCGTGTAATAGGAAAGAATGGCTCATTAACTGGCTATCGGGGCGGATTTGAAATGAAGACACTGCTCCTCGATCTGGAAAAGCGAGCTTCATCTGAAATGGATGTTCCTCATTGAAAGTGAATCATCTATAATGGGTTGGATTCTTTTAGAGGAAAATAAAGACCAGTTTACTGATAAACTTGACAACTTTTAAAATTTAGCATATCTTATACGTAACTTAATAATCGATGCAGATGTTTATTTTTCCTTTTAAAATATGTAGGCCTTTAGCATTCTTTTCATATTTAATTTTAAATATTGATAGGATGAAAAAGTATCCTAATAAAAAAGGAAGAGAACATGAGTCGATTTATTTGATAATCAGGACTATATTAAAGGAAATGAAAACATAGCATAAAGTAAAGACCAATAATAAGGTAGCACTTCAAAAAACTTCGCTGAAGTTAGTTGAAGTGAAGCCGACAATTTTCAGGATTCAATGATCTAACATAATCATTGAAATTTTGAAGTTGTCGGCTTTTTTGTTGGAAAAAAATAGAGATAAATAAAAATTGAAATAAATAATAGACATATATGATCTGATTGAAAGGTCTTTTGACCAATAATGAGTTTTAAAAAAGGGAGAATTTAGAATGTTAGTTTCGCTGAGTTTGTCATCATTATTAACATTATTTTTTATTATGCTTATGGCTTCTGGGATTAGTGGACTATTGTTTTTACATCCGCGTGTACCCTTGAGTTTTGTCCGCATTCATATTGGGACCTTGGCTTTACCACTTTTGGTTTCCTTACTGATTCTTGCCAATAGTGGTGTGAGTGGAAATGTTGGCCCTTGGCACTTAGATTCCTTAGCTTGTTTAATGACTTTCTTTGTTCTTGCAATTGGATTCATCATTCAGCGTTTTTCTGTACGTTACTTAATGGGGGATCGATCTTATCGAAAATATTTTACGCTTTTTACTTTCACAACAGGGGCTGCTTCAATGACATGGTTAAGTGGTGATCTCCGCTTGATGGTTCTATTTTGGGGAGCAACTCTTGTTGGTTTAACCTTACTTATAAGGTTAAACAGTGCTTGGCAAGTGGCTAGTGAAGCAGCCAAAATTTCTGGCCGGTTATTTTTGTTAAGTTGGTTTTCTTTGTTTTTTGCGATGATGTGGCTTTTTCATGCCACAGGTCAATGGCAGTTATCATTGGTTGTAACAAATGAAAGTTTAGCTGGGCTGGGAGAATGGGAGAGAACAGGGATTCAGCTATTGATTGTACTGGCGGTGATCATTCCTGCAGCTCAATGGCCGTTCCAAAGATGGTTGGTTGAGTCTATTGTTGCTCCAACCCCAGTTTCTGCAATTATGCATGCAGGTTTAGTAAATGCTGGAGGAATAATACTAACTCGATTTTCACCTCTATTTCATGGTGGTATCGCTTCGATTATCTTACTTCTGCTTGCTGGCATTTCTGTATTGATTGGAACTGGAATTAGTTTAGTCCAGGTTGATTATAAACGCCAGTTAGTAGGCTCCACGATTGGACAAATGGGGTTTATGCTCATTCAGTGTGCATTAGGCGCCTATATAGCAGCCATTATTCATCTTATTTTACATGGTTTATTCAAAGCTACGTTGTTTCTACAAGCTGGTTCAGCAGTAGGGCGTCATGAAGTATCGGCTCGCACTAATGAAAGAACATCTTATTTATGGGTCATGGCTGGTCGGATTTTATCCTTAGTAATAGGTGTTGCTTTTTGGCTCACTGCTCCTGGAGACGGGTATCACTTAATAAGTGCGCTGATCTTAGGGTGGTCATTGTCCGTTTCTTGGACTCAGCTTGTCGCTTTTGGAGAGGGCCGAATTGGCCGGATTGCCGGCTTAACTGTTTTAGGAGGAGCAGCCCTCGTATATTTTATCATTCATCACCTTTTCTATAAGTGGCTGCATACAACCATTTTTCAAAGTGTTCAACCTCCAATGTCAGCTGTCATGATTGTCGTATGTCTCTTACTCTTTGGCAGTGCTTTAGGTACGTGGGTTGCTCGTCATCGTTCTTCCGTTTTTTTTGCGGTACTCTATCTTTGGTTAGTCCGATTAGGTGAAGCAAAACCAAAGTCAGTAGAGAGTCACCCAGACTACCTTAAACAATATATTTCATAAGGAGCTAATCTGAGATGGGCATTACATCAGTATTAACGAAAGATAATGTAAAAAAGATAGATACAGATATTGATGTTCAAGAAAGGGATCTTAACGTTTTCATTACATCTGCCAGCCGAGTGATTGCGCCACTTTGGCCTATTTCTACATTTGCTGCACGTAATCCGTGGATGGGACTTGAAAACCAACCTTTTGATCAGGTTGCAAGTTGGTTGAAAAACACTCGCGATGTTGATATATACCCTAGTGCGTCTATGATCCGTTTAGCAAAGAATAAAGGTGAGATTGATGAAGATTTTGTGGAAATGGGGCTGCAGCGTTGGCTTGATTCACATTCCTATCACATCCCACGGGACGTGGCAGAGCGATTTTGTCATGCTGCATTAAAGTTAGATCCCCTGCCTTCCGACCTTTTATCATCACATGAGCTGGAGAAATTAGTAAGTGAATGTAGTGGATTGGATCATATCGAGAATGTGTTTATGCAACCACTAAGTTCGTATATAGAGAATCAAGATGGTGAAAGGCTAGTCAATATACTAGATCATCATGTCATTAAGTGGAGTAAATTATATCTTGATGACTCTCAAGCAGGCTGGACAATGCCTAATCGTGAGGAAGGTTTTTATCGTGCTTGGCAGCATCTCATTCAATATGATCCAGCACTTAGCAAAAAGCAGCGAGAAAGGGTAAAAGGTTGGCCGAAAGAGGCACATTTGGCTTTACAGGAAGCTTTATTCGCACTAGAAATCCCAGAGTCAGAAATCCAGACTTATCTTGAAGGTCATTTACTTTCATTACCTGGATGGGCAGGGATGATGCTTTGGCGCTCCCAGCAATCGAGCCACGAACATGCACTCCTAACAGAATATTTAGCGGTTCGAATATCCATGGAGTGGGCTCTTATAAAGCCATACTTACCTTTGACTAATGAACGATCTAAGAAAAAAATTTCAATTGCTCCCCTTATAGCAGCTTGGATTCATTGGGGTGGGCTTACATTAGAAGAATGGTCACAGATGACGGCCATTGAACAAAACGAATATTTATCATTTGCCTACAGCTTTGATGAGAAACTTCGCAAGAAACTTTGGTTAGAAGCTTGGGAACAAACGTACACTGATCGATTAAGCCAGAAGATCATCTCGAAACAACGTGAAACCGGCCGTAAAAAATCTGCATTAGCTCAATTAGCATTCTGCATCGATGTACGATCAGAACCTTTTCGTCGTCATCTAGAAAAAGAAGGCCCGTTTGAAACGATTGGTATTGCTGGTTTCTTCGGGGTGCCGATTGCAACTTGTGAACTTGGCAGTAAACACAGTCATGCTTCCTTGCCGATCATACAAAAACCGCAAAATAAAATAAAAGAGTTCGCAGATGAGGATGTATTCAAAAAATACAATCAACGGAAGCAAGCAATTCATTCTTTAAGCCATACCTTTAAAACGATGAAGCAGAATGCGCTTTCGAGCTTACTACTGCCTGAGCTAAGTGGACCTTGGCTTACTCTGCAAATGGCAGCCCGTAGCTTTGTGCCAAGAAAGGCGGGTCGTTTCATTCGTAATCTCCGTGAGGCTTGGTTGCGCAAACCTGATACAAAACTCTCGCTTCATCATGATACTACAGAGGCAGAAATACCTGTGGGTTTTACTGATGAAGAAAAAGTGAACTATGCTCGTCAAGCATTAAAAATGATGGGGTTAACAGAAAACATCGCACCCTTGGTCGTGATCTGCGGGCATGGCAGTCAAAGCACTAATAATCCTTATTCCGCAGCCCTTGATTGTGGTGCCTGCGGTGGAGCGGCAGGTGGATTCAATGCTAGAGTTTTAGCTGCTTTATGTAATCTATCAGAGGTACGAGAAGCTCTTTTAGCTGAAGGAATTCAAATTCCTGAGGATACGGTTTTTGCAGCAGCTGAACATAATACAACAGTAGATGAATTACATTGGCTTTATGTACCAGAGCTTTCCGAAGCTGCACAAGAAGCATTTGAACAAATTGAAGCCGTGATGCCGAAAGTGAGACATCATGTAAACGCAGAACGTCTGGCCCAATTACCGAATTTCCAATCGAAGCTAAAAAATCCGAAGGCTGAGGCAAACCGATTTGCGGAAGATTGGAGTGAGATACGTCCGGAATGGGGACTGGCTCGTAATGCCGCTTTTATTATCGGTAAACGTGAACTAACTCAGGATTGTGATTTGGAAGGCAGAGCCTTTCTCCATAATTATGATTGGAAGCAGGATGAAAGCGGTGAACTCCTAGCAAATATTATTGCAGGACCTGGAACTGTAGCCCAATGGATTAATTTACAATATTACGCATCAACGGTAGCACCTCATTATTATGGCAGCGGAAATAAAGCAACTCAAACCGTTACTGCAGGTCTCGGCGTTATGCAGGGGAATGCAAGCGATTTGTTAGCCGGACTGCCTTGGCAATCCGTCATGGAATCAGATCACGAGGCCTATCATTCTCCTCTTCGTTTATTGATACTCATCCAAGCACCTAGAGAATATGTAGAACGGTTATTAAATAATGATTCAGCATTTCTGCAAAAAGTTCAAAATGGATGGGTCCGACTGGCTAGTCTTGATCCAGAAGGATGTTGGGAAAGCTGGTAATGATGAATCTAAGCATTTATCAAATGGATTTGTTACTCAATACAAAAATGATAAACATAAGGAAGAGGTGTGCTGTATGAATGTAAACCAAAATAAAAAAGTATTATTTTTGACGGATATTGAAAACGGTTTGGAGCCTATTTTACAAGAAGCGACTAACACTTCTGCAGAGAATATGTTGACTATACAAAGCTATGGTGCCGGTATTTCACATCCTTATGGAGAAATCATGAGGTCTGTTATTTTTGCGATTTACCAGGAAGATGTTGAGGAGATTTTTGTAGTAGGAACAAAAGATAAGAAGACTTCCGCAGGTAATGGACTAACTCAACTTGAAACAATGAAAGATAAAATACAAACATTGGATTATCTTTTTCAAAATTGCAAGCCTGAATTTTTAGGTGGTACGGTCGATGAATGGCTAAATGAAAATAGCAGTGACACCATTGAAAAAAGTGTTGATATGATTCGACATCATCCCCTAGTGCCGTCATATGTTAAAGTTAGAGGTTTATTCGTTCATCATAAGGATGGAAAACCCTCAATCGTGGAGGTTCCTGATGTTAAAACAGGTCAAGCCTTACCTGATCATTGCTTGTTATGATGAAATGCAGGTTTAACTTCTAAACGCACCCATATATGGAGAAAGCAGTTCTAAGGAGATTGTATGAGCGCTAATTTAACTGATTTTGTCACGAAAACAATAGAGGACATGAACTCGTTTGATCGTGAAAATATGGAATGTATGAAAAAACTAATTAGAAAAGCAATTGATTTTTATCATCTTAAATCTTATGAAGAAGTTGAGGAAACCCATTCAGGAAATGTTCGATTTTTGCATGTCCACTCTATGATGGAAGAAAATATGTTATCCAAAATGATAGTGGTCACAAGAAACGGTAAAACTGATTTGGATATTGAAGGTGTATATGAAGGATATGTTGTAAGAGAATATTAATGAGACGAAACCACAAATAGAATATGCCAATTTTTTTGCTCAGGAGATGTATTAGATATGAAAAAGTCGAAAGGTTCTATTGAATCAGAGATCAGTAAGTCCATTACTCAATGGGAGAAGGATTATCTTGGACGGGGGTCTGTATCTGTTAAGACTGATATACTGCGGGACATGATCATCGTCAATTTAAAAGGGATTTTAACACCAGCCGAATATGTAGTTTGTGGATCAAAAGAGGGTATGTTATCTATCAAACAAACTCGTTCGGAGTTAGTCGAATCAGGTATAGAAGGCCTTAAGGATATTATCTTAAAAATAACCGGAGAAAAAGTGAAAAGTTTTCATACTGATTTAAGCTCCCGGACAGGTGAACGAGTGATGGTGTTTAAATTATGTAATGATCTAGAGAAAAATTTGGAAAAGATCTTATAATCTAAAGAAAATAAATGTTTTGACGGTATGGAATCTGTTGTGAATTGAACATAATGAACTGCCGCTTCTTTTGTTTTACAATTATGGCATCATTGATAACTTTTATTCATAACCTAAGCGGACATAAAGAGATGTCAATTCATAGTACACTGACTTGTTATTCCTGTCGAAAGATCTAACATCCGCTGTTGTTATGAGCGGATGTTTTTTTACATCTATTTTAAATACATGAATTTGATGCTGGTGATTAGTCACTTGAACAATATTAAATTCATTTTAATTGAAAACATCCTTGTCACCTGCCGGGTTCCCCAAGTGTTTAGTGACATGATTATGAGACCAATTTCGTAAAGCTTGATGATAAATTTAAGAGGTGAACAAAATTGATATGCTGTCTTCAGTTTCATTTCACGGAATTAGTCAGAGATAAACCTTTAATTAAATATATCCAAAAAACGGATTGACATATCGAAATATAACGATATAATAATCGATATGGAACCAATTGAAGTATTCAAAGCCTTATCAAATGAATCAAGGCTGCAAATTTTACAATGGCTGAAGGAGCCCGATCGTCATTTTGCACCCCATGAAGGGATTGATATGAACACAATCGGGGTATGTGTCAGTCAAATAACAGACAAATTGAAAATGACGCAATCGACAGCTTCTCAATATCTTACCATCCTTTTAAGAGCCGGCTTGATTAAGGCGGAGCGTATTGGAAAGTACACATATTACAAAAGAGATGAAGAAGCCATTGGGAAACTTGCTGACTTTCTTAAAACAGAGATATAAAAATAAACATCAAAAGATGTTTATTTTTACACCATACATATCGACATATTACGATGTGTTTATTTTTTATAATAACATATCGATAATTCGTGATATGTTTATTGATAATTAAGGAGTGAATGTTTTATGTCTAACACTTGGAAAATTTATATTTTAGCCATTGTCAGCTTTTTAGTTGGAACCTCAGAGTACATCATTTCGGGAATTTTGGATCAAATTGCTCATACTCTCGGGATCACTTTAGCTGCCGCGGGCCAGCTTATTACCATTTTCTCACTTGTATATGCTCTTTCTACACCCATACTTATGGCGTTGACAGCAAGTATGGATAGACGCAAATTGATGATGTATGCCCTAGGTTTGTTTGTGTTCGGTAATGTCCTGGCTTTTGTACTGCCTGGTTATGGATGGTTTATTGCAGCGCGGATCATTATGGCGATGGGAGCAGGTGTGGTTGTTGTCACCGCATTAACGATTGCCGCTAAGATTGCATCGGAAGGGAAGCAGGGAAGTGCCATCGCTACGGTCGTGATGGGATTTACCGCTTCTTTAATCATTGGTGTTCCGCTTGGAAGAATGATAGCAGTAGCATTAGGCTGGAAGTCTGTATTTGGAGCAATTGCTTTGTTGGGATTGATCGCAATGGTCGTTATTTTCTTTACTCTTCCGCATACTGAAGGGGATAAGCCTGTGCCTTTGCTTCAACAGCTTGCTCTTTTCAAAAAACGGAAAGTGGCTATGGGATTATCAATCACTTTCTTCTGGCTCGGGGGATATTCTGTTGCTTACACTTATTTGTCACCGTATCTCTTGAACATCTCAGGTATAAATGGCAAGCTGCTCAGTGGTGTTTTGCTTATATTTGGAATTGCCAGTTTGGTTGGATCAAAGTTTGGGGGATATAGCACCGATAAATGGGGAGTGCCTTTTACACTCGTTGGCGGGATGACGTTGCATATCGTCACACTGATTCTTCTGTCACTTGTTACTCATTCCTATATCGGAGTGTTGGTGATTCTCATATTATGGTCGTTTGCCGCATGGTCCACCGGTCCGACACAGCAATTTCACCTGGCTACAATAGAACCGGAAATGTCAGGTGTTTTGCTTAGCATGAATCAGTCAATGATGCAATTCGCCATGGCGGTCGGCGCAGGTATAGGAGGGGTTTTTGTGGAAAACGTATCATTGGCCTCGATTACCTGGGTTGGTGCGTTAGGGGTTATGATTGCCATTATTGCATCATTGCTGATTTTCAATTCGCAACCGAAACAAGCGCTAAAAGATATCAATCAATAATTTCGAAAGTTCTAACATCCGCTCGTTATACAAGCGGGTGTTTTTTTATACGCTCAACTAGAAGACACACTGTAGCTGAAAGGGATTTTTGCCGACGGAGAGCTGAAGCACAGCAAGTTATAATATACTAGGAAGGGAAATAACGGTATGGCGGAAGGGTTTTAGCGCTTCTCGCCTGTAAGATCATTACTTTGAGGATGTGTCATCGTGAATCAAAAGACGTACATTGAAATGAGCAGGACATCGCAGTACATCAACAAAATGAGAGAGTATTCAGTGCTAATTGATGGGGCTGAGATGGGAACTATCAAAGATGGAGGAAGGCTGCGAATTGATTTACCGCCTGGTGAGCATGTTATTCAAGTGAAGATTGCTTGGTGTACAAGCCCAACTTTGAGGTTTGCTTTAGCGGAAGGAGAAGTGTTGAAGTTTAGATGCGGAAGTCCGCTTCGAGGATGGAAGTTGCTTTTGGCGCTTTTTTCTGTTTTGGGCCGTCCTGAAAATTATCTGTTTATCGAGCAGGAAGAAGAGAAAAAGCTTTGTGGTGACTTTGATGTGTGAATAAATAGGAATAAATAGATTAAATACCCCTGAATTATGTTTTGTGAAAGATTGATATAAGCGGTAGCCTTCTCAATGTCGTTCTCGGTTGGAGAAGGCTGCGTATAAGAAATTCTCGGACTTTGCGTATAGACCTTCCGATTTCAGGATTAATGTCTTCTGGGTGGATGAGTCCGATTTCATCATGGTATAGCAGTGTTTTTGTTGATACTTTGCATATCTTTGAAAATTCGCCGATCGATAGCCGAGTGATCACCTCTATGCTCCAAATGTACACCTTTCCGTAAGGGCAAAGTCAAATGTGAAAAAAAACTGTTCCAAAGTTAATCAGAAATTTATTTTCATATTGTATCCTTTCAGTATCAAGTGAAAGGAGCATCATATGAAAACATTATGGAAAGTCCTCAAAACTGTTTTTGTCAGCTTGGCTGCTTTGGTTTTGCTTGTATGCGTCTCGGTATTTATTTATCACCATTTCCAGCTAAATAAAGAGGCGGCACTCCTTAAAGAAAAAGGCACATTAGTCGAAGTTGATGGTAAAAAGATGAATGTGTATCAAGAGGGAAGCGGGAAGGATACGTTTGTGTTTATGTCCGGTTCGGGGATTGCTGCGCCTGCTTATGAAATGAAGGAACTGTACAGCAAGTTTTCAAAAGAAAATAAGATTGCTGTTGTAGATCGGGCAGGTTATGGATACAGTGAAGTGTCTCACGATGACAGAGATATTGATACGGTATTGGAACAGACGAGGAAAGTGCTTATGAAAAGCGGAAATAAGCCTCCTTATATTTTAATGCCTCATTCGATATCCGGGATTGAAGCAATGTATTGGGCACAGAAATATCCTAAGGAAATCAAGGCCATTATTGCGATGGATATTGGATTGCCCCAGCAGTACGTCACGTATAAATTGAGCGGAGTTGACCGATTGAAAGTGAGAGGGTTCCACCTGTTAACCTCGATTGGTTTTCATCGGTTTATGCCTTCCGCTGTATATAATCCTGAGGTGATTCGGCAGTCGTTTTTAACTGATGAAGAAAAAGAAATCTATAAAGCCATTAACTTTAAGCAATTTTTTAATGCAGATATGGAGCATGAGCTTTTGCAGTCTTACCAAAACGGCAGCAAATCTGTGAATCTGCCGGCGCCAAAGGAAACTCCCGTCTTGATTTTAGATGCGGTCTCTGACCAAAATAGACATTCAAAGTATGCTATACAAAACCGAAAAGACTATGAAGCGTTTGCGGCTCAATTCAATACTGCCGATATAAAGGAACTGAGGGGAACACACAGTATTTATTTATATCAGCCTGATCAAATATATAAACTTTCCATGGAGTTTATGAGAAAGGTTCGCTAGGATGAAGGGTTATCATATTTTAATCGTTGAAGACGATGTGATGATTGGTGATTTGCTGCAAAAGATTTTGCAGCGTGAGGGATATCGTGTGATATGGAAAACAGATGGAGCGGATGTGCTTTCGGTGATTCAGAAGGTGGATTTGGTCATTATGGATCTGATGCTGCCGGGTGAAGACGGGTATCAAATGTCTGCAAAAATCAAAGAGCTGGGGCTGGGCATTCCGGTTATTTTTCTCTCGGCCCGCAATGACATGGACAGCAAGCTTCAAGGTTTGCAGATCGGCGAGGATTATATGGTAAAGCCCTTTGATCCGAGAGAGCTGCTATTAAGAATGCGGAATATGCTTGAGCATCATTATGGCACCTTTACGCAAATCAAACATTTGTATATTGATGCAGTAACGAAAAAAGTGTTCAATGAAAGCCTGCATGATGAGGTATTGTTTACTGCGATTGAGCGGAAAATTTTCTTTTATTTATATGAAAATAGAGATAGTATCCTGACAAAGGAACATTTCTTTGAATATCTATGGCAGCTCGAAGATAGAAACCCGAATATTGTCAATGTGCATATTAAAAAAATCAGAGCTAAAATCAATGATCAAGCGGGTGAGATGATTGAAAATATATATGGAGAAGGGTATCGGCTGAATACCGTTGTGAAGAAATGAAGCTCAAGACAAAATGTCAGTTGTTATTGTTTACGGCAGTCATTAGTGTTCCGATGCTATTGCTGGCGGTCAGTGTTTTGATGTCGGTGATTTATGACAGCATGTTTAAACCGATGAATCATGGTACGCCCTTTCACAGGTCGTTTGCGTACCCGGCAATGATTGTTGTATTTTTGATATCGCTCTTATTGTTAGCTTTTTTATTTTCAAAGTCGATTCATTCTCTGTTGCATAAAATCAATCTATTAAATCAAACCATTCGGCATTTGGCGAGTGATCAAAGGGTGCCCGATAAAATTGAAGTGAAGCGTGCTGATGAAATCGGGGAACTGATCAAGTCGGTCAATTTGTTAATTGAACGGACGACATATCGTGAACTGGAGCTGAGACAGCAAGAGGAAATCAAAAAGGAGCTTTTGCAAAAACTGCGGCATGACATTAATACACCTTTAACGGCTCTCAGGTTGCAGTTATTTTATTTGGAAGACCAATGTCATGGTCAGGCTGTATTCGAATCATTGTATCAGCAAATCGAATATATCTCGGAATTAACCAATGAATTCAATCTATATTCCGCTGAGACGCTGGAAAGCTCTTATATTGTAAATGAAGAAGTGCGTCTAAACGAGCTATTAGAAACAGCGGTGAAAAAGTGGGATTATTTATACAGTATGAGTGGGATTGAGCTGCACTATAAGCCGGCAGATCAAGATGTGATATGGATGAGCAACGCGTTATGGATGGAAAGGCTGTTTGATAATATTTTTCAAAATACGTTAAGGCATTCAAAAGCTAAAAAGATGGAAGTCACGATTGAACATGGCGATGTTTTTATTCGTGATGACGGTATTGGATTTGATCGGAATGAGAGCAGTGAGGGACTTGGGTTAAAGATTATTGAGGATACATGCAGGCTGCTTGCGATTACTTATGAGCTGCATACAAATGATAACGGAACGGGGTTCTTGTTTTCAAAAGAGTGACCCCGCTGATGTTTTTCTTTCTCCTATAAAATTTATATAATAGGGAGAAAGAAATGGGGTGAACAGCATATGTTTAAAAAAATCATCAAAACGATTAAGTACCTCTCAAGCAGTTCTAGTGACCGATATCGCAGACACCGGCATTACAGCAGCAGTCGGCGCAGACATTATCGCAGCTACAGCAGCAGCTCGGGCAAAAGAAGACACTACGACCGTTATGGCGGCAGTCATCGTTACAAACGCCGGAGCTACAGCAGCAGTTAATCCAAAAAAAGTTCTTGTTCCGCTTTTGGGACAAGGGTTTTTTTATGTGACCGATTGAATGGCCCGGTTTAGATCCTCGCGAATGGAAGCGGTGTGCTGATACTCTTCCTCAATGCCCAATAATCTTTTCAGCAGCAGGGTTACTTCCTTTGTCAGTGTTAATTCCTCCAGCCAAGTGCCGTTTTTCTTCTTTTTTCCTTTATATTGAGAGTACAGCAGGAATAACAGCGTTTCTCCGAGATCGAAGAAGTCATCCTGTTTTCGTACCTTTATTTCCTCCATTTCTTCAGGAGTCAATTGTTTGGCAAGGCCGAAATCGAGGAGGCAGAGCCTGCCGTCATTGATGATGATATTAGGCGTCCTGATGTCGCTGTGGAAGATAAGGCGATCATGCAGGTATTCTATAATCTCAAGCAGCTGCGAAATCAGTTGTAACGCCATAAGCTCTGTGAACGGCTGTTTTCGAAAAAATAATAATTCTTCTATATTCTCTCCCTCAATGAACTGCATGACATAATAAGCCTGTCCGTCTATGATGAACTCATCTATGAAGCCCGGAATTTGCGGGTGGTGAATGCTTTTGAGCAGTTTTATTTCCTGTTGGAATCGGACTCTCTCTTTTTCCTTTTTCGCTTTTGTCGGCCGAAGCTGTTTTAAGACATAAGGTGTTTGAGTTAGGATATCGGTGCACAAATAAACCAAACCGTAGCCTCCCATACCAAGGCACTCTTCGATTTTGTATTGATGATTTAAGATAACGCCGTTCTTTAGAGGGCGGTCAAAAAGCAGTTTTTTTAGAAGTTTTAATGCCATGTCTGCACTTCCCTTGGTTGTACTGACTATAGTTTACCTTCTAGACGGAGAATAAAAAAGAGCCGGATAACCGGCTCGGTATAAGTTAAAACTGCTTTGTCACGTCGTATTCATAATCTATTTTTGCTTTTACGTTGCTCATCGTCGATCTGGCTGTCGCTAATGTATTATATTTAAAACTCCATACCTTTGCCACACTGAGTTGATCTGACAAAGAGATATCATAAGACCCTGAAGTCGAGCTGTTTACAAGAGCACGGCGCCATTCGTTGTTTTCGCTCGTCATGATCAGGTGGCGTGTATTTCCCTGGCTTGGTGTTTGAGTGGCGGTTGTCTGAACTCTGGTTACAATGGCATCACGCGGTATCCCAGATTGGTTTGTTAAATCAACCTTGATCACGCTGGAGTCAGAACCTGAGGGGCTAAGGCTTGTATTTCCTTTATTTTCAGCAACGCCGCTGAATTGGAACGTTCCGCTGCCTGATTTGATTCGGTCTTCAATTGAAAGTGTAAAATACATGTTTCCGGTATAGGTGCCTCGTGACACTTTCACATAAAAGGTATCTGTCGTGTTTTGGGCGTCTGCATTTGCATAAATAAAAGAAGAAAACGTATTAGGGTTAATGACTTCTGTCCCTTGAGAAACAGGTATTCTATTCTTATCATAAATTTCAATTTTCATCCCTGTATACGCGCTCTGGTATGTACTCCTCACGTATACTTTTTCTCCCTTATTAGCCGTAAAAGTGAAATAGGCTTCATCTTGACCAGCTTCCAGTATTGTTGTATCGATATTTTTATATTTCCAATAACCGATCGGCATTGCGGTATCAAATGAATTGTTTCCTGTGATAGCAGTGACTCCGACAGCTGATGCCGAATACGTAAAGGTAGATAAGACAGAAAGCATAACAGCGAATTGAATAAGCCATTTTTTCACCATGCAAACAACCTCCTTTTATTTCCATCATACATAATAACGATTTAGGTGTAAATAAATGTTTTTTGAGGTTAATATATACATTATCTTCGCCGATAAAAAAGAATAAGAGAGAATACTCGGGAGGGAATTCAATGCGTCTGAATCGGCAATTTATCCGCACTCAGCTGATGGCACAGAACATATTGAGCAAGAATGCGCCTGCCAAACGGGAGAATGCGACTGAAAATCCAGCGGCAGTTCTGGAAAAGGCATACAGCAGGCTTAAGTCACAATCTTCAACTGGGGGAATCAATCAGTTCAATTATTCTAAAACCAGCGTGTCGGGAAACAGCGGGACGTTCAGCAAAGCGTATCAATCAGCGAATGATCGAACAGTGACAGACACAGGGGAAGAAACAGTGATTCAATCCCAAAACCCCTATGAATCTGAGAGTGATATCAGAATCAAAATACTAGATGAAAAATACAGCAGGATGAATGCGATTAATAAAACAAAGTCTGATCCATTAGGCTATATTAAGGATAAGTACCAAAATTCAAAGTCTCCTTATTTCAGAAGTGATCTGTCAGCTGCAGAAAGACAGGCTGCTTACGATAATGAAACAGAATGGCTATTCAAAGGGAAGGCGCAAAACTATAACCTCCAGGATGCTGCGTTTCGGAATGTCACATTTCATGGGGAAGTGGAAGCTGAGAATGAAAAGGTGTATCAGCGGGGACAGGTTAACCAGCAGCTGCAAGTGCTGTTGAATCGAAACCATATTCATATTCCAGAGGGGACAGAGCTGACGTTTACAATCACACCGATTGACTATCAGGTGCGGGTGAGCGGGACAGACGATCAGGATCTGATCAAGCAAATTGAGCAAGTGCTGCAATCTGGAGACAACAGCAAAGAACTATTTTTACACATCATGAAAAGCCAAAGCAGTGATTCAACACAATTTTCCGAAGAGGCCTATCAAAAGTATCAGACTGCTCGTGAGATGTACGAAGTCACAGGCTATCAATTGAAGGATTTAGAAGTCATTGATGGACGGTACGTCACGCCTGAGGGACGTGACTTAATAGATGTATATAAGGAAGAACTTGAAAAAGATCCAGTACAGAAGCAAACGGCTTCTTATGCTATATCTTACTATCGTTCAGAGCTCAGTAAAATCGCGGAAGCCGGGTATAATGCCATTCCGGATTTCATCCTATCAATTGATTACAGCAATGGATCTCTGAGAGATGTGGGACAAAGCAAGAGCTATGGGACCGGAGATACCGGGTGGCTTGAAGCATTAAAGCGTCAAACGGGTGTGAATTATTAAGTAAGCTGTTCATGTAGGACAGCTTATTTTTTATGAGAATCTAAGGGGTGTATTAATTAGAATATTCAAACAATTTTATTATTTTTATATAAAAGATTTTAAAAGAAGTGAACGATTCAAAACTCTGAACAAAGGTGTTTACCTGAAAAAAACAATTGTATTTTCCAGAGAAATTTATTATGATGAAATAAGTAATTTAGGAGATTATATAACAATTTTAAGTTTGAATTTTCTGATTGTTATCACTGATTCATGTGAAGGCAAGCAGGTCTGCTGTTTTCTCATTTATGAGTATTTTGTTAGGAGGAGGAAGAGGAGTGGCAAATAAAGAATTAAAGAGGGGCCTGGGCGCGCGCCATATTCAGATGATCGCCTTGGGCGGTACAATCGGTGTTGGTTTGTTTATGGGTTCTGCCAGCACGATTTCATGGACTGGCCCATCTGTCCTTCTGGCTTATGCAATATGCGGAATTTTTATCTTTTTTATTATGCGTGCGATGGGTGAAATGCTGTATGTCGAGCCGAGCACAGGTTCTTTTGCGACGTTCGGCCATCAATATATTCATCCGATGGCAGGTTATATAACAGCATGGAGCAACTGGTTCCAGTGGATTATCGTCGGCATGTCAGAAATTATCGCTGTCGGTTCTTATATGAAGTATTGGTTCCCGGATTTGCCTGCTTGGATACCTGGTATCGTGGCAATGGTGATTCTTGGTGCGGCGAATTTAATTTCTGTTAAGTCGTTTGGGGAATTTGAGTTTTGGTTTGCGATGATTAAAATCGTGACGATTATCTTGATGATTATTGCGGGAATCGGAATTATTTTCTTCGGTTTTGGCAATGGCGGAGATGCGATCGGTTTGTCGAACCTGTGGTCTCACGGGGGCTTCTTTGCAGGAGGTTTCTCGGGTTTCTTCTTTGCACTGTCTCTTGTCATTGCGGCCTATCAAGGAGTTGAGCTGATCGGGATTACAGCGGGTGAAGCGAAGGACCCGCAAAACACGCTAAGAAATGCGATTCAAAGTATTATCTGGCGTATTTTGATTTTCTACATTGGTGCTATTTTTGTGATCGTGACGGTGTATCCTTGGGATGAGCTCAACTCACTCGGAAGTCCGTTTGTGTCTACGTTCTCGAAAATTGGAATTACGGCAGCGGCCGGCATTATTAACTTTGTCGTGATTACTGCTGCAATGTCCGGCTGTAACAGCGGTATTTTCAGCGCGGGCCGCATGCTGTATACACTGGGTGTCAATGGACAAGCACCGAAATTCTTTAAGAAGATTTCACGCAATGGTGTGCCGCTGTATGGCACAATTGCGGTGCTGATCGGTTTGGCTGTCGGTGTTGTGCTGAACTATATCGCTCCGCCGAAGATCTTTGTCTATGTATACAGCGCAAGCGTGCTCCCAGGGATGATTCCTTGGTTTATCATTTTGATCAGCCATATCGGATTCAGAAAAGCGAAGGGTGCTGCATTAGATAAACATCCATTCAAAATGCCGTTTGCTCCTTTTACAAACTATTTGACGATTGCTTTCTTGCTGATGGTTCTGGTTGGCATGTGGTTTAACGATGATACTCGTATCTCTCTGATTGTAGGTGTAATTTTCTTAGCGCTTGTGGTCATTAGTTATTATGTGTTTGGGATTGGCAAACGCACGCAGGCCAATTTGACAAAAAGCGAACAAGCAGCTGAATAACGATAAAAAAGAGACATTCGCGGATGTCTCTTTTTTTATTTTTTGCGTATGGATTTTCCCTATTTTAGCAAGCTATAGGGTAAAGATAGCAGAAGGAAAGGTGTTCATAAAATGGATGTTACACTCGGTTATTTGCGCGAATCACTTTCGAATCATCTAGAAAATGAAGTGTGCCAGCGTATTTGCAAGAAGATGCTGGCGAAGCGTTATGCAAATGAAGAGGAATTTGTAAAAGACTTAGATGATAATGAAATGTCTTTTTTGAACCATGTATTAGAAAAAGAAATTAAGTATGCCCAGAATGAACAGGATCAAAAACGGGCCAAGGAATTAAACGAGGTGTATGAATTACTGCTTTGAGAAAGGCGGGTAAGAAATGGGAGCAATTGAACGAAGCGGATATACATTTCAGCCGGAGTTTAGCGTTGTCCGTCAAAACGGAGCCATCCATGTGTACCACCAAGGAGAGTTTGTGGAAGAAATCGAATTTGAATTTAACGGGGAATATCCCGATCATGATTTGATTGAAGAGCTTGTGAATCATTATTGTTTTGAGCATGAGATTTAGAGCCCTGTCGTGCAGGGCTCTTTTATTTAGGATGTGATCAGCCCATACTTTTTCAGGATATCCACGGTGATGTTTTTGGCTTTTGTGCCGGAATCATCGACATTGGTGACAAAGACATAAGAGCCATGCTCTGTTTTGATGAATCCGACAAACCATCCTAATCCCATATCTGTCAGGCGAGTTCCGGTTTTCCCGTAGAGCGTGTAATGATCGCCTTCCTCTTGAATCATCATGCGCTTGACGGTTTTCATTACCGGCTTGTCAAATGGAAGCTCCTCGTTAGCCAGTTTCTCCAAAAAAGTTTCTTGTTCCAGCGGAGATATTGTGAGCGAGCTTTGCAGCCAAAACTGGTCGATTCCCCCGCTGATATCCTCGTTGCCGTAAGATAGTGTATGAAGCCATGTTTTCATTCTTTCCTCGCCGATATCTCTCGCTAATGCCTGATAATACCAGATTGCGGATTCGCGCATGGCCGAGCCAAGCGTATGGTCGCGGTTCCATGATTCGAATTCACGCTTGACCCCGTCCCATCGTTTAACATCGTATTCATCTCTTACAGCTTTGACCTGCAAACCGATTAAAGCGTTCACGACTTTAAAGGTGGATTGCGGAGTTTGTCTTTGATTTGCCCGTTTTCTGTTATAGACAAATGTCTGATCCTTTTGTAAATCGTGAAGAATGAAGGTTCCATCCGTATCCTTGAATTCATCATCGACATTCATTTTGCTGACATTCAAGTGTTTTTCATGAGCAGATGATGCTGCGTGGACGGAGAAGCCGCCGATCCCTGCAATACTCAGCACAAGCACAACATATATCCATTTTTTCATTTTGTTCTCCCCTTCGTTTTGATTAACTACCTTTTCTCTCTTTCGTTTGTTCTTCCTTTAAAAAATAATCAAAAAGCGCTTAAATTTGGTTTTGTAAACAAATACTGTTACTGGGTTTATAGTCGGAAGATAACGTGAAAATAGAGGGTAAAAAGGAAGGCAGGGTAAGCGGATGAATGAGCAGATTCCACATGACAAAAGTCTCGATAACAGCCTGACACTGCTGAAGGAAGGGTATTTATTTATTAAAAACAGAACAGAGCGCTACAATTCAGATCTGTTTCAGGCCCGTTTGTTGGGAAAAAACTTTATTTGCATGACTGGCGCTGAGGCGGCGAAGGTGTTTTATGATACGGATCGATTCCAGCGGCAGAACGCTTTGCCTAAGCGGGTGCAGAAATCGCTGTTTGGTGTTAATGCGATTCAGGGAATGGATGGCAGCGCGCATATCCATCGGAAGATGCTTTTTCTGTCATTGATGACACCGCCGCATCAAAAACGTTTGGCTGAGTTGATGACAGAGGAGTGGAAAGCAGCAGTCACAAGATGGGAGAAGGCAGATGAGGTTGTGTTATTTGAAGAAGCAAAAGAAATCCTGTGCCGGGTAGCGTGCTATTGGGCAGGTGTTCCGTTGAAGGAAACGGAAGTCAAAGAGAGGGCGGATGACTTCATTGACATGGTCGACGCGTTCGGTGCTGTGGGACCGCGGCATTGGAAGGGAAGAAGAGCAAGGCCGCGTGCGGAAGAGTGGATTGAAGTCATGATTGAAGATGCTCGTGCCGGCTTGCTGAAAACGACTCCCGGAACAGCGCTGCATGAAATGGCTTTTCACACACAAGAAGATGGAAGCCAGCTGGATTCCCGCATGGCAGCCATTGAGCTGATTAATGTACTGCGGCCTATTGTCGCCATTTCTTACTTTCTGGTGTTTTCAGCTTTGGCGCTTCATGAGCATCCGAAGTATAAGGAATGGCTGCGGTCTGGAAACAGCCGGGAAAGAGAAATGTTTGTGCAGGAGGTCCGCAGATATTATCCGTTCGGCCCGTTTTTAGGGGCGCTTGTCAAAAAAGATTTTGTATGGAATAACTGTGAGTTTAAAAAGGGCACATCGGTGCTGCTTGATGTATATGGAACGAACCACGACCCTCGTCTATGGGATCACCCCGATGAATTCCGGCCGGAACGATTTGCGGAGCGGGAAGAAAATCCGTATGATATGATTCCTCAAGGCGGGGGGCACGCCGAGAAAGGCCACCGCTGTCCAGGGGAAGGCATTACAATTGAAGTCATGAAAGCGAGCCTGGATTTCCTCGTCCATCAGATTGAATACGATGTTCCGGAACAATCACTGCATTACAGTCTCGCCAGAATGCCGTCATTGCCTGAAAGCGGCTTCGTAATGAGCGGAATCAGACGAAAAAGTTAAATTAAAAAGCTCTCTTCCTTTATCGAAGAGAGCTTTTTGATTACTTCTTTTTTTCATCGTAGTATTGGACGGGATACATGGAGCCTTCTGATACCATTTTGTTGTCCTCGATATCTTGCGGGTCCGGGTGGCCGGCTTTATCAACTGGGAACGTTTCCATGTCTGGCTGTTTTGTTATTTTCATCTTCATGCTGTGAATGAATTCTCTTGCCTTTTGGCGATTTGACGGGTCTTTTAATAGATAAGAAGTGATGCCGACAGTTGAAACAGCGAGACCTGAAAGTAACAGCTTTTGTTTCATGGTGATACTCCTTTCTATTTTAAGAATAGTGTTTCCTGTATCATTCCCGTTTTGGAAATAGCTAAACCTATTGTGTTTTTATCATTGGAATTCACAGTAAATTCCATTTAAGAAGAAATTAGTGACTTCATTCCTGTATTGGAAGGTAATATACATTGACTTATTATCGTTTCAGTCAAAATTCGATAAATATTGACAAAGTAAAGTAATCAGAATAATAATATAATTAGCAAGAGAATGTCATCATACATGAAAGGTGTTTACGATATGAATCAATTGCATCGAAGAATGGGAACGTTTTCCCTCATGATGGTCGGGCTCGGGTCGATGATCGGTTCAGGCTGGCTGTTCGGGGCTTGGCGTGCTGCTCAAATAGCAGGACCAGCTGCTATTATTTCATGGGTTATTGGAATGGTCGTCATTTTATTTATTGCTCTTTCTTATAGTGAACTAGGTTCTATGTTCCCTGAAGCGGGGGGAATGGTAAAATATACGCAATATTCACACGGTTCGTTTATCGGTTTTATTGCGGGCTGGGCCAACTGGATTGCAATTGTGTCCGTCATTCCGGTTGAAGCGGTGGCCTCCGTTCAATATATGAGTTCTTGGCCATGGGAATGGGCGAAATGGACAAGCGGTTTGGTGAAGAATGGAACGCTGACTGGGGAAGGGCTAGCATTTGCCTCTGTATTGCTTCTCATTTATTTTCTGCTGAACTACTGGACAGTCAATCTATTTTCGAAAGCGAATTCATTAATTACGATTTTTAAAATTATTATTCCGGGTCTTACGATTGGAGCTTTGCTGTTTGTCGGATTCCACGGAGAAAACTTTACTGGCGGTCAAAGCATTGCGCCGAATGGCTGGGCAAGTGTGCTGACGGCGGTTGCCACTTCAGGTATCGTTTTTGCGTTTAACGGTTTCCAAAGCCCGATTAATATGGCGGGTGAAGCAAAAAATCCGGGGAAATCAATTCCGATTGCGGTTGTCGGCTCTCTTTTCGTTGCGACAGTGATTTATGTCCTGCTGCAGATCGCCTTCATCGGAGCGGTGAATCCTTCTGATATTGCTCACGGCTGGAGCCATTTGAATTTTAATTCTCCTTTTGCTGATCTGGCGATTGCGCTGAATATTAACTGGCTAGTTATTGTGTTATATGCGGATGCATTTGTATCACCGTCTGGAACAGGGATTACGTATACGGCGACAACGTCCCGAATGATTTACGGAATGGAAAAAAACAAATACATGCCGAGTATATTCGGGAAGCTTCATCCGATTTACGGCGTTCCGCGACAAGCAATGTTCTTTAACTTGATTGTGTCGTTCATCTTTTTGTTCCTGTTCAGAGGGTGGGGCGTATTAGCGGAAATTATTTCCGTTGCTACGTTAATTTCTTATATCACCGGCCCGATCACAGTCATGACATTGAGACGGACGGGGAAAGACCTGTACAGGCCTCTTCGTTTAAAAGGTTTAAACGTGATAGCGCCGCTTGGATTTATTTTTGCATCACTGGTGCTGTATTGGGCGCGCTGGCCGTTAACAGGGCAGGTTCTGTTTATTATCCTGATCGGTCTTCCGATTTATTTCTATTATCAGGCGAAGGCGAAATGGAAAGGGTTTGGCCGGAACTTTAAAGCCGGCGTCTGGATGGTGTTTTATCTGCTGGCCATGATGGTCATTTCTTATTTGGGCAGTGATAAATTCGGCGGCCTGAATGTCATTCATTATGGCTGGGATATGGTTCTGATTGCGATGGTATCACTTGTATTCTATGTGTGGGCGCTGAAGAGCGGCTACCAGACAGAATACTTAAAGGATGCGAAAGAGATAAATTCTCAGCTGCTTAATGGACAGTCAGAAGCTGCTGCCGGAAAAGAATAAAATAAATAAGAAAACCTTGCGATAGTTGTCGCAAGGTTTTTTGCTTTTAATAACCCTTTTTTACTTTGTGGAAAAGATCAGGATAGTTGGTGAACACTCCTGTTACGCCCCAATCAAGCAGGCGATGCATATCAGCTTCATTATTGACTGTGTAAGGATGAAGCAGGAGGCCGTGGCTGCGGATCATACGGACGTTTTCTTGATTTAAAGCTTTATAATCCGGGCCCGCACCGACAGCGTATGTTTTGATTTCTTCCAGGGCAGCATCTGTCATTGACGCCATTTGTTTGGCTTCCAGCAATTGAACGGTCGGCAGGTTTGGCTGTAATTGATGGACTTTTACTAGGCTTTCTTTGCTGAACGATTGAATGATCACCTGGCCTGGCTTAGAATGTTTGCCCAGTAATTTATGTTTCTGCAAAGAAGCGATCAGTTTTTCTTCCATACCTGGGTAGGTGTCAGGCGATTTTGTTTCAATGTAGTAGTTCGCGTGCTTTCCGAAACGGTCTAATACCTCTTCTAATGTAGGAACTTTAAGGCCGACGTACTGCGGCTTTGCTTTTTCCGGATAGGCTTCATTAAACCAAGAACCGGCGTCAAGCTTCTTAATGTCTGCGAGCGTATGGTCTTTCACCCAGCCCGTTCCGTTTGTGGTACGGTCCAGTTTTTCATCGTGCATGACAATCAATTTCCCGTCTTT
This sequence comes from Bacillus sp. PS217, assembly GCF_037963535.1. Taxonomy (NCBI): domain Bacteria; kingdom Bacillati; phylum Bacillota; class Bacilli; order Caryophanales; family Bacillaceae; genus Bacillus; species Bacillus sp. PS217. Next base: position 281,509 of record NZ_CP150157.1, read on the forward strand.
TGTCATTTGCAGATCCAATTCAATATAATCAGCTTTCATTTTCTGAGCGGTTTCGTAAGACAGAATCGTGTGCTCAGGCACATATCCAGAAGCCCCTCTGTGCGCGACGGTCAGGATACGGTCAGGTGACAGCAGGTTTCCTTTTGACGCTGCCGACACTGGCGTTACCATAAATAAGAGTAAGCCCAGCGACAGAACAAACAAGGCCAGTATTCTATTTTTTCTCATGATTTCTCCTCCTTATAGATAAGCACTACCTGTCTTTCATATTAAAAAATGGATGTAAACGGCGTGTTGGAAAACTATTAATCTTTTATGTGTCTTTCTTAAACATGCTCTGCCCGTTTTCCTGTATTCCACGTCAAAGCCAAGAAGACGATGGCAAGAATGCAGGATGAGATCAGCATGATAAAGCCGCCGTTCCAATTAAAGCGGTCAACGACAAAGCCCATAATGGCATTTGCGAAAGCGGATCCGCCGATGTATCCGAAAAATCCGGTCAAACCGGCTGCAGTTCCGGCTGCTTTTTTCGGTGCAAGATCAATTGCTTGAAGGCCGATCAGCATAACAGGTCCGTAGATTAAGAAGCCAATGCTGATCAGGGCGATATTGTCCACGAGCGGATTGCCGGCCGGATTCAGCCAGTACACCAATACGGCAATGAAAACACCCGCCATAAACAAAACGCCTGCCGGTGCCCGGCGGCTTTTGAAGAATCGGTCACTGATCCAGCCGCACAAGATCGTTCCCGGTATGCCTGCGTATTCGTAAAGAAAATACGACCAGCGTGAGTCTTCAGGAGAAAAGCCTTTGGCTTCTGTTAAGTAAGTAGGCGCCCAGTCAACCACGCCGTATCGCACGAAATAAACAAATACATTGGCAAAAGCGATGTACCAAAGAAATTTGTTGTTCAACACATATTGAAAAAGAATTTCTTTTGTTGTTAATTCTTTTTCCTGATTTTTAAAAGCGTGTTTTGGATAGTCATTCCGATACTCTTCAATTGGCGGGAGTCCGCAGGATTGAGGCGTATCACGAACCAATAAAACAATTAAAAATGAAATGATAATGGCGATGATGGCAGGGAAGAAAAACACGCTTTTCCAAGTGACGAACATCGCGATCCCAAGAGTGACAAGCGGAGCAAGAATACCGCCGCCTATGTTATGGGCGACATTCCAGATTGACATTTTTGTGCCGCGTTCACTTATGGAGAACCAATGGGCCATCGTCCTGCCGCATGGCGGCCAGCCCATTCCTTGAAACCATCCATTGATAAACATAAAAATAAACATGATGGTGACGCTCGAAGTCACCCAAGGCATTGAAACGAATAGAATATTAACGATTGCTGATAAAAATAGGCCTGTCGCCAGAAAATATCTCGGATTACAGCGGTCAGACACCATTCCCATGATGAATTTGCTGAAGCCGTACGCAATGGACACAGCGGCCAGCACCAAACCCAGTTCTGTTTTCGAAAATCCCTGTTCCTGCAGATAAGGAATGGCAAAGGCAAAGTTTTTCCGCAGCAGGTAGTAGCCTGCGTAGCCAATGAAAATACCAATGAATACTTGCAGCCTGAGCCGTTTGTATGCCGCATCCATCTTTGAATCATCCAGTCTCTCAATATGAGGAGCCGGTTTAAATATATTAAGCATTAATAATTATCCCCCTTTGCTGTTTGTGCTGGATGTGTGGCGTGCCTCCTTTCCCGAAAAACAAAAAGAGCCAGAAAACACCCCTTGTCAAAAGGGGTTGGATTCCTGGCTCTCCTCATCTCCATCCAAGCTATTAACTTATCATGATAGCGCTTTCTTAAATTATCATAGTCCGGAGCGAATGTAAACGGGTAATTTTCAAATTGGGCCTTAGGGAAGTAAATATTATCCTTTTACTAAATGCAATTATATTTTTTTACTAGTAACATAAAAATCTGGAGGGAGGCTGTTTAAAGGTGGATGAATTAGATATCGCATTCTTTATTTTACCGTTAGGAATTATGCTGCTATCGATTATCGGGACCTGTATTTGTAAAAACCCGTATCTGATGCCAATGCTTAGTTTGGTGATTTCTCTTGTGCTCACCTTTACCATTTTTAATCAATCATTTTTGGGATGGGCTGTTGTCTATAGCTTGGTTTCTCTGGCTTTATCCTATATCACATTGATTGTGGTAAGGAAAAGGAAGGAATCAGGAAATTAAAAAGACCTCACTTTCTAATATATCGTTGACTAAAGCAACTATATGTGATTATAATTGCCTTAGTCAACGATATTAGAAAGTGGGGATTGATTTGAAAACAAGAGAATCATCTGTCGGATTAAAATTCAGAAAGTTCAATCGATTTTATACAAACGTCCTTGGTTTCCTTAATGAGCACATTTACGACAGCCCGTTTTCCTTAACAGAAACACGGATTTTATTTGAGATTTATAATACGCCTAATTGTACGGCAAAAGCTCTTCAGGATAAGCTGGGGCTTGACCGGGGATATGTCAGCAGGATTGTGAAGCAGTTTGAAAAAGAAGATTTGATCTATAAACAGAGGAGCAAAGATGACGCCCGCCAACATTATATTTTTGTCACAGAAACAGGAAAAACGATTTATAAAAAGCTGGAGGAGAAAGCCAACGAACAAGTAGAACTGATGCTGAAGGAAATCAACCAAAAGGAGCAGCACAAGCTTGCCGAGGCGATGGCAGAGATTGAAGCGATCCTTTCACAGTCGCTTTCTGCCAGAGCATCAGAGATATCGATAAGAGATTATTTTCTTTCGGAGGATCTTCAACTCCTTATTGAGAAACAAAGACAATTTTACGCGGAGGCTCACGGTTGGGATGACACGTTTTTAGCTTATCTTCAGGAGACATTTGACGCTGACATCGAAAAAATATGGATTGCGGAAAGCGGCGGGAAATTTGCCGGCTCTGTCGGGTTGGTCAAGCACGATGAAAAGACAGTCCAGCTCAGATGGTTTCTGGTTGATGCGGATTTTCGGGGCAGGGGGCTCGGCACGCAATTGCTGGAGCATCTGGTTGCATACTGCCAAGACATGAAGTTTGACCGCATTTTCCTTTGGACGGTGAGCACCATGGCTGAGGCTCGTCCGCTCTATGAAAAATTTGGATTCAGGATAAGTGAAGTAAAACAAGAAGCGCCATTATGGGGACAGCAGCTGACAGAAGAACGGTGGGATTTGGAGCTGTCATGAAAAGACTGCATTATGCGTGGATCATCGTCTCCGTCACCTTTTTGATCTTATTGGCGGTTCAGGGGGTGCGGCTGTCGTTTGGTGCGTTTGTGGAGCCGTGGGAACGGCAGTTTTCAATGGATAGAAGCACCATCTCGCTGATTTCGACGGTGAGTTTTATTGTTTATGGCATATCACAGCCTGTGATCGGTCGGCTTGTGGACAAATGGGGTGCCCGGGCTGTTTTGGCATGGAGTGCGTTACTGACAGGAGTCAGCATTTTCTTAACATACCTTGTGACTTCGCCTTGGCAGCTGTTTTTGCTTTATGGGCTGGGTGTCTCGCTTGGAGTTGGCGGAGCGTCGAATGTGGCGGCAAGTGTATTGGTCGTCAATTGGTTCAGCAAAAAGCGGGGACTAGCCTTTGGGATCATGGAAGCAGGCTTTGGCGCGGGGCAAATGCTTCTCGTTCCCGGCTCACTCATGTTGATCCATTGGTTTAGCTGGAAGCTGACGGTTGTGGTGTTGGGACTGCTGTTAATCGTGATTGTCTTTCCGGCTGCGCTGCTGATGCTTCGGAACAATCCTTCAGAAAAGAATACAGAGCCGATAGGCGGACTGGCTGCATCAGAAAAAGAAACAGCACCCAAAACAACAGCTCTTTCAGTGGCCGGGATGTTTCGTATGAGGCAATTCTGGTTCTTGATTTTTCCGTTTTTGATCTGTGGATTTACGACCGTGGGGCTGATGGATACCCATTTGATTCCGTTTTCTCATGATCATGGCTTTTCAACGAGAGTCACGAGTGCTGCTGTCAGTCTGCTGTCAGGCTTTAATATTGCTGGCATCTTGCTGTCCGGAATTGTAGCGGACCGGTGGAGCAGCCGGAAAATCCTGTGCTTTTTATATGCGGTGCGGGCGCTGTCGATCGTGATTCTTATTTACAGCCACGAGCCCTACTTGCTTTTAACCTTTGCGATTCTGTTTGGATTAGTGGATTTTGCAACGGTAGCACCGACTCAAATGCTCGCCACCCAGTACTTTCAAAACTACTCGATCGGCCTCATGATTGGCTGGCTGTCACTCGCCCATCAGATCGGATCGGCACTAGGTGCGTATGTGCCCGGCGTCATCTATACGGTAACGGGTGAGTATACACTGGCTTTTTATTTGTCGATTGGAATGCTCGTGCTTGCGAGCGTAATGAATGTGATGCTGAGGGAGCCTGCGGCGGTCACGCGTGACAGTGCGTCTGTGGTAGACAAGTGATGAGGACAAAGGGAAAGCATCTCTGATTTGGGATTATTCAGAGATGCTTTTTTTGTATTTTTGTTCTAATACGAAGTCGATCATACCGACTATGCGGGCGTTTTCGGAATTTTATTTGAAGCGTTCTGAACGATTATAAGCGTAAAACCTCAAACATCTATTGGGAAGTTGAGACTATTTAACATATTTTCATAGTTGATTTGTAACGCAGCGTGAGATGTCTGTCGTCTACCCATAAACTGTAATTTAGACATTAAGCATCCATTTTACATTCGTTCTCCATCAGCTTCGCTTTCGGTTTCATCTCCGAGATGTAGAGGCCTAAAAGCGTAAGGGCGCCTCCTAGAAGAGCGATCCATGTCATGTTTTCATGCAGGACCAGGACGGAAGCGGCGATCGTGATAACCGGGACCATGTAAATATACGCACTGGATTTGACGGCTCCGAGCACGCCGACTGAATAATTCCAAGTGGCGAAGCACAGGGCAGAAGCGCCAATGCCTAGGAAAAGCATGTTAAGCGCATTCGAAGCAGATGAAAATCGGCTCAGGCCAAAATGGAAGTCGAACAAAAATAAGGCGGGAACCATAAACAATAAGCCGTACAAAAATACTCTCTGTGTCAACTCGATGATGTGGTATTCGTAAGCGCTTAATTTTTTCATGAATATCGAGTATCCGCCAAACACGAGAGCAGCCCCGGCTGCCATGATGTCTCCGAGCGGATTTAGACGCAGTACCACATTGCCGTTAAACGTAATCAATAAAAGCCCGATCAGTGCCGAGACAAATCCAATCAAAAAAGTCAGACGCAGTTTTTCGCCTTCGAGCAGAAAATGGGCCAAAACCGCAGTGATCATCGGTATAATGGACACGATCATGCCGACATTGGATGCGTATGTATAGGTGAGAGCTATATTTTCTAATAGAAAGTATAAGGTTACGCCAAATAAACCAGCTCCGGCAAACAACAGCTCCTGCCGCCAATTTCTGAACGGAATCATGTTGGGACGGACGAGGATAAGAGCGATAAAGCCCATCAAAAACCGATAAAATAATATTTCCATTGGAGAGAAGTCAGCCAGCAGAACTTTTGTCGAAATAAAGGTCGTCCCCCAAATCAGAATGGTCACAATGGCTGCGATATGCCCCGAAGTTTCTCTTTGTATGTTCATCTGTGAAGCTCCTTTTCAAAAATCTTCATGTATTGCTTCGGCGTCAGCCCCACCTGCCGTTTAAAAAACTTCGTCATATGACTCTGATCGCTGAATCCTGTCTGAAATGCCGCATCAATCGGCCTTACCCCTTGTTCAAGGAGTTTTTTGGCTTGATTAATCCGGATTGTTTCCATGTAGCTATTAGGGGTAATGCCTTTTTGTTTTGTAAATGAACGCAATAAATGATACTTGCTCCAGCCTGTTAATTCACTCAAATCATTGAGTGTAACATTTTCGGCATAATGCTCTTCTAAAAATTCACAAACCATTTTGACTTCGTCTGATGGTTCTGGAACGCTGCTAAGGAACGTGACATCTGAATAATGGCGGATCAGCTCCTCCTTACGCAAAGCTTGTTTTTCCTCGGATATCAAAATATGCAATTCCTGCAGGCTGGCTGTCAGCTCATGGCGGAATAACACATGCTGGGAGAAATAAGGGAGATGCCCGGAGCCAGTAATCTCTTTCACCGCCTTCTCCATGATATCCGGCATGACATTGATACACCGATAATCAAGCGTCCGGCCGTCAATCTGTTCACAGCTATGCGTGTCACGGGGGTTAAAGAGGAGAAGATCACCTGGATTGATGATATATTCTTGATCCTGACAGGCCAGATACCGCTGCCCTTTTTCAATAAATCCAATCACATAATAATCGTGAAAGTGGTTCGGGAACTTCTGCATAATTCCCTTGAAGCGGTAGGCTTCTATATGAAGGTGTGGGTCAAGCTGCAGTGTGCGGGTTTCGTTTTGCATGGGATGCCTCCTGTCGGTGTGGTGGTCTTGAATTAAGTGTAGCATGATTTAGGGGGATTTCTTGTATGATGTTGCTGTTTAGGAATAGAGAAAGCAGACCGTTATTGGTCTGCTTTCGTCTAAGAATTTAAAAGATTTTAACCCTCAATAATAATTTTATCTTTTTTAATAAAAATTTATTTTTCGAATATTTCAGTTATAATGGTTTGGAACAGATAGGAGGGGCAAAGATGTATCAATCAAAGAAGGTTTTATTGTTAGGTTCAGGTGAATTAGGTAAAGAGGTAGTGATTGAAGCCCAGCGTCTTGGGGTACAGACGGTGGCAGTTGACAGTTACGAGCATGCTCCGGCGATGCAGGTTGCGCATAACAGTTATGTCGTTGATATGCTGGACCCAGAGCAGATCAGAACCATCATTGAGAAAGAAAAGCCGGATTTGATTGTGCCTGAGGTTGAGGCGATTGCGACGGATGAATTGCTGAAGCTTGAAGAGGAAGGATTTCACGTTATCCCGAATGCCCGTGCGGCCAAGCTGACGATGGATCGGGAAGGCATCAGACGACTTGCGGCGGAAACGCTTGGACTTGCGACAGCTGGCTATGAATTTGCGAATACATATGATGAATTTATACAAGCGGCAGCTCAGATCGGTTTTCCTTGTGTCGTTAAACCATTGATGAGTTCTTCTGGAAAAGGCCAAAGTGTGTGCCGCTCTGAAGCGGATTTAGAGAGCTGCTGGGAGACGGCGATGGAAGGCGGACGGGTGAAAAACGGCCGCGTGATCGTTGAGGAGTTTATCCCTTTCGAATCAGAAATCACACTCTTAACCGTACGTGCGGTTAACGGTACGGCATTTTGTGAGCCGATTGGTCATGTGCAAAAGGACGGGGATTATATCGAATCGTGGCAGCCGCATGATATGACAGAGCAGCAAATAGAAGAAGCGAAGCATATTGCGAAAACGATCACGGATGAGCTTGGCGGATACGGCCTGTTTGGTGTTGAGCTGTTCCTTGCGAAAGATAGGGTATATTTCAGTGAGGTATCTCCTCGTCCGCATGATACGGGTCTTGTCACGCTGGTGACGCAAAATTTGTCAGAATTTGCGCTGCATGTCCGGGCGATTCTCGGCTTTCCGATTACAGAAATCACACAGCTTTCTCCTGGCGCCAGCAAGCCCCTCAAAGCGCCGGAAGAATTAGCGGATTACACTGTTGAAGGATTGGAAAACGCACTGGCAGTCCCAAAGACTCAAGTGCGCGTCTTTGGAAAGCCGATAACAAAAGCCGGACGTCGTATGGCAGTTGCGCTTTCTGCTGCTGATTCAGTTGAAACGGCAAGAGAGAATGCAAAGAAAGCGTTGGACCAGCTAATTTTAAAATAGAGTTTGAACAGGCCTTGTCATCGTACAAGGCCTGTTTTTTTCTTCCTCCATAAAAGTTTTATCATAAGAATCAGAAACCTGATTATAATGTAAAAGTCTTCCATCAATACGGGTGGTTGACACTAAAGGAGGGAGATGACAAAATGAAATTAGTTCCAAGATTCAGAAAACAATGGTTCGCTTACTTAACGGTTTTGTGTTTGGCTTTGGCAGCAGCGGTATCTTTTGGCGAACCGGCAAAAGCGGCAGAGAACCCGCAAACTTCTGTATCGAATACCGGTAAAGAAGCTGATGCTACGAAAAACCAAACGTCAAAAGCAGATCAGGTTTCCGCCCCTTATGAGGGAACCGGAAAAACAAGTAAATCGTTATACGGCGGCCAAACGGAACTGGAAAAAAACATTCAAACCTTACAGCCTTCGAGCATTATCGGAACTGATGAACGCACCAGAATCTCCAGCACTACATCTTTTCCATATAGAGCAACCGTTCAACTGTCAATCAAGTATCCCAGCACTTCAAGCACTTATGGATGTACCGGATTTTTAGTCAATCCAAATACAGTCGTCACGGCTGGACATTGTGTTTACAGCCAGGATCATGGATGGGCTTCGACGATAACCGCCGCGCCGGGCCGCAATGGTTCGTCATATCCGTACGGCACTTATTCAGGCACGATGTTTTACTCCGTCAAAGGATGGACGGAAAGCAAAGACACTAATTATGATTACGGAGCTATTAAATTAAACGGTTCTCCTGGAAACACGGTTGGCTGGTACGGCTACCGGACTACAAACAGCAGCAGTCCCGTGGGTCTTTCCTCGTCAGTGACAGGATTCCCGTGTGACAAAACCTTTGGCACGATGTGGTCTGATACAAAGCCGATTCGCTCCGCTGAAACGTATAAGCTGACCTATACAACCGATACGTACGGCTGCCAAAGCGGCTCGCCTGTTTATCGAAACTACAGTGATACAGGGCAGACAGCGATTGCCATTCACACGAACGGAGGATCGTCATATAACTTGGGAACAAGGGTGACGAACGATGTATTCAACAATATTCAATATTGGGCAAATCAATAAATACAGCAAACTAGCCATATTCATGTCTATTTTGTTTTTATGCGGATGTAGTTCGCAGACGCATTCTTCTCAAAAAGAAACGACTATTCCTGTCACTCTTCATGTGGAGGATGCTAAGGGGCTGCCGGTCGCAGGGGTTCAAGTGACGATTGTCAAAGCGCCCTCTTCAGATAAGGAGCCGAGTACAGAGATTGGCGAGATACTTGGTAAAACAGACAAAAACGGAGATATCAAATGGGATACCGGCAGAAAAGGCGATTACTCAGTCGCGTTGACGAAGGGTGAAACATCAGTAACCCATCAGATCTCGTTAACAGAGGATAAAAAAGATCATGCCATTCCATTAGTCTTCAAAGAATAGCAGTTTCCTTGATTTTAAGGGAACTGCCTTTTTTATTTATTGCAGGAAACCAAACTATATACTGGAAATTTATTATGTGAGATAATAAGAAATAGGTATTTTTTCTTACGAGACAAAAGGGGCGTTATCCCTTATTTTATATCAATCAAACCCGGAGGAAAAAGAAGAAAATGATACAAGATTCAATGCAGTTTGCCGCGGTTGAAAGTGGTCTGCGCTTTTACCAGGCATATGATCAAAGCCTTTCTTTGTGGCCGATTGAGTCGGAAGCATTCTATGTTTCTACTCGTTTTGGAAAAACACATATCATTGCAAGTGGGCCAAAGGACGCACCTTCGCTCATTTTGCTTCACGGAGGCCTTTTCAGCTCTGCGATGTGGTATCCGAATATCGCAGCGTGGAGCAGTCAATTTCGTACATATGCGGTCGATATAATAGGAGACAAAAATAAAAGTATACCATCAGCAGCCATGGAAACGAGAGCTGATTTTGCAGAATGGATGAAAGATGTCTTTGATTCTCTTGGACTTGAGACGGCACACCTGGCCGGCCTTTCGCTTGGCGGGTCCCATATCGTGAATTTCTTACTCCGCGCGCCTGAAAGAGTAGAGCGGGCGGTTGTTATGAGTCCCGCTGAAGCGTTTATTTCATTTCATCCGGATGTCTATAAATACGCTGCAGAGCTTACAGGGGAAAAAGGAGCTGAATCATATATCAAGTGGATCACAGGCAACAGTTATGATCTGCATCCTTTACTGCAAAGACAAATTGTGGCGGGCGTGGAATGGCAGGATGAACAAAGGAGCCTGAAACCGACAGAAAACGGCTTTCCGTACGTGTTCACAGACCAGGAATTGAAATCGATACAAGTCCCGGTACTGCTGATGTTCGGTGAGCACGAGGTCATGTACCATCAGCAAATGGCCTTTGAGCGGGCTTCGGTATTGGTGCCGGGAATTCAGGCTGAATTCGTAAAGAACGCCGGACATCTGTTATCTCTGGAGCAGCCAGAGTACGTCAATCAACGCGTCTTGTCCTTTTTATGCGGGGGGATAAAATAGTAAGGAACATGAAAAGATTGGCATTCGTTTTTCAAAAGGTAACAAATGTTGTATAATAATAGAATTTGAATGCTGCTTTTTTGGGAGCATTCTATGTTATCATGCTTATTGGAGAAAAATTTTTCCTGTAACGCTATTCGATCACTATCGTCAAATAATATAGATGGTTTTACAATTGGAGGTTTGGTTACACTGTGAATTACATCCCCTGTATGATTACGATAGGAAACTTCATTTGCGGATTGCTGGCGATTCATTCCTTGCTATATCACAACATTCATTCAGCAGTGCTTTTTATTTTTACAGGCATGTTCCTTGATTTCTTTGACGGGATGGCTGCTCGTAAGCTGAATGCCGTTTCTGATATGGGGAGAGAACTGGATTCGTTTGCCGATCTGGTTACGTTTGGGGTGGCTCCTTCTATGCTTGCTTACAGTGTCGCGTTGTATACCCTGCCATTTATCGGGATCTTATGCGCATTGACGTACAGCATTTGCGGAATGCTTCGCCTCTCTAAATTTAACATTGAACAAAGCAAGCTCCCGACATTTATCGGTATGCCGATTCCGTTTGCGGGCATGTGTCTCGTTATTCTAAGCTTCACCTATAACCCGATCCTTCTGGCAATCGGCACTTGCGGACTCTCATATTTGATGGTGAGTAAAATAAAATTCCCTCATTTTAAAAAACATGCGGCAGAAAACCTGGAGTCTGGGAGATGGAATTAGTTCAGCAGCTCATAGCGGATTACGGTTATCTCGCTATTTTTTTGATGCTGGTATTAGGAATTGTAGGATTGCCGATTCCAGATGAAGTGATGATGACCGTTGTTGGCTATTTCACGCATACCGATGTATTGAATTATGAGCTTTCGATATTGATTAGTTTTGTCGGGGCTTTGTTAGGTATGCTGATCAGCTACATGATTGGCAGAAAAGCCGGACGCCCGTTTATTGACAAGTACGGCAAGTGGGTCGGCTTAAAAGAAAAAAGAATGATGAAAGTGGAAAAATGGATGAAGAAATACGGTCCATATTCTCTTATTTTAGGTTATTTTATTCCCGGCGTCAGACATGTGACGTGCTACTTTTCGGGGATCGGCAAAATGGATCTGAAAACGTATGTTGCGTTTGCTGCAATCGGCGCCTTTTTATGGTGCTTTGTTTTTATTACAATCGGAAGGGTTATAGGGATTATTCATGTTTAATACGGCTGTAAAGATTCTGTATCGATCATTGATAGAGCTGACGAATCATCGTTTGTCATCCTATCTGATTAAAGGATTTTGCGAGTCGAAAATCAGCAAACCGGTCATTCCGCTTTTCTCAAAACATTTTCGGCTGAATTGGGATGATGTGGACGGTACGGCTGCTGATTACGGATCGCTGTCCGAATTGTTCATTCGACAAATAAATCTGGAGCGGCGCCCTGTGTCAAAAGAGGCGCATGCGGTGGTCAGCCCTGTTGATGGTGTAGTTCAGACGGTAGGAATCATCAACCCGAATCAAACCTTTACGGTGAAGGGAAAAGATTACTCATTCGCTGAGCTGACCGGCTGTAAAAGCGCAGACCATCAATACAATGGCGGTTACTTCGTCGTGCTGTATCTAAGCCCGAGGCATTATCACCGTTTCCATTCTCCGATCAGCTGCAGGTATCAAAAGCTGGCCGAGCTTGGAAATCGCTCATACCCGGTAAATCAACTAGGCTTAAAATACGGGAAAGATGTGCTGTCGAAAAATTACCGGTTTGTGTACGAGCTGAATAGCGGCAGCCGAAATCTCCTGATGATTCCTGTCGGCGCGATGAATATTAATTCTATCGTGCAGACGAATACCCGTACTGAATTGGAGATCGGCGAAGAGCTGGGATACTTTTCATTTGGCTCAACGGTCATTTTGATTTTTGAAAAAGACGCGTTCCAGCCGTCCGCCCATTTAGCAGAAGGCCAAGAAGTCCAAGTCGGAGAACTGATAGGTTATGAAGAGTAAAAAGAGGAGCTTGCATAAACGCAGCGCCTCTTTTTTTGAAGAAAGGTGAGACTTATGGAGAAACAAATCATCAGCTGGATTACAGATTATCAGAACACCGGAGATGAAGCCGTCCTGCGGCAAGTGCGAGAAGTGTGCTGGCCGATCGTTGAAGCGGTTTTGCAAGAGAAGGCAATAGATGATGAACAAGCGAACAATTTGCGCGAAAAAGGAATCGAGCGGTTTCCATTCATCATCAGCAAATACCAAGCGGATGTGCAGCTTCCGGTTGAGACATTTTTACGAAATACGTATCGGTTTTACTTTCATCAGGTGATGAGAGAATCCAGCTAAAGCTTCTTTCAACAGAGAAGCTTTTTTGTTGGCAGGAAAAGGAAACTTTTTCTATATCTATCTCGTAATGACTAGAGAACCTAGCAGAAAAGGAGAGATAGAATTGAAACGAATGATAGTGAGAATGATCCTGCTGCTGCTGATTGTCTGTCTAGCGTTTTCTTCTTTTTCAGTCTCGGCACGTGCTGCTTCTGAAGAAAAATATTGGGGTTCATGGATTGAACGACATGCACAGCCGCTGGATGCTTCCAATGCTTCAAACAAAGACCTTCGCTTTCTGAAGAAGGTGCTGAAAGGAAAACGAATCGTTCAGTTAGGAGAAACGACACATGGCGCTGGCGAAATCAATGCCACAAAGGTCAGAATGATCAAATACCTCCACGAAGAGCTGGGATACGATGTATTGGCCTTTGAGTCCGGTTTTCCTGATACAAATGCATCCTACCTTAATATGGACCAATTAACCCCTAAAAGCACGATGAAAAACTCCATTTACGCTGTATGGCACACAGAAGATGTTGTTGAATTGTTTGATTACATGAAAGAGCAAAAAGAGAAAGGCGATCCGCTGATCCTTACCGGTTTTGATATTCAAAGCATGAAGAATTCATTCAATGATGCTGCGACTCATTGGGTAAAAGCGGTGGACCCTGAGAAAGCAGAGTTGCTCTCCCAATCAGAAAATGATTTTTCAACATTAGTGACAGACAGCAATACGTTTGATGAATTTTCGCAAAAGAAGGAAAAGCTTGTGAAAAACTATCAGAAGCTGATCAAGTTCACTAAAACACATGCTTCAGAGCTAAAAGAAAACCTTCCAAAAGAGCCGAAAGCTTATGAGATGTTTATGCATTCTCTTCAGCTGAGAATTGACGTAATGGAAACGTATATGCTGGAAGAAATGAAAGAAAAACTAGAGGAGTATCCGGAGAATATTGAGGATTTTTCATTCTTTATGAGAGACCGCATGATGGCTGAACAATTTCAGTGGGTAGCTGACACCCTTTATCCGAAAAAGAAAATCATTGTCTGGGGCCACAATTACCATCTACGCAAACAGAATACGAAGATGATAAAGGACTGGGTACAGCTAAACGGCTCTAACATGGGTGATTATTTGCCGGAGCGGCTGAAAAAACAAACATATACGATTGGCATTTATGCTTACTCAGGTGCGAGTCTTGATAGCTCCGATAATAAGACTGTTAAGCCGGTTACAAGCCCGCCGCCGTCTGGGAGCCTTGAAGCTTTGCTGAAAGCGGCGGACCGACCGGCTGTTTTTGTTGATTTTCTCCATACAAAAAACAAGAAAGGCACTTCGTGGATGTATACCCCCCGCACAGCACTCTATTGGGGATTCACAGAAGAGCAGCTGATCCTTAAGGAACAATATGACGGTGTCATTTGGCTGGAGCATATCACGCCCTCTGTCATTATCAAGTGAGCGGTGTCCCCTGTGGTAAACAGGGGATTTTTACATATCGCAAAAATAATCAAAACATATAATCCGTGATCCATTATTCTAAAACAGAAAGGAGATTGGAGCGTGCAATGTATTATGAAAAAGCTGTCCAGAAAACAATCAATTGGATTGAATCACATTTACATGAGCAAATATCAAACGAGGATATTGTTAACGTTTCAAGCTTTTCAAAATTCCATTTTCATCGGATTTTTCAAAAAGAAGTCGGCATGTCGGTTGCTTCTTATATTCGGTTAAGACGTCTTGCGAATGCGGCGGCAGCTTTGCTTTATACAGATCATCGTATTATCGATATTGCTTTGTATTATCAGTTTGAATCTCAAGAAGCATTTACGAGGACGTTCAAAAAGATGTATCACATGCCGCCAGGAGCATACCGAACATTTATGAAACGCTTTACTTCAAAAAGGGAGGAATCTTACATGGAGAAAAAAATGAAAGGCTGGGTATTGAGCGGGAGCCATCCGTTCCAATTCGAAATGGGGATTGACCGGGAAAATGTACATCAGGGAAAAGCTTCAGGGTATTTAAAGTCAACGATGGTGCAGGATATCGGTGAATTTGCGACGATGATGCAGCAATTCAAAGCAGATCGCTATCTAGGAAAAAGGCTTCGTCTATCAAGTTTTATCAAAACAAAGGGGGTGCAGCATTTTGCCTCACTTTGGATGCGGGTTGACAGTGCTGCTGATGATGTTCTCCAATTTGATAATATGAGCAACAGACCTATTACCGGAACAACCAATTGGAATCATTATGCTATCGTTTTAGATGTCCCAGAAAATAGCGCTGTGATATCTTTTGGCGTTCAATTATCTGGGCCGGGTCAGGTGTGGATGGATCATGTTGTTTTTGAAGAGGTAGATGAGAGCGTTCCTTCAACAAACCTTGAAATGCCGGGAGAACTTTTAGATGAACCGGTAAATTTATCTTTTGAAGAGGAACTACAAAAATAGTTTTCAGACAACTATTTTTATTAGTGAGTTATTGGAAAATACTATTTGTTATTAATAAACCCTTGTGCTGCTTAGGTTTGTAAGAGCTTGGATATTTTTATCAGTCTGGGCGGATCTGTTCATCTTTGCGGCATTTTCCTGTATGATATAGTAAGAGTGTGCATAGCAACTAACTATAATTGAACAGGGTGTTTAAAACATGGAAAAACAATACAGAGTATTACTTTACTATAAATATGTTCCGATTGAAGATCCAGAGGCGTTTAGAGAGCAGCATCTGGCTTTTTGTAAGGAGCTTGGTTTGTTAGGCCGTATCCTTGTTTCTTCTGAAGGAATTAACGGTACGGTATCAGGTACGGTTGAACAGACTGAAAAATATATGGAAACAATGAAAGCTGATCCTCGTTTTGCGGACATGGTATTTAAAATTGATGAAGCAGAAGGCCATGCCTTCAAAAAAATCTTCGTCCGCCATAAAAAAGAGCTTGTAACGCTTCGTCTGGAAGATGATGTCGATCCGAACGAAACAACAGGCCAGCATTTGAAGCCTGCAGAATTTTATGAGAAGATGCAGGATCCAAACACAATTGTAATCGACGCGCGTAACGATTACGAGTATGACCTTGGCCATTTCAGAGGTGCGGTCCGTCCTGACATCGAAGCCTTCCGCGAATTACCTGAATGGATTGAAGAACACAAAGATATGCTTGAAGGCAAAAAGATTTTAACGTACTGTACAGGCGGCGTGCGCTGTGAAAAGTTCTCAGGATGGCTGGTGAAGCAAGGCTTTGAAGATGTAGCACAGCTTGACGGCGGAATCGTGACATACGGAAAAGATCCTGAGGTGCAAGGCAAGCTTTGGGACGGCCAGTGCTACGTATTTGATGAAAGAATCAGCGTGCCTGTCAACCGTGTTGAGCATGTGATTGTCGGCAAGGACTACTTTACAGGAGAACCGTGTGAGCGTTATGTGAACTGCGCAAATCCATCTTGCAATAAAAAAATGATATGCACACCGGAAAATGAGTATAAATATATGCGCAGCTGCAGCCACGAATGCCGCACGAACCCAAGAAACCTGTATGTGAAAGAGCATAATATGACAGAAGAAGAAGTAAACGCAAGACTGGCAGCGATTGAAACAGAAGATCACGCTGCTGCTGAATAAAAAAAGAACACCTCGTATTGAGGTGTTCTTTTTTTCTATATGCTTTCAGTTTGGCTGTTTGCGGAAACCCATTCTTTTTGGCGGAAGGCCTTTTCCCATTTTGATACCACGATACAGGCGATCGCATGTCCCGGTACGTTCACGCCCGTTCTCGCCATGTCCATGACGCGGTCAACACCCGCGATAATGGCAACGCCTTCAGCCGGCAGTCCTACAGCATTGGCAGTCGCCAGAAGAACTACAAGCGATCCTGAGGGTACAGCTGCAATGCCTTTACTGGTCATCACAAGCACAAGCATCATGAGCAGCTGCTGGGACAATGTCATGTCTACTTGAAAGGCCTGTGCGAGAAAGATACAAGAAACTGATAAATATAAGCTGGAGCCGTCACAGTTCAATGACAAGCCGGAGGGAACGACAAATGATACCACTCGTTTGGGACAGCCGTATTTCTCCATTCTATCCATCAGCTGAGGGAGAATGGTTTCAGTGCTGGTGGTGGAAAATGCAATTAAAAACAGATCCCATATCATTTTCAATACTTCGAAATACTTAATCTGAAAGATGAGACCGACAAGCGGAAAGAGGACAAAGAGGATCAGGAACAGGCCAAGGAATACGGTGCCAACCAGCTTAAACATAGGGAGGAGGAGTTCAATGCCGTATTGGCCTACAGAAGCTGCCATCAGGGCTAACACGCCGATAGGAGCAGTGACCATGACGATTTGTGTGAGCTTGAACATAATCTGAGCGGTAGATTCAAAGAACTTCATTACTGGTTCAGAAGCTTTGCCGATACCAGCTGCGGCGACACCAAATAAAATGGCGAAGAAAATAACGGCAAGCAAATCATTTCTGGCCATGACATCAATAATGTTTGTAGGGATAATATCCAGGATCATTTGCTTGAAATCAACAACTTTGTCTGTGTAGCCGGAAAGTTCATGGATATCTTTTTTTGCCAAATGGGAGAGGTCAAGCCCGACACCTGGTTTTAAGACATTCGCTAATAAAAGTCCAAGCCCTAATACCAACGTTGTAATCACTTCGAACCAAATGATCGTCTTGATACCAAGGCTGCCCATTTTTTTCATGCTTCCGCTTCCTGCGGCTCCAATGACAATGGTAGAAAACACAATCGGCACAACAATCATTTTAATCAGGCGGATAAATCCATCTCCGACAGGCCTCAGTGCCATCCCGAAATCAGGAAAAAAGTGGCCGATCACTGCGCCGACAGCCAAAGCGATTAAAATTTGAAACGCGATTAATTTTTTCAAATGAATCCCCCTTTAGAACGATAGAATTTAGGCATATTCATATCATTCGTGATTCAAATGCAAACACCTTTTTTCAAGTTATTTTATTTTGACAGCGCTTTCATTATGTTGGCGAAAAAGTCCCCCGCAGCAGGGGGGACTTTTTTACTTCATTTGAATGTGCTTTAGATCTTCTTCAGAGGTATTTGTGAAAATAACCGGTGTTATGGCTGAAGCGGCATGCTGCTTGATGTAATTGAGATCAAAGGTGAGAAGCAGTTCGCCTTGTTTGACGGCTTGTCCGCTTGTGACATGTGCTTCAAAGCCTTCCCCATTCAGTTTGACGGTATCGATGCCGACATGAATCAGGATTTCAGTGCCGCCGGCGCTCATAAAGCCGATGGCGTGTTTTGTCGGAAAAATCGAGACGATCTCGCCGTCCGCAGGTGCAACGACTTTTCCTTCTGATGGTATAATCGCAAATCCCTCGCCCATCATTTTTTCTGAAAAGACTTGATCAGGCACATCCCCTAAAGAGACTGTTTCTCCTTTAATCGGATAAATAAAGGTCTCACCGGAATCGGGCTTCTGCGGTTTGTCAGTTACCGTGTCCAGCGTGGCGGCGGTGGCAGGGACGCCTCCGGCCATGATTGTTTTGATGTCGTCTTTTAAGGCATCGGACTTGGTTCCGAATATTGCCTGGAAGTTGTTGTTGACCTCCAGCACACCTACTGCACCAAGCCGTTTTAATTCATCCTTGCTGACTTGGCTTGGCTGATGAACGGTCACACGAAGCCTAGTGATACACGCATCCAGGTTAGCGATATTTTGCTGTCCGCCCAAGGCCTGCAGCACGTGAAAGGCAAGCTGGTCTTTTGCAACTGGAGTTTTCTCCTCATTCTGACCGTCTTCATCTGTCTCACGGCCGGGCGTTTTCAAATTCCATTTCAGAATCGCAAATCGGAACAAATAATAATAAATGAAAGCAAACACGATCCCGACAGGAATGACAACCCAGCCGTTTGTAGACAGTCCGTAGTTCAAGACGTAGTCAATTCCGCCGCCTGAGAACGTATAGCCGTGGCGGACATGGAATAAATCACAAACGACAAAGATGACGCCGGCAAGAATAGAGTTAATCAAATAGAGCACGGGCGCAACGAACAAGAAAGAAAACTCAACCGGTTCTGTAATTCCGGTCAGCATAGATGTGAGCGCCGCAGAAATCATCACGCCGGAGATCATTTTTTTTCTTTTCCGGACGCGCGGTATGGATAATGGCAAGTGCAACTGCCGGCAGACAGAAAATCATGTAAGGGAAATCCCCCATCATAAAGCGCCCGGCTGTCGGGTCTCCCGCGAAAAACCTTGTCAGGTCGCCGGTTACGGTGTTGCCTGTTGATGGGTCTGTGTATTCTCCCATCATAAAATAGAAAGGCGTATAAAAAATATGATGCAGGCCAAAAGGAATCAGCAAACGATAGATCGTTGCATAAAAGAACAGGCCGACTGTTGAATCGGCAATTAAACTGCTGGCTGCGTTAATTCCGTTTTGGATCAGCGGCCAAACGAATGAGAAAATGACGCCGATCACCAATGAACTGACGGAAGTAATAATCGGGACAAATCGTTTTCCAGAGAAAAATCCAAGGACCGGATGCAACTCGATTGATGAAAATCGCTTATATAAATAGGCGGCGAGAAGCCCGATGATGATTCCTCCGAAAACCCCCATATCAATCAGGTGCTCGGCTCCTTCATACGGAGGCTGAAGGCCGAGTAATTTTCCCATATTGTCGAGGGTGACGGTTAAAATTAAGTATCCGATGACAGCGGCAAGTCCGGCTACACCTTCTCCGCCGGCTAATCCGATCGCGACCCCTACGGCGAAAATCAGCGGGAGATTATCGAATACAACGCCGCCTGCATCCTTTATAATAGGGATGTTCAGTAAATCCTTGTCTCCGAAACGGAGCAAAAGACCTGCTGCCGGCAGGACGGCAACCGGAGTCATCAACGCGCGGCCAAGCTGCTGCAGAATTTGAAATGCCTTTTTAAACATGACAGTCTCCTTTTATTGTGTTATGAGAATGATGCACTCTTTAATTTTTGAGCTGCTTTATAATCGGCGATAACGGTTACATGATTGTGATTTTGAAGAATGGAGGCTGGTACTTCTGTCGTGACAGGACCTTCAGCCATCTTTTGAATGGCGTCTGCTTTTTCCTCGCCGCTTGCTAAAAGCACAATATGTTTGCTGAATTCCATGATGGTTTTAATGCCCATTGAAATCGCGAGTCTCGGCACCAGCACCGGATCACCGCCGAAGAATCTGGCATTTGCCTGTATCGTGCTTTCCGAGAGCTTCACAACACGTGTCCGGTCTTCAAAATCAGATCCCGGTTCATTAAAACCGATATGGCCATTGGCGCCGATGCCGAGAATTTGGACATCAATGCCTCCCGCCTGGCGGATGAGATCCTCGTATACTTTGCATTCCGCCTCAAGCTGCGGGTTGTCTCCTTGCGGGATATGAATATGATCAGGCTGCATATTGATATGCTGAAATAGATGCTCATGCATAAAGTGGTTATAACTTTGCGGATGAGATGGAGAGAGACCAGCGTATTCATCCAAATTAAATGTAGTAACCTTTGAAAAATCAATTTCGCCTGCCTGATAGTCTGAAATCAACTGCTTATACAAGCCGACCGGTGTGCTTCCTGTTGCCAGGCCGAGAACGGTATCTTTCTTAGCTTGTATTTGTTCTTTAATAATGGCAGCGCTTAACTTACAGAGTTCTTCGTAGTGCTCGGCGATTAGAATCTTCATGTGACACCCCCTCAAAGAGATAGACAAGCACCATATTTGTTATGACCAATTTATGATACTTGTCATTACGAATTTAGCACCGCCCTTATCAAACTGTCAATATTAATTTCTGAAAATTTGTTATAAAAGAAGGATACAAATCTTTCATATTGGGATGGCAAATGGTATTATGGTCTCAATGAAAAAGAACGGATTGCATACAGAATGGGGAGAATGAAATGACAGCTTTATATTCTGTGATCAAGTTTAAAATCATTGAGTTGATTAAATCGGGCAAATATCAGGCGAATGATCAGCTGCCGACGGAGAGTGAGTTTTGCGAACAATATGATGTCAGCAGAACAACTGTGAGACTGGCCCTTCAGCAGCTGGAGCTTGAGGGATATATTAAAAGAATTCAAGGAAAAGGGACATTTGTATCGGCGGCAAAAATACAAACGCCGATTCCGCATAAGATTACGAGCTTTGCAGAACAAATGAGAGGCCTTCGTTCTGAATCAAAAGTGCTTGAGCTTGTGGTGATTCCTGCCGATCACTCCATTGCCGAGCTTTTGAAAATGAAAGAGAATGAACCTGTCAACAAGCTTGTCAGAGTCAGATACGCCGAGGGGGAACCTTTGCAGTATCATACCTCATATATTCCCTGGAAGGCGGCACCGGGGCTGGCGCAGGAGGAATGCACCGGCTCGCTGTTTGAGTTGTTAAGGACAAAATACAATATTGAAATCAGCAGGGGCACGGAATCGATCGAACCGATTTTAACCGATGAAACGATCAGCGGCCACTTATTAACCAATGTCGGAGCGCCTGCGTTTTTATCAGAATCCCTTACCTATGATAAAAATGAAGAAGTGGTGGAATATGCGCAAATTATTACCCGGGGAGACCGAACGAAATTCACCGTAGAACAGTCATATCATTCATAAAGCAATGTGTTTTAAGAAGGGAATGGTGGTTCTATGTTTTTATTTACGAATGGAAAAGTGCTGTGGGGAGCAGTGATTGCTGCATTCATCCTTTCAATTGTATTTTACCCTTTTCTGCCGACGCAGATGCCGATTCATTATGATGTTGCGAACAGTCCGGATCTGACGGTTAACAAGCTGGCGGGGACTGTGATGCTGCCTATTTTGATGGTGGTGTTTGCATGGGCGTGGAAGATCAATTGGCAATTTGTATTCGCAGTGTATATTTTGCTGATTTGCCACATTGTCGTCCTTTGTTTAGCGGTCTAAATCAAACAGCCAGAATAAAACTGGCTGTTTTTCTTTAATTTCAGCTTCATCTGACAATGAATGTGGTGTATAATAGCTGATGATCCTAAAGAATATTCTGAAATTTATCGGTGTGGAGCGGCGTATCATGAAAGGAAGGGCTGTATGTTTTTTGCAGCCTTAAAAAGACTGAATATTTAAACAATTATATGAAAGGTGTGCTGATTAGATTGAATAAGCTTATTGAACGAGAAAAAACTGTATATTATAAGGAAAAGCCCGACCCGTCTTCCTTGGGGTTTGGACAATATTTTACAGATTATATGTTTGTGATGGACTACGAAGAGGGAATTGGATGGCATCATCCAAGAATTGCACCGTACGCACCGCTTACGCTCGATCCGTCTTCATCTGTTTTTCATTACGGCCAGGCTGTTTTTGAAGGATTAAAAGCATACAGAACAGAGGATGGCAGGGTGCTCCTGTTCCGTCCGGATCAAAATATCAAACGGCTGAACAGATCGTGTGAGCGCATGAGCATGCCCCCTTTAGACGAAGAGCTGGTGCTTGAGGCATTGACACAATTAGTTGAGCTGGAGAAAGATTGGGTTCCAAAGAAAAAAGGAACGTCACTGTATATTCGTCCTTTTGTCATTGCCACAGAACCGAGTCTCGGTGTGAAGGCATCCAGGAGCTATACATTTATGATCGTGCTTTCGCCTGTCGGCTCCTATTATGGCGACGATCAGCTGAAGCCGGTTAGAATCTATGTCGAAGATGAGTATGTGCGGGCGGTCAACGGAGGAGTCGGGTTTGCAAAAACGGCTGGAAACTATGCCGCCAGTCTTCAGGCACAGCGGAAAGCGAATGAACTGGGCTATGACCAGGTACTGTGGCTGGACGCCATCGAAAAGAAATATGTGGAAGAAGTGGGAAGCATGAACATCTTTTTCGTCATAAACGGGGAAGCTGTCACACCTGCTTTAAGCGGAAGCATTTTAAGCGGGGTGACACGCGCGTCTGCGATTGAATTGATTCGAAGCTGGGGCATTCCGGTTCGTGAAGAGAGAATATCGATTGATGAGGTGTATGCGGCCTCTGCACGCGGAGAATTGACAGAGGTCTTCGGCACAGGCACGGCAGCCGTCGTTACGCCTGTCGGTGAACTCAACATTCATGGAAAAACGGTGATTGTAGGAGACGGGCAAATCGGGGACCTCTCGAAAAAGCTGTATGAAACGATAACAGATATTCAGCTTGGCAAGGTGAAAGGGCCGTTTAACTGGACAGTGGAAGTGTGAAAATCGAAAAAGAACCTGCCTGAAGGCAGGTTCTTTTTATTTTGAATAAGTCATATCAGCAGCCGGCTCGCTTTTGCGGTTTTTTACATAATATATTGCATAGCAAATGGCCATAAATGGAACGCCGCAATAGAGTGCGATTCTTTGATTCGGATCAAAGGCAATGCCAACAACGGAAGCCAGGCATAACAGGAACGCTGCAATCGGCACGAACGGATACAAAGGGGTTCTGTATTTCAAATCAGTAACCTTGTTTCCCGCTTCGATATAACGTTTTCTGAACATGAATTGAGAAGCAGCGATTCCCATCCACACGACAACGACGGCAAAACCGGAAATCGACACGAGCACAACGTATACAGTGTCTGGCGCAAATACGCTGGACAGCAACGACAGAATGCCGCCGATCATGCTGAACACCAGCGCGTTAAAAGGGGTTCCTTTTGACGTCAGCTTTGCAAATGTCGGATGAAGCGTTTTTTCTTTTGATAAAGACCACAGCATCCGGGAAGAAGCGTAGAGTCCGGAATTAGCCGCTGACAGGATCGCTGTCAGGATAACAAAGTTCATGATATCGGCTGCGTATGGTACACCAACTCTGTCAAAAACAGCGACAAACGGGCTTTTGATGACACCTGCATCTTGAATCGGAATCAGCCCTGACAGCACAAAAATTGTTCCGACAAAGAAGAGTGAGAGACGCCAGACCGTTGTTTTAATCGCTTTTGGTATCGTCTTGTCAGGATCAACGCTTTCACCGGCTGCGATTCCGATTAGTTCCGTTCCCGAAAAGGCAAAATTAACGGACAGCATCGTCATCAAAATCGGGACAAATCCATTTGGAAAAAGCCCGCCTTCCGCGGTGAAGTTGGACAGCATCGGTGCGGCTTCTCCGCCTTTGATCGGGATGATGCCGAACATGGCAGAGCCGCCTAAAAGAATAAATAATACAATGGCTAATACTTTGATGCTGGAAAACCAAAATTCTGATTCAGCGAAAAACTTGACCGAAAATGCGTTAAGCAAGAAAATGAACAGCGCAAAGACGGCACTCCACATCCAAACCGATGTATGGGGGAACCAGCGCTGCATTAACAGGCCGGCTGCTGTGAATTCTGATCCCAATGCCACGGTCCATGTCAGCCAGTACAGCCAAGCAACCGTAAATCCGGTGCCCGGCCCTATGTATTTGGCTGCATAGGTGTGAAAGGCGCCGGTCACAGGCATGGCGACTGACAGCTCACCGAGGCATAGCATGACCAGATAGACGATGCCGGCCCCGACTAAGTAGGCGAGTATCGTTCCGGCCGGGCCTGCTTGCTGAATGGTATAACCTGAGCTTAAAAACAGCCCGGTTCCGATGACACCTCCCAAGGAAAGCATAAAGAGGTGCCGGCTTTTCATACTTCTCTGAAAGGTTGTCTCATTCTTGTTGTGGGCAGAGTTCATCTTTTTCCAACTTTCTATCAGCGATTTATTTCCTCCTAATAAAAAATCTCATGTCAGAAAGTGACACGAGACTCCGGCGAACCGGCTTTAAGTTAGAATATACAAACTATTCCGATAAGTCAAGTTGTTTTTAAAGAGCGGGCCCAAGCCGCAATTTCTTGAATATTTTCGGGTTTTGTCCGGCAGCAGCCGCCAATCAGCCTCGCTCCTTTTTCATGCCAGGTGCGGGCGCTCGCCCCGTAAGATTCTGCGCATGCTGCGCCGTTCCACGTTTTTGTTTCCGGATCATATTGCTCACCTGAATTCGGGTAGACAATGATCGGTTTTGACGTGTTCTTTTTTAACTCCTCTATCAAGGAAGGGATATGCTGAAGCGGCGTGCAGTTGATGCCGAGTGCTGCAATTTGGCGGTGTTCATCAAGCCATGATGCGCAATCAGATGCAGGTGTTCCGTCACTGATATGCAGGCCGTCTTTAGCACTGAAGCTGATCCATGCATACGTTTCAGGAAATTCCTTCAACAGCCGAACAATCGCTTTGGCTTCAGTCAGACACGGAATCGTTTCGCATGCCAATACATCAGCTCCGGCTTCAATCAGCGCCTTCATCCGGGGGCGATGAAATTCAATCAGTTCATCTTCTGATATTGCGTAGTTGCCGCGATACTCAGACCCGTCTGCAAGATAAGCGCCATAAGGGCCTATAGAAGCCGCAATGATGGGTTTTGGCCGATTCAAACTGTTCTCTTTAAGCGACCAAAATTCATCACGTGCTTCAGCTGCGATGCTGACGGACAACTCGATGAGCCGGCGTGCTTCCGCTTCGCTCAGCCCGCGTGCGGCAAAGCCTTCAAATGTAGACTGATAGCTGGCGGTGATTGCACAATCGGCACCTGCCGCAAAATAATCAGTATGAACTTGTTTAATCAGCTCCGGCTCTTCCATCAGGATTTTTGCCGACCACAGACTGTCATTCAAATTACAGCCCTTGCGTTCAAGCTCGGTCGCCATGGCGCCGTCTAGCACAATAAGCGGGTATGTATCTAATATGTGTTGGATAGGATTCATAGAATGTACCGATGCCTTCTTTCAGATTTTTTTGAAAAAGATATGAAAATCGTAATGGAGGCTTACGTGTTTGTCAATAAACGCAAAAAGAGAAAGGTGTTCAGCCCATATGTCTGAACACCCTTTTCTTATGATATTTGTTTGTTGTGCGTGTCAGTCTTTGTGTCTGAAACCGGCCAGCACTCAATGCCGTTATGGTTTTTGAGCACATCTTTATAAAAGACCGGATCCTTGCCTGCTTTTTTCTGGCGTGTATAGTCTTTCAGCGCCGTAAAAACGACCTTTGATAGTAAGAAAATCGCGATTAAATTCACGATGACCATCAAACCCATGAACAAATCAGCAAGATCCCAGACGAGCTGGACTTTGGCAACACAGCCAAACACGATCATTGCCAGCACGCCGATACGGTAGACAAAAATCAGTTTTTTGCTTTTGTTCAAAAAGCCGATATTGGTTTCGCCATAATAATAGTTTCCAATTAGAGCACAGAATCCGAATAACAAAATCAGAATCGCGAGAAAGCCTGATGCCCATGATCCGACATGGGAGCTGAGGGAGGCTTGTGTCAAGGCGATTCCGCTCAGACCCGGAGTATGATAGGCATCCGAAAACAGAATGATAAAAGCGGTGCTTGTACAAATGACCAGTGTATCTGTCAGTACACCAAAAGCTTGGATCAGCCCCTGTTTGACGGGATGGCTTGTTGTGGCGGTGGCAGCGGCATTTGGTGCGCTTCCCATTCCCGCTTCGTTTGAAAAGATTCCCCGTCTGACGCCTTGCATGAGTGCCGCGCCCAAAGCCCCGCCGGCGGCCTGGTCAAAACCAAACGCATTTTTCACGATTAGCGCAAGCACACCTGGCAGCTGCGTAATGTTGGAGAAAATGACGAAAAACGCAACTCCGATATACAGGACAGCCAATACGACGACAATGGATTCAGCCAGCTTTGCAATGCGCTTGACTCCGCCAAAAATAATCGTGCCGAATACAGCAATTAAAATGAGTCCCAATGTCAGGCGGTTTGTGCCAAACGCGTTTTCAAAGGCAAGGCTGACTGTATTGGATTGAACCGAGTTGAAGACGATACCGAACGATAAGGTGATTAACACAGCGAACAGCGCGCCCATCCACCTTTTGTTCAGCCCTTTTTCCATGTAATACGCCGGCCCGCCGCGGAAGCCGTTTACATCTTTTACTTTATAAATCTGAGCCAGTGTGCTTTCCACAAAGCTGGATGCTGATCCGATAATGGCGATAATCCACATCCAGAAGATTGCACCGGGCCCGCCGAGTGCAATGGCGATGGCAATGCCCGTAATATTTCCCGTTCCGACACGGGCCGCCATGCTGATGCAAAAGGCTTGAAACGGAGAAATGCTGTTTTTTGACCGGGAAGCAGCACCTTCTCTTAATACCCTGACCATTTCTTTCAGCATGCGAACCTGTAAAAACTTAAGCCTGAACGTAAAATAGATTCCAAAAGAAAGGAGCAAAACAATTAATAGCTTTGACCACAAAAGATCATTTGCAATACCGACGATATGTTCTAGGATTTGCTGCATAGAATCACCTCTTTTTTCATGTTTAAAAAATGCTGAGCTCCCATTCCTGCGCCATATGCTTCAGCAGCATACCGCCAGTGAGGCTGTTGCCGTATTCATCAATGGCAGGCCCGTAAATGCCGATGCCGCATCCGGATTGAAAAGGCTGTTCTCTTCTGGCGCTTGGAGGCACCAGCGCCATGATGCCGCCGGAGACGCCGCTTTTGGCCGGCACGCCGACAAACGCCGCATATTTGCCTGAAGCGTTGTACATGCCGCACGTCAGCATTAATGCCTTGGCCAATTTTGCCACATCTTTTGGAATCACCTGCTCGCGTCGAATCGGATGATACCCGTCATGAGCAAGGATCAGGCCGATCAACGCAATATCTTCTGTGGTGCTTTCCATAGCGCATTGCTTCAAGTACACCTCAAGTGTTTCTTCTACTTCAGCTTCTAAAAAGTTTGTTTCTTTTAAATAGTAGGCCAGCGCTCTGTTGCGGTGGGCGGTTTCCCATTCAGAACGGAATACTTCCTCATGAATTCTCGGCCGTTTTCCTATCAAAGTTTCCATCACCGAGTAAAGAAACTCGAGCTTTTCGTATGCCGATTCTCCGGGAAGGATCGAAGCGATGGTGAGGGCACCCGCGTTGATCATGGGATTGAAGGGCTTTCCCGGCTTGTTGATTTCGAGCCGAATGATTGAATTAAAGGCGTCGCCTGTCGGCTCGACATCTACGCGGTCCAGCACATAGGGAATGCCGCGGCTCATGCAGGCGGCAATAAAGCTAATCACTTTTGAAATGCTTTGCAGGGTAAAAGAGACGTTCCAGTCGCCGGCGTGTATCATCGTTCCATCAGGCTCCAATACACAGATGCCGAGCTGTGAATCATTGACTTTTCCTAAAGCGGGGATATAGTTTGCGCTTTGTCCATTGGCGGCAAAAGGGCGATAGTATTCAACCCAATCATGAAGCTGTAACGCCGGATTTATGTCTTTCTGGTGCTCTTTTATCAATTCTTTCATCGAATTCCTCCTCACTGATTTTTTTCTTAAAGGACTGAGGTGTATCAAAACGAAGGCTAAAGGGGCGTTAAACGCTTTCATAATAGCGGAAGGTATAATTACTGTATAATGGAGACTACAGAATCATACAAAATACGACAAAAACATTTTGAAAATAAGCAGTAAGATTTATAAAAACCTCATGTTCTGGGTCAAAAGCAATTTGCAGGTTTTCTCCCGATTCCCCAAAATAAAAAGCGAGGATGTGATCAACATAAAACTGGAACGGTTTATTGAAAAAGACGGATATATATTGGCCCTGATGCTGATTACGGTGCCGCTGGCCGGTGAACTGAAATTTTATCCCCTCAATGAAGAATTCCGGGTCAGCTTTGGGGCACCGGTTTTTTTCTTCTTTTTATCATTGTTGCGGCATGTGCCCGCTGTGCTGCCGGGTTTTCTGACTGGAGCGGCTGTTTTCATCTTTCGCGTCTTTCTGGAATTATGGGGCGGAGGACACAATGGGCTGACTCCGATTCTGTATGATCAAGCGTCTGGCTTTTTCTTTTATATGACTTACGCCTGTCTGTTTTCCATATTAAAGGCCAATCGTTTCCGTGAACGGCCGATTATGCTCGGTTTCATTGGGTTTATGATTGAAGTTGTGTCAGATTGTGTCGAGCTAACTGTGCAATTTCTCATTTTTCATACGGTTGTCACGCCTGAGAAAATCACTGACATTGCGGTGATTGCGATTTCTCACACATTTATTGTGATGAGCTTTTATAGTGTGCTGAAGCTGTATGAAACACAATCGAGAGAAAAACAGACAAGGCAGCAGCACGAGCACATGCTGATGATCGTTTCCAATTTATATGAAGAAACGGTGCACCTAAAAAAGACATTGAAAACGACAGAGAAAGTGACAAACGATTCGTATCAGCTCTATCGGGAAATCAAGGGAAAGGATGTTCAGCTGAGCGGCAGAATCCTGAGACTGGCCGGAGAGATTCATGAAGTGAAAAAGGACAACCAGCGGATATTCGCTGGGCTATCAAAACTGATTTCGAATGAGAGTTTGAGAGATTATATGAGGGCCTCTGATTTGCTGCAGCTCGTGATTCGAATGAATGAAAAGTACGCTGAAGCACTAGGGAAGCAGATTGATTTTTACTGCTCGATCGAGGGAGAGCATGACGAATATCACGTATTTATCGTGCTTTCGATCATTAATAATCTAACAGCAAATGCGGTAGAGGCTATGGATGAAGAGGGAATGGTCAGTCTGAGGCTCCGTAAGCCAAATGAGAGTATGGTAGAATTCCAGGTGGAAGACAATGGCCCAGGGATTTCCGAGAAAATCGGAGACATTGTGTTTGACCCGGGCTTTACTTCAAAATATGACGAATTTGGCACGCCTTCTACGGGTATCGGACTTTCCTACGTAAAGGAAATCGTGACAGAGCTAGAAGGGGATATCACATTTGATAATCAGCAGCGGGGAGTGGTGTTTGCCATCAGGCTGCCTGTCCGGCATTTGATTCAGAAAGGGTGAACCAAAAGCTATGCGTTTTTTTATTGCAGATGATGACCGTGCGGTGCGGTCAATTTTAAGGCAGATCATTGAGGACGAAGATCTCGGGGAGGCTGCTGGTGAAGCAGACGACGGAAGCCAAGTGGAAGGGCATATGCTGCAATTTAAGCAGATTGATATTTTATTAATCGATCTGTTAATGCCCGGAAGAGACGGCATTGAGACGATTCGTCAGATCCAGAATACGTACTCCGGCAAAATCGTAATGATCTCTCAAGTGGAGGCGAAGGAAATGGTCGGGGAAGCGTACTCGCTCGGCATCGAATATTTTATCCATAAGCCGATTAACCGCATTGAAATTGTCACGGTTCTTCAAAAGGTGAAGGAGCGGATCGAGCTTGAACACTCGATTGGAGCCATTCAGCATTCTCTAAGCCGGCTTGTCAATCGGACTGAACGGAAAGCGCGTCCCCAGCAGAAGAGTGACAGCGGTTTAAAAGAGGCAGGAACATTCCTGTTGTCCGAGCTGGGCATGGTGGGAGAAGGCGGCGCACATGATCTCATGGCGGTCCTGCAGTATTTAGCAGAACACGAGCAATCCGAGCCGCACGAAAAACAAAGCCCTTCGCTAAAACAAATATTCACCCAAGTAGCGGTACGGAAGCTGGGGACAGGGGCCTCACAGACGGAAGTCAATCGCGAAATGAAAGCCTCGGAGCAGCGTATCCGCAGAGCGATTATCCATTCGCTGCACCATTTTGCATCACTGGGGACAACTGATTTTTCGAATCCAAAATTTGAAACCTATGCGTCGAAATTCTTTGATTTTCCGGTAGTCAGCCAGAAAATGAAAGAACTCCAATCCAAGGATGCAAAACCTCTCGCCCCTGCTAGAATAAATATGAAAAAATTCATCCACGTGTTTTTTTTGGAAGCAAAGCTTTTGCATGAGACGATGAAACAAAGAAGGATATAAACCAAACAGCCGGCTGACCAGGCTGTTTTTTTGCTGCGCAGAATCCCGGCCGGACAGTGATTTACCGCTTTTTTATAAAATATCAGAAAATAAAGATATTGACTTATTGTTTATTTGTCTTACAATTAAACAAAAGGATATATGGGAAGGAGCGGATGTGAAAGAAAAATTAATAATAGCGCTTACAGATAGAGGCTGTATACACAAATAACAGGAGGTTATGTTGATGAGCCGTATCAGAAAAGCACCCGCTGGAATTTTAGGTTTTCCGGTTGCTCCTTTTAACACACAAGGAAAACTGGAGGAAGAAGCTCTTTTTCAAAACATTGAGTTTTTGCTGAATGAGGGCTTGGAAGCGATATTTATCGCTTGCGGGTCTGGTGAATTCCAATCTCTCAGCCAGAAGGAATATGAGCAAATGGTGGAAGTCGCAGTCTCGGCAGCCGGAGGAAAGGTGCCGGTCTACACGGGGGTGGGCGGCAACCTCAGCACAGCGCTTGAATGGGCGCAGCTGTCGGAGAAAAAAGGCGCCGACGGCTACTTGATTCTGCCTCCGTATTTGGTGCATGGCGAACAGGAGGGGCTGTACCAGTATGCGAAAACGATTATTGAAAGCACTGACTTGAACGCGATTCTTTATCAGCGCGATAACGCCGTTCTCTCTGTTGAACAGATCAAACGTCTGACCGAATGTGAACAGCTTGTCGGTGTTAAAGACGGGGTAGGAAATATGGATTTGAATATCAATCTCGTCTATACGATCGGCGACCGCTTGGGATGGCTCAACGGAATGCCGATGGCTGAAGTGACGATGCCGGCTTATCTGCCGATCGGGTTCCACTCTTACTCTTCAGCGATTTCAAATTATATCCCACATATTTCGCGAATGTTCTATGATGCATTGAAAAACGGAAATGACGAGCTGGTGAAGGAACTCTATCGGCATGTGATTCTGCCGATCAACGACATTCGCAAACAACGAAAAGGCTACGCCGTATCCTTGATTAAAGCCGGTATGGAAATCATGGGTTTGAATGTAAGGAATACAGCCAGACCGCCTGTCGGCCCGGTTGAAAAAGATCATTATCAGCAATTGGAAGCAATTTTGAAGCAGGCGGCTGACCGTTTTCCGAAAAAAGCCGCGACGGTTTGACCAGAAAAAACACGAAAGGGGCAATGGGCATGTCTGTGATCACGGAACAAAACACGTACCTCAACTTTATTAACGGAGAGTGGGTTAAGTCTCAATCAGGCGATATGGTCAAGGTCGAAAACCCTGCCGATGTGAATGATATTGTCGGATATGTACAGAATTCAACGGCTGAAGATGTGGAACGTGCCGTCGCCGCCGCCAATGAAGCCAAAACGGCTTGGAGAAAGCTGACGGGTGCCGAGCGCGGCCAATACTTATACAAAACAGCGGATATCATGGAGCAGCGCTTGGAGGAAATCGCCGCCTGTGCAACGCGTGAAATGGGGAAAACATTGCCGGAAGCGAAGGGAGAAACAGCCCGGGGGATTGCCATTCTGCGTTATTACGCCGGAGAGGGCATGCGAAAAACGGGTGACGTCATTCCGTCTACTGACAAAGACGCGCTCATGTTTACCACCCGTGTTCCGCTCGGTGTGGTCGGCGTGATTTCTCCGTGGAACTTCCCAGTGGCGATTCCGATTTGGAAAATGGCGCCGGCATTGGTATACGGCAATACCGTTGTCATCAAACCGGCGACAGAAACAGCTGTGACATGCGCGAAGATCATTGCCTGCTTTGAGGAAGCGGGGCTCCCGGCAGGGGTCATCAATTTGGTGACAGGCCTGGGTTCTGTTGTCGGGCAGGGGCTTGCTGAGCATGACGGTGTAAACGCCGTTACGTTTACCGGTTCGAATCAAGTCGGAAAAATCATCGGGCAAGCCGCTTTAGCGAGGGGAGCCAAGTACCAGCTTGAGATGGGCGGCAAAAACCCTGTCATCGTAGCTGATGACGCTGACCTTGAAGCTGCGGCAGAAGCAGTCATAACAGGGGCCTTCCGTTCAACCGGCCAGAAATGCACCGCGACAAGCCGTGTCATCGTACAAAGCGGAATTTACGAGCGCTTTAAAGAAAACCTGCTCCACCGCACAAAAGATATTACAATCGGAGACAGCTTAAAAGAGGATGTCTGGATGGGACCGATTGCCAGCAAGAATCAGCTTGATAACTGCCTGTCATACATTGAGAAAGGCAAACAGGAGGGGGCTTCCCTTTTAATAGGAGGAGAAAAGCTGGAGAACGGAAAGTATCAAAACGGCTATTATGTTCAGCCTGCCATCTTTGACAATGTGACATCTGAGATGACAATTGCCCAGGAGGAAATTTTCGGTCCGGTGATCGCCTTGATCAAGGTGGACTCGATGGAGGAGGCGCTGAACATCGCCAATGATGTGAAGTTCGGTTTAAGTGCATCCATTTTCACGGAAAACATCGGCCTAATGCTTTCTTTCATTGATGAAATCGATGCCGGACTGGTTCGGATCAATGCAGAAAGCGCAGGTGTTGAGCTGCAGGCGCCTTTTGGCGGCATGAAGCAGTCGAGCTCCCACTCCCGAGAACAGGGTGAGGCAGCGAAGGACTTTTTCACAGCGATTAAAACCGTTTTTGTGAAGCCGTAATGGTGCTGGAAAGAGGCATGCGTCTCTTTCCCGGCTTTATCACAGCCAGCATATGATTCTCTACTTTGAAAAGGAGAAGATACTATGAAAAAAGACTTTGCGAATGTTACACCGGCGGGCAAAAAAACGTCCGTGCGCTGGTTCATCGTGTTTATGCTGTTTCTTGTGACCTCTATTAACTACGCGGATCGAGCGACGCTTTCCATCACCGGAGATTCCGTCCAGCATGATTTGGGATTGGACTCGGTCGCCATGGGATATGTCTTTTCTGCCTTTGGCTGGGCCTATGTCATCGGACAGCTTCCGGGCGGCTGGCTGCTGGACCGTTTTGGTTCAAAGACTATCATTGCGTTAAGCATCTTTTTCTGGTCGTTTTTTACGCTGCTGCAAGGGGCGATTGGCTTTTTCTCCGCCGGCACAGCGATTATCCTGCTGTTTGCACTGCGTTTTCTGGTTGGTTTATCAGAAGCGCCTTCATTTCCCGGAAACGGCAGAGTTGTTGCCTCATGGTTTCCAAGCTCCGAGCGCGGGACAGCTTCAGCCTTTTTTAATTCAGCACAATACTTCGCAATCGTCATTTTTTCTCCTTTAATGGGCTGGCTTACCCACTCTTTCGGCTGGCATTCCGTCTTCGTTATCATGGGTATTGCGGGCATTCTTCTGGCTGTCATCTGGCTAAAAACGGTGTATGAACCGAAAAAACACCCAAAGGTTAATGAAGCTGAGCTTGCGTACATCGAACAGGGCGGCGGGCTGATTTCCATGGATGACAGTAAAAGCAAACAAGAAACAGAATCGAAATGGCCGTATATCAAACAGCTGTTAACGAACCGCATGCTGATTGGCGTGTACATCGCGCAATACTGTATTACGACTCTCACCTATTTCTTTCTCACATGGTTTCCGGTATATTTGGTTCAGGCCCGCGGCATGTCTATTCTTGAAGCTGGGTTTGTCGCTTCCCTGCCGGCGCTGTGCGGATTTGCCGGCGGCGTGCTTGGGGGCATTGTGTCAGACATCTTGCTCAAAAAAGGCCGTTCACTTACCTTTGCTAGAAAAGTGCCAATCATTGCCGGCATGCTGCTGTCTTGCAGTATGATTGTCTGCAACTATACAGATTCAGCGTGGCTTGTCGTTGTTATTATGTCGCTTGCGTTTTTCGGAAAAGGCTTCGGCGCATTGGGCTGGGCTGTCGTGTCGGACACGTCTCCGAAAGAATGTGCAGGATTAAGCGGCGGTTTGTTCAACACTTTCGGGAATATTGCCTCAATTACAACACCGATTATTATCGGATACATTGTCAATGCCACTGGATCTTTCAATGGCGCGCTTGTGTTTGTCGGCGCTAACGCGATTGCGGCGATCCTCAGCTATTTGCTGCTGGTCGGGCCGATCAAACGGGTCGTGTTAAAGAAACAAGAACAAGGCCCTGATCAATCGTTGCCTGTCTAATATTTATGAAAGCGCTTTATAAAGGGAGGAAAATGCATGAGTTCACCGATACAAGAGCAGGTTCAAAAAGAGAAAAGATCGAATATTCCATCAATTTCTGAAATGAAGGTGATTCCTGTTGCGGGACATGACAGCATGCTGCTGAATCTAAGCGGAGCACACAGCCCGTTTTTTACCCGGAATATCGTAATCTTAACGGACAGCAGCGGAAATCAGGGAGTCGGCGAGGTGCCTGGCGGAGAGCATATTCGCCGCACACTGGAGCTGTCAGAGCCGCTTGTTGTCGGAAAATCTATCGGTGCGTACCAAGCGATATTGCAAACGGTCAGAAAGCAGTTTGGCGATCAGGACAGGGGAGGGCGAGGAAACCAGACGTTTGATTTGCGCACCACTGTGCACGCCGTCACCGCACTGGAAGCGGCTTTGTTAGATTTGCTTGGAAAGTTTCTTCAGGAACCGGTCGCGGCTTTGCTGGGCGAAGGGAAGCAGCGTGATGAAGTAAAAATGCTCGGTTACCTCTTTTACATCGGCGACCGAAAGCGGACGACCTTGCCGTATCAAAGCGATGAGCAGTCAGATTGTGCGTGGTTCCGTCTGCGCCATGAGGAAGCGCTGACGCCGGAGGCCATTGTGCGTCTTGCCGAATCCGCACAGGAGCGTTATGGCTTTCAGGATTTCAAGCTGAAAGGCGGGGTGCTGCGGGGAGAAGAGGAAATCGAAGCTGTTACCGCATTATCGAAACGTTTTCCAGAGGCAAGGATCACTCTTGATCCGAACGGGGCATGGTCATTAGAGGAAGCTATTGCATTATGCAAAGGAAAGCAAGATGTGCTCGCATATGCGGAAGATCCGTGCGGGGATGAGAATGGCTACTCCGCTCGTGAAGTAATGGCTGAATTCCGCCGCGCGACAGGGCTTCCGACTGCGACAAATATGATTGCGACTGACTGGCGGGAAATGGGTCACGCGATTCAGCTCCATGCGGTCGATATACCGCTGGCTGATCCGCATTTTTGGACGATGCAAGGGTCGGTGCGGGTTGCGCAAATGTGCCATGATTGGGGTTTGACATGGGGCTCGCACTCCAACAACCACTTTGATATTTCCCTTGCGATGTTTACCCATGTGGCAGCAGCGGCTCCGGGGCGGATCACGGCGATTGATACCCATTGGATCTGGCAGGACGGGCAGCGATTAACGAAACAGCCTTTTGAGATTTCTTCTGGCTGTGTCAAGGTGCCGGATAAGCCTGGACTAGGCGTCGATATTGATATGGAACAAGTGGAAAAAGCGCATGAGATCTATTGGAAAATGAATTTAGGCGCACGGAATGACGCGATCCCAATGCAGTTCCTGATCAGCAACTGGGAATTTGACCGGAAGCGTCCATGTCTTGTGCGATAAGTTTGATTGTAAATATTGTCATATCCGCTATTTTGTCTTACAATTGAACAACTGAAGGGAGAGTTGTTCGTGTACGAAGGTTTAGAAGATTTGAAAGTCGATACAGTCAATCGGAAAACATTAGCCAAGCAGGTCATCGAACGGATTGTCCATTTATTATCGAGCGGACAGTTGAGGGCCGGAGACAAATTGCCGACAGAAATGGAACTGATGGACATTTTGCATGTCAGCAGGCCGGTGCTACGGGAAGCACTCAGTTCACTTGAAACGCTGGGCGTCATTACGAGAAAAACACGAGGGGGCACATATTTCAACGATAAAATCGGCATGCAGCCATTTTCCGTCATGCTTGCTTTGGCCACTGATAATCTTCCGGCTATCATTGAAGCGCGGATGGCGCTAGAACTCGGACTCGTGACAATTGCCGCGGAAAAAATCAATGAGGAAGAGCTTCAGCGTTTGCAGAAGACGATCGACGATATTGCCAACAGCACTGACAATCATTATGGTGAAGCGGATAAAGAGTTCCATCGAATTATTGCGTTAAGCGCCAATAACCCCGTCGTTGAAGGGATGATTCAGTCCCTGCTGATCACCCATGCGAAAATTGACAGCCAAATTCCGTACAGGGAGAGAGATGTAACGGTCGAATATCACAAAAAAATCTACGACGCCCTTGCCAAAAGAGATCCGTACAAAGCACATTACCACATGTATGAACATCTGAAATTTGTCCGTGACAAAATTCTAAAAGGAATGGATGATAAATAATGGTGAGCAACCGCAGTTGAAACGTAAGAGCTGCGGTTTTTTTAAAACCAATTTAGAAAACGCTTACTAAGTTATGAGGAGTGATTTTCATATGGCGATGAACCTCAGGAAGAACCAAGCGCCCCTTTACATCAAAGTGCATGAAATAGATAACACCGCGATTATTGTAAATGATGGAGGACTGCCAAAGGGCACTGTTTTCTCATGCGGGCTCGTACTTGAAGAGGATGTTCCTCAAGGCCATAAGGTGGCCCTCACCGATCTTAATCAAGGGGACGAGATCGTGCGTTACGGAGAGGTGATCGGATTTGCTGATGAGACGATCAAACGCGGGAGCTGGATACGGGAAGCCCTCGTGAGAATGCCCGCTCCTCCGGCGTTAGACGATCTTCCTCTCGCAAACAGGGTGCCGCAGCCGCGCCCGCCTCTTGAAGGCTACACGTTTGAAGGATACCGGAATGCGGATGGCAGTGCGGGGACAAAAAATATCCTCGGCATCACGACAAGTGTTCAATGTGTTGTTGGCGTTTTGGATTATGCAGTCAAACGAATAAAAGAAGAGCTGTTGCCGAAATACCCAAATGTCGATGACGTTGTGCCGCTGCATCATCAATACGGATGCGGCGTGGCGATCAATGCGCCCGACGCTGTCATTCCGATCCGCACGATTCAAAATCTTGCGAAGCATCCGAACTTCGGCGGAGAAGTAATGGTAATCGGATTGGGATGTGAAAAGCTCCTCCCGGAAAGAATTGCCTCCGAAAATGATGATGACATTCTATCGCTCCAGGATCACCGAGGTTTTGCGGCGATGATCCAATCCATTTTGGAAATGGCGGAGGAACGGTTAATCAGGCTGAACAGCAGAACCCGGGTGTCATGCCCTGTTTCGGATCTGGTTATCGGCCTGCAATGCGGCGGCAGTGATGCGTTTTCCGGCGTGACGGCGAACCCTGCCGTGGGGTATGCGGCTGATTTATTGGTTCGCGCAGGTGCAACGGTTTTGTTTTCTGAAGTGACAGAGGTGCGGGATGCCATTCATTTATTAACGCCGCGGGCTGTCAGTGAAGAGGTCGGACAATCACTGATCAAAGAGATGAAGTGGTATGACAGCTATCTTCGGCGGGGAGACGCAGACCGAAGCGCAAACCCGTCACCAGGCAATAAAAAAGGCGGATTATCCAATGTGGTGGAAAAAGCGTTAGGCTCGGTAGCGAAATCAGGCACAAGCCCCATCTCCGGCGTGCTCGGCCCTGGTGAAAGAGCAGAGCAAAAAGGCCTGCTGTTCGCGGCGACACCGGCAAGCGATTTTGTGTGCGGCACCCTGCAGCTGGCTGCGGGCATGAATCTGCAGGTGTTTACGACAGGAAGGGGAACACCATACGGCCTGGCTGCTGCGCCGGTGCTGAAAGTATCGACGCGGCATTCCTTATCAGAGCATTGGGCTGATTTAATCGATATCAATGCCGGCCAAATCGCGACAGGAGAGGCCAGTATCGAAGACGTAGGCTGGGAAATCTTCAGAACGATTTTGGATGTGGCAAGCGGCCGAAAACAAACGTGGGCAGACCGTTGGGGCCTTCATAATGATTTGTGCTTGTTTAATCCTGCTCCAGTGACTTGATTCATTTTTTTATAGCGATTAGATGGAATATGATGTAAAATACAATTAACGTATAGGAAACGGAGGGGTTACAGCATGGCATTCATTAGATTCCGAGTGACACGAATTCAATAGTGAGCAACTCTCGCCTGAATGCGGGAGAATCGGGATGAATCCGCCTATGTATGAGCCCTTATATGGTTATTAAAAAAGAGGGTGGCGATGCCTGCCTTCTTTTTTCTGCCTCCAAACATCCCCTCTCTCTCCTTCAGGGCGGAGCATGAGAAAGGGGAAATGGGATGACAAACCTTACCGAAAAACAGATGATCACGGAGATTGTCGGGCTTGCACGCAGCCAAGGTTTGACGGTTCATTCTGAGAACGCGCAATTGAATGAAACCGGAATGGACTTTCAAGTTGTATTTGCCAAGGACGACACAGGTATGCCATGGGTGCTGCGAAAACCGCGGCGAAGTGATGTTGTGGAAAGAGCATCTGCAGAAGGCATAACGCTTGCCTTTCTCCGCGCGAATCTGACTGCTGATGTGCCGGATTGGAGAATTCATACACCGGAATTGATCGCTTACCCAATGTTAAAAGGAACGCCGGCTGCTGGAATTGACTTGGAACAAAAGCAATATGTATGGAATATGGATCATCAGCCGCCGTCAGACGACTTTGTCCGCACACTTGCTGGCATACTGGCTGAATTACATGGCACGGATCAAATATCTGCTGGGCAATCCGGAATAGAAGTGATAAGGCCAGAAGATTTCAGGCAAATGACAGCAGACTCTATGGTTGATGTGAAGAATAAGCTTGGCGTATCTACGACGCTTTGGGAAAGATGGCAAAAGTGGATAGATGATGATGCATACTGGCCGGGTTTCTCTTCTTTGATACACGGCGATCTCCACCCGCCGCATATCCTTATCGATCAAAATGGACGTGTCACAGGACTTCTGGATTGGACAGAAGCGAAGGTTGCTGACCCAGCCAAGGATTTTGTTCTTTATCAAACCATTTTCGGAGAAAAAGAAACTGCCCGTTTGCTTGAATACTATGATCAAGCAGGCGGCCGAATATGGGCAAAAATGCAGGAACACATTTCAGAGATGCAGGCGGCGTATCCGGTGGAAATCGCCAAGCTAGCTCTGCAAACACAGCAGGAGGAACACATCAATATGGCGCTGGAAGCACTTGGTGTAACATCGGATTAAGAATTGACTTCGTTTCATGAACCGAGTATTATAAACTCTACAAATAATAGAACGGATTAACAATCGTGAGGAAGAGCAAGTACGCATCAGAATGGAGGTTCAGAGAGTCGGTGGCAGGTGTGAACCGATCCTCCCCTGATGCCGAATGGGCTTCTGAATTGCTTTGCTGAACGGATAGTAGGCGATGCCGGGTTTCTCTCCCCGTTACCAAGAGAGGAGTATCGAAACATAGGTTTTCTGTACTTAGAGTGAACGGCTGTATAGCTGTTAATAAAGGTGGTACCACGAGACCCTCGTCCTTTGCATAGGACGGGGGTTTTTGTGTTTCTTAAAGGAGGTGACGGCCAATGGACGATGGCTGGTGGTGGCATAGCAGATGAGTTAGAAAGGAGGATATCAAATGGTCATTGCAACTGATGATCTTGAGGTCGCATGTCCTAAATGTGAAAGAGCGGGAGAAATCGAAGGAACACCTTGCCCGGCCTGCAGCGGAAAAGGTGTTATTCTGACTGCTCAAGGATATACGCTTCTGGATTTTATCCAAAAGCATTTGAATAAGTAAAGGAGAAAAGCTGAGCTGAGATGAGAGCAGAAGAGCAGAGTAAGATTCGTGAGGCCGCAGCAGGTACGATTTTTTTGCTGATCGGAACAGTTTGTTTTGCGTCTAAATCGATTTGGATAAAATGGGCATACCAAATGGGTGCTGAGCCAGATGCCGTGCTGCTATACAGGCAGCTGCTGGCTGTTCCGCTGTTTTGGCTGATTTTTTTAATATACCGTCCTCCAATGCCAGACGGTAAGAAAAAAGGAGACCTATGGAAGGCTTGTGGCGCGGGAGTGTTTTGTTTTTTTCTGTCTCCCTTGCTTGATTTTATCGGGCTGAACCATGTATCCGCAATGGTTGAACGTATATTGCTGATGAGCTATCCGTTGTTTGTGTTTGGATTCACCGCGTGTCGTGACCGGAAAATGTCCTCAATTCAGGACCTTTTCGCAGTTCTGGCGGTCATGTTTGGGCTTTTCTTGGCGCTGGGCGGCTGGAATGCTGAGCTTTTCCAGGCGAATATGATTGGAGCTGTATTCATTTTGTTATCTTCGGCCGTCTATGCTGGTTATCTTGTCCTTTCCGGGCATCTCGTCCATCAAATCGGGGGGATCCGTCTCAATGCATACGGGATGACAGCTGCTGGAGCTGCCATGATGCTTTACACAGGGATAAAATCGGCGGCTGGCATGAATACGCCAATGGCAGCATATCCGCTTTCTATGTATGGTTTGTTCGCGGTAATTGCAGTCGTTACCACAGTGATTCCATTTGTGCTAATGCTTGAGGACATAAAACGAATCGGGGCACAGCGAGCCGCCGCCATTTCAATGCCAGGGCCTATCCTGACGATTTTCTATGGAGCTTTATTTCTCGGTGAACGACTCGGGCTCATTCAAGTCATTGGATGCGCTGCCGTATTCTTTGTCATTACGGGCATGGAATACAGGAAGCTGAAAATAGGAAAAAAAGAATAATTTTTATAAAACACACACGTTTTTCAATTACAATAAGTGTAATTACGTGTGTGTTTTTTGATTTTGTAAAGGTTAGGTGAGAAGATGCAGCGCATATTGCTTGTAGAAGACGACCACTCAAT
Source organism: Bacillus sp. PS217 (assembly GCF_037963535.1). Classification (NCBI taxonomy): domain Bacteria; kingdom Bacillati; phylum Bacillota; class Bacilli; order Caryophanales; family Bacillaceae; genus Bacillus; species Bacillus sp. PS217. The sequence continues at coordinate 322,692 of NZ_CP150157.1, forward strand.
CAGTGAAATGGTGGATCATTATTTAACAAAAGAAGGCTTTGGAATTGTGCATGCTTTCGACGGAGAAGAGGGCATCCGGCTGTTTCAGCAGGATTCATACGATTTGGTCCTCCTTGATATCATGCTCCCGAAGCTGAACGGCATGGATTTTCTGAAAATCATCCGGGAAAAAAGCAATATACCGGTCTTAATGATTTCGGCAAAAGACGGAGATGTGGACAAGGCATTGGGACTTGGCTTTGGGGCGGATGATTATATCGCCAAACCGTTTTCGATGATTGAGCTGACAGCCAGAGTAAAAGCCGCGATACGGCGGGCAACGCAATATTCGGCAGAGGAGCCGGCTGTGAAGAAGGTGATCCAGATTCACCAGCTTGCGATAGATATAGACAATGTTTCCGTTTTGAAAAACGGAGAGCCGCTCCAGCTGACGTCAACAGAATGGCAGCTGCTGTGCTTATTTGCATCAAATCCTAAAAAAGTGTTTACGAAAGAACAAATCTACCGTTCCGTTTGGAATGAAGAGTACTTTGATGATCAGAACATCATTAACGTACATATGCGGCGGCTCAGAGAAAAGATTGAGGATGACCCCTCCTCCCCTCAATATATTAAAACGTTATGGGGCATCGGTTATAAATTAGGAGAGTTTTAGAATGACAGTGCTATGGGTGGCCGCTGTCATCGCTCTGGCGTGTCTGAATGTGATTCAATTCATAATGAAAAAGAAGCGGGACGGGAATCTGGCTTACACGGCTGACCAGCTTAGCTACATGCTCAGCCGGGATTCGGCAGGACAAATTTTGCTTCCTACAGACGATCATGCGCTCAAAAGCTTGCTTGTTAATATCAATCTTATCGTTGAGAATCGTCAGCAGATCAGCGCCCAATTTGCCAAAACAGAGCAATCCATGAAGCGGATGCTGACCAATATGTCGCACGACCTGAAAACGCCGTTAACGGTCATTCTCGGTTATATCGAAGCCATTCAAAGTGACCCGAACATGCCGGAAGAAGAGCGGGAAAGATTGTTGGGGAAGCTCCGCCAGAAAACAAATGAACTTATTCAGATGATCAACTCCTTTTTTGATTTAGCGAAATTAGAATCTGAAGATAAAGAGATCCCGATTACCAAAGTACATATGAACGACATATGCAAACGAAATATCCTGCACTATTATGACACTGTTCAGTCAAAAGGCTTTCAAGCAGCCATCGATATCCCGGATACGCCGGTGTATGCGCAGGCGAATGAAGAGGCTCTGGACAGAATCCTGCAAAACCTATTGTCCAATGCGATTCAATATGGCGCGGCCGGCAAGTTAATCGGGCTGACGCTGTCTTATGATGAGAGGAACATCGCCATCACCGTATGGGATCGCGGAAAAGGGATTAGTGAAACCGATCAGCAGCGGGTGTTTGAGAGGCTGTACACACTTGAAGAATCCAGAAATAAAGCATTTCAAGGAAGCGGACTGGGTTTAACCATCACAAAAAGGCTTACAGAAAAAATGGGAGGCACCATATCCGTCCAAAGCAAGCCGTACGAACGGACTGCATTTACGATCACCTTGAAACGCATGACATATTAATCGTAAGAATTTCTTAAGGTTTGAGAAATAAAAATGACAGGGCTCGCCGCTACAATAGAAAACAGGAAAAGAGAGGGAAGGAGAAACAAAGTTGACTTATATCGTACAAACAAACGGGCTGACCAAAACATATCAGGGCAAAGAGGTCGTATCCAATGTCAGCATGCATATTAAAAAAGGTGAAATCTATGGCTTTCTCGGCCCGAACGGCGCGGGGAAAACAACCATTATGAAAATGCTGACGAGCCTTGTCAAACCGACAAGCGGTGAAATCATCATTCTTGGGAACAAGTTCACCCACACGTCATATGAGGTTCTGGGGAACATCGGCAGCATGATTGAATATCCGATTTTTTATGAAAACCTGACAGCTGAAGAAAATTTAGATCTGCATTGTGAATATATGGGATATCACAATAAAAAAGCCATACAAGAAGTGCTGGATATGGTGAATTTAAAACAAATCGACAAAAAACCCGTCAAAACCTTTTCCCTCGGGATGAAGCAGCGCCTTGGAATTGCGCGTGCCATCCTCACGAAGCCGGACCTGCTTATTCTGGATGAGCCGGTGAATGGTCTTGACCCTCTCGGCATTAAAAAGATCAGGCATTTGTTTCAAGTGCTGAGCAAAGAGTACGGTATGACGCTGCTGATCTCAAGCCACCTGCTGGGTGAAATCGAACAAATTGCGGACACGATCGGCGTCATTCGGGACGGCAGGCTGCTTGAAGAGGTATCAATGGAGGATGTCAGGGGCCAGAACACTGAATACATCGAGCTTGTTACATCGAATCAGACAAGGGCATGCTTTGTGCTGGAGAAAGAGCTGCAATTAACCAACTTTAAAATATTAAATGAGAAAACGATTCGAATTTACGAGGCTGAAGCCTCTCAGGCTGCCATATCCAAAGCATTGATTTTAAATGATGTAGACATTGAATCAATGAACAAAAAGTATACGTCGCTGGAGGATTATTTTATCAAATTGATCAACGGCAATAGCATCAGTGCGTAAAGGAGGAGAGACACGTTGATGAATCTGATCAGAATCGAATTAAGAAAAATGAAAATGGGCTGGTATATCAGAGGTGCCCTTATTGCCAACGTGATCATTATGGGTTTTATGTGGCTGATCAGTTATTCCGAAAAAGCCGATGGCGGGGTTTCGTTCCAAAGTACGGATGAAGCATTCCTCATCATCGGCACCTTCGTCAGAGCGGTATTTATCGTATTTGGCGCTGTGCTGATCGTAAAATTGGTGATTTCGGAATATAAAAACAAAACCATTCTTGTGATGTTCACGTACCCGATCAGCCGTAAAAAGCTGCTCACCGCTAAGCTCATGATCGCGGGCGGACTGACGTTTATCACGATTTTACTTTCAAATATACTCATAGCCGCCGGTTTCTTTTGGCTGAACTCGATCTACCATTTCATACCGGGAGAGCTTACTTCCAAGATCATTTCTCAACAGGCGGTCAAAATGGCGGTTTTCGCTTTTGGCGCCGCTGGAACCAGTTTAGTTCCCATCTTTTTTGGGATGCGTAGACACTCGGTTCCGGCGACCATCATTTCATCTGTAGTAATTGTGATGCTCATCAGCTCAACAAGTCCGGGCTTCTCGATTTCATCTGTTGTGTATATCCCGTTATCGTTAGCGGCATTCGGATTGTTCTTTTCCTACATGGCGATCAGGAATGCGGACAAGCAGGATGCGTAAACAAAGGCGCCCAATATGTATAAAAGGCCGATGCTGTCAGCATCGGCCTTTCCATTATGAGTCTGTTCTTGTTTCAAGATAATGCTTCTTGCCAATCTCTTTGCTCATCATATAGAAATGGAAGCAATATTCACCGATTGCCATGACAATCGCGCCGAATAAAGCCGCCAATGCAACTTCACCGCCAGTCATCCCCATAGAAAGCGGCATGCCCATCAGCCAGATCACGAGAAAGGCCAAACCAAAATCAGCCAAAGTTGCAATCATATTATTCCATTTCGGCAATACATAAAGATCGCCCAGTAAATAAGAAATAACCCCTAACACAATCGTCATTAGCAGCGTATCACCAAACGTGAACCCAAAGCCCAGACCAAGCACCAGATACAACACAATAATCGTCATAATACCTTTAATAGCGAGCGCTTTCACATGTGTCATTACAATTCCTCCTTTTGTCATTTGATTTGTTATGTATAATTCCTCAAATGTAAAAAGTTAAACCTTATTTCTTTTCGGAGACGGGTGCAAATCTGCTGGGGAGGGGTCAATGATGTGAATCAGGAATTGAGGCTGCGGCGCTTCGACAGCGGAAATGTGAAGCTTGTACTGCACCGGACGCTGCTTTGATGCCCAACAGCCCATTATGTTTGCTGTTTTTAGATGAATAAATTTAAAAACTTCTCCTGTCCCTCCGTCATCACTTCTGAAGTAATGAAATATGATGAAAAGAGATCAAGGGGAGGTGACGTGATGGCGGTCGTGAGAGCAACGAGTGCGGATGTCGATTTGATGGCAAGGCTGCTCAGAGCGGAAGCGGAAGGTGAAGGCAAGCAGGGGATGCTGCTTGTCGGCAACGTTGGAATTAATCGGCTGCGGGCGAATTGCTCAGATTTTAAAGGCCTCCGCACCATCAGGCAGATGATTTATCAGCCACACGCGTTTGAGGCTGTGACTCATGGATATTTTTATCAAAGAGCGCGGGATAGCGAGCGTGCCCTTGCACGCCGGTCGATTAATGGTGAAAGGCGCTGGCCTGCAAAATTTAGTTTATGGTACTTCAGGCCGCAGGGGGACTGTCCAGCCCAGTGGTATAACCAGCCGTTTGTGGCCAGATTTAAGTCACACTGCTTTTATCAGCCGACGGCGGAGACGTGTGAAAATGTATATAACACATTTTAGAGACAGGACACCGTTCAAATTGAACGGTGTTTTTCTTTGAAAAGATGCAATGCAAAATATTCCTGTGAGATAATCAAAGAAAAAAGAGCTGACGGAGATGACAGAATGGCAACAATTGACCTGCAAAAGAAAAGTGTAAAGATCGTACTGGAGAAAAAGCAGTTAACGAAGGTGACGGCTCGTGTTGGACTGGTTCTTGATATTACGGGATCGATGAGACCGCTCTACAAAAACGGGACGGTTCAAAATGTGGTGGAGCGGATTTTGGCAGTGGCTGATCAGTTTGATGATAACGGTTTGCTGGATGTATGGGTGTATGATAATGAATTTTCCCGATTAAAGCCAGTTTCAGAAAAGGATTTTTCGGGCTATGTCGATCGTGAAATTTTAAATAATGACCGCTTGCATAAATTCGGCAGAAATGATGAGCCGCCAGTCATGAAGGACGTGCTGCGCAAATATGTTACGGAGGAACCGAGCTCGTATCCTGCTTTCATTGTTTTTATCAATGACGGGGGCTGTAAAAAGTCAATCAAACCGATAATTGAAGCTTCTTCTGATAAACCGGTGTTCTGGCAGTTTGTCGGCATCGGAAACGGAAACTTTGATTTTCTCAATAAACTGGATACGTTAGAAGGGCGTGTCATTGATAACACGAACTTCCTGCATATCGAAGAGATTGACCGCATTTCTGATGATGAGCTTTATGATGCTCTGCTTGCTGAATTTCCATTTTGGCTGAAAGAAGCGAAGGAAAAAGGGATTGTAAGAGAACAAGAGCCTCCTGCTGAAAAGCCGAAAAAGAAGGGCTTTTTCAGCAGATTGTTTTCGAAATAACTGATAAAGAGCACTGAGTCATTCTGCGAAATGGCTCGGTGTTTTTGTTTTTTTAAGATCATGTGAAGAAAAATAGGCCGAATGGGCGGCTTGCAAACGACAGGATATGCAGAAAACGCGTCATTCAGCCAGCTTTCGGCATGTTTCAGCAGCAGGCTTGTGAGGGAAGACCTGTTTTTAATGTTCAGCGCTTACAATCAGTTCACACTTCTTCACAGTCGTTTAACAATGATTTCCTATAATGGAGACGATCAATGAGGAGAGAGGGGATCTTGAATGGCATACGACAGTCGTTTTGATGAATGGGTACAGAAACTGAAAGAGGAAAGCTTTCAAAACAATACGTTTGACCGCCGCAAATTTATTCAAGGAGCGGGGAAGATTGCAGGACTTTCTCTTGGATTAACGATTGCCCAGTCGGTTAGGGCCTTTGAAGTAAATGCTGCGCCTAAATTCTCAAGCTATCCGTTTACATTAGGGGTAGCGTCAGGTGATCCGCTTTCTGACAGTGTCGTGCTTTGGACACGTCTGGCACCAGATCCGCTGAATGGCGGGGGAATGCCGAAGCAAGCAGTGCCTGTCAAATGGGAGGTCGCAAAGGATGAGCATTTCCGCAAAATCGTAAGAAAAGGCACTGAAATGGCTAAACCAAGTCTTGCCCATTCCGTTCATGTGGAAGCGGACGGGCTTGAGCCAAACAAAGTGTACTATTACCGTTTCAAAACCGGTCATGAACTAAGCCCTGTCGGAAAAACAAAAACACTGCCTGCCCCTGGCGCCAATGTGCCGCAAATGACCTTTGCATTTGCTTCCTGCCAGCAATATGAGCACGGATATTATACGGCCTACAAGCATATGGCAAAGGAAAAGCTTGATCTTGTCTTCCATCTCGGTGATTACATATATGAATACGGCCCAAATGAATATGTATCAAAAACAGGCAATGTCCGCACGCACAACAGCGCGGAAATCATTACGCTGCAAGACTATCGGAACCGTCACGCTCAATACCGTTCTGACGCCAATCTTAAAGCTGCACATGCGGCATTCCCTTGGGTTGTAACTTGGGATGACCATGAAGTTGAAAACAACTATGCCAATAAAATACCTGAAAAAGGACAGTCGGTTGAAGCATTCGTGCTCCGCCGCGCGGCAGCATACCAGGCATACTATGAACATATGCCGCTCCGCATTTCCTCTTTGCCGAATGGCCCAGATATGCAGCTGTACCGGCACTTTACGTACGGAAACCTGGCGTCCTTCAATGTGCTTGATACCCGCCAGTACAGGGACGACCAAGCCAATAACGACGGCAATAAGCCGCCTTCTGATGAATCGCTCAATCCGAATCGGACCCTGCTTGGAAAAGAACAGGAGCAGTGGCTCTTCAACAATTTGGGCAGCTCGACAGCCCACTGGAATGTGCTGGCGCAGCAGATTTTCTTTGCCAAGTGGAATTTCGGGACAAGCGCAAGCCCGATCTACAGCATGGATTCGTGGGACGGCTACCCGGCTCAGCGCGAACGGGTGATCAATTTCATTAAAAGCAAAAATCTGAATAATGTTGTCGTACTGACAGGTGATGTACACGCAAGCTGGGCATCGAATTTGCATGTCGATTTCGAGAAGACAAGTTCAAAAATATTCGGAGCCGAATTTGTCGGAACCTCGATCACATCCGGAGGAAACGGCGCCGATAAGCGGGCGGATACGGACCAAATTTTAAAAGAAAATCCGCACATCAAGTTCTTTAACGACTATCGCGGATATGTCCGCTGTACAGTGACGCCTCACCAGTGGAAAGCCGATTATCGGGTGATGCCGTTTGTGACCGAGCCGGGCGCAGCCATTTCCACGCGGGCTTCATTCGTTTACCAGAAAGACCAAACTGGGTTGAGAAAGGTATCATCCACAACAATCCAAGGCGGGGTGAAGCAATCCGATGAGGTCGAAGAGAATCGTTTCTTTGCGCACAACAAAGCCCACGAAAAACAAATGATTAAGAAGCGGGCAAAAATCACGAATTAAGGAGTGGAAATTATGTTTTCAAACATTGGAATACCGGGCTTGATTCTGATCTTCGTCATCGCCCTCATTATTTTTGGCCCTTCCAAGCTGCCGGAAATCGGGCGTGCCGCCGGACGGACACTGCTGGAATTTAAAAGCGCCACAAAATCACTTGTGTCTGGTGATGAAAAAGAAGAGAAATCAGCTGAGCTGACAGCGGTAAAGCAGGACAAAAACGCGGGCTGAATGCTGATGAGGCAGACACCGGGTCTGCCTCTTTTTTTATGAAAGGGAGGGCTTTTTTGAATGGATAAAAAAGAAACCCATTTGATCGGGCATTTAGAAGAGCTTCGCCGCCGGATTATCGTAACCCTCGCGGCATTTTTTCTATTTCTCATCACGGCTTTTTTGTTCGTACAGGACATTTATGACTGGCTAATCAGGGATTTGGATGGAAAGCTGGCTGTGCTTGGGCCGAGTGAAATCCTCTGGGTGTATATGATGCTTTCCGGCATTTGTGCCATTGCGGCTTCTATCCCTGTTGCCGCGTACCAGCTGTGGCGTTTCGTTGCACCGGCGCTGACGAAAACGGAGCGCAAGGTGACGCTCATGTACATACCAGGTTTATTTGCGTTGTTTTTGGCGGGCATCTCCTTCGGATACTTTGTCTTGTTTCCGATCGTGCTCAGCTTTTTGACTCATTTATCCTCCGGCCACTTTGAAACGATGTTTACGGCTGACCGCTACTTTCGGTTTATGGTGAATTTGAGCCTGCCGTTCGGCTTCTTGTTTGAGATGCCCTTGGTGGTGATGTTTTTAACAAGGCTGGGCATCTTAAATCCTTACAGACTGGCCAAAGCGAGAAAGCTGTCCTATTTTCTGCTGATTGTCGTATCTATATTGATTACACCGCCTGATTTTATTTCTGATTTTCTCGTGATGATCCCGCTTCTTGTCCTGTTTGAAGTGAGTGTCACCCTATCGGCGTTTGTCTACAAAAAGAGGCTGAGGGAAGAAACAGCGGCGGCCGCTTAGTGCAGCGTACCGCCCGGTGACTTCACATCCTCATCATATTGTGCGGCCGTAACAGCGGCGATTCTCAATGCCCGGACAATCGTGTCCAGGCTGAGGCTCGGCGCTGTTTTGTCGATTGTTTGCTGCGGAATGTAAGGAATATGAATAAAACCGCCGCGAATGTGCGGGGATGTCCGGCTAATGTGATCCATTAACCCGTAGAACAAATAGTTGCATACAAAGGTCCCCGCTGTGTAGGAAACCGCAGCTGGAATGCCGTGTTCCTTCATCTTAGCAGTTATTCGTTTCACGGGAAGCCCTGTCCAGTAAGCGGCGGGCCCATCTGGAGAAATCTCTTCATCAATCGGCTGATGTCCTTCGTTATCGGGGATTCGCGCATCTGCAAGATTGATCGCCACCCGTTCCGGTGTAACCTGCATCCGTCCTCCTGCTTGGCCGACACAAATTACGATATCCGGCTGATGTGTTTGAATGGCTTGGCGCAGAGTGTCCAGAGCGGATCTAAAGACGGTTGGAATTTGTTCCGCTGTAATAATGGCTTCTTCTGTCTCGAAGCCATTAAGCCGTTTCGCTGCTTCCCATGATGGATTGACGGTTTCTTTGTCAAAAGGGTCAAAGCCAGTGATCAGCACTTTTTTTCTCATCTTCTCATCTCCTTTTTCTTTTATTCTATTGTTTATTTATGGGTTTTTCATCAAAATAATGTAAAGGAGTGAATCATAATGGAGCATTTACCGCAGCAGTATCGTCATTTATTCCCAACCTTGCAGACGCATACGATGCTTGCCAGCTGTTCTCAGAGCGCATTGGCAGAGCCTGTATCAAGGGCGATCCAGGATTATCATGATAGCCTGCTGTATAAAGGGACGAACTGGAAAGAAGCGATTGAAAAAACAGAGTTTGCGAGAAACGAGTTTGCAAAGCTGATCGGGGCTGAACCGGATGAAGTGGCGATTGTGCCGTCAGTTTCTGATGCGCTGGTTTCTGTAGCATCGTCCTTAACTGCATTTGGAAAGAAGCACGTTGTATATACAGATATGGATTTTCCGGCGGTGCCTCATGTTTGGCAGGCACACTCCGATTATACCGTATCCGTCATTCCATCAATAGACGGTGTGATGCCGCTCGAACAGTATGAAACGCATATTTCGGATGAAACAGTACTGACGTGTGTTCCTCACGTTCATTATCGTGACGGCTATGTTCAGGATATAAAAGCGATTGCCGAGATTTCTCAGAGAAAGGGCTCTTTATTGTTTGTAGATGCTTATCAATCAGCCGGGCATATTCCCATTGATGTGAAGGAATGGGGCGTAGATATGCTGGCAGCAGGCACCCGGAAGTATTTGCTCGGCATACCGGGTGTGGCGTTTCTTTATGTGAGAAAGGAGCTGGCTGACGCACTGAAGCCGAAAGCATCAGCTTGGTTCGGCAGAGAGAACGGATTTGATGGGGCTTATGCAAAAGAAGCGCGCCGTTTTCAAACGGGCACCCCAGCTTTTATCAGCGTATACGCAGCTGCAGCGGCTTTATCGCTGCTGAATCATATTGGGGTTTCTCATATCAGAGATCATGTGAAAACGATCTGTGCCGATGCAGTTCAATATGCCGCTGAAAAAGGCCTGCAGCTGGCGGCGGCACAAGGTGGGGGTCAGCCGGGCATGGTTGCGATCCGGGATGAGCGGGCATCGGAAACGGCGGCGTTGCTGAAGAAGAAAAAAGTGATTTGCGCGCCGCGGGACAATGTCATCCGTCTCGCTCCCCATTTTTATAATACGAAGGAGGAAATGCGGCACGCGATTGATGAAATCGCGGCGAAAACGATCCACAAGTAAACATAAAAAAAGCCCCTGAACACTAGTCAGGGGCTTTTCATATTAATGATCTACCTTCACGCGCTTCATAAAGAAAGCGCCAATTAAACCGATAATGGCAACAATCATTGCAAACACAAATGCGTGCTGTACACCCGCTGTCAAAGCTTGCGGGATGACTGCCGGATCGGCAGGGTTTTTAACTGTACTCATATAATCATGCTGGCCTGCAGCCATAATGCTGACCGCAACCGCTGTTCCGATAGCGCCAGCCATTTGCTGCAGCGTGTTCATAATGGCGGTGCCGTCTGGATAAAATTCGCGCGGCAGTTGGTTTAAACCGTTTGTCTGTGCAGGCATCATGATCATAGAAATCCCGATCATCAAGCAGGTGTGCAGGATGATAATCAGCACAGCTGTTGAAGTGGTCGTTACATTTGAGAAGAACCATAGTACAACTGTGACAATCACAAATCCCGGAATGACAAGCCATTTCGGCCCGTATTTATCGAACAAGCGGCCTGTGACAGGGGACATAAATCCATTTAAAATACCGCCCGGCAAGAGAACAAGACCAGATGCAAATGCAGTCAGGACTAAGCCGCCTTGCAGATACATCGGCAGAAGCAGCATAGATGACAGAATGACCATCATACAAATGAACACCATGATCACACCCAAAATAAACATCGGGTATTTGAACGCACGGAGGTTCATCATCGGCTGCTTCATTGTCAGCTGGCGGATTGAAAATAGGATAAGGCCGACAACGCCGACAATCAGCGACACGATAACAGTCGGGCTGGACCATCCCCCGGAGCCTTCACCCGCGTTGCTGAATCCGAACACAATGCCGCCGAAGCCAATCGTCGACAGGATGATAGACAATACATCGATTTTCGGCTTTGTCGTTTCAGATACATTTTGCATATATGCGATACCGAAAACAAGCGCCAGCACAAGGAATGGAAGAGAGATCCAAAAAATCCAGTGCCAGTTGAGATGCTCCAGAACCAATCCTGAGAAAGTCGGGCCGATGGCGGGCGCGAACATAATGACAAGACCGATCGTTCCCATTGCGGCACCCCGTTTATGAGGCGGGAAAATCACCAGGATCGTGTTAAACATCAGCGGGAGTAAAAGACCGGTTCCGAGTGCCTGAACGACCCTCGCCGCCAATAAAAACGGGAAGCTTGGCGCAAGCGCCGCGATCAGCGTCCCTAATATTGAAAAGATAAGTGACACGGTAAAAAGCTGTCTTGTTGTGAACCACTGCAACAGCAGTCCTGAAACAGGAACAAGGATACCGAGTACAAGCAGGTAGCCCGTCGTTAACCATTGGACGGTTGCCGCTGTAATGTTCAATTCCTTCATAAGGTCGGTTAACGCAATATTCAGCGCTGTTTCACTGAACATGCCGATAAAACCGGCCAACAGCAAGGAAATCATAATCGGCATCACTTTGTATTGCTGAGATGCTTTAGCTGTTGTTTCCAAAATCATTTCCCCTCTCTATCAACTGCATGTAGTATGTCGTTTTTTTTATCTCTTCAGCAGGTCAGGAATGCAGCTGGAGATATGAAGGAGCGGCGTACTGTTTTTTGCCGTCAAAGATAAAAGGATGCCGCCTTCAATCATCGCGTTAACCACAGTGCTGGCTTCTTTTGCATGCCTCTCGCTGCAGCCAGTCTGCCGCAGTTTTTCCTCATACACAGAGGCCCATTCTTTGTAGGCTTCATGACAGGCTTCGCGCAACGGTTCGCTTTTCAATGACGTCTCAGCCGCTAGCAAGCCCACAGGCAAGCCTTCAATGTCTTCCGTACATGAAAACTGGCAGGAGAGCTCCTTCAAAAAGGCTTGAATGCCTTCTGCTGGATCGGTGTAGGATTCCATGCAGTCCGCGATTTTCTGACGGATATACTCCTTCATCTCATTCACGGCTTCGATCGCAAGCTGTTCTTTACCCCCGGGAAAGTGGTAGTAAAGAGAGCCTTTAGGCGCACCGCTTTCCTTTATAATCTGGTTCAGCCCCGTGCCGTAATACCCTTGCAGCTGAAAAAGCCGGGTAGCTGCCGAAAGGATTTTCTCACGGGAATCTCCATAACTCATAACATTCCCACCTTACTGAATTGCAATCAAAAATATAGTGACTGGTCTATTATCTTGATTCAATCATCAATTGTCAAGAAAAATTCATTGTATGAAAAGACAAAAAAAGAAGGATATGACAACAAAAAATACTGAGAGAAAAGCTGACTGATCTTTTGACTGAATAGATAAAATGTTCAATGATTAATCATCATATGGATGTAAGGAGAGAAATAGATGAAAAAACAACGAATGCTCGTACTTTTTACTGCACTATTGTTTGTTTTTACCGGATGTTCACATTCTCCTGAAACAAAAGAATCCCCGAAAGAAAAAGCGCAGACACAAAAAGTCTCTTCGGCTTCTGCCTCTGAAAAAAAAGGTCTGCCAAACATTAGAATTTTAGCGACAGGAGGCACGATAGCTGGTGCCGATCAATCGAAAACCTCAACGACTGAATATAAAGCAGGTGTTGTCGGCGTTGAATCACTGATTGAGGCAGTTCCAGAAATGAAAGACATTGCAAACGTCAGCGGCGAGCAGATTGTTAACGTCGGCAGCACAAATATTGATAATAAAATATTGCTGAAGCTGGCGAAACGCATCAACCACTTGCTCGCTTCAGATGATGTAGACGGAATCGTCGTGACTCATGGAACAGATACATTGGAGGAAACCGCTTATTTTTTGAATCTCACCGTGAAAAGTGATAAACCGGTTGTTATTGTCGGTTCGATGAGACCTTCCACAGCCATCAGCGCTGATGGGCCTTCTAACCTGTACAATGCAGTGAAAGTGGCAGGTGCCCCTGAGGCAAAAGGGAAAGGGACGCTTGTTGTTCTTAACGACCGGATTGCCTCAGCCCGATATGTCACCAAAACAAACACAACTACAACAGATACATTTAAATCAGAAGAAATGGGCTTCGTCGGAACAATTGCAGATGATATCTATTTTAATAATGAGATTACTCGTAAGCATACGAAGGACACGGATTTCTCGGTTTCTAATCTTGATGAGCTGCCGCAGGTTGACATTATCTATGGATACCAAAATGACGGAAGCTACCTGTTTGACGCTGCTGTAAAAGCCGGAGCAAAGGGGATTGTATTTGCCGGTTCTGGGAACGGGTCTTTATCTGACGCAGCCGAAAAAGGGGCGGACAGCGCAGTCAAAAAAGGCGTCACAGTGGTGCGCTCTACCCGCACGGGAAATGGTGTCGTCACACCAAACCAAGACTATGCGGAAAAGGACCTGCTGGCATCGAACTCTTTAAACCCCCAAAAAGCACGGATGTTGCTGATGCTTGCGCTTACCAAAACAAATGATCCTCAAAAAATCCAAGCTTATTTCAATGAGTATTGAAGAAAAGAAGGCGAATAAGCCTTCTTTTTTTTTGGCTTTTTAGGACCAATAATGACCTCTGAATCTTAAAATTTCTTTAAAAATAAGCCAAAATTACCCTTTACTTAATTAATTTGGTAACGTAATATAATTGGAGAATTTGTTACAAAAAAAGGAGGATATTATGAAATTTGTAAAAAGAAGGATCATTGCACTTGTAACAATTTTGATGCTGTCTGTTACATCGCTGTTTGCGTTGCAGCCGTCAGCAAAAGCCGCTGAACACAATCCAGTCGTTATGGTTCACGGTATTGGAGGGGCATCATTCAATTTTGCGGGAATTAAGAGCTATCTCGTATCTCAGGGCTGGTCGCGGGACAAGCTGTATGCAGTTGATTTTTGGGACAAGACAGGCACAAATTATAACAATGGACCGGTATTATCACGATTTGTGCAAAAGGTTTTAGATGAAACGGGTGCGAAAAAAGTGGATATTGTCGCTCACAGTATGGGGGGCGCGAACACACTTTACTACATAAAAAATCTGGACGGCGGAAATAAAGTTGCAAACGTCGTGACGCTTGGCGGCGCGAACCGTTTGACGACAGGCAAGGCGCTTCCGGGAACAGATCCAAATCAAAAGATTTTATACACATCCATTTACAGCAGTGCCGATATGATTGTCATGAATTATTTATCAAGATTAGACGGTGCTAGAAACGTTCAAATCCATGGCGTTGGACACATCGGCCTTCTGTACAGCAGCCAAGTCAACAGCCTGATTAAAGAAGGGCTGAACGGCGGGGGCCAGAATACAAACTAATGAGATAAATAACCTTGAAGAGTCCTATTCTTCAAGGTTATTCTGCTTTCAGCACAATGGTTTTCGCCGCCATATCATGAACGGTTTGTTTTTTCTTCGTAAATGCGGCTGTCAAATAGATCAGGCGGGAGAATACATGCACCCACGCTATGATGTAACGGACAATCGCCTGTAGGAAAGAAATTTTCTCGTGTGTTTCGTCCCTCACGATTTGCAGCCCGATGATTTTTTTGCCCAGTGTGCCCTTCCAATTTGTCAGCGGCATCAGCAAAGGATACACAATCAGCATCAATATGGCGACAATAATGACACCAGCGGACCCATCGCCAAACGTAAATCCGGCTGCCAAAATCACTGCTGCGGCAATGATTACATCAAGTAAAAGAGCGCAGGCGCGCAGCATGAAACCAGCTAGTTCCAATAGAAACACTCCTTAAAATGTTAAATAAACACCTAATGATTGTAAAAAAGAAGGGCCTAAAGTGGGAATAGGTGATAAGCCTTAAATCACAAAAGTTGGTGAAAATGTCATAGGTAAATTGGCATAATCAGCCAGCTTATCACATTACCAAATTCTTTTTTAGCCCGAAACCAAGCCCTCAGAAGTTATTTTTGTTAAAATAGAAAAGTTACAACAGAATTCGGAGGGTTTATTGTGGGAAAAGTGAAACGAAATGCCCCTTGCCCATGCGGCAGCGGCAAGAAATATAAAAAATGCTGCGGAAGTAAAGTTGTCGACTTCCCGGCGGAACTAGCGGCAAAAGAAGCGAAACAAATTCAGGAAGACTTAGTGGAGTATGCCTTCACAGTACATAGAGAAAGCATTTCAGGCTTTATCAACCAGCATGATTTTCTTTCTGCTATGGACAGACAGACGAAAGACATCAGCGTATTTAACTTAGGAATCTGGGGAATCTTCTTCCACCCGCTTGCTGGTGAGAAGACAATCTTCGAAGAGTACCTTCAGAAAAAAGGCGATTCGATCACTCGTCCGAAAACGCGTGAGATCGTAGAATCATGGCAGAGCATGACGCCTGCTTTATTGCTGCTGAAGGACCTGAAGGAAGGCATCATTCACTTTGAAGATGTCATTACGGCAAAACAATTCGAAGTGGAAATGGACGCCAGCAATCAAGACCTTCCTCCAGTGGGAAGCCTGATTCTTGGATACCCAATCCACGAAGCGGAAAAAGCAGAATTCTTCATGCAGTTCACGATCTTCCCGGTGAAGAGAACAGAAGCGCTGATCAGCAAGGTGAAGAAATATGCGGATGCCGCTGTGAAGGACGGCAAAACGCCGGAGGACTTCATGAAGCAGGAATTCAACAACGTTCTGTTCGCGTTGTTAGCTGAGAAAGATGAAGAGCCACAAGCAGAGAAAGCGGAAGTAAGCACTGTTGAGTGGGCAAACGACTTGGAGAAAGAAACCGCTGCGGCTATTGAAGAAGGCATGAGCGGGGAAGAGTATCCGACTGAATTGATCCCAGCTGTTATTGACATCTGGAAAACATTCTGCGAGAAAAAATCACCTGTCATCAGAAAGCCGGAAGCTTTTGCGGCGGCAGTTGAATATTATGTAAACGCAATTTCTCTTAACGGCGCGTCCGTTTCCCAGGCTAAACTGGCGAAAAAATACGGCGTTAGCGCATCAACGATTTCCAGCCGTTACAAAGAAATTGAAAGCACGCTGCAAGATGAAGCAGATCGTTTTGCACAAGCGTTATCCTCATAATGGAAAAAACCTTGAAAAGCCAGGCTTTTCAAGGTTTTTTTATTTCTGAAACGGAATTTTGATTTCTAACCGGAAGACGGGGTGGCGGTAGGTAAAATCCAGCCTGCCAAAAGCGCTCTTCACCAGTTTTTGAATGATATATGTGCCCATGCCTTCATGAGCGCCGTTTTTCGTTGAGCGGCCAAACGATTGATAAATTGTATCGAGCACTTTTGGGTCCATCCCGGGAGTGCTGTTTTCACAAGTCAGTACATAAAGTCCGCTGCGCAGTGAAGTTTCCAGTTTAATCTCTGCTTTTTCTCGGGCCTCCGCTGCGCTGTCGAGCGCATTTTCTAATATGTTGCCGACCAAGCTGACCTGATCAGCAGGCGAAAACGGAAGGGAAGAAAGCGGTGTATGCATATGCAGCGAAACACTCACATTCGAGGCGCGGGCTTTTTCTAAAAAATCATAAAGCACCCCTGCAACGTACGCGTTCTCTCCTTTCAAAAAACGGTCATATTGGCTGTATTGATCCGCCCAGTTTTGAATATATGCTTGTGTATCTGCCTTGGGCTGAGCTGATTTGATTGCAGTGATATGTTTCATTGTGTCATGATTCCGGCTTCTGACATCAATCAGCATTTGATTGGCGTGCTGTTCAGCTTGAGTCAGCTTATCAATTTGATCAGAAAGCCTTGCCTGCAAAGCAGACTGTCCGATACGGAGCCCTTCACACCCTGCAAATATCGCGATTACACATAATACCGGCATGATGTCTGTGCCGATCAGCACTACTCCCGCCGACATCACTTGAATCACCGCAATCCACGCACAAAGCTGGAAGGAACAGCAGTCCCACACCCGCTTCGTATTCCAAATGTACAAACCTGCAGCAGCTGCGCCTAAAACAGCGGTGAGCCAAGAGACTGCTGTGCTGTGTGAAAGAGCAGCAGCTCCCTGATAACATATGAAACTAAATAAAACCAGATAAAGACATTGAAAAAGGGTAATCACGTTCCGAACTCCTCAAAAATAGTAGTTTTGAAAATAATCAAGCTGCTGCTTAGTGATCATCGCTTTTTTAGACGTTCCCTCAAAGGAAACTGTGAATGAATGCTTGGTATAAGCGGAAAAATGCTTTATGTAATGAATGTTGATAATAAAGGAACGATGCGAACGAAGAAAATCCTTTTCGGGCAGGTCGCCTTTAATATCATTTAATGTTTGATACGTTTGCACCTCTTCGGCGGTTGTCACAATCGTCGTCGAACGTCCCGTCCGTTCTGCGAAAATAATATCCTTCTTTTGCAGGACGTGCATTTCAGACTTTTGCTTTATCAATATACGCCCATTCAAACTCGTTTCCGTTTTCTTTTTCAAGTACCGGTCGAAGGAAGCGGCCAGACGGTCGGCATAGTACGGCTTCATAATATAATCATGGACGTTCAGGTCAAAGGCGTGAACCGCATAACCGCCATGGCCGGTAACAAAAATCACATCCACATCAAGTGAATGGGATTTGATCAAATCAGCAAGCTCTTAGCCAGACATATGGGGCATCTCGATATCGGCAAGCAGCAGATCAATGTCTCCGTTCTTTACCCGCCTGTAGGCTTCCTTCGCTGAATCGGTGGAAAAGACAATTTCGACGTCCTGCATTCTGGACACGATCGCTTCCAGCTTCTCTAAATCTACTCGATAATCATCTACAAGTCCGACTTTTACCATTATCATTCCCCTAGTTACATAGAATCATCTTTATTCTATCCCATTTCACGACATAAAAAGAACTCTTCGCGACAACTTTATCCAACTAATCCAGCTTTTCGTATATAGTCATTACTAGAAATAAAGATAAGGGAGATTGTGACATGATTACACTGACCGATTGCAGCCGCAGGTTTCAGGATAAGAAAAAAGTAGTCAAAGCGGTGCGAGATGTAAGCTTAACAATTGAAAAAGGAGAAGTCGTCGGCATTCTCGGAGAAAACGGTGCCGGCAAAACGACGATGCTGAGAATGATTGCTTCCTTGCTTGAACCATCACAGGGTGTAATCACAGTAGACGGCTTTGACACGGTCAAGCAGCCGGCTGAAGTCAAAAAAAGAATCGGTGTCTTATTCGGAGGAGAAACCGGGCTTTACGACAGGATGACCGCTAAAGAAAATCTCCAATACTTCGGCAGGCTGTATGGGCTGAACCGCCACGAGATCAAAGCAAGAATAGAAGATTTATCGAAACGGTTCGGCATGCGCGATTATATGAACCGGAGAGTGGGCGGGTTTTCGAAAGGCATGAGGCAGAAAGTCGCCATTGCCAGAGCGCTGATTCACGATCCGGACATCATTTTATTTGATGAGCCGACAACTGGGCTTGATATTACGTCAAGCAACATCTTCCGCGAATTTATACAGCAGCTGAAAAGAGAACAAAAAACGATTCTTTTCTCCAGCCACATTATGGAGGAAGTGCAGGCACTCTGTGACAGTGTCATCATGATTCACAGCGGAGAGGTGATTTACCGAGGGGCGCTTGAATCACTATACGAGAGCGAGCGCAGTGAGGATTTGAATTACATCTTTATGTCTAAGCTTGTCAGGGGGATTTCTTAAATGCTGAGCCATATTTATAAAAAAGAAATGATCGACGCTTTGCGCGACAGAAAAACGATTTTACTCACAATCTTAGTGCCGATGATTATGATGCTTGGACTTGTCTTCTTTTATGAAAGCATGCTGTCCGACAAAGGGGAGCAGTACACGCTGGCTGTCGGCCATTCGCTTCCGCCCGCACTGGAAAGCAAGCTTAATGAGATTGACGAAATCAGCGTAAAAACATTTGCAAAGCCTGAAGAGGCAGTTGATGAAGGAAAAGCAGATGCCTATCTGAACGTCCCGAAAGAGTTCGACTCATATGTCAACAGCATGACACCTTTTAAGGTTGATGTTTACGGCAATTCAATAGATCAAGGGTCGTCAAATGCCATGCAGCTTGTGCAGTCTGCCTTAGATCAGTACAAAAATGAAATTGTGCAGCAACGTTTAACAAATAAGCATATTGATCAATCGGTGATCCAGCCGTTTACAATTCAGCAAAAGGAAGCGGATGAGGAGAAAGGGACTTCCGCTATTATGCTTTCCGCCATTCTGCCCATGCTGATTCTGACTTCCATTGTTTCCGGCGCAATGCCGATCGCTCTTGATATCATGGCCGGTGAAAAGGACCGAAAGTCAATCGAGGCGCTGCTATTAACGCCAGTCAGCAGAAACAAAGTGCTGGTCGGCAAGTGGCTTGCGGTTTCCACTTTTGGCGTGGCTTCAGGTGTATTTGCTTTGGTGTTTTTGATTTTGTCCACCGTGTTATTTACCGAAAATTTAAAAACGGCCTTCCAGCTGGGAGATCATATGTGGAGTGTAATCGGCGCTTCAGCCTTAATCATTGTGCTCTCTGCATTGCTGATATCTGCGATGGAGCTTTTCATCAGCATCATGTCCAGCTCGGTAAAAGAAGCGCAAAGTTATATGTCTCTCGTCGTCTTTCTGCCTGTGTTCCCGATGTTTTTCATCTTCAGCAAGGCACCGAACCAATTTGACTTATCATACTTTCTCATCCCGTTTCTGAACCTGCATGCGTTATTTAAACAGCTTTTATTCGGGATGGTTGACCCGGCTGCCATTTTGTCTACGTCAGGAACCATCGCCGTGCTCATCGCCATCTTCTTTTTACTAGCCAGAGCCTGCTTCCTGAAAGACAAATGGGTTCTTCCAAAATAAACTTGCAAAAGGAGAAATACACTTTCTCCTTTTTGTATATCCTGAAAAAAGAAGGAAAATAGAAAAAGGATAGCTAATACAAAAAGTGACCCTGCACTATTTTTCATCAAAATTGGTTTCAAAGGAGAAGGAACAATGGATCAAACACGTACACTCGGCAAAACGAAGCTGAAGGTGAAGCGGATCGGATTCGGCGCGAATGCGGTCGGCGGGCATAATCTATTTCCAAATCTAAATGATGAAACAGGGAAGGATTTAGTGCGCACGGCATTGGATGGCGGCGTCAATTTTATCGATACCGCCTTTATATATGGATTGGGGCGGTCTGAAGAATTAATCGGCGAAGTCGTACAGGAACGCGGCGTGCGGAATGAGCTCATCATCTCCACCAAAGGAGCTCATAAAGAAGTGGACGGCAGCATTGAATTAGACAATAGCCGGGAGTTTCTTCGCAGCGAGGTCGAGAAGAGCCTGAAGCGGCTGAAAACAGATTATATTGATTTGTATTATGTTCACTTTCCGGATGGAAAAACACCTCTCGCTGAAGTGGCGGGCACTTTGAAAGAGCTGAAGGATGAGGGGAAAATCAAAGCAATCGGCGCTTCGAACCTCGATTATCAGCAATTGCAGGATTTTAATGCTGATGGCTATTTGGAGGTCTTCCAGGCCGAATATTCTCTCATACAGCGTGATGCCGAGAAAGAGCTTCTTCCATACTGTGAAAAACAAGGCATCTCCTTTATTCCTTACTTTCCGCTTGCGTCCGGACTGCTGACAGGAAAATTCACGCGAGACACAGTCTTTGATGATTTCAGAAAGGATAAACCTCAATTTCAGGGTGAAACGTTTATCCACAATCTCAAAAAAGTAGATAAGCTGAAAGCAGTAGCGGAGGAAAAACAAGTGGATACGGCACATGTCGCCTTGGCGTGGCTGTTAACGAGACCGGCGATTGATGCCATTATTCCAGGAGCTAAACGACCTGAGCAATTACAGGATAACCTGAAAACCTTGAACATTGAACTCACCGAAGATGAAGTGAATTTCATCAGCGACATTTTTAAATAAAAAGGAAATAGCCGTCATGGCTATTTCCTTTTGGTGTTTTATTCTTTGATGAATGCTTCGACTAATTCTGCTGCTCTGTAATCATCCATATCAAGCTGCCATTGGTCGATGTCATTTTTCTTCATTTTTACTTCGACTGTTTTTTCAGATGAAGCAGGTCCAAGCTTTTTAAATTCCTCAGGGTAGACTTGAAGCGCGTATTTCACTGCCTCTTCATAGCTGGCACTAGAGTTTTTACTGTAGTAGTCTTTCACTTTGTCTTCGATACGGTCTGAAAGAGAAGATGCATCTACAGGTTTAACTGTGGCTTCAACAATTGCTTCGTCTTTAGAGATTGAAGTCGTTTTTGCTTGAATGGAAGAGTTTTTGCTTAATCCCTCTTTAATGCCGTTCACGATATTATCAAGCGCTTTGCTGTCCGCATATGTGCTGGAAAGGCCGGAAGCTGAGAGATAACCGTCTTTGGCTGATTCATTGAAATCATTTACAATTTCATTTTTGTTAGCGCCGGTGATTTTTTCGAAATCGGCGTTATCTTTGCCGAAAAGAAGGACATCAACATAAGCTGATAACGCTTTTGCAGAATCTTGGAGCTTATCTGCCGTCGCCAGGATTTTTTTGTCTTTTCCGTCAATTTTAAAAGTAACTGATTTTGGCTTTTTATCACCGTAAGATTCCGGCGTATAGTTAAGCTCGTATTGCTTGCCTTTATCTACAACGAAGAAAAGATTTCCTTCAACGGATTTGTCAGCGTTAATGGTGCTGCCTTGAAGCTTTTCGCTATAGTCTTCAGGGTCTGTGTCAGACATTTTGGTATCACCTTGATACAATGTGAAATCCATACTGTCTACATTCAGCGGGTCTTTTCCTGTGTTTTTCACCGCGACATTGACTTTTAACACGAGCTGGTCATCTGAAGTGGACTTATCATATTTAGACGGAAGTGTGTAAGAGACATCCTTGATTTTGACTTGAGCTATATCTGAGCTTTTTTCTGTTTCTGATTCTTTCTTCTCCGCGCTTGTTTTGCTGCCGGAACAAGCAGCTGTAAACATCATCAGCAGAAGAATTAGGAAAACAGCGTACGTTTTTTTCTGAAACATTCATTTTTCCTCCTCAAATGGTTTAGGAAAGGGGAGTCTTTTGTCTTTGAGAAATGGATCTTTTTGAATGGATTAGCATCATATAACCAAAAAAATCAGTTCTTTTCTCACGGTTCTCACCGGATTTTCTGGAAACTCCGCCCTCCTTTGTCATGAATGGACCTATAAAAAGTTACAACGGAATTAATTTTAAGATTATTAGCTTTTATATTGAATAGGTTCATCATCCTATTTTTGGTGAAAAATGTTCTGGTAAAACTGGTAAACTCAGAAAACTGTGTATTTTAGACTATTACTTTTTGATTAGTTGGAGGGAACTTAAGAAGGATGAAAGGGGCCGCCTTTGTGAAGAAAGAGGGACTGAAACAAAAAGCACTGGAAATCGGCCGGGTGCCGACACACTTAAAACTGGAAATTGAAGATTATGGCGGTGATGATAAAAGAGCTCATTTATGTTGGGCAGATCCTCAGGATGAGAATACCGGCATTATCGTGGAGCTTGGACCGGACGGAGAGCTGGAATCCCTTTCCCGTGATATTGAGCCTGAAAGCGGAGAAAGGCTGTCTGAGGAGAAACTAGAGGATATCATGCGCCAATTTGTCGAGACTCATCATCCGGGGGCACTCTCTGCCTTTGTTCGTGAAGAAAATGACCGTGCATACGGCGATAAAGTGAGATTTTCATATGTTCAAATGGAGGCTGGGCTTCCTCTCCCCATGAGCGGATTTATGGCTGATGTTTCCTTATCAGGTGAGATTGTTTACTTCCGTTATTACGGCGAAGCGGGCAGCATCATCAAGCCAAAGCGGGTCGCGGATGTTGAAGAGGCACTTGCCTTTATCAAGAAGGACGTGGAGTTCGACCTTTTGTTTCAGGTTCTCCATCGTTCTGTTTACAAAAACGGAGATGATCAGCCGCATTTGGTGTACGAGCCTGAATGTAGGGCGATTACCGTACCTGCGGATTTGGTTCAAGAAGAACAAGCAGTTGATGATGACGATGATTACAGGGAGCCGGAGAGCTTTCCTCTCCCTTTATTCGAGGGCATCCGCGAAAAGGCCGATCCTGACAGCATGATTGGTATTGAAAATGGGTTTGTCAAAGAGCGGGAAGCGGATTTGGGAGATGGGAGAATTGGAATCGTTTGGCGGAATCCGGATGACCCTGTGTATCAGCCGGCGGATAAAAGCATGGACAGCTGGTTTAAGGGACGGACTCATCAAGTGCTGAAAACCATCTATAACAAAGAAACCGGAAAACTCGAAGGCGTCATGTCATTTATGGAGAAAAAAGGGCCGCTGACAGTAACCTTGGCAGAGTGTGAAAAAATCGCGCTTCGCTTTCTATTTGCTTTATTTCCGAATGCCGATCAATATTTTAGGATCAGATACGACGAAAAAGATGAAGAAGAAAACGCAGTCGCTGGTTTTACGTTTGAAGCGCATTGTCACGGAGTTCCGATCCGATTTGGGCAGATCAGAATTTGTGTCAGCCGCCAGACAGGGGATATCACTGTTTATATGGGACCGGATATTGACCCAAATAAGCTGGCAGCCATTGATCCCATTCCGGCCATTTCAGTTGAACAAGCCAAGGCTATCTTTTGGCAGCATTTTAAAGTTGAGCTTGGCTGGGAAAGAGAGTACGGAGATGATGAAGAACACAGCTACCGGCTCGTCTATAAGCCGGTGTATCCGCGTTTTATCGATGCACATACAGGAGAGCCTGTCTTCAGCTCATGGTAAAACAGCCAAAAGTCACGCAATTGCCTCAGGCATAGAAGAGAGTGCGTGATGAAAGTAACAGAAAGAATCTCGAAAAACAATGACAATAATAGAAAAGGACCTTTCTTCACTTTAAAAGAAGAAAGGTCTTTTTATATAATAAACAGGATTCTCTTTGTCGTAGACTCTTTGAAAGGGATGACTTCATTGGTTAATAAACAGCTGAAAAAGAAGGCGCAGGAGATCGGAAATGTACCGACGCATTATGAGCTTGAGATAGAAGATTACGACCAAAAGCAAAAGAAGAACGGGCAGGCATATTTTATCTGGAAGGACCCTAAAGATCCGGAAAAGCACATTACAGTTGAACTTAGAAATGACGGCGCTTTGCTCACCTTTTCAACAACTGTCCGCTCCGAACCAGACAAACAACTTCCAGATGCCGAGCTGAAGCTGACGGCTCTTCAGTTTGCCGCTGCCAATCATCCCGGCACATTTATGAATTTTCATTTTCAAGGCAAGGAAGAACGGGGGCAGCACATCCGGTTTGTCTATACCAAAATGGAGCTGGGGCTTCCGATTCCCAATTCCGGCTTTTTAATTGATATGACACGCAGCGGTCAGATTGTCCACTTTCTATATTACGGGGAAGGGCATAAAGCCGAAGTTCCGACGGAATTTGTAGCAAAAGAGAAGGTTGTGTCCCATTACTTAAACACAATGTCTTTTGAGCTGATGTACGATGTCATTGATGGCGAACAGGAACCAAGGCTTGTTTATGAACCGATTCTCCCGGGATACAGCTATCCCGCAGATGTAGACGAAATTGTGCCCGACCAGCATATCGCAGATGAAAGAATAGAAAACACGGCGCCACTGCCGCCGCTTCAGAACAAGGAAGAAGTTGATATATTTGCCTTGCTGGGTTTTACCTCTGATATGCAGAAAGTCAGTGAAAGAGACTTTGGAGAACAAATTGGAAGCACATGGCGCAGGGGCGCTGCGCCGGAGCGTAAGGATTTAAGCATAGGAAGCTATTTTGAAACGAGAAATAAAAACACAATCAAAATGAAGACGGATAAAAGAACCGGAAAATTAAAAGCAGCGCTTTCTTTTATGGAGCGGCAGAACAACCGCCAATGCTCCACGGAAGAATGCCAAGAGATAGCGCTTCAATTTTTGTATGCCCTCTATCCGAGAGCGGCTGAGTTTTTCAGGGTGAATCCCGTCCGAATTGATGAAAGAGGGAGAGTCCGCAACCATTTTTCTGTCTGGTATAAAGGAGTGCCGCTGCGGTTCGGCGCTGCCCGCATCATTGTCAATCCGGAAACTGGGTTGGTTGACGCTTTTATGGCGCCTGATATTGAACCTGAACAATTGGAAGCGATAAATCACAGGCCGGATGTTTCCGCTGAAGAAGCGAGAGAAGCGTTTTTAGGCGCTTTTGATGTGAAGCTGGAATGGCAGCCTGATTTTACAGCAGGCAGTGACCAGCACTACAAACTTGTCTATAAGCCGGTTTACCCTTCCTATATTGATGCGCACATAAGGAAAAAGAAAAGGCTGTGAGGGGTGTCTAGTTATGAATCATCTCCAAGTGGGGGTAGTCCTTGAATCGTTTCCAATCCCCGCCCCATTCAAAACCGAGTGTCTTAGCGATCTCGACAACCTCCAGCCAATCTGATTTTCCGTTTTGATTGCCGTCATATTCCATATCCCATATGATGCTCCCATCCTTTTTTTGAAGGGCGAAATCAATCGCTAAACCATAGTTATGATACGATTCCCCTCCTCTTGCATAGGTGACAATATTCCCTTTTTTTGTACGTCCCTGTTTATATAATTCATCTTGTTCCTTAAAGGACCTGAATCCTTCAGTAATGACGACGGTAATGCCTTTATTCGCTGCAGCGGCTTTGAGTGCATCGGCATTCTGCTTCACAATCGGATGAAGATCCGAGGGGACAGGCATGTCCTGCAAGGCGTTTTGAGAATGCCATTCATGCCGAATATAACTAAAACAAAGATCTAGAAGAAATAGAATACATAAGATAACAAATGTTTTTGCGGGTAACTTCATATCGGTCTCACTTTCTCAAGATGTGCTGAATGTTAACGCTTTTAAGTGATTGACTCTCTCTAAAAGCGAACAGCTATGATAAAATATAACATAAATAGTAGCAGGAGGAAGGAGGCAGACCGATGAGAGCAAAGATTCCATCAGAAGAAGTAGCAGTAAAGCTGAATGAATGGTACAAGCTCATTCGCGCATTTGAAGCAGATCAAGCAGAAGCGTTAAAGCAGGAGATTGAATACGATTTAGAAGATATGGAAGAGAACCAGGACTTGCTTTTATATTTTTCTTTGATGGAATTCCGGCATCGAATCATGCTTGATAAGCTGATGCCGGTGAAAGACAGCGACACCAAGCCTCCGTTCTCTGATATGCTGAACGAAATTGAAAGCAATCAGCAAAAACTCACGGGCTTACTGGAATACTACTTTTATTATTTCAGAGGAATGTACGAATTCAAGCAGAAAAATTTCATATTAGCGATCGACCATTATAAACATGCCGAGGAAAAGCTCGAGTATGTCGAGGATGAGATCGAAAAAGCTGAGTTTCTTTTTAAAGTCGCAGAAGTGTATTATCACATCAAACAAACGTATTTTTCCATGAATTATGCGAGCCAGGCGCTTGATATCTATACGAAATATGAACTGTACGGTCGCCGCCGGGTTCAGTGTGAATTTATCATCGCCGGAAATTTGACCGATGTGTATCATCATGAAAAAGCACTGACCCACTTGTGCAGCGCTTTAGATCATGCCAGGCAGCTTGAAGAAGCATACATGATCGCCGCTGCCTATTATAATGTCGGACACTGTAAGTACAGTCTGGGTGATTACAAAGAAGCGGAGGGCTATTTCAAAACAGCCGCCGCCATTTTTGAGGAGCACAACTTTCAGCAAGCTGTTCAAGCTGTATTTTCACTGACCCATATCTACTGTAAAGAGGGAAAATATGACAAGGCAGTAGAGGCGTATGACCGCGGGATAAAGAGCGCGGCTGAATGGGAGGATGACATGTACTTGACGAAATTCCGCCTCATTCATGAGCTGTATCTTGGAAGCGGCGACCTGAACGTGCTTACAGAATGCTTTGATCTGCTGGAATCCAGGCAGCTTCTTGCTGACGCCGAAGATCTGCTGCATGATACAGCGGAACGTTTCAATCAGCTGGAACATTACGAGTCCGCCGCTTTCTTTTACCGCAGGCTGATGAATATTAAAAAGAAGCTTGCTGAGCAGCGTTTTCAATAGGAAATGGCAGAGAACTACAGGTTCTCTGCTTTTTTTGTGCTGTTTTCAACTCGGAAAAACAGGGTATTTTCCACTGCATAGTGAGAAACAGAGGAGGATATCAAGTATGTACAAAGATTTAACCGGAAAAACAGCGATTGTGACAGGGTCTTCAAAAGGAATCGGGAAAGCCATTGCGGAACGGTTCGGACAGGAGAAAATGAATGTTGTTGTAAACTACCACAGCGACCCGTCTGGAGCCGATGAAACCCTGGAAATCATTAAACAGAACGGAGGGAAAGCCGTCGCAGTTGAGGCGGACGTGTCAAAAGAAGAGGGGATTCAGGCGCTCTTGGACACAGCTTTAGAGCATTTCGGCACGCTCGATGTGATGGTAAACAACTCTGGTTTTAACGGCGTTGAGGCGATGCCGCATGAGATGAGTCTTGAAGATTGGCAGAGAGTGATTGATGTCAATGTTACCGGAACCTTTCTGGGAGCGAAAGCAGCACTTAACCACATGATGAAAAACAATATCAAGGGCAATGTGCTGAATATCTCAAGTGTTCATCAGCAGATTCCGCGCCCTGTCAACGTTCAGTATTCCACATCCAAAGGCGGCATCAAGATGATGACGGAAACGCTGGCGCTCAATTATGCGGATAAGGGAATCCGCGTCAATGCGATAGCGCCCGGCACCATTGCCACAGAATCAAATGTTGATACGAAAAAGGAAGAGAGCAGGCAAAAACAATTGAAAAAAATCCCGATGAAAGCCTTCGGAAAGCCTGAAGAAGTGGCGGCAGCAGCAGCTTGGCTCGTATCTGAGGAAGCAAGCTATGTGACCGGCGCAACACTTTTCGTCGACGGCGGAATGACACTTTATCCATCTCAGCTTGAATAGAAGACAAAACAGGGGGATTGCGGGATGAAAACGGACTGGTGGAAGAATGCAGTGGTGTACCAAATTTACCCGAGAAGCTTTCAGGACAGCAATGGAGACGGAATTGGGGACTTGCGGGGGATTATTTCCCGTCTTGACTACATAAAGGAGCTCGGGGCAGATGTGATTTGGATTTGCCCGATCTATCCTTCTCCGAATGTTGATTACGGCTATGATGTGACAAACCATAAGGCGATTATGGATTCTTACGGAACAATGGACGATTTTCACGAGTTGCTGGACCAGGTGCATCAGCGGGGATTAAAGCTGGTGATGGACTTTGTGTTAAATCACACCTCGGTCGAGCATCCGTGGTTTAAAGAAGCGGAGCTGGACAAAAACAGCAAATACCGCAGCTATTATTATTGGCGTCCCGGCACAAAGAACGGCCCGCCGACGGACTGGCTCTCAAACTATGGATGCCCGGTCTGGCAATACGAAGAGCACACCGGAGAATACTATCTCCATATGAATGCCGTCAAACAAGCTGATTTAAACTGGGAAAATCCCGAAGTTCGCCGGGCGGTGTATGACATGATGAAATTTTGGCTCGATAAAGGGGTCGACGGTTTGCGAATTGATCAGCTCCATCTCATTTCTAAGAAAGAATATCTTCCTTCGTATGAGGACTATATCAATCAGCAGGCAGAGCCGAAGCCCTTTCAGCCAAATGGCGAACGAATCCATGACTATTTAAAAGAAATGACAGATGAAGTGTTTTCTCAATATGATGTCATGTCTGTCGGAGAGGTCGGCAGTGTCACACCGGAAGAAGGCCTTAAATATACGGGAACAGATAAGCATGAGCTGAATATGATTTTTCACTTTCAGCATATGGAGCTTGATCAGCAGCCCGGAAAAGAACATTGGGATTTGAAGCCCCTTGAGCTTTCTGATTTAAAATCGGTTTTGACAAAATGGCAAAAGAAGCTTGAACATCAAGGCTGGAATACATTGTTTTGGTGCAACCACGACCAGCCCCGGATTGTGTCCAGATTCGGAGACGATGGGGAATACCGCAAAGCATCAGCGAAAATGCTGGCAGCCGTACTTTATTTTATGAAGGGCACGCCGTATATTTATCAGGGAGAAGAAATCGGGATGACAAACGCGCCGTTCACCCGGATTGAAGACTACAAAGATATCCAAACGATCAATATGTATCATAAACGGGTGTTTGAAAAAGGCTATGATCCAAATGATGTGATGAAATCGATCTTAGCCAAAAGCCGGGATCACGCCCGGACCCCGATGCAGTGGAACAGCGGCAAAAATGCCGGATTTACTGACGGCACGCCTTGGCTGAAGGTCAATCCGAACTTCACCGCAATCAATGTGGAGGAAGCGCAGAGAGACCCTGATTCGGTCTTAATCTATTACAAAAAGCTGATCAGCCTGAGAAAGCAGTACGCTGACCTCATGAAAGGAAGCTTTGATCTTTTGCTTCCGGACGATCCGCAGCTGTTTGTATACATGAGAGGAAACAGTAAACAGCAGCTTTTGTCGGTCAATAATTTTTCAAAAGAGCAAGCTGTTTTTCAGTGGCCTAAGAACTGCGGCAAAGCTCAGGCCTCTCTGCTTCTCAGCAATTATAACAACAATGATCTTGCTGACGAAATGGTGTTCCGGCCTTATGAGAGCAGGGTCTATCTTCTGGACAAAACAAACTAATGATTGAAGTAGCCCGGCATTCTTAGCCGGGTTTTTTTAGTACATATATCCGCTCTGCAGGCGGGAAGAATAAATGAAAATGAAATTTATTCTTGCAAAACGTAATGACTTCGGTTTATTATAATATAGGATTACAAAATCGTTATCATTTTGATTTAAAGTTACTGAAAAAGAGGGGATATACGATATGTCTAAAAAATGGAGCGGTTTGTTTGTGATTGCAGCGTGCTTTTTATTAGTTGCAGCATGCGGCAACTCATCAACAAAAGGGTCGGCGGATTCAAAGGGTGATAAACTGCACGTTGTCACAACGTTCTACCCGATGTATGAATTCACAAAACAAATTGTAAAAGACAAAGGCGATGTGGATCTGTTAATCCCATCTTCCGTTGAACCGCATGATTGGGAACCGACGCCGAAAGACATTGCCAACATTCAGGATGCTGATTTGTTCGTTTATAATAGTGAATACATGGAGACATGGGTTCCGTCAGCTGAAAAAAGCATGGGCCAAGGCCATGCCGTTTTCGTTAATGCAAGCAAAGGCATTGATTTAATGGAAGGCTCTGAAGAAGAACACGAAGAGCATGATCATGGGGAGCATGAGCACAGTCATGCAATGGACCCTCACGTATGGCTTAGCCCTGTTCTGGCACAGAAGGAAGTTAAAAATATTACGGCGCAAATCGTGAAGCAGGACCCGGATAACAAAGAATACTATGAGAAAAATAGTAAAGAATATATTGCAAAACTGCAGGATCTTGATAAACTATATCGTACAACCGCAAAAAAAGCGGAGAAAAAAGAATTTATCACGCAGCATACAGCTTTTGGCTATCTGGCAAAAGAATACGGCTTGAAGCAGGTTCCGATTGCAGGGCTTTCACCTGACCAAGAACCGAGCGCAGCCAGCTTGGCAAAGCTGAAAACATATGCCAAAGAACATAATGTAAAAGTTATTTACTTTGAAGAAATTGCATCCTCAAAGGTCGCAGATACGCTCGCCAGTGAAATCGGCGCGAAGACAGAAGTGCTGAATACACTGGAAGGCTTGAGCAAAGAAGAACAGGATAAAGGTTTAGGGTATATCGACATTATGAAACAAAACCTCGATGCCCTGAAAGATTCACTATTGGTTAAATCATAAGATAGTGTGCGCCGGAGGGGTGCACACTATTTCTTTGTGAGAAAGGAAGATTAACATGAATCTCGTCTCATTGAAAGATATCGTTTTCGGCTATTCCCATACGCCTGTTTTAGATAAAGTATCACTTGATATTGAAAGCGGTGAGTTCGTCGGCATCACTGGACCAAACGGCGCCTCTAAATCGACGCTCATAAAGGTAATGCTCGGCATGCTGAAACCGTGGGAAGGCACAGTGACGATCAGTAAAAGGAATACAGAAGGGAAACGCCTGACCATAGGGTACGTCCCGCAGCAAATTTCTTCATTTAATGCCGGATTTCCGAGCACGGTGCTGGAGCTTGTTCAGTCAGGCCGCTATACAAAAGGGAAATGGTTTAAACGTTTAAATGAAGAAGATCATCTTGAAGTAGAAAAAGCATTGAAAATGGTGGAAATGTGGGACCTCCGCCATCGTAAAATCGGTGATTTATCAGGCGGACAGAAACAGAAAATCTGTATCGCCAGAATGCTCGCCAGCAACCCGGATCTGCTGATGCTGGACGAACCGACGACAGCTGTTGATTACGACAGCAGAAAAGGATTTTACGAATTTATGCATCACCTTGTGAAAAATCACAACCGCACAGTTGTGATGGTTACTCACGAACAAAACGAAGTACAGCAATTTTTAGATAAAGTGATTCGATTAGAGAGAGGAGAAAAAGGCGGATGGAAATGTTTGACTTGGAATTCATGCGACGAGCTTTTCTAGCAGGCGGCATGATCGCCGTCATGGCTCCAATACTAGGAGTGTATCTCGTTCTCAGAAGACAGGCCTTAATGGCTGACACACTTTCACATATCTCATTGTCAGGTGTTGCCATCGGCTTTTTTCTCAGCACCAATATAACCGCAGCAAGCATAGTCGTCGTGACCATCGGCGCGATCGGAATTGAATACATGCGGCGGGCGTATCGGACTTATTCAGAAGTGTCCATTGCCATCTTAATGGCAGCTGGTTTGTCCTTCGCGATGTTTTTAATCAGCCTTTCCAAAGGCACAGCCAATATGAGCATCGATCAATACCTATTTGGATCGCTTGTGACAGTAAACCAGCAGCAGGTCTATATTATCAGTATTATCACACTGCTGATCCTGCTTTATTTTATCGTACTGAGAAGGCCGCTCTACCTGCTGACGTTTGATGAAGCAACAGCCAAAACATCGGGAATCAATACAAACGTTCTCTCGTTGTCATTCAGTATTGTCACAGGCCTTGCGATTTCAGTCATTATTCCGATCATCGGGGTCCTTCTTGTATCGGCCCTGCTCGTATTGCCGGCAGCCTTCGCCATCAGAATTGCAAAAGGCTTTAACATGGTTTTCATTACAGCCATACTCATTTCATTATTCAGCGTATTTACGGGACTGACATCATCCTATCAGCTCGGGACGCCGCCAGGTCCGTCTATTACCCTGCTTTTGATCGTTTTGCTATTAATCGGATTTGCAGTTCAGGGAGTTTGGACGTTTATCAAAAAAGAAGCTCAGCGCAAAAAAAGGCACCGATAACATGAAAAGCAGTTTTCCCTAGAGAAAACTGCTTTTTTTATAGAAACAATCCGGCAAGGCGCTCATAAGATTCCTTTTTCGCCTCAAAATCAAACACATTGCACAGAACCATGATTTCATTTGTTTCGTAGCGGCCTGTGAGGTCTAACAGCTGTTGTTTGACAGTGGTTGGAGAACCGATCACCATCCGCTTTCTGTTTTCTTCTATGAGTTTTTTATCGGACGCTGTGTAGGGATGAGCTTTCGCCTCCTCGATGCTTGGCACGCGGCTGTCCAAGCCTTTTCCGACGCGAAGAAGCCACAAATCCTGGCTTAATGCGAGTTCTTCTGCCTCTTCATCTGTTTTTGCGCAAATGACAAAAATCGTAAACAGTGCGGATGGATTCGAAAAATGGGCTGAGGGCCGAAAGCTTTCCCGGTAGATGCGGAATGCATTTTCTCCTCGCTCGGGATTAATGAAATGCCCAAATACATATCCAATCCCCTGGTGCGCCGCGCGTCTTGCGCTGTTTTCACCAAGACCGAGCACCCATAGCTCGGGTGCCGTACCAATAAGGGGCGCCGCTTTGATTCCGGCATACGGATGGTCGGGAGGAAGGGAATCTGTTAGAAAATAAGAGACATCCTGCAGCTGTCTGTTAAATTCGGTTAAGCTTTTTTTCACCCCGTCCGTTAATGCAAGCCTGGTTTTTGTCGTGCCGCCTGGAGAACGGCCGACGCCGAGGTCAATCCGGTTTGGATACAGGGCCTCAAGCTGGCGAAAGGTTTCAGCCACTTTAAATGGGCTGTATTGGGGCAGAAGCACGCCGCCTGATCCGACACGAATGGTGTTTGTCTGTGCTGCGATGCGGGCGATCATGATTTCAGGCGCTGTGCTTGCCAGTCCTTTCGTGCTGTGATGCTCGGCAAACCAATAACGCTTATAGCCCCACTCTTCGCTTAATTGGGCAAGCTCAACCGAATGCTGAAGAGTTGTCACAGGGCTTTCTCCTTTAGAAACAGGTGCCTGATCAAGTATGCTTAATTGAATCAAAAGGCCGCTTCCTTTCTGTCTGTTTTTAGATGGTGACACCAGAATAGGCAAAATGACTTGCCCGCGTCAAATGGTTTGTTTAAGAAGCGCACTTTATAGCATTTGCAAATCATATATCAAATATGGAAGTTTTTTTTCGAGGTTTTTCGTCAATTATTCTTAACTTTTACGAAACTTTGATATAATAACAAACGTATATATTAGTAATTTACGGCTTATTTTCCTTGTGAGCGTAAAAATAAATGTGACTATCTTCACATTTCGATGAGTAGGAGTGAATCGTGTGGCAATTTCTTTAGAAAAAGGTCAACGAATTGATTTAACAAAAGGAAAAGCCGGTCTGTCAAAATTGATGGTCGGTCTCGGCTGGGACCCAGTGTCCTCAGGCGGAGGGTTCTTCAGCAAACTGCTTGGCGGAGGCGGTCCGAATATCGACTGTGACGCTTCAGTGCTGATGTTGGAAAACGGAAAATTCACCGATAAGAAAAACCTGATTTATTTCGGCAACCTGAAAAGCCGCTGCGGCGGTGTACAGCATACAGGCGACAACCTGACGGGTGACGGTGCGGGCGATGACGAGCAAATTATGATAGATTTAGATAAAGTGCCTGGAAACATCGATAAGCTTGTATTTGTAGTGAACATTTACGATTGTGTCAGAAGAAAACAAGATTTCGGCATGATTCAAAATGCGTTTATCCGCGTAGTTGATCAATCTAATCACGAGGAAATGCTCAAGTACAATTTGAGAGACAATTACGCCGGCAGAACAAGCCTGATTACAGCAGAAATCTACCGCAGCGGCAGTGAGTGGAAGTTTGCGGCGATCGGTGAAGGCACAAACGATACGAGATTAGAAGATATTATCAGCCGATACGTATAAAAGAAAAGGAGTGGATGAAACATGACAATTTCATTGGCAAAAGGACAAAAAGTAGATTTAACAAAAACAAATCCGGGTCTTTCAAAGGTTGTTGTCGGTTTAGGCTGGGATACGAACAAGTATGACGGCGGGCACGACTTTGATCTTGACTCAAGTGTGTTTCTGTTAGACGCCGCAGGCAAATGCGCATCTCCAAACGACTTTATTTTCTACAACCAGCTTGAAGGCGGCAACGGTTCAGTCGTTCATTCAGGCGACAACCTGACTGGTGCTGGCGAAGGCGACGATGAGAATGTAAAAGTAAATCTCAGCGCTGTACCGGCAAACATTGATAAAATCTCATTTGTTATTACCATTCACGATGCAGAAGCGCGCAGCCAAAACTTTGGACAAGTATCAAACGCGTTTGTCCGCATCGTAAATGAAGAAACAAATGAAGAGCTCATCCGTTACGATCTTGCAGAAGATTTCTCTATTGAAACGGCAATCATTGCAGGGGAGCTTTACAGACATAACGGCGAGTGGAAATTCTCAGCAATCGGCTCAGGCTACCAAGGCGGCCTTGCCCGCATTGCAACAGACTACGGTTTGCAAGTCGGTTAAGACAAATACGAAGAGCAGAAAGGAGAGAGGCAGTATGGCCATTCAATTATCAAAAGGACAGCGCATTGATTTAACAAAAACAAATCCGGGACTGACTAAAGCGGTGATCGGCTTAGGCTGGGATACAAACAAGTATTCCGGCGGACACGATTTTGACCTGGATGCTTCGGCCTTTTTAGTTGATGCGCATGATAACTGCGTAAATGATCTCGATTTCGTCTTCTATAATAACCTTGAACATCCGAGCGGCGGTGTCATCCATACGGGTGAGGGCGATGGAGATGATGAGCAGATTATCGTTGATTTCTCAAAAATCCCTGCTCACATTGAGAAAATCGGCATCACAGTGACCATTCACGACGCTGAAGCACGCAGCCAAAACTTTGGACAAGTTTCCAATGCATTTGTCCGCGTTGTGGATGAAGAAACGCAGAATGAGCTTCTTCGCTTCGATTTGGGAGAAGACTTCTCCATTGAAACAGCTGTTGTCGTTTGTGAGCTTTACAGACACGGCGGCGAGTGGAAATTCAATGCAATCGGCAGCGGATTTTCTGGCGGGCTGGCTGCATTGTGCCGGAATTACGGTTTGCAAGTGTAAGCGAGTGACAAATAGAGAAGTCACCGTTTCAAATTAATAGGAGGAAAAAACTTGGACTTTTTACATCATATTTTGTCTACGTATGCTTCATTTTTCGATTGGAAAATGTGGGGGGAAGTTCTGACTGATCCTGTTTCCTGGGGTTTGATCGGTTCCCTTGTTGTTCTGGAAGGCCTTTTATCGGCCGATAACGCGCTTGTTCTTGCGGTCATGGTTAAACACCTGCCGGAAAAACAGCGGAAAAAAGCGTTAACGTATGGTTTGTTTGGAGCTTATATTTTCAGGTTTATTTTCATCGGGCTCGGTATGCTTCTCATTAAATTCTGGTGGATCAAGGTGCTTGGCGCGCTTTACCTGGCTTGGCTCGTCATTAAGCACTTCTGGATAGGCGAAAAAGAAGAGGAAGCGGACGGCATCAAGAAAAACTCTTGGATGGTCCGCACGTTTGGGATCTTCTGGGCGACTGTCATTTCAGTAGAATTAATGGATCTTGCCTTCTCTGTGGACAGCATCCTGGCCGCGTTTGCAGTATCTGAAAAAGTATGGGTGCTTCTGATTGGCGGTATGCTTGGTATTTTAATGATGCGTACAGTGGCAAAAGTGTTCCTTGTGCTGATTGATAAAATTCCTGAGCTGGAAAACACAGCATTCGTCTTAATCGGCATTATCGCGCTGAAAATGGCGGGGAGCGCTTTCCATTACGAAATGCCGCACTCTGTATTCTTCATCATCATTATCGCTGCATTTGCGGTAACATTGATCATTCACTACATCAATAAACAAAAGCAGGTGCGCGAACAAACAGCCGCTTCAAAAGAAGAATAAAACAAAACAAGGAGGGAGGTTCAATGTCCTTCCTTTTTTGTTACCGAAATATCGTTCAATGACAAACCGGAAAGGAGGATATGATGAGACAAGAAGAACTAACCATTCATAAAGCTCTTCCGCCTGATGGCGATTGGAAAAGCCTGCTGTTTCAACCATTGCCGGAGCGGGATCACTATGAAACTGCACAAGGCCTTTCTTTTTCTCGTCTTGCCGGTCAGATATTGGGCACGCCTATTGATGAGACGGACTACTATAACGAGCTGTATGAGCTGTCTGTAAACGACCGTATAACGATTTTGAGTGAAACGCTTGATAAAACAATCGAACCGGAAACATTTCAAAAGCTTCAGCATATTCATTCCATCAATCAGAAAGAAAAAGGGCTGTCAGTCAGCCGCTTTGTTGCCTTTCTGGACGGGGAAAAGCTGATTGCGAAGCACTCAAATCCCCTGATGCACCGCCATTTAAGAAAAGCGCTGATGACGCTTTTACATACCTTTGCGGACAGTCATGAAAAGGGGCTGAATCATCCTGATTTTCGCAGAGTGCTGCTTGATGTCTCGAAGTTTTCCTTAAACCATCTGAACCCTTGGCTGGAAAAAACCGATATAGAGCGGGAGATGCCGAAGGTTGTTTGGTATGGAGATGCGACGAAAAGCCAGCTCTATTTCTTATATTATCTGATGCTGGTCGGCTGTGATGTACTGCTGTTCCATCCGGCGGGAACGGATCAGCTGGCGCTTGTCGACCCGAAGCAGGAGCTCGGTTTTACGGAAAAGCTCCCGGATGTTTCGGAGCTTCAGCCGTTTCCGAAAGAAAAACCAGACCGGAAATCAACAGTGGCTTACCGCTCAACAAAGGAAATTGAACATGTGCTGAATCACGAGGAATCCATGCTGTATAAGCCGTGGCAGTTCAGAGATCACACACCGGTGTCCGTTACGCTGAAAACGACCTATGATGAATTGTTTTTAATCACGAAAGAACGCGCCTTTATTCGGCCGAATTTCAAAGCTGATAAACATTCCATTGAGATTCCGAATGTATTCGCCAAAATTATGGGCGTGTCGAAAGACAATAAGGAATATTGGAACAGGCTTCATACTCTAGCGGATTATCAGGAAACAGAAATGGTAAGAAGCTTTCCATTTACAGAAGAAATAAAGTCGAACTATCAATTTCACTACAGCCACGCACTTGATCAAGAAGGGAACATTGATCCGGACAAGCTGATGGCAAGCAATGTGTGGCAGTACAAACAGCTGCCGGCAGGCGTTCAGACTGCCATTGCCAAAACGATTTCGAGAATGTGCAGGCACCCGCGGCTTAAGGCTTTGCATCAGGAACAAGTCAAGGATGTTCAAATCTATTTGTTTAAACAAACAACAAACCTGCCTGCTAATCTGCTGAAATTGATTCAAATGTTCGACTATGCGCAAACCGTTCCGAAACTCGTTTTATATCATACGGAAATGAGCGGCGGACTCACGCGTTCGGATGCTGCTGCCCTGCTGTTCCTGAATGAAATCGGAATCGATATCATCATTTATAATCCGCCCGGACACCAGGATATAGAGCAGTTTATTGAAGAGGATCAGTATGATATCCACTGGCTGGATGACATGGTGTTTCAGCAGGACTACAAAGAGCCTTCGCTTGTGAAAAGGCTCTTCAGAACCATTACCCAAAAATAAGGAGAGAAGAAAAGCATGACAACAGAAAATCAAAATCCGCTTGTTCTCGATAAAAATGAAGAGATTTCCCAGCAAAAAGCTGACGATATCCGTCTTCAGCTCCGTCAGGAACCAGAAGTGAAGCGGCTTGCTCAACAAATTGACGTCAAAAACCAAATGGAGCTGCTTGAGTACGGCAAGGAGCCGGCCGTTGAAATATCCAAGTTCTCTGACCGCATCTTAGGGATGATGAAAACAACAAGCGTGACAGACTCCGGCACAATGCTGACTCAGCTTGGGAAAATCATGGACCGCTTCGACAAAAATGATTTTGATGAGCCAAAGGGATTAATGGCGAAAATTTTCAAACGCGGCGGCAGCATGATTGAAAAAATCTTTAAAAAGTATCAGACGCTTGGCGGAGAGATTGAAAAAATCCACGTTGAGATTTCAAAATACAAAGATGAGATGACGAAGACGAACTACACGCTCGATGAAATGTATGAAAACAATATCAAATACTATATGGAGCTTGAAAAATACGTCGTTGCCGGGCAGATGAAACTGGAAGAGATGCAGTCGATCCTTCCTTCATATGAGGAAAAAGCGGCAAGCGGGAACCAGCTGGCGCAAATGCAGCTCGATACGTTGCGCAACGGCATTCAGGCGCTTGAGGAACGGGTGTATGATCTTGACATGGCACGGATGGTGGCGCTTCAAACCGCACCTCAAATCCGTCTCCTGCAGCGAGGAAATGCAAAGCTGATCGGGAAAATCAACTCCGCGTTTATCATTACCATTCCGATTTTCAAAAACGGCATTATTCAGGCTGTTACGGTAAAGCGGCAAAAGCTTGTGGCTGATTCCATGAGCGAGCTTGACCGCCGGACAAACGAGATGCTGAAACGAAATGCTGAAAACATCTCGAGCCAAAGTGTTGAAATTGCGAGAATGGCCGGCAGACCGAGCATAGATATTGAAACGATTGAATCGTCTTGGAACACGATTGTCAGCGGCATGCAGGAAACAAAACAAATCGAAGAAGAAAACAAGCGCCTCCGCGAAGACGGCGCGAGACGAATTGCCCAGCTTCAGGATAATATTAAAAAAGCAGCATTGCAGCAATAATAAAAACCCCGCTTGTGGAACATAAGCGGGGTATTTCAATTACATCATTTAGTTAATGACAATGTGTAAAGACAGGTGTAAACTTAAACGGTAATCATTTTGCATATCAGAGGTGTTGGCAATGGGAAAACAACAGTCTATATCCCAGCGTAAACTGCTGGGCGTCGCCGGTTTGGGGTGGCTGTTTGATGCAATGGATGTCGGAATATTATCGTTTATTATCGCCGCGCTCCATGTAGAGTGGAATCTGTCGCCCGAAGAAATGAAATGGATCGGAAGCGTCAATTCCATCGGCATGGCTGCGGGTGCGTTTTTGTTTGGTTTGCTTGCTGATCGAATCGGCCGCAAAAAAGTGTTTATCATCACCCTTTTATGCTTTTCCATCGGAAGCGGCATTTCCGCTTTTGTGACAAGTTTATCGGCATTTCTAATCCTTCGTTTCGTGATTGGTATGGGACTTGGCGGCGAGCTTCCAGTCGCTTCAACACTCGTTTCGGAAGCGGTTGTGCCTGAAAAGCGGGGCAGAGTGATTGTGCTTTTGGAAAGCTTTTGGGCCGTGGGCTGGCTCGCAGCGGCCTTGATTTCTTACTTTGTGATACCAAGCTTCGGCTGGCAGGCTGCACTTCTGTTAACTGCGCTGACTGCTTTTTATGCGCTGTACCTGCGGACGAGTCTGCCTGATTCGCCGAAATATGAATCGCTTTCTGCCAAAAAGAGGTCGGTGTGGGAGAATGTAAAAAGCGTCTGGGCAAGACAGTATATACGGCCGACCGTGATGCTGTCGCTCGTTTGGTTCTGTGTGGTGTTTTCTTATTACGGCATGTTCCTATGGCTCCCGAGTGTCATGCTGCTGAAAGGCTTCAGCATGATTCAAAGCTTTGAATATGTCCTGCTGATGACGCTTGCTCAGCTACCTGGCTATTTCTCTGCCGCATGGCTGATTGAAAAAGCGGGCCGGAAGTGGATACTTGTCATTTACTTGATTGGCACAGCAGGAAGCGCCTATTTCTTCGGAACAGCGGATTCCTTAAGTCTTCTGCTTACGGCTGGCATGCTGTTATCGTTTTTCAATCTCGGTGCGTGGGGCGTGCTGTATGCTTATACCCCGGAGCAATACCCGACTGCGATTCGGGCAACAGGTTCAGGAACGACAGCAGCGTTTGGAAGAATCGGCGGCATCTTCGGGCCTTTGCTCGTCGGAACCCTGGCAGCCCGTCATATTTCGTTTTCGGTCATCTTTTCAATCTTTTGCATTGCAATCTTACTCGCGGTTGCTTGTATTTTGATTATGGGGAAAGAAACGAAACAAACTGAGCTAGAATAGGAAAAGCACCTCTTGAAAGAGGTGCTTTCAGCGTGTCGACAAACCCTCGCATTCGTTGTCAGGACTGCGCTTCGGTGCTCAATGCGAAGTGGATCAACGGCTAAATTCTCAGGCGTCCTGCCTAAACGCCGTCGTCATCACATCCTGTGAATGTCCGCTCCTATGCTCGTCCTTCCTAGACTTCAAGGGTTTTCAATCACGCTGAAAAGATGACAAAATCCTAAAATGAAAACCATTTTAGGATTTTGTCAACAATCTGAGGCACCTCTTGAATGAGGTGCTTTTTTTTTTTACATCTGCGCCCGGGCTGCGGATTGGCGTTTCCCGGTTTTACTGATTGCCTGGTAGAGCGTCATAGAAAGTATGAACAAAATGGCAGTAAATCCTGTGACAGCTCCGAAATGCTGTGTGCTTTGATATAAAAAACCTGCAATACTTGTACCGACAGTGGTCCCGGCATACATAGCGGCATTGGAAAGGGAAGCGATGGTTCCTCGCGCATTTGGTGCAATGGATTGAAAGACACCCATCATTAACGGAAAGATGATGCCAGCTGTAAAGAACGTGAGAAAAAAGCCGGCTTCTACTAAAAACAAGTTTGGAAAGAACGGAAGAGCGAAATAGAGAGCGCCCATTAGCAGCATCCCGCTGATCAGTGTTTTAAACATGCCCAGCTTTTCTGAAACCCGGCTGCCGATAAGGCTCCCGAGCATATTTCCCAGTCCGAGTACAAGCATAGCTGCGCCAATTTGTGACACGGTTAAATGATAATCCGCGGAAAGCCAAGTACCCAGAAAGCTGAACGATGCGAAGTTTCCGGTTTGAAACAGAAAATAGGCAAGCAGAATGACCGATGTTTTCGGCAATGAAAAAAGCTCCCGATAGGGGTTGACAATTGATGGGCGCGCCAATGGTTCAGAAGGCCGGATGCCAGGCATGACCGCCGCCAGGATCAATAGAAGAATAAGCGAGCACGCTGACAAAACGAAAAATGGCGTATGCCATGTAAAGGAAGCGAGAAACCCTCCAATAGGAAGTCCGAGCATTTGTGAAGCGGCCAAACCTGCTGTCGCAATCCCCATGCCTTTTATGATCTGAGAAGGCTGGACAATGACTGGGATGGACGCCCAAATTTGAGGCGTCACAAACGCAGCGCTAACGCCTGCGGCAAAACGGAACAGGCACATGGCGGCAAAAGAGGGAGCGATGCCGCATAAAAATGTGGATACGATAAAGCCTGCAAGTCCCCACAGCATGACTGTTTTCCTGTTCAGCCGGTCTGAGATTGGGCCTGCAATGAAAGCGAAGAGCGCATAACCGAGTGCATAAGCACTGACCATCCAGCCTGACAAATCAGTAGAGACATGAAACTGATCCTGTAAAAGGGGGAGAAGCGGCGAAAGCAAAAAGGTATCCGTGCCAATGACAAACATGACACTGAAGAAAAGCCAAATGCGATTCAAATTTTATCACTCCTATTGTTTTATAACTTTGAAACTATGAAACAGATATGTATAGAGAAAACCCTTTGTTAGAGGGTTTCCAAAAAGCCAGGCAGGTATGTTTGAAATGTGTCTTCACGCAGACTGACGTATTTTGTCCGCGAATCTTTCCGGGTTGCCGTCAATCCCGCTTCACGCAGCGTTTTAAAATGATAAGATGCCGTGGTTTTGACAATATTGCACTTTTCACCTACTTCACCGCAGCTGAGTTCTTTTCCGCTGACATAAAGCGTACGAATAATGGCAAGCCTTGATTCATCAGACAGTGCTTTAAAAATTTGCGCTCTGATTTGATCATCTGATTGTTTCATAGTCATGAAACTATAATACATAATTGATGTTGAAAAAGCAACTTATTTTTCCAGTAAAGGAG
Organism: Bacillus sp. PS217; assembly: GCF_037963535.1. Classification (NCBI taxonomy): domain Bacteria; kingdom Bacillati; phylum Bacillota; class Bacilli; order Caryophanales; family Bacillaceae; genus Bacillus; species Bacillus sp. PS217. Next base: position 365,077 of record NZ_CP150157.1, read on the forward strand.
AGGGAAGTCATAAGAGGAAGGAGGAATTCAATTCCAATAAAAGCGTTTTCAACTAAAGATAGGCGAAAAATCACCCGTAAAATACAATCATATAGGAGGATTACAGAGCATTTAGAAGCATAAATAAGATCATGTGGTCACATGGATGTTTATAAAGAAATGGTACAGAATAAAAGAGAATATGCTGTTTGTGTGGGAAGTTACATAAATGTTACGGTAATAAAGATTGCTTAATATGGAGGGAAAATATGAGTGTAGATGAGAAACCAATTAAGATAAAAGTCGAGAAAGTCTCTAAGATTTTTGGGAAACAAACAAAGAAGGCAGTTCAAATGCTTGCCAACGGAAAGACAAAAAAAGAGATCCTGAAAGCAACCGGATCAACCGTTGGTGTTAATCAGGCAGATTTTGAAGTATATGATGGTGAGATATTTGTCATCATGGGTCTATCAGGGAGCGGTAAATCAACTTTAGTACGGATGTTAAACCGGCTTATTGAACCGACTGCCGGAAATATTTACATTGATGGTGACATGATAACAAATATGTCTAAAGACCAGCTCCGGGAAGTCCGCCGGAAGAAAATCAGCATGGTCTTCCAAAAGTTCGCTCTGTTCCCGCACAGAACGATACTTGAAAACACAGAATACGGACTGGAACTTCAAGGTGTAGACAAACAAGAGCGGCAGCAAAAAGCGCTTGAGTCTCTTAAGCTCGTTGGACTGGAAGGATTTGAACACCAATATCCCGACCAGCTTTCCGGCGGGATGCAGCAGCGTGTCGGCCTTGCCCGCGCGTTGACAAATGATCCGGACATTCTTCTGATGGACGAAGCGTTCAGTGCGCTTGATCCATTGATTCGTAAAGATATGCAGGATGAACTTCTTGATCTTCACGATAATGTCGGAAAAACGATTATCTTTATTACGCATGACTTGGACGAAGCGTTGCGGATCGGCGACAGAATTGTCCTAATGAAGGACGGCAACATCGTTCAAATCGGCACGCCTGAAGAAATCCTGATGAATCCATCTAACGAATATGTTGAGAAATTCGTCGAAGATGTTGATTTGTCTAAAGTCCTCACAGCAGGCCACATTATGAAACGCGCTGAAACAGTGCGGATTGATAAAGGGCCTCGCGTAGCATTGACACTGATGAAAAACCTTGGAATTTCTTCAATTTATGCAGTGGATAAACAAAAGAAATTATTAGGTGTTATCTATGCGTCTGATGCGAAAAAAGCGGCTGAGTCTGATTTGTCACTTCAAGACATCTTGAATACAGAATTTACGACTGTACCAGAGAATACGTATCTGACTGAGATTTTTGACGTTGTGTCCGATGCGAATATTCCAATTGCGGTTGTGGATGAGAAGCAAAGAATGAAAGGAATTGTCGTAAGAGGCGCGCTGATTGGCGCACTTGCCGGCAATAACGAGTATATCAATGCTGAAGGCACTGGTGAACAAACACAAGATCCTTCTGTACAGGAGGTGAAGTAAGATGGATAGACTGCCTAGAATACCTTTAGCAGATATCATTGACCGTTTTGTTGACTGGATTACGATGACGTTTGGCGGATTCTTCGACGGAATTGCAAACGGATTGGCCGCTTTTGTAAATGGAATTGTCACCGGTCTTGGATTTATTCCATCTATTTTGTTAACAATTATTTTCGCTGCACTTGCGTGGTGGATCAGTACAAGGGGAATTGCGTTATTTACATTGATTGGATTCCTTCTGATCGATTATTTAGGATATTGGGACCCAATGCTGCAAACATTGGCGCTTGTGTTGACATCTGTGATTATTTCGATTGTGGTCGGGGTACCGATCGGAATTTGGGCGTCTCAGAAGGAAACGGTTCGCCGTATTGTAACGCCAATTCTTGATTTAATGCAGACAATGCCTGCTTTCGTATATCTATTGCCGGCGATTTTCTTCTTTAACATCGGTGTTGTGCCGGGTGTTGTTGCATCTGTTATCTTCGCGATGCCGCCGACAATCCGCATGACTGTTCTCGGTATTAAACAAGTGCCGGCGGATCTGATTGAAGCGACTGAGGCATTCGGTTCTACAACAGCTCAGCGTTTGTTTAAAGTTCAGCTTCCGCTTGCGACAAAAACGATTTTGGCCGGAATTAACCAGAGCATCATGCTTGCGTTATCAATGGTTGTTATCGCCGCAATGGTCGGTGCACCGGGACTTGGTTCTGAAGTATACAGTGCCGTTACACAGCTGAAAACCGGGGTCGGAGTAGAGGCCGGTATCGCCATCGTTATCGTTGCCATTACCCTGGACCGTATTACTCAAAATATTAAAGTGAAGAAGAAAAGCAGGGGGAATGCCTGATGCTTAAAAAAATCATCGGCATCGGCGTTTCAGCCATGCTGGCGCTCTCACTTGCGGCTTGCGGTTCAGAAAACGATGAAAATGCATCCGCAGCAGAACAAGTGAATAAGACCATCATCGGGATTGACCCCGGTTCAGGGATTATGTCCCTGACTGACAAAGCGATGAAGGATTATGACCTGAATGACTGGACATTGATTTCAGCGTCAAGTGCTGCGATGACCGCTACGCTTAAAAAGTCATACGACCGTAAGAAACCGATTATCATTACAGGATGGACTCCGCACTGGATGTTCTCCAGATATAAGCTGAAATATCTCGATGATCCGAAACAATCTTATGGCAGCGCAGAGGAAATCCATACGATCACACGCAAAGGCTTCAGCAAAGAGCAGCCGAATGCCGCAAAGCTTCTGAGCCAGTTTAAATGGACGCAAGACGAAATGGGCGAAATCATGATCAAGGTGGAAGAAGGCGAGAAACCTGCCAAAGTTGCTGCTGAGTACGTGAATAAACACAAGGATCAGATTGCCGAATGGACAAAAGGCGTTCAAAAGGTGAAGGGAGACAAAATCAACCTTGCCTATGTGGCGTGGGACAGTGAGATTGCAAGTACAAACGTCATAGGCAAAGTCTTAGAAGACTTGGGCTATGAGGTAACACTTACTCAGGTAGAGGCTGGGCCGATGTGGACTGCAATTGCGACGGGAAGTGCGGATGCATCCCTTTCCGCATGGCTGCCGAATACCCATAAAGCATACGCCGCTAAATATAAAGGCAAATATGATGATATTGGCACCAGTATGACTGGTGTGAAGATGGGGCTTGTTGTTCCTCAATATATGAAAAATGTCAACTCAATTGAAGATTTGAATAAATAATGGAGAAAGCAGCCTGTAGCCAGGCTGCTTTTTTGCGTTAAGAAGCGTTAGCGGCAGCAAGTGATTCCGCCTTCTGAAATGTTTTGAGCACGGCATTCGCTAAAATGTGAATGCCGTTGAACATCGCATTTCTGTCAAAGGTCATGTGCGGATGATGGAGCCCCGGCTGGAGCCCGCAGCCTAGGCCAAGCATCGTTGTTTTCAGATTCGGCACCTTCACGGCGTAAAAATGGAAATCCTCTCCGCCGGTAGTGACAAGCGGGTCATCAAGCCGCTCAGCCCCGATGATATCTGTAATGGCTTCTGCCATGATCGCTTCAGCTTCTTTGTTTTGTGTTGCCGCAGGAAGGCTGTGTTCTTTTTGCAGCTCGATTTTTGCGCCGAATGCAGCGGCGGCCGCTTCACAGGCTCTTTCTGTTTCGGCGATTAACGCCTCCATGGCTTCATTGGTCTGTGCGCGCAAATCAAGGCTGAACGATGCTTTTCCTGGAATGATGTTAGAGCTTTCACCGCCGGCTTGAAGTTTTGTCATTTTGACGGTATGCGGGATTTGCGGGTCAATATGAATGAGTCCGAGCTTATGTACAAGAAATGCCGCAATTTCAATGCTGTTTTTCCCGAGGTGCGGACGGGCGCCATGAGCCTCTTCCCCGATGATCGTTCCCTCAATGTGCTGGCTTGATCCGTGCAGAATAGACGGAGCGCAGCGGCCGTTCTGTGTTTCCTGGATCGGACGGACGTGAACGCCATACAAATAGTCGATGTCATCAAGCACGCCTTCTTCTATCATTTTCAAGGCGCCGCCGCCTTTTTCTTCTGCCGGCTGAAAGATAAAACGGATTGTGCCCTTCGGAAGCTCAGGTTGTTTTTTTAGCAGCATTAACGTGCCCAATGCCATTGTCATATGTGAATCGTGTCCGCAGGAATGGTTGGCGCGAAATGTGCCGTTAACCTCCTGCCACAGCGCGTCAATATCAGCGCGTACCGCTACAACAGGTGAGCCTGAGCCGATTTCGCCGACAACCCCGGTGCAGTCTGAAAACGTGCGCGTCCGGCACCCTAAATCCTCAAGCTTTTGTTTCAAAAATGAAGTTGTCTCATATTCCTTCCAGCTGACTTCAGGGTTCGCGTGCAGATGCTCGAAGATGTCCATAATGGTTTGTTTCATGTCTTCTGAAAGCTTTTGCATGGTAAGAAATACCTCCTTCTATCAGAATGAATTTTTACCTTCTTTACTTTATTTATATTGAAACAGGAAGATAGGCTGTATATAATATAGCACATATTGCTACTATTCAGAATAATTAATATTTTCAAACAGAGGGGATGGATCGAAATATGAGTATGCCAGCAGCCGAAACACAGCCTAAGAAAAAACGTATGACATTTAAAATGCCTGACGCCTATGTCCTCTTATTTATGATTGCTTTCATTTGCGCAATCGCTTCATATATTGTGCCGGCAGGTGAATTTGACCGCGTGACAAAGGGGGATGTCACGACCGCTGTTCCGGGAAGCTATCATTCAATTGAACAGTCTCCGGTCAGCTTGATCAGCTTTTTTACTTCTCTACAGGATGGAATGGTTGGATCAGCACCCATCATCTTTCTGATTTTATTCACAGGCGGCACCATTGCTATTCTAGAAAAAACGGGTGCCATCAATGGCCTGATTTACAATGTCATCAGCAAATTCCGCACAAAGCAATTATTATTTATTTGTATTGTCGGCGCATTGTTCTCCATTCTCGGAACAACCGGGATTGTCGTGAATTCAGTTATCGGTTTTATCCCCATCGGCCTCATTGTGGCACGATCCTTAAAATGGGACGCAGTCGCGGGAGCCGCTGTTATATACATCGGCTGCTACGCTGGATTTAACTCCACCATATTATCACCGTCACCGCTCGGTTTATCACAATCAATCGCGGAGCTCCCTCTTTTCTCAGGAATCGGCCTGCGAGTTGTGATATACATATGCTTTTTGCTGTCTTCTATTATTTATATCTATTTGTATACGAGAAAATTAAAAAAATCAAAAGATGCCAGTGTGTTAGGAACAGATTGGTTCCCTGCGGCAGGAATGGGCGAAGCCGGTAAAGAAGAAGATCAGTCAGTGCCGTTTACCGTTCGCCATAAGCTGATTTTGGCTGTGGCGGGACTCTCACTTGTCGGATTTTTATACGGCGCTTTGAAGCTTGGCTGGTCAGATTCCCAAATGGCTGCAACATTTATTTTTATTTCTGTCCTTGCCGGTTTAATAGGCGGGCTTGCGGCGAACGATATTGCCAAAACCTTCATTACGGGCTGCCAAAGTCTTGTATACGGGGCGCTGATTGTCGGGATGGCACGAAGCATTTCCGTTATCCTTGAAAATGGAAAGCTTCTCGATACTGTCGTCAATGCTTTGGCTTCACTTTTGGATGGATTCAGCCCGATTGCTGGGGCAATCGGCATGTATATCGCCAGTGCGCTGCTTCATTTTCTCATCTCTTCAGGTTCTGGCGAAGCCGTTGTATTTATTCCAATCCTGGCGCCGCTCGCTGATTTGATGGGAATCACGAGACAGGTTGCGGTTGAAGCGGTTATGCTTGGAGAAGGGGTCGTCAACTGTGTGAACCCGACATCCGGCGTTCTCATGGCGGTGCTTGCCGCCAGCGGTATTCCGTATGTCAAGTGGCTGCGGTTTATGGTGCCGCTTGCTCTGATTTGGTTCTTGATCGGGCTTGTCTTTATCGTGATCGGCGTCATGATCAATTGGGGGCCGTTTTAACGATTGCTGCCCGCCGGCTTGTACGGCGGGCTTTTGAGTTATTCATTGCAGAAGCGCAGGCTGTTATTGTAACATGTAAGCCATAAGCCATTCGTAAAAGTGCGGGAGGAAGGTCATGAATAATCTGCGTAATAGACTTTCAGGCGTGAATGGGAAAAATAAGAGAGTAAAAGAAAAAGAACAAAAAATCTGGTCGGAGATTGGGATGATAGCGGGAGCATTTGCGCTGCTTGATGTGATCATCCGCGGCATTATGTTTGAATTTCCGTTTAAAGAATGGGCTGCAAGCCTTGTGTTTTTGTTCATCATTATCTTATATTACTGCATCAGGGCTGCGGCATCCGGAATGCTCATGCCGAGAATAGACACCAAAGAAGAACTGCAAAAACGGGTGAAGCAGCAGCGAATAGAATCAATTGCGGTCGCCTTTGCGGTAGTGGTGCTTACGATGTACGACAGGGGGATTCCCCATACATTCTTCGCTTGGCTGAAAATGATTCTTCTTTTTATCGTCTGCGGCGGCGTTCTGTTTCTGCTTCGGTATGTGATTGTGAAGCTGGCTTACAGAAGAGCGGTAAAAGAAGAAATAAAAAAGAAATCATCTTGAAAAATAGATGGTTTCTTTTTTTGTTTGGAAAGCGAGGGAAGCGTTCACAGTTTCGGGCAGCTTTTTTTATAGGAACATTGATTTGTATTCACTCTGCCAAGTTGTTTTGATAGAGTGATTGTGATAATTTTAAATGTAAGCGTTAACAAAATTCTCCAGTCTTCACATCGGTTTGAAAGGAGGAAGCGGAAGAATGAAGTAAGAGGGATTTTTGACTCCGAAGTAAGTCTTCAAAAAATCAAATAAGGAGTGTCAAGAATGTTTGCAAAACGATTCAAAACCTCTTTACTGCCGTTATTCGCTGGATTTTTATTGCTGTTTCATTTGGTTCTGGCAGGACCGGCGGCTGCGAGTGCTGAAACGGCGAACAAATCGAATGAGCTTACAGCACCGTCGATCAAAAGCGGAACCATTCTTCATGCATGGAATTGGTCGTTCAATACGTTAAAACACAATATGAAGGATATTCATGATGCAGGATATACAGCCATTCAGACATCTCCGATTAACCAAGTAAAGGAAGGGAATCAAGGAGATAAAAGCATGTCGAACTGGTACTGGCTGTATCAGCCGACATCGTATCAAATTGGCAACCGTTACTTAGGTACTGAACAAGAATTTAAAGAAATGTGTGCAGCCGCTGAAGAATATGGCATAAAGGTCATTGTTGACGCGGTCATCAATCATACCACCAGTGATTATGCCGCGATTTCCAATGAGGTTAAGAGTATTCCAAACTGGACACATGGAAACACACAAATTAAAAACTGGTCTGATCGATGGGATGTCACGCAGAATTCATTGCTCGGGCTGTATGACTGGAATACACAAAATACACAAGTACAGTCCTATCTGAAACGGTTCTTAGAAAGGGCATTGAATGACGGGGCAGACGGTTTTCGATTTGATGCCGCCAAACATATAGAGCTTCCAGATGATGGCAGTTACGGCAGTCAATTTTGGCCGAATATCACAAATACATCTGCAGAGTTCCAATACGGAGAAATCCTGCAGGATAGTGCCTCCAGAGATGCTGCATATGCGAATTATATGGATGTGACAGCGTCTAACTATGGGCATTCCATAAGGTCCGCTTTAAAGAATCGTAATCTGGGCGTGTCGAATATCTCCCACTATGCATCTGATGTGTCTGCGGACAAGCTAGTGACATGGGTAGAGTCGCATGATACGTATGCCAATGATGATGAAGAGTCGACATGGATGAGCGATGATGATATCCGTTTAGGCTGGGCGGTGATAGCTTCTCGTTCAGGCAGTACGCCTCTTTTCTTTTCCAGACCTGAGGGAGGCGGAAATGGTGTGAGGTTCCCGGGGAAAAGCCAAATAGGCGATCGCGGGAGTGCTTTATTTGAAGATCAGGCTATCACTGCGGTCAATAGATTTCACAATGTGATGGCTGGACAGCCTGAGGAACTCTCGAACCCGAATGGAAACAACCAGATATTTATGAATCAGCGCGGCTCACATGGCGTTGTGCTGGCAAATGCAGGTTCATCCTCTGTCTCTATCAATACGGCAACAAAATTGCCTGATGGCAGATATGACAATAAAGCTGGGGCAGGTTCATTTCAAGTGAATGATGGTAAACTGACAGGCACGATCAATGCCAGGTCTGTGGCTGTGCTTTATCCTGATGATATTGCAAAAGCGCCTCATGTTTTCCTTGAGAATTACAAAACAGGTGTAACACATTCTTTCAATGATCAACTGACGATTACCTTGCGTGCAGATGCGAATACAACAAAAGCCGTTTATCAAATCAATAATGGACCAGAGACGGCGTTTAAGGATGGAGATCAATTCACAATCGGAAAAGGAGATCCATTTGGCAAAACATACACCATCATGTTAAAAGGAACGAACAGTGATGGTGTAACGAGGGCCGAGGAATACAGCTTTGTTAAAAGAGATCCAGCTTCGGCCAAAACCATCGGCTATCAAAATCCGAATCATTGGAGCCAGGTAAATGCTTATATCTATAAACATGATGGGGGCCGGGCAATTGAATTGACCGGATCTTGGCCTGGAAAACCAATGACTAAAAATGCAGATGGAATTTACACGCTGACGCTGCCTGCGGACACGGATACAACCAACGCCAAAGTGATTTTTAATAATGGCAGCTCCCAAGTGCCCGGCCAGAATCAGCCTGGCTTTGATTACGTGCAAAATGGTTTATATAATGACTCGGGCTTAAGCGGTTCTCTTCCTCATTGAGGGCAATGCTAGACGGGACTTACCGAAAGAAACCATCTATGATGGTTTCTTTTTTGTTCATAAATCAGACAAAACTTTTCTCTTGCAAAAGTTTGTGAAGTATTGCACAATATAAATGTGAAATACTTCACAAATAAAAAGACATCAAAGAGAAACATACCCTGGAAGGATGATTAATGATGAACAAACATGTAAATAAAGTAGCTTTAATCGGAGCGGGTTTTGTTGGAAGCAGTTATGCATTTGCGTTAATTAACCAAGGGATCACAGATGAGCTTGTGGTCATTGATGTAAATAAAGAAAAAGCAATGGGCGATGTGATGGATTTAAACCACGGAAAGGCGTTTGCGCCACAACCGGTCAAAACATCTTACGGAACATATGAAGACTGCAAGGATGCTGATATTGTCTGCATTTGCGCCGGAGCAAACCAAAAACCTGGTGAGACACGCCTTGAATTAGTAGAAAAGAACTTGAAGATTTTCAAAGGCATCGTTAGTGAAGTCATGGCGAGCGGATTTGACGGTATTTTCTTAATCGCGACAAATCCGGTTGATATCCTGACTTACGCAACATGGAAATTCAGCGGCCTGCCAAGAGAGCGGGTGATTGGAAGCGGCACAACACTTGATTCTGCGAGATTCCGTTTCATGCTGAGCGAATACTTTGGCGCAGCGCCTCAAAACGTGCACGCGCATATTATCGGAGAGCACGGCGACACAGAGCTTCCTGTTTGGAGCCACGCGAATGTCGGCGGTGTGCCGGTCAGTGAACTCGTTGAGAAAAACGATGCGTACAAACAAGAGGAGCTGGACCAAATTGTAGATGATGTGAAAAACGCAGCTTACCATATCATTGAGAAAAAAGGCGCGACTTATTATGGGGTTGCGATGAGTCTTGCTCGCATTACAAAAGCCATTCTTCATAATGAAAACAGCATATTAACTGTCAGCACATATTTGGACGGGCAATACGGTGCAGATGACGTGTACATCGGTGTGCCGGCTGTCGTGAACCGCGGAGGGATCGCAGGTATCACTGAGCTGAACTTAAATGAGAAAGAAAAAGAACAGTTCCTTCACAGCGCCGGCGTCCTTAAAAACATTTTAAAACCTCATTTTGCAGAACAAAAAGTCAACTAACCGCAACTTTAGAGTAAAGGGCTGATTGTCAATGTGGGAGCAGTTGTATGATCCGTTTGGAAACGAGTATGTGAGCGCACTTGTGGCGCTCACACCGATTCTCTTTTTTCTTTTGGCTTTAACTGTTTTGAAAATGAAAGGCATTCTTGCGGCATTTCTTACCCTAGCCGTCAGTTTCTTCGTCTCCGTTTTGGCATTTCATATGCCGGTTGAAAAAGCGATTTCTTCTGTTTTGTTAGGAATCGGGAGCGGGCTGTGGCCTATTGGCTACATCGTCCTGATGGCGGTGTGGCTGTATAAAATCGCAGTGAAAACCGGGAAATTTACCATTATTCGGTCCAGCATTGCCGGCATTTCGCCTGACCAACGATTACAGCTATTATTAATTGGTTTTTGTTTTAACGCGTTTTTAGAAGGCGCGGCCGGTTTTGGTGTTCCGATTGCGATTAGTGCGGCGCTGCTCGTCGAACTTGGTTTTAAACCGTTAAAAGCGGCGGCGCTCTGCTTGATTGCAAACGCCGCCTCCGGAGCCTTTGGGGCGATTGGGATTCCTGTCATCACAGGGGCGCAGATTGGTGATTTGTCTGCTCTTGAGCTGTCTCGGACATTAATGTGGACACTGCCGATGATCTCATTTTTCATACCATTCCTGCTTGTATTCCTATTAGACCGAATGAAAGGAATCAAACAGACATGGCCCGCTCTTCTGGTTGTGAGCGGTGGGTATACAGCGGTTCAGACACTGACAATGGCGGTGCTCGGGCCGGAATTAGCAAACATTTTGGCGGCCTTATTCAGCATGGGCGGGCTTGCCCTCTTCCTCCGCAAATGGCAGCCGAAAGAGATTTACCGCGAGGCAGGGGCCGGCGATGCTGGTGAGAAAAAGGCATACCGTGCCGCTGACATTGCGAAAGCGTGGTCTCCTTTCTACATTTTAACTGCGGCGATCACCATTTGGAGCCTTCCTGCCTTCAAAGCGCTTTTCCAAGAAGGCGGGCTGTTATATCAATCAACGCTCCTGTTCAAAATGCCTTTTCTGCATCAGCAAATTATGAAAATGCCGCCGATTGCGCCATCTGCCATGCCGTTAGATGCAGTCTTTAAAGTTGATCTGCTGTCAGCGACTGGAACAGCGATTTTAGCGGCGGTCATCGTGACAGGGCTGTTCAGCAAAAATTTCTCTTATCGGGATGCCTTTGCTTCCTTGAAGGAGACGGGAAAAGAGCTGTGGGTGCCGATTATCACGATCTGCTTCGTGATGGGGTTTGCCAATCTGGCCAACTTCGCAGGGCTCAGCTCTTCAATTGGGTTAGCATTGGCGAAAACAGGAGACCTGTTCCCGTTTGTCAGTCCTGTTCTCGGCTGGATTGGCGTGTTCATCACCGGTTCTGTTGTCAGCAATAATGCTTTGTTCGGCCATTTGCAGGTTGTCACGGGAGCGCAGATCGGTGCGGGTTCAGATTTGCTGTTAGCCGCAAATACGGCGGGCGGTGTCATGGCGAAACTTGTTTCTCCTCAATCTATCGCCATCGCTGCCGCAGCGGTCGGCCAAACAGGCAAGGAATCTAAACTGTTTAAAAGGACAGTGGCGTACAGCCTGATTCTGTTATTGATCATTTGTATATGGACGTTTATTCTTGCAAGATTAGGAGTGTAATATAAAAAAGCAGTACATGCCCAGCATGTACTGCTTTTTTATGTTAATTTGCTTTCTTTGTCATTTCGGCTGTTGTTTTCACTCTGGCTTTCCCCATAAATAAAATGGTAACCGCCGCGAGGACAATTGGAATCAAAGCGAGCAAAAACACATACGTAATACTTGATGACATCGCGTCAATAATGCGATTCAGGATCGCATCAGGAATCTGGGAACGTGTTCCCGCTTGGAATATCTCCTGCGGGTCGCCAATATTTTGCGCAGCACCTGATCCCGCTGAGCCTTTCATACCGCTGAAGGCGTCGCTCAGCTTGTTCGTGAATACGTTTGTTTGCACCGTTCCGAAAATGGTGACGCCTAAGGTCATGCCAAATGATCGCAAAAATGAATTTGTAGAGTTTGCCGTTCCCCGAAAGCGAGGTTCAAGATCATTCATCGATGCCGCCGGCAGCAGGGAGAAGTTAAAGCCTACACCAAAGCCTGAAATCATCATAAAGACTGTCAGCCATACCCGTGCTGTGTCAGGCGTCATATTGGAAAGAAGCAGCATGCCGATAAAGAAAGCTATAACAGATATCAGCATCAAATTGCGGAAGCTTGCCTTCGTTTGGAAGATCCCGCCGATCATGCTTCCGATGACTGATCCAATCATCATCGGCGTCAGAATGAAGCCCGCGCTTGTCGCCGAGCTGCCGTAGACCGCCTGAACGAAAATCGGAATAAATACCGCTAAAATAATAAATGTTCCGCCATACAGGAAAGCGAGAATCTGCGCTGTGGCAAACAAGCGGTTCTTAAACATCCAGAAAGAAATAATCGGCTCTTCTGCTTTTCTCTCCACAATAAAAAAGGCAATGAAGAAAACGGCGAATACAATAAACAGCCCGATGATCTGAATGGAATTCCAATCGTATGTTTTGCCGCCAAGCTCAAGGGCGAACATCAGACATACAATGGATACGACTAAGGTAATCGCGCCGCCCCAGTCTATTTTCTGCTTTCTGTGCTCCAGAGATTCTTTGTAGTAGCGAATAATGAAAAACAATGACAATGCGCCGATCGGCACATTGATGTAAAACACCCAGTGCCAGCTGATCGAATCTGTAATGATCGCGCCTAAGAGCGGACCAAGAACACTGGATAATCCAAATACAGCACCGAACATGCCGGACATTTTTCCGCGTTTTTCCGGCGGAAACAAATCAAAGATAATGGTAAAGGCAATCGGCAGGAGCGCGCCGCCTCCGATCCCTTGAATGGCCCGGAAGATGATCAGCTGATTCATCGTCTGGGCAATCCCGCATAAAGCAGAACCGATTAAGAAAAAAATAAGTCCAAACAGGAAAAAACGTTTTCGGCCGTACATATCGGAAAGCTTGCCGTAAATCGGCATGCCAGCCATAACCGCCACCATATAGGATGCCGTCACCCAGGCAAATTTATCGAAGCTTCCAAGATCGGCTACGATATTGCCCATCGCGGTGGCAACAATCGTATTGTCCATTGCAGACATCAAGATGCCCAGCAGGAGACCGAGGACCACAAATTTGGTGGAAGCCTGTTTTGCTGTTGTTGTGTCCATTTGTTCTACCTCCTCTTACTTTTCTATGTAAGTTCTGATATCATGATAATAGTTTGATTGTTGAATATCTCGATTATCAAGATAAACTCGATTTTATAGGGAGGACTGTCAGTTGTCAACAAGAAATTCCAGAAGTGAGTTGGAAAAGACTGCTGTTCAGCTTTTTCGAAAACTGGGCACAAGAACGGTTCTGTTTCATCAGGCAGCCGCTCAAGCTCTCGGTCTGTTTCCCACCGATTTGAAATCAGCTGACATTTTAAATGAAGCAGGGCCGATGACGGCCGGAGAGTTGGGGAAAAAAACCGGCCTCAGCACGGGTTCCGTCACGGCGCTTGTTGACCGGCTGGAAAAAGCGGGGTATGTGGCTCGTGAAAAGGACCCGAACGATCGCAGGAGAGTCGTAATCGTCCCTTTGACTGCTTCGAAAAAACATATAAAGGATTTGTTCCGTCCTCTGTCTGAGTCAACGATGGATTTGTGCCGCGAATATACGGAAGAGGAGCTGGAACTCATTTTCAGTTTTGTAGGCAAAGCCGCCGATATTATGGAGGAAGAGCTTGAACGTCTGAAACAGTAAGTGAATTTGTGCATAGCTTGGCCCGTTCCCGAATAAATTGTACAAGTTACATAAGAGAAGGGAGTACGGGCCGGTGAACATTTTTTTGAGCTATATTGTGCTGGGACTGTCCTTGTCTGCGCCTGTGGGGCCAGTGAATGCGGCGCAAATAGACAAAGGAATTAAAAACGGTTTTTGGCATGCATGGATTTTCGGTTTAGGCGCCATGACAGCGGATGGGCTGTACATGCTTTTTATCTATTTCGGGTTGTCGCAGTTCTTGACCGCTCCATTTGTGAAAACGTTTTTGTGGCTCTTCGGCTTTTTTGTCCTGACCTATACCGGAATTGAAACGCTGAAAAACGTCAGAGAACCGATGGATGTGCGAAGCTCGCGGGGGAAACCGTCATACAGGAAAACATTCGCATCGGGTTTTCTCATTTCATTGTCAAACCCATTGAGCATCCTTTTTTGGCTTGGAATTTACGGAAGCATTCTTGCGAAAACAGCAGAGGCCTACAATATGAATCAGCTTCTAATCTATAGCTCCGGCATCATGATCGGCATTTTAATCTGGGATTTCTGCATGGCTATCACAGCCAGTACGTTCAGAAACCTGCTTCATGAAAAGCTATTGAGAGGATTGACCGGAATCGCCGGTGTATCCCTCCTTGTGTTTGGCTTTTACTTTGGTTATCAGGGCATCCAACAGTTATTGGGCTGATTCATGAAGGACAGTCACCTGCCGCTTCCAGTTTTAATATAGTATCCAGATGATACTGGAGGTGGATCAATGGTGAATGGGATTTACACCAAAAGTTTTCTGGAACGTATTCAGGAAGAGCTTCCTGAATGGCAAAGAATCGCTTTTGAGCTGCTGGCAGAAACTCTGGGGGACGACGCGGATACGTTTCCGTGCATTCCCGGACGCCAGGCGTTTCTGACTGATCAGCTTCGGATTGCTTTTGCCGGAGATCCGCGGGAAAACTGTACAGCGGAGGAACTGGCTCCGTTGCTTGCGGAGTACGGCAAGATATCGCGGGACACGGGAAAATATGCATCCCTCGTTGTGTTGTTTGATACACCGGAAGATTTGGCGGAGCATTATTCGATTGAAGCGTATGAAGAGCTGTTTTGGCGCTTTTTAAATAGACTGAGTCATCAAGACGAAAAAGAATGGCCGGAAGACATTCCGGCCGATCCTGAGCATTATAAATGGGAGTTTTGTTTTGACGGCGAGCCGTATTTCATTCTGTGCGCTACACCGGGGCACGAGGCAAGAAGAAGCCGGAGCTTTCCTTTTTTTATGGTCACGTTTCAGCCAAGGTGGGTGTTTGATGACCTAAATGGATCAACTGCATTTGGCCGTAACATGAGCAGGCTGATCCGATCTCGTTTAGAGGCCTATGATCAGGCTCCGATTCACCCGCAATTAGGCTGGTACGGAGGAAAGGATAATCGTGAATGGAAGCAGTATTTCCTCCGTGATGACGAAAAACAGGTATCGAAGTGCCCGTTTTCTTATTTAAAGAACATGTTCAACAAAATGAAATAAATCAAGGACTGGCAGGGCGATCTTTATGACCCTGCTTTTTTTGATAGATCATGGTAACGATGGCGATGATCACGAGAAAACCTATGCTGACGAAAAAACCGGGCCGGCTTGATTTTTCAAACAATGTACCGGACACAGCCGCAGCAATCAGAACCATCGCTAAATAAATTTGCGTTTTTCCCATGCCCTCGGGATCAGTCAGCTTTTTGCTGGAGAACAGGATAAACAGCCAAGTGTATAAAAGCATAAGCCCCGCAGCTGTTGTCATATGCTCATAAATGTTTTTAGGCAGCACTAACGACAGAATAATGGAGAGAACAAGCCCCGCAAACGTCAGCCCAAGTGCCGGCCAGCATATTTTTTTGCCTTCCTTGAGAGTAAAGCATTTCGGCGCGTCGCCGTCATCAGCCATCGTACAAAGCAATGTCGTAACGGCAAAAAGCGAAGCGACAAGGGTCGAGAACCCGGCGATGATGAAAATCCCGTTAAATATATCAAGGATGATCTCAAGGTTATATCCTTTTAATGATGTAATGAACGGACTGTCCTGTTCAGTAAACGCGTGTAACGGAACCAAAAGCAGAGCAAGCCCGATTGAAATGATATAAATAATCGCCAGCGTCGCCAGCATCAGTTTCCCTGATTTAGACGCTTCCTCAGGTTTTTTTAAGTGAACCGCCATCAGCCCCATGACCTCAATTCCGCCAAAAGCGTAAAACGCGTAGATTAAACCTGTCCACAGCCCCATGGCGCCGTATGGGAAAAACTCACTCGTCTTATTTGGAACATGTATGCCATGATTTCCGCCGGACAGGATACCGCATAAAGCCAGGATGGCAATGACAATAAACATAAAAATAGCAGCTGTTTTAATCACTGCCAGCACGTTTTCTGTTTTTTCAAAGACGGACAGGCCGGTGAAAATAATAAGGAGCCCAAGTACTGCGTAGATTGAGGCAAACACCCATAGCGGCACTTGAGGAAACCAATGCTTCGTAAAGAGCGAAATGGCTGTCAGCTGGCTTCCGGTAATCAGCATTTCTGATGTCCAGTACACCCAGCCGTTGCTGAAGCCTGCCCATTTGCCGAATGCTTTTCGGGCATACGCACAAAACGAGCCCTTTTCCGGCTGCTTCGCCGATAGCTTGGCGAGCTGTTCAAAGACAAAATACGTACCGATCCCTGCGATCAGAAATGAAAGGAGAACGGAAAAACCGCTTTTTACAATTGCGATGCTGGAACCGAGAAAGAAGCCTGTTCCAATCGTGCAGCCGACTCCGATCAGTGACAGCTGCCACCAAGCCAGATTCCCTTTTGGCTGGTCTTTTTTTGTTTGGCTCATTATTTATTCAACCCCTTTTATCTAAGGTTAGATTGTGATCTGTCCGAAGCTTATATACATCGGATTTTTGCCTCTTTTTACATGGAGAAGGAAGCGGACGCTCATACTAATGAAAAAAGGAGCAAACCAATGACACAGCAATATATTGTGGAGCCGAAAAAAGGGCTTGGGCTGAAGCTGAAAAAGGGTCAGATTTTAAAGGTGGTTGATGTAGAAGGGCAGCAGGTGGCTGATTTTGTCGCATACCATGCCAAGGATTTTTATGAACACCTTGATCAGGGAGCGACGATAGACGCCAATCACTCCATTCATGTGAAGGTCAACGACCATCTCTACTCCAACCTGTATAAGCCGATGTTAACCCTGATTGAAGATACGGTCGGCAAGCATGATCTGCTGCTGCCCGCCTGCCGTCCTGATATGAACAGGCTCTTATATGGGAAGCAAAAGGATGAGTTTCAGGATACGTGCTATGACAATATGAACCGTGCGCTTGAGCAGTTTGGCGTACCGAAGCCTCACATGCATTACCCATTTGCGATTTTTATGAATACTGTCCTTGATGAGAAAGGGAATCTGTCTGTGGAAACGCCGCTTTCGAATGCCGGAGATTATGTAAGGCTCAGGGCGGAGATGGATTTAATTGTCGCGTTTTCTTCCTGCCCGATTGAAAAAGGGAAATGCAATGGCGACAGTGTGACATCCATACGGGTTGAAGTCAGCTGATCTCTCTTGTTCACTGTGAATGAAGACCTGTGCTATATTTAATAGGGATACATAACAGTCATGATTCATTTTCATTGATTTGGGGAAATGATCAGTAACAAGGGAAAATGTACAGGAGGAATGATTGGGATGAGCATGCAGGAAAAGATTATGCGTGAGTTACATGTGAAGCCCTCAATTGATCCAAAGCAAGAAATTGAGGACCGAGTCAATTTTCTAAAACAATATGTAAAGAAAACTGGTGCTAAAGGCTTTGTATTGGGAATCAGCGGCGGCCAGGATTCAACACTTGCGGGAAGACTCGCTCAGCTTGCGGTGGAGAGCATTCGCGAGGAGGGCGGAGACGCTCAATTTATCGCTGTCCGTCTTCCGCATGGCACACAGCAGGATGAAGACGATGCCCAGCTTGCTTTGAAGTTTATTAAGCCGGATAAATCATGGAAGTTTGATATTAAATCAACAGTCAGCGCTTTTTCTGATCAGTATCAGCAGGAAACAGGCGATCAGCTGACTGACTTTAATAAAGGAAACGTAAAAGCAAGAACAAGAATGATCGCGCAATACGCGATCGGCGGCCAGGAAGGCCTTCTTGTGTTAGGAACAGACCATGCTGCTGAAGCAGTGACTGGTTTCTTTACGAAGTACGGTGACGGCGGAGCAGACCTCCTGCCGCTGACAGGCTTGACGAAGCGCCAGGGAAGAACCCTGCTGAAAGAGCTGGGTGCACCGGAACGCTTATACTTAAAAGAGCCGACTGCCGATCTGCTCGACGAAAAACCGCAGCAGTCGGATGAAACAGAGCTTGGCATTTCCTACGACGAGATTGACGATTATCTCGAAGGAAAAGAAGTATCAGCGAAAGTATCAGAAGCGCTGGAAAAACGCTACAGCATGACTGAACATAAACGCCAGGTCCCGGCGTCTATGTTTGATGACTGGTGGAAATAAGTTGAAGAAAGCCCGCTCTCGGAGCGGGCTTTTGTCGTGTACAGAAGCTTTATTTGATGCGGATATGATTCAGCTTTACCATTAATCTGTCGGCGAACCTTCGGAGGCTGCCTCTCGTATCAGGATCTAATGGGAGTTCGGCTCTCGCGGCAATGTTCTCTGCCACATCCTGAATCGACAGGTTGTCTGTTTGAATGTGGTCCTCAAAAATGGGTGATGATAAACCTTCAATGCAGCGGTCAATTTGTTTGGCGGCCCAGGAGTTTTTTCCTTCTGCTCTGGTGCGCAGCCTTTTTAACAAGGTTTCCTTTGAAGCCATTAGTGTAAAGTGGCGAACGATCCTGCCTTCATGCCTGAGCCTGCCGATGATCTCATTGAAGTATTCAGGATGTACAATCGTCATAGGCACAATAATGATGCCGCGGTATGTATCTGTCAGAGAAGCTAGCAAACTGTAATTGAACGCCCGCCATAAAGGATAGCTTTGAAAATCGTCCTTTGCGATCTCCTGCGGCACCATGGAGCGCAGCGCAAAACCCATTTTCTCGGGATCATACACGTAAGATGGGTTCAGCCTTCTGTGCAGTTCGAAGGCTGTTTGTGTTTTTCCGGAACCGAATGCCCCGTTTATCCAAATGATCATCGCCATTTCTCCCTTCCTATTTATCATACAGAAAAAGACCCTTCCATCGAAGAGTCAGCTGGAAAAACAATAAAGGCGGAAGGTTTTAACGCTTTTTTGCGTCGAAGTATTAAAATACCTGCAGAAATGTTGTACAATGAATGTCATTCAGGCAAAAATGATTAAAAAAAAAAGCGCACTATAAGCTTGACCGGTAAAGCCGGTATCTATATAAATATTCGCTAAATAAGCATATAATGAATATAAAATTTCATTCCTTAGGAGGATTTCGCCGAAGATGAACGCTAAACGAGCCATCCCAGTAAGAGAAAGAAATATCGTCCTGATCGGATTCATGGGTGTAGGAAAAACGACAATCGGCCAATTGGTCGCTAAAAAATTATATAGAGATTTTATTGATATTGACCAACAGATCGAAAAGGATTTCAATATGTCAATTCCTGAGATATTTGAGAAAAAGGGGGAAGACTTTTTCCGGAAAACGGAGAAGGAATATATTTTAGACATCTGCCATCATAAACGATTCAAAATCGTATCTCTGGGCGGGGGATCTTTTAAACAAGAAGAAATCAGAAATTGCTGTCTGGAAAACTGTCTCGTGCTTCATCTGGACCTGTCATGGGAGAACTGGAAGCAGCGCGCGGATTTATTGATCGAAAGCCGCCCTGTACTGCATAACCGTTCAATGGATGAAATGGAACAGCTGTTTAACGAAAGAAAAGTCATTTATGACAAGCACAATTCAAAAGTGGCAACAGACAACCTTTCCCCGGAAGAGGTTGCCGATTACATTGTTGAGACATTAAAAATTGGCT
This sequence comes from Bacillus sp. PS217, assembly GCF_037963535.1. Classification (NCBI taxonomy): domain Bacteria; kingdom Bacillati; phylum Bacillota; class Bacilli; order Caryophanales; family Bacillaceae; genus Bacillus; species Bacillus sp. PS217. Next base: position 384,896 of record NZ_CP150157.1, read on the forward strand.
GGGATCTTTATCAGCCGATGTAAAAAGCCGTGCGCAGCGCACGGCTTTTTTTATCGTTTTATCCCTTGTATCAAAATCGCTTTTAAACAAAAGGAGATGGGCTGTCCGTTTTGGTTCAATGTAATACAGAACGTGTCGCGTGCTTCGTCTGATGCGTGATTCAAGTGGGTAATGATTTGTTTTTTCCGGTCAGCGGGAGTTCCGCCTCGTTTGATCCAGCTATCGTATTGAATCGGCAAGTTCCACTTTTGGATGTCTTGATAGGGCAGTTGATTGGCGCTGAACATCGACTGCCATTCTGATAATGAGCTTTCTCGAACATGGGAAGGGTCTCGAAGCCGGTTCAAATGATTGACAAACTCATCAAGAACGGGATCTTCAGGCGCGTAATGATCAACTAAGAGAAAACGTCCGTCCTGTTTTAGTACGCGTGCAACCTCGCTGACAGCTTTGCGGACATCTGAAAAATGGTGGGCTGCGTATCGGCAGGTGATGATGTCAAATGAATCGTCGGGGAAGGGGAGTGACTCTGCCGTTCCTTGCTGAAAGCGTACGTTTTCAGCTCCTTTTTCTTGCGCGAAGGAGGACGCAACCTCAACCATCTCTTTCGTCGCATCAACACCGATGCACTCCTGTACATAAGGAGAAAATGCCAGCGCCGTATGGCCGGCGCCCGCTCCTATATCCAGCACTCGATGCTCTGCCCGGCATTCCGCTGTTTTGATCATCAACCCCAAATCTTCCCCCTCGGCAAATACCTTTTCATCCCGATACATCTCGGCGTTTTTAGAAAACGGTGTTTCATTAGTCATTTGAACCAGCTCCTTCTTTTCGTAAATGATGATATGGATTATGTTAGCAATTTTTGTTATGATTCGTCCAAGATATAAAAATGATGAAAATGATAGGTTCAACCTATGGAGGCTGAAATGGATATTAAAGTGATGGAATATGCAGCGGAAATTGCCCGGCGCCAAAGCTTTACAAAGGCGGCGGAACATCTTCATATCGCACAGCCGTCTCTCAGCCAGCAAATCAAAAAGCTTGAGGCTGAGCTGGGGCTTACCCTTTTTCACAGATCCCATAGCTCTGTTACACTGACACCTCACGGCAGGCGTTTCATTGAAAAAGCCGAGGACATCATTCGTTCCAGAGATGATTTGCTTCGGGAAATGCAGGAGCGATCACAGGGAATCGGTCATAAATTATCCATCGGGATTCCTGCTGTAACAGGGAGATATCTCTTTCCCCCGCTGCTGAAGCAGTTTTTGGCGCGCTATCCTCATGTGGAGGTTCAGCTTGTTGAAAAAGATCCGGTTTCATTGGAGGAGATGACGGCAAAGGGAGAAGTTGACCTTTCTGTTATATCCTTGCCCATCGAGGATGAACGGCTCTCCATTACACCCTTGCTCACGGAACCGGTTGTTCTCGCGGTGCCGAAGGAAAAACAAAGGTGGATGCCGCCGGAATTGGTCGCTCTGATTGAGAAAGCGCTGGAAGAAGATGAGGGACGCCAGCCGTGTGTGCCGATTGACATGGTAAGGAACGTGCCCTTTATTCTGTTAAAAGAAGGCTTCGGCTTTCGCAGGACAGTTCTCGATCTCTGTGCGGAAAGCGGCTTTAAGCCGAATGCTGCCTTTAAGACGAGCCATATTGAAACCGCCCAATCTCTTGTGGCTAATGGATTAGGTGTGACTATGGCACCGAATATGGTCAGAAGGGATAAAGATCCGGGTGTGATCTATTTATCGATTCAATCCGCGCCATCACGAACCCTCGTCTTTGTCTTTTTAAAGAACCGCTATGTCAGTCTGACGGCCCAGGCCTTTATGGAACTAAGCCGGGAAAGTCTTAAACAAACGTTTGATGAAGGCTGTCTGGGAAACAAAGATGAAAATATTTAGAAAACAAAGACGAAACGTGGTAGTATAGGAATACAAACTAAATCTTATAAAACAAAGGGGAATAATCGGAAATGCAACTATTCGATCTGCCGCTCGACCAATTGCAAACATATAAGCCTGAAAAAACAGCACCGAAAGATTTTTCTGAGTTTTGGAAATTATCTTTGGAGGAACTTGCAAAAGTCCAAGCAGAACCTGATTTACAGCCGGTTGACTATCCTGCTGACGGAGTAAAAGTGTACCGTCTCACATATAAAAGCTTCGGAAACGCCCGCATTACCGGATGGTACGCGGTGCCTGACAAGGAAGGCCCGCATCCGGCGATCGTGAAATATCATGGCTACAATGCAAGCTATGATGGTGAGATTCATGAAATGGTAAACTGGGCACTCCATGGCTACGCCGCATTCGGCATGCTTGTCCGCGGCCAGCAGAGCAGCGAGGATACGAGTATTTCACCGCACGGTCACGCTTTGGGCTGGATGACGAAAGGAATTCTTGATAAAGATACATACTATTACCGCGGTGTTTATTTGGACGCCGTCCGCGCGCTTGAGGTCATCAGCAGCTTCGACGAGGTTGACGAAACAAGGATCGGTGTGACAGGAGGAAGCCAAGGCGGAGGTTTAACCATTGCCGCAGCGGCGCTGTCAGACATTCCAAAAGCCGCGGTTGCTGATTATCCTTATTTAAGCAACTTCGAACGGGCCATTGATGTGGCGCTTGAACAGCCGTATCTTGAAATCAATTCCTTCTTCAGAAGAAATGGCAGTCCGGAAACAGAAGTGCAGGCGATGAAGACACTTTCATATTTCGATATTATGAATCTCGCTGACCGAGTGAAGGTGCCTGTCCTGATGTCAATCGGCCTGATAGACAAGGTCACGCCGCCGTCCACCGTGTTTGCCGCCTACAATCATTTGGAAACAGAGAAAGAGCTGAAGGTGTACCGCTACTTCGGACATGAGTATATCCCTGCTTTTCAAACGGAAAAACTTGCTTTTTTTAAGCAGCATCTTAAAGGCTGATAAATGTGAAAAGCCGCCGCATATCATCAGGCGGTTTTTTTCTGCAAACTGCCGGAATGAGAACAGACTGGAGACGAATAGATATGAAACAAAGAATCATTGATGAATTAAAACGGATCGAGCAGTCATACGGAGTCAAAATCGTGTATGCCGTCGAGTCAGGAAGCCGCGCATGGGGATTTCCCTCGCAGGATAGTGATTACGACGTCCGCTTTATTTATGTGCCGAAAAAGGAGTGGTATTTTTCAATTGAGCAGGAGCGTGATGTCATTGAGGAACCGATTCACGATTTGCTGGATATCAGCGGCTGGGAGCTGAGAAAAACGCTTCGGCTTTTCAAAAAATCAAACCCTCCGCTCCTCGAATGGCTGTCCTCAGACATTGTGTATTATGAAGCATTTACGACCGCAGAGCAGTTAAGAAAACTGCGCACGGAGGCATTTAAGCCTGAAGCAAGCGTGTATCACTATATCAATATGGCGAGAAGGAACGTCAAGGATTATCTACAAGGACAAGAGGTCAAAATTAAAAAGTACTTCTACGTTCTTCGGCCTATTTTGGCCTGCCAATGGATTGAAAAGCACGGAACCATACCGCCAATGGACTTTACTGTTTTGATGAATGAACTTGTTGCTGAACCCGAGCTGAAGGCTGAAATGGAAACCTTGCTTGAACGGAAAAGAAGAGGGGAAGAGCTTGACCTCGAAGCAAGAATCGATGTTATTCACCAATTCATTGAAACGGAAATTGAAAGAATCATGGAAGCGGCAAAAGAACTGAAGGCAGAGAAAAAAGATATGACATCTGAATTGAACCGTTTGCTTTTGAATACGGTTGAAGAAGTGTGGAAGGATGGAGGAAGCTGATGTTTTTTGTCGCTTCCTTTTCTCCTTTATTCGACAGAATACCCCCCGACTTTCTAACTATCTGATTGTGGCAAACCCACAAAAATAATCAGAATCTTTGTATTTTGAGAATATTGTGAACGCCTGTTTTGTCCATTTACAATAAACTCATACAAATACTTCTTAGATTGCGGGGTGTTGAGGTTGGAAGTGATCACAAGAGATTTTTTCTTATTTTTATCCAAAAGCGGCTTTCTCAATAAAATGGCGAGGAACTGGGGAAGCCGGGTAGCAGCGGGTAAAATTATCGGCGGGAATGACTTTAATAGTTCAATCCCGACCATTCGACAGCTTAACAGCCAAGGCCTGTCAGTTACTGTCGATCATTTAGGCGAGTTTGTGAACAGTGCCGAGGTCGCACGGGAGCGTACGGAAGAGTGCATTCAAACCATTGCGACCATCGCGGATCAGGAGCTGAACTCACACGTTTCTTTAAAAATGACGTCTTTAGGTTTGGATATAGATATGGATTTGGTGTATGAAAATATGACAAAAATCCTTCAGACGGCCGAGAAACATAAAATCATGGTCACCATTGACATGGAGGACGAAGTCAGATGCCAGAAAACGCTTGATATTTTCAAAGATTTCAGAAAGAAATACGAGCATGTGAGCACAGTGCTGCAAGCCTATCTGTACCGGACGGAAAAAGACATTGACGATTTGGATTCTTTAAACCCGTTCCTTCGCCTTGTAAAAGGAGCTTATAAAGAATCAGAAAAAGTAGCTTTCCCGGAGAAAAGCGATGTCGATGAAAATTACAAAAAAATCATCCGAAAGCAGCTCTTAAACGGTCACTATACAGCGATTGCCACACATGACGACAAAATGATCGACTTTACAAAGCAGCTTGCCAAGGAACATGGCATTGCCAATGACAAGTTTGAATTTCAGATGCTGTACGGCATGCGGTCGCAAACCCAGCTCAGCCTCGTAAAAGAAGGTTATAACATGAGAGTCTACCTGCCATACGGCGAGGATTGGTACGGCTACTTTATGAGACGCCTTGCAGAACGTCCGTCAAACATTGCATTTGCTTTCAAAGGAATGACAAAGAAGTAAAAAAGGAGAGATTATCATGACAACACCTTACAAACACGAGCCATTCACAAATTTTCAAGATCAAAACAACGTGGAAGCGTTTAAAAAAGCGCTTGCGACAGTAAGCGAATATTTAGGAAAAGACTATCCGCTTGTCATTAACGGCGAGAGAGTGGAAACGGAAGCGAAAATCGTTTCAATCAACCCGGCTGATAAAGAAGAAGTCGTCGGCCGAGTGTCAAAAGCTTCTCAAGAGCACGCTGAGCAAGCGATTCAAGCGGCTGCAAAAGCATTTGAAGAGTGGAGATACACGTCTCCTGAAGAGAGAGCGGCTGTCCTGTTCCGCGCTGCTGCCAAAGTCCGCAGAAGAAAACATGAATTCTCAGCTTTGCTTGTGAAAGAAGCAGGAAAGCCTTGGAACGAGGCGGATGCCGATACGGCTGAAGCGATCGACTTCATGGAGTATTATGCGCGCCAAATGATCGAACTGGCAAAAGGCAAACCGGTCAACAGCCGTGAAGGCGAGAAAAACCAATATGTATACACGCCGACTGGAGTGACAGTGGTTATCCCGCCTTGGAACTTCTTGTTTGCGATCATGGCAGGCACAACAGTGGCGCCGATCGTTACTGGAAACACAGTGGTCCTGAAACCTGCGAGTGCTACACCTGTTATTGCAGCAAAATTTGTTGAGGTGCTTGAAGAGTCCGGATTGCCAAAAGGAGTAGTCAACTTTGTTCCGGGAAGCGGAGCGGAAGTAGGCGACTATCTTGTTGACCATCCGAAAACAAGCCTTATCACATTTACGGGATCAAGAGAAGTTGGTACGAGAATTTTCGAACGCGCGGCGAAGGTTCAGCCGGGCCAGCAGCATTTAAAGCGTGTCATCGCTGAAATGGGCGGTAAAGATACGGTTGTTGTTGATGAGGATGCGGACATTGAATTAGCGGCTCAATCGATCTTTACTTCAGCATTCGGCTTTGCGGGACAAAAATGCTCTGCAGGTTCACGTGCAGTTGTTCATGAAAAAGTGTATGATCAAGTATTAGAGCGTGTCATTGAAATTACGGAATCAAAAGTAACAGCTAAACCTGACAGTGCAGATGTTTATATGGGACCTGTCATTGACCAAGGTTCTTATGATAAAATTATGAGCTATATTGAGATCGGAAAACAGGAAGGGCGTCTAGTAAGCGGCGGTACTGGTGATGATTCGAAAGGATACTTCATCAAACCGACGATCTTCGCTGACCTTGATCCGAAAGCAAGACTCATGCAGGAAGAAATTTTCGGACCTGTCGTTGCATTTTGTAAAGTGTCAGACTTTGATGAAGCTTTAGAAGTGGCAAACAATACTGAATATGGTTTGACAGGCGCGGTTATCACAAACAACCGCAAGCACATCGAGCGTGCGAAACAGGAATTCCATGTCGGAAACCTATACTTCAACCGCAACTGTACAGGTGCTATCGTCGGCTACCATCCGTTTGGCGGCTTCAAAATGTCGGGAACGGATTCAAAAGCAGGCGGGCCGGATTACTTGGCTCTGCATATGCAAGCAAAAACAATCAGTGAAATGTTCTAAGCGGGACTAAATGGGCATCCTCCCTGCGGGGGTGTCCATTTCATCCATATACTATAAAAAAGAGGAGGAAGTGCCATAGAAAACACACAGCTGATTATTTCGATTTGTATTTATATGGCGGGAATGCTGCTAATCGGCTACTTTGCTTACAAGCGTACGTCGAATCTGACGGATTATATGCTGGGAGGACGCTCTTTGGGTCCGGCAGTAACCGCTCTCAGTGCCGGCGCTGCCGATATGAGCGGCTGGCTGCTAATGGGGCTTCCGGGCGCCATGTTTTCTACTGGTCTGAGCGGCGCTTGGATCGTCATCGGACTTTGCCTTGGAGCGTGGGCGAACTGGCTTTACGTCGCACCACGGCTGAGAACCTATACTGAAAAAGCGGGGAATTCTATTACAATTCCCGGATTCCTGGAAAATCGCTTCGGAGATCAAACAAAGCTTCTCAGACTGTTTTCGGGAATTGTCATTTTAGTCTTTTTCACGTTTTATGTATCGTCCGGAATGGTGTCCGGCGGCGTCTTATTCAACAGCATCTTGGGGATGGATTATCACACCGGCCTGTGGATTGTGACGGGTGTTGTTGTGGCATATACCCTGTTTGGCGGCTTTTTGGCAGTCAGCTGGACAGATTTTGTTCAGGGGATTATTATGTTTGCCGCACTCATTCTTGTGCCGATCGTTACGTTTTTCCACACGGGAGGAGCAGGTGATACAGTTGCTGAAATCCGCTCTGTAGATCCTGATATGTTTAATATTTTCAAAGGAACGAGCGTCCTTGGCATTATTTCTTTGTTTGCCTGGGGGCTGGGATACTTTGGCCAGCCGCATATTATTGTGCGTTTTATGGCGATAACGTCTGTCAAAGAGATCAAAAGAGCGCGCAGAATTGGGATGGGCTGGATGATTTTGTCTGCAGTAGGCGCAGTGCTGACCGGTTTGGGCGGAATCGCTTATTACCATCAGCGCGGCATGACACTGAAGGACCCAGAGACGATTTTTATTCAATTAGGGAATATCTTGTTCCATCCGATTATCACGGGTTTTCTGATTTCAGCGATTTTGGCCGCGATTATGAGTACAATTTCTTCCCAGCTGCTTGTGACATCAAGCTCTCTGGTAGAAGATTTGTATAAGTCGATGTTCAGACGCTCAGCTTCAGATAAAGAACTGGTGTTTTTAGGCCGACTGGCTGTTCTGGCTGTTTCAATTGTCGCGTTGGTTCTGGCTTGGGAGAAAAATAACACCATCCTTGGATTGGTCAGCTACGCGTGGGCGGGCTTCGGTGCATCATTCGGGCCAGTTGTACTGCTCAGTCTGTTTTGGAAACGAATGACCAAATGGGGGGCACTCGCCGGCATGATTGTGGGAGCAGCGACTGTAATCATTTGGGCGAATGCCGGTCTTTCGGACTTTCTGTATGAAATGATACCTGGTTTTGCTGCGAGTCTATTATCTGTCTTTTTTGTCAGCATATTGACGCAGGCTCCGTCACAAGCTGTCACAGACCAGTTCAACGACTACCAAGATACAATGTCGCAATAAAGATCGAAAGGAGGAGGAAGGGGCTGTCCCTTTTTCCTCTTTTCTCCTTTTAAGCGGCCATTTTTTTCTTTTGGAAACAAACGTATTTTTTTCTATACAAAAAGACCCCGTATGGATATGATTAAAGTAAAAAAAGTATAGGAGAAAAAGGTATGGAAGAGCTTTTAGAGAGAGTTTTTTCATTTTCAGATGTTGATAAGCTGATTGATTTTATTAGCTATGAACTGCAAAAGCCAGTGATACTGGAAAGCGCGGATTTCTTTTTATTAGCCTATAATTCTTACTATATTAACCATTTTGATTCTGCCAACCAGCAGACTATTTTTTCGAAAAAGTGTCCGGTCCAGATTTTTGAGAGGTTTCTGAAGGACGGTATTATTGAAAAATTAAAAACAGAGCCTGAGCCGTTTCGCGTCAATAAAATTGAAAGCATTGGGTTAAACCAGAGGGTGGTCGTGAGTGCAAAGCACAAAGGGGAAGTCATGGGCTACATCTGGATTCAGGAGCTGGACCAAAATCTGACGGATGAAGAGCTCGACTTTTTGTACGAGACCTCCTTCCATGTCGGGAAAATCATTTATAAAACGAATAAATTGAAACAGGAAAAGGAAGAAAAAGCAGAGGATCTCATCAAACGGGCGATCTATCAGCAATTTACCTCTGAGAAGGAACTCAGACGGGAAGCTGAAAGGATCAACACCGTGCTGCCTTCCATGTTTTCAGTTGTGATCCTGCACGCCGCAAATGGGGATGGGGAAGCGGTTGAGGATTTAAAGGAAAATATCAGGTCGTACCTGAATTTACGGGATAAGGTCAGTCATGTCTTAACGATCGAATCAAACATTGTCATCGTCGTAGCGAGTTTTTCCCAAAAAAGCTCCGTCTCCTCAGCAGCTTCTGAGTTTATTAACAAGCTGTTAACACATTTTCACTTTCAAAAAATACCTACCCCTATTTATATCGGTATCGGAAACGAATATAATCACCTATTAAAACTTGGCAAGAGCTACACAGAAGCACTTGAAGTCATCAAAGCCGCAGAAATCACCGGCAATCAGGAAAACATTCCATATGAATATGCCAAACTCGGCATTTACCGTTATTTAGAAAGCATCGAACAGAAAAATGAATTTTTAGAATACGAGAATAAAGATTTAGCTTTATTAAAAGCGAAAGACGAAGAAAGCAGCACTGAGCTGCTCAAAACCTTGGAAATCTATCTCCTCAACAACTGCAAAACAAAACCAGCGGCAGAACAGCTGTTTATTCACCAAAATACATTGAATTACCGCATCAAACAAATTACTGAGATGACGTCGATCGATTTAAGCGATTTCAGAACGCGGTGCCAGCTCTATCTCGATTTGATGCTGATGAAAAAGAAATAAAAAAGAAACCAGTACTTGTACTGGTTTCGTCTTCACTTAAAATCCTCTGTAAACATACGGATCATCAGGTTTTTTAATGGTATTCCAGTCAGTTACTTTGACGACAGGGAGAGTTGACTTGAATGGCTGGTAATATTCTGAGGCCAGAGTGCCCTTAATGTGAATCCATTCATCATCCTTGATGTCCATGTCCTTCGGAAATTCCACAAGCATCCCGTACACGCCGGAATCAGCGATACAGTGAATGATGCCAAACCTTAATACGAACAACTGATTTTTGTTAATTGCGTTTCCTTTGTAAGCAAATCCATGAAATTCTATCGTCCGTCCGAGAAATTCACCCGGATAGTTATAGATGGTTTCCATTCCTTTTAGGAAATCGTCATCGGTCAGAGAAATCTCTTTTTTGCTGGAATACTTATTAAACAGCTGTTTCATTTGTTTGTCATAGCTGTCTTGCGCGTAATAAAGGCTGGCATCAGGCCGCAAATACTGAGTTTGGGAGTAGTGATCTCCGCTCTCCATCGCCTTAAACGAGAACCCTTTTGTTTTGACTATGGATGAGTCAAGCGTTGCAATCGGGAAGAAGATGCCTGACACCAAAGGAAAAAGAAAAACAACATAAATCAAATAACGCTGATAAAATGGCTTGTTTTGTTCATGGTCATGCTCGTGATCATGGCCGCACCCGCAATCATGGTCATGGTGATGCCCGCTTTTTTCAGGCGACTTGATAAATAGATATGCTTGGACGGCGGTCAGAATGGCCAGCAGGAAAATCGCAATAAAGGAAAGATAGGCATATTTCATATTGATATATTTTGTTAGATTTCCTGAGGCATGCAGATGATAAAAGAAAAACGTAAATCCCATCAGCACCAATAGACGAAACATCCAATCACCCCTTTACCAGTAGTGATCCCGCTAAAACAATCACGACAATGTATGTAATCAGCAGGAAAACAAATCGTTTTTTGAAGGCCGCAAGCATCATCAATAGATTCTTAATATCCACCATTGCGCCAAAGACGAGAAAGGCGATTAACGATCCTAATGAAAATGTGCTGCTGAAGGAAGACGCGATGAACGCATCAACTTCTGAACAAAGCGACAGGACAAACGCCAGACCCATCATCACGAGGGAAGAGGATACATCATTCTGCCCGATCGCAAGCAGAGTGGATGTTTTGACATACGTCTGCATAACGGCTGCGATAAAGGCGCCGATGATTAAATATTTCCCCACGGAGAAAAATTCATCAATGGCATGCCGCAAGGTCCCGCCCAGTTTTTGGAGCAAGGTGCCGTGATGATGATGGTGGTGCCCGGGTTCATCAGGCTTTAAAAGCTGGTTATCCTTAAATTGATAGGATAAGATGACCCCGATGATCAGCGAAACGGCGAGAGCCAGTCCGCCTCTGTAAAAGACAACGCTCCATCTATTCCCGAACGCAATATAAGTAGAAAATAAAACGATAGGATTAATGATAGGCGCGGTCAGCATGAAAGCAACCCCCGCATGCAGAGGAACTCCCTTTAACAGAAGCCGCCTCGTAATCGGGATGATGCCGCATTCGCAGGCGGGAAATAAAACGCCGGCCAGCGCACCGAATAAAACGGCGAGAAAACGGTTTTTCGGCATGATTCTTGCAATCATTTCTTCAGAAACAAACATTTGAATGATTCCGGAAAGTATGACGCCAATCAGAATAAACGGAATGGCTTCTATTAAAATGCTGATAAAAATAGAATTCAGCTGAAGAAAAGATGATTGTGCTGTCACAATAAAACCTCCGCTCATGTTAAGCTGCCTTTCTTATGATACCAGAAAAAAAGGCACTGCTTGTTTGACGGAGGAGGGGAAAGGATCGTTTCACTTTGGTTAGGATTCCAAAAAGCTGAGTAGGATACTGTCTGTTTCTGCAGCTTCTTTTCCGAGCCAAATCAGGTGTCCCCATGAGTGAAGCAAACAGAGAGCAGCGCCACGAATGTGCTCTTTTGCATGATGTGCATGTGACAAGTCAACCAATCCATCATAAACACTTTGCATAATCAGCACGGGACATATGATGGCTTGCAGGTCTTTTAAAGAGACAGCGGCGGTTTGTGACAAGTCAATCAGAAATCCTTCACCCGAGCGTTGCCGGCTGTTCATTTTCCGAAATGCTTCCATGTCTTTTTCATCCATCAAGGACTTGATTCGCTGAAACGGAAGCGTGCTGAATTGGGGGCTCATAGCTCGAAACATCAAACGCGGGAAAGCGTTATTCAAAGAAGAAATCAGCTTCCATATCCACTTTTCCACCGGCGGGCGGAAGAGAATTCTCCCCAATTTATATTCAGTGTCTTTTGGGGTGAGCCACTCTTTGGTGACTGCGGATTGCAGGGTCAATGTATTTACTCTTTCCGGATAATGTGAGGCAAAGCATATGCCGCTCGGCCCTCCTGCTGAGATGGCGATCACATGGACACTGTTGATTTGTAAATGATCTAATAATTTCACATAGAAACGGCAGGCGTTGGCAAGACTTTTTCCAATTTCTTTTGACGTTCGTCCATAGCCGGGCCTTGAAGGCGTAATGATGGAATACCCTTGCTCAATCAACGCTGTGTATCCGAATTCCTCGTAACAATTTGAATGCCCGCCATGCATGACAAGGATCGGAGTTCCCTTGCCTGTCACAGAATATTCTAGTGTACTGCCATCAAAGGTGATCGTTTCGACTTGTCTTTTCATCTGTTACTCCCATTTGTCCTATTATAGAGTTTTCAGCAATTGATCACAAGGTGAAGAAATGAATAAACACAGGCCCTTGAAATATGATATACTTTGTATTGATATTCATTCTCAATTAAAACTTTGATATAGATGTGAACGGGAGGCAGGACGGATGGCTGAGAATCAAGAGGTATATGACGTTACGATAATAGGGGGCGGGCCGATTGGGCTGTTTACTGCTTTTTACTGCGGGATGCGGGAGCTGAAAACAAAGGTAATCGAATTTTTGCCGAAGCTCGGAGGGAAGGTGTCTTTATTCTTTCCTGAGAAAATCATTCGCGATATCGGCGGCATACCGGGGATTGCGGGAAAGCAGCTGATCGAGCAGCTGAAGGAGCAGGCGGCAACATTTGATCCTGATATCGTATTGAATCAGCGTGTGACCGGGTTTGAACGCCTGAATGACGGCACCATTGTACTGACGGGTTCTGAAGGGGAAAAGCACTATACAAGAACTGTGATTTTGGCTTGCGGCATGGGTACACTTGAGGTCAATGAGTTTGACAGCGAGGATGCGGCCCGATATGCGGGCAAAAATCTTCATTATGGAGTGGAGAAGCTCGATGCGTTTAAAGGGAAACGCGTGGTGATATCAGGCGGCGGAGATACTGCGGTCGATTGGGCTAATGAGCTTGAACCGATTGCGGCGTCTGTGACTGTCGTTCATCGGCGTGAGGAATTCGGCGGAATGGAAAGCAGCGTGACGAAAATGAAGCAATCATCGGTGCGGGTGCTTACGCCTTATCGGCTGGAGCATTTGAACGGAGATGAAGAGGGCATCAAAAGCGTGACCGTTTGTCATACTGAGTCTGGCCAGAGGAAAGACATAGAAATTGATGAGCTGATCATTAATCATGGCTTCAAAATTGATCTAGGGCCGATGATGGAGTGGGGGCTGGAGATTGAAGAAGGCAGGGTGAAAGCTGACAGACATATGCGGACGAATCTTCCGGGCGTGTTTGTAGCGGGTGACGCGGCTTTTTATGAAAGCAAGCTGAGATTGATTGCCGGCGGCTTTACCGAAGGCCCGACAGCGGTCAACAGTGCCAAGGCTTATCTGGACCCTAAGGCCGAGAATATGGCGATGTATTCCACCCATCATAAAAAATTGGTACATAAATAAAACAGCCCTTGGGGGAAAGGGCTGCCAGCCATCAGCTGTGAAGGAGCTTTTTCTGCGTCTGTTGATTCTGAATGAAAGCTAGCAATTCATCCTGTTCTTGTACAGCTGTGAATCCATAAGCTTCGGCAGCTGAGTCATCGCCTATACAGACGATAGGGGGCCGGCTTGCTGACAATTCCGGCGAAATGCCAATTTGTTCGCCACCATTGATCAATTGCTGAACGGACAGCTTGTTCGGGCAAATGACCATGTGCAGCGGGGATTCACTGATGGTACGCTGAATCATGTGGGTGAACCGGTCATCTATGACGTTTTCATGAGTGATATAAAACGAACAGGATTCATGCTTTTGCATGAATTCCACTGCATGGCGGCTCCCGACAACAAGACGTTTCTCTGAATCAGGTTGAATGGCGGTGACAAGAAAGCCCCGTTTCTCAAGCTCTGTCTTTGCTTGCTCAGATGCTGCACTCAGTTTGGCTGTCAGCTGGCGGATGTCGATTTTCTGAGAAGCCAGTGCTCTGAAAAATTCACAAACCGCTCGGCGCGATGTGAAAAAAACGTCTTCAAAGGTGCCAATCTTTCGAAGAATGTCTTCATTGACTGGCATGTTTTCGGTCCGCCATTTCGGCCACTCGATGACATCGGCGCCGGAATCGCGCAGCTTGTCTGCAAGCGGGTCTTCATCTTCGCCATGAGTCACAACCATCAAATGCCGTCCGATGAGCGGTTTGCTTTCAAACCAGCCGTGTGTTTGAAAGTTGACGATGTCTCCGATGACGATAATCGCAGGGTTTGTAATCTGGTGTTCCTGCACTTTTTGCTGAATGTTCTCAAGTGTTCCTTTCACACTCCGCTGGCGGCCCCACGTTCCCCATTGGATGACAATGACAGGGACAGAAGGCGATTTCCCGTATGAAATAAGCTGCTGGCAAATATAAGACAAGTTCTTGACACCCATGTAAAAAACAAGGGTTTGTACGCTTCGTGCAAGCCCTTCCCAGTCAAGGTTCGGCGTGCCTTTTAATGATTTATCATGCGCTGTAATCATGGCAAAAGACGATGCGAAATCCCGATGCGTGACGGGGATGCCCGCATATAGCGGCGCTGCAATTCCAGAGGTGATTCCCGGCACCATTTCATAGCGAATGCCGTGCTCATGAAGAGCATCTGCTTCCTCGCCGACTCTGCCGAATACGCTCGGATCTCCGCCCTTCAAGCGAACGACGGTTAACCCATTTAATGCTTTTTCAACCAGCAGGGCGTTAATTTCTTTTTGTTTCATAAAATGGCGGTTTGGCAGTTTTCCGCAATAAATAAACTGGCAGTCCGGTGATGCAAATTCGAGCAGCTTCGGGTTGGCGAGCCGGTCATATAAAATCACATCTGCTTCCTCGAGCGCCTGTTTTCCTTTGATGGTGAGCAGGCCTGGGTCGCCGGGTCCGGCTCCCACGAAATATACGATTCCGTTCTTCATGATCATGTCATCCTTCCGTCACTGTAAAAAATGAAGGACCACTAGAAAAGTGATCCGGTCTTTTGATCAATATACGAGATAAACATGTTCTCCTTCGATCAGCGTTTCATATGTTTTGACGCATCCGTGGTCAGGTTCTTGGACGATTCCATCTTTTAAGGAAATTTTCCAGTCATGCATCGGGCAGAAAACATATTCACCGCTGACGATGCCTTCTGCCAGGACGCCGCCTTTATGCGGACAGCGGTTTTCGATGGCGCGGATGCTTCCGTCTGAAAGCTTGAAAACCGCGAGCTCCTTATCTTCAATATACACTGTTTTGCCTAATTGTTCAGGCAATTCTTCAATTTTTCCGATACATACTTTTGTTACGTCTTTGTTTACCATGTCCATTCCTCCTCAATGATAGTTTTTGTCATTATGATGTGGTCACGACATTTTCAAATAATTCTTTAGAGGTTTGTTTATCCTCTAAAAAGTCTTTCCACGGATCCTTGTGGACAGAGAGTGTTTCATTCATTCGGTCGTTCAGCTCCTGCCGCTTTTCCGGATCGTTTAACACGGATTGGACATGGGATAAACCGACGCGCTCAAGCCATGCGGACGTACGCTCCAGATAGTTTGCGGTTTCCCTGTAATATTGCAGGTAAGCGCCCGCGTATTCTAAGACTTCTTCATTTGTTTTCACCTTCATCAGCAAATCGCCGGCACGCAAATGGGTTCCGCCGTTTCCGCCGACATAAAGCTCCCAGCCTCCGTCGATGCCGACAACGCCAAGGTCCTTAATGCCGGATTCCGCACAGTTTCGCGGGCAGGCAGACACGGCCATTTTGACTTTGTGAGGCGTGTTCAGCCCTTCGAATTTTTTCTCAAGCGCAATGCCCAGTGCCATGGAGTCTTGTGTGCCGAAGCGGCAGAATTGCTCGCCTACACATGTTTTCACTGTGCGGAGCGTTTTTCCGTACGCGTAGCCCGATGGCATATCAAGATCTTCCCATACCTTCGGAAGGTCTTCTTTTTTCACGCCGATAAGATCAATTCGCTGGCCGCCTGTCATTTTCACGAGCGGGATCTCATATTTGTCAACGACATCGGCGATCTTGCGCAAATCTGTGGAGTTGGTCACGCCGCCGTAGATCCGAGGAACGACTGAGTATGTTCCGTCTTTTTGAATATTGGCGTGCATTCGTTCATTAACAAAGCGGGATGTCCGGTCATCCTCGTATTTGGTTGGATTGATCATGCCTAAGTAGTAGTTCAGAGCGGGTCGGCATTTAGAACAGCCTTCTGGCGTTTTCCAGCCGAGCACATTCATGACTTCTCTTGTATGTGACAGCCCTTTGGCTTTGATTTCTTCTACGACTTCATCTCTCGACAATGTGGTGCAGCCGCAAATGGCTTCTTTTTGCGCTGACGCATCAAAGTCTGATCCGAGCGTATGCTGGAGGATTTCTTCTACGAGCGGCTTACAGCCTCCGCATGAGCGGGATGCGCCGGTGCATGCTTTGATTTCGTCCGTTGACGAGCAGCCCTTTTCCTGTATGGCTTGAATAATCGCACCTTTTGACACGCCGTTACAGCCGCAGATGATTTCATCGTCGCTCATCGCTGCGGTTATGCTTGTGCCTGCTTCCTGGCTGAGGGGCTGTAAGATTGATATTTTAGAGGTTTCAGAGATATCGGCTTCTTTTTGAATCATAGAAAACAGGCGATTGCCTTCGCTGCTGTCGCCGAATAAAACAGCACCGACAATTTGATTGCCTCTCAGGACTATTTTTTTATAGATGCCGTCCTGCTCATCGAAGACTTTAATCGCTTTTTTCTCCTCTGATTCGTTAAAGTCACCGGCAGAGAAGACCTCGACGCCTGATACCTTTAACTGTGTGGAGAGAACGGAGCCCTCATACGGTTTTGTTTCGATGCCGCACATATGCTTTGCCAGCACTTTTGCCTGTTCATACAGCGGCGCCACAAGCCCGTAGGCGATTCCTCGGTGCTCGGCACATTCGCCGACCGCGTAAATGTGCGGGATTTCAGTCTGCATATAATCGTTGACGATGATGCCGCGGTTAACCGGAATGCCGCTCTCGGCCCCGAGCGTTGTATTTGGGCGGATGCCGACAGCCATGACGACTAAATCAGCTTCAATGCTTGTGCCATCCTTGAATCGGAGGCCTTCGACACGGTCGTCACCGACAATTTCTTCTGTTTGCTTTTCAAGTAAAAAGGTCATACCTTGTTTTTCTAACTCGTTTTGCAGCAGGCGTCCTGCCGTTGCATCAAGCTGGCGCTCCATCAGGAATGGGGCAAGGTGGATGACGGACACATCCATGCCAAGATTCAGCAGTCCGCGAGCTGCTTCCAAACCAAGAAGTCCTCCGCCGATGACGGCAGCTTTTTTATATTGTTTTGACGCGGCGAGCATTGTGTCTGTATCTTTTATGTCCCGGAAAGCTGTGACGCCTTTTTTGTCTGCGCCCGGAATCGGAAGGATAACAGGGACCGAGCCTGTCGCCAGGATCAATTCATCGTAAGGCTGGATTCTGTCTGCATCTGTGATGACTGTTTTGTTTTCCGTGTCCACTTTGATGACTGTTTCATTTGTATACAATTGAATGTTGTTTTCTTCGTACCAGTCCCAATCGTTTAACGTAATATCTTTAATATCTGTATCGCCTTGAAGCACTTTTGACAAAAGGATTCGGTTGTAATTGGGATGCGGTTCGGCACCGAAAATTGTGATCTGAAACTCGTCTTTAGCAATACTCAGTATCTCTTCAATGGCCCTTACCCCGGCCATTCCATTACCAACAAGAACTAGCTGTTTTTTTCCCATCAGATGATCCGCTCCTTATCAATGTTTTTTCCAGCGTAGCACAGCAAAAAGGAATATTTAAGATACATGTTATAAAATGTAACAAAATATACGAAAAGTTCTAAAAATTTTATGAAAAATTTAAATAGGTCTGATTTGGACGGCGCATACCTTAAAACCGGGCATTTTACAGGCTGGATCTAAGGCTTCTCCGATTAAATCATTCACATTTTGAGCGTCTGCCCAATGAATGGGAACAAAAACAGTATCTTTTCTGATTTGTTCTGATAATTTGCTGCGGACGGTGATGCTTCCCCGCGGCGATTCTATTTTTACCAGCACACGGTCCTCGATATTGTAGGTCGCTGCTGTTTGCGGATGGATTTCCATAAACGATTCAAAATGTCTCGCGGCAAGGGCGGCGCTTTTTCTTGTTTGGACGCCTGTTAAGTAGTGAGACATGACGCGGCCTGTCGTTAAATAAAGCGGATAATCGGCTGTTGGCTTCTCCTTTGGAACAGGTGGTTCGTTTGGAATCACACTTAATGCCGCTTTTTGATCCGGATGAGCAAATGATTCTGTAAACAAGCGACTGGTTCCGGGATGATCAGATTCCGGACACGGCCAATGAATGCCGCCTTCACGTCTTAGCCTCTCATATGAGATGCCTGAATAATCGGCAATCCCGCCTCGGCTTGCTTCTCTCAATTCATTAAAAATATCCTCCGCTGACGTATAAGAAAAGTAGCGGCCCTTGCCGAGAGCGGATGCGAGATCACAAATGATCTGCCAATCATGCTTTGCTTCGCCGGGACATGGCCGGCTTGCTTCTCTTAATGTCACGCGTCCTTCTACATTTGTCATGGTGCCTTCATCTTCTAAGTAAGAGGAGGCGGGTAAAATCACATCTGCGTATTTCGCAGTCTCAGAAATAAACAAATCGATTGCAACAAAGAATGTCAGTTTACGTAAAGCCTTTTTCACGAGATTCGCATTTGGACTGGAGACAGCAGGATTGGAGCACATGAGGAACAATCCTTTAATGTCGCCGTCATTGATTTTTTCCATCATTTCATAGGCTGAGACACCTTTTCGCGGCAGATCATCCTGATGGATTCCCCACACTTTCGCAACATGTGCCCGGTGTTGTTCGTTTTCAATAGATCGATAGCCCGGAAGCTGATCGGCTTTTTGGCCATGCTCTCTTGCACCTTGCACGTTGCCTTGTCCGGTGATCGCCCCGTAACCTGAGTAAGGCTTGCCGATTTTTCCTGTGATCAGCACCATGTTTAAGAAGCCTTTCACAGCCGCTGTTCCATCGGTTTGCTGTTCAATCCCGCGGGCTGTAAACAGCATGGCGGACGTTTCCTTGGCAAACTTTACAGCCGCTTTTCTTATATCCGCCAGCGGGACACTCGTCTGTTCGGCGATGTCATTCAGGTCCAACGAGTCAGTAAGCTGCTTCAGCTCTTCGAATCCATTTGTTCGTGATTGAATGAAATCCTCGTTTATAAGCTGTTCATCAATGATGATTTTGACGAGACCGTTGGCAAGGGCGGCGTCTGTGCCGGGTTTGATTTTTAAATGAAGATCGGCGATTTTTGTTGTAGCTGTTTCACGCGGATCAATGGCAATGATGTAAGCTCCGTTTTCTTTCGCTTTTTCAAAATACGGCATAATCGTAGGCTGACACTCCGCGATATTTGTGCCGGCCAGAATGATCACACGGGTGTGGGGAATGTCTGATAAGGGATTCGTTAAGCCTCTGTCTGCGCCGAATGTTTGGTTGGCTGCGGTTGCTGCGGCGGACATACAAAGCCTCCCGTTGTAGTCGATGTATTTTGTCTGTAAGCCCACCCGTGCGAATTTCCCTAACAAATACGCCTCTTCATTTGTAATCGAGGCGCTTCCGTATACCGCCATGGCGTCATGTCCGTGTTCAGTTTGGATCATTGTCACTTGGTCTTTGATATGATTCAGTGCTTCTTCCCAGGAAACAGGCATAAACTCGCCGTTTTTCTTCAGCAGAGGGCGGGTGATGCGAGAGGAGTTCAAGGCATGCTGGTGAGCATTCATGCCCTTCATGCATAGCCGCCCCTGTGTTGTAGGATTATTAATCCCGATCGCAGTGTACTTTTTGCGCGTGACGATGGTTTGTTCCACGAGCTGCATTTTGCACTGCATGCTGCAAAACGGGCATTGAGTGTCATATGTTTTTTCTGATTGGACGTCTTGCTGTTTATCACGGAAATATCTAAGCAGTCGTTCAGTCAAAATGCCTCATCCTTTCTTATATGCGCCCATCTCTACAGTCGGGTTTTGAATCAGTGACAGATCTGTTTGGAGGCTTTCCAGCAGCTGTGCCCTTAGGTCTTCTTCGAATAGCACTTCTCTGATATGAACGATCCCGAGACGGTCTATCCACTGATGAACACCTTCTAAGTAATGAGCCGTTTCCCGATAATACTGAATCAGTCCTTTGATCATGCTGGCAGTGCTGTCTTCGTTCTCAGTCACGCAAAACAAAGCTCCTGAACGGGCATGAGTTCCCCGGACGCAGCCGATGTGAATGTCCCAGCCAGCTTGTGTCCGAATTGCGCCGACATCTTGCAGGGCGGCATCGGTGCAGTCTGTTTCACATGATAAGCTGATAGAAATGGGAGCGGGTAAGGGAAGCATCTCAAGTTGTCTTTCGATTTGGGCTGCCAGCTGCTGAATCGATCGATTTTGCCCGCATGTACATGCTTTGATGCTTTGCAGCGCGTGTCGGTGTTCATTAGTGTAAACGGGCATCTTCAGGTCTTTTTTTATGTTCGGGAGATCCGCAGGCTTGATCCCGGAAAGCTTCAGCCTTTGGCCGTGAGTGATGGATACGTCGGGAATGCTGTATGCCTCAATGATGTTGGCGATGGTTCTTAGCTGCTCCGCGTTTGTCCGCCC
The DNA here is from genome assembly GCF_037963535.1 of Bacillus sp. PS217. Taxonomy (NCBI): domain Bacteria; kingdom Bacillati; phylum Bacillota; class Bacilli; order Caryophanales; family Bacillaceae; genus Bacillus; species Bacillus sp. PS217. The sequence goes on from NZ_CP150157.1 coordinate 405,426, forward strand.
GCCGTACATTTGCGGAATCAGGATGCATGTCTCTTCAGTGGCTGGCTCAGGCTGGACAAACCCAGGGTACAGCATTTCCAGATAGTATTGAATCGCAGGAACACAAGTACTGCATCCGTTTTTTGTTTTCCAGTCAAGCTGGTTCATCACTTCTGCCGGATTAGTGAATGGCCTGCGCTGAAGCTCAGCGATGATGTCGTCTTCTGTAAAATCAGTACAGCTGCAAAACGAAGGTGTGCCGGCGGGCTTCGTATATTCGCTGTTGGTCATGTGCCTCAAAAGGTCTTCAACGAGCGGTTTGCATCCTCCGCAGGACCCAGTGGCTTTGGTGCAGTGCTTGACTTCCTCAACAGTTGTTAAGCTATTCGTGTGCACCGCTTCTTCAATCGCGCCTTTCGTCACTGAGTTGCATTGGCAAATCGTTTCACTGGAAGGCATGGATTCAAATAAAGGGCCGCTTGTCTCCGGTTCGATGATCTGCTTTTTGACAATGGAGATGTCTCGTTGTTTAAGGAGGCTGTCGAGAAGCCGCTGCTTGTCACGGGTGTCTCCGAATAAAATAACGCCGGCCAGTTTTTCATCTACAAAAAGCGCTTTTTTATAAACTCCTGCTTGTTCGTCGTAGATTTTGATGCTCGTCGTGCGTTCATCCTCTTGGATCTTTCCTGCTGACCACACATCGATTCCAGCTATTTTTAACGCCGCAGATGGTGCTGAGCCTTGATATTCCTCACATGGAACGCCGCAAATATGACTGGCGAGAGCTCTTCCCTGCTCATAAAGCGGTGCCACCAATCCGTACACCGTTCCGTTATGCTCAGCGCATTCACCAACGGCGTAGATATTCGGTTCGCTTGTCTGCATGAAGTCATTCACGATGATCCCGCGGTTCACTTGGATTCCAGCGGATACAGCCAATTCAATATTCGGTCTGACGCCGGCCGCCATCACAATCAAGTCTGCTTTTATCGAAGAGCCATCTTTAAAATGGATTCGGTCTGCCTTCGTGGTGCCGGAAATGGAGACGGTGTCTTTCTCCAAAAGAAAGGTTAGGCCTTTTTGTTCCAGCTCTGTTTGCAGCAGCCGCGCCGCTGTTTGATCGAGCTGTTTTTGCATAATGCCGGCGGAGTGGTGAATGACGCTGACATCCATACCGAGATGCTGTAAACCTACTGCAGCTTCCAGTCCTAATAAGCCGGCTCCGATTACCGCAGCCTTTTGAAAGTGCTGGGCCATGTTCATCAGCGCTTGGCAGTCTTCTATTGTCCGAAATCCATAGACACCTTTTTTGTCTGCCCCGGGGATAGGGAGAATATGAGGGGAGGAGCCTGTTGCCACTATTAATTTGTCATACGACAGAGTGCGTTTCCGATCTGTGATGACCTGCTGCTGATCTGTATCAATCTGAATAACCGTTTCGCCTGTGTAAAGCGTGATCCCGTGCTTGTCGTACCAATCCTTGCTGTTCAGTGTAATATCATCGAGTGACGCTTCACCCTGCAATACAGAGGATAAGAGAATGCGATTGTAATTGGGATGCGGCTCGCTTCCGAAAATGACAATCTCAAACATGTGGCGATTCAGCTTTAATACTTCTTCAATACAGCGGATTCCGGCCATGCCGTTTCCCGCTAACACTAATCTTTGTTTCTTCATGTATCAGACCTCCTTTGGCGAAGCTCGTAAGTTTTCTCCTATTAAAAATTATGTCACAATGCATTGTTAACGCATTAAACGTGTCACAAAAACTTACACATGTCTTTTCCAGAAAATAATGGTCCTATATCCTTGATTCAGAAAATGTAAAATAATGAGGGTCTAGAAAGGGGAATCTTATGAAGCTGTCGGAACTGAAAACTAGCGGTCATCCACTCACTTTGCTCTGTTCCTTTTTATACTTTGATGTCAGTTTTATGATATGGGTTATGCTTGGGGCGCTGGGTGTTTATATTTCTCAGGATTTTGGCCTGTCTCCTTTTGAGAAAGGGCTTGTCGTAGCTGTGCCGATTTTATCTGGATCTGTGTTTCGTATCATTCTTGGTATTTTAACGGACAGAATCGGACCGAAAAAAACGGCAGTGATCGGGATGCTGGTGACGATGATTCCGCTGCTTTGGGGGACATTCGGCGGCCGTTCCCTGACTGAGCTGTATGCCATCGGGATTCTGCTTGGCGTGGCGGGGGCAAGCTTTGCTGTAGCGCTGCCTATGGCCAGCCGCTGGTATCCGCCTCATTTGCAGGGACTTGCGATGGGGATTGCCGGAGCGGGGAACAGCGGCACGTTGTTTGCAACCCTGTTTGGCCCTCGTCTGGCAGAGCAGTTCGGCTGGCACATTGTCATGGGAATTGCGCTAATTCCATTATTGATCGTCTTTATTCTTTTTGTATCCATGGCAAAGGATTCTCCTGCACAGCCGGCTCCGCAGCCGCTCAAAAGCTATCTGCATGTGTTCGGGCAAAAGGAAACATGGTTTTTCTGCCTGCTGTACAGCGTCACATTTGGCGGATTTGTCGGGCTCTCAAGCTTTTTATCTATTTTCTTTGTTGATCAATACCAGCTGTCAAAAATTCACGCAGGGGACTTCGTTACATTATGTGTGGCGGCGGGGAGCTTTTTCCGGCCTGTCGGGGGCTTGATTTCGGATCGTGTCGGCGGCACGAAAGTTCTTTCTGTATTGTTTGTCATCGTGGCACTGTGTATGGCCGGAGTCAGCAGCCTGCCATCTCTTTCAATGGTTATTGTTCTATTGTTTGTCGGAATGATGGGGCTCGGAATGGGAAACGGCGCAGTATTCCAGCTCGTGCCGCAGCGTTTTCGCAAAGAAATTGGCATGGTGACGGGAATCGTCGGTGCGGCCGGAGGAATCGGAGGGTTTTTCCTGCCGAACATCTTAGGATCTCTCAAACAGATGACAGGCACATATGCTATCGGTTTTATCACGTTTTCCTGTATCGCGCTGCTGGCGTTTGCACTTGTGCTTGCCGCAGGCTATTACTGGCGGAAAAGCTGGAGCGCGGAAAGCAGCCCGGCGGATGTTTAGGATTTTGACGGACACGCGTTTGTGCGTGTCTTTTTTATTTTCTCTTGATTTTCAACAGTGAAAAGATCAAAATAAATAGTAATTATTACGATTTGTTAGCGAGAGGAGTTTTCTGAATGAATCAACATACGCTGCTCCCGAAAAAAACGGAGCGTCTTCAATACTTTGGATCGGTCAGTCCGATCAAAGGCGAGAAACCAGTGGAAAAAGAGAAAATGAAGGACCTGCAAAATATCAGGAAGGATTATTTTTTTGACATTCAGCATGTAGGTGTCGCTAATGTGTCCCATCCAGTCACAATCACTTCTGCCATGATGCCTGCCGAGCAAACAACGGCTGCGAACTTTACAATGACTTGTAATTTGCCGAGAAATCAGAAAGGGATTAACATGAGCCGGTTAACAGAGCTGCTGCAAGTCTATCATCAAAATGGCTGGATTCTCTCATTTTCCTCTCTTCAGCAATTTACGAAAGAGCTTGCAGAAAACATGGACACATCATCTGCCACAGTTGAAGTGAGGTTTCCGTGGTTTTTCGAACGGAAAAGCCCGAAGCTTGAGAAAGCGGGTTTGATGCATGCTGATATATTCATGTCTGTCACCTATCGCAAAGATCAGCCGTTTAAACAGCGTGCCGGCATCTCAGCAAAAGTAACGACTCTGTGCCCTTGCTCCAAGGAAATCAGCGAATACAGTGCCCATAATCAGAGGGGAACGGTCAGCATTTGGGCGGATATTCACCCGGCCGCATCGCTGCCAAGTGATGTTAAAGCTGATTTGCTTCACGCCGCAGAATCAAATGCTTCTGCGAGACTGCATCCGGTATTGAAGCGGCCTGATGAAAAAGCCGTGACAGAAACGGCCTATGAAAACCCGAGATTTGTTGAGGATCTCGTCCGGCTGATTGCTGCTGATTTGTTTGAGCTTGAATGGGTGTCGGCCTTTGAGATTGAATGCCGCAATGAAGAATCGATCCATCTCCACGATGCCTGCGCGAAGCTGCGTTTTTCGAAACAGGTGGATAGAATATGAAACGCTCATTATTCATTATTGCAGTTCTTGTGCCGGCCAGCCTGCTGTCAGCGTGTTCTTATCATACGGAAGAACACGCAAGTTTAAATACGAAGAAAACGGACGAGCACATGACGGCCGCCCGAAAACCAGAAAAAACAAGCATTGATTGGACAAAGCCTTCGGGCGGAGAATACCCGGATATTAAACAGAAGCATGTCTGGATTGATGTGAATGTGAAGGAGCAGAAGGCTTACATCAAGGAAGGAAGCAACACCATCTATACAATGATGATTTCTTCTGGTCTTGATCAAACAAAAGATGATGCTACGCCAAAGGGCACCTTTTATGTAGAGCCTGAACGGGGAGAATGGTTTTTCTCCGAAGGATACCAGGAAGGCGCAGAATACTGGGTATCATGGAAAAATCACGGTGAATTTTTATTTCATAGTGTGCCAATGACTAAGGATCAAAAAGTCATCAAAACGGAAGCAGAAAAACTAGGAACGAAAGCATCTCACGGATGTATCAGGCTGACCATTCCAGATGCGAAATGGGTATATGAAAATATCCCTGAACATACAAAAGTGGTGATCAGCTGAATTGAAAACCGTTGACAAAAAGGAAAAAAGACCATACAATTTAAATCGTAACAATTACGTTTTGTGATAAATGGCTTATCATTGTCTGTATCTGTGAAAAGCGTAAAGGCTAAGGATCTTGCTGTCATTGATCCCCATGAAGCGTCTCTTGAAAACTGGAGACGATACACAAGCCGCATTCTGATTAGATATTTGCGCTCTCCATCGGTTCAGCAACGCAAGTGGAGCAATTGCTTTATGCAAGCTGCGGTTTTCCGAATGTCGGCAAGGGGCAGGGATTTGCGATGGGGAAAAGGACTAAACGCGGTTGGAGCCTTTACTGATTTATAAATCGGGCGGCAGCGAGAAATGAGCGCGAAAAGCTGCTCTACACCATTGTACATACGGCAAAGTATACAATTTAAATCGTAATCATTCTATTTTAATGGAGGCATTATTATGAAAAAAATTCCGGTTACCGTACTGAGCGGTTATCTAGGTGCGGGAAAAACAACATTGCTGAACAGCATTCTGCAAAATCGCGAAGGCTTGAAAATAGCGGTTATCGTAAACGATATGAGCGAGGTGAACATTGACGCGGGCTTGGTTAAGCAGGAAGGGGGCCTTTCCAGAACAGATGAAAAGCTTGTGGAAATGTCAAACGGCTGCATTTGCTGCACGCTTCGCGAAGACTTATTAATTGAAGTTGAGAAGCTGGCAAAAGACGGACGGTTTGATTATATCGTCATTGAATCGACAGGAATCAGCGAACCGATCCCGGTGGCCCAGACTTTCTCTTATATCGATGAAGAGATGGGAATCGATCTTACAAAATTCTGTCAGCTGGATACGATGGTGACGGTTGTTGATGCCAACCGTTTTTGGCATGATTATCAGTCAGGCGAAAGCCTTCTGGACCGCAAAGAAGCATTGGGGGAAAAGGATGAAAGAGAAATCGCCGACCTCTTGATCGATCAAATTGAGTTTTGCGATGTACTGATCTTAAATAAATGTGATTTGGTCAGCGAGCAAGAGCTCGAACAGCTTGAAAACGTTCTTCGTAAACTGCAGCCAAGAGCCAGGTTCATTCGTTCCGTCAAAGGAAATGTAAAACCACAGGAGATTTTGCATACAGGGTTATTTAACTTCGAGGAAGCGAGCGGATCGGCCGGCTGGATTCAAGAGCTGACGGCAGGCCATGCGGAACACACCCCGGAAACAGAAGAATACGGTATCTCTTCATTTGTATATAAGAGACGTTTGCCGTTTCATTCTACACGATTTTACCGTTGGTTGGATCAAATGCCAAAGAACGTGGTACGTGCCAAAGGAATCGTCTGGTGCGCATCTCATAACAACCTCGCTTTGCTGATGTCGCAAGCAGGTCCGTCGGTTACGATTGAGCCTGTATCTTATTGGGTGGCGGCGCTGCCGAAGCTTGAGCAGGAGCAAGTCAAACAGCAGGAGCCGGAAATCCTGGAGGAGTGGGACCCGGAGTTCGGCGACCGCCTAACGCAGCTAGTTTTTATCGGAACTGACCTGGATGAAGAAACGATCACGAAAGAGCTTGATCAATGCCTGTTGACTGAGTATGAATTTGATTCCGACTGGTCGCTGTTTGAGGACCCGTTTAAATGGAAGCTGAATCAATAGAAAAAAAGCCGTCCCATGGGGAACGGCTTTTTTTAATGAAACGTTTGTTTAAACATAATGAGCGTATTTTTTCTCAAGGATATTCTGAAAGACCGCGGCAATGGAGCAGATGGCCCAATAAATGAGAGCGGTCAGAATATACATGGTCATATAATCAAACTCTCTGCCCCCGATGATTTTCGCATGCTGGAGCAATTCCGGCACTGTAATCATCGCAGCGAGAGATGACGCCTTGATTAAGTCGAGCAATACATTGGCAAGCGGAGGCAGCGCAATACGTATCGATTGCGGCAAAATGATGCCCCTCATCGTCTGCCAATAGGAAAGACCCAGCGAGGATGCGGCTTCCCACTGTCCTTTTTCGACGGATGAAATGGCTGAACGGTTAATTTCCGCAATGTAGGCGGCGCTGTTTAGGCTAAAGCCGATTAAAGCAGCCGTGACAGCGGAAAATTCAATGCCGATATAAGGAAACCCGAAATAAAGGATAAACAAAATCACCAAAATCGGAACGCCCCGCATAAATGAGATATAGAGCTTCGCCGGCCATCTTAACAAAGCAAGCTTAGACATTCTGGCGAGTGATATGAACAGGCCGATCACAGTTCCCGCAAACATGCTTACAAAAGAGATGAGCAGTGTATATCCAATGCCTTTTATGACATAAGGGAACGATTCAATAGCCAGCTTCGTGTTGAAAATATATTCCCATTGAATGCTATTGATCATGGCGTCCGATTACAAATCAACGTCCTGAACGTCGGCATCAATTTTTTTTGATACATCTGCTTTATTGAAGAATTGTTTCGACAGTTTAGTCAAAGAGCCATCCTTGCTCATCTCTTTCAATGCTTCGTTCATCTTTTTCTGAAGTGCCGCATTGCTTTTTTTCATGACAAGGGCCTGTTTGTTCGGCATGTACTTGATGTCAGGATGAATTGTAATGTTGAGATCCGGGAATGCCGCGAGCGCAAGTGTCTGCAGGTAATAGTCGTTTAAAATGACGTCAGTGCGTCCGTTGGCAACATCTTTTAAATATTGCTCATTCGTCGCATTATCATAAATCACTTCTTTGGCGCCGTATTTTCTCGCGACCTCCATGTAGACGGTTGTAGCCGCGCCAGCCGCTTTCTTCCCTTTTAAATCCTTAAGCGTTTTAATCCCGGATAAATCGTCTTTACGGACGATTGCCGTGCCGTATGAATATTTATATGGAGTAGAAAATGCGAACTTCTTCTCGCGGTCCTTCGTCACATCGATGTCATTCGCGGCTGCGTCAACCTGTCCGCTGTTCACCGCTGTCAGCATCCCGTCAATGCCCATCTCCTTGAACTCAACCTTCAGCCCCAAGCGTTTTGCCGCTTCACGAACAACTTCAACCTCATAGCCCGTCAGCTTATCAGAGCCAGAGTCAGTATCGTGATAAGAAGTAGGATAGAGCGTACCTGATGTAGCGACTACGATTTTCCCTTTATCCTTAATCTGCTCCCAGCCTGTATCCTTGGAATCGGCTTCATTTTTGCCGGAACAGGCTGCCAATATAAGAAAGAAAGCCATTGTGAAACTGAATATAACGGCTTTGGATTGCTTGAATGATTTCACCTATATTTCCCCCAATCTGTTAATCAACTAAAAAGATAGCATTGAACATAAGGGGTTGCAATATGTTGATCGCGTTTTCAAAAAGTTCGAATTGTGTATACAAAAGGCATGGGTGGGTGTTTAAAAGCGTCTATGAAGGGAAGAGGTGATGAAAAAAGGAATTGTCCAAGGATGAATGCCAGACGTGCATGGATAGGAGCTTGTGAAGTTAAGGTGCAGCAGATCCGTCATTCATCTATGCCAATACCGTAAGAAATGGTCAAGAAGCATGAAACGATCTTCAGAATATTAAGTCTTGCTGATGCCCCTAAGGCATATGATATATTCGATGAGAAAGAAAATGGAAACATTTAAACCATAATGGGGAGTCAAATGAATATTTACAAACCAGCCTGTTTGTACTGCTGTACTCTATTTTGCTGCCGGTGTTTTGGCGCGGCTACCTTATCGGAAAAAGGATCTGCGGAATCAGAATCGTAAAAAAAGACGGATCACAGGTCAGTCTGTTAACAATGTTTTTACGGGTTATTGTAGCCGGCCTGGTTTACTGTATAACCTTCGGACTCGGCTTGATCGCCAGCCTGATTCTGATTGCCGTACGAGAAGACAAACGGACCCTGCATGATTTAATCGCGGGAACATATGTCACTTATGCGACACCAGGTGAAGAGGAACTTAATGCTGACGAAGAGATTAGAAAGAGCGAATAATGGTTCGCTCTTTTTATTTTTATGCATAAAAAATACAAGGCAGCAAAACATATGAAAAATAGGATTGGAGGAATAAACTGGATGAAACGAATAACCATCAACATCATCACAATGTTCATTGCAGCGGCTGTCATTTCTCTGACCGGTACAGCTGAGGCCGCTGAAAAACAGCAGCAGCCTCCCGCAAATGTTACACTGACAGATCAGCAAAAGAAAGAGATTGAACAACTGGAAGCAGAGATTCTTAAAAAGCGCAAAGACGTGATCTCAAAGTATGTACAATACGGTATCCTGCCTAAAGAAAGAGGAGAACACATCAAAAATCACTTGGACAAACACTTTGAAATGATGAAACAAAACGGCTTTGTTCCAAAGCACCATCCTCATCCGCATAAATTTGAAAAAAGACATTAAAATGGTAAGCATCCAATTGGAATTGGGTGCTTTTGCGTTATTTACAGGTAGGCAATATTAGCTGAGCTGTTCCGCGACTAACATCGAGTTGATATGAAACGCGTTTCATAGCCTATGATAGGTTTATCAATAATTCAGGAGTGATAAACACTATGATCCACCAGCATCCAGAATCTTTTCCGAAACATTTTTTGTGGGGCTCTGCTTCTGCAGCGTACCAGATTGAAGGCGCTTGGAATGAAGATGGCAAAGGCCCTTCTGTTTGGGATGTGTTTACGAAAATACCGGGCAAAACGTTTAAAGGAACCAATGGCGACATTGCGGTTGACCATTATCACCGATTTAAAGAAGATGTCGCTCTGATGGCTGAGATGGGGTTAAAAGCATATCGATTTTCCGTCAGCTGGCCACGGGTTTTTCCAAAAGGAAAAGGAGAGATCAATGAAGCAGGTCTAGCGTTTTACGATAGTCTGATTGATGAATTGCTTTCTCATCACATCGAGCCGGTTCTGACTTTATATCACTGGGATTTGCCTCAAGCGCTTATGGACGAATACGGCGGGTTTGAATCCAGAAACATCATAGAGGATTTTAATCACTACTGTATTACTCTTTATAAACGTTTTGGAGACAGGGTGAAATATTGGGTTACGTTAAATGAACAGAACTACAATTTTAATCACGGATTTATTACAGCCATGCATCCGCCTGGAGTGAAAGACAGAAAACGATTTTACGAAGCAAACCATATTGCGTTTCTGGCTAATGCAAAAGCCATCGAATCATTTAGAGAATATGTGCCTGAAGGCAAAATAGGTCCTAGCTTTGCTTATTCTCCGGCTTACCCTTTATCAAGCCATCCAGAGGATATACTGGCATTTGAAAACGCCGAAGAATTTATGAACAATTGGTGGCTTGACATGTATTGCTGGGGAACCTACCCGCAAATTCCATTCCGCTACTTGGAAAAACAGGGATGGGCGCCGACAATTGAAGCAGGAGATATGGACCTGCTCGCCAAAGGGAAGCCTGATTTTGTAGGTGTCAATTATTATCAGACGATCACCTATGAACGAAATCCGCTTGATGGTGTGTCAGAAGGGAAAATGAATACGACAGGCCAAAAGGGAACCAATCAGGAGACGGGGATACCCGGAGTGTTCAAAACGAAAAAAAATCCGCATCTGACAACGAGCAACTGGGATTGGACAATTGACCCAATTGGGCTGCGTATCGGTCTTCGCCGAATTACAAGCCGCTATCAGCTTCCAGTGTTTATAACAGAGAACGGTTTGGGTGAATTTGATAAAGTTGAGGACGGCACTGTACAGGATGATTATCGAATTGATTATTTGCGTTCGCATCTTGAGCAATGCAGACAAGCCATCAGTGACGGTGTCGATTTAATCGGCTATTGCAGCTGGTCGTTTACTGATCTGTTAAGCTGGCTGAACGGCTACCAAAAAAGATACGGATTTGTATATGTCAATCGTGATGAAGAAAGCACATACGATTTAAAACGCTTGAAGAAAAAAAGCTTTTATTGGTATCAAGATGTCATCAAGACGAACGGAGAAAGTTTATAAAGAGTCCCTGAGAGTTATTCTCTCAGGGGTTTTTCATTACACAGAAACAGCATCAATAATATAAGTGTCGGCGTGCAAATCTGACATTTCAGCCGGCACAGTCCAGCATGTCAATTGATAGTCTCCTTTAGGCAGATCAAAGGACAGTCTTTTAGACATGATGCTTTCAATATGAATTCCGTTTTCTGTGACATGAAAAGGAACAGTCACTTTTTTTTCGTAGGAGTTTACTGTTTCTGAACTGTTCAGGCGCAAAAGAATAAAGGCCTTTGTATTTCGCTGTGCCTCAAAGGAAATGGCTCCGTTTGCCGCAGCATATCCTTTTTCAATCGCTTCGTCAGTCCAATCCATTACAGGAGGTGTAGAATCCTTTTGAAATACAGTAAATTGATGATATGAAATCGAAAGTTCTTGCGGCTTCCATGATTTGATCAATGTGCTGTTCCTCCTCTATGTACTGTTTACTGAATTGTGAATAAAACCTTTGTGCCGTCTGGGTAATCGGTAAGCTGATGCCCGACCCAAGAGCCTGCTCCGCGGTTGTCAGCGGGAGAAATGTATTCTACAGAAGCTCCCTCACCGCCTTCTTTGCACATGGCCATTGGCCATTCATCTCTGTCATACCCCTTTTTGGAAGGTACGTCCTTTAATGATTGCTCGCGGCGTTCCTCAGCTCCGTCTCTGTCAATAGTGCACACCTCTGAGTGTCCCTCATTTATCGCATCCTTAATATGCTTGGCAGTTTCGGGATACCGGTCAGATGGGAAGGCGATTGTTTCATCATATTCTTTCGTTTGAGACGTTTTTTGATCAGTTGAAAAAAAGTCTCCTTTTATCAGGCCGACAGCTGCAGCTGCTATGATGACGATGACGAGAAGTATCGTTTTTATGATGTCCGTCGTGATGTTCACCTCCCGCTTTTAAAACTGACACAAGAGTAATCCAGAAAGCATTTGGTGTAAAGGTTTAAATTTTATGTTTTACGCTCAGTTTATTGCAGAAATCGTAATTTTAGCAGATCGAAATATTTGTTTTCAGCAAAATACGATTGCCAATTTACAATAATGATAGTAAGTCATCAGCCGTTTTCGGCTTGATTAATCATTTTAAATTGGCTTATGATACCGGTAAGCTCCTCAGCTAATTGAGAAAGTGTTTCAGAAGCTGCGGTAATCTCCTCCATTGCAGCAAATTGCTCCTCTGTTAATGCAGCCGCTTGCCGGGTATTTTTAGTAGATTCTTTAATGTCGGCCGTATTGGCTGCAAAGGAATCATTTATATGATGTGCACTGGCTGAAATGTTTGTTACAGATGCTGATAAATCACTAATCTCGGCGCTGATTTCACCTGTTGCAGCTGCAATTTCCTTAAATGCATCTCTGGTGCGCTGGATCATGGTGACTCCTTCTGCAGCTTCTGTTTTCACATGCTCAACAGATCTTGCAGACCGGTTCATATCCTTTTGTATTTCTATGATCAGTTTTGAAATCTGCCCCGCAGACTGTTGAGACTCTTCCGCTAATTTCCGTACTTCATCAGCAACAACAGCAAAGCCTTTTCCTTGTTCACCGGCTCTGGCAGCTTCAATCGCTGCATTCAGCGCAAGCAGGTTTGTCTGATCGGCAATTTGGGTGATGACCGATAAAATTTGCTCAATTTGTTTAGAGCGGCCGTCTAACTGGTGTATGATTTCTCCGCTTTTCTGAATTGACTGGTGAATCGCATCCATTTGCGCCTGTACATTTGCAATTTCCTTTTGTCCAATGTCTGCTTTTGATTGAGCGAGCTGCCCTTTGTCAGCGATAGCGGCAGTATTTGCAGAAATATCCCGGATGTCTGCTGAAGCTTGTTTTAATGAGCTTTCACTACTTTCAATTCGGGTGATCTGATCTTGGGCTCCATTTGCAATCTGCTGTACAGCTTCTGTGATTTTTTCTGAAGCTTGATTTGTTTCCTCTGCTCCGGCTGAGAGCTGCTGAGAGGCTGACGCAAGCTGAAGGGCTGATTGTTGTACGGTTTGTATGGTATCGTTCAGCTTCATTCTCATCTTATTATAATAGACGCTTAGTTCTGAAAGCTCGTCACCGGTTTTGTCTGACACCTCTATTGTCATATCTCCGTTTCCGGCACTTTCAAAGGCGCTTTTTAAAGCGTTCAGCCGCTTGTTGATTTTTCTGGTGAAAACCAAGACAAGGATGACTGATACCATAATGACGATAACAAGAACGATAGCGAATTGAGTGAAAAGTGATTGTGTAAGTGATGCTAAAATACTTTGATTAGCTCCGGTATACAGCATGCCGATGATGTTCCCATTTTGATCTTTTAACGGCATGTATGCAGTCTGATAAGAAGAACCTGCTACATCTGCTTGTCCGTAAAAACGCTTTCCTTTCTTTAAAACAGCGGCAATAACTTCAGAAGAAGCCTGGGTGCCGACAGCTCTTTCGCCATTCTTCATGACATTGGTTGCAACACGAGTATCGCCTTGGAAAATGGTAATGGTATCACCTGTTTTTTCGCCAAGCAGATCAACAATATCTTCATTTCCATTGATTTGTGTTTGCCCTTTATAGAGCTTATTGTTTTTCACCTGCCAGTCGCCTGACATGACATCATCAATATAAGTGCTGCTTAAAGCAAGATCACCTTTCGCTTTTTCAGTTGCCATTTGTTTCATGTTTTCTGTAATTTCCTTAAGCATCACAGTGCCAACTGATGCCGAAAACAAAAGAATCACCACGAAAACGAGGCAAAGAATTTTAGTTCCTAGCTTCATCTTAAATCGTTTTATCAACATAATTCCTCCCTTTACGATTTGTAGGTCATATTACTTATCGGGTTTTCGGGTTTAAAGTTTTATTTTAGAAAAAATAAAACCGGCCTGATCTTCAGGCCGGTTGTGTGATGCTATTCAAGGTTTGCGTGGTGAGTGAACATAGTTTCAGAATCGAGTCCTTTTTTCTCCATGAGTTTTAAAATCACTGCATCATAGAAGAGCAGCAAAGTTTGTTCAAATAATGATCCCATTGGCTGAATGGTTTTATAGCTTCCGTTAGACTGGTCTTTAGGAGAACCAGGCATTCTGATGATGAGGTCCGCTTGTTTTCCGATGCTTGATTCCGGATTGATGGTTAAAGCGGCAACAATTCCGTGTAAGCTTTTTGCTTTTGCTGCGGTATGAATCAAGCTTTTTGTCTCGCCTGATCCTGAGCCGATAATAACTAGATCTCCTTCGGCGAGCGGCGGAGTGAGAATCTCACCTACAATATGGGCGTTGAAGCCCATGTGCATCAGTCTCATCGCGAAGGATTTTGCCATCAGGCCAGACCGCCCCGCACCCGCAGTGAAAATTTGGTGGGATGAAAGAATGTGATCGGCAAGCTGGTCAGCCTCTTCATTAGAAATATAAGCTGCTGAACGGTGTAACTCATTGAGAATTTCCGCTACGTATTCAGTCGTTTTCATAGGAGTTATCCTTGGACAATCAGCTGCTTCATTTTTGAAGCTGTTTCCGCCTTATCAGCTGCGCTTGTAATTCCGCCCCCAACAATGACAAGGTCAGGGTTTTGCTTGATCACTTCTGGCAGTGTATCAAGTTTGATGCCGCCCGCGATTGCGGTTTTTGCGTTTTTTACGGTATTTTTGATTGTCGTTAATTCTTCGAAAGAGTTTTTGCCCTCTGCTTGAAGATCATAGCCAGTGTGGACGCAGATGTAGTCAACACCGAGTGCGTCAATTTCTTTCGCACGGGATTCGATATCTTTCACGTTAATCATGTCCACTAAGATTTTCTTCTTTTGTTTTTTGGCTTCTTCTACTGCGCCTTTAATCGTTGCATCGTCTGTAGCCCCTAAAACGGTGATGATGTCAGCGCCTGCTTCCGACGCTTTCATAATTTCGTAGCCTCCGGCATCCATGATTTTCAGGTCTGCAAGAACCTTCAATTGAGGAAATGCTTCTTTTATTTCTTTAACGGCTCTTAGGCCTTCATTGATGACGACCGGTGTTCCGATTTCAACTACGTCGATGTATTGTTCTACCTCTTTGACGAGCTCAATGGCTTCCGGGATGTTGACGAGGTCTAATGCAAGCTGTAATTCCATTGTTGATCCACTCCCTTTTTCGAATTATTTTTCATTCTATAGGTTCCTTCTTTTGATGAGAAGTAGGCACTTTGAAGTCAACAAGTTACTTGGAGGATACTGTGAGGAGAGACAATCAGATTTCTTTCGCTTGATTTTATGAGTGAGTATAATGAAAAAAGAGTCTGCAAAAAAGTAAGTAAGTGATGATACGTATCTAACATACAAAAAGGTTACTAAGGGGGGGATTCTATTGAGCCGGATGGACGACAAAAGGTTTAATTGTGAGAAGGAATTAACGCTTGCAGTGATTGGCGGTAAATGGAAAATGCTCATTTTATGGCATTTAGGAAAAGAAGGCACAAAACGGTTCAATGAATTAAAAACATTGATTCCTGATATTACGCAGAAGATCCTCGTGAATCAGCTGAGAGAGCTTGAGCAGGATATGATTGTTCACAGGGAAGTGTATCCAGTTGTCCCGCCGAAGGTTGAATATTCTCTGACCCCGCACGGAGAAAGCCTCATGCCTATTCTTGAAGCCATGTATGAGTGGGGGAAAGGTTATATGGAATTGATTGATATCGACAAAAATGTCATGAAAGAATCGTTGTAAGACGCTCTTCGCAAGGGTGTCTTTTTTTTGCCTTTTTTTCGGTTTTTGCGCGGTACACATAGTCATGTAAAGATTGTAAATTGCATTCAGCAATAAAAAAAGATTGAACGCAGCAGTTTGGTTTAAAAATTTTTATTTTTCTGTAAATAATGTTTAGTGGAAATGATTGCGGCATCCCGCAAAAATATCCCTGTAAATAAACTGGAATCTTTCGGCATCCCGCATGAAACTTTTCACCCATTTTTCGGTGATAAAAACATTTTTTTCATTTAAAGTAAACGGTAGAAAGATAAAAAATATTGAAAACAATGAATAAATAGCCAAAATTGGTTTCTTATTAGGGTGGGGTCTTGCGGTCTTTATCCGCTTATGTTAAACGCCGCAATGCTGACTGACGGCAGCCTGCTTTAATAGCGGCCATCTGTTTTTTGATTGGAAGCACTGCTTTTTAAGTGTAGTACTTTGGGCTATTTCGGCTGTTAGTTCATAAGAATTAAAAGCTGATATGGATAAGAAAGAGAAAATGCGTTGCACATGTTCACTGCTTATAAAGATTAGGGGAGGTATGACAATATGGAAATAACTTTTTATCCTTTAACGGATGCACAAAAACGAATTTGGTACACAGAAAAATTTTATCCTCACACGAGCATTTCAAATCTTGCGGGGATTGGTAAGCTGGTTTCAGCTGATGCGATTGATTATGTGCTTGTTGAGCAGGCGATTCAAGAGTTTATTCGCAGAAATGACGCCATGCGCCTTCGGTTGCGGCTAGATGAAAACGGGGAGCCTGTACAATATATTAGCGAGTATCGGCCTGTTGATATAAAACATACTGACACTACTGAAGATCCGAATGCGATAGAGTTTATTTCACAATGGAGCCGGGAGGAAACGAAAAAACCTTTGCCGTTGTACGATTGTGATTTATTCCGTTTTTCCTTGTTCACCATAAAGGAAAATGAAGTATGGTTTTACGCAAATGTTCATCACGTGATTTCTGATGGTATCTCCATGAATATTCTCGGGAATGCGATCATGCACATTTATTTAGAATTAGCCAGCGGCTCAGAGGCAAAAGAAGGAATCTCGCATTCATTTATCGATCATGTTTTATCTGAACAGGACTATGCTCAATCGAAGCGGTTTGAAAAGGACAAGGCGTTTTGGAACAAACAATTTGAATCGGTGCCTGAACTTGTTTCCTTGAAACGGAATGCATCCGCAGGGGGAAGTTTAGATGCTGAGAGGTTCTCTAAAGATGTGCCTGAAGCGCTACATCAGCAGATTCTGTCGTTTTGTGAGGCGAATAAAGTCAGTGTTCTTTCGGTATTTCAATCGTTGCTCGCCGCCTATTTGTACAGGGTCAGCGGCCAAAATGATGTTGTGACGGGAACCTTTATGGGCAACCGGACAAATGCGAAAGAGAAGCAGATGCTTGGCATGTTTGTTTCTACGGTTCCGCTTCGGACAAACATTGACGGCGGGCAGGCGTTTTTAGAATTTGTCAAAGACCGGATGAAGGATCTCATGAAGACACTCCGCCACCAAAAGTACCCGTATAATCTCCTGATCAACGATTTGCGTGAAACAAAGAGCTCTCTGACCAAGCTGTTTACTGTTTCTCTTGAATATCAGGTGATGCAGTGGCAAAAAGAAGAGGACCTTGCCTTTTTGACTGAGCCGATTTTCAGCGGCAGCGGATTAAATGATGTCTCGATCCATGTGAAGGATCGATGGGATACTGGGAAACTCACCATAGATTTTGATTACCGCACTGATTTATTTTCACGTGAAGAAATCAACATGATTTGTGAGCGCATGATTACAATGCTGGAGAACGCGTTAACGCATCCAGAACATACAATTGATGAATTAACGATGATTTCTGATGCGGAGAAAGAGAAGCTGCTTGCGAGGGCGGGCGGTAAATCTGTGAGCTACCGTAAGGACATGACGATCCCGGAACTGTTCCAAGAAAAGGCTGAGCAGCTTTCAGATCATCCAGCGGTTGTATTCGAAGATCGTACATTGTCCTATCGAACGTTACATGAGCAATCTGCACGCATCGCCAATGTGCTGAAACAGAAAGGGGTTGGCCCGGACAGTCCTGTCGCGGTTTTGATTGAACGTTCTGAACGGATGATTACAGCTATCATGGGAATTTTAAAAGCCGGCGGAGCCTATGTGCCGATTGATCCGGGTTTTCCTGCAGAGCGGATTCAATATATTTTGGAGGACTGCGGGGCGGACTTCATCCTGACTGAATCGAAGGTTGCAGCGCCTGAAGCCGATGCTGAGCTGATTGACTTAGATCAGGCAATTGCGGAAGGTGCAGACGATATGACGGAGGCTGATGTAAACGCGCGGAATCTTGCCTACATTATTTACACATCGGGAACAACCGGACGTCCGAAAGGCGTTATGATCGAGCATCGCCAGGTTCATCATTTGGTTGAATCTCTGCAGCAGACGATTTACCAAAGCGGCAGCCAAACCCTGCGGATGGCATTGCTTGCGCCGTTCCACTTTGATGCGTCAGTGAAGCAGATCTTCGCGTCGCTTCTTTTGGGACAAACCCTTTATATCGTACCGAAGAAAACAGTGACGAACGGGACCGCCCTTGCTACATATTATCGGAGAAACAGCATTGAGGCGACGGATGGAACACCGGCTCATTTGCAAATGCTGGCAGCAGCGGGCGATTTTGAAGGCCTAAAACTGAAGCACATGCTGATCGGAGGAGAAGGCCTGTCATCTGTTGTTGCGGACAAGCTGCTGAAGCTGTTTAAAGAAGCCGGCACAGCGCCGCGTTTGACTAATGTGTACGGGCCGACTGAAACGTGCGTTGACGCGTCTGTTCATCCGGTTATCCCTGAGAATGCAGTTCAATCAGCGTATGTGCCGATCGGGAAAGCGCTGGGGAATAACCGCTTATATATTTTGGATCAAAAAGGCCGGCTGCAGCCTGAAGGCGTGGCGGGTGAGCTTTATATCGCGGGAGACGGTGTGGGCCGAGGCTATTTGCATTTGCCTGAATTAACGGAAGAGAAGTTTTTACAAGATCCATTCGTGCCGGGCGATCGCATGTACCGGACCGGGGACGTGGTGCGCTGGCTTCCAGATGGAACAATCGAATATTTAGGCAGAGAGGATGACCAGGTCAAAGTCCGCGGATACCGGATTGAGCTTGGGGAAATTGAAGCCGTGATTCAGCAGGCGCCAGACGTTGCAAAAGCCGTTGTTTTGGCACGCCCTGACGAACAGGGAAATCTTGAGGTTTGCGCATATGTTGTGCAGAAGCCTGGAAGCGAATTTGCGCCAGCCGGCTTAAGGGAGCATGCGGCCAGACAGCTTCCTGACTATATGGTGCCGGCTTACTTTACAGAAGTGACAGAAATTCCGCTTACGCCAAGCGGCAAAGTCGACCGCCGCAAGCTGTTTGCGCTAGAGGTGAAGGCTGTCAGCGGCACTGCCTATACAGCGCCGCGAAATGAGACTGAAAAAGCAATCGCAGCCATTTGGCAGGACGTGCTGAACGTGGAGAAGGCGGGGGTCTTTGACAATTTCTTTGAAACGGGCGGGCATTCATTGAAGGCCATGACCCTTTTAACAAAGATTCATAAGGAAGCAGGCGTCGAGATTCCGCTTCAATATTTGTTTGAGCATCCGACGATTGCGGCTCTTGCAGAGGAAGCTGATCACAGAGAAAGCAAAGCTTTTGCGGTGATTGAACCTGCTGAAAAACAGGAGCATTATCCGCTTTCATTGGCACAGCAGCGAACATATATCGTCAGCCAGTTCGAGGATGCGGGAGTCGGCTACAACATGCCGGCAGCAGCAATTCTGGAAGGGCCTTTAGATATTCAAAAGCTGGAGCGCGCATTTCAGGGGTTAATCCGACGCCACGAGTCATTGAGAACATCATTTGTTCTTGAAAACAGCACGCCGAGACAGAACATTCACGATAGCGTTGATTTCAACATCGAAATGATTGAAAGAGGCGGCCGCTCAGATGAGGCAATTATGGCTTCATTCGTTCGGAAATTTGATTTAGCGAAAGCTCCGCTGTTCAGAATCGGTTTGCTGGGGCTTGAAGAGAACCGTCATATGCTGCTGTTTGACATGCACCATTTGATTTCTGATGGTGTATCCATTGGCATTATGCTGGAGGAGTTAGCACGCATTTATAAAGGCGAACAGCTTCCTGAACTTCGTCTCCAGTATAAGGACTACGCTGTATGGCAAAGCAGACAGGCTGCTGAAGGGTACAAGAAGGACCAGGCTTATTGGAAGGAAGTCTTTGCAGGCGAGCTCCCGGTGCTTCAGCTTCTGTCCGATTACCCAAGACCGCCTGTTCAAAGCTTTGAAGGGGATCGGGTGTCAATCAAGCTGGATGCGGGGGTAAAGGATCGCCTCAATCGTTTGGCTGAACAAAACGGCGCCACTTTATATATGGTGATGCTGTCCGCTTACTATACGCTTTTGTCAAAGTATACGGGGCAGGATGACATCATTGTCGGGACACCGTCAGCGGGCAGAAATCACTCCGATACAGAGGGCATTATCGGGATGTTTGTCAATACGCTTGCGATTCGCAGTGAGGTGAAGCAAGATGAGACGTTTACCCAATTGATCTCGCGTGTCCGCAAACGGGTGCTGAATGCCTTTTCTCATCAGGACTATCCGTTTGAGTGGCTTGTTGAAGATTTGAACATCCCGCGTGATGTTAGCAGGCATCCGCTGTTTGACACGATGTTCAGCCTTCAAAATGCGACAGCAGGCATTCCGGCTGTCGGCGATCTGTCCTTGTCTGTTCATGAGACCAATTTCAAGATTGCCAAATTTGATTTGACGGTGCAGGCGAGAGAAACCGATGAAGGCATTGAGCTTGATTTGGATTACAGCACAAAGCTGTTTAAACAAAGCACGGCAGACAGGCTGCTTACGCATTTTGCGCGTTTGCTTGAAGATGCTGCGGCTGATCCAGAGAAGCCGATTTCTGAGTATAAGCTTCTTTCTGAAGAGGAGGCTGCTTCGCAAATTCAGCAGTTTAACCCGGGCAGAACACCTTATCCGAAAGACAAAACAATTGTTCAGCTGTTTGAGGAGCAAGCGGCGAATACGCCAGACCACACTGCGCTTCAATATGAAGGCGAATCACTCACTTATCGTGAACTGAATGAACGGGCCAATCGTTTAGCCCGCGGCATTCTTTCTCTTGGAGCTGGCGAAGGCAGAACTGCGGCTGTCTTATGCGAGCGGTCAATGGATATGATTGTGTCGATCTTGGCAGTATTAAAATCAGGTTCGGCTTATGTTCCGATCGATCCGGAACATCCGATTCAGCGGATGCAGCATTTCTTCCGTGACAGCGGAGCAAAGGTGCTTCTCACTCAGAGGAAATTAAAGGCTTTGGCGGAAGAAGCGGAATTTAAGGGCGTTATCGTGCTAGCCGATGAGGAAGAAAGCTATCATGCCGATGCGCGCAATCTCGCACTGCCTCTTGATTCTGAAGCAATGGCCAACCTGACGTATACTTCCGGAACGACTGGAACACCTAAGGGGAATATCGTGACACATGCCAATATTCTCCGCACGGTGAAGGAAACGAATTATCTCAGCATTACAGAACAGGATACGATTCTCGGTCTTTCCAATTACGTGTTTGACGCGTTTATGTTCGATATGTTCGGCTCTTTGTTAAACGGAGCCAAGCTGGTGCTGATACCGAAGGAAACCGTTTTGGACATGGCTCGCCTGTCCCGCGTCATTGAACGGGAGAACATCAGTATTCTCATGATTACAACCGCTTTGTTCCACTTGCTTGTGGACTTGAATCCGGCATGCTTGTCAACGCTTCGCAAAATTATGTTTGGCGGGGAACGGGCTTCGGTTGAGCATGTCAGAAAAGCTTTGCAAACGGTTGGAAAGGGCAAGCTTCTTCACATGTATGGACCGTCTGAAAGCACGGTTTTCGCGACGTATCATCCGGTTGATGAATTGGAGGAGCACACGCTGTCTGTTCCGATTGGAAAACCGGTTAGCAATACGGAAGTATACATTCTTGACCGTACGGGACACGTGCAGCCTGCCGGGATTGCCGGAGAGCTTTGCGTCAGCGGCGAAGGACTCGTGAAAGGCTATTACAACCGTCCAGAACTGACTGAGGAGAAATTTGTTCCCCATCCGTTTACATCCGGCGAACGCATGTATAAAACGGGAGACCTTGCGAGATGGCTGCCGAATGGCGACATCGAATTTATCGGGCGAATCGACCATCAGGTGAAGATTCGCGGACAGCGCATCGAGCTTGGAGAAATCGAACATCAGCTGCAAACCCATGATCGTGTTCAGGAAAGTGTTGTGCTTGCCGTTGATCAAGGAGCGGGAGATAAACTGTTGTGTGCTTACTATGTCGGAGAAGGAGACATCTCATCACAAGAGATGAGAGAGCATGCTGCGAAGGACTTGCCGGCATATATGGTTCCTGCGGTGTTTATCCAAATGGACGAGCTGCCGCTGACAGGGAACGGAAAAATTGACCGGAGAGCGCTGCCGATTCCTGATGCCAACGTTTCAAGAGGTGTTTCATATGTTGCGCCACGCAATGAAATGGAACAAAAAGTCGCAGACATTTGGGCACAGGTGCTTCAGGCTGAACAAGTCGGCGCTTATGACCACTTCTTTGACATTGGCGGACATTCATTAGCAGGCATGAAGATGCTTGCCTTGGTTCATCAGGAACTGGGCGTTGAGCTGTCACTCAAGGATCTCTTCCAATCACCGACGGTTGAGGGCTTGGCACAGGTGATTGCCTCTGCTGAAAAAGGGACAGCCGCAAGTATCAGCCCGGCAGAGAAACAAGATACGTATCCTGTTTCTTCACCGCAAAAACGGATGTACGTGCTTCAGCAGCTTGAGGATGCGCAAACGAGCTATAACATGCCGGCGGTTCTGCGCCTGACAGGTGAGCTTGATGTTGAAAGGCTTAACAGCGTCATGCAGCAGTTAATGCAGCGTCATGAAGCCTTGAGAACCACGTTTGAAATAAAAGATGGAGAAACGGTGCAGCGGATCTGGGAAGAGGCTGAGTGCGAGATAGCCTATTTCGAAGCACCGGAAGAAGAGACAGAGCGGATCGTTTCTGAGTTTATTAAGCCTTTCAAAATCGACCAACTTCCACTGTTCAGAATAGGGCTTATCAAGCATTCAGACACTGAGCATGTGCTGCTGTTCGATATGCATCATATTATTTCTGATGGTGCATCTGTCGGTGTGCTGATTGAGGAGCTTTCAAAGCTGTACGACGGAGAAACCCTTGAGCCGCTCCGTATTCAATATAAGGATTATGCCGTGTGGCAGCAGCAGTTCATTCAGTCTGAGCTTTACAAGAAGCAAGAAGAGCATTGGCTGAAGGAGCTGGACGGAGAGCTGCCGGTGCTGACGCTTCCGACTGATTACAGTCGGCCTGCTGTTCAAACATTTGAGGGAGACCGCATTGCATTTTCATTAGAAGCAGGCAAAGCTGATGCTCTGCGCAGGCTTGCAAAAGAAACGGATTCCACGCTTTACATGGTGCTTCTGGCTTCATACAGTGCATTTTTATCAAAACTGAGCGGGCAAGACGATATCATCGTCGGTTCACCTGTGGCCGGACGATCTCAAGCGGACGTCAGCCGCGTCATCGGAATGTTCGTCAATACATTGGCGCTGCGCACGTATCCGAAGGGTGAAAAGACGTTTGCCAACTATCTTAACGAAGTGAAAGAAACGGCACTCAGCGCTTTTGATGCGCAGGATTACCCACTTGAGGATTTGATCGGAAATGTTCAGGTTCAGCGTGACACAAGCAGAAATCCGTTATTCGATGCAGTTTTTTCAATGCAAAATGCGAATATAAAGGATTTAACAATGAAAGGGATTCAGCTTGAGCCGCATCCGTTTGAACGGAAAACAGCCAAGTTTGACCTCACGCTGACGGCTGACGAAACCGACGGAGGGCTTACATTCGTACTCGAATACAATACAGCTCTGTTTAAGCAGGAAACGATTGAACGATGGAAGCAATATTGGATGGAGCTTTTAGATGCAGTTACTGGGAACCCGAACCAGCCGCTTTCCAGCCTGTCACTGGTCACTGAGACAGAAAAGCAAGCTCTTCTTGAGGCATGGAAGGGCAAAGCGCTGTCTGTGCCGACAGACAAAACGATTCATCAGCTATTCGAAGAGACTGTCCAGCGCCACAAAGACCGCCCGGCTGTCACATACAACGGCCAGTCTTGGACGTACGGTGAGCTGAATGCGAAGGCGAATCGTCTCGCGCGGATTCTGATGGACTGCGGCATCAGCCCGGATGACCGCGTCGGCATTCTCACGAAGCCGTCGCTTGAAATGTCCGCCGCGGTGCTCGGCGTCTTGAAAGCCGGAGCGGCGTTTGTGCCGATTGATCCTGACTACCCGGATCAGCGGATTGAGTATATTTTACAGGACAGCGGCGCGAAGCTTCTCTTGAAACAGGAAGGCATTTCAGTGCCGGACAGCTTTACGGGAGATGTCATTCTTCTCGACGGAAGCCGCACGATTCTAAGCCTGCCGCTTGATGAAAACGACGAGGGAAATCCAGAAACCGCTGTAACCGCGGAGAACTTGGCGTACATGATTTACACGTCTGGAACGACCGGACAGCCGAAGGGTGTCATGGTCGAGCACCATGCGCTTGTGAACCTGTGCTTCTGGCACCACGACGCGTTCAGCATGACAGCGGAGGACCGCAGTGCGAAGTACGCGGGCTTTGGGTTCGACGCTTCCATTTGGGAGATGTTCCCGACCTGGACGATCGGTGCCGAGCTTCACGTCATTGATGAAGCGATCCGCCTCGATATCGTCCGCCTGAACGATTATTTTGAAACGAACGGCGTAACGATCACGTTCCTGCCGACACAGCTTGCGGAACAGTTCATGGAGCTTGAGAACACATCACTTCGCGTCCTCTTGACCGGAGGAGACAAGCTGAAGCGCGCAGTGAAAAAGCCGTACACACTCGTCAACAACTACGGGCCGACAGAAAATACGGTCGTTGCCACAAGCGCAGAAATCCATCCGGAGGAAGGCTCGCTTTCCATCGGAAGGGCCATTGCCAATACGAGAGTATACATTCTCGGAGAGGGCAATCAGGTGCAGCCGGAAGGCGTAGCCGGAGAGCTTTGTGTGGCGGGACGCGGATTAGCGCGAGGCTATCTGAATCGAGAAGACGAAACCGCGAAGCGGTTTGTCGCTGATCCGTTTGTGCCGGGTGAACGCATGTACCGCACCGGCGACTTGGTGAAGTGGGTGAACGGCGGCATCGAATACATCGGCCGGATCGACCAGCAGGTCAAGGTCCGCGGCTACCGGATCGAGCTCTCAGAAATTGAAGTCCAGCTCGCCCAGCTTTCTGAGGTGCAGGATGCGGCGGTAACAGCTGTCAAAGATAAAGGCGGCAATACAGCGATCGCGGCGTATGTCACCCCGGAAACAGCTGATATAGAAGCGCTGAAATCAGCACTGAAGGAAACCCTGCCGGATTATATGATCCCGGCGTTCTGGGTGACACTGAGCGAGCTTCCGGTCACGGCAAACGGCAAAGTCGACCGCAAAGCCTTGCCTGAGCCGGACATCGAAGCGGGAAGCGGAGAATACAAAGCGCCGACGACCGACATGGAAGAGCTGCTTGCCGGCATCTGGCAGGACGTGCTTGGAATGTCTGAAGTCGGTGTCACCGACAATTTCTTCTCGCTTGGCGGAGATTCCATCAAAGGAATTCAAATGGCGAGCCGCTTGAATCAGCACGGCTGGAAGCTGGAAATGAAAGATCTCTTCCAGCATCCGACGATCGAAGAGCTTACCCAATATGTAGAGCGTGCCGAAGGCAAACAGGCAGACCAAGGCCCGGTAGAGGGCGAAGTCATCCTGACGCCGATCCAGCGCTGGTTCTTTGAAAAGAACTTCACGAACAAGCACCACTGGAACCAATCGGTGATGCTTCACGCCGCGAAGGGCTTTGACCCTGAACGGGTGGAGAAAACATTGCAGGCGCTGATCGAGCATCATGACGCGCTCCGTATGGTCTATCGTGAGGGACAGGAAGACGTCATTCAATACAACAGAGGTCTTGAAGCTGCTTCCGCTCAATTGGAGGTCATCCAGATTGAGGGCCAAGCTGCAGATTACGAAGACCGTATAGAGAGAGAAGCAGAGCGTTTGCAAAGCAGCATCGACTTGCAGGAAGGCGGCTTGTTAAAAGCAGGCTTGTTCCAAGCGGAAGACGGAGACCACTTGCTTCTCGCCATTCACCACTTAGTGGTTGACGGCGTCTCGTGGCGGATTCTACTGGAGGATTTCGCCGCAGTATATACACAGCTTGAGCAAGGCAATGAACCGGTTCTCCCGCAGAAAACACATTCATTTGCAGAGTATGCAGAGAGATTGCAAGACTTCGCGAACTCCAAAGCCTTTTTGAAAGAAAAAGAGTATTGGAGACAGCTTGAAGAACAAGCTGTCGCGGCAAAGCTTCCGAAAGACCGCGAATCTGGTGATCAGCGAATGAAACATACAAAGACAATTGAATTCTCGCTGACTGCTGAAGAGACAGAACAGCTCACCACAAAGGTGCATGAGGCATATCACACAGAAATGAATGATATTTTGCTGACGGCATTCGGATTGGCAATGAAGGAGTGGACGGGTCAGGATCGAGTAAATGTTCATTTAGAGGGGCACGGACGTGAAGAAATCATAGAAGACCTGACCATTTCCCGCACAGTCGGCTGGTTTACAAGTATGTACCCAATGGTGCTCGATATGAAGCATGCGGATGATCTGGGCTACCAGCTGAAGCAAATGAAAGAAGATATCAGACATGTGCCGAATAAGGGAGTCGGATACGGCATTTTGCGCTATCTGACGGCATCGGAACATAAAGAAGATGTGGCGTTCTCGATTCAGCCGGATGTCAGCTTCAACTATTTAGGTCAGTTTGACGAAATGTCGGATGCAGGTTTGTTTACGAGATCAGAGCTGCCATCAGGACAGTCATTAAGCCCTGAAACAGAAAAACCGAATGCGCTGGATGTTGTCGGATATATCGAAAACGGAAAACTGACGATGTCACTGGCCTATCATTCTCTTGAATTTCATGAAAAAACAGTACAAACATTCAGTGACAGCTTTAAAGCGCATCTTCTTAGAATCATTGAACATTGCCTATCTCAAGACGGTACGGAACTGACCCCGAGTGATCTTGGTGACGACGATTTGACGCTGGATGAGCTGGATAAATTAATGGAAATTTTCTAATAGAGGTGGCATATGAGCAAAAAATCGATTCAAAAGGTGTACGCACTGACACCAATGCAGGAGGGAATGCTGTATCATGCGATGCTTGATCCGCATTCTTCCTCGTACTTCACACAATTAGAGCTTGGGATTCACGGCGCTTTTGATCTTGAAATCTTTGAGAAAAGCGTCAATGAACTGATTCGGTCATACGATATTCTCCGTACGGTATTTGTGCATCAGCAGCTGCAAAAACCGCGTCAGGTCGTGTTAGCGGAACGCAAAACAAAGGTGCATTATGAGGATATCAGTCATGCAGACGAGAATCGCCAGAAGGAGCACATTGAGCGTTACAAACAAGACGTTCAGCGCCAAGGCTTTAACCTGGCAAAAGACATATTGTTCAAGGTGGCGGTTTTCCGCCTTGCTGCAGATCAGCTGTATCTTGTCTGGAGCAATCATCATATTATGATGGACGGCTGGAGCATGGGCGTCCTCATGAAAAGCCTGTTCCAAAACTATGAAGCGCTCAGAGCAGGCAGGACACCGGCAAACGGTCAAGGCAAGCCTTATTCCGATTACATCAAGTGGCTTGGAAAACAGGACAATGAAGAAGCGGAGAGCTACTGGAGCGAGCGCTTGGCGGGTTTTGAACAGCCAAGCGTGCTCCCGGGCCGCCTGCCTGTGAAAAAAGACGAATACGTCAATAAAGAATATTCCTTTACATGGGACGAAACATTGGTTGCCCGTATTCAGCAAACCGCAAATCTCCATCAAGTGACAGGGCCTAACCTATTTCAGGCCGTTTGGGGCATTGTTCTCAGCAAATACAACTTTACGGATGATGTTGTCTTCGGAACGGTCGTCTCAGGAAGGCCGTCTGAAATCAACGGAATTGAAACGATGGCGGGGCTGTTTATCAACACCATTCCGGTGCGGGTGAAAGTTGAACGAGATGCTGCATTCGCTGATATTTTCACAGCTGTTCAGCAGCATGCAGTAGAGGCAGAGCGTTACGATTACGTGCCGCTCTATGAGATTCAAAAACGCTCAGCCCTTGATGGCAATCTCTTAAACCATCTGGTCGCGTTTGAAAATTATCCGCTTGATCAAGAGCTTGAAAACGGCAGCATGGAAGACCGCCTCGGGTTTTCGATTAAGGTAGAAAGCGCATTTGAACAAACGAGCTTCGATTTCAACCTGATTGTGTATCCAGGCAAAACATGGACCGTCAAAATTAAATATAACGGAGCCGCCTTTGATTCCGCTTTTATCGAACGGACAGCGGAGCACCTTACCCGCATGATGGAAGCAGCTGTCGATCAGCCGGCCGCTTTTGTGCGTGAGTACGGGCTTGTGGGAGACGAAGAGCAGCGTCAAATTGTCGAGGTGTTTAACAGCACGAAAGCCGAACTCCCTGAAGGAATGGCTGTTCACCAAGTGTTTGAAGAGCAAGCGAAACGGACGCCGGCGAGCACTGCCGTCGTATATGAAGGAACCGAGCTGACGTACCGTGAGCTGAATGCAGCGGCTAACCGTCTGGCGAGAAAGCTTGTCGAACAAGGCCTTCAAAAAGGGGAAACAGCAGCGATTATGAACGATCGCTCAGTAGAAACCGTTGTCGGCATGCTGGCTGTGTTAAAAGCAGGCGCCGCATATGTGCCGCTTGATCCAGCGCTTCCGGGGGATCGTCTTCGTTTCATGGCAGAGGACAGCTCCGTTCGAATGGTTTTGACCGGAAATTCTTATACAGGGCAGGCACATCAGCTGCAGGTGCCAGTTCTTACCCTGGACATAGGCATTGAAGATGGCGAAGCTGACAATCTCAACCTGCCATCCGCCCCGTCTGATTTGGCGTACATCATGTACACATCCGGTTCAACGGGCAAACCGAAAGGCGTCATGATCGAACATAAAAGCATTCTGCGCCTCGTCAAAAATGCCGGGTACGTTCCTGTTACTGAAGAGGACCGCATGGCGCAAACGGGAGCTGTCAGCTTTGATGCCGGAACGTTTGAGGTATTCGGCGCACTGCTGAATGGCGCAGCGCTTTATCCGGTCAAAAAAGAGACGCTGCTTGATGCGAAACAATTTGCTGCATTCCTGCGTGAGCAAAGCATCACAACCATGTGGCTGACATCACCTTTATTCAACCAGCTTGCTGCAAAGGATGCGGGTATGTTCGGCACACTGCGCCATTTAATCATCGGCGGAGACGCCCTTGTCCCGCATATTGTCAGCAAAGTAAAACAGGCATCGCCGTCGCTTTCATTGTGGAACGGATACGGCCCGACAGAAAACACGACATTTTCAACCAGTTTTCTGATCGACCGCGAGTATGGCGGCTCTATCCCAATCGGGAAGCCGATCGGTAATTCCACTGCCTACATCCTGGATGAGCAGCAATGCCTGCAGCCAATCGGCGCGCCTGGTGAGCTTTGCGTAGGCGGAATCGGTGTAGCGCGTGGGTATGTCAATCTCCCTGAGCTGACAGAGAAGCAATTTCTCGAAGATCCGTTCAGACCGGGTGAGAGAATTTATCGCACTGGTGACTTGGCAAGATGGCTGCCGGACGGCAATATTGAATTTTTAGGCAGAATCGACAACCAAGTGAAGGTGCGCGGCTTCCGAATTGAGCTTGGCGAAATTGAAACAAAACTGAACATGGCTGAGCATGTGACAGAGGCTGCGGTGATCATCCGCAAGAACAAAGCAGATGAAAATGAAATTTGCGCGTACTTCACGGCGGATCGTGAAGTGGCTGTGAGTGAGCTGAGAAAAACACTGTCTCAGTCTTTGCCTGACTATATGGTCCCTGCCCACCTGATTCAAATGGACAGCCTGCCGCTCACGCCAAACGGGAAAATCAATAAAAAAGAACTGCCTGCACCGCAATCAGAAGCCGTGCAGCCGGAATACGCAGCACCAAAAACAGAGAGTGAAAAGAAATTAGCGGAGATCTGGGAAGGAATACTCGGCGTCAGAGCAGGCGTTACCGATAACTTCTTTATGATCGGCGGTCATTCTTTGAAAGCGATGATGATGACGGCGAAAATTCAAGAGCATTTTCATAAGGAAGTTCCGATAAAAGTGCTTTTTGAAAAGCCGACTATTCAAGAACTGGCACTGTATTTGGAAGAGAACGAAAGCAAGGAGGAGCAGACGTTTGAACCGATCAGGCAAGCATCTTATCAGCAGCATTATCCTGTATCCCCGGCCCAGCGGAGAATGTATATCCTCAATCAGCTTGGACAAGCAAACACAAGCTACAACGTCCCCGCTGTACTTCTGCTGGAGGGAGAAGTAGATAAAGACCGGCTTGAAAACGCGATTCAGCAATTAATCAACCGGCACGAAATCCTCCGTACATCGTTTGACATGATCGACGGAGAGGTTGTGCAAACCGTTCATAAAAACATATCGTTCCAGCTGGAGGCTGCCAAGGGACGGGAAGAAGACGCGGAAGAGATAATCAAAGCATTTGTTCAGCCGTTTGAATTAAACCGCGCGCCGCTCGTCCGTTCGAAGCTTGTCCAGCTGGAAGAAAAACGCCATCTGCTGCTCATTGATATGCATCATATTATTACTGACGGAAGTTCAACAGGCATTCTAATCGGTGATCTTGCCAAAATATATCAAGGCGCAGATCTGGAACTGCCACAAATTCACTATAAAGATTACGCAGTTTGGCACAAAGAACAAACTAATTATCAAAAAGATGAGGAATACTGGCTCGATGTCTTTAAAGGCGAACTGCCAATACTGGATCTTCCCGCGGATTTCGAGCGGCCAGCTGAACGGAGCTTTGCGGGAGAACGCGTGATGTTTGGGCTTGATAAGCAAATCACGGCTCAAATCAAATCGCTCATGGCAGAAACAGATACGACGATATACATGTTTTTGCTGGCGGCGTTCAATGTACTCCTTTCCAAGTACGCGTCACAGGATGATATCATTGTTGGCTCGCCGACAGCTGGCAGAACACATCCTGATCTGCAAGGTGTGCCGGGTATGTTTGTCAACACGGTGGCACTCAGAACGGCACCAGCGGGAGATAAAACCTTCGCGCAATTCCTTGAAGAGGTCAAAACAGCCAGCCTTCAAGCGTTCGAGCACCAGAGCTATCCGCTTGAGGAGCTGATTGAAAAGCTTCCGCTTACAAGGGATACAAGCAGAAGTCCGCTGTTCAGCGTGATGTTCAACATGCAGAATATGGAGATTCCTTCATTAAGATTAGGAGATTTGAAGATTTCCTCGTATTCCATGCTTCATCATGTTGCGAAATTTGATCTTTCCTTGGAAGCGGTCGAGCGTGAAGAGGATATCGGCCTAAGCTTTGACTATGCGACTGCCTTGTTTAAGGACGAGACGATCCGCCGCTGGAGCCGCCACTTTGTCAATATCATCAAAGCGGCCGCGGCTAATCCAAACGTTCGGCTGTCTGATGTAGATCTGCTTTCATCTGCAGAAACAGCTGCTTTGCTAGAAGAAAGACATATGACTCAAATTACCGAAGCAACCTTTGCCGCTCTTTTTGAAAAACAGGCCCAGCAAACACCTGACCATCCTGCGGTGAAGGCTGGCGGAAATCTGCTGACCTATCGCGAGCTTGATGAACAGGCGAACCAGCTGGCGCATCATCTTCGTGCCCAAGGGGCCGGAAATGAAGACATCGTCGCGATTGTTATGGACCGGTCAGCTGAAGTCATGGTATCCATTCTCGGTGTCATGAAGGCGGGGGCAGCTTTCCTTCCGATTGATCCTGATACACCTGAAGAACGAATCCGTTATTCATTAGAGG
The DNA here is from genome assembly GCF_037963535.1 of Bacillus sp. PS217. Lineage (NCBI taxonomy): Bacteria > Bacillati > Bacillota > Bacilli > Caryophanales > Bacillaceae > Bacillus > Bacillus sp. PS217. The sequence goes on from NZ_CP150157.1 coordinate 436,841, forward strand.
ACAGCGGAGCAAAATTTGCGGTCGTGAATGAAAGAAACATGACGGCTATTGGGCAATATGAAGGGACAATCGTCAGCCTTGATGACGGTAAATGGAGAAATGAAAGCAAGGAGCGCCCATCATCCATTTCCGGGTCTCGCAATCTTGCATACGTCATTTATACGTCCGGTACGACCGGAAAGCCAAAGGGCGTGCAGATTGAGCATCGCAATCTGACAAACTATGTCTCTTGGTTTAGTGAAGAGGCGAGCCTGACGGAAAATGATAAGACTGTATTGCTTTCATCTTACGCATTTGACCTTGGCTATACGAGCATGTTCCCTGTACTTCTGGGCGGGGGCGAGCTCCATATCGTCCAGAAGGAAACCTATACGGCGCCGGATGAAATAGCGCACTATATCAAGGAGCATGGGATCACATATATCAAACTGACACCGTCTCTGTTCCATACAATAGTGAACACCTCCAGTTTTGCAAAAGATGCGAACTTTGAATCCTTGCGCTTGATCGTCTTGGGAGGAGAAAAAATCATCCCGACTGATGTTCTCGCCTTCCGTAAGATGTATGGACATACCGAATTTATCAATCACTACGGCCCGACAGAAGCAACGATCGGCGCCATCGCCGGGCGGGTTGATCTGTCTGAGCCGGATACATTTGTGAAACGCCCGACAATCGGACGGCCGATTGCGAATGCCGGCGCGCTTGTCTTAAATGAAGCATTGAAGCTTGTGCCGCCGGGAGCGAGCGGACAGCTCTATATCACAGGACAGGGGCTTGCGAGAGGGTATCTCAACAGGCCTCAGCTGACAGCCGAGAGATTTGTAGAAAATCCATATTCGCCGGGAAGCCTCATGTACAAAACCGGAGATGTCGTACGAAGACTTTCTGACGGTACGCTTGCATTTATCGGCCGGGCTGATGATCAGGTGAAAATCCGAGGCTACCGCATTGAGCCGAAAGAAATTGAAACGGTCATGCTCAGCCTCAGCGGAATTCAAGAAGCGGTTGTACTAGCGGTTTCCGAGGGCGGTCTTCAAGAGCTTTGCGCGTATTATACGTCGGATCAAGATATTGAAAAAGCAGAGCTCCGGTACCAGCTTTCCCTAACACTGCCGTCTCATATGATTCCTGCTTTCTTTGTGCAGGTTGACGCGATTCCGCTGACGGCAAACGGAAAAACCGACAGAAACGCTCTGCCGAAGCCTAACGCGGCACAATCCGGAGGCAAGGCCTTGGCCGCACCGGAGACAGCGCTTGAAGAAAGTTTATGCCGCATTTGGCAGAAAACGCTTGGCATAGAAGCCATCGGCATTGATGACAATTTTTTCGATTTAGGCGGCCATTCATTAAAAGGGATGATGCTGATTGCCAACATTCAGGCGGAATTGGAGAAAAGCGTACCGCTTAAAGCACTGTTCGAGCAGCCGACTGTTCGCCAGCTGGCGGCTTATATGGAGGCGTCTGCCGTTTCAGGCGGCCATCAAGTCCTCAAACCGGCTGACAAGCAGGCTATATATCCATTGTCATCCGCACAGAAACGGATGTACGTGCTCAATCAGCTTGACCGCCAGACGATAAGCTACAACATGCCATCTGTTCTTCTAATGGAAGGAGAGCTTGATATTTCGCGCCTGCGCGACTCACTCAATCAGCTTGTGAACCGTCACGAATCATTGCGGACGTCATTTATGGAAGCTAATGGTGAGCCTGTTCAGCGCATCATTGAGAAGGCGGAGGTTGATCTTCATGTGTTTGAAGCCGAAGAAGACGAAGCGGACCAAAAGATTAAGGAATTTATCCGGCCATTCGACTTAAACGACGCACCGCTCATTCGCGCAGCTTTGCTTCGAATAGAAGCGAAAAAACATTTGCTGCTTTTAGATATGCATCATATCATCGCAGACGGCGTCTCAAGAGGCATCTTTGTAAAAGAATTGGCGCTGCTTTACAAAGGAGAGCAGCTTCCGGAGCCGGCGCTTCATTATAAAGATTTCGCCGTTTGGAAAAATGAAGCTGAGCAAAAAGAACGGATGAAGGAGCATGAGGCGTACTGGATGTCAGTTCTTTCAGGCGAGCTGCCAGAGCTTGATCTCCCGCTCGATTACGCCCGTCCGCCTGTGCAAAGCTTTAAAGGAGATACGATCCGTTTCCGTACGGGAAGTGAGACGGCAAAGGCGGTAGAAAAACTGCTTGCGGAAACCGGAACGACCTTGCACATGGTGCTCCATGCTGTTTTCCACGTCTTTTTAAGCAAAATTTCCGGACAGCGGGATATCGTCATCGGCTCCGTTACTGCCGGCCGGACGAATGCTGATGTTCAGGACATGCCGGGAATGTTCGTCAATACACTTGCCCTGAGAATGGAAGCGAAAGAACAGCAAACATTTGCGGAGCTTTTGGAGCAAGCAAAGCAGACGAACCTGTCAGCGCTTGAGCATCAGGAGTATCCGTTTGAAGATCTGGTTAATCAGCTTGATCTCCCTCGGGATATGAGCCGAAACCCATTGTTTAATGTGATGGTGACGACAGAAAACCCTGATAAAGAACAGCTTACATTGCAAAATCTGAGCATTTCACCTTATGAGGCTCATCAGGGAACTTCTAAGTTTGATCTGACACTGGGCGGATTTACTGATGAAAATGGCATTGGCTTGCAGCTCGAATATGCGACAGATCTGTTCGCAAAAGAAACAGCTGAAAAATGGAGCGAATACGTTCTGCGGCTACTAAAGGCTGTTGCGGATAACCCGAACCAGCCGCTTTCCAGCCTGTCACTCGTCACCGAGACAGAAAAACAAGCACTTCTTGAGGCATGGAAGGGCAAAGCGCTGCCTGTGCCGACAGACAAAACGGTTCATCAGCTATTCGAAGAGACTGTCCAGCGCCACAAAGACCGCCCGGCTGTCACATACAACGGCCAGTCTTGGACGTACGGCGAGCTGAATGCGAAGGCGAATCGTCTCGCGCGGATTCTGATGGACTGCGGCATCAGCCCGGATGACCGTGTCGGCATTCTCACGAAGCCGTCGCTTGAAATGTCCGCCGCGGTGCTCGGCGTCTTGAAAGCCGGAGCGGCGTTTGTGCCGATTGATCCTGACTATCCGGATCAGCGGATTGAGTATATTTTACAGGACAGCGGCGCGAAGCTTCTCTTGAAACAGGAAGGCATTTCAGTGCCGGACAGCTATACGGGAGATGTCATTCTTCTCGACGGAAGCCGCACGATTCTAAGCCTGCCGCTTGATGAAAACGACGAGGAAAATCCAGAAACCGCTGTAACCGCGGAGAACTTGGCGTACATGATTTACACGTCTGGAACGACCGGACAGCCGAAGGGTGTCATGGTCGAGCACCATGCGCTTGTGAACCTGTGCTTCTGGCACCACGACGCGTTCAGCATGACAGCGGAGGACCGCAGTGCGAAGTACGCGGGCTTTGGGTTCGACGCTTCCATTTGGGAGATGTTTCCAACCTGGACGATCGGCGCCGAGCTTCACGTCATTGATGAAGCGATCCGCCTCGATATCGTCCGCCTGAACGATTATTTTGAAACGAACGGCGTAACGATCACGTTCCTGCCGACACAGCTTGCGGAACAGTTCATGGAGCTTGAGAACACATCACTTCGCGTATTGCTTACTGGAGGAGACAAGCTGAAGCGCGCAGTGAAAAAGCCGTACACACTCGTCAATAACTACGGGCCGACAGAGAATACGGTCGTTGCCACAAGCGCAGAAATCCATCCGGAGGAAGGCTCGCTTTCCATCGGAAGGGCCATTGCCAATACGAGAGTATACATTCTCGGCGAGGGCAATCAGGTGCAGCCGGAAGGCGTAGCCGGAGAGCTTTGCGTGGCGGGGCGCGGACTGGCACGCGGCTATCTGAATCGAGAAGACGAAACCGCGAAGCGGTTTGTCGCTGATCCGTTTGTGCCGGGTGAGCGCATGTACCGCACCGGCGATTTGGTGAAGTGGACAGGCGGCGGCATCGAATACATCGGCCGGATCGACCAGCAGGTCAAGGTCCGCGGCTACCGGATCGAGCTCTCAGAAATTGAAGTCCAGCTCGCCCAGCTTTCTGAGGTGCAGGATGCGGCGGTGACAGCTGTCAAAGATAAAGGCGGCAACACAGCGATCGCGGCGTATGTCACACCGGAATCAGCTGACATAGAAGCACTGAAATCAGCACTGAAGGAAACCCTGCCGGATTACATGATCCCGGCGTTCTGGGTGACGCTGAACGAGCTTCCGGTTACGGCAAACGGCAAAGTGGACCGCAAAGCCTTGCCTGAGCCGGACATCGAAGCGGGAAGCGGAGAATACAAAGCGCCGACGACCGACATGGAAGAGCTGCTTGCCGGCATCTGGCAGGACGTGCTTGGAATGTCTGAAGTCGGTGTCACCGACAATTTCTTCTCGCTTGGCGGAGATTCCATCAAAGGAATTCAAATGGCGAGCCGCTTGAACCAGCACGGCTGGAAGCTGGAAATGAAAGATCTCTTCCAGCACCCGACGATCGAAGAGCTCACCCAGTACGTAGAGCGTGCCGAAGGCAAACAGGCAGACCAAGGCCCGGTGGAGGGCGAAGTCATCCTGACGCCGATCCAGCGCTGGTTCTTTGAAAAGAACTTCACGAACAAGCACCACTGGAACCAATCTGTGATGCTTCACGCCAAGAAGGGCTTTGATCCTGAACGGGTGGAGAAAACATTGCAGGCGCTGATCGAGCATCATGACGCGCTTCGTATGGTCTATCGTGAGGAAAACAGGGACATCGTTCAGGCGTATCAACCGATCGGTGAGAGCAAGGTCAGCTTCGAAATCGTGGACCTGTACGGCTCCGATGAAGAGATGCTGAGAAGCCAGATTAAGATTCTCGCGAACAAGCTGCAAAGCAGTCTCGATCTGAGAACCGGGCCGCTTTTAAAGGCGGAGCAATATCGCACAGAAGCTGGGGATCACCTGCTCATTGCTGTACACCATCTCGTGGTCGACGGTGTGTCATGGCGGATTTTGCTTGAAGACTTTGCTTCAGGCTACATGCAGGCTGAGAAAGAAGAGAGCCTTGTCTTCCCGCAAAAAACAAACTCCTTCAAGGATTGGGCGGAAGAACTGGCGGCATTCAGCCAATCAGCGCATCTTTTACAGCAGGCTGAATACTGGTCGCAAATTGCCGCTGAACAGGTTTCTCCTTTACCGAAGGATTGTGAAACAGAGCAGCGGATCGTCAAGGATACATCATCCGTCCTATGTGAATTAACGGAAGAAGACACTAAGCATCTTTTAACAGATGTTCATCAGCCATATGGAACTGAAATCAACGATATTCTTCTCAGCGCGCTCGGTTTGACAATGAAAGAATGGACAAAGGGGGCCAAAATTGGCATTAACCTTGAGGGACACGGCCGGGAGGACATTATCCCGAATGTGAATATCTCCAGAACGGTCGGCTGGTTTACGGCACAATACCCTGTTGTGCTCGACATATCTGACGCAGATGCCTCGGCTGTGATCAAAACAGTCAAAGAAAACCTGCGCCGCATTCCGGACAAAGGTGTTGGCTACGGCATTCTTCGTTATTTCACAGAAACAGCGGAAACAAAGGGCTTCACACCGGAGATCAGCTTCAACTATTTGGGCCAATTCGACAGTGAAGTCAAAACCGATTTCTTTGAACCGTCCGCTTTCGATATGGGGCGCCAAGTAAGCGGAGAATCAGAGGCGCTGTACGCTTTAAGCTTCAGCGGCATGATCAGAAACGGCCGGTTTGTGCTTTCCTGCTCCTACAATGAGAAGGAGTTTGAAAGAGCTACAGTCGAGGAGCAAATGGAACGGTTTAAAGAAAACCTCCTGATGCTAATCCGCCATTGCACGGAAAAAGAAGACAAGGAATTCACACCAAGCGACTTTAGCGCCGAAGACCTTGAAATGGACGAGATGGGAGATATCTTTGACATGCTTGAGGAGAATTTAAAATAAAACGCAAGGGAATTACAGAAGGCGGGAGCGAAACATATGAGTCAATTTAGCAAGGATCAGGTTCAAGATATGTATTACCTATCGCCGATGCAGGAAGGGATGCTTTTTCATGCCATCCTGAATCCCGGCCAAAGCTTTTACCTTGAACAAATCACGATGAAAGTAAAAGGCAGCTTGAATATCAAATGTCTTGAAGAAAGCATGAATGTGATCATGGACCGGTACGATGTATTTCGTACCGTGTTCATTCACGAAAAAGTAAAAAGACCTGTCCAAGTCGTATTGAAAAAACGGCAGTTCCAAATAGAAGAAATCGATCTGACACACTTAACGGGCAGCGAGCAAACAGCCAAAATCAATGAGTACAAAGAACAGGATAAGATCAGGGGTTTTGATTTGACGCGGGATATTCCGATGCGGGCAGCCATTTTCAAGAAAGCTGAAGAAAGCTTTGAATGGGTGTGGAGCTACCACCACATTATTTTGGACGGATGGTGCTTCGGCATCGTCGTACAGGATCTATTTAAGGTATACAATGCTCTGCGCGAACAAAAGCCGTACAGCCTGCCGCCCGTCAAACCGTATAAAGACTACATCAAGTGGCTTGAAAAGCAGGATAAACAAGCATCGCTCCGCTACTGGCGCGAGTACTTGGAGGACTTTGAAGGACAAACGACGTTTGCGGAGCAAAGGAAGAAACAGAAGGACGGCTATGAGCCGAAAGAGCTGCTCTTTTCACTGCCGGAGGCGGAAACAAAGGCTTTTACTGAGCTTGCAAAATCGCAGCATACCACTTTAAGTACGGCGCTGCAGGCAGTCTGGAGCGTATTGATCAGCCGCTATCAGCAGTCTGGCGATTTGGCCTTCGGTACAGTTGTTTCAGGGCGTCCCGCGGAAATCAAAGGCGTTGAACATATGGTCGGGCTGTTTATCAACGTTGTCCCGAGACGTGTGAAGCTGTCTGAGGGTATCACATTTAACGGCTTGCTCAAGCAGCTGCAGGAGCAATCGCTGCAGTCTGAGCCGCACCAATATGTGCCGCTTTATGACATCCAAAGCCAGGCCGATCAGCCGAAACTGATTGACCACATCATTGTTTTTGAGAACTATCCGCTTCAGGATGCGAAAAATGAAGAAAGCAGTGAAAACGGCTTTGATATGGTGGATGTTCATGTTTTTGAGAAGTCGAATTATGATCTCAACCTGATGGCTTCCCCGGGAGATGAGATGCTGATTAAGCTTGCCTATAATGAGAATGTGTTTGATGAGGCGTTTATCCTGCGCTTGAAATCTCAGCTTCTCACAGCAATTCAGCAGCTCATCCAGAATCCGGATCAGCCTGTCAGCACGATCAACCTCGTTGACGACAGGGAGAGAGAATTTTTGCTAACCGGCTTAAACCCGCCGGCTCAAGCTCATGAAACAAAGCCTCTGACGGATTGGTTCAAGGAAGCAGTGAACGTCAATCCGGATGCGCCGGCGCTTACGTATTCCGGCCAGACCCTGTCTTATCGCGAATTAGATGAGGAAGCGAACCGCCTTGCACGCCGGCTGCAAAAACACGGTGCGGGCAAAGGCTCTGTTGTAGCGCTGTACACGAAGCGCTCACTTGAACTGGTAATCGGCATTCTCGGTGTATTAAAGGCGGGAGCAGCCTATCTGCCGGTTGATCCGAAGCTGCCAGAGGACCGAATCTCGTATATGCTGGCTGACAGTGCGGCAGCCTGTCTTCTGACGCATCAGAAGATGAAAGAACAAGCGGCTGAGCTGCCGTATACAGGCACAACGCTCTTCATTGATGATCAAACACGGTTTGAAGAACAGGCAAGCGATCCTGCAACCGCGATTGATCCTAATGATCCGGCATATATCATGTACACGTCCGGCACAACCGGAAAGCCAAAGGGCAATATCACCACTCATGCCAATATTCAAGGATTGGTCAAGCATGTAGACTACATGGCATTCTCTGAGAAAGATACATTCTTATCTGTTTCCAATTACGCCTTTGACGCATTTACCTTTGATTTCTATGCTTCTATGCTGAATGCGGCACGGCTCATTATCGCAGATGAACATACGCTGCTTGATACAGAACGGCTCACAGATCTGATCCTGCAAGAGAATGTCAATGTCATGTTTGCGACAACCGCACTATTTAATCTTCTCACGGATGCGGGAGAGGATTGGATGAAGGGACTACGCTGTATATTATTCGGCGGAGAGCGCGCGTCAGTGCCTCATGTCAGAAAAGCGCTGCGGGTCATGGGGCCGGGCAAGCTGATTAACTGCTACGGGCCGACTGAGGGAACAGTGTTTGCGACTGCTCACGTCGTGCATGATATACCGGATTCCATCTCCTCATTGCCGATCGGAAAGCCGATCAGCAATGCCAGTGTTTATATTCTGAACGAGCAAAGCCATCTCCAGCCATTCGGGGCGATCGGTGAACTGTGCATCAGCGGAATGGGCGTGTCAAAAGGATATGTAAATCGTGCTGACCTCACGAAGGAAAAGTTTATTAAGAACCCGTTCAAGCCGGGAGAAACGCTTTACCGCACAGGGGATTTAGCGCGCTGGCTGCCGGATGGAACGATTGAATACGCCGGCCGTATTGACGACCAGGTCAAAATACGTGGACACCGGATTGAGCTTGAAGAAATCGAAAAGCAGCTGCAGGAATACCCAGGTGTGAAAGATGCGGTCGTTGTGGCGGACCGCCCTGAGTCTGGCGATGCATCAATCAATGCCTACCTCGTGAACCGGACGCAGCTTTCAGCTGAGGACGTGAAGGCGCACCTGAAAAAACAGCTTCCTGCTTACATGGTGCCGCAAACCTTTACCTTCTTGGATGAGCTTCCTTTAACGACGAACGGGAAAGTCAATAAACGGCTGCTCCCAAAACCTGATCAGGATCAGCTGGCGGAAGAATGGATCGGACCGCGGAACGAGATGGAAGAAACAATCGCACAAATATGGTCTGAGGTTCTCGGCAGAAAGCAAATTGGCATTCATGACGATTTCTTTGCGCTCGGAGGGCATTCCTTAAAGGCAATGACCGCCGCTTCCCGCATTAAGAAAGAGCTTGGGATTGATCTTCCAGTAAAGCTTTTGTTTGAAGCGCCGACGATCGCCGGTATTTCAGCGTATGTGAAAAACGGGGGCCCTGATGGCTTGCAGGATGTAACGATAATGAATCAGGATCAGGAGCAGATCATTTTCGCATTCCCGCCGGTCTTGGGCTATGGCCTTATGTACCAAAATCTGTCCAGCCGCTTGCCGTCATACAAGCTGTGCGCCTTTGATTTTATTGAGGAGGAAGACCGGCTTGACCGCTATGCGGATTTGATCCAGAAGCTGCAGCCGGAAGGGCCTTTAACATTGTTTGGATATTCAGCGGGATGCAGCCTGGCGTTTGAAGCTGCGAAAAAGCTTGAGGAACAAGGCCGTATTGTTCAGCGGATCATCATGGTCGATTCCTATAAAAAACAAGGTGTCAGTGATCTGGACGGACGCACGGTTGAAAGTGATGTCGAAGCGTTGATGAATGTCAATCGGGACAATGAAGCGCTCAACAGCGAAGCCGTCAAACAAGGCCTCAAGCAAAAAACACATGCCTTTTACTCATACTACGTCAACCTGATCAGCACAGGCCAGGTGAAAGCAGATATTGATCTGTTGACTTCCGGCGCTGATTTTGACATGCCGGAATGGCTTGCATCATGGGAAGAAGCTACAACAGGTGTTTACCGTGTGAAAAGAGGCTTCGGAACACACGCAGAAATGCTGCAGGGCGAAACGCTAGATAGGAATGCGGAGATTTTGCTCGAATTTCTTAATACACAAACCGTAACGGTTTCATAAATGAAGTGATGAAAGGAGGAGACAGCCAATGAGCCAACTCTTCAAATCATTTGATGCGTCGGAAAAAACACAGCTCATCTGTTTTCCGTTTGCCGGCGGCTATTCGGCGTCGTTTCGCCCTCTCCATGCTTTTTTGCAGGGGGAGTGCGAGATGCTCGCTGCCGAGCCGCCGGGACACGGCACGAATCAAACGTCAGCCATTGAGGATCTCGAAGAGCTGACGGATTTGTACAAGCAAGAACTGAACCTTCGCCCTGATCGGCCGTTTGTGCTGTTCGGACACAGTATGGGCGGAATGATCACCTTCAGGCTGGCGCAAAAGCTTGAGCGTGAAGGCATCTTTCCGCAGGCGGTTATCATTTCTGCAATCCAGCCGCCTCATATTCAGCGGAAGAAAGTGTCCCATCTGCCTGATGATCAGTTTCTCGATCATATTATCCAATTAGGCGGAATGCCCGCAGAGCTTGTTGAAAATAAGGAGGTCATGTCCTTTTTCCTGCCTTCTTTCCGATCAGATTACCGGGCTCTTGAACAATTTGAGCTTTACGATCTGGCCCAGATCCAGTCGCCTGTTCATGTCTTTAACGGGCTTGATGATAAAAAGTGCATACGAGATGCGGAAGGGTGGAAGAAGTGGGCAAAAGACATCACATTCCATCAATTTGACGGCGGGCACATGTTCCTGCTGTCACAAACGGAAGAAGTCGCAGAACGGATTTTTGCGATCTTGAATCAGCATCCGATCATTCAACCGTGATCAAAAGCGGACAGCTTCGGCTGTTCCGCTTTTTTTGTGTTGAATGCCAATTTCTGCATGGTATAATAGTCGAAATACTCAAAATACTCAAATAAAGACAGGTCGAAACATGCGCACGTCTCCCAGGATGAAATGGTTTGTATTGCTGTTTACGTTTGTTTTCGCCATCGGAATGAACTCATTCAGAAATTCCTTTCAATTTTTTATGCTGCCAATGGCGGATGCCTTCCATGCCGACAGGTCGCTGATTTCGGTTTCTGTCAGCATTTTTATGATCACAACCGGCATCGTCCAGTTTTTTGTCGGTTTTTTTATCGACCGTTTCAGTGTCAGAAAAATTATGGCGCTTGGAGCTGTCTGCATCAGCGCAAGCTTTTTGGTGCTTCCTTATTCACCGAATGTTCATGTGTTTTCCGCCATTTACGGTGTGCTTGGCGGAATCGGCTATTCCTGCGCGGTCGGCGTGACGACCCAGTACTTCATCAGCCGTTGGTTTGACACACATAAAGGTCTGGCGCTTGCTATTTTGACCAATGCCAACTCTGCGGGCCTGCTGCTTCTCTCGCCCATTTGGGCTGCGGCTCCGTATCATGCCGGCTGGCAGAGCACCTATACGATTTTGGGAATCGTCATGGCGGCTGTTCTGCTGCCGCTCCTCGTCTTTGGGATGAAGCCCGCCACATGCGCAAGCGGAGTCTGTGAAAAAATCTTATGATTGGCGGGGGTTTTGGTACGTGATGAAGCAATCCCGCCTCATTCATATCCTGTACTTCGGCGTGTTTACTTGCGGATTTACGATGGGAATTATTGATGCTCACCTCGTTCCGATACTGAAGGATGCGCATGTCTCTCATGTCAACGGAATGATGGTCGCGTTCGGGGCGTTTATCATCATTGGCGGATTATTGGCGGGCTGGCTGTCAGATCTCCTCGGCAGCAGAAGCGTCATGCTATCCATCTTATTTGTCATTCGGCTGCTCAGCCTGATTTGCCTGCTCATGCCCATTCTCGGAATTCATCACAGCGACCTTTGGTACTTCGGGTTTATCCTGTTATTCGGGCTCAGTTACACAGGCGTGATCCCGCTGACCGCGGCGTCAATTTCGGAAAGCTATCAAACAGGATTGATCGGATCGCTGTTAGGCATCAATTTCTTTATCCATCAGGTTGCCGGAGCTCTCAGCGTGTATGCGGGCGGTTTGTTTTTTGACATGACTCATGGTTATTTGCTGATTGTCGCTGTGTGCATTGTGTTTGTGGGTTTATCGGCTGTAATAGAGCTGGTGCCGTTTTTAGATAAACAAAAGGCAAAAGAAACCCACCAATCAATATAAAAGGATCAGCACTGTCAATGCTGATCCTTTTTAAATTTGAGTTTTTTTGTTTCGGTATTTTTAAGGATAATCTCCTTGAATCTGTTCATCTCCACTTCGGAATGAAAAAAATGTTTTGGGATCGCAATATATTGGCTGCTGGATGTATTGATGCGGAAGATATTCTTATATTCGAAAACAGCTGTGATTTCATCCCAATTGAAAATGAGGTCATATTTTTTAGAACATATACGAATTCCTTCTTGGTTCAGAGTATATGTTCTTTTCGATTTCATCCGTTCGTTCTTCTTGTATGCTCTGGAAAACTTCACATATAGAAGAAGGAGAAGCAGCAGTGTAAACAGAACGGACATCACGATAATCAACATACTGTTCATAAACAAGTTAAGCGCGTCACTGCCATAAACGATACGGGGCCATCCGTTAATGAAGTTAACTGCAGCAAATATGGTGCAAAACAACAGAAAGTAAAAGCATGATATTTTTGCGATTTGATAAAAAAAGATTTCTCTTACATCCTTAAAAGCGATTTCTCCTGGAAGATTGATACTTTCACTAGCATATTGAATCATACGGTAAACCTACACCTCTAATCATGTTTTTCCTTTCAGTCTAGCATAATTTCTCATTTTTTTGCAGGCATACCAGGGCGCTTTGTTTTTTTCTCCAGATTGATATTGCTCCCCACCACGCCAATCATAATACAAACAGCCCCGGCAAGATGATACCAGGCCAGGCTTTCGTTGAGAATCACAACTCCTGCAATCATCGTCACAATGGTAGATACATGATTAAAAGCGCTCATTTTAAACGCCTCAATTCGCGACAGCGTATAGTTAGACAGAAATGAAGTGACAAGTGAAGACAGCACGCCCAAATACACAATGGCGAGAACGAAGCCGGGCTCCCGGAACGGCAGAAAATAAGTGCCGACTGTTCCCGCCGCTCCATGACGCACAAGGGCGATGGCGTTGAAGACGATAAAGCCGATGGCTGACATGATGTAGGTGAGCTCTGTCAGCTTGAACCGCTGCGTCATTTTTCTGGCAGCAGTATTGTACATCGCTGAAGACAAAGCGGACAATAGGATCAGCAAAGACCCTTTTAAGCTGGCTGATTCCACGTCAACGCCTTTCATCACAAAAATAAACATGACGCCGGCAACGGATAAAACCGTGAACCCCTTTTGCGTCCACGTTGGGCGTTCCTTTAAAACATAAGCGGCAAAGACCATCGTGAAAATCGGAATGGCTGCCTGAATAATTCCCGCTTCAGAGGAGGACGAGTACACAAGGCCGAATGCCTGAAAGCTGAAAAATAACGCGGGATACAGCAGGGCGAGCGGCAAAATGGCAATGACGTCCTTTACGCGGATTGATAGCTTTACCCAGCCGAATAAGATCGGTACAGTGGCCGCAGCAAACGCAATGGTGAACCGATGCGCCAAAATATCAAACGGCTCTGCTGTTTGCAGTGCGATTTTTACGAATAGAAAGGATAAACCGATAATGAACGAATATAAAATAGCCGCTATATAAGCGGGGGCTTGCTGATGTTTAACCATAATGGGAATGGCTCCTTTACCTGAATTGCAGCGCCGGTCGCTCCCTTTATTGTATGGCCGCGGTCAGAACGGTACAATGAGAAAAACAATGAACTGTACCGATACAAAACAGGGGGAGAAGGCATGGAGAAATATATGAGTCTAGTAACGAGGATAGAAGAGATGATGCAAAGCACCGCCTATCAAGAAGGAGACAGGCTTCCATCTATCCGTCAGCTGTCCGCCCGCTACCAAGTCAGCAAAAGCACAGTGATCCGCGCGTTGCAGGAGCTGGAAAAGCGCCACCTTATCTATTCTGTTCCGAAAAGCGGCTATTATATTGTGAAAAAGACAGGGAAATCAAGAAGCGGGCAGCCTGGCCCCATCGACTTTGCCACATCTGCGCCGGACCCAGATGTGTTTCCGTATCTTGATTTTCAGCACTGCATCAACAAAGCGATTGATACATACAAAAACGATTTGTTTATTTATGGGACGCCAAAGGGGCTTCCATCACTCATCCGCGTACTCCGAAAGCTCTTGGCCACTCAACAGGTATTTGCGGATGAACGGCATATTTTCATTACATCAGGTGTCCAGCAGGCGTTATCCTTGCTTTGTGCCATGCCGTTCCCAAATGGGAAAGAGAAGATCGCCATTGAACAGCCGGGCTACCATTTGATGGTCGAACAGCTTGAGACACTTGGGATTCCCGCCATCGGGGTGAAACGAACGGAAGAAGGGCTTGATATAGCCGAGGTTGAGCGGTTATTTCAAACAGAATCGATTAAATTTTTTTATACGATGCCGCGCTTCCATAACCCGCTTGGCTGCTCATTGTCAGAGCGTGATAAACAGGAGCTTGTGAGACTGGCAGAAGCGTATGATGTCTATCTCGTTGAGGATGATTACCTCGGTGATCTGGAAGAAAATAAAAAGGCAGATCCGCTGTACGCATATGATCTGTCCTCACATGTCATCTATTTGAAAAGCTTCTCAAAAATGATGTTCCCCGGCCTTCGCGTGGGGGCGGCTGTTTTGCCCGAAGCGCTGACTGACACGTTCTATGCGTACAAAAAACTGAACGACATCGACTGTTCGATGATTTCTCAATCGGCATTGGAGATTTACCTGAAAAGCGGTATGTACGGCAGGCATAAGGAGAAAATCAGAGATTCTTATAAAGAGCGGTCGCTGAGGCTACATCAAGCCATTCGAACTCACAGGCAGCTGGGATGCGGACGCTTTACGTTCTCCAGCGGGCAGGCACCCTGTATGCACACCCATCTGGTGCTTCCTCAGGATCTGCCCGCCTCAAGAGTGATTCATAGACTGAAAAAACAAGGGGTTCTCCTTGAGGCGATAGACCGTCATTATTTATCAGATTATCCGAAAGAAAATCTATTAAAAATCAATATTTCCAATGTGAAAACGGAAGATATTGAGCGCGGTGTCAAGCTGTTGATGAGCCATTTATAAAAGCTCTTCGTACGAGACCATTGTGATATCCTCGGGGAAATCAGGGTGTGCGGCGCATACAGCCATTTTGTAGCCGGGATCGACCTCATACGTTTTGATATAGCATGGGGAATGGCTGTCCGGAAGCTCAATGGATACTTGTCCGTCCTGGTGCAGGCGCACTGAAAAGGAATCAAGCGGAAGCGATAAGCCTTTGCCTTCCTGTTTGATAAAGCTTTCTTTCATTGACCATAGATGATAAAAATAGTCTGTCTGCTCGTCCTTGTCTTTTGCTAAAAGGTCGCTGTACTCTGTTTTTGAAAAGAAGCGCTTGGCGATCTCAAGGCTGATCGGTTTCGTTTTTTCGATATCTATGCCGATCGGCTGTGAATCAAACGCGCAAATGACCCAGCGTCCGGAGTGAGAAATGTTGAAATGAGCGTCGGGAAGATCAGGGATGTACGGCTTCCCGTATTCCTGTGTGCTAAAGCGGATATCGGATTTGTCCAACTGATACTGCCTGCTTATGACTGAGCGAACGAGCACATCTCCCAGCAGGGTGCGGTGAGCATCTTCTTTATGATAAAATCTCCGGCATTTCTCCCGTTTTTCAGGTGATATGAAAGACATGAACCGTTCATTTTCTTCCTGTGAAAGCGGGCGGTCCATATAAATTCCGTAAATCTTCATTCTAGATCCTCCGTCTGCAAAAGATTGTCAAAACCATCCTATCATACTTCCACAAGACTCATATAGAGGAGAAAATAAAAAAACAAAGCCAAGGCGGCTTTGTTTTAGTGTACAGGCGGAGATGCTTTCACAGCGGCTGTCCGCCTTGCCACAGCATAATTCAGCAGCTGGATTGACTGGGGCAATGAAAAGCGCAAAATAAGTCCGGTGAGGATGGCGGTCAAAATGGTGCCAAAACCGATCGGCCCCCCCATGCCCCATGCCGCAAACAAAATGGTTATTTCCATGCCGTTCCGCACCCATTGCACATTCCAGCCGGTTTTTTCTGTAATCAGCATCATCAGTGAATCACGCGGCCCCGCGCCAAGGCCTGCTGATACATAAACACCGACGCCGTAACCGATCAGCACCACGCCTAGAGAGAAGACGATGATCGAGCCTGTGTAGGTCGAGGGGGCAGGCAGAATGAAATTGAAAAAATCTATAAATACACCAATGAGCACCATATTCAGGAGGGCCCCAATTTTCGGCCAAGCTCTCGTAAACAATGACGTGAATCCGACGATGAGCGCTCCAATAATGATGGACCACTGGCCGACGGTAAGCCCGAAGTGCTGAAACAGGCTGTAATGAAATGCATCCCACGGACTAATGCCGAGTGCTTTTCCTTCTATCGTCAGGGATACACCAAAAGCCAAAATGATCAAACCGGCAAAATAAAATGTCCAGCGCAGAACAAGTTCTTGCTTCACGTGAGGTCCCTTCTTTCGTAAAAATCAGTCGATTGTCATTGTAGCACATCTGACAGAAGGGCGGAATAGGCGAAAGGGGCTCAACAAAAAAACAGGGCCGCCGCAGGCGCCCTGTTTCAGCGTGTTGGCAAACCCTTGCATTCGTTGTCAGGCCTGTGCTTCGGTGCTCACGAATTTAACATTCGCTGTGCTCCAATGCTCGCCCTTCCTAGACTTCAAAGGTTTTCAATCACGCTGAAAATCACAAAATCCTAAAACGAATATCGTTTTAGGATTTTGTCAATAATCTGAAACAGGGCGCTGACGCTCTGTTTTTCTTATTACAGCGGGTTCAAAATCCGGTTCAAGAACCGCTGTGTCCGTTCTTCTTTTGGTGCGGAGAAAATTTGCTCCGGCGGTCCCTGCTCCACGATAACGCCGCCGTCGATGAAGATGACTTCATCCGCAACCTCCTGCGCGAACTTGATTTCGTGGGTCACGACGACCATGGTCCAGCCTTCATTGGCCAAGTCCTTGATAACCTTCAGCACCTCTCCGACAAGCTCGGGATCAAGCGCTGAGGTCGGTTCGTCAAACAGCATGAGCTCAGGCTGAATCGCCAGTGCGCGGGCGATGCCGACGCGCTGCTGCTGGCCGCCGGAAAGCTGGAATGGATATAAATCCATTTTGTCCTTCAATCCGACTTTATCAAGAAGCTGAATCGCTTCTTTTCTGACTTCCTCTTTGTTCCGTTTTTGCACCTGAATAGGGCCCTCCATCACGTTTTCGAGGGCTGTGCGGTGCGGGAACAGGTGATACGCCTGAAACACCATTCCGGATTTTCGGCGAAGCTTTAGGATATCCGCCTGTTTCACCTTTTTGGAGAAATCGATGGAGAAATCATCAAATGCAAGCTCTCCGCGATTTGGGATCTCCAGAGCGTTCAGGCAGCGGAGCAGCGTCGTTTTCCCTGAACCTGAAGGCCCAAGTATGGCGATGACTTTTCCTTTTTCAATCTTCATATCTATCTTTTTTAAAATTTCATTTTCACCGAATGATTTGTTTAATCCTTTAACGGTAAGCATACTCGGAACCTCCTTATTTGGCCACGTAGCGGTCAAGACGCCGTTCGATGACATGCTGGACGAGTGAGAGCAGGAAGCAGATAATCCAATAAATAAAGGCTGCTTCAATATAGATCACTAAAATTTGATCAAGATTCCGCGCGCCGATTTCCTGGGCTTTTCTGAACAGCTCAGCGACCAGAATTTGAGAGGCGAGGGATGTATCTTTAATCAGGCTGATAAAGGTATTGGATAATGGCGGGATCGACACACGAAACGCCTGCGGCAAAATGACGCGGAACAGCGTTTTTTGATGTGTCATGCCAATTGTGTAGCCGGCTTCCCATTGCCCTTTCGGCACGGATAAAATAGATGCCCGAATGATTTCAGATGCATAGGCGCCGACGTTTAATGAAAAGGCGATAACTGCGCTTGGAAATGGATCTAATGTGACGTTAAAGGCCGGGAACAGATAGAAAATGATGAACAATTGAACGAGAAGAGGAGTGCCGCGTATTGCGGATACGTATACGCTGAACACCCATCTCAAAGGTCTCACTTTCGACATTCTGGCAAGCGCCGTAATCAGCGCCAGGATCATTCCGAATATAAAGGAAAGAATCGTAAGGGGAATCGTATAGTAGATTCCCCCTGAAAGTATCGGCCAGAATGACTGCTGCACCAGATCCCACGGGATCGCCGTGCCAAGCGTCAATGCCGGCAGATTATTTAGAAACATCTTCGCCGAACCATTTTTTAGAAATTTTAGAAAGAGTCCCGTCCTCTTTCATTTCTTTTAATGCTTTGTTGACTTGATCAACAACCTCGCCGCTTCCTTTACGGAACGTGAAATATGTTGACTGAGGATCACCTGTTTCAAACGCGATTTTCACGTTTTTATTGCCAGATGTTTTTAAGTAGTTCAATACGGCAAGCTTATCGTTGTATGTCATATCGACGCGGCCTTGCTGGATCATTTGAAGGGCCTGCGCCATGCCTTCAACGCCTTCTACTTTCGCGCCGGCATTTGTAGCTAATTTGTTGTAGTTGCTTGTCAGTGATTGAGCTGACGTTTTTCCTTTTACATCTGCTTCAGACTTAATATCGTTGTTGTCTTTTTTCGTTACGACAACGGCTCTTGATGTTGTGTATTTATCTGAGAAATCATATTGATTTTCACGATCTGTTTTTCCGACTTGGTTGGCAACAACGTCAAACCGTTTGGAATTCAGGCCGGCAAACATGCTGTCCCACTGTGTTTCCTTAAAGTCGACTTTAAGCCCGAGGCGTTTTGCGACTTCTGTGATAACTTCGACATCATAGCCAGTCAGTTTATCAGTGTCTTTGTCGTGGTAAGTGAACGGCTCATATGTTCCTTCCGTTCCGACTGTGAGCACACCTTTTTTCTTAATTGAAGCCCAAAGATCGCCATCTTTGGCATTATCTTTTGACTGATTGTCATTTCCTGCTCCGCAAGCTGCAAGAGCTGCAATACTTACGACCATGAATAAAGCCAATAATGCTTTTTTCATCTTATTCCCCACTTTTCTGGTTGATTTTATTGAAATAAAAAAATAGCTTACAAATCTAAAGGATAACTTTTTTTTAGTATGAGTCAAGTAATTGGTTTTCATAAGGCGAAATCTTTTAAAATAAATCCAAAAATTGCTGTGCCGGTTTAGGCAAATAACTGTCCGTTCTCCACATGACAGCCGGTGTCATAATGAAGGGATTATTTTCGATATGAACGGTGTGAACGTGATTTCTCATATGAACGGGAATCATTGTGACGGGCAAAATAGACGCGCCGAATCCGGATGACACGAGGCTGAGCAAAGTTGCAGAGTCGTGGCATTCACAAACAATGCGCGGCTCCAGGTTCAAACGATGAAATTCATTCATGACCTGATTATAGACGCCTTTTCCGTTGACAGGCCGCAGCAGGATCAGCGGAAATGAAGGAATGTCCTCCATCTTAATGGTGTCTCCGCACGGATATCCGGCTTCATCTGAAAGCACGAGCACACATGGAATGTCATCAAGCTGTTTGAATTGTACTGTGTCACTTTTGATCAGTGTTGTCGTGACCGCCGCATCGATTTGCCGGCTTTCCAGCAGTTCCAACAGTGTCGCGGGTTCATTTTCCCAAATATTAAAGGTGAGATGGGGGTATCTCTCTTTGATCTGTGTTACTTTTTCAAGCATCAGAGCCGCGCAATAAATCGTTGATCCCACGGCAAGTGTGCCGGCTACTTCCTCCTTCAGCTCCTGTACCTCAATGACTGCATCTTCAAACCTATGCAGAATCTCTTTTGCTCTTTTTAGAAAAACAGCTCCTTCATATGTAAGAGTCATTTGTTTTTTCTTGTTCCGGTCAAACAGGACAACACCAAGTTCGTCCTCCAGCTGTTTGAGCTGCCTGCTTAAAGGCGGCTGCGCCATGTGAAGCTTTTTGGCTGCTGACGTGATTTTCTGTTCTTGGGCAATGGTAATGAAGTATCGAAGCTGGCGAATGTCCAAAAGAAAGCGCCTCCTTATCATACCTTTTAGGTATTAAATATAGATTTAATAGATATTTTTCATATGGATATATCAGGAGTATGATTGAAATGAAAGCAGAATTCAAGCGTAAAGGAGGGGGCAAAGTGAAACTCGTTGTCGGAATGACAGGGGCAACAGGGGCCATTTTCGGGGTCAGGCTGCTACAGTGGCTGAAGGCCGCCGGAGTGGAAACCCATCTCGTTGTGTCTCCTTGGGCAAACGTCACGATCAAACACGAAACAGGCTATACCTTACAAGAAGTAGAACAACTGGCCACATACACTTACTCACATAAGGATCAGGCGGCAGCCATTTCAAGCGGGTCGTTTGATACCGATGGAATGATTGTTGCGCCGTGCAGCATGAAATCTCTCGCAAGCATTCGCACCGGCATGGCGGATAATCTGCTGACACGTGCGGCGGATGTCATGCTCAAGGAGAGAAAAAAACTCGTCCTCTTAACGAGAGAGACGCCTTTGAACCAAATTCATCTCGAAAATATGCTAGCGCTTACGAAAATGGGCACCATCATTCTTCCTCCGATGCCGGCATTTTATAATCAGCCGAGCAGCTTAGAGGAAATGGTCGACCATATTGTATTCAGAACATTGGACCAATTTGGCATTCGGCTTCCTGAAGCGAAGCGCTGGAATGGGATTGAAAAACAAAAAGGAGGAGCTTGATCATGGCTTATCAAGATTTCAGAGAATTTCTCGCTGCCCTTGAAAAAGAAGGACAGCTGCTTACAGTGAATGAAGAGGTAAAGCCGGAACCGGATTTAGGGGCCGCCGCACGGGCAGCCAGCAATCTTGGCGATAAAAGCCCTGCGCTCTTATTTAACAATATTTACGGCTATCATAACGCGCGAATTGCGATGAATGTCATCGGTTCTTGGCCAAACCATGCAATGATGCTGGGCATGCCGAAAGACACACCGGTAAAAGAACAGTTTTTTGAATTCGCAAAGCGTTATGACCAATTTCCGATGCCGGTCAAACGTGAGGAAACAGCGCCATTCCATGAAAATGAAATCACAGAAGATATCAATTTGTTCGATATACTGCCTCTTTTCAGAATTAACCAAGGTGATGGAGGCTACTATTTAGACAAAGCGTGTGTTATTTCCCATGATCTTGAGGACCCTGACAACTTCGGCAAACAAAATGTCGGCATTTACAGAATGCAGGTCAAAGGAAAAGACCGCCTCGGCATTCAGCCTGTCCCGCAGCACGATATTGCAATCCATCTGCGCCAAGCTGAAGAACGCGGCATCAATCTTCCGGTCACTATTGCGCTCGGCTGTGAGCCGGTCATTACAACGGCGGCATCGACTCCGCTTCTCTATGATCAATCAGAATACGAAATGGCAGGTGCGATTCAAGGCGAACCATATCGCATCGTCAAATCAAAGCTGTCTGATCTTGATGTTCCGTGGGGCGCTGAAGTGGTGCTTGAAGGTGAGATTATTGCTGGAGAGCGCGAATATGAAGGGCCGTTCGGTGAATTCACAGGCCATTATTCCGGCGGACGCAGCATGCCGATTATCAAAATTAAACGCGTCTATCACAGAAACAATCCGATCTTTGAACATTTATACTTAGGCATGCCTTGGACAGAATGCGATTACATGATCGGCATTAACACATGCGTGCCGCTTTATCAGCAGTTAAAAGAAGCGTACCCGAACGAAATTGTGGCAGTGAACGCCATGTACACACACGGTTTAATCGCGATTGTTTCCACAAAAACCCGCTATGGCGGATTTGCGAAAGCGGTCGGCATGCGCGCACTCACAACGCCGCACGGACTCGGCTACTGCAAAATGGTCATTGTCGTTGATGAGGATGTCGATCCATTCAACCTTCCGCAGGTCATGTGGGCGCTTTCGACCAAAATGCATCCGAAACACGATGCGGTCATCATTCCGGACTTATCTGTCCTGCCGCTTGATCCGGGATCCAATCCATCAGGAATCACTCACAAAATGATTCTTGACGCCACTACACCGGTTGCGCCGGAAACAAGAGGCCATTATTCACAGCCGCTTGATTCTCCGCTAACAACGAAAGAATGGGAACAAAAACTAATGGACTTAATGAATAAATAAGGAAAGGATGTTCGAAATGCATACATGTCCTCGATGCGACTCAAAAAAGGGAGAAGTCATGAGCAAATCGCCTGTAGAAGGCGCATGGGAAGTTTATCAGTGCCAAACATGCTTTTTTACATGGAGATCCTGTGAACCGGAAAACATTACAAATCCCGAAAAATACAATCCAGCGTTTAAAATTGATCCAAAGGAAACAGAAACAGCAATTGAAGTTCCGGCGGTGCCGGAACGAAAGGCTTGATCGGCGTGAACAGTATGTCAGACCGTCTCTTTGAGCTGCTTGACGGGAGATGCCTGAATGAGAAGCAGCATGAGGCCTTCGTTCTGCAAACAGTATCAGAGGATGGCTGGCCGCATGCCGCTATGATCAGTGCGGGTGAAATTATCGCGCTGAGCCGAACTGATATCCGAATCGCTCTGTGGAAAAACACAATGACTTCGGCCAACATCCTTCGCACAGGAAAAGCACAGTTCACGGCGTGGTGGAAGGGAGCGGCCTATTATGTAAAGCTTGAATGCGCGCCTTTACCGCCTTTGAAAGATGCCGAATATGATAGAGACCGTTTTTCCTGCCGCATCGTTTCAGTGAAGGAGGACGTTGCGAAATACGCTGATTTGACTTCAGGTGTCCGTATACAGCTTCACAGCCCTGAAGAGGTGCTGGGCAGATGGGAAAAGACCCTGGAAGATTTAAAACGGTAATAGCGATAGCCTGACGCCATGCGTCAGGCTTTTTTTATATAATGAAAACAAAAGGGGGCGTGAGAAATGGAACGTGCGGGGATCTGTCACTCGGACGGCTTTGATTTAGCTTATCGAATTGAGGGCGAGGGCGCACCCATCCTTGTGATCGGGAGTGCGGTTTACTATCCGCGCCTTTTTTCCTCAGATATCAAACAGAAATATCAATGGGTCTTTGTCGACCATAGGGGATTTGCTAAGCCTAAGCGGGAGCTTTGTGCGGAGGATTCGGGGCTTGATGCCGTCTTGGCCGATATCGAAAGGATGAGAACATTTCTTCAGCTTGAGGATGTTACTATCCTGGGACATTCCGGGCACGCTTTTATGGCTTTAGAGTATGCCAGGACATATCCCAAACAAGTTCGGAAGGTGGCGCTCTTCAATACTGCGCCTGATAACAGTGAAGAAAGACAGCGAAAAAGCGAATCATTTTTCATGGAAACAGCCAGTCTTGAGAGAAAGAAACGCTTTGAAAAAGACATCGAGAATTTGCCGCAGGACATCGACAAAGATCCTGAAAGGCGCTTCGTGCACATGTGTATTCGTGCTGAAGCGAAAAGCTTTTATCAAGAGCGGCCGCATGCTGCTGCCTTATGGGACGGTGTATTCACGAATATGCCGATCATGGATGAATTATGGGGCAAAACATTTGCCCGGCTTGATCTTATTCAGCGGTTAGCTGATGTTCGTATGCCGGTGTATATCGGATTAGGGAGATATGATTATTTGGTTGCGCCTGTTGCGCTATGGGATGCTGTCGACGGTTTATATCCCCATGTGGATAAGGTTATTTTTGAAAAGAGCGGCCATCAGCCGATGCTGGAAGAACCGGAAGCCTTTGATCAAAGCTTCAGCAAATGGCTGGATCAATAAAAAAAACAGCCCGCAGATCAAAATCCGCGGGCTGTTTCTGATTATAAGACCCCTTTCATCGCGCGTTTGATAACCGGCGAGAGCAGCAGGAGAATGCCGCCAAGAACGATAGAAATCAAACCGATGGTGCCGAAGTACATTGTTTCAGGAATTTTATCAAACAATCCGGCTACTTGGGCATTGATCGCTTGGGCTGCTGCGTTCGTCAGAAACCACATACTCATTGTCTGTGCAGAGAAGGCAGCTGGTGCCAGTTTCGTTGTCACGGATAAACCGACTGGAGACAGGCACAGCTCTCCAAGCACGACAAGCAGGAAGCTGAGAACGAGCCAAAGCGGGCTTACGAGTGCTTCTTTTCCTTGCATAGCAGGGAATACCATAATGATAAATGACAATCCGGCTAAAATAATTCCGATTGAGAATTTAACTGGTGTAGACGGCTGACGTTTGCCAAGCTTCATCCAGAGCCATGCGAATATTGGCGCAAAAATGACAACAAACAATGGATTTAATGATTGGAACCATGATGACTGAAGTTCGAATCCGCCCAATGAAAGTCTTATGCGTTCATCAGCGTATACCGCAAGAATGGTCGCTCCCTGTTCCTGAATGGCCCAGAACATGACAGCACCGATAAACAAAGGAACGTAAGCGGCAAGACGGGATTTTTCTGTTTTGTCCGCTTTTTTGCTTGTAAACATGATGATGAAATAAATCACAGGAATCAAAATACCGAGAATACTTACAAGGTCAATGAAACGTTTGATCGTCAGCACGCCTGTTTGTACAGAGATCATCACTGCGATCGCCACGATGATAACACCGATGCCGGTGCCAATCGCAGATTTTTTAGACAGCGGATTCGGCACATTGGAACCTGCAAGCCCGAGGTTTTTCTTTCTTGTCAAAGCAAAAACGATAAGTCCGAGAAGCATTCCGACCGCGGCAGCTCCGAAGCCGAGATGATAGTTGTACTTCTGTCCGAGTGTTCCGACAATTAACGGCGCAAGTAAACCACCGAGGTTAATCCCCATGTAGAAAATACTGAAACCTGAGTCGCGGCGCGGGTCTTCTTTCGTGTAAAGATCCCCAACCACGCTTGAAACGTTTGGTTTTAATAAGCCTGTTCCGACAATAATAAGCACCATGCTGATATAGAATGCGATCGCGCTGCCCGGATAGGCGAGTGCAATGTGGCCGAACATAATGAATATGCCGCCGTAAAACACGGTGTTTGCGGTACCGAATACCCGGTCAGCGAGCCATCCGCCAATAATGGTGGACATGTATACGAGTGATCCGTAAATCGACATAATGGCAACCGCAGTGCCCTTGTCAAAGCCGAGCCCTCCGTTTACCGTCTCTGTATACAAATAGTAAAGTAAGATTGCTCTCATTCCATAGTAAGAGAAACGCTCCCAAAATTCGGTGAAAAATAGTGTAAATAGTCCTCGCGGGTGACCAAAGAACCCTTTTTGCGGGACGCTTTTAATGATACTTTCGTTATCAATCGAAGCCATGTCAGCCAAACCCTTTCTAAAAAAAGTGTATTATAAAAATCATATTCTTATATAATACTTGTGTCAATATAATTTATACTCATTTCAAATAGTTCCATATTGGAAAAATTATAAATACCTAAAAATAGTGATTTCCTCCTAATTTTTATACTCTTTATCGTGAGATTTTCTTACACAACTATTCCTTTATATTTTTTTAATAAAATTTTAGAGAAATGTACAAGCAGATCGGGCCTTTGTGAGTAACATGATAGTAATCATAGAGAAGGAGGCTCGCAATTGGCTGAATTCATATTAAATGCAGCGGATTTCGGTGTTCCTGGAGATGGTAAAACGGATTCGACAGAACGGATTAATCAGTGCCTCAGTACAGCTGTATCGAAAGGCTATCATACTGTCTGGTTTCCAAAGGGAACATATTTAATAGACGCAACGCTTGGCGGAGATCTTAATCAGAGGTTTCGAAACGCGGGGATCATTGTTCCCGGCAACCTTGAGATTATGATGGACCCCGAATGTATCATGAAAGTGATCCCGAATAGTTCGTGGGGTTATTCCGCATTTTATGTGGGCAAGCAAGAGAATATAACCATTTCCGGGGGACAAATTATCGGCGAACGGGATGAGCATACGTATGCCTCGGCAGGGATAAGGTCAACCCATGAATGGGGCTTTGGCATATGTATTGAAGGATGCTCGAATGTTGTCATTGATGATGTGAAAATTTCCGATTTTACCGGCGATGGGATCATAGTCAGCCCAAGGGGATTAAAGACCAATCAAGATTATCGAACGTCAGAGCAAATTATCATCCGCCGCTGTGAGGTTCGGCGGTCGAGGAGAAATAACATTTCCATTACCGGATGTGACATGGTCACGGTGGAGGAATGCTTGATTGAAGATGCCGGAACGGGGAATGGAACAGCGCCGAAATTCGGAATTGACATTGAAGGATATGGCGAAGGTGATGTTGATTATGAGGAACCGATTAATGTATCAATTCGCAATAACCACTTTGTTGGAAACGTTTCAAGTTCTGTGACCAATTTTAACGGGTATGGCATTTTAATAGAAGGAAATCACTCTGACAATACAATCAGCTACGGATATGGGACGCAAACAGTGATCAAGGGCAATATTCTGAGACGCCCTGAAGACGCGGCGGCTGCGCCAAGAGTCGGGATAACCGGACTCGGTGTATCACAAGGAAAAGAGACCAGTGATGCAGTGATCGCTGGCAACCTCATTACCGGATTTTCAACTGGAATTGATGTCAGAGGAAAGAGCGTTCTTGTGACGAACAACAAAATCAGCAACTTTGAAAACACAGGGATATTGGTTTATCAGTCTTCCGATGTAAAGGTAGACGGAAACCAAATTCAAAACGGACTGTCTGAAACAAGGCGCAGCATCGGTCTTCGCGCAGTGCTGTCAGATGACATCGCTTTTCTGAATAACTGTCTCATTCAAGTCGTTGACGGTGTGAACGTTTCCGGCGGAAATATGATCATTAAAGATAATCTCCTGAGAAAATTCAGCCGGGGCATTTGGATTGCTCAAGGGAACGCGGTGATTGAAGGGAATACACTGAATCCTGACGCGTTTGAAGCAGTGCCGGAATCATATTCTGTTTCCGTCACAAACAATGCCGGCGCCATCATCAAAAACAATACATTTAAAGAGTTCAAAAATTACCCCATTTATTGCTCCACAAGTGCAAAAACCTCAATTATCGGCAACCACTTAGAGAGATCTCCGCTTTTGGTCACCATCTATATCAGCGCCGGTGTGCATGAGATTTTTGATAATACCATTTCAGTCAACAGAACAGCCGGGAATCCGATTGTGATTTATGTCAATGGCTCGGCAGGCTCTATCATCTCAGGAAACACCATCAATAACCTCTCCGCGGGCACTGCGACAGCTATTCAAACAAACACCTCAACCAATTCCAAAATCATCGGCAACCGCATTTTTAAAGGGACAATCAACAAACACAGCAGTGATACAATAGACGGCAATTTTATTGTCTAAAAAAAGCGCCCCCTCTAGGGGTTCTTTTTTTTCGATTTATAGATCACGTACATTTCTCTCACAAGTACTAACACAAAAAATAAAATCACGACCCATTCCGCAAATGTTGTCATCTTAAAGCTGGACATATTGTTATAAACGGCTTTTGTTAAACTGAACCCTTGAAGCATGTCCATCAATACAGAAATAGCTAATAAACAAATTAATATGACTCCGGTCACGCCCAATATCTTCATGCTTCATCATCCTCCGCTTTTAGTGTCTATCGTTGGCGGAGAAGTTATACCGCATCTAACCCTAATGCATAATCTCAATTTTAAAAGGAAGAATATGAGAAAACGACAAGGAAAGGTATTTGTGTATGCCTTTATTTTCTAAGCGAAAGAACAATACCGATTCAAAAGACAAGCAGAATACAGACGAAAGGAATCAGGAACAGCAGCAAGAAAAAGAAAGGCCGGTTCTCATTTCTCCAAGTTTGGCAAAGAATATAGCGGAAACGAAAAAGGAAGTCGGAAGCAGCTCTGACGTCATCATTCGCGAGATTAAAATCGGGGAGCAAGATCATGTCCACCTAGCTGTTATCTATATTGCTGGGCTGGTCGATAATAACACGATCCATGAGTCGTTAATTGACCCATTGGTACAGGATGAGTCTATCCAGAATACTCATGCGATCCAGCAAATTCTTGAAAAAACGCTCCCGCTGGGCGGGGTGAAAGCGGAAAAGAGCTGGGACAAGCTTTTTTCCGAGTTAATGCTCGGCAATGCGCTCATTTTTGCTGATGGCCATGATGAAGCTTTGATTTGCAGCACTCAAGGGGGAGAGCAGCGCTCCATCCAAGAGCCTAGCACCCAGGTGTCATTCCGCGGCCCGCGCCAAGGGTTTACAGAGTCTCTGCAAACCAATATTTCCATGATCCGGCGATACATTAAAAATCCGAATTTATGGGTTGAAAAAATGAAAAAAGGTTCTGTTACGAATACGGATATCGCTCTCATGTACATTCAAGGAATATGTGATGAAAAGGTGCTGAAGGAAGTGAAGCAGCGCCTGGAAAAAATAGATATTGACAGTATTTTGGAATCTGGATATATTGAGCAGCTGATTGAAGATGAAACCTTTACGACGTTTCCGACTATGTATCATACAGAACGCCCTGATGTTGTAGCGGGTAATCTGTTAGAAGGAAGATTCGCGATTATTGTGGACGGAACACCGTTTGTGCTTATTGCCCCGGCCTTATTTGTCCAGTTTTTTCAGTCTGTTGAGGATTATTATTCGCGTTTTGACATTGCGACAAGCATAAGAATTCTTCGTGTTTTAGTCTTTTTCATTTCGCTTGTGGCACCGGCTGTATACGTGGCAGCCACGACGTTTCATCAAGAAATGATACCGACTCAGCTGTTAGTGGTCATTGCCGCCCAGCGGGAAATTGTCCCGTTTCCGGCTGTTGTGGAGGCGCTGACGATGGAGGTTGCTTTTGAGATTCTGAGGGAAGCGGGAGTCAGGCTGCCCCGGGTTGTCGGCTCGGCAGTGTCAATCGTAGGCGCGCTCGTAATCGGCCAGGCTGCCGTACAGGCTGGTATCGTCTCTCCGGCAATGGTGATTATCGTGGCACTCACCGCGATTGCGAGCTTCGCAACACCGGCGTTTGCAATGGCGATTTCAGCCCGGCTTATTCGGTTTATCTTTATTATTGCCTCAGCTGTTATGGGTTTTTACGGGCTGATTTTAGGGATCATTATGATGTTTGTCCACTTATGCAGTCTTCGTTCATTCGGCGTTCCATATATGTCGCCGCTTGCACCTTTTTCTTCACAAGGCGTAAAGGACGCGCTTTTCCGGGTTCCGTGGTGGGCCGATGAAAAAAGGCCGGAATCGGTCAGCAAGGAAGATAAGGTGCGGCAGGGGAAAGATCAACGCCCAGAGCCGGCCGCTTCACGAGGAATGGTGAACAAAGATTTGGAAGAAGGGGATCAGAATGGTACGTAAATGTCTATTAGCCGTTCTCATGCT
Source organism: Bacillus sp. PS217 (assembly GCF_037963535.1). Lineage (NCBI taxonomy): Bacteria > Bacillati > Bacillota > Bacilli > Caryophanales > Bacillaceae > Bacillus > Bacillus sp. PS217. The sequence continues at coordinate 466,102 of NZ_CP150157.1, forward strand.
TTTGAGCGTCATTGTGCTGCCCGGCTGCTGGGATAAGCGGGAGCTGACGGATCTTGCGATTATCTCGGCGATTGGCATCGATCGGACAAACGACAGCAACTACGTGCTGCATCTTCAAATTATCAATCCAGGAAATGTTGCCGGCGGCCTTCAGGGAGGCGGTGCTGGAGACAGGCCGCCTGTATCTGTCTATTCGATTGAAGGTAACAATATAACGGAAGCACTCAGAAAAGCCTCCATGAAGGTATCACGGCGGCTTTATTTTGCCCATACCAATCTAGTCGTGATCAATGAAAAGCTGGCAAAAGAAGAAGGTTTGGATTTTGTATTAGATAATCTTGACCGGGACACAGAATTCAGGACAACAGCAACATTCGTCGTTGCCCATAAAACAAAAGCAGAAAATATTGTGAAAATCCTGACGCCGATTGATAAAATTCCGTCAAATAAAGTCAATAAAACACTCGATTTCACGGAGGCACAATACGGGCGGGTGGTCAAAATCAATATTCAGGACGTTTTGAAAACACTTGCCGCCAACACTATGGCACCGGTCATCCCCGGATATATGATGATTGGTGACGATAAAAAAGGAGTCAGCATGGAAAACACGCAGGCGACTGACCCGAAAGCCATTCTTCAGGCAGATGGTTTGGCGGTTTTTGATAAGGCAGGATATTTAAAGTATTGGCTGGAAGATGATGAAAGCGTGGGGGCAGTCTGGCTTATGAATAAGATCCAGCATACGTTTATTAATGCTGACTGGGGCAAGACGAAGGATGCGGTCAGCTTGCAGGTTACCCATCAAGATACAAAGCTGGTACCGAAAATGCGGAACGGACGCCCGTACATCCATGTGAAAGTGTCGGTTGAAGGTATTATAGATGCTGTCAAATACCCTTTCCAATTGTCTGATCCCAAGGTGCTGGCCGCTATTGAAAAAGCGCTCAACAAAGAGCTTGAAAAGGAAATCAGCCATACTGTGAAAAAGATTAAGAAGAATAAAATAGATTTTATCGGTTTTGGTGACACGATATATAGAAAGTATCCGGAGCAGTGGGAGAAAATGAAGGACACTTGGGACAAAGAATATTTGCCGGAACTGCCCATCGATGTGAAGGCCGAGACGTATATCAGAAGGACGGGATTGCGAAACAATCCGATCAAACACCAGTTTAAAGATGATTAGGTCTGAAGAAAGGGGAAGTGACAGATGGAAAAAGCCAGAATAAGCATAAGGCAGCTGTTTGTCATGATTATCATTTTTGAACTGGGCAGCTCCTTATTGATTACACCGGGCTCGATGGCGGGCAGGGATGCTTGGATAGCAGTTTTATTAGGCTGTGCGATCGGACTGTTTCTTTTCTATTTGTATCAAGGCATTTATCAATGTTATCCGAATTCTTCTCCGAAAGAATATATGGATGATATGCTGGGAACCAAGCTGAGCTGGCTGTTTTCATTTCTCTATATCTTGTACTTTGCCTATATTGCCGCAAGGGTGCTGCGTGACTTTGGAGAAATGCTGCTGACGTTTGCTTATCATGATACACCTATCATTATTGTAAATGCTTTATTAATGGTAGTAAGCATATATGCCGTAAGAAAAGGAATTGAAGTACTCGCACGCGCGGCCGAACTTCTTTTCGGGGCCATGTATTTACTGGGCGCGATCGGCCTTGTGCTGATTATTGTCTCAGGGACTATAGACCCGCACAATTTAAAGCCGGTTTTGGCAAACGGTATCTCTCCTATCCTTCACTCTGTTTTCACGCAGACCATGTACGTCCCATTTGGTGAAGTTGTTTTATTTGTGATGATTTTCCCTAACCTGAATGATAGAAAAGATGTGAAAAAAATGGGGATGATCGCCATGGCTATTAGCGGATTGGTTGTGGCGCTCACCGTGGCGATTAATATCAGCGTGCTTGATGTTGATCTTACACTCAGATCCCAGTTTCCGCTTTTAAGCACGATCCAGACAATCAAGGTCGAAGAATTTTTAGACCGGCTCGATGTCTTTTTTATGCTGGCGCTGATCATCGGCGGCTTCTTTAAGGTCAGCCTCTACTTATATGCCACTGTGGTTGGGACATCTACGCTCTTTAAGGAAAAGAATCCCTCCCAATTGGCTTATCCGATGGGATTGGGCATCTTAATCCTTTCTATAACGATCGCGACTAACTTTTCAGAGCACTTGAACGAAGGCCTGAACGTGGTGCCGCTGTATATTCATTTGCCTTTTCAATTATTGTTTCCGCTCTTTCTGTTTATTGTGGCTGTTTGGAAAAAGAAACGAAGAGAGAAGTCAAAAGGGGAGGAAGCAAAAAAATGATAAAAAGAGCGGGGGGATGCGGCCGCCGCTCTTTTTATGTTCACTTCTATATAAAAGGGGGATATAGGGTGCGCCCCTGTCTGCACTGGCAGAGGCGCGTTTTGTTATACGACTGCGACGTTTTCCTTCACAGTAAAGCTTCCTCTTGAAAGTCTGATATTGATGTCTGACACTTTTGCAATTTGTTCATCGTGCGTCACCATAATGACGCATTTATTTTCCTTGTGCGCCAGATCTTGAAAGAGGCGTACAATTTCTTTTGATGTGTCCTCATCAAGGTTTCCAGTCGGTTCATCGGCTACGATAAGATCCGTGTCACAGCAGAAAGCCCTTGTAATTGATACCCGCTGCTGTTGTCCGCCGCTCAGTGTGAGCACTTTTTGCCGGGCTTGTTTTTCGTTGATGCCAACCTTCTGCAGCATGTCAAGCGCATATGATTCTTTGTTTTTTTCTTTAGAACCTGTGATTTCCATAGCGGTTGTGACGTTCTGCAAAGCCGTCATATACGGGAGCAGGTTGTACGCCTGAAAGACGATTGATACATATTGATTTCTGAAATTGGTTAAGCCGATTTTAGAAACCGCTTTTCCGTCGTAAAGGATGTTTCCTTCTTTTGGTGCGTCAAGTCCGCCTGCCAGAGACAGGAAAGTGGTTTTCCCCGTCCCTGATGTTCCGACGATTGTGTAGAATTTTCCTTTTTGAAAGCTGATGTTAATATCCTGAAACAATGGCTGGCTTTTGTCTTTATACCAGTAGCCGACTTGTTGAAATTGTAATAAGCTCATAGGTTCCGCCTCTTTCTATTCCTGTTTTGTCAATATCGTTTTCGGATGAAGCCGCAGTACTGAAATTGACGGCAGCAATGTTGCAATGATTGCGATTAGGATGCCGATCCCGCCCAGAATAAGCATGTCGTTCATAGAAACCGCGACGTTCAGTGAATCGATAACGTCCACGTTTGATGAACTGTGGCCGAACATTCCGCCGCCCATGCCGCCACCGCCGCCGGGTATTTGTCCGCTTGCGGTTTGCGTTGAATCGGTTGATGAACTGATTTGCTGGGATAAAAGCTGATTTCCAAGCTGATTCGCGACGAGATTTCCCGTCACAGATGCAAGGCCGATAGCGATAACGGCCACAATCAGAATCTCAGTCAAGAACTGTCCAATCAATTTCCATCGTTTTTCACCGATGGCCATTAACACGCCCATTTCGTATTTGCGCTCCCTGATTGACATCATGACAATCAGGCCAAGAATGACGGCGCCTGCCACTGATACAAGATACACGACGTTTTTAGAGAAAGAAGCCACATTTTCAATCGGTCCGACCATTTGCTGGTAAAGCTGATCGTTTGTATTCAGTGTGTACGTATCAAAGTCAATTGATGTTTTCTTCGCTGCTTTTACGAAAGCATCCATATTTTTCGCGTCGTCCATATAGTAAACAGCTGAGTCAATCGTATTTTTATAGTCGTCGCCTTTCAGCGCCGCTGTTGCTGTGTAAGGCGTATAAAGCTTGTTATAAGGATTTAAGAAAGAGAAATTTTGGGCTTGGTCATCACCTGAAGATGTTGTTTTATAAATACCGACGATCTTCAGTTTTACTGTTGTATCCTCATCCGTTGCTGATTCAATTGTGATCGAATCGCCAACGCTTAAATCATTTTCTTCCGCTAATGTTTCGTTGATCACTGTTACTTTTTTGCCGACATCTGATTTTGTAATCGCGCGTCCGTCTGTGATTTTTGAATCCCCGTCAGAGAAATCATCAACTAATGCTGTGCTGATGACACCTTCAATAGAAAGATCGGCTTGAACCATTTGCGGTCCGCCTTGTCCGCCACCTTGGCTGTTTTTAGCGTTTGAGCTTGAACTGCTGGAGCTGGAATCACTTGAACTAGAACTTGAGCTTTCAATCGCATCAAAGTTTCCCGCGTTGGCTGAAGCTGATGTGGTGTAATTGTAGCTCTTCACATGATCAAGCGCTGCAAGCTTATTCGCATCAGACACTTTGATCGGTGTTGATTCGAAGCTGCGCTTTTCACCGCTGTCCTGCTGTTTTTCCATTTGCTTTTGGCGGTCAACCTGAAGTGTCACGCTTCCGCCGAGTTCCTGTCTGGCCAGTTCGCTTGACTTTTGTGCTGCCGACTGGATGGTGAGGCCTGATAGAACAAAGACACATATGACTGTAAACACAAATAATTGCAATAACGTTTTTCCCTTTTTAGCCTTCATATTCCAAAAGGCCCGTTTGATAAAGTTCATTTATGTTCCTCCGTATAGGTACTTTGATTGATAAGGCCGCCTCTGGGGCGGGCTTGCTTGTTGATAAATTAATAGTAGTCCAAAGGTATGAAAAAAATATGAACAATCTATTTCTAGTTGATGAAATAAAAACTAACAATTGTGAAACGCAAAACCTTCTGTTTAAAATGGTGCTATTATATAAAAAAGCATCAAAACAATCGGAGGATATAATGAAAATATTAATGATAGAAGATAATGTTAGTGTATGTACGATGACGGAGATGTTCTTTTTTAAAGAAGGTTTTGAAGCGGAATTCGTTCATGACGGGTTAGAAGGGTACCAGCGTTTTACGGAAGAAAATTGGGATCTGATCATTTTGGATATCATGCTTCCATCTATGGACGGCGTGACCATCTGCAGAAAAATAAGAGAGACAAGCACGGTGCCGATTATCATGCTGACTGCCAAAGACACTGAATCAGATCAGGTCATCGGATTTGAGATGGGGGCGGACGATTATGTCACAAAGCCGTTCAGCCCGCTGACATTGGTTGCCCGCATCAAAGCCGTCATCAGAAGATACAAGGCGACAGGCAAAGCAGTTATTGATGAAGATATGATCGAATCAGAATGCTTTACCATTAATAAGAAGACGAGAGAAGTATTATTAAACGGAGAGCCTGTAGAAAATCTCACGCCGAAGGAATTCGATCTGCTTTATTACCTTGTCCAAAATCCGCGGCAGGTGTTCTCCAGAGAACAGCTGCTTGAGCAGGTATGGGGCTATCAGTTTTATGGAGATGAGCGGACGGTTGACGTTCATATCAAACGGCTGCGGAAAAAGCTTGCCAGCGAGGACAAGCCTTTCCTGTATACTGTGTGGGGAGTAGGGTATAAATTTGATGAAGATTAAATATTTATATCAGCTGCTGCTAAGCCATATCAGCATTTTGATTTTAGCGTTTGTCATTATCATTTCTCTGTTTTCCCACTTTGTGAAGGAATTTGCCTATCAGAACAAAGTAGAGGAATTGACGTCATATGCGGTGCAGATTGCAAATGAATTCCAAGCCGGCCAGGTGGACATGCGCAGGCTCTATCCTTATCAGGACATGTTAAGCACAAGAAAGACGCAGTTTATCATCTTTAATGAAGAGCAGCAGCCCTATTTTCTTCCTGAAGGCTTTCATCACCCACCAAGGGAACAGCTGAAGAAGTCAGAATGGAATAAGCTAAAAAAAGGGCAGACTGTCATGATCAGGGCAGATGGCCGTTTTGATGATGAAGTGTCCCTTGTGGCGCAGCCTATATTTGTTCAGAACGAATTTAAAGGCGCTGTTCTGCTGATTTCTCCGATCAGCGGTGTTGAACAGATGGTCAATCAGGTCAACCTCTATATGTTTTACGCTGTGATCAGCACGCTTGTGATTACGATTCTCGTGAGTTGGCTTCTGTCCAAATTCCATGTCAAGCGGATTCAAAAGCTGAGAGAAGCGACAGATAAAGTGGCTTCCGGCGATTATGACATCCATTTGGAAAACAGCTACGGGGACGAAATCGGCATACTGGCGTCTGACTTTAATATCATGGCGAAAAAACTAAAGCAGTCAAGGGATGAAATCGATCGCCTTGAGAAGCGGAGAAGGCAGTTTATCGCTGACGTGTCACATGAATTAAAAACACCGCTGACGACGATCAACGGTTTGGTTGAAGGGTTGAACAGCCATACGATTCCTGAGGATAAGAAGGATAAATGCTTCTCGCTGATCAGTGAGGAAACGAAGCGCATGCTGCGGCTCGTAAAAGAAAATCTGGATTATGAAAAAATCAGATCCCAGCAAATTACCTTGAACAAGCTAGACGTTCCTCTGATCGAGGTGTTTGAAATCGTGAAAGAGCACTTGCAGCAGCAGGCGGAAGAAAAACAAAACAAGCTGATGATCCAAGTAGAGGATCACGTCATCGTACATGCCGATTATGACCGGTTCATTCAAATTCTCGTCAACATTACGAAAAACAGCATCCAATTTACGCAAAACGGTAACATTTGGCTGCGCGGAATGGAAGGTTATAAAGAGACGATTATTGAAATTGAAGACACGGGTATCGGCATTCCAAAAGAGGATATTGAGCATATTTGGGAGCGATTCTATAAAGCAGATATTTCAAGAACGAACACAGCATACGGTGAATACGGACTCGGTCTCTCGATCGTCAGGCAGCTCGTTGAAATGCACCAGGGCACAGTAGAAATCAAGAGTGAAGAAGGGAAAGGCACAAAGTTCATCATCCGCCTTCCTTTAACGGCAAAACAGCAATAGCATACAGGGCGGCGCATCAACTGATGCAGCCGCCTTTTTTGCACACCGCTTCGGTTTATTGCGTGCTCCCGAAAACAAAGATTGCGTGTTTTTCGGGTTGGGACGGTCTATAAACATGATAAAATATGACATAAACAGTTTTTGATGGGAGAGGGTGAAGGAATGAAGAGCGGGGTAATTCCTTCTTCAGCGGTCGGTCAAAAAATTAACGAGTGGTACAGATATATCCGGACATTCAGCGTGCCGGATGCCGAAGTGTTAAAAGCTGAAATCCAGCAGGAACTGAAACACATGCAGCATGATTCCAACTTGCTGCTTTATTATTCACTAATGGAATTCCGGCACCAGCTTATGCTGGATTATCTTGAGCCGTTAGAGAAATTAAATATCGAAGACCAGCCAAGCCTGTCTGAATTATCAAGAAACATTGACAGCAATCAGGCAGATCTCAAAGGGCTGCTCGACTATTACGTGAATTTTTTTCGCGGGATGTATGAATTTGATAAGCGGGAATTTATTTCTGCCATTACATACTATAAACAGGCGGAGAAAAAGCTCTCCTTTGTCGCAGACCATATTGAACGGGCTGAATTTTATTTTAAAATCGCGGAAGCTTATTATTATATGAAGCAAACGTATTTTTCATTGATTAATATAAAAAACGCCTATGAAATTTACGTGGAGCAGGAAACCTATAATGTGAGAATCATTCAGTGCCATTTCGTGTTCGGGGTCAACCTGATGGATGAAAGAAATTTCGAACAAGCCGCACGCCATTTCAAATTGGCGCTCAACATGGCCCAAGCAGAACAAAAAGCCCAGCTGGTTGGAAGAGCGTACTACAATCTCGGGTTATGCTATTACAATCAAGACCTTCTAGACCCTGCCATTGATTACTTTGAAAAAGCGGTCTCCACATTTGAAAGCAGCAGGATCGTCAATTCTCTCCCGCAAGCCTATTTTTTAATCACCCTGATTTATTATAAACGGGGAAAACATGATAAAGCTTCGGAATATCACAAGCGGGGCTATGAATATGCTAAAGAAACAGACGATGCAGACTATGCCGTAAAATTCGAGTTTTTGCAATCCCTATATCAGGATCAGCCCAATGAAGAAGGAATCGAACGATGTTTCCAGTACTTAAAAAATAAAAATATGTACGCTGATATAGAGGATTTAGCCCTAGAAGTAGCAAAATATTACTATGAACAGAAATGGTTTAAACTGTCTGCTTCCTACTTTCTACAAGTTGAAGAGGCAAGAAAACAAATACAAAGGAGTGAAGGTTTGTATGAAATTGAAATCTAAGTTGTTTGTTATTTGTTTGGCCGCAGCCGCGATTTTTACAGCGGCTGGCGTTTCTGCTAATGCGGAAGCACTCGACTTTCATGTGACAGAAAGAGGAATGACGTAAGAACAAGCCCCTTCTCATTTGCGAGAAGGGGTTTTTCTTTTCAAAAAAACACCGCAAGACATAGTCTTGCGGTGCCGCCTTCATGGAGATTACGTTTATTTAGTAGCCTCCTACAAATGCAGTTCCCACAATGATCAAGAGGATAAATAACACAACAATCAAAGCGAAAGAAGTTCCGTAACCTGACATTTTGTGCACCTCCTTGCGAGATTGCTTCAGCAAATGCTGCAAAACTGTGGCGGACAGGGTCCCGCAGAGACGGTCAGCAGCTTAGAAGCCGCCAACAAACGCAGCCCCTACGATAATTAAAAGAATAAACAATACAACGATTAAAGCGAAAGAACTAATGCCGCCGTAACCGCCGCCGTTAGAGTATCCTGACATAAGGTTTCACCTCCCTATGAAGGATACTATAAGATATGCTGAACTGATCCATTTGGCAGGGATAATAGTGGACAAGAAAAAAAATGAACAATTCGGCTATATGAAGGTGATATAAAAAATAGCGGGCGCTGCCGCCCGCTATTTATGTACGATTAAGAGATTAATACGCCCGCGAAAAATTCCTGGTATAACGCTTGAACGGCTTTTCTTTCTTCGGCTTCTTTTACGCCAAACATCATGCTCACTTCAGAAGACCCCTGATTGATCATTTCGATATTCACCTGTGCCTCTGATAATGCTTTGGCGGCTCTTGCCGTTGTTCCGACATTGTGGCGCATCGCTTCCCCTACAACCATAATCAGGGCGAGATGATGCTCGACGATGACTTCATCGGCATGCAAATCCTCTTCGATCCGTTTGATGACGCTGCGTTCAGTGGCGGCATCCATTTGCCCCTGCCGTAAAATGATCGTCATGTCATCGATTCCCGATGGAACATGCTCATACGTCAAACCATGCTCCTCCAGGATGTGAAGGGCTCTGCGGCCAAAACCGATTTCTCTGTTCATGAGATATTTGCTGATATAAATGCTGCAAAAACCGGTGTCGCTGGCAATGCCGACGACAGGCCCGTTTGTGTTATCCCGCTTGCTGACGACGCGGGTGCCTTCGGCTGAGGGGTTGTTCGTATTTTTGATCTGAACAGGAATCCCCGCTCTGAATGCCGGAATGAGCGCTTCATCATGAAACACTGAAAAACCCGCGTAGGACAGCTCCCGCATCTCTCTATATGTCAGCTCGCTGATTTCCTTTGGATTCTCAACGAAGGACGGATTGACAGAATACACAGCGTCTACGTCTGTAAAGTTTTCGTACAAATCGGCTTGTAGTCCGTTGGCAAGAATCGAACCGGTAATATCAGAACCGCTCCGTGAGAATGTGATCACCTCGCCATCCTTGCTGAATCCGAAAAAACCGGGAAAAATGATGAGGCCGTCACGTTCCCGAAGACGATAGAGGTTTTGATAGGATTCAGGAAGAACTTGCGCGTTGCCGGGTTCATTTGTCACAAAGAGGCCGGCATCCTTCGGGTTTACATATTCCGCTTTGACGCCTTTATAGCGGAAGTAAGCGGCGATCAGCTTGGCATTGTTATCCTCTCCGCTGGCCTTGACTGCGTCAAGGTATTGCTCGGGATTTCTTTTATCTCCTTCTAAAAGCGTAAACAGATCATCTCTGATTTTTTCGATAATGCCTTGCCCCAGCTGAAGCTCAGTGGCGATGAGAGCGTACCGTTCCACAACTGCTTCCGCCAGTTCAGGTGCGCTGCCTGTTGCCAAATATTGTTCTGCACATGCGATTAAGAGATCAGTCACTTTCGTATCCTCGGCATAGCGTTTTCCCGGAGCTGAAACGACTACAGCTTTCCGTGCCGGATCTGAGGTAACGATGTGAAACACCTTGTCAAGCTGGGCGCCTGAAGCAAGTGAGCTGCCTCCGAATTTAACGACCTTCATGTTTACATCTCCTAATGTTTAAAATTTTCACACAAATTTAGTATTTATTATCTCTCTTTCAGTACTGTAAATCAAGGGGAATTTCTTTCTGGAGAGAACATTTGTATTTTTCACGAGGAATAATGTCAGGTTTGCTGACCGTTTACCTGCGTTATAAAGATAAATATGGTAAACAGCCTAACGTTTTGGGATGGAAAATGGTTAGAATGATTAGTAAAATTGATAAATGACTAGGTTAATATTTTTAAAGAATATTGACTAACCCTAGAAAAATGGTAATATGTAAATGATAATGATAATCAATTACTATATGGCCATATTGTTTTGAGTCCTTGCGGAGTAGGAGATACGTTCTTTTTGCTGTAAGGATGTAAGGAGGCAGCATGAAGCTACGTTACTTATTTATTCTACTTATCATATTAGCAGTCACATCTGTATTTATCGGTGTAGAAGATCTGTCGCCGCTTGATCTCTTCGATTTAAGCAAACAAGAGGCGTCAACGCTGTTTGCAAGCCGTTTGCCGCGATTGATCAGCATTGTCATCGCGGGATTAAGCATGAGCATCTGCGGTTTGATTATGCAGCAGATCAGCAGAAATAAATTCGTGTCACCGACGACGGCGGGCACGATGGATTGGGCGAGGCTCGGCATTTTAATTTCCTTGCTGCTGTTTACATCCGCCAGTCCTTTAATCAAAATGCTGGTCGCGTTTGTCTTTGCCCTTGCAGGAAATTTTCTATTTATGAAAATCCTTGAAAGAATCAAGTTTAACGACACCATCTTTATTCCGCTTGTCGGTCTAATGCTCGGGAATATTGTCAGTTCAATCGCGACATTTATCGCATATAAATATGACTTGATCCAGAATGTGTCATCATGGCTGCAGGGAGACTTCTCTTTAGTCGTGAAAGGAAGATACGAGCTTCTTTATCTGAGTATTCCGCTCGTCATCATTGCCTATGTGTATGCGGATAAATTCACATTGGCCGGTATGGGTGAAAGCTTTTCTGTCAACCTCGGCCTCAAGTACAAACGGGTTGTGAACATCGGGCTCATTATCGTGTCCCTGATCACGTCCCTTGTCATTTTGACTGTCGGTATGCTGCCGTTTCTGGGTTTAATCATCCCGAATATTGTATCGATTTACAGAGGAGACAATCTGAAGAGCAGCCTGCCGCATACTGCGCTGTTGGGAGCGGTGTTTGTGCTGTTTTGCGATATACTGGGCAGAATCATTATCTTCCCTTATGAAATCTCGATTGGCCTGATGGTCGGAATCATCGGCAGCGGCATTTTCCTGTTTATGCTGTTAAGGAGAAAAGCCTATGCGTAACCAGATGAAAATAGCTTTGCTCGTTGGTTTAGCCATTGTATGTATTGGCTTGTTTTTGTTTTATGACTTAGGCAATTGGGATTACACCCTTCCGAGACGAATCAAAAAAGTCGCTGCCATTGTGCTAACTGGGGGAGCGATTGCGTTTTCGACCATGATCTTTCAAACGATTACGAACAACCGCATCCTGACGCCGAGCATTTTGGGCCTTGATTCTCTCTACATGCTGATTCAGACTGGCATTATCTTTTTGTTCGGTTCTGCGAATATGGTCATCATGAATAAAAACATCAACTTTATCATCTCTGTTCTGCTAATGATACTGTTTTCTCTTGTTTTGTATCAGATCATGTTCAAGGGTGAGGGAAGAAATATCTTTTTCCTTCTGCTTATCGGAATCGTGTTTGGCACGCTGTTCAGCAGCCTGTCTTCCTTTATGCAGATGCTGATTGATCCGAATGAGTTCCAAGTTGTGCAGGACAAGATGTTTGCCAGCTTTAACAATATCAATACGGATTTGTTATGGCTCGCGTTCATCATCTTCCTGCTGACAGGCGTTTATGTCTGGCGTTTTACAAAATTTTTCGATGTGCTGTCGCTCGGACGCGAGCACGCCGTGAATTTGGGCATTAACTACGACAAAGTGGTGAAGCAGATGCTGATCGTGGTTGCGATTTTGGTTTCTGTTTCAACAGCGCTAGTCGGGCCGATTATGTTTTTAGGCCTTCTGGTCGTCAACCTGGCGAGAGAATTCCTGAAAACATATAAGCATTCATACTTAATCGCAGGCTCCGTTTTCATCAGCATCATTGCGCTGGTCGGAGGGCAGTTTGTGGTTGAGAAAGTGTTTACCTTCTCAACGACGCTGAGCGTCATTATTAATTTTGCCGGCGGGATTTATTTTATCTACTTGCTGTTAAAGGAGAATAAATCATGGTAGAGGTCAGAAATGTAAGCAAACAATATGGCGGGAAAGTTGTTCTTGAAGAGACGTCAGTCACGATTCAAAAGGGCAAAATCACCTCGTTTATCGGTCCTAACGGCGCCGGCAAAAGTACGCTGCTGTCTATCATGAGCCGCCTGATCAAAAAGGATTCCGGCGAGATTTACATAGACGGACAAGAGATTGGAGCATGTGACAGCAAAGAGCTTGCCAAGAAAATGAGCATTTTGAAGCAGGCGAACCAAATCAATATCAGGCTCACGATCAAAGACCTCGTCAGTTTTGGCAGGTTTCCGTACTCACAGGGCCGGCTGACAGAGGAAGACTGGGTTCATATTAACCAGGCGCTCAGCTATATGAAGCTGGAAGACATTCAAGACAAATACTTGGATCAGCTGAGCGGCGGACAGTGCCAAAGGGCATTTATCGCCATGGTCATTGCCCAGGACACAGATTATATCTTTCTGGATGAGCCGCTGAACAATCTGGATATGAAACACTCAGTTGAAATTATGAAACTGCTGAAACGGCTGGTAGAGGAGCTTGGAAAAACGATCGTGATCGTCATTCACGATATCAATTTTGCTTCAGTCTATTCTGACTATATCGTCGCTTTGAAAAACGGCCGAATCGTTAAAGAAGGACCGCCTGAAGAAATGATAGAAACGTCAGTGCTTGAGGAAATCTACGATATGACCATCCCAATTCAGACGATTGATAATCAAAGAATAGGTGTCTATTTTTCTTAATATATAGAAGAGGTGAAGAGCATGAAAAAGTTCGCATTACTATTCATCGCTTTGGTGACGGCAGTTGTCATTTCTGCATGCGGAAACCAAAGTACAAGCAGCAAAGGTTCTGATTCTAAGGAAGAACAAATCACGGTGAAACACCAGCTGGACAAAAACGGAACAAAAGTACCGAAGAGCCCTAAAAAAGTTGTCGTATTTGACTTTGGAAGCTTAGATACACTAGATAAACTTGGTCTTGATGATAAAGTAGCGGGACTGCCGAAACAAGCCCTTCCTAAATATCTGTCCAAATTCAAGGATGACAAATATGCTGACGTCGGAAGCTTAAAAGAGCCAGACTTCGAGAAAGTGGCAGATTTAGACCCTGACTTGATCATTATCTCAGGAAGACAATCTGAGTCTTACAAAGAATTCTCTGAAATTGCGCCGACAATTTACCTTGGCGTAGACACAGCGAAGTATATGGAATCATTTAAGTCTGACGCAGAAACAATCGGTAAGATCTTCGATAAAGAAGATGAAGTGAAGGATGAACTCGCAAAAATCGATCATTCAATCGCAGATGTAAAGAAAACGGCTGAAAAGCTTAACAAAAACGGTCTCGTCATCATGGCGAACGACGGGAAGATCAGCGCATTCGGTCCTAAATCAAGATACGGCCTGATCCATGACGTGTTCGGCGTGACACCGGCTGATAAAAACATCAAAGCGTCTACTCACGGACAAAGCGTTTCTTACGAGTACATTTCAAAAACAAACCCGGATTACCTGTTTGTCATTGACCGCGGTACAGCGATCGGTGAAACATCATCTACTAAACAAGTCGTTGAAAATGATTATGTGAAGAATGTAAACGCAGTGAAAAATGATCATGTCGTCTACCTTGATTCTGCTACTTGGTACTTATCAGGAGGCGGTCTTGAGTCTATGGCACAAATGATCAAAGAAGTGAAAGACGGTTTAGAAAAGTAAAACCAAAAAGAGCCTCCGCTAAATAGCGGGGCTCTTTTTTTGTTAATCAGCGTGCCGGCTGCTGTTCGGCAGGGCGCTGAGGTTTCTTTAATGTGAATGAGAGAAGGAAGCCGACAAGTGCAATGACGGCAGCCACTATAAAAGCGGCGTTCATGCCGTGCAGGGCGGCGTGCTTCACATTTGTCGTGCCTGCATGTGCCGCCTGGTTGCTCATCACGGAAACCAATAGTGCGGTTCCGATCGAGCCGCCGACTTGGCGAATCGTGTTGTTCATCGCAGTTCCGTGCGGAATCAAGTGGCGCGGCAGCGCATTGATTCCGGCTGTTGTCACCGGCATCATGATCATGGCGGTGCCTAAGAGACGAACGGTGTATAAAACGACAATCCAAGCGAGTGACGTATGGTCAGTCAGCTGCATAAACGGCAGAGATGTCAGGAAGATGATGCAGAAACCGGCAATCGCCAGCCCTCTTCCGCCGACACGGTCAAAAATTCTGCCGATAATCGGCGACATAAAGCCCATCACAACGGCTCCCGGAAGGAGCATAAGCCCTGTATCAAAAGCTGTGACGTCTCTGACATTTTGTGTATAAAGCGGCAGGATGGTTTCCGTACCGATCAATAATGCAAAGACGAGGGTTCCCAGCAGTGTTGTTAAACTGAAAATGCCAAACGTGAAGACGCGGAATTCCAGCATCGGTTTTTCAAGCTTCATTTGTCTTGTGATAAACAAGAGCAGCGCGATGACACCCACCAGCAGTGAAATCAAGACGGTTGAACTGGACCAGCCGTAAGAGCCGACGCTTGAGAAGCCGTACAGAAGGCCGCCGAACCCAAATGTTGAAAGGATGACTGATAAAATATCAATCTGTGTTTTTCTTAAAGTCGTCACGTTTTTCATCAGGATGCTGGCAAGAATCAAATCAATCACAGCAAACGGAAGAATAATATAAAACAATGATCTCCAAGAGAAAGCTTCGACAGCCCATCCGGAAAGAGTCGGTCCGATCGCAGGCGCGAATGAGATGACCAATCCGACCATACCCATAGCCTGGCCGCGTTTTTCAATCGGAAAGATTGTCAGGAATACAGTCTGCATGAGCGGCATCATAATGCCGGCTCCGGCCGCTTGAATGATACGCGCTGTCAGCAGAACCGGGAAGTTCGGCGCGAACGCTCCGACGACTGTTCCGGCAGTGAAAATGCTCATTGCTGTGATGAGCAGCGCCCGGCTTGTGAATTTCTCAATTAAAAACGCGGTAATCGGAATTAAAATCCCGTTGGTTAACATAAATGATGTGGTCAGCCATTGTGCTTGGTTGGCATCGACATTGAAATCCCTCATGATATGGGGAAGTGCGGTAATCAACAATGTCTGGTTCAAAATCGCCACAAACGCTCCGGCTAACAAAATGCCGACAATGACAGAACGGTTAAAAGGTTTTTGTTCAATACTTGTGTTCAATACATATCCCTTCTTTTCTCTAAGTAATTAACAGTGTTTTTAACATGGAAACGGGCTGTGTTAAAACACTGGTTTGTTCCAGATAGCCAATCAGTGATTTGAGTAAAAAAGCGCGGGGTTCTTCCTTCTTCGCTTCTTCCTCCAGCATGGCGGCTGCGGATGTCAGTTCATCTACGTCATAGTCCGCGGCGGACAGGGAAGAGATGCCTTTATGTAATTCCTTCAGGCTTTCCGATAATAGGACTGATTTATCCTTTGGCTTGTAGGAGGATGCTGAATGAATATAAAGCTCGATGGCTTCGGGCGGAAGAAGAGACTGGCGGGTTTCCCTGTTTTTGATAATCTGATTGAGGGTGCTGATGATAAACTCTGCGATCGGGTCAAGCTCAAGCGGTTTTTCCTCGATTTTGATCAGCATTAAAAACTCACGCATCATGCCGTGAAGAATGATAACCAAATCCCACACAAACGGGAGAATGGTTTCTCCATACGCCTGGATCAGCGAATCGCGGTGCCAGCAGATAATCGTCGATCTGGTCTGATGGATATGCTGTTTGACCCGGTCATTATGCAGCTTGGGGTTTCCGTAGGTCAGCATATTGAAAAACTGCTGATTCCGCCTGAAGCCCTCCAGTTCCATTTTGACCTTTTGCGTCAAACGCTCCTCCGGTGTAAGTGCGGTATTTTCCTGAAGTCTTGAGGCTGCGGCCACCATTTGCTTCTGGTTAAATGACAGCAGCTCCAAAAGCAGATCTTCTTTAGATTGGAACAGCTTATATATCGAAGCTTTTGACATCTTACATTCTTCTGCGATCGCCTGCATGGAAACCGACGTAAAATCCTTTTCCGAAAAAAGCTTTCGCGCGGCTAACAAGATATCTGTTTTTTTATCAAGCATCTCATGGCTTCCTTCTTTCTTGAACATTAGAAAACCCATTGGTTCACAGAAAACCAATGAGTAACTATGAAAAAATTTTACCAAATAAACAAAATAGAAGTCAATGGATTTTAACCGGGTAAATGAAAGGCCTGCCGGAAAATCCGACAGGCCGAATAAGAGCTTATTTTTCAACTTTAAATCCTTGTTTTTCAAGCATTTCACGGATGTGCGGATAGTACAGGCGCTCATAGTAGGAAGCGATGCTCTGTGACCAATTTCTTGTTTCTTTTCCGTTTGTCCGTTTATTCATGTATTCAGACATCTGTTCGTCGTATGCCTGAATGTGAGACGTCAGCTCATCCTGATTCAAATAAGTTTCCTGATGATTGACAGCTTCCTGCGGCAAGCGCGGTTTTTTCGCTGAACGGTCGGCAGGATGCCCAATGACAAGGCCGGATAAAGGGAACACGTATTTTGGAAGCTCAAGCAGTTCGATCAGCTCTTGAGGGTTTCCGCGAACCGCACCGATCGGAACTGTGCCAAGTCCGAGTGACTCAGCCGCTGCTGTTGCTGTGCCGAGGGCAATACCAGCGTCTACTGCGCCGACAAGAACAGATTCCAATCCATTTGTGATTTCCATTTTGAAATCATGCAGATCTTCAAGCGCAATTTTGGCCCGATTGAAATCTGCGCAGAACAGCAGGAAAACAGGAGCTTGATCGATCCATGGCTGGCCGCCTGCCAGCTCGGAGATTTTCTTTTTGCGCTCTTTATCCTGGACTGTGATCACAGTCACTTGCTGTCCGTTGATAGAAGAAGGGGCTGATTGCACCGCTTCAATGATTTGGTCCAATTGCTCCTGAGCTACAGGCTCATCTGTGTAGCTGCGAATCGAGCGGTGGTCTTTTAAAGATTTAATCACTTCATTCATATGGGACACCCTTTCTTTACTCGCTAAGCTCTGTGCGGACAACATCAAGAGGGGCGCTCAGCAGTTCTTTTCCTTTTGCGACAAACCCTTGGAAATGCGCAGTTTCGTTATGGAATTTCATTGCCGCTTCATCTTTCCATTTTTCAAGCATGACAAATGTATTTTCTTCGCCTACTTTTTCGAATAGGTCGTATTGCGCGTTGCCTTCCTCAGCTCTTGAATGCTGAACAAGTGATTGAGCCTCGCTCAAAAATTCCTCGCGTTTTTCTGGTTTTACTTTGATGTAAGCTTGTAATACGATCATTTAAATCTCCTCCGTTGTTATGCGAATTTATTGTTCGAATTTCATCGAACTAAATGTAACATGTATTCTAAATGAGGTAAAGGAAAAACCCTTATATAGTAAAATTGTCATTCTAATTGTTGTGTGATACATTTGTGTCATGAACATTCCAAACCATCCAGAAACAGAAACATTGCAGCTGACAAAGGTTCTTCATGCACTTAGTGATCCGCTTCGTTTAGAGCTCGTCAAGCAATTAGCTGAAGCAAAAGAAAAAACGTGCAGCACCTGTGCAGATGTGCAGGTTGCCAAATCGACTTTGTCGCATCATTTTAAAGTTTTGAGAGAATCGGGCATCGCTCAAGTTCGGATAGAAGGAAAGCGCCGGTATTATTCGCTTCGCGCTGAAGACCTTGAAAAGGCATTTCCGGGCCTGCTTGAAGCCGTGCTGAATGTAGACCAGGACCGCTGGTGAATCAATCCCCTGTAACGGGGATTTTTTTATGTCCGTAAACCGCTTTGAAAAGCCGCTGCACACCCTCCTGAATATCTTCTTCCTTCAGCCGTGCAAAACCAATAATGAGAGCTGGCCTGCCCGTTTGCCGCTTGTTTTCCTTCAAGTTAAATCGGCTCATTCCGAATATTTCAAGCTGCAGCCCGGCAGCATGTGACAGGATGTCTTGTTCGGTGCGCCTGGTATCAAATTCGGTAACAAAATGCAGCCCCGCATTTGCTCCTTTTACGGTTACCTCTCCGCTGAACTCTGCTTCTAAAGCGGTGATCAGGCGTTCTCTCTTTTCTTTATAATGCTGCTTCATTTTTTTTATATGCTTCTGATATTCACCAGACTCGATAAATTCCTGCAGGGTGAGCTGTGTGAGTGATGAGCAAGTCTGCAGATCATAGCCCCGCTGTTTGTATGCCCTCAACAGCTCAGGCGGCAACACCATATAGCTGATCCGCAAGCCGGGGAGAAGGGACTTTGAAAAGGTTCCCATATAGATGACATTTTGAAAACGGTCGAGGCTTTGCAGCGCCGGAATACTGTCTACATCATATGTGAATTCACTATCATAATCGTCCTCAATAATATATCGGCGCGGCTCCTCGGCTGCCCAGTTCAGCAGCTGAATTCTTCTGGATACAGGCATAATCGTTCCGGACGGAAACTGATGCGACGGGGTGGTCACCAGCACATCTGGCTGCTGTCTGGTGATTTCAGCAATCGACATGCCTTTTTCATCCAGCATGATCGTCTTTACTTGTTTTCCGGCATTCTTCAAAAGCTGATACATGCGCCTGTAGCCAGGCTCCTCCATCGCATACACGGCTTCCTTGGGTAAAAGCTCAGTCAACAGCTGCATGAGCACCTGTGTGCCTGCCCCTATGATCATTTGTTCCGGCCTGCATTTTACACCCCTCGTCAGGGAAATGAGCCTCGTAATGGCCGCTCTCACTTCATATATCCCTTGCGGATGTGACATATCGCCGAGCGTGCGGTATGAGCGGGAGGCCGCTTTTTGCTCGCAGCGGAACCAGCTTTTGATCGGAAAATGGTCTGTATCGGAACTCATGTGTGAAAACGATATCCAATCGCTCTGGTCGATGTGAATCTCTTTTAGGTCATCCGGCAGTGTAAATGGAGGGTGCTCCTCGGCGGAAAACATGTCTAGTTCCTCCACGAAGAAACCCTTTCGTTCAATGGCGTACAAATACCCCTCAGCCAGCAGCTGCTGATAGGCTGAATTCACTGAATTTAGGCTGACCTTGAGATTTTCAGCCAGCTCCCGCTTGGAGGGAACCTTCGAGTGCGGCAGCAGATTGCGGCTGAGGATTTCTTTTTTCAGCTTTTGATAAATTTGCTGATAGATATAATCGGCTTGTTCTGAACGATCGAGTGTAATCGTGATATCCATTTGTATTTTCTCCTTCTGATACCATCAAAAAGTTATAATTGGTACTTTTCATCATACCAAAGAGAAGTCAGAATGATAAGAAAATACCGACAGGGGGATATTCACATGAGTCAAACAACAGCAAGCATCACAACTGCACAATGGCAGCAAAAACGGGATCAATTTGTGTCAAAAGGTGTGAGCAACGGCAACCGCAGTCTGGCGGTCAAAGGAGAAGGGGCCGAGCTGTACGATCTGGACGGCCGGAGATTTATTGATTTTGCAGGCGCCATCGGCACGTTAAATGTCGGACACTCGCATCCGAAGGTGGTTGAGGCTGTGAAGCGGCAGGCGGAGGAGCTGATTCATCCTGGCTTTAATGTCATGATGTACCCGACTTATATCGAGTTAGCCGAAAAACTGTGTGGCATTGCACCGGGCAGCCATGAGAAAAAAGCGATTTTTCTTAACTCAGGGGCAGAAGCGGTCGAAAACGCTGTGAAAATCGCCAGAAAGTATACAAAGCGCCAAGGCGTTGTCTCGTTTACACGCGGGTTTCACGGGCGCACAAATATGACGATGAGCATGACAAGCAAGGTAAAACCTTATAAATTCGGTTTCGGGCCTTTTGCGCCAGAGGTTTATCAAGCGCCGTTCCCTTATTATTATCAGAAGCCGGCCGGCATGAGTGATGAAAGCTATGACGATATGGTCATTCAAGCATTCAATGATTTCTTTATCGCTTCAGTGGCGCCTGAAACGGTGGCGTGTGTCGTGATGGAGCCAGTGCAGGGAGAAGGCGGGTTTATTATTCCTTCGAAACGGTTCGTACAGCACGTCGCTTCATTCTGCAAAGAACACGGCATTGTTTTTGTTGCTGATGAAATCCAAACCGGCTTTGCCAGAACTGGCACTTATTTCGCAATTGAGCACTTTGATGTAGTGCCCGATCTGATCACGGTTTCTAAATCGCTTGCGGCAGGCCTGCCATTAAGCGGCGTGATCGGGCGTTCGGAAATGCTTGATGCGGCAGCGCCAGGGGAGCTGGGCGGCACGTATGCCGGCAGCCCGCTCGGCTGCGCGGCGGCTTTGGCAGTCTTGGATATTATCGAAGAAGAAGGACTGAATGAGCGATCTGAAGAAATTGGCAAAATCATTGAAGATAGGGCGTATGAGTGGAAAAAAGAATTCCCGTTCATCGGTGACATCCGCAGACTCGGGGCGATGGCCGCAATCGAAATCGTCAAGGATCCAGACACGCGTGAGCCTGATAAAGCAAAAGCAGCAGCGATCGCGGCCTATGCGAATCAAAACGGATTACTTTTGCTGACAGCGGGAATTAACGGTAATATCATCCGCTTTTTGACACCGCTCGTCATCTCAGACAGCCTTTTAAATGAAGGGCTCAGCATCTTGGAGGCGGGCCTGCGAGCTTAATCATTGGAAAGAAAACGGCTGGGTCTGCTATCATTTTAAGTAATCATGAAAAGAAAGGAATGTTCAATATGCCAGATCAATTAACGGTCTATAACCCGGCTACGGGCGAGGAGATCAAAACGATTCCTCAGCAATCAGCCACAGAGGTAGAAGAAGCCATTGAACGTTCACATCAAGCGTTTAAAACGTGGTCTAAAACATCAGCGAACGAAAGAGCGTCTCTTTTGAAAAAATGGTATGAGCTGATTGTTGAACATAAAGAAGAACTTGCAGATTTAATTACAAAGGAAAACGGAAAACCTTACCAGGAAGCAGTCGGCGAGGTACTTTACGGTGCAGGCTATATTGAATGGTACGCAGAAGAAGCGAAGCGTGTGTACGGAAGAACGGTCCCGGCCCCGACAACTGGTAAACGAATTGTTGTCACACGCCAGCCGGTCGGCCCCGTTGCAGCTATCACGCCCTGGAATTTCCCGAATGCGATGATTACACGCAAAGCGGCGCCTGCTCTTGCCGCTGGCTGTACATTTATCATCAAGCCGGCGCCGGACACACCGCTGTCTGCTTATGAACTAGCACGCCTCGCATATGAAGCGGGCATTCCGAAGGATGTTCTTCAGGTTGTAATCGGCGATGGAGAAGAAATCGGAAATGTGTTCACAAGCAGTCCGAAAATCCGCAAAATCACGTTCACAGGCTCAACACCTGTAGGGAAAATCCTTATGAAAAACAGCGCGGACACCGTGAAGCACGTCTCAATGGAACTCGGCGGACACGCCCCGCTGATCGTAGATGAAGATGCAGACATTGACCTTGCCGTTGAACAGGCGATGGCGTCCAAATACCGAAACGCCGGCCAAACCTGCGTATGTGCCAACCGCCTGATCGTTCATGAATCCATCAAGGATGAATTTGCTGCGAAACTGAGCGAGCAAGTGTCTAAGCTGAAAGTCGGAAATGGACTTGAGGAAGGCATCAATGTCGGACCGATCATCAATAAACGAGGCTTTGAAAAAATCGTCAGCCAAATAGATGATGCGGTTGAAAAAGGCGCGAAGGTTATTGCTGGGGGCACATATGACCGAAACGATGACAAAGGGTGCTACTTTGTGAATCCGACAGTGCTCACCGATGTCGATACGTCCATGAACATCATGCATGAGGAAACATTCGGCCCGGTCGCCCCGATCGTCACGTTTTCTGATATTGATGAAGCGATTCAGCTTGCCAACGATACACCGTATGGCTTGGCTGCTTACTTCTTCACAGAAAACTACCGCCGCGGCACCTATATTTCCGAGAATCTAGAGTATGGCATTATCGGCTGGAATGACGGCGGACCGTCAGCGGTTCAAGCGCCATTCGGCGGAATGAAAGAAAGCGGCATTGGCCGTGAAGGCGGTTCAGAAGGTATCGAGCCGTACCTTGAAACAAAATATTTGTCCATCGGTTTATAAATATATGTTATAAAAGCGTGAATGGAAAAAGAAAACAAAAGCCTTTGTCGTAAAGGGACTGATCCCCGTTTTTGAGACAGGGATCAAAACAATTTTTAAACAGCCAATTGTCGATAGTTTATCGGTGATTGGTTGTTTAGTTTGGATACGAATATTGTTATAATAATGAATGTATTCTATGACAGTGCGTTCTACGATGGCGGTCGTAGTTTGATCAATGCTGTTAAGATAGAACGTTTCAGACTTTAGTGAGGAATGAAACGATTCGATGGAGGTATTATCAGCGGGCGTCCCTTTGCGGGTCATGGTAATGCCTTTTGTTTTAACAGCTTTTTGATACTCGTAAGATGTATAGACAGAGCCTTGATCACTATGTAACACGCAGTTCTCAGGCAGTGTTGGTAGCTGATCAAGTGTGTCTAAGACAAAGGCTGTGTCCTGCTTTTCCCCATTCGTAAAAGCAATCACTTCTTCATTGTATAAATCTAATATACTGGAAAGGTACAATTGTTTCTGTCCATAAGGCAAATATGTGATGTCCGTTACTAGTTTTTCAAGAGGGCGATCAGAGTGAAAGTTCCGATCCAATATATTATCGACCATGGCATATGGCTGCCCATCCTTCTTGCGCTTTTTCACCTTAACCTGGCACTGCCATTGATTGTTCTGCATAATACGTTGAACCGTTTTATGGTTAATACACATTCTCTTTTTTAGTATGGCTGTGATTTTTCGATATCCATATCGATACTTGTGCTCTCGGCACAACGTGCCGATTTGTTTTTCCAAATGGCGCTTGGGATGATCCTTCATCAGATTCTTCTTCCAACGATAATAAGGCGCTAGAGAGATACCTAAATGAATACAGATATCCTGCACGGTCATTGTGCTGTGCAATATTTCTACAATTTCGACTGACGTTTCGCTATCAACTTCCTTTCCAATTCGTTGTACTTTTTTAAAACTTCATTCTGTTGTCTCAGGTAACGAATCTCTGCCTGCAGTTTCTCTAATTCGAAAGAATACTCTGGACCTTTTCCGTAAGTGTATTGCTTTCCAACAGGCTGTTCGAATCGATGTGTATCCCCAGTCTTATGCCATCTAACCCATGTCTGAACCTATGTCTTAATCTTAATATTCAACTCTTGCATGATCTCTTTCATAGATACGCCTGCCAATCTCATTTCTACAGCCTTCTGTTTCACTTCAACCGGATAACTCACTCTTGTCCCAATAGAAAAAACACCTCCAAGTCTAATTTCGGATAACAATTATCCGTATTCAAACTTGAAGGTGTTTTTATTTGTCTCATCTTATGGGGGCAGTCCCTAAAAATCAAAGGTTTTTGTTTAATTTGTTTTCATGTTTAATATGGAATAACAAAGGTTTAAATAAAGACACAAGGAAATTATCTTTATTTAAACAATGCTTCTAAGACAACAGAAATTGATTGTCATAACTTAAGGTACCCATCTTGAGTTTGAGACGTATACAATTTATTGTAATATGAGCTTGATTTGATTAGCTCTTTATGTGATCCAATGTCAGTTATTTTACCATCTTTCATGACTATTACTTTGTCAACTAAAGTACATACATTTAGACGATGAGTAAGTATAATAATGGTTTTATCTTTGTCTTCTTTAAACAAATTCTTATAAATTTTATTTTCTGATATGGGATCTATTGCGGAGGTGGGTTCATCCATAACCATTAAATTAGAATCCCGATAATATAATCTAGCTAAAGCAACTTTTTGCCATTGTCCACCAGATAAATCAATTCCCTCTTCAAAAGAAGGATCAAGCACCGTTTTTAGTTTTAACGGTAATTTTTTTGCGAATTCATTAACTAAGCTTCTTTCTAAAGAATAAGTTAAATCAGGATCTCTTTTCCCCATATCCCCTAAATATATATTTTCCTCAAGAGAGTATGGATATTCTATAAAGTCCTGAGCTAACCAGCCTATTTGCTTTCGTATTGTGTCTTGATTATATTCTTGTATTTCTCTACTGTCATAATATATACTCCCATCATAATTATCATATAGCCCTATTAAACATTTAATTAAAGTGGTTTTGCCAGACCCATTAAATCCAACAACTGCAACTTTTTCTCCTTTTAATATTTCTAAATTGACATTTTTTAAAGAGTAGGATTCTGAGTTAGAGTATCTAAAACTTAAATCTTTTACACGAATACTATGTTCTAATTTATCGAAATTAATTTTCTTAGTGCCAGTCGATTCTTCCTCTTCTTTATTTAATATATTGAAATATAGAGGAAGGTAAATTATAGTTTGATGCAAGTTTGTTAAAGAACCGACTATCTGATGGGAAAAGCCTTGGAATTGTGATATTGCTTGAATTAGCAACATAAATGTTCCAATGGGTATATTAGGCCAATTTGAAATAATGAAAATAATAAGAATAACCAATTGCAAAATTTGAGTACCAATCATTAAAATTTGAACTAGAAATTCCCGTTTATTGTTAAGCCTCCGTTCAGGATTTACTGCTTTCCAGTAATATTTACTCCACTTGTTTATTAAATAATCACCAACTTGAAACATTTTTATTTGAACAACTGATTCTCTGTTTTTTAACAGATCCCAAATTGTATCTTTTTTTCTTTTTATTTCACTAGTTTTATTCAAAATGGCTAGTTCTTCTTTATTATACAACCTTGACATAAGAAAATTAATGACGCTGATAATTACTAATAAAGTAACGATCGACCAGTGCAAATTCTTAAGAATTACAATTAATCCAGCTATGGATAAAATACCTTTAAATAGCTCTATAATATCAATTAATAAACGAGTCCCCATCAAAGGGATTATTTGGGAAACTTGTAGGATATCATTATATATTGTGGAATTATCTAAAGTGGAAGTCTTAATCTTACCTACTTTATTAATTAATTTTAATTCAAAATGGTACGTAAATTTGTAATCCAAATTATTTTCGATGATGCTATTGATTAAAGAAAGTATCTGAATGCTAATATATAAGATTGCTTGAAAAATCAATAACCATATAATTTTTGAAAAATCAGTTGACTTTGAAATATTATTGCCTATCTCCTCAGTCACTGTAAGTGAATAGATAGGGAGTATAGAAAGCATAACAGAAAACAAAAGAAGAATAATCAAATTGATTTTTGATATATGAAAATAAATTTTAATAACTTTAAAAACGTTTCTAAACATTTTTAACCTCTTTAAAATAAACTCTTAATTTAAATTTGTTAATGTGGAATTAATAAGTGAAATTATAAATAAAAAAGAAAGACTATAAAAGTCTTTCTTTTTTATTTATGCTTTGACGCAAGGTTTGGCTGAACATTTAGGAGAAGCTACAATTACTGATTCCCCTTTTTTGCAACCCCAAACTTCAGTATAACGGTAATATGAAGCACCTACTAGATGGTTACATTTTGAGAAGTTATAAACACATCTATTTTTTGTTTTACATGCCATTGTATTCACCCCCTTTCAGTTGAAAATGTCCAAGTTGCTAAATCACGTAAGACATCAATATTCCCATGATACGTACCTAACGATCGACCTTCATAATCGATAGCCATAATTAATGGAAATTGATTGAATTTCAATTGTTCAAGAGTATCAACAGAGCTAATATAGTGAGTTATTTCTGATAATTCTTCGATTGTACTAAAATGTCTTTTTCTATCTTTATCAGGAATAACATTAGCTTCTGGAGGCATAAATGATAATACAACTATATTTTTATTTATGTTTCTTAAGTCATAAATAGAAAGATCTTCTAGCAACTCTTGACATTCACTACAGCCGACTGCAGTTAATAGCAGAAAGCTATCTTGTAAGGTGTTTGAAGCAATTACAGTTTTTTTGTGATTTACAGGATTAATAATTGTGAATTCGGGAAGAATATCTCCTTTTTTGATTCCTTGATCTGCTACCTCTTGAAGTTCTATTTTTTTCTTAAGTGATAACCCAGTTTCACTTTTTTGTAATAGATTAGTAATCTTCCACATGAAATACAAAATTATAACTAATAAAAGCATTATTATAAGGTTAAAAATTAATTCAATCTGCATTTAAATCCCACTTTTCATTTAATAAATTATGAATGTTACGAGCAATAATAAGACCTGTAAATAAAAAAATGATTCCTAGTTCTAGTAAGATGAAATTGTATACATTTACTGTATTTGTTCCGGTGGGAATAATAAGTATAGCGAAAGATAAGAGCATTAAGCTTAAATTTCTGAGAATGGTTTTTTTTCCAATAAAACTGCTCCCCAGAACTCCTCCACAACTACATTTTATAATATTTTTTTTCTTTAAATTAAATGAAATTAATATTGTAAATACTAACAGGAGAATTGATATTCCAAGTGCCCCAATCCATCTCGTTGATTGAAAAAATAATAATAATGATAAAATTAACTCTGCTGTAATGACAAATATAGAGAGAATTAAAATGACTCGCGGATTATTAACCTTAGTAAAGGAAAATACTGTTTTTTTAAAATCTGTGAACTTTATTATCTTTGAAAAACTCGTACTAATAAATATATTTGCTAAGAGTATACGAAAAATTAAGGAGATACTTATCATCCTCTAACAAGCCTCTTTTCAAAAAAATTTGACTTATATATAAATTGAACATATTAAATAAGGTAACTATTTCCTCCAAAAGATATAATACCATTAGACGGATATACTTACAATATATTTCATTATTTTTCATGTAAATATCATTAAATGATGATTTGCTAGTCTCTTTTCAAAATTATTTCGGGGATTTGTTACTAACTATTAGCTTTTTCCAGGTGTACCTATATTTATTATTGAAACGTTATTTTTGAAAAAATTCCAGTTGCTTAGCTTTTACATGAATTGTTAAAGATGATTAAAAAATTTGTTTTCTTAGAGAATAATCACAACAATTCCAGCCAAAATAACAGCAAATACATTTTGAAAGAAGGTTCCCCAACAATGGATTTATTATTGGCTCTTCTCCCGGCTTTGTTTTGGGGGAGCATTGTTCTCTTCAATGTGAAATTAGGCGGCGGGCCGTACAGCCAGACACTGGGAACGACGATCGGGGCACTCATTGTTTCTATCGTTATTTACTTTTTTGTTCAGCCCGTTCTGTCACTTCGCATTTTTATTGTTGGAATCGTATCCGGCCTATTTTGGTCACTTGGACAGGCCAACCAGCTGAAAAGCATTCAATTGATGGGCGTGTCGAAAACAATGCCGATTTCCACAGGAATGCAGCTCGTTTCCACCTCGCTTTTCGGTGTGATCGTGTTCCGCGAATGGTCAACACCGATTGCGATTACGCTTGGCGTTCTCGCTTTGATCTTTATCATTGTGGGAATCATTCTCACGTCCTTGGAAGATAAGAATGATAAAAAAGAGGGCGAGCCAAGCAATTTGAAAAAGGGCATTTTGATTCTCCTTGTTTCGACTCTTGGTTATTTGGTTTATGTAGTCGTGGCTAGATTATTCAATGTGTCCGGCTGGTCCGCGCTGCTGCCACAGGCAATTGGCATGGTGGTCGGGGGGTTAGTTTTAACCTATAGACACAAACCCTTTAACAAGTATGCGATCAGAAATATTCTCCCAGGGTTAATCTGGGCAGGCGGAAATATGTTTTTGTTTATTTCTCAGCCGCGAGTCGGCGTTGCAACGAGCTTTTCCCTTTCACAAATGGGAATTGTCATTTCTACGCTCGGCGGTATTTTCATCCTGCGTGAAAAGAAAACGAAACGCCAGCTAATAGCAATTGCGATCGGGATTATCCTGATTATTGCCGCCGCCGTATTCTTAGGAATCGCCAAAACAAATTCATAACAAATGGAGGAGGATGTATATGTATCCGGATTTAAAAGGAAAAGTCGTCGCTATTACAGGAGCTGCTTCAGGGCTCGGAAAGGCGATGGCCATTCGCTTCGGCAAGGAGCAGGCAAAAGTGGTTATCAACTATTATAGTAATAAACAAGATCCAAACGAGGTAAAAGAAGAGGTCATCAAGGCGGGCGGTGAAGCTGTTGTCGTCCAAGGAGATGTCACGAAAGAGGAAGATGTAAAAAATATCGTGCAAACGGCAATCAAGGAGTTCGGTACACTCGATATTATGATTAATAATGCCGGTCTTGAAAATCCTGTACCATCTCACGAAATGCCGCTCAAGGATTGGGATAAAGTCATCGGCACGAACTTAACGGGTGCCTTTTTAGGAAGCCGTGAAGCGATTAAATATTTCGTAGAAAATGATATCAAGGGAAATGTCATCAACATGTCCAGTGTGCACGAAGTGATTCCTTGGCCGTTATTTGTCCACTATGCGGCAAGTAAAGGCGGGATAAAGCTGATGACAGAAACATTGGCGTTGGAATACGCGCCGAAGGGCATTCGCGTCAATAATATTGGGCCAGGCGCGATCAACACGCCAATCAATGCTGAAAAATTCGCTGACCCTAAACAGAAAGCTGATGTAGAAAGCATGATTCCAATGGGATATATCGGCGAACCGGAGGAGATCGCCGCAGTAGCAGCCTGGCTTGCTTCGAAGGAAGCCAGCTACGTCACAGGCATCACGTTATTCGCAGACGGCGGCATGACACAATATCCTTCATTCCAGGCAGGACGCGGTTAAACAAAAAAAGCGACCCAGACATGACATCTGGATCGCTTTTTTGATTAGGCACGCTTTTTCTTTACCAGTGCCGCTATAGATAAGATAATGGCAGCCGCAGACAGCACAATCGCTGTGATGTCCAGAGCTGAAGAACCTGAGTCTTCGGAATCGTCTTCTGTTTTCGTCGCGCCGTGCTCATCTGTCACTTGCTTTGCAGACGTGATGTTTGTAATGGAATGAGGTGTATCCGCATCCTCGTCACCTGTCCACTCGACAATGCTGCCGTCTTTGTAATATTGGTAGGCGTCCCAAGCGGCTTCCTCCGCTTTATCAGGGTTTTTGGCAACAAAGGTAAACTGCTGGAATTGTCCTTCCTGAATGCCGCCGTCAGTTGCTTCCCACGTCACGGAGACTGATTTGTCATCATGTTTTTGAGTGGATACCTTCCAGCCCGGAATTGGCTCATATTGCTGGAATTCAACATCCTTCGGCATTTTGAGGACAACCTTCGTTGTCGGCAGATTTTTCTCAGAAGGAACCTTCATTGTATACGTTTCCCAAGAGCCTGCAGCAGACTCAGCCGGTTTTACAGAAACATGCGCGCTGGCAGGGGCCGTAAATAATAAGAGGGAGCCGACAATAGCCGGACATAGTGTCAATGCGATTTTTTTCAACAACGTAAACACTCCTTAATTGGTCTTTGTAAACATGATATTGATTTCGTTAAAGTCGCCGGTCAGGCCGTGGACTTTGATCTTCCAGTTTCCTTTTTCATTAATCGACAGGTTTTGATCTTGGAAGACGCCTTTTGTTTTTTCTTTTAATGTAAAGGTGCTTTTGTTTTCGCTGCCTGACAGGCCTGTTTTATAAACGGTTAACGTGATTTGCTGGATGTTTTTCACGGGATCTCCGTTATGGTCGGTGACCCGCAGCTCAAAAACATTTTTTCCGGGCTGGTTTGGGCTGATGCTGAGAGAAACGCTTTGTCCGTTCTCAATCGCTTTGGTTTGGTAGAACGGTTCCGGCGCCGGCTCAGGCGGGCTTGGCAGGCTTGTAAACACGGCCGCTGTGATCAATACAGCGATGCCGATTGCCCACTCCGCTTTCAACGTTCGGCTGATTCCTGTGCGGCGCTGCTTTCTGGTAAGCAGAAAATGAATCGCACCTAAGACCAGCATGAAAACAAACAGCCCGCTTTTCACTAAAAGAGCTTGGCCGTACGCTGTATGGAACAGTGAATCCATTGAACGAATGATGAAAAATCCATTGAGCAAGCCTGAAAACAAAATGACGCCGACTGCAGTGAGCGCCCATGGGGAGAACCGTCTGACCGTCTCCCACGCGAGCGTTTTGTCAGGCTGCCTCCATTCTTTTGAGAGCAGCAAAACGAGTGCCGCTATTCCGCCAACCCAGATGGAAGCGGAAGTTAAATGAAGGAAATCCATCAAAATGCCGACCGTTTTTTCTTCAACGACAGCAGCATGCCCGGTAAACGCCTTGGCGAGCAGGAGACCGAAAAAGAAAATGAGCGGCGCTGTCCAATAGCCAAAGGATGAAAAGCGGTTTTTCCGTATCGCAGGGATGACAGACAGTGCGAGCAGCACGAACAGCGCAGCCTGTATGATCCAAATGGAGCCGCCTGCTGTCTCAAGCAGTGTTTCTCTGATGTAGCCCGGCTGGAAGGCGCTGCCCCAGCCGCCGCCTGCGTTCGCTTTTGTCTGAATCGGAAGCTGAAGCAAAAGCGCCAGCCCCAGTGCTGCGATCGAGCCGGTCAGGATACGTCTCGTCCGTTTGACGAGCTGTTCTGATTTCCCTTTATACCAGAAAAGATGGAAGAAAACCGTTCCGATAAACAGAGATAAGGCTGTATACAGAATCGCGCGATCTGCTGCTGTTCCCGGATTCAGCGCTGAGTCGGCTGCTTTTTGGCTGCTGAATCCGCCATCCGCTTTCCCGATACTGAATGGAATGACGCCGGAAACAGGATGCCCGTCCGCGGATACGGCATTCCATTCCGCTCTGTACACATCTTTAGGCAGATTCTTCTTCAGCTTCACTGTCATGATGTGATGATTATCTTTTTTGATTTCAGTCTTGTCCGTATCCACACGGTCGCCGTTTGAATTATAGACTTTAATGTAATGAAACCCTTCTTCAACCGGTTCATTAAATTCGATTTCCACCTGCGCAGGAGCACTTTTTAATTCGCTGTTTTCCCCAGGTGAAGATTTGACAATATAGGCGTGAGCAAAGCTTGTTTTCGGCAGGAAAACAAGAAAAAGTAGAAGGATGATCCACCATCTGTTTCGCTTCATCACTCAGACACCACCTTCCGCTGTATGTGTTGTGTTATTTCTTGGTGCAGGTGCAGCGTTTCTTTCGGTCTTGAAGCATGTCTTCCAGCGCTTGGTCGAAAGTGCGGACGGCTCCGCCGAATCCTTTTTGAAATCGCTCGGCATGGTCAAGTGTCGCAAACGGAATGGCCTGCGGCTGGCAGCAGTGCAGGTTTAATTCAGCATTTACGACGAAATAAGCCGAACCGGCACTGACGGTTGTCTGTAACAGAAAATCTCTGCAAATCAAGTGTGAAACCTCTTCCGTTTTATCCGCGTAACGCAAAAACGCGCAATGTGCGCAGCATAGCTGTTCAATGTCTTGGTTTACCGTAATCAGCTGAACCGAATGAGCTTGATTGACGGGCTTCAAGCAATAGCTGCACATATGATCTGTTTGAGGTGTTCGGACGGGGAGCGTGATGCCGCCGGCCGTTTTAATGACCTGATTTGACTGAACCAGCTGATTGACATCTCTATATACCGTCATTTCCGAAACGCCGAACCTTGCGCTGATGTCAGAAATTCTAAGCGAGCCTTCTTCTTTCAGCCACTTCAGTATGTGTTGCTGTCTATTAATCGGAAGCATTCATACACCCTCTTCATTAAGATCTATTTAAGCGTAGAGGATTTTAGAGACGGAGACAAGTAAGTGGATGATAAAAAATGTGAAAATGTGTTGAACAGCAACAAAACGAAACAGAAGGGACTCTGGTATAATAGACAGATGGAATAGAAAGTGAGGAATACCTTATGAAAGAAACACCATGCCCGAACTGCGGCAAACCTTTGACAGGCGATATGGTCAGATCATCAAATGTGCCTTGTCAATTTCGCTGCGGCCACTGCCGGGAACGGCTTTATGAATATAAAGTTTCAGCTCCGATTATGCTGGTATCATTAGCGGCCATCGTGCTGCTTATTTATCTTTTGATGCTCCTCCGCAATGCGGCAGGCTCAGTGCTGCCAGCTGTACAGCACGTGCCGATGGCTGTATTTGCGCTTGTGTGCGCGTATCCCGTTTTTATTGTGAGTGAGCGGATGATTGCAAAGTACGTGATTCAAAATGGCAACATCATTTATAGAGGAAAGAGAAAAGGCTCCTGAAATCAGGAGCCTTTTTATTTTTAAAAAATTGTCACAGTCATGTGCCAAAGTCCTCTTTACTTTCAATTGTATAGGGACTGTAAGCGTTTTAACATAGAGTCAAAGGGAAGCATCATTCTCTGAACATATTTTTTATCTTACAGCGACAAACAAAACAGGGAGGGTTTATATATGCAGCAGCAAGAACAGCAGCAAGGCGGCATGAAAGTGAAAGTGCAGCGCTTTGGGAGTTATTTGAGCGGAATGATCATGCCGAATATCGGCGCGTTTATCGCGTGGGGTATCATTACCGCGTTGTTTATTCCGGCAGGATGGTTTCCGAATGAACAGCTGAACACGCTGGTCAGCCCGATGATTACGTATTTATTGCCGCTTTTGATAGCGTATACAGGCGGAAAAATGATCTACGACCACCGCGGCGGAGTTGTCGGAGCGACAGCGGCAATTGGGGTGATTGTCGGATCGGATATTCCAATGTTTTTAGGCGCAATGATTATGGGTCCGCTTGGCGGATACCTCATTAAACAGACTGATAAATTATTCAAGGATAAAGTCAAACAAGGCTTTGAAATGCTGATCAACAACTTTACGGCAGGGATTGTCGGCGCGGCTTTAACGATTCTCGCGTTTTACGCCATCGGCCCGGTTGTCCTGACGCTAAATAAATTGCTGGCGGCTGGTGTGGAAGTCATTGTACACGCTAATTTACTGCCGGTAGCCAGTGTTTTTGTAGAACCGGCGAAAGTGTTGTTCCTCAACAACGCCATTAACCACGGAATCTTAAGCCCGATCGGAATCGAGCAAGCATCTCAAACAGGAAAATCAATTCTGTTTTTAGTAGAAGCAAACCCTGGACCGGGGCTCGGCATTTTGCTGGCGTACATGTTCTTTGGCAAAGGATCTTCAAAATCAACGGCTCCCGGTGCGGCGATCATCCATTTCTTCGGCGGGATTCACGAGATTTACTTCCCGTACATTCTGATGAAACCGGCCCTGATTCTCGCAGCCATTGCCGGCGGAGCAAGCGGACTCTTAACGTTTACGATCTTTAATGCCGGACTTGTCGCGGCAGCGTCACCGGGAAGCATTATCGCATTGATGGCAATGACGCCAAGAGGAGGCTATTTCGGGGTATTGGCGGGCGTATTGGTCGCTGCAGCTGTATCGTTCATCGTTTCAGCAGTGATCCTGAAATCCTCAAAAGCTAGTGAAGAAGACCTGGCTGCCGCAACAGAAAAAATGCAGTCCATGAAGGGGAAGAAAAGCCAAGCAGCAGCTGCTTTAGAGGCGGAACAAGCCAAAGCAGAAGAAGCGTCTGAGCTGTCTCCTGAAAGCGTGAACAAAATTATCTTTGCGTGTGATGCGGGAATGGGATCAAGTGCCATGGGGGCATCCATCTTAAGAAACAAAGTGAAAAAAGCGGAGCTTGACATCAGTGTGACCAACACGGCCATTAACAATCTGCCAAGCGATGCGGATATTGTCATCACCCACAAAGATTTAACAGACCGCGCGAAAGCAAAGCTGCCGAACGCGACGCACATATCAGTGGATAACTTCTTAAACAGCCCGAAATACGACGAGCTGATTGAAAAGCTGAAAAAGTAATCTTATAGAAAGAGAGTGATACTCATGCAAGTACTCGTAAAGGAAAATATTAAACTCAATCAAACGGTATCATCAAAAGAAGAGGCCATCAAATTGGCAGGCCAGACGCTGATTGACAACGGCTACGTGACAGAGGATTACATTAGCAAAATGTTTGAACGTGAAGAAACGTCTTCTACGTTTATGGGAAATTTCATTGCCATTCCACACGGCACAGAAGAAGCGAAAAGCGAGGTGCTTCACTCTGGAATTTCAATCATACAAATTCCAGAGGGCGTTGAGTACGGAGAAGGCAACACGGCAAAAGTGGTATTCGGCATTGCGGGTAAAAATAATGAGCATTTAGACATTTTGTCTAATATCGCCATTATCTGCTCAGAAGAAGAAAATATTGAACGCCTGATCTCCGCTAAAAGCGAAGAAGATTTGATCGCCATTTTCAACGAGGTGAACTGACATGATCGCCTTACATTTCGGTGCGGGGAATATTGGGAGAGGGTTTATCGGCGCGCTGCTTCACCACTCCGGCTATGATGTGGTGTTTGCGGATGTAAACGACACGATGGTCAGCCTCCTCAACGAAAAAAAAGAATACACAGTAGAACTGGCAGAAGAGGGACGTTCATCAGAGGTCATTGGCCCGGTCAGCGCGATTAACAGCGGCAGTCAGCCCGAGGAGCTGTACCGGCTGATAAATGAGGCGGCGCTCATCACAACAGCTGTCGGTCCGAACGTGCTGAAGCTGATTGCTCCGTCTATCGCAGAAGGTTTAAGGCGGAGAAACGCTGCAAACACACTGAATATCATTGCCTGCGAAAATATGATTGGCGGTAGCAGCTTCTTAAAGAAAGAGATATACAGCCATTTAACGGAAGCAGAGCAGAAATCCGTCAGTGAAACGGTAGGTTTTCCGAATTCTGCCGTTGACCGGATCGTCCCGATTCAGCATCATGAAGACCCGCTGAAAGTATCGGTTGAACCATTTTTCGAATGGGTCATTGATGAATCAGGCTTTAAAGGGAAAACACCAGTCATAAACGGCGCACTGTTTGTTGATGATTTAACGCCGTACATCGAACGGAAGCTGTTTACGGTCAATACCGGACACGCGGTCACAGCGTATGTCGGCTATCAGCGCGGACTCAAAACGGTCAAAGAAGCAATTGATCATCCGGAAATCCGCCGTGTTGTTCATTCGGCGCTGCTTGAAACTGGTGACTATCTCGTCAAATCGTATGGCTTTAAGCAAACTGAACACGAACAATATATCAAAAAAATCATCGGTCGCTTTGAAAATCCTTTCATTTCGGACGATGTGACCCGCGTAGCGAGGTCACCTCTCAGAAAACTGGGAGAAAATGATAGACTTGTAGGCCCGGCAAAGAAAATAAAAGAACCGAATGCACTGGCGGAAGGAATTGCCGCAGCCCTGCGCTTCGATTTCACCGGTGACCCTGAAGCGGTTGAACTGCAAGCGCTGATCGAAGAAAAAGGATACAGCGGTGTGCTTCAAGAGGTGTGCGGCATTCAGTCTCATGAACCGCTGCATGCCATCATTTTAAAGAAACTCAACCAATAATCACCCCGTGACACCACGTCACGGGATTTTTTTCTAGTATAATAGAAAACGCTTACGATAACAGGGGAGGAGAATGACGATGAAACAATTCGAGATTGCGGCAATACCGGGAGACGGAGTAGGAAAAGAGGTTGTAGCGGCTGCTGAGAAAGTGCTTCATACAGCGGCTGAGGTACACGGAGGTTTGTCATTCTCATTCACGGCTTTTCCATGGAGCTGTGATTATTACTTGGAACACGGCAAAATGATGCCCGAAGATGGAATACATACGCTTACTCAATTTGAAGCGGTTTTTTTGGGAGCCGTCGGAAATCCGAAGCTGGTTCCCGATCATATATCGTTATGGGGACTGCTGCTGAAAATCCGGAGGGAGCTTGAGCTTTCCATTAATATGAGACCCGCCAAACAAATGGCGGGCATTACGTCGCCGCTTCTGCATCCAAATGATTTTGACTTCGTGGTGATTCGCGAGAACAGTGAAGGTGAATACAGTGAAGTCGGCGGACGCATTCATAGAGGCGATGATGAAATCGCCATCCAGAATGCGGTGTTTACGAGAAAAGCGACAGAACGTGTCATGCGCTTTGCCTTCGAATTGGCGAAAAAACGGCGCAGCCATGTGACAAGCGCCACAAAGTCTAACGGCATTTATCACGCGATGCCGTTTTGGGATGAAGTCTTTCAGCAGACAGCCGCTGATTATAGCGGAATCGAAACATCATCTCAGCATATTGATGCGCTGGCCGCTTTTTTTGTGACGCGTCCGGAAACGTTTGATGTCATTGTGGCGAGCAACTTGTTCGGTGATATTTTAACCGACATCAGCTCAAGCCTGATGGGAAGCATCGGCATTGCGCCTTCTGCGAACATCAATCCATCCGGCAAATATCCGTCCATGTTTGAACCGGTTCACGGCTCAGCTCCTGACATTGCCGGACAGGGCCTTGCCAATCCGATCGGCCAGATTTGGACAGCGAAGCTGATGCTCGACCACTTCGGAGAGGAAGAATTGGGGGCGAAAATTCTGGATGTAATGGAGCAAGTGACTGCCGACGGCATCAAAACACGCGACATTGGGGGACAAAGCACAACGGCTGA
Source organism: Bacillus sp. PS217 (assembly GCF_037963535.1). Taxonomy (NCBI): domain Bacteria; kingdom Bacillati; phylum Bacillota; class Bacilli; order Caryophanales; family Bacillaceae; genus Bacillus; species Bacillus sp. PS217. The sequence goes on from NZ_CP150157.1 coordinate 503,038, forward strand.
GGTCACTGATGAAATCTGTTCGCGCTTAAGAAAGCTCTGATGAATCAGGCCGGGGCAGATGGCTGCCCCGGCCTGTCCATTTCCTTACGAAAATTTCCACGAAAGTCTAACCAAGCAGATCCAAATGCTGTATAATAATTTGGAATTCTTAGGAAAGCATCGGGTGAAGGAAGTTGAATGCAAAAACAATCACGTTAAAGAAAAAAAGAAAAATCAAAACGATCGTTGTACTCAGTATTATTATGATCACAGCTCTCATTTTTACGATCAGATTGGTGTTTTACAAGCCTTTTCTTATTGAAGGATCATCAATGGCCCCAACGCTTAAAGACTCAGAAAGAATTCTGGTTGATAAAGCAGTCAAATGGACTGGCGGGTTTCACAGAGGCGACATCATAGTCATTCATGACAAAAAGAGCGGCCGCTCATTTGTCAAACGTTTAATCGGTTTGCCTGGTGACAGCATTAAAATGAAAAATGATCAGCTATACATAAATGATAAAAAGGTGGAAGAACCATACTTAAAGGAATATAAACAGGAGGTCAAAGAGTCGGGTGTAACCTTAACAGGTGACTTCGAAGTTGAGGTTCCTTCCGGTAAATATTTTGTGATGGGAGATAACCGTCTCAATTCACTGGATAGCAGAAACGGAATGGGCATGCCTTCTGAGGACGATATCATCGGTACTGAATCTCTCGTCTTTTATCCATTCGGTGAGATGAGACAGGCAAAATAAAACGCAATGCAACAAAGAACATGGAACGTACGGAACCAAAACACGCGATTATAAAGCACCGTGCGCGTTTAAAAAATTTCTGATGAAACAGGGCGGAGCCGTTTTTCCGCCCCGTTTTTTATGATAGAGAACGTTTTGAAGAAAAGGGCCCTGTTGAAATAAACAGAATCAGGATTGGCGAAGCCGTGAAGCGCATCGAATTGGTAAATCTCAAGATGGGTATGCTGTTTTTCCCGCAGTTTTTTGATAAGAAGCGCTACGTCAAACGACGGCTCATAATTAGGGAAAAACAATAGGACCGGGCAGGCTGGCACGTGATGAAGAGAGTCGCGTATCCGGGAACCGTAATAACAAACCGATCCGCTCACCTCAGGCATACTGCTGCATTTCCATGCGATAGTAGCCCCCACGCTGAATCCAATCACAAAGATGTGCCGTCCGGCGTTTTGCCTGATCACATTCTGGATGATGGTTTCTCCCGTTTTCAGCCGTTCGTGTTTTGTAAATTGTTCGTATGCCGTTTTTTCTTCTTGCAGTGTGTAGACTTCATCCTCGCCGAGCAGGTTGGGCGTCAACACATCATATCCAGCCATTTTGATCAGCCGGCCCATCTTTTTCATATGGCTGTTTACACCGTATATTTCGTGTACGAGAATGACAAGCGGTTTTGGGGACATAACGGCCTCCTTTTGTGTTTTTTCCATTATATCCTATCGTTTCACTTTAGGCTGAGATATAATGGTCAAAAAAAGGAGATATAAAATGAACTCATTATCTTTGCCTCACCGCTATCCATTTTTGTTTATTGATGGCGTGACGGACAGCGAGCCCGGCAAACATGCGGCAGCTTATAAGCTGATTAGTGAGAACGACTGGTTTATCACTGATACGCAAACAGAAATGCCGTTTTCACTTGTGATTGAAGCGCTTGCGCAAACCGCGGCTTTTACAGGAATTACAGATGAGAACAGCTTGGGATTATTGTCTTCGGTGAAGAAAGCGGAAAAGCTGGGAGAAGCTGTGCCTGGTGACCGGCTTGATCTTACGTTTGAAGTCACGCGCAATCGGCGCGGGTTTGTGTTCGGACATGCCAAGGCATCAGTTGGAGAGCAGCCTGTTGCTGAAGCTGAAATCGGCATCTATATTGAAAAATGAAAAAAACCCTTCACAACATTTTGTGAGGGGTTCTATTTTGTGTCGTAATCCCGTTCGCTTTGAGAGTTATCTCTTTGCTGGCGTTTGTGTTTTTCATCATTCATATTTTCCTTCAGCTCTTCATTAGGAATCGGATCGGTTAAGTCGTTGTGCTCGGGGTTTTCATTTGGTTTGTTTTGCTGTTTTCTTTCTGTCATGTTTGATCACCTCACCGTTTGTTTTCCTCTTATCCGTTCTCCTCAAACATAGGAAATCGCTTTTTTGTCCCGCTGGGTATAATGTATTAGAATAGAGAGAAGCACAACAAAAAGATAAAGAGAGGTACATATATGTCTGTTCAAAGAGAAGATGTAGATATCAAGCTGATCGCAATTGATATGGATGGTACACTGCTGAACGACGAGCAGCTGATCTCGGATGAAAACCGCAAAGCCATTCGTGAAGCGGAGGATAAAGGTGTGTATGTGGTGATCAGCACGGGCCGGACGCTGATGACGTGCCGGGAGCTGGCGGAATCGCTAAAGCTGTCATCCTTTCTAATCACGGCAAACGGCAGTGAAATTTGGGATTCGAATTTTAATTTGGTGGAACGGAAGCTGCTTCATACGGACCATATTCAAATGATGTGGGATTTGCGGAATAAGCACAACACTAATTTCTGGGCTTCTACGGTGAATAAAGTATGGAGAGGCGAGTTTCCGGAAAACATTACGGATCATGAATGGCTCAAATTCGGCTTTGACATTGAGGATGACGATATCCGAAACGAAGTGCTTGAGGAGCTGAGAAAAAACAAAGAGCTCGAAATCACAAATTCAAGTCCGACAAACATTGAAGTCAACGCGCTTGGCATCAACAAAGCTGCAGCCCTTGCCAAGGTTACGGAAAAACTCGGCTTTACAATGGAGAATGTGATGGCGATGGGCGACAGCCTTAATGACATTGCGATGATCAAAGAAGCGGGTCTTGGCGTCGCAATGGGCAATGCGCAAGACATCGTAAAAGAAACGGCTGATTATATCACGGATACAAATATTGAGGATGGTGTCGCTAAAGCGATTCGCCATTGGGTACTATAAAAAAAGAGAGTCCTAAGATGGACTCTCTTTTTTAGTTTGGCAGGTTTTCTTCTGGGACCATGGTAGGTTTTCTGACAAAAGTATTTCACAAACTGATATGATTCACTTATAATGAAATAAAGTTCAAAAATTCGGAATAGTCGTTCCGAATTTCGGGACAATAAATGACATAAAGCATATCGTTTGCTTTGGCAGGAGGGATTCTGTGTTTCAGATTGATTTAAACTGTGATTTAGGAGAAAGCTTCGGAGCCTACAAGATAGGCCTTGACCAAGATATTTTAGAGTATGTGACATCAGCGAATATCGCATGCGGATTTCATGCAGGAGATCCTAGTGTTATGCGAAAAACCGTCGCGCTTGCAGCAGAAAAAGGCGTGAAAATGGGTGCGCATCCGGGCTTGCCGGATTTACTCGGTTTTGGGCGCCGCAATATGGCGATTTCTCCTGAGGAAGCGTATGATCTTGTCGTTTATCAAATTGGCGCGCTCTCTGGCTTTCTAAAAGCAGAGGGACTTCACATGCAGCACGTCAAGCCGCATGGCGCTTTATACAATATGGCGGCAGTCGATCAAAAACTGTCGGATGCCATCGCGAAAGCTGTCTATAAGGTTGATCCCGGCCTGATTCTTTTCGGTCTTGCTGAGAGCGAGCTCGTAAAAGCGGGAGAACGGATCGGACTACAGACCGCAAATGAAGTGTTCGCCGACAGAACATACCAATCGGACGGCACGCTGACACCGCGCTCCCAGCCGGACGCACTCATTGAAAGTGATGATGCCGCCGTCACCCAGGTCATCAAAATGGTGAAAGAAGGGGCGGTCAAATCTCAGCAAGGACATGATGTGTCATTAAAAGCAGATACAGTCTGCATTCATGGAGATGGAGCCCATGCGCTGACATTTGCGCAAAAAATCAGAAAACAGCTCAAAGCGGCTGGAATTGAAGTGACAGCTATTTCAGAACAGAGGTCAACATAAAGGAGGAACAATAGATGGAGCAGCAGAAAAAGACAGCAGGAAAAAAGGCGGGAAGCTGGTCATTGCTGATGGGCGCCGCCTTTTTAATGGCGACATCAGCAATCGGACCGGGTTTCCTCACCCAAACCGCAACATTCACAAACACACTCGCAGCAAGCTTCGGTTTTGTCATCTTAATTTCTATTATTTTAGATATTTTCGCCCAAACCAATGTGTGGCGCATCATCGCAGTTTCTGGAAAACGAGGTCAGGAAATTGCGAATATGGTGCTTCCCGGACTGGGGTATTTCATCGCCATTCTCGTCGTGCTTGGCGGACTAGCTTTTAATATTGGGAATATCGGAGGGGCCGGGCTGGGACTTCAGGTGCTGTTCGGCATTACACCTGAAACAGGCGCTTTAATCAGTGCCGTTATCGCCATTTTGATTTTTGTCATCAAGGAAGCAGGAAAAGCGATGGACCGTTTTACGCAAATCGCGGGGTTCGTGATGATTATTTTAACGGTCTACGTTGCGGCGACGACAGCTCCTCCGGTCGGACAGGCAGTCGCAAATACATTCGTCCCGGAACACATCAGCATATTTGCCATTGTCACCCTAGTGGGCGGAACCGTCGGCGGTTATATTACATTTGCCGGGGGACACCGTTTGCTTGATGCCGGAATTAAAGGGAAGGAATCCATTCCGCAGGTGACAAAAAGCTCGGTTGTCGGCATTTTAATTACATCTGTCATGCGTATCGCTCTTTTTCTTGCGGTTCTAGGCGTTGTATCGAAAGGCCTGCACATCGATGAAAGCAACCCGGCGGCTTCTGTCTTCAAGCTGGCTGCTGGAAATGTCGGTTATAAAATTTTCGGATTGATCATGTGGTCTGCGGCGATTACGTCTGTTATTGGAGCAGCCTATACATCTGTTTCATTTTTCAAGACCTTTTCTCCAAAAATTGAAAAGAATTCACGCGGTATTATTATCGGATTTATTGTGGTTTCTACGTTAGCTTTTGTCACAATCGGCCAGCCTGCGAAGATCCTCGTCCTTGTCGGTTCACTGAACGGCTTAATTCTGCCGATTGCGCTCGGAACGCTGCTTGTTGCCGCCTACAAGAAAAACATTGTCGGTGATTATAAGCATCCGCTTTGGCTGACAAGCACAGGCGCGCTTGTAGTGATTGTAATGGCAGTTATGGGAATCTACACGTTATGTACACAACTTCCTCAATTGTGGAGCTGATATAAGTGGAGCAATTAAACAAAATGGCGCCAAAGGATGTACGCGCCCTGATACGAGAGGGGAAAATAAACGGGCCGACCGCAGGCATGTCCGGCGGCTACGCCCAAGCGAATCTTGTGGTTTTGAAAAAGGACCTTGCGTTTGATTTTCTGCTGTTTTGCCAGCGAAATCAAAAGCCCTGCCCCGTGCTGGATGTGATTGAAGCAGGTTCGCCTGTGCCGTCTCTGGCTGCGCCGGATGCTGATATCAGAACGGACTTTCCGAAATACCGTATTTACAGGCACGGTATCCTAACGGAAGAAGTATCTGATATTACGCCATACTGGGAGGACGATTTTGTCGGCTTTCTGATCGGATGCAGTTTCTCCTTTGAACAGGCACTAATCAATAATGGGATAGCTGTCCGGCATATTGATGAGGGGACAAACGTCTCGATGTATAAAACGAATATCGATTGTGTTCCGGCGGGGGCGTTTCACGGACAGATGGTTGTCAGCATGAGGCCGGTTCCTGAACGGCTGGCTGTACGTGCTGCACAAGTGACCTCGCGTTTTCCGGCTGTGCACGGAGGGCCGATCCATATCGGCAATCCGGGAGCAATCGGGATTCGCGATCTCGGGAAACCCGATTTCGGAGATGCCGTTTCCATTCGTGACGGCGAGGTTCCTGTTTTTTGGGCATGCGGGGTGACCCCGCAAGCCGTGGCTATGAATGTAAAGCCTGAAATGGTCATCACACATGCGCCGGGGCATATGCTCATCACAGATATTCGAGACGAGTCGCTTGCGGTGCTGTAGCCTCTCGTCATCCTGATGAACGAGAAATAAAAGAGGTGAGAAAGATGACTGTACGATATCAAATCGAACAGCTCGGTGATTCTGCAATGATGATCCGATTCGGAGAAGAAATCAATGAACAGGTCAACGGCATTGTCCATGCCGCGGCCGCTTATATAGAAGAACAGCCATTTCCGGGATTCATTGAATGTATCCCGGCTTTTACAAGTCTAACCGTATTTTATGATATGTATGAAGTGTACAAGCATTTGCCTCAAGGCATAAGCTCACCTTTTGAGAGTGTCAAGCGCGATGTCGAAGAGCGGCTAGCAGAAATAGCCGAAGACTATGAGGTCAACCGCCGTATTGTAGAAATTCCCGTCTGCTATGGCGGTGAATTCGGTCCGGATTTAGAAGAGGTGGCGAAGATCAATCAGCTGTCACCGGAGGAAGTAATCGACATTCATACAAACGGTGAATATGTGGTGTATATGCTTGGCTTCGCGCCCGGTTTTCCTTTTCTAGGCGGGATGTCAAAACGCATTGCAGCTCCGAGAAAATCATCACCAAGACCGTCGATTCCCGCAGGTTCGGTCGGTATTGCGGGATTGCAGACAGGCGTTTACCCGATTTCAACGCCGGGCGGCTGGCAGCTGATCGGCAAAACGCCGCTGGCTCTTTTCCGGCCGCAGGAAAACCCACCGACATTGCTGCGGGCGGGAGATACTGTGAAATTCGTTCGCATCTCAGAAAAAGACTATCACGCCTATAAGGAGGAGTCCAATTGAGCATGAAAGTATTAAAGCCCGGACTGCTCACAACGGTTCAGGATATAGGCAGAACGGGTTACCAAAAATACGGCGTTCTGGCCAGCGGCGCTATGGACACGGTTTCACTGCGCATTGCCAATTTGTTGATAGGAAACGGCGAAAATGAAGCAGGTCTCGAAATAACGATGATGGGGCCCGGTCCGTCGTTTCATTTTTCAAAACAGACACTGATTGCTGTGACAGGGGCGGACTTCACGCTGCGTATTAATGACGAGGAAGCGCCTTTATGGAAGCCTGTGCTCATTAAGGAAAACAGCACAGTCAGCTTTGGCCCCTGCAAACTCGGCAGCCGTGCTTATTTGGCGGCAGCCGGCGGCATCGAGGTGCCTGCCGTCATGGAAAGTAAAAGCACATACGTCAGAGGAAGCATCGGCGGACTTCATGGCAGAGCGCTTCAAAAAGAAGATGAACTGAACATTGGAGAGATGTCAGCTCTTTCGCAAACCATCCTTTCCCGCTTAAGTTCGCAGCTTGGAAAACAGGGATTTGCAGCACCGAAGTGGTCAGTCAGCCGCGGCAGATTTCTGCCATTGAAGAAGAATCCCGTCATTCGGGTGCTGGAAGGAAAGCAATTTGCCTTTTTCACAGAAGAATCAAAAACGCGTTTTTATCAAGAAGCATTTCGTGTCACGCCGCAGTCTGACCGTATGGGCTACAGGCTCAAAGGAGAACCGCTCGAACTGAAGGCCCCGCTTGAGATGGTGTCGGAAGCGGTTTCATTCGGAACAGTTCAGGTGCCGCCTGACGGCAACCCGATTATCCTGCTTGCAGACCGGCAGACGACTGGCGGCTATCCGAGGATCGCGCACATCATATCCGCTGATCTGCCGATTGTTTCCCAAATCATGCCGGGCGAGCACGTCCAGTTTGAACCTGTGTCCCTTCAGGAGGCAGAAGCGCTTGCGGTAGAACGGGAACAGCATATAAAAGAACTGAAAACGAGAATGAAGATGGAATGGCTGACATAGCAAAGGGGATGAATGATGCAGAATAAAAATAAAACCGTAGTCAAATCTATGGCGCTGCTTAATTTGTTTTTGCATAAACCAAGCCTAACCTTAAGTGAACTGGTGTCGCTGACGGGAATGCCGAAGACCTCTGTTCACCGGATGGTCAGCTCCTTGGAGGAAATGGGGTTCCTCAGTCGGGATGCGTCCGGCGCTTATTCGCTGGGATTGGTGTTTTTGGAATTCGGACAGCTTGTCGCTGACAGGCTGGATATCAGAAAAATAGCGAAACCGGTGATGGAAGAGCTGTGCCGGGAAGTGGATGAGGCCGTGCAGTTGATCATGAGAGACGGCAATGAAGCGATATACGTTGAGAAAATAGAAGGGACACAGACTGTGCGGCTGTATACGGCGATCGGCAGGCGTTCCCCGCTATACGCAGGAGCGTGCGCCAGAAGCATTCTGTCCTTTCTTCCCCGTGAAGAAATCGAAGCATACATCAAACAAACCGAGCTCATTTCGATTGGCTCCGGAACGATTACCGATCCCGAAAAACTGCTTCAGGAGATTGATGCCTCTGTGCAAAATGGCTATACTGTCAGCTATTCAGAGCTCGAAAACTATACGGCTGCGATCGGCGCCCCGATCTTTAACCATAAGCGCCAGGTGGCAGCCGGCATTAGCATTGCAGGCTTTGAAGCGAGATTTACAGAAGACAGGCTGCCCTATTTAACAGAAAAGGTGAAGGACGCCGCTTTACAGATTTCAAGAAAAATAGGATATACATAAGTAGCCAATCTTTTCTCTGCTGCGTACATTAACGTATCGACGTTCAAGAGTGGAGGAAAGAACATGGTGCTTCGATATACAGCTCTGGGCGATTCCTTGACGACAGGGAGAGGCTCCGGGCTGTTTTCACCCGGCTTCGTCCAGCGTTTTGGGGACATGATGGAAGCTGACTTGAAAACAAGAACGGCAATAAACATATTTGCCAGATCAGGCCTGAATACAGAAGAGATTTTGGGACTCCTGTCATATCCCTATGTGCAAAAATGCATTCGAGATGCTGATATGATAACGATCACAGGGTGCGGAAACGATCTCATCGATTCGGTCTTAGCCTACCAAACCTCTAAGGATGAAACGATTTTCAGCCGTGTATCCGCCCATTGCCATGAGAATTTTGAAAAGATGATTGCCAAAATCGCCGAGATTAAAGGAGAAAATCCTTCCCCGTACGCCATTCGTGTGTTCAACTTATACAATCCGTTTCCCGAAATTGATATCGCCGGCAAATGGATCACTTCGTTTAATTCACATTTAGAAACACTTGCATCAGCACCCCATGTCAAAATCGCGGATGCCTATAGCATCTTCAAAGGCAAAGAACAGGAATATCTGTCCTTTGACGGTGTCCATCCGAACAGCAAAGGCTATCAAGCGATGGCTGAAGCCGTTCACAAGCTAGGCTATAAAGAATTATCAGTTTCATAGAAAACGCGCCTCATGACAGGCGCGTTTTTTATGTGTGATCGAAATATTAAAAGAAACTTAAAATTCTCTGTCTTCTGTTCTACAGACAAACAAAGTGCGCTAGAATAATGGAGGGCGTAGGCAAATATAGCCATAACGTTCAATATTTCGTATATAAGGAAGGATGGTCCTTTTGTTTCGGATTTTTAAAATGTCTTTTGCGGTTATCATTATTATACTGGCGCTTATTGCTTTTAACTATACGGAACACACCTCTGTTATCCAATCGGTCATGCTCGTCTTTCTTGGTGCGGTCATGTTTATGCAGGGGCTTGAAGAACGCAAAAAAGAAAATGACGGCTCAGGCGCTTTTAATATTTATACCGCCGTTTTTGTATGGTCTGTCTCCCTTATCGGTTTTACACTTCATATTATATAAATCTATTACACATCCTGAAAATGCTCGACCGTCGGGAACGGGGTATAGAACCGATGAAGCAAGGCTTTCCACTCTTGATACTCTGAAGAACCGCGAAAGCCTTCCGTATGGTCCTCAAGTGTTTCCCACTCCACAAGAAGCAGATATTTATGCGTTTCCTCCATGCATTTTGATAACGAGTGCGTGATATAGCCCTTCATGCCGGAAATAATCGGCGCCGCTTGCCGGAATGCATCCTCAAACTCTTGTTCAAGGCCTTCTTTAATGTGAAGCATTGCTGCCTCTCTGACCATGCTATCCCTTCTTTCTGTCTTTTCAAATAGTCTACAGCAAACGATAGGAGATTTCTGCAAAATCGGTGAACTTTTCCTTCATTTTCAAAAAAATCTTGCACGCACCAATTCAATTAAGAGAAAATAACAAGTGGAAGGCAGGGGAAAGTCATGTTAAAAAAGTGTATTCTACTAGTATTTCTATGCGTCGGATTGATTGGGTTAATCGGATGCTCCAAAACAGATTCACCAGAGGATCGCATGGAAGCATTCGTGAAACAGTGGAACGATCAGCAATTCGATGACATGTATCAAAGCCTGACTAAAGATGTCAAAAAAGAAATCTCCAAAAAAGATTTCGTCAACAGGTATAAAGCCATCTATGAGCAGGCCGGCGTAAAAAATTTGAAAGTCACTGCGGGAGAAGTAGATAAGGACGATCAAGACAACAAGACAATGAAACATATCCCGTATAAAGTCAGCATGAACACAAATGCCGGCAAAGTCAGCTTCAAGAATACTGCTGTGCTGAAATTAGAAAAAACAGATGACGAGGAGTCATGGAATATAGATTGGGACCCATCGTTTATTTTCAAGCAGCTGGCTGACGACAAAACCGTGCAAATTATGAGCATTGAACCGAAACGAGGCCAAATTTACGATAAAAATGGAAAAGGTTTAGCTGTCAATACAGATGTTCCGGAAATTGGAATTGTTCCCGGAGAGCTTGGCGATAAAAAAGAGAAAGTTATAAAAGAACTCGCCAAAAAACTTGATTTGACTGAAGACGACATCAAGAAAAAGCTGGATCAAGGCTGGGTAAAAGACGATTCGTTTGTGCCGCTCAAAAAGGTCAAGCCTGACCAGGAGAAATTAGTTTCTGAAGCGACGTCATTACAAGGCGTAACAAGAACGAATGTCAGCTCCCGCTACTATCCGTATGGCGAAAAGACAGCCCATTTGACAGGCTATGTCCGCGCCATTACAGCGGAAGAACTGAAGAAAAAGAAAGAAGGAACGTACAGCGATACGTCTAACATCGGTATCGCCGGACTTGAAAATGTGTATGAAGGCAAGCTAAGAGGCACAACTGGCTGGAAAATCTACGTGCCGCAAACCGGGGAAGTCATCGCTGAAAAGAAAGCAAAGGACGGCGAGGATCTTCACCTCACAATTGATATCAAAACGCAAACGAAGCTGTATGATGAACTGAAGGATGACAGCGGGGCGGCAGTCGCGCTGCAGCCGAAGACAGGCGAAACACTCGCCCTTGTCAGCGCGCCTTCCTACGATCCAAACGGATTTATTTTCGGCTGGAGCGATAAGGAATGGAAAAAGCTAAACAAAGATAAAAACAACCCGTTTTCAGCGAAATTCAATAAGACATACGCGCCAGGTTCTACCATTAAACCGATTGCGGCTGCTATTGGAATCAAAAACGGCACCCTTAAAGCCGATGAGAAGAAAACAATCAAAGGCAAGGAGTGGCAAAAAGATTCGAGCTGGGGCGGCTATTCAGTGACACGTGTGTCTGAGAGACTTCAACAAGTCGATTTGGAAAACGCCCTTATTACGTCAGACAATATTTATTTTGCCCAGAATGCGCTTGATATGGGAGCGGACACCTTCACAAAAGGCTTGAAGACATTCGGTTTTTCAGAGGACGTTCCGTACGAATTCCCGATCCAGAAATCGTCTATTGCAAATGACAAGCTTGATTCAGACATTTTGCTTGCGGATACAGGCTACGGACAAGGGCAAATGCAAATGTCTCCGCTTCACTTGGCAACTGCTTACACGCCATTTGTTGACAATGGAGACCTTGTCAAACCGACGCTGATCAAAAAAGATTCACAAACAGCTGATGTTTGGCACAAGCAAGTGGTCACCAAGGAAGGAGCAGCAGACATTACAAAAGGTCTGAAAGGCGTTGTGGAAGATGAGCGCGGATCAGCGTATCAGCCTGTCGTGAAAGGAATCACAGTGGCCGGGAAAACAGGAACAGCCGAGCTGAAAACATCAAAAGATGATAAAGACGGCACGGAAAATGGCTGGTTTGTCGGCTACGATTACAAAAACAAAGACCTGCTTGTCGCCATGATGATCCAAAATGTGCAGGACCGCGGCGGCAGCCACTATGTCGTTGAGAAAGCGAAAAAGCAATTTCAATCGAATTAAAATGTCTTTTTAAAAGGAGCGAAAGGAAAAAGGGGATCTGAGGCCGAATGAACTAGTAAGGGGCAAAACCCGGTTTATACAAAGAAAAGAGGGATTTTGCATGCAGCGTATTCAATTGGCGGAGGATCTTCAATTTTCAAGAGTCATACACGGGCTTTGGCGGCTGAATGAATGGAACTATTCAGATGCTGAACTTCTGAGCCTCATTGAATGGTGTATCGATCACGGCATCACGACCTTTGATCATGCGGATATTTATGGAGGCTATACGTGCGAAAAGTTGTTTGGAAACGCCCTTGCCCTTTCACCTGGATTAAGAGAAAACATAGAGTTGGTCACAAAATGCGGTATCGTTCTTGAATCGCCTGAACGGCCCGCTCACAGATCGCATCATTATAACACAAGCAAATCGCATATTTTGGCATCCGTTGAGCAATCGCTTATGAACCTTAGGACGGATTATATCGATATGCTTTTGATTCACAGACCGGACCCGCTCATGGATCCGGAGGGGGTAGCAGAGGCGTTTCAGGCCTTGAAATGCTCTGGCAAGGTCAGGTACTTTGGCGTTTCAAATTTTAAAGATCACCAGTATCGGATGCTGGAATCATATTTGCCTGAGAAGCTCGTAACCAACCAGATTGAGCTTTCCGCATACGAATTAGAAAATATGCTCGACGGCACTTTGAACCTGTGCCAGGAAAAACGGATTCCGCCGATGGCTTGGTCGCCTCTGGCAGGCGGCAAAGTTTTCACTGGTGACACGGAAAAAGACCGGCGTGTCCGCACGGCGCTTGAATCCGTTCAAGCAGAGATTGGCGCCGCTTCATTGGACGAGGTGATGTACGCATGGCTGTATACGCATCCGGCCGACATCATGCCGATTGTCGGAAGCGGAAAGCGCGAGCGGATTTCCGCCGCGATAAATGCGTTGTCATACAAGCTTGACCAGGATCAATGGTTCCGCATTTTTACAGCCGTACAGGGTTACGATATTCCATAAAAAGCATCAGCTTACCAGCTGATGCTTTTTCAATATTGTCACACCGCTTAGTGCCAAATTACCATTTATAAGTGATTGATTCTTTCTTGAAAGCGTTTTATATTAAAAGGAAACCTCTCTATATCCTCTACTGCATCTCCTTGCGACTTCATCCGCACATCAAGATTGGCTAGGAGGTCTTTTTTATGTATATGACTGCCAGAGAACAAAAGCTGTTAAAGCACTTATTATTACAAAACAGATATATAACCGTAACTGAGCTTGCTGAGCTGATGCAAGTCAGCACGAGAACCATTCACAGGGAACTCAAATCAATTAAACCGCTGATGGAAACCGTGGGGCTTACGTTAGATAAACAGCCCGGTAAAGGGTTGAAAGCAGTGGGAAGTCCCGAGGATAAACAAAAGCTGCTTACTGATTTATCATATGAACAGCATGAATACAGCGCCGACGAACGGAAACTGCTCATTCTTTGTTCGTTATTAGAGTCTCAGGAGCCCGTCAAACTGTACACGCTTGCTCATGATCTCCAGGTGACGAATGCCACGGTCAGCTATGACTTAGATGAGCTCGAGAAGTGGATTTCTCCCTTCGGACTGACACTGATCCGCAAAAGAGGTTTTGGCATCCAGCTTATAGGGCCGGAGAATGCGAAACGGAAAATTGTCGGCAACTTGATTGTGAACCGTCTTGACATCCAAATGTTTTTGGAAGCGGTTGAATTAAACATCAAAGGAAAAGCCGATTCTTCAGAGAAAATGTTCGGGGTTGTCAGCAAAGGCGAGCTGTTAAAAATGGAGCGCATCTTATTTCAGCTCAAAGAAAAAATCGCTTTTTCATTGTCCGACAGCTCCTATATAGCGCTCGTCGTCCATCTGACGTATGCGATTGAACGAATTAAGCTTGGGGAAACCATCACCATGGAGCAAAATGAGCTTGAGGAACTGAAGAATGCGAAGGAATACAGCTCGGCTCTTGAAATCGCGGGCGAGCTTGAACGTGCCTTCGGCGTGACGATTCCAGAGGCGGAGGTCGGCTATATTACAATCCATCTTCGAAGCGCCAATCGAAAATACAAAACAGAATACAAAGCGCAGGAAATTGAGCTGGAAACAGCCCTGCAAACAAAGCGGCTCATTGCTTTTATTTCAGACAAAATCAGAATGGATCTGACGAAAAACTACTCTTTATATGAAGGCTTGATTGCCCATTTGGAGCCGGCCGTCAGCCGCATAAAAGAAAATATTGAGATATACAATCCGATGAAGGAACAGATCAAGCGCGATTATTTTCTGCTTTATATGGCGATCGAAGAAGGCGTCGAAAAGTATTTTCCGGGCATGTCCTTTTCTGATGATGAAATCGCTTTTATCGTTCTTCACTTTGGCTCGGCTCTTGAAATCAAAAAAGAAGAAGCAAAAGTGAAAGCGCTTGTCGTCTGCTCAAGCGGGATCGGCTCCTCGAAAATGCTTGCCTCCAGACTGAAAAAAGAGCTGCCGGAAATTGAATCGTTTGATATGTCATCCCTGATCGAGCTAAAGGGGAAGGATGTTCAAGCCTATGATATGATTGTGTCCACTGTACCGATTCCTTATGAAAACATTGATTACATCATGGTCAGCCCGCTATTAAATGAGGAAGACGCAAACCAGGTCAAGCAGTATATCAAGCGGAAGATTCCCCTTATTCTTAACAAAAAAAGAAGCCCGAAGGAAGAGGCGCAGCAAGTTGATGTACCTGACATGCTAGAGGCGGCGGAAAGCATAGGGCGGTATATGGAAGTTATCCAAGATGTTCTGCGCCATTTTACGCTAGCTCAACTCAAAACAAACCCGGACCATAGCATGCTTCTGCTAGAGCTTTTTCAACAGCTGAAGAAGGATGGCCTGATCCGTGATCCGGAAAAAGCCGCGGTTTGCCTGGCTGAGCGGGAGAAACAAGGGGGATTGGGAATCCCCGGAACAAACATGGCGCTTTATCATCTCAAAAATGATGAAATCGTCCTGCCTTTTTTCAAAATGTTTGATCTCAGCACCTCCTATGAAGTGGATGGCATGGACGGAAATACCCTCAGGATGACACGCATTCTCGTCATGATGGCGCCTAGCTCATTATCTGCTGAAGGCTCGGAGATTTTAAGCGCGATCAGCTCGGCAATTATCGAGAGCGGAGAAAGCATGGCGGGGTTTCAGGAAGAAGGAGAACAAGAATTGTATCAGCGGTTAAACCGCATATTTTTCACATGGATGAAAGAAAAAAACATACTGTAAACCTGCATGGCACACGTCAAAAATTTGGCGTGTGTTTTTCTGTGGATGGGGAACAAAATAAGAAAATGTGGGACTATTTTATCATTCAGTATTGGAATAATTCCAAAATGAAATAGTTTTACAAGTTATCTTTTTTGGGTTAAAATGGGTGAGGTAAGGAAGAAAATCTAACAAATTATTGAAGATTCAAGAGAATATAGGAGATGACGATATGGAAACATTACAGCATCTGATTCTGCATGACATGCCGAATAGCGAAGAAATAGAGGCTGTAAAAAGCGGAGACCATACACTGACATATAAAGGTTACCGTAAACGGATTAATCAGCTGGCGAATGCCATGCTTCAAAAAGGAATTCAAAAGGGCGACCGTGTTGCATTGCTTTGTAAAAACGGCCATCCCGCATCAACTGTTATGTTCGCCGCACTTGAAATAGGTGCTGTTGTCGTACCTGTCAGCTGGCAGCTGAAACCATATGAAATGACAGGCATTTTAAAAGCAAGTGAACCGAAAGCGATGTTTTACGGAGCGGAGTTTAAAGAGATACTGGATGAAGTTCTTCCTGAATTATCCTCACTGTGTGTAACAATGGAAACAGGAACAGCTTACGAAACATCTGCTGAATTTGAAGCGCTGTTTGCAGGTCCTGATCATTTGCCAGAGACGGAAATGGTTTCCCCTGATGATACAGCACTTCTGATGTTTACATCTGGAACAACGGGAAACCCGAAAAGATGCATGATTACACATGGCGGCATATACAGATACGTTAAAAAATCCAACAGCTCAATAGCACGCATGAAGGGCCTTCGTTTTCTCGCGTGCCATCCGATTTATCATACGAGTGCGCTCATTTGCATCATGCTTGGAACATTTGCAGAAACAACCTTTGTGTTTACAGAGGATCAAGATCCTGTTCACATGCTGAAGGTCATTGAAGAAGAGAAAATTCAGACCGTGATGGCTCTTCCTGTGTTTTACACGTATTTGCTTGAGGCGTGGGAAACGCACCAAACTGACTTATCTTCGCTTGTGATTTTAATGACAGGCGGAACAAAAGTGCCGAGCAGCCTAATCCGCCGCTATCTTGATATTGGCATTCCGCTTGCGCATGGCTATGGAAGTACTGAGGCTTGGGGCATCAGCACATGGACGCCTGATATGGGAATGGATAAAGCGGCATCTGCAGGAAAACCTGTGGCAGGTGTTAAAGTCAAAGTGGAAGATCCTCTGACCGGAGAAGAACTTCCTCAAGGAGAAATCGGCGAAATCGTTGTTCATACTCCATTCTTATTTAAAGGCTATGAAGACAATCCTGAAGCAACAGCGAAAGTGCTGCAAAATGGATGGTTTAAAACCGGAGATTCAGGATATGTAGATGAAGATGGCTTTATTTTCATCACGGGACGCTACAAGGATGTCATTATTTACGGAGGCGATAACGTCTATCCTGATCAGGTTGAAGAAGTTATCCAGCAGATCCCGGGAATCCTTGAAACGGCTGTGGTCGGTATTCCTGATCCGCTTTACGGTGAAAAACCGAAAGCTTTTATCGTGAAAAATGGCGGCCAGCGCATCACGGAAGAGGATGTCATTGCATTTTGTAAAGAACGCCTGTCCGCTTACAAAATACCTGAAGTTGAATTTGTTAACGAACTGCCGAAAAACAACCTTGGCAAGGTGAAAAAAGACGTCCTGCGCAATCAGGCTGTACATTCATAAAAGAAGAAGCCCGTCCACTTTATGTGGCGGGCTTCTTTGCAGTTGCACAGACGGAAAGCTCAGGCTTAATGTTCTTAAATTCTATATCAATGTCTTCGAAGCCGGCTGCTTTAAAGTCAGCAATCATCTGTCTTCCAAATGATTTGGTTTTCTCAGGACTGGCATCCGCTTCCCGCGGCTGCATCGTAATGGCTGCTTTGCCGCCTGGCTTTAATGCCCGATAAATCTGTTTCATGCCTTTTGTTTGGTCATTCCAAATGGTGTAGTTGTTAACGGAAATCACTTTATCATAAAACGAGGCGGGGAGAGGAAATGTCTCGATGCTTCCTTGTATCAGGCGCACACCCTTGGATTTCACTCTGCGGGCGGCCAGCTTCAGCATGGCCTCTGACACATCAATCCCATGAAGCTGAACATCCTTCTCGCGTTTCAGCATCTGCTGCATGCAGTATCCCGGGCCAAACCCGACTTCTAAAATGCTGTCCCCGCGCGTGATACCCAGCTGATTGATTGTCCACTGATTCAGTGTTTGATTTTCAGCAGCCATGATGTACCCGGCAATCATGCCGATGACGCCCTTTGGCCTGCTGAATCTTCTAGAAAGCATGTTAATCATTCAGCAACCAACCCCCTTTTTGAGTTATTTCCTCCAAGCGTTCCATGTGAAACATTTTTCTGATAAAGCAATGCGAAGGTGCCAAGCCATGTTTATCCAAAGAGTGTGTGAGGTACACAACAAATAGACATGAAAACAAAGGAGGAGAATCATCATGGCAAATTATCCAAAAGAACTGCCGGCACAAACTCAAAGTCGCCAGCCGGGAATTGAAAGCGAAATGAATCCAAGTCCGGTGTATGAGTACGAGGATTATAAAGGAGCAGACAAATTAAAAGGAAAAGTAGCTCTTATTACAGGCGGCGACAGCGGGATCGGACGCGCGGTTTCCGTCGCTTATGCAAAGGAAGGCGCAGACATCGCCATTGTGTATAAGGATGAGCATGAAGACGCTGAGGAGACGAAGAAACGTGTTGAACAAGAAGGCGTAAAATGCCTGCTGATTACTGGTGACGTAGGTGAAGAGGAATTCTGCAATGAAGCGGTTGAAAAAACGGTCAAGGAACTAGGCGGCCTTGACATCCTTGTCAACAATGCAGGTGAACAGCATCCGAAGGAAAGCATCAAAGAGATTACGAGCGAACAGCTTCACCGCACATTCAAAACAAACTTTTATTCTCAATTTTATTTGACTAAAAAAGCAATTGATTACCTGAAACCGGGCAGCGCCATCATCAATACGACATCCATCAACCCGTACGTAGGGAACCCGACACTGATTGATTATACAGCGACAAAAGGGGCGATCAACGCCTTTACAAGAACAATGGCGCAGGCGCTTGTTAAAGACGGCATCCGTGTAAATGCAGTCGCGCCGGGTCCAATCTGGACGCCACTAATCCCAGCTACGTTCCCTGAAGAAACAGTTGCTCAATTTGGGCAAGATACGCCGATGGGCCGTCCTGGACAGCCTGTTGAGCACGTCGGCTGTTATGTGCTTCTGGCATCAGATGAGTCCTCTTACATGACAGGACAGACCCTGCATGTCAACGGCGGAAACTTTGTGACGACATAAGAGGGAGTGAGACATATGGGCATCACGAAAGAAGAAGTGAACAGCTACTATCAAAAAGCAGGGATTGTATTAACGGACGAGGAAGTAGACCAAATCCAGCTGATGGATTACGGCTTAGGAAAAGAAAGAAAAGTCGGGCTCCAGCTCTTCGTCTACGTCAATACAGACCGTTATTGTTCAAAGGAATTGGTGCTGTTTCCGGGACAGACTTGCCCGGAACACCGCCATCCGCCGGTCGACGGCCAGGAAGGCAAGCAGGAGACCTTCCGCTGCCGCTACGGAAAAGTGTATCTTTACGTAGAAGGAGAAAAAACGCCGCTTCCAAAAGTTCTCCCTCCTCAGGAAGACAGAGAACACTATACGGTCTGGCACGAAATTGAGCTAGAACCGGGCGGGCAATATACAATTCCCCCGAATACAAAGCATTGGTTCCAGGCCGGGGAAGAAGGTGCTGTCGTGACGGAAATGTCATCGACGAGCACGGATAAACATGATATCTTTACCGATCCAAGAATATAAGGATGAGGCTTAGCAGCCCATCCTTTTTTGTATTGAAAAAAACGGAATCATCGCTATAATGGGTAAAAAAGGAAAGAGGGCGAGGCAATGTTCACCTGCAAGGTAAATGAGCACATCACCATCCGATTATTGGAGCCGAATGATGCGGAGCGGCTGGCCGAACTCATTATCCAAAATCAGCAGCGGCTTGGCAAGTGGCTGTTTTTTGCGGAAAATCCAAGTAGCGCTGACACGTACCGAGAAACAATCATTCCAGATTGGCGGCGCCAGTATGCCGACCTGAACGGCATTGAGGCGGGGCTCCTTTATGACGGCAGCCTATGCGGCATGATCAGCCTGCATAACCTTGATCAAGTGAATCGTAAGGCGGAAATCGGATATTGGATTGCCGAAGAATTTGAAGGGAAAGGCATTATTACAGCTGCCTGCCGAAAACTCATTACGTATGCTTTTGAAGAGCTTGAGCTGAATCGTGTGGCGATCTGTGCGGCTGTCGGAAACGAAAAAAGCAGAGCGGTTCCGGAGCGGATCGGGTTTCTAGAGGAAGGAAGGGCACGGGATGGCTTATACGTAAACGGCAGGCATCACGACCTCGTCTACTACAGTCTGTTAAAGCGTGAATGGGAAGGCGAAAAATAAAGAGCACACTTTCTTGTTTAAATCTTCCCCGGATGTGGAAAAGTAACAGCGGAGACGTTAAAAAGGAGTGATTCGAGATGAATCAGCAAGACATTAAACAAAAAGTGCTTGATGTTCTAGATCACCATAAAGTAGGTTCGCTCGCAACAGTTCAAAAGGGCAAACCGCATTCCCGCTACATGACTTTTTTCCATGACGGGCTGACGATTTACACACCGACAAGCAAGGAAACTCATAAAGCAGAAGAAATTGAGAACAACCCCAATGTCCACATTTTATTAGGCTATGATTGTGAAGGTTTTGGCGACGCATATGTCGAAGTTGCCGGAAAAGCCAAAATCAACAATTCGGCAGAACTCAAGGACAAAATATGGAGTTCCAAATTAGAGCGCTGGTTTGACGGCAAGGATGATCCGAATCTGGTGATTCTTGAAATTGAACCGGAGGATATCAGATTAATGAATGCCGGGGAGAAAACACCGGTCTCACTCGAACTATAAAAAATTTGTGTTTTCAGGGGCGATATGTTATTATGAATAGCTAGTAAGAAAAATAAGCAAATAAAAAAGAAAGTAAACTTCTTTTTTCTGTTTTGAGAGAGAAGCTTACCGCTTCCCAAGCAGCATAACCAGCTGCCCTTATTCTTTTCCTTCATAACAAATCGCCCCTAACGATGAGATGGAAAAAAGACTTTTTTGTTTTACAATTCACACCGGCGCGGCTTCGGAGCCGCAGTGACGATTGAGAGGTAGGGCTTTCGTTG
This sequence comes from Bacillus sp. PS217, assembly GCF_037963535.1. Lineage (NCBI taxonomy): Bacteria > Bacillati > Bacillota > Bacilli > Caryophanales > Bacillaceae > Bacillus > Bacillus sp. PS217. The sequence goes on from NZ_CP150157.1 coordinate 523,680, forward strand.
TCTTGTGTTCAAGAAATTTCCATGGTGTTTACTTTCCAGAATGATTCTTCGGAACAATGCTTTATGAATCTAACCCGCCTGACTTGGCGGATGATATAATCTTTATTTGCGTATAGAAAAGAATAAGACAAACCGCCCGGCGTACGCCGGACGGTTTTTTTATTGCAAAAAACACATCGTACTGAAACCTCCTTGTCTTCTTTCCAGTCTTATCTCTAGGATGAAATTGGAGGAAGAATAACGTGCATGTCATTACAACACAAGTACTTTTTATTTTTTGTTTTTTATTGCTGATTCACTCGATAGAAACCTTAGCCTATGCTACAAGGCTTTCCGGGGCCCGCGTTGGATTTATTGCGTCCGCGCTTTCTCTGTTTAATGTCATGGTCATCGTATCCAGAATGTCGAACATGGTGCAGCAGCCCTTTACTGGGCATTTAATTGATGATGCTGGAAAAAACGCACTGGCGATTGTAGGGGAGCAGTTCCGCTTTTTAATTTTCGGATCGACAGTCGGCACCATTTTGGGCATTATCCTGCTCCCGTCTTTTGTCGCTCTTTTTTCACGGGCGATTATTCACTTGGCGGGCGGCGGCGGCTCCGTTTTTCAAGTATTCCGAAAGGGATTCTCGAAACAAGGATTCAAAAATGCCCTTTCCTATTTACGTCTGCCGTCCATTTCATATGTAAAAGGATTTCATATGCGCTTGATTCCGAAGCGTTTGTTTGTCATCAACATGCTGATCACATCGATTTATACGATTGGTGTGCTTTCGGCTTTATACGCAGGCCTTTTGGCGCCGGAGCGCAGCACGACAGCCGTCATGGCTTCAGGTTTGATCAACGGAATTGCGACGATGCTGCTGGCCATTTTTGTTGATCCTAAAGTATCCGTTCTAGCTGATGATGTGGCAAAAGGAAAACGAAGCTATCTCTATTTAAAATGGACCTCTGTCACAATGGTCACATCAAGGGTGGCGGGCACACTCCTCGCCCAGCTCATGTTTATTCCGGGGGCCTACTATATCGCGTGGCTGACAAAGTGGTTTTAATAAAAAAGGCTGGATCATAAAAATCCAGCCTTTTTTGCGTTCCCTTATTTATATTTCCTTAATCCGCGGTCGTACAAAAAATTTCCGAATGGGACGAAAGCGGCGATGAAGCCGGCAGCTGACCATTTCAGCGGCCATTTGACAGAGAAGGTTGCATAAGCCAAGACAAGCAAATACAAAATGAACAACCCGCCGTGAACCGAACCGACAATTGTCACCGCAAGCGGAAGGCCTGCCCAATATTTAAGCGGCATAGCGATGAACAGCAGGATTAAGAGTGACATTCCTTCAATAAAACCCATCGTGCGAAGTCTTCCAATCGGCGTGTGCAGCATAAATCGCCCTCCTTGTGGACACGTTTTCATTTTATACTATAAACAATCCGGAGGGGCATATGACAGCTTTCAAAAAATGTTCGGAAAACATTCATTTTTACATGCCTTTTCTAGGGAACTGTACTTGTCATTTACAAAAATACCCGAGATAATGTGTACAAAATCAAAAAAGAAGGATGTTGAAATGAAACTTGACCAGATTGATCTGAATATCATTGAGGAGCTGAAGAAGGACAGCCGTTTGTCGATGAGGGAATTAGGCAGAAAAATTAAGCTGTCGCCTCCATCTGTAACAGAACGGGTAAGACAGCTTGAATCGTTTGGCATCATCAAGCAATACACGCTGGAGGTCGACCAGAAAAAACTGGGGCTTCCCGTTTCCTGTATTGTGGAAGCAACCGTTAAAAACGCGGATTACGAGCGGTTCAAAAGCTATATTCAAACATTGCCGAATATTGAATTTTGCTATCGGATTGCGGGTGCAGCCTGCTATATGCTGAAAATCAATGCCGAAAGCCTCGAAGCGGTAGAAGATTTCATTAACAAAACATCGCCATACGCGCAAACCGTCACTCACGTCATTTTCTCAGAAATTGACACGAAAAACGGGCGCGGTTAGAGAGTGCCGCGTGAAGTCTGTTATAATAACAGGATGAGCGCGAAAGAAAGAGAAGTGATCAAGCATGTCAAAAACAGTTGTATTAGCTGAAAAACCTTCAGTCGGCCGGGATTTAGCCCGGGTGCTGCAGTGCCATAAAAAAGGAAACGGTTATCTCGAAGGTGATCAATATATTGTGACCTGGGCTTTAGGCCATTTGGTGACGCTTGCTGATCCGGAAGGCTACGGAAAAGAATTTCAATCATGGCGCCTAGAGGATCTGCCGATTATCCCAGAACCCTTGAAGCTTGTGGTGATAAAAAAAACCGGAAAGCAGTTCAATGCAGTCAAATCCCAGCTTACCCGTAAAGACGTCAATCAGATTGTCATCGCGACTGACGCAGGCCGGGAAGGTGAGCTTGTTGCGCGCTGGATCATTGAGAAAGCGAATGTCCGAAAACCAATCAAGCGGCTGTGGATTTCATCTGTGACGGATAAAGCGATCAAGGAAGGTTTTCAAAAGCTGCGCAGCGGCAAAGAATATGAAAACCTGTACCATTCTGCCGTCGCCAGAGCGGAAGCGGATTGGATTGTGGGGATCAACGCCACCCGTGCACTTACCACAAAATTCAATGCCCAGCTCTCATGCGGGCGTGTGCAGACTCCGACGCTTGCCATGATTGCAAAGCGCGAGGCAGACATTCAGGCGTTTACGCCCGTTCCGTATTACGGCATACGTGCTGCAGTCGACGGCATGACGCTGACGTGGCAGGATAAGAAATCAAAGCAGACGAGAACGTTCAATCAAGATGTAACAAGCCGTTTGCTAAAAAATCTCCAAGGAAAGCAAGCGGTCGTAGCTGAGCTGAAAAAAACAGCGAAAAAAAGCTTTGCGCCTGCGCTTTATGATTTAACGGAGCTGCAGCGTGACGCCCACAAGCGCTTCGGTTTTTCTGCTAAAGAAACGCTTTCTGTCCTGCAGAAGCTATATGAGCAGCATAAGCTCGTCACATATCCGCGGACTGACTCTAGATTTTTATCCAGTGACATCGTCCCAACGTTAAAAGACCGTCTGGAAGGCATGGAAGTAAAACCGTATGCCCAATATGTCAGCCAAATTAAAAAACGCGGCATTAAATCTCATAAAGGATATGTCAATGACGCGAAGGTGTCAGACCACCACGCGATTATCCCGACCGAAGAGCCGCTCGTTCTCAGCAGTCTGAGTGATAAAGAACGAAAGCTGTATGACCTGATTGCGAAACGTTTCCTGGCTGTATTAATGCCTGCATTCGAATATGAGGAAACAAAGGTCATCGCAGAAATCGGCGGAGAAACCTTTACGGCGAAAGGCAAAACCGTGCAGTCGCAAGGGTGGAAAGCCGTTTATGATATGGCGGATGAGGATGATGAGCAGGAGGATGACAGAGATCAGACACTTCCTGCGCTTCAAAAAGGCGACACACTTGCCGTCCGCACGTTAACGGAAACAAGCGGCCAAACGAAGCCGCCTGCCCGATTTAATGAAGGGACCTTGCTGTCAGCGATGGAAAACCCAAGCGCGTTTATGCAGGGAGAAGAAAAAGGCCTCGTCAAAACGCTTGGAGAAACAGGCGGCCTCGGCACGGTGGCAACGCGTGCCGACATTATTGAAAAACTGTTCAACAGCTTTTTAATCGAGAAAAAAGGCCAAGATATTTTTATCACATCTAAAGGAAAACAGCTCCTGCAGCTTGTTCCGGAGGATCTGAAATCACCGGCCTTAACAGCAGAATGGGAGCAAAAGCTGTCTGCGATTGCGGCCGGCAAATTGAAATCGGCTGTTTTTATTAAAGATATGAAGGCTTACGCTCACCAAACGGTAAAAGAAATCAAAAACAGCAGCCAAACCTTCCGACATGACAACATCACGGGAACGGCATGTCCGGAATGCGGCAAAATGATGCTGAAAGTAAACGGCAAACGCGGGACGATGCTCGTGTGCCAAGATCGTGAATGCGGAAGCAGAAAAACGATTGCCCGAAAAACAAACGCACGCTGCCCAAATTGCCATAAAAGAATGGAGCTTCGCGGCCAAGGCGAGGGCCAAACCTTTGCGTGTGTGTGCGGTCACCGTGAAAAGCTCTCTGTATTTGAAAAACGAAAAAACAAAGACAAAGCGCGTGCTACCAAACGGGACGTATCCTCTTATATGAAAAAACAAAATAAAGATGAGCCGATTAACAACGCGCTGGCAGAACAGCTGAAAAAACTCGGTTTGGATAAATAATAAAAAAACCTGTGCCTATCGCACAGGTTTTTTTAGTGGACTTAGGTCCTGTTTTCTTAATGTTCAAAAAGGGGAAAAAAAGCTAGCAATCTGCATTTTTTTCTTTTATAGTAAATGTACTTTGTAACATGGCAGTCATATTTTCGTCTATAACTATTTGTGAGCGTCTGATTTGCTTCAGGCGACAAAGGGGGATTTGCCTGTGAGGCATGTACTAATTGCTGTCATCTTATTCTTCTTATCTATCGGACTTTCCGCAGGGTGTGCTGAAGCTGGAAACAAGACCCAAAATCAGTCGGCGACAGAAGTGAATGCCAGCCCGCTCCAGCCGGCGGAATATTTCATCTATCACAATTTAATGAATGACCAAGGGCTGATCAAAACCGATTTTTCAGACCAGCCTTCTTACTTGTCGGAATCTCTCGGCCTGTGGATGGAGTTTCTGCTCAGCAAAAATGACGCACCGCATTTCCAGGATCAATATCAGCATCTGACTGATTCATTTCTGATGAGCAATCACTTGGTGACGTGGAAGATTCAAAATGGCCAAGCGAGCGGGACGAATGCGCTGATAGATGATATGAGAATTATGCTGTCTCTTGACCAAGCCGCCGCAAAATGGGGCCGCAGCGACTACGCGCAAATGGCTAGGGATATCGGCACGTCTTTGAAGACATACAATATGAACAACGGGTTATTTACAGACTATTACGACTCACAGGCCGCTTCAAAGGATGTGACGCTTTCATACGTCATGCCTGATGCCTTAGCTGTCTTAAAGAAGAATGGAATCATAGACGAAGAAACAGAACAGCGGAATGCCAATGTTCTCTATTCAGCTCCTTTAAAAAATGGCTTTCTGCCGAAGACATACAGCTCGGAGACGAAGGGATACACATATGATAGTGAAATCAACCTGATTGATCAGCTTTACGCTGCTTGGCATTTGCCGGAAGGGGATGAAAAAGCATCTGTTTTAGCGGACTGGATCAAGCAGGAATTTCAGAAAAACGGAAAGCTGTACGGGCGGTATTCGGCAGATACGAAGGAGCCTGCCGTCCAATATGAGTCTCCATCCGTATATGCCTTAGCCGTATTGTTTTTGACAAAACAGCATGAAAACAGTTCTGTCATCAAAGCCATATATGACAGAATGAATGACTTTGAAATTCATGATCCGGTGAAATCGTATTATGGAGGCTATATGAGCGGCACTCAGACGCATTCATTTGACAATCTGCTGCCGCTGTTAGCCGAAAGGAAGCTTTTTAATGAAAATATCATTCAGTGAATCACAAAAATTATTTGCTTATTTTTCAGGGCTCATCGCGGCCCTGTCTTTGTTTATTTATTATGTGTCAGCCCAGCAATCAGAAGGTGCTCTGATCCTTTGCATCACATTTGGCGTCATCGCCGCAGGCATCTGGTTCGGCCCGATTTACGCGCTGGCAGTGACCTTAATCGTACTCTTTGTTCTCGGCACCTTAATGATGTTTTTCCAGACTGGACAGGCTGCGTTATTTCCGGCTGAGGAAGGACTGCGAATGCTTATCGTGTGGGGAATCGCGCTTTTGCTGTTTTCTTTTATTTCTGGACGAATCCACGATATTACGGCAGAGCTTAGGCGCTCGATTACACGGCTTCAATCCGAAATTAAAAGCTATGTTGCTGTTGACAGAGTGACCGGTTTTGATAACAAGCAAAGGATGAAGCTGGAACTTTCAGAAGAAATCAAGCGGGCGGAGCGCTATGGCAATTCTTTTGTGTTTTTGCTGCTCCATATGCATTATTTCAAAGAGTTTAAGTCTTTGTACGGTGAAAAAGAAACGGACCGCCTCTTCCAATATGTCGGTCAGCAAATCAGGACAAGCGTTCGGGAAACGGATAAGAAATTCCGTCCCTCTGATGAGCGTATCGGGATCGTGCTGACGCACACGCCTGCTGAACATATGCCGGCCGTTCTGACCAAGCTGAAGAAACAATTGGATACATATCAGCTGGAAAATGGAAAGTATGTGTCGCTTACGTTCCACGTTTGCTATTTGCCCTACCGCAACGATATCAAAACAGCTGATCAATTTTTAGAAGAACTGGAAAACGAGATGATGATGAATGAACTATAAAGGAATCACATTGCTATGCGTCATGATGCTTCTATTTTCAGCTATTGCGTCTTTTCCCGTTTCTGCGCAAGCGAAAGATCAGGATGCCGGCATTCTCATCATCTACTCAACCTTGGACGGCAAAGAGTCGTCACAAGTCAAAATGCTCGATTTGCTTGCGGGCCACTTTACATCCCATGTGACAGTCAAAAAAGATTCAGACGTTGAAGCGTCGGATTTCAAAGGGAAAGACCATGTGATTTATTACGGCCAAACGAAAAGAAAGCTCAGTAACAAATTGCTGTCTCTTATCAGCGGCGTAAAAAAACCGGTTGTCGCCATTGGCTATAACGCAGGCCAAATCAGCCAATTTTCCGGTCTTTCATTAGCCCGCAAAGAAAATGTGTTTCAGGTTCACAGCAGGTCGGAAAAGGCCGATGTGTCTCTGGAAAGCGGGCTTAACGTGCTGAGTGTATCAGGCCTGAAAGGAACGGCGCTTTACACCTTCAAAGCCGATGAAGGCACAACGCATTCTTTTATATGGAAAACAAAAAAAGGGAATGTGTACATTGGATTAACAAATTTGTTAAATGACAATTTGATCGTGGCGAAACAGCTCAGAGAAGCTTTCGGAGAGAAGGCGGGGACAACGTTATTGTATTTGCGTCTCGAGGATATCAGCCCGATGTCTGATGAAAAACTGCTGCTTCAAGCCGGTACATACCTGCATAAGCGGCATATTCCTTTTATCCTGGCGGTCATTCCGGTTTATTTGAATCCGGAAACAGGCGACAAAGTGTATTTGTCTGATCAACCGAAGATGGTCAAGGTACTGAAAAAGCTGCAAAGCATGGGCGGCAGTATCATTGTTCACGGCTATACTCACGCTTATCGCTACAGTGAAACAGGAGAGGGCTTTGAATTTTGGGATGCAAAGGCGGATCAGCCGATTACATCCGGAAATGCCGAAGACCCCCCGTCCATTTTGGAGAAAGAACAGGACTTCCCGAACGAACAAGCCTATCACAGCTATCTCGAACCATTTCGGGAAAAGGAAGAAACGTATACAAAACAAAAACTGACGCGTGCCATTGAGGATTTGACATCATCGGGTCTTTACCCGCTGGCGTTTGAAGCGCCGCATTACACGATGTCCGAATATGGCTATCAAATCGCCTCGCAGTATTTTACAAGCATTTTCGGCCAGGTCCAGCTCAGCAGCACAACATGGAAAACATCCGGTGCACCTCCGTTTGTGACTGCTCCTTCGATGTTGCACGGAATGACGCTTTATCCGGAAACGATCGGCTTTGTCGACACATCGAAGCAAAACCCGCTCGGTGAGATGGAGGAGCACATCTCCCAGATGATTGATTTTGAAGGCGGAGTAGCCGGAGGATTTTATCACCCGTACCTCGGGATGAAATATCTGCCGGAGCTGGTTGATCAGATGGAACGCATTCCAGACAGTGAATGGCTTGATTTAAAGAAAACGAAACAAACCGTCAAAACAGACAAAGTGGAAATTCATACAAGCGGTGACGGAACGATTCAGGTGAAAAACGGCGTAAGCGCGATTGACGAGTTTTTCGATCATCACCGGCAAACCCCTCTGGAAAAGGCGTTATGGATTCTCTCCGCTGTTGTGCTCTTATTTGTCATCATGTTTGTCAGTTATACGTTTTACTTGAGAGCCACATTGAAAAAACGAATTTTTAAGGAGAGAAGAAGCCTTGGGTAATACGCTGTTCTTTATCTCGCTAAGTTTAATATGGGTTATGCTTCTCTACCACATGTTCCTCATGCAGGGCGGGTTTCGCCACTATATGACCTTCGAACGGAATATCCCGAAGTGGAGAGAAAATATGAAGGAACTGCCGAAGGTCAGCGTCCTCATCCCGGCGCATAACGAAGAGGTTGTGATTCGGCAGACGCTGAAGGCCATGGTCAACCTTTATTATCCGAAGGACCGGCTGGAGATTATCGTCGTTAATGATAATTCATCAGACCGGACGGGTGATATCGTCAATGAATTTTCCGAGAAATACGATTTCATCAAAATGGTGATTACGAAGCCGCCAAATGCAGGAAAAGGAAAATCCTCTGCACTTAACTCGGGTTTTGCCGAATCGAACGGCGATGTGATCTGTGTGTATGACGCCGACAACACGCCTGAGAAAATGGCTGTGTATTACCTTGTGCTCGGCCTGATGAATGACGAAAAGGCAGGCGCCGTGGTAGGGAAATTCCGTGTCATCAATGCGGCAAAGACGCTGCTGACGAGGTTTATTAATATCGAAACGATCTGTTTTCAGTGGATGGCCCAGGGAGGCAGATGGAAGTGGTTCAAAATCGCCACGATCCCAGGCACCAACTTCGCGATCCGCAGAAGCATTATCGAAAAGCTCGGAGGCTGGGATGACAAAGCGCTCGCTGAGGATACTGAGCTGACCATCCGGGTATATAATCTCGGCTATCACATCCGCTTTTTCCCTGCCGCCATCACGTGGGAGCAGGAACCGGAAACATGGAAGGTATGGTGGCGCCAGCGCACCCGATGGGCGCGCGGCAATCAATATGTCGTGCTCAAATTTTTGGCGCAGTTTTTTAAGCTGAAACGAAAACGAATTATCTTTGATTTGTTTTATTTTTTCTTTACGTACTTCCTGTTTTTCTTTGGCGTGATCATGTCAAATGCGATTTTTGTAGTGAATTTGTTTTATGATTTGCATTTGTCTGTTGGATTTTTGGCAATGATTCTCTGGATTTTGGCGTTTTTCTTATTTATGACAGAGGTCATGATTACGTTGAGCATTGAAAAAACAGAAATGAACAAGCAAAACTTTTTTATCGTATTTCTCATGTACTTCACATACTCGCAGGCATGGATTGTGCTTGTTATCTACTCTTTATTCGTAGAAATCAAGCACCGTTTATTCAAGCAAGAGGTCAAATGGTACAAGACAGAACGATACAATCAACATAAAAGCGGGTGACCTTTTTGAAACAAATAATGATTTTTCTCACAAGCTTCATGCTGCTGGCGATGACTGGACAAACGGCTCTTGCCAAAGACGTACAGGTCAGCGGTTCGCTCCTCGGGAAAAGCAGCCAAGAACAAGCCAAACAGCAGGTGCTGACAAGCGAGTTGATTACACTGTATGGATCAAAAGACAGCGCAGAGCTGACGTACCAGATCCCGGCAGGCGCCTCTTCGGGCAATCAGCAATTGGTAATCGAATACGAGGCATCAAATCTTTTAATTTCTCCATCATCGTTAACGGCTGTCATTGATGATGAACCGGTCAAGACGTTAAAGCTTGATGGTGATTCCAAACGGAAAACAGTGAAGCTGAATCTGAATAAAAGCCAGTCTGCGCAAGGCTATCACAACGTATCGCTGAAATTCTACGGCGTAATGAAAGAGGGCGTGTGCGTCAGACAGGATACATCAGGCAACTGGATCAAAATTTATCCGGACAGCCGGCTGACACTTGCTGACAGCAGTGAAGCGAAGGGAACGTCGCTGGACCATTATCCGTATCCTTTCGCCCAATCTGGAAATACAGCGGAAGAAACAGCTATCGTCATTCCGGATAACCCAAGTTCAGCAGAAATAGAAGCTGCTGTTAAAACAGAAGGCTATTTGAAAACGGTGGACAGCAGTGTCAGTATTGCGTATGTCACGGAATCTGAACTGAAAAAAATCGATAAGCCGACGATTGTTATCGGCGTGGACAAGCATTGGAACGGCAAAGTGAAAAAACTGTTGAAACAAGCTGGGCTACAGGCAAAAGGAGAAAACCTTCTGCTTGCGGAGCGGGTGCTGAAAGCAGAGGGCAAACAGCAGCCGGTTCTGTTTGCGCAAGCGGCGTCCGAGGACGCGCTCACTAAAAAAATCAGCGTGATGACAGATCAGACATATACAGGCCAGCTCAGCGGCGATACACTTTCAATCAGCAAGCTTCAGCAGACTGAAAAAAAAGAAAGCGATAAGCTGACCCTTGAGAATTTTGGAGCGGGTGATATCACAATTGGAGCCGACAAAACATCTTCAGCACATTATTTTTATCCGGCTTCGGCTGTTTTAGATGAAAACCAATCGGCGAAGCTGTCGCTTAAACTGAAAAAGTCTGAAACGATTCAAGCCTCAGCGACTGAAAACGAGTCTGCCTCTCAGGCTGCAGAACTGAAAGTGATGATCAATGGCCAGCCGCACTCGGTCCGGCTTGATGAATTAGGAAAAGAAGATAAAAACGGATTCTATCATGTCACAGTGAAAGTGGACCCTAAGCTGCTGCAAAAAAACCGCTACATTGATATTCAGTTTGTCACGACCGGTTTAAAGGAAAACAACCCTTGTAATACGACTGATGAAGAAAAGTGGGTTTTTATCGATAAAAACAGTACATTATCATACGCCATCAAAGGCATGTCTCCGTCAGCGGATTTTCAAGAGTGGCCGCTTCCTTACGCCGGAAACCAGGATCAAACAACGTTAATCGTGCTTCCTGACACCGTAAGCCAATCGAAGCTTGAGGAGCTTTCTCTCGTGACGGAATCCTTTGGCAGCGAAGCACAGCATTCATATACGGTAAAGAAATCATCTGACGTTACAGCAAATGATGCGAAAGGACGAAACCTCATTTTCATAGGGGGGATCAATCAATTTTCTCTTCTGAAGGAGAAATCATCAGATCTGCTTGTACCGCAGGAAAAGAACGGCTCATTTGATGTATCTGGTTTCGAGATGCTGAATGAGACAACAAAACAAGTGGTATTTACCCAAGCATCGGTTTGGGATTCACGCTATACAATGGCTGTCTTTGCACCGTCAAAAGGAGATGGCACGGCTGTCACAAAAGAGATCATCAGTTATCTGAACAGCAACGATGAGTCGGCAACCGTCCTTAATGAAACAAACAGCCAGCAGGTGTTTACAAACCACCAGCAGCTCAAATCGGAAACAAACAGTTCCGATGCAGAACAACCAACACAGGATCATAGCCAGAAATGGATGTATATTGGTGTGCTGGCACTCATTATGGTGATTGCGGCAGTGTTCATTTGGATTGCCGTAAGACGCAGAAAAAGAAAGACAGATACAGAATAAAACAGAGGCGATATTAGCCTCTGTTTTTTATTTTTGGTAAGTAAATTCCATTCGTGGAACCTGTCATTTTATTTTTTTCTCTCAGCCAATAAGCCTCTTTACAACGTGCGGGAACGGGAGTATGATCACTTTTAGAAAACAAATCGCTTAATCTGAAATCAGAGCGGGGGACCCAATAGAACGGCTTTTTGCCGTTGGGGTGAATCCTTTTTAGGTAGGGCTAACTCTCATATGCCCGAATCCGTCAGCTAACCTCGTAAGCGTTCGTGAGAGGAGATGAATGAAACCTGTGTTCGATGTTATGGCACAGGGGCATCCGTTTGCCTCTGTGTTTTTTGTTGTTCATTTTTGAATGCAAATCGCATACAGAGACATCATAGCAGAAAGGACTATCATCAACATGTGAGAGCAAGACACTGATGTTTTATTGTTTTAATTGAAAAATGAGAAATTAAAAGGGGAAGACATCGATGTATCATTCAATCAAACGTTTTTTGATTGGGAAACCACTAAAATCCCAAGCAGCTGGAGAGCAAAAACTGACGAAATTAAAAGCCTTGGCTATGCTTTCCTCAGATGCGCTGTCATCTGTCGCATATGGGACAGAACAAATTCTAATCATTTTGGCAACAATCAGTGCTGCCGCATTTTGGTACTCCATTCCGATTGCGGTGGGCGTTCTCATCTTGCTGCTCGCACTGATTCTTTCATACAGGCAAATTATTTACGCTTATCCGCAGGGCGGCGGGGCGTATATCGTTTCTAAAGAAAATCTCGGTGAAAAACCGGGATTGATTGCGGGCGGTTCATTGCTTGTTGATTATATTTTAACAGTAGCGGTAAGTATTTCCGCAGGCACGGACGCCATCACGTCAGCCTTTCCTGCATTGCATGATTATCATGTGCCGATCGCTATTTTTCTCGTGTTAGTGATTATGATTTTGAACCTGCGCGGTCTTTCGGAATCGGCATCCATTCTTGCCTACCCGGTTTATCTGTTTGTGGTGGCGCTTTTGGTTCTCATTGCAGTCGGGTTGTTTAAACTTATGACAGGACAAATAGACCAGCCAGCCCATCATACACCGCTCGGCACACCTGTAGCCGGCATTACGCTGTTTTTGCTGCTTAAGGCTTTTTCCTCCGGATGCTCAGCGTTGACCGGGGTTGAGGCCATTTCTAATGCGATTCCTGCATTCAAAAACCCGCCTGCGCGAAACGCGGCAAGAACGCTTGCGATGATGGGGATTTTGCTGGCGATTCTGTTTTCCGGCATCACGGTGCTCGCGTACGGGTATGGTACGGCGCCGAAGCCTGATGAAACAGTGGTTTCACAAATTGCGTCCGAAACCTTCGGGCGGAATGTGTTCTACTATGTCATCCAAGGTGTCACATCGCTTATTTTGGTTCTTGCGGCAAATACGGGATTTTCAGCCTTCCCGCAGCTTGCCTTCAACCTGGCGAGAGACCAGTATATGCCGCGAATGTTTACAGTCAGGGGCGACCGCTTAGGCTTCTCAAATGGGATTATCTTTTTAGGCTTTGCCTCCATTGTTCTCATTATCTTATTCGGAGGACAGACGGAGCACTTAATCCCGTTATATGCTGTGGGCGTATTTATTCCATTTACGCTTTCACAAACCGGCATGTGCATGAAATGGATCAAGCAAAAACCAAAAGGCTGGATCGGAAAAATGCTGATCAACTCCTGCGGTGCTCTGATATCATTTATGGTTCTATCCATTCTGTTTGTGACGAAGTTTAATGTCGTATGGCCTGTGTTAATCTTTATGCCTATCGTCGTTTTGCTGTTTTTTGCGATTAAAAATCACTATACTGCGGTTGGTGAACAGCTTCGCATCGTAGACAAAGAGCCGGAAGAAATCAAAGGCACCGTTGTGATTGTGCCTGTGGCCGGTGTCACCACCGTCGTACAAAAATCGATTCACTATGCGAAATCACTGTCCGATCAAGTGATCGCCGTTCACGTGTCATTTGACAGAGAACAGGAAAAGAAATTCGAAAAACGCTGGGAAGAGCTTAATAACGGCGTGCGTCTCGTTACGCTTCACTCCTCGTACAGAAGCCTTGTCCATCCGTTTGATAAGTTTTTGGAAACAGTTGAGGCAAAAGCGAAGAAGGAGCAGTTTTCCGTTATGGTGCTGTTTCCGCAATTTATAACGAAAAAACGCTGGCACACCATCCTTCACAACCAATCGGCCTTCCTCCTCAGAGTCCGGCTGTTCTGGAAAAAGGACATAATGGTTGCCACACTGCCGTATCATTTTAAAAAGTAAAGCTCTAGGACCAAGGGAATTACCTTGGTCCTTTTTTGCGGGAAAAGGAGGTATGGAGTGTATACACAAGGTGCTTTTGTGATCGTATTGAACGAAAGTCAGCAAATTCTGCTGGTGAAACGAAAAGATGTCCCTTTATGGGATTTGCCGGGCGGCAGGGTTGATCCCGGGGAATCGGCTGAGGAAGCGGCAGTGCGGGAGGTATTGGAAGAAACGGGATACAATGCAGCGCTTTCTGCGAAAATAGGTGTTTACCAAAGGCCAAAGTTTCAAGATGAACAGCATCTGTTTTTCGGAAGCATAACAGGCGGACAAGCAGTGGCTGACGGCACAGAGACAGCGGGATTAAAGTGGGTTTCCCCGGGGCGTTTGCCGCTTTTTATGGTGCCGAATCGAAAAAGGCAGATCAATGATTTCAAGAACGGCGCTCAAGATGTAAATGTCACCGTCAAGGATAGCGGGTTGCTCGCGGCGATCGACCTGTTGAAAAGAAGACTGGGCAAGCGATTCAGGTCTCCGGGTTTTAAAGCCTTTCTCCTGTGGTATTGAAAAAAGGAAAAAGGAGGATACGTTATGGCACATAAAACTGCAGGACAAGTAATGACAGAGCTGCTTGAGCAATGGGGAGTTGATCATGTATACGGCATCCCCGGAGACAGTATAAATGAGTTTATTGAAGAATTAAGACACGAAAGAAATCAACTGAAGTTCATTCAAACTCGCCACGAAGAGGTAGCGGCACTGGCAGCCGCGGCTGAAGCAAAACTCACCGGCAAGATCGGAGTCTGTCTGTCAATCGCAGGGCCGGGAGCGGTGCACTTATTAAATGGTTTATATGATGCTAAAGCCGACGGCGCCCCTGTGCTGGCGATTGCAGGACAGGTTTCTTCTGGCGAAGTCGGACGGGACTATTTCCAGGAGATCAAGCTGGAGCAAATGTTTGAGGACGTGGCTGTGTTCAACAGAGAGGTACATAGCGCAGAATCACTTCCGGATCTCTTAAATCAGGCGATCAGGACCGCCTACAGCAAAAAAGGCGTTGCGGTATTGAGCGTGTCAGATGATTTGTTTGCGGAGAAAATCAAACGGGAGCCCGTGTATACTTCACCAGTGTATATTGAAGGGAACCTTGAACCGAAAAAAGAACAGCTCGTCACCTGCGCCCAATATATTAATAACGCTAAGAAGCCGATTATCCTGGCAGGGCAGGGAATGAAAAAGGCGAAACGGGAGCTCTTAGAATTTGCGGACAAAGCCGCCGCTCCGATCGTTGTTACACTCCCGGCAAAGGGTGTTGTTCCCGATAAGCACCCGCATTTTCTCGGCAACCTCGGGCAAATCGGAACAAAGCCGGCTTACGAGGCAATGGAGGAATGTGATTTATTAATCATGCTCGGAACGTCATTCCCATACCGTGATTATTTGCCTGATGACACGCCGGCGATACAGCTCGATTCAGACCCGGCGAAAATCGGAAAACGGTATCCGGTGACAGCGGGCCTTGTCTGCGATTCGGCTCTCGGCCTGCGCGAATTGACAGAGTATATTGAACGCAAGGAAGACAGAAGATTCCTGAATGCCTGCACAGAACATATGCAGCATTGGTGGAACGAAATTGAAAAAGATGAGACAGAGGCCACAACACCGCTTAAACCTCAGCAGGTCGTGGCCCGTCTTCAGGAAGCGGCAGCCGATGATGCGGTGCTCTCTGTAGATGTCGGCACTGTGACAGTCTGGATGGCGCGTCATTTCAAAATGAACGCGAACCAGGATTTCATCGTTTCCAGCTGGCTTGCGACAATGGGCTGCGGCCTGCCGGGAGCGATTGCAGCAAGCTTGTCCGAACCGGAACGCCAGGCGATCGCCGTCTGCGGTGACGGGGGATTTTCCATGGTCATGCAGGACCTTCCGACCGCCGTCAAATATAAGCTCCCGATCACAGTCGTCATTTTAAACAACGAAAATCTCGGCATGATTGAGTACGAGCAGCAGGTCAAAGGCAATATCGACTATGTCACAAAACTTCAAAATGTCGACTATGCCGCATTTGCAGAAAGCTGCGGAGCAAAGGGCATCAAAGTGACCAAAGCGGAAGAGCTTGCGCCGGCTTTCCATAAGGCGCTGCAATCTGACCAACCGGTCGTAGTGGATGTCATGATTGGAAACGAACCGCCGCTGCCTGGCAAAATCACCTACGGGCAGGCGAAAGGCTTTAGCAAGTACATGCTGAAAAACTTCTTCGAAAACCAAAAATTTGAAATGCCGTCACTGAAGAAAAGTTTGAAACGGTTATTCTAAAAAAACGTATTTTCAGCTATAACATGTTTGAATTCATAAAATGATCGGTGTATGTATTAGGAACTGATTTCGCCATTCTCGAAACAGACAAAAGGACAAATGCATCTTGTTTCAAAGCAATGAGATGCATTTGTCCTTGTATGTTTATTCTTATCAAATCTTACAGACTTCTTCTCATAATAGGGTTATTTTTCTTTTTTCTTCAGCCCGAAGAAGAAAGGAAAAGCAGAACCGACCAAGAAGGTGCCGAATAAAAACATGCCGCCGATAAACACGTGGAAATTTGTGTGTCCGGCCGTAAACGCCGTGATTAGGGAAATAATACTGAGCACGATCATGGCAATGCCGGGCGCGACTCTCATTTTTCCCTTGGATCTATGGGCAGTAACAGAACATAAAATGCCGATAACAATAGGAACAATCCACAAATAAAACAGAATAAATACTGACATCATCAAAACTCCGATTTTTCTTCTATCATAACAAATTTCTGTCAAAAAGGGTATCAATGAGCTTTTGCGGAAAAATAAAAACCGGCTTTAGAAGCCGGTTTTTTTATTGAAACGTATCTACAATTAAAAACACATTCAAAGCAACGATCAATACAGCAATCAGCCAAGACACCACTGTGACCCATTTGGCGTTGATCAGAGATCCCATGATCCGTTTATTGCTTGTAAACATAATAAGCGGAATGAGGGCAAAGGCGATCCCGAAGGACAGCACGACCTGGCTCAGTACGAGAGCGGTCGTCGGATTAACACCTGACGCGATGATCAAGATCGGCGGAATGATCGTGATAAAACGCCGTACATACAGCGGAATGCGGTAGTTGATAAATCCTTGCATAATCACGTCGCCTGAAAGTGTGCCGACAGACGAACTGGATAGACCGGCAACGAGCAGCCCGATCCCGAACAAAGCCGCAGACATAGGGCTGACAAGATGTCCGAATTGCTGAAATGCGACGTCGAGATCCTCAACAAACAGGCCGTTTTTGAAGAATAATGCGGCAGCCACAATCAGCATACTTGCATTAATAGCCCCTGCAATCAGCATCGCTATTAAAATATCAATAAATTCAAACCTAAAGATTTTTTTCCGTTCTGCATCAGTTTTGCCAACCACCCGCCGCTGTGTAAGGGCAGAGTGTAAATAAATGGCGTGCGGCATAACAGTTGCGCCAAGAATACCCGCTGCAAGAAGCACACTGTCGGTGCCATGAAACGCCGGGACAAAAAGGCCCTTCATCACTGACACGGCATCAGGCTTTGCGAAAAAGGTCTGCAACGCAAAGGCGATCACGACCACAAACAGCATACCGGCAATACCTGCTTCAAGTGAGCGATAACCACGGCGCTGAAGCTCCAATATCGCGAAAGAACCGATCGCCGCAATAATAGACGCTTCAAGCATCGGAATGCCGAACAGCAAATACAGTCCCAGAGCCGCTCCGATAAATTCCGCCAGATCAGTTGCGATAATGACAAGCTCGCCCTGAATCCATAATCCGATCGAGACAGGCTTCGGGAATTCTTCACGGGCAACCTCAGGCAGATTTTTGCCTGTCGCAATACCGAGTTTGGCGGATAGGGATTGAATTAAAAGGGCCATGATATTGGAAAATAAGATCACCCATAAGAGCATATATCCGTATTTAGAACCCGCCGAAATATTCGTTGCGAAGTTGCCGGGATCAATATAGGCAATGGCTGCTATAAATGCAGGGCCGAGAAAAGGGAGCAGCCCTCTGAATCCTCTGATTTTCCCGTCAAGCGCATCTTGGACGGCTTTGGAACGGGGAGATTGTGCTGTGATGTCCTTGTTCATCATGTCTCACCTGAATTCTGTTTGTTTTTGCCGTACAACAAAGAGTTTCCTTAAGGCAAATTATTTTATCTACATCATATGACCATCCCGGTTTCTTGTCAACCGAAAATGTTCAAAATACACTTCTGAATTTTTCCCTGTTATGTAACATGATATGTAGGGATTCGTGATAAGGTCCCATATAAAAAGACATCGTTTCATTTCGAAACGATGCCTCCTGTATCTAATGAGTCTAGGCTTCCTTCCGCAGCCCGCGGAATATAAGGCCCAGCAAGAACACGAAGATGGCTGCCCCGATGATGGCCGGGAAAATAGCAAAGCCGGCGAGGCTCGGTCCCCATGTGCCAAGAAGTCCGTGCCCAATCCAAGCGCCGATCAGCCCGGCAATCATAGAGCCGAAAATTCCTCCCGGCAGCCGGTTTCCTACAATGGCGCTCCCAATTAATCCGATAACAATAGCAACAACTAATGAAACCAAAAAGCTAAGCATCATGATCACCTCTCATAAATGATTTACCAATCAATAACCGCTCCTGATCATTTCGAAACACTTAAAAGCATATTCCTTTATGATCCTGTTTTAATCTTTCTCTGCACACTGCCGTCAGCTAAATGAACAATGACCTCAGTGCCTTTATGCGCCGCGATTTCCTTTGCCCGTTCAATCGCTTCTTTCTTTGTATCCTTGATTTCAGACACGCGTTTGGCGCCCTCGGCTTTGACTGCCCAGCCTTTTTTATGCTTAATAACATGTTCTGCTTTGTTCATGAGCTCGGGACCGCTGCCGCTGCTTGGATCAGCATCGCGTTCTGTCTCATCATCATGCGTCAGGAAATCATCAATTTCATCTGTAGAGGCGTTTTCCGCCCATTCCTTCGCTTTGCTTGTCGCAATTGGAATCGCGCGCCCTTCCTCATAGCCTTCATCAATCATCGCATTCGCAATGTCTATCGCCTTTTTTCTCACCGGCTTCTCAAGATTTTTTAATGAAGCAGGATAATCCTTCATCGACCAAGGCATGTCTATCACTCCTTTTATAAAAATGGTACCCGCAGGTGAAAAATAAAAACGCATCCGAAAAAATGGAGGTATACTATATAGTAGAAAAAACGGAAGGGAAGTGCGGGTTGGGTGCCAACAGAACGAAAAGAAGACTTACATCAGCAATTAAAAGAGATAGAGAAATGGGAAAAAGATCAGCAAAAAGTCTGGTTTTGGGAAAAGCTCAGCCGTCTCCCGTTTCAACTTCTGGACAAGCTGACACCGGAATTCATCCAGAAAAAGATCGGCAAGCTCTTGGATGAGGTCGGCAGCTTTGTTCAAACAGGCGGACAGTACCTGACATCTGAAAAACAGATTATCAGGATGTTTCAAAAGAAACTGCCGGAGGAGATCTTTGAATCGCTGGAGGACATCCGGAAAGCGCCTCTTCCTGTCATGGATGAAATTGCGGAAGGAATGGGCAAAAACAGAACCAACGCAGCAACCGTTCAAGGCGCGACAACCGGTGTGGGCGGCGTGTTTACGCTGGCGGCAGACATTCCGGCAGTGCTTGGCTTATCACTAAAAACATTACAGGATATCGCAGTCGCATACGGCTATGACCCAAAGGAGAAAAAAGAACGCGTCTTCATTGTGAAATGCCTGCAGCTGACGTCAGCTGATGTTGTCGGCAAAAGATCGATTTTGCAGGAATTAAAACACTACGATCAAGACCGTACATATAAGAATGTCGCTTCTCAAATCCAAGGCTGGCGAGAAGTCGTTTTGGGCTATCGAGACACGTTTGGCTGGAAAAAACTTTTCCAGATGGTGCCGGTCGCCGGAATGGTCTTTGGCGCGGCTGCCAATCGCTCAACATTAAACGACATTACCGAGACAGGCATTATGCTGTACAAAAAGAGACGCATTCTTGAACGACTGAAAGAAACAGAACGAGAGATGGAATAGCAGAAAGCAGACGGACACCGCGATCCGCCTGCTTTTTTTAGTGGAAACACACCCAATGTGTTTTGTTTGTTTAAAAGAATTGTGAGCGGGAATACAACAACCAACACCAATTAAAGGAGGAATTCAAAATGGCAGACAATAACAAAATGAGCAGAGAAGAAGCAGGTAGAAAAGGCGGAGAAACAACAAGCAAGAACCATGACAAAGAATTCTATCAAGAGATTGGTCAAAAAGGCGGAGAAGCCACTAGCAAAAACCATGACAAAGAATTCTATCAGGAAATCGGCGAAAAAGGCGGAGAAGCCACTAGCAAGAACCATGACAAAGAGTTCTATCAAGAAATCGGTGAAAAAGGCGGAGAAGCCACTAGCGAAAATCATGACAAAGAATTCTATCAAGAAATCGGCCGAAAAGGCGGAGAGGCAACAAGCAAAAATCATGATAAAGAATTCTACCAAGAAATTGGCTCAAAAGGCGGAAACGCCCGCAACAACGACTAATCAAAAGCATAAAGGCAGACAACCTGTAAATAAAAAAGCGATCCGGCACATCAGCTGGATCGCTTTTTTTTGGAATCTTCTCAATTTATGCCACTATTGCGATACAATAAGTGAAAAAGGGGTTTTCGCTAATGTCCAAGATGCAAAACTTGCTCGCCATCGCAAATGAAGTCAAAGAAAAGCACGCCAATTTTTCAATCTCAGAGGTCAACGACCACTGCGTGCGCCTTGCGGTGTTTACGGGAGAATATGACTGGCACCATCACCCTGACTCAGACGAATTGTTTATTGTTCTTGAAGGGGAGCTGCTGATCGATTTTAAGGACAAAGAAACCGCGGTGCTCAAAGCAAATGACAGCCTGCTGATCCCGAAAGGCACGGTTCACCGCACACGCTCTTACGTCAGAACGGTAAATCTCTGTGTGGAGCATAAACAAGCCGAAACCGTCATCATAGAGGAGCAGCCATGCTAATCAAAAAGATGATATGTGAAGTAGACGCTGCAAACGCTGAAGCATTTGCAAAAGCGCAGTCACAGTGGGAAGCATTATCGCATATAAGCGGCTTTATCAAACAGGCCGGCGGCTGGCGAAAAACGATAGACGAGCCGCTCACCGCAGAAATCATCAGTGTATGGGAAAACAGAGAAGCCTATGATCATTTTATGGAGAACGAACATGACAGCATATACGAGGAAAACGATCAGAAGGCTGTAATTCTTTCGATAGAGGTGACGGTGTACGAAGAGGATAAACCGTTCGTTCACGATCTGTTACATAACCCCGATATCCGGTACGAACCAAACTGGACGGTTCTGAAGGCATAATCAAAGCCCAAAACATCATGTTTTGGGCTTGTCTCTTTACTCGCGTCCCGGAAGTGTATTATGAACAAAAGGCGGTGCTGGTTTTAACTCCGGTTTTTCTCCAAACGTTTTTGCTTCTTTCACATATTCAAAGGCTTCTCCGTCCGGCGCTTTTTCATTCAGCCAGTTTTGCTCGGCGCTTTCTTCGCCTTCAGAGAAATTGATAAGCTGATGTGAGAACTCTTGTTTTTCGAGCGCTTTCGGGAATGTACCCGGCACAACCGGACCTTCCTGTGCTTCTAATTCTTTAATGGCGGCAAGCCATTGGTTCTGGTGCATCGTGTCACGCGCCAGCAGGAAGCTGAGCATATCTTTGACGCCTTTGTCATCCGTCATTTCAAACAGGCGTGCGACCTGCAGACGGCCCTGAGATTCCGCATTCAGGTTGGCGCGGAAGTCTGCCAGCAGGTTTCCGCTTGCTACGATATAACCGCCGCTCCAAGGTACGCCTGTACTGCTTTCCGGCATGGCGCCAAGTCCTGATACAATCGCATGGTGAGGGTTCATGCCGCCTAGGATGGAGCCGATGACCGGATCTTCAGCAGCTTTTTCCTGCTGATCAAGAGGGGCATCCTCAAGAAGTCTGGCAATCATCGTTGCGATCATTTCAACATGCCCGAGCTCCTCAGTTGCCGTATCCATCAGCAAGTCCTTGTATTTTTCATTTCCTCTTGTGTTCCAGCCTTGAAATAAGTACTGCATGGCAACTGAAATTTCTCCGAATTGCCCGCCTAAAATTTCTTGCATTTTTTTAGCGAATAATGGATCTGGACGATCTGGTTTAGCAGGATGCTGCAGCATTTTTGTGTGCTTAAACATGTACCCATCTCCTTTTTCGTTTATCTCTTTTTATATTTCCGATCGATAGAAAGATAAACGAAAAACAGCGTATCGAGATGGGAACTATGAATCTTTTCGCAGCTCCAACAGTTCCCGGATCAGCTCCCGGCCAAAGATGGGCTCATACTGCCGGTAAACAGGGTCAAGACGCTTCATCCATTCTTGTTTCTCTTTATCTGACAGCTCATAAATATGTATAGCAGAATTCTTTTTGATTTCTTCCAGCTGCTCCTTGTTCATTTGTTCGGCATACGTTTCATTCCACTCCGTCGTCTCCTTCATCGCTTCAGTCAAAATGCGTCTTGTTTCTGGTGTTTGCGCCTTCCAGAAGTGTTCATCAGTCATGACAGCGTAGCCGAGATAACCGTGGCTGCTTATTGTCAAATAGTCCTGAACATTATAAAATTTTTTAGAATAGATGTTTGAAATTGTATTTTCTTCGCCATCGACTACATTGTTTTCTAACAGCTGAAAGGTAGAATTGAAGGATTCCTGATGAGGTGTTGCGCCAAGCAGCTTGAACTGATCCTCAATCACATCGCTTTGCATAATGCGCAGATCCTGCCCTTTTAAATCATCCGGTGTTTTGACCGGCCCTTGATTTGTTGTGATTTGCTTAAAGCCGTTCGTCCAATAGGCCAGTCCTTTTAATTGGTTTTTCTTTAGAGAATCAAACAGCTGTGTGCCAATGCTTCCGTTCAGCCCTTTTTTGACGGCGTTGTAATCTGTAAATGCATACGGCAGATCAAGCACTCCCCATTCAGGCGAGAGCATGCCGAGCTTCGATGTGGAGGGGGCGATAAATTGAACATCGCCGTTTTGCAATGCTTCAATTTCTTCAATGTCCGAGTACAGGCTTCCATTCGGAAATACTTCTATTTTTATTTTCCCGCCTGATTTTTCGTTCACCAGATCAGCGAATTTATTGGCGGCCAGCCCTTTTGGCGTATTTTCAGCAACCACGTGGCTGAATTTAAACACGATTTGATCCTGCAGGCCTTCCTGGTCGTCATCATAAACAATCTTTTTATTGCCGGTATGATCATGGAATCCAATAAATAAAGCGGTTGCAATTCCAGCGATCATCAGTGCGAGACATGCAAGCAAACTCTTCATGAAAAGCCCTCCCCTATGTTAAGGATAATGGGGGCAATGACATTCGTAAAGACCTGAAAGGAGAAGCTGATGAACAAAAAGAAGCTCTCAATCCGTTGGAAAATCACGATCTTATCCTATATACTCGTCATTTTCTCCTTTTTGATCGGCGGCATTGTGCTCATCGGCAACATTCAGCATACAGAGGAGCGGGAGCTGAAAAAGCGGCTGATGAATACGGCACGGACGGTGTCAGAGATGACAGAAGTGAAAGAAGCCTTGGCGCGAAAAAAACAAACAGAAGCTGTTCGCCATGCGGTTGAAGAAATCAGGATGATTAATGAAGCAGACTATATTGTCGTCATGGATATGAATCACATCCGATATACGCATCCTGTCAGCACAAGCATTGGCAAGAAATCAGAAGGTGCAGACGAGGAGGCAGCTTTTGCGGAGCACATTTATTTCTCTGAAGCAAAGGGCGAGATCGGCACGGCGGTTCGCGCTTTTTATCCGGTTAAGGATCAAGACCTGAACCAAATAGGCGTGGTGCTTGTCGGAAAAACGCTGCCGGGTATCGCTGACATCCTGCTTCATTTAAAGCGTGATATCGCCTTTATCGTTGTGCTGACACTCGGCTTTGGCCTTGCTGGTTCCTTTTTACTTGCCCGCCATATCAAAAAACAAATGTTTCAGCTTGAACCCCATGAGATTGTCCGAATGTATGAAGAACGGACAGCGACGTTTCACTCGATGAATGAAGGGGTGATCGCCATTGACAATCGTCTCATCATTACGATCTTCAATGAAAAAGCGAAACAGATCTTTGAAGTGCAGGGGGATCTGATCGGCAAGGTGATTTGGGAGGTTCTCAAGGATTCGCGCCTGCCCGAAATCGTGGAGCGGAACAAAGCGGTTTATAATGAAGAAATTCGTGTTAGCGGAAAAGTCATCATGAGCAGCAGAATTCCGATCGTCATGAAGAAAAAAGTGATCGGCGCCGTTGCGATTTTTCAGGACAGAACGGAAGCGGCCAAGATGGCAGAGGAATTGACTGGTGTCAGAAACTTTGTGGAGGCGCTCCGTGTCCAAAACCATGAGCATATGAATAAGCTGCACACGATCGCCGGCCTCATCCAGCTGGGGAAATCTGAAAAAGCCTTGCAGCTTGCATTCCAGGCGTCAACTGAGCAGGAAAATGTGACTGAATTTCTGCACCGCTCGATTCAAAATGACGCTGCGGCAGGCCTTCTATTAAGTAAAATCAGAAGGGGAAGAGAGCTCGGCATTGCTGTTCATATAGATGAAAACAGCAGTCTTCAGCAATTTCCCGAGCATGTTGATCAGCATGATATTGTCGTGCTTTTGGGGAATCTGATTGAAAATGCCTTCGGCTCATTTGAAACCGTTCAATCTGAAGACAAACGAATTGACATTAGTATCGAACAAACAGATGATATCCTTGCTATTTTAATAGAAGATAACGGCTGCGGAATTGATCCGGCACATATGCCTCGCCTTTACGACAAAGGTTTTACGGTCAATAAAACTGGCGGTACAGGCTATGGCCTGTATCTAGTGAAACAAATCATAGACAAAGGATCGGGCACGATAGAAGTTGATTCACATGCGGGGCAGGGGACATCTTTTTCTATCGTTTTTCCAATGAAGGGGGAGGAAGCACAGCATGGCTCGTAAAGAATGGAAGGTTCTGCTCATTGAAGACGATCCGATGGTTCAAGAGGTCAATAAGGATTTCATTACAACTGTTAAAGGCGTTACTGTCTGTGCAACGGCAGGAAACGGAGAGGAAGGCATGAAGCTGATTAAAGAAGAACAGCCCGATCTCGTCATTCTCGATGTGTACATGCCGAAAAAAGACGGCATCAAGACCTTGCAGGAGATCAGAAAGCAAAAGCTTGAAGTGGATGTCATTGTCGTCTCCGCTGCAAAAGACAAGGAAACGATCTCACTCATGCTGCAAAACGGAGCGATTGACTATATCTTAAAGCCGTTTAAGCTTGAGCGAATGAGACAGGCGCTCGAAAAGTACAAGCAATATAAACAAAAAATCGAAGCGAATGATACGCTGTCCCAGGAACAGCTCGATGCGATCCTGAATATTCCGCAGCAGGCCGTACAGGATCTGCCGAAAGGGTTGAATCACTTCACGATGAATGAAGTCACTGCTTTTTTGAAACAGCAAACCGCATCCCTTTCTGCTGAAGAGGTCGCCAAGGCGCTCGGCATCGCCAGAGTGACAGCCAGACGATATCTTGATTACTTAGAAAAAACCGGGATCATCAAATTGGACGTTCAATACGGCGGAGTCGGCCGGCCGGTCAACCGCTACGTGTTAAAAGGATAAACCTGAGACCAAAAAGACCAAAATGTCCGTTATGATCATAAACTTCCCCAGACATTATGAAAACGCTATCATTATAGTAAGAAAGACACAAAAGGCGAATAGGACAGGGGGATGAAGGATATGAAACTGTTTAAAAATTTAACAGTTCAGGTCATAACCGCGGTCATCATCGGGGTCATTGTCGGGCTGGTCTGGCCGGATGTCGGCAAAGAAATGAAACCGCTTGGCGATACATTTATCAACGCTGTTAAAATGGTGATTGCACCAATTATTTTCTTCACAATCGTTCTCGGGATTGCAAAAATGGGCGATATGAAGAAGGTTGGAAAAGTAGGGGGAAAAGCGTTTATCTATTTCGAGGTTGTCACCACCCTCGCACTCATTATCGGTTTATTTGTCGTCAATATTATGAAGCCGGGTGCGGGTCTTGATTACAGCAAGCTTGAAAAGGGTGATGTATCACAATACACGCAAAATGGCGGTCAGGGAATCGACTGGATTGAATTTGTTACACACATTGTTCCATCCAACATGGTTGATGCCTTCGCAAAAGGGGACATTTTGCAGGTCTTATTCTTTTCTATTCTTTTCGGAGTGGGTCTTGCGGCATTAGGTGAAAAAGGGAAAAGCGTCATTGATTTCTTCGACAAGGTTTCTCACGTTTTTTTCAAAATTATCGGCTACATTATGCGTGCCGCGCCAATCGGGGCATTCGGGGCGATGGCGTATACAATCGGACACTTCGGGCTCGATTCCATCAAACCGCTGGCAAGCTTAATGATGTCTGTTTATATTACGATGTTCCTGTTCGTATTTGTTGCTTTAAATATCATCTGCAAGCTTTACGGATTCAGCCTGTGGAATTACCTTCGCTTCATTAAAGATGAGCTTCTGATCGTGCTTGGCACAAGCTCTTCCGAATCGGTGCTTCCGCGTATGATGGATAAAATGGAGCGCTACGGCTGTTCCAAATCAGTTGTCGGGCTTGTTATTCCGACGGGCTATTCGTTTAACCTCGACGGCACATCCATTTATTTATCAATGGCGACTGTCTTTCTGGCACAGGTGTTTGGAGTAGACCTCAGCATCGGCCAGCAAATTACGATTATCCTCGTTCTGATGCTGACATCGAAGGGAGCGGCAGGTGTGACGGGAAGCGGATTTATCGTCCTTGCCTCAACGCTGTCAGCGCTGCAGGTCATTCCGCTGGAGGGTCTTGCACTCCTGCTCGGGGTCGACCGTTTCATGAGTGAAGGAAGAGCCATTGTGAACCTGATCGGAAACGGAATCGCCACGATCATTGTTGCCAAAAGCGAAAATGAATTTGATGAAGCAAAAAGCGTAGAGGCTGTTGAAGGCATGAAAAAAATGAAAACAGCAGTCTGAAAAAAGAACGGCCCATCCATGGGGCCGTTTTTTTAATTGTTTAAGAATTATTAAGGTAAGGACAGAGACCTCAGCATTTTTTTGTTATATAATTTACAAATGGATACTATATTGAATGAAGGACGTTTGTCCTAACAGGAGTGTATAAATGGCCGCTTTAGTTAAATTTTTTCAGCACCCGGGAGTAAGGCGTTTCTCCATCTTTGTCGTGTTAACTGGTGTGTTATATCTATTTAAGAGCATGATCAACTTAATATTGCTTACCTTCATTTTCACATTTCTAATGGATCGTTTGGAGCTTGTCGTGCGGCAGTTTGTAAGCCAGTTCTTCCGCGTGAGCCAGCGGGTTGTCATTACGTTTCTTTACATGTTGCTGGCTGTGCTGCTTACAGTCGGGGGCTTTGTGTTTTATCCGGTCGTCGCGGCGCAGATCCAGCAGCTGGTAAAGCAGATTAAACATATTGCGTATCACCCTGACAGCATCCCTTTCTTTGATGAGATCACCAGTGTCTTCGGAGATATTAACATCAGTTCATATGTCAAAGAGGGCTTCAATGTAGTGTATACGTATTTGGCCGATATCAGCACATTCGGCTTGCAGGTCGTGATGGCGCTCATTCTCAGCATGTTTTTCTTATTTGAGAAAAAACGGCTTTCTGAATTCATGGCGAAATTTAAAACGAGCAAACTGAGGGTCTTTTATGAGGAAATTGCTTTTTTCGGAAGCAAATTTGCAAGAACGTTCGGCAAGGTGCTCGAGGCTCAATTTATCATTGCGCTCGTCAACTGTATTCTGACGTTTATCGCGCTTTGGATTATGCATTTTCCGCAGCTGTTTGGGCTTTCGATTATGGTGTTCTTCCTTGGGTTGATCCCTGTAGCAGGCGTCGTCATTTCCCTGATTCCGCTCAGCATTATCGCCTACAGCACTGGCGGCGGAATGTATGTGCTCTACATTGTTCTTGTCATATTCGCCATTCATGCGATCGAAACATATTTCTTAAACCCGAAGCTGATGTCGGCGAAAACAGAGCTGCCAATCTTTTTTACCTTCACAGTACTCATTTTCTCTGAACACTTCTTCGGCATTTGGGGTTTAATTATCGGGATTCCGATCTTTGTGTTTCTCCTTGATATTCTGGATGTCACCAACAAGGAAGATAGGTCTAAAGGACCCCGAGAGAATAGCGATAAAAAGTAGTTTAAAATCGAATAATGAGTGTGCCTCAATCTGCCGGCCTGCCTGTTCGGTGCATGGAATTAAGACTCGGAATCGGAGCTTGGCATTGCTTCGCACAGTGGTGAACACAACAGGTGACAATGCCTGTCATCATTACAGAAACTGAAAAGAACAAACAGTCGGAGCAAACGCTCATCATCGGTTTAACCAAACATTTGGAAGCAACAAATGCTATAATACAAACAGTGCCTAATGTTAGGCACTGTTTATTTTTTGTCGAAAAAGGAGGAAGGCTTTATGGCTGAGCCGATTTTACATATTGAAGGCCTCGATAAAAAGATTGGGTCTAAACAGATTTTAAAACAGATCAGCATGGACGTCATGGAGGGTGAAATCATCGGCCTTCTCGGTCCGAATGGTTCCGGAAAAACAACACTCATCCGTATCATCGTCGGGCTGCTGAAACAAAACAGCGGAAGCGTGACAATCAGCGGATTCCAGCATGATACAGAGTTTGAAAAAGCGATGGAAGCGGTTGGAGCGATTGTTGAGAACCCTGAGTTCTATCCGTACCTGACAGGCTGGGAAAACCTCAAGCACTTTGCGAATATGCACAAAAAAATAGCGGATGAACGGCTTGATGAAGTGGTGGAACGTGTCGGGCTGACGTCAGCGATTCATGATAAGGTGAAAACCTATTCCCTTGGGATGCGCCAGCGTCTGGGAATCGCCCAGGCAATTCTTCACCAGCCGAAGCTTCTCATTCTAGATGAACCGACAAACGGCCTCGATCCTGCGGGGATGAAGGATTTTCGCGATCATATTAAGGAACTCGCAGAAATGGAAGGAACAGCTGTCCTGTTCGCCACTCATTTATTGCGGGAGGTTGAAGACTTGTGCGACCGTGTCATCATCATTCAAAAAGGTGAGATCAAAGCGGAAGTCAGCTTACAAGGAACTGATCAAACCACAGAAAAAGCGATTATAGAAGTGCAGCCGCAAGAAAAAGCGCTCAATTGGCTGACAGGCAATCAATATCAAGCTGAGAGCCAAGACGGGACGATTGTAGTTGAGGTGGCAAAAGAAAACATACCGGAGCTGAACCGATCACTTGTCGGACAAGGTCTGAATGTATTTTCCATTCACCTTACACACAGTCACTGGAAGACGAATTTATAAAAGCGACAACAGCTCATCAAGAGGAGGGAGAAGAGCTTGTCTAAATTGATTTGGAATGAACATATGAAACTTTTTAATCGGAAGGTCACTTTGGTTTCCCTTATCCTGATGGCTGTCTTTCAATTCTTCATGGCATTGATCATTAAACGGATTGTCATCAGTGCCGGAACAGATGAAAACTTCATCGGCTATTTATCGTATACACCGAGCCTGAACATTTTGCTGCAGGCTTTAACGATCGTAATTGCAGCAACAATTGTTTCGATGGAATTTGATAAAAAGACGATCAAATTTTTGCTCATTCGTCCGGTTAAACGCCAAAAGGTCTTTTGGTCAAAATTAATCACAGTCGTGATGGTCAGCTTCTATTTGTATCTGGCATACTACATTCTCGCATTATTATTCGGTCTCGTGTTTTTTGGCACATCGGTGACTGCGGAATCAAAGACATTGCTGGTCAACACCTTGGCGCTGATCGGGTCAAACTGGCTTGAAGCTGTAATGATGGGATTATTCGGGCTGCTTTGTTCTTCGCTGTTCCGCAATAGCGCGGTAGCAGTTGTTGTTTCTTTTGTCGTTTTATACGGAGCGAGTACACTTGTTCAGCTCATGAAGTTGTTTGAAAACAAGTGGGGCAGCTTTTTGCTTTTTGCGAACACTGACTTTACGCAATACAGAAGCGGAGAGACAGCGTTGTTTTCAGGCATGACGCCATTGTTTTCAATTGGCATTCTCATCATACATGCCATATTCTTCATCGTTGTTGGCTGGTGGTGCTTCTGTAAACGGGATGTTCGGGTCTAAAGGCAAGGAATGACATTTTTGTGAAAAAGCTCACGTAAATCAATATCAAGTGATATTTTGGTTTATACTAAAGGTACTGACGGAGGTGTCTCGATTGAGGAACTTTATTACCGCTTTACCGATTGTATTGCTGCTTGGATTCTCATTTGTGTCATTCATGTTTCAGTTTGAACATCTTGTTTATTTCAGGCTCGCGCTTGGGTTGTTTTCTCTCGTGGGACTGTACATGATATATAAAATGAAGACGGGCATCCGCTATTTTATCATCTATCTGTATGCCAGCTGGATTGTGTTGGCCGCAGTGACCGCTTTTGAAGAGCCGATTTTCTCGAGCTTTTTCTTTGGCGGCCTGGTGATGACGATGGGTTACCTGACATATATGCTGATTTATCTCGGCATGAAACAAGACCGGGATGCAAATCCTGTGTAATCGCGCTGTTCCCTTGGGGAACGGCGTGTTTTTCTATACTGGACAAAAAGATTAACAGTTGCGGAAAAAGAGCAGGAAATCTATAATACATATTAAATTTATCGGAATTAAAACTTGGGGGGCTGCCGGATGTCATTATTTATACAAAACGATCAACAACGGCAATGGATGGAGAAAATCGGACGGATTGCGGATGAATTTCAGCAAACAGCTGCTGAAGATGACGAACAGGGACGTTTTCCTGCAGAGAAAATACAAAAACTGCGTGATGCTGGGTATACAGCATTAACATTGCCGGCATCTCATGGCGGAGGGGGCATTTCTGTTTACGATATGCTCTTGTTTCAAGAACGGCTTGCACGGGGAGATGCTCCGACGGCTCTTAGTATCGGCTGGCATTTGAGCGTGATCGGGGAGCTTGGAGAAGGCAACAGCTGGGATGAAGACGTATTTGCATTTGTTGCCAAGGAAGTCCAAAACGGAGCTGTCATTAACAGGGCGGCGACTGAAGCGAAAACCGGAAGCCCGACAAGAGGAGGGCGTCCCGGTACACACGCCGTCAAAAAGGATGGCAAATGGGCAGTGAACGGGAGAAAAACCTTTACGACGATGTCTCAAGCACTGGATTATTTTTTAGTAACCGCATGGATTGAAGACAAACAAACAACAGGCGTGTTTCTCATTCATAAAGATGATCACGGCTTGTCGATTGAAGAAACGTGGGATATGATGGCGATGCGGGCGACTGGGAGCCATGACCTTGTACTGAACGAAGTCATGCTTGATGAGAATAAGCTGGTGGAACTGCTTCAAGGGCCTCGCGGAGCTAAGCCGAATGGCTGGCTGCTTCACATTCCAGCGATCTATCTTGGTGTTGCTCAAGCTGCTCGTGACTATGCAGTGCAATTTGCATCTGAGTATTCTCCAAATAGCTTGAATGGACCGATCAAGAATGTCCCGGCCGTACAGCAAAGAACAGGCGAAATGGAGCTTGAACTGCTCAATGCCAGACACTTTCTTTTCCATATCGCTCAATTGTATGACGATCCGGAGCGGCGTCCACACTTGACAAGCGAGCTCGGTGCGGCTAAGCATATCGTCACAAACGCTGCGCTGTCTGTTGTTGATAAAGCGATGAGAATTGTCGGGGCCAAAAGCCTGGAACGAACCAACCCGCTTCAGCGCTATTACCGTGATGTGCGCGCCGGTCTTCACAACCCGCCGATGGATGACGCCGTGATACACAAGCTGGCAGCTGAAGCGTTTGAGTCATAAAAAAAGAGCCTAGCCGGCTCTTTTTATGTATTGTTTTGCTCTTGCAGATTTTTTTGATGCTTGCGGTCAATTCTGTCATAAATAACGTTCATCAGCTTTGGATTGCCCATAATCGCCTCTTTGTTTTCCTGGATCAGCTGTTGGTAAGTTTTCACTTTACGCTTCGGCATGCTCCGGCGCCCTCCTGACATGTTTGTATTCACTTTCTAACTCCGTCAGCGACAATTCATACAGATGACGCTTTGACTTT
The DNA here is from genome assembly GCF_037963535.1 of Bacillus sp. PS217. NCBI lineage: Bacteria > Bacillati > Bacillota > Bacilli > Caryophanales > Bacillaceae > Bacillus > Bacillus sp. PS217. The sequence continues at coordinate 555,693 of NZ_CP150157.1, forward strand.
TTGTATATACCATTCTGTATTAACAGATGAATGAGCTGTTTTTTTCTGATTTCTGCAGACTGAGGTGTCATTGTGTCACCAACCTCCAATCAAACGATATTGATAATCATTATCAATTAACTTCAGTATACAATGTCCGCAATAGCCTGTAAAGATGAAAAGAGTCCTATTCTTGGCTAATTTACAAACATTCAACAAATCGACAAAAAGTTTCCCGGGCAATAATTTGCTGTCGAAATATTCCGCTTCATTGAACGCACCCTGCTATTTTTCATGTTTTGAACCATACTATGTAATAGAATGGAGGCTGGTATTCAATGGAGCGGACAGAAAATCTGAAAAAGGGAGAAAAAGGGGCGCTCCTCAATATTTTTGCATATGTCATTCTTGCTGTTGTAAAGCTAGTCATCGGGATTCTATATCATTCTGAAGCGCTGAGAGCAGACGGGTTAAATAATGGAACAGATATTGTTGCGTCAGTAGCAGTGCTGATAGGATTGCGGATTTCTCAAAGACCGGCTGACAGCGATCATCCATACGGCCATTATCGGGCTGAAACAATTTCGTCTCTTGTTGCGTCTTTTATTATGATGGCAGTCGGCATTGAAGTGTTAATCGGCGGAGGAAAAGCGATTGCGGGCGGCACAACGGAAACACCAAATCTTATCGCGGCATGGACGGCGTTAGGCAGTGCTGTGTTTATGTATGGCATCTATTTATATAACAAAAGGCTGGCAGCGTCCATTAAAAGCTCTGCCCTGATGGCAGCGGCAAAGGACAGCAGGTCAGACGCTTTTGTAAGCGCCGGCGCGTTTATCGGTGTTTTTTCGTCCCAGCTGAAGCTGCCGTGGATTGATCCGGTAACGGCTTTTATCATCGGCATCATCATTTGCAAAACAGCGTGGGATATCTTTAAAGACGCTTCACATTCCTTAACAGACGGCTTCCATTTAAAAGATCTTGAGCCTTACAAACAGACCGTCGGCAGGATCGAAAATGTGCATCGCCTAAAGGATGTGAAAGCGAGGTATTTAGGCAGTACAGTTCATATCGAGATGGTCATTACGGTTGATCCGAAGCTTACAGTAGAAGAAGGCCATGGAGTGGCGGATGAAGTAGAAGACAAAATAAAACATGAACACGATGTCACTCATGTTCATGTTCATGTAGAGCCTGACGACATAAAATAAGGCTGTTTAACGAATTAGCTTATATGTTCAGATAAAAATTCAGTCACTTCTTCAGGCGTTTTGGCATTGGCGCTGTGAAGGTGAGCTGTTTTTTCACCATTTTTGAAAATAAGTAGGCTGGGAATGCCCATTACTTGGTATTTTTCAGCCAGGTCAGGAAGCTCGTCCTTATTCAGCTCATACCAATCGTTTTGGTTGTACTCTTCCAAAATATCGCCGATGAACATATTCATGCGTGTGCAGTCTGGGCACCAATCAGCATAAAACTTTACAATGATTTCTTTATCAGATTGAATCAGTTCATTAAATTGTTCGTTTGTCGTGATTTTTTTCATATGTCACATCTCCTTTTCAATGCCATTTTAATATAAAATAAAAAGGAATTACATACAAATGCATTCAACATCAGCATGCCCAAAAATAATTAGATCATTTTCCGGTGAAAATGATAAGATAGTAAAGATGAATTGTAGTGGGGGGAGTATCCATTGAAAACAAGTCTAGGATTAGTGTACGGAGGAAAGTCGGCAGAACATAATGTTTCCCTGCAGACGGCTCTGGCTGTAATCAAAGCGCTAAATACTGAGAAGTTTGATATACATCCGATTTATATAACAGAAAAAGGCGAATGGGTAAGAGGCGCCCGTTTAACTGAGCCTGTTTCAAATGTGAAAATGCTTCAATTTGAGCAAGGAGGCAGTGCTTTTTCTCCAGCTGCCTTGAACCAGGAGATGTTTCCGCAGGAAGCGTCACAGCAAAATGAAGCCATCGACGTCGTATTCCCGCTCCTCCACGGACCGAATGGAGAAGACGGTACGATCCAGGGAATGCTCGAGCTGTTGAACATTCCTTATGTCGGCAACGGAGTGCTTGCTTCCTCAGCCGGCATGGATAAAGTTGTCATGAAACATTTATTTGCTCAGGCTGGCCTTGCTCAGGCTAAATACGCAGCTTTCCTTAAGAAAGACTGGACTCGTTCTCCGAAAGAAAGCTGTGAGCAGGTTGAACAGGAATTAGGCTACCCTTGCTTCGTAAAACCGGCGAACCTCGGCTCAAGTGTCGGAATCAGCAAATGCCGAAACCGTGAAGAACTGCAAAAAGCGTTTGAGCTTGCTTTCCAATATGATCGTAAAGTCGTCGTTGAAGAAGGAATTAACGGCCGCGAGATTGAGATCGGCGTTCTTGGAAATGATGATCCTAAATGCTCTGTTGTGGGAGAAATCGCACCGAAGACAGATTTCTACGATTACAAAGCGAAATATGAGGATGGAGATACTGATCTGATGATTCCGGCGATTGTGACTGATGAGGAATACGCAACAATCAGTGATATGGCGATCAAAGCGTTTAAAGCGATCGACGGTTCAGGACTCGTCAGAGCGGACTTTTTCCTGACAGCTGACGGCGAAGTTCTGATCAATGAAGTCAACACAATGCCTGGCTTTACACCTTTCAGCATGTTCCCGCTGCTCTGGAAAGAAGCCGGAGTGGAATATGCTGACCTGATTGAACAGCTTGTGGAGCTTGCAAAAGAACGCCACGCTGAAAAACAATTGATTAAGCATACATTCTAATGAAGAAGGACACTGCCGGTAAAAGGGCAGTGTTTTTTCCCGTATATACAAAAGAAAGAGAGGGACCTTACTTGATTAAGCGAACAGTAAAAAACATTGCCGAAATGGTTAAAGGCACACTAACAAATCCGCAATATGAACAAACAGTCATTCATGGAGTGGCAACCGATACAAGAAAACTGGAACAACATCAGCTCTTTATTCCGCTGAAAGGGGAACGTTTTGACGGCCACTCTTTTGTGGAGCAGGCTTTTGAAGCTGGTGTAGCGGCTGTTCTTTGGGATCGGTCAGTACCAAATCCGCCCGAGAATCACGCCGTCATTTTAGTGGACGATACCCTTACTGCACTTCAGCAGCTTGCAAAAGCCTATTTGCAGGAGCTTGGCACGCGTGTCATCGGAGTAACCGGAAGCAATGGCAAAACGACAACAAAAGATATGATTCACGCTGTACTGGGAACCAAGTACCGTGTCCACAAAACAGGAGGAAACTTCAATAATCATATCGGTTTGCCGCTGACAGTTTTAGCGATGCCTGAAAATACGGAGATCGCCGTATTGGAGATGGGAATGAGCGCCAAAGGAGAAATTGACCTCTTGAGCCGCCTGGCAAACCCGGATGCGGCAGTGATTACGAATATCGGCGAATCGCATATGCAAGACCTCGGCTCTAGAGAGGGCATCGCAGAGGCGAAGCTTGAAATCATTAACGGGCTTAAAGAAGACGGAGTGCTGATTTATATCGGGGACGAACCGCTACTTCAAAATGCATACAGCTGCCAGACGAAAACGTACGGGACGGGAGCGCATAATGATTATCAGCTTCAGGATGTCAGCCAGAGTGAGGAAGGAACCCATTTTACAATCAAAGGGATAGAAAAAACGTTTTTTATTCCGATACTCGGCAAGCACAATGTGATGAACGCCATGGCAGCGATTGCTGCAGGGACTTATTTTGGCATCGCGCCTGAGGATGCGGCAAAAGGACTGAGCGGTCTAAAGGTAACCGGGATGAGACTTGAACTCATCAAAACAGAAAGCGGCCTTTCGATAATCAATGACGCTTATAATGCGAGCCCGACTTCCATGAAAGCTGCAATTCAATTGACAGAAAGCCTCGAAGGCTACGGCAAAAAAATGCTCGTGCTCGGTGATATGCTTGAACTCGGCGATCTTGAAGAAACGTTCCATAAAGAGTGCGGCGCTGTGATCAGCCCTGATAAAATTGACCGCGTCTTTACGTACGGAAAACTGGGAGCTTTTATCGCGGAAGGCGCCCTGAAACACTTTGAGAAAGACCGCGTCAGCCATTACACTGAGAAAAAAGATCTCCTCCAAGCTGTGAAGGAAAACGCATTAAAAGGCGATTTGATTTTATTCAAAGCGTCCAGAGGTATGAAGCTTGAAGAAATCGTTAAAGATTTAATAGAGAGCCCGCTTTCGTAAGAAAATATTTTGCGAAAAAACGCATATTGCATCATAAAATAACATGATGTGCAAACACTAATGTATGCCGGCCGAAAATTATGTATATCTGGCCGGCTGCGGCTATGATACAATATATATAGGTTATTTCGCGATACGAACATATTCGTCCGGACTTTTCATCGTGACCCGAAGTTCTCCGCTGGATTCTTGGGAGCGGATGGAGCAGCAGCCGGCATATTCGAGATGCCGATCTGCTTCTCATCTTATTGAAAAACAAATAGTGTAATGGTAAGATAAAACTTAAAGTAATTCGGGCTTTGTATACGGATGGATCCTGTCCTTCTTGTCTAAAGGGCAGTTTTATAAGTGGTAAATCACGACATTACTGAAACAGCAATTAGAAGGAGTTTGAATAATTTGACTATAACGTTTCAAGATTTTAATTTAAGTTCTGATCTCATGAAAGCAATTAATCGTATGGGATTTGAAGAAGCAACACCGATTCAGGCACAAACGATACCGCTCGGACTTTCAAATAAAGACGTCATTGGACAAGCGCAAACAGGTACAGGTAAAACAGCTGCGTTTGGTATACCCCTTGTTGAAAAAATTAACCCCGAGTCTCCTAATATTCAAGCAATCGTAATCGCGCCAACCCGTGAATTAGCCATTCAAGTATCTGAAGAATTGTATAAAATCGGACAAGATAAACGTGCGAAGGTTCTTCCTATTTACGGCGGACAGGATATTGGACGGCAAATCCGGGCGTTAAAGAAGAATCCGAATATTATTGTCGGAACACCTGGCCGTCTTCTTGACCACATCAACCGCCGCACCATTCGTTTAAACAACGTAAATACCGTTGTAATGGATGAAGCGGATGAAATGCTGAACATGGGATTCATTGACGATATTGAATCTATCCTTTCAAACGTGCCAAGCGAGCATCAGACACTTCTGTTCTCTGCCACAATGCCTGCGCCGATCAAACGCATTGCAGAGCGCTTCATGACTGAGCCGGAACACGTAAAAGTAAAAGCGAAAGAAATGACGGTTTCTAACATTCAGCAGTTCTATTTGGAAGTGCAAGAACGCAAAAAATTCGATACACTGACTCGTCTTCTTGACATTCAGTCTCCTGAGCTTGCGATCGTATTCGGACGTACAAAACGCCGTGTCGATGAGCTGGCTGAAGCCCTGAACCTTCGCGGATATGCAGCTGAAGGAATTCACGGTGACTTAACGCAGGCGAAACGTATGGTTGCGCTTCGTAAATTTAAAGAAGGCGCAATCGAAGTTCTAGTCGCAACTGATGTTGCCGCTCGCGGACTTGATATCTCAGGTGTTACACACGTATACAACTTCGACGTGCCTCAAGATCCTGAAAGCTACGTTCACCGTATCGGAAGAACGGGCCGTGCAGGAAAAACAGGTATGGCGATGACGTTCATTACACCGCGTGAGAAAAGCATGCTTCGCGCAATTGAACAAACAACAAAACGCAAAATGGACCGCATGAAGGAGCCTACACTTGATGAAGCGTTAGAAGGCCAGCAGCAGGTTACTGTTGAACGTCTTCGCACAACAATCAGTGAAAACAACCTGAACTTCTACATGACAGCGGCAGCTGAGCTGCTTGAAGATCATGATGCAGTAACAGTGGTTGCGGCGGCTATCAAAATGGCTACAAAAGAGCCAGACGACACACCGGTTCGCTTAACAGACGAAGCGCCGATGGTCAGCAAACGCTACAAGAACCAGCGCTCTTCTAAACGCAGAGACGGACAAGGCGGCGGCTACCGCGGCGGAAAAGGGAAAAGCAACAACCGTTCTTCCTATGACAAAAAGCGTTCAAACGATCGCCGTTCTTCAGGTGACAGACGCCAGAAAAAATCTTACTAATTTGATCGATTCAGAGCCCAAAACATGATGTTTTGGGCTTTTTTATGTTCGCGATTTGTTATTCAGCAAACTTTCAGCTGACGGAAGTCATTTTTCTCTGTATGCTTAAGAATGAAACCTTTCTGTAAAAGAGACGTATAAATAACGACGAAAAAAAGGGAGGTAGGTATTTTTGAGAGAGCAGCCAAAAAACCAAATCAGTCCAGACGGATTAAAGGTTTGGCGACTTCAAGAGATCATCATATCCGCTGTTTGCTTACTTATTGTCATTGCAGTTGCAGTGTTAAGCTATTATTTTCATTGGCCGTACTGGATCAGCGGCGTGCTCGGCGCAGTTTGGCTGCTGGGATCGATTGTGACGGTCTTTATCATTCCGAAGGTCCGTCATAAGGTGTGGCGATATGAAGTCCATGAACATGAAATAGATATTCAGTCAGGTATTTTTGTGGTAACACGTGTGATTGTTCCGATGGTCAGAGTTCAGCACGTCGATACGTCACAAGGGCCATTATTAAAAAAATACAACCTGGCAACGGTGAAAATTTCCACGGCCGCGACCGTTCATTCGATCCCCGCTTTAGAGATGGAGGAAGCGGATCGGCTGAGAGACTCCATTTCCCGTCTGGCGAGGGTGACTGACGATGATGTCTGAACCGAAACGCCTGCACCCGGCAGCAGTCATTTTGAATTTATGCCATACCATTATTCAAACGATAAAAAATATCATTCTGCCATTCTTTTTTGTGTATATTGTCAATTCAAACCATACTGTCCGTTTTTACGGAGCCATTGCGCTCGGTGTGCTATTCATCTGGCTTGTAGCGGCAAGCATTATCAAATGGAGAAGGTTTACCTATCGAATTGAAGATGATGAATTTAGAATCGAAGAAGGCTTATTTGTTACGAAAAAGCGATACATATCGATTGATCGGATTCAAACGATGAATACGAGCGCAGGCCTTGTCCAGCAAATCTTTAAGCTTGTGAAGCTGCAAATTGAAACAGCAGGCGGAGGCAAGGAGGCAGAAGCCGTTCTTTCTGCTATTTCTGTTGAAGAAGCGGAACGCATCAAAGAAGCTGTCTTTAAGAAAAAAGCGCAAAGACGAGAAAATGAACTTGATGAAGAACGGCTTGAAGCTGAAGAGGAGTTGGTTCCGGCCGTTGAGGTGCAAGAGCACTATCGCATGAACGCGAAAGAATTGCTCATGGCCGCTTCTACCTCCGGCGGAATCGGAGTCATTATCTCCGCTGTATTTGCACTTATTTCCCAGCTTGATGAAGTGCTGCCAATGGATTGGTTATTCGATAAGTTTTCCTTCCTTCAGCACGCCAGCATCGGTATTTACGCGGTACTGATTTTTATCGGTTTATTTATCGCCTGGATTTTCAGCATCGCGGGCATGATGTTTAGATACGCGAACTTTCAAATCATAAAAAAAGAGCAGGAACTGGTGATTTCAAGGGGAATTATTGAAAAACATCAAGTCACGATTCCATTGCGAAAAATACAAGCCATTAAAATCAAAGAAAATATCATTCGCCAGCTTTTCGGCTTTGTAACGGTGTCCATCGTCAGCGCAGGAGGCGGCGACCGGGAAAAAGAAGAAGGCGCTTTGACCATTCTCTTTCCAATGATTCATAAAAAAAAGCTTCCGCACATGCTCCGAACATTTACGCCGGAATACACGCTGGAAGAAAACTGCCGCCGCCTGCCGCGGCGCGCGTTGAAACGCTATTTGTTCCGTTCTGTCATTTTTTCACTCTTTTTGATCATCCCGTTATGTATCTTCTTTCAGCCATGGGGCTATCTGTCAGCCATCCTGCTGCCGATAGAATTGTTCTTCGGCTATCTCGCGTATAAAGAGGCTGCATGGACGATCAACGGGGACCGTCTTCAGCTGACGTCTAGATTTATAGGCAGAACAACCGCCATTGTACTGAAAAAACGAATGCAGGTCTGCAAGTTCAGCCAATCCTATTTCCAAAAGAAAGGCCGCTTGTATACCATTTCTACTTCGGTGAAATCATCGAGCCATATGGAAGAATTAACGGTGAGGGATGTAGGTGAAGAGGATGCAGCCTTCATTTTAAAGTGGTACTCATATGAAAAAGCGGACGGTTAATACCGCCGCTCCAGCGTGTCGGCAAACCCTCGCATTCGTTGTCAGGACTGCGCTTCGGTGCTCACGAATTAGAACATTCGCTCCGCTCCTATGCTCGTCCTTCCTAGACTTCAAGGGTTTTCAATCACGCTGAAAAGATGACAAAATCCTAAAATGAAAACCATTTTTAGGATTTTGTCATCAATCTGAAGCGGCGGTTAATACCGCCGCTCTTTTTTTTGCACGCATAAAAACGAAAGAAGAAACCCGCCGCATAGTCCAAACAAATGGGCCATCATGTTAATATTGGAGTTGATAAACGACATGAGAACGGCAAATGCGAGCAGTGTGATGATCATTTTGGAATGCTCCTGCCCTATTAGCTCATTGCGAAAAAGAACCATAAACAGGTACACGCCGAATAGCCCGAAAATTGCGCCTGAAGCACCGACATGCACGTAATCAAGCGGCTCTGTAACATAAGTGCCGATATTGCCGATGATGCCGGAGCCGGCGTATACAAGAAGGAAACGCGCTTTTCCCAGCATGCGTTCCAAAGCCGGGGCAAATAAAAAGATGGACATGGAATTAAACAGCAGATGTGTGAAACCGGCGTGCAGCAAAATCGGTGTGATCAGCCGCCACCATTCACCGTTTGCGACACCTAGATTATAGCCTGTGACGGTATCCCTCCATAACACGACTGAATGGGCAGGAAGTGAAAAAAACAGCCAGAGAACAGCTTGCAAAGCCAATATAAAGGTGACAACGGGGTAAAGCCTGATAAATGTTTGAAAATTTTCAGTTCGTATAAACATTCCGAGCCCCTTTTCTTCATTTTGGTATATCTATAGTAACACGTTTATGAGACAAACCATTTAAATAGTACGTACGCAAAGGAGGTTATCATACATGATTTACGGCATTGGGCTGGACATTACCGAGCTTAAACGCATCGCCTCTATGGCTGGGCGCCAGAAAAGGTTTGCCGAGCGGATTTTGACGCGAAGCGAGCTTGACCAATACTATGAGCTTTCAGAGAAAAGAAAAATTGAATTTCTCGCGGGCAGATTCGCGGCAAAAGAAGCGTTCTCGAAAGCATTTGGCACCGGCATTGGGAGGCAGCTCAGCTTTCAGGACATTGAAATTAGGAAAGACCAAAATGGCAAGCCCTATATCATTTGCACGAAACTGAGCCAGGCTGCCGTTCACGTATCGATCACTCATACAAAAGAATACGCTGCCGCGCAGGTTGTGATTGAAAGGTTGTCAAGCTAGTCTGCATATTAGGGAAACCCCACTCATATATTTGATAGTGCATTAAGGGAGACAAGTTGTTTGAGGCTTTTATGGTACGCATCTGTTCTGCCTAAACGTGTACCGAGCGTACCGTTAAAGTCAAACAAGCGATTTCTTCCTTTTACATCAATTGAGAAAAAGGGGTTGAAAAAGGTGAGAAAAAGCTTTGTTTTGCTTTTAACGGGACTGCTTGCTGTTCTTATTCTTTCTGCCTGCGGGCAAAAAACACAGCAAGATATTGTGGCCGGGTTAGATGAAAAGGCGAAAGAATACACCTCGTACAAAGCAAAAGCGAAAATGACCATCGAGACAGGGAGTGAGCCTCAAGTATACAATGTGGAAATCTGGCACAAAAAGCCGTCTCTGTACAGGGTTTATTTAGAAAATCCGAAAAAGGACCAAAACCAAGTCATTTTACGAAATGAAAACGGAGTATTCGTTCTCACGCCGTCTTTAAATAAGAGCTTCAGATTTCAAAGCGATTGGCCGAACAACAGCAGCCAGGTTTATCTGTTTGAATCGCTCGTAAAGGATGTTCAAAACGATTCGGATGCAGTTTTCACAGCGAAAGAAAAGAAATACGTATTTGAAACAAAAACAAACTATCAGCATAACAAAATGCTGCCCACGCAAGAAATCACATTTAACAAAAAAGATATGAGCCCGTCATCTGTCAAAGTGATGGATACTGACCGGAAAGTGATGGTCAAAGTAGAATTCAGCAGCTTTGAATTTAATAAACAATTTGATAAAGAATCATTTGACGAAAAGAAAAATATGACCCTTTCTCAAATGGATGTTGCCACAAGCGCAAAGCCTTCCGATACATTCGCGGTCAAAACGCCGCTGGAACTGCCGCTTGGCGTCAAGCTGCTTGAAGAAAAAGATATATCTACTGAAGACGGGAAGCGCATCATCATGACGTACGGAGGAGAAAAGTCATTTACGTTAATTCAGGAAAAAGCCCAGATTGCCAAGGCTTCCTCCTCCGTTACGCTGAACGGCGAACCGGTAAATCTCGGCTACACCATCGGCGCCTTGTCGGATGCATCATTGTCATGGACATATGAAGGTGTAGATTACCTTCTCTCTTCTAAAGATCTTTCTAAAGAGGAAATGGTGACAGTAGCGAAAAGCATGCAGGGACAATCATCGAAATAACAACAAAGGCCAAACATGATTTGGCCTTTTTTTCGTTAGACATCGTTTCCCTTTAGCCTTTAATTTTAGTATGATATGTAAATGATATTGAATAAAAGCTAGGAAGTGTCGTAATGAGCACAAAACCTTTTTACAGAGATACGTGGGCGGAAATTGACTTGTCCGCGATAAAGGAAAATGTCAGCAATATGAAAAAACATATCGGTGAACATGTCCACCTGATGGCAGTTGTGAAAGCAAACGCCTACGGGCATGGTGATGCAGAAACAGCAAAGGCTGCTCTTGACGCAGGTGCTTCATGCTTGGCCGTGGCCATTTTGGATGAAGCGATTTCACTGCGCAAAAAGGGATTGAAGGCGCCTATATTGGTGCTTGGCGCGGTTCCCCCAGAGTATGTGGCAATCGCTGCTGAGTATGACGTGACCTTAACAGGTTATTCTGTTGAATGGCTTCAGGAGGCAGCCCGCCACACAAAAAAAGGTTCTCTTCATTTTCATCTGAAGGTCGATACGGGGATGAACAGGCTTGGTGTAAAAACAGAGGAAGAAGTTCAGAACGTGATGGCCATTCTTGACCGCAACCCTCGTTTAAAGTGCAAAGGGGTATTTACCCATTTTGCGACAGCGGATGAAAAAGAAAGAGGCTATTTCTTAATGCAGTTTGAGCGTTTTAAAGAGCTGATTGCTCCGCTGCCGTTAAAGAATCTGATGGTCCACTGCGCGAACAGCGCCGCCGGACTCCGGCTGAAAAAAGGCTTTTTTAATGCAGTCAGATTCGGCATCGGCATGTATGGCCTTCGCCCGTCTGCTGACATTTCGGACGAGATACCGTTTCAGCTGCGTCCGGCATTTACCCTGCATTCGACGCTGTCGCATGTCAAACTGATCAGAAAAGGCGAGAGCGTCAGCTACGGAGCCGAGTACACAGCGGAAAAAGACACATGGATCGGGACGGTGCCTGTAGGCTATGCGGACGGCTGGCTCCGAAAATTGAAAGGGACTGACATCCTTGTGAAGGGAAAACGCTTGAAAATTGCCGGCCGAATTTGCATGGACCAATTTATGGTGGAGCTGGATCAGGAATATCCGCCGGGCACAAAAGTCACATTAATAGGCCGGCAGGGGGATGAATATATTTCCATGGATGAGATTGCAGGAAGGCTCGAAACCATTAACTATGAGGTGGCCTGTACAATAAGTTCCCGTGTTCCCCGTATGTTTTTGGAAAATGGGAGTATAATGGAAGTAAGAAATCCTTTATTGCAGGTAAATACAAGCAATTAACTTACCTAAATGGAGAATTCATAAAACAGCTTTGCTTGAAGAGTGAATAATGGTATCATTATCACTGGATGGATAAAAGAGTCGTATCCGTAAGTTTGGTGGAGGTGTATGTTTTTTGTCTGAATCCAGCGCAAGAACCGAAATGAAAATCAGCTTGCCCGAAAACCTAGTAGCTGAATTGGATGGTGTAGCGATGCGGGAGAAACGAAGCAGAAACGAACTGATATCACAAGCAGTGAGAGCGTATGTCAGCGAACGAACAACTCGTCACAACCGTGATTTGATGAGACGCGGCTATATGGAAATGGCGAAAATCAACCTGAATATTTCTTCTGAGGCTCACTTTGCGGAGTGCGAGGCTGAAACGACAGTTGAGCGCTTAGTCAGCGGAGGATAATCATTTGATTGTGAAACGCGGCGATGTTTATTTTGCTGATTTATCTCCTGTTGTTGGCTCAGAGCAAGGCGGGGTGCGCCCGGTTTTAGTGATCCAAAATGACATCGGAAATCGCTTCAGCCCAACTGCTATTGTTGCAGCCATAACAGCACAAATACAGAAAGCGAAATTACCAACCCACGTCGAAATCGATGCAAAACGCTACGGTTTTGAAAGAGATTCCGTTATTTTGCTGGAGCAAATTCGGACGATTGACAAGCAAAGGTTAACGGATAAGATTACTCATCTGGATGATGAAATGATGGATAAGGTTGATGAAGCCTTACAAATCAGTTTGGCACTCATTGATTTTTAGACATATTTGCAGGTTGCTCAAATAGAGCAACTTTTTTTGTTTTCAAAAAACATAAACGATATAATAGTGAAATAACGAAAAAAATATGTTGTTTTTTATTGGGAGGTAAGCGAATTTGATGTCGAATCAGACTGTATACCAGTTCATTGCCGAAAATCAAAATGAACTGCTCCAACTGTGGACTGACACACTAAAAGAATTAAGCGAGCAAGAATCCTATCAGCTGACTGACCAAGTGTATGAAAATATATCTAAAGAATATATCGACATTCTGCTGCTGTCTGTTAAGGACGAAAACGCTGCTGAAAGCCAAATCAGCGAACTGGCGCTTCGAGCGGTCCAAATCGGACTGTCTATGAAGTTTTTGGCTACTGCGCTTGCTGAATTCTGGAAGCGTCTCTACACGAAAATGAATGATAAGAGATTGCCAGATCAAGAGAGCACGGAATTAATCTGGCAGATTGACCGCTTTTTCAGCCCGATTAACACAGAAATTTTTAATCAATACTCAATCTCATGGGAAAAAACAGTATCCCTGCAAAAAATCGCGCTGCAAGAGCTGTCTGCGCCGCTTATCCCGGTGTTTGAAAATATCACTGTGATGCCTCTTGTCGGAACAATTGATACCGAACGCGCGAAACGAATTATGGAAAACCTTCTTAATGGCGTCGTCAAACACCGTTCCCAAGTCGTGCTGATTGACATTACAGGTGTCCCTGTCGTCGATACGATGGTTGCCCATCATATTATTCAGGCATCAGAAGCTGTAAGGCTTGTCGGAGCAAAATGCCTGCTGGCCGGAATCCGTCCGGAAATTGCTCAAACAATCGTCAACCTGGGGATTGATTTATCCCAAGTTATAACTAAGAATACCCTGCAAAAAGGAATTCAAACAGCATTGGAAATGACGGATCGAAAAATCGTTTCATTGGGGGAATAACATTTTGAGACATCCGAAAATCCCGATCTTGAAACTGTATAATTGCTTATTAGTATCCATTCAATGGGAACTTGATGACCAGACAGCTTTAACTTTTCAAGAAGACTTATTAAATAAAATATACGAAACAGGTGCTAACGGAGTCGTCATTGACCTGACATCTGTGGATATGATTGATTCATTTATCGCGAAAGTGCTGGGCGACGTCATTACAATGTCTAAGTTAATGGGGGCTAAAGTCGTCTTGACCGGCATTCAGCCCGCTGTGGCAGTGACGCTGATTGAACTTGGAATCGCACTTGAGGAAATCGAAACTGCGCTCGACTTAGAGCAGGGGCTTGAGACATTGAAGCGGGAATTGGGGGAATAGCGAATGAACGACCAATCCTGTGTAAGAATCATGACAGAATGGGATATTGTGGCCGCCAGACAGCTGGGACGAAACGTTGCGAAAGAACTGGGTTTCGGCACGGTAGACCAGGCTAGAATTACAACAGCTATTTCAGAATTAGCCAGGAATATTTATTTATATGCCGGCAAAGGGCAGATTGGAATTGAACAGGTCGCAGACAGAGGAAAAAAAGGCCTGAAAATTATAGCGGAAGACCAAGGGCCGGGAATTCCTGATATCCGAAAAGTCATGGAAGACGGGTTTTCAACGTCTGGAGGACTTGGTGCGGGACTTCCCGGGGTCAAAAGGCTGATGGATGAATTCAGCTTAAATTCCGTATCGGGGGAAGGAACAGAGATACAAGCCATCAAATGGCTTCGGTAGGAGGTAAGAACGTGGATTTTAGGGAGGTTATTGAGCAGCGGTATCATCAGCTGCTTAGTCGATATATAGCCGAATTAACAGAAACATCTTTATATCAAGCCCAAAAATTCAGCCGAAAAACAATCGAACACCAAATTCCTCCGGAAGAAATCATCAGCATTCACAGAAAAGTGCTGAAGGAGCTGTATCCAAGTCTCCCGGAAGATGTGTTTCATTCGCTGGATTTTTTAATTGAAGTCATGATTGGCTATGGAATGGCTTATCAGGAGCATCAAACCCTTAGAGGGATACAGCAGGAAATCAAATCAGAAATTGAAATCGCGGCAAATGTCCAACAGACGCTTCTCGGAACTAAAGTTCCTCAGGAGGAAGCGCTGGATATCGGCGCCATCAGTGTTCCCGCTAAACAGATGAGCGGTGATTACTACCACTTTGTCAAAGACAAGGAATCCATCAATATCGCAATCGCGGACGTGATCGGAAAAGGCATTCCAGCGGCTTTATGCATGTCCATGATTAAATACGCGATGGACTCTTTGCCGGAAACGGGCATACACCCTTCTCAAGTGCTGAAAAATTTGAATCGTGTTGTTGAACAAAACGTTGATGCCAGTATGTTTATTACGATGTTTTATGCGAATTACAATATGGACAAGCATCAATTTACATATGCTTCAGCGGGACATGAACCGGGATTCTATTATTCTCAAAAAGACAACACGTTTTACGATTTAGAGGCCAAAGGACTCGTTCTCGGCATCTCGCAGGACTATGACTACAAACAATTCGATCAGCATCTGGAAAAGGGCGATATGATTGTTTTATTTTCTGACGGCGTCACAGAATGCAGAACGGAAAACGGTTTCTTGGAGCGTCCTGATCTGCAGAAGCTCATTGAGGAACATATGTGTTCCTCCGCGCAGGAAATGGTCAAAAACATTTATGACAGCCTCCTCAAATTGCAGGATTTTCAGCTTCACGATGATTTTACGTTAATTGTTTTGCGGAGAAAGGTTTAACGTCTGTCAGACGAGGGTATAAAGCAACTAGTGATTTGAAGGAAAATTTGAGGTGATACGAATGAATATAAATGTTGATGTGAAGCAAAACGAGAATGATATACATGTAAACATTGCAGGAGAAATTGATGTATACTCAGCACCGGTGCTTAGAGAGAAGCTCGTTCCTCTGGCAGAACAAGGAGCTGACTTAAGAATTTGCCTGAAAGATGTCAGCTACATGGACAGTACCGGATTGGGCGTTTTTGTAGGGACCTTTAAAATGGTGAAAAAACAAGGCGGTTCGCTGAAACTTGAAAATCTTTCTGAACGGCTGATCCGACTGTTTGACATTACAGGCTTGAAGGACATCATTGATATTTCTGCAAAGTCAGAAGGTGGAGTGCAATGAAGAATAATGCTGATTACATCGAAATGAAAGTGCCGGCCCAACCTGAATATGTGGGAATTATAAGACTGACGCTGTCAGGGGTCGCAAGCAGAATGGGCTATACGTACGATGAAATTGAAGACTTGAAAATCGCAGTCAGTGAGGCGTGCACAAATGCGGTTCAGCACGCTTACAAAGAAGATAAAAATGGGGAAGTGTCAATACGATTCGGTGTGTTTGAAGACCGTTTAGAGGTTATTGTGGCGGATGAAGGAGACAGCTTTGACTTTGATCAAAAGCAGCAGGATTTAGGGCCGTACACACCTTCGCACACAGTTGATCAATTATCAGAAGGAGGGCTCGGTCTATATTTAATGGAAACGCTCATGGATGAAGTCAGAGTGCAAAACCACTCCGGCGTCACCGTAGCGATGACAAAGTATTTAAATGGGGAGCGAGTTGATCATGACACAACCATCAAAAACTACGAAACTAACTAAAGATGAAGTCGATCGGCTCATAAGCGATTACCAAACAAAGCAAGATGAACAGGCGCAGGAAACGCTTGTGCGGGTGTATACAAATCTGGTTGACATGCTTGCGAAAAAATATTCAAAAGGCAAAAGCTTCCACGAGGATCTCCGCCAGGTCGGCATGATCGGGCTGCTAGGCGCGATTAAGCGATACGATCCTGTTGTCGGCAAATCGTTTGAAGCTTTTGCAATTCCGACAATCATCGGTGAAATTAAACGTTTCCTCAGAGATAAAACATGGAGCGTTCATGTGCCGAGACGAATTAAAGAACTGGGTCCAAGAATCAAAATGGCGGTTGATCAGCTGACCACTGAAACACAAAGATCGCCGAAAGTCGAAGAGATTGCCGAATTCCTCGATGTTTCTGAAGAAGAGGTTCTTGAAACGATGGAAATGGGCAAAAGCTATCAAGCCTTATCCGTTGACCACAGCATTGAAGCGGATTCGGACGGAAGCACCGTCACGATTCTTGATATCGTCGGATCACAGGAGGACGGATATGAGCGGGTCAACCAGCAATTGATGCTGCAAAGCGTGCTTCATGTCCTTTCAGATCGTGAAAAACAAATCATAGACCTTACGTATATTCAAAACAAAAGCCAAAAAGAAACTGGGGACATTCTCGGTATATCTCAAATGCACGTCTCGCGCTTGCAACGCAAAGCTGTGAAGAAGCTCAGAGAGGCCTTGATTGAAGATCCCTCGATGGAGTTAATGTAATGATCCAGGTTGAAGAAAACGAGCATATTCAAACTCTAGTATATCAACTGAATAAAGAAGGGAAATCGATTTGCGGTGACAGCTTTTTTATGAAAGCTGATGATAAGGAGTTAATTTGCGCGGTTGCTGACGGACTGGGAAGTGGATCACTTGCTAACGAATCCTCTGCAGCCATCAAAGACTTAGTGGAAAACTATGCGAGTGAAGACGTAGAAAGCATTATCGAACGCTGTAATCAGGCGATGAAAAACAAAAGAGGCGCTACAGCATCTATCCTGAAAATCAATTTTGAGCAAAGGCAGTTTACGTACTGCTCTGTCGGAAATGTACGGTTTATTCTGCATTCCCCGTCTGGTGAAAGCTTTTATCCTCTGCCGATTTCGGGCTATTTATCAGGCAAGCCGCAAAAATACAAAACGCACACCGCCACCTATGAAAAGGGTTCAAAGTTCATTATACATACAGATGGACTCAACGTACCTGATATCCGCTCCCATTTGAAAAAAGGCCAATCGGTAGAAGAAATATCGAATTCGCTGAAAATGTATACGACATCGAGAAAAGATGACTTGACCTATATTCTCGGACAGCTGTCCTAAGAGAATAAGAACAAGAAGAAGCTGAAATACCGGCTTCTTTTTTTTATGTGTTTTTTTCGGTTTTTGATACACTAGAGAAAGAACGACAAAATTGGAGGCTTTGGTTACATGGAAATGTCAGCCCTTTTAAAACAGCAAATTGCGAAAGAAATAGGTTTATCACAAAAACACGTTGAAAGTGTCATCCGCCTGCTTGAGGACGGCAATACAGTCCCGTTTATTGCCCGGTATCGAAAAGAGCAGACGGGTTCAATGGATGAGGTTCAGATTCAGACGATTTCTGAACGCTGGCAATACATACAAAACCTGAATCAGCGAAAAGAAGAAGTCATCAGGCTGATTGCAGAGCAGGATAAACTGACAGATGATCTAAAACGTAAAATCGAGCAATCGGTGAAGCTTCAGGAAGTGGAAGACCTTTACCGCCCTTATAAGCAAAAGCGTAAAACAAAGGCGACAGTCGCCAAAAGCAAAGGCCTTGAGCCGCTTGCCGACTATATCCTGACACTTCCCCAAGATGATCGTCTGGCAGCAACTGCAGACCAATACATCAGCGAAGAAAAAGAAGTGTTCACACGAGAAGAAGCGATTGAAGGCGCCAAGCACATTATTGCGGAACAAATCTCAGACGAGCCGACCTTCAGAAAGTGGATTCGCCAGGAAACTTTCAAAAGAGGAACTATTAAGTCCGCAGCCGGAAAGTCGGCAGACACCGATGAGAAAAATGTGTATGAAATGTATTACGAGTATGAAGAGCCAATTGCAAAAGTTGTTCCGCATAGGGTGCTGGCAATGAACCGCGGCGAAAAAGAAGACATTTTAAAGGTAGCGATCGAACCGCCTGCGGATCACATTAAGGCGTATTTAGAAAAACAAGTCATCAAAAATCGCTCAACATCCGTAAGAGAGATTTTGCAGGAGACAATTGATGACAGCTATAAAAGGCTGATCCAGCCGGCAATCGAGCGTGAAATCAGGAAAGAGCTCTCAGAAAAAGCTGATGAACAGGCGATTCATATTTTCTCAGAGAACTTGAGAAAACTTCTTTTGCAGCCGCCGATGAAAGGCAAAACCGTTCTCGGTGTTGACCCAGCCTTTCGAACCGGCTGTAAGCTCGCTGTGTCAGATGAGACTGGAAAAGTCTTGAAAATTGATGTGATCTATCCGCATGCGCCAGTCAACAAAACAAAAGAAGCCCATGAAAAAGTGAAAAAGATTCTTGAGCAGTATCAAGTTGAGATGGTGGCGATCGGAAACGGCACAGCATCCAGAGAAACAGAACAATTCATCGTCAATGTACTCAAAGACATGCCGCGCAAAATTTATTATGTGATCGTCAATGAAGCGGGAGCAAGCGTCTATTCGGCTTCTGAGCTTGCCAGAGAAGAATTCCCTGACCTTAAGGTTGAAGAGCGCAGTGCCGTATCTATTGCACGAAGACTTCAAGACCCGCTCGCGGAGCTCGTTAAGATCGATCCGAAGTCTGTTGGTGTCGGACAGTATCAGCATGACGTCAGCCAAAAACGCTTAAATGAATCTCTGCGGTTTGTCGTCGAAACGGTCGTAAACCAGGTTGGAGTAAACGTCAACACAGCCTCCGCCGCGCTGCTTCAATATGTAGCAGGATTATCGAAGTCTGTAGCAGGCAACGTTGTCAAAAAACGTGAGGAAATCGGAAAGTTTTCAAATCGAAAAGAACTGAAGGACATCCCAAGGCTCGGTGCGAAAACCTATGAGCAATGTATCGGTTTCTTAAGAGTGCAGGAAGGGACAGAGCCTTTGGATAGAACAGGCATTCACCCGGAAAGCTATAAAGAAACAAAAGCGCTTTTGAAAAAACTCGGACTTTCAACAGAACATATCAGCACGGCGGAATTGAAGGACAAAATCAATCAGCTGGCGCTTTCTGAAACGGCAAAAGAGCTGGGAATCGGCGAAATCACTCTGAAAGACATTTGTGAACAGCTGACAAGGCCGGAACGCGATCCGCGCGATGAGGTGCCTAAGCCTTTGCTGAAAACAGACGTCCTTCAGCTGGAAGATTTGAAAGAGGGAATGGAACTGCAGGGCACCGTGCGCAATGTAGTGGACTTCGGAGCGTTTGTTGATATTGGAGTCAAACAAGACGGGCTTGTGCATATCTCAAAACTGAGCAATCAATTCGTCAAGCATCCTCTTGATGTCGTATCTGTCGGCGATATCGTGACAGTTTGGGTTGACGGTGTAGATGTACAAAAAGGCAGAGTATCGCTGTCTATGGTAAAATAAAAGCACTGCTTACGAGCAGTGTTTTTTCCTATAGAAATACCAGCATTGATTCAGCAGTTTAATTTGGTAATTATCTTTTTCAAGGAACGCTTTTTGCATCTGCTTTTTAAGCCAATTTGGCATAGGCTCATTCCTCCTCAGCTTTTATCATAAGAGGGACGGTGATTACCATATTGTATGCGAACGGTGAATTGTCCCGTTCAATGTTTTTTAAGTGAGGTGCACCATGGATAACAAAGAGCTTCAAAAGCTGACAGAGGACATTTCTGAAACATATTTTAAAAAGCCGTTCCGCCATCAGGCGCTTTTTAATGACAGGCTTAAAACCACTGGCGGAAGGTACCTGTTAACCTCCCATAACATTGAATTGAACAGAAAATATCTGATTGAACACGGCAGGGAGGAGCTGATCGGCATCATCAAGCATGAGCTCTGCCATTATCATCTTCACCTTGAAGGAAAAGGGTACAAGCACAGAGACAGAGATTTTAGAATGCTTTTGCAGCAAGTCAACGCGCCGAGGTTCTGTACACCCCTTAAGAAAAAAGCGGAAAACAAAAAAACTTATATGTATATCTGTACGACCTGCGGCCAACAGTATATAAAGAAGCGCGCCATGAACCCTGACAGATACAGGTGCGGAAAATGCCGCGGGAAAATAAAAAGAATTTTTTCGTGAAAAAGGTTGACGAATGTGGCAAGCCTATGTTACATTATAAAAGTCGTTACGAGAGATAAATAAAAACATTTACCTCTTGACACTGTAAATCAAGGCTGATATAATAAGTCTTGTCTCATTATTCCACAGTAGCTCAGTGGTAGAGCTATCGGCTGTTAACCGATCGGTCGCAGGTTCGAATCCTGCCTGTGGAGCCATATTGGAGAAGTACTCAAGTGGCTGAAGAGGCGCCCCTGCTAAGGGTGTAGGTCGCGTAAGCGGCGCGAGGGTTCAAATCCCTCCTTCTCCGCCATAAGATTTCGATATAAGTTCTCAACCATCGGCCCGTTGGTCAAGCGGTTAAGACACCGCCCTTTCACGGCGGTAACACGGGTTCGAATCCCGTACGGGTCATTCCATTTCGTTGGGCTATAGCCAAGCGGTAAGGCAACGGACTTTGACTCCGTCATGCGTTGGTTCGAATCCAGCTAGCCCAGCCATTTTTATTTTTTTGAAATCTAATAATAAGAGCCATTAGCTCAGTTGGTAGAGCATCTGACTTTTAATCAGAGGGTCGAAGGTTCGAGTCCTTCATGGCTCACCATTTGTCTTTTTGCGGGTGTGGCGGAATTGGCAGACGCGCTAGACTTAGGATCTAGTGTCTTACGACGTGGGGGTTCGAGTCCCTTCACCCGCACTTTATTTACAAAGTGCATGCAAATCTGTTTTACTAGGTTAAAAGCCTACTAAACCAGCACAACATAATTTAATGATCACGCGGTCGTGGCGGAATGGCAGACGCGCTAGGTTGAGGGCCTAGTGGGTGAATAACCCGTGGAGGTTCAAGTCCTCTCGGCCGCATCAATGATACCAAGGGTTAGAGTACCTTGGTATTTTTTGTGTCTTTTGAACAGAACGTATTTTGTGACTAAAACTGACCACTTACTTTAAGTAGGTGGTCTGATTTGTCCGCAAAAGTATATAGTTTAATAAGATAAAAAGGGCATTGTATATTAGCATACAAAATATGTTATGCCCTTTTTTGTTTTAATAACGCCTCCGTTATTTTAAGGGTACAATGTTACTTTATTATGGAATAAAAACAAGTGTCGGTCAGCTTGCTTCCATCTGCGGATAAATCATCATTTCTTAAAGTGCCTTCGAATACAAAACCAAGTTTTTCTGGAATAGCACGACTTTTAAGGTTTGTCGATTCACACCTTATTTCAATTCTTCTAAATTTGATATTGTTTAACCCAAAGTCAGCTAATTTCTTTACTGCTTCTACCATATACCCATTCCCGCTAAATGTGGTATTTCCCCAGTATCCAATTTCACATTTAGGTATGTCCCAGTCAATCCCCTGAAGGCTAGTTATTCCAATATAGCCCTTGGTATCTTTATTAAAAATAAGAAAACGAAAACTTTTTCTTTTTAGAAAATTTATATGGGCAAGTCTTAAATTTATCTCTGTTTCTTCAACAGTGGGAAGTTTTTGAGCAAATGGCAACCACGCTTTTAATTCATTAAAGGAATCCCTAATTGCTTGGTTTACAATTTTCCCGTCTCCTGTTTGGTGTGGTGCCCGAAGGATTAGTCTTTCTGTTTCCAATTGTAAAGGCACATCTAACAATAAAGGATTCATTTGATTTCTCCTCTCGGAAGTTCAATGTTAAAAATTGAAAATAAGTAATGAAAACTCTTATCTCTAAGAAATAATTTTTGAGGACGAGTTACAACTTCTTGGTATCTATTTGTTTATCTATGACACCTCCAGTAAGAATTGAATATTTTTTATTCTCATCAAAGAATTTTTTTACTCTAGAGTAATTCACATTTAGCCTCACATACATTTAATTTTGGTTTGCAATTCATCGATCTTATTAAGTTCATACTCATAATCACAGTTACCTTCTAAAACAAAATTCATAGTTTCAAAGAAACTTCTCGCATTCTTTAAGAGTGATTCAAAAAAATCAAGTTTCGGTAGTAATACTTTTTGTTTTTGGTCAATTTCAAATAACAACATATCATTCGATATTGATTTCATTTTCAATAGAAGGGGTTGATCTGGAAAATAAGTTTCGCTTTTTCCTGTTTCAATAGCTTCTTCAATTAGATTTAAAAAATAAGCCCACAATTGATCAACCAAGTCCCACATAGTGACATCAATCAAATCTTGTTCACCATATTTTAAAATAATCGCCCCAGATAAATAGTAAGAGTCTAACTGTGGTTTTATGTTCTTTAGTCCCTCTATATTGCTAAGTGGAACAAAGTAATCGTCAATATTATTTTTTAAGATTGAAAGATCGTTTATCTTCTTATTTGGCCTAAGAATTAATGATTCAATATAAAACATTTTACCTCTCCTATTTTTCTGGATAGAATTGTCCTACTCTTCCTTTTTGAAAGCCAACAACAAATTTTTGACCCTCATATGTTCCTCGAATTTGATAACTAAATTTAGTTCCTTTTTTTGTTAACTCTTCACGGTTTTGTTTCATAATTGATTCTATCGCATCTGCAACATCGTTAACAGTCATCTCTTTATTGAGAAAAGATTGTTGAGACTTAATTGAACCATCCCATAAATTAGGATGATGGCGCTCTAAAATATGCTTCATTCCTCGCTTATCAATGAGGAATGATTGTCCTCCAAAAGTGTATTTTCTGCTTTGGAAAGTTTTTAATTCGTTTACAACTTCATGCGGTTTAGCTTTCTTTAATCCTTGTACAGTAGACGAGTTCTTAAATATTTCAAGTGCAGAGTTTTTATAATTCTCTCCATCAAGCACGTTAAAAGGAAAAGTCCCTGAACCACCAGCCATTGCGTACTGTTGTTCAAAAACACTTGGTATTTTAACGTATTCAATACCTTTTTTTATTCCTGTTTTTGAAACTTCAAGTGTCTTAAGTGCAGCAACTTTTGAACCGGCTTTTGCAACTTTAGACACTTTATCAATGCCTTTCGGACCAACTATTGCAAGAACAACAGTACTGCCGACATAGGAAACCCATTTTGCTCTGCTGTGGCTATCTCCATTAATCATTTCACGTTGAAATGTGTCTTCTATGTCTTTTGCTATGATCTTATAAGTATCGATTGGATGTAAGGCTGCGTTCACAGTTCCAGAAAGCGATTCAATCGGGTGTCTTGCAAGTTGATAGAGACCCATCACTGTATCTTTACCTGCTTCATACATTCCCACTGCAATACCTTTTCCAATTTCAGCTTTTTGTTGGAGTTCTTCGAGTTGGCGGAAATAAACTTGCTGCTCAGGTTCCAAATTCTCGTATCCTATTTTCTTCGCAATTTTTAAATACTCGTCTGGATCTGTTACCTTTACAAGCTGCTTTTTCAAATCTTTTATCTCACGTTTGTTAGCTTCCTCTTTTTTGATCTTTAAATATGCTTCAGATTGCTTTTCGATATCGCCTTTTTTCTTATGTATATCGCTCTCACGATATGCCTTGGCATTATAGTGAAGGGGTGTAGCATTCTTGCCCTTACCTGTTGATTCCTGTAACTTTTGAAAGTCTGCTTTAATGAATTGTTCGTTAGGTTCAGTTATCGCATATTCAGTTTTTAAGTTTTCATCCACATCGCCTATTTTATCAACAGTCTTTTTCCGTTTGTTTTCGGCAGAAGAGAGTTCATCTTTAAAAGTCTCTGTTGAAAATAAATCAAGTGTAAGAATGTCATCGATATCATTCAGAATATCTTTCATTGCTTTCATCCGCTCAGACATAATTGATTTTGATTTTTTATATGCGTTTGTTAGTTCATGTTCTAAGAAGGATTCCTCGATATATCCGTCAGATAAGCTGGCATCTTCTAAAACACCGGAGATACTAGTAAGGAAAGCGATCTTCATTTCAATTAAATCAATCCATTGATCAGTGACACCCACATGATCGTGATAAAAAGCTTTAATATTGTTTGCTCCCTTGCCAGAGAACTCACTGTCATCAAGATCGGCAACAGCCTTAAATGTTTTTCTTAGCTTAATCATTTGATTTTTCAATTCTTTATAATCTTTTGCTCGGTTTTCAGCTTCAGATAACAAAGACTTAGCTTCAAATACCTTCATTGTCCAATCCTTTCAGTAAGTTTATATCTAAATATTACCATGGAATAGATATGAAGTTTAAGGGGTAGGGAACGAATCTTAGATCATTTGAACATAATGAGAGTTGGAGAAATATGAAGTAAGGGTGTTTTTTTGCTCACCAATTATTAACGTAAAGAGAAGTTAGAAAGTGTAATGAAAATATTCTTACATAATCAGTGATTCTGTATTCTTTTGTTTGCTCTACAACTTCAGCGCCTCAGAGTCATAACCAAGAATCATTGTTCTGTATGCGCCATCAAAACCGTGTTCTTTTAAAAATATAAATTACACTAGATCGAACCTGACGGAATCATGAATTTCGTCAGGTTCTTTCTGCATTCTGATCCATGATTAAATCAAAGTAATCTTAATAAACATAAAAGTATTTTATATTTTTGTATAAGTTTACTTTACTTTTATATAAGGTGAGTTTATAATTTGGTTCAAGAGGTGATGGTCATGAAGAAAGATTTTGGTGATTCGATCTCAAATAAGGTTTATGAATATCGTGTACTTGCCAGATTGTCTCAGCAAGAATTAGCAAAGAAAGTCGGGGTTTCCAAACAAACCATCTTTGTAATGGAGAAAGGAAATTATGTTCCGACTCTGCTGTTAGCTTTTCGAATTGCCGAATTTTTTAATGTGGATGTAAACGAGATTTTTACTTATGAGAAAGGAAATGATCAAAAATGAAAATGAATTCGATCACAGATACAATCACCAACGCAATTTTTTCTCCTTTAAAGTCCTGGGCTGAACATTCTCCGGGAAATTGGAATATTCTTATTGGCAGTGGGTTTGTATTGCTTGTAGTCGGATTGATTCTGACATTCGTATTTACTAAAAAAATGGGTAAGACTGACGAAAGAACAAACCAAATCGCTTTAAAAGGTAGTCTCTGTACGTTATGTGCACTAATTTTTTGCGACTTGCTTTTCCCAAAAGAATATATGTGGCAAGTTTTCTTCTTATTTAAGTATTCTATTGCATTCTTCGCTTCAGCAATCTATCTAGCAGTTCGATATAAAAAAGATTTTTTGTGAATTCAATTACCGAGAAAGATAGTGTCTCTGTAGTTTTAATTGTTTTAGGAGAGGGAACGAATATGAAATCATTTTATAATGAGATTTGGAGATGTGGGAAAGTATGGGGGTTTTTTGCCGCCAATTATTAACCACAATTCATACAAACCGTTAGAGATGATGTAAAATGTAATGAAAATAAGCTTTCATAATCAGTGATATGAATTTACCATGTTGAGGGCTCAGTGGGATGAATAACCCGTAAAGGTTCAAGTTCTCTCGGCCGCACCCCAATAATACCAAGGGTTTAACCATCTTTGGTGTTATTTTTTTGCGGAAAATACGGCTGTACCGCATTGTGGAGTCCACTAAAAAAGTGCTGACCTCTGCACAACATCGTTGCGCGAGTCTGCACTTTTATTCTGCGATTATGGGGAGTTTATTTTAATCCGTTGTTAGCCGCGCCGATACTTGGCTTTTAGAAGCTTTTTTTAAGTGGCTAAAACTAACAAATTTTTTGCCTTCTTCATCCCATAGGCGGAACTTTAACGACTTAAGGCTTGTTACCAGTGTAATGGTCGGAACGTTTTGCAATGGTTCAGTGTTGTTATGCACTTTTTCAAGCTTATAGTTTGGGACTCTCGGGCTTAAATGATGAACATGATGAAAACCGATATTGCCTGTTAGCCACTGCATGACTTTTGGAAGTTTATAAAAAGAGCTTCCTTCAACTGCTGCTTTTACATATTCCCAATGCTCATCTTCTTCAAAATAAGAATCCTCAAACGTATGCTGAATATAAAACATCCAAATTCCGAGAGAGCCCGATATCATAAAAATCGACACCTGAACTAGCAGGAAGTTTTGCCAGCCAACAGCCCAACATAAAAGTGCTGCCAAAGTGACGATCCCCAGGTTCGTTACATACGTATTCATCCGTTCTTTGCGTTTTGCCCCTTTTCGATTAAAACGATTGGCAATCCCAAAAACGTAAATCGGCCCAATAATAAACATAACAAACGGATTTCTGTACAATCGGTACATTATTTTTGTCTTAGTTGAGGCTTTCTTATATTCCTCAACTGTCAGTACCCAAATATCGCCTGTACCGCGTTTATCCAGGTTGCTGCTTGTCGCATGATGGACAGAATGGTCGTGTGCCCAATGATCAAAAGGATGCAGAGTTAGAATTCCTGTTAATGTACCAAGGATTCGATTCGCCTTTCTGTTCTTAAAAAAGGAATAGTGGCAGCAATCATGAAAGATGATGAAGGTTCTCACTAAAAAACCTGCCGCAACAACAGAAATCGCTAATGTAAGGAAATAAGAAATCGACAAGCTCTTATATGCCAAACACCATAATAGGAAAAATGGCACCAATGTGTTAATGATTTGACAAATGCTTTTGTGTAAATCGGACTTTTCATAAGGTGTAACCAGTTTTCTCAAAGTCCTTAGGTTTTGTTCTTTCATATTAAAAAGTTTCCCCTTCCCTGGTGATCTTCTAAGTGTAGAAAACGTTTTATAGCCTTAGAAGGCCCAACGTTATACACCTCATATATGATAAGTATTCTTCCTATTCATCTGTAAAATTATTGGAAATAATAAACTGATTTCCAGTTTATTATTAGCAGAGTCAGCCGGGATACAAAAGGCGTATGAAGATTATACCCAGCACATTATCGGGTCAAACTCTCTCAATGCTCCCCCATGGGGATCGATTTATTTGACCGTGAACATTGATTGTTTGAGGAAAAAAGGAATGAAGTAATGGGTATATCCATGAGTGACTGTTTGGAAACATCTGCAGAAACAAAGTTTTACAAGTGAACAGCCTTGTTTTTAAAAGATTATCTTGCTCTTGAACAAGAAACAGCTGAGCTAAGTACTATTAAGCAAAGAAAAAGGTTTGAAGACAACTCGTGATTCATTTTTCACGGTGTTTTCAAACCATAGTTTTTAATAGGCCTCTTATTCTGCGCTGGTATACACATGTTTAACAAATAATGCCATGAATAAATCGTAAATATAATTTGCAGTTATTTCCGATTCCTGATATAATAAAGAAGAATTATTTTTGTTCGGTGTAAAGGATAGTATGAAGATTGACTTTTCGTCTTGATGATACTTTGGGCAAGGATAGTATATACTGTGTGGTTACACACTAGGAGGCAACAAAAATGGAACAAGGTACAGTTAAATGGTTTAATGCAGAAAAAGGTTTTGGCTTTATCGAACGCGAAAATGGAGACGATGTATTCGTACACTTTTCTGCAATCCAAAGTGACGGATTCAAATCTTTAGACGAAGGTCAAAAAGTATCGTTTGACGTTGAGCAAGGTGCTCGTGGAGCTCAAGCTGCTAACGTTCAAAAAGCTTAATCTTCAATCGTTTATACAAACAGGCTCTTTATATAGGGCCTGTTTTTTTATGTCTATATCATACTCAATAAAAAACCCTACTCAACGTTCGAGTAGGGAGATGCTACAAGGTAATAGAAAAAGATTTAAAACTTCAAAGGTTTGTTTACAGTATAACATACTGGATTGACAATATGCGGAATGTATATAAAATATTTAATTTTTTGTTCAAATATAGATAACTGACTCTTTTTTTCACTAACCTGTTCGTTCATTTAAGTAAGATTAGATGAATTATAAAAATGGTTTCATCTAAATGTTATCAACTCGCATATCTCTTTTATGAGAAGAAGATAAACAATTATTATTCAATGTGGCAGTGGATATAAGAAATTCTTAAAAATAATGAGGAGATCGATTGTTTTTTTCTCCTGGAAATAATCACTTAGAGATACCTAAAACAATGAAAGCCCTACCTCTCTTCCATCCTTACGGCTCCTTGTCCGTGCCAGTGTGAATCAGGATACTAATAACAAGTGACTATTTTATTGAGTTTTTTGGTAAAACTTCAATCTTCGCAGAAGAAATGTAAATAATAAAAATGGATTAGAATGTAGGAATAACAAAAGAGGTCGTTAATGTTCTAAACATAAGTTGGAGAAGATTTGCTTTTCATCATAATATTCCGAAATATTTTTTGGGATGTATCTAACCAAAACTTTTTATTTGTTTTTCAGTGATTCCTTTAATTACTTCCAGTTCACTAATCAAAAATTCATATGCATTATCCAGCATTTTTTTTTCGCTTGCATTAAGTGCTTTTTCTTTCTTCATACGCATTAAATCACGTACAACTTCAGCGCCTTCTTGTATTTCACCTGTTTTTATTTTGTCCGTGTTTATTTTATACCTTTGCTTCCATGGCAGTAACCTATCTGATTCTCCATGCTGAAAAATGTGCATAATGTGTTTTAATGCAAGTATATCGGTAACTGGTCGTATATTCGAACTCAATATTTTACGCGTTGGAATCATAACTGTCATATTACTGATTGACATTCTTATGACATAATACTGTTGTTTTTCCTCTAAGAATTCTTTTTCTTCTATGGCTTCAATTATACCTGCTCCGTGCATTGGATAAACAATGTTATCGCCAATTTGAAACATATCATCCACCTCCATATATGGTAACCTTCTTAAGATTACCATATATGGAGGTGTAATATCAAAATTTTAATAATAACATGATCGAATTTTTGATGTCAATAACTTTTTTGAAAAAACAGATCAAGCAAAAACAATAGGGAACGTGTCGGATTTCCAATCAGGAAAAGGTCAATTGATCCGTGTGATCAGTTTTTCATTGGCTCAATGACATCACAGAAATGATTTGAGTAGAAATAAGAAGGAACGATATTTGTGAAATGTCAGCTGAAAATATTAAAAGCACATGATTAAGTTCTAATTTCTTTACCGATTTGATATGGATAACGCCCACTTACTTAATGATGCATTTTCACTTATCTTGCGAACAGAAAAAGGTTTGTGGATATTGAACATTTTGCCACCGAGATTGGCATTATTAATATGGAAATTGACAACCTTCAAATGGGTATTGAGGTGAGAAGAAAAATAAAGAAAGGAGAGATTATAAATGAAGACCAGAACATAAAGAAGTAAAGGGGAAAGAACAAGGTTAATTGAAAAGCAAACTATATAAAATAGTTTGCTTTTCTTTTTGTTATGAATTCACTTCTTTTTCTTTCTCTTTAATGACTAATAAAACACCGCTAAGAATTAAAAACGAACCTATCCAAAATGTCCCGCCTATTTGTTCTCCCAGCAGAATCCATCCGAGTAAGGTTCCAACCAGAGGCTGAAAAAAGAAAAAGAGGCCTCCGCTTGAAGCATTTAATAATTGTAAGCCACGGTTCCACAATAAAAATGCACAAGCGGTTGAAACAATTCCCAAATACAAAAGGCCACCTAGAATTTTAGGTTCAAGCAGTAGTGGCGTAAAAATCGTGCTAGGTTTTACAAAAGGAGTTAGTGCCACAATGGCCACAAAAGTTGAATACGTTGTAACAAGTATAGGCGAATAGCTGTTTGGCACGCGTTTGATAAGCACTGACATCAGTGCCCATGTAAGTGCTGCAACAAGCAGAGAAATACCGCCAAGCTGATTAGAGGTATCAATATGTCCGTTTCCAACAATAAATAATACGCCTGTGGTCGCTAAAATTATTGAAGTTCCTTTTTTTATATTCAATGGTTCTTTAAGTAATAGACGAGCAAAAATAACCATGAACGCTGGTGTGGAGGACGTAATAATTGCTCCCATTTGTGCTGAAGACAACATCGTTCCATATTCTTGTGTAACAATTGAAATGGTGTTGCCAACAATTCCAATGGCCACAATTAATAAAAGATCGCGCTTATGAATTTTCCAAGATTGTTTCCTTATTAAACCAACAATAAGAAGCGCAAGGATGGCGATGACATACCTGATCCAAACCAATTCAAAAGGCGGAATCACTGCGACAACAACCTTAACCACAACATACATGCCACCCCAGATACTAGCGGCTAAAGCTAAATATATAGAACCTAACAGGGTATTTTTCATTTTTATGTTCCCTCCGTATTTAAAATTAGGTCAATAAATGCCCTAACGGAGAGAAGTAGTCACTTTACTCCATTAAGGGCGGAGAAGTGCTACTGGAACATCATTTTCAAATAGTGGAGCTAAAAACATGTTATGATCACCTCGATTTTTAAGAATGACTATCATTATACAATGTTGGTTATAAAGCCGTAAACACCTTAAGGGGACTCCATTTATTAATAGAATAAACCTTATGAATTAATGTCTCATATGAATTTTTTTGTATGATAATGGCGTCATATTCATCGCTTGTTGAAATTTACTTATGAAATAACTGGTACTGTTAAATCCAACTTGATAAGACACTTCTGTCACATTGGATTCAGGGTGTTGCAGTAATAATAAGCTTTTTTGAATTCTATAATCCATTACATAACGTAATGGCGTCTTATTCAGCATTCGTTTAAAATAACGGCAGCATTCAGAACGGCTCAGTTGGCCAGCTTTTGCAATGTCCTCTAATGTGATTTTTTCAGCATAATGGAGATGGATCCAGTTTAACATTTGTTTCATTCGATGACTTTTTATCATTTCAGATTGATCGTACTCTAATTGAAAACCATTAACGACCAGGTTTTTCCACATTAACGTTAATTGCATCGTAATGTCAATCTCATAGAGCGATGTCTTTTGTTGAATCAATTGATTTATTTTTTTAACAGCATCTAGAATATTTTTTGCCCACTGTTGATTTCCAGCCAAAAATAAATAGGGCAAATTGGTTGAAAACATATAGGGCTGAACATAGCTTGAATACAGTTCCTGAGATAAAACGAAATGGGGTGACACATTCAAGCAAATATACGTACAATCCGAGCCTTCCTTTTCTTCGGCCATGTGCAGGCAGCCGCTATTGATAAATAATCCATCCCCTTCGTGAACCTCTATTTTTTCTTCATTTATTTGAAAGAGAGCTATCCCTTTTAGTATCAAAACAAATTGGATTTCATCATGCCAATGAAGCGGAATATAGCCATTTATATTTTGATTGATCGTTGTCTTGTAGCAGGCAACTGGCAATTCTACCGTTCGGTGCTCTGTTAATTCTTTTAAATTTTGATCGATCACAAAATTCTTCATTCTGACTTCACACCTCAATATATTTATATTTTTTCATTCAATTTGAGTATTTTTTATCATGTTTTGCATTTATTATAACACTATTATTATATTTATTAGTGAGGAGTCATGTATGAATACTTCCAATAGAAGAATGGGATTGTTCTATGTTATCACAGGGGCGACATGTTGGGGGATTGGAGGCACAGTAGCCAAAAAACTTTTTCAAGAATATCAAATTGATGTCAATTGGCTTGTAACGACACGCTTGCTTACGGCTGGAATGTTACTTTTAATGCTGCAACTGTTCAGAAAGGATCGGTCTCAGGTTATTGAGGTTTGGAAAAACAAAGCGTCGGCTGGCCAGCTTCTTATTTTTGGCCTATTGGGAATGCTAGCTGTGCAGTACACATATATGGCATCCATTCAACATGGGAATGCTGCCGTTGCTACATTATTGCAATATTTATCCCCAGTAATCGTCATTATCTACACGCTTTTACGAAAACAAACGGTTCTTACCAAACAAGATATCATTACTGTTGTACTTGCTTTAGTGGGTTGCTTTTTTTTGTTAACAAATGGTTCAATATCTCAACTTTCAGTGCCGGCAGCTGCAGTAGTATGGGGAGTTTTATCAGGATTCGCGGCAGCTTTTTATACTTTATATGCCGTTGGTTTATTACATAAATTTGATTCTCTTGTCGTTGTAGGTTGGGCTATGATTATTGGCGGTTTTGCATTGGGTTTTATCCATCCACCATGGCAACTGGATTTTCAACGATTAACTGCTGAGGCGTATGCATATATTTTATTTGTGATATTATTTGGAACAATGATTGCGTTCTGGTTCTTCATAAAAAGCTTGGAAAGCCTTTCTCCCAAAGAAACAAGCCTATTAGGCAGCTTAGAACCTCTATCCGCTGTTGTAACAACTGTCGTTTGGTTAAAAGCGCCATTTGGTTCTTTTCAATGGATTGGTGCTATTTGTATTATAGGGATAACTTTAATATTGGCTTTACATAAAGAGCCTTCTATGCAGAGTGAAAAGTCGATATTAAAGATTAGGAATCATGCAAATCGGGATATATAGGGGCTTTTTTGCTTATATGACCGGTCCGGCAATGAAAAACACTGGTGGAGTTTGAGCCCTCTCGGCAATATCAAAAATACCAAGGGTTTTGACGCCCTTGGTATTTTTTCTTCAAGAACCTTCAATTTTCTTCTCTGATCAAAAAACGTATTACTTTTTTGTAATAGGTATCCAAATTTCACTTTTAAAAGATGGTGATGTTACATCCTTATGCTCATTCCACAATATTTCTGGACCTTCTATTTGTTCGTAATTTGACGATGGAAACCATTCGGAATAAATACGTCCCCATACTTCTTGCAGTGTATCCGGAAATGGTCCGATTGATTCGAATACAGCCCACGTTGAGGCAGGAACTTCAAGCCGTGAGAAATTATCTGGACACTGTTTCGTTGTGGCTGCGCCAATATAGTGATCGAGCTCTCCTTTTTCCTCTGTCCGACCTTCAGAAAAATTGGTGGATGCACTAATGAGGCCTGATGGTGCTACATTAGAAAGCTCTTTTAGTTTATTTATTGCTTTTTCATCTAAACTTTCCCACATAGATGCAATCTCCGGATTAATCCCTTTGAAAATAATAGGAACTCTTTTTTTAATGCCAACGATGCGAAATGCCTCTTTTTCTTCAATACGGTAGTTCATTTCATTTCCTCCTTTAATTGTTAGCTGGAAGGTCATTCGTGGATAAGCTTTAAGGGAATGGCCATTAAGTCTGGCTTTTGATGGGTATATGCCATGTAAATTTTGGAATGCCCGTGCAAAAGAATCAGGTGAGTTATAACCGTACTTTATTGCAATATCAATCACTTTTACATTGCTGTCTTTCAGTTCAAAAGCTGCAAGAGTAAGACGTCTGCGACGAATATATTCCGATAATGAAATACCTGCAAGGAAGGAAAACATCCTTTTAAAATGATATTCAGAGCAGAAAGCAAGCTTTGCTGCCTCTTGAAAATCAATATCATTAGTGAGGTTTTCTTCAATATACTTTAACGCCCTATTCATACTTTTAAGCAAATCCATTTATTTGGCCTCCTTTAACCAAAGAATAATAGGAGTGAAATGTATTTATCCGACATTCTGTGCACAGTTTTGCAGGATGACTTATATGAAATAAAGTAAGTGATTCACTTGTATTTGTACAGGTTTTATTGAAGCATGCTGTTCATAAAAAGGCATCAATAAAGAAAGTTATAATTGTCTTATAAGCAGCACATTCATATAATTGAGTGAAAAAGGATGCGTATCATGCCTATCAATTCTTTTGAAAATTATCCGATGAGCTGGAAGCCATCGATTGATAAAGCTGAAAAGCCTATTTATAAAGCACTTGCAGGGCAATTGGAACAGGATATTTTAAACGGAGTTTTATTACCTGGAACAAAACTTCCTCCACAGCGAGAATTGGCCGATTATTTAGATTTAAATGTGAGTACGATTTCCAAAGCATTTAAAGTGTGTGAGTTAAAGGGGCTGCTGAGTGCGACTGTAGGGAGCGGCACATTTGTATCGTATGATGCGTTGTCGAATGCGTATTTACTTGAGGATACAAAGCCGACACATTTAATTGAAATGGGAGCAATACTTCCAGATCACGCTTCATATGAGCCCTTGTTACACCAACTGAAAAACATGATTCAGGAGGAGGATTATGAAAAATGGTTTAGCTACGGCCGGGCAGGCGAAAGCCTTTGGCAAAAAGATGCAGCTGTAAAGCTCATCCAAAGAGGCGGATTTGAAACATCCGTTGATCACATTTTATTTGCAAATGGAGGGCAAAATGCGATTGCAGCGACATTGGCGAGTCTTTGTAAGCCTGGAGACCGCATCGGAGTTGACCATCATACGTACCCTGGTTTAAAAACTGTTGCATCATTGCTTAGTGTGCAAATCGTACCGATAAAATCAGAGAACGATGAAATGAGTCCGGAGTCACTTGAATATGCGTGTAAAAATGAAAATATTAAAGGTTTGTATTTAATCCCGGATTATCATAATCCGACGACTTCCTTTATG
This sequence comes from Bacillus sp. PS217, assembly GCF_037963535.1. Taxonomy (NCBI): domain Bacteria; kingdom Bacillati; phylum Bacillota; class Bacilli; order Caryophanales; family Bacillaceae; genus Bacillus; species Bacillus sp. PS217. Next base: position 590,599 of record NZ_CP150157.1, read on the forward strand.
TCTGTTGAGAATCGAAGAATGGTTGCAGACATTGCAAAGAAATATAATCTATTTGTTATTGAGGATGCATCGTACCATCTTCTCAACAAAAATCCGCTTCCGGCACTCGCCTCATTCGCACCGCAACAGGTTATTCATATTGCAAGTTTATCAAAATCGTTAGCGCCAGGCCTGCGTTTGGCTTATGTAGCAGTGCCGAGACAATATAAGGAGCCAATATCGAAGGCGCTTTATAATTTAAATATAACCGTTTCCCCGCTATTAGCTGAACTTACTGCTCGCACGATTGTATCAAATCAATTTGAAGTCTTAATTGAGAGTCATCGTGAACAAACCATTCGCAGAAATCAACTCGTAAACCGATATGTTGCGGGATATACATGTTTAGGTGTTGAAACAGGCATTTTTCGTTGGTTGTTGTTACCGGGTAAAATGTCTGGTGCCGAATTTGAAGAATTGGCTGCTCGACATGGCGTGCAAGTGTATGCGGCTGAACGCTTTGTAGTGGGAAATAGTTGTCCTGAAAGGGCTGTAAGGGTTTCTGTCTGTGCACCAAAAACACTTGAAGAGCTTGAACAAGGATTAATGATCCTGAGACGTTTGCTAGACGATCTTACCTAATATTGTTTGCCATACAATTATGACATTGTATGGCTTTTTTGTGCGTGTTATGATGATCCACATCTAGAGGGAGGTTTATACAAAATTGGCTTTTAGAAAGGAAGGTCAGATGATGTTAGACAAGGACAGCGTAAAAGCAATAGATGTTCAAACTGCTTCATTACAAAGCTACATCAGTTCACCAGAAAAACAAAAATCGTTATACAAGCGTACACTATTCGTTGTGAGTATCTCACAAATTTTTGGCGGTGCGGGGCTGGCGGCAGGAGTGACTGTCGGTGCGCTTATTGCACAGCAAATGCTTGGCACTGATGCGTTTGCTGGTTTGCCTTCTGCTTTATTTACTTTAGGGTCAGCAGGATCTGCATTAATTGTTGGAAGACTTTCTCAACGTTATGGCCGTCGAACAGGTCTTTCAGCTGGCTTTATGATTGGCGGACTTGGAGCAATAGGCGTTATTATGGCAGCAATCATAAATAGTATTTTCTTGTTATTTATTTCGTTGCTTATTTACGGTGCAGGAACAGCCACAAATTTACAGGCGCGTTATGCTGGTACAGACTTAGCAAATCATAAGCAGCGAGCGACTGCTGTTAGTATAACCATGGTTTTTACTACATTTGGTGCAGTGGCAGGTCCAAGCTTAGTGAATGTGATGGGGGATTTCGCTCTTTCTATTGGTGTTCCATCACTTGCTGGCCCTTTCATTTTAGCCGCAGCAGCATATATTTTAGCAGGTGTGGTCCTTTTCATTATGCTTCGTCCAGATCCATTAGTTATAGCAAGAACAATAGAAGCGGCAAATGAAGAGCCTGATGATAAAGGATATTTGGCGGCAGCTGAGCATACAGAAAACAAAAAAGGCATCATTGTTGGGGCAACGGTTATGGTTCTTACCCAAATAGTAATGGTAGCTATTATGACAATGACACCGGTTCATATGAGACATCATGGCCATGACTTGGGTGCAGTCGGTCTTGTTATTGGTTTTCATATAGGTGCTATGTATCTCCCTTCACTGGTTACAGGTGTTCTTGTAGATAGGTTGGGACGTACCGCAATGGCTATTTCCTCTGGAACAACGTTGCTTTTGGCAGGTGTAATAGCAGCATTTGCTCCGGGAGATTCTATGGTTCTTCTCGTCATTGCTCTTTCTTTACTGGGATTAGGGTGGAATTTTGGTTTGATAAGCGGGACTGCCCTTATTGTAGATTCAACTGATAGTGCCACACGAGCTAAAACGCAGGGGACAGTGGATGTTCTGATTGCGTTGTCAGGAGCTGCTGGCGGAGCATTATCTGGAATGATTGTGGCAGGGTCAAGTTACCTCGCATTATCATTTACTGGAGGGATGTTGTCCTTATTACTCATTCCAGTGGTGGTATGGTTTAGGGGCCGCTAAAGGATAGGATTGTTTAATTTACATTAATTTGTTATATTGTTAGATAAAGTCTATTTCGTCGTCTAATATTCTAACTAACTATAGTTGCTCAATTAAATCTATTATAAAGATTTGACTAGGATTCCTTATAGCTGTGTCACTCACTGCATATTCTTTAATTGAATCACATAAAATGGTTATCGGATTTGAAAAAGGCAGGATTACTCGCTTTAGGTAAAGGAGTCATCACGTTGTTAAAAAGGTTTTCTCTTGTTTTTGTTACACTAATGATGTCTATCGTTGTTGTTTTAGCGGCTGCTAAAGAGTCGCCTGGAGATTATGTCATCTCATTTGATGAACCTCTTATCTTGATGATCTCAATTGGGATCGTTGTATTTTTATTTATCCCTCCATTAGTCATGTCCTTTTTTGGCAATTTGGTTGTAAGAATAATATCTGGTGTATACCAATGTTTTATCGTTTTCACTTTTCTGGGGCTCATTCCAATTGGATTTCTTATTCCCAATGGCTTTTTGACAATTCTAGTTTCTATTGCAGGAACTTTAGTCAGTATAGCTAGTGTTGCCGTAACCTTATGCATTGGCAAGAATAAAAAAGATATATAATAATTGAATTGTTATTTTTTCAGATTGTCAGTGAAATAATAAAACAAGATGAGAAGGCTTTGTGGGCCTTCTTTTTTTTTTGTTGTTGCATCATCCCCACTTTAAGCTTAATCTATTGAATAATAAGAGAAGGAACCTATAGAAGAATAAAATAAATAACGAGATGTCAAAAATAAAACTGGACTTCATTATTATCAATTCACGTAAATGTAAAAAGCTTGGAAAGAGGGGAATTCCTTCATGACAAATAGCAGAACGAATCCGAAGGTTGATGAATTTTTAAGTAAAGCGAAAAAGTGGAAGGAAGAATTTGAGAAGTTGAGAACCATCATTCTTGACTGTGAGCTGACTGAAGATTTTAAGTGGATGCATCCTTGTTACACATACAATAATAAAAATGTCGTTTTAATACATGGGTTTAAAGAATATTGTGCGCTTCTGTTTCACAAAGGTGCCCTATTACAGGATACCGATGGAATTCTCATTCAACAAACGGAGAATGTACAGGCGGCGCGCCAGATTCGGTTTACAAATGTTCAGGAAATAAATGAGCTAGAAAACATTTTGAAAGCCTATATTCACGAAGCCATTGAAGTTGAAAAAGCCGGTTTGAAAGTGGAAGTTAACAAAAATATTGAATTGAACATTCCTGAAGAACTTCAAAAAAAATTCGATGAAATCCCTGCATTGAAAACTGCTTTTGAAGCTTTGACCCCGGGACGGCAAAGAGCGTACACTCTTTATTTTTCTCAAGCCAAACAATCCAAAACCCGAGAATCGAGAGTCGAAAAATATGTGCAAAAAATTCTCGATGGAAAGGGATTAAAGGATTAGGCACGCCAAGGTTCAGGCTAAAGGAATAGCATCATAGCGTAATAAGATCCTTTCTATAGAAGAAAAACAAGCATAGTAAGATGCTTGTTTTTTCTTAGGACAACATTCACTTACTGCTGAAATGCTTCTTTTGATTAACATTGTATGCCACTAGACAGCCTTATAAAATATTAATGCAACACCTAGAAATAGCTCAATGGTACGGCTCATCACATTTAGAATGCCTAGGAGAACTAATAGAACCGGAAGATTTTTCAGCAAGTTACTGCACTTCAAACTTTGTTTTTATATTAATATATCTTATTTCCTTATTAACCATTGTTTTTAGTCAGGTGCAGACAAACGAATACTGATTAATGAATCATCATGATATCGATGATCCGCTTGATTTTTTCATTGTCACCTGTATCAACATACACTGTTTTTCTGTTTTTTATGATATTCTCAGTCACTTCCCGCATAACGCCTTTTTCTACATCATCAGCGGAATCCCAGCGTAAAGGCACATTATATACATGAATCGTGCCATCCCCATTGCCATGATAAGTGACTGATCCATCTACTAAACGAGAACCTGCTAACTGGGTCACATCTTCTGGATAGCTGGCACTTGTATCATCATTAGGATTAATTGGCTCGCCAGCCGAAATATGTCGAACATTTAATTCATCTATCTCTTGATTAGATCCAAGTTGAAGCCAAACTCTGGCATATTCAATTTTTTCCGAAGAGTATGCTGCCAATACATTGTCTTCTTTGCTTTTCTCTTCTGCTGAAGAGGTCTCATTTGCAGCTTTTGTTGCGGATTCTTCTGATTCAGTTATTGGCTCCGCTTCATCCTTGCGTATTTTGGTGCTGTCTTCAGGCTCAGCGTGTTTTTCATCAGTTTGCACAGCAGACGCTTGATTTGAAGGTTGTTGTGCTTCTTCATCCTTACTGCCCGTACATCCAGCAAGCAAAGTCATGAGCAGCAGGGCAGTATTGCAATAATATATCTTTCTGTGTTTCTTCATTTTTTCATTCCTCTCCATTAACTCAGGTCAGCTTCATATATAAGTTTATGTATCTAAATATTACCATGGAATAGATAGGATGATGTTGAAAACTGTTTAAGAAGAGGAAACGATCTTGAATAGCATCGCGAAAACTTAAGAATTCTTAAGAAGTTTTGCCCCTTTTTCTGTTTCAAGCGGGAACATGATGAAGGATTTAGAACGTAAATATCCAGAGTTGAAAAAATTATTGGAGACTTACAATTATAAGTTTTTGGCGCTGGGGATGATTTGTCCAATAGCTCCAACAGATGTCGTTTGTTTTTTATCGGCAGCTGTAGGAATCAAGTATACCACTTACATTTTAACGGTTATCGTTACGAATATCCCTTTATTGATATTTTCGAGTTTCATTGTGATCAATTTTAGTGAGTCATTAATGGGAACTGTATTGGTTGTCGCATCATTTGTTTTGGTTTCTATTGTATCCATTAAAATGTGGAACACCCTTAAGCATAAACGGAGCACATAGAAATGCCACGAGACTAACCATTTATAGCTTATAAGCACCTGTAGAGATTTAAGTTCTTTCGGTATCCAATAATACCAAGGGTATAACTGCCCTTGGTATTATGTTCTGCTGCACATATATAAACCCTCCATTTTCGTTTGTAGATCCTTTTTAATTTTTGTATTTTAGGTTGAATGATCACCAGAAGAAAAATGAACGCATGATCTGAAAAGCTGTTTTGTCGCAAAATAAATAAATCAACCAACGATAACAATCTCGCTACTACGATAGATTTTGATTACTGTATATAATCGTTTTTTAGTAAATGCTCTTTCATTTTTTGTATAGCCTTCGCTTCGTCAGATCCATTTGCGTGTATATATATTTTGGTTCCAGGTTTAATTCCTAAAGCCATAATGTCCATGATGGCTTTTGGCGCTTGTTTGAGGTTAACAGTTTTCCCTTGGTATTCAAGAAAAATATCTGATGTAAACCGATGAGCTAGTCTGACTAACAGGGTAGCCGGTCGCGCAAACCCTGTTTCCTTAATGATCGTAAATTGTCTTTTAATCATTCTTCACCTCATTAAAGTCTGCCTCTTGACGGATTTATAGTTGGGCTGCAGATCAAATTTGAATTTAGAGTACCTTTAGGATAAGCGGTCTAATTTCATCATTTTCTCTGCATTTTGAAATAACACTCTTTCTTTGTGTTTACAAAATAATTCTCAACTAACTAAAATGAACAATGACTTCATTCGAGAAAAAAGCATGATTCACTAATCAACATTTGTTTATTATTGTAAATAAAAACTTGGTGTGTACAATGGTTACATTCAGGCGATTTGTTGATTATTCAACATTCCACTCTAAATTGTTGATTATCTTAAGAAAGTTTGGTGAAAAGCTATGTCCAAAGTGGATAGAAGAATAACCAAAAGCCAAGAGGCTATTAAAATAGCTCTGATTGAGCTGATGACTGAAAAAAGTTTTGATCATATTACGATTAAGGAAATTTCTGAAAGGGCAAATGTAAACCGGGGAACAATCTATCTTCATTACTTAGATAAATTTGATCTATTAGAAAAAATTATGGAAGAGCATATAAACAATATGGGGGATTTTTGTGAGTCGGCAGCTGAAATGGACTGGATTGAATCGACTGTACACTGCATGGAATACCTTGAGAGTAATTATTTATTCTTTTCGACGATGTTAGCCAGTGAAGGCGCTCGATATTTTCGCAGTCAGTTCCTTAAGTTTAATATCGAAGAGTTCAGGAAAGATGTAGATGTAACGAAAGGCAAGAATTACGGCCAAAGTGAAGATGTCATTGTTGAATTTATAGCAAATGCTTACGTAGGGGTAGTGGAATGGTGGTTGAAAAACGAAATGCCTTACCCGCCTCGTGTCATGGCAGAAAAAGTGGGGGATTTGTTAGAGCGGATTTTATAATGGCGTCAGGTAAATGGGTGTTGCGAATCGTTAGGAACAAGAAGGTGACTTATTTGTCTAAGCGGGAGATTCAAGTCTCCTCGATCGCATACAAAATACCAAGGGTTGCTGGCCCTTGGTATTTTTATACCTTCATGCATTTTTGAAGTTTATGCTTAAAGGTCTGCCTTACTTTGCAAATCGCCGAGCTGCTGCAACGCACATGATAACGGCGATATTCACTGCTACGAGTGCCCAGCCCACTTTCTCGTGCAGAATCACTGAGGCAAGCAGCAGCCCAAAAAAAGGCTGGAGAAGCTGGAGCTGCCCAACCGCCGCAATTCCTCCTTGGGCAAGACCTCGATACCAGAACACGAAGCCAATCAGCATGCTGAATAAGGATACATATGCAAGACTGAGCAGTGCGGGAACGCCGATGTCCGACCATGAGTCCGGCGTAAAAAAGAACGACAATGGCAACATAAGAGGAAGCGACAGAACGAGTGCCCATGAGATCACCTGCCAATTCCCCAGACGACGTGAAAGCCTTGCCCCTTCTGCATAACCAAGACCGCATACGACAATAGAAGCCAGCATGTACGCGTCGCCAAGCGGGGATGAACCTCCCCCCTGAATGAGGGCGAAACCTGCTACTAACAAGCTGCCGGCAGCTGAGAAAATCCAGAAGACGGGCCGAGGGCGTTCACCCCCGCGCAGTACGCCGAAGACCGCCGTTGCGAGTGGAAGAAGTCCAATGAAGACAATGGCGTGTGCGGATGTGACATGCTGAAGCGCTAAAGCTGTCAGCAACGGGAAACCAATCACTACGCCAAACGCTACCACTAATAATGAAATGAGATCTCTTTTGGCAGGATGCTGCTGCCGGAAGATGAGAAGGAGACCTCCCGCCAGTACACCAGCTATCGCAGCACGGCAAACTGTGAGAAATAACGGATCGAAGTCTGACACAGCCAAACGGGTCGCAGGCAGCGAGCCGCTGAAAATGAGTACGCCTATAAAACCATTTATCCAGCCATTTGTTGTTTTGTTCATTATAATCACTCCACATATCTTTCTTGTTCATTGTCTGTATTTTCTTAACAAAACCAGCAGCTAAGGATTACAATGACTATAAACTGGAATTGGCCTTTTTTAAACGGCCAGTTTTCATAAAAAAATGCATACCAGTTAGGAGAACAACGTGCAAATGGATATCACGCCTTTTTTGAATAGAACTCTGGATATTCCGCTTTATCAGCAGCTTTATCGGTATTTTAAAGAAAATATGCATCGGGGCCGTATTCAAAAAGGAATGAAGCTTCCTTCAAAAAGACTCTTGGCGAATCAGCTTTCCATCAGCCAAACGACTGTAGAACGTGCCTATGAACAGCTCGCTGCTGAGGGCTATATTGTGAGCAAGCCAAGAAGCGGGTGGTTTGCTGATTATCATGATTCTGATTTTGCTTATGATAGAATGCCAAGCACAACACCCATTCAACAAGAAGCAGAAGAAAATAAACAATGGATTGATTTTCATTATGGGAATGTAGATTCTTCTTACTTCCCTTTTTCCGCATGGCGAAAAAGCATGGTCAATAGCTTAGACCAATATGGACACGAGCTTTATCGGCCGGGACATGTTTTAGGAGAGTTTGAGCTGAGAACACTCATTGCAGAGTACCTGTATCAATCTCGGGGTGTTCATTGCGGCCCTGAACAAGTGATTATAGGTGCCGGGAACCCTATTCTGCTGCAAATCTTGTGCCAAGTTTTTGAGCCGAATATTTCTATAGGGTATGAGGATCCTGGTTATCCAAGAGCACGCAAAATTTTTGAAGCCAACCGCATGAATATTGTTCCGATACCAGTCGATGAGGAAGGAATCTGTATACAGAAGATCAAAGAACAGCAGCCAAACCTTGTATATGTCACACCTTCCCATCAATTTACGCTGGGAACCATAATGACAATAAACAGAAGAATTCAGCTGCTCAAATGGGCGGCCGAAAATCAATCCTTTATCATAGAGGATGATTATGACGGGGAATTTAGGTACACAGGACAGCCGGTTCCTTCTCTTCAAGGGCTTGATCAGCATAACCGTGTCATTTATATGGGCACTTTTTCTAAGTCTCTTTTGCCCTCGCTGCGTATCAGCTATATGATTCTTCCTTCACCTCTTTTAAAAAAGGGGCATGAAATCACGTCCTTATATAAGCAAACAGTGTCCTGCCACAGTCAGCTAACCCTAGCTGAATTTATAAAAAATGGAGAGTGGCAAAAACACATCAACAGAATGAGAAAACTTTACCGCAAAAAAAGAGCCATTGTATTAGAGGCAGTGCAAAGGGAATTAGGAGAGCATGTCAGAATCCGCGGAGAAAACTCTGGGCTTCGTATCTTACTTGACGTTTATTTGCCATTTGGTGAAAAAGAGTTAATTGAGAAGGCGAAAAAACATGGAGTAAAAATTTATCCTGTTTCTCTTTCTTATCAAAATCATCCTCCTGCAAAAACGGTCTCGCTCGGGTTTGCAGGGGTTTCTGAATCCGACATAAGAGAAGGTATAAAAAAACTGAAGGCTGCCTGGAAGATATGAGGGAGCTTTCAGTTTAGCAAAACGGCCAAGTGACGACTAAGTGTTGAGAGCTGTTCAATATTTTTTAAGTATATGATGAGTGCCAGCAGTCCAGTCCACGATATGTCTGTTTAGCGAAAAACAGAATTTTTTATTTGCTCCTCACAGTGCTAAAATAAACAAAATAGACAATTGAAAAAATAGAGGTGTAAGAATGAAGTTAGATGAGTTTACAATTGGCCAGGTCTTCAAAACGAAATCATTAAAAGTATCAAAAGATGATATTATGCGGTTTGCGGGTGAATTTGACCCTCAGTATATGCATGTAGATGAAGAAAAAGCGAGTAAAGGCAGATTTAATGGAATTATCGCTTCCGGCATACAAACACTGGCCATATCTTTTAAACTTTGGATTGAAGAAGGTTTCTATGGAGACGATATTATAGCCGGAACAGAGATGAATCATATGACATTCATAAAACCTGTATATCCGGATGATGAATTGTTTACAATTGTTGAGGTTCTTGATAAGCAGCCAAAGAGAAATGAATTGGGAATACTCACAGTATTGCTATCTACTTATAATCAAAAAGAAGTAAAAGTGTTTGAAGGTGAGTTATCTGTATTGATCAAACGATAACTCAGAAAGCCCGCTTTTCGCGGGCTCGATTGAAGCAGATGGGGGAAAGATGTTAGCGAGTTTCCTTTGAAAAATAAGAGGTTAAAACATCATAAACAATAGGCAAAGAAGTAAATCCCTCATCTTCTAGAAAATGACCTCCGTGCTGAACTTCATATAACGCAGCATCAATTTGTTGTGCCAGATCCTTGCTGAATGAAAAAGGCACAATTTGGTCGTCCTTAGAAGCAATGACAGCACGGTGCTTCGCGGACTCAATGATTGTTTGATGATCAAACGATCCCTGTGTAAATTCATCTAACATCTTTAAAGTGGGCAATGATTTGGCAAAGCCGGAAACAAGTATGATTCCGCCAAGCTGTTTTCGTAATTGAAGATGTTCCAAAAATCTCAAAATGGCGGGGCAACCTAAGCTGTGCGCAACCAAATACGTATTTTCATGTAAAGTGTGCTGATATAAAGAGAGTGTATCCAGCCAATCCTCAAGTCTTGGCTGGAGCGGATTAGGCATGTTTAAAATGTCTGCTTGGACCCCATCTGCGAGCAGACGTTTTTTCAGCCAAGGGAACCAATGATTTGTTGAGGAGGCTCTGTAGCCATGAATGATATAGACTTGTTTTGTCATTATTTCCTCCTAAGAAATATTTTCATTCAGTATAAAATTCCTCTCATTGGGAAACAAGTACGCACTTTTTTGTAAGTAGCTTTACATATGAGGCACTCCTTGTGCCATTCCCCACTTACACATCTCATCTATGAGGGGATACAAAGATCGCCCTCTGTCAGATAACGAATACTCTACTTTCAGTGGGGTTTGAGAAACCTCAGACCGATGAATAAGGCCGTCAGTTTGCAATTCCTTAAGCTGTGCGCTTAACATTTTATGGGTGATGAAGGGCATAGCCCTTTTCAGCTCGCCGTATCTCATCGTTTTTTCACACCCTAACTCATAGAGAATTCTCATTTTCCATTTGCCCCCTATAAGAGATAAGGTGTATTCAAATGGGGCTTGTTTACTGCGGCACAAGCTATTCACTGTAATCAAACCTCCTTTTTTTAGTATCATAACAGAATAATTCAGGGTTTTCGGTGTTGAAGTTTGAGGGCGATTCACGATCTGAAGTGAAAGGGGCCGCTTGCTCAACAGGCGGCACGGTACATGAATGTTCTAAGTCAAAGAGGGTTACCTTACTGTTAGTTACTTTATTTAAAAAAACGCATGTTTTTAGCTGAAAATATCTATTATGGTATATTTAAATATAACGAAATATTTGAGAAATGAGGAATGGTATGAATACACCCAAAAAACATAAGAAATTTAAAGCGAAAATGATTCTCCAAATCATCATGGTTATCATTGGAGGAATCATAGCGGCATATGGACTAGAAACAGTGCTCATTCCAAACAGTGTATCTGATGGAGGGGTGACGGGTCTTAGCATCGTTGGTTCACAGCTATTCAACTTGCCGCTGGGGATTTTGATTGCTGTGATCAACATTCCATTTGTCTGGTTAGGATATAAGCAAATTGGGAAAAGCTTTGCATTATTATCAATTATCGGAATCGTATCGCTTGCCGCGGGGACAAGCTTTTTCCACCACACACCCGCCATCATAGAAGGAGATACCCTGTTAATTACCGTTGTCGGCGGGATTATCCTTGGATTCGGAATGGGGCTGGCGCTGCGTAATGGCGGCGCATTAGATGGAATTGACATGCTTGCTGTGCTGCTATCCCGAAAACTGCCATTCGGAACGAGCGATCTCATTCTATTCTTAAACCTATTTGTGTTTATTTTTGTTTCCACAGTATTTGGCTTACAAGGGGCATTGCTTTCAGTCATTGCTTACTACATTGCATCCAAAGTGATTCATGTTGTGGAGGAAGGCTTAAGCGGCTCTAAAACCTTTCAAATTATTACAACCCAACCTGAATTAATGGTAGAGACAATACGTGATCAATTAGGCCGAAGCGCCACATATAAAGAAGCTTACGGGGGTTTTTCCCACGAGAAATTTAAAGAAATCACATGTGTCATCAACCGTTTAGAAGAAACCAAACTAAAGGAAATTATTAATGATATTGATAAATCCGCCTTTGTCACCGTATATGACGTAGCTGAAGTGAAGGGCAGCAATTTTAGAAATCTTAATCATCACTAAAAAATAGAATGACCTTTTTAACCGTAACTGACATGCCGCGGGTAAATGTAATTAAAAACACTTTTTGAGGGCTTGTGGGTGTCACCAGTGAAGGTCTGAATCACAGAAATACCAAGGGCGTCAAAACCCTTGGTATTTTTTCTGCCAAAAATAAGCCATTTTGGTGAAAGATTATTTCTCTGTGATGAAATAAAGCAAAGCGATGACCGGAAAAGCGATTCCAATCCATAATGCTGTACTCCATCCCCCTGAGGCATATGCCCATCCTCCAATTGATGACCCTATCGCACCGCCTAGAAAGAAGATCGCCATGAATAATCCGTTTAATCGACTGCGAATTTCAGGCGCCAACGAAAAAATAGCACGTTGACTGAGCACGAGGTTTGCAGATACACCCATATCTAACAGAATAGCTGCGGCCACTAGAACTGTTATACCGACGGGGGAGCTGCTCTGAATCATGAGCGGCAGTAATAAAGAGACAACGACAACACCGAGAGCGATTCCAGTGGCAAGCCGGGTCAAGCCTCGATCAGCCAGCCGGCCGCCTATTGGTGCAGCGACTGCACCCGCAATGCCCACCAATGCGTAGAGTGCTATTGCCTTCTGAGAAAAATGAAAATCAGGACCCGACAATAATAAAGGAACGGTAGTCCAGAACAAGCTGAAAGCTCCAAATACAAACGCATGATAGATGGCACGGCGGCGTAAGATTGGAGTCGTGCGCAGCAGCTTCCACATTGAACCGAGTAAGGCAGTATAGTTTGTATTTGCTGTTGGTTTTCTGGCAGGAAGCACTTTTGATAATACGATGGCCAGGATAACACTTACCACGGCGGACAAAGCGAATATTGCATTCCACCCCCAGATATCAGCGACTAGACTAGATATCGGACGGGAAAGCATAATACCGAGTAATAAGCCGCTCATGACATTGCCAACAACCCGGCCGCGTGCAGCGTCTGATGCAAGGTATGATGCAAATGGAACAAGCACTTGGGCTGCGATTGATCCCAATCCGACGAAAAACGCAGCTGCTAAAAACAGTGTTCCATGCTTCACAAATGCTGTTAGTGTCAAAGCCGCTGCGCTTAGAAGGAGCGATACAACAATAAGTTTTTTGTTTTCGATAATATCTCCTAAAGGGACAAGGAATAGTAAGCCGGCAACGTATCCGATTTGGGTGAGTGTGACAATCAATCCAGCACTGCTTGGAGAAAGTCCAATTGCCTTACTAATTAATCCGACCAAGGGTTGTGCATAGTAAAGATTAGCAACAATGATACCGCATGCAGTTGCGAGAAGAAGGGTTAAACTGGGTGAAATCCTCTGACCTGCTTGTTTGTTTCCATTAGCCATATGAATGAACTCCTTTTTAAGTGGTTTTTTGAGTGTAATCATGACTTCTCACAAGTGATTTTATAAACTGAACGTTCAGTTTCGTCGATTAATAAAAATAATATACTAAACGTTCAGTTTTGTAAATGGATTTCTGTTTTCTTTTTTTATTCAATTTAAGTATACTGAACGTATAGTTTATATTGCGGGAAGGAATGATTTATGTGCAGAGTAAACGAGGGCGGCCGCGTGATGAAGGAACGCATAAGGCGATTCTCTCTGCAGCCTATGACCTATTGCTGGAAAAAGGCTTCGATGCGGTGACAGTCAATAAAATTGCCGAGCGTGCGAAAGTGAGTAAAGCAACGATTTATAAATGGTGGTCTAACAAGGCTGCCGTTATCATGGACAGCTTTCTTTCGACCGCGACGGACAGGCTGCCTGTGCCTGATACAGGGGCGTCAGTACAAGATATAGTAACCCACGCCACGAATTTAGCTAGGTTTTTGACAAGCCGGGAAGGAACCGTTATTAAGGAATTAATAGGTGCAGGGCAGTTGGATGAAAAATTGGCAGAAGAATATCGCACGCGATTTTTCCAGCCTCGCCGCCTCCAAGCGAAAGGCCTTCTAGAAAAGGGAATTCAGAAAGGTGAATTGAGAGAGAATCTTGATATTGAAGTAAGCATAGATCTCATTTACGGACCAATTTTCTATCGTCTGCTTATAACAGGGGATGAGGTGAATGATTCCTATGTGCGTGATTTGGTGATGAATGCGTTTAAGGGAGTTCAAGCTACCTCTGCTACAGAGAGTATGTAGCTGATAAGAACTGCAAAAGCTACGGATTATATGACAAATTGGTTCTCTCTAATCGCAAAGTGAGAGATTAGATTTTTGTTGCTGAGCGCAATTATCGGATGTCGAAAAAGAAGTCATTCAATCGTGAATACATAACATCATATTATTACATTTCCTTTTCATCGATTGGAACAAGGGTTCTATACTTCAATGGAATATCGCAAAGTTGGAGTATTTAAAGAACAGGGGAAAATCGATGGCCATTATGTAGGTGTCATGGCAATGGAAAAAATACTTGCAATGTAAACAGGCCTCTAAAGAGACCTGTTTTTTAATATCCAGAGGATCTGTCTATTTTCATCTCGGGCTCTATGACTACTCCCATAACTGAAATAGTCTAATATTTATACCGGAATAAATATAAGGGATTGTTTATATAAATAAAAGTTTATATAATGACGGGGGCGCTAAGGAAACGCGGGGAGCGACTCAGGTTTTCGTTTTCGAAGTTTTGATCCTTAAGATATACGGAGCGCTACATATGGAAACGTAAAGGGGAATGTATAATCATTTGGCGTGTATATAACGATTTGCTTATATATTGATTTGGGGAGGAGGAGCTCATATGACGATTGATGTTGCGGCGATGACTCGTTGCTTGAAAACACTTAGTGATCAAACTAGGCTTATAATGATGAGATTATTTCTTGAAAAAGAATATTGTGTCTGTCAATTGGTTGATATGTTCGAAATGAGCCAGCCCGCCATAAGCCAGCATTTGCGGAAATTAAAAAACGCAGGTTTTGTGAATGAGGACAGAAGAGGCCAATGGCGTTATTATTCAATAAATGGTTCCTGTCCTGAGTTTGATACATTGCAATTGATCTTACATCAAATTGATCAGGAGGATGAATTGTTAAACCATATCAAACAAAAGAAAACTCAAGCGTGTTGCCAGTAAGGAGGCATTAGATTGACATCAATGGTTTTAGCTGTATTCATCTTTTTATTAACTCTAGTATTAGTCATATGGCAGCCGAAAAATTTATCTATAGGGTGGTCAGCCTGTGGAGGCGCAGTTTTAGCTCTAATAGCAGGTGTTGTCAATTTTCATGATGTGTTAACTGTGACAGGGATTGTTTGGAATGCGACCTTGGCTTTTGTGGCCATCATACTGATATCGTTAATTCTTGATAATATCGGTTTCTTTGAATGGGCAGCGCTTCATATGGCTAAGGCTGCAAAAGGATACGGTGTGCGGATGTTCGTTTATGTATCTCTATTAGGAGCTATCGTCGCCGCGTTATTTGCAAATGACGGTGCAGCTCTTATATTGACACCAATCGTATTAGCGATGGTCAGAGCATTACATTTTAATGAAAAATTAGTTTTTCCTTTTATCATTGCCAGCGGATTTATTGCGGATACCACTTCGCTTCCTTTTGTAGTAAGCAATTTGGTCAACATTGTTTCAGCGGACTATTTTCATATTACGTTTATTGATTATGCATCCAGAATGGTTGTCCCGTACCTGTTTTCGCTGCTGGCGAGCATCATTGTACTTTACCTTTTCTTTAGAAAAAGCATACCAAAACGCTATGATCTGACTGAGGTTAAAAAACCTGTTGAAGCAATTAAAGATCAAAACATGTTCAGACTGTCATGGTATATCTTAGGGCTGCTGTTAATTGGATATTTTGCAAGTGAATTTTTTTCTATCCCTGTATCAGTGGTAGCGGGCAGCATTGCAATCATTTTCTTAATCGCTGCGCAAAAGAGTCCGGCCGTCCATACAAAGAAAGTGGTGAAAGAGGCGCCATGGGCTATCGTATTCTTTTCAATTGGCATGTACGTTGTTGTGTATGGTGTCCGAAATGCCGGATTAACGGATGTCCTTTCAGATGTGATTCAAGCCGCAGCTGATCAAGGATTGTTTGCTGGGACAATTGGAATGGGCTTTATTGCGGCGATTCTTTCTTCCATTATGAATAACTTGCCGACTGTTATGATTGACGCATTGGCCATTGCCGGTACAGATACACATGGGATGATGAGAGAAGCGCTTATTTATGCAAATGTGATCGGTTCAGATTTAGGGCCTAAAATAACACCGATTGGTTCCTTAGCGACATTATTATGGCTTCATGTTCTTTCGCACAAAGGTATGAAGATTTCCTGGGGCACGTATTTTAAAACAGGAATTATCCTCACGATACCCACTTTATTGATCACACTTGTCGGCCTGTATATTTGGCTGCTGATAATCCATTCTTGTTTCTAAAAGGACAAGGTCACTATATCAAGGAAAACAATGCACTGGTAACTCTTGCCGCAGCCAAATGGCTGAAGGGTGGGGGAGAAAATACCTTGGGGCTAAGTGGAATGTGTACAGCGCAGGAATCGAAGCTCAAGGATGACATCGAGTGCTGTCAAAGCAATGAAAGAAGCAGGGATTGATATTTCAAATCAAACATCGGAGAAATTTGATGATCCGGCAAAAGCACACGGAACAGAAGAAGTGTTTCCAAAGGGTCCGTGATGAAATTGGTGACCGTTTAAAACAGTTTGCTGTAACTGGGGAATAAAGAATCGATATACTAGCGTTTCCTTGGGTTATATAATGCAATGTGTTGTTCAACAGGTGTCTGCGAGCTGAGTGCAGACACCTGTTTTTATTAGTCTGAGATTCGTAACAGGGAAGTTATTTAGCTGGTGACAGAGGAAAATTGATTTGTGAACAGAATCATGAAGGAGACGGTGTTTTAAAGGAGTTGTCTGTTTTGCAGGAATTAACAAAAGAAAAATACAGTAGCTTAAAAACGATGTTTGATGACAAATATTGTCCCACATTTGTCTATTCAATATTAGACCAAACCATTCCGGGAGCTGTTTATGCAGATGATCAAACCTTTCCTAAATCGTTTTTTATAGGAACTGAATCAGGCATTTATTTTATAGCGGGAGACCAAGGGAATCGGGATTTTCATGATTTCATTGCAGGATATTATGAAGAACAAGTGAAATCATCAAAACGATTTACCTTGTTTTCTTCCAGTGATACATGGGATAGCGTACTGAAACCCATACTGAAAGATGACTTGAACCAAATGAGAAGAGCTGCATTTTCTTATCAACCAAAATATTCCAAAAAGACTTTGCAACTGCCAAAGGGGCTTGTATTGAAAAGAATAGACGAAGACATCATTTCACACAGCACAGCGTTTAACAGCGCTTATTATGAGGAGTATTGGAATTCTGTCTCACAGTTTGCTTCAAAAGGTTTTGGATTTGCCGTATTACATGGCAATCATGTAGTAAGTGAGTGTACTTCTATATTTTTAGGGCATAATCGAGCGGAAATGGATATCTATACACTTGAGGAATATAGAGGACTGGGGTTAGCTTATTGCGTAGCAAATAGGTTTATAGCGTTTTGTATGGAATATGGGATTGTTCCTAGCTGGGATTGTGATATCTTCAACAATTCGTCCATTGCATTAGCAGCTAAACTAGGGTTTAAGACGGTAACGGAATACACTATTTACTACTCTGGCTAACCTTAATGAAAGAACCTTAAAAGGAGATACCAACCGATGTTGGTATCTTTTTTGTTTTAGAGTTTTTTAATCCTTTTAACAGAAAAATGGGTGATGAAAAACTTATTCATTTTATTTACTTTTAGGTAGGTAAAACATACCCCGCCAACTGTAACCACTCCGCCTAGCAGAGAGATCAGTGTGGGTATTTCGCCGATCCAGATCCAAGATATGATCAAGGCTAAAGCCGGTGTAACATAAAGTGAAAGGGTTGCTTCTGAAGCACCGACGAGTGAAGTGACATATGCTAGTGCGAAGTAAGGAATAACCGTCGGCAATAATCCTAAGTAAACGATAGACAAAGTTGCGCTTATTGAAGCGTTCATCATCTCTTCGCCTAAGCTTGGCAGAAACACAAGCATAGGTATTGTTCCGCCCCAAATGGTGAATGTAACGAATGGAATAAAACCATATTTTTTTATATAGCGGGCTTGAAAAACGAAATAAATACTTTCCGAAAATGCTGCCAGCAGGATGACCAAGATACCGCTCATTGAATATGTAAAGTCTCCCGCCCCAAATGCAATCAATAATACACCCAATAAACTGATCATAGAGCCAAGCCATTTCGTAAATCCAAAATGCTCTTTGTAAAACAGGCGGGATAGCATGGCTGAGAAGATCGGTGCCGTAGTAACGAGTAAGCTTGCAACTCCGGCACTAACTGTTTTTTCACCGATGTTCAGCAAAATGTGATAGAGTGCAAAACCTAAAAACCCTAAAAGAAAAATGGCAGGAATGTCTTTCAAGTCGGGTAGGCGCATCTGAGTCAAAACAGCAAAAAGCAATAATGCCATAGAGCCGATTAACAAACGAAATAAAGCAAGGTGTTCTGGTGTGTACCCTTCTAGTCCTGCGCGAATTCCCGGAAAAGCAGATGCCCATAAACCAATCATGAGACTATGAGATATCATTATTTGAACTGTTTTCTTTCGCATTCCTCTCACTCCTCTTTACAAAAACCAACCAGTTATTTAATGTGTTTTTATATTAATAAAGATTTGGTGATATGGCTTCAACCAGTTAAACGGATTTTGACCCAACCAATTTATTTTAAGGAGACCGATTCTATGAGCTTTCCAGAAGAAAAAAAGATGAAAAAGCTCCCTAAGTACAGACAAATCGTTCATTTTATTAAAGAGAAAATAGGAAATGGCGAGTGGCCGATTGGAAGCAAGATTCCAAGCCAGCGCACGCTTGCAAAAGATTTTCAGGTAAATCGGAGCACAGTGATTACAGCCTTAGAGGAATTGATGGCCGATGGGCTAATAGAAGGCACAATGGGGAAAGGCACAGTTGTTATCAACAACACATGGACACTGATGGCTAAGAATTCTGCTCCCGATTGGGATCAATATGTCACCTCTGGCATTCAGATGCCAAGCCGAAAAATCGTTCAAGAGATAAATCAATTAGAATCAAATACAGACCTTATACAGCTCAGTAAAGGTGAACTTTCAGCTGAGATTTTTCCTTTGGCTGTTATGAAAGAGATGATGGGGAAGGTATCTCATCACATGGAGGCATTCGGTTATGAAGAACCAAAAGGTTACTTACCTTTGAGGGAGGCATTAAGCAACTATTTAAAAACCATTGGAATCAACGTCTCATCTTCTTCCATTCTGATTGTCTCAGGAGCGTTGCAAGCCTTGCAGCTGATATCAATGGGGCTGTTACAAAGAGGATCAACCGTTTATCTTGATCAGCCCTCTTACCTTTATTCATTACACGTATTTCAATCAGCTGGTATGAAGCTGACTGGACTTCCTATGGATAATGAAGGACTTTTGCCTGAAAATGTTCATTTAACAAGAGGAGAGCGGGGAAGGGCTATCTTATATACAAATCCATGTTTTCACAATCCGACTGGTATTCTTATGTCTAAAAAGCGGCGTGAAGAGATCCTGACAGTAAGTGAGAATACACAGCTTCCTATTATTGAAGATGACATTTATCGTGAGTTATGGATCGATGAAATTCCGCCATATCCTATTAAAACAATTGATAAAAATGGACACGTACTGTACATAGGAAGTTTATCGAAAACATTAAGCCCAGGTTTGAGGATTGGATGGATCGTCGGACCGGAACCGGTGATTGAACGTTTATCTGACATTAAAATGCAAACAGATTATGGATCCAGTTCGCTATCCCAGAGAGTAGCGGCAGAGTGGTTTACTTCCGGCCACTACCAGCAGCATGTAGAAAAGGTTAGGCAGCAATTAAAGGTGAGAAGAGAATTGGCCTTGAGTGCTTTAGAAACTCATTTGAAAGATGTGGCGACATGGAATATCCCAAAAGGAGGATTTTTTGTCTGGATAAAAATATTGCCTTCCATATCAATGAAATTACTTTATACTAAAGCCTTATCAAAAGGGATTCTGCTCAATCTCGGCAGTATCTATGCTCAGGAAAAAGGGAATTATATTCGCTTATCATATGCTTATGCATCTCTTGAAGACCTTCAAAAGGGGATTTATGAGTTGGGTTTAATGATAAAAGAATTGGCAAGCAGGTAACTTTTATATCCTTAAATGGATGTTTCACTAAAAAAGAGATCAAGCCTAATGATCGCTTGATCTGATAATAACAAGGGTTACTAGAATAGATCAAATCATGGTTCGGTCTTAAAATGATCATGTCTCTGAGCGAAAAGTCTTTCCGACTTCTCTTCCTAAACCAAAGTAATGTCTGAAATTATAGATAAGCGGGCTCCATTTGGAAGGGTTGATATGGTTTTCGTCTAGTATAATACTTTCCTCGGCATGAAAATGTAGTGCCTGCGTCTCTACAATTGCGAATGACGATTCATATTCTGGAAACCGAATGTGTTTCACTTCGGCTTCTATTTGAATAGGACATTCTTTGATTCGTGTTGGTGATACTGTTTTTGATTGTAAAGGCGTTAACCCTGCTGCCTCGTATTTTTCTTTTTTATATGTAAATCCGAGCTGTTTCTTCAAAGGCGGTATACTCTTTTTTCCGCTATAAGATGAAATTCTTTCAACGTTTTCCCATAATTCCGGGCCAGGCAAGTTTATGACACATTCTTTGTGTCTTTCCAAATTGTCGATGGCTTTTCCTCCCAGTCCTACTCCAAGGATTATATAATGTCCAAGAGCCCAAGAAGAAGACATAGGACTAATATTAGTGGTTCCATCCTCATTCAATGTGGTTAGAAGAAATGTCGAGGTACCATAATACATGATCTTGGGTTTGATTTCCTTAAATCGACGAGTGTCTTGTTTTTTGATGTCCAACGTTTTTTCCTCCTTTCACGCTTACATTTATATTGTAAAGGATTAACATTTCAACTATCATCGAAATATGAATGTAAGGAGGAAAATCATGAATCCTAATATTGCAAAAATCTCTTCGCTGCTATCAGATCCCTCGCGTTCTTCCATTCTTCTCAGCCTGATGGATGGAAGGATACACCCTGCGGGAGAGCTTGCATATCTCGCTAACATTAAACCTCAAACCGCCAGTTTTCACCTGAATAAATTGCTTGAAGCAAAGCTGATTAGCGTAGAGAAGCATGGGAGACATCGGTATTACAGATTGGCTGACTCAGATGCTGCAAATGTGATCGAACAATTGCTTCATATTGCGCCTAAAGCAAAAATCAAATCTTTAAAAGAGTCAAAAGAGAAAAAGGACTTGCATTTCGCCCGTACCTGTTATGATCATTTGGCAGGTTATGTGGGCGTGCAAATGGCACATTCACTAGTTGAGAAGGGGATGTTAAAAAAAGTTGATTTAAACTTTAAAGTGACCTCAGAGGGGGCTTTATTCTTTTCGAAGTTAGGCATCAATGAAGAGCAACAACGGAATAAGAGGAGAGCTTTTGCCCGCTGCTGTTTGGATTGGAGTGAACGGCAGCATCATATTGCAGGAGCATTAGGAAACGCCCTATTGGTGCGCATGTTAGAAGAAGAATGGATCGTTCGTATGCCTAAAACGAGAGCGATTAGGATTACACAAAGCGGGAAAATCGCGTTTGAAAAGCACCTAAACGTGAAGATTTAGGACTTTGAAGCGGAAACACCAGATGATGAGGCACGATATCTAGGAGGAGTAAGATTTGTTCTAATCTTACTCCTTCTTCTTATTTTGAAGCAGCTCGATTCCCCATTGCAATAGAGATGCGGTTCCAACTGTTTATTTGATTAATGATGAGAACAAGGTCAACATATTGTTTTTCATCATAATGTTCCCGCACCCGATGATATAGCTCATCAGGAACCCTTTTAGATGGAATGAGCGTGATGTGTTCAGATAGTTCGAGAGCCGCTTTCTCTTCAGGTGAGTAAAAATCACATTCATTCCAAGCATGTAAACAGTAAATTCGCTGTTCAGTTTCCCCCATTTTGCGGGCATCGGACGTATGCATATCTATGCAGTAGGCACAGCCGTTCATTTGAGAGACTCTGATTTTGATTAGTTCTCTCGTCATTCGGTTAATTGAGGATTGTTTCGTGTATTTCTCCATATCCATCATGATTTTCATACCTTCAGGTGCAATCTCATAGTAGGACACTCTTTGACTCATAAGGCAAGACTCCTTTCCATAGAATACCTAGATTGTATCCCGGTATTGATCATTTTACCAATGTGCGGTTTGAATGACAGCTGTTTCAGCGTCTTTTGGAAAGAAGCTTCTTTGAATAAAAATAAGGGTAGCCAGCAATGATGAGTGGAGCTGCTAATGCAAGCAGTATCCATGAGCCTGATTGGCTGTCTCTAGTGACTCTAATGAATATATAAGTACCGATCAGAAAATATAATAAAGCACCTAGAAACCAATACATGTTCAATCCTCTTTTTCCTTGCTTTTTGGTTGCGCATTTTTGTCTGTCATATGGCTTAATCGATCAGGGTTCTGATTTTTTAATACCTTTTCGGTCCGGATTCCTTTTCTCTTTAATGATAAAATTGTGAGATCAATCGATTTCAATGATGATCATTCCTTCAATGAATAGTAAGTTCCTTATGATTTTAAAGGTAAATTTGAAAAGATAAAACGTACATAGAGGCAGAACGTTCATGTACGTTTGGGCAATGATCACTTATTGGAAACTCTAATGTTTCCCTGCACCTGATATTGTTGTGTTCCTTCTCTTCCTATAAAATGATTGGATACATGTATGTTTGCACGTTGAAATATGGGTTCGATTTTCATGAATCTCTATTCGGTGAAACAGGTAAAGGAAGTGGATAAGGTTTGCTTATAAGGAATCCTTTTAAAGATAAATATTACTCACATGATAGGCGGGCATTAAACATGCTTGCACTCAGAGTGCCGGGCCTGGCTTTTATTCTCATGATCTATATAGCCTCTATCGTGCTGCAATTTGTTTCTGGGGGCTGGTCCATTTTATTGCTTTATGCGTTTACCATATTAATCGCCATTTTTGCTTTGCTTCATTGGCACTCATATCGCTGGGTTAAGAAAAGAGTGATTCTGTATTTCGCGGTACAAGGTTTGATCACCTTTGCACTTGCTAATCTCATGACTGGCTTCTTTATACTTGTCATTATCGGCCTTTATGCATTTTTAATTGGACAAATCATAGGAATGGCAGACAGAAGAAGGACTTTTCTCATTCTTTATCTATTGCTGCTGGTCATAAATTCGGCGTTTCACCTTCATAAAGGTGAAGTTTTGCATTTTATTGTTATTGCTGGGCCAATCATGATTGTCATCATCACTTATGCTGCAACATTTTTTGCCCAAGTCGATGAAAAAATAAAAGCTCAATTGACTCTTGAAAGGCTGGAGCTGGCTCATCAGCAGGTAGAACAGCTGACGCTGCAGAACGAAAGACAGCGGATGGCTCGAGACTTACACGATACGCTTGCTCAAGGTCTTGTCAGTTTAAATATGCAGCTGGATGCGATTCATGTTCATCTCGCCAAAGGCAACACAGAGAGAGCGAAGGAAATCATACAACAATCGATGAAAAGAGTGAAAAGCACATTAGCTGATGCACGTTCAGCTATTGACGATCTCCGCAGAAAATCAGAAGAAATCGGTGTTTTAAAAGAAAGAATTACCTCGCTAATGGATCATTTTATAGAGTCGACAGGCATGGCTTGTTTATTAGATTACAGATTGCATCAGGTGCTGGATGTGCGTTCAGCTGAAAACTGTTATTACATCATTGGAGAATGCATGACGAATGCGGCAAAGCATGCTGAGGCGAAAACAATCTGGATATCCATTTGGGATGATGAAAAGGGAAGGCTCCATTTAACAGTTAAGGATAACGGCAAGGGATTTGATGTTGAAAAAGGAAAGAAAAAGAGAGGACATTATGGGCTTCTTGGCATACAAGAACGCGTCAGGGCAATAAATGGCCAATTCAATATCAAGAGTACAAAATTGAAAGGAACACAAATTGAGATCACTGTACCAATTCAGGGAGAGATGCAAGATGAATAAGGTTTTAATCGTTGATGACCATCTTGTCGTGAGGGAAGGTCTGAAGCTTTTAATTGAAACGAATGATCAATACACCATTATAGGAGAGGCGGAAAATGGAAAAGTCGCAGTCCGTCTTGCAGATGAATTAGAACCGGATATCATTCTGATGGATTTGTATATGCCGGAGATGAGCGGGTTAGAGGCCATTAAACAAATAAAAGAAAAACACGATACCCCCATCATTATTTTGACTACATATAATGAAGATCACTTAATGATCGAAGGGATTGAATTAGGAGCGAAAGGATATCTGTTAAAAGATACGAGTTCAGAAACCCTTTTTCACACAATGGATGCAGCGATCAGAGGAAATGTGCTATTGCAGCCTGATATCCTCAAACGTCTGCAAGAAATCCAATTTGAGCGGATGAAAAAGCAGCGCAATGAGACGCAGCTGACAGAAAAGGAAGTCATTGTTCTAAAAGCAATTGCTAAAGGTCTTAAAAGCAAAGCGATTGCCTTTGATTTGGGCGTCTCTGAGCGAACAGTAAAGTCAAGATTAACGTCCATTTACAATAAATTAGGCGCGAATTCAAGAACTGAGGCAGTAACGATTGCCATGCAAAAAGGTATTCTGACAATAGACAACTAAACTGCATATTTGAAAATTGCCCAAACGTACATGCCCGAATGTACGTTTTTTTCATTTCATTGTCAACTACAATGAGAAAGAATGTGATCAAGCAATGTGTTGAAAGGAGATTATCATGTCAAAAATGTTATATACATTAGGAGGATGGGTTGCTCGCAATCGCATAAAAGCAATATGTGCGTGGATCGTTGTGTTAGTTGCTGCGATAGGCCTTGCAGTGACCTTGAAACCAAGTTTTTCTGAGGATATGTCCATACCTGACACACCTTCGGAAAAAGCGATGGATGTGATTCAAAAAGAATTTCCTCATGGTCCTGATAAAGGGAGCATACGGGTTATTTTCGGTGCTGGTGATGGGGAGAAACTTACTGGGAAGCCAGAAAAAAAAGCAATAGAAGATACGCTCAAAGAAATCAGTAAAGATGATTCTGTTGACTCGATTGCAAGTCCTTTTGTGACAGGGACAATCGCGAAAGATGGCACAGTTGCCTATGCTGATATCAAGTACAAATCATCAGCAGATGATATAAAGGATTACTCTATCAAACACTTAAAAGACAGTTTGAAAATGGCTGATGATGAAGGATTGCAAACTGAGCTAAGCGGAGATGTACCGGGAGCGGAGATGGAGATAGGCGGTGTCTCTGAAATTGTCGGCATTATCTTGGCTTTTGTCGTTTTAGCCATTACATTCGGTTCTTTATTAATAGCAGGTTTGCCGATTTTAACTGCACTGATTGGTTTAGGTGTAAGTATTGGACTGGTTTTGATTGGGACACAAGTATTTGATATTGCTTCCGTCAGTCTTTCATTGGCCGGAATGATTGGCCTTGCTGTTGGTATTGATTATGCTTTATTTATTTTTACGAAACACCGCCAGTTTTTAGGCGAAGGCATACAAAAGAATGAATCAATTGCGAGAGCAGTGGGAACAGCGGGAAGCGCAGTCGTTTTTGCCGGACTTACTGTTATCGTTGCACTTTGCGGATTGACTGTCGTTAACATTCCCTTTATGTCTGCGATGGGGCTGACAGCAGGGCTTAGTGTACTGATGGCTGTCTTGGCTTCCATCACACTTGTGCCTGCGGTCTTATCGATTGCAGGGAAGCGGATGATTCCGAAATCAAACAAGAAAATAGAAAAACAAAGCACTGAAACAAATGTCTGGGGACGCTTTGTCACCAAAAATCCTATCATGCTAAGTGTATGCAGCATTCTGATTTTGATCGTCATTAGTATCCCATCTATGCATTTGGAACTTGGCTTGCCTGATGCTGGGATGAAAGCTAAGGATAATCCGGATCGCCGGGCATATGACTTGCTTGCCGAAGGCTTTGGAGAAGGATTTAATGGCCAATTAACAATCGTAGCGGATGCCACAAATGCTACAGAAAATAAGGCGGAGGCTTTCGCAGATGCAGTGAAAGAAATAAAGGGCTTAGACCATGTAGCAAGTGTCACCCCTGCAATGCCTAATAAAGAAGGGAACTTTGCCATCATTACGGTCGTTCCGGAAACAGGTCCAAATGAT
The DNA here is from genome assembly GCF_037963535.1 of Bacillus sp. PS217. Taxonomy (NCBI): domain Bacteria; kingdom Bacillati; phylum Bacillota; class Bacilli; order Caryophanales; family Bacillaceae; genus Bacillus; species Bacillus sp. PS217. Next base: position 616,722 of record NZ_CP150157.1, read on the forward strand.
GTCACAACGAAAGATTTGGTACACGATGTACGCAGTTTGTCAGATAAAAACGGAATAGATTTGCTTGTTACTGGATCGACTGCAGTGAATATTGACATTTCAGATCGCCTGAATGATGCGATACCGGTGTTTGCTGTACTTATTGTTGGATTTGCGTTTGTATTGCTGACCATCGTTTTCCGTTCGCTGCTTGTGCCGCTTGTTGCTGTTGCAGGTTTCATGTTGACGATGACAGCCACTCTTGGGATTTGTGTATTTCTCTTGCAAGACGGGAATCTCATCGACTTTTTCAAAATACCTGAAAGAGGGCCGATACTCGCGTTCCTGCCGATTTTATCTATTGGGATTCTGTTCGGGTTAGCCATGGATTATCAAGTATTCCTTGTCAGCAGAATGCGTGAAGAATATGTAAAAACAAAGAATCCAGTACAAGCCATTCAGGCTGGATTAAAACACAGTGGTCCTGTTGTTACAGCAGCCGGCTTGATCATGATCTTCGTTTTTGCAGGATTTATCTTTGCAGGCGAAGCTTCTATTAAAGCCAATGGGCTGGCTCTTTCCTTTGGTGTACTCTTTGATGCCTTTATTGTAAGAATGACACTGATTCCAAGTGTCATGAAGCTGATGGGGAATGCAGCTTGGTATTTGCCGAAATGGTTAGACAAGATTATTCCGAATGTGGATATAGAAGGGCATCAACTGACAAAGGAAATACAGCCAGAAATAGATCATGAACAAAAGAAACAAATCAGTGTGTAATAGAAAAAGCAGATCTTTTATGATCTGCTTTTTTGCTTATGGTAGTATTTAGAAGATGAAGTCGGCAGTTAAAAGGAGACACTTATGGCGCAATCACTCATTTTCGATATGGATGGAACTTTGTTTCATATTGGCAGAAGCTGCGTCATACTAGCAGGCATCCCAGGAGAAGTGATAAAGCACATCAAATGATTTTTTTGACGCTGCCTTCTCTCCGTGATGCCTAGGTTCTTGATAATTCTAAGAATAAACCAACTGATCATATAAGAAACCTAAAGAAACAAGCACACAAAACCAGCTGCGGGTTTTGTCCAAGAAAAATAGAGTCCATGAGAGAGACTCTATTTTTTGAAATGCCCGGCTAGAAGCATATTGCAGGACTTTATGAATGCAAATCACTATCTTATAAGCCCTTACCGTGAAATGCCTGTTTCTACATTGAAAAAACGCATTACACGTTCATTTACGTAAGCGGGTTGTTCCATCGATAAAACATGTCCGGCATTTTTAATGACTTCCGCCTCAATATCAGGAACGAATGAAGAGGCTCGGTGCAGGGCTGAGTGGGGATCATAGATGACTTCATGTTCACCAAGTAATAATAGGATAGGAACTCTTGCTGAACGTAATTCCTCATCGGTAAAAACATACGGAAATCCGTCGGCATTAGGATTTGGATTTCTTGATCCATCCTGCCACATTACCCCTGCCTGAAACTGCTTCACAAAAATCGGGTGCAGCACATTCTGATCATTCATCATCCAATTTAAGAATATTTCAACTCCATTTGACGCTGTAAGGCCAAGAGCGTATTTGTAGAAATCGTGATGAAATGGCAAAAACGTTTCTGCCGGACTCAGTATAGCTGCGCTTTTTACTCTCTCAGGCATACGTAAAAGGAAATTCATCGTATGGAGACCGCCAAGCGAAAGTCCGATCATGTGGGACTTTTCGATCCCCAGATTGTCAAACACATCAAGAAGCCAATTGGCGTAATCCGTTCTTGTACCGCTTACATTCTCAGGAATACTCTTGTTTTTATCACCTATGATATCAACTGCATAAGTTCTGTATTTACTGCTCCAATCGGCGATGTTGGGATACCACATCGTCGAGCTGAATAATGCTCCGTGGAGTAATACAAGCGGCGGGGCATCCTCTGGGCCGCTTGCAATCACATGTGTTTGACCAAAACGAGTAGATATATAGAATGATTCCCAACGGACCGGCCAAAGACTAAGGCTTTCATTATAAGTTTGATAATAGCGGATACCGTTGTCACTTAATTCGGGAATACTAGATGAATGGTTTGACATACAAATGCCCCTCCCAATTTTGTTTAAATGAATGTGCCGTTTCGTGATGGGGAATCTGATATTGATATAACAGACTTTATTTACAATATAATACAGTTGTTATTCGACGTCAAATCCAAGATGAAAAGGAAATAAAACGATTGGAACAGATTATTGAAAATCAATATAACAGAATATTAACCTCCTTTGTGGAGCCGCTTCATTAAAGCCGCAATCCAAATGAATGAATCACAAAAATCACAACAGGAGGGATCAAGAGGGAAGGCAGCAAATTCAATGTTTTGAACTTCTTGATTCCAAGAATGCTTAGACCTGAACTGAGGATGAGTATGCCTCCCACAATTGTGATTTCATTAATAAGGTCTGTATTGATTGCGCTCTCCATTACTTTAGCAAATAAATAGATGGAGCCTTGCCAGGCAAATAATACAATGGCAGCAGCCGCTATTCCAAAACCAAAAGTTGAAGCGAGCACAATGGAGGTGATCCCATCTAACATCCCGTTTGTCAGGAGGTATGTATAATCTCCATGCAAAGCGGCTTCAACAGGGCCTAATATTGACAGCGAGCCTATACAAAATAATAAGACCGCAGTTGATAAGCCCTCTGCTAAATTGCTTTTAGAAAATTTGTTCACCAGCTTGTTGAATCGTAATTCTAAATTGATGATCTGGCCTAGCAAACCTCCAATGGCTAAACTCACGATGAATAGAATGGGGTATTTACTATCAGGCAAATGCTGTGTAATGGCGTTGATCCCCAGTGCGACCGCAGCGAATCCCATTGCCTGCATCAAAATATCCTGGTATTCATCTTTAATGCCTTTTTTGAATATCCCCCCGATTATGCTTCCTGCAATGATCATCACTGTGTTAAAAATCGTTCCAAACATAAGCTTTCTCCTCCAAAAATCATTCCTGCATAAAAAATAAACCCTCTAGTTAGTAGAGAGTCAAGGGAGATCAAAACATATTCATGAGATTATTTGATGGGCAGCAGGATTTCAGTCACGTAATTATCTAGGTTATTCGTAATGCCATAATCAATGAGTGTGATTTCGATTGAGTCCCCTGCTACTTCATAATGATGTTCTTTCATATATGCCAGTAATTTTTTGTAGTATGGTTCGGCTTCTGGATGTGACCCTTTAAACCTAATTTGCAGATATTCTCTTGAAGGAAAGATGATTTCTGAAGAAGTTTTTTCATTTTCATCTTCAAGAATCATAAATATACTGGAATATTTGTCAAACTGTTTTGCTTTCACATTTGCTGCTGATATGGATAAACCGATCTTGCCTATGAATATATCTTCGTTCACATTCAGGTGGGTTCTCAATTCAGCTAACGAATGTTCGATATCATGGCCGAGAACATATTCATGCTGCAAGTAAGCCACACGCATTGCGGGAAGTTTGATTTTTGTAATTTGATGTAACGGCATGTTAACGGCATCTTCTATATGTGTGATGCGTCGGGAGATCTTTCGTTCAATGCGTTCCAATTCTTTCTTTTTGCGATCAATTTCAGCCTGCTGGCTTTTTAGTAAATGAAGAAGAGTGTTTGTATTTTGAGAGTTATAAAAATCAAGAAGCTTATTGATTGGCAGGCCTAGGGCCCTCAAATACTTGATGTTATCCAGCCGCTCAAACTGTTGGGTAGAATAATATCTATAGTTCGTTTGCCCATCTTTATATTCCGGTTTCAAAAGGCCGATTTCATCATAATACCGAAGAGCAGAGATTTTCACATTGAATAACCTTGACACTTCTCCAATCGAAAAAAATTCCTTCATTCTAACAACCTTTCTGTCCCTATGATTATATACATCCACATTATATAGTACGGGCGAGTTCTAAAGGTAAAGTTTGCAGCAAAAAGAAAAAACTCCTTCTAAAAAGGAGCTTTTCATTCTTCGAAATAAGGATTTACATGGATGAGCACTTCTTCTACATCTGAAAACTGTCTTTTGATTTCATTCCGAATTTCGCGGGCAATGTCGTGTCCCTGCTTAATTGTCAAATCATGATCCAAAGATAAACGGACATCAAGCAATTTATAGTGGCCATGTTCTCGCGCGCGGATTCTATCAATTCGTTTTACTTGATCACATTGAAAAATAACAGCTTTATATTCCTCTATCAGCTCGGGATCAACACTCTTTTCCATGAGCACATCAACAGACGGCCTGATTAATTCCATTGAAATCTTAAAAATGAGGTAAGCAACGATTGCACTGGCAATGGCATCGGCGTACAACAGATAGGACCATCCGCGGGTGTTTCCGATGATAGCCAACAGGACGCCGATAAAAGCGGCAAGAGAGGCAACGATATCGCCTTTATGATCGTACGCAATCGCTATAATCGCTTTGCTGTTCCATTTTTCCCCTTGCTTTATAGAATAACGATATAAGATTTCCTTAGCCACGTACGAAATCAGAGCCGCAAACAATGCGCTGTATTGGGGAACGCTTGGCCCTTTAACAAAGGACAGAATCGCTTCTATGAGGATATAAACGGATACGATCACTAAGATAATTCCTACAATCGCCTCACTAATGACTTCAGCTTTTCCGTGACCAAAAGGATGGTCTTGATCGGGCGGTTTATTGGAAATTCCGATCACTGCCAAGACTGCAATCGAAGCAACGACATCTGCCGCGGAATGTATTCCGTCTGCAAACACGGCTTCACTATCGCCTACCAGCCCAAAAAAGACCTTTCCTGCCATTAAGATCAGATTGGCGATCAATGCAATCAAAGCAACTTTTCTGCTTATTTGTTCTCTTTCACTTGCCATTTTTTCCTCCTATAAAACTGCACAAAAAAATAGGAGTGCTCTATATACGCTCTCCGTATCCTTTCCTGTGTAATCACTTTGTTTATCATACCAATTCAATTTCGAGTGGGTCTATAGCAACGTTGTTTCCTGTTTACTAATAAATAAGGTGACAGAAAAAAAGTTGGAGCTATGCTAAAAAGGTCATACAGCAAACAAATGAGTTCTTATGTAACAACAGTGATGATTCGCTATTAAAATGCTGCCGTCAGTGAAAAATTTCCACCTAATTTTCAAAAACCTATTGACATGAGAAGATCTGTATTTTACTATTATCTCATATTCAAGATATTTTAATTTGAGATATTTGGTCGGAAAGATCAGCGATCAAGCGCATCTCTAAGTGTTCAATCCGTTGTCATTTCTTTTACACAATATTCAATATGGATTTTTTATAATAAAATATCTCGAATTCGAGATAAAAGGGAGTGTATCGTAATGGCTGAATTTACACATTTAGTCAATGAAAGACGATCTGCAAGCAATTTTCTTTCAGGTCATCCAATCACAAAAGAAGACCTCAATGAAATGTTTGAATTGGTTGCATTGGCACCATCGGCTTTTAATTTGCAGCATACAAAATATGTGACGGTTCTCGACCCGGACGTAAAAGAAAAGCTGAAGCAGGCTGCAAACGGACAATATAAAGTGGTTAGCTCTTCTGCGGTTCTCTTGGTATTAGGGGATAAGCAGGCATATCAACAAGCGGCCGATATCTATGAAGGTTTAAAGGTATTGGGGATATTAAATAAGCAAGAGTATGACCACATGGTGCAAGACACCGTTTCGTTTTATGAAAACAGGGGAGAACAATTTAAGAGAGATGAGGCGATAAGGAATGCTTCACTTTCGGCGATGATGTTTATGCTGAGTGCTAAGGAAAAAGGCTGGGATACCTGCCCGATGATCGGCTTTGATGCGGAAGCCGTAAAACGGATTTTGAACATAGACGACCAATTTGAGGTTGTCATGATGATTACGATTGGAAAAGAAAAAACAGAGAGCAGAAGACCGCGCGGCTACCGGAAGCCTGTGAATGAGTTTGTTGAGTATATGTAAAAGGAGCGGATAAAAATGGCGAAAAAAACGATGGGAATTCATCATATTACAGCGATTGTCGGTCACCCTCAAGAGAACACAGATTTCTACGCAGGAGTGCTTGGGCTTCGTTTGGTCAAGCAAACTGTCAATTTTGATGACCCAGGTACGTATCATCTTTATTTTGGGAATGAAGGCGGGAAGCCGGGAACAATCATTACCTTCTTTCCGTGGGCCGGAGCCCGCCAAGGCGTCATTGGAGACGGTCAAGTTGGCGTGACTTCGTATGTCGTGCCGAAAGGGGCTATGGCATTTTGGGAAAAGAGACTAGAAAAGTTCAACGTTCCCTACACCAAAATCGAGCGCTTTGGGGAACAATATGTAGAATTTGATGATCCTCATGGACTGCACTTAGAAATCGTGGAAAGAGAAGAAGGAGAGGCTAATACGTGGACTTTCGGAGATGTAACGCCCGATGTTGCCATTAAAGGTTTTGGGGGTGCAACCCTATTATCAGCGCAGCCTGACAAAACCGCTGACCTTTTAGAAAACATCATGGGGCTGGAGCGAGTCGGCAAAGAAGGAGACTTCGTTCGTTATCGTTCCGCCGGTGATATCGGAAATGTGATTGACCTTAAGTTAACGCCTATTGGCCGCGGGCAAATGGGGGCCGGAACGGTGCATCACATCGCTTGGCGGGCTAACGATGATGAAGATCAGTTAGATTGGCAAAGATATATTGCTTCCCACGGATATGGTGTAACTCCTGTTCGGGATAGAAACTACTTTAATGCCATTTACTTCAGGGAACACGGGGAAATCCTGTTTGAAATCGCAACTGATCCCCCGGGCTTTGCACATGATGAAACACAGGAAACAATGGGCGAAAAACTGATGCTGCCTGTGCAATATGAACCGCATCGCACACAAATTGAACAAGGGCTGCTGCCGTTTGAAGTAAGAGAGTTAGATTGATTTGACACATAAAAAATAAAGAAACATATATTCAATTGATGATTGCTGGATGGTACTGTCAGCAAAGAATCAGATAAAATCAAAGATGAGGAGAGATACAAATGGAAGATGCAGGACTGTTGCTTATTCGTATAATGATTGGTGTGGTGTTTTTGTTTTATGGCACACAAAAATTATTCGGCTGGTTTGGCGGATACGGGATTAAAGGAACCGGACAATGGTTCGAATCAATTGGGGTGAAACCAGGAAACGTTGCGGCCGCTCTATCAGGTCTTGGGGAGTTAGTAAGCGGAATTCTATTTATTTTAGGCGTATTCCTCCCGCTTGGAGCTGCTATCATAACGATCATCATGTTAGGTGCTATCGTAAAAGTCCATGGAGCGAAAGGTTTTGCGAATGGCGCCGGAGGTTTTGAATATAACCTGGTGCTCATTGCAGTTTCCATAGGGGTTGCACTCATCGGTTCAGGAGCTTACGCTTTGCATTTTTAATACGAAAGTATGTAAGAACAGTTGCTGCTTGTCAGTAACTGTTCTTTTATTTTGACATTTTCGGCAAGCTTGCAGGTACTCTGCAAAGCAAAAAAGCGGATATCATAAATAAAAATCTGTATAGTGAATGATACGTATTGATGAGCTTGGTCATGAAAAACAGACCTATTTGAAGGAGTAAATGGATGAAAGAGATGACAGAATTACATTCATTAGTTTCTATAGAAAACTTTATCAAACAGCACAAATTCAGTTTTATTTATATATCAAGGCCTGCCTGTACAGTATGTCACGCAGTTCTGCCCCAGCTCAGAATAGTATTGGATCAGTTTCCAAACATCAAATTGGGGCATATCAATGCTGACGATTCAGCAGAGGTCGCCGGCAGATTTTCAGTTTTCACCGTTCCTGTGCTTCTTTTGTTCATTGATGGGACTGAGTTTCTAAGAGAAGCCCGTTTTGTTCATTTTGAACAGCTTGAACAAAAGCTGAAAAGGGTTTATCGATTATATGAAGGCGAATAAAGGAATAAGGCAAAAAAAGAACTCAAATGAGTTCTTTTTTTATTCTTCACTAGGCGAAGAAGGGTTATCAACCTGCCCTTGATCACTTGTATCATTATCACAACTTGCTGAAATAATAATTGAATGAGAAGGAGAGTAATCTCCTAATGTGAAATTCACTCCGTAATTTTTGCTGTTCGCAGTATGGCTGTTTTGCAAGTTTTGTCCGATATCTGTATTGGCGTTTTGTGTCATTCCATTTATCGTGAGATTTGAGATGTTGATTTGAGATCGCATGCTTCAAAAACTCCTTTCACTCAGAAGTAGCCGTCATAGAGGACGCTGGCAGTCTATTTACTTCTATGATATTGCGTTTTTATATCATTGCATCAACATAATGGTAAAAATAATAGCGAGTGAATGATCATCTTTTGAAGATGATCAACCTATCAGCAGAAATAAAGCCGCCTGATAAAGAGGCGGCAGATCGTTATATGTCATCTATGAATTTGATGTATCGTTTTTCGTTTGCCTGAAGGATAAGATGGTCGTTTTTAATGATGAGTAGGAGCCTATAGCAGCGTAGCCATAAAACCAGCCCATAAATACGCCAGAAAAGAGGCTGTGTCGATGGCTTATGAAAACAGAAATGACAAGGCCTGTTATTAAGGCAACTGACGGTACAAAAGTTTTGGGGATTTTCAATAATATTTTGAGGATTTGGGTTATCAATATGATGATTGGAACAGCTATCACAGCATCCCAAAAGTTCGTGTGAATAATTGGAAAAGCCATACGGCACCTCATGAAGTGTTTATTTCTTAATTTTTACGCTAAAAGCTTGGAAAGCAGCTCTTGGATCGCATATGTTACATTTTGGGCTTGATTGGCGGAGCTTGTTTGGCTTAAAGTATTGGATTCAAAAACCAAACCTGTATTACTCCCACCGGAACCCTCTGTTGTTTTAGACACAGAGAACGGGCTGATGGAAACTGCAAATCCGTTATTAAAAACGCTGTTCCCGGATATCGAATGAATATAAACTGGGAATTTCATCATTCATCTCTCCTCTCCGTTATGACTGTTTATACAATATGGTGTGTGAGCAGCAGTTGCTTAAACAAAACGGCAAAAACTTTCAGTAAGAGACAAAAACCTGCAAAATGCCACAAGCGCCTTTTGTTAATGCAGCTTTTTAGGGACGTTTTTTTTATTTTTTTTGCCAACTTCATCAAAAATATTCTGATTGCCAGACTGGGCTTGTCCGTCCTTATTTATGAAATCGGGGTGAATGAGTTTTTTCAGATCCCTGACTGTTAAAGGCTTGGCGTCATCAGTCAATTCAATTCCTAATTGTCCGTTGGCCTCTAATGTCGCTATTTTAACATCTTGTATAGCCGTAACGCCGTGAAGCCTTAGCTGCATTTCAAGCTGGTCAGCTGTAAGTCTCATCTTCTTTAAGTTTTCGATATGAAGCTGTCCGTTTTCAATTACGATTTTTGCTTTTCCGGTTAACATCTTTTCAATGGTGTTCGATTTCATTTGGATCCATTCCATAACGATGAGTGTGCTTGTGAAAATTGCCGCTGCAATTAATGTTTTGAAGAGGCTGTACTCAATGATTGGCTGAACGATAATAGTTCCGATCGAAATCATGACAACCGTTTGAGTTGACGTCATTTGTGCGATTGATTTCCTTCCTGAAATTCTCAGCAAAATGACCCCGGCTACAATGAGAACAAGAGATTCCCAAGTGAAATTCATGCTACCACCTGACCAATGATGAATTAGATTTGTCATGGGATTGGCTTTTCTTCCGGCCAATCGCAATTTAATATATCCGAAAGGCAGTCGGTTCATTCTGTCCTGAACCGAACAATATTTTTGGTATAGATGGATATATTAAGCCAAACAATGATAGCAGCAGGAGTTTTGGCCAAAACAATCTGGGAAGCGGGGAGCACCATAACATGATTGAACTTGAAGTTGTCATTAGAACGGTTGCCAGCTTTGGCTTGCTGTTAATCGCAGAACGAATTTTAGGCAAACAGACAATCTCTCAAATGACGATTTTTGATTTTATTGCGGCGATCACACTAGGGGCGATTGCTGCCGGATTAGCTTACAATACTTCAATAAAACCGCACAATATGGCCATTTCGTTTAGTATTTTTGTGCTAACGATTTTTCTAATTTCGTTTCTGTCGATAAAGAACAGGAAGCTGAGGAAATTTTTTGCCGGAGATCCAACAGTGCTGATTCAAAACGGGAAGATACTTGAATCAAATATGAGGAAAATGCGTTACACACTTGATTATTTAAATCAGCAATTACGGGAAAAAGAAATATTTAATATCGAAGAAGTTCTTTTTGCCATTCTTGAAACGAATGGTCAGCTGACTGTGTTAAGAAAACCGCAATTCCGGCATGTGACCAAACAGGATTTAATGATTGCGGTAAACCAAGAACAAAGGCTTCCGATAGAACTTATTATGGACGGAGAAATCATTGAGAATAATTTAAAGCAGAATCGTTTGACGGAATCCTGGCTTTTGGAAGAATTGCGAAAAAGAGACATAAAGGTGAAAGAGACCGTGTACGCAGTGCTGCTGGGTAATGGGGATATTTATGTGGATCAATATAAAGACCATATATCAGTCCCTATGGATAAGGAATGAAGGAACAATCAATCTTAAAGCCCCTTATTGAACGCAACGGTTTCAACTTGTCTTGGGTACGAAATATGCAGAAGCCCGTTTAACAGCTGAATCTGTAACAAATGAGTTTCAGCGGCTTCGGGAAGCTGAATGATTCGCTCAATTTCTCCGTAATACCGTTCACGCAGCACTTCCATTTCGGCTGGAAAAACAGGCGTGATCGTTCCTTTGATCAGCAGCTGGGTTTTAGACAGTAAACGGATCGTTAATTCTTCCTCATACACACCGGGCATTTCCACAATGATAAAATTATATTCCTCATCTTGATAAAAGTCGTAAACAAACGTAGAAGCTTCGGAATCAAAAAAATGTTCCGGGGCTTTATATTTGAGCACATTTGTCCAAAAGTCACTTTGTTTATATTCATTCGTAATCTCAAGCCACTTTCGAATTTTTTCGAAATCCATATGAGATTCTCCTTAAATTTGATTTGAAATCGGCGCAGAAGGGTTTCCGATTTGGTCTTGGTCACTAACGTCTGAATCAATATTTCCAGTGTTTAAAAGTGAAGACGTAGGCGAAAGATCCCCTAAGGAAAAGTTTGCTCCAAAATATTTGCTGTTCGCAGTATGGCTGTTGTGCACAGTCGGACCGACATCTATATTTCCGTTTTGCGTGACGCCGTTGATCTTAATATTTGCGATATTAATTTGATATGGCATAGACGAAACCCCTTTAATCTAAAATTGGCGGTGGTGCAATCGGAGGAGCATTAACGTTGGATGTATCAGAGTTGCCGATAGATGTCTGGTCATTTACATCAGGATCGTTTAAGAAGTTTTCCATTACGGATTCTGTAGGTGATGTATCACCGAAAGAAGAGTTGGTCCCTTGAGATTTTTGATTGTTGGTAGGGCTGTTATAAGCAGCTTCGCCTATTGTAATTGAACCATTGCCCGAAATACTGTTGATCTTCAAATAATATAGGTTGATTACTGTAGACGGCATCCCATCACACCCTTCCATCTTTCTGTACAGTACATTATGCGCCGCTGCACCCAATTGTTCCTTGCATTTACGGGCAAAACTCTATCTGGCCCTGGAGTGATGCTCGTTAGAAAAAAAGAATAAAGTTTGTCACAGCCTGAATGTCAATCTATTTGGCAAATACTTATCAGTGAATGAAAAGCCATTGATATAGGAAGCAATGAATTGATTCAGTTATTCGAAATGCATGAGACCCTTTAATAAAGAAAGCTGGCAAACAGGATCAGTTTGAAATCATTGACAATGAAGCTAATGCCATGAAATAATACTCGTTAGTAACATTACTAGCGAGTATTATTTTTGGGGGGGGGTCCTCGTTGAAAAATAAAAAAGGACGTAAAGGAGAAGAAAGCCGGAAACGGTTACTCAAAGCTGCCGCTAATGAATTTTCGATTCGGGGATTCCATGACACGAAGATAAGTGAGATTGTAAAAAAAGCTGGGTTCACACAGCCTTCATTTTACCTGTACTTTCAAAGCAAAGAAGCCATCTTTGCCGAGTTAATCACCGATTTTCACTCTCGGGTCAAAAAGCTGACAGAGTCACTTCTTCTGGAAAACGGATTAAACACGGAGGATGTGACAAAACGGGTGCTGTCTGCTTTGGAATCTGTTTTTCAATGTCTGGCTGAGGACAAGGATTTAACCAAGATCGGCTTTTTTCTTAACCCGGAAGCAAAACAAATGAAAAAAGACTTGGCGATGGTTTTGAAAGAGAACTTAGAAGCAGAACAGCGGCTTGGCTATTTTCACTCTGAACTGGATATGGAAACTGTCGCTGAGTGTTTGGTCGGCATGATTGAACATTTAACCGATTCATTTTTGTTAACCGGAATCAAAGATCCGGCAAGCCTCGCAACAGAGGTTGTGAATCTTTTGATATACGGGATGCTTCCGAAAGGGAATGACGTAAGATGATATCTATTATTCTGAAAGTCAGTTTGGCAGTTTTTATGCTTGCGGGAGGCATCATAAAGGTAAGCCGTGTTCCCTTTCAAGTTGAGCATTGGCGGCATTATCAATATCCATTATGGTTTCTGACTGTTACCGGCATTCTCGAAATAGCCGGGGCACTTGCTATGACAGCGGGAATTTGGAATCGGTATGCAGCGATTGGAGCAGGTGTTCTGTTTGTCGTTCTCATGGCGGGAGCCATTCATGCGCATACGTTTCGAGCAAGACAATCGGTCATCATGACGATACCAGCGATAATCTGTTTGATTGTTTCTATCATGATCATCATGGGGAGTTACACGTAAGCTTTTTCACTATTGTTTAAGAACAAGTCCATTTGCAGGAAATCTCCTTTTCTTATCGAATAATAGAAAGTCCAGGAATTAACTGAATCAGTAAAATAGAGCTCCATTTCTGCGTTATTCGTCCGGTGTCAGCTGGGCTTTTTTTATAAAGGAGGAATACAGGATGGCATTCACTTTGGAAGACATGACTGAGGAAGAGTTCGAAGCCTTTCGCGGGATGTCCGTGCAAAATTATGCGAAACAAAACATAACGTCAGGAACTTGGACGGAAAAAGAGGCGTTTGAGAAATCGGAGCAGGCATATGAGAACATGGTTCCGAATGGGCGAGACAGCAGCAATCATTATTTTTGGAACATCACAAATGACCAAGGGGAAAGAATGGGCTGGCTCTGGCTGTATGCTGATCCGTTTCATCCGCAAAAGGAAGCGTTTATCTATTCCTTTGGATTGTATGAAGCCTTTCGCGGAAAAGGACTTGCTCAATTGGCGCTTCAAACACTTGATGAAAGAGCAAGAGAGCTTGGTGCGGAAAGGCTGGCTCTACATGTATTTGCACACAACGAGACAGCCGTCTATCTTTATCAGAAGATGGGCTATGCCTTGACCAATATACGTATGCGGAAACAGCTATGCTGAAAAGTCGCTTACGTTACCCAAACACAAGATGCCTATCTGGAAGCAGTGGCAGGGTACTATAAGTCATCATTAGAAACATTAAGGTCATGGGAAGGCTTGAACATATAAAGAAAAAAGGACAACAGCTGTTGTCCTTTTCAATGCCGCTTGAACTTTCTCCCTCAGTCTTTTTTGTCTTGATGATCCAGCTCTTTTATTCGTTTCGTAAGCTCATTGAAAGCCTGATCAAGCTCCTTATACCCTTTATCATTTGGCGTCATAAAACTGAGCTTTCCCAGCACTTCTTGTCTTTCTGTCTCAAGCTTTAAGCGAAGCTCCTCCCGCTCATTTCTTTCTGAAGGAGCGGCGTCATTTAACTGCTTTTCGATGCCGTTGTTTGAGATGACGAGTTTACTGTTTGTTATTTTTTCAAGAAAGTATCGGTCATGTGAAACCGCCAGCAATGTGCCGCTGTATTGTGATAGTGTTTCTTCCAGCTGTTCGCGTGACGGCAGGTCGAGATGGTTTGTCGGCTCATCTAAAATCAGCACGTCTTTTTCCTCCAGAATATAGGCCATCAGCTTGATCTTTACACGCTCACCCATACTCATATGCTTGATCGGTTCAGTCCATTGGGCGGCTGTAAAACCTAAGTGCCTCATCAGATTTTGAACGTGCCCCCTTGCTTTGAATGTTTCATTCTTAAATAACTCTTCCGGTGTTTGTTCTAAAGGCAAATCAAACACCTCCTGCGTTAAATAGCCGATGTTTGCGGACGGCGACACCCATACGCTTCCTTCTGCTGTTTCCTGTCCAAGAATGATGTTCAGTAATGTCGTTTTTCCGCTGCCATTGGGGCCTATGATCGCAACCTTTTCGCCGTGCTGAATTGTAAAGTTTGCGTTTTTAAAGAGAGTCCTTTCTCCAAACGCTTTTGTTACATTCTGAACTTCTAAAAAACGTTTTCCTGTTTTGTGGGTTGTATCGATTGAAAAGCGGACTGTATATTCTGGGGTAACGGGTTCCGCCTTTGCTTTTTCCAGCTCTTTTTCAAGCCGCTTCTGCTTGGATTTTATCTGGGCATCCGTACGCTTCGCTTTTACCCGGTGATATTCTTTAAACCCTTCCTTTTTCGTCGATTGAGCATGGGCTTTTTCCGACCAAGAAGCGAGCTCATTCATTTGTGCTTCAATCCGTTCAACCATTTTTTGCTGCTTTTCATATTCACGCTGCTGGGTGAGTCTTTTCTTCTCCCGGAACTTCATATACCCGGAGTAATTCCCTTTGAATTCAATCAGCGTCTGATCCTCAAGCGACCATATTTTTGTTGCGGCTTCGTCTAAAAAATATCGATCGTGAGAAACGAGAATCACCGTGCCGCTATAATGTTTCAGCTGTTGGATGAGAAATTGCAAGCTTTTTTCATCAAGGTGGTTTGTCGGTTCATCTAACAGCAGCAGATCTGCATCCTCCGACAGTCCTTTCGCCAGCCGCGCTTTCAACTTTTCACCGCCGCTTAACTGATGAAAATCACGAAGAGGCACATGCCATTTCTCCAGTAACTTCTTTTCGGCAGGTGTCTGATCCGCAAAGGAATACGCCGCGGTTTCCTGTTCAACCAAAGCCAGTTTTATATCCTTCCGAAGGATTTGTCCCTGTGCAGGGGCTAAGTCATTGTGAATGAGGTGCAGCAGCGTAGATTTCCCAGCACCGTTTTTGCCGATAATCCCAATGATATCTCCTTGCTGAACACTTGCATTTACGTTTTTAAAAACAGTCAGATCCTTCACTTCATAGCTGACGTTTGTTAATGTTACGATCTCTTTCATCCATATCCCTCGCTTTAAAGGGAGAATAAAAAAATCCTCCCAAATGTGTTGGAAGGATTAGCCGTGCCTGTGCATGATCAAATAAGCTATTTTTTATAAATAGCAGTGTCGTATATATAGAAAATGGGCAGACTAATCCTATTTTTTGATTTGAAATATTGATTTCAAACGGTAAAAATAAGATTAGTTAATCATTGTCCACCCATCATCCCTTCTTGTTTTGATTACAAACACTATAGCATACCTTCAAATTCAAAAGCAAAGGTCATTTTCATCAAAAAAACTCCTGCTCTCATTTTTGAGGCAGGAGTTTCGGGTGTTATTGATGCTTCGCTTTTCTCACTTTATAAATCACAATCAGCAAAATAAACCAAACCGGTGTGACAAATAAGGAAACACGAGTATCCTGTGCCAGTGCCAGCACAACCAGAACAAACGCCAGGAACGCAAGAATCAGGTAATTTGTAAACGGATAAAGCGGAAGCTTAAACTTGTTTGTTTTCGCTAATTCAGGCCTTGTTTTGCGGTATTTCATATGGCAGATGACCGTAATCCCCCAAATATAGATAAAGCATACGGTTGAAATGCTTGTGATCAGGGTGAATACGCCTTCTGGCATGATGTAGTTTAACGTAACACCGATTAAAATCACGATAGCTGAAAAGAATAAAGCATTTCTAGGCACTTTACGCTGAGTCAGTTTCGCCATTGACTCAGGCGCATTGTGATCTTTCGCCAGGGAATAGACCATACGGCTTGTACTGAATACAGCGCTGTTGCACGCTGAAGCAGCGGATGTCAACACAACAAAGTTGATAATACTTGCAGCCCCGACGATGCCAACAGCGACAAATACTTGTACGAATGGGCTTTCGCTGGGATTGATGACATCCCAAGGATAGATGCTCATAATCACGAGAAGAGCCCCGATATAAAAAAGCAGCACACGGACAGGAATATTGTTGATCGCCTTAGGGATTACTTTTTCAGGGTTTTCTGTTTCACCGGCCGTAAGCCCGACAAGCTCAATGCCAACAAAAGCAAACACAACCATCTGGAACGAGAGGATAAACCCGTGCATGCCATTCGGGAACAGGCCTCCGTGGCTCCAGAGGTTTGTGAAGCTGGACACTCCTGAGCTTGTGGAAAAGCCTTTGAAAATCATCACAAGGCCAATGACGATTAACGCCAAAATGGCAATGACTTTAATCAAAGCAAACCAAAATTCTAATTCTCCAAAAAGCTTGACTGTCGCCAGGTTCATAATCAGTAAAATAATAAGAGCGATCAAGCCGGGCACCCATTGCGGCACACCCGGGAGCCAATATTGAGTGTAGAGCCCGACTGCTGTCAGATCAGCCATCGCAATGGAAATCCAGCAGAACCAATATGTCCAGCCGGTGATAAATGCTGCCATATCGCCTAGGTAGTCTTGTACAAAATCCACAAAAGAGTGATAGTTCAAGTTTGATAACAGCAGTTCACCCAGCGATCTCATAATTAAAAAGCAAATGATCCCTGTGATCATATAAGCAAATAAAATCGAAGGTCCGGCAAAATGAATCGATTTGCCCGAGCCGAGAAATAAGCCTGTCCCAATGGCTCCGCCGATGGCGATGAGCTGGATATGCCTGTTTTTCAAGCCTCTCTGCAACGTTTGCTGATTTATATTGTCTTTCGTCATGTCGTCTGTCACTTTATGTGTTCCTCCATTGAAAATTGTTTATTGAGTCAGCAATCTATTTTTAATGATTATTATAACACTAAAATTTCTATCTTTTTTACTAAAAAAGGATTGATGAAAAGAATTTTAATGTGATTTGGACTATTTCCCGAAAAAAGCGGCTCCATTTAGGGAGCCGCTTTCTTATGCTTTTTCAGTTTTTTTCATAAACAGGTAGAGCCCGTAATCTGTCGGTGCGGATGCGTAGCCTGCCTGCCGCAGCATTGCTGTGATATTGCCGCGGTGGTATGTCCCGTGGTTGACAACGTGGGGAAGCAGTTCGGAAACAGTTGTTTTCATGATTCCGCTTGAGGGATTCTGAATCTGGAGTGGCTTATTGAGCTGTTCTTTTTGCTGTAAAAATAGTATATAGCGCTCGGATAACCTCAGAAAAAGGTCTTCCATTTCCTCTATTTCTTTAGCCTCTGTCTGTTCTTTAAGCTGTTCAGCTAAAGCCAACGCATCGCTCAAGGTTTTGCCGGAAAACACTTCAATCCAGCCGAGATCAGAAAGATAAACATGAGACAATACATGGGATATTGACGGAAACACGCTTTGAATTTCTTGATGGTATACCTCTTTTGGAAGCTCTTTTAATCGGTTGAATATTTGTTGATTGGCCCAGACGTTATATTCATACAACTTGAATGCCAAATCTGACATGTTAAAATTCCCCCTTTCGTGTGTATAGCTTCCATTATACACGAACATGAGTTCTTATGTAGAGTGCTCGAAAATAAAATTTGTTGACATATATAGTTTAGAGGAATAAACTAATTGACATTGAACATAAAGTTTAGCGGGGTAAACTATAGTGAGGAGGGGAAGATATTGAATGAACAAAAGCTATGTCAGGCGATAAACCTGTTTGTTGAAGTCCTGCTTGAAGGGACAGAATTTGTGCATCGTGAAATCAATCAGGATGTCTTCAAGCATATCTCAAGGGAACAGGCAGACCTGTTGAAAATTTTAAAAGTCAAGGGCCCAACCTCTCCCGGCAGCCTGGCCATGTACCAAAATGTACATAAGAGCGCGATCTCTAACAGACTGAAAAAGCTGCTCGAAAAGGGATTGGTTCAATGGGACGACTGTCCGGAAAAAAGTGATAGGCGCTCTAAGCTTATTAACATTACACCCAGTGGTGAACACATACTAGAAGAATTAGATTCAGCCATCTTTAACGCGCTCAAACCGCTGATTGATGATATAGATGAGGAACACTTACATTCCATCATCGAGATATTCACCATTTTAAAAAGCAAATTTAAAGGAGGAGATTCTGCCGAATGAGAGCAATCATCAAATTCAAGTGGGCAATTGCAGCCATAGTATTAGCACTTACCGTCGTTTTGAGTTTGTTTTCTCCGAACTTAACGGAGCTGGCCAATCAAAAGGGGCAGGCCCAGCTTCCCGCTGATGCTGTTTCAGAAAGGGCAAACGCCATTTTAAAACAAGCGGGAGAAGACAATAATTCGATCAGTGTTGTCTTTACATTAGACAACGCTATAAAGAAAGAAACAGAGAATCAGCTCCGGATAATGATTGATAAAATCAAAAAGATCGACGGTGTAGAAGAGGTAACATCTCCTCTGTCAGCGGAAAAAGAAGTCAAAGACCAGTTGATGTCGAAAGACAAGAAAACCGTTCTCATGCCTATCACGATTACAGGTTCTGATAAAAAGGCGGAAAAAATCGCGGACGAGATTTATCAAATCGTTCCTGATGATTTGACGGCTTATATTACGGGAGCTTCCCTTATCAACCAGGATTTCGCTCACAGCTCAGAGGAAGGGCTTAAGAAAACGGAAGTGATAACAGTCTGCCTGATCATCGGTTTACTGTTGATCGTGTTCCGATCTGTTGTGACGCCTTTTATCCCGATTGTGGTTGTCGGTTTTTCTTATCTGATCAGTCAATCTATACTGGGCATCCTTGTATACAATGTTGATTTTCCTATCTCGACGTTTACGCAAACCTTCTTAGTTGCGATCCTGTTCGGCATTGGAACAGATTACTGCATACTGCTTCTTACACGGTTCCGTGAAGAATTGGCAAACGGGCATGATAAAAAAGAAGCGGCGCTTATCGCTTACCGCACAGGGGGAAAAACCTTATTTATCAGCGGATTTGCGGTATTGATCGGATTTTCCGCCTTAGGATTTGCGAAGTTTGCGATTTTCCAATCCGCAGTAGGGGTAGCAGTCGGTGTGGGAATTTTAATGATCATCCTCTACACACTGCTGCCATTATTTATGGTGACGCTGGGTGAAAAATTATTCTGGCCTTCTAAGAAAGTGCTGTCACACAGTGATAACAAACTATGGGCGTTTCTCGGCAGACACTCCGTTGCGCGTCCGTTTCTGTTCATTGTCATCACGGTGGTGATTACGCTTCCGTTCATCTTGACCTATGATGACCAGATTTCATTCGACTCAACTGCGGAAATCAGCAGCGATTATAAATCTATAAAAGCTCTCGAGGCCATTAAGGATGGATTCGGGGAAGGAAAAGCGTTCCCGATCAATGTTGTCGTAAAAGGAGACAAAGATCTTACAACAGCTGATACAATCCCCTATCTAGGAAATATCAGCAAAGCGATCGAGAAAGTTGATCATGTTGACTCTGTTATGACCATTACGCAGCCGACTGGTAAAAAAATCAAAGATTTATATATTGATAACCAGCTAGGATCGGTTTCAGACGGGCTGGATAAGACAGTAAAAGGGATTGCCGATATCCAAAGCGGATTAACGGATATAGAAAACGGACTGAATCAAATGGCAGGGCAAACCGGCTCGGCCTCAAATGGAGGGTCTGGCGGTTCACTGGGCGATGCGGCAGATGGCTTGGGCAAAATCAATCAGCAGCTGCAGCTCGTGAGCAAACAGATTTCCCAAACTGGCAATACCGCACAGACCGTGCAGCAGCTTACGGCAATCAGCGGACAGCTTGGCCAGATTCAAACCGGCCTTGAACAAGCGAACCAACAGCTCTCAGGCCAGCAGGCACAAGCCGGAACGCTGACAGAAAGCCTGAAAAAGCTGTCCGAAGGCGTGAAAAGCGCAAATGAGGGCCTGACGAAAGTCTCTGACGGTATTACAGCTTCCAGTGATATGTTAGAGGACATGAGCAAAAGTTCAACTGTAAGAGATACAGGCATATTCATTCCTGGTCAAGTAATGAAGGACAAAGACTTTAAGAAGTCAATTGACCAGTATTCCTTTGCAGACGGCAAAGGTGTTCAATTAAGTGTCGTTCTGGATTCAAATCCGTACTCAGAACATGCTATTGCGACAATAAACCAAATCAAAAAAGCTGTCGCAAACGAAGTTGACGGCACTCCTTTGGAGGATGCACAGATCGTATACGGCGGGGTCACGAGTATGAACGCGGACTTAAAAGAGCTGTCCACAACGGACTTCTCCAGAACAATGGTGATTATGATTATAGGCCTGTTTATCGTGTTAACCATTTTGTTCCGCTCAATGATCATGCCGATTTATATGATCGCGTCATTGCTGCTGACGTACTATACGTCGATATCCATAACAGAATTAATTTTTGTAAACGGCTTAGGAAACGCGGGTGTCAGCTGGGCAGTGCCATTCTTCAGCTTTGTCATCTTGATCGCGTTAGGGGTAGATTATTCAATCTTCTTGCTGGATCGATTTAAGGAAGAGGTGCACCTTGGCATTGAGCAAGGTGTCGTCAGGTCAATGAGCAAAATGGGATCTGTCATTATTACAGCTGCCATTATATTGGCCGGTACGTTCGCGGCGATGATGCCTTCAGGTGTCAATACCCTGATGCAGGTGGCAAGTGTTATCATCATCGGGCTCTTGCTTTACGGCCTTGTCATTCTTCCGCTCTTCATCCCGGCAATCATTGCGACCTTTGGAGAAGGAAACTGGTGGCCGTTCGGCAGGAAGAAAGGAAAAGAGTAATCGAGAGAAGAGTGATGAATGGTCATCACTCTTTTTTCATGACTAAACGACTAACTTCAGACGTGTTACCCAAAAAAGGTCAGACGATCAAACGGCGGCTGTACTTAAAAACAAAGAGCCCGGAAAACATTCCCGGGCTCTTTGTTTTATTTCCATTCTGCAATTGTATCAATCGGCAGACGGTAGGAAGCATAGCCTTCGTCTGCTGCTTTTCCGATAGAAAGTAGCATAACCGGTACATAACGTTCTTTATCTAATTCGAAGGTTTCCGCGATGTTTTCTTTATCGTATCCGCCGATCGGGTTTGTATCGTAGCCATGCGCGCGTGCAGTCAGCATCAGCTGCATGGAAACAAGACCTCCGTCAATCAGGATCGTTTCACGGTTGACCTGTGCCGGAAGCTTTTCAAAATGTGCGGTCAGCGCGGCGATTTGTCTGTCTTTGACCTCCTGCGGCATGTAACCGAGTTCCACGGCTTTTGAATAGATTTCTTCTAAGTAGTCTGCATTGTTCATGTCTGCAAATACAGCGATGACAGCAGATGATGTTGTGACCTGTGTTTGGTTAAAGCTTGCAAGCGGTGCGAGCTTTTCTTTTCCTTCCGGGCTGTCAATGACAAGAAAACGCCATGGCTGCGCGTTAACAGAAGATGGCGCAGTTGTTGCTTCCTCTAAGATCTCTGTCATTTCTTCTTTGCTGATTTTTACTGCCGGATCATAGTTGCGGATAGAACGGCGGCCTTTCATAATTTCCATAAAATCGTTTGTTTTGATCATGTTGATACACTCCTCTTAAGCTTTGATATTATTTATATTGTTTCGCATGCGCGCCAGCACATCAATGAGCAGGCGGCGTTCTTCTGCGCTTACATTTGCGAGCATTTCCTTCATGAAACGCTCCTTTTCCTTCTTAGAAGACTCAATTCGCTCTCTTCCTTGGTCTGTTAACCGAACAAGGGTGATGCGGTTGTCCTCAGGCTTGCGCCGCCTTGATACCATGCCTTTGGCTTCCAGCTGTTTCAGGTGTCTGGTAACGGCTGCGCTATCGATATTTACTTTCTTTTGAAGGTCGCTTTGACTGATCTCATCTGCATGATAAAGCAATGTCAGCAATTCCAAACGAGATTGGCTGATGCCCGTGCATGCCTCGAACTTCACGCCAATCACCTTGTTCACGCCTTGCAGCTGATATAAAATCTCGGCTTCCTCTGAACAAAATGACGCCAAAACCCATCCCTTCTTTCCTGTCAAAACTATTAATTGATATATCAATGATTGACACGTCAATTAATATACAACGATTGATTTCATCTTGCAAGCCATTTGCACTCTAGAAAAACCTCCCAGCGTATAAAATTCGCTAGGCTAGAACTTAGCAAAAAAAAGCTGGCCGATTCTTCAGATGATGCTGGTCACGATGCTTCCCTGCATCATTCCCATTTATAGGTGTTCGGAATATCACTTTGCCGAGCCCATGCTCAAGCGGCTTTCACAGGCTGAAAGTTATGATACAATATACAAATGTTTCACAGCTTCAATCCATTGTTGGAGCTGACATCCATTATATAAGGGACTAGGTTGAAGGGAAGGTTTGATAACATGCTGCACAATCCAACTGGAAAAGAACGCTTGGCACTAGCGTTTCTGCTCGGCATGCTTGCTATATTGGGCCCGCTTAATATAGATATGTATTTGCCAAGTTTTCCTGAAATCGCGAAAGATTTATCAGCAAGTGCTTCACTTGTTCAGTTAAGTTTAACAGCCTGTCTGGTCGGACTTACGATCGGCCAGCTGATTGTCGGGCCGGTCAGCGATGCGCAGGGAAGACGAAAACCGCTATTAATCTGTATTTTTTTATTTGCGTTATCTTCTCTGTTTTGTGCACTGTCGCCCAATATAACAACTTTAGTGGCTGCGCGTTTTTTACAGGGCTTCACTGCTTCTGCAGGGCTTGTGCTGTCTCGCGCAATCGTCCGCGATGTGTTTACCGGAAGAGAGCTTTCTAAATTTTTCTCGCTGTTAATGGTCATTACCGCGGTGGCGCCAATGGTTGCGCCTATGACAGGCGGTGCCATTTTGCTTTTGCCGTTCGCAACGTGGCATACAATTTTTCACGTCCTCATGATCATCGGATTTTTACTAGTTCTTCTGATTGCATTGAGGTTAAAAGAAACGCTTCCGCCGGAAAAACGGATTCCAAGCTCAATCGGAACATCCGTCAAAACGATGGGCAGCCTGCTGAAGGATCGATCCTTTATGGGGTACGCGTTAACTGTCGGATTTATTCACGGGGGAAGCTTTGCATATGTGTCTGGTACGCCTTTTGTATACCAGGATATCTACGGGGTGTCTCCGCAGGTATTTAGTATTCTTTTTGGCATTAACGGGCTGGCGATTATATCGGGCAGCTTTATCATCGGACGCTTTGGCGGAATCATTCATGAAAAAAGCCTGCTTCGTATAGCGGTCATTACGGCTGTGATTGCGACGGCTGTGCTATTAACCATGACCATGATTCACGGTCCTCTTGCTACATTAGTCATATCCATTTTCGTTTACATGATTACGATCGGCATGGTTCTGACCAGCACGTTTACCTTGGCCATGGAAAAGCAGGGGCACCGCGCCGGAAGTGCAAGTGCGCTGCTTGGGATGCTCCCGCTGCTCCTCGGTTCAATCGTGTCGCCACTTGTAGGCATTAATGAGACAACAGCCGTTCCGATGGGAGCGATCATGTTTGTAACAGCAGTCATCGGCTCACTGGCGTTTTTTGGATTAACGAAAGAACGAGTAGGGCAGAATTCATAAAAAAACCTGACATGACGTCAGGTTTTTTGTTTTATTTAGAATAACAACAGCAGGCCTGCAATCGCCGGAGTCAAAAAGATGGCTGATTTCAAAACCACCTTTGGCATGAGGTTGGTGAATTTCGCTCCTACATAGGCACCGCACATTGTCCCGACCAGAACTTTGACAAGCAAAACGTAATCAACAAAACCTTCTGTGATATATCCGATGCCTCCACCTACAGCCAGAGGGATGATCACAAGCATCGTCGTTCCGACAGAATGGCGAATGGACAGATTCAGCATAATCATTAATCCGATTTGAATAAAAGGTGCCGACCCGATGCCGAATGTGCCGGAAAGAACGCCGGCTGCAATTCCTAAGATGACCGCTCTCGTATAAGTTGAAAGAGTGCTTTGATTCACTTGAGCCTTCTCTTTTAAAATAAATAATCTGATTAAAATGAGAATTGCTGATAAAAATAACATTCCAGCCGTCAAATAATGAAGCAAATCAGCCGGAATAAAAGATGTCAGCTTGGCGCCGAAAAATGAGCCAACCGCAGCAAAGCCTCCGACTATTAAGCCGATTTTCATTTGAATGTTTCCC
Source organism: Bacillus sp. PS217 (assembly GCF_037963535.1). Classification (NCBI taxonomy): domain Bacteria; kingdom Bacillati; phylum Bacillota; class Bacilli; order Caryophanales; family Bacillaceae; genus Bacillus; species Bacillus sp. PS217. The sequence goes on from NZ_CP150157.1 coordinate 641,113, forward strand.
TCGCGATAGTGGCTGTATGCCCCTGATAAGCTTGTAAAAGCCATGCCGGCAAGTGAAGTGCCTAAAGCCGTATGAATCGGGATATGGAAAAGAAGCGTTAAAAGGGCAATGACAAAGCCGGCTCCACCGGCGCCAATAAAGCCTAAAATAATTCCTAGAAGAAACATAACAAGAATAATGAGCATATTTATTCCTCCATTGAAAAGATGTAAAAATGTAATCGTACGCTATTCTGGCGGAGGTATGGTGTCCTATTGACGAAGAAAAACACGCCGTTTTTTCAGTTGCCAGTAGTCCGTCGACCGTCGTTCAGCAAACATATCGTACCTCAAATTCAGGGTTCTGACAAGGCAGTTTGTTGCTTCCCATTACCATCTGTTATATGATTTTGATGAAGAAAAGCCCTTGAATATATTCAAAAGAGGTATTATATATGGACGATTTTAAATTAGATAAGCCGACTCCCTACTACCTGCAATTTTATAACCAGCTAAAAAAAATGATCTTCAACGGGACTTTTAAGCCTGGGGAACGGATAAACGAAACACAGCTGGCGAAAAGCTTTGGCGTCAGCCGCTCTCCGATAAGGGAAGCCATGCGATTGCTTGAGAAAGATGGTTTGTTAAAAGCGGATGACCGAAATGGATTTTCGATCACGTCATTAACGGCAAAAGATGTAGATGAGATTTATAAAATCAGAATTCCGCTGGAGCAGCTGGCAGTCGAATTAGTCATAGACGAAGCGGACGAAGAAGAGCTGACCATACTCGAAAAACAGCTTGAAGAAACAGAGAAAGCCATTCACAACGGCACGGAAGATACGGAAATCATTCGTTTAAACCAAAAATTTCATGAGCTGCTGGTTGATTTCAGCCATAACAGACATTTGAAAAATTTGCTTGAGCATGTAAATGATCTGATTCATTTTTGCAGAATCCTTAATTATACCGGCGACCACCGTGCAGAAACGATACTGCGTGAGCACCGCAGGATATTTGAAGAAGTGAAAAAGAAAAACAAAGAAGCAGCCAAACAGCATGTGCTGGCTCATTTCAATCATGACTGTGAGCATTTGAAGCATGTGCTTGAAGAAGGTAAAGAGAATTGATTTCTATGATCCGGTACCAAGGGGGAGCAGAACCCTTGGTATTTTTTTATGTATTCACCACATATCTAAGAGGCCCCGTTAATAAGATTTTATGATGGTTTGACTAACGAATAATGGGGGTTAAACATGTTTATCCATATCGTCGGGCCTGGTGATTCTTTGTTTTCGATAGGCAGAAGATACGGTGCTTCTGTTGATCAAATACGGGGTGTGAATGGTTTAGATGAAACGAATATCGTGCCGGGGCAGGCTCTGCTTATCCCTCTTTATGTATATACGGTTCAGCCGGGAGACACGCTGACCGCCATTGCGGCAAAAGCATTTGTTCCCTTAGAGCGGCTGCGGGCCGCAAACCCGGGCATCAGCCCAAATGCTTTACAAGCGGGAGCAAAAATAACGATTCCTTCGATCTCAAATTACATTGCGGGAACGTTAAGTTTTTATGTGCTTCGTAACCCAGACCTCGATCGGGAATTAATCAATGATTATGCGCCATACTCGTCTTCGATTTCGATTTTCGAATACCATATTGCACCGAACGGCGACATTGCAAACCAATTGAATGATGCGGCCGCTATTGAGACAACTTGGCAAAGGCGAGTCACGCCGCTGGCAACAATAACGAACCTTACATCAGGAGGCTTCAGTACGGAGATTGTTCACCAAGTACTGAACAATCCAACAGCGAGAACCAATCTGGTCAACAACATTTATAACTTAGTTTCCACAAGGGGATATGGGGGTGTCACAATCGATTTTGAGCAGGTGAGCGCCGCGGATCGCGATCTTTTCACTGGGTTTTTACGCCAGCTGAGAGATCGACTTCAGGCGGGAGGGTATGTGCTGACGATAGCTGTTCCTGCAAAAACAAGTGATAATATTCCATGGCTGAGAGGCTACGATTACGGGGGGATAGGAGCGGTTGTCAATTATATGTTTATCATGGCTTATGATTGGCATCATGCCGGAAGTGAGCCGGGTCCTGTAGCGCCGATTACTGAAATAAGGAGAACCATTGAGTTTACGATTGCGCAGGTGCCGAGCAGAAAAATCATTATCGGAGTCCCGCTCTACGGGTACGACTGGATCATCCCGTACCAGCCGGGCACAGTTGCTTCAGCGATTTCAAATCAAAACGCAATCGAAAGAGCGATGAGGTACCAAGCCCCGATACAATATTCAGCCGAATATCAATCACCGTTTTTCCGGTACAGTGATCAGCAGGGGCGGACGCATGAGGTATGGTTTGAGGATGTCAGGAGCATGAGCCGGAAGATGCAGATCGTCCGCGAATACAGATTGCAGGCTATTGGCGCTTGGCAGTTAACGCTGGGCTTTACACCGGGCCCATGGCTTCTGCGAAAATTTTTTACGATCAGAAAAGTGTAAAAAAAGACACCAGAGCTTGGGTGTCTTTTTTTTGATTAAGTCCAGAGCAGCAGAATAGTTCATTCATTTGTACCTTGCATGGGTTGTGTTCCCATTTTACGATTAGTAGTAGTCTGATCAAACAAAGAGTCAGAATACGATTTGAGAAGGAGTTGTCTACATGAAGACAGTATTGATTTTGAATTTTCCTGCGGAAGGCCATGTGAATCCTACCTTAGGCATTACAAAAGCGTTTTCCGATAAGGGATATGATGTCCATTATATATCCACTGAAAAATATAAAAAACGATTAGAAGCAGCGGGAGCAACGGTCCATCTTCACCGGGATCTGCTGCGAACGACACCTATTCATGTCGGTTCGCCCAATGGCATTCTTGATTTCGTGAAAATCCATATCAAAACGTCATTGGACATTTTACAGATTGTCAAAGACTTATCTAAGAGCATTCAATTTGATTTTGTTTATTATGATAAATTCGGCGCGGGGGAATTGGTGAGGGATTACTTAGATATTCCAGGGGTCTCTTCATCGGCGTCTTTCCTGTTTGGCGAGGAGCATCTGAAAATCCTGCCGCTGCATCCGGAGTCTGGAGCGCCGCTTGAATTGGATCAAGAGTGCGAAGACCTTTTGGCAAAAATGAAAGAAACGTACGGTGTTGCCCCGAAAAACCTGGTTCAATTCATGAACAATAAAGGGGAATTGAACGTAGTGTATACAAGCCGTTATTTTCAGCCAGAAAGTGATCGTTTCGGGGATGAATGTCTATTTATCGGGCCGAGCTTTCCAAAGAGAGCGGAAAAAACAGATTTCCCGATTGAACAGCTAAAAGATGAGAAGGTCATTTATATTTCAATGGGGACTGTACTGGATCATACAGAGGATTTCTTCAACCTTTGTATTGATGCATTTTCAGGCTTTAACGGAAAAGTCGTCATCGCTGCCGGAGAAAAAGCGGACCTGACCAAATTAAAGCAGGCGCCGGAAAACTTTATCATTGCTCCGTATGTCCCTCAGCTGGAAGTGCTGGAGCAATCGGATGTTTTCATTACACACGGCGGAATGAACAGCGTAAACGAAGGCATTCATTTCAGCGTGCCACTGGTTGTCATGCCTCATGACAAGGATCAGCCGATGGTGGCGCAGCGTCTCTCTGAACTCCATGCAGGCTATGTCATCTCTAAAGATGAAGTCAATGCCCAAATATTAAAACAGGCCGTAGATGAGGTTTTGCGCAACGATCAGTATACGGCAGGCATTAAAAAAATCAATCAAAGCTTCAAAGAATGTATGGACATGGAAGAAGTGATTGAGCGGATTGATGAGTTGATTCGCCAAAAAAACAAATAAGAAAAAGAACTCCCGTACCTTGTACGGGAGTTCTTCATTTAAAACTTGATTTTGATTTTTTGAGCATCACTGATTTTCTTATGGTTATGGTCAAAGACGTCACTTGTCGTGATTTCGATCCACTTGATCTCTTTTGTTTTCTTCTCCGCATCCGCGGCCTTATCATGAGCATGGCCGCTTGATGCGTTCACAATAAAGCCGAGATTTCCGGACTTTTCGGCCCCGCCTTCCAATTCGCCGTTTAACTCTTCAAGATAAATATCTTTGTTCCAATCAAAGGTTTCGCCCGTATTTGTTTTCATCAATGCAATCGGCGCAACATTTACTTTTTTTGAAGAGGTGTTCTTGATATCAACGAAAACCTTAACAAAATCAAACTCTTCATCGTGTGTTAACTCATGAAAGTAATCAATCATGCTGTAGTCCGGGCGCAAGTGGATCAGCTTCATTTCTTTTACTGTTAACTCCACGTCGCCAATCTTATAGGTTTTGTTCACTTGTTTGATATCTTTTAAGACAGCTTTTCCTTTATCATCTGAAAACGTTTGGCCGACCTTAAGCAATGACCGGTCATCAGTTACCTGGGAATTAGGCTGATAATTATCTGTGCTGTCCTTCTGGGATGAAGTGCTTTGCGGCTCAGCTTTTACTGTTTTCTCCCCGCCTGCATGCTGTTTTTCAGTACTGGCGTTTGATGAGCAGCCCGCAAGCATGATAGCAAAAACGAAAATTGAAAGAATTCTTCTCATGATGATTCCTCCATTAAAAAGAGATCCCGTTACTTCATACAAGCAACGGGACACCTTGTAATCTTTTACTTATCGTTAATCTTAATGTTGTATTGTAAAGCCTTGAAGACATTTTTGGCGATTTCTGTATTGTCGATTTGGCCGGCAAATGTCTCACTAGACGGACCGTATGCATAGACGGGAACATCTTCACCGGTATGTCCGCCTGTTGTCCATCCAGTGTGAGAGCGTTTATTAAAGATGTTCTCAATTGCGTTATCGATATCCAGTACTTCCTTCGATTTTGCCGCTTCTTCAACAGATTGAATTTCGGCTTTTGTTAAAGCCAATTTCTTTTGATCGATATATGTTTTCAAAGTTTTTTCAACATCCGCGCCGTCAGAGATCTTTTCTGCCATAAAGTCAGGTGTGCGCTTTGCGGCTTTAATGGGTTCACTGAACCAGTTGTAGATGCCGTCCGCACCGATGGAATATCCGCCGGTTGAGTGGTCAGCCGTTGCGACAACCAATGTGTGCTTGTCTTTTTTAGCGAAATCAATAGCCGCCTTATAAGCTTGTTCGAAGTCTTCCATCTCGCTCATGGCGCCGACGATATCATTGTCATGGCCCGCCCAGTCAATCTGGCTGCCTTCCACCATGAGGAAGAATCCGTCTTTATCCTTGTTTAATTTTTTAATGGCTGTGTTTGTCATATCTTTAAGTGATGGAATATCCTTCGTACGGTCAATCTTTTTAGGCAGGCCGCCGTCAGCGAATAGGCCGAGAACTTGGCTGTCTTTGTTTTTCAGCATGTCCTTGCGATCATCCACGTAGCTGTACCCCGCCTTTTTGAATTCCTTAATCAAATTACGGTCCTTACGGTCAAAATTGCTCTTTCCTCCGCCTAGAAGGACATCAATTTTGTGCTTGCCGTTGACCATCTCATCAAAATAATCATCCGCAATTGAGTTCATATTTTTTCGGCTGTGGTCGTGTGAACCAAAAGAGGCCGGAGTGGCGTGTGTAATTTCTGAAGTGGCCACAAGTCCTGTTGCTTTTCCTTTTTCTTTCGCAGCTTCAAGCACCGTTTTGGCTTCTGACCCGTCGTTATCAACGGCTATGGCATTATTGTATGTTTTAATTCCCGCAGACATAGCCGTTGCCGCCGCTGCAGAATCTGTTACATTTTGTTCAGGATCATCGGGGTAAGTTGTTTGCTGGCCGACAAGGTACTGATCAAAAGCCGTAGGCTCCACAACTTTTGTCTTTTTATTATCCTTTAAGTATCGATAAGCAGACGTATAAGACACACCCATACCATCACCAATCAGAACAATAACATTTTTAATTTCGTCGTGGTTCCCCTTTTTCTTTTCCTGGGCGCTGGCTTCAGGCACACTGCCGCTGGCTAAGCTGCTGAACGCAATTGATGTTAAAACCGCGATAGGCAGTAATTTCTTCGGGAATTTTTTCAACTGGATAACCTCCTAAATATAGATGAATCTCAATGACAACCCAATTATATTTTTAAACTGTTAAGCTAGTATTAATGGATTTTAAAGATTGGATTTACAAGAATAATGAACTGCTATCAAGAGAAAGGAAAGAGTGATAGTACTATAGAAATAAATTGGAGGAATAGATACTGGCCGTGGATAGGCGGACTGAAATCTGCTATAGTCGCATACAAACAACCCGCTTACATCTTGAACAATTTTAAGTATTATGTTGGAAAGAGGTATTGTGTAAGCACATGTCTGAGCAGTTCATATGGAGTGGCATCATTTTATTTTAGGAGGGAACAACATGGACGTTTTTTCTGAGTATTTAGCGGGGATTGATGACCCGTTCCACCGAGAAAGAACGGAAGAGGTGTTAACTTGGATAAAAAATAAATATCCAAATTTACATACAGAAATAAAATGGAACCAACCGATGTTTACGGATCACGGTACATTTATTATTGGCTTTAGTGTTTCTAAAAAGCATTTAGCTGTCGCTCCTGAAAAAGTAACGATAGCGCACGTAGAGGATGATATTGTGAAGGCCGGATATGATTACACCGAGCAGCTGATACGTATCCCTTGGAACGGTCCAGTTGATTACACGCTACTTGAGAAAATGATTGCGTTTAATATTCTGGACAAGGCGGAATGCTCCACTTTTTGGCGGAAATGAAAAAAGTAGAAAAGGCATAACATATGAGCTGTATAAAATATGCTATTCCTTTTCATTTGTCTATTTTTCGTTTTGATCATCTATTGCTGCTTTTCATCAAACAAGGTCTTTTCATTGAGCGTAAGCTGACTCGCAGAATAATGATTACCTTGTTTCCATTTCACTTCAATGGTTATATCATGGCCTTCAAGCTCATCTTCATCTAACCGCTCTAAAAAAGAAACAGACTTTTCCTTTGCGCTTCCATCACGAAAAGTGCCTCCGGAATAGTCACGCATTGGAATTTCTGTGTTAGAACTCAGCAGAACTTCATCATCTTTTTTTACAATCAGTGATTCCAAATAAGTGTTGTCTATTTCAATTGTATCACCGATCCAATAAAGTTTGCCGCTGTATTCATTCGGTGCATCTTCATTTTTTGTGAAAACAGCTTCCCAATTCTGATCTTTGCTTTCTCCCTGCCAATTCGGATACTCCAAACGAACATGATGAATCAGGTGATAGGAAAAAAAGATCAAGCAGAAAGCGATTAATAGGAATGCCGTGAAAATGAGAGGGTATTTATAATGACTGGACATAAAAGACTCCTATTCGTTTAATCAATTACCTTCGAAAATAGAATTTCATCCCGAATCAAAATGCCGTTTTCAGCCACCTCGGGAATCTCCGGCTTGAGTCGGCGCGCTTTTTCAACTGCGTTCGGAAACACTTCGGCGAATTGATAGCCTCTCTTTTGATAAAACGCAATCGCATGTACATTATCATTCGTTGTGATAAGCTTTATTCGTTGACAATGTGCATGTTTAGCCGTCTCTTCAACCTGCTGAAGTAAAGCTGTGCCGATTCCTTTATTTTCAATCATACTATCTAATGAAATAATTTCACAATCTTTCCCATCTATTGTGTATGTAATACAGCCAATGATTTTGCCGCTTTCATTTACTGCGGCAAATCCATCTAATTCATCACACCGAAAAATGCCGCTGGAGATCGCCATCTCGGGTGTACCCCAATGCTTGGCAAAAAAATCGGTCAACATCTGTTTCGATATCTCATTGTTTGGGATGATGTTCATCGTAACACTCCTCTATTGAAAGATTGCATGTGTACTATCAATATAAACAATATATAACAAAAAAAAATAGATGTTGAGGTGACGGCATGGAAATCAGCGATGTCATTTACGGGCACCACCATATAGACGGAGTGCTGGAAGAGCTTATCAAAAGCGCGCCTGTGCAAAGATTAAAAGGGATCTATCAAGGCGGAGCAAGCTTTTTAGTCAATCGAAGGTGGAATGTGACCAGGTATGAGCACTCCATCGGCGTGATGCTCCTCATCAAAAAGCTCGGAGGAACGATAGAAGAACAGATTGCAGGTCTGCTCCACGACGTATCACACACAGCTTTTTCTCATGTGGTTGACGTTGTCTTTGAAAATCAAGCAGAAGACTATCATGAAAACATCTTTCAACAAGTCATTGTTCACTCTGAAATCCCGGACATTCTACAAAAACACGGCTATCATACTGAAGAACTTTTATCTGACGATTCAAGGTGGACATTGCTCGAACAGCCCGCACCGGAGCTGTGTGCTGATCGGACAGACTATACGCTGCGTGATATGTACCGATATGGACACATTAGCCTGCACGAAGCGCAAACCTTTTTGGATCATCTTATTGTGAGAAACGGAAGGATGTTTCCTGATAGTATTGAAGCCGCCGAATGGTTTGTCAGTGTGTACTACAAGGAAGTGATTGATTTCTTTTTGAATCCCGTGAATGTATATGGATATGAATATTTAGCGCGAGCATTGAAGGCAGCGCTGCGGCATGATGTCATATCCGCAGAGGATCTGCTGAAAACGGACCAAGAGGTACAGAACATCCTGCGTGCATCAAAAAATGAAGAAGTCCTGAGCTTGCTTACATCCATTCATCCCGGCATACAAGTAATAGAGGATGACATCCAGTACGATTTCCATCAAAAGAAGAAAATGCGCCTAATCGATCCATCCATTTTTCTTGATGACAAATGGATCAAATCCTCAGATGTTTCTGAAAAGGTGAGGAAAATGGGTGAGGCCGCTTATCAAAAAGCAAAAAAAGGTGTGTATATTAAAATCTTAAATCAGTAATTGCCGCCTGACAGCGGCTTTTTTTATGTTTGGCTTTGCAAACAAAGGGGAATAGGACAAACTGCGGGAACGCTTTATGAGAATATCAGCGTATTTACATACCGTTCGGGGGTATAGTATTATCGAGAGGGCATGTTTTCATTGTCTGCGGGCAAAAGTTACAGGAAAAAAATGAAGCAAAGGAGAATGAACATGAAAATCTCTAAAAATGCACTGGGAATTCTGATGTTATCTCTTGTTTTAGTTTTATCAGCATGCGGCAATAACAACAGTACGAAAGAAAGCACACATGACAATCATTCAGACTCCTCATCACATGAAGAGATGGACCATTCCGGATCAGCTGACGTTCCAGAGGGATTACAGGAATCTAAAAATCCGAAATACAAAGTAGGCAGCGAAGTAATCATCAATACTTCTCATATGAAAGGCATGAAAGGTGCCGAAGCTACGGTAACAGGCGCCTATGATACAACGGCGTATGTGGTTTCTTATACTCCGACTAATGGGGGACAGCGTGTGGATCATCACAAATGGGTGATCCAAGAAGAAATCAAAGATGCTGGAGATAAAACGTTACAACCCGGAGATCAGGTGATTTTAGAGGCTTCTCATATGAAAGGCATGAAAGGAGCAACAGGCGAGATCGATTCCGCGGAAAAAACAACTGTATACATGGTTGACTATACATCGACAACAAGCGGCGAAAAAGTGAAAAACCACAAATGGGTCACCGAAGATGAGCTTTCAGCTAAATCATAAAAAATCCTCCTTTTACAAGGAGGATTTTTTTGCTGTCTGAACAGGTCTTGTTAAAGAAATGAAAGCAAACAGGACAGCGATGATCACAATTGATCCGCCGCACCATGCTGTTGACACCACAGTACCCGTCTGATCCAAAACAACACCGCCAATGGCTGAGCCAAGGGCAATTCCGACTTGGAGGGCCGATGTGTTAAAGCTTTGCTGAATGTCAGACGAATCAGGTGCAATTTCAATTAAATAGCTTTGCTGAGCCGGGGCGAGGCTCCAGCTCAGAAGACCCCAAATCACCATGACAGGCAAAAAGAAAATCATAGACGATGTAGACAGCGGCAGTAAGAACATAATGATGGCAAAGGAACCGGTCACCAGCAAAATGCTCTTAAAGGAACCAAGCCGGTCAGATAGCGCTCCTCCGAAAGGGCCTCCGCATACAGCAGATATCCCGAACAGGAAATAACAAATGCTGACCCAGAAAGAGCTCAGGTGAAGAGTCTCTTCTAAAAACGGCGCAAAGTAAGCGTATAGCGTGTAGTGGCCAGCTAATGTAAACATCGTGACGAGGTGTGAACTCGCGATTTTCAGATTACCGATCGTCTTGAGCTGTTCCCGGAAAGGAATCATTTTCTCCGCCGGTATTCTTTCAAAGAAGATTGAAATAATCAGCATGGAGATCAGCGCCAACAGGCCGATGCCAAGGAACAAAATCCGCCACCCGAAGGAATCGCTGATTAAGATTCCGAGCGGCACGCCTAATGCGATAGCAGAGCTGAAACCCATAAAAATAATTCCGATTGCGCGGGCTCTGTATTCAGGCGCTACAATTTTCGGGGCAATTGTTAAAGAAAGCACAACAATCAGCCCTGTACTCATTGCTGCCAATACCCTAGATACCATCAGTGTTGCGAAATTAGGGCTGAAATAGGCGACAAGATTGCTAAGGAAGAAAACAAATAAAGCAATTAGATATAAGCGCTTCCGCTCAATCTTCGCAGTCAATGCCAAAAGCAGCGGCCCAGATACTGCATATCCCAGCGCAAACACACTGATCAGCTGTCCGGCTGAAACAATGGAAATGTCTAAATCATTTGCGATCTGAGGAAGAATTCCTCCCACAATTAACTCAACCAATCCGACTGCAATCGTAGAAGCTGCAAGCAGGAAAACTTTGAAATTCATAACAAACTCCTTTACTTAAATGTTTTGATAAATAAAAAAAATCCTGATTACAAAAAATGTCATAAACAAATTTTGTAATCAGGATTTTACGGTTCCTGGTAGACACCCTCAAACCATATTATTGAGGTTATACAAGTGATAATAGCTATTTAATTGATTCGTTTCCGTTGATGAGTGTACCACATTATGAATGAATCTTCCATAGAAAAATTTACAAAGTAATGAACCGGACAAGTATATGATTATATTTATTTTATAAAAGTATAGACATTTAAAAATAAATGACTATAATAATCTATGTAAGCGTTTTAATAACAAGGGGGGATAGCAGTTGAAAAAAATATTACTCGCGTGCAGTTCAGGAATGTCTACCAGTTTATTGGTGACAAAAATGAAGGAATACGCACAGTCTATCGGTGAGGAAGCGGAGATTTGGGCTGTTGGCCAGGATAAAGCAAAAGAAGACATGAGAAAAGCGGATGCCGTTTTGATCGGTCCGCAAATGAGCTTTCTGAAAAGCGAACTCCAAAAAGAAGCGGATCAATACAACATTCGGGTTGAAGTCATTGACATGATGGCCTACGGAATGGCAGATGGGAAAAAAGCGTATGAGCAGGCATTGTCCTTAATGGTGAATCAATAATGGAACAGATGAAAATCACGAATTTAACAGACGAGCAAATCAGTTTTCAGCTAATCCTGCACAGCGGAAATGCCCGAAGCTGCATCATACAATCACTGCGCGCCTACAAAGAAGGGAACAAGGACGAGGCTGATGCCCTCATTGCCAAGGCTGAGCATGATTTATCCGCGGCCCATGACATTCACTTTCAAATGATACAGAAGGAATCCGGCGGAGAAGCAACAGCTTTTTCATTGCTGCTTATGCATGCAGAGGATCATCTGATGTCAACATTATCCATGAAAGAATTAGTGAAAGAGATGCTTGATCTCTTTAAAACCAAGAATCTATAAATAATCGGGGTGGATAGGGTGTTCGAGAAAATCAGCCAATTCCTTGTTCCAATTGCAGGGAGGTTAAACAATAACCGCTATTTGCAAGTGCTGCGTGATGCATTTATGCTGGCTTTCCCGCTGACGATATTCGGGTCCATTTTTGTCGTGTTAACGAATTTGCCGTTTCTAAACAAAATCATGAACGCCTCAATGCTTACGTCGTTTCAGTCTCATTTCGGCATTGCCTCCACGGCGACAATGGGCATTATGTCTGTCTTTGTTGTGTTCGGGATAGGCTATTACCTATCGAAAAGCTATCAGGTCGAAGCTGTATTTGGCGGAGCGATCGCTTTGGTCTCCTTTTTGCTCTTAACGCCATTTATCGTTCAGCCGGAAACAGGTGATGCCATTACAGGGGTTATCCCGGTCGATCGTCTCGGTGCAAAAGGGATGTTTCTTGGGATGATTACGGCATTTCTTTCTGGTGAAATTTACAGAAGAATCGTTCAAAAAAACCTGACAATCAAAATGCCAGCCGGCGTTCCGCCTGCTGTAGCAAAATCATTCGCCGCACTTATTCCGGCTTTTATCACATTGACCGTATTTTTGCTGATTAACGTAATGGTGACTCTGTTTTTTAAAACAAATATGCACGACGTCATTTATCACGCAATTCAGGCTCCGCTTGTCGGACTTGGAAGCGGTATCATTCCAACGCTTATTGCCGTGTTTTTTATTCAAATTCTTTGGTTTTTCGGACTGCATGGACAGATCATTATCAACTCCGTAATGGACCCGATTTGGAATACACTGCAGGTAGAAAACCTTTCTGCTTACACGGCGGGAAAAGAAATCCCTCATATTATTTCAAAACCGTTTATGGAGATTTATACAGTAGGGATGGGCGGAACAGGGATGACGCTTGCGATTGTGTTTACCATTCTCATATTCATGAAAAGCAGGCAGATGAAGCAAGTATCAAAACTTGGCCTCGCTCCCGGTATTTTTAACGTAAACGAACCGATTATCTTCGGGCTTCCGATTGTCATGAATCCGATCATTATTGTGCCTTGGGTGCTGGCACCGATGGTTGTTACGCTCGTCACCTATCTGGCTATGTCAGCCGGGCTCGTTCCGCCTCCGACTGGTGTGACGGTGCCGTGGACGGTTCCATTATTCATTAATGGCATCATGGCGACGAACTCAATCATGGGGGGCGTGATGCAGCTTATCAATCTGCTGATTGTCTTCGTGATCTGGTTTCCATTCCTAAAAGCAATGGATAAATTAAATCTGGCAAAAGAAAAAGAACAGGCTGTGCAGGAAACAGCTGCTCAGCAAAATGATAACAGCATAAAAATGTGACATAAGGGGAGAGAGACTTGGCACAAACAGAACAATATCGTTTTCCAAAGGATTTTTGGTGGGGATCATCGGCTTCAGCAACACAAACGGAGGGTGCCGCCGACAGAGACGGAAAAGGCCAGAATATATGGGATTATTGGTTTGAAAAAGAACCGCATCGTTTTTTTGATCATGTCGGCCCCGCAGACACATCCCAATTTTACGACAACTATAAAGAAGATATCAGGCTGATGAAGGAACTTGGCCACAACTCGTTCCGGATGTCGATTTCCTGGTCGCGTTTAATACCAAACGGAACGGGCGAGATCAACGATAAAGCCGCAAATTTCTATAACAATGTCATTGATGAGTTGATCGCTAACGGAATTGAACCTTTTGTCAATTTGTTTCATTTCGATATGCCGATGGCGCTTCAAAAAATCGGCGGCTGGGTCAACAGAGAGACGGTTGACGCGTATGAAAACTATGCAAGAACTTGCTTCCGTTTGTTTGGCGGCAGAGTGAAAAAATGGTTCACGCATAATGAACCAATCGTTCCTGTAGAAGGCGGATACCTATATGATTTTCATTATCCAAACAAGGTCGATTTTAAAGAGGCCGTCCAGGTTGGATTTCATACGATGCTATCAAGTGCCCGTGCCATTCAGGCTTACAGGGAGATGAAGCAGGACGGAAAAATCGGTATCATCTTAAATTTGACCCCTTCATACCCGAGAAGCAGCCATCCGGCGGATGTGAAAGCCGGGGAAATCGCAGACGCGTTTTTTAACAGATCTTTTTTAGATCCATCTGTCAAAGGCGAATTTCCCAAAGAGCTGGTTGACATTTTGAAGCATGAAGGCTTTATGCCTGATTACATTCCTGAAGATCTTGACATCATCAAAAAGAACACGGTTGACCTGTTGGGAGTGAATTATTACCAGCCGAGACGTGTGAAAGCGAAAGAACATCTTCCGAATCCCGACGCTCCTTTTTTGCCTGACAGGTATTTTGATCCCTACGTCATGCCGGGCCGCAAAATGAATCCGCATCGCGGCTGGGAGATCTATGAAAAAGGCGTTTATGATATTTTGATCAATTTAAAAGAAAACTACGGAAACATCGAGTGTTTTATCTCTGAAAACGGCATGGGGGTTGAAGGTGAAGAGCGCTTCAGGGATGAACAAGGCATCATTCAAGATGATTACCGGATTGAATTTATAAAAGAGCACCTCAAATGGATTCGCCGCGCCATACAGGAAGGCTCGAACGTAAAAGGCTATCACTTATGGACGTTCATGGACAACTGGTCTTGGACAAATGCCTATAAAAACCGATACGGGTTTGTATCAGTCAATCTTGAGAAAGACGGAGAAAGAACCGTCAAAAAGAGCGGAAAATGGTTCAAAGAGGTTGCTGAGCATAGCGGTTTCTAGATTTTCCTAAAGGTCAAGATCTTCCGGCAATCATCATAACGAATAGAGATGACGAAAATCCGCAACATTGATGAAATAAGGAAAAGAACTTATGATATCCGTAAAAGCTTATGTGATATCAGACTCTAACAGCTGCCGGAGGATACCAATGAATAAATACGAAATCATTGCAAATGAAATGAGAAAAAGAATTAAAAATAACGTATATCCGATCGATCAGCCCATTCCTGATGAAGTATCTCTTGCAAAAGAATTTAACTCAAGCCGCATGACGATGAAGAGAGCCTTGGATAATTTAGTTGCCGAGGGTCTGCTGTTTAGAAAACGAGGCCATGGCACGTTTATTATTCAATCTGCAATACAGGATGACCATGTCCATGTAGTCAGCAATGAGATTCTCGGATTGACCAACTTGCTGAAAGATAAAAAAATCCAAAGCAAGGTCATTCAGTTTGAAGTGCAATTTCCCACTGAGGAAGTGGCCGCCCATTTGTCTATTGATCAGAAAACACCGGTTTATTATGTCGTTCGGCTGCGAATTGTAGAAGGTGAACCCTATGTATTAGAAAAAACATATATGCCGACTCATTTAATACCGGGCATTAATGACGATGTCCTTCATGATTCGATCTACAATCATATTACAAATGTGCTGCAGCTCAAAATCGCCGGAACGCATCGGAAAATCAGAGCATGCAAATCTGATCATATTGACCAGCAGCATCTGGGCTGTAAACAGGATGATCCAATTCTTGAAGTGGAACATGTGGGCTTCTTAGATACCGGGATTCCATTTGAATATTCCTTTTCACGTCATCGGCATGACAAGTTTGTTGTGACTTCTGTAAACATACGGCGCTGATTGCGGAGACAACAAGGAGGCCATCTGCATGCTTGGCGGTATTGAAGCAGGCGGCACAAAGTTTGTTTGTGCTGTCGGTAGAGAAGATGGAACGATCATTGACAGGATAGAATTCCCCACAAAGATGCCGGATGAAACGATAGAGAAAGTGATTCAATATTTTCGCCAATTTTCATTACAGGCAATTGGCATCGGCTCCTTTGGTCCTGTTGATAACGATAAAACCAGTCAAACATACGGTACCATTACGGCCACGCCGAAAGCGGGCTGGAGACACTACCCCTTTTTGCAAACCGTTAAGAACGAAATGAAAATCCCAGTCGGATTTAGTACAGATGTCAACGCTGCGGCGCTGGGTGAATTCCTTTTCGGTGAAGCGAAGGGTCTTGACAGTTGCCTGTATATAACGATTGGCACTGGCATCGGAGCGGGGGCTATTGTAGAGGGGAGGCTCCTTCAGGGGCTGTCACACCCAGAGATGGGCCATATTTATATCCGGAGGCACCCGGATGACGCATACCAAGGGAAGTGCCCTTATCATGGAGATTGCTTTGAAGGCTTAGCTTCAGGCCCCGCTATCGAAGCCCGCTGGGGAAAAAAAGCCGCGGATTTATCAGATATAGCCCAAGTCTGGGAACTGGAAGGGTACTATATTGCCCAAGCACTGGCTCAGTATATTTTGATCCTTGCACCTAAAAAAATCATTCTTGGCGGCGGCGTCATGCAACAGAAACAAGTGTTTTCTTATATCTATCAATATGTACCAAAAATCATGAACAGCTACTTAGATTTTTCTGAATTATCAGATGATATAAGTGATTATATTGTACCTCCACGTTTAGGCAATAACGCCGGAATCATCGGCACGCTAGTTTTGGCGCATCAGGCCTTACAAGCAGAGGCAGCATCCGGGGAGGTGCGATCATGACGCATCCTTTATTTTTAGAGCCTGTCTTTAAAGAAAGACTATGGGGAGGGACGAAGCTTCGTGACGCTTTTGGCTACGCAATACCCTCACAAAAAACAGGTGAGTGCTGGGCCGTTTCTGCACATGCCAATGGCCCGTCGGCTGTAAAAAATGGCCCGCTGGCAGGAAAGACACTTGATCAAGTATGGAAAGATCATCCAGAGATTTTCGGTTTTCCGGATAGGAAGGTATTTCCGCTGCTGGTAAAATTGCTGGACGCCAATATGGATCTCTCCGTGCAAGTCCATCCTGATGATGATTATGCAAAACTGCACGAAAATGGCGACCTTGGTAAAACGGAGTGCTGGTATATCATTGATTGCAAAGATGACGCCGAACTGATTTTGGGACATCACGCAAGCACAAAGGAGGAATTCAAACAACGAATAGAAAGCGGTGATTGGAACGGGCTGCTGAGGCGAATCAAAATCAAGCCCGGAGATTTCTTTTATGTGCCAAGCGGTACACTCCATGCATTATGTGAGGGAACCCTTGTCCTTGAAATCCAGCAAAACTCTGATACAACGTATCGCGTATACGATTATGACCGCTGTAATGACCAGGGCCAAAAAAGAACTCTTCATATAGAAAAAGCCATGGAAGTCATAACGATACCGCATATCGATAAAGTGCATACACCGGAAGTAAAAGAAGTTGGTAACGCTGAGATCATTGTTTATGTGCAATCAGATTATTTCTCAGTGTACAAATGGAAGATTAGCGGCCGAGCTGCTTTTCCTTCACATCAAACCTATTTGCTGGGGAGTGTTCTGAGCGGATCAGGACGAATCATAAATAATGGTATTCAGTATGAATGCAATGCAGGCTCACACTTTGTCTTGCCTGCGCATTTTGGCGAGTTTTCAATAGAAGGCACATGTGAATTCATGATATCTCATCCTTAATGAATGGGGGAGTTGCATTTGTTTAAGAAACATACGATCTCTTTGCTCATTATATTTTTACTTGCGTCTGCTGTTTTAGCAAAACCAATTGAAGCGCATACTGTGTCGCCTGTGAATCCTAATGCCCAGCAGACAACAAAAGCAGTGATGAACTGGCTTGCACACCTGCCGAACCGAACGGAAAACAGAGTCCTTTCCGGAGCGTTCGGAGGTTACAGTCATGACACATTTTCTGTGGCTGAGGCTGATAGAATCCGAAGCGCCACCGGGCAATCGCCTGCTATTTACGGCTGCGATTATGCCAGAGGGTGGCTTGAAACAGCTAAAATTGAAGATTCAATAGATGTAAGCTGCAACGGTGATTTAATTTCGTATTGGAAAAATGGCGGAATTCCGCAAATCAGTTTGCACCTGGCGAACCCTGCTTTTCAGTCAGGGCATTTTAAAACACCGATTACAAACGATCAGTATAAAAAAATACTAGATTCTTCAACAGCAGAAGGAAAGCGGCTAAATGCCATGCTCAGCAAAATTGCTGACGGACTTCAAGAGCTGGAGAACCAAGGTGTGCCTGTTCTGTTCAGGCCACTGCATGAAATGAACGGCGAATGGTTTTGGTGGGGACTTACATCATATAACCAAAAGGATAATGAAAGAATCTCTCTATATAAACAGCTCTACAAGAAAATCTATCATTATATGACCGACACAAGAGGACTTGATCATTTGATTTGGGTTTACTCACCCGACGCCAACCGAGATTTTAAAACTGATTTTTACCCGGGAGCGTCTTACGTGGATATTGTCGGATTAGATGCGTATTTTCAAGATGCCTACTCGATCAATGGATACGATCAGCTAACAGCGCTTAATAAACCATTTGCTTTTACAGAAGTCGGCCCGCAACCAGCAAACGGCAGCTTTGATTACAGCCTATTTATCAATGCTATAAAACAAAAATATCCTAAAACCATTTACTTTCTGGCATGGAATGATGAATGGAGCCCAGCTGTAAACAAGGGTGCTTCGGCTTTATATCATGACAGCTGGACACTCAACAAGGGAGAAATATGGAACGGCGATTCTTTAACGCCAATCGTTGAATGAATCAGTAATGTACAATAAGAAGGTGCTCAAGAAGTTTCTTGAGCACCTTCCCACTGGATTAAGCATTCATATCGCCTAACCCAGGACTGTGTTCATTCGGTATTTCAGGAAGCACTGGTACGGGAAACCCTGCCGGAGGATCTATTACTTGTAACTCTCCGCCATTTCGGCTTGGAGATTTCCCTTGATAGATTTCACCGATTCTCGTTTCATCCAACCTAAAGTTAAACTGTGCATTATGGTAGCCTAATTCGACATACTTTCTGCACTCAGGATATTTATTAATGTCATAATTCGGTACAGGGAGGAGCTTCGCCCACTCAACGCCCAATGTCTCGAGCGCTTTCGCGAATGCATTCTGGTGAGCATTGTCGCGTACAATCAGAAAAGCAAGTGTTTCGCGGAACGTCTGATTAGAGCTCATTTCATAAATTCTTGTTTTTTGCAGCACACCTGTCGACTCAAGAAGCAGGTTATCCAGCAGGTCAGTAATTAAGTTTCCGTGGTTATACACCCACGACCCGTTCCACGGATTGCCCCCTGCATCAACGGGAAGGGAACTTTGCGCACCAATAATATAATGATGAGGATTAGCATGTTTAACGGCTTCATTAAGTGGTGCTTGATCTGCACCTTGACTGCCGACACCTTCACCGCCTGATTCATCTAATAAAGCATTGATTGTGTTTTGAACCAGTTCAACGTGGGCAATCTCCTCTAAAAAAATGCCGCGAAGCAGATCGCGGTACTGTTTCTGCTTTCCTCTGAAATTAGAGCTTTGGAAAAAAAACTGCATCATTGTACGCATTTCTCCGTAATGACCGCCTAGTATCTCCTGCAGGACCTTAGCAGCTGCCGGGTCTGGCTTGTCCGGTTTAATGATATTAATCAGTTCCTCTTTGTAGTAATACATAACACGCCTCATTTCTTCTTAAGAGATTTTCTTATATTATTTGTAAGATGAGATAAAATATATACATGAGAAGGGGTGAAAGAAGAGAATAAAAAATACAGGAAAAGTGTTGACCAAATAAAATAGGCATGGTATATTATTAAACGTCGCTGATGAACAGCGTGAAACAAAACGAAAAACAAAAAAGTTTTTCTAAGGTGTTTACAAGATTTTAAAAATGTGTATAATAAGAAAAGTCGAATTGAAAAAGATTCGAAAAAACATTTTAAAAAAACTTCTTGACTTCACCATCAAATGATAGTATGATAGTTAAGTCGCTTGATAAGCGCCCGTAGCTCAATTGGATAGAGCGTTTGACTACGGATCAAAAGGTTAGGGGTTCGACTCCTCTCGGGCGCGCCAATATAAGATACTACGCGGGTGTAGTTTAGTGGTAAAACCTCAGCCTTCCAAGCTGATGTCGTGAGTTCGATTCTCATCACCCGCTCCATTATTGAATGATCTTTGAAAACTAAACAAGACAAAACGTACCTGTTAATTCATTTTTATAAATCGCACAGCGATGTGCGTAGTCAGTCAAACTAGGGTCTGCACGACGCAGGTCACACAGGTGTCGCCGCAGGATGCGGTGAACTTAACCTGTGATCCATTTATCGGAGAGTTTGATCCTGGCTCAGGACGAACGCTGGCGGCGTGCCTAATACATGCAAGTCGAGCGGACAGATGGGAGCTTGCTCCCTGATGTTAGCGGCGGACGGGTGAGTAACACGTGGGTAACCTGCCTGTAAGACTGGGATAACTCCGGGAAACCGGGGCTAATACCGGATGGTTGTTTGAACCGCATGGTTCAAACATAAAAGGTGGCTTCGGCTACCACTTACAGATGGACCCGCGGCGCATTAGCTAGTTGGTGAGGTAACGGCTCACCAAGGCAACGATGCGTAGCCGACCTGAGAGGGTGATCGGCCACACTGGGACTGAGACACGGCCCAGACTCCTACGGGAGGCAGCAGTAGGGAATCTTCCGCAATGGACGAAAGTCTGACGGAGCAACGCCGCGTGAGTGATGAAGGTTTTCGGATCGTAAAGCTCTGTTGTTAGGGAAGAACAAGTACCGTTCGAATAGGGCGGTACCTTGACGGTACCTAACCAGAAAGCCACGGCTAACTACGTGCCAGCAGCCGCGGTAATACGTAGGTGGCAAGCGTTGTCCGGAATTATTGGGCGTAAAGGGCTCGCAGGCGGTTTCTTAAGTCTGATGTGAAAGCCCCCGGCTCAACCGGGGAGGGTCATTGGAAACTGGGGAACTTGAGTGCAGAAGAGGAGAGTGGAATTCCACGTGTAGCGGTGAAATGCGTAGAGATGTGGAGGAACACCAGTGGCGAAGGCGACTCTCTGGTCTGTAACTGACGCTGAGGAGCGAAAGCGTGGGGAGCGAACAGGATTAGATACCCTGGTAGTCCACGCCGTAAACGATGAGTGCTAAGTGTTAGGGGGTTTCCGCCCCTTAGTGCTGCAGCTAACGCATTAAGCACTCCGCCTGGGGAGTACGGTCGCAAGACTGAAACTCAAAGGAATTGACGGGGGCCCGCACAAGCGGTGGAGCATGTGGTTTAATTCGAAGCAACGCGAAGAACCTTACCAGGTCTTGACATCCTCTGACAATCCTAGAGATAGGACGTCCCCTTCGGGGGCAGAGTGACAGGTGGTGCATGGTTGTCGTCAGCTCGTGTCGTGAGATGTTGGGTTAAGTCCCGCAACGAGCGCAACCCTTGATCTTAGTTGCCAGCATTCAGTTGGGCACTCTAAGGTGACTGCCGGTGACAAACCGGAGGAAGGTGGGGATGACGTCAAATCATCATGCCCCTTATGACCTGGGCTACACACGTGCTACAATGGACAGAACAAAGGGCAGCGAAACCGCGAGGTTAAGCCAATCCCACAAATCTGTTCTCAGTTCGGATCGCAGTCTGCAACTCGACTGCGTGAAGCTGGAATCGCTAGTAATCGCGGATCAGCATGCCGCGGTGAATACGTTCCCGGGCCTTGTACACACCGCCCGTCACACCACGAGAGTTTGTAACACCCGAAGTCGGTGAGGTAACCTTTTAGGAGCCAGCCGCCGAAGGTGGGACAGATGATTGGGGTGAAGTCGTAACAAGGTAGCCGTATCGGAAGGTGCGGCTGGATCACCTCCTTTCTAAGGATATTATACGGAATATAAGACCTTGGGTCTTATAAACAGAACGTTCCCTGTCTTGTTTAGTTTTGAAGGATCATTCCTTCGAAACGTGTTCTTTGAAAACTAGATAACAGTAGACATCACATTCAATTAGTAACACAAGATATCACATAGTGATTCTTTTTAACGGTTAAGTTAGAAAGGGCGCACGGTGGATGCCTTGGCACTAGGAGCCGATGAAGGACGGGACGAACACCGATATGCTTCGGGGAGCTGTAAGCAAGCTTTGATCCGGAGATTTCCGAATGGGGAAACCCACCACTCGTAATGGAGTGGTATCCATATCTGAATTCATAGGATATGAGAAGGCAGACCCGGGGAACTGAAACATCTAAGTACCCGGAGGAAGAGAAAGCAAATGCGATTCCCTGAGTAGCGGCGAGCGAAACGGGATCAGCCCAAACCAAGAGGCTTGCCTCTTGGGGTTGTAGGACACTCTGTACGGAGTTACAAAAGAACGAGGTAGATGAAGAGGTCTGGAAAGGCCCGCCATAGGAGGTAACAGCCCTGTAGTCAAAACTTCGTTCTCTCCTGAGTGGATCCTGAGTACGGCGGAACACGTGAAATTCCGTCGGAATCCGGGAGGACCATCTCCCAAGGCTAAATACTCCCTAGTGACCGATAGTGAACCAGTACCGTGAGGGAAAGGTGAAAAGCACCCCGGAAGGGGAGTGAAAGAGATCCTGAAACCGTGTGCCTACAAGTAGTCAGAGCCCGTTAACGGGTGATGGCGTGCCTTTTGTAGAATGAACCGGCGAGTTACGATCCCGTGCAAGGTTAAGCAGAAGATGCGGAGCCGCAGCGAAAGCGAGTCTGAATAGGGCGCATGAGTACGTGGTCGTAGACCCGAAACCAGGTGATCTACCCATGTCCAGGGTGAAGTTCAGGTAACACTGAATGGAGGCCCGAACCCACGCACGTTGAAAAGTGCGGGGATGAGGTGTGGGTAGGGGTGAAATGCCAATCGAACCTGGAGATAGCTGGTTCTCTCCGAAATAGCTTTAGGGCTAGCCTCAAGGTAAGAGTCTTGGAGGTAGAGCACTGATTGGACTAGGGGCCCCTACCGGGTTACCGAATTCAGTCAAACTCCGAATGCCAATGACTTATCCTTGGGAGTCAGACTGCGAGTGATAAGATCCGTAGTCGAAAGGGAAACAGCCCAGACCGCCAGCTAAGGTCCCAAAGTATACGTTAAGTGGAAAAGGATGTGGAGTTGCTTAGACAACCAGGATGTTGGCTTAGAAGCAGCCACCATTTAAAGAGTGCGTAATAGCTCACTGGTCGAGTGACTCTGCGCCGAAAATGTACCGGGGCTAAACGTATCACCGAAGCTGCGGACTGTTCTTCGAACAGTGGTAGGAGAGCGTTCTAAGGGCTGTGAAGCCAGACCGGAAGGACTGGTGGAGCGCTTAGAAGTGAGAATGCCGGTATGAGTAGCGAAAGAGGGGTGAGAATCCCCTCCACCGAATGCCTAAGGTTTCCTGAGGAAGGCTCGTCCGCTCAGGGTTAGTCGGGACCTAAGCCGAGGCCGAAAGGCGTAGGCGATGGACAACAGGTTGATATTCCTGTACCACCTCCTCACCATTTGAGCAATGGGGGGACGCAGGAGGATAGGGTAAGCGCGGTATTGGATATCCGCGTCCAAGCAGTTAGGCTGGGAAATAGGCAAATCCGTTTCCCATAAGGCTGAGCTGTGATGGCGAG
Source organism: Bacillus sp. PS217 (assembly GCF_037963535.1). NCBI lineage: Bacteria > Bacillati > Bacillota > Bacilli > Caryophanales > Bacillaceae > Bacillus > Bacillus sp. PS217. The sequence continues at coordinate 664,381 of NZ_CP150157.1, forward strand.
CGAAATATAGTAGCGAAGTTCCTGATTCCACACTGCCAAGAAAAGCCTCTAGCGAGGTGAGAGGTGCCCGTACCGCAAACCGACACAGGTAGGCGAGGAGAGAATCCTAAGGTGATCGAGAGAACTCTCGTTAAGGAACTCGGCAAAATGACCCCGTAACTTCGGGAGAAGGGGTGCTCTGTTAGGGTGCAAGCCCGAGAGAGCCGCAGTGAATAGGCCCAGGCGACTGTTTAGCAAAAACACAGGTCTCTGCGAAGCCGTAAGGCGAAGTATAGGGGCTGACGCCTGCCCGGTGCTGGAAGGTTAAGAGGAGCGCTTAGCGTAAGCGAAGGTGCGAATTGAAGCCCCAGTAAACGGCGGCCGTAACTATAACGGTCCTAAGGTAGCGAAATTCCTTGTCGGGTAAGTTCCGACCCGCACGAAAGGCGCAACGATCTGGGCACTGTCTCAACGAGAGACTCGGTGAAATTATAGTACCTGTGAAGATGCAGGTTACCCGCGACAGGACGGAAAGACCCCGTGGAGCTTTACTGCAGCCTGATATTGAATGTTGGTACAGCTTGTACAGGATAGGTAGGAGCCTTGGAAACCGGAGCGCCAGCTTCGGTGGAGGCATCGGTGGGATACTACCCTGGCTGTATTGACCTTCTAACCCGCCGCCCTTATCGGGCGGGGAGACAGTGTCAGGTGGGCAGTTTGACTGGGGCGGTCGCCTCCTAAAAGGTAACGGAGGCGCCCAAAGGTTCCCTCAGAATGGTTGGAAATCATTCGCAGAGTGTAAAGGCACAAGGGAGCTTGACTGCGAGACCTACAAGTCGAGCAGGGACGAAAGTCGGGCTTAGTGATCCGGTGGTTCCGCATGGAAGGGCCATCGCTCAACGGATAAAAGCTACCCCGGGGATAACAGGCTTATCTCCCCCAAGAGTCCACATCGACGGGGAGGTTTGGCACCTCGATGTCGGCTCATCGCATCCTGGGGCTGTAGTCGGTCCCAAGGGTTGGGCTGTTCGCCCATTAAAGCGGTACGCGAGCTGGGTTCAGAACGTCGTGAGACAGTTCGGTCCCTATCCGTCGCGGGCGCAGGAAATTTGAGAGGAGCTGTCCTTAGTACGAGAGGACCGGGATGGACGCACCGCTGGTGTACCAGTTGTTCTGCCAAGGGCATCGCTGGGTAGCTATGTGCGGACGGGATAAGTGCTGAAAGCATCTAAGCATGAAGCCCCCCTCAAGATGAGATTTCCCATTCCGCAAGGAAGTAAGATCCCTGAAAGATGATCAGGTTGATAGGTCTGAGGTGGAAGTGTGGCGACACATGGAGCTGACAGATACTAATCGATCGAGGACTTAACCACATTTTGAATGATGTCACACCTGTTATCTAGTTTTGAGAGAACACTCTCAATTTGTTTGGTGGCGATAGCGAAGAGGTCACACCCGTTCCCATACCGAACACGGAAGTTAAGCTCTTCAGCGCCGATGGTAGTCGGGGGTTTCCCCCTGTGAGAGTAGGACGCCGCCAAGCATTACTTTTATCATCGCGGGGTGGAGCAGTTCGGTAGCTCGTCGGGCTCATAACCCGAAGGTCGCAGGTTCAAATCCTGCCCCCGCAACCAAATATATGATTAAATAAGGAGTGCCCTAAGGGTACAACCAAAATAATCTTATACAAATATGGTCCGGTAGTTCAGTTGGTTAGAATGCCTGCCTGTCACGCAGGAGGTCGCGGGTTCGAGTCCCGTCCGGACCGCCATTAATGTAAACGAAACGATCATGTTTTCGTTTTTTTTGTGTTTTCTTTTACTGTATCTTCTGCTTGGTGTCATAGCCAAGCTTTCTTTATATCGGGAACATCTTGGATATTCCAGCAAAATTCGATAAACTAGGAAGAGCACATATAGGCATAAGCAGGGTTGAAAGGAGATTTTGGTTCATGGATGAATTTGATTTGATACATAGCATTACTCCGCGGACCATTCACCATTCTTCCGTTGATGTAGGAATAGGTGATGATGCAGCGCTCTACACTGCGAAACACGGCGTTCAGGAAATTGTTTGTGTTGATACTATGGTAGAAGACGTGCACTTCAAATTACACTATTCCTCACCTGAAGATATCGGGTATAAGGCGTTAGCCGTTAATATAAGTGATATTGCCGCGATGGGAGGCATTCCGAAATTTTATTTGGTATCACTTGCGGTACCTTCAAAATGGACGGCATCCGAAATCAAGTCGATGTATGAAGGAATGAATGAACTGGCGAAACTATATCAGATGGATCTGATTGGCGGCGATACAGTTTCTACCGCTGACAAATTAGTCGTTACAGTCACTGTAATCGGTGAAATTGAAAAGGGACAGGCCTGTTTGCGCAGCTTGGCAAAACCGGATGATATTGTGTTTGTAACCGGTGAAATCGGTTCTTCTGCAGCAGGGCTTTCTTTATTGCTGGAAGAGACTAATCCTCAAAACTCATCTGTGGAAACGGATTACTTTATCCATAGGCATAAACGGCCTGAGCCAAGAGTAAGCGTCGGCAGATTATGCTCGAGTTTTAAACGGGCAGCTTTAAATGATGTTAGTGACGGATTGGCTAGTGAACTGAACGAGATTGCAGAAGCCAGCTGTGTTTCAATTGAAATTGATGAAAGCATGCTTCCAATTCATTCTGATTTACCTAAGCTTCATCCTAACTGGAAAGAATGGGCTTTGTTTGGCGGTGAGGATTTTGAGCTGACAGGGACGGTTTCAAAAGAGGAGTGGGAAGTGTTGAAGCAGCAGTGCGCAGCACGTCAACTTCCCATTACAAAGATTGGCCATGTCAGGGAAAAAACAAAATCTAAAGTGATCCTAAAAACAGATCAAACATCAATGATCTTAGAGAAAAAGGGATATAATCATTTTAAATAAGACGGGTGACTTGTGTGAAGCAATTAAAATGGAGAACTGTAAATCCAGAAGAAACAAAAGCAATTGCCAAGCTGACGGCATCGTTTGCTAAACCGGGAGACGTCCTGACATTAGAGGGCGATTTAGGTGCAGGAAAAACGACTTTTACGAAAGGTTTTGCAGAAGGGCTGGGAATTACACGTGTTGTAAACAGTCCGACTTTTACAATTATAAAAGAATATAACGATGGCTTACTTCCTCTTTATCATATGGATGTGTATAGAATGGAAGATGAAAGTGAAGATTTGGGACTTGATGAATATTTTCACGGACAAGGTGTCTGTCTCGTTGAATGGGCTCATTTAATTGAAGAACAGCTGCCACAGGAGCGACTGCAAATTGTCATCAAAAGAGCTGGTGATGATGAGCGGGAAATTACCTTTACTGCTGTCGGGAATCGGTATGAAATGCTTTGTGAGGAGTTAAGTAGACATGACAATATTAGCAATTGATACATCAAATTATACATTGGGCATTGCGCTGCTTCGAGAAGACACTGTTATAGCAGAATACATTACATATTTGAAAAAGAACCACTCTGTAAGAGCGATGCCTGCTGTTCATTCATTGCTGAATGATTGTGATATGGCACCGCAGGACCTTTCTAAAATTGTCGTTGCAAAAGGCCCAGGTTCATACACAGGAGTAAGAATAGGTGTGACGTTGGCCAAAACACTTGCCTGGTCTTTAGACATTCCAATAAGTGCTGTATCAAGTCTTGAGACGCTTGCGGCAAATGGCCGGCATTTTGACGGTCTGATCAGCCCAATCTTTGATGCTAGACGGGGACAGGTGTACACAGGTCTGTATCAATATAAAAATGGACTTTTAGAGCAAGTTGTTCCAGATCAAAATGTGATGCTGGCAGATTGGCTGGAGATGCTAAAAGAAAAGGACCGTCCTGTTTTGTTTTTAGGTCACGACACTTCTATTCACAAGCAGATGATCGAGGATATTCTTGGAACAAAAGGATTCATTGGAACTGCCGCCCAGCATAACCCGCGTCCTTCAGAATTGGCTTTTCTCGGGAAGGAAAAGGAAGCAGCTGATGTTCATGGGCTTGTCCCGGATTACTTGCGGCTGGCAGAAGCTGAAGCGAAATGGATTGAAAGTCAAAAGTAGGGTGATAGGATGAAAACAAAAGCAGCGGTCAGAAATATGCGGCTTGAAGATATAGATCACGTATACGAAATCGAAGCATCCTCCTTTACGTCTCCTTGGACGAAGGATTCGTTTTATCATGAGCTGCTGGAAAATCCGTATGCTCATTATCTCGTGATTGAAAAGGACGGCCATCTTGCTGGGTATTGCGGGATTTGGATTGTGATGGACGATGCCCAAATTACAAATATAGCGATAAAACCAGAGTATCGCGGCCAGTCTTTAGGAGAAACGCTTTTTCGCTCAGCTGTTGAACTGTGCAAAGAAAAAGACGCAAGGCGGCTTTCGCTTGAAGTGAGGGTTTCGAATCATCCTGCTCAAGGCTTATATAAGAAATTCGGGATGCAGCCCGGCGGAATAAGAAAGAACTATTATACTGATAACGGGGAAGATGCGTTAATTATGTGGGTGACGATAAATGAGTGAGCAAAAAGACATGTACGTATTAGGAATTGAAACAAGCTGTGATGAGACTGCTGCAGCTATTGTGAAAAACGGGAAAGAGATCATTTCAAACGTAGTAGCCTCTCAAATTGAAAGCCATAAGCGCTTCGGAGGCGTTGTTCCGGAAATTGCTTCAAGACATCATGTTGAACAAATCACTTTGGTTATAGAAGAGGCGTTTCGCAAAGCTGGCATGACGTATAGTGATATTGATGCGATTGCAGTAACAGAAGGTCCGGGACTGGTGGGAGCGCTTCTTATCGGAGTGAATGCCGCTAAAGCATTGAGCTTTGCACATAACATTCCGTTAGTAGGCGTTCATCATATAGCCGGTCATATATACGCGAACCGTCTTGTAGAAGACATCGTGTTCCCGGCACTGGCATTGGTCGTTTCAGGAGGCCATACAGAACTGGTTTATATGAAGGAACATGGATCATTTGAAGTCATTGGGGAAACCCTTGATGATGCGGCAGGAGAAGCCTACGACAAAGTGGCGCGGACGATGGGATTGCCATATCCGGGTGGACCGCAAATTGACAAGCTAGCTGAAAAAGGGAATGACAATATTCCGCTTCCTCGCGCATGGCTTGAAGAAGGCTCTTACAACTTCAGCTTTAGCGGGTTGAAGTCTGCGGTGATCAATACGCTTCATAATGCATCCCAAAAAGGGCAAGAGATTGCTCCGGAAGATTTGTCTGCCAGCTTCCAAAATAGTGTGATCGATGTCTTGGTAACCAAAACGGCGCGCGCGGCAAAGGAATATGATGTCAAACAGGTCCTTTTAGCCGGAGGAGTAGCTGCAAACAGAGGCCTCAGAGCTGCATTAGAAAAGGAATTTGCCCAGCATGAAGGGATTACGCTTGTCATTCCTCCATTAGCTTTATGCACGGATAATGCTGCGATGATTGCTGCTGCTGGTACAATTGCTTTTGAGAAAGGAATTCGCGGTGCATATGATATGAATGGCCAGCCCGGCCTTGAATTGACTTCTTATCAAAGTCTCACGAGATAATAGCGTGAGACTTTTTATATGTTTGTTATTAACAGACAATTCACAATTTATCCACATATCTGTGAGTAATTATAGAGATATTGATGGATAAAGGGCTGAGGTCACTGTTAATAAAGTGAATAAATTCAGAATATTTTGTGGATAATGTGTATAAAGCGCTTACTTTGTTTATTTTTAGGGGATGTTCTGTGGATAAAAAGCACCTCTAAAAAGAGGTGCTTGACTTTTTTAATCTTCTTCTGTGGATAGTTCTTCCCATTCGGACAAAAGAGATTCCAGCTCCTGATTAAGCTTCTCATTGTCTGCATGGATAGCTTGTACTTTTTCATGATCCTGATAGACTTCAGGGGCACATAGCAATTCATCATTGCGGCTGATGTTCTCTTCAATGGTTTGAACAGTGGTTTCAATTTCTTCAATCCGACGGAGTCGTTGGCGCTCTTTCTTTTTCCATTCTTTTTCTTCCTCGTAGGAACGTTTGGAGTCAGACTTCACAGTAGCTGGCGTTTTTTCAGTTTCTTCTTGCTGATTCATTTTCTCCAATTCAAACTGCTCTGTTTTTTTCTCAGTATAATAATCGTAATCTCCCAGATACTCCTCTATATGGCTTGAAGAAAGCTCCAATACTCTTGTGGCGATTCTGTTAATAAAATATCTGTCATGTGAGACAAATAACAGTGTGCCTGGATAATCAATCAGCGCGTTTTCGAGAACTTCTTTGCTGTCTAAATCCAGATGGTTCGTCGGTTCATCAAGGATGAGAAAGTTGGCTTTTTGAAGCATCAGCTTAGCTAGAGCCAATCTTGCTTTTTCGCCTCCGCTCAGTGAATGAACTGGTTTCAGCACATCATCTCCGGAGAATAAGAAATTTCCGAGACACGTTCTGATTTCTTTTTCTGGGAGCCCGGGGTACTCGTCCCACAGCTCATCAAGGACACGTTTAGAGGAAGTCAGCTCAGCCTGTTCCTGATCATAATAGCCGACACTGACATTTGAGCCGTATGAGATCGTTCCTTGATCTGGTTTTAGGGTGTCTATCAATGTTTTCAGCAATGTTGATTTACCAATTCCGTTAGGGCCGACAAGCGCGGCGCTTTCTCCTCTTGTCAGCATGAATGACACTTCTGTTAAAAGCGGCGGCTGGTTTTCATAGCTGATTGTGAGATCCTGAACACGGAGGACTTCATTTCCGCTCTGTTTTGTAATATCAAAATGAAAGTTTGCGGATTTTTCATCGCCAAGCGGTTTTGACATGACTTCCATTCGCTCCAGTTGCTTTCTGCGGCTTTGCGCCCTTTTGGTGGTAGAGGCTCTCGCCAAATTTCGGTCTACGAAGTCTTGCAGCTTTGCGATTTCGTCCTGCTGCTTTTCATACAGTTTAAGATCCTTTTCATACTGCGCGGCTTTTTGGTCGAGATAAGCGCTGTAGTTGCCGTGATACTTTTTGCTTTCGGCTCTTGATACCTCGTATACCTGGTTTACCACTTTGTCCAAAAAGTAGCGGTCATGCGAAACGATGAGAATGGCGCCTGAATAGCCTTGTAAATAATGTTCAAGCCAGGTAAGCGTATCAATATCCAGATGGTTTGTCGGCTCATCGAGAATGAGCAAATCAGGCTGTGTTAACAGAAGCTTACCTAAAGCCAGTCTTGTTTTCTGGCCTCCGCTGAGGCTTTGAACCTGTGTAGAATCGTCAAAATGGCTGAAGCCGAGACCATGCAGCACAGATCTTACATCCGCTTCATATTGATAGCCGCCTTTATCTTTGAATTCCTGCTGAAGGCGGTCGTAGGTTTTCATGATGCTTTCTAATTCACCCGGGTCAGCTGCCGCCATTTTTTCTTCCATAGCCCGCATTTCCTTTTCCATTGCTTTTAAGTGGTCAAAAACAGTCAGCAGCTCTTCTTTTATGGTAAGCTTAGAATCCAAGCCAGTATGCTGGGCGAGATATCCCATTGTAATATCTTTCGGTTTAATAATTTCGCCCTTTTCATACGAAAGCTGGCCTGCGATAATTTTAAGGAGCGTGGATTTTCCGGCGCCATTTCTTCCTACAATGGCGATGCGATCACGATTTCTGACTTCCAGCTTTATATTGTTTAAAATAGTATCAGCACCAAACGATTTGGACAGCTGATTAACTTGTAAGATCATCATATTATTTCACCTCTGCTATAATAAGTTAAGTGTAGCTTATGAACCAGAAGTCAGCAAACAATACATTGGCCATATAAGACATAGAGAAGAAAATAGTGTATGATCTGTTTAAGGAGCGTTTTAATATGAATGGATTTTCTCATTTTAATGAACAGGGCAGAGCCCAGATGGTGGATATCAGCGAAAAATCTTCGACTGTCCGTACTGCGGCGGCTGTTTCAAGCGTACACATGAAGAATGAGGTGTACGAGAAAATACAAAGTCACGATATCGGCAAAGGAGATGTACTGGCTGTCGCGCAGGTGGCAGGCATTATGGCCGCAAAGCAAACGTCGAATATCATTCCGATGTGCCACCCGCTTTCACTGAGCGGGGTAGATATATCGTTTGACTGGAAAATAAAAGAAGCAGAAGTTATACTTCATATAAAAGCACAGGTCAAAACGAAAGGGAGTACAGGTGTGGAAATGGAAGCGCTCACTTCTGCATCGGTGTGCGCTCTTACCGTTTACGATATGTGCAAGGCTCTTGATAAGGGGATGGTCATCGGCCCTACTTTCTTGCTGGAGAAGACAGGCGGGAAAAACGGTGACTTTAAAAGAGAACTATCCGAGTATAATTTGGAGGACCAAAAATGAATAAGGATCAATCAAAAATTCCGCAGGCGACGGCGAAACGGCTGCCGCTTTACTATCGCTTTTTAAAGAATCTGCATGCGTCAGGAAAACAGCGTGTATCATCCGCTGAACTCAGTGATGCCGTAAAGGTTGATTCTGCCACGATTCGGAGGGATTTTTCCTATTTTGGAGCTCTTGGCAAAAAAGGATACGGATATAATGTGGATTATTTGCTGTCTTTTTTCCGAAAAACGCTTGATCAGGATGAGATGACAGACGTCATCTTGATTGGTGTCGGGAACTTGGGAACGGCATTTCTTCACTATAATTTCACAAAAAATAATAACACAAAAATTTCTATGGCTTTTGATATAAATGAGAGTAAAATAGGAACTGAGGTAGGCGGCGTGCCCGTCTATAACCTTGATGACCTTGAACAACACGTAAAAGATGAATCAGTTGCCATTCTTACAGTGCCAGCAGTTGCCGCTCAATCCATTACAGACAGATTGGTCGCATTAGGAATCAAAGGAATCCTTAATTTTACGCCGGCCCGTTTGAATGTGCCGGAACACATTCGAATTCATCATATAGATTTAGCAGTTGAGCTTCAGTCACTGGTTTATTTTTTGAAGCATTATTCAGTTTTAGAGGAAATCGAATAGAGGGAAAGGAGGAGCCCAAATATGCCGATCGGTCCTGGAAGCCTTGCTGTTATCGCAATCGTTGCTCTGATTATCTTCGGTCCCAAAAAGCTGCCTGAATTGGGGAAAGCAGCGGGAGACACACTTCGTGAATTCAAAAACGCTACTAAAGGATTAACGAGTGATGAAGAGGAAAAAAAGAAAGAAGACCAGTAAGTTAGGATGACACGAATGAAAGTGAATCAAATGTCGCTGCTGGAGCATATTGCTGAGCTTCGAAAACGGTTGCTGATTGTAGCGCTGGCGTTTGTCGTTTTCTTTATTGCTGGATTTTTTTTAGCAAAGCCGATTATTGTGTACCTCCAAGAAACAGATGAAGCGAAGCAGCTTACGCTTAACGCGTTTAACCTGACAGACCCGCTTTATGTGTTTATGCAATTTGCATTTATCATCGGCATAGTCTTGACCTCGCCAGTTATTCTTTATCAGCTTTGGGCTTTTGTGAGCCCGGGCCTCTATGAGAAAGAGCGCAAAGTAACGCTCAGCTACATTCCGATCTCTATTTTGCTGTTTTTAGCGGGCTTATCTTTTTCATATTATATTTTATTTCCTTTTGTTGTTGATTTTATGAAGCGAATTTCTCAGGACTTGAATGTCAATCAGGTGATCGGAATTAATGAATATTTTCATTTTCTTCTGCAGCTGACGATTCCGTTTGGACTGCTGTTCCAAATGCCGGTCATCCTCATGTTTTTGACCAGGCTCGGAATTGTGACACCGATGTTCTTGGCGAAAATCAGAAAGTATGCGTATTTTACGCTGCTGGTGATCGCAGCCCTGATTACACCGCCTGAGCTTCTGTCCCATATGATGGTCACAGTCCCGCTTTTGATTTTATATGAAATCAGTATCCTTATATCGAAGGCCGCTTATCGGAAAGCACAGAAAAGCAGTGCAGCCGATCGGGACGTGTCTTCTGGGCAATAATAAAAAATCCATTTCTCATGCGAGAAATGGATTCAGCGTGTTGACAAACCCCCGCATTCGTTGTCAAGTCTGTGCGTTGGTGCTCACGAATGAAAACATTCGCTCCGATCCAATGCTCGCCTTTCCTAGACTTCAAGGGTTTTCAATCACGCTGAAAATGACAAAATCCTAAAACGAAAGCCGTTTTAGGATTTAATTTGAATCCATTTCTCATTCAGAAATGGATTTTCTTTATTTTTGGTTCTTTTTGATTTTAAATGAAAAGGCGAACATCTTAAAAGAAATGCTGATGTTGTAAGCGGCGAACACCATCAGCAGGATGGAGTAAAATGACCACATGCTGCCTGGCGAGCTTGCGGCAAGATAAGTAAAGATGCACCCAACGGCAAAGTAGATCATTCCCCAAACTACCGGGTTTCTCATAAAAATAATCCTCCAATAATCAATTGCATTTGTGTGCTCTGCTGTTCAAGGTAATTCCGAACAGGCTCAAGCTGCATGATGACGACGAATGTATTCATCATTAAATGGGCGAAAATCGGCACCCATATCCGTTTTGTTCTCGCATATAAAAAGGCAAAGGTAAAGCCCATTGCTGTATATAGAAGAAGATGCTTCAAATCAGCGTGAACAATACCGAAGATAACCGAGCTGATCAGTCCTGCGAAAAAGAAATTCGTTTTTTCGTACAGCGCGCCGAAAATGATTTTTCTGAAGATGATTTCTTCTAATATAGGCCCGACGATGGAAGAAACGATAATCATGAGCGGGACTGCCTGAATGACATCCAGAATCGCTTGTGTATTTTCTGATTCTCTTCCGATGCCAAAAACATAATATTCAATAGAGCCTGCTATTCCTTGAGAGAAAAGGGCAATGAAAAAACCGGCTATCGCCCAAAGGATAGAAAGTCCGATTGAGTCCTTCTGTCCGTTTCGCAGCGTTTCTTTCGGAACGGTTCTCAGAATGAGCAGAACAATAACGAGACAGGCGATAAAGCTGATAACGGACCATAATCCTTGTGCATGCAGCATATTTTCATCTGTAGGCTGTCCTCCGGCATAACCGAATTTAAATAACAAGGGAATCGCGATTAATGCGGAAAACTGCATGATGATATATGTCAAAATAATAAACCAATACTGTTTTCTCAAATGGTATGTACTCCTTTGTTAAGTGGGTTTCGTTCATCTACAGCTATTGTAACATAATCGGTACGGGGGTGAAAAAGCTAACGGAAAAGGGAGCGGAAAAGAATGATGTAAGCGTGAAAAATTTTTTATCTTATCACTTGAAATTGGAAGGGAGATTCTTTATTATAAGAATTGTGTTAGCACTCTTTAGTGCTGAGTGCTAAAATTACATATTCATACTATTGAGGAGGTTATTACATTGTTAAAGCCATTAGGTGATCGCGTTGTCATTGAACTCGTAGAATCTGAAGAAAAAACTGCCAGCGGAATTGTGTTGCCGGATTCTGCAAAAGAAAAACCGCAAGAAGGCAAAATCGTGGCAGCTGGTTCAGGTCGCGTGTTAGAAAGCGGAGAGCGCGTTGCTTTAGAAGTAAAAGAGGGCGACCGCATTATCTTCTCAAAATACGCAGGTACTGAAGTGAAATACGAAGGTACTGAATACTTAATCTTACGTGAAAGCGACATTTTAGCTGTTATTGGCTAATTCTTAAATAAACAATATTTAAAACATTTGAGGAGGTCTTGTAAACATGGCAAAAGAAATTAAGTTTAGTGAAGAAGCTCGCCGCGCAATGCTTCGCGGTGTCGATGCACTTGCTGATGCTGTTAAAGTAACTTTAGGACCAAAAGGACGCAACGTGGTTCTAGAGAAAAAATTCGGTTCTCCGTTAATCACAAATGACGGTGTAACAATCGCTAAAGAAATCGAGCTAGAAGACGCGTTTGAAAACATGGGTGCTAAGCTTGTTGCTGAAGTAGCCAGCAAAACAAACGACGTTGCCGGTGACGGTACAACAACTGCAACAGTTCTTGCGCAAGCAATGATCCGTGAAGGCCTTAAAAACGTAACAGCAGGCGCTAACCCTGTAGGCGTGCGTAAAGGGATGGAACAAGCTGTAGCGGTTGCGATCGAAAACTTAAAAGAAATTTCTAAGCCAATCGAAGGCAAAGAGTCTATCGCTCAGGTTGCTGCGATCTCTGCTGCTGATGAGGAAGTCGGAAGCCTTATCGCTGAAGCAATGGAGCGCGTAGGAAACGACGGCGTTATCACAATCGAAGAGTCTAAAGGCTTCACAACTGAGCTTGAAGTTGTTGAAGGTATGCAATTCGACCGCGGATATGCGTCTCCTTACATGGTAACTGACTCTGATAAGATGGAAGCGGTTCTTGACAATCCTTACATCTTAATCACAGACAAAAAAATCACAAACATTCAAGAAATCCTTCCTGTGCTTGAGCAGGTTGTTCAGCAAGGCAAACCATTGCTTCTGATCGCTGAGGATGTTGAAGGCGAAGCACTTGCTACACTTGTTGTGAACAAACTTCGCGGCACATTCAACGCAGTGGCTGTTAAAGCTCCTGGCTTCGGTGATCGCCGTAAAGCAATGCTTGAAGACATCGCTGTCCTTACTGGCGGAGAAGTCATCACAGAAGATCTTGGCCTTGACCTGAAATCTACTCAAATCGCTCAATTGGGACGCGCTTCTAAAGTTGTCGTTACTAAAGAAAACACAACAATCGTTGAAGGCGCTGGCGAAACAGACAAAATTTCTGCCCGCGTGACTCAAATCCGCGCTCAAGTGGAAGAAACAACTTCTGAATTCGACAGAGAAAAATTACAAGAGCGTCTTGCTAAACTTGCTGGCGGCGTAGCTGTCATCAAAGTCGGCGCTGCGACTGAAACTGAGCTGAAAGAGCGTAAACTTCGCATCGAAGACGCCTTGAACTCAACTCGCGCAGCTGTTGAAGAAGGCATCGTATCCGGTGGTGGTACAGCGCTTGTAAACGTATATAACAAAGTCGCTGCAGTTGAAGCTGAAGGCGATGCTCAAACAGGTATCAACATCGTGCTTCGCGCGCTTGAAGAGCCAATCCGTCAAATCGCACACAATGCTGGTCTTGAAGGATCTGTCATCGTTGAACGCCTCAAAAACGAAGAAATCGGCGTAGGCTTCAACGCTGCAACTGGCGAATGGGTAAACATGATCGAAAAAGGTATCGTTGACCCAACGAAAGTTACACGCTCAGCTCTTCAAAACGCTGCGTCTGTAGCTGCAATGTTCTTAACAACTGAAGCCGTTGTCGCTGACAAGCCAGAAGAAAACGCTGGCGGCGGAATGCCTGACATGGGCGGCATGGGCGGTATGGGCGGCATGATGTAATCATTGCCCCTGAAACCCAATAAAAATGGGATTTCTAGACTCTTATATACTCTGAACATAACCAAAGAGTAACAAAAAGGTAACATTTTCTTGAATAAGGATCTAAATTAGAGGTTTTCCATGAGTTTTTTGAACTTTTGGGAAGCCTCTTTTTTAACTCTTTTGTTACCTGTAAATAAATACTTTTATTGTTATCAATATTTGTTTTGAATTGACTTATGGTTATTTATCTTTATCACATTATCGTCCATTTAAACTATACATACCGCGCGGGTATTTTAGGTGTAAGTAAATTATACTCCTTTGTGATGTTAGTAGTGTTGTAAGCTTCAAAGTCGACATAGCTCCTTTTAAAGTGCATAGTTCACATGCCTGTAGTATATTTCATAAGGGAGATTATGAAGGTCATGTAGGAGAAAAATTAGAGCGGTGACCGAAAATATTAGGACTTCATGTATATGGATGATTTAACCGTTCTCTAGTACATTGAACAGGAAGATTTTGAGATGAATACTGAGGAGATCTTCTTCTTTTTAAGTAATTTGAAATCAATACTTTACAGTGCAAGTTGCAAATAATGGGTATACTGCTAAAGGAGGTACTTGATTTTAATGTTAAAGTGGATGTATGTCAAGATTTATTATAAAGTGAGTTTTAAATCTAATTTGTTGCAACAGCAGTCTTCAAAATTGAGCAGTCGCTAACTAATTGCGAGCTGATGCTTTGTACACGGTAAGCCATTAATTTTTTGAATAATAGTTTTCAACTTCAGATTCTTTTTATCACTTCTTTTAATCATTTCCGAGATTAATCTTCGTCTTGTATAAGACTTCATTAAAATCCTGAATATATTGTATTAGATAACACGGTTAAGCGGCGTTTTTCAACCAATTGATTCAGGGCCAACTTTTGTCTTTCGGTTACTTTTCGCGTATGTGCAGCGATTGAATGTACAAATAATTATTTTTAAATTTTAGCTGCACTTTTGTTTATAGTTGAGCACGCCTCTTTATAATATAATTTAAGCAAGCATAGTATGTCTGATTTAAGTGTTTGTCATCATATCTTGTCGTAAATAGCCCTTTTCTATGTTAAAATTCGAAATGTTAGGTTAGGAGTGATAAAAATGAATGAATTAGAGCAGATTGAATTTGAAATCGAGTTAGATTCATTTAAAGAATCAATTCATGAAGTTCCTGAAGAAAACAAAGGCGAACCGCTTCTTCATTATAAACATAATAACGGAAAGTTATTTTTAGGTGATTCAATACAATGGTTGAAAACACTCGAAACAGAAAGTGTAGATTTAATTTTTGCTGACCCACCTTACAATATAAAAAAAGCTGAATGGGATACTTTTGAAAATCAAGAATCGTATATCCAGTGGTCATTAGAATGGATTGTCGAAGCATCACGAGTGCTTAAAAAAAATGGCAGTTTATATATATGTGGCTTTTCTGAAATACTTGCCGATTTGAAACACCCAGCTTCGAAATATTTCAAGGGTTGTAAATGGCTTGTATGGCACTATAAAAATAAAGCAAACCTAGGAAAAGATTTCGGTCGTTCACATGAAAGTCTTTTGCATTTTAGAAAGACAAAGAAGTATACAATGAATCAAGATTTAGTTCGAATTCCATATGGTGGGCATACATTGAAATATCCGTCACATCCACAAGCAGAATCAAGTCAGTATGGAAGCGGGAAAAAACGTGATAATTGGATGCCACATCCATTAGGAGCCAAACCTAAAGACGTTATTGAGGTTCCCACTACTTGTAACGGAATGAATGAAAAAACCCCACATCCAACGCAGAAGCCCGAAGAGCTTGTTCGAAAGTTTATTCTTGCTTCATCTAATCGTGGTGATGTTATTCTCGACCCATTTTCGGGATCAGGCACGACTGCTGTCGTTGCTGAACAATTAGGTCGGAAATGGCTTGCATGCGATACTAACCGTCAATACAATGAATGGGCTATAGAACGTATTCAAAAGGCAGAACATAAAACGGATGAAGAATGGTTTTGGTACGATAGAAAGAATGAAGAACGACGTAAGAAAATTAGATAAGAGAGAAAAAAGGGGAAAATTATGATTGAAACGGTGTTAGAGAAAGTTACAAATAAAAACAATTTTGTTACATTACAAAATTATACGGATTTTGCTTTATATTTTTTAGAGTATATTCAGAAGAATAAACAAGCTACAATTGTTTCACAAAATGAACATGTATATAACTTTTATCAATATAATAGTGAAGCGAATTATCAAGTAACTCGCCCTTTCAATTCAAAAATTTTATATTCTCACCAAGATTTTTTGGATAACCTAGGGGAATTCAATAAAATATTGAAGGATTTGAAAAGCGACCGTAATCATGCAAAAATTTTGGATAGAAGTATTATTAATAGAACAATTTATACGGTACAACAAACAATAGGTTTTGCATTGGACGGTCTTGACGCAAATAGGACAAATGTAGCTCGAAAACTGAATGGAGACTATTTCGAGCAGTTAATTTTATTACTGCTGCGAGAAATCGGTGCTCCCGCGAATAACGGGGTTGTAAAAGTCCCTGTAAATATGGAAGACAAACAACTATTCAATATGAGTTATCAACACGATCTTATACTTAAAGACAAAAAAGGCGAGGTAAAATTGATTGGTTCTGTTAAAACAACTTCAAAGGATAGAATTGGAAAGATTTTTGTCGATAAGTTTCTATATTCGAAATTAACGGAAACAACAGTACCCCACATTGCAATTTTCTTACATGATGTTCAAAGAAAGAGGAATAAAGATCCGCAAAAATTCGGGATAAATGGCACCTTTTTAGCAGGACATTTTAAAGGTTACACGGTTAAATTAAATCCCCTTGATGGAGTGTATTATTTCGACCCACGCCCACAAATGCAAACTGATGTTCTATTGAGTGAACATATACAAACGTTCGACCATTTGCTTTGCGATGATATTTGGAGTTATGTTGATTGATTAAAAAGCACTTTTGACTTTTTTGATGTCAAAAGTGCGTTTTCTTTTATAACAAAAGAGAGTTGAAACGCCCTAATCTCTTTATTCGATTATTTAATGTTTCTGCTTGACGAAGTTGTTCTTCTGATATTTCATCTACAATCCCCCACGTTCTATACGTAGGGGATTAACTAATTATGTATATTTAATCAAGAAATATTTCGTTAATTGCTTGATTAGAGTTTATTGACCTATCTAAAACATTTGAAAGGTTTTGTAAATCAATTTGAAAAGGAATAGTGACTGTTTCCGTTCCAAAACTATCTTTTATTTTGTATTCTAATTCGAGTTTAACGTACTTAAGCCATGACACTTTTCTTTTAATCGCTTGTTCATCATATTCAGATAGAGATACATCAATTCGAAGATAAAAAGGTAATATTTCATTAGGTTTTACAATCATTGGGAAGTTGAATCTTTTTTCATCCTGTCCTGATGGGAATATTGGAAAAACTTTATCTTTAGATAATTCACCTTCTTCACCGGATATTCCAATCTCTTCTATCACAAACTGATCTTTAAGATCATTGACATTTACAAATTTGAGTTTTATGTATTCAAGAGATCCGGATTGTAGCCCAAAATTAGTAAGATATGATTCCATGTTAATTGTAAAATAGCTGTTATCAGTAGTTGGAAAACTAAAAGAAACATTGTCTTGTTTAGGTTTCTCAATAGAGATTCTGGGTGCTGAATTTTTATATATGTTGTAACCAGACCAAATAAGTCCAACGATAAGAAAGCAAAGATATATCCAATATGGAATTTTTAGTTGTTCAAAATAGGTTGTTGTAAATCCCACCAAATCAAGAAGTGCAATTACTTTTAAAATCCAACTACTCAAAATAAGCTTCAAATACCGCCAAAACAATTTGCAGTCATCCTCCTAATTTACGAGTGATAGTAACATGAAATTATACACTATACGTAGTTCTATTAATCTACTGAATTAATAATCTTAACATATTACTAGCAAAAAAAGTATTTTTAAGTTTATTTTGTTTTGAAAAACATCGTCAAAAGTCACCATAACACGGCAATTCCCCATATCAGTGAACAATAACAATAGGGTTTAATTGTCCTCTTTCTAATTCATCCTTGAGGGTGCTCGTTTGCAAATAGGATATATATTTTTTACAACCCAAATCATTGTTATAAAACTGGACTCTGACGTTCTACCTTCACCCTCACCAATATCCTGAAAAAGATGTTCCTTAGTTTTATCAACGCTTTGCTTTCTTTTTCGTTTTAGGGCATTAATAAGGATTCTAGCACTCTTTCTTTTCATCTAATTCTTTACTTTAAGTGCTTGTTTGTTTTTTGATGATTAAGCATATAAAGGTATATACATGAAATTGAGGATAATGTAAAACTGATTTATTTTACCTAAGGGTTTAACTTTGGTATTTCTTTAAGTGATGATGCTTCACAATGCCAACATGTATCTAATACTATTCTATATGTACTTCTTCATAATGAAAATTAATAGTATATTTAATAATACTTGAGAAACTCTCTTGGATTTTAAAGTAATAGGGCATAAGGTTACTTTATTGCTTTCAACAAATTTAATGAGATGGATAATGAATACTTAATAAACTATTTCATAACATTTTCTGTTTTTTAAGTACTTAAATTTTTTTTCGGATTTACAGTTGATTTTTATTTATTAAATTAATTGGTATGAATGGAGTAATTAAGTGTAGTATCTTTTTCATTGACTACAAAAGGCATTAAAGAAATTATTTTCTATCGATCTCACACCTAAGACAAATCTTTCAATAGCTTTTCCAAACTGTTAACTTCTTTTTTAATACTAATCACAGGTTCCCACGATTCAATCAGTCTCAATGTCTTTCGGGTAGACTGAAGCGCTTTGGAATAGTTTCCTTTACGATACAACAGCTGCGCCATTCCGTAGTGATAGTAGATCAGTTCAACTTGATTGGCGTTATGTTTATCATAGAGCATTTGTACAAAGGCTTCTTCCGCTTTCTCAAATTGACCACATTTCACGTAAGCGACACCCAGATTGAAATAGGCTTCTATCGTTTTTTCGCCGCCGTACGTGGAGCTGATTTCATTTGCCGCTTCGTATAATTGAATGGCTTCTTCATGATGACCTCTCGCAAAGCTTAAGTCACCGCGAACCAATAGAACTCTGTGCTGAATGGTAGGGGAAATCGGTTGATTTTCGATTTCGTTTAAAATGGTCTCTGCTTTTTCATGTTGCCCGTCTTTTAAAAAAAGCCTTGCTTTGAGTGCGTGTCCCCAAACCTTTAGATCATAGGCATCGTGAGCGTCTGATTGTTCCAGAATCCTCAGCCCGGCTTCAATTTGCTGTAAGGCCCTGTCTAAATCATTGACTTCCATCAGAGCCCAGCCTGCTGTGTCGATTCGGAAGTACGCTTCTCGTGTGTGTTGGCCTAAGTGATGGGCGGCGTCGGCCGCTTTGCGTCCGTATTCGATTCGCAGGGGCAGGTTGATTCTGCTTAGAAAATGGCTAATGCGGGTGATGAGTTCGATTAGGATTTCTTTTTGTTCAGTTTCACTTGCCCATTGGATGACCTTTAAGATGTTTGGCCATTCTTGTTTCATTTGATCTAAGTTCCGTCCCAGCAGGTAGCTCCAATAGATAGAGTTGGGCTGTTCCCGCTTTAAATGGGTTTCGGCATAATCAACATAATAGTGCGCCCAGCGATTGCGGGCTTCTTTTTCATATTCGTGCTGTTCGGACAAATGCCGTTCTCCGTAAGCGACAACGGTTTGGTGCGCTAAGTATTGTGTCCTTCCTTCGCTTCGTTCCGGCTGAATCAGCGCATATGACCGCATTTGTTCCATAGCGTAATGAAAACGGCGGGCGTCTAATCCGGCTGCTGCCGCCAGGCTTTTTTCATCAGGCGGCTTGCTGAAAAAGCAAAGCGTCTGCCAGAGCTTTCGTGTATCTTCATTGCATCTGTCCCAGGTGCGGCCAAAGAGGAATTCAAACAATTCCAGCAGTGAGTAGCCTGCTTTTCCAAGCTCATGAATCAACTGCTGCGCGGGGATGTCATCGTCTGACATATAGGCGATGCTGAGTGCCATGGCTTTCGGGTTTCCAGCAGTCGCTGAAATGAATTCGTTTTTCAGATCAGATGATAGATGTAACAGCTGCTCCAGCTTTTCCCGCTTATGTGGGAGGTTGCATGTTTGTAAGCAGCGGTGCACTTCTTGCTGGAAAAATTTCAAGGCATCTGTTTGGTTAAGGCCGCTCAGCTGAATAGCTGTCATTTCTCCGAAGCTTTCCCGATAAGTTTGCTTTACGTTTTCCCGCGCTGTGAGGAGAACTTTTACGCCTTGCGGAAGGCTGGTGATAAATTCATGAATGTCACGTTCTGCAGTATCAATGCTGTCAACGATCAGCAGGATCGGTTTTTCTCTAGTGTAATTGGCTAACGCATTGCGGACGACAAACCGTTTTTCATTGATTGATTTATCGATTTGTTCTGTGCGTCCGAGCTGATAGGCGATCGTATTTAAAAAATCGCTAAAGCTCAATCCTTTCCAATCAGCGCTGACCCAAATGATACTGTTGAACGCCGGCCAATCTGAAGTATCGTCGACACAGGAATAAGCGGCTTCAAGAGCGACTGTGGTTTTACCCATACCAGCCCAGCCGGTGATTAAACAGACTGGTGAAGGAGAAAGCATCCATTGCCGTATCGCTTCCATATCAAAGCTGCGTCCGATAAAGCGTCCGGACCAGCGTGAGGGTAAATTATGCGTGATAGGCTGTTCTGTAAGCGCATTCGTTTCATGGCCGGGTCTGTCATGAAACAGCCGTTTTACTACATTTTCAATTTCGTCTTCACTCGGAGCCCCGAATAATCCGTCTTTTCGCAGTATTTTCGCTTTTTTCAAACAAGACGCTGCCCATACAGGCAATGCGGGTTTGATGACTGGGATGGTGGTGGTTTCCAGCAGGTTGGTCAACCACTCGATATCGAAGTCGGTCTTTTCGAGAATGATCCAGATCATTCCGAACAGTTTTCCGTCGTCAATTCTTCCGGGAATGTAGTTTGCCCCCATCTGTCCGATCCAGCTTTTGATCGTGTTTGGGGAGACTCCCAGCTGGAGTGCGATTTTATCTATGTAAGACTGTCCTGATTTTTCATTCTTTTTCCTTCTGACTTTATAATCAGGATGAAGTTTTAGCGTTTTGACGCCAGGTGCCAGCAGTTGTGCAAATTGTTTTCGGTTTTCAAGTTCAGCCATAAGCCTGCACCTCCTATTAGTACTATTTTATCAATCCAGCGTTTTTTGTATATGAAAAAATAAAAGTACAGTGCTGCTGTCCTTTTATACAGCAGAAAAGGCTGTTGAACGTGTTGAAAAGCAGATAAAATGGGGGCAGTAACAGAGAAAACAAAAATGTATGCACTTACATTTTATTTTCTAAAGAAAGGAACTTGCCAAATGACTCACACAGTACCTCAGAACATGAAAGCGGCTGTTATGCACAACACAAGAGAAATCAAAATCGAAACAGTGCCTGTGCCTGACATCAATCATGATGAAGTGTTGATTAAGGTGATGGCTGTCGGAATTTGCGGATCTGATCTGCATTACTATACAAATGGCCGAATAGGCAACTATGTTGTGGAAAAACCATTTATCCTTGGGCATGAATGTGCGGGTGAAATTGCCGCTGTCGGATCATCTGTCGATCAATTCAAGGTGGGAGACCGCGTCGCTGTAGAGCCGGGTGTTACGTGCGGACGCTGTGAAGCGTGCAAAGAAGGGCGCTATAATCTTTGCCCGGATGTACAGTTTTTGGCTACACCGCCGGTAGACGGCGCGTTTGTCCAATATATTAAAATGCGTCAGGACTTTGTTTTTTTAATCCCAGACTCACTTTCTTATGAAGATGCTGCTTTGATCGAGCCGTTTTCTGTCGGTATCCATGCGGCGGCCAGAACGAAGCTACAGCCCGGATCAACGATTGCGATTATGGGGATGGGCCCTGTTGGGTTAATGGCTGTTGCCGCAGCTAAAGCATTTGGGGCAGGCACAATCATTGTCACCGACTTAGAGCCGCTGCGGTTAGAAGCTGCGAAAAAAATGGGAGCGACTCACATTATTAATATACGTGAACAGGATGCACTTGAAGAGATTAAAACGATCACGAATGATAGAGGCGTTGATGTTGCTTGGGAAACAGCAGGGAATCCAGCGGCATTGCAATCCGCACTGGCTTCTGTGCGCCGGGGCGGAAAATTGGCGATTGTCGGTTTGCCTTCACAGAACGAGATTCCGCTCAATGTGCCGTTTATTGCGGATAACGAGATTGATATTTACGGGATCTTCCGTTATGCCAATACGTATCCGAAGGGAATCGAATTTCTCGCTTCCGGCATTGTGGACACGAAGCATCTAGTAACGGACCAATATTCGCTGGAGCAGACACAAGAGGCGATGGAACGGGCGCTTCAATTTAAAAATGAATGTTTAAAAGTGATGGTGTATCCAAATCGCTGAGTGAACAGGGAGGATCTTCGTATTCTCCCTCTTGTTTACTGGAAATGAAAACGGATTCTTGGGGTGGGAAATGATGATTGAAACAGAAAAAGTAACAGCAATGAAAGTGAAGCATCAGTCAAAATCCAGTACCGGACTGTCCTGGTTTGAACGAATCGGTTATGGATTCGGCGATATGTCGTATAATATTATCTTTCAGTTTGTAAACGCATACTTATTATTTTATTATACAGACGTCGGCGGCATTCAGCCTGCGGTGATCGCAACTTTGTTTCTTGTTGTGCGTGTGCTGGATGCTATTTTTGACCCGATCATGGGATTGATTTTAGATAAAACGAATACAAGGTGGGGAAAAGCAAGGCCATATTTGCTGTGGGTGGCATTTCCTTTTGCGCTATTCACATTCTTATGTTTCACGACGCCTCATTTCGGTGAGACCGGAAATATGGTATATGCGTATGTCACTTATATTCTGCTTGGGATGTCCTTTAGTATGCAAACGATCCCGGTGAACAGCTTAACGGGGCGGATGACGAATTCGGTGGAGGAACGGACGGTTCTGACCACAACCCGGATGATTTTGGTGTATATCGGCATTCTTTTATCCATTTCCTGTGCGACACCGCTTGCAACTGCTATCGGAGGAGAGGATCAGGCGTTTGGATTTCAAATGACGGCACTCATCTATGCGGCAGTCAGCATCGTTTTGAATCTATTTAGTTTCTTTACTGTACGGGAGCGAATTCAGCCTAAAAAGAGAAAAAAACAAGGGATCAAAAAGACATTATCAGTTTTATTCCGAAACAAACCCTTGCTTATGTTAATTTCATCATTTTTGGCTTTTGCGATCGGGTTTAATATTAAGCTCAGTACGATGGTGTATTATTTTACGTATAACGTCAACCATAAAGAGTTCGTGTTTATGGGCACCGTTTTATTTTTCGGGGCAGCGCTGATCAGCAATTTGTTTATTCCTTTCTTTTCTGAGAAGTGGGGCAGAAAACAAGTCATGATCATCACAGCAGCTCTATCGCTTATTTCTTATGCCGGCTTGCATTTTACGCCGTATTCTTCAATTCCACTCATTTTCATTTGGCTTTTCGCTTCGGGATTTTTCACAACGCCTTTAAATACGCTTGCTTGGGGAATGGTTGCGGATTGTGTCGATTATGCGGAATGGAAAACCGGAATTCGCGCGGATGGTGTGGTGATTTCGAGCATGAGCTTTATTAATAAGCTGGGTGTTGCGTTAGCCGGGTCATTTTCGGCCATTTATTTAGGAATCGCCGGGTATGTGGCGAATACAGACCAGACAGTTGCGTCGTTGAATGCGATCAAAAATATGAATGCTTTGATTCCGGGATTTTTCATTTTGCTTTCTATTATTCTTATCGCCTTCTATCCTTTAACGGAAAAAAGATATAAACACATCATCTCTGAGCTGGAGCAAAGGTCTGCGAGATAAATAGATGTAAAATTTTTAATATTCAATGTTGTATTTATGGCAGAAAGTAATATACTGAGACTGTAATCTAGACTTTATAAATGAGTGTGATAATATGCGTAGTCATTCTGTAGTTTGTATTGGGGAATTGTTGATTGATTTCTTTTGTACCGATGTTGACGTTGATTTAATGGAAGGGCGCCAATTCCTGAAAAGTGCCGGCGGGGCACCGGCGAATGTGTCGGCAGCAATTGCCAAGCTGGGCGGAGACGCCGCTTTCAGCGGAAAAGTAGGAAAGGATCCGTTTGGGTATTTTCTGAAGCAAACATTGGACGCTGTACATGTCGATACCTCTATGCTGGTGATGGATGAAAAAGCGCCTACAACGCTTGCTTTTGTTTCATTAAAACAAAATGGAGAGCGTGACTTTGTTTTTAATAGAGGCGCGGACGCTTTGTTTACGCTGGAGGATATTGATCAGGAAAAACTAAACGGAGCGAAAATCCTTCATTTCGGCTCTGCGACGGCACTGTTATCGGATCCGTTTTGCTCAGCCTATTTACGGTTGATGTCGATTGCGAAAGACAATGGACAGTTTATTTCGTTTGACCCTAACTACCGTGAAGATTTATGGAGGGGAAGACTCTCAGAGTTTGTAAGTGTTGCGAAAAAAGCGATCGCTGTAAGTGATTTTGTGAAAGTCAGTGACGAGGAGCTTGAGATTATAAGCGGTGTGAAGGATCATGAAAAGGGAGTTGCGATCCTTCATGAGATCGGAGCCAACATTGTCGCTGTGACACTTGGGAAAAGCGGAACGCTTCTTTCCAATGGAAAAGACCGTGAAATCATTCCAAGCATTCCGGTGACATCAATCGATTCAACAGGGGCGGGAGATGCTTTTGTCGGTGCGGCTTTATATCAATTGGCAAACACGGATCAGATTCAATCTGTAGAAGCAGATTTTGTGAAACTGCGTGAGATTGTGGCGTTTGCCAATAAGGTCGGAGCTCTTGTGTGCACTAAAATTGGAGCGATTGATGCACTGCCGAGCTTGGATGAGATCGAAGTTTCTTTGTAAATCATTGAAGATGTTTCTTGAAAGTCTTTGGACTTTTGGGGGCATCTTTTTTTATTGCTTACATTTTTGTTCAGGTAAAAAGTTGTATATTTTTTGTTTGAAATGTCATTTTTTATTAAAAAAGTGAAACTTTTAACGATAATAAATAGTATATGTAACAAGGGTTACCGAATTAGCTTTAGGAGGAACGATATAATGAGTATAATTGGAAGATTTAAAGATATTATGTCTGCGAATATCAATGCTTTATTGGACAAGGCTGAAAATCCGGAGAAAATGGTAGATCAATATTTAAGAAATATGAATAGCGATTTGGCTAAGGTTAAGGCAGAAACAGCAGCTGTTATGGCTGAGGAGCAGAGAGCAAAAAGAGAATATCACGAATGCCAGGCGGATATGGAAAAGATGGAAAGCTATGCAATGAAGGCGCTGCAAGCCGGGAATGAGAGCGATGCGAGAAAATTTATTGAAAGAAAAACATCTTTGGAGTCAAAGCTTTCTGAGCTGCAGGCGGCGAATCAAATTGCTGCAACCAATGCCGCACAGATGAGAAAGATGCATGACAAATTGGTATCTGACATTGGAGAGCTGGAAGCACGTAAAAATATGATCAAGGCGAAGTGGACAGTAGCGAAAACGCAAGAAAGAATGAACAAACTGGACGCTTCTGCTTCAAGTACAAGCCAATCAATGTCTGCATTCGGCCGAATGGAGGACAAAGTAAATAAGGCACTTGATCAGGCCAATGCAATGGCTGAACTGAACAGCGCTCCGCAGGATGATATGGCTGATCTGACTGCAAAGTATGACACTGGCGGTTCAAGCCAGGTTGATGATGAACTTGCGGCGTTAAAAGCGAAAATGATGCTCGATAAGTAATACATAGGAGGCCGCAGCTTTCGGCTGCGGCGTCATTTTATCATAAGATGTGAGAGGGAACGGTAATGATAATATCTTATAAGTGTCCGAACTGCGGCAGTGATATGGCATTTGACAGTGAAACCGGCTCGTTATCCTGCGGCAGCTGCGGAAGACAGGACAATATTGAAAGCCTTCCGAAAGAAAACATTGCGGCACGGTTTTCTGATGATGAAGCAAAAGAATATCAATGTGAAAACTGCGGTGCCGTTTTGATCACGGAAGCTGAAACGACAGCAACGACGTGCAGCTTCTGCGGGGGTGCTGCAATACTTGCAGATCGTTTATCGGGACATTTGGCACCGGCGAAAGTCATCCCATTTACAATCAGCAAGCAAGAAGCCGAGCAGGCATTTCGAAAGTGGTGCAAAAAAGGCCTTCTGACACCAAGAGGTTTCATGTCTGCCGATCGCATTAAAAGCATCACCGGCATGTATATTCCGTTTTGGATGTTTGATTTAAATAGTGAAGTACAGGTGAGAGCAAACTGTACCAGAGTCCATCAATATGAAGAAGGGGATTATATTTGCACGGAAACAGAGCACTTTGAAGCGTTTCGTGATATCAATCTCGATTATTTGAAAATCCCTGTCGATGCCTCTGAAAAAATGAAAGACGAATTAATGGACAAATTGGAGCCTTATTCATACGAAGAGCTGAAGGACTTTCAAACGGCATATTTGGCCGGTTATATTGCGGAAAAGTACAATTATACCGATGAGGAGCTTTTTCCAAGGGCAAAAGAGAAAATAAGCAGTTATATAGATTCATACATCCATTCTACTTTTTCCGGATATACGTCAGTCAATGTGAGGGACAAACATATTCACACGAAAAACGTGAACAGCTTTTACGTTTTGCTTCCCGTTTGGATGGTCAGTTACGATTATGAAAGAGCAGAGCATATCTTTGCGATGAACGGGCAAACAGGAAAGGTTGTTGGAAAGCCGCCGATCAGTCGAGGAAAAGTGGCAGCATGGTTTAGCGGAATAGCAGGCGGGACATTTCTTGCGTTGAAGCTCGTCTCATTGATGATGGGAGGCGGATTTTGATGCGGGGATTTTTAGGGAAAGCGATCTTTGGTGTGCTGGCTGTCTTCGTCATGATGCCTTTACTGGGGATCGAAGCGGCAAGAGCTTCTGAATCGCAGCAGCATGTGTACGATCGCGCTCATCTATTGTCAAAAGCGGAGATCGGAAAACTTGAATCTCTCTCGGCAGAGCTGGGTGCAAAGAGGGACACTGATTTCATCATTATTACGACCAAAAGCACAAACGGTGAAGATATTGCTGACTATACCGGCGATTTTTATGATCGTTACGGAAAAGGCAGTACAGCCATTCTGACCATTGATATGACAAACAGAGAAGTGTTTATCGCAGGCTTCAAAAAAGCCGAACAGTATTTGGACAACAGCAGGCTCAATAGCATCAGAAATACGATTTCATCTGATTTATCCAATGAAAATTATTTTAAAGCTTTTGAGACATATATTCAGCTTTCCTATAAAGATATGGGCATAAAACCGGGAGTAAACCCCGACAACATATTCTTTACATGGTGGTTTCAGCTGATTGCTGCCATCGCAGTCGGGGGAATTGCGGTTTCAATCATGCTTTATCATGCAGGCGGCAAAGTAACGGTTAATGGAAATACATATATGGATCAGCGTACGTCTGATGTGATTGATCAATACGACACTTATATTAGAACGACTGTAACAAGAGAAAGAAAACCATCAGATAAAGACAGCGGCAGCGATGGCGGTGTTACGAAAGGCGGCACGTCATACAGTGGGAGCCGGGGCAGTTTTTAAATGTAAGAAATAGAGAAAGGGAGAGGCGTAATGTCGTTTTTCAGAAATCAATTAGCGAATGTAGTAGAGTGGGAAGAATTTAGAGATGATATGATTTTTTATAAATGGAACAATCGTGAAATCAAAAAAGGGAGCCGTTTAATCATTCGTCCCGGACAGGATGCTGTCTTTTTGAACAATGGGCGGGTTGAAGGAGTCTTTCAAGATGATGGTGATTATGATATTGAATCAGAAATTATTCCATTCCTTTCAACGTTAAAGGGCTTTAAGTTTGGCTTTAACAGCGGCATGCGAGCTGAGGTGCTGTTTGTCAATACGAAGGAATTTACCGTAAGATGGGGAACAAAACAGGCGATAAATATTCCGGCAGCGGGAATGCCAGGCGGGATGCCCATTCGCGCAAACGGCACATTTAATTTCAAGGTGCAGGACTATATCAGCCTGATTGATAAAATCGCTGGCGTGAAAGATCAATATTTTGTAGAGGATATTAAAACCCGTATCATTTCTATTCTGGATCAGCTTCTCATGAAGTGGATCACAAGAGAAGGGAAAGATATGTTTAATCTTCAAGCAAACGCTTTTGATATTGCCAAGGGAATTCAAGAGGACTTAGATATGCAATTAATAAGCGACGGGATGACGGTCACTGGTTTTCAAATCATGAGCTTTAATTATCCTCAAGAGGTTCAAGATATGATTACAAAGAACGCTTCCTACGGTATGGTTGGGGATGTGAACAGATACCAGCAAATATCAATGACGGATGGAATGGCATCCGGAAAGATGAGCGGAGGCGGAGCGGCTTCGGATATGGCTGGAATGATGATGGGAATGAATATGGCCAATCAGATGATGAGCCAAATGAATCAGAATCAGCAGGCACAGTCATCAGGCCCACAGTCAACTGGCAGCGGAAGCAAACCGAATTTCTGTCCAAATTGCGGAACAAAAACGGGCGAAGCCAATTTTTGTCCGAATTGCGGCCAGAAGCTTGTATAAGAATCATACAGTGAAAAGTCCGGAGTGATCAGACACTCGGGACTTTTTTATTTAGGAGAATAAGCGTTACCTATTGCTTGCTCCTGAACAGGCCATTTTCGAGCACCCGCTTGGATAATTCCCAGCAGCAATTGACGACGTTCCTTTATTGAATTGACGGCAATTTGAAATGTTTGCTTTGATAAAGCCGGTATGCCTGATTGTTGAAGCTTTGAGATGTCTGGTTCCGGCGGCGCTTGTTCTGCAGGATGGATATAGGCAGTATGAACGGTATCCAGGTAGTTTTTGATACTTGAGCGCGCTTCTTTGATGTGAAGCTGATTCGGCTGATATTGTTCAGGAATTCCGTATTTGAAAATGGTTAGAGCCTCATCCAATACAGCAACAGCTATAATGGATGATTCCTGATGCTGCGTGCTGTGGTAAAAATGAAGGATGGGGAAGGCGTTATGCTGAGCGGTCAGCTTTCCCAGTTCTGATGAGGCAGCGACAAGAAGAAAATCAATGTCGTGAAAATCTTTGCCATTCCATGCATTATGGACGATTTCTGTTCCGTCATGTCCTAGACTTAATACACTTTGGGCAAAGGAGCGTTTTTGATTAACCGCACTCAAGACGGAAATCAAATACGTGACAGAAAACGTGATGGTAAGCAGTCCTTGAGCTGTTTCAATAATCGTGACAAGCTTCCATAGGCCTCCGTTCGGAGCGAGGTCGCCATTTCCTAATGTAAACATGACATAGCCGGCAAAATAAATTCGGTCTGGCCAGGAAGCCGGTTCTTTTGATTGAGTTTCCATAAGTGATTGAGGGTCACTTGAGTAAATCAAAAACCACCCGCCCCAAAATAGACTAATCCATATCACTAACGTCAGGCATAACAGCAGAGGACCAGCTATACTTAGAACCTTTGCGTGGTCACCGCTGATTTTGCGGCAGCCCTTCCACAGCCAGGCAGACAGGCATCTTGTGATCGGGCCTGCACCGCTCTCTAACCATAACGTGGTCCATAAAAAATCAATCATCCCTGCTGTCAATAATAAAAGGCCTGCAATGATATAACCCTCATTCATTTTGGTTGCCTCCCTTAAGTCAGCCTTCTTTTATTTTCTTCTCTATTTCCTTTTATCCTAAGTCTGAAACAATTGAACGAATGTTTGATTTTAGATGAAGTTACCCAAAACTTACTCATTTATCGATATGAACAGAAAATCACAGGATTTTTGACTTGATTCACACATTTTTATGAAGAAAAACGTTCATTTTCCCCTTGAATTGGTGATTTTCCTTTTATAGAGTAAAAAATTTTCAGAAATTTATATTGACTGAAAGCGTTTTTATAATTATGATAATATCAGATATAACAAAAATGTCACTATAACATCACTATAATTGAACTATTAAGTGACTAATAAATACCAATGAACGAGGTTATGCACAAAGAAATGACCATTGTTCTTTTAATGAGAAATGAAATCGCTTCCATCAGGATTGACATGCTAAGAAGAAGGGAAGGTTATGAGGTTATTGGATAAAAACATGAACAACTATTTTCTGAAGCCTGCTTACGAAATGTGAGGAAGGCAGCAGCCCTGGAATAAGTTTTTGACATACGCATTTTGAAAAAGACTGGGGGAAACAGTATGAATAAACAAGGCAATCAAATGTCATTTTTACGTACAATTATTTTAGTCTCCACTTTCGGCGGGCTTCTTTTTGGCTATGATACCGGTGTGCTCAATGGAGCTTTGCCGTATATGGGAGAGCCGGATCAGCTTAATCTCAATGCCTTCACAGAAGGCCTTGTCACCAGTTCACTTCTTTTTGGAGCGGCACTGGGTGCTGTGTTTGGCGGCAGGATGTCTGATTTTAACGGCCGCCGCAAAAATATTTTGTTCCTCGCTGTTATATTTTTTATTTCAACGATCGGGTGTACGTTTGCTCCAAATGTTACGGTCATGATTATTTCCCGTTTTGTGCTTGGTATTGCGGTCGGGGGTGCATCCGTAACGGTGCCTGCCTATTTAGCAGAGATGTCTCCTGTGGAAAGCAGGGGACGGATGGTGACGCAGAACGAATTGATGATTGTATCAGGACAGCTTTTGGCCTTTGTTTTTAATGCGATCCTTGGAACAACAATGGGAGACAACTCCCATGTGTGGAGGTTTATGCTGGTCATTGCGTCACTTCCAGCCGTGTTCCTGTTTTTCGGCATGATCAGAATGCCCGAGAGTCCCCGTTGGCTTGTTTCTAAAGGAAGAAAAGAAGATGCTTTGCGTGTATTGAAAAAAATCAGGGACGAAAAACGGGCAGCAGCTGAGCTGCAAGAAATTGAATTTGCTTTCAAAAAAGAAGATCAGCTTGAAAAAGCGACGTTTAAAGATCTTTCAGTCCCATGGGTTCGCCGTATTGTGTTTATTGGATTAGGGATTGCGATTGTACAGCAAATTACAGGTGTGAATTCGATTATGTATTATGGGACTGAAATTCTAAGAAATTCCGGTTTCCAAACGGAAGCCGCTTTAATCGGAAATATTGCGAATGGCGTGATTTCGGTATTGGCAACATTCGTTGGAATCTGGCTGCTGGGAAGAGTGGGGCGCCGGCCGATGCTGATGACAGGCTTGATCGGTACGACAACAGCATTATTGCTAATCGGGATATTCTCACTTGTACTTGAAGGATCACCGGCACTTCCGTATGTAGTCCTGTCATTAACGGTCACATTTCTTGCTTTTCAGCAGGGCGCCATTTCACCAGTGACTTGGCTGATGCTATCTGAAATTTTCCCGCTTCGCCTTCGCGGACTGGGAATGGGTGTTACGGTATTCTGTCTGTGGATGGTGAATTTTGCAGTCAGTTTCACGTTTCCGATATTGCTGGCAGCTATCGGGCTGTCCACAACGTTCTTTATCTTCGTTGGATTAGGAATTTGCTCTGTCCTGTTTGTGAAGAAGTTTTTACCGGAAACGAAAGGTCTTTCGCTTGAGCAGCTGGAGGAAAACTTCCGCGCTTATGATCACGGCGGGGCAAAGAAGGATTCTGGGGCTGAAGTGATTGGATAATTAAAAAAAGAATCCGCACCCGAGTGCGGATTCTTTTTGGTTTCAAATTAGTTAGGTCTGACAAGGATTTTGACTTGGCTTTTCTCTTTAATAAGAGCCCCGAAGCCTTCCTCGATCAAATCATCTAGTACGATTTTTTTCGTTACGAGTTTGTCGGCTGAGAAATAGCCTTCTTTCATTAATGACAATACAGCCGGGAAGATGTCGCGGTATCCGATAATTCCTTTTACTGTACGTTCTTTGATTACGATATCGTTCGGATGGATTTCAGCACCTTTTTCCCAAATGCTGACGATGACGGTTTCACCGGCAATTGTAGTGGACTGGATGGCTTGTCGTAACACCACTGGGACACCAGTGACTTCGAATGCTACGTCAACACCGCCTCCTGTACGTTCTGCAATCTCAGCGACTACATCGTCTGTTTTAGACGGATCAACGATGATCGCGCCAAGCTCCTCAGCTTTTTGCTGGCGTTCAGGAGAAAGCTCAACAGCGTAAATATCAGTTGCACCGGCAGCCTTCAGCGCTTCAATGACAAGAAGTCCGATCGGGCCGCAGCCGAATACAGCCGCTTTGTCGCCTGCTTTGAGTTTGCTTGAGCGGACAGCGTATAGAGCAACTGCAGAAGGTTCAACGAGCGCGCCTTGTTCATATGATAATTCATCAGGAAGTTTGAACAAAAGCTCTTCATCCACAGAGACGTATTCAGAGAAACCGCCGCCTCCGCCGGCTAAGCCGAGGAATCCCATTTGTTCATCAAGGTTGTAGGCGCCTTGGTGGCCGTGTGTAGCAAAAATCGGCTCGACTACAACGCGGTCTCCAACTTTATAATTTTCAACGCCTTCTCCGACTTCGACAACTTCACCGGAGAATTCATGCCCCATTGTGACAGGTGCCGTTTCATTTGTTAATGGGTGCGGTTTGTCAACCGGAATAAAGATCGGGCCGCCCAGATATTCGTGTAAATCACTTCCGCAGATGCCGCACCATTTGACTTTGATCTTTACTTTTCCCGGCTCCGTTTTTGGCTCTTCGATATGTTCAATACGGATATCCTTTTGGTTATGCCATCTTGCTGCCTTCATGGATTACCACTCCTATAACTTTTGATGTGAGTAATTCCGCACCGGTCAATATGAACTGTTCACAAAATCGCCATTTTTAAAACCAAAAAAGAAATGAAATTTTTATATAATATAATCTACGTTTTTTTGAAAAAAGAAACTTTAAAGAAAAAAGGGTCTCGCACACTCTTTTTTCTTTATATGAGAGTATCAATTGTTTACATAGCTATGAATTTGGTTTGAACAATACGGTAATGGTTCGTTCATATTGAATGCGACAACTACTCTATCAATAATTATAACGCTAATACCGCTATTATAATAGGATAATCTTCCATGGTTTAATTTAGCAGAGGCAACTTTTTGACTTTGTAACATTACTGTAAGGATATTGAAATAAAAAATAGCTGGTTGATCGTGTATAATCTTCCTAGATGTTAACAAACAGGGGGACGAAATGTTGAAGAAAGTCATTTTAGCCGCTTTTATCTTAGTAGGAAGTACTTTGGGAGCTTTTAGTTTTTCATCAGATGCCAGTGCGAAACATGTGAACGGAAATATTACTTGGTATAATGGAGTCGGGAAAAAAGGCTCTTCAGGTAAGAAACTTGGACATTGGGATTGTGCGACCAAAATCGGATTTGATGTTCCTAGAAACGGGACAAAAATCAGAGCTTATGCAAAAGCAAAGCCTAAAAAGGTGATTACGGTTTATAAAAATGATGTTGGCAGAATGCCTAATGCAGTGCTGGATGTTAGCCCTAAAGCGTTTAAAGCGCTTGGATACCCATTAAGCAAAGGTAAAGTAGCGGGGCATTACAGCTATTAATGTACATATATAATCTGGAAAGCAAGAAGTCACATTCTTGCTTTTTCTATTGGTGGAGATAAAAGATGAAAAAAAGAATCATATTATTGTTAGCAGTGATAATAGCGGCAGCTGCCGCGGGGGTTGCGTTTTATGTTGCAAAGGATAAAGGCCATGAGAAGGCTGCTGATGTTTCAGTCAATACCGATAGCGGTGATGAGCTGCTGGTTTCAATTACAGATACGGATCTGCTGACAAAGTATTATGAAAATGACAAGGTGATCCATGAGGAGAAGCTGACCAGCTATCCGGCATTTGCCTTGGATCAAAAACAGCAGGTGCTCTATTATACGGGCAATAATGAACAGAATGAAATGAGGCTTTTTAAACTGGATCTAAAGTCTAATAAAAAGACGGTGCTTTATAAAGGCGCGGAGAGTGCGGACAGTTTGTTTTTATCAAAGGACCGTTCAACCATCTATTTCCGCTTAGGAAAAGCGGACGAAAGCAATTTTCGGATCGCCGCTTTTGATCTGAAAACGAAAAAGTACAAAAATCTTTATCCTGCCGCTAATGATCAGGATAACACCGTCAGCAGCTTCTTTTATAACCAAAAAAACGATTCATTTGCATTGCTTCATTATTCTGTAGAAGAAGACTACAAGAAAACAGATGAAGCAAACGAAAAGGGCATCGACCCTGAACCGACAACGATTCATTTTGCGGAAGGCCGTCAACATAAATTTAATGAGCTGAAAAGCCTGAACCAATTTATCAGCGATATTGCTGTTTCTGATGATGATAAACGTATTTTATTCACATCATATACGCAGAAAGGAACGGAGCAAACCGCTTCTATTCAGATGCTCAATGCGGATACGAAAAAGTATGAAAGCATCATCTCAAATCAAAAATCATTTAAGCTGTTAATTGACGCACAGCCTCAGTTCTCTAAGGATGGAAAGAACATTTATTTTCTTGCCGAAGCTAAGGGGGCTAAAAAGCTGAAGGACGAAACAGGGCGTGAAGCTAAGGTGCGGACGATTTATTCCTATAGCCTTGAAAATAAGACCTTCAAAAAAGTATGGGAAAATCCAAACGGCATCATCAACAGCTTTTCTGTGATTAACTAATAAAAACCACTCGGCATGAGCTGAGTGGCTTTTTTAATGGATGAGGTGCAGGGCTAATGATCCGAGCCATTTAAAGATATGAATCAGAGGGACCGACAAAAACAGAAGTTCAACATAGAAGTTCATTGCAACATCCAGCTTTTTGAACGCAGCTCTTTTTTTCAAGTCTTTTTGCTGCTGGTTTGGGATCACGTTATCGCTCCTCTTATATCCATATTACACCATTAAAACAGACGAAAAAGCCCTAAACGTTTACAGTTTTGGGCTTCTTTCTTCGTATTTGGCCTCTTGCAATGAGAGGTTTTTATTCTGAAATATAGAATTTTGTCTCCGTTCGGGGTTTGTTTGCTTATTGCTTGCAGGAGTCTGCATTTGTTATAGGGAAGAACTAGCTTGTTTTCGTTTGGCTGTTGTTTTGGAGATTCACTAATGAACGGATGCCGTCGACCATTTTACTTCCGCACAAAGGGCACAATGGCGTATCACTGCTGGCGAAGTTTTTTCGGGTCCAGCCATTACAGTCTTCTTTTGTGCATTCCCAAGTACTCACATCTTCTTTTGGCAGCGGTTCTTGATTTCGTTTGTTATAGTAAGACATAAAGTCACTTCTTCCCTCATGTATTTTACTGCACATTTCCTATTGTCTCATACTTTTCCCTAATCTCCTAATTCCTTTTTCTTTATGACTTTCCAATAACCCCATCTAAAAAGGAGAGGAGTGTGCTGTTAAAAGCATCTGGCTCTTCTAAAAACGGGCAATGGCTGCTTTTAGAAAAGGTAACGAGTGTTGCGTTCGGAATATTGCTGCGCAAGTGTTCCCCAGCTGCTGTAGAGAAAAATTTCTTGTCTTCCCCGAAGCACAACAATGTCGGCACATTGATGTTTTGGAGGGTGCCCCGGTAATCAGCGGCGGTTTGGTTAAATAAAATCGTGCTAGAAATGGCAGCCGGCTGTTTGAGGATTTCTGCCAGCATCCATTCTGTTTCGGTCTCGGCAGGCGGTTCTGCGAACATATTTTGGATGAAGCTTTCGTAGAAAGGCAGCGGGTCAGTTTGAATGGCGTGCATCGCTGTTTTTAAGCCGTCAAAATCAAATGGACCGTGTTCCCAGCCCTCCCATTGATAGTCGGAAGCGGATTGATCGATGATCACAGCGGCTTGAATATTATCATTCCCAAATTGATTGAGATAATCCCATACGACAAAAGCGCCCATTGACCAGCCGGCAAGAACGACATGGTCAAGCTCCATTGCATTTAGAAATTCCCTTATGTCACGGGCATATTGGGAAATGGTGTGGCCGTGAAGCACTTTGTCAGATTCGCCGTGTCCTCTAAGATCAAGACGAATACATTGATAATTGGCAGAAAGCGCCGAAAATTGTTTGTGGAAAAATTGTCCGCTCATCAGCACCCCATGTATAAACAGGATCGGCGTCCCGTTCCCGTGTGTTTCATAGTAAAGGCGTGTCTGATCTTCTAATGTGATGTATGGCATGTTTCTCCTCCTTTAGTTTCCATCATGAGTATGGCTGGCTGCTGTTGAGCTGATGATGACAGCTGTCGCGGCTGCCTGCTGCGCTTGAATGGCTGTTTCGATAGCGGTGTATAGTCCTGATTCCATCAGCAGATTTTTCTCCATATGCTCACTGAGATAGAGGCTGACAGCAATTTTAAAGTTCATTTCCTTTTGCCATTTAAAAGCTTTTTCCTGGTTTAATTCGTCAGTGATGCACAAAACCGTTTTGATATCTGGCTCTTCCAGAAATGTGAGGAGAGCAAGGTCTGGATAATGATAATCCTTTGGTTTTTTGACAGATTCAGTGATCGATTGATATATCTGTTTGCAAGCGGAAACAAGCATTTCGGGCTCTTTTTCACTTTGCAAGGCCAGAATATGGCTGACCTGATGTAAGTACTGTCCTTTTTTAAAGCCGTTGGCTGCCAGCAGCTGATAGCATGTTTCCGCCTTCTGTAGCGCCTGCAAACCTTTTTCGTTTTCTCCAAGCAGTATGGCAAGCGGAACATTCTGAGTTGAAGTGAGGAAATAATGATTTTTCTTCATCTGCTGATAAACTGCTAGCCCCATGTTCATCTGTTCTTTTTGGTTTGTCGTTTCAGATTTGCCGGTGAGCAAGATCAGAGCGGAAAGGTATGTGAACATATCCCGCTTATATCCTAGCTTCACCATTTCATTGTATACATCGATAAAAGTATGAAATGTTTGTTTTGCCTTATGCTGAAAATGAATGTCCAGAATAGATGCAACAGTAAAGCGGTGGTGTGAATTGAGTGTTGAGAAGCTGCCGATGTTTGATTTGATATAGCTGCTCAAATCATAAAAGCGCTGAAAATCAAACTCTCTTTTATTCACAATATATGCAGAAGAAATGAGCATTAATATCTGATCGTGTGAAACTTTCCATTTTAATTTTGATTTTAATTCAGCATAAATGGAAATGTATTGCTTTATTTTTTCATGTAGGTCGTGTGTCAGCATAAAAAGCAGCTCCTTTTTGCTGTTTTTACGTAATACGATAAATAGGGCCAAAGGTTTCACAAAGAAAAAACTTGCCTGCTAGAGGCAAGTTTGTCGGGTTATTTATGGGGATCAGTTATATCCATCGGTCTCATCATGTCATAGTCTTCATGCTCTAGAATATGGCAATGCCATACGTATCGTCCGCTGTACGGACCGAATGTCGCCGCGATTCTCAGGACTTCACCTGCATGCGCTTGAATGGTGTCTTTCCAGCCCTTTTCACTTGGCGGCGGCGGGACAGCCGGACCGGTATAGGACAATTCCCCGCTTTCTTGATAACGGGCGATATCAAACGGCCGACGGTCTAATACACGGAAGGAGACTAGATGCAGGTGAATCGGATGTGTTCCGCGTGTCGGGTTGATAATGGACCATATTTCAGTTGTGCCCACTTTTGGTGCTTCTGTGACGGGATCGTGCCAGCGTTTGTTATTAAGCAGAAGGACGGGTCTGCCGTATTCGTCCTGGGTGCCTGCCAGTTTTAACGTTCTGATGTTTTGTATTCTTTCATGCTGTACCGAAGGGTATGAGGCGAGGTACTTCGGCTTTCTGCTTTCGTCTTTTTGTGCCAATGGTTTTGTGACTCTGAATTGCATGATATTCGCATCTGTTTCAGGATTGACGTCACCGCCGCAGCCCGCGCTGTTTGCCAAAATGATTGATTCTCCTTCATATGCTGTGAAGTCAATGATGATATCATAACGTTCAGCAGGCGCAAGGCTGAAAGAATTCAGTTTAACAGATCGCGGCAGGAGCCCTCCATCTGAACCAATCTGAATAAACTCTCCGCCATTATCGAGTGACAGGTTATAGGTTCTTGTATTGGAGGCGTTGATGACACGGAATCGGTATTTCCTTGGCTCGACTTCCAAGTATGGCCATACCTTCCCGTTGACGAGTATGGTTTCTCCGCAAAAAGCCGGAACGATTGAAGGATTAGGCAGTGACGGAGAAGGGTTTTCCGGTGCGCTCGGATAAAACAAAGAACCATCCTCATTGATCGTGCGGTCTGTGATAAGAAGCGGCACATCGTATTCGTCTGAAGGCAGTTTTAAGCGTTTTTCCTTTGGGTCATGAATGATATAAGCACCGACAAGTCCGGCATAGACATTTAGCCTGGTGAGCGCCATGGCGTGATCGTGATACCACAATATAGCCCCGCGCTGCTGGTTCGGATAATGATAAACCTCTCTTTTGAAATAAGGTCCTGTTTGTTCAAAGTCTTTGGAAAACCAAGCCTCCGGATACCCGTCACTATCATCTGGCGTGACGCCGCCGTGTAAATGAACAACAGTCTTTACCTCGGGCTCTTCATGCTGGCTGTCACTGTGATGAATGGTATGATCAATCGGAAGGAAATGCGTGGAAGGAAGGTTATTCATCCATTTTACATATACGTTTTCATTTCTTTTAACCTCAATGGTCGGTCCCGGAAATAAGCCGTTGTAGCCCCACAGGCGGGTTGGAGGGAGATCGCGATGGAGCTGATGAGTGCATTCCTCCATGGTGACTTCGTAGTATGTTTTTTCTTTTGATTGCTGTACTGGCTTTAGTGTATCTGGGATTGGGAGAGCATCCACAAATTTTTCAAGTGTCATTTTCATCTGTCCTTATCTAAATTTTCCAAATTGGTACTATAGTTAATGACAATAAGGACGTGATGGTTACAAAAAATCTTCGTGTTGCAGACTGCCCGAGAAAGAAAATAACAAAATCCTAAACGGCAGTCCGTTTAGGATTTGATCAGCATTAAGGCAGGATATCGGGTTGCTGCTGTGTGACTGGGTTGGCAGCCGCTTTCTCGCTCACCTTGCGTTTTCTGAACACAAGGTAAGAAATCAAAACGATTCCCGTAATGACGCCTGTCAGCAGCAGCTCGTCTCTCATGGAATCAATAAACGCCATGGACACTAAAATTCCGCAAATGGCGATGATGGTCAAGTAGGTTAGGAAAGGGAAGAGCCACATTTTGATCTTCAATGCTTCCGGGTTTGTTTTTTCGAGTTTTTTCCGCATTTTCAGCTGGGAAACGGCGATGACAAGATAGACGAGTAAAGCGATTGCGCCTGATGAGTTGACTAAGAATAAAAAGACGGTATCCGGTGAAAAATAGTTCATTACGACCGCGATATAAGAGAAAAATGTCCCGGCCACAATGGCTTGTACGGGAACGCCTTTTTTGCTCAATTTCATAAAACGGCGCGGCGCTTCGTTTCTTTCTGCAAGAGAATACAGCATTCTGGATGTGGTGTACAAACCTGAATTCAGGCAAGAGAGTACAGCTGTGAGGACGATAAAGTTCATAATCTGTGCGGCTGCCGGCACTCCTATATGCTCAAGTACAGCGACGAAAGGGCTTTCTAAAATATTTGCTGAATTCCATGGCAAAAGCGCCACGACAATGGCGATTGAGCCTACGTAAAAGACGATGATGCGCCATACAACGGATCTGGTGGCTTTTGTCACAGATTCGATCGGGTTGGATGTTTCCCCTGCTGCAATGGCAACGATTTCAGTTCCCATAAAAGAGAAGATGACAACGACAATGCCGAGCAATACGGAGCTGATGCCCTCCGGGAAAAATCCGCCTTTGCCTGTAAGATTCGAAAAACCGACTGGCTCACTGCCCGGTGCAAAGCCAAAAATAAAGGCAAAACCAACGATTAGAAAAGCAATGATAGTCACAACTTTAATGAGGGAGAACCAATATTCAAACTCACCGAAAGACTTAACAGAGTAGACGTTTGTCAGGGTGAGCACAATGGTCAAGATCAAACTTGTCAGCCACAGCGGAATATCATGGAACCAGTATTGAATAATGCCGGCACCGGCAATGGCTTCGATCGCGATGACGATCACCCAGAAAAACCAGTACAGCCAGCCGATTGTAAATCCTGCCCACGGTCCGATGGCGTCGTGAGCGTATTGAGAAAACGATCCGCTCGTCGGGTTTACGGCAGACATCTCACCGAGCATTCTCATAATAAAAATCACCAATAATCCGGCTAACGCGTAAGAAACAACGGCACCCGGACCGGTCGAGTGAATCACTGAACCGCTGCCTACAAATAGGCCGGCTCCGATTACACCGGCAATCGAAATCATTGTCATATGGCGGGTCTTTAATTCCTTTTTTAATCCTGATTGAGACTGGTTCATAAGTTACCTCCTTTTAAAATGCAATCATTACTGAATATTATGATAATTGAAACTCTATCATAAATATACAGTTTGTCGAAAATTCGTGTAAGAAAATATACCAGCTTATTTCAAATTTGTAGTGTTTTGTTTGCGCTTTCAGCGAATGTGTGGAAAAAATGTTTCGTTTTTTATTCGCTGTGTAATTTTGTGTACTATTTACAATTCGATAGAATGCGAGAAGCGCTGGTGTCATTGGATCTGATGGGATTCTTGGCGGAGCAAATAAATTGGATGAGAGAAAAAGTGTTCCTTCGTCACTATTTTTCTGTGGCGGGTGAATCATGTTTCTGTAGACCCACTGCGGATCAGCTTTGTAAGATAATAATAGGAAAATGTGAGCGGGGAGGAGGTTTTGTATGGAGAGATATGATGAACTGAAAAAGGGAGAATCCGGAGCGCTGGTCAGCATTGCCGCGTATCTAGTTCTTTCCGCAATTAAGCTGATCATCGGTTATCTTTTTCACTCGGAAGCACTTACGGCAGACGGGTTAAATAATACAACTGACATTATTGCTTCTGTTGCTGTGCTGATTGGCCTGCGCATCTCTCAAAAGCCTCCTGACGAAGATCATCCATACGGCCACTTTCGAGCGGAAACGATTGCATCGCTTATCGCATCGTTTATTATGATGGTTGTCGGCCTGCAAGTGCTGTTCAGCGCCGGAGAATCTATTTTTTCTGCTAAACAAGAGACGCCGGATATGATTGCGGCTTGGACGGCAGCGGGCGGGGCAGTCCTGATGCTGATCGTTTATCGGTACAATAAAAGGCTGGCCAAAAAGGTGAAGAGCCAGGCGCTCCTTGCTGCGGCTGCTGATAATAAATCAGACGCATTCGTCAGTATCGGCACATTTATCGGCATTGTGGCTGCTCAATTCCATCTTGCTTGGATTGATACGGTCACTGCGTTTGTGATCGGCCTGCTTATTTGCAAGACCGCATGGGATATTTTTAAAGAATCATCTCACTCTTTGACAGATGGATTCGACACAAAGGACATTTCCGCTTATAAACAGACAATCGAAAAAATCTCCGGTGTGAGCCGTTTAAAAGACATAAAAGCAAGATACTTGGGCAGTACGGTTCATGTTGATGTGGTGGTTGAGGTATCGGCAGATTTAAATATTACGGAAAGCCACGATATAGCCAATGAAATTGAGCGGAGAATGAAGGAGGAGCATGCGATTGATTATTCGCATGTTCATATGGAGCCTTTAGAACAAAAATAATGGAGCTTCCTGTCACAGGAAGCTTCAGCGTGTCGACAAACCCTCGCATTCGTTGTCAGGTCTGCGCTTCGGTGCTCACGAATTAGAACATTCGCTCCGCTCCTATGCTCGTCCTTCCTAGACTTCAAGGGTTTTCAATCACGCTGAAAAGATGACAAAACCCTAAAATGAAAGCCATTTTAGGATTTTGTCAACAATCTGGAGCTTCCTGTCACAGGAAGCTTTTTTGCGTGATTTGCCCTGCTTTATTGGAAACAATTTGCTTGAATCGTTTTTTTATACAGATTGCTTTTTGTGGTAAAGTTAGGTTACATTATGATGAATTTTGTAGATGACTAGGAGGAAAAGAATGGCATATCAAGAAGACCTGCATCCTTTGCTGGGGAAAGCAGTTGAACATATTAATAGAGTAATGGTTGGAAAACGAGACATCGCCATACTCAGCTTAGCAGCCCTTCTTGCCAAAGGGCATGTGCTGCTTGAGGATGTACCCGGAGTCGGAAAAACGATGATGGTCCGCGTGCTGGCAAAGTCAATCGGCGCTGATTTCAAAAGAATCCAATTCACTCCGGATTTGCTGCCATCTGATGTAACAGGGGTATCTATCTATAATGCGAAAACGATGGAATTTGAATATCGTCCCGGCCCAATTATGGGAAATATCGTGCTGGCCGATGAAATCAACCGTACCTCTCCGAAGACACAGTCGGCTTTGCTCGAAGCGATGGAAGAGGGAAGCGTCACGGTAGATGGCCATACGATGCAGCTTGCCGCTCCTTTTTTTGTGATGGCAACGCAAAACCCGGTCGAATATGAAGGGACCTATCCTTTGCCGGAAGCTCAGCTTGACCGTTTTTTATTCAAACTTCGGATGGGTTATCCGTCCTTTAATGAAGAGCTTGACGTCTTATCTCTTCAGGAAAAAAGCCATCCGATTGAGACGCTTGAGTCGGTTATTGCAAAAGAAGACTTCATCCGTTT
Source organism: Bacillus sp. PS217 (assembly GCF_037963535.1). Classification (NCBI taxonomy): domain Bacteria; kingdom Bacillati; phylum Bacillota; class Bacilli; order Caryophanales; family Bacillaceae; genus Bacillus; species Bacillus sp. PS217. The sequence goes on from NZ_CP150157.1 coordinate 706,541, forward strand.
ACAGCGGGAAGTGCAGAATGTCCGTGCTGATGACAGCATTAAGGAATATATCGTTGAAATTGTGCAGAAAACGAGACAGCATCCTTCTGTTCAATTAGGCGTCAGTCCGCGCGGCTCAATCGCCCTCATGAAAGCGGCACAGGCATACGCGCTGCTGCATCATCGCGACTACGTCATACCGGATGATATTCAATATTTAGCTCCTTTCACGCTGCCGCACCGGATGATGCTTCATCCTGAGGCAAAATTTGAAGGGATTCAGGCAGAAGCGATCGTAAGGGAGATCATGTCAGCTGTGAAGGTGCCGGTTCAAAGGTCGTCGGTCCGCTGATGAATAAGAAATGGCAATGGCTCATATATGGTTGGAAGCTGATTATATTAACTTTATTGACGGCTGCTGTTTTTTCTTATGCGATGTTTCAGGGCGGCTTTGTCAGCTGGTTTTTGTTTTACGCGTTTCTCCCTTTTGTCTTGTATGCCGGGCTGTTGGCCTTGTATCCGCTCCGTTCTTTTCAGGCTTCAAGGCAAATGGATAAAACACAATTGCATGCGGGGGACAGGCTGGGCGTAACGGTTACGTTGAGAAGAAAGCTGCCATTCCCCCTGATGTATATGGTGATTGAAGATTGCCTGCCAGAAGGTATCGAGTCATTAAATCGAGACGGAGCCGCGGCCAAACGGCTCGTTTTTCCTTGGTTTAAACGGAGCATGACGATGTCGTATGAATTAGCTCGGGTACCGCGCGGAGAGCATCACTTTCATTCTGTCAGGGTGCGAACCGGGGATGTTCTTGGCTTGATTGAAAAAACAGCATTTTTTGAGCTGGATGACACCCTGTTTGTTTATCCATTCTTTCAGCGTTTTTCCTATCAGGTGAATGAGAGGCATCAGGAAGACGGTGTAAGCGGTTCTTCTCCTATTCATCAGCACCATTCCTCAGTCGCAGCAAGTGTGCGGAATTATCAGCCGGGAGACCGGTTTGCTGCGTTAGATTGGAAGACCTCTGCACGGCGGAGCCAGCTGATGACGAAGGAATTTGAGCCTTCTCGCAGCAAAAATCTGTTTCTGCTGATGGACCGTTTTTCCTCAGACGCATTCGAAGAGGTCGTTTCAGTGACAGCTTCGATTCTTCATTCTGTTTTAAAAAACGGCGCGGGTGCTGGTCTGGCTTCCATCGGGAAGGAAAAAAACATTTTCCCTATTCAGGAAGGGGATCAGCATTTTAAGCACATGCTTCGGCATTTAGCCATCGCTCATTGTGATGCGGCAGACCCGATAAGCCGATATGCACGGGAAGAGCTGGGAAAGCCATCTGTTCGCCAAGCTGATCAAGTTGTTGTCACGGGACAGTTAACGGAAGATATGCTGCACCTCGCAGAAATAGGAGGCGGCCGGGTTACGGTGATACTGGCAAAAGAGAAAGATGCTGAGCTCTCTCAAGCTGAAAATGTCATGATTGAACGCATGATGAAACGCCAAATCAGAGTTCGGGTCATGAGGGGCGGGCGAGTTTCGCGTGTTGTTTAGAAAGAGAGGTGACTGGTTCACATGCCGCACGATGATCACAAGGGAAGCCGTTTGAGCTTGCTGTTATTTTATTTTCTGGCTTTTTTATTGCTGTGGGAGTGGCTCAGGCCGCTTGACAGTTTTACTGAAACGAAACATACAGGCTTTTTTAGTGTCTTTATCGGTTTGACGTTTCTGCTGACTTTTTTCAGGATGAGGTGGTTTGTCACCGTTCCTTTTTGTGTCATATTTACATTGATCTCGATACACATCCTGTTTTATCAAGGATCTATATTCGACTTGAGCTGGGTCAGCTCTTTTTTGCAGGATGTCTATCTGAATATCACGCTGATTCAATCTGGGCAATGGAATGACATGATTCCTTCATTTCGGACCCTGCTGTTTTTTGTGCTGCTGTGGCTGCTGGTCTATCTCCTGCATTATTGGGTGATTTACCAGAGAAGAATTTTGTTTTTCTTTATGATGACAGTAGCGTATATTACGATTCTTGATACCTTTACGCCATATGATGCCACTTTTGCCGTCATCCGTATCGTACTGATCGGCTTCTTTATGCTGGGCCTTTTATACTTGGAACGCATTAAGCTGATGGAAAGAATCACACTGCCAAAAACATCTGTCCTGAAATGGTTTCTTCCTTTATCTGTATTGGTTTTGGCTGCAACGGGATTCGGACTCGCCGCTCCAAAATCAGAGCCGGCCTGGCCTGATCCGGTGCCTTTTCTTAAAAAAATCACTCATCAAGACCGCGTGTCTGCAGGGGAAAGCAAAATCGGATACGGGAATCATGATGAATCACTCGGCGGCCCGTTCCAGCAGGATGCTACACCTGTTTTTACATGGCAGGGAAAAGAGCGTACGTATTTCCGTGTGGAAACGAAGGACACGTATACCGGAAAAGGCTGGATTGAAACAGACACAGGCATGTCGTATCAGCTTAGCAATGGAAAAGTTGAAAATCTGTGGTTTGACCATAAGGTTGCGACAGAGCGCCGCACCGTCCGTGTAAAAGTCGATAAGCACTACGGGTATAACCATCTGATGTATCCGATTGGTGCGGAAACCATTCAGCCAAAGCAGGCTGTCTCACTTGAAATGAACGGCAACACGGAGCAAATTTCTCCGATCAGTGAACAAGCCGGTGAAATCAGAAATATGGGGAATTATACTGTAACGTACAATTCCCCGGTTTATAAGCTGGATGAACTGAGAAAGGTAAAAGTGAGAAAAAATAGTGAGGAGTACACATTCAGCGATCGCTACATGCAGCTTCCAGATTCACTGCCAGAGCGGGTGAGAACCCTTGCGATCAAACTGACTCAGGATCACGACAATATGTTTGATAAGGTGAAAGCGGTTGAGGACTATTTAGGGTCAAATGCGTTCACCTATGAAACAGAAAACGTGACCATTCCGAAGAATGATGAGGATTATGTCGATCAATTTCTCTTTGAAACGAAAATGGGTTATTGTGATAACTTTTCTTCCGCCATGGTGGTGCTCTTGCGCTCGGCCGGCATTCCGGCCCGCTGGGTAAAGGGTTATACGTCCGGCGAATACAAAGAAGCAGGGAACAAAAATGGCAGCATTTACGAAGTGACAAATAACAATGCCCATTCCTGGGTAGAGGTGTATTTCCCGGAACAGGGCTGGGTTACATTTGAGCCGACTAAAGGGTTTACAAATCCGGCTAAATTTACATCTTCTGAAACAAGGGACTCTGGCAGCGATAACAGCAGCTCGCCGAAGAAAGCAAAAGAGAAACAGAAAGAAGAGAAAAAACAGCCGCAAAAAGAGGAAAAACAAAAGGAAAAGCGGGAGCCAGCTGTTTCTAAAAAGCCGTCCGCTTCGCATACTAATGCCGGTGCGGGCTTGTATGCAGCGCTTGCGGTTCTTGCAGTCCTCTTGGTGGCAGCTGTATTGCTGTATGTTTTCCGCTCGTTATGGATTCCTGTTTTCACCGTGAGGAAATTGAAGCGGCGCAGCGATCAGCACGCGTTTTTTGAGGCATATGACGCGCTTCTGAAACAACTGAAGAGAAAAGGGCTGCCGAAACGAGGCAGTGAAACGCTGCGTGATTATGCAAAACGAATTGATGAAAAATACGACATAGAAGACATGTCAAAGCTGACATTAAGCTATGAAAGGGCGCTTTACAGAAATGAAGATTCTTCGGCGCTATGGAATGATTCGAGAGAGTTATGGGAAAATTTAATTAAAAGAAGATGGTCTTGACCGCTTATCAACGTGTTGTTAGAATTAGTGAATATTATCGGAGTCTGGGAGCGAGTTGGCCTGACTCCGGCAAACGGCCTTGCCAAAGAGGGCGGAGCGAGCTTCATATCTGTCCTCGTTTTTTTCTGTGTCAAAAAACTTAGAGGAGATTAGGTGACAACCATGACAAAGTTAGTGAATGAAATGATTCTTGTCCTTGATTTCGGCAGTCAGTATAACCAGCTGATTACACGCCGTATCCGTGAATTCGGTGTTTACAGCGAGCTGCATCCACATACATTGACGGCTGAAGAAATTAAAAAAATGAATCCAAAAGGAATTATTTTATCCGGCGGTCCAAACAGTGTGTATGATGAAAACTCTTTCCGCTGTGACGAGAAAATCTTCGAGCTTGATATTCCTGTTTTGGGAATTTGCTACGGCATGCAGCTGATGACTCATTACCTTGGCGGTAAAGTTGAAGCGGCAAGCCAGCGTGAATACGGAAAAGCAAACATCCGCATCGAAGGCACACCTGATTTGTTCAAAGATCTTCCAAACGAACAAGTGGTTTGGATGAGCCACGGCGATTTGGTTGTAGAAGTTCCTGAAGGCTTCACTGTTGACGCGACAAGCCATCATTGCCCGAACTCAGCGATGAGCAAAGCGGACAAAAAATGGTATGGCGTTCAGTTCCACCCGGAAGTGCGCCACTCTGAATACGGCAATGATCTTCTGAAAAACTTTGTATTCGGTGTTTGCGAATGCGAAGGCGAATGGTCAATGGAGAACTTTATCGAAATCGAAATGCAAAAAATCCGTGAAACGGTCGGAGACAAACAGGTTCTTTGCGCGCTAAGCGGCGGCGTTGATTCCTCTGTTGTTGCTGTTTTGATTCATAAAGCGATCGGCGACCAGCTGACTTGTATCTTTGTAGACCATGGTCTTCTCCGTAAAGGCGAAGCTGAGGGTGTTATGAAAACATTCAGCGAAGGCTTTAACATGAATGTGATTAAAGTAGACGCAAAAGATCGATTCTTAAACAAACTAAAAGGCGTTTCTGATCCTGAGCAAAAACGCAAAATCATCGGTAATGAATTCATTTACGTGTTTGATGATGAAGCGGACAAGCTCAAAGGCATCGACTACCTTGCACAAGGTACGCTTTACACAGATATCATCGAGAGCGGTACAGCAACGGCGCAAACGATCAAATCTCACCACAATGTCGGCGGACTTCCTGAAGACATGCAGTTTGAGCTGATCGAGCCGTTAAATACGCTCTTCAAAGACGAAGTGCGCGCGCTTGGCACAGAGCTCGGCATTCCGGATGAAATCGTATGGCGTCAGCCGTTCCCAGGACCGGGACTCGGAATCCGCGTTCTTGGCGAAGTAACAGAAGAAAAACTTGAAATCGTTCGTGAATCAGATGCAATCTTGCGTGAAGAAATTGCAAATCACGGCTTAGAGCGTGATATCTGGCAATACTTCACTGTTCTTCCTGACATCCGCAGCGTTGGTGTTATGGGTGACGCAAGAACATATGATTACACAATCGGAATCCGTGCCGTTACATCAATAGACGGCATGACATCAGACTGGGCGCGTATCCCGTGGGATGTGCTTGAAGTCATTTCGACACGTATCGTAAACGAAGTGAAGCACATTAACCGCGTGGTGTACGATATTACAAGTAAGCCGCCTGCGACGATTGAGTGGGAATAAATAAATAACAACGAAAAAAACGTCCCTTTTTCAAAAGGGGCGTTTTTTTTGTTAACTTTTTGAAACCGTTTCGACAGTTTTCGTATCTAACAACATAGGAGGTGGATAAGGTGAAGGAAGAAAGATTGATTACAAAGGCGAGAAAAGGAAATGCTCGGGCCTTTGAAAAGCTTATGCTGGCACATCAGGAGACTTTATATAAAACCGCTTATCTCTATTTAAGAAATAAAGAAGATGCACTTGATGCTGTACAGGAAACAGCTTATAAAGCTTTTATCAGTATAGAAAAACTAAAAGAGCCAAAGTACTTTTTAACGTGGCTCACCCGAATTCTTATTAATTCAATTTTTGCAATGAAGAAAAAGAAGGGGGAATTAGTTCCGTTTGAAAGCCATCATGACACTGGCACGGACCAAAGGAATATTGAAGAATATATAGACTTGCGCAATGCGCTGGATACACTTGATGAACATGTTCAGTTAACAATTCAGCTCTATTATTTTCAAGATTATTCGATTTCAATGATAGCTGAACAAACAGGAATGGCAGAAGGCACAATTAAAACACATTTACATAGAGCGAGAAAAGCATTGAAACAGGAGCTGGAAAAGGAGGATCAAAACAAATGGACAAACACCAAATGAAGCAGATATTTGATGACATTGAAGTGCCTAAGACAGCGCTAAAAAAAGCAATACATCAAGCTGTTGTTCGTGCTGAAAATGAAAGTAACACGAGGCGCCGTTTTAAATGGGCACGAACTATTACAAATGGAATGGCTATTGCTGCTGTGGTAGGTATACTGTATTTAACGTCCGGTCTTTTTCTGCCTTCTGTAAACAAGGCGATGGGGAGCATACCCATTGTCGGCCAAATTTATAAGGAGTTTCAAGATAAAGTTGGTCTATCATTGTTTAAAAGCAATCTGGTCACAGCTTTGAATGAAAAAGCTGAGTCAAGGGGAATCACTGTTTCGGTAAACAGCTCGTATTACGATGCCGGGCAGCTGGTGTATAACTTTACTGTTGATAACCTCCAGTCTGATGAAAAAGAGCTCAGTTATAATGTGAGTAAAGCGAGTTTTAACAATAATTTTTCAATCAACTACGATTCCTTAATGCTCAAAAAATTAAATAACAAACAATATGCTGGTCAATTAAGGCTTTATACAAAAGGGACAGAAATAAAAAATGGGGATACCGTGCCTTTTGTGATGACTCATATCAATGAAATACAGGGAAATTGGAGATTCAAACTGCCTATTACCAAAAAGAATGCTAGTTATTTAGAAAGCTCAAAAGTGGTATCAGTGCTTAACAATCATTATCAATTTTCCAATATTCAAGTGGAGAACGGAAAGCTCGGATCTGTCCTTCAATTTACAATCGATTATCAAGGCGTAGCAAAGCATGATACGGTTGAAATTAACGAAGTCAAAGATGATTTAGGAAACACATATGAGATGACAGCGTCAAACATCCAACTTGGAGACCGCAAAAAAGTAAACGAGAGAACGGTAAGAGCAAAAGGACAAACACAGTTAGAATCACCAATTAATCCAAAGGCAAAAAAGCTAACATTAATAGCAAATATTAAATCTGAGGCAGAGGGCAGTGAAATTGTCCCGCTAAATGCAGAGATGCCGTTTCATGTTTCAGAAACAAACCATCAAAACATAGGGATTGAAATCAATAACATTAACCAAAAAGGAAAGAAAGTATTGGTTCATTACCATTTCACTGGAATTGATACCTCAAGCGTGGACGAAAATAAATTAGTGAATATCGGTGAAACGATTGGCCTTGGTGATATAAAAAAAATGCAATCTTGGCCTGATCCAGTAGGTGATTATGAAGAAGGTTATTATTTGAAAGGAAGTATAACTAAAGTGAAAAATATGGACACAGCCGAAATGGTATCAACTTTTGAACTGGATGACGCTTATCTTGATAAGCTGTCTTTAAAGCATTTTGAGTTTAATGAATACGGTCTGTATATTGATAAAGGCGTTTTAAATGACCTGATTCAACTAAAGCCATTCTCGTTTACTGTACCAGTGCATCAGGTGAGTCAGCCTACCGAAAAAAAATAATCATAAGTTGAAAAGCCGTATGTTGCCATACATACGGTTTTTATCATTGTTACCAATTTAGTCAATAGACGAATAAACCAATTTTTTTAATAAGTAATGTTCGTTGTTTATATTGTCAATTCAAAATGAACTTGGTACAATAGACACAGAAATCAAATAAGATGAATTCGTATAATCGCGGGAATATGGCTCGCAAGTCTCTACCAAGCTACCGTAAATGGCTTGACTACGTAAACATTTCTTTCGTTTGATATAAATAAAACACGTTTATTTATTCAAACTGAAATCCGTCTGTAGTCAAGCGTCCCAAAATTATTGGGGCGTTTTTTATTTGGCGATTTCAGGACAGAATAAATAGCAAAGAGTGAAGGGAGTCAAATAGCTTGAAAAAGTATTTTCAGTTTGATGAGCTGGGCACCAGCTATCGCAATGAAATCATTGGCGGATTAACGACTTTTTTATCTATGGCATATATTTTGTTCGTTAATCCGATTACGCTTGCTTTGGACAGCGTGAAAGATTTTCCGGAGGCGCTGAGAATTGACCAGGGTGCGGTCTTTACGGCGACAGCGCTGGCGTCTGCAGCAGGCTGTATCTTAATGGGATTAATAGCGAGATATCCGATTGCCATTGCGCCGGGTATGGGGCTGAACGCGTTTTTTGCGTTTTCTGTTGTCCTTGGTATGGGTATTTCATGGCAGGCAGCTTTGTCCGGTGTTTTTATTTCAGGTCTTATTTTCGTTGCTCTTTCTTTAACAGGTTTTCGTGAAAAAATCATTAACGCCATTCCGCCTGAGCTGAAATTGGCAGTCGGTGCGGGGATCGGCCTGTTTATTACATTCGTTGGTTTGCAAGGCTCAGGAATCATTACTGCAAATCCTTCTACGCTCGTCACGATCGGAAACATTCACAGCGGCCCTGTGCTGTTAACGATTTTCGGTGTGATTGTCACGGTTATTTTAATGGTGCTTCGCGTGAACGCAGGCGTGTTTATCGGGATGCTGTTAACAGCGGTTGCCGGCATGATTTTCGGTTTGGTTCCGGTTCCGACTCAAATTGTCGGCAGTGTGCCGAGCCTTGCGCCGACTTTCGGACAAGCGTGGATTCACCTCCCGGATATTTTCTCTGTACAAATGCTGATCGTTATTTTAACATTCTTGTTTGTCGGATTTTTTGATACAGCTGGTACACTTGTTGCTGTGGCAACACAAGCTGGTTTAATGAAGGAAAACAAATTGCCGCGAGCGGGCCGTGCGCTTTTAGCTGATTCATCTTCGATTGTGATCGGTGCCGTGCTTGGTACGTCTACAACAACTTCTTACGTGGAATCAAGCTCAGGTGTCGCTGCGGGTGCCCGGTCAGGATTTGCCGCAATTGTAACAGGGATTCTCTTTTTACTGGCTACGTTTTTCTCGCCGCTCCTATCAGTCGTTACGTCAAATGTAACAGCGCCGGCGCTTATTATTGTTGGTGCATTGATGGTGGCGCCGCTTGGCAAAATCGCTTGGGATAAGTTCGAGGTGGCCGTTCCTGCTTTCCTTACCATGATCATGATGCCGTTAACGTACAGCATTGCAACTGGTATTGCCATCGGATTTATTTTCTATCCGATTACGATGGTGTGCAAAGGAAAAGCCAAAGAGGTTCATCCAATCATGTACGGGCTGTTTGTTGTATTTGTCCTGTACTTTCTCTTCTTAAAATAAGGAATGAAAAACCAGCTGCCGGTGCAGCTGGTTTTTTTGTTGCAAAAGATAAAACCATTTCATACGATATACCGTCATGTAGATGTGCCGCCATGCTTTACTTAAATGGAAATGACTTGACTGTTCAGGAAGGCTTCGGTACCTTATATAAGTGTTTTATTTTCTTGCTGAATGGTATTCCGCCGTATTTTTTTGATAGGAGTTGCTGACATGACGGAAGAAAGAAAAGAAATGTTTGAAGAAGAAATTAACCAGAGTGAAAGAATAGATGCAGATGAAGAACCGCTATCGAGAATGTCCAGAAAGGCGAGCCGGCAAAGCAAGCAGAAGCAAAAACAAAAGCAGAAACCGCGCCAGGAACGCGGTGAATCAACTGTTAAAGACAAGCTTGCGTCTGTTTGGGCAGCCATCAACAGATATTGCGGTTTTGCGTTCTCGATTTTAAAATCTCCGGCGAAAACTGTCGTAACGGATGGTTTTTCTCATTATAAGTACGGTCTGATTTCAATGCTTATATTCAGTATCATTTTTTCAATTGGGAATTGGTTTCAGTTAAAGGCAAGCTGGAATCGGCCGCTCGGTTTCGGAGAACGCCATCATGCTTTCTATGACGGGTTTTTAGTTGTTCTTGTGTATTTGCTGATCTTTTTCGCGGTAATGGTCTTTGCTATATGGGCTGTCTCCCGCTATATGATGAAGCAGAAGGTGACGTTCAGAGAAGCGGCTGCCGTATTGGGTTCATTGCTTGTACCGGTAATTGCTGTTTCAATCCTTTGGCTGATCTTTGCGATCGTAAATATCCCAATGCTGACAGTACTGTTTACGGTGCTGATCTTGTTTTCCATCTTTTTTATCATCGCGCTGTATGTACAGCGTGTGTACCAGGCGGCACAAGATGCACCAATTGATTATATCTATTGTGTATTTGCAGTGGTTGCGATAGCGCTGCTGTTTACGGCAGTGACTTGGCCGTTTATTTCTGAATATTTTACGGCGTCGCTGATTCCGCTTTAATGAAAAAACCGGCTAATCCTAGCCGGTTTTTTTATGTCACACTTTTTACAAATATATCTAAAAAACATAGTTGATTTGTAGGATTAACCCGTGTATGATGGGGAAAATGCTGAAAACGTCCAGCGCAAAAACCTTTATGTTTAAGGAGGATGATGGACATGGCTGATGTGCTTCGCCGAGCAATTAACCAAAAGAAGCAATTTTTAAAAACCAAATTACTGCTCTCGGAATTTTATCAAGGAAGAGGGGAACAGCTTGCTGACTACACGCTGAGTGAGCTTGAGAAAGAATACAAGTCCCTTCAGAAAATGAAAAAAGAGATCTGACAATAGATATAAAGAGGTGAGTCTGCTGAAAAGCGGGCTTTTTTGTTTTGATTTTGAAAAGGCGAGAAAGAGGGTAAACTACTACTGTTCAACGCATAAAAGCATGTCGAAATATTTTGCTTAAGCTTACGGGCGAAGCTGATTGTAAACGGCTCATTTCTCTAGTAGAATATGAATGCTTTGTGCAAGCTGAAGAGTAGGGGGATGAATAAAATGATGCAAACCATCTTATCAAATGGGATAGCCATGGTTCTCATAATTCTCATTATTAATATTGTCTATGTGTCATTTTTTACGATAAGAATGATTTTAACGCTGAAAGGACAGCGTTATTTAGCGGCCGGCATCAGTACGATTGAAATACTGGTTTATGTGACAGGGCTGAGTCTGGTGCTCGATAACTTAGACCAGATTCAAAATGTGATCGCGTACGCGCTCGGTTACGGTCTTGGCGTAATTGTCGGCATGAAAATAGAAGAAAAATTGGCGCTTGGCTATATTATGGTCAATGTGATTACGAAGGAGCTCGATCTTGATCTTCCGAAGCAGCTCCGCGAAAAAGGCTACGGCGTGACAAATTGGGTGGCAGGCGGGCTTGAAGGCGACCGCACAGCCCTTCAGATCCTGACGCCGAGAAAATATGAACTCCAGCTATATGATACGATTAAAACACTTGATTCAAAAGCCTTTATTATTGCGTACGAACCAAAAACAATCCACGGCGGCTTCTGGGTCAAAGCAGTGAAGAAGAGGAGAATTAAAGAATAATGGCAAAGCCGAAGAAGAAAAAGTTTGAAGTGACAGAGCAGCAAACGATTGATGCGGTGCTTCAGCAAATGAAAGAAGAAGGATATCTGCCTGTAAGGCGAATGGAAGAGCCTATTTTTATGGAAAAAAAGGAAAATGGGTCAATTCAGATCGTTCCGTGCGGGAAAAAAATCGTATTTGAAGGGAAATTGATCTAAAACACGAACATTAGTAGAATGAATTTTTGTATCGTTCGATAATATCGTTGACATTATCCATGTCCGTTGTTAAGATAAACATGAAATCAAAACACGACCTCATATAATCTTGGGAATATGGCCCATAAGTTTCTACCCGGCAACCGTAAATTGCCGGACTATGCAGGAAAGTGATCGATAAAACTGACATGGATATATCGCAGAAGCGAACGACTGACGATACATGTACCATGCCCGGTTTGTATTGCTTCCTCATAAGTGCAATGCAGAGCGGGTATTTTTTATTTTCTGAAAACAAAAGCATTAGAAGGTGGGGAACAGAATGCAGCCGCTAGTAGGAATCATCATGGGAAGCACTTCCGATTGGGAGACAATGAAACACGCATGCGACATACTTGACGAACTCAATGTTCCGTACGAAAAAAAGGTCGTTTCCGCTCACCGGACGCCTGATTTCATGTTTGAATATGCTGAAACTGCTAGAGAAAGAGGCATCAAGGTGATTATTGCCGGTGCCGGAGGAGCGGCGCATCTGCCAGGGATGACGGCTGCGAAAACAACACTGCCAGTCATTGGAGTTCCGGTTCAGTCCAAGGCGCTGAACGGAATGGATTCACTTCTTTCCATCGTCCAAATGCCTGGAGGCGTGCCTGTTGCGACAACATCCATCGGCAAAGCGGGTGCTGTGAACGCAGGCCTGTTAGCGGCGCATATTTTGTCAGCATTTGACGAAGACCTTGCCCGTAAGCTGGATGAGAGAAGAGAAAATACAAAACAGACAGTGTTAGAAAGCAGTGATCAGCTTGTCTAAACAAATCATCTATCCGGGAGCTGTAATCGGCATTATCGGCGGCGGCCAGCTTGGGAAAATGATGGCTGTGTCCGCCAAACAAATGGGGTATAAAGTCGCGGTCGTTGATCCGGTGAAAGATTCGCCGTGCGGGCAGGTTGCGGATGTCGAAATTACCGCTCATTATAATGACCGTGAAGCGATTCGAAAATTGGCTGAAATCAGCGATATCATCACATATGAGTTTGAAAACATCGACTATGATGCGCTGCATTGGCTAAAAGATCATGCGTATCTCCCGCAAGGAAGTGAGCTGCTGCTTATTACCCAAAACCGTGAAACAGAGAAAAAAGCAATTCAATCCGCGGGCTGTGAAGTCGCACCGTACAGCATCGTCAAAACAAAGAATGAATTGAAACAGGCAGTACAGGAGCTCAGGCTTCCGGCAGTGCTGAAAACATGCCGCGGCGGGTACGACGGCAAAGGCCAATTTGTGATAAAAGAAGAGGCGCAAATGGAGCAGGCAGCCGCTCTGTTAGAACACGGAACTTGCATTCTTGAAAGCTGGGTTTCTTTTAAAATGGAACTGTCGGTGATCGTCGTTAGATCGGTAAACGGTGAAATTTCAACATTTCCGACAGCTGAAAACATTCACCACAACAATATTCTTTTCCAAAGCATCGTGCCCGCACGGGTAGAGAAAGGGATTCAGCAGAAGGCTGCTGATCTCGCAGTTAAGCTTGCAGATGAGCTTAACCTTGTCGGACCGCTTGCTGTTGAGATGTTCCTGACAGAGGACGGAGAGCTTTTGGTCAATGAACTGGCGCCAAGACCGCACAATTCAGGGCATTATACGCTGGACCTTTGCGAGACGAGCCAGTTTGAGCAGCATATCAGAGCGGTATGCGGGCTTCCGCTTGGGAAGACAGATTTGCTGAAGCCGGGCATGATGGTGAATCTTCTCGGCGATGAAGTGAAGCTTGTTGAGGAAGACCCGGAGCTTTTAAAAGAGGCAAAGCTATATATATACGGAAAACATGAAATCAAAAAAGGCCGCAAAATGGGGCATATTACATTTATGAAGCAGCCTGAAGACGAATGGATTCAGGAGATCACAAATAAATGGATGAATAGAGACGGAGGACAAGCAGAATGATCGAACGTTATTCAAGACCTGAAATGTCCGCGATTTGGACGGATGAAAACAGATTTCAAGCATGGTTAGAGGTTGAAATTCTTGCCTGTGAAGCGTGGGCGGAGCTTGGCGTTATTCCGAAAGAAGACGTAAAGCTGATGCGCGAAAATGCGTCATTTGACATCAACCGCATTTTAGAAATCGAAAAGGACACGCGCCATGACGTTGTCGCTTTTACGCGCGCTGTATCCGAATCACTGGGCGAAGAAAGAAAATGGGTGCATTACGGCTTAACGTCAACTGACGTTGTTGATACGGCTCTTTCCTACTTATTAAAACAGGCAAACGATATTTTGCTCAAGGATCTTGAGAGATTTGTTGACATTATAAAAGAAAAAGCGAAAGAACATAAATACACAGTCATGATGGGGCGCACACACGGCGTACACGCTGAGCCTACAACATTCGGCTTAAAACTTGCGCTTTGGCATGAAGAAATGAAACGTAATCTTGAGCGCTTCAAACAAGCGAAAGCAGGCATCGAGGTTGGAAAGATTTCCGGTGCTGTCGGCACATATGCGAACATTGATCCATTTGTTGAACAATATGTCTGTGAGAAGCTCGGATTGAAAGCAGCACCGATTTCCACTCAAACCCTTCAGCGTGACCGCCATGCTGACTATATGGCAACACTTGCTTTGATCGCGACAAGCATCGAGAAATTCGCTGTGGAAATCCGCGGACTGCAAAAGAGTGAAACACGTGAAGTAGAGGAATTTTTCGCGAAAGGGCAAAAGGGTTCATCTGCAATGCCGCATAAACGAAATCCGATTGGCTCTGAAAACATGACAGGCATGGCGCGCGTGATCCGGGGCTACATGATGACAGCTTACGAAAATGTTCCATTATGGCATGAGCGCGATATTTCTCATTCTTCAGCAGAACGGATTATTCTTCCGGATGCGACAATTGCGCTGAACTACATGCTGAACCGCTTCTCCAACATCGTGAAGAACTTAACGGTCTTCCCGGAAAACATGAAGCGCAACATGGACCGCACTCTCGGCCTTATCTATTCTCAGCGTGTGCTGCTTGCTTTGATTGACACAGGCCTTACACGTGAAGAAGCCTATGATACAGTTCAGCCGAAAGCAATGGAAGCGTGGGAAAAACAAGTGCCGTTCCGCGAGCTTGTGGAAGCGGAAGAGAAAATCACGTCACGCCTTTCTCCGGAAAAAATTGCTGACTGCTTTGATTACAATTACCATCTGAAAAATGTTGATCTGATCTTTGAACGTTTAGGTTTAGCATAGAAGAAGCTTTTAGCGGCTTCTTCTAAGCCGCCGCAGTTTGAAAATTCCCAACATTCGGGTTAGGAGGCCTTCCGTGAATATTGTGAAGAATGAACTTTTATACGAAGGAAAAGCAAAAAAGATCTACAAAACCGATGACGAAAACACGCTGTATGTCGTGTATAAAGACTCCGCCACTGCCTTTAACGGCGAGAAAAAAGCAGAAATCAGCGGAAAAGGGCGCTTAAATAATGAAATTTCAAGCCTCATTTTCAAACACCTTCATGCTAAGGGCATTAACAATCATTTTATCGAGCGCATTTCGGAAACGGAGCAGCTCATTCAAAAGGTAACGATCGTGCCGCTTGAAGTCGTCGTCAGAAATGTTGTGGCAGGAAGCATGTCCAAACGTCTCGGCATTCCAGAAGGCACGGAGCTTGAACAGCCGATTATCGAGTTTTACTACAAGGATGACGCGCTGGGTGATCCGCTCATCACAGAAGATCATATTTGGCTTTTGAAGGCGGCGACTCCTGAGCAGGTAGAAACCATTAAGTCCATTACAAAAACAGTAAATGAAGAGCTTCAAAGCATTTTCGACGATTGTCATGTCAGATTAATAGATTTCAAGCTTGAATTCGGTTTAGATGCAGAAGGGCAAGTGCTTTTGGCGGATGAAATATCTCCTGACACATGCCGCTTGTGGGATAAAGAAACGAACGAAAAGCTGGACAAAGATTTATTCAGACGCAATCTGGGAAGCTTAACCGACGCATACGAAGAGATTTTCAATAGACTGGGAGGCATTCATCATGTATAAAGTAAAAGTTTATGTCAGCTTAAAAGAAAGTGTACTAGATCCACAAGGGAGCGCTGTCCAGCATGCCTTGCACAGTATGACTTACAACGAAGTTCAAGATGTGCGCATCGGGAAATACATGGAGCTTACCATTGAAAAATCTGACCGTGATCTTGACGTGCTAGTGAAAGAAATGTGCGAAAAACTTCTTGCGAACACAGTGATTGAAGATTATAGATATGAGGTTGAGGAGGTAGTCGCACAGTGAAATTTGCGGTGATTGTGTTACCCGGCTCCAACTGTGATATCGATATGTATCATGCTGTAAAGGATGAGCTCGGCCATGAAGTGGAATACGTCTGGCATGAGGAAACAAGCCTTGACGGCTTCGACGGCGTGTTAATTCCGGGAGGATTTTCTTACGGCGATTACTTAAGATGCGGCGCCATCGCCCGATTTGCGAATATTATGCCAGCTGTCAAACAAGCAGCGGCTGAAGGAAAACCTGTTCTTGGCGTCTGTAACGGATTCCAGATTTTACAGGAGCTTGGGCTGCTGCCAGGCGCAATGAGACGCAACAAAGATCTGAAGTTCATTTGCCGTCCGGTTGAATTGATTGTTCAGAACGACGAAACCTTATTCACAGCTTCCTACGAAAAGGGAGAATCGATTACAATCCCGGTTGCCCATGGTGAAGGGAATTTCTACTGTGATGACGAGACGCTTGCTACATTAAAGGAAAACAATCAAATTGCTTTCACATACGGCTCTAATATTAATGGAAGTGTCAGCGACATTGCCGGTGTCGTGAATGAGAAAGGCAATGTATTAGGCATGATGCCTCACCCTGAGCGCGCGGTCGATGAACTGCTTGGAAGCGCCGACGGTCTTAAATTGTTCCAGTCTATCGTGAAAAATTGGAGGGAAACTCATGTCACTACTGCTTGAACCAAGTAAAGAACAAATAAAAGAAGAGAAACTGTATCAGCAAATGGGTGTCAGTGATGATGAGTTTGCATTGATAGAATCCATTCTTGGAAGATTGCCGAACTACACAGAAATCGGAATTTTTTCTGTCATGTGGTCTGAGCATTGCAGCTATAAAAACTCAAAGCCGATTCTGCGTAAATTCCCGACAAGCGGCGAGCGTGTGCTGCAGGGGCCGGGGGAAGGCGCCGGAATCGTTGATATCGGTGATAACCAAGCGGTTGTGTTCAAAATTGAATCACATAACCACCCATCAGCTCTCGAGCCTTACCAAGGCGCTGCGACTGGCGTAGGCGGAATTATCCGTGATGTATTCTCAATGGGTGCACGCCCAATCGCTGTATTGAACTCTCTTCGATTTGGTGAACTGACTTCACCGCGAGTGAAGTACTTGTTTGAAGAAGTAGTAGCGGGTATCGCCGGATACGGCAACTGTATCGGCATCCCGACAGTCGGCGGAGAAGTGCAGTTTGACAGCAGCTATGAAGGAAATCCGCTCGTCAACGCAATGTGCGTCGGTTTAATCAACCATGAAGACATCAAAAAAGGCCAGGCAAAGGGTGTCGGCAACACAGTAATGTACGTAGGAGCGAAAACAGGGCGTGACGGCATCCACGGCGCTACGTTTGCTTCTGAAGAAATGTCAGACTCGTCTGAAGAAAAGCGTTCTGCTGTCCAAGTCGGCGATCCGTTTATGGAGAAGCTTTTGCTTGAAGCATGTCTGGAAGTCATCCAATGCGACGCCTTAGTCGGCATTCAGGATATGGGAGCTGCCGGTTTAACAAGCTCAAGTGCAGAAATGGCAAGTAAAGCCGGCTCTGGTATTGAAATGAACCTTGACCTGATTCCTCAGCGCGAAACAGGCATGAGCGCGTATGAAATGATGCTTTCTGAATCACAGGAACGGATGCTTTTGGTCATCGAGCGCGGACGTGAGCAGGAAATCATCGATATTTTTGACAAGTACGATCTTGAAGCGGTTTCTGTCGGACGTGTGACAGATGATAAAATGCTTCGCCTGACACACAAAGGAGAGGTTGTGTGCGAGCTGCCTGTTGATGCCTTGGCAGAAGAAGCACCGGTTTACCATAAGCCTTCTCAAGAGCCTGCTTACTATCGCGAGTTTTTGGAAACGGACGTTCCCGCCCCGCAAATTGAAGATGCGAATGAAACGCTGAAGGCGCTTCTTCAGCAGCCGACGATTGCGAGTAAAGAGTGGGTTTATGATCAGTATGACTACATGGTGCGCACGAATACAGTTGTCGCTCCTGGGTCTGATGCTGGTGTTCTCAGAATCCGCGGAACGAAAAAGGCGCTGGCGATGACGACAGACTGTAACGCGCGTTATCTCTATCTTGATCCTGAAGTCGGAGGGAAAATTGCTGTCGCTGAAGCAGCGCGCAACATCATTTGCTCAGGCGCAGAACCGCTTGCGGTCACAGATAACCTTAACTTCGGAAACCCGGAGAAGCCGGAAATCTTCTGGCAGATCGAAAAAGCGGCAGACGGCATAAGCGAAGCGTGCAATGTTCTCAGAACTCCGGTTATCGGCGGTAACGTATCGCTTTATAACGAATCAAACGGCACGGCGATCTATCCGACACCAGTTATCGGCATGGTTGGCTTAATTGAAGATACAGCACACATTACAACACAGCATTTCAAACAAGCGGGAGATCTCGTATATGTGATCGGTGAAACAAAACCAGAGTTTGCCGGAAGCGAGCTGCAAAAAATGACAGAAGGCCGTATTTACGGCAAAGCGCCGCAAATCGATCTTGATGTAGAGCTGTCTCGTCAAAAAGCACTGCTTGACGCGATTAAAAAAGGCTTCGTTCAATCTGCGCATGATGTGTCTGAAGGCGGCTTAGGCGTAGCGATTGCGGAAAGTGTCATGACGACGGAAAACCTTGGCGCTAATGTGACTGTAGAAGGGGAAGCGGCGTTATTATTCTCTGAATCTCAATCCCGCTTCGTCGTTTCAGTGAAAAAAGAACATCAAGCTGCGTTTGAAGCAACTGTCAAAGATGCGGTTCATATTGGTGAGGTAACAGCTGACGGAATTCTGGCGATTCAAAACCAAGACGGACAACAAATGATTCATGCGCAAACGAAAGAGCTTGAACGCGTATGGAAAGGAGCTATCCCATGCTTGCTGAAATCAAAGGCTTAAATGAAGAATGCGGCGTTTTTGGGATTTGGGGACATGAAGAAGCCCCGCAGATCACGTATTACGGTCTCCACAGCCTTCAGCACCGAGGACAGGAGGGCGCTGGCATCGTAGCGACTGACGGTGAAAAGCTGACGGCTCACAAAGGCCAAGGGCTGATCACTGAAGTATTTCAAAACGGCGAACTCAGCAAAGTAAAGGGAAAAGGCGCTATCGGGCACGTTCGGTACGCAACGGCTGGAGGCGGCGGATACGAAAATGTTCAGCCGCTCCTCTTCCGTTCCCAAAACAACGGCAGCCTGGCGCTTGCTCATAACGGAAATCTTGTCAACGCCACTCAGCTAAAGCAGCAGCTCGAAAATCAAGGGAGCATCTTTCAAACCTCTTCGGATACAGAGGTTTTGGCTCACCTGATCAAAAGAAGCGGACACTTCACGCTGAAGGATCAAATTAAAAACTCGCTTTCTATGCTGAAAGGCGCCTACGCGTTCCTGATCATGACCGAAACAGAAATGATTGTCGCACTTGATCCAAACGGGCTGAGACCGCTATCCATCGGCATGATGGGCGACGCTTATGTGGTCGCATCAGAAACATGCGCATTTGACGTCGTCGGCGCAACGTACCTTCGCGAGGTAGAGCCGGGGGAAATGCTGATCATTAATGATGAAGGCATGAAATCAGAGCGTTTTTCCATGAATATCAATCGTTCCATTTGCAGCATGGAGTACATTTATTTCTCCAGACCAGACAGCAATATTGACGGTATTAATGTGCACAGTGCCCGTAAAAACCTTGGGAAAATGCTGGCTCAGGAATCCGCAGTTGAAGCTGACGTCGTAACCGGGGTTCCGGATTCCAGTATTTCAGCGGCGATCGGCTATGCAGAGGCAACAGGCATTCCGTATGAGCTCGGTTTAATCAAAAACCGCTATGTCGGCAGAACGTTTATTCAGCCGTCCCAGGCTCTGCGTGAGCAAGGCGTCAGAATGAAGCTGTCTGCGGTGCGCGGGGTTGTAGAAGGCAAACGCGTCGTGATGGTGGATGACTCTATCGTGCGCGGAACAACTAGCCGCCGGATTGTCACGATGCTAAGAGAAGCGGGTGCGACAGAGGTGCATGTGAAAATCAGTTCACCGCCGATCGCTCATCCGTGCTTTTATGGCATTGATACTTCCACACATGAAGAACTGATCGCGTCTTCGCATTCTGTTGAAGAAATCCGTCAGGAAATCGGAGCCGATACCCTCTCATTTTTGAGTGTGGAAGGGCTCCTGAAAGGCATCGGCAGAAAATACGATGACTCGAATTGCGGACAGTGTCTCGCTTGCTTTACAGGAAAATATCCGACTGAAATTTACCAGGATACAGTGCTTCCTCACGTAAAAGAAGCAGTATTAACCAAATAAAACTTGAAAAATGACATAAAGGCAGCGCAGTTCGGCTGCCTTTCTCTTTCTGCCCTCGTTCGGGGAGATATTTTGAAAAGCGCCTTAAAGGAGTGAATAGGATGTCTGAAGCATATAAAAACGCAGGAGTTGACATCGAAGCCGGATATGAAGCTGTCAAACGAATGAAAAAACACGTGGAGCGCACGAAACGGCTTGGCGTTATGGGCAGCCTTGGCGGTTTTGGCGGCATGTTTGACCTGTCTGAGCTTTCTTATCAAAAACCAGTTCTCATTTCGGGAACGGACGGTGTCGGCACAAAATTAAAGCTCGCTTTTTCCATGGATAAACATGACACGATTGGCGTGGATGCTGTTGCAATGTGTGTCAATGACGTGCTGGCACAAGGTGCAGAGCCGCTGTTTTTCCTCGATTATTTAGCGGTTGGCAAAGCGGACCCAGTGAAAATTGAACAGATTGTACAAGGTGTTGCGGAAGGCTGTGAGCAATCAGGTTCAGCCTTAGTCGGCGGTGAAACGGCTGAAATGCCGGGGCTCTATACAGCTGATGAATACGATATTGCCGGTTTCTCAGTCGGAGTGGCAGAAAAGGACGAAATCGTGACTGGAGAAAACATTGAAGAGGGCCATCTGTTGATCGGCCTCAGCTCCAGCGGCCTTCACAGCAACGGCTTTTCCCTTGTCAGAAAAGTGCTTCTGGATGATGCGGAGCTGGACCTCGATACAACATATGAGCCGTTTGAACGCCCGCTTGGCGAGGAATTGCTTGAACCGACAAGGATTTACGTGAAGCCTGTGCTTGCCGCGGTCAAAAGCGGAAAAATCGACGGCATGGCGCACGTGACAGGCGGAGGATTTATTGAAAATATTCCGCGTATGCTTCCGGAAGGCTTAAGTGCGGAAATTGATCATGGCTCATGGCCGATCCCGCCGATTTTCTCTTTCCTGCAAGAGTACGGCAAGCTGAAGGAAGAAGACATGTTCAACGTCTTTAATATGGGTATCGGTTTTGTTTTGGCAGTCAAAGAAGAGCATCTGACAGATGTGATCGGAACGCTTGAAAGCCATGGCGAAAAAGCCTATTTAATCGGGCGTGTGAAAAAAGGTGAAGGCGTCACATTCGGCGGTGCAGCACTTTCATGAAAAAGTTTGCGGTATTTGCATCAGGAAACGGTTCAAACTTCGAAGCCATCGTTACGCGCTTGAAGGAGGAGAACTGGGATGCGTCAGCAGCGCTCCTCGTTTGCGACAAACCGCAGGCGAAAGTCATCGAACGGGCGGAAGCATTCCACATTCCATCCTTTGCATTTGAGCCGAAGTCTTATGAAAACAAGGCTGCATTTGAAAAAGCCATTATTGAACAGCTTCGTCTTCACGAGGTTGAATTGATTGTTCTTGCCGGCTATATGAGGCTAATTGGTGATACGCTCCTTCAAGCATATGGAGGAAAAATCATTAACATTCACCCGTCGCTTCTTCCGGCGTTTCCTGGAATCGACGCAGTCGGACAGGCATACCGGGCGGGTGTGAAGGTGGCCGGAATCACTGTGCATTATGTCGATGAAGGAATGGATACAGGTCCGATCATTGCTCAAAAGGCAATCGAAATTGATGAACATGATACATTGGAAACAATCGAACAGCGGATTCACAAGCTTGAGCATAAATGGTATCCGAGTGTGATTAAACAGCTATTAGGATTAAATAACAGAGGTGAAAAGGCATGACCATTAAACGTGCGTTAATCAGTGTTTCAGATAAAACAAATCTCGTTCCTTTCGTAAAAGAACTGACAGAGCTTGGCGTTGAAGTCATCTCCACAGGCGGAACGAAAAAGCTTCTTCAAGAAAACGGTGTGGATGTGATCGGAATTTCGGAAGTGACAGGCTTCCCTGAAATTATGGACGGCCGGTTAAAAACCCTTCACCCGAATATTCACGGCGGCCTTCTGGCGGTTCGCGGCAATGAAGAGCATATGGCGCAGATCAATGAACACGGGATTCAGCCGATTGACCTCGTTGTCGTCAACCTCTATCCATTTAAAGAAACGATTTCTAAAGAAGACGTCACGTATGAAGAAGCGATCGAAAATATCGACATCGGCGGACCTGGCATGCTGCGTGCGGCATCAAAGAACCATCAGGATGTCACGGTTATCGTCGATCCGGCCGATTACAGCCCAGTGCTGAATCAAATCAAAGAAGAAGGCAGTGTATCTCTTCAGAAAAAACGCGAGCTTGCGGCAAAAGTATTCCGTCATACTGCGGCATATGATGCACTGATCGCTGACTATCTGACAAATGTTGTCGGTGAAAAAGAACCAGAGCAATTCACTGTGACATTTGAGAAAAAACAATCGCTTCGCTATGGAGAAAACCCGCATCAGGAAGCAACTTTCTATCAAACAGCTCTTCCTGTCAAAGGATCCATTGCGCAAGCAGAACAGCTTCACGGAAAAGAGCTTTCTTACAACAACATTAAAGACGCTGATGCCGCAGTTCAAATCGTTCGTGAATTCACTGAACCGGCTGCTGTTGCTGTGAAGCATATGAACCCGTGCGGTGTAGGAACAGGAAAAACGATCGCCGAAGCGTTTGACAGAGCGTTTGAAGCGGATAAAACATCTATCTTCGGCGGCATTATCGCGCTGAACCGTGAAGTGGACAAGGCAACTGCCGAAGCGCTTCACAACATTTTCTTAGAAATTATCATTGCGCCTTCATTCAGCCAAGAAGCGCTCAACGTCCTGACTGCGAAGAAATATCTCCGTCTGCTGACGCTTGACGTATCCGTCGCTGTTCAAAAGGAAAAACAGTTGACATCTGTTCAAGGCGGGCTGCTGATTCAAGATTTAGATATGCACGGCTTCGATGATGCTGAGATTAGCATTCCGACAAAAAGAGAGCCGAACGAGCAAGAGTGGGAAGACTTGAAGCTTGCTTGGAAAGTCGTGAAGCATGTGAAATCAAATGCGATTGTTCTCGCGAAGGACAACATGACAGTCGGTGTGGGAGCAGGCCAAATGAACCGCGTCGGATCGGCAAAAATCGCAATCGAGCAAGCAGGGGAAAAAGCGAAGGGCAGCGCGCTCGGTTCGGATGCATATTTCCCAATGCCGGATACTGTCGAAGAAGCGGCAAAAGCGGGCGTTACAGCCATCATTCAGCCAGGCGGATCGATCCGAGATGAGGATTCCATCAAAAAAGCGGATGAATACGGCATTGCCATGGTATTCACCGGCATCAGACACTTCAAACATTAAGGGGATGAAAACGACGTGAATGTATTAATTATCGGTAAAGGCGGAAGAGAACATACGCTGGCGTGG
Source organism: Bacillus sp. PS217 (assembly GCF_037963535.1). NCBI lineage: Bacteria > Bacillati > Bacillota > Bacilli > Caryophanales > Bacillaceae > Bacillus > Bacillus sp. PS217. The sequence goes on from NZ_CP150157.1 coordinate 730,019, forward strand.
AAGGCAGCGCAAAGCAGCCTCGTCGAGAATGTATTTGCCGCTCCCGGAAATGACGGCATGGCAGCTTCCGCACAGCTTGTAAACATTGAGGAAAGCGACCACGCAGGGCTTGTCTCATTTGCAAAACAAAATCAGGTCGGCCTGACCATTGTCGGCCCTGAGGTTCCTTTAATTGAAGGTCTGGTGGATGAATTCGAAAAAACGGGTCTGCGCGTGTTCGGCCCGTCAAAAGCCGCGGCGATCATCGAAGGAAGCAAACAGTTCGCTAAGGATTTAATGAAGAAATACGACATTCCGACCGCAGAATACGAGACGTTTACATCCTTTGATGAGGCGAAGGCATATGTGCAGGAAAAAGGTGCTCCGATTGTGATAAAAGCAGATGGACTTGCAGCTGGAAAAGGCGTTACTGTGGCTATGACAGAGGAAGAAGCAATTGCATGTCTGCATGACTTTCTTGAAGATGAAAAGTTCGGTGATGCGAGCGCGTCCGTTGTCATTGAAGAATATCTTTCTGGTGAAGAATTTTCTCTGATGGCCTTTGTCAAAGGGGAAAAGGTGTATCCAATGGTGATTGCCCAGGATCACAAGCGTGCGTTTGACGGAGACAAAGGCCCGAATACGGGCGGAATGGGCGCTTACTCTCCAGTTCCGCAAATTTCGGAAGAAACGGTCCGCCATGCTGTAGAAACGATCGTTAAGCCGGCCGCAAAAGCAATGGTACAAGAAGGCCGTTCCTTCACTGGCGTTTTGTACGCTGGATTGATGCTTACTGAAAACGGCTCGAAGGTCATCGAATTTAATGCCCGCTTCGGCGATCCCGAAACACAGGTCGTGCTTCCGCGCATGGAATCTGATCTGGTACAGGTGCTTCTTGATCTTTTAGATGATAAGGAAGTTGACTTAAGATGGAAGGATACCGCGGCAGTGAGTGTTGTGCTTGCATCAGAAGGGTATCCGGAAAGCTATGCAAAAGGCACGCCGATCGGCAGCCTTGCAGCAGAAACTGAGCAGGTCGTGGTCTTCCATGCCGGAACGAAAGCAGAAGGCGGAGAGTTCGTTACAAACGGGGGGCGCGTCGCCAATGTGACGGCTTTTGATGAAACGTTTGAAGCGGCTAGAGACCGAGTGTACAAAGCGGTTGATGAAATATTTAAACCGGGACTCTTTTTCAGAAAAGACATTGGGGCACGCGCTTTAAAGGCTGCTCAAAAATAAGTGAGGAAAACCCGCAGATGAAGCTGCGGGTTTTTTTATTATGTAAAAGTGGGATGGCAGCTAGAAGAAGAAAGCACAACGAGCGTGGTTGGTTTTCCATGGGCCATCGAGGCGTCAATAAAATCCTCAAGCGTATGTACCGATTCAGTCACGACCTTTGTCACATAGCTGTACATCCCCGTGATGCGGTGGTTTTCTGCTACATCAGGATGCGATGTTGCAAAGGCGGCGTAGTGCTTGCAGCTTTTCGGCTCCATGAGAATAAAAGCGGTGACATGCTTGTTTAGTTTTTCGTAACAGATATTCGCGCTGTAGCCGGTAATCACTCCTTTGTCTTCCAGCTTCCTGACACGCTCCGCCGCGCTTGGCGAGCTGAGTCCGACAAGCTTTCCCAGCTCAACCATCGTTAATCTGCCGTTTCGCTGCAAATGCGAGAGAATCTGAAGGTCTGTATCGTCCATTTGTCTGGCTCCTTTACATATTTAGGCGAATGAATGAAAATTCCTTTGATCGTAAGGTAATGCTGTTGATTTAACTTCATTGTAGCATATGGATGCCGTCTTATTTTTTCTATAATAAAGCCATCAATCAGAGAGGGGGCATCATGTTGCCAGAATTACAGCGCTCTATTACTTGGATACAAGGGACGGCGTTAACGATTGGGGCGGTTTTAGGATGCGGGATATTAATCCTGCCGTCTGTTACCGCGGATACGGCCGGTCCGGCTTCTTTATTTGTCTGGGTATTCATGTCTTTTTTATCTTTTCTTCTCGTCGGCACGCTGGCACGGCTTGTGAAAATTGCGCCTAGTGCGGGAGGAATCACTGCTTATGTGCAGCTGGCCTTTCAGAAAAAAGCCGGGGCTATTTTGGGCTGGATCATGTTAGGGTCCGTTCCGATCGGCGTTCCCATCATCGCTTTGACTGGCGCGCATTACGTCAGTTACGTCACAGAGGCGGCGGATTGGCAGGTTACATCGATTGCTGGTTGCATGCTGGCTATATCTATTTTGCTTCATATGAGAGGCATTCAACTATCCGCAAACATCAGTACACTCGTTATTTGTGTCATCGTATTTCTGCTTGTCACTTCTATTGCTGTGTCATTGCCACACGTCACGATAGCAGAATTCAAACCGTTTCTTCCGCATGGCTGGTCTGCCGCGGGATCTGTTTCTGTCATGATTTTTTTCTCTTTTGTAGGCTGGGAAATGATTACCCCGTTGGCTGAGGAATTTCATCGCCCTGAAAAAGATGTCCCGCTCAGCTTGTTTTTGGCAGCGTCTTGTGTGGCAGGGCTGTATATCATGCTGTCATTTGTGACGGTGGGGACTCATTCATATGGAGAGAATGGAGAAATTGCATCGCTTGCCATGCTCATCTCAAAAAGAGCAGGGGAAAGCGGTGTATACGTCACGGTATGCTTAGCGCTGTTTATTACATTCGCCACCATCCATGCCAATATTGCCGGTTTTTCAAGAATGGTGTACGCATTGGCGAGAGAGGGGCACATACCCGTATTTTATGGAAAACTCAGTGCGACAAAACGTACGCCCATCCGTGTTTTGACAGCGATGGCCGCAGTGTTTGGCTTAGTGCTTGCGGCGCATGGTCTGTTTCAAATCGATTTGACGACTCTGTTGAAAGGGCCGAGCGCGGCTTTTATCGCATCTTACATATGTACAATGGCGGCAGCACTGAAACTGCTGGGCAGGAGAGATATAGGCTGGTGGATGGCACTCGGGGCATTTGTGGCGTGCGCGGTGATTTATTCATTCAGCGGCTGGGCACTGCTTTATCCGGCAGTGCTGGCAGCTGCAGGATATCTCTATATGAAAACAAAGGGTGGGCATAAAAAAAAGCTTGATCACGTTTTATGATCAAGCTTTTCCATTTATCCGTTTTGATGCTCGTTATTTCCAGAATCGCTGTGTTGAAACATGTAGGTCACAGGACAGAAGCGCAAGATTCCCGAACCCGCTTTCATGGCCCCCATAAAGATGTAAAAGAGATGCATTCTGCACCAAGGTTTTTTCGTAAACTTTGCACTGGCGGCTGACATAATCGTCAATCCGCAGGCGATTCTGAACACGGCATTGATGAGACTGATATTTGGCTTCAAGGAAATCCGCTCCTTTTACTTAAAAAAGTTTTTTAACCGAACCTTCAAAAATTTGTAACGTTTTTATCGTGCGTGATGAGGAAGGATGTGATACCATGAGTCTAATACATGTAAAGGAGAGTATGTGAATGTCCGAACGCACCTTTAACTGGAAAAACAAAGACATCAGGGCACAGGTTGATGTTGTAGACTCAAAGCTGCTTCCAACGCTCCTTTTACGGAATGCTCTCGTCTTAAATCCATATGTAAAACAATGGCTGAAAAAAAACATTTGGATTTATCAGGACCGCATTGTTTATGTGGGTCATGAACTTCCGAATAGAGCCGAAGAAATTCATACGATTGATTGTGAAGGAAAATACATTGTGCCAGGTTATATTGAACCGCACGCACATCCTTTTCAAATATATAATCCCCAAACACTGGCGGAATATGTGTCTCAATACGGAACAACGACATTCGTGAATGATAACTTATTTTTGCTTTTGCAAAGCGGAAAAAAGAAAGCGCTTACGATTTTGAATGAACTCAAAAAGCAGCCTGTCCAGTATTTTTGGTGGTCACGCTATGACCTCCAGACCGAGGTTCTGAACGAGGACCACGTCCTTCCATTTGACGTCAGAAAACAGTGGATTGAACATCCGGATGTGATTCAAGGCGGAGAAATGACCGGATGGCCTCGCCTGGTAGATGGTGATGATTTAATGCTCCACTGTATGCAAGCTACAAAGAAACAGAGAAAACGCATTGAAGGGCATTTTCCCGGCGCTTCTGATAAAACGCTTACAAAAATGAAGCTGTTCGGAGCGGATTGTGATCATGAAGCGATGACAGGTGATGAAGTGATGAGAAGGCTGGAACTGGGCTATTATGTTTCCCTTCGGAACTCTTCCATTCGCCCCGATGTAAGAAAAATCTTGCAGGAGCTGCATGAGAAGGGCTTCCGCTATTATGACCACTTCTTTTTCACGACAGATGGCGCAACCCCGAATTTCTATAAAGGCGGCATGACAAACGAGCTGATTCGCATCGCGTTAGAAGAAGGCGTACCTGCAATCGATGCCTACAATATGGCATCATTTAATATCGCAAAGTATTACCAAATGGATGATTATTTAGGAGTTGTCGGACCGGGCAGACTGGCATCGCTGAACATATTGGAAGATCCGTTAAATCCGAATCCCGTGACTGTTCTGTCAAAAGGGACCATTCTGCGTGAAGACGGCTGTGATTTGAAGGCGTTTACAAAGACGGACTGGCACAAAGGCGGTCTTGTCCCGCTTGAGCTTTCATATGATATGACGATGGATGACTTGCAGTTTTCTATGCCGATGGGCGTGAAAATGCGGAATGCGGTCATTATGGAGCCGTATATGATTGAGATCGACAATTCGATGGAACAGCTCTCGTTTGACCATGATGAAAGTTATTTGACGATGCTCGACAGACACGGGAAATGGCGCGTCAATACGATGATAAAAGGGTTTGCCTCAAGCGTGCAGGGATTTGTAAGCTCCTTTACGACGACGGGCGACATTGTCGCGATTGGAAAAAATAAAGCGGATATGCTGCTCGCTTTTGCCCGCATGAAAGAAATCGGAGGAGGAATTGTTTTAGCGGAGAACGGAAACATTCTGCATGAAATCCCGCTTACGCTGTGCGGCTGCGCCTCTTCGGAAGCGTATGAAGACGTGCTTGAGAAGGAACAAAAGCTGAGAGATCTTTTGACTGAAAGAGGCTATGAGTTTTGCGATCCTATCTATACGCTGCTCTTTTTACAAAGTACGCACCTTCCGTATATACGCATTACGCCAAGAGGAATCTTCGACGTCATGAAAAAAACTGTACTCTTTCCATCGATAATGCGTTAAAATATAAAAGAGCAGGGAGCCGACATATGAAAAATTGGATGACAGTTTGCGCGCTGTGTTTCGTGTTTTTTCTGCTGGTATCCTGCCAGCAGAAGGATGCTGTCCCGGATACTGCAAAGAAGCTGAAAGCTCCTTTAACGGGGCTAAAGACTGAACAGAAGGTGACTGAACGCCGGCCTGTTGCTGTTGTGGTGAACAATCACCCGAAGGCGAGGCCGCAGTCGGGTCTGTCTAAAGCCGACATTGTCATAGAAGCGCTAGCCGAAGGGCAAATCACAAGATTTCTGGCCATTTTCCAAAGCCAGATGCCTGAAACTGTCGGACCTGTGCGGAGCGCGCGGGAATATTTCGTCACTCTCAGCAATGGCTTTGACAGCATATTTGTCCATCACGGCTGGAGTCCCGGCGCCAAAGAGCAGTTGGAATCCGGAGCTGCCGATTATATGAACGGATTGGATTTTGACGGAAGCTTATTTTGGAGAGCTGATTTCAGCAAACCGCCCCACAATTCCTATACGTCTTATGATTACATAAAAAAGGCGGCGGAACAAAAGGGTTATAAGCTGAAGCAGGAAACAAATCCGCTGCTGTTTCAAACATCAGATGCAAAACCTGCAAATGAATCTTACAATGTTCGGGTAGATTATGGAACAAAAAACGTTACAAATCTTGTCGAATACAACTATGATAAAAAAGCTGAATTTTATACAAGAAGCTCTGATGGTGTCATAACGACAGACCGGGAAACCGGAAAGCCGGTTGCAATGCAAAATATTTTCATTGTTGAAGCCAGCCATCATATTATTGATCAAGATGGAAGGCGGGACATCGACTTGGAATCAGGAGGAAAAGGTCTGTTGTTTCAGCACGGAAACGTCATTGAAACAGACTGGAAACAAGTGAATGGCAGAATTGTGCCGGTAAAAGACGGCAAGTGGCTTCCGTTTGTGCCAGGAAAGACTTGGATCAATATCGTACCTGATCTTGATGCGGCTTCCATTAGTAAAGGAGAAGGTGTGTAACGATGCAAATCGATAAATTACGCGGCAAAGAGCTGGACCAGTTATTTAACTCGATCTTATCGCTGAAAGACCTGGAGGAATGTTACCGATTCTTCGATGATCTATGCACAATTAACGAAATTCAATCGCTGGCTCAGCGCCTTGAAGTGGCGCGCATGCTTCGCGAAGGAAACACGTATCATAAGATTGAAACAGAAACAGGCGCTTCCACGGCTACGATTTCCCGTGTGAAACGCTGCTTAAATTACGGAAATGACGCTTATGAAATGGCGCTTGACCGTGTGAAGGAAACGGAAACTGAGTCTTCTTCAAAATAACATAGAACCGCCCTGCCGTTCGGCAAGGGCGGTTTCTTTATGAAACAAATTGATGGATCAGGTTGTCGATATCGATGAGACTGCCATCCTCTTTGCGATAGACAACATGCTCCTTGGAAAAGTGAATCGGCGAATTGATCCCTGCTGCGGCTGCAAGGTTAAACAGCCCCTCCCGCAGGGAAATGACGTAGTTGCAGACGCGATGCTGTTTTTCCTCAACGCTCAGTGCTTTTTGCAATTTCGGATCTGTCGTCGCCACACCTGCCGGACAGGTGTTGGTGTGGCAGACGAGAGCGCGGATGCAGCCAACGGAAAACATCATGCCGCGTGCGATGTTGACAAAGTCAGCGCCGAGGGCTAAGGCGACCGCGATTTTATCAGGAGTCAGGAGCTTTCCGGAAGCAAAGATTTTCAGCTGGCTGCGCAAGCCGTACTGTTTAAGAAGCGTGTCAACAATAGGCAGCGCTGTCATAATCGGAAGGCCGACTGTATCCGCGAGCTCGTAAAAGGAAGCTCCGGTACCGCCTTCACTTCCATCGATCGTGATAAAATCCGGATGCTTTCCGCTTTTCTGCATATAAGAGAAAAGCTCATGTAATTCTTCAGGATGCCCAGCGACCAGTTTGATGCCGACTGGCTTTTGTCCGACATCTCTAAGTTTTTCAATAAAGTCGAGCATTTCAGGAGGGTTTGAGAATTCATAAAAGCGGTTCGGGCTGTCAATCGACTTTCCAGGTTCGACATTCCGAATGTCTGCCACTTCCTCTGATACTTTGGCGCCGTCCACATGGCCGCCCCGGGTTTTCGCTCCTTGTGCCAGCTTTAGCTCAAACGCTTTAATCTGGTCAATCCTGCTTTTTCTTTTAAATTCCTCCCACGAAAATTCCCCGTTTCTTTTGCGCACGCCGAATAGGCCCGGTCCGATTTGGCAAATGATATCGGCGCCGCCCTTTAAGTGATATTCAGACAATCCCCCTTCACCTGTATTCATCCAGGTGCCGCCTGCCTGATGGAGCCCTTTTGAGAGCGCCGTAACAGCCCGTTCTCCAAGAGAACCGTAGCTCATGGCAGACTGGCCGACTAAGCCCTTCACATAAAATGGCTTCTCGCATGTATGCTCGCCAATCACCTGTACATCATCAGGATGGAGAAAATACGGGTCTGCCTTGATATGTTCGGCATGCTCCTTGCGTTTGAACAGATTGTCAGCATCCATTTTATAGATTTGGGTTTCAATTTTTGGCGTTTGATTTACGTGCATTTCTTCCCTTTGTTTTGGAAACATAGCGTTACGGATATAATAGCCAGGTTTATCAAAATCTCTTACAGATCCAAAGCCCATCATTCTGCTTTTGTATTTGCCGGAGATGACGGTTTGCTCATATTCCTTTCGTGAAAAAGGCTGCTCCTCATTGTCATTGCTGTATAAATACTGTCTGAGCTCCGGCCCGATTTTTTCAAGGGTATACCGAAACCTTCCGATGACGGGATAGTTGCGAAGAATTGAGTGCTCCTGCTGTTTTTCATCCTTTATGTAGATCCAGGCAAACAAGACGATCGGGATAGCGATGATCCCTATGATAAATGCGATGAGTGCTATTATGATGGTTTCCATCTCTCAGCCTCCCTTTTTATGTAACCATTTCCACAGTTGAACACTTTCCAAACAATAGCAGAAGGAATCTGGTGAAAAATGTGTGCTTCTGCCGATACAGGACTCAGAGAGCAGGTACTGCCATATGCTCTTTTTTTATGAAAATAGAATCAAAACACCTTTTTCAGTGAATAACGAGATTAACGGCTTTTTCCGTTTTTCCGCGCTATGTGAATTTGTTATAATGTTTAAATGGTAACAAACGAATGGAGGAACGTATGACGTGTACGATGTAACGGAGTGGAAGCATGTCTTTAAACTCGATCCAAATAAAGATTTGCCTGACGAACAGCTGGAGATTCTTTGCGAATCAGGAACGGATGCGGTCATTATCGGAGGAAGCGATGGTGTGACAGAGGATAATGTCCTGCGGATGATGTCTAAGGTAAGACGGTTTTTGGTGCCGTGTGTCCTAGAGGTATCAGCGATTGAAGCGATCGTTCCCGGCTTTGACTTATATTTTATTCCGAGTGTATTAAACAGCAAAAACGCGGATTGGATTGTCGGAATGCACCAGAAAGCCATGAAGGAATACGGAGAACTGATGTCTATGGAAGAAATCGTGGCGGAGGGCTACTGCATCGCAAATCCAGATTGCAAAGCCGCGGCACTGACTAAAGCGGACGCCGATCTGAATATGGATGATATTGTCGCCTATGCGCGTGTGTCGGAGCTGCTGCAACTGCCGATTTTTTATTTAGAATACAGCGGCATGCTTGGAGACATAGAAGCTGTCAAGAAAACGAAGGCTGTATTGGAAACGTCAACCTTGTTTTATGGGGGCGGCATCAAGGATGCGGAAACGGCCAAACAGTATGCAGAGCATGCGGATGTGATCGTTGTAGGCAATGCTGTGTATGAAGATTTTGACAGGGCTTTGAAAACAGTAGCGGCTGTGAAAGGCGAGTAGTAAATTGTACGGATTTGGTTTATGATAGAACATATGTTTTGTATAGGCGGGTGAACAAATTTTGAATTATATTAGCAATCAATTACTAAGCGGTTTAAACCCCGTTCAGCAGGAAGCAGTCAAAACAACGGACGGGCCTCTTTTGCTGATGGCGGGAGCGGGAAGCGGAAAGACGCGTGTCCTGACCCATAGAATTGCTTATTTAATGGCAGAAAAGCATGTGGCGCCGTGGAACATTCTGGCGATCACATTTACAAATAAAGCGGCACGCGAAATGAAAGAACGTGTGGAAAGCATCCTCGGACCCGGCGCGGACGATATCTGGATTTCCACATTCCACAGCATGTGCGTGCGGATCTTGCGCAGAGATATCGACCGGATTGGGATCAACCGAAATTTCTCCATCCTTGATACGGCTGACCAGCTTTCAGTGATCAAGGGGATTTTGAAGGAGCGCAATCTTGATCCGAAGAAGTTTGACCCGAGAAGCATCCTCGGTACGATCAGCAGTGCGAAAAACGAATTGACCGAACCGGAGGAATTCTCTAAAGTTGCTGGCGGCTACTACGATCAGGTGGTCAGCGATGTATATGCTGATTATCAGAAGAAGCTATTGAAAAACCAGTCGCTCGATTTCGACGATTTGATTATGACGACGATTAAACTGTTTGACCGAGTGCCGGAAGTACTTGAATTTTATCAGCGCAAATTCCAATACATCCATGTTGATGAGTATCAGGATACGAACAGGGCGCAATACATGCTTGTTAAGCAGCTTGCCGAGCGTTTCCAGAACCTTTGCGTTGTGGGGGATTCTGATCAGTCAATCTACAGATGGCGCGGCGCGGATATCACCAACATCCTTTCATTTGAAAAAGATTATCCGAATGCAAGCGTGATTTTGCTAGAACAAAACTATCGTTCAACGAAACGGATTTTGCGTGCGGCTAACGAGGTCATCAAAAACAACTCTAACCGCAAACCGAAAAATTTGTGGACGGAAAACGATGAAGGCATCAAAATTTCCTATTATCGCGGTGATAATGAATTCGGAGAAGGACAGTTTGTGGCCGGTAAAATTCATCAGCTTCACAGCTCAGGCAAGCGGAAGCTGTCTGATATCGCCATATTATACCGGACAAACGCGCAGTCCCGTGTGATTGAGGAAACGCTTCTCAAAGCGGGCTTGAACTATAACATTGTCGGCGGCACAAAGTTCTATGACAGAAAAGAAATTAAAGACATTCTTGCGTACCTGCGCCTCGTATCCAATCCTGATGACGATATCAGTTTCACGCGCATTGTCAATGTGCCGAAGCGCGGAGTCGGTGCGACATCACTTGAAAAAATCGCTTCGTATGCGGCCATAAACGGCTTGTCATTTTTCCAAGCGATTCAGCAGGTTGATTTTATCGGCGTCAGTGCCAAAGCGGCAAACGCGCTTGACAGCTTTAGACAGATGATTGAAAACCTGACCAATATGCAGGATTACTTATCTATTACAGAGCTGACAGAAGAAATTCTTGATAAGACGGAATACAGAGAAATGCTGAAGGCTGAGAAATCGATCGAAGCCCAAAGCCGTTTAGAAAATATCGACGAGTTCCTGTCTGTTACGAAAAACTTTGAACAGAAAAGTGAAGACAAGACACTCGTTGCGTTCCTGACAGACTTGGCATTGATCGCAGATATTGATCAGCTCGATCAGAAGGAGGAAGAGTCAGGCGGCAAGGATGCGATCACCCTGATGACACTGCACGCCGCGAAAGGACTGGAGTTCCCGGTTGTTTTCTTGATGGGGCTTGAAGAAGGCGTCTTCCCGCATAGCCGTTCACTCATGGAGGAAGCGGAAATGGAAGAAGAACGCCGCCTTGCGTACGTTGGGATTACAAGGGCTGAACAGGAGCTTTATCTGACCAACGCTAAAATGCGCACCTTGTTTGGCCGGACGAATATGAACCCGGAATCTCGCTTCATTGCTGAAATACCGGATGATTTATTGGAAAACCTAAATGAGAAAAAAGAAACGAGAGCGACGTCTGCGAGAAAAATGCAGCCGAGACGCGGCCCTGTTTCACGCCCGGTATCCTACGCCAGCAAAACAGGCGGCGACACCTTGAACTGGGCAGTCGGAGATAAGGCGGGCCATAAAAAATGGGGAACAGGAACTGTCGTCAGCGTAAAAGGCGAAGGAGAAGGGACGGAGCTCGATATTGCCTTCCCGAGCCCTGTCGGCGTGAAACGCCTGTTAGCAGCATTTGCTCCTATTGAAAAGCAGTAATTGAAGAGGAAAGGAAGAAGCAGATGGACAAAGAAACAGCGAAGCAGCGGGCAGAAGAACTGCGCCGCACCATCAACAAGTATAGCTATGAATATTACACCTTAGATGAACCGAGCGTCCCAGATGCCGAATACGACAGATTGATGCAGGAGCTGATTGCGATCGAGGATGAGCACCCAGACCTCAGAACGCCTGACTCTCCTACGCAGCGCGTCGGCGGAGCCGTGCTTGAAGCGTTTCAGAAAGTCACCCACGGCACACCGATGCTCAGTTTGGGCAACGCCTTTAATGCTGATGATCTTCGTGATTTCGACCGCCGTGTGCGCCAAGCCGTCGGCGACGATGTGGCGTATAATGTGGAGCTGAAAATAGACGGTCTTGCTGTTTCTCTCCGTTATGAAGACGGCTATTTTGTCAGAGGAGCCACAAGAGGTGACGGAACGACGGGAGAGGATATTACGGAGAATCTGAAGACGATCCGCAATATCCCCCTCAAAATGAACCGTGAGCTGTCAATCGAAGTGCGCGGCGAGGCGTATATGCCGAAGCGTTCGTTTGAAGCTCTCAATGAGGAACGGATTAAAAATGAGGAAGAACCGTTCGCCAATCCGCGAAATGCCGCGGCGGGATCACTCAGGCAGCTCGATCCGAAAATTGCAGCGAAACGAAACCTCGATATCTTCGTCTACAGTATAGCGGAGCTTGACGAGATGGGTGTGGAGACGCAAAGCCAGGGGCTTGATTTTCTCGACGAACTCGGATTTAAAACGAATCAGGAGCGAAAAAAATGCGGCGACATAGAAGAAGTCATAGTGCTGGTCGATGAGTTTCAGGCGAAGCGCGCTGACCTGCCGTATGAAATAGACGGCATTGTCATTAAAGTCGATTCTCTCGATCAACAGGAGGAGCTCGGTTTTACGGCGAAAAGCCCGCGCTGGGCCATCGCGTATAAGTTTCCTGCTGAAGAGGTCGTGACGAAGCTTCTCGATATCGAATTAAATGTCGGCAGAACGGGTGTGATCACGCCGACCGCGATTCTTGAGCCGGTAAAAGTTGCCGGCACAACGGTCTCAAGAGCATCCCTTCATAACGAAGATTTAATTAAAGAGAAGGACATTCGGATTTTGGATAAGGTTGTTGTCAAAAAAGCGGGCGATATCATCCCGGAAGTCGTGAATGTCCTCGTTGAACAGCGTACAGGAGAAGAAAAGGAATTCAGCATGCCGACGGAATGTCCTGAATGCGGCAGTGAGCTCGTCCGGATCGAAGGAGAAGTGGCGCTTCGCTGCATTAACCCTGAATGTCCGGCGCAAATCCGGGAAGGGCTGATCCATTTCGTTTCCCGCAATGCCATGAACATTGACGGTCTCGGCGAACGAGTGATCACACAGCTGTTTGAGGAAAACCTTGTCCGCAATGTGGCAGATTTATATAAGCTGACGAAGGAACGAGTCATCCAGCTTGAGCGCATGGGTGAAAAGTCCACTGAAAACCTGATCAGCTCCATCCAAAAATCAAAAGAAAATTCGTTGGAGCGTTTGCTGTTTGGGCTTGGCATCCGTTTTATCGGATCAAAGGCTGCAAAGACGCTTGCCATGCATTTTGAAAGCTTGGAGAACCTGAAAAAAGCCTCAAAAGAGGAACTTCTCGCGGTAGATGAAATCGGTGAAAAAATGGCTGACGCGGTCATCACCTATTTTCATAAAGAAGAAATGCTTGAACTCTTGAATGAACTTCAGGAGCTGGGCGTAAACACGCTCTACAAAGGCCCGAAAAAAGTAAAAGCAGAGGACAGCGACTCTTACTTTGCCGGTAAAACAATTGTTCTGACAGGAAAGCTGGAAGAGCTGTCAAGAAACGAAGCCAAAGCGCAAATCGAAGCGCTGGGCGGAAAGCTGACTGGAAGCGTCAGCAAAAACACAGACTTAGTCATCGCCGGAGAAGCGGCGGGAAGCAAGCTGACAAAAGCACAAGAGCTGAACATTGAAGTGTGGAATGAAGAACAGTTAATGGGAGAGCTAAAGAAATAAGAGGAGTGTTTTCTATTGAAAAAGACGTTGGCATTGGCGGCAACGGCGGCAGTATTAATGCTGTCTGCCTGCTCGTCAGGTTTTGGGGGGGAGAAGGAGGAAGAGATTACGCAAAAGACGGCGAAATCGTCAGAAAAAGCGATTGTCCCGAAATATAATATCTCTGACTCCTATTACAAAATGGTGCTGCCGTTTAAGGCAGGCAAAGCGCGTGGCTTAACAACGGAACAGCTGAATACTAGGCTGGACATTGACGAGTTTGAAACAGGGCTGATGCGTCTTGCCCAAGATTCTTTCTCGACTGACGATTATCTGTTCCAAGAAGGACAATATTTAGATGAGGATACAGTATTAAGCTGGCTGGCACGGAAAAAAACGGGCTCTGATTTGAAAAAAGCCGAAAAAGAAGATAAAAACTTCAAAAATGAAGGCTTGAACCCGGCGCTCCCAAGCTCTGGTTCAACAGAAGAAAAGAACGAAAGCAGCCCAATTTATTTAGCATCCATGCTTGAGCACGATTATTTAGTCAGAAAAGACAAGAATTCTATCCAGCTTGGCGGCGTCATGATCGGACTGGCGTTAAACTCAGTGTATTACTATCGTGAAAAAACTGGCGACCCGCAAAAAGAAGTGGAAATTAAAGACAGCACGCTTCGCCAGCAGGGAGAAAAAATTGCACAGGAGGTTATTAACCGCCTCCGCAAAAAAGATAATTTGAAGAATGTGCCGATTACCGTCGCGCTTTATAAGCAGGCGTCAAAAACATCGATTGTGCCGGGGAACTTCATCGCCAAAACAGAGGTCAAAGCAGGCTCTACCGATATCTCAAATTGGGATGACATCAATGAAAAATATGTATTCTATCCGGCGGATACAACCACAGCAGAAAAATACCCGGATGACACCGAGGTCTTTAAGCGGTTCAAAAACTCAATTGAAGAATATTTCCCGAACTATACAGGCGTTGTCGGTACAGCGCTGTATGAAAATGATGAAATGAAGAAAATGAAGATTGACATACCAATGCAATTCTATGGAAAGAGCGAAGTTGTCGCGTTTACCCAGTTCTTAACGGGTGAAGTGATGGACTACTACTCTAAGAGCTCAGTTGATGTCGAAGTCAATATCACGTCCTCAGACGGACAGGAAGCGGTCATTATCCGCAATGCCGGAGATAAAGAGCCGACTGTTCACATTTATGACTGATAGAAAACCCTTGTGCCATATTGGCACAAGGGTTTTTATGTTACAATTAACAGGAAAAGGGAAATTATTTTCACTTCTGCCGAAACACAAATCAAGGGGAGGTATGTTGATGCTGGAAATCGTGTGAAAACAATCATTATCAAAACTATAGCAATGAAAGGATGTTAGACGTGCATAAAGATATCAAAAAAATATTTCATGAAGAGCAGGTTTTGGCAGAAGCTGCAGCGAGATACGGTTTCTCAAAAGATCAGGTGCGTTTTCTGGCTGATGCGGAAAACTATGTATATGAATGTATGAAAGACAATCAACCTTATATTTTAAAGATTACCCATACGATTCGGAGATCTTCTGATTATATAATGGGAGAGATGGAATGGCTCCGTCACCTTGCAATAGGGGGAATTTCAGTAGCCAAACCGCTCCCGTCGCTGAACGGAAAAGACGTAGAAGCAGTGCCGGACGGAAACGGCGGGTCATTTTTATTGAGAGTGTATGAGAAAGCGCCGGGGCAAAAAGTGGATGAATCGGACTGGAATGAAACGCTATTTTATGAGCTTGGCAGATACACAGGCAGCATGCACAGCCTGACAAAAAGCTACAAATTGAGCAATCCCGCTTTCAAAAGACAGGAATGGGATGAAGAGGAGCAATTAAAGCTGAGAAAATATGTGCCTGAAGATCAGATAAAGGTGTTTCAGCAAGCCGATTCTTTGATGAATGAACTGCGGAGGCTTCCGAAAAGCCAGGACAGCTACGGCTTGGTGCATGCGGATCTGCACCATGGCAATTTTAACTGGGATCATGGCAAAATCACGGCATTTGATTTTGATGATATCGGCTACAACTGGTTTGTTAACGATATTAGCATTCTTCTCTACAATGTCCTGTGGTATCCTGTTGTGCCATATGATGATAAAGCTGCGTTTACAGAAGAATTTATGACGCATTTTATGAAAGGGTACTGGGAGGAAAATGAGCTTGACCCTGCATGGCTGATGATAATACCTGATTTCCTCCGCCTTCGCCATATGCTGATTTACGGATTGCTGCATCAGATGTTTGACCTTAACACAATAGGAGAAGAGGAAAAAGAAATGCTGGCCGGTTTCAGAAGAGATATAGAGAATGGCACGCCGATTACAGCATTTGATTTTTCAGCACTGGTGTAGATAGAAAAAGCCAATGGGAATCCAGTCCCATTGGCTTTTATAATGTATCACACTTCACGCCGACTACGCCTTCAATGGCTTTAATGTCATAGTAGACATCGGTCGTGTATCTGTTTTTATGGACGCGGACCTTCACTTCCATAATTGGAAAATCCTTTTCGCCTAGGTCGTCGATCCGAACGGAGTGTGCTTTGATATCTCTTCTTTTCATTTCTTTTAAAATCTCTGTCATTTTGTCTTTATCAGAAAGTGACATTCTGATGCGGATGTCTTTTTCCTGCAGGCGGTCGGGGCCGATTTTTCTGACCACCCATGGGAGAAATTCCACGCTGATCAGGATGAACAGAAGACTGGCAAACGCTTCTTTATAAAAACCTGCTCCCGTAGCAAGCCCGAGCCCCGCTGCCCCCCAGATCATGGCCGATGTTGTCAGGCCGGAAATGACATCATTGCTTTTTCGCAGGATGACACCGGCTCCGATAAACCCGACGCCGGAGATGATTTGTGCCGGCAGACGAAGCGGATCCATCATGATGCGGTAGTATTTAGGGAAATGATATGCCGCATTAATACTGACGATCGTCAGCATGCATGAGCTGACTGCGATGACAATACAGGTTTTTAATCCGAGCGGCTTATTTTTTAATTCGCGTTCAAGCCCGATGACCATGCCAATCAATGTGGCAATGCCCAATTTCAATAAAATATCAGGATCAATATACCAGCTCAACAGCAACTTCCCCCTTCTCTATGGTGTTTTTAAATAAATATGATTTTCTCACAGTATTTATAGCAAAACAAGAGCACAAAAGCCACCAAGCTGCGCTTGATGGCTTATTGCTTACTTTTTGCGTTTTAACAGCTTTTCCATGACACCGAATAATCGGTAAGAGGCTTTTGCAGGACGTTTTGTGATCATGCTGACAATGATGCCGGCAATCATACTGAGAATAAACCCAGGGATGATTTCGTACACACCGGTTGATTTTGCCAGGCCGGTTGTAATCCAGATTAACACGGTCGCAGCCCCGACAATCATGGCAGCAAGCGCGCCCCATTCGTTCATTCGCTTCCAATACAGACTGAGCAGAATCGCAGGCCCGAAAGCTGAACCGAAGCCGGCCCAAGCGTATCCGACCAAATCAAGAATGGTGCTGTTCGGGTTCAATGACAAGAGTACCGCGATAACGGCAATGACTAAGACGGACAATCGCCCGATCATGACCAATTCTTTATCAGAAGCTTTTCGTCTGAAAAATGACCGGTATAAATCCTCTGTTACAGCACTTGCTGTGACTAAGAGCTGTGAGGAAATCGAACTCATGATGGCAGCCAAAATAGCTGACAATAAGAACCCTGTAATTAATGGGTGGAACAAAATTTTAGAGAAGATAATGAAAATCATCTCCGGATCTTTTACAGCAACTCCGAATTTATGGGCGTATGCAACACCGATTAAACCCGTCAGCACGGAACCTAGAACTGTAATGATCATCCAGCTCATACCGATTCGGCGTGCAGGCTTCAAATCTTTAATGTTTTTAATCGCCATAAATCGGACGATGATATGAGGCTGGCCGTAGTAGCCCAAGCCCCAGGCTAAATAGGAAATAATGCTAATGACGCTCGCGCCTTTAAAAATATCCAATAAGTGTGGGTTAACAGCGCCGATTTCATGGAGAGTCGGAGCAACGCCGCCCACATGGGTAAAAGCAACGATCGGCACAAGCACTAGTGCTGCAAACATGATCGCACCCTGCACGAAGTCAGTCAGACTGACAGCAAGGAAACCGCCAAACAGTGTGTATAACACGACAACTGCGGTGGTCAGAAACAGGCCTAATTTGTAATCCGCACCAAAAGCAGATTCAAACAGCCGTCCGCCAGATACCATACCGGAAGAGGTATACAATGTGAAAAAGATCATGATGATCAATGCAGATACGATTTTCAGCAGTGATGAAGAATGCTGGAATCGTTTATCAAAGAAATCAGGAATCGTAATCGCATCATCCGCCGCTTCCGTATAAGCACGCAGCCTTGGAGCCAGCAGCAAGTAATTTGAGTACGCCCCGATTGTAAGACCTAAAGCAAGCCATAAGGTGGACAGCCCTGTCGCAAACATCGCGCCGGGAACACCCATCAGCATCCATCCGCTCATATCGGCCGCACCGGCAGACAAAGCAGTAACGAATGGTCCGAGGCCTCTTCCTCCAAGCATGTAATCATTGATGTCAGTGGTTTTCTTGAATGCATACCAGCCGATTAACAGCATGGCAATAAAGTAAATTCCTAAAGATATAATAATTTCAATACTCACGTTTTACCCTCTCTTCATTTCTAATAATGTTGCATCACCTCTCAAATTGATGGTGCCAGTTAAGCAGCCTGGCGTAAGTGCAAAACAAAAGAAATTCCTTTGCGGGTGCACTTGGTAACTTAACCTAACAAAGTATTCCCGGCCATTCAAGCGATGAAACCTTGATCATGAGCGGGGAAAACCGTTGCAAACCTAGAAGGGAATAAAGAATAAAACGCTTTCAAGAAATAATTAAAGTAAAAATATTCAGAAAAATATTTCGTTTCTCCTTCTCCTCATTTTAGTATAAAATATATAGGGTATTGTTTCGAAAACACAGGCCTGTCTCAAGGCGTTTTGTTGCTTTAAAGGGCTTGTTTTTGATATGATCAGTATTATATGACTTAACGGAGAAATATGTGGAGGTGGATCATATGTCACGAATTTCAATAGAAGAAGTAAAGCACGTTGCGCACCTTGCAAGACTTGCAATTACTGAAGAAGAAGCAAAAATGTTCACTGAACAGCTCGACAGTATCATTTCATTTGCCGAGGAGCTTAATGAGGTTAACACAGACAATGTGGAGCCTACAACTCACGTGCTGAAAATGAAAAATGTCATGAGAGAAGATGAAGCGGGTAAAGGTCTTCCGGTTGAGGATGTCATGAAAAATGCGCCTGACCATAAAGACGGCTATATTCGTGTGCCATCAATTCTGGACTAAAGGAGGGACACAAGAATGTCATTATTTGATCATAAAATCACAGAATTAAAACAGCTCATACATAAAAAAGAGATTAAGATTTCTGATCTGGTTGACGAATCTTATAAACGCATCCAAGCGGTTGATGATAAGGTACAAGCCTTTTTGGCATTAGATGAAGAAAGAGCGCGCGCATACGCGAAGGAGCTTGATGAGGCGGTTGACGGGCGTTCTGAGCACGGTCTTCTTTTCGGTATGCCGATCGGCGTAAAAGATAATATCGTAACAAAAGGGCTGCGCACAACATGCTCCAGCAAAATTCTCGAAAACTTTGATCCGATCTATGACGCTACTGTCGTTCAGCGCCTTCAAGACGCTGAAGCGGTCACAATCGGAAAACTGAACATGGACGAATTCGCCATGGGATCATCTACCGAAAACTCAGCTTACAAGCTGACGAAAAACCCTTGGAACTTAGAAACAGTTCCCGGCGGTTCAAGCGGCGGATCTGCGGCTGCGGTTGCTGCGGGAGAAGTTCCGTTTTCTCTTGGATCTGACACAGGCGGCTCCATCCGTCAGCCGGCATCTTTCTGCGGCGTTGTCGGATTAAAACCTACATACGGACGTGTATCTCGTTACGGTCTGGTCGCATTTGCGTCTTCATTAGACCAAATCGGGCCGATTACACGTACGGTTGAGGATAACGCGTTTTTACTTCAAGCGATTTCCGGCGTAGACAAAATGGACTCCACGAGTGCAAATGTGGACGTGCCTGATTTTCTTTCTTCATTAACTGGCGACATCAAAGGACTGAAAATCGCCGTTCCGAAAGAATACCTTGGTGAAGGTGTCGGCAAAGAAGCGAGAGAATCTGTCCTGGCAGCGCTGAAAGTCCTTGAAGGTCTCGGCGCTACATGGGAAGAAGTGTCTCTTCCGCACAGTAAATACGCGCTTGCGACATATTACCTGCTGTCATCTTCTGAAGCGTCAGCGAACCTTGCACGCTTTGACGGCATCCGTTACGGCTACCGCACAGACAACGCGGATAACCTGATCGACCTTTACAAGCAAACGCGCGCTGAAGGTTTCGGAAATGAAGTCAAACGCCGCATCATGCTCGGAACGTTTGCTTTAAGCTCAGGCTACTACGATGCGTACTACAAAAAAGCGCAAAAAGTGCGTACGTTGATTAAGAAGGATTTCGAGGACGTATTTGAAAAATATGATGTTATTGTTGGACCGACTACACCGACACCTGCGTTTAAAATCGGTGAAAACACGAAGGATCCGCTCACAATGTACGCAAACGATATCTTAACGATTCCGGTCAACCTTGCCGGCGTACCGGGAATCAGCGTGCCATGCGGATTAGCAGACGGACTTCCGCTCGGCCTGCAAATCATCGGAAAACACTTTGATGAAAGCACTGTATACCGCGTTGCTCATGCATTTGAACAAGCGACAGACCATCATAAAGCAAAACCTGAACTGTAAGGGGTGAAAAGAATTGAACTTTGAAACGGTAATCGGACTTGAAGTCCACGTTGAGTTAAAAACAAAATCAAAAATTTTCTCAAGCTCTCCAACGCCATTCGGCGCGGAGGCGAATACGCAGACAAGCGTTATTGACCTCGGATATCCGGGCGTCCTGCCTGTTCTGAACAAAGAAGCCGTTGAATTCGCAATGAAAGCCGCTATGGCGCTCAACTGTGAGATCGCAACGGATACGAAGTTTGACCGCAAAAACTATTTCTATCCTGACAACCCGAAAGCGTATCAGATTTCTCAATTTGATAAGCCAATCGGCGAAAACGGCTGGATCGAAATTGAAGTCGGCGGAAAAACAAAACGCATCGGCATCACGCGCCTTCACCTTGAAGAAGATGCCGGAAAACTGACACACACAGGCGACGGCTATTCTCTTGTTGACTTCAACCGCCAAGGAACGCCGCTTGTTGAGATCGTATCAGAGCCGGATATCCGCACGCCGGAAGAAGCGTACGCGTATCTTGAAAAGCTGAAATCCATCATCCAGTATACAGGCGTTTCTGACTGTAAAATGGAAGAAGGCTCACTTCGCTGTGACGCCAATATCTCTCTTCGTCCGATCGGCCAAGAGGAATTCGGCACAAAAACAGAATTAAAAAACTTGAACTCCTTTGCGTTTGTTCAAAAAGGCCTTGAGCATGAAGAAAAACGCCAGGAGCAGGTTCTTCTTTCCGGCGGCGTCATCCAGCAAGAAACTCGCCGTTATGATGAAGCAACGAAGAAAACCATTCTTATGCGTGTCAAAGAGGGATCTGACGACTACCGTTACTTCCCAGAGCCGGATCTAGTCGAGCTCTACATTGATGATGAATGGAAGGAACGCGTAAAAGCAAGCATTCCTGAGCTTCCGGATGAGCGCCGCAAGCGTTATATCGAAGAGCTTGGCTTGCCTGCATATGACGCGATGGTTCTGACGCTGACAAAAGAAATGGCTGATTTCTTCGAAGAAACCGTTCAAAAAGGCGCTGAAGCCAAACAAGCGTCTAACTGGCTGATGGGTGAAGTGTCAGCTTACCTAAACGCTGAGCAAAAAGAGCTTGCCGATGTTGCCCTGACACCTGAAGGCCTTGCCGGCATGATCAAATTGATTGAAAAAGGAACCATTTCTTCTAAGATCGCGAAGAAAGTGTTTAAAGAATTGATTGAAAAAGGCGGCGACGCTGAGAAGATTGTGAAAGAGAAAGGCCTTGTTCAGATTTCTGACGAAGGCGTGCTTCTGAAGCTTGTCACTGAGGCGCTTGACAACAATCCTCAATCAATCGAAGACTTTAAAAACGGAAAAGACCGCGCGATCGGCTTCCTAGTCGGACAGATTATGAAAGCGTCCAAAGGACAAGCCAACCCGCCGATGGTCAACAAAATTCTGCTTGAAGAAATTAAAAAACGCTAATAAAAAAGCAGCCCTTAGAGGCTGCTTTTTTTATGGTCAAATTGAGATAAAGACAGAGATGAGGGCCCGAAGCCTTTCAACTTCTTTGTCGTTGGTTCCGGTCAAATTGGACAGCATGCCTTTAATAATCGGCTTGCGCGGTTTATCCTGAGTCAATTCTTCCTCGATAACATCAAGTGACACGGTGATATCCTCGGGCAGCGTGCTGTTTTCTTTCACTTTCTGAATGTCCTCAAGCAGCTGGTCTTTTCCCGCAGGCATCGGGTTGAAAATGTCTTTTGATACAATCGGATTGAGTGCAGAACGGCTCAGCCCCTGTACAAGATCATTCAGTCTCTCAATAATAAAGGCTGAGATTTCTTCTGCATCGATATTAAGCTCACCGTTAAATACCATCACGTTCATATAGGAATGCACAATGCCTCTTGCCATGATGGACAGATCTGCGACATACCGCTCGATTCCTTCGCCATAGGATACCAGCAAGGCGTTCCGGTACAGCTTATCCGTCTCCATGGTTACTTTGTAAAAGTATTGCTTGATTTCTTGATTTTCCGGAATGATATTTTCGGTAAGCAAAAGAACGATAAAATCTTTATGATCGCGAAAATCCTCAAATTGAGCGCCAATTTGCTTTTTTAACACTTCCTTAGGGGGCTTTCCGGCGAGATCTTCTTCTATATTTTTCATTTTGTTCATAGACATACCGATATAATATTCACAGGCAGATAACAGCAGCGCTTCTTTCGATTTGAAGTGCAAATAAAAAGCGCCCTTCGAAATGCCGCATTCACTGGCGATTTCTTGGATCGTCGTAGCTGCGAATCCTTTTTTCGCAAATAAACGAATGCTGGTTTTTATGATTCTCTCTTTTTTTTCATTCATGACGTGCTTCCCCTTAATCCTTGAAAAATTTAGTAAAATTTTCTGGTATATGAGTTGACGTTGTTGCGTTATAACGTTTAGTATTATATAGAATGACCAGTCAGTCAATAAAAAATGTAATGGAGGATATGATGAATCACGTTATTAATTTCGTTCTGAAAAACAAATTCGCCGTATGGCTGATGACGATTATTGTAACGGCAGCCGGCTTGTATGCGGGTATGAATATGAAGCAAGAGTCTATTCCTGACGTGAACATGCCTTACTTGACGATCAGCACGACATATCCGGGTGCGACACCAAGCCAAGTGGCTGATGAAGTGACCAAACCGGTTGAACAAGCCGTGCAGAACTTGGACGGTGTCAGTGTTGTGACTTCGACGTCCTATGAAAACGCATCGTCGGTCATGATTGAATATGATTATGAGAAAGATATGGACAAAGCGAAAACAGAAGCAGCTGAAGCGTTAGAAAACGTCAACCTGCCTGATGACGCGAAAGATCCGGAGATTTCACGCTACAGCTTGAACTCATTCCCGATTCTGACGCTGAGCGTGTCCAGTGATAAAGATAACCTGCAAGAGCTGACGAAACAAGTGGAGGACAGCCTCGTTTCTAAACTTGAAGGCATAGAAGGCGTTGCGTCCGTCCAAGTATCGGGCCAGCAGGTGGAAGAGGTTGAATTCTCTTTCAAAGAAGACAAACTGAAGGAATACGGCCTTGATGAAGATACTGTGAAGAAAGTGATTCAAGGTTCAGATGTGACAACTCCGCTTGGATTGTACACATTCGGAAATGAAGAAAAATCTGTCGTCGTCAGCGGCGATATTGAAACAATTAAAGATTTGAAGAATATGAGAATCCCGACGGCATCAGCTTCAAGTGCAGGCAGCAGCGCAGCATCTCAAGCGGCGGCGCAGAGTGCACAGGCAGCCCAAAGCGCACAAGCGGCAGCACAGGCGCAGCAAAGCGCAAGCACAGCAGTGCCGACGGTCAAGCTTTCTGACATTGCCACAATTAAAGATGTGAAAAAAGCTGAATCCGTTTCACGCACAAATGGCAAAGACAGCATCGGCATCAACATCGTCAAAGCAAACGATGCGAATACGGTAGAGGTTGCCGACAATGTCAAAGCTGAGCTGAAGAAGTTCAAAGAAGACCATAAAGGCTTCAATTACAGCGCAACTCTCGACATGGCGGAGCCGATCACACAGTCAGTTGACACGATGTTAAGCAAAGCCATCTTCGGTGCTATTTTTGCGATTGTGATTATTCTCTTATTCTTAAGAGATATCAAATCAACATTAATTTCTGTTGTTTCAATTCCATTATCATTGCTGATCGCACTCCTTGTGCTGCAGCAGCTTGATATCACATTGAATATTATGACGCTCGGCGCAATGACCGTTGCCATCGGACGTGTAGTCGATGACTCCATCGTTGTCATCGAGAACATTTACCGCCGCATGAGACTCAAAGATGAGCCGCTCCGCGGAAAAGCATTGGTTCGTGAAGCGACGAAGGAAATGTTTAAACCGATCATGTCATCGACGATCGTGACAATCGCGGTATTCCTGCCGCTCGCACTTGTTGGCGGACAAATCGGTGAATTGTTTATTCCATTTGCCTTAACGATTGTTTTTGCGCTTGCCGCATCCCTGGTGATTTCAATCACGCTTGTGCCGATGCTCGCACACAGCCTGTTCAAAAAATCATTAACGGGCGCGCCGATTAAAGCGAAAGAACACAAACCTGGCAGACTTGCAAACATCTATAAAAAAGTATTGAACTGGGCGCTGAGCCACAAATGGATCACGTCTATCATCGCTGTTCTGATGCTCCTTGGAAGCTTGTTCCTTGTACCGCTAATCGGTGCCAGCTACCTGCCGTCCGAGGAAGAAAAAACGATGCAGCTCACATACAGCCCAGAACCGGGTGAAACGAAAAAAGAAGCCGAAAATGAAGCTGAAAAAGCAGAAAAAATCCTGCTTGACCGCAAGCATGTCGATACGGTTCAGTATTCATTAGGCTCTGGCAGCCCGCTTGCCGGAGGAGATTCTAACGGTGCGTTATTCTATATCAAATATGAAAGCGACACACCTGACTTTGATAAAGAAAAAGATAACGTTCTGAAGGAAATCCAAAAGCAATCTGACCGCGGAGAATGGAAGTCACAGGACTTCAGCTCTTCAGGCAATAACAACCAATTAACATACTATGTGTATGGCGATTCTGAAAACGATATTAAAGACACGGTTAAAGACATTGAAAAAATCATGAAAGATGAAAAGGATCTGAAAAACGTAAATTCAGGCCTTTCCAGCACATATGATGAGTACACATTTGTCGCTGACCAAGAAAAACTAAGCAAACTCGGTTTAACTGCGTCTCAAATTTCTCAGGCCTTAATGTCACAAACATCACAAGAACCGCTCACAACTGTGAAAAAAGACGGCAAAGAGCTTGATGTGAACATTAAGACAGAAAAAGACGAGTATAAGAGTGTGAAAGATTTAGAGAATAAAAAGATCACTTCCGCGACTGGCCAGGAAGTCAAAATCGGCGATGTGGCAAAAGTGAAGGAAGGATCAACATCAGATACCGTGTCAAAACGTGACGGAAAAGTCTATGCGGATGTCACAGGTGAGGTTACATCTGACAACGTCACAGCCGTATCAACTGCTATCCAGAAGAAAATCGATAAGCTAGACCATCCTGATAACGTATCGATTGACACAGGCGGCGTATCAGCGGATATCGCTGATTCCTTCACGAAGCTCGGTTTAGCGATGCTGGCAGCAATAGCGATCGTTTACCTTGTGCTCGTGATTACCTTCGGCGGAGCACTAGCGCCATTTGCGATTCTGTTCTCATTGCCGTTCACAGTCATCGGTGCCCTGGTCGGACTTTACGTATCAGGTGAAACGATCAGTCTGAACGCCATGATCGGTATGCTCATGCTGATCGGTATCGTTGTCACGAATGCGATTGTCTTAATTGACCGCGTGATTCATAAGGAAGCGGAAGGCCTGTCTACGAGAGAAGCGCTCTTGGAAGCCGGCTCTACACGACTCCGTCCGATCCTGATGACAGCCATTGCGACAATCGGTGCCTTGATTCCATTAGCCCTCGGCTTCGAAGGCGGAAGCCAGGTCATTTCAAAAGGACTCGGCGTCACGGTTATCGGCGGTTTGATCAGTTCAACGCTTCTGACGCTCTTGATCGTGCCAATCGTATATGAAGTATTGGCGAAGTTCCGCAAGAAAAAACCGGGAACGGAAGAAGAGTAAAAAAACTAAAAGCCTCAGCTCTGCTGGGGCTTTCAGCTTGTTGAAAAACCCTCGCATTCGTTGTCAGGTCTGCGCGTCGGTGCTCACGAATTTTACATTCGCTCCGCTCCAATGCTCCCCCTTCCTAGACTACAAGGGTTTTCAATCAAGCTGAAAGAATGTTAAGGATGACAAAAGCTCAAAACAAGAATCAGTTTTGAGCTTTTGTGCGTTTTCACCTGTAAGATTATGTACATTTTGTTGCGATTTTTTTAACTCATAGTATAATTAAAGGTTGTTAGTGTAAAAATGGATCGGATACTCTTAAGTAGGATGATGAGATAATGAAACGTGCACGCATAATATACAATCCGACTTCAGGACGGGAGATCTTTAAAAAGCATCTTGCCCAGGTCCTGCAAAAATTTGAACAAGCCGGCTATGAAACCTCCACCCATGCGACGACATGCGCAGGAGACGCTACACACGCTGCCAAGGAAGCGGCATTGCGTGAGTTTGACCTGATCATTGCGGCAGGCGGAGACGGAACGATCAACGAGGTCGTCAACGGGCTTGCGCCTTTAGACAACCGGCCGACACTCGGTGTGATTCCTGTCGGCACAACGAACGACTTTGCCAGAGCGCTCGGCATTCCGCGCGAGGATATTTTAAAAGCGGCAGATACGGTCATTAACGGCGTCGCCCGCCCGATTGACATCGGACAGGTCAACGGCCAGTATTTTATCAATATTGCCGGAGGAGGCCGTCTGACGGAGCTGACGTACGACGTGCCAAGCAAACTCAAAACAATGCTAGGCCAGCTTGCTTATTATTTAAAAGGAATGGAAATGCTGCCTTCACTTCGTCCGACAGAAGTCGAGATTGAATATGACGGCAAGCTGTTTCAAGGTGAAATCATGCTGTTTTTGGTCACGCTGACAAATTCCGTCGGCGGGTTCGAAAAGCTCGCGCCGGATTCCAGCCTGAATGACGGCATGTTTGATTTGATGATATTAAAGAAAGCAAACCT
Organism: Bacillus sp. PS217; assembly: GCF_037963535.1. Taxonomy (NCBI): domain Bacteria; kingdom Bacillati; phylum Bacillota; class Bacilli; order Caryophanales; family Bacillaceae; genus Bacillus; species Bacillus sp. PS217. Next base: position 756,946 of record NZ_CP150157.1, read on the forward strand.
TGCTGAATTTATCAGGGTCGCCACGATGGCGCTCCGCGGCGAACACATCAACGACCAGCACATTATTTATACAAAAGCGAACCGCGTGAAAGTCAATGTATCAGAAAAGATGCAGCTGAACCTGGACGGCGAGTACGGCGGCATGCTGCCGGGCGAATTCGTGAATCTGTATCGACACATTCACGTCGTCATGCCGAAGGAGAAAGCGGAACAGCTGGATGACTAAAACTTGGCTTTGTAAGCCAAGCTCAGAATGTTGACAAAATCCTAAAACAGTTTTCGTTTTAGGATTTTGTCATCTTTTCAGCGTGATTGAAAACCTTTGAAGTCTAGGAAGGACGAGCATTGGAGCGTACTTCCGCAGGATGCGGTGACAGCGGCGTTTGAGCAGGATGCTCTAGTTTTTAGCCGCTGGTCTTTTTACGTGAGCACCGAAGCACAGGATTGACAAAGAATGCGAAGGTTTGCCTACACGCTGAAACTTGGCTTGAATAGGCCAAGTTTTTCTTTCGCTTAAAACAAGAGGTGAACATACATGAAAATGAAACCCCCAGTTGAAAAAAACGAATACTACGATGTGACATTTGAGGATTTGACACATGAAGGAGCGGGCGTCGCAAAGGTCCAAGGCTTCCCGATCTTCGTGCCGAACGCCCTGCCGGAGGAAAAAGCCCAAATCAAAGTCACACGTGTCAAAAAAGGCTTCGCCTTCGGCCGCCTGATTGAGCTGAAGGAAGAAAGCCCGCACAGAACCGAAGCCCCGTGTCCGATTTACAAACAATGCGGAGGCTGCCAGCTTCAGCACATGACCTATGAAGGCCAACTCTTGTTTAAACAGAAACAAGTCAAAGACGTCTTAGAACGCATCGGCAAGCTGGACCTTTCAAACGTCACCGTGCACCCGACACTCGGCATGGAAGACCCATGGAACTATAGAAACAAAGCACAGGTGCCGGTAGGAGAACGGGAAGGCGGACTCGTCGCCGGATTTTATCAGCAAAGAAGCCATGACATCATCGACATGAGCGCCTGCCTGATCCAGCAATCCAAAAACGACGAAGCCGTCCAAGCCGTCAAAGACATTTGCGCCAAATACGGTGTCAAAGCCTACAATGAAGAACGCCACAAAGGCTGGCTCCGCCACATCATGGTCAGATACGGCGTTGTTACGGGCGAAATGATGATCGTCTTCATCACAAGAACAAACGACTTCCCGCACAAAGCGAAGATCATCGAAGACATCACAGCGCAATTCCCGCACGTCAAATCCATCGTGCAAAACATCAACCCGAACAAAACAAACGTCATCTTCGGAAACGAAACAAACGTCATCTGGGGCGAAGAATACATCTACGACCTCATCGGAGACGTCAAATTCGCCATCTCCGCCAGATCGTTCTATCAGGTCAACCCAGAGCAGACAAAAGTGCTCTACGACAAAGCGCTTGAGTACGCTGAGCTTCAAGGGGAAGAAACCGTCATTGACGCCTACTGCGGCATCGGAACAATTTCTCTATTTCTGGCAAAGCAGGCGAAAAAAGTGTACGGTGTAGAAATTGTGCCGGAAGCGATTGAAGATGCCAAACGAAATGCAGAATTAAACGGTATCACAAACGCTGAGTTCGCGGTCGGTGAAGCGGAAACCGTAATTCCAAAGTGGTATAAAGAAGGTATCACGGCAGATACGCTAGTCGTCGACCCGCCAAGAAAAGGCTGCGACGAAGCCCTCCTGCGGACAATTGTGGAGATGAAACCGAAGCGGGTGGTGTATGTGTCCTGTAATCCTGGCACGCTTGCAAGAGATTTGCGGGTGCTGGAGGATGGCGGGTATGCGACGCGCGAAGTGCAGCCTGTGGATATGTTTCCGCATACGAATCATGTGGAGTGTGTGGCTGTGCTTAAACTTAGAGAAGGCAACTAACCCTTGGGGGTTGGGTGCCTTTTTTGATTGTTATAACTGGAAAGGCTAAACTTCATGGTTTTTCTTGAATAATTTTATAGTTAGATCACTAATTTTAGATATATGCCACTCAAGTGAGGTCATCGTTTTGTGGATTTCAAGCGGAAGTTGATCAGCATCTTGAACATCAACATTCTATCACCTTGTCACCTATTTCTTCAGAAAAAGAGACACAGCCTAAGCTGCGTCTTGTCCTTAACCGAGCGTTTCGTTTTCTGCAATCGTCATTTCCATGTCAAAGATGGCTTTGTCTGCTAGGGAGTTCGTTGAATCGTTTGCAGCTTTGCTTGTCATGTTTCTGGATGCCACATTTACTTCATTTCCTAAGGAAGAACCGATAAAGCTTACACCGATCAAAGCAATTACAGCGCACAAAGTCAGTTTAAATTTCATACAAACAATCCCCTCTCTGAATTTGTTTGCGGGCATGAACCATCTTTTTGAAACAGATAACAGAATCATCCATCTGACCAATTTTAGTATAAAACTTTGCGGCTAATAGTTCTAACTCTTCCATATAAGGATATTATTTGGATGTCTCTAATTTGTTAAAAACATTTAATAAAATGGACGCTTCTCCTTTTTTGATAAACAGCTCCTTTAATCCTTCAAACATGATTTTAAATAGGTCATCGTTGAATTTACATGCGAAGCGTACGCCTTTTCATGACTTTCTAAATCGTCGTAGTTTCCTGCGATTACAAAATGGCATTGTATGCGGCGGACTGAGTAAAGGTCGTGCGTTTTATAAATGTTATACGCCTGGGAAGAATAGTGCATGGATACGTGGGTTTGTTTCATATGATAAAACACTTCAGCCATTTTAAAATAAAATTCCGCTCGCTCAATTTCATCTGAATATAGGGAATTGTGTTTTCCGCTTTTTGATAGAATGTAATGGCACTTAAGAAATTGCCCTCTTTGAATTCATACATCCCTTGGAAAAAGTAATAGTAGTATTCAACGAGTTTCTCCATTTTTCTGTTGCTGCCTTCAATTCTCTTGAATAATCTGATAACTCCATTTAGTTTCCTTCAGATGGAATCACATAGTCGATCATAAGCTGATGGCGAAATGAAATGAGCTGATAGTAAAGCAGGAGGTCTTGGTCTTCTTCCATGATGTCAATGTCCCGTTCGATCTCAGTTTTAAGCATTTCAGCGTCAGTCACATTAAACTTTTGAATATGCCGGTTCCACTCATTAATTTCCATTCCAACGTGCGGAGACGAAATCGTGCCTAAACTCCTCACCCTTCCTCTTCTCACTATTTATGTAAATTTTATCAATACAGAAATTTAATAGGAAGGGGTTGAGAGACCGTAAAAAAAGTTTTCGGTGCAGTCCGAAAAAGGGAGTTTGGGTGTTATATTTGGTTTTGTGTGGGTTAGTGCAATCTCAATTTTTGAATTTTAGATTGCGGTGATTATGACTTATCAGTTTCATCATACTTTTTTAAGAGCTTTTCAGTTTTATGCATTTCTCTGAGCATTGGATTCATGTAGTCGCTAGCTGATTCTAGGTATGCTCTTGTCAAAGTGTCTAGTTTATTTCTAACTTTAGAGAGGTCTTCTTCGAATTTTCCATCCAATGATTGAAGGATAAATTCTTTTGCCTCTTCGTATCTTTTTAATATGTTTTTCACCATTGGAGTTGGATTCTTTTGATTGTTTGTTTTTATTGGTGTGATTGTTAAATTAATTTGTTTTATTAATTCTCTTCTTACTGTCAAAATGTTGCTCCTTTTATAAAGTGAGATGAGATAAATCTAAAGCCCTCAATTAAGAGGGCTTAGATTTATTAAGCAGAGCTGGAGTGTGCCATTTTTAAATTTTAGCTGAAGTAGCTTACTACTATTCAGTTCTCCCGATTGTGATCTCACCATCATGGAAAAATTCAATAACAAAACCGTGGTCGCTGTACATAAAAGTATCTGAACCTACAGCAAGTACGTCATCTAGCACTTCTAATGCATTCTCTAATGTAGTCCTCACAACAGGAACATCCGATGGATTCCATAGAAGATTAATGGTTGTATCTACAATCCCTTGAGACTTTAACCAATTATATAGATCATCATAGGTTTCTATACTTTCTTTTTGAGGTACTTTGTCCCAATCAATTCTAGCCCAACTGGTTATCGGGAATTTATTGTTTAGTGTCTCAAAGTATTGTTCGGTTAGCTCATCTGATAAAATTTCTTTAGGATCTTTAAGGGCTTCGATGCATTCTTCAAATAAGTCCAAAATTTCCACCTCGTTATTTGTTAAGATGTTTAAGTAATGATATGAAGGTGTTTTCATCACCTTCAAAAGGAATATAATATTTTTTGGAATTTCCTTTTTTTCCTTCTCTAAAATCTTCGACATTTATATGTGGGCCTTTTTCATGATCAAAATCTAAACGCCATCTTACTTTTCTGTCACTAGATCTTCTGCCAATAACTTTACCTACACCAGCACTAGTTCCTAATCTCCGATAACTGGTTGCGAATCTGGGCCAAGATCACCAATAATTTTAAGAGCTTGGTTTCTAGCTTGTTCATAAGTCTGAACTTTCGGAAGCGCTATTTCATTGCTTTTCTTGACAGTATTACTAATATTATTTGATGATTTAAATAACACACTGGACTTTTGATCTTCAATAATACTTTTTAAAAGTGGAATGTTTTTTGTGTTGTAAGTATTTTCAAAGTCTTGTGCTATTCCAACAAGTGCAGGTTCATACTTATTTTTAGGTAAGGAATTGATAAAAACTTTTCCTTTTTCAATTCTTGCCTTTACATGTTTAGTAGCTGATTTTTCTCCAGCTTCCAAAACTTTATCTACCTTGGTTACACCAGTTTTGGCGATCTTACTAGATACTTTCACAGCAGATCCTATACCTTTTAGCCCAACAAGGTTTCCAACCACATATGTAACGTAGTGTGCCTTTGAATAGGTATCACCGTTAATAAATTTATCATTCCATGAATCAGCTATGTTTTGCCATATGATTTTAGCATATGAAGGTGTATTCAACACAGTACTAATTGTTGTGGCAACTTTTTGCTTATCAGAGAGTTGGGAGAATTCCCAGGTACCGACAGCTAAATCTTTTAAACCAATTACAGTATCTTTTCCAACATCATAAAGACCGACACCGACTCCTTTGAAACCCTCCGTGAGTTCATGCGTGTTTTCAATCTGTGTGAAATACCTTTGCTGATCCTCTGTAAGGTTCTCATATCCAATAGTTTTTGCCATTTCGTAGAATTCATCGGCATCCGCATAATCGTAGTTTTTCAGTCTTTCTTTTAATTTTTCAATCTCGCGTTCCTTCGCTTCCTCTTTCTTAATCTTCAAGTAAGCCTCAGTCCGCTTTTCAATGTCGCCTTTTTTCTTGTGTATGTCACTCTCACGGTACGCCTTGGCGTTGTAGTGGATGGGTGTGGCGTTTTTGCCTTTGCCCGTTGCTTCTTGGAGTTTTTGGAAGTCGGACTTAATGAATTGTTCGTTTGGTTCTGACATGGCGTATTCTGTCTTCAGGTCTTCGTCCAAGGCGTCCAATTTTTCCAGTGTTTTTTTGCGTTTGTCGTTGGCATCAGCCAGCTCATCTTTGAAGGTTTCTGTTGAAAACAAGTTGAGCGGGAGGATGTTGTCGATATCGTTTAAGATATCTTTCATCGCTTTTTTCTGTTCAGACATGATGGATTTCGATTTTTTGTGCGCATTTTCCAGTTCATGCTCCAGGAAGGATTCTTCGATGTATGCGTCAGAGAGGCCTTTGTCCTCGGCGGCTCCGGCGATGCTGTTGAAAAATGCGATTTTCATGTCGATGTAGTCGATCCATTGGTCGGTGACGCCGACGTGGTCGTGGTAGAAGGCTTTGATGTTGCTGGCGCCTTTTCCTGAGAATTCGCTGTCACTGAGATCAGCGACGCTTTTTAACGCTTTTCTCAAGTTCACCATTTGCGTTCTTAGTTCTTTGTACTCTTTTGCACGGTCTGTCGCTTCCGAAAGCAGTGTTTTCGCTTCAAATACTTTCATGACCATTTCCCTTCTTTTGTTCGCTCAATATCAAAATTTTACCACGGGTCGGGATAAGGTGGGGGTGAGAACGTGTTTTGGTGGAAAAATGAGTCATTTGGCATGTGTCTTTATTCGTGGAGGGATTGGCGGAAACATGGTCGAAATGATATTGATTGCTACACATTTTTTGGAAGTTTGTATTCTATATTGTTTTTTAAGGAGCATGTTGATGACGAAAAAACGGATTACATTTGGTTTATTAGTTTTAATGGTATGTGTCATCCTGTTTGTTCTGTATGTTCAGTTACGCAATAAAGACAGTATTCCTGTCCAATCTTCCGCCATCCACCCCGAAGAAGACCGCATCTTTTTTATCTACTCCAATCCTTTCATAAAAGAAAGCGTGCTGGTTTCAACCTCTACAGGCGAACGGTTTAACAGGCGTACGTTTAAGGTGGCGGATGTGCCTTATATTCAAACGAAATCTTATGCATCAACAGAACTTGTATTATTGGCGGAACACGAGCCTTTTTACTACACGCTGGAGAAGGATGTGATCAAAGAGCATCCGCTGTCAGATACATTTGCGTTTTGGTATGAGGGGAAGGATGTCTCTGTTACTGTTAAGGCCTATAATGTTGATACGACGGGAAATGAGATCCACATAAACGACAGAAAAACGAAAAAGGAATATACCCTTACCTTGCCTTCGCTTGTCACGATGGGGGCCAGTGATGAGAACTATATTTATATCATTCAAAGCATGTCTATTTACGTGATTGACAGAAAAACAGAGGAAATGATTGAGACCCTGAGCTTAGCCTCATACGCTGATCAATTCGCAGACTCGAAGGAATTTATTGTTGCGAGCTCGGAGCATGAATTGACTGTGATTGAAAAAGGGACATGGAAAACGACATATATTCCGTATCCTGATGATCTTGAATACGCTGATACCGTATACTATGACAAAGAAAGCGGAAGTTTTTACGTTACGTACGAAGACAAAGAGGGTGAGGCGAACTTGCTGGAGTATGGGAAGGAATTTTCTTTTCATACATATAGTTTGAATTTCCCTTATATGGAAGCGAAGTTTAAGGGGAATCTATTGTATATAGTTGCCCAGGAAGAGCATAAAAAGGGCATCGGCGGATACGTGGGTGTGTTTGATATCCATTCTAAGGAGATGCTTTATCAGTTTGATTTGCCTGAGGAACAGGTGAAGGTTCAGGATTTTGTTGTGGTTGATTAAAGTGAAAGCTCTTAGCGTCTTTTTCTTTTTTGTTCAAGAGTTGATCTTTGCTGATAACAGTGTCGAAATTCTATGAAACTTTCATTCAAAGTACGCGTATATGAACCAAAAGGAGGACGATGAAGCAATGGGTGGTTCATATTTGAGTGATTTGTGTTCAATGTATCAAAAAGATAAGTTCTTTACCGGATTTGTCCCTGAGGAGCTTTTGACATATGCGTGTGAGTTATTCCCGTTATCGAAGAAAGAAACGGTGACGGCCTTACTGAATTGTTCCATGGGAAGTAAAGCGAAAAGCTTTGTTATGTTTACGAGTAAGGGATTGTACTGGAAGAGATTTGGAGAACAAGAGGGATGTGTGACTTGGGAAGCATTCACTGATATCCAATCGATTAAATCGACGGATGATTATGAGATTTGGTTTGATGGAGTAGAGGTTTTTGATGTCGGCTTCAGTTCATATCCCGCGGATCTGTTGGCAGAGCTGTTGAGGATAATTCAGCAATTTCTTAGTGAAAATGGCTTGGATTTGCTTACGGAACCCCGGATAGATCATGTATCTGTTTCTGCCAGTGAATTGAGGGAAATCAGTATTTTGTTTCAGAACAGCCATGACAAGATGTTCGGTTTGACCAATGGGCTACTGGTCGGTAACGAGATATCTGAAAAGAGAGAGGTACGATTGAGAAAACGGCTGCATATTCCTAAAGATCAGGAGATGATCTCCTTCTGGAGTACTTTTCCCGTGAAGCAAACAGATGGCATCACATTAACAGACAAAGGGATTTATTTTTCAGATCCTTTTCTCAGGTTATTTTATCCTTGGCATGTGTTTAAGGAAACGCCTGTAATGTTAAAAGATCAGGAGTTAATTGTGGGGAAAAAGAATGTCATTCAATTGCTGGAAAACCTGATGCCTGCTAAGGACGTATTTGCTTTTTTAGAACAAGTAAAACGAAGAATCAGCGCTGTTACGAGCTCGTGAATACGTATATGAAATAGAATGACAAAGACCCTTGGATAAAGGGTTCTTTTTTACGAAGAAAAACAAATTGACAGGATGAAAAAACAATTTCTTCCTTCTTTGTTGTTTTCAAAATTTGGGATTGATAGAATATGACATATCTCATAGAGAAGGAGGGAAGCCGTTGAGTCAAGCCATACCGTCTTCGCGTGTAGGTGTTAAGATTAATGAATGGTATAAAATGATTCGCCAGTTCAGTGTTCCGGATGCTGAGATTCTGAAAGCAGAGGTGGAGCAGGACATTCAGCAGATGGAAGAAGACCAGGATTTGCTGATCTATTATTCTCTGATGTGTTTTCGTCACCAGCTGATGCTTGATTATTTGGAGCCGGGACAAACATACGGGAATCGCCCTACAGTGACAGAGCTTCTTGAAACGATTGAGACCCCTCAGAAAAAACTCACAGGCCTTTTGAAATATTACTCTTTGTTTTTCCGCGGCATGTATGAATTTGATCAAAAAGAATATGTGGAAGCGATCGGATATTATCGCGAGGCGGAGAAAGAACTGCCGGTTGTGTCAGATGATATTGAGAAAGCCGAATTCCATTTTAAAGTGGCAGAAGCGTATTATCACATGAAGCAAACCCATGTGTCGATGCATCATATTCTTCAAGCCTTGGACATTTATCAAAACCATCCTCTATACAGCATTAGAACGATACAAAGCTTGTTTGTGATAGCCGGCAACTATGATGATTTCAAACATTATGATAAAGCGCTCCCGCATTTAGAGGCGGCGCTAGATTTGGCAATGGACATTCAAAATGACAGGTTTATCGCCATTTCTCTATTGAACATTGCAAACAGCTATGACAGATCAGGAGACGATCAGATGGCTGTAGAACATTTCCAAAAAGCGGCGAAAGTAAGCAGAGAGAAAGTCCCTGAACTGCTTCCGAAAGTCTTGTTTGGGTTAAGCTGGACATTATGTAAAGCGGGCCAAACACAGAAGGCGTTTCAGTTCATAGAGGAAGGATTAGACCATATCACAGCACGTTCTCACAAATTTTATAAAGAATTGTTTCTGTTCTTGCAGGCCGTGTACAAGGAGACTGTTGATGAACGAAAAATTCATGATCTTTTAAGCTATTTCGAAAAAAAGAACCTGCACGCGTACATTGAAGCATGTGCCCGGAGTGCTGCCGCTGTTTTTGAAAGCAGCTGTCACTTTGAACAAGCTGCTGCGTTTTATCGGAAAGTGCTAAAAGCCCAAGAAGATATTCTAAAAGGAGAGTGTTTATATGCCTATTAAGAAAAAAGTGATGATGTGTCTGGCTGTTACTCTAGTTTTCGGAAGCATGTCGTTTCCAACCCTGACAAACTCCGGCGGATTTAAGGAATCAACAGATCGAAATACGACGTTTATCGATCATTCCCCTTACAAACTTAGTGATCAGAAGAAAGCCCTTAGCTAGGGCTTTTTCTTGCTTTACGGAAGACGTTCCATTTTCCACATCGCGGCATTCCTTCTATTTCTAACGCAAGACACTCGAAACAACCAAACCATTTGAGGTATAATGGATAAAGTGAATAACAGTATTTAGATTGATATATATGAAAGAGAGTGGAACATCATGGGCCGTAAGTGGAACAATATTAAAGAGAAGAAGGCGTCTAAGGACGCAAATACGAGTCGGATTTATGCGAAGTTTGGCCGTGAGATTTATGTGGCGGCGAAACAGGGCGAGCCTGATCCGGAATCCAACCAGGCGCTGAAGGTTGTGCTTGAGCGTGCGAAGACTTACAGCGTGCCGAAAAACATCATTGAACGTGCGATCGAGAAGGCGAAGGGCGGAGCGGAAGAGAATTACGATGAGCTTCGTTATGAGGGCTTCGGGCCGAACGGATCAATGATTATCGTTGATGCGCTGACGAATAATGTAAACCGTACGGCGCCGGAAGTGCGTGCGGCGTTCGGGAAAAACGGCGGAAACATGGGTGTGAGCGGATCTGTTGCTTACATGTTTGATGCGACGGCTGTAATCGGTGTGGAAGGCAAAACTGCTGACGAAGCGCTTGAAATCCTGATGGAAGCGGATGTTGATGTACGTGACATTTTAGAAGAGGATGACAGCGTGATCGTATATGCTGAGCCTGATCAATTCCATGCGGTGCAAGAGGCGTTTAAAAACGCGGGTGTCGAGGAATTTACAGTAGCGGAGCTGACAATGCTTGCGCAAAGTGAAGTAACGCTTCCGGATGATGCAAAGGAACAGTTTGAAAAATTGATTGATGCATTAGAAGATTTGGAAGATGTTCAGCAGGTATATCATAACGTTGATTTAGGTGAGTAAGGAGTGAGCAGGCTGTTATGGCCTGCTTTTTTTGTCCTGGAAATTGTTTTAGCTGTATGTAGGCGGCCGCCTATACGATCTATAAGATATTCTCATACTCTGGACTGTAACCTATGTGAAGGAGAGAGTGAATATGACTGATACAAGACATATGTATGGCGGACCTGGTTTTGGTCATTATCAGGGCTTTGGTATTGGCTATCCGGGCTATGGCATGCAAAGCACAGGCCACCCGGGCTATGGCATGTATGGAGGCTACCCAGATCATGGCATACATGGCGGAGTCGGCGGCTATCCGGGATATGGTGGTGGGTACGGTGGTTACCCAAGCGGCGGCTATGGAGGCTCTCCGGGAACTGTAAATTATCCGAACATGCACCATGAAAATGATGGACATCATCACTATTATCACCATGATGGAAAAGATAACCTTCATCACCATCATCACCATGTTGGAAAGGATAATCACCACCACCATCATGATGGTCATTATGGCCACCATCACCACCATATGGGCCACTGGGGAAAAGACGGTTATAAATAAAGAAGATGCTAGAAAGACCTTCGGCGCTTCCGAAGGTCTTCTTATTGAAAAAGCTAAGTCGTGTTTTAGTCATAATCATGCCTCCTGCCTCATACCTATTAAGGTCATTGTTTTTGAGAAAGGAGGAGCCGGAATGAAGGATATGCAGCCGTTTACGCCTGTCAAATCATATACGCCCTTTCACAGCCGTTTTGATCCCTGTCCGCCCATAGGGAAGAAATATTACAGAACGCCCCCTAACCTTTATATGACCTTTCAGCCTGAGCATATGGAGCAGTTTTCGCCGATGGAGGCTTTGAGGAAAGGCACCCTTTGGAAGGGTCTCTATGATTTTTATGAAAACCCTTATCGAGGGGGAGACGCACATGGCAAAAAAGGTTGACGCCGAATATTATCGTCAGCTTGAGCAAATACAGGCTGCTGATTTTGTGCTTGTTGAGCTGAGTCTTTATTTAAATACACATCCTCATGATGAAGATGCGCTGAAGCAATTCAATCAATATTCCGGCTATTCAAGGCACTTAAAAAGACAGTTCGAATCCTCTTACGGACCGCTTCTGCAGTTCGGCAACAGCCCCGCGGGCAAGGATTGGGATTGGGGAAAAGGGCCATGGCCGTGGCAAGTATAAGGAGGAATGCCTGAATGTGGGTGTATGAAAAGAAGCTGCAATACCCTGTCAAGGTCAGTACGTGCAACCCGACGCTGGCGAAGTATTTGATTGAACAGTATGGCGGAGCGGACGGCGAGCTGGCCGCGGCTCTCCGGTATTTGAACCAGCGTTATACGATTCCTGATAAGGTCATCGGCCTTTTAACAGATATCGGTACGGAGGAGTTTGCCCATTTGGAAATGATTGCGACCATGGTCTATAAGTTAACAAAAGACGCCACACCGGAGCAGCTGCGTGAAGCCGGGCTTGGCGATCATTACGTCAATCACGACAGCGCGCTTTTTTATCATAATGCGGCGGGCGTGCCGTTTACCGCGAGCTATATCCAAGCGAAGGGCGATCCGATTGCCGATTTATACGAAGATATTGCCGCAGAAGAAAAGGCGCGGGCGACGTATCAATGGCTGATTGATATTTCGGATGATCCTGATTTAAACGATTCCCTGCGTTTTTTGCGTGAGCGTGAAATCGTACACTCTATGCGCTTCAGAGAAGCGGTTGAAATTTTAAAAGAAGAACGGGATAAAAAGAAGATTTTCTAATAGGCAGATTGGCCTCTCTTTCATACACCCTTTTACATACAGAGAAAATGGTCTGTTTTTGCAGTTTGGTCTGCATTATAATCAAGGGTGTGTAAGCTTACTTTTTGATTGGGAGGCCTTTATGTCAGCTTTTAAGATTGAGAACGAAACGATTGCAGATGGATTTTACGCGTGTCCGGCCGTCTATGAGGATGCAGAATCGATTACCGGGTTGCTCGTCCGAACAGCTGAATGGCTCCGGGATCGGGGTTCTAACCAATGGAGCGGACTTCTCAAAGGGCAAGATATACATGATATCACGGGGTCAATTGAAAAGGGACATGTGTTTGTGTTTAAAAAAGATGAAGAGCTTGCGGCTGTCGTGATGCTGCTGCCTGCACCGAGCGAGTGGGACCGGAAGCTTTGGGGAGACGATGGGCATGAGGAGTCCATTTATTTGCATCGCCTCGCAGTAAGCCGCCGGTTTGCGGGACAGGGGCTTGGAGCCCGCGTCCTTCAGTGGGCGGAGACGGGCATACACTTTCCGGGAAAAACACGGATCCGGCTTGACTGTGTCGCTGATAACGACGCCCTGCATTCCTTTTATCGGCGTATGGGATATGAATTCATGGGTGCTGATGCGTCCGGATATCATTTGTTTGAGAAAGAGATTACGGCAGAATAAGCGTCCTTTGCAGGGGGCTTTTTTGTCTTTTCTAAAAGGGAGGGCAGGCGATGTTGTGGCCAATTTTATTTGTGACAGGGATTGTGACGGCTTGTCTGTTTGCTGGCGTATCCGTTTTGATGCGGATGAGATTTCCTGACAAAAGTCGGCCGGAATGGATGTTGGCCGGGCTGATCGTCCTTGGTGTGTTTGCAATCTGGTACAGCCTCGTGTATGTACGCGGCTGGGAAGGGGCTGCGCTCGGAATGCTTGGATTCAATGTCATTTTTGGAGCCATTGCCGGATATTTGATCGATAAGGCCATTCGGCGTTACAGGAAAAGATAAGGCTGCTGCCGTCTCTCATCATGTCGAAATTTTCACAGAACGGCAGGAATTTTCTTTCGAAAGGAGAAATACATATTACTTTAAAATGAAAGCGTTTTCCAAAGCGGGAAGGTGATGTTGATGATACACAGTGTGACAAATGGGCTGAATCGTTTTTGTACGTGGGTGATGAGACTGGCCTATTTGAATGTGCTTTGGATTTTGTTTTCTCTTGCAGGCCTGGTTGTATTTGGGCTGATGCCCGCTACTGCCGCAATGTTTACAGTGGCGAGAGAATGGGCGAAGGGGAATACAGATGCCCCGGTGTTTTCTGTCTTTTTTCGGACGTTTAAAAAGGAATGGCGGGCATCACAGATCCTCGGGCTTATCGTTGTGACGGCTGCCCTGTTTCTGTTTGCGGATATGCGGATAGCGGCTCAGATGGACCAGCCTGTGCTCGTCAATGTATTCCTGAGCATTAGTTTGATTTTCGCGTTTGTTGTGCTGTATGTGTTCCCGGTATTTTCTCATTTTGACGTAAAAATCAGAGAGGTGCTGAGCATCAGCTTTTTCATTGCCTTCAGCCGTCCGGCGGTGACGCTTTTGATGGCGGCGGGCGCTGTCGGTGTGCTTTGTCTCGTTCTGTTTCATGTCACGTTTCTATTGTTTTTCAGCGGGAGTTTACTCAGCCTGATCTTAACGAAGCTGTCCTTTAAAGCGTTTCGGTCAATGGATCAGCGGCAGGAGAAAGAAAAGGCGGCATGAAGAAAAGAGTTGCTGGCTGGTACAGGCGGATGAAGATTAAGGATAAGCTGTTTGTGTTTCTATCGTTGATTATGGCCGTATCCTTTCTGTTTGTATACAGCGGGGTCCAGTATGCCTTTCATGTGTATGATGAGCAGATTTACCGCAAGTCCTCGGAGGTGCTTCGGATGTCTTCTGAAAGGATCGAAGACGAGCTGAAGAAGATAGAGGATGTGTCATATGAAATCATTACAGACGAACAGATTCAGCGCATCCTGAGCATGCAAAATCGGGATGATACGTATGATCAATATCAAATGAAGCAGGAGCTGTGGGATCAGCTTGCGGGATATGCCAGCGATGAAAAGTACATCGATTCCATTCATGTGATTGATGCCCGCGGCTCAGAGTATTCAGCCGGAAGCAGTTCTTCAGATCTTTTGCAGCAGGAGCAGGAAGAGGTATTTAAGCGAGCGAAAGCGAAAAGTGGAAGAAATCTTTGGATGACGCTCGGCGGGTCAGATCCTGTCCTGATTTCAGCACGGCAGATCAGGTCCTATCACCAGCTGAGTCTGAACGGCTTGGGCATGGTGCTGATCCAAGTCAATGTAAAACAAATGATTCGTGATGTGCCGAAGGATTGGGGCGATTCAGTCGGAGACATTATGATTGCTGACCAAGGCGGGAATTTGGTGTATACGGCACATGCATCAGCGCATGTTCCTGAGGCAGCAAAAGAGACGCTGAAGCACCCCGGTTATGACTTGATAAAAAAGAATGGCAAACGTTACTTTATTTCTTATCTTCAATCATCCTACCAAAATTGGAGCTACTATAACGTTATCCCCTTTGATCAGATGTTCGCGAAAATTTCCTTTATGAAAACAGTGATCGGCACATGCTTTCTCCTCTTTTTCTGTGTGGTTTTGCTTTTCGGAAGGAAAATCGCCAACAGCATCACGGAGCCGATTGAACAGCTTGTGACCGCGATGAAATCGGTACAGCACGGCGGTATTGAAGCAGGTGTGTCGCTTTCTCTGCCGGAACATACACAGGATGAGGCCGGCATGCTGAACCGCCATTTCACTGTCATGATGAAACGGATTAATGAGCTGATAGAAGAAAATGTGGAAAAACAGCTCATTATTAAAGAAACCGAATTGAAAGCACTGCAAGCCCAGATCAATCCGCATTTTTTATATAACACGCTCGAGTCCATCAATTGGCTGGCCAAGGCGAATCAGCAAAAGCAAATCTCAAAAATGGTGGAATCGCTCGGTTTTCTTCTGAGAAACAGCATACATATGAAAAAGGATATCGTGACCATACAGGAGGAGGCGGACATTTTACGTCACTATATGACCATTCAGCGATTTCGATTTGAAGAGCGCCTGAATTTCACGTTGGATATTGACGATGAGGTGAAGCATTGCCTCATTCCGAAACTGACGCTCCAGCCGCTTGCGGAAAATGCGATTCAATACGCGCTTGAACCCTTTACAAGGCCATGCGCCATCCGGATTCAGGTGAAAAAGGCAAAGGAATGTGTCTGTATTACGGTCGAAGATAACGGCCCTGGCATGGATGGACGGATTCTTGAATCAACGGGCGGAAGAGGAATCGGACTTTGGAATATTCGCGAGCGCATCAGCCTGACATTCGGAGAGCCATACGGCTTGCGGATTCATAGTGAGCATGAAAAGGGGACGAGGATTGTGATCACAATACCGTGCCGAAATGAGGTGGTGTGATGTATAAAATACTGCTGGCTGATGATGAGAGGATTATCCTTGATGGAATGGCAGGAATCATTGAGTGGGAGTCGCTTGGCGCCTCATTGATCGGTAAAGCGCAGAACGGACATGAAGCATATGAAAAGATTGTACATAAGCAGCCGCATATCGTCATCACAGACGTCAAAATGCCCGGCATGGACGGGCTTGAGTTGATCAAAAAGGTGTCAGCCATCAGTCCGTCGGTGCAATTTATCGTCCTGTCCGGGTTTGGAGAGTTTGAGTACGCAAAGGAAGCCATGAAATATGGGGTGAAGCATTATTTGCTGAAACCCTGCAATGAACAGCAGATTATCAGCTCGCTGGAGGAAATCATTGCTGAGCTGAAGCGGCAAGATGTGCACAAAAAGAAAACAGCCCATCTGAAACACGAGCTGGACCATATCCGTTCCTTTGCAGCCGATCAATACTTGGAAGGCTTGATCGCAGGTGTAGCCCAGTTGTCTCCGCCGCCTTCACTTGCCGGAAAAAAGATCCGCCTCTTGATCTTAAAAGGGGAACAATCTATTGATGCCACAACCAGAGAGGCACTCGGATCGGCACTGACAGCGGTTTGCAGCAGCGGAGAATGGACAGTGCTCGCCGTAGAGGAGAACGCCGCTGAAAAGGTGGCGGAGGTTTTTGCAACCCGCAAGCTGGCCATCAGTCAGGCGGGAGAACTCCGGCACGCGGGGCAGCTGTTTCGTGACACAGCTGAAGCGTCTGGTGACCTGCATGGGAGCGCAGTGATTTCAAAAATGATCAGGCTTATTGCCGACGAGCTCGGAAATCCGAATCTATCCTTAAAATGGGCGGCGAAGGATATGCTGTTTATGAATCCTGATTATCTCGGGAAGTTATTTAAGCAGGAAACAGGCGAGAAATTTTCACAATATGTTACACGAGTGCGTCTTGAACATGCGATAAAACAGATGAAAATGAGGCGGGATGCGAGTGTATCAGAAATTGCTGAAGAAATCGGGTTTGGCGATAATCCGAAGTATTTCAGTCTTGTTTTTAAAAAATATACCGGTCTGACACCGTCAGAATTCAGAAGAAAACAGGGAGGCGCTTCCGCAGGATAGCCATCTCTGTTTTTTTGACTTTCGCCACTGTTTTTTGAGTGTTTCGCCCTATCCGAACGCTTTAAAATAAAATGTAAGCACTTACATTAAAGGGGGGATTGGTTTGAAGAAGATTTGTTACGTTCTGTTATCGCTTGTCTGTGTCTTTATTTTCAGCGGATGTTCTGTGGGCGAAGAGGCATCGGGGAAAAAAGAAGACATTACGCTCAGAATCGCGTGGTGGGGCGGGCAGCCAAGGCATGATTATACAACAAAGGTAATTGAACTTTACGAGAAAAAGAATCCTCACGTCCATATTGAAGCGGAATTTGCGAACTGGGATGACTACTGGAAAAAGCTTGCGCCCATGTCTGCCGCCGGCCAGCTTCCTGATGTCATTCAAATGGATACCGCTTACTTAGCCCAATACGGAAAGAAGAACCAGCTGGAGGATTTAACGCCGTATACAAAGGATGGAACGATTGACGTCAGTTCAATCGACGAGAATATGCTGTCGGGCGGAAAAATCGACAATAAGCTTTATGGATTTACGCTAGGTGTCAACGTGCTGTCTGTGATTGCCAATGAAGATTTGCTGAAAAAAGCCGGTGTGTCTATCAATCAGGAAAACTGGACGTGGGAGGATTACGAGAAGCTGGCGTATGATCTTCAGGAAAAAGCCAGTGTCTACGGTTCTAATGGAATGCATCCGCCTGATATTTTCTTCCCTTATTATTTGCGCACAAAGGGTGAGCGTTTTTATAAAGAAGACGGCACTGGCCTCGCGTATCAAGATGATCAGCTGTTTGTCGATTACTTTGAACGGCAGCTGAGGCTGGTGAAAGCGAAAACGTCCCCAACACCTGATGAAAGCGCACAGATTAAAGGAATGGAAGACGATTTTATCGTCAAAGGCAAATCAGCGATTACATGGAACTACTCCAATCAATATTTGGGCTTTGCCCGGCTGACAGACTCGCCGCTGTCTCTCTATCTGCCGCCGGAGCAAATGCAGGAAAAGGCGCTGACACTGAAGCCGAGTATGCTGTTTTCCATTCCGAAAAGCTCTGAGCATAAAAAAGAGGCAGCGAAATTTATTAATTTCTTCGTGAATAATGAGGAAGCGAACCAGCTGATTAAAGGCGAGCGAGGCGTTCCAGTCTCCGACAAGGTGGCGGATGCGATTAAACCGAAGCTGAATGAGGAAGAAGCCAACATCGTGGAGTATGTAGAAACCGCGTCCAAAAACATCAGCAAAGCCGATCCGCCAGAGCCTGTGGGAAGCGCGGAGGTCATTAAGCTGCTGAAGGATACGTCAGATCAGATTCTGTATCAGAAGGTATCGCCGGAAAAAGCCGCCAAAACGTTCCGGAAAAAGGCCAATGAGATATTTGAGAGGAATAATTGACGGGAAATGGGGCTGACGCAATGAAAAAAAGCCGGAGTATAAGAAAAGACAATCTGGCGGGATATGCTTTTATTTCTCCGTTTATCATCGGGTTCCTATGCTTTACGGTGATCCCGATGGGGGCGTCCCTGTTTCTGTCCTTCACGAGCTATGACTTGTTTACGGCGCCGAAATGGATCGGACTCGACAACTTTAAGGAAATGTTTATGGGTGACGAAAAGTATTGGCAGTCTCTGAAGGTGACGTTTACGTATGTGCTTGCCGGGGTTCCGCTCCGCCTCGGCTTCGCGCTTTTTATCGCTGTCATTTTAAACAATGCAGCAAAAGGAACGGCCATTTACAGAACGCTCTTTTATCTGCCTTCGATCATCGGCGGGAGCGTCGCCGTGGCGATTATGTGGCGCAATATTTTTGGCAATGACGGGGTCATCAATGCGCTGCTGTTTTTTGTCGGGATTGATCAAAAAATTCTTTGGTACCAGAATCCGACAAGTGCGCTGTGGACATTGATTCTGCTGTCCGTCTGGCAGTTCGGGTCGTCAATGCTGATTTTTTTGGCCGGGCTGAAAAACATTCCGTCTTCGTATTTGGAAGCGGCAAGTGTGGATGGGGCAAATCGGGTGCAGCGTTTCTTCAAGATCACGCTTCCGATCCTTACACCGATTATTTTCTTTAATCTTGTGATGCAGACGATTTCTGCTTTTATGACATTTACACCTGCCTATATCATTTCGAAGGGCGAGGGCGGGCCGCTTGACGGGACACTTCTCTATTCGCTCTATTTGTTCCAGCGGGCGTTTAACTATTTTCAAATGGGCTACGCATCGGCGATGGCGTGGGTCATGCTTGTCATTGTCGGGCTGATTACGCTCATATTGTTTAAAACATCGTCATATTGGGTTCATTACGAGTCAAAGGAGGAATGACGGATGGAGCCGGTCAACCAGCCTGTCAGAGAAGTCCCGGTTTTTGAGAGAAAAAAAGCCGGGCGCGTCAGGCCCAAACGCATACTGTTCCATGTTTTTACGGCAACGCTGGCGGTGTTGCTGCTGTACCCGGTTATTTGGCTGTTTGTCAGCTCGTTTAAAGAAAGCGCCAGTATTTTTACAACCTCACATTCTCTCATTCCCGCCCCTTTTATTCTCAGTAACTATGCTGAAGGGTGGGAGGGTATCGCGGGACAGCCGTTTCTGACGTTTATTAAAAACTCGGCGATCATTGTCGGACTGTCAACAATCGGTGCCGTCCTGTCATCGGCTGTCATTGCGTACGGATTTGCGCGTATTCCGTTTAAGGGAAAAAAATTTTGGTTTGCGTGCATGATGGGGACGTTAATGCTGCCTCATGAAGTGTTGATGATTCCGCAGTATATTATGTTTGCGAAATTAGACTGGCTGAATTCCTTTAAACCAATTGTCGTTCCGCAATTTTTCGGGCATGCGTTTTTTATCTTTCTGATGATCCAGTTTATCCGGACGATTCCCGAGGAGCTGGATGAAGCCGCGCGAATCGACGGATGCGGGCGCTTTGCCTGCTTTTGGCGAATCATTCTCCCGCTGATTGCCCCCGCGCTTGCGACGTCTGCGATTTTCTCCTTCTATTGGAAGTGGGAGGAGCTGATTCAGCCGCTTTTGTATTTGAATAAGCCGGAGCTTTATCCTGTTTCACTTGCGCTGAAGCTTTTTCTCGATACAGAGTCGGCTTCGAACTGGGGCGCGATGTTTGCCATGTCGGCCGTCTCGTTATTGCCTGTGATTCTTGTTTTCTTTTTGTTTCAGAAATATATCGTTCAGGGCATCAGTACGACCGGATTAAAATAAAAAGGAGTGTTGCAGATGGCACAGCTTATCTTTGATGAAGAAAAGGTGACGTCGGTTATTGACCGGATCGTGAAACGGACATTTCAGATGGATTTTGCGTGGGATTGGCCGGGCGGCGTCGCGTTTTACGGCGTGGCGGAGGCCTATGAAGCGACGGAAAACGAGGAATATATCAATCTGTTAAAAACGTGGGTGGATGAACAGCTGGAGGATGGGCTGCCGCCGCTTTCAATCAACGGAGTTTCCATCGGGCATACGCTTTTGTTCCTCCACAAGGTGACGGGTGATGACGTGTACTTGGAAACAGCGGCCGAGATGGCGGAATATGTGCTGCATAAGGCGCCGCGCTTTGGCGAGGGTATCCTTCAGCATACGGTGAATGCGGCAGAATATGTGTTTCCTGAGCAGGCATGGGCGGATACGCTGATGATGGCTGGGCTGTTTATGCTGAGAATTGGGCGGATCATGGAGCGTGAGGATTATTTTGAAGACGGCCTGCGCCAGTTTCACGGACATGAGGATGTGCTTCAGGACCCTGTCACGAATTTGTACTACCACGCCTGGGACAACAAAGCGCAAAATCATCTGTCGGGGATTTATTGGGGCAGGGCGAACAGCTGGGCGGCACTCACGATGGCAAAGGCGCTCCCGCTTATTGAGGTGACACATCCTTCCTTTATGATCATCGACGGATCGCTCAGAGACCAGCTGAGCGCGCTTGTCCGGCTTCAGGATGAATCAGGGCTGTGGCATACGATTTTGGATGATCCGGATTCTTATCTGGAGGTTTCGGCATCAGCGGGTATTGCTTCTGCTCTGATATCGAGCGGAAAGCTGTATACAAAATATGTGCAGAAATCGCTTGCCGCCATTTTGGATGCGGTGGAAGAGGACGGACGGGTCAGCAAGGTATCGGCCGGGACAGCCGTCATGAAAAATGCCGAAGGATACAAACAGGTGCCTTACAAACGAATACAAGGATGGGGGCAGGGACTTGCGCTGACGTTTCTTGCTGATGTTTTGAAAACGAAAAAACGCGTGTATCAGTAAAGACAGCGGCGGGGGGAAAGGGATGAAAAAACAGCCTCAACAGAAGGAACGGGTTTCTCGCTGGAAGGGAACGTATTTCAAAAGAAACTTTGTCTTCATTTTGCTGATTGCCTGTATTCCCGGATTGCTGACTGGCGGCGCAATCTACTTTCTTTCGATCGACAAGGTGGAGAAAGAGCTGCAGAGATCGCATGAAACACAGGTGGCGCGTGAGGTCAGCCGAATGGATGAGAAGCTGGGAGTGCTTGAACTGGCTCTCACCCAGATGGCCTACGATTCTTCACTGATGAACGGATTGGCCGAGAGGGATTTGGAGAAAGACTTTACGTTCTCCTATCAATTAACGAAAAAGCTGTTTCTTTTGCGGGACCAGCAGCCGCTGATCGAGCAGGCTTCCATCTTTCTGAACAGCCCCCGGCCACTTGTGCTGAGCCCTGAATACAGCGCTTTGACAGAACAGGAGGCGCTTCGCAAGTATCGCTCGCTGCTTGCCTCAGACCACAGCATTTATTGGAAACGGTCGGGAAACCAAGCGATGCTGATCCAGCTCATTCCGGGCGCGGCGGAGAAACCGTTCGGCGCGATCATGCTGGCGGTTGATCCGAAAGAAATGGAATCAATCCTGCAAAGCTTGTCCCCCTATCCTGATGGCAGTGCGCTGCTTTTGGATCAAAATCGAGAGGTGCTGTTTCATGAGGGAGAAAAAGATTTTAAAAAGACTTTACTTCAAGAGATAAAAAAACAGCCTGCTGAGAACGGCCATTTTCAGATGGAATGGGAAGGCAAGGTGTATTCTGTCTCCTTTGGAGAAATGAACCGGATGCATCAGCAATGGACCTTTGTGTCAGCGGCGCCTCTTTCAGCTATTACAGCGCCGATGGTGTTTTTATCAAAAGTGATCATCGTGATGCTGGTCATTTGCATCGGTTTGGCGGTATGCATGACATGGTATGCATCAAAAAAAATCTATCGTCCCATTCAGCATTTGCTTGGCTTGTTTACCGGTGGAGAGAAGAAAGTATGGCAGGCGTCCGGGCAGGATGAATTCAAGTGGATTGAAAAGAGATGGCAGGATCTATCCCTTGAAAGCCGGAAGCTCCAAGAGCAGCTCCTGCGGCAGACGCCCCATATGAAAAAGAGTTTTTTGCAGCACCTCTTGCAGGGGGATTTTTACTATGACAACGAGGAAAGCCTCAGATTGCGGATGGAGGAGGCTGGCTGGAACATCGGCGGAAACGTGTTTCATGTGCTTGATCTGCAGGTGACAGGGCTCCGTTGTGAAAAAAGCATCTTCCGTGAAGGTGATGAACAGCTTGCCGTGTTTACCCTGACCAATCTGGCTGAGGAATTGGCGGCCAAACGCGTTTTTCAGCTCTCCATACTTGATATCGGCCGGCTTTCTGTCACCATTCTTGTGATGAAAACAAACAGCTCTGATCTGAAGGCGTATATAACGGAGCTGGCACGCCAATTTGGGGATGTAACCGGACTATGCCTGACCTCGACATTGAGCAGCAAAACGGAGCGTATCACGGAAATCCCTTCTTTATTTCAGAATGTGAAAAGCGGCAAATCCCGAAGGAAGTTTGCTAACCGGGATCAGGTCATTGATTTGCAGGCCGACTTCCCTCAGGATGAGCAGTTCGCTCCTTATTACCCTTTTGAGCTGGAAAAACAAATTGTTCAGGCCATCCGGCTGGAAAGAAAACAGGAAGCCAAGGAACTGATAGATGGATGTATGAGGGAACTGTCGGAAAAAGCGGCCATAGACAGGCATGTGCATTCCGCCCTGATTCAGCTGTTTTCCCGCATTCAGGAGGATATTTTGCATTCCGGGCTCAATCCTAGCGAACTGTTTCAGCATCGGAACCCGTTTCTTGATATTTCAGAATTGCGCGAGCCTAATGAAGCGGCGGCCTGGCTGATGGATGTAGTGGTGACGCCTTACCTTTCCAAGCTTGAGGGCAGAAAAAACAGACAGCAAAAGCAGCTGGCAGAACGTGTGATTGCGATGATTCACGAACAGTATATGGCGGATATTTCATTGGAAAGCTGTGCCGATGCGCTTGGCATGAATTCATATACGTTAAGCAAGGCATTTAAGCAAGTGACCGGCATTAATTTTATCGATTATGTGACCCAGATCAGAATCGAAAAGGCGAAAGAACTGCTGGTCAATACGAATAAAAAAATTCATGACGTGTCAGAAGAAGTCGGCTACCGCCACAATTACTTTAACCGGATTTTTAAAAAACAGGTCGGCATGCCGCCGGGTGTCTTCAGGCAAATGTATCAGGAAACGCCGTGAAAGGAGAGAACATGTGATGAAGAAACCGATTCAAGTATTTTTAGCGGGAGATTCCACTGTGAGTGACTGCCCGCCTCATGAAGCGCCGATGGCGGGGTGGGGGCAGGTATTCGGGCAATTGTTTTCTGAAGAGGTAGTGGTGCACAATCATGCCAAAGGAGGAGCGAGCACCAATTCTTTTGTGGAGGAAGGAAGGCTTCAAGCAATTGCCGAGCGCATCACACAAGGCGATTATTTGTTGATTCAATTCGGCCACAATGACCAAAAACCGCGGGGGACGAAGCCGTACTCCACATTTCAGCAGTTTCTCACCTTGTTTGCAGATACGGCACGCGAAAAGGGCGCGCATCCTGTGTTCGTCACATCGGTGCAGCGCCGCCGCTTTGATGAAAACGGACGAATCGAGCATTCCCTCGGTGATTATCCCGATGCGATGAAAGCACTGGCGAAGGAGCTCGATGTACCTGTGATTGATCTGCTTGCGAAAACAAAGGTGCTGTATGAAGCATACGGGCCGGAGGAGTCGAAGCGATTGTTCGTTTGGTTTCAGCCGAATGAACATCCGAATTACCCGGACGGCATTGAGGACAATACGCATTTTTCGGAAGAAGGTGCAATGGAGGTTGCGAAGCTTGTGGCAGAAGGCATTGAAGAGCTCGGACTTCCGCTTAAGAACCACCTTGTGAGCCGGGAGGGAAAAGAACATGTATAAGGAAGGCGCTTGCTTGTACCGCAATCCGCTCCGGTCTAAAAGCGATGTGAAGGACTGGCGGATGGAGGGAGGCGGACAGATCTCATTTGACGATCACAGCTTGCACCTGTCACATGTCCAGGACGAAGCGCATTTTGTCTTTTGGTGTCCGGAAACCTTTCCAGACGGCATCATTGTGACATGGGATTTCTCTCCGATCGAGCAGCCGGGATTGTGTATGCTGTTTTTTTCTGCTGCGGGAATGGGAGGCGAGGATTTGTTTGATCTAAGTCTCCAGAAAAGAACGGGAAAATACCCCGAGTATCATTCGGGGGACATCAATGCGCTCCACCTGTCGTATTTCCGCAGAAAATACGCGGAGGAAAGAGCGTTCCGCACCTGCAATTTAAGAAAAAGCCGCGGTTTCCACCTCGCCGCATTGGGGGCCGATCCGCTGCCTTCTCCAGACGACGCTGATTCTCCGTATCGTATGAAGCTGATCAAAGACAAAAGCTATGTGCACTTTTCAATCAATGGTCTGCCCATTCTTGAGTGGATGGACGACGGCAGCACTTATGGGCCTGTGTTAACAAAAGGAAAAATCGGGTTCCGGCAGATGGCCCCCATGAAAGCCGTTTACAGGGATTTTGCCGTGCATCAAGCGGTGAGAAGATGAAGACGACTGTAACGGACGCGCTTTATGCAGGCTGCGAAGCGGTGGTGAAAATAGCATGGCTCAACGGGCTGTGGCTGTTGTTTACACTTTTGGGCGGCCTTCTTTTCGGATGGGCGCCGAGCACAGCCGCGATGTGTGCCGTTATAAGGAAATGGCTGATGGGGCAAAAGGATGTCCCGATATTTCCGTTATTTCTCGATACCTATAAAAAAGAGTTTCTCAAGGTTAATGCGATCGGATTGGCGTTTTCGGCTCTTTTGCTCATATTGTCTGCCAACTATCATTATTTTTCTGCCAGTACGAATTGGCTGTCCTTTGCCGTAACAAGCTGCACGCTGCTTGCAGGGCTTTTGTATATCATCGCGCTGATGTATGTGTTTCCCCTTTATGTGCATTACCAGCTCCCGCTTCGCAAATATATTCCGCAGGCGCTGCTGTTTGGCGCCATGAGGCCGCTGACGACCGGCTGTATGCTGATCGGGTGCGGATTTGTCCTTTATTTGCTTTATACGCTTCCTGGCCTGATCCCATTTTACGGCCCGTGTTTATTTGGGCTTGTGTTGATGTTTTTTGCTCTTAGGGGATTTCAAAAGACGGAGGCCCAGCACCATCAAGCCGGGTAACAAAAAAATGACAAATACGCAAAAAAGTGCAGTGTCCGAAATAGGCAGATGCAAAAAAGTGAAATTGAAGACAGCTCACACAGCGCATAAAATCCAATTTAAGTAAGCGCTTACAGATGAATGAGAAGGAGCTGTCTGATGATTACACAAAGGAAACGCATGTTTACCGCTGTTATGTTGCTGGTCTTGTTGGTGATGGGAGCCTCTGTATGTCCTGTGAAAGCTGAAGGGGCAGCGCGGCAGATGGAAGCGCTGAACCGGGGGCTTGTAGCGGTCAAGACGGACGGGGGCATTTTTGTCAGCTGGCGGTTTCTTGGAACCGAAAACGCATCTGTTTTGTTCAATGTGTACAGAGACGGGCAAAAACTGAATGCTGCGCCTGTCAAAACCACGAACTATGTGGATAAAAACGGATCGGCGGGCTCAACGTATACGGTTCGGGCTGTTGTAAACGGTACCGAACAGCCGGCTTCTGAAAAAGCCTCCGTATGGGCGCAGCCGTATCATTCCGTCCCGCTGGATAAACCGGCTGGCGGCACGACGCCAAAGGGTGAAGCTTACCCGTACAGCGCTAATGACGCAAGTGTTGGCGATGTGGATGGTGACGGGCAATACGAGCTGATCCTGAAATGGGACCCGTCCAACTCAAAAGACAATTCACAGGATGGCTATACGGGTGACGTGCTGATTGACGCGTATAAACTGGACGGCACAAAGTTATGGCGGATCAATCTCGGCAAAAACATCAGAGCGGGCGCGCACTACACCCAGTTTATGGTGTATGACCTTGATGGTGACGGAAAAGCGGAAGTGGCAATGAGAACGGCAGACGGGACAAAAGACGGCACGGGCAAAGTAATTGGAGATGCCAATGCAGATTACAGAAATGAACAGGGGCGTGTTCTTTCAGGCCCTGAATATCTCACTGTGTTTCAAGGTTCAACCGGGAAAGAGCTTGTCACCGCAAATTTTGAACCGGCGCGCGGCAATGTGTCGGATTGGGGAGACAGCTACGGCAACCGTGTTGACCGTTTTCTCGCCGGCATTGCCTACCTTGATGGACAGCGGCCGAGCCTGATCATGACCAGAGGGTATTACGCTAAAACCATGCTAGTTGCCTATAACTTCAGGGATGGAAAGCTGTCAAAGCTTTGGACGCTGGACTCCTCAAAGTCAGGAAATGAAGCGTTTGCCGGACAGGGGAATCACAACCTGAGCATCGCGGACGTTGACGGGGATGGAAAAGATGAGATTATTTTCGGCTCAATGGCTGTTGATCATGACGGGAAAGGCATGTACTCGACCGGCTTAGGCCATGGGGATGCCCTTCATACAGGAGATCTTGATCCGGGCCGGCCGGGGCTTGAGGTGTTTCAAGTTCATGAGGACAAAAATGCAAAATACGGCTTATCTTTTCGGGATGCTGCAACCGGAAAAATCCTTTGGGGCGTTTATGCCGGCAAGGATGTAGGCCGGGGAATGGCTGCTGATATTGACCCGCGTTATCCGGGACAGGAAGTGTGGGCAAACGGTTCTCTCTACTCAGCGAAAGGGGTCAAAATCGGAAGCGGGGTTCCGTCCTCGACCAACTTCGGCATCTGGTGGGACGGCGATCTGCTCCGGGAACAGCTGGACAGCAACCGAATTGATAAGTGGGATTATCAAAACGGCGTATCGAAAAATGTGCTGACTGCATCAGGCGCAGCGGCTAACAACGGCACAAAAGCAACACCGGCGCTTCAAGCTGATCTGCTCGGTGACTGGCGCGAGGAAGTCGTGTGGAGAACGGAGGACAGCAGTGCACTGCGCATTTACACGACGACCATTCCGACTGAGCACAGGCTGTATACGTTGATGCACGATCCGGTGTACCGGCTTGGCATCGCCTGGCAAAATGTCGCCTATAACCAGCCGCCGCACACAAGCTTCTTTTTAGGAGACGGCATGGCGGAACAGCCAAAACCAAATATGTATACGCCTTAACTGAAAGGGGGAAGGAACGGGCTGCGCGCAGCCCGTTCCCATCAAATGAAACCAAAAAAGAGGCAAATGGAATACTTGACCAGAGGTTTGATTGCGGTACAGACAGAACAGGGGGTGTTTATCAGCTGGCGTTTTCTCGGCACGGATCATAAGACGACGGCTTTTCACCTTTATCGGGATGGAAAGCGGATCACCCGCGATCCAATCGCTGAAAGCACTAATTTTCTCGATCAAAACGGAACGGCTGACTCTGTTTATCAAGTGGCGGCTGTCAATAAAGGACGGGAAGAAAAGCTTTCCAAGGAAGCTCGTGTTTGGCAGGAAAATGTTCTGGAGGTTCCGCTTGTCAAACCGGAAGGCGGTGTGACGCCGGATGGAAAGCCGTACACCTACAGCGCCAATGATGCCAGCGTCGGGGATGTGGACGGGGATGGAGAATATGAAATCATCCTGAAGTGGGACCCGTCCAATTCAAAAGACAACGCCCATGACGGGTATACCGGGGAGGTGCTCATAGATGCCTATAAACTGGACGGCACCTTTTTGTGGCGCATCAACCTCGGCAGAAACATCAGAGCGGGCGCTCATTACACACAATTTATGGTGTATGACCTGGATGGTGACGGAAAAGCAGAAATCGCCATGAAAACAGCTGACGGCACAACAGATGGGAAAGGACATATCATCGGTGATGAGCATGCCGATTTTAGAAACGAACAGGGCAGAATTTTGTCCGGTCCGGAATATTTGACGGTGTTTAAAGGAGAAACCGGTGAGGCGCTCACGACCGTGGAATATGAACCGCCCCGCGGCAAGCTGGAGGATTGGGGAGACGGCTATGGAAACCGGATGGACCGTTTTCTCGCCGGGATCGCTTATTTGGATGGGGAGCGGCCGAGCCTTGTTATGGCGCGCGGCTACTATACGAGAACCGTGCTCGTGGCATACGATTTCAGAAACGGAAGGCTCAAAAAACGATGGGTATTTGACTCCAACCAGCCGGGACATGAAGCATACGCAGGACAGGGGAACCACAGCTTGAGCGTGGCGGATGTCGATGGAGACGGAAAGGATGAAATCATATACGGCGCAATGGCGGTCGATCATGACGGAACCGGCCTGTACTCAACGGGGCTCGGGCACGGAGACGCGATGCATGTAGGGGATCTGGACCCGTCACGAAAAGGGCTTGAAGTGTTCCAGGTGCATGAGGACGCCACGAAGCCGTACGGACTGTCACTGCGAGATGCCGGAACCGGTGAGATATTATGGGGCGTCCATGCTGGAACTGACGTTGGCCGGGGCATGGCGGCTCATATTGACCCAAGCTACAAAGGGTCGCTCGTCTGGGGAATTGATCCGCCGGGCAATGATGGCATGTCGTACGGGCTTTTCACGAGCAAAGGCGAAAAAATCAGCGACAAAGCGCCCCCTTCAGCCAATTTCGCCATCTGGTGGGACGGTGATTTGGTCAGAGAACTGCTTGATCATGACTGGGACGGAACGATTGGCAGGCCAAAGATTGAAAAATGGGATGCTGAAAACGGCTGTCTGAAGACGATATTTCAGCCGGCCGGCGTGCTGTCCAACAACGGCACGAAAGGAAACCCGGTTCTTCAGGCCAACCTGTTCGGAGATTGGCGGGAAGAAGTGATATGGAGAACGGAAGACAGCAGCGCGCTCCGTATCTATACAACGACACATCTCACTCGCCACCGCTTTTACACGCTGATGCACGATCCGGTTTACAGGCTCGGCATCGCCTGGCAGAATACCGCCTACAACCAGCCGCCGCATACGAGCTTTTACCTCGGTACAGGGATGAAAAAACCGCCGAATCCCGCCCTGTACATAGCGGGCAGCAAAGCGGAGTCGCCGCTGTAGGAGGGCTAAGGATAAGAAGCAGCCGTATAAAAAACGAGGGGGGAATGAAAAATGGCAAATCATATTTATCTTGCCGGCGATTCGACTGTTCAAACGTATGGAGACAGCACAAATCAAGGGGGCTGGGGGCAGTTTCTCGGCTCGCATCTGCCTGAGCATATTCAAGTGATCAACAGAGCGATCGGGGGAAGAAGCTCGAAAACATTTGTGGAGGAGGGCAGGCTTCAGGCAATCCTCAATGTGATCGAGCCGGATGATTGGCTGTTCGTGCAGATGGGCCATAATGACGCGTCGAAAAATAAGCCGGAGCGCTACACCGAGCCCTACACTACTTATAAACAATATTTAAAGCAGTATATCGCAGGCGCGCGGGAAAAAGGCGCCCATCCGCTTCTCATTACCCCCGTAGCCCGCTTTCATTACGAAAATGGCGTGTTTTTGAACGATTTTCCAGATTACTGCATTGCCATGAAGCAGACGGCTGAAGAGGAGAATGTCCAGCTCATTGATCTGATGGAGAAAAGCCTTGCTTTCTTTACTGAGAAGGGCGAGGAAAAAGTATACACCTATTTTATGATTTCAGAAGGGATTAACGATTACACGCATTTTACAAAAAAAGGCGCAAATGAAATGGCGAAACTTGTAGCAAAAGGCATAAAGGAGCTCGGCCTGCCATTGACAGAATCGATCATCAAAGAAAGGTGAAAATATGATGAGAAAACTGTATCATGGCGCTTGCTATTATCCGGAATTATGGGATGAAGAGACGATTCAGCAGGACATTGACATCATGCGTGAAGTTGGCGTAAATGTTGTGCGGATCGGTGAATTTGCCTGGTCTGTCATGGAACCTGAAGAAGGAAAAATAGACATCGGTTTTTTCAAAGAAATCATCACCCGGCTGTATGACAGCGGGATCGAAACGATCATGTGCACGCCGACGCCTACCCCGCCGATTTGGCTGTCACACGGCCGGCCCGAACGCATGCATGTCAATGAAAAAAGAGAGATCATGGGGCATGGCTCCCGTCAGCACGCCTGCACGAACAACCCGTATTTTCGAAAAAAAGCCGCCATTATCACCACAGCCATCGCCAAGGAGCTTGGCCGGCTCCCGGGGCTGATCGGCTGGCAGCTAGATAATGAGTTTAAATGCCATGTTGCAGAATGCATGTGTGAGACATGCTTGCGCTTATGGCATGACTGGCTCAAAAATCGCTACGGGGTGATTGAGCGGTTGAATGAAGCTTGGGGAACCGATGTGTGGAGCGAAACCTATCAGACGTTTGAGCAAGTCCCGCAGCCGGGACCGGCCCCGTTTCTGCATCATGCCTCTTTAAGCACTATGTATCAGCTGTTTTCGATGGAGATGATCGCTTCGTTTGCGGATGAACAGGCCAAAATCATCCGCTGCTATTCAGATGCGCCGATCACGCATAACGGATCAGTCATGTTCAGCGTGGACAATGAGCGAATGTTTCAGAATCTCGATTTTGCCTCCTATGACACGTACGCTTCGCAGGAAAACGCCTCTGCCTTTTTATTGAACTGTGATTTATGGAGAAATCTGAAACAAGGGCGCCCGTTTTGGATTTTGGAAACGAGTCCGTCGTATGCCGCCTCGCTTGAAAGCTCCGCTTACCCGCACGCAGACGGGTATTTGCAGGCCGAAGCCGTATCGTCCTATGCCTTAGGGGGCCAGGGGTTTTGCTACTGGCTATGGCGGCAGCAGCGTTCAGGCAGCGAGATTTCCCACGGTTCGGTTCTCAGTGCCTGGGGCGAACCCGCCATCGGCTATCAAAATGTGCTGGCGGTTGAGCGGGCAAGAAAGGAAATCGAGCCTATTATTCTATCGACTGAACCCGTTCAAGCCGAGGCGGCGATGACTTACTGTGACAGAGCAAAAGCATTTATTAAAACTGAGCCTCACCGGGGACTCCGGCATCGTTCGCTTGTGACGCATTTTTATGAACGTATTCTCAACACGGGGATTCACCGTGACCTTATTCCGGAAGGCGCTCCGCTGGACGGCTACCGCTTGCTGTTTACGCCATTTGTGCCGTATTTGTCTGCTGAATTTATCAAAAAAGCTTCGGCATTCGCTGAAGCGGGCGGCATCTGGATCGCCGGGCCGCTGACAGGAGGGCGCACATGCGAGCATACGATTCATACCGATTGCGGACTTGGCGAACTTGAGAAAACGTCAGGGATCAAAACACTGTTTACCTTTCCGATGAATGAGAACGTGAATACAGGAAAAGCGTTTGGCATCACGGCGCCGCTCGGACTATGGAGCGCGGTGTTTGACACAGAGAGCGGAAACACCCTTGGCACGGTTGAATCAGGACCGGGGGCGGGCCATGCATTTCTGACGGAACGGAATTACGGCGAGGGGAAAATTGTCATGCTGGGCTCGCTTCCATCCGGGAAAGAAGGGGATGCGATGCTGGAAGCGCTCGTTAGGCATTACGCGGAGGAAGCTGTTATTTCCAGCCGGTCGCATGTTACGCCCGGCACAATCGTTGCCCCGCGCAAAGGCGATAACGGCCTTGTGTGGATCATCGTGAATATGGATGGAAAAGGAGGAAGTGTGACACTGCCGGAAGCGGGAACAGATCTGTTGACGCACCGCTTGGAAAAGGCGGGGAGGCTGGCGATCGGACCGCATGAATACCGTGTGATTCAATTTGACAATCCCAGCTGATTCTTTGCATCGAATCAGCTTTTTTCTATGGAGGGAGAGACCGATGAAAAAGATCAAATGGTTATCAGGACAGCCAAAGGTGATAAGCGGTGTGACGTGGGGCGTGCCATGGAAAAAAGGAGAATTAAAAAAGGGTGACCGTCTGGCGCTTATGAATGAAAACGCGGAAACGCGATATGTGCAAAGCGAACCGTCGGCCTATTGGCCGGACGGGAGCATCAAGTGGACGAAGCACGCGGCGGTGTTTGGCGGTCAGGAAAACCAAAGCTTTACAGTGCACAAAAGAGAAGTGCCGCAGCCAACTGAATCGCTCAGCATTCATGAGACAGAGCATGATATCCAAGTGGATACAGGAGCACTCGTTTGTACCATTCATAAAACAGGATCTGATTTCATTCAATCATTGCAGATCAATGGAAAGCCGATCGCCGCAGGCGGGAGGCTCGTCGCGATAAGAGAAACGAGAAAGGAGTCGGCGGCGGAAACGGTTCTTTTGCATGAAAGGTCTGTCAGCTTTATCAAACGGGCTGCGATTGAGCAGAGTGGTCCTGTCAAAGCAGTAGTCAAAATCGAGGGAGTGCATGTGCTCCATAAAACGAATGAAGAATGGCTGCCGTTTGTCATCCGATTGACGTTTTATGCCGGGCTGTCTGAGATCGGCCTTGTGCACACGCAGCTGATTGACAGGAGCGGTAAACAAGAATTCATTAAGGGGCTCGGCATCGAATTTGCCCTTTTTTTGGAGGGAGAGCCGTACAACCGCCATTTCCGCTTTGCGGGAGAGAAAGGGATGTATAAAGAACCTTCCCAGCTGTTTGGCACACGTAAATTCAATGAACGATATCCGCTTTATGAAAAACAAATCAATGGCGAAATGCTGTCTCCAGATGAAGAGCATAAGGAATGGTTTGCACATGGCACACAGAATGCGGTTTGGGACGATGTCAAGCTCGTGCAAGATTCCAGCGATCATTACAGCCAGTCAAAACGGACCGGAAAAGATTATGCGTGGGTTGGAATGCTGCATGGCAGCCGGGCGAAGGGGCTTTGCTATGCGGGCGGAAAAAATGGCGGTGTGGCTCTCGGCCTGCGGTATTTCTTTGAGAAATATCCGTCAGCACTGGAAATCACAGGTCTTGCCGGCAGCCGCCCCAAAATGACTATCTGGCTTTGGCCTCCGGACGGCGAAGCGATGGATTTGCGGCATTATACAGGAAACACCCACGTGGCCAGCGCGTATGAAGGCTTTGATGAAATGCGCTCTGATCCGACAGGCATTGCGAACACAAATGAAATCAGCTTGGCGTGCTTTTCGCACATGCCGTCTGACGAAGTCCTCAATGCACTCGCTGACAAATGGCAGGCGCCGCCGCTCATTGTATGCGAGCCGGACGTCTATTACGAATCACAAGCACTCGGGGTTTGGAGCATCATTGACACATCCCATCCGCTCAAAAAAGAGCTGGAAGAACAGCTCGATGCGGCCTTTCTGTTTTATAAAAAGGAAGTAGAGCAACGCAGATGGTACGGTTTTTGGCATTATGGCGATGTCATGCATACGTATGACCCGATCCGGCATATGTGGCGGTACGATCTCGGCGGATACGCATGGCAAAACAATGAGCTCGTTCCGACCTTATGGCTGTGGCAGGCGTTTTTCCGCTCAGGCAAAGAGGATATCTTTCGCATGGCAGAAGCCATGACCCGCCATACGAGCGAAACGGACAGCTTTCACCTCGGTGAATACGCAGGACTTGGTTCACGGCATAACGTTGTGCACTGGGGGTGCGGCTGCAAGGAAGCGAGAATCAGCATGGCCGGGCTTTATAAATTCTATTATTATCTGACGGGTGATGAGCGGACGGGAGATCTTTTGACAGAAGTGAAGGATGCCGATTATGCCCTCGTCAAAACCGATCCGATGCGCGCTTTTTACGAGAAAGGCAAGCACCCGACTCACGCCAGAACGGGACCGGACTGGGCGGCGTTTTGCTCGAACTGGCTGACGGAATGGGAGCGGACCGAAAATCCGGAATATCTCAAAAAAATCAAAACGGGAATCAACTGTCTGAAGCGGCTGCCGCTCCGCTTATTATCCGGCCCGACATTTGAATATGACCCGGCGACCTCGATGCTTCATCACATGGGAGACGGCATTGCGGGCGGATATCATATGATCATTGCCTTCGGCGCGCCGCAAGTGTGGATGGAGCTGGCTGAGCTTCTTGATGACCGGGAATGGGAGGATATGCTGAGTGAATTCGGCGAATTTTACACACTAAGTGATGAGGAAAAACGAAAAAAAAGCGGAGGCGCTCTTCATGACGGGCATTTTCACTGGCCGATGTTCGCCGCCGGTATGACAGCCTACGCCGCGAGAAAAAAACAAGATCCTCATCTCGCCGCCAAAGCGTGGAATCTTTTGCTCGATGATAAGCTCAGCCATACGCCGCTTCCGATCAAACCGGAGCGCATCGAGACATGGACGCAGCTAGAGGAGCTTCCATGGGTGACAACGAACACTGTCTCTCAATGGTGTTTAAATGTCATAGCGGCACTGGAACTGATCGGAGATTCCCTTCCGGCAAAAAAAGAAACATCGGGCAAAAAAGGATAACAGCCGGAATTTCATAGGAGAAATGGTGCAAAAAATGAAGATTGCAAGAATTTATGTAAGCGCTTTATATTGAGAGGGGCAAAGGGGAAATGCAAATTGAAAAAAGGGGGACTTACGCATCATGAAAATAAGAATGCGAAAAAAATGGATGGCCTTGCCGCTTGCTGCCATGATGATCGCCGGATGCAGCCATTCGGAAACATCCAATTCAGCAAGCGGTTCGAAAGATACGATCAAAATTATGGCGCCGCTTTTATCGCCGGAAAGCCCGAGTGATAAGAGCCCTTCATTAAAAGCACTCGAAAAATACACAGGCAAAGAGATTAAGGTCACATGGGTGCCTGATTCATCCTACAACGACAAATTCAACATCGTCATGGCTTCAGGAGAGATGCCTCACGCGATTGTCATTAAAGATAAGTCAGCCGGCTTTATCAAGTCTGTCAAAGCAGGGGCGTTTTGGGAGCTGTCTCCTTATTTAAAAGACTACAAGAATTTAAGCCAGGCAGATGAAAAGATTTTGAAGAACAGCTCGGTGAACGGCGAGGTGTACGGAATCTATAGAACGAGGGATCTGATCAGGGCGTGTATGATCATCAGAACCGACTGGCTGAAAAATGTCGGTCTGGATATGCCGGAAACGCTTGATGATTTCTATGAAGTGCTGAAAGCCTTTAAGGAAAAAGATCCTGACGGAAACGGCAAGGATGATACGTACGGCATGGTCGTGCCGAAATGGATGGGACTCGGCAACGGAAGCCCATGGGATGTTCTGCAAATCTGGTTCGGCGCTCCGAACCGCTACGGTGTTGAAAACGGAAAGCTGATTCCGGATTTTACAACGAAGGAATACATGGATGCGCTCACGTTTTTTAAAAAGCTCTATGATGAGGGATTGATCAATAAGGACTTTGCTGTCATGGATTCTGCGAAGTGGAATGATCCGGTTGTAAAAGGAAAAGCGGGTGTCATCGTTGATACAGGCTCAAGAGCGTCTCAAATCCAAAGCGCGATGGAGGAGGCGGATGAGTCGAACAAGGATATCATTGATATCGTCGGCTCGCTTGAGGGACCGAATGGCAAGCGCACCTTCCCGACATCTGGTTATTCAGGCATGATCACGATACCAAAATCAAGCGTCAAAACCGAAAAAGAGCTGAAAGAGGTGCTGTCCTTCCTCGATAAGATGAATGATAAGGAAGCGCAGATTCTCACGAACAACGGAGTGAAGGGCCGCAATTACGAGCTCAAGGACGGCGTATTCACCTCACTTGAAAAAAACAATAAATCTCTCCTGTATGAGCATGAAGGCTTGGCACAGTTCAGCATGTCGATTCCGAAAAGCGAGTATTACATCGAAGACCAGAAAACCAAGCTCTTCCAGCATCGCAAGGACATCATAACCGAAGGAGAAAAAATAGCCGTCTTTAACCCGGCTGAGTCGCTTGTATCTGATGTCTATACCCAAAAAGGAGCCCAGCTTGACAACATCATCCTCGACGCGAGAACACAATTTATCATTGGAGAAATTGATGAAAAAGGGTTCGATGATGCGGTGGAGCTTTGGAAAAAAAGCGGCGGCAATGACCTGATGAAGGACTTGAACAAATTGTACCAATCGTCAAAATAAACCGATGCGCCTGCCTTTCGGCGGGCGCCCCGGTATCACGAAAGGAGAACAGATATGGAAACAGTGCCGAAGAAGGGAGATGCACCTGTTCTCACCGCTGGAAAAGGCATCAGCTGGATGGCTGCGCTCAAACGGGACAAATGGCTTTATCTTCTTCTTATTCCCGGTCTGCTTTATTTCTTGATTTTCAAATACTTGCCGATGTGGGGTGTGCTGATCGCTTTTAAAGACTATTCGCCATATCTCGGCTTCTGGAAAAGCGAATGGGTCGGCTTTGATTATTTCAAAGACTTTTTTATGAATCCGGATTTTTTCCGGCTGCTGCGCAACACCCTCATGCTGGCGAGTCTGGATCTTTTGTTTGCCTTTCCCGCGCCTCTCATTTTGGCCCTGCTTTTGAATGAGGTAAGAAAGGCCGTGTATAAAAGATGTATCCAAACCTTTATTTACGTACCCCATTTTGTATCATGGACAATTGTGGTCAGCATCACCTTCGTTTTCTTTACTGTCGATACAGGTGTGATCAACAAATTGATTATGAGCCTGACAGGTGAGCAGATTTCTTTCTTGTCGGATGCAGACTGGTTCCGGCCAATGATTGTGATGCAAAGCATTTGGAAGGAGACAGGCTGGGGAACGATTCTATTTTTGGCAGCGCTTGCTACGGTTGATCAAGAGCAGTATGAAGCGGCCATCATGGACGGAGCGGGGCGGTTCAGGAGAATGTGGCATATTACGCTGCCGGCGATTAGAAGCACCATTATCGTTTTGTTGATTTTAAGAATCGGCAGCTTTTTGAATCTTGGCTTTGAACAGGTGTATTTGATGACGAACTCACTCAACCGCAGTGTGGCTGACATCTTCGACACGTATGTGTATATGATGGGGATTACCCAAGGGGCGTATAGCTACAGCACGGCAGTCGGTTTGTTTAAATCAGTTGTCGGGATTATCTTGATTTTTGGCGCCAATTACATTGCGAAAAAGTTTGATCAGGAAGGATTGTTTTAGAGGAGGGAGAGGTATGGCTGAAATTCACACGATGCACAACACCAAAGCCGGACGGGTGTTTGACGTCTGCAACATTCTGTTTCTCGGCGGTATCGGCGCGATTACCATTTTGCCGTTTTTATATATTATCGCCGGTTCCTTTGCGACAGAAGCGGAACTCGCCCAGCGGAGCTTCTTTATTTTCCCGAAAACCTTTACACTTGATGCTTACAAGTATGTGTTTTCGACACCGACGTTCCTTCGAAGCATGGGCGTGTCCATCTTCATCACGGTGGTTGGGACGGCTGTACAGCTGTTTTTTACCTTCACGATGGCGTATCCGCTGGCGAAGCGGCATGTGAAGGGACGGAATCTGCTGTTGAATCTGGTGATTTTCTCCATGCTGTTTTCAGGCGGCATGATTCCGACGTACCTTGTCGTAAAATCACTTGGCCTTTTGGATACGTATTGGGCATTGATTCTGCCGATGGCGATTAATCCGTTCAACCTTATTATTATCAAAAACTTCTTTCAGCAGCTGCCGCGCGAGCTGGAGGAATCAGCGAAAATTGACGGCTGTTCCGAAATCGGCGTCTTCTGGCGGATCGCCCTGCCCCTGTCAAAGCCGGTTATTGCGACCTTTGCGCTGTTTTATGCGGTCGGGATTTGGAATGATTTCTTCCACGCTCTCTTATATATCAATGACAGTGCAAAATGGCCGCTGCAAATGGTGCTTCGCCAAGTCACGATTTTATCGGATTTAACGGCGACCAATGGCGATACGATGCAAAATGCCGTTCCGCCGGAGCAGGGAATTAAACTCGCTGTCATTGTCATTGCAACGCTGCCGATTTTGGCGGTCTATCCATTTTTACAAAAACACTTTGCAAAAGGAATGCTGATCGGTTCGGTGAAAGGCTGAGAAAGGGAGTGTTTCATATCAGTACATTAGATCAGATTAAGATTGCCTATATCGGCGGGGGGTCCCAAGGCTGGGCCAGAAGCCTGATGAGTGATTTGTCGATTGATGAACGGATGTCAGGCACGGTGGCGCTCTATGATCTTGATTTTGAAGCCGCTCAGAAAAATGAAGTGATCGGCAATCACAGCGGGAACGGCAGATGGAGATATGAGGCTGTTTCTACTTTGAAAAAGGCGTTATCAGCCGCGGATATCGTCATTATTTCCATTTTGCCGGGATCACTGGATGATATGGAAGTCGATGTCCACTTGCCTGAGCGCTGCGGTATTTATCAGTCTGTAGGTGATACTGTCGGGCCTGGAGGGATCATCAGGGGCTTGCGTGCTGTGCCGATATTTGCGGAAATTGCCCGGGCAATAAGAGACTACGCACCTGAATCATGGGTCATTAATTATACAAACCCGATGTCTGTCTGTACAAGAGTGCTGTATAAAGTGTTTCCCGGCATCAAAGCGATTGGCTGCTGCCACGAGGTATTCGGGACGCAAAAGTTATTGGCGGAAATGGTCACGGAAAGGCTGGGGATTGAGGTGCCGCGGCGTGAAGATATCCGCGTTAATGTGCTCGGCATTAACCATTTTACATGGATCACAAAAGCCTCTTACCGCCATATTGACCTGCTGCCTATATTCCGTGAATTCAGCGCGCACTATGGGGAATCAGGAGGATATGAGCTGGAGGGGGAAAGCTGGAGGGACAGCGTCTTTTGTTCGGCACACCGTGTTGCGTTTGATTTATTTGAAACGTATGGCGCCATCCCTGCTGCGGGAGACAGGCATCTGGCAGAGTTTCTTCCCGGCCCATACCTCAAACAGCCTGAAGTATGGAAATTTCATCTCACACCTATATCATTCAGAAAACAAGACAGAGCTGAGAAACGACAAGAAACAGAACGGTTGATCGTGCAACAACGAGGCGTTGCTGAGAAAGCTTCGGGAGAAGAAGGCGTGAATATCATAGCGGCTCTTCTCGGATTGGGTGAACTCGTCACAAATGTAAATATGCCGAATCAAGGCCAGGTCTCAAACCTTCCTATACAAGCCATTGTCGAAACAAACGCATTCATCACAAGGAACCGTGTCCAGCCGATTTTGTCCGGAGCGCTTCCGAAAGGTGTGGAAATGCTGGCGGCTAGGCATATATCCAATCAGGAGGCAGTGGCGGAAGCAGGTTTAACAAAGGACACTGGCCTCGCGTTTCAAGCCTTCCTCAATGACCCGCTTGTCAAGATTGACCGCAGTGATGCAGAGCAGCTTTTCAATGACATGCTCCAATGCACCATGCAACGTTGAGCGGAGCTTTTCCGGTTTAGAAAAGAAACCATTGACCATACTGATAGTATTATCAAGAAGTAGGTGCTATCAATATGGGAAATTATTTAAGTGTTGCGGTAGAACTGGTCTGCGGTTTAGGCATTTTATTTATCATCTTAAAGCTTCTCGGGAAAACCCAATTTTCTCAAATTACGCCGTTTGACTTTATCTCTGCTTTAATTTTAGGAGAATTGGTCGGAAATGCCGTTTACGATCATGAAATCAAGATCAAAGAAATTATTTTTGCTTCGCTGCTGTGGGGCGTGCTGATTTATATTATTGAATTTATCACGCAAAAAATGAAATCATCGCGGAAGTTCTTGGAGGGTGAGCCGAATATCGTCATCCGCAAAGGGGAGCTTCAATATAAAGTATTGAAGAAAAATAAGATGGACATTAACCAGCTGCAAAGCCTATTGAGGCAAGCTGGGAGCTTTTCGATTCAAGAAGTAGAATATGCGATTTTGGAAACAAACGGGATGGTCAGCGTGCTTCCAAAATCAGACTTTGACAAACCGACCAATAAGGATTTGCAGATTCCTTCGAAGTCTGTTTCCCTGCCGATCACTTTAATCATAGATGGAGAGATTGTCCGGGATAATCTGAAGGAAGCAGGTGTGGATGAACAGTGGCTGAAGCAAGAATTGAAAAAGAAGAACATTGATAAGACGGAGGACGTGTTATTTGCAGAATGGCATAAAAATAAGCCGCTGTATACCGTAACATACGAACAAAGCAGATCAACATGACTCTTAGAAAAAAGCTTGCAGCAAGGCGCAAGCTTTTTATTGATTGTATGTCCCTTGTTTGACAGCACGTACATGGTACATGCTCACTTCAGTGCTGATCAGATAGTCAGGCTTTGGTTTGCCTTTGTTTGCTTTATGGCCAGCGATATGCGCATCGCTTTTTTCCCATTGCTTCCAGCGATCCTCTGATTCCCAGCGAATCATGACAACAACTTCTTCATCACCGCGGCGTACATTTTTCTCAAGCACTGTCACATCAATTAAACCTTCTTGTTTTTCAATGATTCCTTCAGCGCTGAAACGTTCTATGACTTTATCTGCATAGCCTTCTTTAACCGTCATTTTTCTTAACTGT
Source organism: Bacillus sp. PS217 (assembly GCF_037963535.1). Lineage (NCBI taxonomy): Bacteria > Bacillati > Bacillota > Bacilli > Caryophanales > Bacillaceae > Bacillus > Bacillus sp. PS217. The sequence continues at coordinate 797,577 of NZ_CP150157.1, forward strand.
ACAAACATTTGTCTCACTCCAATCATTCTCACATATGAATAATTGTAAATGAAATTCATTCTCAATGTCAAAGAAAGCGCAGGGCGGAATCGAACCGCCGTGCGCAACAGTTTATTCTTTTAATAAAAACACATTTCCGTCTTCGTCCTTAAATTGAACGAAGGTGCCCCACTCCATTTGATTGGGCTCACCGAGAAATTCTACACCGTTTGTCTTCATTTTCTCGTATGTACCAAAGATGTCTTCGCATTCAAACACAATAGAAGCCTTCATTTGCTCTGAGCCTTTCATCATGGCTTTCGGGTAAATGACTAAACGAGTCTCGGCCCCTTTTGGCGCAACCTCCAGCCAGCTTGCTTCAGGTCCCATTGGGTGGTCCGCTGCAATATCAAAGCCTACCTTCTCTGTCCAAAATTGCTTCGCTTTCTGCTGGTCCTCGACATATACAGCAACAGTGCTAATTTGTTTGATCATAGGGAAACCTCCAAGTTCAAAAGATAATAATACTATAACCTGTTTACGGCCGAAGTAACATAAAAAAATCAGCCGGGAAACCGGCTGATTATTAAAATGAGCAGCTTACAACATCGATGTGATTTGTGTCTAAGGCGAAATAAACCCAGCGGCGCCGTGAGGAATCCCAATAAAAGCCGCCGACGGATCTTCTGCCAAGGATAATTGGGTAGAACCAAAATGAGCGGCCATTGGTTAACCAAACATAGGTAAATCGGAAAAGGCAAGGCCGAATGGTGATTGGTTCAACTAACAAAACGGCTCCTTGAGAACCCTGCGGTTTTGGGGGTTTCGCTGGTATTTGGGAAGGAGGAGGTCCCTGGGGCGCACCGCCGAAGCCTGGGCTGGCACCGCTGCCAATACCAGGGCCGGAGCCGCCGCCAAAACCTGGAACAGCGCCACCGCCAATACCAGGGCCGGAGCCGCCGCCAGAGCCCGGAACAGCACCGCTGCCAATGCCAGGCCATGGATATCGGTATTCATATTCAAAAGCAGGCCAAGGCTCATAAAAATGCCCCGCAAACATATAAGGATCAACATAATACATGTGATAACGTCCTTTCTCATTGTAAACTGTACACTGCAGTTTATGCGGGCGGACTCTTATTGGTGCATTCGCCTAAGGATATGAAGCTGGAATGCTCTCAAAGAGCAGAATCATTTGATTTTTCTCTAGTCTTATTCACAATTCCGATTTATCATTTTATAATGAAAGTGCTTCTATTACGAAAAAGGAGACAGACCGTGAATATCGATCAATTATTATATCAATATATCATAGACAACACTGCGGATATTACTGAGAAATGGTTCAGTTTGCGTTGCCAGCTAAAAGGCGAGCTATATTCCGCCAGCCATTTAAGTGAAGAAACGAAAACACTTTTAACCGAGCAGCATACATTTACCAATATAACAATCGCAAGCGCATTTCTGGAGGATCAAACCGATTTTCAAGACAACATGACAAAATGGGCGGAAAACGTTGCGAAAAACAGGGTAGAGCAGGATGTTCAAGTTCATGAGGTCGTAGAAGCCATATCCAACTCTAGAATCTCATTCTGGGACGCAGTCGCCACATTTATAAAAGAGAATCAGGAGATCGTGACAAATGAGGATGCAGACCGATGGAACCGCATTGTGAATCAGTCGTTCGATAAGCTGATTATTGAATTCTCTGAGCAGTACCAAAAATTCATGCTGATGAGGCTCACATCTCAGCAGGAACTGATCTCAGAGCTTGGCTGCCCGGTCATTTCCATTGCCGATGGAATCGGGATATTGCCGCTTATCGGCTCCATTGATACAAAACGGGCACAGGTCATTTTAGAAACAGTGCCGGTCCGCTGTGTCGAGAGAAAAATCACAAGCCTCGTCGTTGATCTTTCGGGTGTTCCGATTGTGGATACCATGGTGGCTCAGCAATTGTACAACCTGTCTAAAACGCTTTTCTTATTAGGCGTCAAAGCCGTATTTTCAGGGATTCGCCCGGATGTGGCCCAAACATCGATTCAATTGGGGCTTGATTTTAGTGAATATGAAACGTACGGCACGCTGAAGCAGGCATTAGAAAATATGGGTGTCCGCTGTATTGTTGAGGAATTGGAAGAAAACAAATAGGAAGTTTCCAGGCATATGATTGTCCGTCACCGGGTGATCATATGCCTTTTTGATTTGAACAGAAATCACCATTGATTTATCAAAAAAAACATAATATTATAATTCTTATAAGAATACTGTGAATTAAACCTATTCGACAGGGGGGAAGGTCTTTTGGTTTCAAAATCAACGATTGATCCGGAAGTGATTGAAAAAATAATCAGCTCGCTGGAAACACTCGATTTCGGCACCGTTCAAATTACGGTTCATGATTCTCAGATTACCCAAATTGAGAAAATAGAAAAGCACCGTTTTTCGCTGAAAAGGAAAGAATCAAAATGATAATGTAAAGGGCGTTTGTTTTCATTAAATTCTCCTTAAAACATATACATATTTCATCCAATTTTTATATAATAGACCTTTAAGATCATTTTTTAGGAGGATTTTTGACATGCAAGCTACGGTTCACGAGAGTAAGCAATCGATCATGCAACGCATTTTGACAGTCTTTGTCTTTACTTTGCTGATCGCGACTGTCGGCCTTTTTATCGGCCAATTTGTTCCTGTCGCTTTGATGCTGCCGCTTTCTATTCTTGAAGTGGTGATGATTATTCTGGCCTTCTGGATGCGCAGAAGAAAAGCGGTCGGGTATGCGTTTGTATATACATTCGCGTTCGTTTCCGGCATTACCTTATTTCCGATCGTCAGCCATTACGCTTCCATCGCCGGCGCCTATGTCGTGCTTGAAGCCTTTGGTTCTACATTTGTCATTTTTGCCGTCTTAGGCACAATCGGCGCAAAAATGAAGAAGGATTTATCCTTCCTGTGGTCATTTCTGCTGGTTGCGGTGCTCGCCCTCGCAGTGGTAGGGATTTTCAACATTTTCAGCCCGTTAAACTCAGCGGCGATGATGGCGTATTCCGTGATCGGAACCATCGTCTTTTCCCTTTACATTTTGTATGATTTGAACCAAATCAAGCACCGCCACATTACGGAAGACTTGATTCCGGTTATGGCGTTATCGCTGTACCTAGACTTTATCAACTTGTTCATCAACCTGCTCCGCTTCTTCGGCATTTTGAGCAGTGATGATTAATGAAAAAGCGCCTGTCATTGGATAGGCGTTTTTTTTCCATACATAAAAAGGGCAGATGGAGTGTTTATGAGTATCCTATCATTTTAAATACACTGGAGCAGGTCGCCGTGCAGGAGCCATGGCATAAAGGCCGCGTTGTCATCGGAGGAGACGCTGCCCACGCCGGCGCGCCGACCCTGGCGCAAGGAGCGGCAATGGCGATCGAGGATGCCATCGTCCTCGCCGAAGAACTCCAAAACCACGCCGACCACGAAACAGCATTACAGGCGTACTACAAAAGAAGAGCCCCACAAGCGCTCAAAGTCCAGAACTTATCCTCGGAAATCGTCCGCCGCGGGCTGAAAGGAGAGCCGGGAGCGGAAGAACTGATTGGGGAGTGCTATGCGGTGTTGAGGGAAGGGTATTAAATAGGAAAAGTCCAGAAAGTGATTTCTGGACTTTTTTGTTTAGAAAGAAACAAATGTTTGACTAAATTATCTAGAAATTGATAACGATAAATGATGTAAAATCATCCGGTATTTGGTAAAATTAAGTCAAAAAATATAAGTTTCTGTTAGAATATCATTATGTAAAATAGGGGGACATTATGCAAAAGTGGATAGGTAAACGCCCTACAGTAGGTCAAAAAACCTTAGTAACAAAGTATGAAAGATTATTACAAGAAGTAGAAATCGCAACCTTATCGTCGCAGGAAAGCGTTCTAAAGATTATCGAAGCTGAATGTGATAAAAAAAGTGGTAGAGAATTAAAAGGGGTATTAGCACTTACTACACAATCCATTTTCTTTGTTTCTAAGCACGAACAAATGACTTATGAATATTCACAAATTAATGATATTGAAGTAAGGACTAATGGAAAAAATAAAAATAGTTGGATTTTAAGCCTTAAAATAGGCCGTTCAAAACGTACATTCGATGATATTAAGAAAAACGATGATAGCCAAGAATTTATAGAGATTTTAGAATACATAATAGCTAATCAATCAAAAGAAATTCTAACGACAGTTACACATGATTTTGATTATTTTTTACATGCTGAAAAATTAAATGATTTACAAAATCGAAATGTTAAAATTACTTCATTTCTAATGAAGAGGGACAATCTAAATCTGTCGAAAAATGGTGAACGATTATTGCGTGAAAAGCATAAAGGTGCTTCCTTGATAGCGGAAGGCTTTTTTCAAGAGGATAGACAAAGTAAGGGTAATTTTATTGTACTCGACAATCAAGTGGTGTACTTATATGAATTTAATAATAAAGAAAGAAAAGCCAAACTATTAAATAAGTGGGATTTTAAATATTTTTCTCATGCGGTTATTGATCGATTTGCAATAAAAACAGTTATCAATGTTACGGAGACAGGAAAAAGTTTAATTATAAATCTATCTGGCAAGGAATTTGTTTCTATTTTAAATAATGCAAATATTCCCCTACATCAGAAGAAGAGGAAATGGTACCAAAAAATCCTAGGGTTCCGAAGTGGTAAGTGGTGGAAGAGAGCTATTGCTTCATTGGTTTACCTGCTGATATTACTGTTAACCTTTAACGCATTTTTTGGTGAAAACAATAAAGAAGCTAGCTCTGTAAAATCAAGTGATAAAACAGCTGTTTCAAAGACCGAACAAAAGGAAGAACAGACAGAAAATCAAAGCAAACAGGAAGGTAATGAACAACAAGATAATAAGAGTAAGAAAGAAGAAAAAGCAAAAAAGCAAGCAGAAGAGAAACGTAAGCAAGAGGAAGAAGCGCGATTAGCAGAAGAAAAACGCAAGCAAGAGGAAGAAGCGCGATTAGCAGAAGAAAAACGCAAGCAAGAGGAAGAAGCACGACTAGCACAAGAAAAGCGCAAGCAAGAGGAAGAAGCGCGACTAGCACAAGAAAAGCGTAAGCAAGAGAAAGAGATACAACAAGCAGAGGCACAAGAACAACAGACGAATGTCTATTACAAAAATTGTACCGTAGCACGGCAAGCTGGTGTTGCACCTATCCATTCTGGTGAACCGGGATATGCAAAACATCTTGACCGTGATGGTGATGGAATTGCTTGTGATCGCTAATTCATATATGGTTATCTAAAGAAAGAGAGAATACTGAAATATTCTCTCTTTTATTATTTTCAACAAACGTTAATCGTCATTTATATTTTTCCCTTTTATCCGCTCAATCACCTCATGCAGCCCCTCAGGCTTATAAAACTCCACCGGTGAACTGCCTTTCTCAAACGAAATTGTCTCGGCTTCAATCAGCGCGACATAGCGCCCGTTTACTTTTGCGAGATGAATAGAATCGCCAAAATCCGCTAGCAATCCCTTAATCTCTGTTTCTCCGACTTTCATTTTCAGCTGGGCCTCTGGCGTGTGCTCGATGATTTGGGCGGAGGCTTCGATGACTTGATGGGTGTCGAGACGCTCTTGGATTTCCCGCTTTTCGCTTGCTTCCCAAATCTCAATGTCGTGCTCGAACTGCTTGAGCTCTTCGCTGTTGTCTTCAAATGTCTCGTAGACGTGCTCCTGTACCATGTTCATGACCTGATTTTTCATGATTTCCGGCATCGATTCGCCGTACTCGACGAATTTCAGAAAGTCCTCAAAATAGCGGGCGTGCGAGGCCTGATGGATTTTTAGCTCACCTTCTTCGACCATTCCTTCCTCTGGCATGTACGGGTATTGGATGCTTTTCATGTTTTTTGTCGTGATCGCCATTTCGACTTTTTTAATGAGAGAAGACGTGTCAGAGATGCGGGCGACCTTCGGCTCAAAATCACATTTCATAATAAAGACAAATGACTCGTCAAAGTATTTTCTCGGTACGGCCGAAGCGACGAGAAACACGCCGCCGCGAACCGCGCTTGTGTCAAGGTACGTGCGGACGAACTGCTCGCTCAGCTCATTGAAGTCTTCTTTTGTTTCCGCCAGACGCGCGCGGTTGAACATGTTGTAGTTTGGGTTGGAATCGAGCTCGTGGCCGGGCTCGACGATAAAATGGCCGATTTTCGTCGGCACCTGCTCGGACTGCGGATGGCGGTCGGCTTTCCGTTTGACGATTTTTTTCAGTTCCCCGTCGAGAAAGTCCTTTAGCTCGCTTTCTTCAAATTCGCCCGTATCAAGGGTCTGGAAGTGCTTGAACTGCTTGTTCGCCTGCTCATCTTTGCCTTCCACCTGTATGACATAAAAGGATAAAAACCGAATTTCAAAATCCATATATAAACTCACCTTATTCGCGTATTGTACAGCTTCTCAAGTATAGAAAAAACAGCGATCATGCGTCAATTGGGAGAACGGAATAATCATGACCATGAAAGGGAAATGTAGTCAAATAGAAGGCATCTCATACGGAAAGGAATGGTTCGATGAAGGAAACAAGCCTGATTCCTCAACCGAAGACGTTTGGGCCGCTCGGCAATTTGCCTTTAATCGATAAAGACAAGCCGACGCTTTCGCTGATCAAACTGGCGGAAGAACAGGGCCCGATTTTTCAAATCCATACACCCGCGGGCACGACCATTGTAGTGTCCGGCCACGAATTGGTGAAAGAGGTTTGTGATGAAGAACGGTTTGATAAAAGCATTGAAGGCGCCTTGGAAAAGGTCCGCGCGTTTTCCGGTGACGGATTGTTTACGAGCTGGACGCATGAGCCTAACTGGAGAAAAGCGCACAACATTCTGATGCCGACGTTCAGCCAGCGGGCCATGAAGGACTATCATGAGAAAATGGTCGATATCGCTGTTCAGCTCATTCAAAAATGGGCAAGGCTCAATCCGAATGAAGCAGTCGATGTCCCGGGAGATATGACCCGGCTGACGCTCGACACCATTGGGCTATGCGGGTTTAACTACCGCTTTAACAGTTACTACAGAGAAACGCCCCACCCGTTTATCAACAGCATGGTGCGGGCGCTTGATGAAGCGATGCATCAAATGCAGCGGCTTGATGTTCAAGATAAGCTTATGGTCAGAACAAAGCGGCAATTCCGCCATGATATTCAAACGATGTTTTCGTTAGTCGACAGCATTATTGCAGAGCGCAGGGCGAATGGAGACCAGGATGAAAAAGATTTGCTCGCCCGCATGCTGAATGTGGAAGATCCGGAAACTGGTGAAAAGCTCGACGACGAAAATATCCGCTTTCAGATCATCACGTTTTTGATTGCCGGCCATGAAACAACGAGCGGCCTGCTTTCCTTTGCGACTTACTTTTTATTGAAGCATCCTGACAAACTGAAAAAGGCGTATGAAGAGGTCGATCGGGTGCTGACGGATGCAGCGCCGACCTATAAACAAGTGCTGGAGCTTACATACATACGGATGATTTTAAATGAATCACTGCGCTTATGGCCGACAGCTCCGGCTTTCAGCCTTTATCCAAAAGAAGACACAGTCATTGGCGGAAAATTTCCGATCACGACGAATGACAGAATTTCTGTGCTGATTCCGCAGCTTCATCGTGATCGAGACGCTTGGGGAAAGGACGCAGAAGAATTCCGGCCGGAACGGTTTGAGCATCGGGACCAAGTGCCTCATCATGCGTACAAACCATTCGGAAATGGACAACGGGCCTGTATCGGCATGCAGTTTGCCCTTCATGAAGCCACACTTGTGTTAGGCATGATTCTAAAATATTTCACATTGATTGATCATGAGAATTATGAGCTTGATATCAAACAAACCTTAACACTTAAGCCGGGCGATTTTCACATCAGGGTTCAAAGCCGTCATCAGGAAGCCATTCATGCAGACGTCCAGGCAGCTGAAAAAGCCGCGCCTGATGAGCAAAAGGAGAAAACGGAAGCAAAGGGTGCATCGGTCATCGGTCTTAACAACCGCCCGCTTCTCGTGCTGTACGGCTCAGATACCGGCACCGCAGAAGGCGTCGCCCGGGAGCTTGCTGATACTGCCAGTCTTCACGGCGTAAGGACAAAGACAGCACCTCTGAACGACCGGATTGGAAAGCTGCCGAAAGAGGGAGCGGTTGTCATTGTGACCTCGTCTTATAATGGAAAGCCGCCAAGCAATGCCGGACAATTCGTGCAGTGGCTTCAAGAAATCAAACCGGGTGAGCTTGAGGGCGTCCATTACGCGGTATTTGGCTGCGGCGACCACAACTGGGCGAGCACGTATCAATACGTGCCGAGATTCATTGATGAGCAGCTTGCGGAGAAAGGCGCGACTCGGTTTTCTGCGCGCGGGGAAGGTGATGTCAGCGGTGATTTTGAAGGGCAGCTTGACGAGTGGAAAAAAAGCATGTGGGCGGACGCCATTAAGGCATTCGGACTGGAGCTGAATGAAAACGCCGATAAGGAACGAAGCACGCTAAGCCTTCAGTTTGTCAGAGGGCTGGGCGAGTCTCCGCTCGCTAGATCGTACGAAGCCTCTCACGCATCCATTGCCGAAAATCGTGAACTCCAGTCCGCAGACAGCGATCGAAGCACTCGCCATATCGAAATTGCATTGCCGCCGGATGTTGAATATCAAGAGGGCGACCATCTTGGCGTATTGCCAAAAAACAGCCAAACCAATGTCAACCGGATTCTCCACAGATTCGGTCTGAAGGGAACCGATCAAGTGACATTGTCGGCAAGCGGCCGGAGTGCAGGGCATCTGCCATTGGGCCGTCCTGTCAGCCTGCATGATCTTCTCAGCTACAGCGTTGAGGTCCAGGAAGCAGCCACAAGAGCGCAAATACGTGAACTGGCCGCTTTTACAGTGTGTCCGCCGCATAAGCGCGAATTAGAAGAACTGACAGCAGAGGGTGTTTATCAGGAACAAATATTGAAAAAACGAATTTCCATGCTGGATCTGCTTGAAAAGTACGAAGCATGCGACATGCCGTTTGAACGATTTTTAGAGCTTTTACGTCCGCTAAAACCGAGATATTATTCAATTTCAAGCTCTCCAAGAGTGAATCCGCGGCTAGCATCGATCACAGTCGGCGTCGTGCGCGGCCCTTCGTGGAGCGGCCGTGGCGAATACAGGGGCGTGGCTTCAAATGATTTAGCTGAGCGTAAAGCCGGTGATGATGTCGTGATGTTTGTCCGCACACCGGAATCCCGGTTTCAGCTTCCGGAAGACCCTGAAACGCCAATCATTATGGTCGGACCAGGCACAGGAGTCGCGCCATTCCGCGGCTTCCTTCAAGCCCGCGAAGTTTTAAAACGGGAGGGGAAAACGCTCGGTGAAGCTCATCTCTATTTTGGATGCAGGAACGATCGTGATTTTATATACCGCGATGAGCTTGAGCAGTTTGAAAAAGACGGAATCGTCACTGTCCACACAGCCTTTTCCCGTAAAGAAGGCATGCCGAAAACGTATGTCCAGCATGTCATGGCTGACCATGCAGAAACGTTAATATCGATCCTTGACCGCGGAGGCAGGCTTTATGTATGCGGTGACGGCAGCAAAATGGCCCCGGATGTGGAGGCGGCACTGCAAAAGGCGTATCAGTCTGTCCATGGCACCGGGGAGCAAGAAGCGCAAAACTGGCTGAGACATCTGCAGGATACCGGTATGTACGCTAAGGATGTCTGGGCAGGGATATAGATAAAGAAGACTGGAGCATCCAGTCTTTCAGCGTGTCGGCAAACCCTCGCATTCGTTGTCAGGACTGCGCTTCGGTGCTCAATGCGAAGTGGATCAACGGCTAAATTCTCAGGCGCCCTGCCTAAACGCCGTCGTCATCACATCCTGTGAATGCCCGCTCCTATGCTCGTCCTTCCTAGACTTCAAGGGTTTTCAATCATGCTGAAAAGATGACAAAATCCTAAAATGAAAACCATTTTAGGATTTTGTCAACAATCTGGAAGACTGGAGACATCCAGTCTTTTTAGTCCTTTCGAAAAAATGGTGATCGCGCTAAACATTGATGCATACAATAACTTCAGTCCGACGGAAGGGCGGGCTGTCTGCAAAACCTATTTTTCGTTTTTGCTAGTTTATGTTATTCTTATACTCGGTATCTATTTCTTTTTTCAAAGGCACACATGACAAAAGAAATCCTTTTTTATTTCCGAGAAAAAAATGTGAAACGAAATGAAGGTTTCTTTCGTCCAGTGATTGGTTTCCAAATGGTTGTAATAAAAATGATATGGTGCGAAACATAAATATTCCGGCTTGCCGCGGTGTATTTATTGTTGTGTGATGCCTTGATTTTGTTTGGAAAGAAGGAATTGGAAGGCAGGATATAAAGAGCAGGTAAATATGAATGAAGAACTTAAAGTGTTTAAGAAAGTAGAGGTTGCCATGAAGAAACTTTTTTCTTACAAACTTAGCTTTTTTGTGCTGGCTGTTATACTGTTTTGGGCAAAAACGTATTTATCCTACAAGACTGAGTTTAATCTTGGGGTAAAAGGCACAACTCAGGAGATCCTCCTGATATTTAACCCATTCTCAAGCGCCGTCTTCTTTTTAGGACTGGCTTTGCTGGCGAAAGGGCGTAAATCAGCCATTATTATGCTGATTATCGATTTCTTGATGACATTTGTGTTATATGCAAATATTTTATTCTATCGTTTCTTTGACGATTTCTTGACGTTCCCGAACATTAAACAGTCCGGAAACGTTGGAAACATGGGAGACGGGATTTTCAGTATCATGGCCGGTCATGATATTTTCTATTTCTTAGATATTATCATTTTGATTGCGGTATTGATCTGGAGACCTGAATTAAAAGAATACAAAATGAAAAAACGCTTTGCGTCTTTAGTGATCCTTTCTGGGATCGCACTGTTTTTCATCAACCTGCACTATGCGGAAAAAGACCGTCCGCAGCTGCTAACAAGAACGTTTGACCGCAATTATATCGTGAAGTATTTAGGTCTTTACAACTACACCATTTATGACGGTGTGCAGACGGCTCAAACAGAAACGCAACGGGCCTATGCAAGCAGCGATGATTTAACAAGTGTCGAGAATTACACGACGTCTCATTATGCGAAACCGAACGCCGAGTACTTCGGCTCTGCCAAAGGCAAAAATATCATTAAAATCCACCTCGAAAGCTTCCAGTCATTCCTGATTGACTACAAGCTAAACGGTGAAGAGGTGACGCCTTTCGTAAATAAACTTGCGCACGGCGGGGAAGATGTGACGTATTTTGATAACTTCTTCCATCAGACAGGCCAGGGAAAAACATCTGATGCCGAGCTGACAATGGATAACTCGATCTTCGGTCTTCCTGAAGGCTCCGCGTTTGTGACGAAAGGCGAAAACACTTACCAGTCGCTTCCTGCGATTTTAGACCAGAAGGAAGGCTATACAAGCGCCGTCCTGCATGGTGATTACAAATCGTTCTGGAACCGTGACCAGATTTACAAACATATCGGATATGACAAGTTCTTCGACGCAAGCACGTATGATATGTCAGATGAAAATGTGATTAATATGGGGCTTAAGGATAAGCCGTTCTTTACAGAATCGATTCCAAAGCTTGAATCTCTTAAACAGCCATTTTATGCGCATTTGATTACATTGACAAACCATTATCCGTTTAACCTTGATGAAAAAGACGCGTCTCTTAAAAAAGCGACAACAGGCGATAACACAGTTGACAGCTACTTCCAGACAGCGCGTTACCTTGACGAAGCGCTTGAGCAATTCTTCAAGGAGCTGAAGGAAGCCGGCCTGTATGACAACTCAGTCATCATGATTTACGGTGACCATAACGGTATTTCTGAAAACCATAACCGAGCGATGAAAGAGATTCTTGGAAAAGAGATCACAGATTATCAAAACGCACAGAACCAGCGTGTGCCGCTGATGATCCGCGTTCCTGGCAAAAAAGGCGGAGTGAACCATACGTATGGCGGCGAAATTGACGTCATGCCGACACTTCTGCACTTAGAAGGAATTGATTCTCAGAAATATATCAACTTTGGTACTGATTTATTCTCTAAAGACCACGACGATACGGTGGCATTCAGAAACGGAGACTTCGTAACGCCGAAGTACACATCAGTCGACAATATCATTTACGATACGAAGACAGGTGAAAAACTGAAAGCGAATGAAGAAACGAAGAATCTGAAAACAAGAGTGAACCAGCAGCTGAGCCTTTCAGACAGTGTCCTGTACAAAGACTTGCTGAGGTTCCATAAACTAAATGATTTCAAAGCCGTTGATCCGTCAGACTATCATTACGGCAAGGAAAAAGAAATCAAATAAGATGAAAAAGAGCCTTGAGCGGGCGTATTGCCTTCGCTCAAGGCTCTTTTTTTGGTTATACAACCAACTTGAAAAAATAGATTCCATTTGGTCACCAAGGCTGGCTTTCTCTCATATCATTACAGTAGATTTTGAAACCGGATTGAAATCGGACAAATTATCGGGGAAATGCCTTGATAGATTGTGAAGATGTACCAGGTTTCGAACTCAATATTCATAGAGATGAGGGGTAGAGATGAAAGCAGTCATTCTCTGCGGCGGAAAAGGAACGAGAATGAGTGAAGTCACGAATGACATTCCTAAACCGCTCGCCATGATAGGCGGCAAACCGATTCTATGGCATATTATGAAAATTTATCAGTACTACGGAGTAAACGAGTTTATTCTGCTGTTGGGCTATAAAGGAGAAAAAATCAAGGAATACTTTCTTGACTATGAATGGAAGCACAACAGTCTGACACTCGACAGCTCTACGGGAGAGGTACAGATGCTGGGGCAGCCTGAAACGTGGAAAATTACGTTTTTGGAGACTGGGGAAGATACGCTGACAGCCGGAAGAATCTTGCAGGCGAAAGACTATATCGGTGATGAAACATTTCTGCTTACCTATGGGGACGGGCTGGCCAATATCAATCTTTTCCATCTCATCAGCTATCATCAGACAAAAGGTGCTGCCGCGACTGTCACCGGCATTGACAAAGTCTCGCAGTTTGGCACCTTGACGGTTGAGGACGGCATGGCGAAAACATTTTCTGAGAAGACATCAAGTGACGGAATCATCAACGGCGGATTCTTCGTTCTCAGTCCAAAGGTTTTCGATTATTTGCCGAAGGACGGAAACACGATGTTCGAAGATGAACCGCTGAAGAACCTTGCCAAAGACGGGGAGCTTGCTGTGTACCGCCATTACGGATTTTGGACGGCCATCGATACGTATAAAAATCTCTTAGAAGTCAACAAAATGTGGAATCAAGGACAACAAGTATGGAAGGTATGGTGAATCGATTTGAGTTTCTGGAAAAATAAAAACGTATTTGTCACGGGATGCACAGGTCTTTTAGGAAGCTATTTGGTGAAAGAGCTGATTGAACAGGGCGCAAACGTTACGGGGCTTGTCAGGGATCATGTGCCTCAATCCAATCTTTATCAGGGAGAACATATCAAGAAAATGAACATCGTGCGGGGCTCTCTTGAGGACTTGGCTGTGATTGAACGCGCGCTTGGCGAGTATGAGATCGACACAGTCTTTCATCTTGCTGCACAAGCGATTGTCGGCGTGGCAAACCGCAACCCGATTTCTACCTTTGAAGCGAATATCCTCGGCACCTGGAATATTCTCGAAGCCTGCCGCAAGCATCCGTTAATTAAGCGGGTCATTGTCGCTTCAAGTGATAAAGCTTACGGCGATCAAGAAAACCTTCCATACGATGAAAACATGCCGCTGCAAGGCAAGCACCCGTACGACGTCTCAAAAAGCTGCGCAGATCTGATCAGCCACACCTATTTTCACACGTACGGGCTTCCGGTCTGCATTACGCGCTGCGGAAACTTATACGGCGGCGGAGATTTGAACTTCAACCGCATCATTCCTCAGACGATTCAGCTTGTGCTGAACGGGGAAGCGCCGGAAATCCGAAGCGACGGCACCTTTGTACGGGACTACTTCTATATTGAAGACGCCGTTCAGGCTTATCTGCTTCTTGCAGAAAAAATGGAAGAAAACAATCTTGCCGGAGAGGCCTTTAACTTCAGCAATGAGATCCAGCTGACCGTACTTGAACTGGTAGAGAAAATATTAAAGAAAATGAACAGTAATCTGAAACCTAAGGTGCTGAATCAGGGAAGCAATGAAATCAAACATCAATATTTATCCGCGGAAAAAGCAAGAAAGCTGCTGAATTGGACACCGGCCTACACTATTGATGAGGGACTTGAAAAAACGATTGAGTGGTATACGGAATTCTTCAAAAAGTAATGTGAAACGAGGTGAACAAGACTGTGACCAGCGCGTATTGCACCGTTTTATCAAAAGGAAGATTATATCAGGCAGTCGCTTTGTTTAAGTCGTTAGAGCAAGTTGATCAAGACAGTCCCATTTTTATACTTTGCATGGATGAAGATACGCACCGCGTGTTACAGAAGCTGAAGATGAAGCAGCTGAACCTTGTGCCGGTGGCCGCTCTTGAAAATGAATTGCTATTGAAGCTGAAGGAAACTAGAGATCAAAGTGAGTATTGCTGGACGATGAAGCCGATCTTTCTGCAAGCTGTGCTGAACAGCAATCCTGAGCTGGAGCGTGTGACGTATATTGACGGGGATCTCTTTTTCTATGCAGATCCATCGCCGATTTTTGAAAACCAGCCGGACTGCTCGGTGCTGCTTTCACGGGGGGATATTGTAATCCCTTCTTTTGAGAAAGAGCAGATTGACATGCTGCAGCGTCTTTTAGGCAGATATAATTCCGGGTTTATCAGCTTCAAGCATGATGATGCAGGCACGGATTGCTTGGGGTGGTGGAAGGAACGCTGTCTTGAGGAATGCAAAAATGCACCGGGTGAAGGAAAATTCGGTGATCAGGGCTATTTGGATTATATGTCTGAGCTGTTTCCGAATGTGTGTGACATTACAACACCCGGCGTGAACATCGGGCATTGGAATTATGGGCAGCATACGTTTTCCTGGAATGATGGCCGGATCGTGCTGGAGGATGGCAGTCCGCTGATCTTTTATCATTTCAGCGGATACCGAATCGTCAGCATCAATGAAATCAAACAGATTCATGAAACAACCCGCACAGATCTGCCGTTTGTGCATGAACTGTATCAAGAGACACTGCCGCATATCATTCAGCACATGCAAACGTTAGACCCTGAATTTAACGGTTTTGCTTCAAAAGATGACAACAAATAAATGAGTAAATACAGGAAGTGAAAATGAAGTGAAAGCAAGCGTTATTATTCCTGCATATAATTCGAAGGAGCGTCTTTACAACAGCCTTCTGTCATTAAACCAGCAGGAGTGCGATGAAGAATTCGAAGTCATTGTAGCGGACAATGGCTCTGAGGACGGGACGCTCTCGATGCTTGAGTCATTTCAAGCTGATTTTCCGCTGATCTTTACACGGATTAAAGAAAACAGGGGCATTGCGTACGGACGAAATCAGGCGCTTCGCAATGCCAGAGGAGACATCCTGATTTTCCATGACAGCGATATGCTTGCGGCAAAGGACCTTGTGGCAAAACATATTAAAGCCCATGAGAACGAAGAGAATCTCGTCGTGTGCGGGTTGTTTTGGAAACGGATCTACAGTTTTTACTATGAACGATTTGAAGAAGAACATAAGGAACAGCTCGCAAAGCTCACAGGTGAAATGCCGAAGAAAGACAAACAAAAGCTGCTGGAGGAAGCGGACATCAAAAACGGAAGCTTTCTTGATAAAAGCTTTGACCTCGATACCGACTTTATAGACGTGCTCAAGAAGATTTTAGATGAGTACGGCGATGACTTGAAAGGCTATCATATGCCATGGCGCTTTTTTATCACGAATAATTCCTCTGTGAAACGCAAGCATGTGGTTGACCTCGGTTTATTTGACGAAGGCATTGTGCGGTACGGGTTTGAGGATTATGACCTCGGGATCAGGCTTCATCAGGCCGGATTGACCTTCAGGCTTCGCCGTGATATTGTCAGTGTTCATCAGGAACATCCAAGCAATTGTAAGTCTGTAGACGATATTCGGGCAAACATTGCCTATATGTGCGATAAATACAATAACATCCGCTCCTTAGACGTTCATCTCGCTTTTAATGGGCCGTTCCCGCCTGACATGACGAACAGAATCATGGCTGATATTCAAAAGCTGCTGGAATCACAGAAATATGATATGCTGCTGAATCTGTTTCTTGAGCTTCTGCATGTTGTTAAAGAGCGCAACATTGATCCGGATTGGCGAAAGAAATCCCCAAGGGTGACGGCGAAAAGCTTTGATTTACAAACTGTCCGCAAGCTTCTGCCTAAGGCGAAGAAAAAGCTAGGCGTGAACGATTTTGCCAACGCACTGTATGCGCTTGTCAACGATTTGCTGCACGTGGATCTTAGATCATTGGATGTGGTATAAGTGAGTACATTTCATTTTTCAACGATAGTGTCAAGGACACATATCTTTAAGCTCATGCCTATGATTCATTCTCTCCATGAGCATTGCGATGATTTTCATTTATATGTGCTGTGTGTCGACCAGAAAGCGTATGAATTGCTTCAGCACGTTCCATGGGAGCATGTAACCTTTGTGCAGCTGCATGAAATGGAAGACCCGGAGCTGCTGAAAGCGAAAAGCAACAGAACGTTTCATGAATATTGCTGGACGTTAAAGCCCGCCTTTTTGTTTCATGTGATGAGCAAGTGGGATGACGCTGAATACTTTGCCCATATGGATACGGATCTATTTTTCTTTTCTGATCCGGCACGTATTTTTGCAGAAAACCCAACGGCGTCTCTGTATTTGACTGATCATCGTAATTCGCCGCGCTTCATGTCCTACTACGACCGAACCGGACGCTTTAATACAGGCTTTGTCGGCGCCGGTAATACAAAGGAAGCATATGAAGCGGTGTGGCAGTGGAGACAGGACTGTATTGAATTTTGCACGGTCGAAATGGATACGGAACGAAAGACATATGGTGATCAAAGATATGTGGAGAAATGGCCGGAGCAGTTTAAAGGTGTTCATGTTGTCAAATCAATAGGAGCCAATACAGCGCTTTGGAATATCGAAAACTATAAGGTCGGGCAAAAGGACGGCCGCGTGTATATAGATGAAACGCCGCTGATTTTCTATCATTTCTCTGGGTTTACACTGGTGACAGAAAAAGAGTTTAATCTTTGCTGGTACTACCGGATTGAAGACGAAGCGACAATTGAGATGATTTATATGCCGTATATATTAAATCTGAAAAGATGGATTGATGAAATACAGTCGGCGTTTCCGGACTTTGCGGATGGCTTTATCCCGAAGCACGCAGTGCCTGACACTCATTTTATCCAGCTGGATTAAAAAACCCCCTGCCGCCTGGCAGGGGTTTTTTCAGCTATGCCATTCTCTCAGCTTCTGGTCACTTGGCAATAGGAAGGCAAGGATGCCGAGAACAGGGAGAAAGGCAATGGCGATCATCGTCGGTGTCAGGCCCGCGGCGTCAATCAGAGCGCCCAGCGCCACAGCGCCGATTGCGCCCATCCCGAAGGCAAGCCCGACGGTTAAACCGGACATTGTGCCGATTTTTCCAGGAACTAGCTCCTGTGCGTAGACGACCGTTACAGAAAAGCTCGACATCAGAACCAAGCCAATCAATGCGAGCACGCCATAGGCGAGAACCGGGCCGGCAAATGGCAGCACAATCGCCAGCGGCGCCGAGCATAACAGCGAACCGAGAATAACGAAGCGTTTTCCAAAACGGTCTGCAAGCGGGCCGCCGAGAAACGTGCCGATCGCGCCGAACAGCAAGAAGACAAAAATATAGCTTTGTGCCTGCTGAATGCTTACGTGATATGTATCCATCGCGTAAAACGTGTAAAAGTTACCGATCGCACTCGTATACCAAGAACGAGCAAAAATGAGAAATATAATAATAATAAGAGCAGATACAACAGATTTGGTGATGGCCGTGTTTTCAGCCGTTTTCTTTTGCTTGCCTGATTTCTGGGCAAGGCTGCCGAGACGTGAGGCGTACCATTTCGCAATATACATGAGAAACATAACAGCAAGCGCGGCGACAAGCGTGAACCAAACAGCGCCGAATTGCCCGAGCGGCACAAGGATCAGCGCGGTGATCAGCGGCGCCATCGCCTGGCCTGAGTTTCCGCCCACCTGATAAATCGACTGGGCGAGCCCGCGTTTTGTGCCGGCGGCCATATACGCCACACGGGAGCCCTCCGGATGGAAAATGGCCGAGCCTAATCCAATGAAAAACACACAGCATAAGATCGTTATGAATGACGGGGCAAATGCAAGGCCCAAAATGCCAAGCATGCTGGCGGTCAAACCGACTGGCAGCGCATACGGCCGCGGCCGTTTATCGGTATACCAGCCGACAACAGGCTGCATGACGGATGACACCATGTTTAATGTGAAAGCAATGATGCCGAGCTGTGTAAACGTCAGGCTCATGGAGCGTTCCAAAATAGGGAACATGGCCGGAATCACAGCCTGAAGCGAATCGTTGAGCATATGGCAAATTCCGATAATAATCAAAATCGGATACACCGTGGTGCCTGGTTTTTGAACTGTTTTTTCTTTTAACGGGGCGGCGATAGCCAATTGAGTCTCCTCCTTACATATATAACCAAAGCATACCACCATATTATTCATAAGGTGAAGAATTTATCAAGAGGAAAAAAGACTCTTATGAAAGAAACGCCGTCAGCCTGATTAGCAGCTGACAGTATTTTCGATATTCAAAATGTGATATAGCTCTTCAAGCTTACGAATCTCATAGGTTGGTATG
Organism: Bacillus sp. PS217; assembly: GCF_037963535.1. Taxonomy (NCBI): domain Bacteria; kingdom Bacillati; phylum Bacillota; class Bacilli; order Caryophanales; family Bacillaceae; genus Bacillus; species Bacillus sp. PS217. Next base: position 816,435 of record NZ_CP150157.1, read on the forward strand.
ATCTCTGGCACATTCGGCTTCATGTCAGGGTTCATCCAGCAAGTATCAAGCCCGGCGAGCTGTCCGCCTTTGATATCAGCAGTCAGTGAATCCCCAATGATTAATGTGTGCTCTGCTGAAAATTGAGGAATCCGTTCAAATACGTAATCGAAATATTCCTTCATCGGCTTTTGGAAGCCTGTGTCTTCAGAAACGAAAATGTCCTTGAAGAATGAAAATAATCCTGAATCACGGAGACGCTTATATTGTGTGTGAGACACGCCGTTTGTCACGATGTACAAATCAAACTGTTGCTGCAGATTTGAGATGAGATCAAATGCACCGTCAATAAGCTGATGTCCTTCTTCAAGAAAGCGGCGGTATTTTTGCTCAAGCAAAGCGCCGTCCGCTTCGTAAACGTACTCCTTGAGCAAAGCGGAAAAACGTGTGTTTACGACTTCATCCCGTGTCATCTTACCTTCTTCAAAGGCTCTCCAGAGACCTTGATTGATGGTTTTATACTGCGCCTTCATGTCATTTGTTAAAGGAATGTTCTGATCTTCAAACAGCAAACGCAGGGCTAAAGCTTCTGCCGCTTGAAAATCAAGGATGGTATCATCTACATCAAATAATAAAGTGCGGTATCGTTTCATCTGTGTGTCTCCCTTTCCTCATATGTATTCAAAGTATAGCACATAAAAAAAGGAAAAAGCCGGCGGGTGAGGCACCGCCGGCTGAAAAGAGATTATTTGTTTAATAAGCTGTGTTTTCTCGAATATAGGAAGTAAACCAGCGTTCCGACAGCGATCCAGATGACAAATGAAAGCCATGTGACGCCGGGAAGGCTGTACATGAACCAAAGGCAGATGCCTGCGCTGATAATCGGCACAACCGGAACGAACGGCACTCTGAAGGACGCCTTGATTTCAGGATGTTTTTTTCTTAGCACAATGACAGCAACGGAAATGACCGTAAACGCGGCAAGTGTTCCCATGTTCACCAGATGGGCCAGCGTTCCGAGGTTAATAAAGCCGGCGATTCCCGCTGCAACGATCCCTGTCAGCCATGTGTTGCGGAACGGGGTTTTAAATGACGGATGAACCTTTGCGAACAATCCAGGCAGAAGGCCGTCTCTGCTCATGGCAAATGTCAAACGAACCTGAGCGTACAGCAAAGCGAGCATCACCGTCGTAATCCCGATAATCGCACCGACAGAAATAATTCCGGCAACAGCGTCCTGTCCGACGAATTTCAGCGCAAAAGATACAGGATCTCCGACATTCAATTTGGCATAAGGCATCATGCCTGTCAGCACAAGCGATACCGCGATGTACAGAACCGTGCAGACGGCTAGAGCTGAAATAATGCCGACGGGCATGTTTTTTTGCGGATTTTTCACTTCCTCTGATGCGTTTGAAACCGCGTCAAACCCAAGGTACGCGAAGAATACAGTGGCAGCGCTAAGTATGACGCCTTTCATCCCGAATGGCATAAAAGGAGACCAGTTGTCCGGTTTCACATAGCCGATGCCGACAATAATGAACAATAAAATGATCGCGATTTTCATCAGTACAATAACGTTGTTAAAGCGTGTGCTTTCCTTGACGCCTCTGCTGACAATCGCAGTGATGAGGAGAATGATCACCGCAGCCGGAAGGTTAAATACGGCGCCCGCCGTGCTTCCCGGCGCTCCTGTCAGTGCAGCCGGAATATGAAGATTGAAGCCGGCAAGCAGTGATTGAAAGTATGAAGACCAGCCGGTGGCAACCGCCGACAGTGCAATGACATATTCAAGCATGAGATCCCATCCGATCAAAAAGGCGAGCAGCTCTCCAAGTGTCACGTATGAGTATGAGTACACGCTTCCCGAAATCGGAATGGAAGACGAAAACTCAGCATAACAGAAAGCAGCCAGCGCACAGGCGAGCCCCGCTAAAATAAACGATATGATGAGGGCGGGACCTGCACCGGTCGCTGCCACTGTTCCTGTAATGACAAAAATCCCTGTACCGATGACACAACCGATACCGAGCAAGGTTAAATCAAATGCGCTTAACGTACGGGCAAGGCTTTTTGACTTGCTCTGCGCACTCAATGTTTCAAGCGGTTTTTTTCTAAATAATGAACTCATCAAAAGTTCCTCCTAGAAATATTCAAAATATTCTAATCATTATATGCATTTCTTGTTGTATTATATTGTCGAAATTTGACGCAGTCAATAAAATATTTTTCTGCTTTAAATGATAGAAGCGAAACAGCGTTGTCGTATCATAGGATAGTAACTTTTACTAATCGTATATTCAATTTTATGCAAGATGAACCGATAGAAAAAATAGATTCGCCCATATTTTGATTTGCGGTTATAAAGGAGATGCTGACCATGTTTCAATATGAAGAGTTGAATAAACAGTTTATCGGCGGGAAATGGCAGGAGGGCAGCAGCCCAAATGTATTGGAAAACAAAAATCCTTATACTCAAAAAACATTCACAACATTCCGTAAAGCGACTGCTGACGATGTAGATGAAGCGTATCGGGCAGCGGCGCTGGCAAAGAAAAAATGGGATGCGGTCAACCCGTTCGAGAAAAGAACCATTTTAGAAAAAGCCGTCACGTATATTGAAGAAAATGAAGAAGCCATTATTTATTTGATTATGGAGGAGCTAGGCGGTACAAGGCTCAAAGCAGCTTTTGAAATCGGTCTTGTCAAAAACATCATAAAAGAAGCGGCAACGTTCCCAATCCGCATGGAGGGGAAAATTCTTCCGTCCACAATAGATGGCAAGGAAAACAGATTATATCGCGTGCCGGCAGGCGTTGTCGGTGTCATCAGTCCGTTTAACTTCCCATTCTTTTTATCTATGAAATCAGTGGCGCCTGCACTCGGAGCCGGCAATGGCGTTGTGCTAAAGCCGCATGAGGAAACGCCGATTTGCGGCGGAACGCTGATTGCGAAAATTTTTGAGAACGCGGGAATTCCAGCGGGGCTGCTGAATGTTGTTGTCACAGACATTGCTGAAATCGGCGACAGCTTCGTTGAGCATCCAGTGCCGCGGATCATCTCATTTACCGGTTCTACGAAAGTCGGCAGCTACATCGGACAGCTTGCGATGAAGCATTTTAAAAAGCCGCTTCTTGAGCTTGGCGGGAACAGTGCCTTCATCGTACTTGAGGATGCAGATATAGAATATGCGGTCAATGCGGCGGTGTTCAGCCGATTTACACATCAAGGACAGATTTGCATGTCAGCCAACCGCGTGCTTGTTCATTCTTCTATTTATGACAAGTTCCTTGAGCTGTACCAGGCAAAAGTGGAATCGCTGAAAGTCGGCGACCCAATGGATCCTGATACGATTATCGGGCCATTAATCAACAGCAGACAGACGGACGGGCTGATGAAGACTGTAGAGCAAGCAATTGAAGAAGGCGCTGTACCAGTGAAGCTTGGCGGATTTAACGGGACGATCGTGGAACCGACGATCTTAAAAGACGTCAAACCGTTCATGAGCATTGCCAAGGAAGAGCTGTTCGGACCAGTCGTCTCCTTTATGAAGTTTGATTCAGAAGACGAGGCGGTGGATATCGCAAACGAAACCCCGTTTGGCTTGAGCGGTGCCGTACATACGTCAAATCTTGAGCGCGGCGTGGCTTTTGCGAAACGCATTGAAACGGGCATGATTCACGTCAATGACACGACCATCAATGATGAACCGAATGTAGCCTTCGGCGGTGAAAAGCAATCAGGCCTCGGCCGTTTAAACGGTGAGTGGAGCCTCGAAGAATTTACAACGCTGAAATGGATCTCGGTCCAGCACGAAAAACGCAGCTTCCCTTATTAATGAAAAGGAGTGAATGGAATTGACCATAAATACGGAAAAAGAAACCGCAGATATTCTGGACGCATTTATCAAAGTAGCCCCTTATTTAAACAGCCTGGTTCAGGATGATATTACAATCGGCATTTATGATACGGAAAAACTGCTCGTGAATATACCGGCCAAAACCTTTTCGCTGAACGTAAAAGCCGGCGATCCACTGCAGGAAGGGGATATTATCACAGATGCCATCCGAAGCAATCAGAAGAAGACGAGTATGGTTCCGAAAGAATTGTTCGGCTTTCCATTGATCGCGCGTGCCATCCCGCTGCACGACGAGAATGGAAGAGTCATTGGAGGCGTCGGCCTCGGAACGAGCCTTGAGGAGTCGTCAAAGCTGCATGATGTGGCGGAAAGCTTATCAGCTGTCGTTGAACAAACAGCCGCGGCTATTTCCGACATTTCTGAATCAATTAACGGGTTTTCAACTCAAATGTCGGGCATTTCCTCTCAGGCGAAAAAAGTAAGCGAAAGTGCCGGTGAAATCGCCGATATTTCAGTAACTGTTAAAGGCATCTCTGACCAAAGCAATCTACTCGGCTTGAACGCCGCGATCGAAGCGGCAAGAGCAGGGGAGTCCGGAAAAGGCTTCTCTGTCGTCGCAGATGAGATCAGAAAGCTAGCAACGCATTCAAAAGAAAATGTCGGCCAAATTGACCAGATTACGAAAAAAATCCACAGCCTGCTGAAAGGGCTGGAGGAATCCATTGAGTCGATTAATCAGCATACAGACGGACAAGCCGCTGCCGTTGAACAAATTTCCGCCACAATGCAGGAGATTTCAGGAAGCGCGCAGCATCTTGCAAAAATGGCTGAAAAAGCGCTTGAGGAAGAGTAAGAGACCGGGGACAAATGTCCCCGGTCTTTTTCTATCCTGCATTTCCATGAAATTCGTCTGACGTTTTACTAGTTTTATTCCAGCGGCTGATTTAAAATGTACACATGAACTTACGTGAGGATTGATAGGAACCATGAGCATATTAAAAGCGGAAAATCTTTATAAAACATACGGAGATAAAACATTATTTGACCATATCTCCTTTCATATTGAAGAGAATGAGAGAATCGGATTAATCGGGCCGAACGGAACAGGAAAATCAACGCTGCTGAAAGTGATTGCCGGCTTGGAATCTACCGAAGAAGGAGAAATCACGAAATCCGGAAGCGTGCAGGTCGAATTTCTTCATCAAGACCCGGAGCTGCCTGCGGGGCAAACAGTGCTGGAGCATATCTATTCCGGTGAATCGGCTGTGATGAAAACCTTGCGTGAATATGAAAAAGCGCTGTATGAACTGGGGAAAGATCCCGAAAATGAACAGCGCCAGAAACACCTGCTGGCAGCACAAGCGAAAATGGACGCAAACAATGCATGGGATGCAAACACCTTGGCAAAAACCGTATTGTCTAAGCTGGGCGTCAAAGACGTAACAAAACCGGTCAATGAGCTCTCAGGCGGCCAGAAAAAACGGGTAGCCATTGCCAAAAACTTAATTCAGCCCGCTGATCTGCTCATTTTGGACGAGCCGACAAACCATTTGGATAATGAAACGATTGAGTGGCTTGAAGGGTATTTAAGCCAATATCCCGGCGCCGTCATGCTGGTGACGCACGATAGATATTTCTTAAACCGTGTCACCAACCGCATTTATGAGCTTGAAAGAGGCAGCCTCTACACGTACAAAGGCAACTATGAAGTGTTTTTAGAAAAACGCGCGGAACGGGAAGCGCAGGCTGAGCAAAAGGAAACGAAGCGGCAAAACCTGCTGCGCCGCGAGCTGGCCTGGCTCAGACGAGGAGCGAAAGCCCGCTCCACAAAACAAAAGGCGAGAATTGACCGGGTAGAGACGCTTAAAGAGCAGAAAGGCCCTCAGTCATCAGGTTCACTCGATTTTGCCATTGGCTCGCACCGTCTCGGAAAACAGGTTATTGAAGCGGAGAACGTCATGATCGCTTATGACGGCCGCATGCTCGTCGACCGTTTTAATGAACTTGTCATACCAGGTGAACGGATCGGGATCATCGGGCCGAACGGCATCGGGAAAACAACGCTGTTAAATGCCCTTGCCGGCCGTCATACGCCGGACGGAGGCGATATTACGATCGGACAGACGGTCAGAATCGGCTACTATACTCAGGATCATAGTGAAATGAACGGTGAGTTAAAGGTCATTGACTATATAAAAGAAACGGCGGAGGTCGTAAAAACGGCAGATGGCGATATGATTACAGCTGAACAAATGCTCGAGCGTTTCCTCTTCCCGCGTTCGATGCAGCAGACGTATATCCGCAAGCTGTCCGGCGGGGAAAAACGCCGTTTATACTTGCTTCAGGTTCTCATGCAGGAGCCGAATGTCCTGTTTCTCGATGAGCCGACGAACGATTTGGATACTGAAACATTAAGCGTTCTTGAGGATTATATTGACCAGTTCCCTGGCGTCGTCATCACCGTATCCCATGACCGCTATTTCCTTGACCGCGTCGTCGACCGTTTGATTGTATTTGAAGGAAATGGCGTCATTTCCCGCTTTCAAGGCTCCTACAGCGACTATATGGAGGAGTCAAAAGCGAAAAAAGCGGCCCCAAAACCAGCAGCTGAGGAAAAAACGGCTGAAGCCGAGCCGAAGAAAAAACGGAAAAAGCTTTCTTACAAAGACCAGCTGGAATGGGACGGCATCGAAGATAAAATTGCCCAGCTGGAAGAAAAGCATGAACAGCTTGAAGCTGACATCGCCGCAGCAGGCAGTGATTTTGGCAAAATCCAAGAGCTGATGGCCGAGCAGGCGAAAACTGCGGAAGAGCTTGAGGCTGCGATGGACCGCTGGACAGAATTGTCCCTCATGATCGAAGAACTGGAAAGCTAAAAAGCGTGGCCGCAGCAGGCCGCGCTTTTTTTCACATAATGGACAAAAACGAATCGGCCTGCTTATGTTAGGATAAAATTGTGTGTCAGCGGCACATGGAAAACTAACGGAGATGATGAAGTATGACATGGGCGATCGTGATGTTAATTCTCATGAGTCTGGTGAAAATCGTATTAACCTGTCTTCCTACAGGCGTCATAGAATGGCTGCTCGGCAAATTTGAAGTGCACGCCAAGCTGAGTGACGAAAATGCGAGTCTCTCTCTAGATGGAAAACGCCTCGAGGGTGCAGAGAAGCAGAAAGTGATTGATCAATTTAACGAAGCTATCTTCCTGGAAAAATATTATATCTATCCAGGTGATGAAGAGCGTTATTTACATCCGGAAAATGGCGGCACGCCGCTGGTGATAGATATAAAAAAAGGAAAAAAAGACGTGAAGCTGTTCGTGTACCGCTACGACGACCATATCGACGTCGTGAAACAGTACAAGAAGAAAGTGATCGCGTATCGAGTGCTTTCTGAAAGCCTTCAAAAAGAGTCTCTGTCAGTGGCGGGAAGTTTAGCTTAAACAGGAAAGTGAAAGACGGGTGCTTTATGCTGCTCGTCTTTTTTATTGTTTTTTAAAACTTAACGTTTACGTTAAGGTTCAAAAGGTGTATAATGGTAACAGAAACGGCGAAGGGGGATTTACCTTGGAATGGATGAAGATTGATCAAGTGGCCAAAAGAAGCGGACTGACAAAGCGGACCATCCGGTTTTATGAAGAAATCGGCTTGATTCCGGCGCCGAAACGGACAGACGGCGGTGTAAGGCTTTATTCAGAGGATGATATGGAGGAGCTTGAGAAAGTCATCAGCACAAAAGAGGTGCTCGGTTTTTCCCTTCAGGAGCTTCAGCATTTCATGGAAACCAGCCGCCAGCTAGAGTTAAACAAAGAGGGGTATTTGTTGTCACTGGATCCAAAGGAACGGAAAGAAAAACTGGAGGAAATTCAGGAAACCCTGAATCACCAGCTGAGTTTGATTGATGAGAAAATCCGCACATTCCAAAGCTTTAAAGAACGCCTGCAAGGCATGAAAGGCAAAGCGGAACGCGCCATTCAATCAATCGAATGAAAAGTTTGTTAAACGCTATTTTTGTAGCGTTTCTTTTAATGGAATAAAGATGGAGGTTAGGTCAAATGGATAAGACAACACAAGTGAATCAGAAAACGGGTTTGCTCAGCCAGCCAAAAGCGGTATGGGCTGTCGCGTTTGCCTGTGTGATTTCCTTTATGGGAATCGGGCTGGTCGATCCAATTCTTCCGGCCATTGCCGCACAACTACATGCTTCACCTAGTGAAGTATCACTCTTGTTTACAAGTTATTTGCTTGTAACCGGATTTATGATGTTTTTCTCAGGAGCCATTTCCAGCCGCATCGGCGCGAAATGGACATTAATTCTCGGACTTATTTTTATTATTGTGTTTGCGGGGCTTGGCGGCAGCTCAAGCTCAATCGCTCAGTTAGTCGGCTATCGCGGCGGCTGGGGATTAGGGAATGCTTTGTTTATTTCAACAGCGCTTGCGGTCATCGTTGGTGTATCAGTCGGAGGAAGCGCCCAAGCGATTATTTTGTATGAGGCTGCGCTCGGTCTCGGAATTTCCGTCGGGCCGCTTGCAGGCGGAGAGCTTGGAAGCATTTCATGGCGCGCACCGTTTTTCGGAGTATCTGTCCTGATGTTTATTGCGTTAATCGCGATTTCTTTCATGCTTCCGAAATTGCCGAAACCGGCGAAACGCGTCGGTGTGTTTGATGCGATGAAGGCGCTAAAATATAAAGGCCTTTTAACAATGGCGGTATCGGCATTCTTATACAACTTTGGATTTTTTATTTTGCTTGCTTATTCTCCGTTCGTTCTGGATTTAGATGAACACGGTCTTGGATATGTCTTCTTCGGCTGGGGCCTTCTGCTGGCGATTACGTCAGTCTTTACGGCGCCGCTCGTGCACAAAGCGCTGGGCACAGTGCGTTCGCTCGTCGTTCTCTTTATCGCCTTTGCGGCCATTCTCGTTATTATGGGGATCTGGACAGACCATCAGACTTTGATTATTACATGTATCGTTGTCGCCGGTGCAGTCCTCGGTATGGTGAATACGATTATGACAACCGCTGTGATGGGTTCTGCGCCGGTTGAACGTTCAATCGCGTCTTCAGCCTACAGCTCAGTCCGCTTCATCGGCGGCGCGCTCGCCCCGTGGATTGCAGGAATGCTGTCAGAACACTTTACTGCAAGCACACCATATACAGTAGGCGGAATCGTCGTTTTTGTCGGCATGCTTGTCCTTCTCATGGGACGTAAACATCTTGCTGGAATTAAGGCGGGGCATTAATAACGAAAGACACTGCACAGATGCAGTGTCTTTTTTTAATCGTGGAATTTCCCCATTACTACCGTATTATAGTAATTTCCGTCAGAAAGCAATTTCTCCTTTTTTAAGATTCCTTCTGCTTCAAATCCTTTCGTTTGTTTCCAGGACATTCAGTGAGATTTTTTTAATTTCGTTGGCATCCGCTTCGGTCAGGCATTGATGCGGCTGGGATTTATCTTGGAGAAGCTGAGAATGTGTCCGTTCATTTACGATTGCCATTTCAAGTGATGGTTCATGCTGTAGAGGGGACGTTTGCCATGAAGGCAAAACCTGACGAATATGATCATAAATGTTTAGAAACGCTCTATTAATACATACACAGCGTCATGAAAAACAGCTTTTCTCGGTCGAGTGGTTTACCGCTTGGGAAGATGAGGAGGATTTTGAGCTGTCTGCCAAAAGAGGGCTTGACACTTGATGAATTCACATCTCCATTGCAGCTCATTTTAAAAGACAGAGAGCTTTTGAGAATCGTTCAGAATAAATGGCAGTAAAAACCCGCCCTTTAGCAGGCGGGTTTTTTTATAAATTAAAGCACTTTCGTCGTCCAAGACTCGCAGTTCCACGTTTCTGTCGCAATATCCATATAAAAGTCTGGCTCGTGGGAAATGAGCAGAATGGAGCCTTTATATTCTTTCAGGGCGCGCTTGAGCTCTTCCTTGGCATCGACATCCAAGTGGTTTGTCGGCTCATCGAGCACCAGCAGGTTTGTTTCTGAGTTGATTAGCTTGCACAATCTGACTTTCGCTTTTTCGCCTCCGCTTAATACGGAGACGCGGCTTTCGATATGCTTTGTCGTCAGTCCGCATTTTGCCAGAGCGGCACGGATTTCATACTGCGTATAAGAAGGGAATTCGCTCCATACTTCTTCGATGCACGTATTGTTGTTTGTTTCCTTGACCTCTTGCTCGAAATAGCCGGTATAGATGTGCTCACCGCGTTCTACAGAGCCTTCGAGCGGCTGGATTTCACCAAGCAAACTTTTCAACAACGTCGTTTTTCCGATCCCGTTTGCGCCGTAAAGGGCGATTTTTTGGCCGCGCTCCATGCGGAGGTTGAGCGGACGGGACAGCGGGGAATCGTAACCGATCACGAGGTCCTTCGTTTCAAAAATCAGCTTGCCTGACGTTCTCGCCGGCTTAAAGTGGAATTCCGGCTTTGGCTTTTCTGCCGCAAGCTCGATCATATCCATCTTATCGAGTTTCTTTTGGCGGGACATCGCCATGTTTCTCGTGCTGACGCGCGCTTTGTTGCGGGCGACGAAATCCTTCAGCTCTGCGACTTCCTGCTGCTGCTTTTTATAGGCCGCTTCAAGCTGTTGTTTCTTCACCTCGTAGACTTCCATAAACTGATGGTAGTCGCCGACATAGCGTGTCAGCTCTTGATTTTCAACGTGATAAATCAGGTTGATGACACTATTCAAGAACGGAATATCGTGGGAAATCAGGATGAACGCGTTCTCGTATTCCTGCAGGTAGCGTTTCAGCCATTCAATATGCTGTTCATCAAGATAGTTGGTCGGCTCATCGAGAAGCAGAATTTCCGGCTTTTCAAGGAGCAGCTTAGCGAGAAGGACCTTTGTGCGCTGTCCGCCGCTCAAATCGGTGACATCTCGCTCTAAACCGATATCGCTCAAACCGAGACCGCGGGCAATTTCCTCCACCTTGGAATCAATGACATAAAAATCATTGTTTGTCAGCGCGTCTTGAATGACGCCGACTTCTTCAAGCAGCTTCTCGAGCTCATCGGGATCAGCCTCGCCCATTTTGTTGTATATCTCGTTCATTTCCTCTTCCATCGCAAATAAATAATGGAATGCATCTTTCAGGACGTCGCGAATAGATTTTCCTTTTTCCAGCACGGTATGCTGATCAAGGTATCCGACACGGACGTTTTTTGACCACTCGACTTTTCCCTCATCAGGTTCAAGCTTTCCGGTAATAATATTCATGAAGGTTGACTTTCCTTCACCGTTTGCGCCGATCAAGCCGACGTGCTCGCCTTTTAACAGGCGGAAGGAAACGTTATTAAAAATGGCCCGGTCCCCGAAGCCGTGGCTTAAATCCTTTACAGATAAAATACTCATGTTTACACCTCTATCGTTATCAAACACGCACAATCGGCGTGTAATATTCACCCTTTTGATTATAAAGGAGGATTCGGAATGTTGAAAGGTATAGGAAAGAAAAAGAAAAATTGCGTTCCGGGCGAGGTTTTGAGATACTATGGAATAGATTTCAGGAATTGAGGAGAACAAAATGACGCAAACTTGGCCATTTTTACATAATGCACAATCATTTATACAAGAGAATTGGAATGCTTCCGGCTTTCAAACGCCAACCCCTGTTCAAGAGCAGGCAGCCCAGCTGATCATGGACGGAAAGGATGTCATTGCAGAATCGCCGACAGGCACAGGGAAGACGCTGGCGTATGCGCTGCCGGTCTTGGAGCGGATCAAACCAGAGCAAAAGCATCCGCAGGCGGTGATTTTAGCGCCTTCCCGTGAGCTGGTGATGCAGATTTTTCAGGTGATTCAGGATTGGAAAGCGGGCTCAGAGCTGCGCGCGGCTTCCTTAATCGGCGGGGCGAATGTGAAGAAGCAGGTCGATAAGCTAAAGAAACATCCGCATATCATTGTCGGCACGCCAGGCAGGGTATTTGAACTGATTAAAGCAAAGAAACTCAAAATGCATGAAGTGAAAACGATTGTACTTGATGAAGCGGATCAGCTTATCCTGCCGGAGCATCGCGAGACGATCAAACAAATTATTAAAACGACATTAAGAGACCGCCAGCTTCTATGTTTCTCTGCCACGCTTAAAAAGGAAACAGAGGATGTGCTCCGCGAATTGGCGCAAGAGCCTGAGGTGTTGAAGGTGCAGCGAAGCAAGGCAGAGGCAGGGAAAGTGAAGCATCAATATCTCATTTGTGACCAGCGTGACAAAGTAAAGCTGCTGCAAAAGCTGTCAAGGCTTGAAGGCATGCAGGCACTCGTATTTGTGAGAGACATTGGCAACCTGAGTGTATATGCGGAAAAGCTGGCATATCACCACGTTGAACTCGGCGTTTTGCACAGCGAAGCGAAAAAAATGGAGCGGGCGAAAATCATTGCCGCATTCGAAAACGGAGAGTTTCCTCTTTTATTGGCGACTGACATTGCCGCACGCGGTTTAGACATTGAAAACCTGCCATACGTGATTCATGCTGATATTCCAGATGAAGATGGCTATGTCCACAGATCAGGACGAACAGGCCGGGCCGGAAAAGAAGGCAACGTGCTGAGCCTTGTGACAAAATTGGAGGAATCAAAGCTGAAAAAAATGGCGAAGAAGCTTGGTGTTGAGCTGAGTGAAGCTGTGTATGCAGGCGGAAAACTGAAGACGAAATAAAAAGGAGGGCGGAAAGCCCTTTTTTTGTTGTAAAATAATAGAAAAGATTTTGCGCAGAGGTGGGAAAATGGCTTCAATAGACAGGTTTCAAGTAATGCAGGAGCCAGAGCTGAAAATACTTGAACACTGGTTTGAGAATGAGGATACCAGACGGAGAATGGATGGGATGCTGCCATTAGATGAGTGGTACGCACGAGTAAATAAAGATAAACACGATACTGTCATCATGGCGTATGATGGACAGCTGCCGGCAGGGATGGTCGTTATTGAGTTCGGAGAGGAGCGGACGTATATTGGATTGATCGTCAATCCTTTGTACCGGCTTCAAGGGTACGGAAAACGGATACTGCAAAAGCTGATGACCGAACCTGATTTTACTAGCGTGCGAGAATGGGTGGCATGCATTGAAGAAGACAATCGAATCAGTTTAGCTTGCTTTCAAGCAGCAGGATTCACTTTAGAAGACACGGAACCTGATGAAGATGGTTTTCTTACGCTGATTCTTCGCAACTGATCTCATCGAAACACAAAAGGAGGGCAAAAAGCCCTCCCGTTTTCATCTTCATTCAGCTCGGATCACTGACCTTGATCAGCTGTTTCCCTTTATTTTCTCCCTTAAATAAACCGAGAAACGCGTCAGGAATGTTTTCGAAGCCTTCTGTGATGGTTTCCTCGTAATGGAGTTTACCAGCATTCAGCCATTCGGCCAGCTGTTTTGCTCCCTCAGAAAAACGATCGGAGTAGTCGCTTACGATAAAGCCTTGCATCAGCGACTTCGTTTTAATGAGTTTTGATTGGACACGAGGGCCCATGTCATCTGCTTCGCTTTTTGCGTTATAGGAAGAAATGGCGCCGCACACCGGAATGCGGGCAAATTCATTGAGCAGATTCATCACCGCGTCTGAAATCGGTCCGCCGACATTGTCAAAATACACATCGACACCGTCAGGACAAGCGTTTTGAAGCGCTTTTTGGATATCATCCGCTGTTTTGTAATTGATGGCTTCGTCAAACTGAAGCTCCTGTTTTAAATAGTCGATTTTTTCATCAGAGCCCGCGATGCCGACGACTCGCGCGCCTTTGATTTTGGCAATTTGCCCGACTGTTGAACCGACGGCTCCAGCAGCTCCGGAGACAACCACGGTTTCGCCTTCCTTCGGGCGTCCGATGTCCAGCAATCCGAAGTATGCTGTTAAGCCGGTCATTCCCAAAATGCCGAGATAGGCCGAAGCGGGAGCAAGGCTTGTATCAATTTTTCGCAAGGCAGACTCGCTCACAGCGGAAAATTCCTGCCAGCTGAGATTTCCGATGACGATATCGCCTTTTTTCAGATGATTCCCGTCTGACACAACTTCAGCGATAACCCCGCCAGAAAGCGCTTTATCCAAGGCGAACGGCTCAACATATGACTTCGTATCCTGCATACGGCCGCGCATATAAGGGTCAACCGATACATAAAGCGTTTTGACAAGCACTTCCCCTTGCTTGGGTTCAGGAACCGGAATGGTTTCAAAGCGAAAGTCTTCATGAACAGGAATACCTTGTGGACGTCTTGCTAATTGAATTTGCTGCTGAGATGCTGTCATTTTCATCCTCCTATCACTTGGTTGACACCACTGTAACATGGACAGGAGAGGAAATACAAAAGGTAAGCTGGCATACAAAAAAGGAGAGGGGCTCCTCTCCTTTTCATTTCGCCCGTAGTTTCGGGCACAGTCCTGTCGGCAGGCACATTGGCTTCTGGTCGATCGGGCTTCTCATGATGCAGCATTCCAAGCCGAAGACTTCACGGAAAAATGGCTGGGTGAACACATCTTCCGGTGTTCCGGCGTTGTATATTTTTCCGTCCAGCACACTGATCAGATAGTCAGCATATTGAGCGGCTTGGTTTAAATCATGGAGCACCATGACAACGGTGCGGCCATGGTCGCGGTTCAGCTTTTTCAGCAGTTCAAGCACTTCAATCTGATGTGAGATGTCTAAATACGTGGTCGGCTCATCAAGCAAAAGCAAATCAGTGCCTTGCGCAAGTGCCATGGAAATCCAGGCTCTTTGTCTTTGGCCGCCTGAAAGGGCATCCAGCGTCCGATCCTTCAGTTCAATCATGCCCGTTGCTTCCAGCGCCCACTCTACCATGTCATGATCCTCTTGGGTATGCTTGGATAACAGCTTTTTGTGAGGATGTCTGCCAAAATAGCATAATTCCTCTACCGTCAATCCTTCAGGAGCTTGAGGAGATTGTGGAAGAATGGCCAGTTTTTTTGCGACTTCTTTTGATGGCTGGCGGTGGATGTCTTTTCCTTCTAGTAGCACTGTACCGCTTTTCGGGGCCATCAGCCTGGCGAGCGATTTGAGGATTGTTGATTTACCGCAGCCATTAGCGCCGATGAGCGCAGTGATTTTTCCTTCTTCTATCTTTAAGTCGACTCCGTCAATAATCACTGTACTGTCATATGAAAGAGTGAGCTGGTCTGCAGCCAGTTTTCCCATGGTATCCTCTCCCTACTGTTTCCTCGCTTCGAATTTCAATAAATATAAGAAATAAGGCGCGCCGATCACGGCTGTCAGTATTCCGGCAGGTATTTCAACCGGAGGCATGATGCCGCGCCCTAACGTATCTGCAATTAATAATATAATAGCACCAATCAATGCCGATGCAGGCAGTAAATATTTAGCTTTTTCTCCGGTAAGCCGTCTGGCGATATGCGGAGCAAGCAAGCCGATAAAACCGATTGAGCCGACGACGGCTACACAGCTTCCCGCCAGCGCCACCGCGGTGAAAATCAGGATGAATCTCAGCCGGTTTGCGTTTTCTCCGAGACCCTGTGCAAGCTCATCCCCGAGTGACATAAGATCCAGCTTCGGTATGAGTATGCAGACGATCGGAAAAAGAATCAAAAGCCATGGCGCAAGCAGCTTGACTTCTTCCCAGTTTCTTCCCCAGAGGCTTCCTGTCAGCCAAATGAGTGCAGCATTCACGTCGCCTGGAAACTTGACCATCATATATTGCATTCCGGCGTGGCAGACCGCGCCTAAAGCAATGCCTGATAAAGCCAGTGAAGAGGGCTGAATGCTCTTTTTTCGGGCTATCATTAATAATAGTACAGCAATAATGGCGGCTCCGGCAAATGCGGAGAACGGAAGCACGTATACCGGCGACTCAGGAAAGATGAGAATCACAGCCATCGCTGCAAGTCCGGAGCCTTTTGAAATGCCGACAACGTCCGGGGAAGCGAGCGGATTTCGGATCACACCCTGTAAAATCGCTCCGGCAGCGGCAAGCCCAGCACCGGCCAAAATCGCTAATATAATGCGGGGCAGACGATATTGCTGGATGATAAATTCAAAGGAATGATCCAGTCCCAGCAGATTCGTCACTACCGCATCAGGTGAAATGTATAATGCACCGATTCCAATGCTGATGACGGACAGAACGATTAAAATCACGGCCAATATGAGTATCGCCAGCAAGGGGCGTTTTTGTTTTCTGGTTGTTTTCTTCATTTCAGATGCCGCCCTTTCCTTGCCAAATATAAGAAAAACGGCGTTCCGATAATTGCGGTGACAATGCCGACCGGTGATTCATAAGGAAATGCAATCCATCTGGCCAGAACATCTGCGTACACCAGCAAAATGGCACCGAACAGTGCCGAAAACGGAAGCACGTATTGATAATGTTCTCCGATCAGCTTGCGGACAATATGCGGGACGAGCAGCCCGACAAAGCCAATCGGCCCGGCGACGGCTACGGAAGCGCCGGAAAGGATTAAAATAATCAAACTGATCAGAATCCGGATGCCGTTCATATTTTGTCCAAGCCCTTTTGCTGTTTCGTCTCCGAGACCGAGAACAGAAACAGAACCGGAAAATACGAGGGCAAGCCCGATGCCAATGACAGAAAACGGAGCGATGGTTATGACATCCTGCCAGTTGCTGCCGTCGATTGCGCCTGTCATCCAGTACAGAACATCCTCACCTGACTCATTTAAAATAATGATGGCCTGTGTCATAGAGGAGAGGAACAAGTGCACGGCCATTCCTGACAGCGCCAGCTTGACAGGTGTCATTCCGCCGGATGAGGCAATCATATATACAATCGCGCCGCCTGCTGCCGCACCCGCAAAAGCGAATATAACAGATGAATAGGGCGATGCCGGCAGAATGACGAGAGAAGCAACAACAAAAAGCGATGCACCCGCATTCACACCGAAAATTTGGGGTGAAGCCAGAGGATTTCTGGTCATAGCCTGCATCAGCGCCCCTGCTACAGCTAGGCTGGCGCCGACAAAAACGCCGATTAATGTGCGGGGAAGGCGAAGAGTAGAGATGATGAGCTGTTCCTTTGAACCGTCCCATACAAAAAGATATTTCAATGAATCTATGATGCCGATGTCTGAGGCTCCTACTGAAAGATTCAGCCCAAGCCCAAATATAAAAATAATCAGTGCAATGATGAACATCATCAGTCTTGATGATGAGCGCCGTTTGGCTGATTGATACAACAGTCTCACTTCCTTACTGCGTCTGGTTGCAAAAACGAAGAAGCAAGGATTCCCCTCGCTTCTCATTTGTCCTATTTATTATACACTTTTTTAAGCACATCTTTGGCGCTTGTTTCACTAGACTTGATGCCTCTGAATCTTGTCCAAGTGTCACGGTCCGCATCATAGACTTGTCCATTTTTCACCGCTTTGAGATTTTTCCAGAGCGGGTTCGTTTTCCACTCATCTACAATGGTTTTGCCTTCGTTGGCTGAGATGAACAAAATATCAGGATCGATTTTGCTCAATTGCTCAAGGCTGACCTCTTGATAGGCGTTATCTGACTTCACAGCGTGTGTAAAGCCGAGCATTTTAAAGATTTCTCCGTCATAGGATGATGATGTATGAAGCTGGAAGGAATCCGCTCTTGCAACGCCGAGAACGATGTTGCGGTTTTCATCTTTCGGAAGTTCGGCTTTTAGATCGTTGATGACTTTTTTGTGCTCGGCAAGCTTTTCTTTTCCTTCATCTTCTTTATTTAATGCTTTAGCAATGGTCGTAAAGCTGTCGATCGTTTCGTCATATGTCGCTTCACGGCTTTTTAATTCAATCGTCGGGGCGATTTTTTTCAGCTGTTTATAAATGTTTTTATGGCGCTCAGCGTCAGCGATGATTAAATCAGGCTTCAAGGAACTGATGACCTCAAGATTGGGTTCGCTGCGTGTGCCTACAGATGTGTAATCAATGGAGCTGCCGACAAGCTTTTTAATCATATCTTTTTTGTTGTCATCGGCGATGCCCACCGGCGTAATGCCGAGATTGTGAACGGCATCCAAGAATGAAAGCTCAAGCACAACCACCCGCTTAGGTGTGCCGCTTACTGTCGTTTTTCCTTCTTCGTCATGGATCACTCTGGAATCCTTAGACTCGCTTTTGCCGCTTCCGTTGTTATTCTGGCTTGATGAACAGCCGGATACAATGAGGCAGGCGAGCAATAAAACACTCATGATGGCAATCAACTTGTTAGAATAGGTGCGCATGTCATTCTTCCTTTTTTCAGATTTAGTAATGAGAATCATTATCACATGTAACACTATAATAGCATGGCTTATCATGTCAATATTTTTTTAGTAAAGAAAGCTGCGTTTTTTACTGCTTTCTCATGAAAGCATCATCAGACACAAATAAGTGGTTTGAAGCGTTACCGTGTCTTCGAGACAAAAACGCATGGGCGTTGGCTTTAGAGGTTTCGAACATATCAGCAGTGACATAAGGAAGGAGAGTGCTGAGATAACCGGACAATTTCTTTTCTATTTCATCTGTTAGTGCAAATTCAATGTCGCCGATATTCATGATAATCGAGAAAACAAAGTCGATATCGATATGAAAATGTTCCTCGGCAAAAACCGCAAGCTCGTGAATTCCTGGTGAACATCCGGCACGCTTATGGAAAATCTGTTTGACTAAATCACTCACAATCCAAGCATTGTATTGCTGTTCTGGTGAAAAGTATTGCATTAGACATACCTCCTGCTCGTACGGATAAAGGTAGCGTTTCATGGTCGTGTGCTCCGTGCAGCGGCTTCTCTTTAATTTTGATTTTTCTGAAAATAAGTCCCGTTCCTATCACTTTACCATGGACGGAAAACAAATAGCTACTACCATTCCTCCTGTTTTTCTCTTTAATGTTCTGGAATCTGTTTCAGGTACAGACGATCGGGTATGAAAGAAATATAGAAAACATGAAGGAGGAATATCGACATGAAACCAGTTGTAAAAGAGTATACAAATGACGAACAGCTCATGAAGGATGTAGAGGAATTGCAGAAAATGGGTGTTGCGAAAGAGGATGTATACGTCTTAGCTCACGACGATGACAGAACGGAACGCCTGGCAGACAACACGAATGCCAATACGATCGGAGCCAAAGAAACAGGTTTCAAGCACGCGGTGGGAAATATCTTCAATAAAAAAGGAGACGAGCTCCGCAATAAAATTCACGAAATCGGTTTTTCTGAAGATGAAGCCGCTCAATTTGAAAAACGCTTAGATGAAGGAAAAGTGCTTCTCTTTGTGACAGATAACGAAAAAGTGAAAGCTTGGGCATAAAGCAGGGAAAAAACCAAAAGGCCAGTGTTGGCCTTTTGGTTTTTTTGCGGTCTTTGCGGTGGTATTTTGCAGAATGCCGCAATAGGATAGCGGAACATTTTCGGTTCTGCATGTCCCTCAATTTGCTATTATATTTTTGTGATAAATTGGAATAAAATCTCACAAAATAGAAAATGGGGGTACATAGTGGATGAAAAAAGTGATGTTAGCTACGGCTCTGTTTTTAGGATTGACTCCAGCTGGCGCGAACGCAGCTGATTTAGGCCACCAGACGTTGGGATCCAATGATGGCTGGGGCGCGTACTCGACCGGCACGACAGGCGGATCAAAAGCATCCTCCTCAAATGTGTATACCGTCAGCAACAGAAACCAGCTTGTCTCGGCATTAGGGAAGGAAACGAACACAACGCCAAAAATCATTTATATCAAGGGAACGATTGACATGAACGTGGATGACAATCTGAAGCCGCTTGGCCTAAATGACTATAAAGATCCGGAGTATGATTTGGACAAATATTTGAAAGCCTATGATCCTAGCACATGGGGCAAAAAAGAGCCGTCGGGCACACAAGAAGAAGCGAGAGCACGCTCGCAGAAAAACCAAAAAGCACGGGTCATGGTCGATATTCCTGCAAACACGACGATCGTCGGTTCAGGGACTAACGCTAAAGTCGTGGGAGGAAACTTCCAAATCAAGAGTGATAACGTCATTATTCGCAACATTGAATTCCAGGATGCCTATGACTATTTTCCGCAATGGGATCCGACTGACGGAAGCTCAGGGAACTGGAACTCACAATACGACAACATCACGATAAACGGCGGCACACACATCTGGATTGATCACTGTACATTTAATGACGGTTCGCGTCCGGACAGCACATCACCGAAATATTATGGAAGAAAATATCAGCACCATGACGGCCAAACGGATGCTTCCAACGGTGCTAACTATATCACGATGTCCTATAACTATTATCACGATCATGATAAAAGCTCCATTTTCGGATCAAGTGACAGCAAAACCTCCGATGACGGCAAATTAAAAATTACGCTGCATCATAACCGCTATCAAAATATTGTCCAGCGCGCGCCGAGAGTCCGCTTCGGGCAAGTGCACGTATACAACAACTATTATGAAGGAAGCACAAGCTCTTCAAGTTATCCTTTTAGCTATGCATGGGGAATCGGAAAGTCATCTAAAATCTATGCCCAAAACAATGTCATTGACGTACCGGGACTGTCAGCTGCTAAAACGATCAGCGTATTCAGCGGGGGAACGGCTTTATATGACTCCGGCACGTTGCTGAACGGCACACAGATCAACGCATCGGCTGCAAACGGGCTGAGCTCTTCTGTCGGCTGGACGCCGTCTCTGCATGGATCGATTGATGCTTCTGCTAATGTGAAATCAAATGTTATAAATCAAGCGGGTGCGGGTAAATTAAATTAAGAAAGTGAAAAACACAAAGGGTGCTAACCTTTGTGTTTTTTAATTAATTAAAATGTTTATTAACTTAGTTAAGGAGTAGAATGGAAAAGGGGATCGGAAAACAAGTATATAGGAGGAGACCTATTTATGGCTTCAGAAAAAGACGCAGGAAAACAGTCAGCAGTAAAGCTTGTTCCATTGCTTATTACTGTCGCTGTGGGACTAATCATCTGGTTTATTCCCGCTCCGTCCGGACTTGAACCTAAAGCTTGGCATTTGTTTGCGATTTTTGTCGCAACAATTATCGGCTTTATCTCCAAGCCCTTGCCAATGGGTGCAATTGCAATTTTTGCATTGGCGGTTACTGCACTAACTGGAACACTATCAATTGAGGATACATTAAGCGGATTCGGGAATAAGACCATTTGGCTTATCGTTATCGCATTCTTTATTTCCCGGGGATTTATCAAAACCGGTCTCGGTGCGAGAATTTCGTATGTATTCGTTCAGAAATTCGGGAAAAAAACCCTTGGACTTTCTTATTCACTGCTATTCAGTGATTTAATACTTTCACCTGCTATTCCAAGTAATACGGCGCGTGCAGGAGGCATTATATTTCCTATTATCAGATCATTATCCGAAACATTCGGATCAAGCCCGGCAAATGGAACAGAGAGAAAAATCGGTGCATTCTTATTAAAAACCGGTTTTCAGGGGAATCTGATCACATCTGCTATGTTCCTGACAGCGATGGCGGCGAACCCGCTGATTGCCAAGCTGGCCCATGATGTCGCAGGGGTGGACTTAACATGGACAAGCTGGGCAATTGCCGCGATTGTACCGGGACTTGTAAGCTTAATCATCACGCCGCTTGTGATTTACAAACTGTATCCGCCGGAAATCAAAGAAACACCGGATGCGGCGAAAATCGCAACAGAAAAACTGAAAGAAATGGGACCGTTCAAAAAATCGGAGCTTTCCATGGTTATCGTGTTTCTTTTGGTGCTTGTGCTGTGGATTTTTGGCGGCAGCTTCAACATCGACGCTACCACAACCGCATTGATCGGTTTGGCCGTTCTCTTATTATCACAAGTTCTGACTTGGGATGATATCAAGAAAGAACAGGGCGCTTGGGATACGCTCACTTGGTTTGCGGCGCTTGTCATGCTCGCCAACTTCTTGAATGAATTAGGCATGGTGTCTTGGTTCAGTAATGCCATGAAATCATCCGTATCAGGGTTCTCTTGGATTGTGGCATTCATCATTTTAATTGTTGTGTATTATTACTCTCACTATTTCTTTGCAAGTGCGACAGCCCACATCAGTGCGATGTATTCAGCATTTTTGGCTGTCGTCGTGGCAGCGGGCGCACCGCCGCTTTTAGCAGCGCTGAGCCTCGCGTTCATCAGTAACCTGTTCGGGTCAACGACTCACTACGGTTCTGGAGCGGCTCCGGTCTTCTTCGGAGCAGGCTACATCCCGCAAGGCAAATGGTGGTCCATCGGATTTATCCTGTCGATTGTTCATATCATCGTATGGCTTGTGATCGGCGGATTATGGTGGAAAGTACTAGGAATATGGTAGAAAGAAAAAGGCAGACGCGGTCTGCCTTTTTTTTATTTTCACTCCTTCGCAAGAAAACGGATTTTGAAAAATGAGAAAATTCCCTGTGAAAAATGGTATGATCTAGGTAGAAAGGACGGCTGGTGCTGTGGTGAAAAAGCGGTTCCATTTTTCCCTGCAAACAAAAATAATGGGGCTGATTGCGGCTCTGCTGGTCTTTGTCATTGGTATGCTGACCATTACGTTAGCCGTTCAGCATACACAGGGAGAACGGAGACAGGCAGAGCAGCTGGCGGTTCAAACGGCGAGAACCATTTCCTATATGCCGCCGGTTAAAGAGCTCATTGAGAAAAAAGACGGACATGCGGCTCAGACGCAAGAGGTCATTGAACAAATGAAAGAACAGACTGGCGCGTTTGCCATTTATGTTTTGGACGAAAAAGGAGACATTCGCAGCGCCTCTAGAAAAAGCGGATTAAAGAAACTGGAGCGCAGCAGAGAAATTTTGTTTGGCGGTTCGCATGTTTCTGAAACAAAAGCGGATGGACGAAGAGTGATCAGAGGGAGCGCGCCGATTATAAAAGAACAGAAGGGATACAGCCAAGTGATCGGCAGCGTATCTGTTGATTTTCTGCAAACGGAGACAGAGCAAAGCATCAAAAAGCATTTGAAAAATTTGAGTGTGATTGCTGTGCTTGTACTGCTGCTCGGATTTATTGGCGCCGCCGTGCTGGCGAAAAGCATCAGAAAGGATACGCTTGGGCTTGAACCGCATGAGATCGCGGCTCTATATCGTGAGAGGAACGCAATGCTTTTCGCGATTCGAGAAGGGATTATTGCCACCAATCGTGAAGGCGTCGTCACCATGATGAACGTATCGGCGGCCGAGATGCTGAAGCTGCCCGAGCCTGTGATCCATCTTCCTATAGATGACGTCATGCCGGGAGCAGGGCTGATGTCTGTGCTTGAAAAAGGAGAAATGCTGCCGAACCAGGAGGTAAGCGTCAACGATCAAGTGTTTATTATCAATACGAAAGTGATGAATCAAGGCGGGCAGGCGTATGGGTTTGTCGTCAGCTTCAGGGAGAAAACAGAGCTGAAGAAGCTGATCGACACATTGACAGAGGTTCGCAAATATTCTGAGGATCTCAGGGCGCAGACTCATGAATTTTCAAATAAGCTTTATGCGATTTTAGGGCTGCTTGAACTTGGGGAGTATGATGAAGCCATTGATCTGATAAAAGAGGAATATGCGATACAAAATGAACAGCATGATCTTTTATTCCATAACATCCATTCGCAGCAGGTGCAGGCCATTTTGTTAGGGAAAATAAGCAAGGCATCGGAAAAGAAGGTCAAGCTGGTGATTGATGAGAACAGCTCACTCGCGCCTCTTCCTGCGCATATCGGCTTGTCCCATCTTATTACGATTATTGGCAATTTAATTGATAACGCTTTCGAAGCTGTAGCGGAGCAAAGCGTGAAGGAAGTTTTGTTTTTTATCACGGATATGGGCCATGACATTGTCATTGAAGTATCAGACACAGGGCCCGGTGTGCCGCCAGAGAAAATAGAAGCTGTGTTTGAGAGAGGCTATTCTTCAAAGGGGATGAGGAGAGGCTACGGTCTGGCCAATGTGAAAGACTCAGTGCGTGAACTGGGCGGCTGGATCGAACTGGCGAATCAAAAAACTGGCGGGGCGGTATTCACTGTGTTTATACCGAAGGAGAAACAAAGGGGGAATCCATTTGATTCACATCGCGATTGCGGAGGATGATTTTCGAGTTGCGCAAATCCATGAGAGATTGATTAAACAGCTTGATGGATTCAAGATTATCGGCAAGGCGGCTAACGCAAAAGAGACATTGGCGCTTTTGAAGGAACACAAGGCTGATTTGCTTCTGCTGGATATTTATATGCCGGACGAGCTTGGGACCGCATTGATTCCTGATATACGAAGCCGATTTCCTGAAGTGGACATTATGATTATCACAGCGGCAACAGAAACCCGTCATTTGCAGGAAGCGCTAAGGGCGGGAATTGCCCACTATTTGATCAAACCCGTAACAGCTGACAAGTTCAGGCAGGTGCTGCTTCAGTATAAAGAAAAAAGGAAGCTGCTCATGTCTCAGCCGGAGGTCAGCCAATCCATGATCGACCATATTTTTGGGAACAGTGTGAAGACAGCTTTGCCGGCAGAGAATTTGCCGACTGGCATTAATTCGATTACACTGCGAAAAATTAAGGAAGCGCTTCAGACTGCGTCAGAAGGATTGACAGCGGAGGAACTTGGGGAAAAAATGGGGGCGTCACGAACAACTGCCCGCCGTTATGCCGAGTACCTTGTGTCAAAGGAAGAAGCAAGAGCCGAGCTTGAATACGGGATTATCGGCAGGCCGGAGAGAAAATATTATTTGGCGGCGGATTAGATATGAAAAAATCTATAATCCTATTGATTATTCTATTGATCTTTACTCAGGGTGATATCAGGCAGGCGGCTGCGCCGCGCCTGCCGGACGGGCCGATAGAAATTGTCGTCCCTGCCGAACCTTCTGGCGGCTGGGATGTCACAGCGCAGGCGATCCAATCAGTTTTGAGGCAGAAGCAGATCGTGAAGGATGATGTTCATATCGTCTATAAATCCGGCGGCGGGGGAGAGAAAGGCTGGAAATATGTCAACAAAAGCAGCAAACAAACCATCAGCATGACGTCCAGCTTAATATTGAGCAATGATCTT
This sequence comes from Bacillus sp. PS217, assembly GCF_037963535.1. Classification (NCBI taxonomy): domain Bacteria; kingdom Bacillati; phylum Bacillota; class Bacilli; order Caryophanales; family Bacillaceae; genus Bacillus; species Bacillus sp. PS217. Next base: position 841,271 of record NZ_CP150157.1, read on the forward strand.
CTCGGGCAAAGCAAATTAAAAATGGCCGATTTTACGCCGCTCGCCATTCTCTCCAAGGAATGGCAGACGGTTGCATTGCCAAAAGGATCAGCGTTAACAAATGGCAAAGATGTGCTGAATGAGATCAACATGCATCCCGGCAAGGTGAGAATCGGCTTTGCCCCGGGGTTTGGCAATGATGATCAGCTCTCGTTCGTCAGAGCGGCAGATATGTACGGCATTGACCCGTTTGACATTCAATTCTCACAGTATGACAGCAGTGAACAGCTCATTCAGGCGCTGATCAGACATGAGATAGAAGCAGCTTCCATGACCCTTTCTGAAGCGAAACCATATGAACGAAACGGCGATATCACGTTAGCCGCTGTAACGTCTGATAAAAGACTTCCCGGTTTTCCAAATGTACCGACGTGGAAGGAGCAGGGAATCCCGTTTGTTTTTTCTCATTGGAGAGGGATTTTGGGCCCGAAAAATATGTCTGAGGAAGAGATTTCTTACTGGGATCAAGCGCTAAAGAAGGTCACCTCTTCACCTGAATGGAAGCGGAAAATAAACGAACAGGACTGGGAAAGCTTTTATTTAAACAGCAGGGAAACGAAACGGTTTTTAGAAGAGCAATATGCTTTTTATCAAAGCATCATGACAGGAAATTAAGATCCCGGCATCCCGGGATTTTTTTCATGCCGAAAATTGATCAAAAAGAACAAAACGGTTTTAAAAAATTAAAAATACAAAAAAACCAAATTATTTACTTGCGGTTGGTTTTCCCATACGATGGCAAAAAGGCAAGACAAAAAGGGGAGTAAGGGAGAAAAAAATGTAAGCGGATTCATTTAAGGGGGAATGGATGTGTTAGCAATCTTAGGCTTTCTCATGATGCTTGTGTTTATGGCATTGATCATGACAAAACGGCTTTCTGTTTTAACAGCATTGGTTTTGACGCCGATTGTGTTTGCACTTATCGCCGGATTTGGATTTACTGAAGTTGGGGACATGATGATTTCGGGGATTCAGCAAGTCGCGCCGACTGCTGTCATGATTATGTTTGCGATCTTATATTTTGGAATTATGATTGATACAGGCCTGTTTGATCCGATGGTTGGCAAAATTTTAAGCATGGTCAAAGGAGACCCTTTAAAAATTGTTGTTGGGACAGCGGTTCTTACAATGCTCGTCGCCTTGGACGGAGATGGCTCGACAACGTACATGATTACGACAAGCGCCATGCTTCCGCTCTATTTGCTGCTAGGCATCCGGCCAATTATCTTGGCAGGAATCGCGGGAGTCGGCATGGGAATCATGAACACAATTCCATGGGGTGGTGCGACGCCGAGGGCGGCGAGTGCGCTGGGGGTTGATCCAGCTGAGCTTACAGGGCCGATGATTCCTGTCATTGCAAGCGGGATGCTTTGTATGGTGGCAGTTGCGTATGTGCTTGGAAAAGCGGAACGAAAGCGCCTTGGTGTGATTGAACTGAAACAGCCAGCCAATGCCAATGAACCGGCTGCTGCGGTTGAAGATGAGTGGAAGCGGCCGAAGCTTTGGTGGTTCAATTTATTGTTAACGCTTTCTTTAATAGGATGTTTAGTATCGGGTAAAGTCAGTTTAACCGTACTGTTTGTCATTGCGTTTTGTATTGCGCTGATTGTGAATTATCCCAATCTCGAGCATCAGAGACAGCGCATCGCGGCGCATTCCAGCAACGTGCTGGCTATCGGTTCAATGATTTTTGCCGCGGGGGTGTTCACGGGGATTTTGACAGGCACGAAAATGGTTGATGAAATGGCGATCTCGCTCGTGTCCATGATACCGGAACAAATGGGCGGATTGATCCCGGCGATTGTTGCCTTAACAAGCGGCATTTTCACATTTTTGATGCCGAATGACGCGTATTTCTACGGGGTGCTGCCGATTTTATCAGAAACAGCTGTCGCATACGGTGTGGATAAAGTGGAAATTGCCAGAGCCTCTATTATCGGCCAGCCGATTCATATGCTGAGTCCGCTTGTGCCATCCACTCATTTGCTTGTCGGACTCGTCGGAGTTTCTATTGATGACCATCAAAAATTCGCATTGAAATGGGCGGTTCTCGCAGTGATCGTCATGACGGCTATCGCTCTATTGATCGGTGCGATCTCTATTTCCGTATGATAATTCAGGCGTAATGACACACACTAACGGCATATAACATTCCGGAGGTGTCATTATGAGTGATCCTTATATGCCGCTGACTTCAGTCAGAAGCGGAACGGGGTTCGAAGCGGCAAAAGGGGTGCACGGCCTGACTGTGCAAATTGCGAATGTCTATTTTATTCAGCTGCCTTCTGAACCTCACTCATTTGTTTTAATTGATGCCGGCATGCCTCAATCAGCCGGCATGATTGTCAATGAAGCCAAACAAAGATTCGGTGAAGGGTTTCAGCTGAAGGCGATTATCCTCACACACGGGCACTTTGACCATATTGGGGCAATCGAAGAGATCCTTGAGCATTGGGATGTACCTGTTTATGTCCATTCTCGGGAAATGCCCTATGTAACAGGTAAAGAGGATTATCCTCCGGCTCGTCCTGACAGCAAGAGCGGGCTGGTCGCCAAGCTGTCGCCGCTGTTTCCGCGGCATTCCATCGATATTTCCTCACATGTCCAGGCACTGCCGGAAGACGGTTCAGTTCCTTTTCTTGACGAGTGGATATGGATCGCGACACCAGGACACACGCCGGGCCATATTTCGTTATTCCGCGATGACGGACGCGTGCTTGTAGCAGGTGATGCTGTTATTACAGTGGAACAGGAGAAAATGGCTGACGTCTTGATACAAAAACAGGAGCTTCACGGTCCGCCGGCTTATTTCACGCCTGACACAGAGACGGCCGCGGAGTCCATTCTAAAGCTGGCCGGTCTTGAACCGGAAGCGTTATTGACCGGGCACGGCATACCGATGACCGGCAAAAACTTTCGAAGTGACTTAACTGAATTGGCAAATCGGTTATCGTCTATTTGACACCCGCATTACGCGGGTGTTTTTTATTGTTTTCCAGGAAGTTGCAGAAAAATCATTTGTCTTGCCGCTTAAAAACGATACAATGAAAAGCATGAAGTGATGTGAAGGGGAGAGTTTGTTGGAAGAAAAAGAAATACTCTGGAACGAAGCGAAAGCGTTTATTGCCGCATGCTATCAGGAATTGGGAAAGGAGGAGGAGGTGAAAGGCCGTCTCGAGGACATTAAAAGCGAAATTAACCTGACCGGAAGCTATGTACATACGAAGGAAGAGCTGGAGCACGGAGCGAAAATGGCTTGGAGAAACAGCAACCGCTGCATCGGCAGATTGTTCTGGAATTCGCTGAATGTTATTGACAGACGAGACGTCCGGACGAAGGAGGAAGTGCGTGACGCCCTCTTTCACCATATTGAAACCGCCACCAATAACGGGAAAATCAGACCGACCATTACGATTTTCCCTCCGGAAGAGAAGGGTGAAAAGCAAGTCGAGATCTGGAATCATCAGCTGATCCGGTACGCTGGATATGAGTCAGACGGAGAAAGAATCGGCGACCCGGCTTCCTGTTCCCTGACAGCAGCCTGCGAAGAGCTCGGCTGGCGCGGAGAACGAACGGATTTTGACCTGCTGCCGCTCATTTTTCGCATGAAAGGCGACGAACAGCCTGTCTGGTATGAGCTGCCGCGTTCACTTGTGATTGAGGTTCCAATCACACATCCGGACATCGAGGCGTTTTCTGATTTGGAGCTGAAGTGGTACGGCGTGCCTATTATTTCTGATATGAAGCTTGAGGTCGGGGGCATTCATTATAATGCCGCGCCATTTAACGGCTGGTATATGGGCACGGAGATCGGAGCGAGAAACCTCGCAGATGAAAAGCGGTACGACAAGCTCAAAAAAGTAGCGTCCGTGATCGGCATCGCCGCTGATTACAATACGGATTTATGGAAGGATCAAGCGCTAGTTGAATTGAATAAAGCTGTGCTGCACTCGTATAAAAAGCAGGGTGTCAGCATCGTTGACCATCATACAGCGGCAAGCCAGTTTAAACGGTTTGAAGAACAGGAGGAAGAAGCGGGCAGAAAGCTGACGGGGGACTGGATGTGGCTGATTCCGCCAATTTCACCCGCTGCCACTCATATCTTCCACCGCTCCTATGATAACTCAATCGTTAAGCCGAACTATTTTTATCAAGATAAGCCTTATGAGTAAACAATAGAAAATCGATGATGGCCTTCAAGGCTGCGGGATTCAGTCACAGAGATGTCGGTAACCTTTGAGAAAGGGCTTCCGTTCTTTACAGCCTCAACAAACGATTGCAGGGCGTTTTCCGGACCCTCTGCCAAAATCTCGACACGCCCGTCATCACGGTTTTTGACCCAGCCGGCCAGTTTTCGCTTATCAGCTTCCATTTGAACAAAATAGCGAAAGCCCACACCTTGAACCCGGCCGTCTACAATGATTCGGTATTGAAGCATGTAAAAACCACCTTTTCTTTTTATGATAATCAATCATTTTACAACCTGTAAAGGGGATGTGTTTGTATGAAACCAGAGCGCTATTCAGTTCTTTCTCTTAATCTGGGAAAACCGCAGACGCTTGAATATGACGGAAAGAAAATCGAAACCGGCATCATGAAGCAGCCGGCTGAATCAGCCGTCATGCTGTATCGGGAGAATTTTGAAGGAGACGGACAGGCGGACCTTGTCAACCATGGCGGACCTGATAAGGCTGTCTGTGTCTACCCGGCGGAGCATTATCCGTTTTGGGAAGAGTTCCTTTCAAGACCGCTGTCAAATGCCGCATTTGGAGAAAATCTGACGGTCGCGGGCCTGACTGAGGAGAATGTTTGCATCGGGGATGTGTTCAGGCTTGATGAAGCTGTTGTTCAGGTCAGCCAGCCGCGCCAGCCGTGTGTAAAGCTGGCGAAAAAGTTTGGTGTAAAAGAAATCGTGCTGAAGGTCCAGCAAACCGGCTATACAGGGTTTTATTTTCGCGTGCTGGAGGAGGGCAGGGTGTCTCCCGGCGCGAACCTTGAATTGCTGTCCAGAGGAGAGAAGGGCATATCCGTCCAGTTCGCCAACCGCATCAACTACCATGATGCAAAAAATCTCACCGCCATTGAACGGATTTTAAGTGAGGCTGCACTATCGGAAAGCTGGAGAGCGTCCTTTATGAAAAAAAAGGACAGGCTGCTGCCGGTTGAATAGAAAAAAGCCGCGCATATCAACGTGCGCGGCTTTGCCATATTTAAGATTGTTTTTTCTTTGATTCAAGCAGGTTGGCAAGAAAATAGGTTTTATAGCTTTGAAGCTTTCTTCCTTCATGGTGCGTGATCCCCTGCTTTTTTAGTTCTGCCACATACCAGCCTTTACTGCCGTAATGCATGTCAGAAAACTCCTTTCCCTATCTGATTTCGAAACGATTGGCATTGTAACATCTATAAAAAGATGCTGAAAAGAGATACGGGGAAAACTGAGCCTTTCGCACTAGATATACGAATGTTCTTCTGTATGTATATGCGGAGCAAAAGCCGAATATGATTTAATGGCCGGTTAGTTTGATCATGACAACGCCAAATGTCATAATGGCGAAAACAATGCCGATATATGTGAGCATCCCGTTTTTTTTCTTAACGCCGTAAACGGTCATAATGATGCCTTCAATGAAAAAAATGATGCCGAAAATAATAAACCACATGCAGATAAAGGCTCCTTTCACAGACATAATAGTAGTGTAGCATATCTGAAAGAGCCGGGCTGTGACAATATCAAGAAAGCCGGGCGCATATCGCCCGGCTCATGTTTTATTGTTTATCAACCAATTTGACCAGAAGCTGTGCCAAATGTTCTTTCTCATCTTCGTCTGCAACGCTCCAAAGCTCTTGCAGCAGCATTTCTTCACCGTTTTGCGGCTCTTCATGCTTTGCGAGGTAGTCTCCCAGGATCGCAGCGCTTTTTACAAGCTTGCCGTCATCCAATCCCAGCTTTTTGCCTCGGTTGACTTGTTTTTTCAGGTAGCCTTTAAATTCATCAAAGTCTTATAAAATGTCTTCTTTTATTGTGCCATGCATCGCGTTCATTTCGTTTTCAATTTGGATTTTTTCTTGATCTCTGTTCATTGCAAGACCTCCTCGTGCAGAATAATGATGTTTTACCTGCTATTGGAGGAGGTTAAACCTGCCGGAAGCCCGGAATGTGTTTTACAGTTTCGTCAGGATAATCGGTTCATCTTTTGTGATGACGATCGTGTGTTCAACTTGGGCAACCATGCTTTTATCCGGCGTCTTGAACGTCCAGCCGTCTCCAGCTTCAACAATCGTTTCTGCTTTCGTTGAAATAAACGGTTCAAGCGCGATGACTGTGCCATTTTTGAACAGCGCATTATCAAACGGATCATAATAGTTCATGATGTGGTTCGGCGCTTCATGCAGGCTTCGGCCGATTCCGTGGCCGGTCAGGGTTTTGATGACGGTAAAGCCTTGAGAGCGTGCTTCATGATAAACGGCTCTTCCGATCTGGTTTTGGCGCTTGCCCGCTTTTGCCTGCTGAAGCCCCTTTTGAAAAGCGTTTTCCGCGCATTGGCAAAGCTTATGAAGGCGTTCTTCTCCTTCACCGAGCACAAATGAGATGCCTGTGTCGGAATAGAAGCCGCCAAATTCAGCGGAGATGTCGATGTTGACAAGGTCCCCTGCTTTTAAAATTTTGGATGTGCTTGGTATGCCGTGAGCCACTTCATCATTTACGCTGATACATGTCACACCTGGAAAATCGTATTCCTTCTCAGGAGCTGAAACGGCGCCGTGCTCATCAAGCACAGCTTTTCCGATAAGGTCAAGGTCTTTTGTGCTCATGCCGGGCTCTGCCTTCCGCTTCATTTCTTCACGCGCAAGCGCGACGATTCTTCCGATTTTTTTCAGGCCTTCTAATTCTTGATCGTTTGTTACAATCATCTGTCATTCCCGCTTTCTTTTTAAATAATCTAGATTAAGCTTACCACAACTGTCTTAAAAATAGGAAACACACGGACCTGGGAAAAAAGAAATACCCCCCGGGAAAATTGGTATAGATCACTAGATATCTTATATGGTATATTTGAAAAAAAAGGGTATGAGGGGGATGGGTATGCTTTCATTTTTACAAAAACTCGGGAAGTCATTTATGCTCCCGATTGCGGTTCTGCCTGCGGTTGGAATTATCCTTGCGCTTGGCAGAGAGGATGTATTTAATATCCCGTTTGTCTATCAGGCGGGGACGGCGGTTTTTGATCATCTGCCGCTTATTTTTGCGATCGGTATTGCCATCGGCATTTCAAAAGACAGCAATGGGGCAGCGGGTTTATCAGGGGCGATATCGTATCTGATGCTTGACGCGGCAACAAAGACAATTGATAAAACAAATAACATGGCGGTGTTTGGGGGAATTATTGCCGGTTTAATTGCCGGTTACACCTATAACCGCTTCAAGGATACCAAGCTGCCTGAATATCTCGGGTTCTTCAGTGGCAGACGGCTTGTGCCGATTTTAACAGCCATTATTACGATCATTTTAGCGGGCATATTCGGAGTCGTCTGGCCGCCGATTCAATCGTGTATCAACTCGTTTGGAGAGTGGATGCTCGGGCTCGGTGGCATCGGGGCAGGCATATTCGGCCTATTCAACAGGCTGTTAATTCCGCTTGGCCTTCACCATGTGCTGAACAATATTTTCTGGTTCCAATTCGGAGAATATAACGGAGTGACAGGGGATTTGGCGCGCTTTTTCGCGAAAGATCCGACAGCGGGCACATATATGACCGGATTTTTCCCAATCATGATGTTCGGTCTTCCGGCGGCGTGTCTGGCTATGGTTGTGACTGCGAAGCCGTCTAAACGGAAAGCGACGGCTGGAATGATGATTGGATTTGCTTTAACGGCGTTTATCACAGGGATTACGGAGCCGATTGAGTTTGCATTTATGTTTTTATCTCCGCTTTTATACGCTGTTCACGCGGTCTTAACCGGGTTATCTTTATTTATCGTCAACTGGCTCGGCATCCGCTCAGGCTTCTCTTTTTCAGCCGGAGCTATCGATTATGTGCTCAGCTATGGAATCGCGGAAAAACCGCTGCTTCTGCTTTTGGTAGGTATATGCTATGCGGCAGTATACTTTATCGTGTTTTATGTACTGATTAAGGCTTTGAATTTAAAAACGCCTGGACGGGAAGACGATGATGTAGATGAAGTGCTGGATGAAAATACTGTTCAGGATGTAAATGAAAACATCATGCTGAAAGGGCTCGGCGGAAAAGAAAACCTTCAAACCATTGATCATTGCGCCACAAGGCTGCGACTGACTGTGAAGGATACCGCTTTGGTGGATGAAGCGCTGCTAAAGAAAGCAGGCGCAAAAGGGGTTGTCAAATCAGGGGGGCAATCGGTTCAAGTCATTATTGGCCCGAATGTGGAATTTGCGGCGGAAGAATTGAGGGCTGCTGTCAAATAAAAAAGCGGAGAGGTTGCCCTCTCCGCTTTTTCTTATTTATCTTCGTTATCCTTTGACGTTTCGGAAGAATCTTCGTCATGTTTTGTGTAATCATAATCAGAAGGATTCACCTTCTTAAAACCTTTCGGCTCGTAGAACCGCAGCAGGTCTCCGTTTATGATTTTATCGGACATTTCAAGTTCCTTCTTGACGAGCGAGTCTTCTGACTTGTCGACTTCGGATTCATCGAGTTCTTTTCCGGTTTTCGTGTCGTAATACTTACCGGATATTTTCGTGTACTTCGGTGAAATAAAGTCTCCGTTTCGGAATGGAATCACTTCACGGTGTTCTTTCGATAAAATATCAGAACCGGACATCAGATAGTCCTTCGTATCCACTCCGAGCAGATGCAGAATGGTAGGAGCCACATCAACGTCTCCGGCATATTTATGAACTTTCTCGCCCTTCACGCCGGCAGCGTGGATAAAGAGCGGCACCCGTTGAAGCTGGGCGTTGTCGTAATCAGTGATTTCATCCTTGCCAAGCACTTTCGCCATCGCTTTATTGTGGTTTTCAGAGATGCCGTAGTGGTCTCCGTACATCACAATAATCGATTTATCATATAACCCGTCTTTTTTCAGATCATTGAAGAATTGTTCAATGGACTGATCAAGGTAATGGGCTGACTGGAAGTAGTTATCGACGACAGAGTCACCAAAGTCTCCAGCCGGGAAGTCTGTATCTCCCTCATCCATTCCGAATGGGAAGTGGTTAGACAGGGTAATGAACTTCGTATAGAACGGCTGCGGCAGGCTTTCCAGCAGCGGCATTGATTCTTTGAAGAACGGTTTGTCTTTCATGCCGTAGTTTTTCGTGTTTTCTTCGTTCATGTCATAGTAAGCAGAATCAAAGAATTTATCAATGCCTTCCGCTTTGTACATTTCGTTACGGTTCCAGAACGTCTGCGTGTTCCCGTGGAAAGTAGCAGATGTGTAATTCTTAGACTTCAGAATCGCCGGAACGGATTGCAGCGTGTTTTGTGCTTTGTTTACGAAAACTGAACCTTGAGCCAGCGGGTACAGAGAGTTTTCCATCATAAATTCAGCATCAGATGTTTTACCTTGTCCCGTTTGGTGGAAAAAGTTATCAAAGTAGAACGTTTCGTTATCATGTGCCAGTTTATTTAAGAACGGTGTCACTTCTTTGCCGTCAATTTTATAGTCGATGATAAATGACTGCAAAGATTCAAGTGAAACGTAAATGACGTTTTTTCCTTCCGCTTTGCCGAAATACACGTTATTCGGCACATCGTAATTGGCTTTCATGTAGTTTTCCACTTCCGTCACGTCGCTGGAATCGGCAAGCGCGCGCTGGCTGTTGGACTTGATATTCTGTACAGCGTCATAAATCGTGAAATTGTATGTTCCCAAGTATTTCACAAGATAGTTCCGGTCGAATGATCTTGTCAGCAATTCAGGACGGTCTGATTCCGCAACTGCCAGATTGATCAAGAACACAAGAATTGAAGAGGCAAAAATAATTCGGAACGATTTTTTGCTTGACGTTTCGGCAGGCTTGTTTACTTTGATCGCCAAGATGATCAGGATGATCGTATCGATAAAGTAAAAGGCGTCAGTCGGTCTCATCAGCGAAAATGCGCTGTCACCGAGTTGGCCGCCGTTTGTTTTAGCCTGCATAATGACCGGAATTGTAATAAAATCATTGAAAAATCTGTAGTACACAATGTTGGCGTACAGTAAAAAAGACATTAAAAAATGAATCACTATAATGGCTGTCTGCTGTAATTTTTTCTTGAACAAGAGTCCAAAGCCAAGAAAGAACAAGCTTGAGCTAAGAGGATTCACAAAAAGCAATATTTTTTGTATCGTGTTGTCTATTCCTAAGTTGAAGTTCAGGACATAACCGACATACGTTTTGATCCATAACAGGACGACCGCAATTAAGAAGAAGGCCAGTCCTCTTTCTTTTATAAATGTTTTCATTGTTACACTCCTTTTTTCCGATCCAGTTCGAGCGAAACGATAGAAAAAACGAACGTATCCAATATAACACGAATCAGCAGATTAGAAAAGTGAAAATCGTATGATGGAGAAAGTGGCGAAAAACGCCGTCGAATCAACGTTTCGCTTTGATATTACCAAATGTAAAACAAGGTATCTTTCTAGAAATAAAGGAATAAAATGGTACATCGAGAATTGTATGATAAAATATAAGGTATAGATAAAAAGAGGTGAAATGATGGATTTTTCCCATATTGTGTCTGAAGATAAAATTAAGCGCGCCATCAAAGACGGGGACTTTCAAAACCTCCCGGGAATGGGGAAGCCGCTGCCGAAGGATGACGCGGCACACTTGCCGGAATCGCTGCGCATGGGCTATCGTATTTTGAAAAACGCGGGAATGGCAGAGGACGAGGGCGCGCTCAAAAAAGAGCTTATGACCATCGACCATTTAATCGAAAAGTGCTATGACGAAAAAGAACGCGAGCAATTAATCAGAAAAAAATCTGAAAAGCAATTGCTGCTTGATAAGCTTGTCGACAAAAAAGGCATGTTTTCAAAGCCAGCATCCGCTTTTTATAAGAATAAAGTATATGATCGGCTTGGACGAAACAGACCTTCTTCCAGCTGATTTGTCTTGTCTGCAGGATGGCGATTGATAATAGCCATCCTTTTTATGTTCCAAGTTCTATGTCAAAAGGTTTATGTTTTTCCATCTATGGGAAATGATTCATAAACGAAAAAAGGGTGATGGGATGGAACGACTATTAGTATGGATAGAGCATATATCTGATTGGCTGTGGGGTCCGCCGCTAATCATCCTGCTGACGGGGACGGGCTTGTATTTCACTATTTTGCTGAAAGGTTTTCAATTTCGCTATCCTTTATACATTTTCAAACAGACAATCGGCAGCGTAGGAAAAAAGCCGAAGGGAGAAGGCACAGTCACACCGCTTCAGGCATTGACCTCAGCCCTCAGTTCAACGATCGGTGCAGCGAACATTGTCGGTGTGCCCGCCGCTATTATGTTTGGAGGGCCAGGAGCGGTTTTTTGGATGTGGCTTATTGCCTTATTTGCCATGGCGATTAAGTTTTCTGAAAGTGTTCTTGCTGTTCATTATAGAGAAAAAAATGAGCAGGGTGAATACGTCGGGGGACCGATGTATTACATAACAAAAGGGCTGCGCATGAAATGGCTCGGCGTATTCTTCTCTGTTGCGCTGATTGTGGAGCTGATTCCCAGCATTATGGTTCAGGGAAATTCGGTTTCAGTCTCGCTTGCCGAGACGTTTTCTTTCAATAAAATATACGCAGGAATCGGAATTGCATTTTTGATTGGGTTAGTGGTGATAGGAGGGGTAAAGCGGATCGGAAAAGTAACAGAGTTTGTCGTGCCTCTTATGGCAGGGGCATACGCAGGTGCCGGTCTCCTGATTGTTCTCATGAATCTATCATCAGTGCCGGCGTTTTTCTCTCTCGTTTTTTCAAATGCGTTTACCTCTTCTTCAGCAGTTGGAGGGTTCGCAGGTGCTGCGTTGGCGGAAACCGTTCGCTGGGGATTTGCCCGCGGGCTGTATTCTAATGAAGCCGGGATGGGAACAGCCCCGATTGCACATGCGGCAGCAATGACTGATCATCCTGTGCGGCAAGGGTTTTGGTCTGTGATCGGCATTGTCATTGACACCTTGATCATCTGCACGACCACCGCTTTTGTCGTTCTTGCATCTGGTGTCTGGACAGGGAAGAACGCCTCAATTGACCCGGCAGCACTGACGACGGCTGCATTTCAGCATTATTTCGGTTCTGGCGGAGGGTACTTCGTTTCGGTTTCCCTAGTCTTCTTTGTCGTATCAACCATTATGGTTGTCATTTTTTACGGCGTAAAGCAAGCTGAATTTCTGTTCGGGCGGCTGGCAGGACACGTGATCAAATTCGTTTATTTAGCGGCTATTATCATAGGTGCCGCAGGCGGAGCAAAAGCCATTTGGGGTTTTTTGGACTTAGCATTGGCTTTTATTCTCGTTCCAAATGTGATTGCGCTGTTGTTATTGAGCAGAAAGGTAAAAGCGCTGTACACCGAATTCTTTACATCTGAACAGTACTACCTGAAAGATATAAGAAAAACAAAACAGAATCCTGTTTATCAAACAAAAGAAGCTAAAAACTCCTAGTGCTTTGCTTTGGCGCCGAACACCGCTTTGCTTTTTATGATCAAATAAATGAGTAAAGGCAGCAAAAGAGAAATCACTACATTAATAATTGGTTTAATTCTGTTAAAGTCGATTAGCTGATTTGTATTTAAAAAAAACCAAAAGCTGCATACGACTGAGAGCATGCCGATTGGTGTATACATGGCTTTCGGGTCGATTTTTGAGTGTAAAAACGAAAGGCCGTATACCACGATATATAGGGAACCTGCTATCTTCACCATAATGACTGGAATCCAAAAAGCCGCGATGATCAGGTCTGAGCGATCCAGAAAATCCGTAATGCGGATCTGCCTGATGACCATATAAGCAGGATCAAAGAAAGTAGATGTCAGGTTGGGACCAAAGACAGAAATTGAAGAAAATAACATCACGGCCAGCAATAAAGCGCCCAGCAGTATCGCGAAAATGGTGTATTTTAGCGGGACGCTCCGGTTTGAGAAGAGAAGCGGAAGGATAATCAATTCCCCCATTGTCCCAAACGCGTAATAGCCTGATTGAAGATATGGGATTAGACCTTCAAAAACAGGCGTCAAGTTTTGAAGCTCAATTTGTGTGGCCAGCGTAAATGGAAGGAACAAGACCAGGAAGCCGAATGGAAATAGGAATATCTGCGCCATTCTGGTCAATGTTTCTTTTCCCTCTCTGGCAATACAGATCGCCACAAAGATAATAACACCGCCAAGAACAGCCATTGGTGTTCTCGGGAGAAATAAAATGTTAATCAAATTGATGAAAAAACGTATATCATGAGCATTGATTAACAGGAAATACAAAGAAAACAGTAAAATGATAATCCGGCCTGCGATTGGTGAGGAATCGCTCAGCAGCTCATAGATATTTTTATCCTGATGCTTTTTCATCAGCCTATGCATGAGCCAGAGTGCCGGAATCACGATGACAACGCCGAGGATATAGCTGTGCCAGGCATTTTGTTTTGCTGATTCGATCATGAGAATCGGAGCATGCTTTAATCCGACTGCTAACGTATACAGAGCTCCGAAAAATAATCCTTGGTATGCAGAGGTCTTGTCCATAAAGCACATCCTTTCTGTCATGTTCAAAACGGAATATATTTAAACAGGTGCCCCAGCCGCGGAAGCAGGGGATTCACTCTCATATAAATCCATAGAAAAGCACTTCCTGCAATCAGCAGGCTGAAGGCCCATTTTGTTAGATTGTTAGCGGAACGAAAATTCTTCCATTCATATGCGTATATGGCAATGCACACAATCAATGTCTGTACGATATAGCTGATCATGCTGACGCACCTCCATTAATGGCTGATCGTTTTGTATAGGACACCGCCCTGCTCAATCGTCACAATTGGGACGACGTGAACCTCCATATCCTTATATACCTCTTCCCATTCCTTTTTCAGCAGATTCTTCGTGGTTGCCGTGCTTCTGATGGTCCTGTCTTGAAAGCCGGCCGGGTCCGCCTTTAGCTTTTGCAAACGATGAACGGTGCTGATCACGTCCTTCTTTATGGTTCTGTTTAATGCTTTTTGAATGATGTAATACTGGTCATTTTCTCTCGTCTCATAGGTTGATTGGTTTTCCATAATAATTCCTTTGGCTCTGATCTCGATTGTCATTGACAGCTTTCCGTTTTTTTCAGCGGCATGAAAGGATACATTGGACTTTTGAAGCTGAATGGATGCTTGTCCCATTTGATTCGGCAGGTCTACTATGAATTCTGGCTGGCGGGCTTGATTCAGCAACATCAGGGCTGCTGTCATGTGTACATCTTTGAAAATATCCATCAATCTGTCCTTTTTAAAGATCGCAAGCCCGTCAATTTTCAAATTAGATTTGCCTTTCCCTCCAGGTTTTGTTTTAGATGCAGAGATGACCGGTGCATACGGATCACTGCCTATTTCTACTAGATCAGACATGAATCTGCTTAAGAAAACGGGCCGGCTCGTTGCGATAATGGCCAGCTCCCGAATCATTTCCGCCGGAAACTGTTCAAGCTGAACATCGGTGTTTAAAATGTCCCGCGCTTCTCCCCGGCTGACTAAAATGAGCGCCGTTAATCTGTTCTGCGGATTTCGCGTTAAAATATCAAAGACTGGGGCAACGCCGTCTCTCGCCATATCCTCTCCAATAATGACTGTACGTCTGTGGGACGTATTGATTGTCCGTGACAAGGAGGTTTGCAGCTTGTTGTTCGCTTCTCTGATCGTAGTGCCGGAAGCTGAATCAACATACCATGTTTTTGAACCGGCAGTTCCGCCGCCGCCCCCTGTTTGTCCGCCTAATTGACCGACCAAGGGAATCTGCATGGCCACTCGATACTGATCTTTTTTCTTATCAATGGCTGAGCTGACAACAAATGCAATGTCATTGATTTCTGTCCGGTCCCAGCACCCCGTTAGAAGGATACAAATGAGAAGCGGCAAAACACACTTATATATTGTTTTCTTCATCTTTTGGGTCCTCTCTTTTCGCTCCCTTCTGTCCGTTGCCGCGCGAATACGTGCCCGGCCTTCTGGTCATCGTCCACCAAGGCGCCCTGACAAAAATATCTTTTACTTCATCTCGTTTAAACGGAGAAATCCCGGATAAATAAGGAATACCGAAAGATTGCAGCTTGCATAAATGGAGCACTAAGATAATCGTGCCAAGCATAATGCCGAAAATCCCGAAAATACTCGCCAAAAACATAAGCGGGAAACGAAGCATCCTGATGGAGATAGCTAAGTTAAACCGCGGAATTGTAAATGACGCGATCCCTGTTAACGATACGATGATCACCATGGGGGCAGACACAATTCCCGCTTCAACAGCGGCTGTCCCAATGACTAGGGCCCCGAGAATACTGACGGTCTGGCCGATGGTTTTCGGCAGGCGCACTCCCGCCTCACGGAGAGCCTCAAAAGAAATTTCCATAATCAATGCTTCTATGATGGCGGGGAAAGGAATCGGTTCACGAGCGGAGGCCACACTGAACATTAAGTTTGTCGGCATTAAGTCCTGATGGTATGTAATAACGGCAACATAAATAGCCGGCAAATATAAAGCAACGAATAAAAACATATAGCGAAGCCAGCGGATTAAGTTAGACATCAAATAACGCTCATAGTAATCTTCACTGGCCTGCATAAGCTGCCAAAACGTAATCGGGCCTGTTAAGACAAAGGGCGTATTATCTGTGAAAATGGCAAATCGGCCTTCGAGAAGCTGGGCGGCGACGGTGTCCGGCCTTTCTGTGTATTGCAGCTGGGGGAATGGCGAGTACGTGTCGTCTTCGATAAACTCTTCAATATATCCGCTTTCTAAGACAGCATCAATCTTTATCTTTTTGATTCTTTTTTTTACTTTGTCAATGACCTTTGGATCGGCAAGCCCGTCAATATAGGCCAAGACAACATCGGTTTTGGTTTTCGTGCCGATTTTAAACGAGATCATTTTAAGCTGAAACGTTTTGACGCGAAAGCGCACAAGCGCGGTATTGACCCTGAGGCTTTCAGTGAAGCCCTCTCTTGACCCTCTGATGGTCGATTCTGTTATCGGCTCTTCAATGCTTCTTCTTTGTCCGCCTTTTATATTTAAGATCAGCCCTTTTGAGTGCCCGTCGGCAAATAAAACCGCGTTCCCCTCAATGATGGATGCAGCTACTTTGCTCATACTCGTTTCTGTTGCAACACTTGAAATTGATAGAGTATTTTGCAGCGCCTCTTCATGTTCATCTACTTGATCCGTCAAATGCATTAAGAAAGGGCGGAGGGCGTGATCCTGAATATGTTCAGATTTTACAATTCCTTCGATATAAACAATAAATCCGCACAGCCCGTTTCCAAAGTCAAATTGTCTAAATACGATGTCTGAGCAGCCTTCTGTTAATAAGGTCAGATTATCGAGGTTTTCCTTCAAATTGGGAGAGATCGGTCTGTCCTGATTGTCTTCAAGCTCTTTGATGAGCTGAAGCGCTTTGTCGCGTATATTCATAGAGGCTCACCCTGCTTTTTAATGTCACAATAAGTGCTTGTGACTTTTAGGGTAACCTTGTCTGTTTCATATATTCCAGACTAGGATGAAAGCGCTATAAAAAAGTGTTGACTACCTGTATATACAGGAATACAATATGATTATAAGTTGTATATACAAGTTATAAAAACGGATACGGAGGGGTTGGCATGGGGGAACTGAACAAATCGGCACGTCAGATTGTCGAAGCAGTCGGCGGTGCTGAAAATATTGCAGCGGCAACTCATTGTGTTACACGTTTGCGTTTTGCTTTAATAGATGAAAGCAAGGTTGACCAAGAGATGCTTGATCAAATTGATGTGGTAAAGGGATCATTCTCGACAAACGGACAGTTTCAGGTCGTAATCGGCCAGGGAACTGTCAATAAAGTATATGCTGAACTGGTTAAGGAAACGGGGATTGGCGAGTCAACAAAGGATGAAGTGAAGAAGGCCTCAGAAAAAAATATGAATCCTTTGCAGCGTGCTGTGAAAACGCTTGCAGATATTTTTATTCCAATATTGCCTGCGATTGTCACGGCGGGTCTTTTAATGGGGATCAATAACATTTTAACGGCGGAAGGCATTTTCTTCAGCACAAAATCGATTGTGCAGGTTTATCCGCAGTGGGCGGATCTTGCTAATATGATTAACCTGATTGCAGGCACGGCCTTTACGTTTTTGCCTGCGTTAATCGGATGGTCTGCCGTCAAGCGGTTCGGCGGCAATCCGCTTCTCGGCATTGTGCTCGGGGTTATGCTCGTGCATCCTGATTTGCTGAATGCGTGGGGATATGGCGCCGCAGAACAAAGCGGAGAGATCCCGGTATGGAATCTATTCGGCCTAGAGGTGCAGAAAGTCGGCTATCAGGGCCAGGTGCTCCCAATTTTGCTTGCTTCTTATATGCTGGCGAAGATTGAGGTATTTTTAACAAAACGCACACCTGAGGGCATACAGCTGCTCGTTGTCGCACCAATTACGCTTCTCTTAACAGGATTTGCCTCTTTTATCATTATCGGCCCGATTACATTTGCGATCGGTAATGTACTGACTTCAGGGCTTATCTCGGTGTTTGGTTCTTTTGCCGCACTGGGCGGTCTGTTATATGGCGGTTTCTACTCAGCGCTCGTGATTACCGGTATGCATCACACGTTTCTTGCAGTCGACCTGCAGCTCATCGGTTCAAAGCTCGGCGGCACCTTTTTATGGCCGATGCTGGCGCTTTCTAATATCGCACAAGGTTCGGCGGCTCTGGCCATGATGTTTATCGTGAAGGATGAGAAACAAAAAGGCCTCTCCCTCACATCAGGGATTTCTGCTTATCTTGGCATTACAGAGCCTGCCATCTTTGGGGTGAATCTGCGATACAGATTCCCGTTTATCATTGCAATGGTCAGCTCTGGCCTGGCCGGAATGTATATTTCTTCTCAAGGTGTGCTGGCAAGCTCCGTCGGTGTCGGCGGCGTGCCGGGGATTTTCTCAATCATGAGCCAGTACTGGGGCGCGTTTGCAATCGGGATGGCTATTGTATTGATCGTGCCGTTTGCCGGAACATACGCGTATGCGAGATTCAAACATAAATAACAAGTGGGGAGCGGGACGTGTTGAACGTTCCCTTTTCCCGTTTTCAATTTAAATATGGTGGTGGAGACAGATGAAAACAGAACAAACGCCATGGTGGAAAAAAGCTGTGGTTTATCAAATTTATCCGAAAAGCTTTAACGATACGACGGGAAACGGTGTCGGCGATTTGAACGGCATTATTGAAAAGCTGGATTACTTAAAAACACTTCAAGTGGATGTGCTATGGCTGACGCCGATTTATGATTCTCCTCAGCATGATAATGGGTACGATATTCGTGATTATTACTCGATTTATCCTGAATACGGAACGATGGAGGATTTTGAGCGGCTAGTGTCCGAAGCACATAAAAGAGACTTGAAAGTCGTCATGGATCTTGTTGTCAATCATACGTCAACAGAGCACAAATGGTTTCGCGAGGCGATTTCTTCCATAGACAGCCCGTACCGTGATTTTTATATATGGAAAGACCCGCAGGAAAACGGTTCTCTTCCGACGAACTGGGAATCGAAATTCGGGGGATCGGCATGGGAACTTGATGAAGCGTCGGGCCAATACTATTTGCATCTGTTTGACGTGACACAGGCTGATTTGAATTGGGAAAATGAAGAGGTCAGAAAGCATGTCTATGACATGATGCATTTTTGGTTTGAAAAGGGAATAGACGGCTTCAGGCTTGATGTCATCAACCTGATTTCTAAAGATCAGCGCTTTCCGAATGCGGAGGACGGCGGCGACGGCCGCTCTTTTTACACTGACGGGCCGCGAGTGCACGAATTTCTGCATGAAATGAACGAAAAGGTGTTTTCACATTACGACAGCATGACGGTCGGTGAGATGTCTTCAACAACCGTAGACCACTGCATCCGGTATACGAATCCTGACAATAAAGAACTTGATATGACTTTCAGCTTCCATCATCTCAAGGTTGACTATCCCAACGGCGAAAAATGGGCCTTGGCGCCGTTTGACTTTTTGAAGCTGAAGGAGATCCTATCCGACTGGCAAACGGGGATGCACGCAGGAGGGGGATGGAACGCTCTGTTCTGGTGCAATCATGATCAGCCGCGCGTTGTATCAAGATATGGAGATGATGGCGCATATAGGGTGAAATCGGCGAAAATGCTTGCTACGGCCATTCATATGATGCAGGGCACGCCTTATATTTATCAGGGCGAGGAGCTGGGAATGACGAATCCGAAGTTTACTGACATCAGTTCCTATCGGGATGTCGAATCGCTGAACATGTATCACGCCTTTAAGGAAAAAGGAATGGCTGATCAAGAGATCACAGCCATTTTGCAGGCGAAATCCCGTGACAATTCCAGAACCCCCGTTCAGTGGGATGCTACGGAGAATGGCGGTTTTACAACGGGCACCCCATGGATACCGGTTGCAGGAAATTATCGGGAAATCAATGCTGAAGCGGCGCTGAGGGATCAAAATTCGGTGTTTTACCATTATCAAAAATTGATTCAGATTCGCAAAATGTATGACATTGTGACAGAGGGAACGTATGAGTTAATCGCAAAGGATGACCCGAACATTTTTGCGTATCTCAGACACGACAGCAATGAAAAGCTGCTCGTGATCAATAATTTTTACGGGACAGAGGCGGCCTTTACACTGCCGGACTCTTTAGCGCCTGGCGAATGGAAGGCAGAGGTGCTGTTGACGAACGATGAAGCAAGGGAAGGGCTTCAGAACATGACGCTTCGCCCGTATGAGTCCATTGTTTATCGTTTAACGAAACCGTGTTAAACTAAGCTGGGTGGTCCATAATGAAGGTGAATAAATTCATCACAATTTATAAAGACATCGCACAGCAAATTGAAGGCGGCCGATGGAAAGCGGAGGAGATTCTTCCGTCTGAACATGAGTTGACCGCACAGTACGGTACATCAAGAGAAACGGTCCGAAAGGCGCTTCATATGCTCGCGCAAAACGGTTATATCCAGAAAATCAGGGGAAAAGGCTCCGTCGTGCTCAATCGTGAAAAAATGCAGTTTCCCGTTTCGGGCCTTGTCAGCTTCAAGGAGCTCGCGCAAACGCTTGGCAAAGAAACGAAAACAACTGTACACAAATTCGGGCTGGAGCCTCCGTCAGAGCTGATCCAAAAACAGCTCCGGGCCAATCTGGATGACGACATCTGGGAAGTCATCAGGTCTAGAAAGATTGACGGGGAACATGTGATTTTGGACAAGGATTACTTTTTCAGAAAGCATGTCCCTCACCTGACGAAAGAAATTTGTGAAAACTCCATATATGAATATATAGAAGGAGAGCTAGGTCTTTCGATCAGTTACGCCCAAAAAGAAATTGTCGCCGAGCCGTGTACGGACGAGGACAGAGAGCTGCTCGATTTACGCGGCTATGACCATATGGTCGTGGTGAGAAACTACGTCTTTTTGGAGGATACCAGTTTGTTTCAATATACGGAAAGCAGACACCGTCTCGACAAATTCCGATTTGTTGATTTTGCGCGGCGGGGGAAATGAGAGAGGCGCCTGCCTGCGGCAGCGCGCTTTTTTGTTTGGTATCAAAATTGATACTATCCAACAAAAATGTGCGTACTTTTACTTTTTATCATAATGGCTACAATAGAGATGAGAGTAACCTAAAGGAGAGGTGTTTTACATGGCAGATCTAAAGAAACAAATTCTGGATGCATACAATTTCAGGCATGCGACTAAGGAATTTGACCCGAATAAAAAAGTGTCAGACAGCGATTTTGAATTTATTTTAGAAACAGGAAGACTGTCTCCGAGCTCACTCGGCCTTGAGCCTTGGAAATTTGTCGTCGTCCAAAATCCGGATTTCCGCGAGAAGCTTCGTGAATACACATGGGGCGCGCAAAAGCAGCTGCCGACCGCAAGCCATTTCGTCCTGATTCTTGCGCGTACAGCGAAGGATATCAAATATAATGCGGACTACATCAAACGTCATTTAAAAGAAGTAAAACAAATGCCTCAAGACGTGTACGAAGGCTATTTAAGCAAAACAGAAGAATTCCAGAAAAACGATTTGCATTTGCTTGAAAGTGACAGAACATTGTTTGACTGGGCATCAAAACAAACCTATATCGCGCTTGGCAACATGATGACTGCCGCTGCGCAAATCGGTGTTGATTCCTGCCCGATAGAAGGCTTCCAGTACGATCACATTCACCGTATTCTTGAAGAAGAAGGCCTTCTGGAAAACGGAAGCTTCGATATTTCTGTGATGGTGGCATTTGGCTACCGAGTGAGAGACCCTCGTCCGAAAACAAGATCTGCTGTTGAAGATGTTGTGAAGTGGGTTTAAATAAAGAAAGCTGCTCGCTTAGCGAGCAGCTCTTTTTTTATGCCTGATTCGTTCTATTCTGTTTTCTCCTCTGATGTAAGTACATTGCCGTTCCGAGTGCGCTGATCAGAAATCCGGCCAACAGGATCGAGTACATGGATGTGGCTGTGTCCGGAAGCAGGCCGCCAGCCGGACCGTCTGTTCCTGATCCGCCCGAACCGTTTCCTCCAGAGCCGTTAGTCGGTTGAGTGCCGGGAGGCGTATCATTTCCTCCGTTTCCGTCAGTCGGCTGTTTTCCGCCTGGTTTGTCGGAGCCTCCGCCATGACTGCCGTCATCACCGCCTGTCGGTTGGTCGGACGGGAATGCCGGCGGTTTGTTGTTCGAACCGGAATTTAAGATCGTGTATTCGCTGAAGTGGTTTGTATATCCTGTCACCATATCATCGTCAACTGATCCGTTATCTGTCTTTGTGAAAGCTCTCTTTTTCCTGTCGACGTGATAAATGGCAGGGTTATGAGCTTCTTCAATATCAAACATGCGAAGCGAAAGCTGTACGGGCTCCTTGAATGATTTTATTTCTTTTCCTTTTTGCTTTACTGTAAAGTCATATACATCTGCCAATGACACATTCAATTCTCCCGTCGACTTGATTCCGATTGCAGTGTCTGCAGTTTTAAGGTTCGCCATTGGCATCTTCATGCTGTACCAGTAGTTGAACACCGTCAATGAAGGATCTGACTCTCTTTCTTTCAAAAGTTTGACCTGATCTTTTTTTACTTTGAGATTGATAGGCTTCTCTTGTGATCCTTCATGTGTTCCGTAATAGACAAGCGGCGTGTTGGCATTTTTAGCGTAAATCTCAAATTTGTCTTCATCAAGTGTCCAGCTGCCGTCCTTCTGCTTTGTCGGCAGGAATACTTCTTTGATCCGTCCTTCAACTTTAGGAGAGACCTTGTTTCCTAGTTTTTTCAGCTGTTCGGTGAAAATCTCATAATCAACGTAGCCAAGGTCTTCACCATGGGAGGCTTCTGTAAAGACAGAATATCCGTCTCCTCCGGCACCGACAAAATTATTTGTTGCCACGCGGTAGGTATCATCCGTATTTATAGCAACTTTGTCTCCGTTAGGCGATTCAATTTTCACTTCTAACACACGGTGCCCAGGTTCGTTGTTTAATGTAAAGGTATATTCGATTCCGGCCACCTGAGGGAAAGCGCCGCCGCCATTTTCCACATTGCTTAGGCCTTGTTCAAGGGCTTCTTTAATTTGTTTTCCGGTTAAATCGGCCACGTAAAGCGTATTGCCGAACGGCATCACGTTGAGCACCTCGCCGAGTGTGATATCACCTTTGTCAATGCCTGCTCTGATGCCGCCGCCATTTGTTATCGCTATTCTGGCGCCGGCTGCTTCTTTCGCTTTTGCCAGCATACCGTCCGCGATGAAGTTTCCGAGATTCGTTTCTTTCGTGCGCACATGCTCACGCTGGCCGTCAAGCGCCACATCCGTGTAGCCGACTTTTTCATTTTTTACGTCCTCTAATTCATTTTTGAACTGATCGAGCTCTTGTTTTGCTTCTGGGTTTTCTTCTGTATGTTCATCAATTGGCAGCACGCTCAGATTTGATTTATCTGTTTGCACAACGCCTTTTTCATCAAACGCGACATCAACGCGCCCCAAGAATTGGCCGTATTCTTTTGCCTGCGCCACGATCGTCGGTTCTTCGTTGTTCACGACCTCCATTTTGTCTACGAGGGTGTGAGTGTGTCCGCCGATGATCAAGTCAATGCCTTTTACTTTTTTGGCTAGCTCAAGATCCCGGTTATGCCCGATGTGGGTTAATGCAATAATTTTATTTACTTTTTCTTCTTCCTGAATCGCTTTGACGGTGTTTTGTGCTGTTTCAAAGGCATCATTGAATACGATGCTTTTGCCCGGGCTTGATGTGGTGGCCGTATCTTCCGTTGTCAGGCCGAATACGGCGACTTTCTCCCCGTCAACGTCTAACAGAATGTAAGGGTGGATGCCGGCCTCTTTCTTTTCACCTGCGGTAAAGGTTTGCGGCTTTTTGACAAGTGATTTCAGCTTGGGCTCATTTGACACATCTACGTTTGCGCTGACAATCGGAAATTCCGGCGCTTCGAAGTGATAGCGGTTCGCCGGATCAACGGTCGCGCTGTTTCCGCTTAGAAAATCAGAAAGCACCGTCGGGCCTTTGTCAAATTCATGGTTCCCGAAGGTCATGGCGTCATAGCCCATCATGTTCATTATTTTCAGATCGGCCAAACCGTTCCATTTAGTAAAATACAGATCGCCGGAAAATACATCTCCCGCATCAAGGAGAATGTTGTGATTTGTTTCGCTGCGCACTTCGTTGATTTTCGTCATTCGTCTCGCTGCATCATCGAGATGGGCGTGCGTATCATTGGTGTGCATGACGGTCAGATCCCACAGTCCGTCTTTAGGAGGATCTGGATTTGAATCATCATCGAATTGCAGCTTATACACACCATAGCCTTCATTGGCAGACTTGCCTACATAAGCGACATCGTCTGCTTTATCGGCAAATGGCTTGGCCAAAAGCGAGGATTCAAACGTCAGATTCGTGCCGGAAACAGGCGCGATTGACCAGTTGTTGTCTGCTTTTGGATTGACTGTTTTTTGTTCAATAATGTAATCCATCAGCACCTGCCTATTTTCAACTGCAGAGCCGTGGACAATTTTATCGCTCGTCAGATGAGGGAACCCGCCGCCTCCGGACGCACGATAGTTATTGGTGACTACGAGAAATTCCTGGCTTGGGCTGATCGGCTTGCCTTCATAGGAAAGGTTGATGATCCGGGATGAATCCGCATTGATCACTTTTCCGTTCTCATTGTATTTAGCCGGTTTTGTCACATCGACCTGATATGTGACACCGTCAATCACGTCAAAATTATAGGAGCGGAAATTCTCGTTCAGCAAGGCCTGATCGCCGCCTTTGGCTGGATCAATTTGATTGAATTGGCCTGCTGACATCTCCAGCCAGTCCTTGACTTCGCTGCCTGTCAGCTTGACGATTTGAACAGTATTATCGTAAAGATACAAGTCACCGACATTTTTAATCGCAAGATCTCCGGCTGGAATGTTTGTATAGTAATTGGCTCCGTTTCTGCCGCCTGCTTTAAACGGCGCTCCAGCGGATAAAATCGGCAGGTCCTTGTACTCGGTATCCTTCATTTCTTTTTCGGCATACCATTTTTGCGCGTCAGTCACGATCTGAATGGAAGGATCATCTTTGACCTGTGCAAAGAAGCTGTTAATATCTGCTTCGGTTTTGCCCACTGCCTTTCGGACATACTCCAGTGTGTTTTGATGTGTTTGCTGAATGGTGTTTGTAACGGTTTCGTTTCTTGATGTGACGTTGCCAGCAATAGATTCAATACTTCCTTTGGAATCTGCTACCTTCCATGAGCCGTCCGCCTTTTCAAGCTTGAGGTCAATCACGCCTAAATATTTGCCCCAGCTGCTTGGCATGACGACAGGAATGCCGTTTATTGTTCCCTTTTCCACATCGAACTGAGCAACACCCGCATACTCGGCGGAAGGAAAGAGTCCGTGCTGATGGCCCGAGATAATCGCGTCAATGCCTTTCGTTTTAGTGGCAAGGTCAAACACGGCGTTTTCTGCGCCTGATGATTGCGCCTGCTTTTCAATGCCGGTGTGGGCGAGGGCAATAATGACATCTGCGCCTTCCGCCTTCATTTTCGGGATCGTTTCATTGGCGGATTCTACGATATCCTGCACCTGAACTTGCCCCTCGAGATTCTTTTTGTCCCATGTCATGATTTGCGGCGGGACAAAGCCTATGTAGCCGACTTTTACTTTCTGCTCATTACCGTTTTCATCAATGAGGGTTTTTTCATTAATCACATACGGCGTATAACGGTTTTCACCGCTAGTTGTTTTGACGTTGGCATTTACAATTGGGAAATCGGCTCCTTTGATTGTGCCGTCGAGAAAGTCGAGCCCGTAGTTGAATTCATGATTGCCAAGCGTTCCGGCGTCGTATTTCAGCGCATTCATGACGCTGATAATCGGATGGGTTTTCGTGCCGGAGATAATGTCGTCTTTTTGATATTTCACCGCGTATTCACCCAGCGGATTCCCTTGAATCAAGTCGCCGTTATCCACAAGCAGGGTGTTAGGGTTTTGCTCGCGGTGCTTTTGGATCAATTGCGCTGTTCTCGCCAGACCGAAATCCGCCGTTTCTTTGTCGCTGTAGTAATCGTAATCCATCATGTTGGCATGAATATCAGTCGTAGCCAAAATACTCAGATGCACCTGAGGAGCCGCGCTTTCTTCTGCATGAATGGGTGGTGTTGGGAGGATTAGGCTAAGTATCATAATTGGGGGCAAAAGAATACGGAGAATGTTTCTGACGTGTGTTCGTCTTTTCTGTATTCTCACCAGTTCTCCACCTTTCAACGAAATTTGTGTTACAGCTCCTATTGTAAGAATATTTTGTAACTATTTGTAGGTGTTTCTTTATGATTATTGTAAAAGGGAGAAAAATGAGTATTATGTATCAGTATCAAACGACAAATACTGGGTATTTATGCTTATCGTTTGTCACAATCGCGGAATGTTTATTTTAGTGTGGCTGGGGTAGAGTGTTTTATGTAGACATATAAAGCGGGAGGTTATGAATCATGGGGAAAAAAATTGCAGTTGTTTTAACAGATTATTTTGAGGACAGCGAGTACACTGAGCCTGCGAAAGCTTTTAAAGAAGCGGGACATGAACTGACTGTCATCGAAAATGAAAAAGGAAAAACAGTAAAAGGCAAGCAGGGAAAAGCGGAAGTGACGGTTGACGCGTCCATTGACGACGTAAACCCTTCAGACTTTGATGCGCTTTTGATTCCCGGAGGATTTTCACCAGACCAGCTTCGCGCTGACGATCGTTTCGTCCAATTTACAAAAGCGTTTATGACTGACAAAAAGCCGGTATTCGCCATTTGCCACGGCCCGCAGCTTTTAATCAATGCGAAAGCGCTCGACGGCCGAAAAGCGACGGGCTATACGTCCATTCGTGTTGACATGGAAAACGCCGGTGCCGACGTTGTGGACAAGGAAGTGGTTGTTTGCCAGGATCAATTGGTCACTAGCCGCACACCGGACGATATACCGGCATTTAACCGCGAGTCATTGGCATTGCTTGAGAAATAAGAAAAAACGGACGCCCACGGGCGTCCGTTTTTTTGTTGCTTAGGCTTGAGCACCTGTCAGTTTCTTGTACCTGTAATACAAGAAAGCAGCTGCAGCCGTTCCGATGACCGCAATGCCGAAGTCGAATATGAAAATATGAGCGATGCCCCCCGCTTTTGCGATAAGCCCTGTTGCAATCGGCAGCAGAATCGATGCAAGGCTTGAAGCGGTCGCTACAATTCCGGTAACGGTTCCTTTTCGCTTCCAGAAAAGCTCTGTCATTAACGTAATGGTAATTTGAAACACACCCGCAGTTGAAAAACCTAAGAAAAAGGCAGTGATGTCCAGCACAACTGGGATATGAACGGTCAGCATAACTGCGAGTGTACATAAAGTAATAATAGGATATAAGAGCGTTATGAAGACAGGTTTGACCCATCTGTTCAGCAAAACGGCTAATAATAAAACAGATGCCAGAGATCCTATACTATAATAGCTCAGCAATTGTACGGATGCTGATTCAGCTAAACCGGCTGCCTTTTGCGCGTAGCTCGGGAGCCAGATTTGAGAAACCGTAAATAAAGCCGTGGATGTAAACCCGATGATAATCAGTGCGGTGCCTTCTTTCTGAAAAACGGGTTCAGACAAGAAAACGGGAGATTCCTGTTGGCCGCTATTAGTTGGTTTCTTATGTTTTTTAGGAAACGAAAGCGTTGATAAATAAATAATATTCAGGAGATAGACCGCTGCCGGCAGATAAAAAGCAAATCCGTAAAACATGCTGTGGTCTGCTAAAAATGTGATCAAAAGCGGCAAAAGTGCGGCCCCGACAGACATAAAGGCCTTGACCAAGACATTCGCCGAACCGGAAGCAGACGGAAAGAGCTCGGTTAGGGCCGGATATGTTCCGGCATCCATCGCTGAATTTGCGACTCCGGCTAATAAGGCGAACACAAACGCCAGCTCATAGCTCGGTGATAAAGGAATACCGACTAAAAAGACGGCCATAATTCCCGCAGAAGCGACAACAAGCGGCTTTCTGCCGATTTTATCTGATAGAACTCCGGAAATGCCGTATGTCAGCAGTTTGCCAAACCCGATAGCGGCAATGACATAACTGATGCCGGTCGGATCGGTATTCCACTGTTTTGTTAATGAAGACATATTGGATGCGAGAATGATGTTGACCATCCCCAGAAAGAAGTAGTTGATATACATTCCGGATGCTGTTTTGATAGATGTCGTTTGCATGCTTGTACTCCTTCAAATCTTATTCGAACACTTTGCTGTTTACTGTTCTAAGGAAAATTGGTTTGGGGAAATGATAAAAAAGACTCGCCGAGTTTCCGGCCAGTCTCCATTATTTACGAAGCGAGGCTAATTCTTGAGCAATCGCCTGCATTTCACTTGGGCTGAATGATTCTTTTTTCATCACCATGCTGTGAAGGTACGTGAGGTCTTCAATCTTCTCATCACTGAAATCCTCCGCTTTGATTACGCCGACGTTCAGCATGTTCAGCTTTTGGGAAATCTCTTCAATCATTTGAGTTAATGTTTCTGTATTTGGGCTGGACAAATGGTTCCATCCTTTCTATGCGCAATATAGGTATGTTTTATTCTAACAGAATTCCATCAGAAAAAAACCCTATTCTAAAAGCAGGCTTTTCATTCCAAAAAAGTGAAGACATCAGTTGAAAAGGAAATGAACATCCTACTAAGATATTCATGAAGGTTTCTTTTTAGAGAAATAGGGGCAAAGAATAGGGAGGTTGCACATCATGATAAGCGTGTTATTTGTTTGTTTAGGTAACATTTGCCGGTCTCCGATGGCGGAAGCGATTTTTCGGGACCTGGCAGCCAAAAAAGGATTAGAGGGGAAAATCAAGGCGGACTCAGCCGGTATTGGCGGCTGGCACATCGGCAACCCCCCGCATGAGGGAACGCAGGAGATATTGCGCAGAGAAGGAATCAGCTTTGATGGCATGCTGGCGCGTCAAGTCAGCGAACAGGATCTGGCCGATTTTGATTACATCATTGCAATGGATGCAGAAAATATCGGAAGTCTCAGAAGCATGGCGGGATTTAAAAACACCTCGCATATCAAAAGGCTCTTGGACTATGTTGAAGATTCAGATCTGGCTGACGTACCCGATCCTTACTACACAGGGAACTTTGAAGAGGTCTGCCAATTAATCAAAACGGGCTGTGAGCAGTTGCTTGCATCCATTCAAAAAGAAAAACAATTGTGAGTGAAAGGAGAATTTGCATGAACAACGAACGTTTAATGCTGAAAGGGATATTTCTCGGAGCTGCGGCAGGTGCGGCGTTATCACTGCTCCATAAGCCGACAAGACAGGCGTGCGGGATGAGATGGCTGACATGCAAGCATAAACTTTCACTGTACAAAAGCAACCCAGAGCTGTTAAAAAACACTGTCATCACAAAAGTGGATGAGGCCAAAAAGCTCGCCCGAACGCTTTCAAAGGAAGTCGACTTTGTGAACCAGCAGGTGAAAGAGCTGAAGAAAACAACGCCGCAAGTGATGGAACTCGTGCAAGAAACGAAAGAGCATTTTTCAAAAAAATGATCAAACATGCGAGGTGAGACGACATGAGCTTTTTGAAAGAGCTTTTCAGCAGATACACCCTTCATGAAGGACAAAGTAAATCAGCGGAGCTGGCGTATTTTTTTCTATTGTCACTGTTTCCGTTTTTGATTTTTATGCTGACGCTCACCGCGTATCTTCCGCTTTCTACCGATGATGTTTTAGGAGTCATAGAACAATATGCTCCCGCCAGTGCGATGTCACTCGTTGAATCCATTACCCATCAAACCTTAAATAATCGAAATGGCGGTTTGCTGTCATTCGGGATTATCGCCGCATTATGGTCTGCGTCTAATGGAATGAACGCGATCGTCCGGTCGCTGAACCACGCGTATGATGTGGAAGAAAACCGCTCTTTTATCATTGTTCGTCTAACCTCGATTTTTTTGACGGTTGCCATGGTATTTACGATTTTAGTGGCTTTGCTTCTGCCGGTATTTGGCCGGGAGATTGGAAGGCTCGCTTCTGACTTTGTCGGCGCGTCGGATCTGTTTTTATCCGTCTGGGCCGCCATTCGCTGGGGTGTCAGCCCGCTTGTGCTTTTGATTGTTTTTTCCGCGCTGTATGTGATTGCGCCGAACAAAAAGCTGTCTCTCCGGTTTGTCATGCCGGGTGCGGTCTTTGCGACCATCGGCTGGATCGTTGTCAGCACATTGTTTTCATTTTACGTCAGCACGTTTGCGAACTATAGCGCCACTTACGGGAGCATCGGGGGAATCATCGTCTTGATGATTTGGTTTTACTTGAGCGGCATTTTAATTATCCTAGGCGGAGAAATCAACGCTCTTTTACATAAACGTAAAAAGCTTCCTGATGAAAATCCCTACCATTAGCGCACCCTATAAACGAACTTCGGTTCAAAAAGAAGTCGGGGGGATATCGTGATGACCAAGCATACGAAAAAAGGCGGAAGCCATAACAAACAAAATTCGAAAAGCAAATCGAGCCATAAAACAAGCGGAAGCGCCAACGGACAAAACGGCTACCATTAGCATAAAAGCCTCCTGACATGATGTCGGGAGGCTTTTTGATTAAGAAGATGAAGAATAGGTTTCAGCCGGTGACCAGCTTTTCGGTTTGCCCAGCACAAGGGCCAGCCACACAGCGCTAAGCGTGAGAGTAATGAAGTAGAACAAGTTTGCGCTTTCAAATGTCTGCATATACCAGCCGCCGGCAACCGGGCCGAGGATGCTGCCGAGACTGAATGTAATGCCGCAAAGCAGGTTCCCCGCCGGCAGGAGGTGAGGCGGAAGAAGGTCTGTCATATAGCTGATGCCAAGTGTAAAGGTTGATCCGACTGCCATTCCTGCAATAAAAAAGCAGCCGCCGATCACGTAAGGCGAAGGAAATACACCGGCGATGAAAAAGCAAAGAGCCCCAGTCAGTAAAATCACCAGCAGCACATTCCGCCTGCCGTATTTATCGCTGAGGATGCCGAGCGGAAACTGAAAGATAATGCTTCCAATCGCAAATGCGGGAAGGATGATCGCTACTGCGTCTACTGATATCCCCAAACGGAGCGCGTACACCGGAAAGCTTCCGTTCAGCGCCGTTTCCAGAAAGCCGTAGCCAAATGTAGGCATAAAGGCAACCCACCCAAACAGCATGGCCTGATAAAATCGCCTGAAACTATTGTCAGATTTGGTTTCATGAGGACTGGTTTCCGGGTATGCATTTTGTAGAAAGAAAACAAAAAGCCACGCAAACAGACTGATGCAGCCGGACACGATAAAAGGAAGCGACGGACTCAGCTTGACAAGCGGCACCATGAACGGGCCTGCGGCAAAGCCAAGGCCAAAGGAAAGCCCATAAATAGACAGGTTTCTTCCGCGATTTTGTTTTGATGACATGGAGGTCACCCACGTTTGCGTAGAGAAGTGAAGCATGTGGTCGCCGATTCCAATGAACAGGCGAAGCAGGAACCAGACCCAAACTGACTGAAGCCAAATAAATCCGAATAAGCTTAAAATGACAATGCTTCCGCCCATGACGATCAGCGGCTTGAACCCGAGCTTTCTGAGCGGCGCTTCCATAAACGGCGAAGCCAAAAGCACACCGATATACAGCCCGGTCGCGTGCAGGCCGTTGATAGCAGCGGATTCTCCATTTGTTTCAAAAATGATTGAAATGACAGGCAGCAGCATGCCTTGTGAAAACCCGGAAATGGATACGAGCAAGACAAGGATAAAGAAATGAAATCGTGACATCGTGTCAGTTCTCCTTATATGGAATCTATGTTGATCGTACAATGTTTTCCAAAAGCAGGCAACCTGAAAAAAGCCTATATCACGCTATACATTTGCCCTCGTGTAATCATGAAGGTTTTTGTGAAGAATAAAAATAAAACAAGTCATAAAAAAGGAGCTATTTCACCATGAATCGTATCTTTTTTATTTTAGTGGTGGCCGGTGTTCCGCTTTCTGTGATTGGCAGTTTGATGCATTGGCCTTCCGCGGTTCTATTTGCCGTTTATTGCGTGACGATTATCGCGCTTGCAAGCTATATGGGGAGGGCGACAGAATCACTGTCCATCATTGCAGGACCGCGTATCGGCGGTTTGTTGAATGCAACCTTCGGGAATGCGGTGGAGCTGATTATTTCCCTTTTTGCATTAAAAGAAGGCCTGACAGGAATCGTGCTTGCCTCTTTAACCGGTTCAGTGCTGGGGAACCTGTTGCTGGTAGCGGGCCTATCGTTTTTTGTCGGCGGTTTAAAATATAAGCGGCAGGAATTTAATATCCATGATGCCCGCCATAACTCCGGGCTTCTGATTTTTGCCATCATTGTCGCCTTTGTGATTCCGGAGGTATTCTCTGTTGGTATGGGAAACGCCAGCAAGCTCAATTTAAGCATCGGCATCAGCATCATTATGATTCTGTTGTATGTGGCGGCGCTGTACTTTAAACTTGTCACGCATCGGGGCGTTTATCAGCCGAATAATGCCGCTCAGTCTGAAGAAGAGGAAGAGCCGGAATGGTCAGGGAAGGTTGCGACGATTGTCTTGTTTGCGGCAACGATTGTGGTTGCATACATATCCGAAAACCTGGTCCATACCTTTCACTCGGTTGCTGAACAGTTCGGGTGGAGCGAGCTGTTTATCGGGGTCATCATCGTGGCGATTGTAGGAAATGCGGCGGAGCACGCGTCAGCGATTATTATGGCCTTCAAAAATAAAATGGACATTGCGGTTGAAATTGCAGTCGGCTCTACGCTGCAGATCGCTATGTTTGTCGCACCGGTTCTCGTCATCTGTTCTATCTTTTTTCCGACAAGCATGCCGCTTGTATTTACATTGCCGGAACTCGTCGCGATGGTATCAGCGGTTCTCTTGATGATCGCGATTTCGAATGACGGGGATTCCAACTGGTTTGAAGGGGCGACACTGCTTGCTGCATATGTCATTATGGCGATCGGCTTTTTCCTTCTTTAACCTGAAAAAATGATGGATAACAACAAAGCGGGATGAAAAGACTAAGGGAAAATGCCATAGAAAGAGTGATATGATGAAAAAGCTATTTCATTCCACACTTATCGTGTTGTTATTCTTTAGTTTTTTCGGCGTTCAGCCCATCCACGCGAAAAAGCAGTTTAAGGTTCCTAATTCTGTCGCAAGCATTTCAAAGGAAAACACGTATCCGAATGCTTCACAGGATCAGCCAATGCTTCAGCCGAGCAAGCTGGCAAAGGAATTGCTCGATCATTCTGAGGTGAAGATTGAAAATCCGCATCTCATCAAAATGCTGAATGAATCCAACATATCCGGCACACCGCTTGCAGTAGGGTACCGGGCGACAATATTTCTCGGGAAATGGGCGCTCGGCTATGAATCAAATGAAACAGTCGCAAACTGGGAATATAAAAAAATCAATACAAACCGTGCGGATAACCGCGGCGGGAAAGAAACGGCTGAAATGCATTATGCCCAGGAACAGCAGTACAGAGTGAAGGGCGGCCTCACAGCTAAAGTTCCAAATGCTGAAGATGTCAAAAGCATGATGATGCAAAAAGCAATGAAGAAAACGGACCTCCCGCTTGCATTTGAGACGGTCATCGGGGCTGGCACAAAACGGGATCAGATTTATAAAGTCGCTCCTAAAAAAATCGGTTATTTACATGCATATGCACCGGCTGTGAATGAAAAAGGAAAAGTGACTTACGGAGAAGTGTACTTAGTGCTGAAAGGAAATAAACGAAAACTCGTCGTGAAAAATGTCACGTCACAGGGCATCGGCGCGTGGATTCCGGTTCAAGATCATGTCACATTTGGCTTTCAGCTTTCCTCACTGCCAAGATAAATAAAAAACTGATTCCAACTCGGAATCAGTTTTTTTTGTTTATTGGGTTCTCTCGATTCGGACCGCTTCCTCAAGCATTTGCACATTGTTTTGGTAGAGCTGGCGAACGAGAACCCGTCTGACTGCAAGGCTGGCACTGAAATAATCATCATCTTTCACCATGCCTTTAACCGTAAATTCGACGCCGCGATTGATTTTATTCAATGCGGTGATGCCGTGGATTTGAAACGGTTCTGTCGGATTGCCGAATTCATCCCGCTTCAATGAATCACGAAGCTCTTCATTCAGCATGTCACATGCCTCTTCCAACACGCTGTACACGCGGTCTGGATCTTCTTTAAAGCTGATAAGAAAGGATTCGGTAATCCGCATAAAATCAATATTATAGTTCTCTATTTGTCTGACCTCGCCGTTGCTGATGGTGAGCAGCTTCCCGCTCCATTCCCGGATTTGCAACGAGCGGAGGCCGATTTCCTCCACTGTCCCGTTGAACAAGTTGTTGACGGTGACATAATCGCCTTTGTGCAGCTGGCGTTCATATATTAAGAACACACCAGCCAGCACATCTTTGATCAGCGATTGGGCGCCAAAACCGATCACGATACCTGCTACGCCCGCCCCAGCCAATATCTTGCCGAAATCATGCACAAATAAAGAAATAACGTAAAAGATAAAACCAATTGTCGCCGTATATTGGGTGACAGAACGGACAAGGCTTTCAATCGTTTTTTCCTTTTTTTCTTCAATAAAGTCCGTCCGTTTAAAAAATAGCTGTACCAGCCGGTTGATGATAAAGACACCGATCCAAAGGATAACGGCAACGAGGAGAATATCGACGATTTTATTTTGAAAAATCTCCGTAAGTGTTTCTTTCATCCGCATCTAACTCCTGGCTTGACGTTTTGTGAAGTCTGTATCCTGATAATAACTGTTTTTGACAAGAACATTCGGTCCGAGGCACCGGACATTCGGGCAGTGGCAACTTAGTTCCTTCGCAAGCTTGGTCTCACTCCACTTTTCATAGGCGGAAGGGAGGCTGTCCGTCTGAATGTTGCCAAGCGGCGGGGTATCACCGAAATCGGTCACGATAATGTTTCCGTCGAAAATGTTCACATTCAGGCGGGATCGGCCGTCAGGGTCATTTCGCACTGTGACGTTTTTCGCCGCGCGAAGCCGGCGAAGCAGCTTTTGGTCGTCTTCGTCCGGACTGCAGGCATAAAACGGCAGCGTTCCGAACAGCATCCACGTATTTTCATCACGAATATCCAGCAAGCGGTGAATGGCCTGTCTCATCTCTTTCAGGCTGAGGGATTCAAGAGCGCTTGCGAAATCGCTTGGATACATTGGGTGGACCTCGTGACGCTGACATTTCATATCTTCTGTGATTTGGCGGTGAATATGCTCAATATGCGGAAGTGTTCGTTTGTTCAG
This sequence comes from Bacillus sp. PS217, assembly GCF_037963535.1. Classification (NCBI taxonomy): domain Bacteria; kingdom Bacillati; phylum Bacillota; class Bacilli; order Caryophanales; family Bacillaceae; genus Bacillus; species Bacillus sp. PS217. The sequence goes on from NZ_CP150157.1 coordinate 876,312, forward strand.
CATCGTTTCCGCAGATACCATTACTCCGGCATCCACGAGCGTGCGGCTGTTTTCGATCATTTTTTCAAAATAGCGCGCGCGCTGTTCGAAGGTCGGTTTTCTGTCCATCATGGCAAAGCCGATTTCAGCAAAATCTTCAACTGTTCCCCAGTTATGTGAAATATGTAGCACATCGAGATACGGAATGATCCATTCGTACCGCTCGATGTCGAGGGTCAGATTTGAATTAATTTGTGTCCGCACACCCCGTTCATGGGCATATTTCAATAAAGGAACAACATATTCTTTTACTGATTTCAGCGAAAGCATCGGCTCTCCGCCTGTGATGCTGATGGATCTGAGGCGCGGGATTTCCTCCAGCCGTTTTAACAGAAGATCTATTGGCAGAGCATTCGGGTCTTTAGGCTGCAATGTATAGCCTACAGCACAATGCTCGCATCTCATATTGCACAGTGTCGTCGTTGTGAATTCAACGTTTGTCAGCTGCATGTCTCCGTATTGGTCAACATCCATATAGGCTTCCCAAGGGTCAAACTCGGGCGTAATCGGACGCAGCTTCGTGTTTTGTGTCATGACTATCTAACTCCTTTATAAATGGGCATACTAACGCTGCCAACAGTTAATTTTAGACCTGATTTGCCAAGATCGCAAGTAGCGCGGCGATTGAAAAACGGCAAAAAATGAGCTACCATAATAAAAAATGAATGGAGGAACAGAATGGGGAACGCCGTAAACAATAAAGATCAGCAGATTGATTATTTAAAGAACAGACTTGACATGTTTATGAACGTCATCGATTCATTAGACCCTGAAGCAACCGACGTTGAAGATATAGACAGGCTTATCAGCATGCTTGATGACCTGGAAGCCAAATACGAACGTTTTAAAAAAGATTGGGAATAAAACCGCGCGCCCGCCGCGGTTTTTTTATTGGCATAAAGCAACAGTATAAAACAAAGCCCCTATCTGTAAAATAAGAAAAAATGCAGAAGGAGCGCTGGCCATGAAGTGGATGTGTTCAATATGCTGCGCCGCCGTATTGCTTGCCGGAGGTGCAGCACAGGCGGAAGCGGTGCCGAATGAGCCGATTAATTGGGGCTTTAAACGAAGTGTCAATCATCAGCCGCCAGATGCCGGGAAGCAGCTGAACAGTTTAATTGAAAAATATGACGCGTTTTATTTAGGGAATACAAAGGAAAAAACGATTTACTTAACGTTTGATAACGGATATGAAAATGGCTATACGCCAAAAGTGCTTGATGTCTTAAAAAAACATCGCGTAACAGGAACGTTTTTTGTTACCGGGCATTTCGTAAAGGACCAGCCTCAGCTGATCAAACGAATGTCAGATGAGGGCCATATTATCGGCAATCATTCCTTTCACCATCCGGATTTAACGACAAAAACAGCTGATCAGATTCAGGATGAACTTGATTCAGTCAATGAAGAGGTTTATAAAATTACGGGAAAGCAGGACAATCTGTACTTGCGTCCGCCGCGCGGCGTGTTCAGTGAGTACGTACTGAAAGAAACGAAACGCCTCGGCTATCAAACCGTTTTCTGGTCGGTCGCTTTTGTTGATTGGAAAATCAACAACCAAAAGGGAAAGAAATATGCCTACGATCATATGATTAAGCAGGCGCACCCGGGAGCCATTTACCTGCTTCACACCGTATCGAGGGACAATGCAGAAGCGCTGGATGACGCGATTACAGATCTGAAAAAACAGGGCTACACATTTAAAAGCATTGATGATCTGATGTTTGAGAAAGAAATGAGGCTGCCGTCTTTGTAAAAGAGAAAGACCTCTCCTTAAACGGAGAGGCTTTTCTTTATTTTAAACATTTAATCAGTGCGGCCCAGTCCAGATCCCCGAAGCCTTTCTCAATCCCGCTTTCAAAATGGCTCTTGGCCAGCTCGGCAAGAGGAAGATTTGCAGAAACCTGTTTTGCGGCGGCGAGTGCCAGGTTGGTATCCTTCAGCCCTAAAGACATTTTGAAGCCGGCCGGCTCAAATTTTTGCTCGGCCATAATGGTTCCGTAATTTTGATAGACTGGAGAACCAAAGAGCGCGCTGGCGATTTCTAAAAATTGTTTTTGTTCTAAGCCGTATTTCTCCATCATTAAAAAGGATTCAGATAACGCCTCCAGCATGGACACAAGCAAGAAATTGATGCTGATTTTGGCTGCATTTGCCGTCTTGCTTTCTTCGCCGACGTCAAATACCTGCTGGCTGAGGCTGTCGAGCAGAGGCTTGGCGGTTTGCTTCGCTTCTGCCGGTCCTGCTGTTATGATGCGAAGCGCGGCTTTGGCTGCGGCATCCGGTCTGCCAAGGACAGGAGCGGCGAGAAAAAATTGTCCTTTCTCTGCATGAGCCGCTGCGAGCTTTTCTGAGAACTCAACACTGATTGTGCTCATCGAGATGTGAATGCCGTTCTCTGCTAATCCTTCAAGCAGCCCGTCTTCTCCGAATGTCACGGTGCTGACAGAATCATCATCTGCAAGCATTGTGATGACAATATCAGCGGATTTTGCCGCCAGCCGCGGCGTATCAGCTGCCTGTGCGCCTTCTGTGACAAGGTCTTCTGTCTTTTGTTTCGTCCGGTTATAGACAGTCAATTCGTAGCCTGCTTGAAGAACATTTCGGGCAATGGGCTGTCCCATATTGCCGAGTCCGATGACAGCAATTTTCAATCTGATCACTCCCTGAATATTTTTTCCATTATAAACAATATGAACAGAATATGCATAGCGATCGGCTTACAACAAAAAAGAACAGCTGCTCGCTGTCCTCATTTAAAAATATTGAACCATCCTTTATGTACAAACCAAATCAGCATTCCAATCACAAGCGCGGCCATCAGGCCAAGTACAGCGAAATATCCGTATTTCCAATGCAGTTCCGGCATAAAGTCGAAGTTCATACCGTATACACCGGCAATAAAGGTGAGCGGGATAAAAATGGTTGATACGATCGTCAGTGTCATCATAATCGCATTCATCCGGTTTGAGTTTAGCGTCACGTAGCTGTCACGCAAGTCAGACGTCATGTCACGGTTGGATTCCACAATTTCAGACAACTTTAACAAATGATCATATATGTCGCTGAAATAGGCTTTCGTTTCCCGCTGCTCTTTCACATGGTCAAGGCTTAAAATCCGGTAGAGCAAATCACGCATCGGGATAATCGTCCGTCTCAAATGCAATAGGTCTGTTCTGAGATCAAACACCTCGTTCATCAGCGTTCCATACGTTTTGTGGGGACGGCTTTCTTCAATTTCATTCAGCCGGTCTTCAATTTTATACACGAGAGGAAAATATTCATCAACAAGCTGATCCATGATCATATAAGAAATATGCCCGGGCCCTTTTTTCAATATGTCCGGTGAAGCATACAAACGCTCCCGGACTTTAGCGATACCTGGCGTTTCGTGTAAATGAAAGGTGACGACAAATTTTTCGCCTTGAAAGATATCGACTTCCTCCATTTCAAGTGTTTCCTTATTCAGCGCATGAATCACGTAAAAACGATAGCCGTCATAATGGTCAAGCTTCGGCCGCTGCATATGCTGGAAGCAATCCTCAATGGCAAGCGGGTGAAAATGAAAAAAATCTCTCAATAACGCCGTTTCCGTATCCTCCGGGCCGTAAAAATCAACCCAGTACCATGCAATATCAGGCTGTTCCACTCGTTCGATCGGTATATTTTTCAGCAGCTGATGCTCTGTTGTGATTGCGGTAATGTTGATCATAAACAACCCTCCACCTGCCATTATATCATGCGGTCTTTATGAGAAAAGTATACGGTACTCTCTGCCTAATTCCAGTGGCATGTTATACTGAACAAAAACGGAAAAAAGGGTGGATCTCATGTGGAAGGAAAAAGTATCTGTCACGCCTCCGTATCATTTTGACCGCGTGCTGGACAGGCTGTCTTTAGACCCCCTCAATGCTGTTGATCGAGAGGCGAGGGAAGTCCGTGTGCCAATCAGAAATCAAGCGGGGACCGTATGTATTGTAAAGGTACAGGCGTTAGGCCATGCGGGCGAGCCTGAGTTCCTCGTCAGCGGGGAAACGGATCAGGGAGAAATGATGAAGGAAATCAAGCGGATTTTTCAATGGGAAAATAATTTGCAGCACGTTCTGGATCATTTTTCAAAAACGAGCCTGTCCGCCATTTTTGAAGAGCATGCCGGGACGCCGCTTGTTCTGGACTACAGCGTGTACAACTGCATGATGAAATGCATTATCCACCAGCAGCTCAATCTTTCCTTCGCTTACACGCTAACAGAACGGTTTGTTCATGCGTTTGGCGAGCAGAAGGATGGCGTGTGGTGCTATCCAAAGCCGGAAACGATTGCGGAACTCGATTATCAGGATCTGCGTGATCTGCAATTCAGCATGAGAAAAGCGGAATACACCATTGATACATCAAGGATGATCGCAGAAGGCACACTCAGCTTGTCAGAGCTGCCGCATATGGCGGATGAAGACATTATGAAGAAACTGATCAAAATCAGGGGTATCGGCCCGTGGACCGTGCAAAATATCCTCATGTTCGGACTTGGCCGTCCCAATTTATTCCCGCTTGCCGATATTGGCCTCCAGAATGCCATCAAACGCCACTTTCAGCTGGACGATAAGCCGGCAAAGGATGTCATGCTGGCGATGAGCAAGGAGTGGGAGCCTTATTTAAGCTATGCGTCTTTGTATTTGTGGAGAAGTATAGAATAATTCATCTGACAATGAAGGAAAACCTGCAAACGTGTTATACTAGAAAGATGTGAAAAAACCATTTCACTTTCTGCCATCTGCAGAAAGCTTTATATAGAAACGGAGAGAACAACGTGAACCAACAAAAGAAACAGGCGCCTGTCGAACTGAAGGTCGGACAAACCTTTCCGCTGACGATTAAGCGTCTCGGCATTAACGGAGAAGGTGTCGGCTATTTTAAGAAAAAAGTCGTCTTCGTGCCTGGCGCGCTTCCTGGCGAAGAAGTTGTTGTGCAGACCACAAAGGTCCAGCCGAAGTTTTCGGAGGGCCGCATTAAGAAAATCCGCAAGGCATCTGAGCACCGGGTGGCACCGCCTTGCCCTGTTTATGAACAATGCGGCGGCTGTCAGCTTCAGCACCTTGCATACAGCCAGCAGCTTCGGGAAAAACGTGATATCGTCATTCAGTCTCTTGAACGCCATACGAAGTTTAAAGTTGAAAACATGGAAATCAAAGAAACGATTGGCATGGACAACCCGTGGAATTACCGCAATAAAAGCCAATTCCAGATCGGGCGCTCGCAAAGCGGCAGCATCATCGCCGGCTTATACGGCCTTGATTCTCATGACATCGTTCCGATTAAAGACTGTATCGTTCAGCATCCGGCAACGAACAAAACAACAGGCATCGTCCGCCGCATTTTAGAGGACTTCAATGTGTCTGTTTATAATGAAAGAAAACGAAAAGGCGACGTTCGCACGATCGTGACGAGAGTCGGCTTTGAAACAGGCGAAGTGCAGGTCGTGCTTGTAACCGCAAAAGAAACGCTTCCGCACAAGGAAGAAATCGTCAAAGCGATTCAAAAGCGATTGCCAGAGGTCAAATCCATTATTCAGAATGTAAATGGTGCGAAAACCTCAGTGATTTTTGGTGAGAAAACAAAACCGCTCGCCGGAAAAACAGTGATTCAAGAAGTGCTCGGCGACGTATCTTTTGAATTGAGCGCCCGCGCTTTCTTCCAGCTCAATCCGGAACAGACCGTCAAGCTGTATGATGAAGTGAAAAAAGCGGCGCAGCTGACCGGAAAAGAAAAAGTCGTTGATGCGTATTGCGGCGTCGGCACTATCGGCATGTGGGTTGCGGACGGAGCAAAGGAAGTCCGCGGCATGGACGTCATCAAGGAATCAATTGACGATGCCAAGAAAAACGCCAAAAAACACGGCATGGCAAATGCCACATACGTAACAGGAACAGCCGAGCACTGGCTCCCGAAATGGACGAAAGAAGGCTTCCGCCCGGACGTCGTCATTGTAGACCCGCCAAGAACGGGCTGTGACAGCACGTTCCTGGACACGATCAAAAAAGTCAAACCGAAACGCTTCGTCTACGTTTCCTGCAATCCATCCACGCTTGCGAAGGATTTGCAGACGCTGTCGAAGGACTATCGCGTGGACTATATCCAGCCTGTCGATATGTTTCCGCAGACGGCGCATGTGGAAGCTGTGGCGAGACTTGTATTGAAATCGTCTCATTAATTCCTAATCAGATCTGGATTTCGGCAGAATGAACATTGCCGATTTCCGGGTCTTTTTCGTGCATAGCCCTTGTCCTAACTGTCTGTTCTCAATTTTATCTTCCTTCTCATTCTCGGAGATCTTTATTTTAACTGGCGAAAAGAGTTGAAAAAACGTGTTGAAAAGCGGGTGAAAAAAAGCGTTATTTAACCGGAAAAATATCCTCCCAGTATGATTAAAATACATGAGTAAAATGATGTAAAATCATAGATATATTTTCATAATTTGTAAAATTATATATTGACTTGCAGTTATTACGTGTGAAATATTGATTATAGGAATATAAGGAAAGGTATGGCATATATCATTTCAAGAGTCATTCGATGTAAAAAGTTGAAACATTGTAATAAACGAAAGAGGTGAAAATGATGGCCAACTCCATTTTAAAATGAATAACGTATGAGCACTACAACAATTAAATAATAGTGCCGACGATAACAACTATTACAGTAATACCTACAATGGTTATATCCTTGCGACAATCATGCTTCATAATAATTTAGATTGACACTTGGCTAAAAAGTATTGCAGAGAAGGAAATGGATAACTAAATGGATAAAGTATATAAAAAACGACCGTTATATAAAAGAAGTTGGTTTCAAACATTTTTGGCATTTTTAGTATCTCAGCTTTATTTTAATTTTGTAGAATTAACGGGATGGGGTCCTAAGTATAGAGAAATGAATGGATTCCCAGCAAACATAGTTGAACTAGATTTCTTTCAAACATATCTTTCATTCTATGATAATCCATGGTTTAATATTATTACTGTTTTCTTGGGAGTTTTCACTATTATACAAATAATTACAGGGGTAACAAAGGATATTCGAAATTAAAGCAATAACTTCTGATGCCTTATTTAATGATGAAAGAAAATGTACACTTTCTTAATTATCTTATGAGTGAAGACTGCGACACTTAGTCAGCAGTCTATTTTATGGTTCTGGATCAGGATTACCGAATTATAACCCTATACAAATATATAGTAGGTTGCCACTTGCTGCGTTGGTTATTTTCTAAATCATGAGCAAATCCCAAATGATTCAGATTGAAGTTCTTGAATTCTTTTAAATAAGGGTTTATTTTCTCTTCTCATCCTCTTTACTCCATGTGATTCACAAGTGGTAGCAGCTTAAGTAGGTTTTTTCATTCTCTTGAGTACTCAGCTATACCACCCCCAACTCAATTTGCTTAATCAAAGTTTATCTCTTGAAATTAGTTTTTCCGCAAATATGATATTGAGATACGGATATGGTGTAGTGTTAAATATCTTATCTTCAATAACAGGGCAATTATTTTGCGTTGGTAATATGGAGAACTCATATGATATTCTATTTAGGTTGGAATCCTTTTTATCCAAAAAGTTCAAAAGCAAGGCCACTAAGAAAGACGAAGGTCAGCGCCAGTGTTAACCACAATATAAAAAATAGGGTAGATAATCATCCCACGTGAAATGTTCAAAATTTACTATAGGTTGATAAGAAATGCTTTCGCATGCGATAAGTGTAAAAGAAGCATGGTCAGTTTTTTAATATTGAGATACAGGTCTAGCTGTATCCTCTAATGAAAGGATTTGATTTTTGTTATGACAGAAAATTTCTGGCGTGAATTGCCACGGCCATTTTTTGTACTGGCACCAATGGAAGATGTGACAGATGTTGTTTTCCGGCATGTAGTAAGTGAAGCAGGCAGACCGGATGTATTTTTTACAGAGTTCACAAACTCAGAGAGCTATTGCCACCCGGATGGGAAGGATAGCGTGCGCGGCCGTTTGACGTTTACAGAGGATGAACAGCCAATGGTAGCCCACATATGGGGGGATAAGCCTGAAAACTTCCGTAAAATGAGTATTGGCATGGCAGAGTTAGGATTTAAAGGCTTAGATATCAATATGGGCTGCCCTGTGCCTAATGTGGCGGGGAATGGAAAGGGAAGCGGCCTTATTTGCCGTCCTGCAGTTGCGGCAGAATTAATACAAGCTGCAAAAGCAGGGGGATTGCCTGTAAGCGTGAAGACAAGACTTGGATACACGGATGTGGATGAATGGCGCGAGTGGCTGACACACATTTTGAAACAGGATATTGCGAATCTTTCTATTCATCTGCGTACAAGGGCAGAAATGAGCAAAGTAGATGCGCATTGGGATCTCATCCCAGAGATTAAGAAACTTCGTGACGAGGTGGCACCAGATACACTTTTGACAATCAACGGAGATATCCCTGACCGCCAAACCGGCTTGAAACTTGCTGAACAATACGGTGTTGATGGCATTATGATAGGGCGCGGGATTTTTACAAATCCATTTGCCTTTGAAAAGGAGCCGAAAGAGCATAGCAGCAAGGAATTGCTTGATCTCTTAAGGCTGCATCTGGATCTTCATGATAAATATTCAGCATTAGAAGCCCGTCCGTACAAGCCTCTTCCTCGCTTTTTCAAAATTTATCTCCGCGGGTTCCGAGGGGCAAGTGAATTAAGAAATCAATGCATGAACACAAAGTCAACAGATGAAGTGCGTGCATTGCTCGACGACTTTGAGAGAAAGTATCTTGATGGGATAGAGTAACTGCAGTGCTTGATTCAAAAAAGGCTAACACAATTCTTGACTAAAATACCTGGATTTTCGGTAAATCCGGGTCTTTTTTGTACGCAGCTTTACTCAGCCTGTCTTTTCTCTAATTTATTGTAAGAAAATAATGGTATATTTAGTGGAGATATCTTATAAAGGGGGAGAGAAAAATGAAACGGCTATGCATCATCCCCTGCGGCAAGAAAAAAATCTGGGACGTCCAGCCTGATGCCGGGCCGGTAAGAGCAGAGGACGCTTATCTCAGCCCGTTTCATCAGGCGTGCGAGCGGTATGCGAAAGCATTTTTCGATGAGTGGGTGATTTTGTCGGCGAAGCATGGCTTTCTTCGCCCTAATGATCTCGTTTCGGGAAATTACGATGTCACTTTTGGCACCGGTCATCCGGAAATCATGACAGCGGACGAGCTAGGCCGTCAATTTCACGAAAAAGGCTTTTCTGATATCGAAGAGCTAGTCATGCTTGGCGGAAAAAAATATCGAAGCATTCTAAACGCCGTCATCGGAGAACACCAGCATATCAGCTGGCCGCTATCATCTTACAAAGGCATAGGCTACATGCTCCAAGCGCTGAACCGGGCTGTTGAAGAAAAGCATGAACTGTAGCACGCACATATGTAGAAAAGAGTGTGAACATGTGTGCCAGCGGGTTATCAAAAACAGATGCCGAAAAGCTGGCGGTATCGCATATGTCAAATATTCAATTGATTTTCTTTCAAAAGCAGCTATTCAGGCAAACGATGCAGAGGAACTAGGGAGTTAAAAAGATTTCCAAGGAAATAAATACGTCGATCATTGTCAAAGGCCGGGTGATATCCGGTCTTTTTTTTGCATGCTGTAAAACGAGACAAATGAATCAGTTTGAGACAAAACGAGACACACGTCTCAAACTGTCTCCAAAGTGAAGATGAGAAGACTGATTTTACGGGCTCAAAAGACTGGCACACTTCTTGCATTTATAATGGTGAACCCTAAATAGAAGGAGGCGCACAAAATGGAATTGTTAAAACGAGAGGGCTTGTCATTAACTGAGGAAAAAGCGCTGTGGATGTACCAAAAGATGCTGGAGATCAGGGGCTTTGAAGACAAAGTGCATGACCTGTTCGCCCAGGGAGTGCTTCCCGGATTCGTTCATTTATATGCCGGTGAGGAAGCCGTGGCTGTAGGGGTGTGCGCTCATTTACATGATGGCGACAGCATTACAAGCACCCACAGGGGACATGGACATTGTATCGCCAAAGGCTGTGACCTGGACGGCATGATGGCGGAAATTTTCGGGAAAGCGACCGGATTGTGCAAAGGCAAGGGCGGTTCTATGCACATTGCGGATCTTGATAAAGGCATGTTAGGCGCAAATGGAATCGTCGGGGGCGGCTTTACGCTCGCATGCGGATCAGCGCTCACGGCTAAATATAAACAGACTAAAAATGTAAGCGTTTGCTTTTTTGGGGACGGGGCAAATAACCAAGGCACCTTCCACGAAGGGCTGAATTTAGCGGCTGTATGGAACCTTCCTGTCGTATTTGTTGCTGAAAACAACGGCTATGGCGAAGCCACCCCATTTGAGTACGCATCAGCCTGTGATTCAATCGCCGATCGGGCGGCTGCTTATAACATGCCGGGGGTTACAGTTGACGGCAAAGATATTTTAGCAGTTTACCAGGCAGCCGAGGAAGCGATAGAAAGAGCAAGAAACGGCGGCGGCCCGTCTTTGATTGAATGTATGACCTACAGAAACTACGGCCATTTCGAAGGAGATGCCCAAACCTATAAAACGAAGGATGAAAGAGTTGAGCACCTTGAAGAAAAAGATGCCATTCAAGGTTTTAAAAACTACCTTTTAAAAGAAACAGATGCTAATAAGCTGTCAGACATTGAACAGCGTGTCAGCGAATCGATTGAAAAAGCCGTCTCGTTCAGCGAAGACAGCCCATATCCAAAAGATTCGGAGCTGCTGACAGATGTGTATGTGTCATATGAAAAAGGAGGAATGTAAGAGATGGCGAGAGTCATAAGCATGTCAGACGCGATCAATGAAGCAATGAAGCTTGCGATGAGAAAAGACGAAAATGTGCTTTTGATCGGTGAGGATGTCGCCGGGGGAGCGGCGGTCGATCATTTGCAGGATGATGAAGCATGGGGCGGTGTATTAGGGGTCACAAAGGGACTCGTACAGGAATTCGGGCGTACAAGAGTGCTGGACACTCCGATTTCTGAGGCAGGCTATATGGGAGCGGCTATGGCTGCGGCATCAACCGGTTTGAGACCGATTGCCGAGCTGATGTTTAACGATTTTATCGGCACGTGCTTTGATCAGGTGATCAACCAAGGGGCGAAATTCCGTTATATGTTCGGCGGAAAAGCGCAAGTGCCGATTACCGTCCGCACCACATACGGAGCAGGGTTCCGGGCCGCTGCCCAGCATTCACAATCGCTGTATGGCCTTTTCACGAGCATCCCTGGACTGAAGACGGTTGTTCCATCCAATCCGTATGATGCCAAAGGTCTTCTGCTTGCAGCAATAGAAGATAATGATCCGGTGTTCTTCTTTGAAGACAAAACGTCCTACAACATGAAGGGCGAGGTGCCGGAAGATTATTATACAATTCCCCTCGGAAAAGCGGATATCAAACGCGAGGGCAATGATGTTACGCTCTTTGCAGTCGGCAAGCAGGTCAATACTGCGCTTGAAGCGGCTGCACAGCTTTCAGAGAGGGGCATCGAAGCCGAGGTCCTTGATCCGCGCAGTCTGTCCCCTCTGGATGAGGATGCGATTTTCACATCGTTAGAAAAAACAAATCGGCTGATCATCATTGATGAAGCCAATCCGCGATGCAGCATTGCCACGGATATTGCTGCGCTTGTCGCTGACAAGGGCTTTGATTTGCTTGATGCGCCGATTAAACGGATTACAGCGCCGCATACACCGGTTCCGTTTTCACCAGTGCTTGAAGATCAATATTTGCCGACACCAGATAAAATTGTCAGCGTCACGCTTGAATTGCTTGGCGAGCCGGCAATGAATTAAAGGGGGAACACAAATGGCGGTAAAAGTAGTGATGCCAAAATTGGGAATGGCCATGAAACAAGGGGAAGTATCGATATGGAATAAAAAAGTAGGCGACCCGGTTGAAAAGGGAGAAAGCATTGCCAGCATTCAATCGGAGAAAATTGAAATGGAGATAGAAGCGCCTGAAAAAGGAACGCTGATCGATATCAAAGTGAAAGAGGGAGAAGAGGTTCCGCCCGGCACAGCAATCTGCTATATCGGGGACGCCAATGAGTCGGTGCAGGAAGAGGCGAGCGCGCCTGTTGCTGAAGACAATATGCCGCAAGCCGTTCAGCCCGTCAAACAAGAAAACAAACCCGCAGCCTCCAAAAAAGATCGAATGAAAATATCTCCAGTCGCCAGAAAAATAGCAGAAAAAGCAGGATTAGACCTAAAACAACTGAAAGGAACTGGACCAGGCGGACGAATCGTGAAGGATGACGTAACAAAGGCTCTTGCTGAACAGAAAAAAGATCAGGCAAAGCCTGGTTCGGAACAGAAAGCGCAGGAAATCCCGGTGACAGGCATGAGAAAGGTCATCGCTGCCCGAATGCAGGAAAGCCTGGCAAACAGCGCGCAGCTGACGATCACGATGAAGGCTGATATCACTAAGCTTGCCACTCTTCAAAAACAGCTTTCATCAACTGCGGAAGAGAGATACGGCACAAAACTGACGATCACTCATTTTGTCTCAAGAGCCGCCGTTCTCGCTCTGCAAGCTCACCCTGTGCTGAACAGCTTTTATCAAAATGAGCGCATCATCACACATCCCCATGTACACCTTGGTATGGCTGTAGCCTTGGAAAACGGCTTAGTGGTGCCTGTCATCCGCCATGCTGAAAAGCTATCGCTGATTGAACTGGCTCAATCCATCTCAGAAAATGCCAAAAAAGCACGCGAGGGACGTGCGGGAAGCGAAGAACTGCAAGGCTCTACCTTCTCCATTACAAACCTTGGCGCGTTTGGAGTTGAGCATTTCACACCGATACTAAATCCGCCGGAAACAGGCATTCTCGGCATCGGAGCAAGCTATGACACGCCGGTGTATCAAGGGGAGGAGATCGTCAGAAGCACGATCCTGCCACTCAGCCTGACATTTGATCACAGAGCGTGTGACGGCGCCCCAGCCGCTGCATTCCTGAAGGCGATTAAAACATATTTGGAAGAACCCGCAGCATTAATTTTATAGGAAAAGCAGGTGAAAACGACATGACATTAGCCATTATCGGCGGCGGACCTGCAGGCTATGCGGCTGCGGTCTCCGCGGCACAGCAGGGCAGAAACGTGCTGCTCATTGACAAAGGCAAGCTTGGGGGAACCTGCCTGAATGAAGGCTGCATCCCGACAAAGTCTTTGTTAGAAAGCGCAAACGTTCTTGATAAAATCAAGCATGCCGACAGCTTTGGAATTGAACTTCCGGCAGGTGCGATATCAGTCGATTGGAGTAAAATGCAAAGCCGAAAACAACAGGTTGTCAGTCAGCTTGTCCAAGGCGTTCAGTACCTAATGAAGAAAAATCAAATACAGGTTGTAAAGGGAACAGCCTCCTTTCTTTCTGAAAGAAAGCTCTTGATCGAAGGAGAAAACGGAAAAGAAATCAGAGAGGCGGACCAAGTATTGATTGCCTCCGGGTCAGAGCCAATCGAGCTGCCTTTTGCTCCGTTTGACGGCGAATGGATCATCGACAGCAAAGACGCGCTTTCTCTTTCTGAAATTCCGTCATCACTTGTCATTGTCGGCGGGGGTGTCATCGGGTGTGAGTATGCAGGGCTGTTCGCCAGATTGGGATCGAAGGTGACCATCATTGAAACAGCGGACCAGCTGATCCCGGCTGAAGACGAAGATATTGCCCGTCTTTTTCAGGAGAAACTTGAGGAAGACGGTGTCGAAGTGCATACCTCATCCAGATTAGAGCGGGTGGATCGGACGGCCAAAACGGCAATATGGAAAAGCGGTCAGCGAGAGTTTAAAACGAAGGCCGATTATGTGCTGGTGGCGATCGGCAGAAAACCCCGTCTTGACGGGTTACAGCTGGAACAGGCCGGAGTTGATTTTTCTCCAAAGGGCATTCCGGTGAATGGGAACATGCAGACGAACGTGCCACATATTTACGCGTGCGGAGATGCTATAGGGGGCATTCAGCTCGCGCATGCCGCTTTCCATGAGGGCATCATCGCTGCTTCTCATGCTTCCGGAAGGGATGTCAAAATCAATGAGAAACATGTGCCGCGCTGCATCTATACGTCCCCAGAAATCGCGTGTATCGGAATGACAGAACGACAGGCAAGAAGCATATACGGCGATGTGAAAATTGGCGAATTTCCTTTTTCCGCAAACGGCAAGGCGCTCATTAAACAGCAAGCGGAAGGAAAGGTCAAAATCATGGCTGAACCGGAATTCGGCGAAATCGTGGGTGTCTCGATGATTGGCCCGGATGTAACCGAGCTCATCGGCCAAGCGGCAGCGATCATGAATGGTGAGATGACGGCAGATATGGCGGAGCATTTTATCGCCGCCCATCCGACTTTATCGGAAACATTGCATGAGGCGCTGTTAAGCACGATCGGCCTTGCGGTACATGCATAATAAAGGAAAAAGCAGGCGCATGGATATAAGGCGCCTGCTTTTTTATTGTTGAAAGCGCTTTATTTTTCCCCTACAATAGATGAAAACGGCGTGTAAGGGAGGAGCGATCAAGGAAATGAATTCGGTCCCAAACGATTTGCAAACCTGGAAACGTTTTGTGAAAGACGGTGTGCTTGACGAAGCCCGATTAAGAAAACGGATTGCAGAGTCATGGCATCGCTGCAAAAAAGCTGAGGTCAATCCTTATTTAGAAAAAGGCCCGAAGGTTTTACAGCAAACGGAGCTGGATCAGCAGTCAAAAAAACATTCATTCTTCTTGACGACCGCAAAGCCTTACCTCGAAAAACTGCTGCCTGCCATAAAAGAAATGGAAATGATGGCGCTGCTAATTGATTCAGACGGTGTTGTTCTGGCATTGGACGGCCATCCCCGCGCGCTCTATGAAGCCAAACGCATCAACTTTGTCGAAGGGGCATGCTGGACGGAAACGGCTGTCGGAACAAATGCGATTGGCACGGCGCTCCACATCAGCGAGCCGGTTGCGATACAAGGATCAGAGCATTACTCCATTGCTTCCCATCTTTGGAACTGTTCAGCCGCTCCGATTCACCATGAGGATGGCAGCCTTGCGGGTGTGATTGACATATCGTGTCCGGCGGCAGGCGATCATCCTCATATGCTCGGTATTGCCACTGCGATCGCCTATGCAGCTGAACGGGAACTCGCAGCTAAAAGCCGTGAGAAAGAGCTCGAGCTGATCAGCCGTTTTGGAGAGAGGGCTGCATCCAGTGTGCCGATGGTGCTATGCAATAACAAGCAGCACATCATCAGTGCGAGCATACCGATTCGAACCTCAATGCCTGATTGGCAGGGCCGGCACCTGTATGAGTTGAAGGAACGGGGCTACTCAATCGAAAAAGCTGTCACCATAGGAGATGGCGGCACTTGTTTTTATCTTTCGGAACAAAAGAAAAAGAAGGTGTTCCGATTCAATGGAGTGATCGGGAAAAGCGGCCGATCGCAAGCGATGCTGATGAACCTTGAACGTGCAGCTGCGGCAGATGCAACGGTCTGTTTGTCGGGCGAAACTGGTACGGGAAAGGAAGTCGCGGCTCGCGCTCTTCATGAGAACAGTGAGAGACGTCAAGGTCCGTTTGTTGCTGTCAATTGCGGAGCGATTCCGTCTGATTTGATTGAGAGCGAACTGTTCGGATATGCAGAGGGAGCTTTTACGGGAGCGAAACGAAATGGCTATAAAGGCGCCTTTCAAAAAGCGAATCAAGGCACATTATTTTTAGATGAAATCGGAGAAATTTCCCATTCGATGCAGGTTGCACTTTTACGGGTGCTTCAGGAACGCAAGATAACGCCAATCGGCGGGACGAAAGAAATTCCGGTTGATATCAGAGTTATTGCCGCCACACATTGTGATTTACGCGAGCTTGCCGAAAACGGAAAAATCAGAGAGGACTTGTTTTACCGTCTTCATGTCTATCCAATTGAACTCCCTCCATTACGCGATCGCACCGAGGATATCCCAGACCTCTTTGAGTACTACAAACAGAAGAATCATTGGCCAGGCGAACTTCCTTCTGATTTTTGTAATGTGCTGAAGCAATGGAAGTGGCCGGGGAATATCCGTGAGCTGTTTAATGTGTTTGAACGTCTTTCTATCAGATTTCCGGACGGCCGGCTGAGGGATGAATCGCTACCCGCTTTACTGGAAGCCGCTGGATTGCCGGCCAGCTCTGCAGAAAAAAAGCCGGCTGCTGCCGGCGTGCTTACTTTTCGTGAGCAAATCCAAAAGGATATGATGATCAAAGCGCTTGAATCTGCAAAAGGAAACGTCTCTCAAGCCGCAAAAATCAGCGGGATCCCCCGAAGCACTTTCTACAAACGCCTGAAAAAATTCAACTTGTCCGCTGAATCATAAAGCATACTTCCTTCAGGAAATGGAAACGTTATGTATTGAAGGAGGGTGTTACGATGAATATTCAAAGGGCGAAAGAAATTGTAGAATCTCCCGACATGAAGAAAGTAACATATAACGGCGTTCCTATTTACATTCAGCACGTAAATGAAGAAACTGGAACAGCAAGAATTTATCCGCTTGACGAACCGCAAGAGGAGCATGAAGTGCAGCTGAACAGCTTAAAAGAGGATTAAACAAAAATGGCCCGCTTCATAAGCAGGCCATTTTGTTATCCGCGCGGCGCAAATAAAATAACACAGACACCGATGAGACAAATGAATGCGCCGATCCAGTCATACAGATCAGGTGTTTTCCGGTCAACAAGCCATCCCCACAGGACCGCAAGCACGATGAATACTCCGCCATAAGCGGCGTATACACGGCCGAAAGATGGGAAGGACTGAAACGTCGGAAGAATGCCGTATACAATGAGGATCAGCGCCCCGGCGATTCCGTAGCCGGCTGGCTTTGCCTCTCTCAGCCATAGCCAAACCAGATATCCGCCGCCAATTTCAGCAAGCCCTGCCGCGAGAAATAAAAGAATGGTAATCAGCATCATGAGCACTCCTCAATTTGCATTTATCTTTCATTATAGAGGAGGAGAGCTTTTAAAGCTTCGGATGATTCTCAAATTCCTTCAAATATGCTTTTCGCTGAACCTCTGTAAATTGTCCGATCCAATTGCTTTTCGCCTCTTCATTCAGATAGGGAAGGATATAGCGTTCAACCGCTTCGAAAAACAACGGATTCGCGATGATGTTCCAGGTCGGGATTCGAACGATTTTGCCGTCTGTTTTCTCGATGATAATATCCTCAAAAAAGATCCCTTTCAAACTGTATTGATGGCGTCCCATATAAAGCCGCTTCACCTCGGAAAACAGCACGCTGCGCTTTCTCGAGAAGATTTCGCCACTAGGTCCGGTCTTTATGGTGAAAATGACATTTCCACGGCTTGTGAACGCAGGAAAAGCCATAAAGAATGTGATCAATCCATAAATCATCGCCAGTAATCCGCCGCCCAAATAAAGCAGGGCATATTTAGATTCAAACGTGAGGGCTTCAGACACCAGCCAGACTCCCACAATAAAGGCGCCCCCTGTAGCGAGGAACAGCCAAGCCCTTAGAAGCATCATGCTTTTTACTTCAATCATGTGCTGCCCCTACAGCTTCGGATGATTCTCAAATTCCTTCAAATACGCACTGCGTTGGATGTCTGTAAACTGTCCGATCCAATTGCTTTTCGCCTCTTCACTCAAATGGGGAAGGATATAGCGTTCAACCGCTTCGAAAAACAACGGATTCGGAATGATGTTCCAAGTGGGAATGCGAATGGTCTTCTGATCAACGGTTTGGATCAATATATCTTCTTGGAAGATTCCTTTTAGACTAAATTTATGGCGGCTCATCTCAATTTTCTTGATATCAGTAAACGTAACAGACACTTTGTCAGTGAACACTTCTCCATTTTTTCCTGTCTTGATGCGGAAAATGGTATTTCCCCGCGGGGTGAAAGCCGGAAAGAAGATGATAAATAAATATAAACAAAACAAAGTGAACAGAAAGCCAGCAGGAATGGCTAATAGGTAATATTTCGTTTGAAACGTAATACCCATATAAAAGAGCCACAAACATGCTAATCCCATACCGGCAGATCCGACAAAAGCCCATATTCTCAGGAACATTTTGCTTTTGACTTCAATGATTTCTTGGTTTTTCAATGCTTTTCTCCTTTTGTTAATTCAATTCTTATCATTGTGAAATGATTTGATTTACAACATCCTTATGAGCAGGGAGGATAGAAAATTCATTCTGGGTGATGCCTGTGACAAGCCAAGTATGGTGGGCCCCCGGCAGGACAAATGCCATGTCAGCCACTTCAGGAGTGTTATCTTTGCCATATGCCAGACGCATAAGTGTATCCATTTTCCCTTTCCGCAAAGCCAAATCATTTGTAAATCGGGTAACGTCCTCTTGGTGGTCATGTTTTTCAAGGAACTCTTTTAGATATGAAGGGTTGTCTGAAGCGCCCTCCAAGAGTTTTTCAAATTCATTTGATGTCAATGTCACAATCGATTCTCTTTTATCCTCTGTATCTATTA
The DNA here is from genome assembly GCF_037963535.1 of Bacillus sp. PS217. NCBI lineage: Bacteria > Bacillati > Bacillota > Bacilli > Caryophanales > Bacillaceae > Bacillus > Bacillus sp. PS217. The sequence goes on from NZ_CP150157.1 coordinate 894,887, forward strand.
TATGTAAAAACTCATCTGTCTTAGCAAGTAACCCTTCACTTGATTCCATTTTTGTAATGCGATGGACTTGTTCATCAAAAAGGAGTTCGTGAGAGTAGGTGCCGAATTTTGATACATGGCAGGACACATTCTGTTCGGCGCCTTGCCCGTTAAATTTAGAAAGCTTCACTGTATAGTCAGCGTCGTTTAATACATGGATAAACGGACAGTACTCGTCCTTTAACCGATATTGATGGTTCCGATATTCCGCTGCATCCTTAGCTAAGAGTGAGCGGCAAGCTGCTTCGAACAAAGCGCCGAGCTGTTCATCTTCTATTTCCGGAAAATAGGCCTGCTTCAAGGCCATCCCCTGTTCAAAAAACCCTTCGCTGTAAAAGCAAAATAAGAGTTCTTCTATGCTAATTGTAAACTGCTTCATTGTTTATTCTCCTATCCAAATGAAAATTTCCCTTTAAGGAAATGGGTTGCGCCGTGTATGAGCGAATCCGCTGTTTTCTTTGCTTTTTCCATTCCTTTTTTCGCGCTGTCTATCCCTTTATGTATCGATTTATTCGCCGCATCTATGCCGTCATTCACTGATTTGACGACTTTGCCGGCTGATTCCAGCCCTTTTTTGGCTGTATCAACGACAGCATGGATCGGTTCTTTCAGCTTTAAGGCTGCTTTTTCGGCAAAACCGGCTGTATATTTGGCGATTTGTTCTCCGACGACTCCGCCAATGTATGAACCTGCTGCCCCAAGAAGGACAGTACCCACAGGTCCTGCAAAGCTTCCAATTGCACCGCCCACAACAGCACCAGCTGTGGCACCGCCGGCAACAAAAATCGTATTATTCACAGCATTCCCGACGGCCTTGGCGTTTTCACGCTTGAGAACTTCGGGTTTGTCCTGGTATTTTGCATAATTTTCAGCAATTTTCACGCCTGCTCCGAATGTTTCGGTCGCTCCGGTAATCAGTGTGGCGGTAATGGCATTTCCTTTCGCGAATCTCAAGCCCGTTTTTCCCACATCCTTCAAAGTGGAGCGTACGCCGGCTTCATTAAGAAATCCTTTTGTGTAGCTTCTGACGCTGTTTGAAAAATCCACCGTGTCCTGAGGAAAGTATTTTGTAAACTTTTTATGTACCAAATCTGAAAATGGACGGTTGGTCTTTTTTAACAAATATTTAGGATTCAAAAGCACTCTTGCCGCTTTTTGATAACGTGAGCTGTCAACGGCCCTAGAAATATCCAAGAGCAGTTTTGAGTGCTGGGCTGTATGCAAGCCGCTTGGCTGTTTCACAAATTTCGTAAGCCCTAATCCGTAATATTTTCCCTGCGTCAGCATAAGGGCGGTTAAGCTTGTCATCGTACCGTATTTGTCGTAGGCATTGTAGAGCTTTCGCAAAATATCATCTTGTTCCACAAATTTATCGCCCGTTTTTCTGATGAAAATCTCATTGTCACTCAGCTTGGTGACGAGCGCCTTTCCTGAGCTCCACGCATCGCCCACTCCAGAAAAACAGCTGCTGTAGCGGGGATCGCATTGCAAAATCATCTGCCCCAGCTCCACATGCAGGTCCTTATATTTGTTTTCCATATCAGTTAATTCAGTGACAACATCATTTGCAAGCTGTTCGAGCTTATCCGGATCAACTGCAATGTTTCCTGACACACCGTTCACCTCCCGAGTTTATGTCTTTCCTCTCTTGCTTTACGCTCCAGTTCTTCCATTCTGGCAATTTCAGCTTTTCGTTCTTCTATTTTGACAGCGGCAGCCTTCAGCTCTTGGCTTGTTTCAAGCAGCTCCTGTTCGAATTGATCGTAGGCGGCTTTCGTTTCCTCGAAATCCTGGTCAAACGAATCTCTTGCTTTGCCCTGCCAAGCATCTCCCATTGCAGATAACCGGGATTCAAGCAGCATTTTGGAGCTTCTGACCTCTTCTGCGGCCGCACTGTACTTGTTTGCCAGCTCAATGACTTTATATGAGTCCAACTTTTGTCCCCTGCCTTTTCTAAATTCACGCACAATTGGATGTTTTATATAAATGATTATAAATAATTCGGCATGTATCCGAATCGTACAAAAGAACCTTTTCATAAGAATTGGAAGGGCGTATATTCACTTAAAATTCACAGTTGGTGAGACTTTAAGATTACAAAAAAGGTAAAAAAAACAAATCCCTCAGACATAAGGCAAATGAGAAATTTCCCGCTCTATGGGAAAAAACACTAAAGTTGATCAAATGACCTAAGTGCGCCAAACGTGTTACGGGACGGGCTATCTCATGGTATAAATGGAATTGTAAACGTTATCAAGGAGGTCGTCATATGAAGAAAAAATCATTCTCAATCGTAATAGCGGGCGGAGGGAGCACTTTCACTCCAGGGATCGTACTCATGCTCTTGGACCATTTGGAGGAGTTTCCGATCAGAAAGCTGAAGCTGTATGATAATGATAAGGAGAGACAGGATCGAATTGCAGGCGCCTGTGACGTTTTTATCAGAGAAAAAGCGCCGGATATTGAATTTGCAGCGACGACTGACCCGGAAGAAGCTTTTACAGATGTCGATTTTGTTATGGCGCACATCAGAGTAGGGAAATACGCGATGCGTGCGCTTGATGAGCAAATTCCGTTAAAGTACGGAGTTGTCGGCCAGGAGACGTGCGGGCCGGGCGGGATCGCATACGGTATGCGTTCGATCGGCGGTGTGCTTGAAATATTAGATTACATGGAAAAATACTCGCCTGATGCTTGGATGCTCAATTATTCCAATCCGGCGGCAATTGTGGCTGAAGCTACGAGACGCCTTAGACCGAATTCTAAAATTCTCAATATCTGTGATATGCCGGTTGGGATCGAAGACCGGATGGCGCAAATTCTTGGCTTATCCTCAAGAAAAGAAATGAAGGTCCGCTATTACGGATTAAATCACTTCGGCTGGTGGACATCAATTCAGGATCAAGAGGGCAACGATTTAATGCCGAAGCTGAAGGAGCATGTATCTCAATACGGCTATATTCCGAAAACAGAGGCTGAAGCGGTGGAAGCGAGCTGGAATGACACATTCGCCAAAGCGCGTGACGTACAGGCCGCAGATCCTGATACACTGCCGAATACGTATTTGCAATATTATTTGTTCCCGGATGATATGGTGAAAAAATCAAATCCGAATCATACGCGGGCAAATGAAGTGATGGAAGGGCGCGAAGCTTTTATTTTCAGCCAATGTGACATGATTACACGTGAGCAGTCCACAGAAAACAGCGAAATCAAAATCGATGACCACGCATCATATATCGTTGATCTTGCCCGGGCGATTGCCTACAACACAGGTGAAAGAATGCTGTTGATCGTTGAAAATAACGGCGCAATTGCGAACTTTGACCCGACTGCGATGGTCGAGGTCCCATGCATTGTCGGCTCAAATGGGCCTGAACCGATTACCGTCGGCACCATTCCGCAATTCCAAAAAGGGCTTATGGAGCAGCAGGTATCCGTTGAGAAGCTGACTGTTGAAGCGTGGGCGGAGAAATCGTTCCAAAAGCTGTGGCAGGCGCTAATTTTGTCAAAAACAGTGCCGAACGCGCGTGTGGCAAGACTCATTCTCGAGGATTTAATGGAGGCCAACAAAGACTTCTGGCCTGAGCTTGATCAAAGCCCGACCCGTATATCATAACTGAAATTCCCCCATTTTCGAATCTTTAATTGTATATAATAGAAAGAAAATGGGGGGATCTGATATGCAGCTCGAAGAACTGATCAATCAGCACTACAGCAAATTGAATGACAACGATTTTCATATTTTAAAATATATATTGAATCATAAGCACACATGCTATCACCTTGGAATCGACGCGCTGGCCAAAGCTTGCAGTGTATCGCGTTCCTCAATTTTACGGCTTGCCCAAAAGCTCGGTTTCAGTGGCTACAGTGAATTTCGCGTCTTTTTAAAGTGGGAAGATCAGCCGGAAGAAGGCGAGAGTATGAGTTTTGAAAAGCTGCTTGATGATATTGAAGCAAATTTGAAGTTCTTAAGGACAAAGGACATGACGGACATGTGCCAGCTGATTGATGAAGCTGACCGCATTTTCGTCTACGGTTCTGGAAATGCGCAAAAGATATGCGCCCGCGACCTGCAAAGAATGTTTATTCCGCGCCATCGCTATCTTATTTTAATTGAAGACACAAATGAATTTAATCTGATGCGCGGGGATTTTAAAGTGAACGATCTGTTTATCATCATTTCTCTTTCCGGAGAAACACCGGAGCTGATTCCTCAGGCAAGAATGCTTTCTGCAAAGGGTATTCCCTTTATTTCCATTACGAATTTAAAAAACAATGTCCTCGCCCAGCTGACTCCGCATAATCTTTATGCGACAAGCAAACCTGTGACATTAAGCGATAAAACGGAAATTGTCGCTTTTGCACCGTTTTTTCTCGTTGGCGAAGCATTGTTCCGCGCATATGTTGATTACAAAGAGGCAGAAAAAAATGACAATGAGTAGCAGGGGGTTCTGGTATGATGCAAAAAATTCAGCGCTTTGGAAGCGCGATGTTTGTGCCTGTTTTATTATTCGCGTTCGCCGGCATTATCGTCGGTATCAGCACGCTCTTTAAAAATAAAACCCTCATGGGCCCGCTCGCCGATCCCGACGGTTTTTGGTATCAGTGCTGGTATATTATTGAGCAGGGCGGCTGGACTGTTTTTAACCAAATGCCGCTCTTATTCGCCATCGGCATCCCGGTTGCTTTGGCGAAGAAAGCTCAGGCACGCGCTTGTTTGGAAGCGCTTACTGTTTACCTGACATTCAACTATTTTGTCAGCGCAATATTGACGGTATGGGGAGGAGCATTTGGCGTCGACATGAATCAAGAGGTCGGCGGAACGAGCGGATTAACGATGATTGCGGGCATAAAAACGCTCGATACCAACATTATCGGAGCCATCTTTATTTCTTCGATTGTCGTCTTTTTGCATAATCGCTATTTTGATAAAAAACTGCCCGATTTTCTCGGCATCTTTCAAGGCTCAACATATATCGTGATGATTTCCTTCTTTATTATGATCCCAATTGCCTTGGCTGTGTCTTATATTTGGCCGATGGTTCAATCGGGAATCGGCTCGCTTCAAAGCTTCCTGGTTGCTTCTGGGGCGGTGGGCGTTTGGATATACACGTTTTTGGAACGGATTTTAATTCCGACCGGCCTTCATCACTTTATTTACACGCCGTTTATTTATGGCCCGGCTGTAGCGGAAGGCGGGATCGTCACGTATTGGGCACAGCATCTTGGCGAATATTCGCAAAGCGCCAAACCGCTGAAGGAGCTCTTTCCGCAAGGCGGATTCGCGCTTCACGGCAACTCGAAAATCTTCGGTATTCCGGGTATCGCCCTGGCTTTTTATGTGACAGCCAAAAAGGAAAAGAAAAAACTCGTCGCAGGGCTGCTGATTCCTGTCACACTGACAGCGATTGTCGCCGGTATTACAGAGCCGATTGAGTTTACGTTCTTATTCATTTCACCTTTCTTATTTGCGGTTCACGCCGTGCTTGCCGCCACAATGTCGACAGTTATGTATATGGCCGGCGTCGTCGGAAATATGGGGGGCGGACTGATCGAAGCGGTGACCTTGAACTGGATTCCGCTCTTTGGAAGCCACGGTATGACATATGTATATCAAATTTTGATCGGACTCTCGTTTACAGCAATTTATTTTTTCGTCTTCAGATTTTTAATCCTCAAATTCAATATCGCTACACCAGGACGGGAAAAGGATGAACAGCAGGAAACAAAGCTATATTCGAAAAAGGAATACAGAGAACGAAAAAACAAGGATGAAACGGCCTCCGCTGCTGAAACGGCTGATGACACCGCTTTTCTGTATATTGAAGCGCTGGGCGGAAAAGACAACATCACTGAAGTCACAAACTGCGCCACCCGCCTCAGAGTCAGTGTCAAGGATGAAACAAAGGTTGAACCCGACAGCGTATTCCGCGCGCTTGGCGCACACGGCGTTGTCAGGAACGGGAAGGCGTTTCAGGTAATTATCGGATTAAGCGTACCGCAGATGCGGGAGCGTGTGGAAAAAATACTAAATGAATAGTCAAAATTATTTTATCTTGCGCTGTTTAAAGACAGCGCTTTTTTTGTTTGTCATACGTTTGCCACTTATAAGTGCAAGGGATGTTATGTTTCTTAAAAACTGAAACCAATAGGGGGAGTAAAAATGGAAAATTATACAACGTTTTTAGGTCTTTACAAACCTGAAAGCACTGAAAGTATTGAAATTGATTCCAAGCTTGCCGAGAATTTCGAAACGATTGATAGTAAAATTGGGATTGCATTAAGTAATGGAATAACAACTTTTGAAAACTTAAATGAAAGACTCAAAATGTATGAGAACAGATTTGAGTACCTTGATGAACGAAACGTAATGGATTATGGAGCTAAAGGAGACGGAGTCACAGATGATACGCAAGCATTTCATGATGCGATGGCCGAAGGCGGTTATCTCATAAAAGTCCCTGCAGGCGTATTTAGGGTATCTGGCTTGCTCGTTCCTTCGAATACAATGCTGGTTGGAGCGGGTAAAAAAAGGACCATCATTAAGTTATTAGACGATACGCCAGTTGGTCACTCTGTACTCACCAATAGTGATCATACAAATGGTAATGAAAATATCTACATTGGACATTTGACACTGGACTGGAATAAAGATACGCGTCCTGCTGGATGGAAGATCCCTAAGGGGCCCACTTCAAGCTGCTTGCTTTTTGCAAATGTGGATTACTCTTTTGTAGAGCATGTTTTTGCAAAAAATGCCGGCCTTCACGGGTTTGATGCTACAAGCCCTAATTATAACAGACACGGAGAAAATGATGATCCTACCTTTTATCAGCCTGGTGGCTGCAACTTTGTAACCTTCTCATATTGCGAAGCAACAGGCTCTGGCGATGATAATTTCACATGTCACTTTGGAAAGCATACGACTTTCAGTCATTGTCTTTCTTACCATCCGATGGGGTTAAATGATGGGTCTTCAAATACAAACTGTTTTGAAATCGATGATGGCTCTCAGGATGTAATGGTTGATAGCTGCATCGCAATTGGAGGAGTTCGAGGATTTGAAATTAAAGCTCATGATTATGCTCCGGCTGCAAAAAGAGTTCAACTTGTGAACTGCCGTGCCTATGAAAATGCAATTAGTTTTTGCATTCGGCATATAGGACACCACACAGCAAGTGATCCTCAATCAGCATCAGCTCATGACGTTCAGCTGGCTAACTGTATCGCATATAACCCTAAGCCGAGTGATCTGTACAAAGGGGCAGGGCCGAATGCATTGCAAATTTCAGGTTACGATGGCGTCAATGTGGTTAATTTTCATGCTATATGCGATGATTCCTCCATTAACTATAAGGGAAATTCAGTCGTAAGCGTGTATTATAAAGGGCGTCTAATCAATTTAAAGAATATAACGATTCGAGGATTTAAAACTGCTGATAACGATCTTTATATTGTAGGTGGCGACAATTCTGTCGGCAAGGTAATGATTGATGGTGTAACATTGATCGATTCAGCCGAAAAGGGTGTTGTTTTTGGGAGCGGTATGTACGAGTCTGTAGTTAGTAATGTATGGGGGCAAAGATCGCCTAAAAATAACAGTGGTACAGTGGGAATTTTTTCTGTTGACCCTGATCTTAATGTTTCTAATTGTGACTTTTCAGGCTACGAAACAGATTTTAAGATTGGCGGCGTCGTGACGCCGTACTTTTTGTTTAAACATAAAGGAAGCGGGATTATTGGCTCTCGTGATTCCCACGCTACTGGAAATAATAATTTTGTAGCTGGATCTGTTCGAAGCAGAGCAACTGGGGCTGCTCAATCTTCTGTGATAGCCTCATATAATACGATCAATCCGAACTCAGACTCTGTTGCTCTAGGATGGGCAAGTGGGAGCACACCATCCTCATCAAACAGAAAGATAGAATTTCATGCAAAAGATGGAACGATTAAGGCTTCAGGAAGCATAAAAAGTTCCCAAACGTTCTCGGATTACGCTGAATATTTTGAGAGCCTAAGCGGTGAAAAAATTCCGGCAGGAACCCTAGTTACTTTGGAGGGTGATAAAATTAGATCTGCAAAAAAAGGTGACTTTATGCTTGGAGTTATTTCTGAAACAGCTGGTGTGATACTTGGTGAGTCAAGCTTCCATTGGTCTGGAAGATACCTGAAGAATGATTTTGGCGGGTATATTTATGAAAAACAGAAAGATGCCAATGGCCAAATCGTCATGGCGCCTATGGAAAACCCTGATTATAAGCCAGATAAGAACTATGCCTCTAGGGAAGAGAGGGATGAATGGAATGTTGTGGGCCTTGTAGGACAGGTTTATGTAAGATGCGACAGCACAGTAGAAGCCGGAGACTTTATTCAAGCGCATAACAACGGAATTGCTACAAAAACGGTATCTCCTAAACAAAGGTGGCAGGTCATGAGAGTCATCAAAGAGTTCGACAAAAGTAAGGGATATGGAGTGGTTTTAGTTTTTATTCGGTAACATTAAAATGTACAGATTCTAAATAGAGTGCTTAACAATGCACTCTATTTAGAGTTTTAATTAGATTTTAGAAATTTTTCACCGCATTTTTATGAGATTATATTCCTCGCAAAAAGGTCTTCATTTTAAAATTTATCTTTTTCATTATTCCTACAGTTCCAGCAATCTTCCTAATTTATCTAAGTCTATCCAGCACCTCAACTTAAGTAGAGTAAAATCTTTGATATTTTTTAATGAACGCAGATCAGCAGTGAATAGCTCTCGAATAAAAGATAAAGTGATTTTGGTTATCGATAAATTCAGTGCTTTTCTATGCTTTCATAACACTTCATGACAGTAAATTTCTTTCATCAAACCCTATAAACAATTAAAATAAAAAGTACATATTGCTAAAAGGGGTTTGGAGGCTTTTACATGCAAAAGGCTTTGTCGTTTTTAAAACCATATTCATTGCTGGCGGGAATTGCTCTGATTCTTATGCTGACGGAGCTTGCAGTTGAACTGATGCAGCCTTTATTGATCGCAAAAATCATCGACGATGGGATATTGAAGCAAGATCTGCGGCATGTATGGATATGGGGCGCGGTCATGATCGGGCTGACCGTGTTATCCTTTGCGGCGGGGATGCTGAATTCCTTTTATGCCGCCCATGTCAGCCAAAGCTTTTCCTATGATACGAGAAAAGGGCTTTTTCAAAAAATCCAGTCCTTCTCCTATTCCACATTTGGACAGTTTTCGTCCTCTTCTTATATTACAAGGCTGACAAACGACGTCACACAGGTTCAAAATATGATTTTTATGAGTTTGCGGTTTATGCTGCGGGCTCCCTTAATGATTGCAGGCGGCATTGTGCTGTCGCTTGCCGTTAATGTGAAACTCGGCTTTTTTCTGCTTGTGACCATTCCGATCCTGATCTTGTTTTTGCTATGGGTATTAAGGAAAGGCGGGGCACTGTTCCGCTCAGTGCAGAAAAGGCTGGATCAAGTGAACACCATCATGCAGGAAAATTTAATCGCAATCAAGCTGATCAAAGCGCTGCTTCGCGGCAGCCACGAAGTCAAACGATTTATCAAAGCCAACACAAGGCTGATGGAAAAAACGGTTTCGGCCTTTCAGCTTGTGGAATTCACGATGCCTGTACTGATGCTTTTGATGAATCTCTGCATCCTTTTGATTTTGTGGGCGGGGTCCTACAGTATTACGAGCGGAAGCACTCAGGTTGGCGATGTTGTTGCGATAATTAACTACGCAACACGAATTACAGGCGCGCTTTCGATGTTTCCGTTTTTGATTATGATTTTCACCCGGGCGAAGGCTTCAGGGGATAGAATCGGTGAGGTGCTTGAAACAGAAGGCGACGAGCGGGAGGAAGGCACCATATCTGATCGTTTGTCAGGACGGATTGAGTTTCAGCATGTATCCTTTCGCTATCCTGAAATGGACAGAGAAGCGCTCAGGAATGTCTCATTTTCCGCAAAGCCGAGAGAAACGATCGCGATTCTCGGTGCGACGGGCTCGGGCAAGTCCACGCTTTTTCAGCTCATTCCGCGGCTTTATCAGCCGGATTCAGGCCGCATTTACATAGATGAAAAGCCGATTCAACATATTCCGGCTGAAGGGCTGCGCAGGCAAATTGGATATGTACCGCAGGAAGTCCTCTTGTTTTCCGGCACAATCAAAGAAAACATCGCTTGGGGCAAAGAAAATGCTTCACTAGATGAAATAATGGATGCGGCCAAACATGCGCAAATTCATGAAACGATTTTGAAGCTCCCAAATGGATATGACACTGTTTTGGGGCAAAGAGGCGTCAACCTGTCCGGCGGCCAAAAGCAGCGGATTTCCATTGCGCGGGCGCTGATTCGAAAACCGGCTATCCTTCTATTAGATGACAGCACAAGCGCACTTGATCTGCAAACGGAGGCGAAGCTGCTTGAAGCAATCAGCACATACCATTGCACAACTTTGATCATTACACAAAAAATAACCACGGCGATGAAAGCTGATCAGATTTTGCTGCTTGAGGACGGCCAACTGATTGAAAAAGGCACTCACAGTGAGCTGCTTTCTGAATCTCAGTTATACAAGCGCATTTACGAGTCACAATTCGGAAGGGAGGGGAGCGAGTCATGCTAAAAGACATCCGCAAGCCTTTCCAATATCCCAAACTGCCAATTGACAAAAAAGAAGGCGCGAAAAAGCGGGCGAAAGCAAAGGATACAAAGGGCACACTGAGACGAATCTGGTCTTACTTGGCTGAAAGAAAAGGACTGCTCATACTTGTCATGCTAATGGTTGTCATCAGCGCCATATTCGGACTCCTTGGTCCCTTTGTGATCGGAAAGGCCATTGACCATTTTATCGTCGGGAAAACGGTCAGCGGCTTGATTCCCGTTTTGCTTCTTCTGCTTGCTATCTATATCATTCAGTCCCTGTCGCTTTGGTTTCAAAACTATTGGATGATTACGATCTCGCAGGGCACGGTTTTCAGAATGAGAAGCGAATTGTTCACCCATCTGCATGAGCTGCCAATTCCGTTTTTTGATAAACAGCGGCACGGCGAGCTGATGAGCCGGGTGACGAATGACATCGAAAATGTCAGTTCTACCTTAAATACGTCAGTCATTCAAATTTTGTCAAGCGTGATCACCTTTGCCGGGACCATTGCAGTGATGCTGTACATGAGCCCGCTCCTTACATTGATTACGCTGACCATTATTCCGGTGATGGCAGCGAGCCTGAAATGGATCACCAACCGAACGGGAAAGCTGTTTAAAGAACAGCAGAAAAACCTTGGTGATCTGAATGGGTATATTGAGGAATCTGTTTCAGGCGCAAAGGTCATCAAAGCATATTCACGTGAGAAGCAGATTACTGCTGAATTCCTCGAAAAAAACGCTGCACTCAAGACGTCGGGCTTTTGGGCGCAGACGATTTCCGGGTTTATTCCGAAGGTCATGAACTCTTTGAATAACTTAAGCTTTACAATGATTGCGGCAATCGGCGGTTTGTTTGCGCTGAAAGGCTGGATCTCGATCGGCTCCATCGTCGTCTTTGCCGAGTATTCAAGACAATTTACACGCCCTTTAAACGATCTGGCCAACCAGTTTAATACGATGCTGTCCGCAATCGCCGGCGCTGAACGGGTGTTTGACGTGCTTGATGAAAAAGAAGAGCGCGAGGATGAAAAGAACGCCGTGCATCAGCCCATCCAAACAGGCAGCATTGAATTCCGGGATGTGTCCTTCGGTTACGATAAAGGGCAGCAGACACTGAAGCATTTACAGTTTACCGTGCCTGCAGGGCAGTCCATCGCGTTTGTCGGGCCGACGGGGGCGGGAAAGACAACCGTCACTAACCTTCTCGCCCGTTTTTACGAGCCTGACAAAGGAAAAATTTTAATCGATGGTACAGATATTAAAACTCTTACCAGAGCAAGCCTGAGAAAAAACATGGGGTTTGTTCTTCAGGATTCTTTCTTATTTCAGGGAACGATCAGAGAAAACATTCGCTACGGCAGGCTTGATGCTTCTGATCAGGAAGTCGAAGCCGCTGCAAAAACAGCGAATGCCCATAGTTTTATTGAAAGGCTGCCAAAAGGGTATGACACCGTGCTGACGCAAAACGGTTCGGGCATCAGTCAAGGACAGAAGCAGTTGATTTCTATAGCGAGGGCGGTGCTTGCCGATCCGGTTCTTCTCATTTTGGATGAAGCGACAAGCAACATTGATACCGTTACAGAAGTCAACATTCAAGAAGCGCTCGCCCGTTTAATGGAAGGAAGAACAAGCGTCATCATTGCCCACAGGCTGAATACCATTCAAAGAGCGGACCAGATTGTGGTGCTAAAAGACGGTGAAATGATTGAAAAAGGCAGCCATGACGAGCTGATTCGGCAAAAAGGATTTTACAGTGACTTATATGAAAGCCAATTTGAGAAATAGACCTTTGTCCTGCACAGAGGTCTTTTTTGTTACAGTTTTATAGTACTTTTATTTCATTTTCGTAAAATGTAACAAAATTACTTGACGTAAACAAGTTATGTATATATACTAGCTTACATTAAGTAAGTGATAACATTTATCAAGGAGGATAAAATGAATAAATCATTTGAAATTGGCACATTACTTTTAAGAGTTATTACAGGTATTATCTTTTTTGTTCACGGTTTATCAAAGTTTCAGGGAATGGAGGGCACCATCCAATTTTTCGGCAGCATAGGCCTTCCAAGCTTTATGGCGTATGTCATCGCAGCGATTGAACTCATTGGCGGAGTGCTTGTCTTCTTCGGATTGGCTACACGTATTGTCGGTGTACTGTTCGCTCTTACACTGATCGGCGCCATCATCACTGTTAAGCTGAAAGCGCCATTCATGGGCAATGCAGAATTTGATTACCTTCTGCTTTTGACATCCATTCACCTGGCGCTTACTGGAAGTCGATTCCTGGCGCTGGACCCATTTGTGTTTAAAGGAAAAAAGAACGAAAACGTTTCAGCATAAGAAAAGAGGCATGCAGCATGACCAGCATTCATGAGGATACACACATTGGCTATGCCAAACTCACAATTCGCAGTCTGGAGCGTTCGCTTCAGTTCTACTGTAACGTCATCGGTTTTCAAGTCTTAAAAAAGACGGATCGACAAGCGGAATTAACGGCTGACGGGAAACGCGTACTGCTTATTCTTGAAGAAAATCCGAGCGCTGTCGTCTTGCCTGAACGGTCTGTGACAGGCCTTTATCACTTTGCGATTCTTCTTCCGGACAGGAAAGAACTTGGGATCGCGCTCGCCCGCCTGATTGAACACGGCATTGCTATCGGACATGGAGACCATGCTGTCAGCGAAGCGCTCTACCTGTCTGATCCTGACGGAAACGGCATTGAAATGTACGCTGACCGCCCCCGCAGCACGTGGCAGCGTGATCGGGAAGGAAACTATGTCATGACGACAACCGCTGTTGACATTGAGGGCCTTCTGGAAGAGGCAGGAAATGAGCGGAAAACATCGCTTCCGAACGATACAATCATCGGACACATTCATCTGCATGTCAGTGATTTGAAAGAAGCAAAGGCGTTTTATACAGATGTACTGGGCTTTGACAGTGTCGGAAACTATGCGGGCATGTCCGCCCTCTTCGTTTCAGCCGGGGGGTACCACCATCATATCGGCTTAAACATTTGGGCGGGAAGAAATGCGCCGCCTAAACCGACAAATGCCAGCGGACTAGACTATTACACTGTTGTCCTGCCTCACCAAGAGGAGCTGGATTTATTGGCAAACCGAGTCAAACATGCCGGGTATTCGATTGAAGAGACGGAAAACAGCTTTCGTGTGAAAGACCCTGTTTCCGGCGCCTATATTACATTTGTGATTTAACTGCAATCCCCTTGCCGAAAAAACGGCAGGGGGATTTTTTATTTTCCAGAAACTCCTGTCAAAAATGCCCTGAGGCAGGTATGATAAGAAGGGAATTGGTATCGGGAGTGATGAGCGTGAAAGCTCTTTTTTTTACGAGAATGTTCACCTTGATGGTGAGCTGTTTAATGTATCTGTCCATTGTGAAAGAGGATAACTGGTTTGGATATGTATTTATAGCAGCAGGTGCTGCCATGTATGCAGCCAATCATGTTTTGCTGACAAAAGAGACAAATGCCATCTGGTTCTGCCTGATTGATATTGCAATCGGCTTTTCGTTCGGATTTATCTTTCCCGGCACAGGTTTGTTCATTATTATGCTTTGTCCGGTTGCGGTCGCCTTTTTTCTGCGGGGGTTTCCTAAAAGAACAGCATGGTCTGTCTTATGTCTTTCCTCTATTTTATTTTTGACCGTCCTCATCCGTACATATGCGATGTTCGGCAATGAATTTGTCATTGATCATTTGACTAGCATGACATTCGTTGTCTTCTGCGGTGTCGTGGGCAAATTAATCCGCAAGCTGTTGGATGCGCAGGATACGGCAAAACAGCAGATTCAGGAACTGACGGAGTCCCATCTGGCGCTGTCTGCTGCACATCAGGAGCTCCATTTATATGCGAAGCAGGTTGAAGAGCTGACTGCCATTTACGAGCGGAACAGAATGGCGCGGGAAATCCATGATACAGTGGGGCATAAAATGACGGCCCTTCTCGTCCAGCTGCAGCTTTTGCGTGAATGGCAAAAAAGAGACAGCCAAAAAGCGGATGAGACAGTAGGTGTCTGTGAAACACTTGCCCGTGAAGCGCTTGATGATGTCCGCTTATCAGTACGCACTCTGCAAACTGAAAACGATCCTTCGCTAATCGAATCGCTGAAACAGCTGACAGAGGACTTTTGCAAAAATGCAGGAGTCACAACAGAATTTGCGGTCAGCGGTGATCCTGCAATCATCCCGCTGTCTCTCCATCCGACCCTGATCAGAACGGTGCAGGAAGCACTGACCAATGCCAAACGGCACGGCGGCGCCGCAGCCTGTTCGATACAGCTTGCCTGCACAACGGACAGCATAAGCCTTGTCATTAAGGATGACGGCAAAGGCAATCCCGAGGCAGCACTTGGTTTTGGTCTCTTGAATATGAAAAAGCGGGCAGCGGAACATGGCGGAATGATCCGCTTTGAAAGCGAACAGGATCAAGGATTTACTGTGAATGCAGAATTTTCACTTGCCAATAAAAAATGGAGCTTCAGGCCCGTGCAGCAAAAGGAGAGTTTATCATGATTAAGATCATCATTACCGACGATCAGGATATCGTCAGAGAAGGGCTGGCATCCCTGCTCCAGCTCAGAGAAGAGCTCGATGTGATCGCAACAGCGCGAAACGGACAGGAAGCCTTCGAAAAGGCGAAAGAGCTGGAGCCGGATATCGTGTTAATGGACATCCGCATGCCGGTTTCCAACGGGGTGGAGGGAACAAAATTAATCACAAGCTCGCTGCCCGGCGTAAAGGTTTTGATGCTGACAACCTTTAAGGATTCAGCGCTGATTGCTGAAGCGCTTGAAGAAGGAGCAAGCGGGTATCTGCTGAAGGATATGTCTGCAGATACGATTGTAAAAGCAGTGATGACTGTTCATTCTGGCGGAATGGTGCTTCCGCCGGAATTGACTGCCCAAATGCTGAATGAATGGAAGCGTGAAAAACAGCTGAAAGGAATAAATGAGATAGAAAAACCTAACGAGCTGCTCGACCTGACCGAGCGCGAAATCGAAGTTCTGGCTGAGCTGGGGTACGGGCTGAATAACAAAGAAATTGCCGAAAAGCTTTACATTACAGAAGGCACAGTCAAAAACCACGTTTCAAATATTATCAGCAAGCTGGCTGTCAGGGACAGAACCCAAGCCGCCATTTACTCGGTCAGATATGGTGTATCTGTCTTTTGACATATGACGTTTTGCATATACGCTTCTCTGAAAAGGCCTTTTACAGGCCTTTTTTTCATGCCCTATGTTCTATCTGCCGCTACATGCCGCACGCCTTTCTTTCTTCTACAATGGCAATGGATCAAAAAAAGGAGTGAGACGACGTGCTGCAAGCAGAAAACATCAAAAAGGCATACGGAAAAAAAACAATCGTGAAAGGCATTTCTTTTTCCCTCAAAAAGGGGGAGTCGTTCGGTCTGCTCGGGCCTAACGGTGCGGGGAAATCCACAACCATCTCGATGGTTTCCGGCCTTGTGCCGCATGACAGCGGGAACATCACGGTGGGCGGCTATGTCATCGGAAAAGAAACGGCCAAAGCGAAACAAAAAATCGGCATTGTTCCGCAGGAAATTGCATTATATCCGACGCTGACGGCTCATGAGAATCTTATGTTTTGGGGGAAAATGTACGGACTTACGCACGGTGAGGCCAAAAAAAGAGCGGCAGAGGTCCTTGAATATGTCGGTCTGACTGAGCGGGCTAAAGATAAGATTGAAACATTTTCCGGGGGGATGAAACGAAGAATCAACATCGGTGCGGCTTTAATGCATAAGCCCGAGCTGCTGATTATGGATGAACCGACTGTCGGTATTGACCCTCAATCGAGAAATCACATTTTAGAAACAGTCAAACAGCTCAACGAAACGGGCATGACGGTGATCTATACGAGTCATTACATGGAAGAAGTTGAGTTTTTATGCGACCGGATCGGGATAATTGATCAGGGGGAAATGATTGCGATTGGCACAAAAACTGATTTGTGCAGCCGCCTTGGGGGCGATACCATCATTCAGCTCACGGTCAGCGGGATCAATGAAGCGTTTCTTGTGGCGATCCGAGCTTTGGCCCATGTGAATGATGTAACAGTACATGAATTAGAGCTCAAAATTGACATTTCTGCGGCTCATCATGAGAAAGTCGTCACCAGCCTGCTTGCTGAAGCTGCTGCTCATCATATAAACCTGCTGTCCCTTCAGGTGCAGGAACCGAATCTGGAGCGCCTGTTTCTGAATCTGACCGGCCGCACGTTGCGGGATTAGGAGGGACGGCTATGAAAAAAAGAATATGGATCGCCTGGAAAGATGTCAAAATCAGAATCACGGACAGAAAAGGGTTTATGCTGCTTATCCTAATGCCGCTCATCCTAACATGTATTTTAGGGGCGGCGCTCGGATCAGTTGTTGACGGAGGCAGCCGGATTGATGACATCAAAGTCGGCTACAGTCAATCAGACCAGTCAGATGCAGCGAACATGTTTACAAAAGATGTTCTCAAAAAAATGAAGTCGATAAAGGCCACAAAAGCCGGCAGCGAAGACAAGATGAAGAAGCTGATTGATGAAAAGAAAATCGATGTAGGCATCGTCATCCCGAACCATTGGGAAGCCGGCAAAACCTCAGCTGTTGTTTATGCCGCACCTGATCAAACATTGAAAAGTTCCATCATCGAAACAGCTGCCAGCTCTTTTATAGAGCAATATAAAGCGGTAAAGGAAGCCGCGTCAGCCTCAATGGACTACATCAGCAAAACGGAAGCTGTACAGCAAGGAAAACTTGACCCTGCACAGTTTGCAGAAAAGCTGGCAAAGACGTTAGAAAAAGAAACAGGTGACAAGCTGACTATTGCGGAAAAATCTGTCGGCAGCAAAGCCGTTACCAGTTTTCAATACTATTCGGCGGCAATGCTTTGCATGTTTATGCTGTTTCATATCACAGTCGGGGCGAAATCGTTTTTACAGGAAAAGGATACGGAGACGCTTGCCAGAATGCTGATGACGCCTGCGCAAAAATCCGTCATTCTCTTCGGAAAATGGCTTGGGACGTATCTGTTTGCCATCATACAATTTTTCATATTTCTGATCGTCACAATCAATGTATTTGGTGTGGACTGGGGCGGTAATCTGCTGTTTGTGAGTGTACTCGGGCTTTCTTACGCCGCAGCTGTATCTGGTATTTCAATGCTGCTTGCGTCGTGCATCAGCGATATGAAATCTGCAGACTCGATAGGCGGCTTCGGCATTCAATTGCTTGCGGTTCTCGGCGGGTCCATGCTGCCGCTGTACCAATTTCCGGACGTCTTGCAGTCTGTATCCAAAGCGGTGCCAAATCGCTGGGCGCTTGACGGCTTTCTTTCTTTAATGGAAGGGGGAGGCTGGGCTGACCTTCAAAAGCCTGTGCTTCTTTTTGCGGCGATCGGTCTTTGTTCACTTGTAATTGGTATCAGACGGCTTCATACAAGATAAGGAGGTACAAAAGGTGAAAAAAATCATAGCCATTTGCGGCATTGAGCTTTCTCTCATTTTTAAGAAGCCACAGAACTATTTGATCATGTTTGCTGCCCCGCTTTTGCTTACCTTTGTATTTGGGAGTATGCTCGGCGGCAATGATGATAAGGTGCGGCTTGCAATCGTTGATCAGGACGATACGATTCTCTCACAGCATTATATTCGGCAGCTGAAGGCACACGATGATATGTATACATTCGAAAACGTGCCTGAAAACAAAGCGTCAGAAAAGCTGAAACAAAAGAAAATTGCCGGGATCATCGTCATTTCCCGCTCGTTCCAGACACAGCTGGAAAAAGGCAAACATCCTGAGCTGATTTTCCGTCACGGCCCTGAGCTGGCGGAAGCGCCGATGGTCAAACAATATGCAGAAAGCACATTGGCAACGCTCAATATTCAGGTGACCGCGGCAAAAACGGCATCGCAGACAGCGGGAGAGAACTGGAAGGCTGCGTATAAAACCGTTTTCGCCAAAAAACATGAAGATACAGTTCCGGCTGTAAAACGACAGACGCTCAGTGATAAAAAAGAGGGTGCGGAAGCAAGTGACACAGCCTCCAGAGCAGCAGGTTTTTCCATCCTGTTTGTCATGCTGACCATGATGGGAGCGGCTGGAACCATTTTAGAAGCAAGAAAAAACGGCGTATGGTCCAGATTGCTTACAGCCTCTGTCAGCCGAGCCGAAATCGGTGCTGGGTATGTGCTGTCCTTCTTTGTCATTGGCTGGATTCAATTTGGCATATTGCTTCTCGCAACCCATTGGCTGTTTGGCATCAACTGGGGGAATCCGGCTGCGGTTATGGTGTTGGTGTCGCTTTTTCTATTGACCGTTGTCGGCATTGGATTGATGATTGCGGCCAATGTCAGAACGCCAGAACAGCAGCTTGCGTTCGGCAACTTGTTCGTCATCGCAACATGTATGGTGAGCGGGATGTATTGGCCGATCGACATTGAACCGAAATTTATGCAATCCATCGCTGAATTTCTTCCGCAAAAGTGGGCGATGAGCGGGCTGACGGAGATTATCGCTAACGGTGCCCGCGTCACAGATATTCTCGGAATCTGCGGCATCTTGCTTGCTTTTGCAGCAATCACTTTCGCAGCGGGGCTTAAGGCGCTCCGAGCCTAAAAAACATCTGCCGTTTAGGCAGATGTTTTTTTGCATGTGGGTACATTCGTATGGGTGTAGCCTGAACTGCGGTTAATCCTTATCTATCATAGCTAAAATTGATTCCAGCCAAGAAACGTAATTTTTCTCCCGCTCCAGCGCTTTCGTTAGCACAAGATAGTGGCCGAAGTCCGGTGAAGAAAATGACATCGGCTCTGCTGAAGCCATAAGCTTTTCATAGCTTCCCTGTAAGTCAGAAAGCTTGGCTTGTCGTTTTTGCAGCTGGTCTTTGAACAAATCAGAAGCCTCCTGGCGCGATAGACAAGAAATGAAATAAGCCTTCAGCATAAATTCATCCTTCACCGTCTCGGGTATCGGCTGGTGGCGGATCAGCCAGTCATGCAGTTCCTGCTTTCCGCTGTCTGTCAGGGTGTACATCTTTTTCTCCAGCTTTGTGCCCTGAATCGTTGTCCGAAACGTGATAAATCCTTCATCCGTCAGCTTTTTGAGCTCAGGGTAAATCTGGCTGTGCTTGGCGCTCCAAAACTGGCCGAGCTCCTCTTTAAAATAACTCGTAATATCGTATCCACTCAATTCGCCTTTTCGCAAAAGCCCTAATATGGCGTATTTTAATACTCTCATGCTATCCTCCGTGTCTGGCTGTTTCGCAAAACAGATGAGCCGGTGCTCAACTGTGATTCTAACTGCCTATTCCCCTTATTATAGAAAAGGGAGGAAGGGAACACAACCGGGCTCTTTGGAAATGAAGATAAAAGGTTTGTCAGAAGGTATCCGATTTATCTCCGTCATATAAAAGAGATTTAAATTTAATTTTCAGAAAAAATATTAACCATATTGATTTTTTATGTATAATAGGAAATTGGTGGTATAAACATTTTAAGGGGGAATAAACGTGAAAAAAGTACTTATGGCATTCATTATTTGTTTATCGCTGATTCTATCTGTTTTAGCCGCTCCGTCGTCTGGCGCAAAAGCTGAATCAGTACATAATCCTGTCGTTCTTGTTCATGGAATAAGTGGTGCATCATACAACTTTTTCGCTATTAAAAACTACTTAATTTCTCAAGGCTGGCAAAGCAACAAACTATACGCAATTGATTTTTATGATAAAACAGGAAACAACCTAAATAACGGCCCGCAGCTTGCTTCATATGTTGACCGTGTTTTAAAAGAGACGGGGGCAAAAAAGTAGATATTGTGGCTCATAGTATGGGAGGCGCCAATACGCTGTACTATATTAAATATTTAGGCGGAGGCAATAAGATTCAAAATGTCGTAACGCTTGGAGGGGCTAATGGTTTAGTATCATCAACGGCGCTACCGGGCACAGACCCTAATCAAAAGATCCTCTATACATCTATTTACAGTCTCAATGATCAAATTGTCATCAATAGCTTGTCTCGGTTACAAGGAGCGCGAAACATCCAGCTTTATGGCATCGGTCATATTGGCTTGCTTTCTAATAGCCAAGTGAACGGCTATATCAAAGAAGGGCTGAATGGCGGAGGCCTCAATACAAATTAATATCTTCAAAAAACAACCTGCTGCCTCCGTTACAGTGGGTTTTTTCGTCTGAGAAAGCCATAGGGTCTTATGACCTTAGTCTATCATGCATACGTCAATTTATGACATCAGGCACTTTTTCAAATAGAGCGGACATGTTAAGGTACAACCATCGATTTCTATCAATTTGAAATAAAAGGAGCGCTGTTATGCAAATTAAAGAAATTTTTATGATCCGCTGCATTTCGTGCTTAAGTGTCGTCTTGCTCCATATCATTTCAATGGTCCTGATGCTTCAGGCAGAAGCTCTTGCAGATATTTCTCACACTGTTGATTCTTTCCGCACACTCCTGATGTTCAGCACGCCCGCTTTTATTTTCATCTCTGAATTTTTACTGGCCCGTTCTTATCCTGATGGGGTGCCTGACGGTTTTTTAAAGAAGCGGGGAAAAGTGATTTTTGTTCCTTTTTTATTTATCGCGGCCATCGATGCGCTGCTGATGACCAGTGCGATGGGGGGAGAGGTAACCTTTCTCGCGTTTGTGCAAAATTATCTGGCGAACGTTTTCTTAGGAAACTTTATCGGATACTTCATTCTCGTCATCTTTCAATTTTACATGCTGCATATGATGTTTCATGAGTACTTGAAAAAAGCATCGCCGAAATGGGTGCTGTCTATCTCATTTGTGGTGACAGCCGCTTATTTAGGCTATTTCTCCGCAGCCAGCCCGGCTCCTGCTTCTGAAGAGGGCGGGGCATTTCCGTTCTTCTGGGTTCCGTTCGCAGGCTGGCTTTTCTACTTTTGTCTAGCCTACTATTGCGGAAAAGAATACAAGCGTTTTTTAGCGCTGCTGAACCAATACCGCTGGGTGGTGTACGGCGCCGCAATTGCTTCTGGGGCGCTGGTTGTCACTGTTTCTTATGTCGGTGAAATCGGCATGATCAGCTCGAAGCGGCCTGATATCATGCTGTATTCAACAAGCATGATTTTCCTGTGTTTTCACTTGTTTTCCAAAATGAAGCATGTGCCGAAAATCATGATGTTTATCAGCAACTATTCCTTTTCGATTTATCTGCTTCATGCCTATTTTATGATTATAGGCTACGTGTTGCTTTTGAATATGCCCGAAATTCCTGCCGTACCGGCTGTTCTCCTGCTGTTTGCCGTGTGTACAGCCGGCCCGATTCTGACCTCGTGGGCACTGAATAAGTTCAAATATGGGTATTTATTTGTGGGGAAAATTTATCAGCCAAAACAGAAGAAGGTAACAGTCGAAGTGCGTGATCACGCAGGGTGAAAAACAAGCGGCAGGGGGGCTCCTGCCGCGTTTCTTTACTTCTCATCCGCTTGCAGAACTGTTTTTAAATATAGTTTTGCAGACTCAGCAAGTCCAGATACATCAGCTTTTTCTTCATCGAAATACAGGGCGTTTTGAATGATGCCGTCATTCATATTGAGGAAAAACTTGGCGATAGTCGCAAGAGGCTGAAGCGGCTGAAACTCTCCCTGATCGATCCCTTTTTGCAATAGCTTTGAAAATCTTTCCACAAAAAGATCATACCTTTTCTCCAAATACTGCCTACGTTCCTCATTCCGCCAAGCTGTCACTAAATATTCAAATTGCACCGGCGCCAGCGTATCTGCTACATCACGCAGGCCCTCAGACAGTTCATCCAAATAGATTGAAATGGCGGACCAAACACTTTGGTGTTCAGCTGATTTATCAAGCTTTCGGAGTCCTTCATCCAGCCCTGTTTCAATAATGCGGCGAAACATCTCCTCAGTGCTTGAAAAATAAAGATAGACACCGCCCCGGCTGAAACCTGACTCTTCTACAACGTCCTTCATCGTCGTTAATTCGAATCCTTTACGTTTAAAAACCGTTTTGGCAGCCTCTAAAATCTTTGCCTGTCGTTTATCCTTGTGCTCCTTTGTTACTTTTGGTGACAAGATATCGCCTGCTTTCTGAAACTTTCTTACCTACAAGTGTAATCAACCCAATCAAGATCAGCAAGCAGCCACAGACAAGAAAAGCAAGTGAAACACCGATCCATTCCGCCAGCATGCCTCCGCCCGCCATGCCGAGGATGGAGGCGAGGGTTGTCGCGCTCTGAATGGCGCCAAACACCCTGCCGCTGTAATCAACCGGCACTGTTGTTTGCACGAGAATTTGAAATGGAATATGGACCAGACCAAAAGCCGCTCCCATGATGAAAAAAGCGAAAATAAAAAGAGCAATGCCGGCAATTCCCATTCCGCTCAGAAATGGCACGCCTCCAGTTGCTAGTCCAAGCAGAAAGGTCCCAGCTGAGAAATAAAGAAAATAAGAGGTGATTCGCCGTCTGCCGGCAATTGCCGCCGTAAGGAGCATGCCGGCTCCGCTGACGGCCATGCACCAGCCTGCAAGCTCAGGCGGAGCGCCTGAAAAAGAACGGATAAGAATGATAGCCTGGGAATCACCAATCTGCAAAACAAAGAGAACGACGCAAGCTGTGAGTAAGCCTATTAAAAGAAGCGGCATCCGTTTCAAATACTGAAGGCCTTCTTTAATAGAAGCAAGTGCTGATGTTTTTTCTTGAGGTGTATTGGCTTTTTGTAAAAAAGCATCTTTGGGGAGGAAAAACAAAATGACAGCGGAAAGAAGAAAGGCGCCGGCGTTAATATAGAAAACAGAATGTATAGAGACAGCAGCGATCAGCATGCCGCCAAGGGCAGGGCCGAAGATTTTTGCACTGTTATCAATGATGCTGCTGGCGGAAACAGCCTGCTGAATGTGTGCTTCCGGAGCCAATTCCTTAAGCTTTCCGTTTTTAGCAGGTGAAAAAAGTGAAGAAAAACAGCTCTGAAGGCATAGCAATACGTAAAGCTGCCAAAGCTCACTGACATAAACGCAGCTGATAACGGTGAGGGCACGTCCGATTTCAGACAGAAACATGATCGTTTTTCTGTCAAAACGGTCGGCAAGCAGACCCGATACAGGTCCGAGTACAATGACAGGCAAAGCAAACGACATCATTAAAAGCGACATATCTAATGGAGAAGCATGAAGCTGAAAAGCGGCTAATGTTAGCACGGCCAAAATGTGAAGCCAGTCTCCAAGTGAAGAAATGGTTTGCGAGGCTAACAGTGTCATCAGTCCTTTTTGATTGCGAAACAACGGTTTTTCCATGATTCATCCTCCTGATTATTAAAATGACACTAGTGTCGTTTTTATTGTATGGGAAAAAGACACAATACACAATCTTTTTATTGTAAAATAAAGGAGAAGATTGAATAGAAGGGAGAACATTCATGACATCAGTCAATCTAAGCTACCCAATAGGAGAATACAAGCCGAGGGAATCCATATCGAAGGAGCAAAAAGATAAATGGATTCAAGTACTTGAAGAAGTGCCGGCAAAATTGAAGCAAGCTGTAGAGGTCATGACGGACAGCCAGCTTGACACACCGTACCGGGACGGTGGATGGACCGTTCGGCAAGTTATTCATCATCTGGCTGACAGTCATATGAACAGCTATATTCGTTTTAAATTGAGCTTGACGGAAGAGACACCGGCTATTCGTCCGTATGATGAAAAAGCATGGTCGGAGCTAAAAGACTCGAAAACGGCAGATCCGAGCGGCTCACTCGCGCTTTTGCAGGAGCTTCACGGAAGATGGACGGCTCTGCTCCGCACTCTGACGGATCAGCAATTTAAGCGCGGATTTTATCACCCTGATACAAAGGAGATCATTACCCTGGAGAACGCGCTCGGCCTGTATGTCTGGCACTCACATCATCATATCGCTCATATTACGGAGCTTTCCAGACGGATGGGGTGGTCTTAACGCTTTTGCCGGCGGAAAGCCGGAATACTGATAGCAGCAATCACCAGAAGTGAGATCACAGCAGCCGCTGCATATAACTGATCATAGCCGCTGGCGACACTCGCATGAATGGCGTCGCTTATCGCGGTTTTGACTTCAGGAACGGGAATGCGTTCGATTTGTTCTTGTAAAGAAGAAACATCAGAACTGTCGATCTCCGGAATCATCTGCATCGCCTTTTCTGAATATCCGCTGTCCGATAAGCGGCTGTTGATCTCATCACCTATTTGGTCAAACCCGGCTGTGATAAAACCTGCATAAAGAGTAGGCGCCAAGGTCAGTCCAATTTGCCTTACTAATGAAAGCGTGCCAAGAGCTGTACCCTTATTTGTTTTTGCCGCTTCTGATACAAGGACGTTCAGCGGAGCGCCTAACAGAAAGCCAAAACCGATCCCAGCTGTCACACTTGCGATCACAAACTCCCATTTTTCCGTCACCCAGAGCGGAAATAAAGCAAACCCCGCACATGAGATGATTCCCGAAAGAATAACGGTTTTTACAGGACCTTTTTTGTCGGTAAGCGCTCCGCCAAGCCAAGCGCCGATTCCGGAAGCCAACGCAAGCGGTGTCATCCAATAGCCTGCTTTTGCGGCAGGGACACCCAAATACTGTTCGACATATGACGGGATAAAAATGACTGCCGCCAAGAGCCCCCCGGATAACAAACCGATGATAAGCGTGCGCTGAAACATATGGTTTCGCAGCAGAGAATACGCCAAAATGGGATCGCCTCCTCGCATTTCAACTCTCTTTTCATACGAGATAAGCGCTGCAAAACAGAGTATGCCAAAAATAATACATCCATAAACCTCCGGATTCCCCAAGCTGTGTAAGAGATTTGCCCCGTCAAGATTGGTCATGCCGTACATCACAGCTAAAATCGACAGGGACAAAAGGAAGATTCCGGCCGCATCGAGGCGCTTAGCCTCAGGTGCTTTTGTTTCCGCGATAAAACATGCGCCGAAAACAACCAATAGCACGGCAATCGGCAAATTAATCAAAAACAGCCAATGCCAAGACCCGGTCCAATCAAGCAGAAAGCTTCCGATATTTGGCCCGAGCACAGCGGCCATCCCGTTCATTGCGCCAAGCAGCCCAAGCGCCTTCCCTTGTTTTTCCTTTGGGAGGGTCGCGAGAATGTGAGAGCTGCCGATGATGAAAATCCCGCCGCCTCCAAGCGCCTGAATCAGCCGCGATATCAGAAAGAGCGGGAAGCTTTGGCTCAAAGCAACAAGCAAAGAACCAAGTCCGAACAGGCAAACCTCAATGAGAAAGAGTTTTTTTCTGCCGTAGCGGTCGGAAAGCTTTCCGACGATTGGCACACTGACGCTAAGACCGAGCGTATAAAGGGTGATGCCCCATGATCCCCAGGAAGGAGAAACGGCAAACGACTCGTTTATCGTTGTTAAAGCAGCCGAAATAATTCCGTTATCTAAAGCAGCCATAAACACGCCAATCGTAAACAGGCTGATTGCCCACTTTTGGCTTTTCTGCTCTGTTAATGCTTCAGACATTTTCGTCAACTCCTTTTAGTTCACTTGAAATATATTATTCATTTTAAATGAACTAAATGTCAAATAAAAAAAGCCTGCTCCCGCAGTTTGCGGATGACAGACTTACAGATTTATTCTTTTTTCGCATTCTCTAATGCTCTTGAAAGGATAGACAGCCCTTCGGAAACAGCCTGCTTTTCTTCAGGGGACAGCAGCTCTAATGAACGCTTCAATTTCAGGTGGCCTTTTTCATACAAACCCCGGAAAATCTTTTTCGCATTTTCTGTCAACTGAACAACTACAGAGCGGCGGTCCTCTTCAGAATGTGAGCGTTTGACAAATCCTGATTTTTCAAGCCGGTCAAGCAGCCCAGTTGTATTGGATAGGGAAGCCCCCATTTTTTCAGCAATGTCGCTCACTTTCAATGTTCCATGGTTGTTTAATAGCATCAGCACTTTCATTTGCGGCATGCTCATATCCAGCTTCATCCACTCGGACACATCACCGAGTCCGGCGGAAGTTAAGACTTTCATATAGAGCACCCATATTTCCCGTTCCTCCGATGAAAGAATGTTTTCGTTTAATACTGTTGTATCGTGTAAATTATATTCCATTTCATCACTTCCTCATCATTCACTCCTCTTACCATATTACTCGATTTTCACTCCTGAAAGAAAGTGAGCAGAAACCGCATGCGGGACTTTGTCCGAAAAATAACGGTAGTGTATAATGAGTTGGAGATTATTGGGGGAGAGGATCGAACTAGAATATGATTGGAGAGACCATTGCTGATTAAAAAGAATGCTTTATCAATATTAAAAATCGTTTTTCCTATTGCTGTTTTGCTATTTGTTATTTATCAATCGAAAAAAGAACTGACAAATCTGTCATTCAAACGTACGCTCATGGTCATCAACGGACTGGAACGAACGGACTTATTCATGCTTGTGTTGATCGGCTTGCTGGCTGTTGCGGCCATGTCGCTGTATGATTACGTCCTGAAATACTCACTGCGCCTATCGATCACAAACGGAAAAGTATTCAGGGTTTCCTGGATCGCCAATTCATTTAATAATGTGTTGGGATTCGGCGGTTTAGCCGGAGTCGGGTTAAGAATGATGTTCTATAAGGAGCATACGAAAGACCATAAGGCACTCGTGAAAGGAATCGCCTGGCTCACATCATCTATGCTGCTCGGATTATCTGTTTTCAGCATTTTCGTCGCTGCGAGAGTGCTGCCAGTGGATGAAGTGATTCATGAAAAGCCTTGGCTATGGGCGGTCGTTATCGGTTTTGCGCTGATATTGCCGCTGTCTTTGGCGGTGTCCAAAATAAAAGACCGCAAAGCTGGGGACGAAGAGAATGCGGATAAAGTGAAAAATCCGATTTTCGCATATATTGGAGCTTCAGTTGTTGAATGGCTCATGGCCGGGACCGTCATCTATTTTGCTTTGTTCGCTATGGGCATTCATGCAGATATCAGGTATGTGTTCGGGGTGTTCGTCATTGCGGCGATCGGAGGAATGATCAGCCTCGTGCCGGGCGGCTTCGGCTCGTTTGACCTTTTATTTTTGCTGGGGATGGAGCAGCTTGGCTATCATCAGGAGGCCATCGTTACTTCTATTGTGTTGTACAGGCTCGCCTATTCATTTATCCCATTTATCTTGGGACTGTTCTTTGCCGCAGGCGACCTGACGGAAAATACAATGAAGCGGCTCGAAACGAACCCGCGCATCGCACCGGCAATTGAGACGACAAACGTTCTGCTTGTTGTTCAGCGTGCGGTATTAGTGAGAATTTTGCAAGGCTCGCTTTCCCTTATTGTGTTCGTAGCAGGTCTGATTGTCTTGGCCTCAGTTTCCTTGCCGATTGACAGGCTGACGGTTATACCGCACATTCCGCGCCCGGCGCTTTTGCTGTTCAACGGCCTGTCCTTAAGCTCAGCGCTCATTCTGCTAATTTTGCCGATCGAGCTTTATAAACGGACAAAACGTTCCTATACGATGGCCATTACAGCGCTTGTCGGCGGCTTTGTGTTCAGCTTTTTAAAAGGGCTTAACATCAGCGCGATATTCGTACTGCCGATGATTATCGTATTGCTTGTGTTATTGAAAAAACAATTTGTCCGCGAACAGGCATCCTATACACTGGGACAATTGATATTCGCTGTGGCGCTGTTTACTGTGGCGCTCTTTAACTACAATCTGATCGCGGGCTTTATTTGGGACCGGATGAAGAAGGTGCTGCGTCACGAATATTTCGTCCACAGCACCTCGCATATTACACATGCAACCATCATGGCGATCATTATTGTGCCGCTGTTCTTCTTGATATTTACAGTGGTCTATCATAAGAGAACGAAACCGATCGGAGAGAAAGCTGACCCTGAGCGTCTTGCTGCGTTTCTCAATGAAAAAGGCGGCAACGCGCTGAGCCATCTCGGTTTTCTTGGAGATAAGCGGTTTTATTTTTCCAGTGATGGGAATGCACTGCTTCTATTCGGGAAAATCGCCAGAAGGCTGGTCGTGCTCGGCGATCCGTCTGGCCAAAGAGAATCATTCCCGCTCGTGCTGGAAGAATTTCTGAACGAAGCGCATCAGAAGGGATTCAGTGTTTTGTTCTATCAAATTGAACGAGAGGACATGGCGCTGTATCACGATTTTGGCTACAACTTCTTTAAACTTGGCGAGGAAGCATATGTAGATTTAAATACATTCACCTTGACTGGGAAGAAAAAAGCCGGCCTTCGGGCAATCAATAACCGCTTTGAGCGGGAGGAGTATACTTTCCATGTGGATCATCCCCCATTTTCTGATGCGTTTTTGGAGGAGCTGAAGCAAATCTCAGACGAATGGCTCGGCTCGAAAAAGGAGAAGGGATTCTCGCTCGGATTTTTTGATCCTTCTTATTTACAGAAAGCGCCGATCGCCTATATGAAAAATGCAGAGGGAGAGATCGTTGCATTCGCAAATGTCATGCCGATGTACCAGGAGGGAGAGATATCGGTTGACCTAATGCGCTATCGCGGCGACGCTCCAAATGGCATTATGGACGCATTGTTTATCCGTATGTTTTTATGGGCAAAGGAAGAGGGCTGCACGTCATTTAATATGGGGATGGCACCCTTGGCTAATGTCGGCACTGCCTTTACATCCTTCTGGTCCGAAAGGTTTGCCGCTGTCATTTTTAATAATGTCAGATACATGTACAGCTTCAGCGGCCTAAGAGCCTTTAAAGAAAAATACAAACCGGAGTGGCGAGGGAAATACTTAGCGTATCGGAAAAACAGATCTCTTTCTGTCACCATGTTCCTCGTTACACGTCTGATTGGCAAAAGCAAAAAAGACTCCGTCTAATAAGACGGAGTCTTTTTTTTATTTCGTTTTTAAGAAGTAGGTTTCAATATCATCAAGCAGGTAGTTTGCGGCTTTAATTCCGCCTGCGGTTGTCCATACGACGTCATCGACTTCATGCGCATTACCTGATTTCACGGCCTTTAGGTTTTTCCATAGTGAACTGCTTGTCCACTGATTGGCCCATTTTTCATTTTCCTTTGCATTATCGGCTTTATAAGTGAAATAAAACAGCACATCAGCATCCATATCAGGAATAGATTCTTTACTGTCAGTTGAGAACGTAAATTGGTCCTTTTGTTTCTTGAACAGTTCTACTTGTTTTTCAGGGCGTTTGAAGCCAAGCTGGTCTAAAATAATCCCTGAGAATGAATCGGTATAATAGATTCTTGATTCACCGGATAAAAAGCGTACGACTGAAACGGTTTTGTTTGTCTGGTCGCCCAGCTTGTTTTTTAAATCAGAAACACGTTTATCAAAATCGGCAATGACTTCCTTGCCTTTGTCCGCCTTATTCACCGCGTTGGCGTATAGAGTCAGGTTATCCTTCCAGTTCCCGGCCAAAGATTCAGCAAAAACAGTCGGCGCAATCGCATTTAACTGATCATAAATTTTTTCCTGGCGCACTTTGTTTCCAATAATCAAATCAGGCTTTAATTCTGCGATGGCTTCCACATTCGGTTCCGTTTCAAGACCGACGTTTTTAACACCTTTCATGTCATCTTTCAGATAGTCATACCACGGGTCGCCCTTCCATGACTTTACGGCTCCGACCGGCTTAATGCCAAGCGCTAAGAGCGCCTCTGTTCCTTCATTAGTTAAAACAACAATCCGTTTTGGATTGGCGGGGATGTTGTCTGATGTCCCCATTGCATGTTTGACCGTTCTTGTTTTGCTGCTTGACCCCTCGCTGTTGCTTGAACTTTCTGAACTATTACAGGCAGAAAGTACCATAACGGCCATTAAAAATACGAATAGCATGCTGATATGCTTTTTCATCTTTTTCCTCCCAATATTGAAATTCATTATCATTTAGATCATAATAAGCAGTGTTAAGAGTGTCAATCCCTAATTGAGGATTATTCTCAAAAACAAACATTACATAGTAAATAACTAGGAGAATTAGATCATGATCTGCAAAAAGGCATCTTCAAAATGGATTGTGTTAGTATGTCTGATTTTCATTTTACTGACGGCTGTCTGCGCAAGCGTCGTGTATGGCTATACAGGTACGTCATGGAGACAGGTCTATCAGGCGTTTACTTCCTTCAATGGAACAAATGAGCATGTCATCATCAAGGATGTCAGGCTTCCGCGCGCTTTGGTTGCGACAGTCGTCGGCGCCTCGCTTGCAGCCGCGGGCGCTCTCATGCAGGCGCTCACAAAAAATCCGCTTGCGTCACCGGGGATTTTCGGGATTAACGCCGGTGCAGGTTTTTTTATTGTTGCCGGATCGTTTTTTCTGCATATTCAGTCACCTCAGGCATTAGTATGGAGCTCGTTTCTGGGGGCAGCATTTACCGCCGCGATCGTCTATGCAGCAGGCTCGCTTGGGAGGGAAGGGCTGACGCCAATCAAACTGACGCTGGCGGGAGCTGCCATGGCAGCCATGTTTTCTTCTCTGACACAGGGCTTGCTGTCTGTCAACGAACTCGAGCTTGCCCAGGTGCTTTTTTGGCTGACTGGCTCTGTGCAGGGCCGGAGTCTGGATCTGTTGATGACGATGTTTCCATATGCAGCGGCAGCGCTGGTAATCTGCTTCTTTCTCGGCCAAAAAATTAATCTCCTCGTTATGGGAGAAGATGTGGCAAAAGGACTCGGCCAAAAAACAGGCCTGCTGAAATTTGTGATGGCGCTTTGTGTTGTCATGCTTGCAGGGTCCGCTGTCGCCATTGCCGGGCCGATTTCTTTTATCGGCATCATTATTCCGCATTTTGCCCGCTTTGTCGTTGGTAATGATTATCGCTGGGTTCTGCCATTTTCCGCTGTTTTGGGTGCCATTTTGCTTGTTTGCGCGGATATCGGTGCGCGATATATCATTATGCCTCAGGAAGTTCCTGTCGGGGTCATGACCGCCATCATCGGAATGCCTGTGTTTGTGTACATCGCAAGAAGGGGGGCGAAGCTATGAAACTTCGTTTTGGCGTTACTGCGGCTGAAAAGAAAGCATGTATCGTCTTTTTAATTTTACTGGGGCTAACAGCTGCTGTACTCATCATAAGCGCAGGTCTCGGACAAAGGTTTATTCCTCCCTGGGATGTAGCAAAAACATTCTTTGGTGCAGGTTCCAAGCTGGATGAACTGATGATCATGTCGTTCCGCATGCCAAGAATTTTGACGGCTTTATGCGCCGGTGTCTGCTTGGCAGCGGCAGGCGCGATATTGCAGGGGCTCGTCAGAAACCCTCTCGCATCTCCGGATATTATCGGAATAACAGGAGGAGCGGCGGTAGCGGTCGTGCTTTTAATGATGTTCTTCTCAGACCGCAGCAGTTCACTTACGATCAGTCTGTCATGGCTTCCAGCAGCCGCATTTATCGGCGCATCGGCTGTCGGGCTCATCGTCTATTTACTGGCATACAAAAATGGTGCCTCCACATTTCGGCTGGTGCTTATCGGAATCGGATTTTCAATGTCGGCGCAGGCGATGACTACCCTGTTGATGATCAAAGGTCCGATTTACCGGGCATCACAAGCCAATGTGTATATCACTGGGTCAGTTTATGGGTCAAACTGGCAGCATGTAAAAATAGCTATTATCTTATCTGTCATTCTCTTATTCATTTGTTTTGTCGCGCTAAAAAATATGAATATACAGGTGCTGGGTGAAGATATTGCGGCGGGTGCAGGAAGCGCTGTGCAGCGAAATCGTTTTTTCTTGCTACTTTTGAGCACGGCTCTTACTGGTTGTGCAGTTTCAGTTGCCGGCACAATCGGTTTTGTCGGGCTGATGGCGCCCCATATTGCAAGACGGCTTGTCGGCTCATCTTATGGCGCGCTGCTCCCAGCGTCGGCACTTATTGGAGCTCTGCTCGTTTTAACAGCTGATATCGTCGGCAGAACCTTATTTGCTCCGGTGGAAGTGCCGGCCGGCGTCTTTACAGCGGCTATCGGCGCACCTTATTTTATTTATTTGCTCTATAAAACAAGAAATTCTTAATCGTTACACCCATTTTCTTAAAAAAAGAA
Organism: Bacillus sp. PS217; assembly: GCF_037963535.1. Taxonomy (NCBI): domain Bacteria; kingdom Bacillati; phylum Bacillota; class Bacilli; order Caryophanales; family Bacillaceae; genus Bacillus; species Bacillus sp. PS217. The sequence continues at coordinate 927,641 of NZ_CP150157.1, forward strand.
AATGGGTTTTTTTGATAATGACTGAAGATTCGTAATTATTTTTGCTATACTGACAGAGACATTGATAAAGAAAGGGCGGCAGATGAATGAAAGAAGCAGAGGTATTAAAATATGAAGCATTTACAAGCAGTCCCGGCAAAGGAAACCCCGCAGGCGTCGTTTTGCAGGGAGACGATTATACGGAAGACGAGATGCAGATCATAGCTGAGCGTGCTGGGTATTCAGAAACCTCCTTTATCCGAAAAAGCGAGTCGGCCGATCTTGAACTCCGTTACTTTACCCCTGGACACGAAATGAATTTGTGCGGTCATGCGACAGTTGCTTCTCTTTACGCATTATGTGAGAAAGGAATGCTGGAGAGCGGTAAAACGTACAGTATCCAAACGAAAGCGGGTATCCTGCCTGTGAAGATTTCTGAAAAAGATGGCCGTATTCATATCACGCTTGAACAGGCCTCTCCGCAATTCAAACCATTTACAGGCGATCGGAAAAAACTTGCGGACGCACTGGGTATCACCGAAGAGGATTTTCATGAAGACCTTCCGATTGTGTTTGGCAGCACTGGCATATGGACAGCCATCGTTCCGCTTAAATCATTGGAGGCTTCCAAAAAAATGGTGCCAGATAACAAACAATTTCCGGAAGTGTTAATTGATCTGCCAAAAGCTTCAGTCCATCCGTTTACCTTTGAAACCGTTCATCCCGACAGCGACCTGCACGGACGCCACTTTTCATCCCCGTATTCGGGAACGATTGAAGACCCCGTGACCGGCACAGCTTCCGGCGTGATGGGGGCCTATATGAAACAATATGGCAATGCCAAGCAGCATAAATTTATCATTGAACAAGGGCAGGAAATTGGAAAAGACGGAAAAGTGGAGATCGAAATGAACGAAGCCGGCGGCCATGTGAAAGTGAACATGACAGGAACAGCCGTTTACTCAGAAACCCGTATTCTTAAAATCTAATACGGATGGTGGTTTACAAAAAGATGCACTTTCCGTTATCATTATGAAATGATAATCATTTTCAATTGCATAGGAAGGTGAGACGGTATGCCTCAAACCGAACAAATACATCAGCATTCAGTACTGCGTGACATCATACGCAGCAGAAGATCGATTCGAAAGTTTAAACAAGAGCCAGTACCTTCAGCAGTCATTCTTGACATGCTAGAAACGGCAAAATATGCGCCAAATCACAGAGTGACAGAGCCATGGAGATTTATTTACGTTTCCAGTGAGACAGGTAAAGCGAACCTCATCAATACATTTGCAGCGTTTTCTAAGAAATCCAAGCCGGATATGACAGAGGAAAAGCTTCAAAATTTCAAAAACACACTTGGGCGCGTTCCGGGATTTCTCCTCGTCGTGTTTCAGGAAGATGAAAACGAAAGAGCGCGGGACGACGATTTTGCGGCAACAAGCTCGTTGATTCAAAATCTTCAGCTTCTTGCTTGGGAAAAAGGAATCGGCATGGTTTGGAAAAGCGGAAAAATCCTTTATGACAAAGAAGTCCATCAGGCCTTTGGTTTGCAGGATAATGAGCGTTTCGCCGCCATCATACAAACAGGTTATCCTGACGAGGCGCCGGAAGTGAAAAAACGCACACCGATCCGCGACCGGTTCACTGAAATGTAAAAAGCCCCTTGTCTCAAACGGAGACAAGGGGTTTTTCATTAACGAGATTTCTTTTTCGCTCTGTTGTCGGCTGCTTTCGCACGCTCTTGCGCTTCGCGATCATCTGCATCAGCAAGCTCGGTTGAATATTCTTCGTAAACGCCGTCAGTTTCCCTTTTTAATGCATCGGGAACTTGTGGAAGCTTTTGTTTGTTTTTATCACGGTTTTTGTGGATATGATTTCTGCCCATATCAAATTCCCCCTAAAAAGTGATATCAAACAAATATAGTATTTGGTTTTAAGGGGTTATGTATTCCTACTTCCGCTTAGCAGCTTTTTCCGCTTTTTTAAATTCGCCTGAATAAAGAACTTCCTGCATTTTTTTAAGGTTGGCGCCTTGCTGATGCTTCTCCCTCTTTTTTTCCATAAAAAGGACCTCCTTCAACCATGTTATTCTTAAGGTTGACGCTTCCTGCTGTTTTTATACAGTCTTTCGGTCCGCTATCAGCTGTGAGAGTGCAAATTCAAGATCCGAATATGTAAAACGAAATCCAGAGGTTATCGCTTTTTTAGGAAGAGCGCGCTGTCCTTTCACAATCAAAAGACTCATTTCACCCAATGCTTTTGATAAAAAGAATTCCGGGACGGGGAGCCAGTGCGGGCGGTGCTTCACCCGTGCAATCGCTTTTCCGAATTGCTTCATGTCCACAGGATTGGGCGCGGTGACATTCATTGGGCCTGAGATGCCGGCATTTTCCACCGCATATCGGATCATCTGGGCCGCATCCTCGACATGAATCCATGACAGCCACTGCCTTCCCGTTCCGATCGTTCCGCCGGCCAGAAACTTATAGGGGAGAACCATAAGCGGTAGAGCACCTCTTTCTCCAAGCATCACGCCAAATCTTGCATAAACCGTCCGGATGCCCATCGCTTCAATATTCTGTCCTTCCTTTTCCCACAGGTGTGCAGTATGGCTGAGAAAATCCTCATCTGACGTTGCAGAATCCTCTGTGAAAGTTTTCTCAAGGCTTGTCCCGTAAATACCCACGGCACTGGCTTGGATCAATGTCTTCGGCTTCTCCTTCTGTTTCTGAATAAGCCGCTGCACTTCACGCGTCGCATTGATACGGCTGGAGAGAATGTGCTGCTTCGTTTTTTCTGTCCAGCGGCCAAAAATCGATTTTCCCGCAAGGTTTATCCAGACATCAATATGAGGAAGTTCCTGCTCCGGGGCGGCTCCTTCCGTCAGCCATTGCACATATGTCATATTTTTTTGTTCAGTTTCTCTTGCGTTTCTTGATAAAATATAAACATGGTGTCCCTGGCGGATAAGAACGCCTGTCAGATGCTGGCCGAGAAAACCGGTTCCGCCCGTCATTGCGATATTCATGAACATCTCTCCTCATCGTTCTAATAAATATACTTTACCTCATTGTAATAAAAGAAAACGCGTTTCAGGCCTGAGAAGGGAGATTAAGATGCCGTTTATTACAAAAATATCAACGCAAAAAAAGAATACGGAACGCTTCAATATTTTTCTGGATGATAAATACGCCTTCAGCGTGGACGCGGATGTGCTCGTGAAATTTGAGCTCAAGAAGGGAAAAGAACTCGATGATCTTGACATCATTGAGATTCAATACGGCGATGAAGTGAAGAAAGGCTTCAACCGTGCGCTTGACTTTTTATCCTATCGAATGCGGTCGACGAAAGAGGTCGAGGACCACTTAAAGAAAAAAGAAACCTCGCCCCCCGTCATTGCGGAAGTCATCCATAGGCTTAACGATTACAAGTACTTAAACGACCAGGAATTTGCCTCAGCCTATGTCAGCACTCACAAAAAAACAAACGGAAAAGGCCCTGATGTTTTGTTCAGAGAGCTAAGAGCGAAGGGAATTGATGACGATACAATTAAGGAGGCGCTAAGTTCCTTTTCCTTTGAGGATCAGACAAGGGAAGCGGTCAAGCATGTTGAAAAGCTTCTCAAAAAAGATAAAAAACTTTCGACGAAAGAACTTAAACAGCGCGCCCAGCTGCAGCTTCAGCGCAAGGGCTTCTCATTTGATGTTATCAGCGCGGCGATGGATCAGATTGAATATGAAAATGATGAAGACACAGAGAAAGAAGCGCTGCGCCTTCACGCGGAAAAAGCGTTTAGAAAATACCGCTATGACGGCTCATATGAAAGCGCCATGAAGGTCAAACAATTTTTATTCCGCAAAGGATTCTCACTCGATTTAATCGAGCAATTACTGCAGGAAGAGGAGTACTGAAATGGAGAAACGATACAGTCAAATGACACCTCACGAACTTAATACCGAAATCGCATTACTTTCTGAAAAAGCAAGAAAAGCCGAACAGCATGGAATCATAAACGAACTGGCAGTGCTCGAACGGAAAATTACGATGGCAAAAGCATATTTGCTGAACCCGGAAGATTACTCACCGGGAGAAACATATCGTGTGGAAGACACTGAGGACGAGTTTACCATCAGTTATTTAAATGGCGTTTTCGCATGGGGATACAGAACCTCTTCCCCTCAGCAAGAGGAAGCGCTGCCAATCTCAGTATTGAAAGAAAAAGATTAAAGCGTAACGGGGAGGCTGATGATCAGCCTCTTTTTGTTTGCAGCACATTTACACGAATTCTTAAAGAAAAAATCATTGAATTCACTTGAAAAATCTTTTAAGATGAAACTCGTTGTTTTTTAAAATCAAAGGAGGCGATGACGTTGAGTATCAAAAACCCATCTGTAAAATTTATTATATTTGTTCTTATGATTTGTACATTTTCAATCGGCTATACAGAATACGCGGTGATGGGTATTTTGACGTCGATTGCCAATGACTTTCATATACAGGTTTCATCCGCAGGGCTTCTTGTCACGGCTTATGCGGCAAGCGTTTGTTTGACAGGGCCGCTCGTCACCATCATTTCCGTCAAGCTTCCGAGAAAGCCTGTGCTTCTTGGGCTGATGGCGATATTTATCCTTTCCAACCTGATGAGCGCACTGGCGCCGAATTTTGCTGTATTGGCCATTTCAAGAATTTTATCTGCGTCCATACACGGCGCTTTCTTCGCGATTGCCATGGTATTCGCAAGTGAAATGGTTCCGCCGGAAAAGCGTGCTGCAGCTGCTGCTTCAATGAACGGCGGACTGACAGTGGCTCTAATGCTTGGTGTTCCATTCGGCTCTTATCTCGGAGATGTCCTGAATTGGAGAGCGGTGTTTTCCATCATTACGGCACTTGGTGTCATCGGATTTTTAGGCCTTATGGCTGCCGTGCCGAACAGAAAACCAAAAGTGATCCCAATGCTTATGAATGAGTGGGGGGTTTTTAAACACAAACAAGTGCTGTTTTCCTTCGCGATTACCATTTTAGGCTATTCCGGTGTCTTTATCGCCTACACCTTTATCGAACCCATTTTGAGGCATTCAGCCGGATTCAGCACGGTTGGCATTACAGGTGCTCTCTTTGCGTATGGATTGGGAGGCGTTGCCGGGAATTTCTTTGCTGGAAAAGTACCGCTGCCTTTGCTGACTCGGACGATGATCGGCGTAATGATCGGTTTAATCGGTGTTCTGGCTGTATTTCCTTACATCGCCATTTACCCGGCTGCAGCCATTGTGGCAACGTTCCTATTCGGGGCATGCGCATTCGGCACGCCGCCTCTTCTGCAAACAAAGGTCATTTCCTCATCTGAGGGCGGCACAACCATTGCCGCAGCTGTCAGCGTATCAGCATTTAACCTTGCCAATGCCCTTGGTGCATGGATCGGCGGAATGATTTTAAACGGAACAGGCTCTTATTCCTGGCTGTTTGCAGGAGGTGCGCTTATGACTGCATGCGGACTTGTGCTTTCTACCTTCGCACACTTATCAGAAAAGAAGAGCGTCTACGAATATCAAGTCAATAAAGGGTAAAAACAGCTGCAGTGTATGCAGCTGTTCTTCTTTACCGTTTGCCTGAGGCTCTCATTCTTTCTTGAGGATGCTGATTGATAGATCCGTCAGCACGCTTTGAAGCATAATCGTCCTTTGCTCTCGGTTCACCCTGAAATTTGTTTTCGTTTTCGTAAGGAAATCCTTTTTCTTTATTTCGGACCATGTCATATCCCCCTAGATTCGAGATCAAAAAGTTGCGTCTTTCCAGATGAAGACGTAAGGTTAGTATATGGAGAACACTACGTAATAAAGCGTTATTTTTTTCCTGAAGAAAGGAGACTGCACATATGAATATGTACATTGAGAAACTGACTAATCTGCTTCTGGAAAAGAACGAGATGATCAGCTATATACAGGCAAAAACGTGGGTGGAATTGTTATGGAGCGATTTCGAAGCAACCTATGCAAAAGCCGGACACGCCTATCAAGGTGAAAAAATGACTGAAAAAATCGTCACACAATGGATTGAAAACTATGGCGGCCAGCTCCACCTTTTTCAAAGCTCCCGTAACGACGTGAATGATTACTTAAATCAAAGCAGAGGCCTTTTGCATTAAAAACCTGCCGTTAACGACCGGCAGGTTTTTTCATTTTCTTAAAATTACCTTAACAGGAAGAAATCATAAACAAAACATGTTTCACCAGCCTGTCAATCAGGGAATACCACTTATATCTTGTCAAAATGCGAGGAGGAGCTTTATATGAAAAAGAAACAAGTAATGCTCGCTTTAACAGCTGCCGCAGGACTGGGTTTGACAGCACTTCATTCCGCTCCCGCAGCAAAAGCTGCGCCCCTTCACGACATATCTGTCAGCATGCCATCATCCGATACTTACATCATAAAAGCAGGAAAACTGAATGTCCGGACTGAGCCAAATCATGAAGGTGATATTCTCGGCACTGTATCATCAGAACAAAAGGTAAAAGTCGATAGGTTCGTAAATGCCGATTGGGCTCAAATTTATTTCAAAGGAAAGAAAGCATATATTTCAACTCACTTTTTAATGAAAACCGCAAGCCAAGCGAAAACAACGAAACAGACAGCCTTCTATGCACCGACGCCCGAAAATGGAAAAGCTAAACAGCTCTCATCTGGAACAGAGGTGACAATACTTGGGTGGGGATTCAGTGAAAACGGCGGATTTGACTTCACTTGGGCGTTCGTGGATTATGGCGGAGTTAAAGGCTATATTCACACAAAGGATTTACAAATGCGATAAAAAGGCAGGCCGAGGCTTGTCTTTTTGCCTATGCATGAAACATTTCTTCTTTCTGCACGTAACAATGAGAAAGGAGATGATGATATGACGGGTTTAGTCGGCGGAGGGCTTATGATCATTGCGGGCATACTGATCAAACTGTTTCCTCCCAAATCGATCAACAGTGTGTACGGATACAGAACGAGACGCTCAATGTCAGATCAAAGATTATGGAATGAAGCGAACCGTTACAGTGCATCATTAATGATCCTGTCAGGCTTGGTGATTGCGGGAATGGGTTTGCTGCTGGGATCAAACTTGTTTATTCTTCAGCTTATCATGCTGATTGCCGCCAGTGTCATAACATTTATGCTAACGGAGAAAAGGCTGAAAATCATGACGCACAGTCAAGGAGGAGATTGAAGTGGACGGAGTTAAATGCCAGTTTGTCAATACGAACGGAATCACGCTCCACGTTGCAGCCGCAGGACCGGAAGACGGCCCGTTAATTGTCCTGCTCCATGGATTTCCTGAGTTTTGGTACGGCTGGAAAAATCAAATCAAACCGCTTGTTGATGCGGGTTACCGGGTCATTGCTCCTGATCAGCGGGGCTACAATCTCAGTGACAAACCGGAAGGAATTGATTCATATCGGATTGATACATTAAGAGATGATATCATCGGGCTTATTACGCAATTCACTGATGAAAAAGCAATTGTCATCGGTCATGACTGGGGAGGGGCTGTCGCATGGCATTTGGCTTCCACACGCCCGGAATATCTTGAAAAACTGATCGCGATCAATATCCCGCACCCGCACGTCATGAAAACCGTAACGCCGCTTTATCCGCCGCAATGGCTGAAAAGCTCGTATATCGCATACTTCCAGCTCCCCGATATACCGGAGGCATCACTAAGGGAAAATGATTATGAAACATTAGACAAAGCGATTGGATTATCCGACCGTCCCGCGCTTTTTACATCCGAGGATGTCAGCAGGTACAAAGAAGCGTGGAAACAGCCGGGCGCGCTGACAGCTATGCTGAACTGGTACAGAGCCCTCAGAAAAGGAAGCTTGGCAGAGAAACCCTCTTACGAAACAGTACCTTACCGAATGATCTGGGGAATGGAAGACCGCTTTTTGAGCAGAAAGCTTGCGAAAGAGACGGAAAGGCATTGCCCGAATGGACATCTCATCTTTGTTGATGAAGCTTCCCATTGGATTAACCACGAAAAGCCAGCCATCGTCAATCAGCTGATTTTGGAATATCTTAAGAACCAATAAGCTAAAATTTCTCTCCATCCGTCTGTCATAATGGCAGACTTTTTCTGTGCGTTTTTTTCATAGTCTGTTTTAAACATGACAAAATAACATTAAAAATCATGAATGTCACCATAAAATTGTAACAAAAAACAGGTTTAAACGACTTTAAAAAAAGGAATAGCCTTACTGAAGATTTGTGTAAAACTCCCCTAAGGCAATACTTAAAAAGAATAATAAAAAGAAGGTGCCTTAATGAAGCAAGGATTAATCTCGATTATTATCCCGTCTTACAATGAAGGGTATAATGTCAAACTCATTCATGAATCTTTAAAAAAGGAATTTAAAAACATTCATTATGACTATGAAATATTCTTCATAAACGACGGAAGTGTTGATGACACGCTTCAGCAGATCAAAGACTTGGCAGCGACGTGCAGCCGGGTAAAATATATATCTTTTTCTCGAAACTTTGGAAAAGAAGCCGCAATTTTGGCGGGCTTTGAGCATGTTCAGGGCGAGGCGGTTATTGTCATGGATGCTGATCTGCAGCATCCGACATATTTGCTGAAGGAATTTATCAAAGGCTACGAAGAAGGGTATGACCAAGTCATTGCTCAAAGGAACAGAAAAGGGGACAGCTTTGTCCGCTCACTCTTATCATCTATGTATTACAAGTTCATTAATAAAGCGGTTGAAGTCGATTTGCGTGACGGTGTCGGTGACTTCAGATTGTTAAGCCGCCAAGCTGTGAATGCACTTTTGAAGCTGAGCGAAGGAAACCGCTTCTCAAAAGGCCTTTTTTGCTGGATTGGCTTTGATCAGAAAATTGTATTTTATGAAAATGTCGAACGAAAAAACGGCACCTCCAAATGGTCGTTCAGCAGTCTGTTTAACTACGGAATGGACGGCGTCGTTTCATTTAATCATAAGCCGCTGAGATTATGTTTTTATACAGGCATTTTCATCCTGCTGCTTTCCATCATTTATATCATTGCCACATTCGTTAAAATTCTGACTAACGGTATTTCTGTGCCTGGGTATTTCACCATTATCTCAGCAGTGTTATTTCTCGGCGGAGTACAGCTGTTAAGTCTTGGAATAATAGGTGAATATATCGGCCGAATCTATTATGAAACAAAAAAACGCCCGCATTATTTGATCAAAGAGGCGAATATCCCGAACAAAGACCTGCCTGAAACGAACGAATTAAAAAGCATGCGGCGTCTGACAAAAATGCACTGAAAATACCAAGCGCCATTGGCAGTGCTTTTTTTGCGTGTCTATTATCTTAAAAGCAAGACTGGAGAATTCATATGAAAAGAAAACATATCATGATCTATGCGGCCAGTTTGCTGGTGTCCGTTCTGGCACACGCTTTTTTTGTGAAAGAATGGGCGGAAGGCAGGTATATGACAGGTCCGGGTGACGGGCTTGCGCAAATGATCGTATTTAAAAAATTATTATTTGACCAATATACACACGGGAATTTTTTCTACAATTATTCATTCGGACTTGGCGGCGGCACATTCAGTCAGCTCGGCTATTATTTTTCTGCGTCTTTTCTTTTTCTTGCTGTGTCTGCCGCTGTTTGGCTGCTTCAAGCCGTCCAGCTGATCGGAGAAGCGGATACGCTTTTTTGGGCAGAGTCAGCTGTTTTTATCAGTATTTTCAAATTGAGCTTGATCATCTTTACGTCCGCTTCTGTTTTTCATTATCTTCTTAAGCACAGGGCGGCATCGTTCACGGGAGCCGTGTTATACGGCGTCTCAATTATTTATTTCCGTCACGAAGCGTATTGGGAATTTTTCACCGATACAATGGTTTGGCTTCCGCTGCTTGTGCTTGGCGCAGAAAAAATTATTAGAGAGCGGCGTCCGGCGTGGTTTATCGTTGCGTGTTCGCTGACGTTAATCAACAATTTTTACTTTGCATACATAAACCTTATATTCATCGGAATCTATGTGCTGTTCAGATGGCTGATCCGTTTGGAACCACATGAAGAGAAAAGATGGATTCAAATCAGATTATTTCTCGTTTCAGGCTTCATTTCTTTTGGCATCAGTGCGGCGGCGTTTGTGCCGGTAGTATACGGTTTTTTAAACAACCTGCGCCCTCCATACAGCCAGAAAATAGAGTGGCTCAATTTCGATGATAATATCTTATTTTCGAGCCGGATCATCATTGTGCCGGCCGCTTTTCTGCTGTTTTTGTTTATTATTTCTTTTTACAAAAACCGTGTGTTTCGTCTCTTTGCCGGGTTGAGCCTGCTGTTTATTCTGTTTCATTTCAGTCCGTATGCGGCAAGCGTCTTTAACGGTTTTTCCGCCCCGCAAAACCGGTTTGAATATGTTCTGGCCTTTACCATTGCGGGAGCAGCTGCGGCTGGTTTGTCACAGCTGTCTGAATTGAAACGGAAAGAACTGCTCCCGGCCGCAGCTGTCGTCCTGCTTCTTTACTTGTATCATATCCAAAGGTATAAGCTCGATATATGGAAGCCTGCGAATGAAAGTATTCTATTGCTCTTACTCATGACAATCGCAGCCTTGTTTGCTGCAGCTTTTGCGAAAAAACGGGCAAAAATGGCTGTGTACGGTATAATCATTCTTTCTTCGCTGTTTGTCGCCAACTCCTATCAAAAATACGCGCTCTCAGAAGGCGGCGATTTGGACAGTGTGACAAAAGAATATCTTACAAGTGAGGAATACAGAGGGCGGGAATCATCTGAGCTCATCAGACGTTTACAGAAGGAAGACGATGACCCGCTCATGAGAATCGACTGGATGAACGGGGTCCGCAATAATACGCCAATCATTTACGGATTTAATGGCTTCAGCGCGTATTCCAGCATTTTAAACAAAGATCTGCTGGCCTTCTATTGGAATGATTTAAGCATCGATATGGGCAGGGAAAGCGTCAGCCGTTACGCGTCATTGGGAGACAGGGCGAATTTATACAGCCTGCTTTACGGCAAATATTATATGACCGAAAAAACAAACGAAGCCAGCGTCCCGTACGGCTTCAAAAAGCATTTAGAAACAGAGCATTATGCAGTTTATGAGAATCAGTACATGCTTCCATTCGTTAAAACAGCGGATGCCATATACAGCGAAAGTGAGCTGGACCGATTGCCCGCTCTTGCGAAAGAACAGGCGATGCTGAAAGGAATTATATTAAAAGATCCATCAGGAAAAACGGAGCAGACACCAAAACCGTCCAATTTGATCACCAAGTCGGACATCACCGCAAAACAAGCCCAGTATCAAAACGGGCTGCTAACCGTAACTGGAGAAAACGGAGGAGAGCTGATCATCACCCCGAAACAGCCATCATCCGCTCCGGGAGACTACTATGTCAGCTTTTATTTGAAAAGCAAAGCAAAAGACAAAGGATTTACATTAAAGGTAAATGATTATGTCACAACAAGGAAATCGAACAAATCGATCTATAAAACCGGAGTAAATAATATAACGGTAAGAGTGCCTAAATCAGGCCATATCTCAATCAATCTTCCGAAAGGAACCTATGAGCTGAGAAACATAGCGCTCTATGAAGAAAATTACCAAACGCTGAAAAACGCTGTAATGCAAAATAAAACAGAGAAAGCAGACAAACTGAATTGGAACAAAAATCGACTGACCTTTTCCTATCATCTGTCAAAAGACCAGTACATCATGCTTCCGATCCCATATGAAAAAGGCTGGGAGCTGAAGATCAACGGAAAAACACAGAAGATCGAAAAAGCGGATTATGCTTTTATAGGCTTCAAGGCGCAAAAGGGAGACAATCACATTGAGCTGACTTACTATCCGCCATACTTCAAAATATCGGCGATCATATCTCTCGTCAGTCTGCTGCTTGCTGTTTTTTATATAAGACGTAAAAAGCCCGGCTCTATATAGAGCCGAGCTTTAATTTTTTCTGAAGTTTTTCTTCGCTGAATATCCATCCCGTATAGGATGAACGAATCGTGAGATCATGGCCGATATGAACAATTGCGACAAACGGATAATGGCCTTTGCTCCGATAACGCAGGTCGATAAATCTCACCTCATAATGATCTTTAAACGTATCCACTTCCCACCGGTAAACCGGAGAAAAGGACAGAAACGCCGCGATGTTATCATCCTGCTTTGCCGCATGCATTACATCGGTTTCAGGAACAGGCACCCGATTAAATGTATCCAGAATCACGACATGTCCTTCCATGCTTCTTCCTACATAGAAAGCATGTGCTGTCGTCACTGCGATTCGCCATTGCCTGAATTTCATCGTTGGAGAAATAATAATGCTTTCGATCTCATCATGAATCATCTCATGAAGCTTCCGTTTAATTCTCAGCTGCATGATCAGGCGCACCAAGTAGTAGCCTACCAATATGATATATAAGCTGAGAAACGTGATGCCGGGACTCCCGCCTGCATACCAAATCGCGATAGCTGCCAGATGGCTGATAAAAATAAACGGATCAAACGTATTAATCAGCCCGAGCGCAACCCATTTTTTCGAAAACGGACGAATGGCTTGTGTTCCATAGGCGTTGAATATATCAACAAAGACATGCAGAACGACTGCCAGCAGTGTCCACAGCCACAGGTGCAGAAAATCGGCCTGAGGATAAAATAAATACAGAATCGCCGGGATGATGACAGACCAAAACAAAACGGCGGGAATTGAATGGGTAAATCCTCTGTGATTCCTTATATAAACAGCATTGTTTTTAAGCTTTAACACAGTATCAATATCCGGAGCCTGAGAGCCCGCAAGCGTTGCGATCATAACAGCGTGAGCCATTGCCGGATCTGATCCGACAACAGGATCAAGCGTCGCAATACCGCCCAGTGCGATGCCCATAACGACATGTGTGCCCGTATCCATAGGTGACCTCCTTGCAGGGTGATCCTGCACATTCACTTTGTAAGAAATTCCCCATTTTCATATACCCAATTTTTAAACTGATTCAATCGTTCTCATATGTTTCCGCTTTTTCTTTATTACTATTTAATGTAACATATTATCGTACTGTGCCCTTAGTGTACAACAAAAAACAGTCTAAAGAAAAGCGGGGCGCGAAAGACTGGGGAGAAACACATATGAACGTACTTGAAGACAAATTAAAACAAAAAGACATACAGCAATTTCGCGATGATTTAATCTCATGGTTTGAACGAGAGCAGCGCGTTCTGCCGTGGAGAGAGGACCAAGATCCATATAAAGTGTGGGTATCTGAAGTGATGCTGCAGCAAACGAGAGTAGAGACAGTGATTCCTTACTTTCTCCGGTTTGTAGAACAATTCCCGACAGTGGAAGCGCTCGCTGATGCTGATGAAGAAAAGGTGCTGAAAGCATGGGAAGGGCTCGGCTATTATTCGCGAGTCAGAAACCTGCAAAGCGCGGTAAAAGAAGTGAAACAGGAATACGGCGGCATTGTCCCTCCAGACGAGAAAGATTTTGGCGGGTTAAAAGGCGTCGGCCCTTATACAAAGGGAGCGGTGCTCAGCATTGCCTACAATAAACCCATTCCCGCGGTTGACGGAAATGTGATGCGTGTCATGTCCAGAATTCTATCTATTTGGGATGATATTGCCAAACCAAAAACAAGAACGATCTTTGAAGACGCCATACGAGCTTTTATTTCCAAAGAAAAACCATCTGAATTTAATCAGGGCTTGATGGAGCTTGGAGCCTTGATCTGTACGCCAAAATCACCCTCATGCCTGCTTTGCCCGGTTCAGCAGCATTGCTCAGCATTTGAAGAAGGCACTGAACGGGAGCTTCCGGTAAAAAGCAAAAAGAAAAAGCCCGGGATCAAAACCATGGCCGCGATCGTACTGACTGATGAAGACGGACAAGTGTATATCCACAAACGGCCGTCTAAAGGTTTGCTCGCCAACCTGTGGGAATTCCCGAATCTTGAAACACAAAAAGGGATCAAAACTGAGCGTGAACAGCTCATTGCTTTCTTAGAAAACGAATATGGCATACAAGCTGATATCAGTGATCTGCAAGGTGTAGTCGAGCATGTTTTCACCCACCTGGTATGGAATATTTCAGTGTTTTTCGGTAAAGTAAAACAAGTGTCGGATACCAGCAAGCTGAAAAAAGTAACGAAAGAAGAGCTCGAACAATTTGCGTTCCCGGTGTCACATCAAAAAATCTGGAAGATGGCAGTAGAAGCAGCCGTCATCTCGGCTGCTCCGTAAACCATTCTTAATCGTAAGAGACGCGCGTGCCGTGGCTGTAGTCCGCTTCATTGCGCTTCATTCCGCCGCGCGCTTCAATTTCTTGCGTTAATTCCCGGTATTTTGATTGGCCTTCTTCGTTCAAATAAGGCATAATTTGCTGAAAGGCATGATGAAAATAAGCGAGTTCACTGTTCTTCCAATCTTTTTTGGAAACCATGTTCAATTCGCTCATATCACGTCCGACATACATAACAGAAGACCCCCTTTAAAGTTCTTGCCATTATTGTTTGTGGAAATAAAAGAACTATACGCTACAAGGAGATGAGGAAAAATGGAACAAAATAAATGTGCACTCGTAACAGGAAGCAGCCGCGGTGTCGGAAAAGCGGCCGCGATCAGACTTGCTGAGAACGGCTATAACATCGTCATTAACTATGCACGCAGCAAAAAAGCAGCATTAGAAACAGCGGAAGAAATCGAAAAGCTTGGCGTTAAAGTGCTTGTCGTAAAAGCAAACGTAGGACAGCCTGCAAAAATCAAAGAAATGTTTCAGCAAATTGATGAAACGTTCGGCAGACTTGATGTTTTTGTCAATAATGCCGCTTCAGGAGTACTAAGACCTGTCATGGAATTAGAAGAAACACACTGGGACTGGACGATGAACATTAATGCGAAAGCATTGCTTTTCTGCGCTCAGGAAGCTGCCAAGCTAATGGAGAAGAACGGTGGCGGGCATATTGTCAGCATTAGTTCATTAGGCTCTATCCGCTATCTTGAAAACTACACCACGGTCGGTGTATCAAAAGCAGCGTTAGAGGCTTTAACCCGTTATCTTGCCGTTGAGCTTTCACCAAAACAAATTATCGTCAATGCTGTTTCAGGCGGAGCGATCGACACAGATGCGCTGAAGCACTTCCCGAATAGAGAAGATCTGCTTGAGGATGCGCGCCAAAATACGCCGGCGGGACGCATGGTCGAAATTAAAGACATGGTTGATACTGTGGAGTTTCTAGTGTCTTCCAAGGCTGACATGATCCGCGGACAGACAATTATCGTTGACGGCGGACGCTCACTGCTCGTTTAAAAATTTTTAAAAAAGAGGAATAGCTATACGATCACCTGCACATTCTAATGACCGTGGAGGTGATAACAATGGCTAACTCAAATAACTTCAGCAAAACAAACGCTCAACAAGTTAGAAAACAAAACCAACAATCAGCTGCTGGTCAAGGTCAATTTGGCACTGAATTTGCTAGCGAAACAAACGCTCAGCAAGTCAGAAAACAAAACCAGCAATCAGCTGGACAACAAGGTCAATTCGGCACTGAATTCGCTAGTGAAACTGACGCACAGCAGGTAAGACAGCAAAACCAATCTGCTGAACAAAACAAACAACAAAACAGCTAATCACTGAAACAGAAAAAAGCACTTCATCTTCGGGTGGAAGTGCTTTTTTCTGTTTGGAAAACGACAAAACTTGTGGAAGGTCTACAGAATGAGTCAAAGGGTTTGCTTTACGGAGATCGAAATGATTAAAGGAGGAAATGTTTATACTTCCATCAGGCTGAAGGAGGAACCGATGACCGAATTTGAAAAGCTGGTAAGTGAACAGATGAAAACGATGGATAAGCTTCTCGATCTCCAATCAGAGCTCGACCGCTGCAAACAAATTGAGGCGGAACTCCGGCATTTGGAAAGGGATGCAAGGCTGCGTGGGATTCAGGCTGAAATTGCGGTAAAACGGAAACACCTTGCCGATATACAGGATATGTTTCAAAAGCAGACAGAGCAGGTCATTCGTTCATATCGCAGCTCAGAAAAGCCGTCTTCCTTTGTGTAGTGCAGGAATGTGCCATTCCCCGGCCGGAATGGCTCTTTTATTTTCATTTTTCAATTTGTAACGTTATAATAGGTAAAAGACGTTGTCGGTAAGCAAATTTGGACATACTAACTGTAGGGCTTTATAGAAAGTAGGGGAGAAATATGGGCTATCCCAAGGAAGGAGAAACCATTCAAATTCACAGCTATAAGCACAACGGGCTGATTCATAGAATTTGGAATGAGACAACAATCTTAAAAAGTACAGAAATGTGTGTCATCGGAGCCAATGACCGGACGATGGTAACCGAATCAGACGGCCGGACATGGATAACCAGAGAGCCCGCAATCTGTTATTTTCACGCAAGACAATGGTTTAATGTCATCGGGATGCTGAGGGAAGACGGGGTTCATTATTATTGCAACATCAGTTCTCCGTTTGCCTATGATGGCGAAGCAATTAAATATATTGATTATGACTTAGATGTTAAGGTTTTTCCTGACATGACCTACAATATTCTCGATGAAGACGAATATGATGATCATCGGAAAGCCATGAATTATCCAAAAGAAATCGACAGTATTTTAAGAGACTACTTAAATACGCTGCTCCATTGGATTCACCAGCGTCAGGGACCGTTTGCGCCCGAGTTTGTCGATATGTGGTATGAACGGTATTTGCGCTATACAAAATAATGGTTACGTAAAAACCTGTTGCGGGGTACAACAGGTTTTTCACATGGGCTCACACACATCATGAGAAATAGAGAGGGGGAATCAACGTGGGGGTTATGAAACGCTACATGCAATTCGTCAAACCTTATAAGAAGCAAATTTTCGTTACAGTGTTAATCGGGATCGTAAAATTCTCCATTCCGCTTGCTCTCCCATTGCTTCTGAAGTACGTAGTTGACGACATTATTCAAGGAGGCGGCACGGCCAGTGACAAAACCACGTCATTGTTCACGATTATGGCGATCATGTTCGCCTTATTTTTAATTTTGCGCCCGCCTGTTGAATATTACCGGCAATATTTTGCCCAGTGGACTGCCAGCAAGGTGCTTTATGATATAAGAGCTAAGCTGTTTGACCATATACAAAAACTGAGCCTTCGTTTTTACGCGAATACAAGAACAGGGGAAGTCATTTCCCGAGTGATTAATGATGTAGAACAAACAAAGGATTTCGTCATCACAGGGCTGATGAATATATGGCTCGATATGCTGACGATATTGATCGTGATCTCTATCATGCTCACACTGGACGTTAAATTAACGCTGATCTCTATCGTATTATTCCCATTATACGGAATATCAGTGAAGTATTTTTACGGCCGTTTACGAAAGCTGACAAGGGAGCGCTCACAGGCTCTTGCTCAAGTGCAGGGGCATTTGCACGAACGCATTCAAGGCATGCCTGTCATCAGAAGCTTTGCGATAGAAGATCATGAACAGGCTCAATTTAATGAGAAAAACGGTCATTTCTTAGATAAAGCCATCCGCCACACGAATTGGAACGCCAAAACCTTTGCGGTCGTTAATACCATTACAGATTTGGCGCCGCTCATCGTCATAGCGTGCGCCGGGTATTTTGTCATTAATGGACCACTGACAGTCGGAACAATGGTCGCGTTTGTCGGATATATTGACAGAATGTACAACCCTGTTAGAAGGCTGATCAATTCCTCTACAACTTTGACACAGTCAATCGCATCAATGGACAGGGTGTTTGAATTTATTGACGAGCCCTATGAACTCACTGACAAACCAAATGCGATAAAGGCCGATCAGATTCGCGGAGGAGTGGAGTTTCAAAACGTTTCGTTTCAATATGAGAAGGACAAAGAAAATATTCTTCATGATGTATCCTTAAAAGTAAATAGAGGAGAAACTGTAGCTCTCGTCGGCATGAGCGGAGGAGGAAAATCAACGCTCGTCAGCCTGATCCCAAGATTTTATGATGTAACAAGCGGCAGACTGCTGATTGATGGGACGGATATTCGCGATTATGAAGCAAGAAGCCTTCGCAACCAGGTTGGTATGGTGCTTCAGGATACCTTTTTATTTAGTGAAACGATTCGGGAAAATATCGTGATCGGCAAGCCTGATGCCACACTTGAAGAGATAATCGAAGCCGCCAAAGCTGCAAATGCCCATGAATTTATCATGAGTTTTCCAGAAGGATATGAGACCCGGGTGGGAGAACGAGGCGTTAAGCTTTCAGGCGGACAAAAGCAGCGGATCTCAATTGCGCGGGTATTCCTGAAAAATCCGCCGCTCCTCATTTTAGATGAAGCTACATCAGCTCTGGATTTGGAAAGTGAGCATTACATTCAAGAAGCGATGGACAAACTGGCGAAGGATAGAACAACTTTTGTTGTCGCCCACCGTTTATCGACAATCACCCATGCGGATAAGATTGTTGTCATGGAAAACGGCACAATCATTGAAATCGGAACCCATGATGAACTCATGGACTATGAGAGCCAGTACAAGCATTTATTTACCATTCAAAATTTGAACTAAAACATCAATCTTATATCCTTTTAACGAAGGATATAAGATTTTTTTGTGTATAAAAAAACCCGGCTGTTTAACCGGGTTACTCTTCTGTTTCTATTTCGCAGTCTTTCGGATGATACGTTTGAAAACTTGTGATAAGTGTTTCTAAATGTTCAAGCTGCTCGCGATATTCCACGGCGCTTGCCATAATATTAAGCATGTTGTAATCAATAAGCTCCTCATCCGTATTCTGCTGATTTTTTAAAAATGACTTTGTTAAAAGCTGCTTATACCGGATGCCTTCTTCAACCGCGTCATCATGCGGCTTGATTTTTCCGACAAACCTCATCAAAATCCGTTCGTGCCAGTAAAGCAGGTAATCAAGTTCTTCAGTCAATGTTTCCTGAAACTCTTCCGGCATATGATAGATCTCGTTTTCCAGACGATGCAGCTTCTTCAATGTATCAAGCGCCCGATTTGCAGTAATAATGGCCTGTCTGAACAGGACAAGCTTTCTTGATTTCACATAAGTCGTTTTCTTAAAGTAACTTCTTTCTTCTTTATATAGAAGATATGTCTGATCAAGCTTGATCATTTTTTCTTTCAGTTTTTCAATATCCTCTTTCAAAATCGAATGCTCTGTCGACTGCCGCATGGACAATCTGATCCACTTCATAATTTCTTCGGTGTTTTCGACGGTATTATGAATCAGCTTTGTTTCGTACTTAGGAGGCAAAAACACAAGGTTGACGATAAAGGAAGAAAGCACCCCTAAGATGACTGTGCTTGTTCTGATCAGCGCGAACATTAAAAAGTCGTCACCGGCAGATTCTAATATCGCAATGACTGTTACAAGAGCAATTGAAATTGTATGTTCAATTTTAAGTTTCAGCATGATTGTAATGACAATAACTGCTGTTAACCCGATCATAATCGGGCTGGGTCCGAAAATAAGGCCGAACACTGTGGCAATCACAGCTCCGATGATATTTGCTTGAACCTGATCAATAATAATGAGAAAAGAGCGGTAAATCGACGGCTGGATCGCAAATATCGCTGCAATTCCAGCGAAAATCGGCGCGGGAAGCCCGATCCACGAAGCCAAATAAAGGGCAAGTGTAATCGCAATCCCGGTTTTGAAAATGCGGGCACCAAGTTTCATTGGTTTGTGCGTGCATTCCTTTCTATAGTAAATTGTGTGACATAGCAAATGGGCTAATCCTTAAAATTCCCGGTTAGTTTATTTGCTAAACAATTAAGTAATATACAGGGATCGATACAAATATTCAAGCTATTTTTCTAGAAAAAGACCAAAATCTTACACGTTGTTTGATTCCATAAAAAAAACAGGAGCTCAAAGCTCCTGTTCAAGGTATTTGATTCTAGTTTTTTAGATGTTTAAATGCATCCTCGACCGCTGCAAGCGTGTCTTTAATATCCTGCTCTGTATGTGCTGTGGTAATAAACCAAGCTTCATACTTAGAAGGTGCTAAATTAATTCCGCGTTCCAGCATCAGCTTAAAAAACGTAGCGAATGTTTCTCCGTCACTCCGTTCAGCCTGCTCGTAATTTTCCACTTTCTCATCAGAGAAATATACCGTGAGCGCACCTTTTAACCGGTTGACCGTAATGGTGATGCCGTGTGTTTCTGCGTGCTTCAAAATGCCTTCCTCAAGCATAGCGCCAAGGTGATCAAGCTTTTCATACACGCCTTCCTCTTTAAGCACTTCCAGACAAGCGATGCCTGATAGGATGGAAGCGGGGTTCCCTGCCATTGTTCCTGCTTGATAAGCAGGCCCTAGCGGAGCTACCTGCTCCATGATTTCTTTTTTGCCGCCATAGGCGCCAATCGGAAGTCCGCCGCCGATAATTTTCCCGAGTGCTGTTAAATCTGGTTTCACCTGTAAGAGATCCTGCGCGCCGCCATACATAAAGCGGAAAGCCGTAATGACTTCATCGTAAATAACGAGAGCGCCTGCATTATGTGTCAATTCATTTACTTTTTCTAAGAAGCCCTCTTTCGGCTCGACGATACCGAAGTTGCCGACAATCGGTTCAACGAGAACCGCCGCGATTTCACTGCCCCATTTATCAAGAGCCGCTTTATAGCTATCGATATCATTAAATGGTACTGTGATCACTTCGTTTGCAATGCTTTTCGGTACACCGGCTGAGTCTGGCGTGCCGAGAGTAGACGGGCCGGAGCCTGCGGCGACAAGCACAAGGTCCGAATGCCCGTGATAACAGCCCGCAAATTTAATGATTTTTGTCCGGCCTGTATATGCGCGAGCCACGCGGATGGTCGTCATAACGGCTTCTGTACCCGAATTGACGAATCTTACTTTGTCCATAGCGGGAATGGCTTCTTTGAGCATCTTTGCAAATGTAACCTCGTGTTTCGTTGGTGTTCCATACAATACACCGTTCTCTGCCGCTTTTTTAATCGCTTCTGTAATATGCGGGTGGGCATGTCCTGTAATAATCGGACCGTACGCCGCTAAATAATCGATGTATTTGTTGCCGTCCACATCCCAAAAATAAGCGCCGCTTGCTTTCTCCATTGCAACAGGAGAACCGCCGCCGACTGCTTTATATGATCTAGACGGGCTGTTTACACCGCCGACAATGTGCTGTAATGCCTCATTGTGAAGTTCAATTGATTTTGTATGCAAGAATAAAAACCTCCTATATCTCCATGCGTCCTTTCTATTGTAGCATGCTTCCGAACAAGAACAATGGCTTCGGGCTTCAGATTCAGCTGAGATGGTTGTAATCTGGACAAGAATTGGATACGCTTAATAAAAAACATCCGGAGGTAACGTAATGACTATAGAAATCGGACAAAAAGCGCCTGATCTTGAGTTAAAAGGCGATCATGGGGAAACAGTAAAATTATCGGATTATAAAGGAAAGTACATCGTGCTTTATTTTTATCCAAAGGACATGACACCGGGATGTACAACTGAAGCATGCGATTTTCGGGACAGTCACGAAAGCTTCGCTGAACTGGATGCCGTCATTATCGGCGTCAGCCCGGACAGCCAGGAAAAACACGGAAAATTTAAAGAGAAGCATAACCTGCCATTTCTGCTTCTTGTTGATGACGAGCATGAGCTGGCGGAAGCATTTGATGTGTGGAAGCTGAAGAAAAACTTCGGAAAAGAGTATATGGGAATCGAGCGTTCCACTTTTTTAATTGATAAAGAAGGCCGGCTCATTAAAGAATGGAGAAAAGTAAAAGTAAAGGACCATGTAGCCGAAGCGCTTCAAACCCTCAAAGATATGTCGGAAAAGTAAATCTCTATGAGCCTATGCTTACTTTTACCCTGATATCAATTGACAAATTATCGTAGGAAGAGTTACACTAATTATAAACATTACAATGTAAGAATTTTTTTTAGAAGAGAGGTGCATGACGGATGGCTGCACATGAACTAAAAGAAGCCTTAGAAACGTTGAAGGAAACCGGAGTTCGCATTACTCCTCAACGTCATGCGATTCTGGAATATCTCGTTAACTCTATGGCTCATCCAACAGCGGACGATATATATAAAGCTCTGGAAGGGAAATTTCCTAACATGAGCGTAGCGACAGTATATAACAATTTGCGTGTGTTCCGGGAATCAGGTTTGGTAAAAGAGCTCACATACGGTGATGCTTCCAGCAGATTCGATTTTGTCACATCCGATCACTATCACGCGATTTGCGAAAACTGCGGGAAAATTGTGGACTTCCATTACCCGGGCCTTGACGAAGTTGAGCAGCTTGCTGCCCACGTCACGGGTTTCAAGGTAAGCCACCACCGTTTAGAAATTTACGGCGTCTGCCAAGAGTGTTCGAAAAAAGAAAATCATTAAAAATAAGCTGACCGCACGAAACGGTCAGCTTATTTTATTTCGATATTTTCTTTTTATTATAAGACTCATCAAATTCTTTTCCTTCTAATCCCTTATCTAAAGTCAGCGGCTCTCGGCAATGCATGCACATATCGACTCTTCCTAAAACCTTTGTCTCTTTTTCACAGCCCGGACAAATGACGCGAACCGCTTTGGTCGAAAGCATTCCGATCCAAAAGTAAACTACCGTGCTGAGACCGATGGATAAAAGTCCAAGTATCATAAACAAACTAGAAAGCAAAACTGACTCTTTAAAAAAGATCCCGATGTACATAATGATAAACCCAACGAAAACCAAACTTAACGCAAATGTTCTGATTTTATTAATTTTGCTGGAGTATTTCGCCATGTCCATCCCCCTCTGATTTAACTATAGCACAAACTCGATGGGATTTTCTTCATGTTTTCGGTTGAACTGGAATTTATATATGGAGAGTTACTGTGAAATTGTTTATAATAGTTCAATGTGTTTAGAAAAAAGGAATTTCGTTTTAACCATAGAATTGAATCAAATAGAGAATAAAAAAATTTGAACAATTGCATTGGAGGAATAGTGATGGAAAATCTTCTCCGTCCAATTTACCAAGAAAGAGCAAGTCATCCCAACACATTGGCTGTCATTATGATTGAGAGAAGAAACAAAACATCTTCCTTAACAGATAACTTTGATGCAGCTTTGCTGGTGATTGTAAAGGATGCTGATGAGCCAGTTTTTATAAAGCATTATGAATTTGATCATCAAACAGCTTCTTTGCATGTGGTAACAGATTCTCAGATTCAAGAATGGATTTTGCTCGGAACAAATAGAAGAATCATAGATTGGATTGTAAATGGCAGAGTTTTGTTTGACCGTAATGAATACGTAGTTGAACTGATTGACAGGCTGAATACATTTCCGTTTGCCGAACGTAAACTGAAGATCGGACTCGAATACGGCAAATTAATCAGAAGGTATGTTGAAGGGAAAGCTTTTTTTGAAGCCAATCAATTTTTAGATGCCTACAATGCCGTTGTTCATGCGCTGCATCATTTAGCACGTATTGAAGTAATCGACAGAGGATTCCATCCCGAAACCACGGTGTGGAGCCAAGTGCGCCAGATGGAGCCGCAAGTGTACAAATTATATTCCGAGCTGATTGAAAGTCATGAGAGCCTGGAAAAAAGACTTGAATTATTATTCTTAGCAAATGATTTTCTCATCCATTCCAAAGCCGAGATCGGTTCGGCGCATCTTTTCGAAGTAATGAAAGAAAAAGACATTTGGCAATTCGGTGAGCTTCTTCAACATCATGACCTAAAGCACTTTACCCAAGATCTTGGCGTTATGCTTGATTACTTGACAGAAAAGGGACTTATCAACGTCTGCCAGATAGAAACGAAAGGACAGGCTGTCTATCACCGAGGATATTCTTTTAAAAAAGATGTTGACTCTGATTCTTGACCGTGTTATATTATTAAACGTCGCTGATGCGCTTCTGAGAAAACAAGCTCACAGCGGCGGGAAAATAAATCAAAAAAACATTTGACAAAAGAAAGTCAAAATGTTATATTAATAAAGTCGCTTCAACAAGAAGTGAAAATGATCTTTGAAAACTAAACAAGACAAAACGTACCTGTTAATTCAGTTTTTAAAAATCGCACAGCGATGTGCGTAGTCAGTCAAACTAGGTCCTACACGACGCAGGTCACACAGGTGTCGCCGCAGGATGCGGTGAACTTAACCTGTGATCCATTTATCGGAGAGTTTGATCCTGGCTCAGGACGAACGCTGGCGGCGTGCCTAATACATGCAAGTCGAGCGGACAGATGGGAGCTTGCTCCCTGATGTTAGCGGCGGACGGGTGAGTAACACGTGGGTAACCTGCCTGTAAGACTGGGATAACTCCGGGAAACCGGGGCTAATACCGGATGGTTGTTTGAACCGCATGGTTCAAACATAAAAGGTGGCTTCGGCTACCACTTACAGATGGACCCGCGGCGCATTAGCTAGTTGGTGAGGTAACGGCTCACCAAGGCAACGATGCGTAGCCGACCTGAGAGGGTGATCGGCCACACTGGGACTGAGACACGGCCCAGACTCCTACGGGAGGCAGCAGTAGGGAATCTTCCGCAATGGACGAAAGTCTGACGGAGCAACGCCGCGTGAGTGATGAAGGTTTTCGGATCGTA
This sequence comes from Bacillus sp. PS217, assembly GCF_037963535.1. Taxonomy (NCBI): domain Bacteria; kingdom Bacillati; phylum Bacillota; class Bacilli; order Caryophanales; family Bacillaceae; genus Bacillus; species Bacillus sp. PS217. Next base: position 952,240 of record NZ_CP150157.1, read on the forward strand.
AAGCTCTGTTGTTAGGGAAGAACAAGTACCGTTCGAATAGGGCGGTACCTTGACGGTACCTAACCAGAAAGCCACGGCTAACTACGTGCCAGCAGCCGCGGTAATACGTAGGTGGCAAGCGTTGTCCGGAATTATTGGGCGTAAAGGGCTCGCAGGCGGTTTCTTAAGTCTGATGTGAAAGCCCCCGGCTCAACCGGGGAGGGTCATTGGAAACTGGGGAACTTGAGTGCAGAAGAGGAGAGTGGAATTCCACGTGTAGCGGTGAAATGCGTAGAGATGTGGAGGAACACCAGTGGCGAAGGCGACTCTCTGGTCTGTAACTGACGCTGAGGAGCGAAAGCGTGGGGAGCGAACAGGATTAGATACCCTGGTAGTCCACGCCGTAAACGATGAGTGCTAAGTGTTAGGGGGTTTCCGCCCCTTAGTGCTGCAGCTAACGCATTAAGCACTCCGCCTGGGGAGTACGGTCGCAAGACTGAAACTCAAAGGAATTGACGGGGGCCCGCACAAGCGGTGGAGCATGTGGTTTAATTCGAAGCAACGCGAAGAACCTTACCAGGTCTTGACATCCTCTGACAATCCTAGAGATAGGACGTCCCCTTCGGGGGCAGAGTGACAGGTGGTGCATGGTTGTCGTCAGCTCGTGTCGTGAGATGTTGGGTTAAGTCCCGCAACGAGCGCAACCCTTGATCTTAGTTGCCAGCATTCAGTTGGGCACTCTAAGGTGACTGCCGGTGACAAACCGGAGGAAGGTGGGGATGACGTCAAATCATCATGCCCCTTATGACCTGGGCTACACACGTGCTACAATGGACAGAACAAAGGGCAGCGAAACCGCGAGGTTAAGCCAATCCCACAAATCTGTTCTCAGTTCGGATCGCAGTCTGCAACTCGACTGCGTGAAGCTGGAATCGCTAGTAATCGCGGATCAGCATGCCGCGGTGAATACGTTCCCGGGCCTTGTACACACCGCCCGTCACACCACGAGAGTTTGTAACACCCGAAGTCGGTGAGGTAACCTTTTAGGAGCCAGCCGCCGAAGGTGGGACAGATGATTGGGGTGAAGTCGTAACAAGGTAGCCGTATCGGAAGGTGCGGCTGGATCACCTCCTTTCTAAGGATATTATACGGAATATAAGACCTTGGGTCTTATAAACAGAACGTTCCCTGTCTTGTTTAGTTTTGAAGGATCATTCCTTCGAAACGTGTTCTTTGAAAACTAGATAACAGTAGACATCACATTCAATTAGTAACACAAGATATCACATAGTGATTCTTTTTAACGGTTAAGTTAGAAAGGGCGCACGGTGGATGCCTTGGCACTAGGAGCCGATGAAGGACGGGACGAACACCGATATGCTTCGGGGAGCTGTAAGCAAGCTTTGATCCGGAGATTTCCGAATGGGGAAACCCACCACTCGTAATGGAGTGGTATCCATATCTGAATTCATAGGATATGAGAAGGCAGACCCGGGGAACTGAAACATCTAAGTACCCGGAGGAAGAGAAAGCAAATGCGATTCCCTGAGTAGCGGCGAGCGAAACGGGATTAGCCCAAACCAAGAGGCTTGCCTCTTGGGGTTGTAGGACACTCTATACGGAGTTACAAAAGAACGAGGTAGATGAAGAGGTCTGGAAAGGCCCGCCATAGGAGGTAACAGCCCTGTAGTCAAAACTTCGTTCTCTCCTGAGTGGATCCTGAGTACGGCGGAACACGTGAAATTCCGTCGGAATCCGGGAGGACCATCTCCCAAGGCTAAATACTCCCTAGTGACCGATAGTGAACCAGTACCGTGAGGGAAAGGTGAAAAGCACCCCGGAAGGGGAGTGAAAGAGATCCTGAAACCGTGTGCCTACAAGTAGTCAGAGCCCGTTAACGGGTGATGGCGTGCCTTTTGTAGAATGAACCGGCGAGTTACGATCCCGTGCAAGGTTAAGCAGAAGATGCGGAGCCGCAGCGAAAGCGAGTCTGAATAGGGCGCATGAGTACGTGGTCGTAGACCCGAAACCAGGTGATCTACCCATGTCCAGGGTGAAGTTCAGGTAACACTGAATGGAGGCCCGAACCCACGCACGTTGAAAAGTGCGGGGATGAGGTGTGGGTAGGGGTGAAATGCCAATCGAACCTGGAGATAGCTGGTTCTCTCCGAAATAGCTTTAGGGCTAGCCTCAAGGTAAGAGTCTTGGAGGTAGAGCACTGATTGGACTAGGGGCCCCTACCGGGTTACCGAATTCAGTCAAACTCCGAATGCCAATGACTTATCCTTGGGAGTCAGACTGCGAGTGATAAGATCCGTAGTCGAAAGGGAAACAGCCCAGACCGCCAGCTAAGGTCCCAAAGTATACGTTAAGTGGAAAAGGATGTGGAGTTGCTTAGACAACCAGGATGTTGGCTTAGAAGCAGCCACCATTTAAAGAGTGCGTAATAGCTCACTGGTCGAGTGACTCTGCGCCGAAAATGTACCGGGGCTAAACGTATCACCGAAGCTGCGGACTGTTCTTCGAACAGTGGTAGGAGAGCGTTCTAAGGGCTGTGAAGCCAGACCGGAAGGACTGGTGGAGCGCTTAGAAGTGAGAATGCCGGTATGAGTAGCGAAAGAGGGGTGAGAATCCCCTCCACCGAATGCCTAAGGTTTCCTGAGGAAGGCTCGTCCGCTCAGGGTTAGTCGGGACCTAAGCCGAGGCCGAAAGGCGTAGGCGATGGACAACAGGTTGATATTCCTGTACCACCTCCTCACCATTTGAGCAATGGGGGGACGCAGGAGGATAGGGTAAGCGCGGTATTGGATATCCGCGTCCAAGCAGTTAGGCTGGGAAATAGGCAAATCCGTTTCCCATAAGGCTGAGCTGTGATGGCGAGCGAAATATAGTAGCGAAGTTCCTGATTCCACACTGCCAAGAAAAGCCTCTAGCGAGGTGAGAGGTGCCCGTACCGCAAACCGACACAGGTAGGCGAGGAGAGAATCCTAAGGTGATCGAGAGAACTCTCGTTAAGGAACTCGGCAAAATGACCCCGTAACTTCGGGAGAAGGGGTGCTCTGTTAGGGTGCAAGCCCGAGAGAGCCGCAGTGAATAGGCCCAGGCGACTGTTTAGCAAAAACACAGGTCTCTGCGAAGCCGTAAGGCGAAGTATAGGGGCTGACGCCTGCCCGGTGCTGGAAGGTTAAGAGGAGCGCTTAGCGTAAGCGAAGGTGCGAATTGAAGCCCCAGTAAACGGCGGCCGTAACTATAACGGTCCTAAGGTAGCGAAATTCCTTGTCGGGTAAGTTCCGACCCGCACGAAAGGCGCAACGATCTGGGCACTGTCTCAACGAGAGACTCGGTGAAATTATAGTACCTGTGAAGATGCAGGTTACCCGCGACAGGACGGAAAGACCCCGTGGAGCTTTACTGCAGCCTGATATTGAATGTTGGTACAGCTTGTACAGGATAGGTAGGAGCCTTGGAAACCGGAGCGCCAGCTTCGGTGGAGGCATCGGTGGGATACTACCCTGGCTGTATTGACCTTCTAACCCGCCGCCCTTATCGGGCGGGGAGACAGTGTCAGGTGGGCAGTTTGACTGGGGCGGTCGCCTCCTAAAAGGTAACGGAGGCGCCCAAAGGTTCCCTCAGAATGGTTGGAAATCATTCGCAGAGTGTAAAGGCACAAGGGAGCTTGACTGCGAGACCTACAAGTCGAGCAGGGACGAAAGTCGGGCTTAGTGATCCGGTGGTTCCGCATGGAAGGGCCATCGCTCAACGGATAAAAGCTACCCCGGGGATAACAGGCTTATCTCCCCCAAGAGTCCACATCGACGGGGAGGTTTGGCACCTCGATGTCGGCTCATCGCATCCTGGGGCTGTAGTCGGTCCCAAGGGTTGGGCTGTTCGCCCATTAAAGCGGTACGCGAGCTGGGTTCAGAACGTCGTGAGACAGTTCGGTCCCTATCCGTCGCGGGCGCAGGAAATTTGAGAGGAGCTGTCCTTAGTACGAGAGGACCGGGATGGACGCACCGCTGGTGTACCAGTTGTTCTGCCAAGGGCATCGCTGGGTAGCTATGTGCGGACGGGATAAGTGCTGAAAGCATCTAAGCATGAAGCCCCCCTCAAGATGAGATTTCCCATTCCGCAAGGAAGTAAGATCCCTGAAAGATGATCAGGTTGATAGGTCTGAGGTGGAAGTGTGGCGACACATGGAGCTGACAGATACTAATCGATCGAGGACTTAACCACATTTTGAATGATGTCACACCTGTTATCTAGTTTTGAGAGAATAAGTTTTTCAAAAAAAACACTTGATTTTCTCAAGAATACATAGTATAATGTTAAATGTCACTGAAATTGTCTGGTGATGATGGCGAAGAGGTCACACCCGTTCCCATGCCGAACACGGAAGTTAAGCTCTTCAGCGCCGATGGTAGTCGGGGGTTTCCCCCTGTGAGAGTAGGACATCGCCAGGCAGACTTCATTCCGCAGTAGCTCAGTGGTAGAGCTATCGGCTGTTAACCGATCGGTCGTAGGTTCGAATCCTACCTGCGGAGCCATTATTGGAGAGCTGTCCGAGTGGTCGAAGGAGCACGATTGGAAATCGTGTAGGCGGTCAACTCCGTCTCAAGGGTTCGAATCCCTTGCTCTCCGCCACTGATACTTATACATAATTACAATAATTACAATTGAAAGTCTGGGCCCGTTGGTCAAGCGGTTAAGACACCGCCCTTTCACGGCGGTAACACGGGTTCGAATCCCGTACGGGTCATTATATGATGGAGGATTAGCTCAGCTGGGAGAGCATCTGCCTTACAAGCAGAGGGTCGGCGGTTCGAGCCCGTCATCCTCCACCATTATATCATCGCGGGGTGGAGCAGTTCGGTAGCTCGTCGGGCTCATAACCCGAAGGTCGCAGGTTCAAATCCTGCCCCCGCAACCAAATTTCAAAATGGTCCGGTAGTTCAGTTGGTTAGAATGCCTGCCTGTCACGCAGGAGGTCGCGGGTTCGAGTCCCGTCCGGACCGCCATTTAAATACTTAGGCTCGGTAGCTCAGTTGGTAGAGCAACGGACTGAAAATCCGTGTGTCGGCGGTTCGATTCCGTCCCGAGCCACCACCTATGCCGGTGTAGCTCAATTGGTAGAGCAACTGACTTGTAATCAGTAGGTTGGGGGTTCAAGTCCTCTTGCCGGCACTGTTTTTTCAAAATTTAATGTGGAGGGGTAGCGAAGTGGCTAAACGCGGCGGACTGTAAATCCGCTCCCTCAGGGTTCGGCAGTTCGAATCTGCCCCCCTCCACCATTTATAGGGGCATAGTTTAACGGTAGAACAGAGGTCTCCAAAACCTCCGGTGTGGGTTCGATTCCTACTGCCCCTGCCAAATTTATGACATCTTGAGATTATGGCGGTTGTGGCGAAGTGGTTAACGCACCAGATTGTGGCTCTGGCACTCGTGGGTTCGATTCCCATCAATCGCCCCATATTATCATTGGGCTATAGCCAAGCGGTAAGGCAACGGACTTTGACTCCGTCATGCGTTGGTTCGAATCCAGCTAGCCCAGTCTCACTTTTTATATCAACTGCATATAATGTATTAAGTCCATTAAAAATGCGGAAGTAGTTCAGTGGTAGAACACCACCTTGCCAAGGTGGGGGTCGCGGGTTCGAATCCCGTCTTCCGCTCCAATTACGGCGGCATAGCCAAGTGGTAAGGCAGAGGTCTGCAAAACCTTTATCCCCGGTTCGAATCCGGGTGTCGCCTTCTTATTGCCGGGGTGGTGGAATTGGCAGACACACAGGACTTAAAATCCTGCGGTAGGTGACTACCGTGCCGGTTCAAGTCCGGCCCTCGGCACCAATTTTATTTACATGGTAAGTTGAATTGGTGTTTGTGTTTTATCATTATAACTAATCATATTAATGATCTACATAAGTAGATCATTTTTTAATGCTTTGATTTATCATAAAAAGTTAAGTTCCGAGGTCTATTATAAAGCGGCTGTATAGCTAGTCTTTCAACACTTTTATTTTATATTTCCATAAAAACTTTTTTGAAATACGTTGACACTTTATGAGATCCATGATATATTTATATTCGTCGGTTAGATACAACGTAAAACTTGCCGGTGTGGCGGAATTGGCAGACGCGCACGACTCAAAATCGTGTTCCTTCTGGAGTGTCGGTTCGACCCCGACCACCGGTATACTGAAAAACCCGTTTCTTAACAGAAACGGGTTTTTATTTTTTATTAAAGAAAAGGAGCCTCGGCTCCTTTTTATACTTACTCAGCGTATTGGTCTAGGATCTCTTCTAGCACCTCTTCTAGCTCTTCTGTATCTTCAAGCTCTGATTGGCTGAAACGGACGCGTACAAGCTGTTCTCCGTCATTATACATCTCTTCCAGCCACCCTCGGAGTCCTCTTGCTCTGCGGTCGACTTCGAAAATGATTTCCAAACCGTCTTCGTCTAAAAGGAAAATGAGCTCTAATTCATCAAGCATCTGACGATAATATCCGGAAGTCGGAACGAATTCGAATTCCTGAACGAACGGAAGACGACGCTGGAAGTAGGGCGCTTGTTCGCAGTCTGCTTCGTTAAGACGGAAGCCCAGGTTTTCGATTGCTTCAAGCACATTTTCAATCCAAGGGTGCGCTTCAACGAAAATGCGGTCATGATCGGATTTATCGATACCGCCTTGAATGTCAAGGTCTGTCACCACGGCAACCTCTACTTTCCCTACAGTGATCGGCGTATCTAGAGGCAGAATGAATGTGAATGGAAATTGATGCTCTTCACCAGGCTGAATGGTAAATGAACCAGTGACCCGGAAAGAATGAATTGTAGCGTATTTCCGGTGCTCTTCATCGTCTTTTACAATGACATACCGTGTACTAAGCTGTAAATCGATATAACGGATGTCCTGAGCGATTTTTCCGCCTTTGACATGTACAGTTCCCTGTACTTCTTCTCCAGGAAAATATGCGTCTTTCTCTAAAATTGTATCTACTTTTGCAGCTCCAATTCCGGCACTTGCCGCAAGCTTCTTAAAAAATGACATGTTAGATCTTCCCCTTTTTCTTTTTTCTCAACAGATATACGTAAGAAGGAGGAAAAAAGATTCGTTTGATTCATACTTTTTTCCTATTATTCGTCTCGGCCTAGGGACAGACTAAGAATAATATTGAAAATAAAGGAGTGGATGGAAGTGAATAAAGAAAGTTTGGTTGCAGATGAATTACACAGAATGTTTTTGGCCGGTGAGCTGCAAATCACAGTAGAGGAGGATATAAACAGTATTTCCGAAAGGCTGAGAAACGGTGATCTCAGTTTAGACCGATTAAGCGGTGAAGACGCGTTTATAAAAGAAACGGTAAACGAGGCTTTAAGAAGAGTGGAGCAATAAAAAAGAGACGGCATCTCATCTTTGAGATCCCGTCTCTTTTTGTGGTCTTTACTGCAAGATAAAAACGTAATTGCTCACCCGAGCCACCCCTTTTCTAACAGAAGATCTGACAGTTCATCATGGAGATAAACAGTTGTATCTAATTGATCATGCAATGCTCTTCTGATGTGGGGATTTTCAGCTTCTGTTATTGCGACAGTGTATTTGTTAATGCTGGTTTTTATTGTTGTTAACAAATCAAGAATATCTTTGGGACAAAGACTTTGTTCAATGGGAAACCACCTCCTTTGTTTTTTAGCAGCTCCTGATAAGAAAGTATTTGGCTTTGTTTCTTGCTTCTATACAAAATGCTATAATAAGCAACAAATTTTGTTGGGGGGTGTGATGATGAAGCAGATTATTGCGATGGGAGGCGGGGGTTTTTCGATGGAGCCGGATAATTTGTCCCTCGATCAATATATCCTCAATCAATCAAAACGAGAGCAGCCTCGTATTTGTTTTTTGCCGACGGCGAGCGGAGATTCCCAAAACTATATTCAGCGGTTTTATCATGCATTTCAAACATTGGATTGCGTGCCGTCTCATTTATCTTTGTTTAAGCCGCCATCATCAGATTTAGCTTCTTTTGTTATGGAAATGGACGTGATTTATGTTGGCGGGGGAAATACGCGGAATTTACTTGTGTTATGGAAAGAGTGGGGGCTGGACCATATTCTCAGGGAAGCATGGAAGAACGGTGTGGTTGTAGCTGGAATAAGTGCCGGTGCGATCTGCTGGTTTGAAGAAGGGGTGACAGATCAGCCGGACCGCTGACAAGTTTGAAAAGTTTAGGTTTTTTGCAAGGGAGCTTTTGTCCCCATTATGACGGGGAAAAGGATCGGAGACCGGCATACCACCAGCTGATATCTAACAAGTTCTTATGCAGTGGCTATGCAGCGGATGATGGGGCTGCTCTCCATTTCATAAATGATCAGCTGTTTCAGACTGTGAGTTCAAGGTCGGGTGCAAAGGCATATCGGGTGATGATGGCTGAACATGAAATAGCTGAAATCCCGTTGCCGGTCAAATATTTAGGGTGAAATTGGCTGAATATTATCTATATTCCTCTTTTTTTCAGATTGATTTTATGATAAGATGAGTGCGAAATCAATAGTTACTGGGGGTGCCCGCTTTCGGGCTGAGAGAGAAGGTAAGCTTCTTAACCCTTTGGACCTGATCTGGTTCGTACCAGCGTGGGGAAGTAGAGGAATTGTTTTTTGTTATTGTCTTGCTGGGCAATAATATGTTTCTTTCTGACTGTAACCGGGTTCATTTATATGAATCCGGTTTTTTGTGCTGGTTATGGGCTTGATTTTGTCCTTTCAAACGTAGAAAGGGGAAGGAAAAGTAATGCAAAACAATTCAGTGCAGCAAGCCAACATTTCCATTATGTCAAGTTTTTCAGGCAGCAAGAAGGTATACGTGGAGGGCTCTTCTTCGGACATCCAAGTGCCGATGAGGGAGATTCTATTGAGTCCGACGACGGGATCGTTCGGCGAAGAGGAAAACGCGCCTGTGCGTGTCTATGATACAAGCGGACCGTATACGGACCCTGAAGTAACCATTAATATTCAAGAAGGATTAAAGCCGCTCCGCCAAAAATGGATCACAGAGCGCGGTGACGTGGAAGAGTATGAAGGTCGGGCTATAAAACCAGAAGATAACGGTTATAAAAAAGCAAATCCAAACGTAAGCTATCCAGGATTAAAGCGGAAACCGCTGAGGGCGAAGGCAGGTCAAAATGTCACACAAATGCACTATGCAAAAAAGGGGATCATTACACCTGAGATGGAATTTATCGCCATTCGTGAGCATGTGTCTCCTGAATTCGTCAGAGACGAGGTAGCCAGCGGCCGGGCGATTATTCCTTCAAACATTAATCACCCTGAAAGTGAGCCAATGATTATCGGCCGGAATTTTCATGTGAAGATTAATGCGAATATCGGGAATTCAGCGGTTACGTCATCCATTGAAGAAGAAGTGGAAAAAATGACGTGGGCCATCCGCTGGGGAGCGGATACGATGATGGATCTCTCTACCGGAAAAGATATTCATACGACGCGTGAATGGATTATCCGCAATTGCCCCGTGCCTGTGGGAACTGTTCCGATTTATCAGGCGCTTGAAAAAGTAAACGGCGTAGCGGAGGATTTAACGTGGGAGATTTATCGTGATACGCTAATCGAGCAGGCAGAACAGGGAGTGGATTATTTTACGATTCACGCGGGTGTTTTGCTTAGGTATGTACCGCTGACTGCCAAACGGACAACTGGTATTGTGTCACGCGGGGGAGCGATTATGGCGCAGTGGTGTCTGGCTCATCATCAAGAAAGCTTTTTATACACACATTTTGAAGAAATATGTGAGATTATGAAAATGTATGATATTGCTTTCTCTCTTGGGGATGGTTTGCGTCCCGGATCAATTGCTGATGCCAATGACGAAGCGCAGTTTGCTGAATTAGAGACGCTTGGAGAGCTGACGCAAATTGCCTGGAAGCATGATGTTCAGGTGATGATTGAGGGTCCTGGACATGTTCCGATGCATAAAATCAAAGAGAACGTCGATAAACAAATGGACATTTGTAAAGAAGCGCCTTTTTACACATTGGGGCCGTTGACAACGGATATTGCCCCGGGATATGACCATATTACTTCAGCGATCGGAGCGGCGATGATCGGTTGGTATGGGACAGCAATGCTTTGTTATGTAACGCCGAAGGAGCATTTAGGGCTGCCAAACCGTGATGATGTTCGTGAAGGAGTCATTACATATAAGATCGCTGCGCACGCTGCGGACCTTGCAAAAGGGCATCCCGGAGCGCAAATCCGGGATGATGCGTTATCGAAAGCCCGTTTTGAATTCCGCTGGCGGGATCAGTTTAATTTATCTCTTGATCCGGAGAGAGCCCTTGAATACCATGATGAAACCCTGCCTGCTGAAGGAGCAAAAACCGCTCACTTTTGTTCCATGTGCGGTCCGAAATTTTGCAGCATGAGAATTTCACAGGATATTCGGGATTATGCGAAGAAAAACGATCTCAGTGAAGCAGAAGCCATAAATAAAGGATTAAAAGAAAAAGCAAAAGAGTTTGTCGATACGGGAAGCAATTTATATCAATAAAAAAAATGAAGATGGAGAATGCTCCATCTTCATTTTTTTAGAAAAACAGAGAGCGTCGAAGCGGAGGAATACTCTGTTCAAAGCGGAAAACATTTTCTGGATCATATTTCGTTTTGACACGGCGGAGTCGTTCAACGTTTTCGCCGTAATATGTTCTTGGCCAGTTTCTGATTTCGATATCTGGCCAATTTACGTAGTCTCCCATCGTTTCTCTCGAAAGGGACGTTCTCAGCCCCTCAATCCAGCGGACATTTTGTCTTTTTTCTTCAGGAGATGTCCAGTTTGTTAAGTATTCCTGGGCGATGATTGCATCACGATAATAAAATGCCGTTTGGTCGGGAGCGATCCGTCCGGCTGCCCCGCCGAGTGCTTGCTGCCAGACACTGGCGTTTTGATTCGGAGCGTGCTCTAAAAAGTGTTTTAGTGTTGAAATCGCACGTTCTGATAATGGCTTTTCAATGAAAGAGCCGGAGCGTTTCATTTTTTGAGGCTGATTGCCTCCCGGGCTGTTAAAAAAGGTTACCGCTTCGATGAACGGCATTGTTTTTACCATTCCGCTTGTTGGGCTTCCTGCTTTCAATAAAGGCTTTAACAGTTTTTTTAACTCTGTTTTTGGCCCGACAAATTGGCCGATGGCTTCTATTCGGTTTACTTCTTTAGGCCAAAACTCTATTGATGATGTAAGCCGGTCATCTGTATACGGAGCCCAGTGCTGCCACGTGTTAAATACTTCCTCAAAATCATCCCATCCCCATGTTATAGAAAAAATCGACACTTGAGAGATGGGCACTGCTTTAAATGTCATGGAGGTGACTATGCCAAAATTGCCTCCTCCGCCTCCCTGAGACGCCCAAAATAAGTCTGGATGACTTGAACAGCTGACTGTAATCAGATCAGCGCCCTCTTTTTCGTCTGCTACGATCATCTCAAGCTGCACGAGGCTGTCGCAAGTAAGGCCGGCAGCCCTTGTTAAAAGTCCAATTCCCCCTCCGAGAGTTAAACCTGTGAGCCCTACATTAGCAATGGTGCCTGCGGGAAGCGTCAGGCCGTATTGCCAGAGTGTCCGATAGACTTCTCCCAATTCAGCCCCCGCTTCAATATAGGCCAGCTTTTTATCCTGATTCACAGTTATTTTTTTCATTTCGCTTAAATCAATAACAAGACCGTTATTTAAAAGGGAAAAGTTCTCATAGCTGTGTCTGCCGCCTCTAATACGGAAAGGCACACGGTTTTCACGCGCCCATTTCAGCGCATTGAGTGCATCCTGTTTGTTTTGGCAAAACACAATGATGTCAGGATACCTTTCTAAGCTTAGGTTAATATTGGTTCTTGCTTCGTTATAGTCCGGATCATCCCGTGTCACGATACGTCCTGTCAATTTTGTCTTTTCCACACTCCCACATCTCTTTCTTTCGTATTCTAGTTTCTCTAGCTTATGCGTCAGGGGAAAAGAGTGTATAAGGAAAAAGCGGGGATGCAATCTGATACAGTGTCAACACCCTTAAAAAATAGTTGACAGATCAGTATTGTATGAATTAACATGGTCAGTACAAATTTTTCAAATTTATCGCGCTGATCGGAACACCGAAGGCTCTTATCGTTTAGATAAGGGCCTTTTTTGTATGAAAAAGGAGGGATTATTGATGGGAGTCAAAAAAGAAAAGGGGAGAAAACGATTCAGAAAGCGAAAAACCTACGGGAATCAGATTTTGCCGCTTGAGCTGCTGATTGAAAAAAACAAACGAGAGATTATAAACAGCGCGGAGCTCATGGAAGAAATTTATATGAAGATTGATGAGAAGCATACGCAATGTGTAACTAAATAGAAAAAAACCCGCTGATTACAGCGGGTTTTTGCATTTCTACATTAAGCATCTTTTTTAATCGGCAATCCAAGGCCTTCTGCCACGCGCTTTCCGTATTCAGGATCCGCTTTGTAGAAGTGCTCGATTTGGCGCAGCTTGATTTCTTCTTTTTCTACCGGCTTCATAGCATTAACGATATTTTCAACAAGGCGGGTACGTTCATCTTCACTCATTAAACGATACAGATCACCGGCTTGAGTGTAGTGATCGTTGTGATCGTAGCTTACGCTGTCAGCGATGCCTTGTACCGGATATGCTGCTTGCTTATCCTCAGGTGACTCTTTTGGACCGCCGAAACTGTTAGGCTCGTAATACACAGATCCGCCGCCGTTATCATCAAAGCGCATTTGTCCATCACGCTGATAATTGTTTACTTTGTTGCGTGCGCGGTTGATTGGCAGCGCTTGATGGTTTGCACCGACACGGTAGCGGTGTGCATCATGATAAGCAAACAGTCGGCCTTGAAGCATTTTATCCGGTGAAACATCAATACCAGGCACGAGTGTTCCAGGTGAAAATGTCGCTTGTTCTACCTCTACAAAGTAGTTTTCCGGATTTCTGTCTAGAACCATGCGTCCGACCTCGATTAACGGGTAGTCTTTTTGAGACCAAACTTTTGTGACATCAAACGGATCGAAACGGTACGTGTTTGCATCTTCTAAAGGCATGATTTGCACATATAGTTTCCATGCAGGATAATCACCGTTTTCGATTGCATTGAAAAGGTCTTCTGTATGGTAATCAGGGTTTTCACCGGCAATTTTTGCTGCCGTATTGACATCAAGGTTTTTCACGCCTTGTTCCGTTTTAAAGTGATATTTAATCCATACGCCTTCGCCTTCGGCATTTGTCCATTTGAATGTATGGCTTCCGAAGCCGTGCATGTGGCGAAGTGTTGCAGGAATTCCGCGGTCAGACATCAGGATTGTCACTTGGTGAAGTGACTCTGGTGAAAGTGACCAGAAATCCCATACAGCCGTAGGGTTTTTCAGGTGTGTTTTTGGATCTCTTTTTTGTGTATGGATGAAATCAGGGAACTTAATCGCATCGCGGATAAAGAATACAGGCGTATTGTTGCCGACGATGTCGTAGTTTCCTTCTTCAGTATAAAATTTAACAGCAAATCCGCGCGGGTCGCGAACTGTGTCAGCAGAGCCAAGTTCACCGGCAACTGTTGAGAAACGGATGAACAACGGTGTGCGTTTGCCGACTTCAGAAAGGAAAGCGGCTTTCGTGTATTTAGTTACGTCGTTTGTCACTTCAAAATATCCGTGTGCGCCTGCTCCTTTGGCGTGAACAACACGTTCAGGAACACGTTCTCGGTTGAAATGGGCCAATTTTTCGAGTAAATGTACATCTTGAATTAAAGTTGGTCCGCGAGAACCGGCAGTCATTGAGTTTTGATTATCTCCAACCGGAGCGCCCCAGCTAGTTGTCAGTTTATTTGAACTCATGTTATCACCTCTTGGAATTTATAAGAACATAATATCATCTCTAAGTAAAAAGTCAATATTATTTTATAATTATTATAAAATAGTCATCTCTATTAATCGATATCTAGTATCGAAAGTGTTGAAAAACCTTGTTGTAACAGCTTTCTATGACACTTAATAATTTTTGGAGAAATAATTTTTCCTTCTCTATTTGCGAAACAAGCAGAGTAAGTGATAAACAAGGATATCAAAAATCGTATTTAAAAAATAGTTGACATATCGGAATAATTTGAATTAACATGTTATTCAAACAAAAAAACAATTGGGCAGCTGATCGGACCGCCGAAGGCTCTCATCTCTACAAGAACAGAGATGGGGGCCTTTTTGTTTTTTTGAAGGCGGGGTTGGCAGAAAGAGAGGGATAAAAGTGGCTGTGACCATCAGCATCAAAGAAAAGGCATTTGTTCAAGAAGGCCGCAAAAACACGGTCTTAGAAAACATAGAATTATCAATCGCACCAGGCGAATTTCTAACGCTTATCGGACCGAGTGGGTGCGGAAAAAGCACCCTGTTAAAGATTATTGCAGGGCTTGATTCTGAATATGACGGGAGTGTTGAAATTAACGGCCGCAGCGTAACAGCTCCGGGTATTCAGCAAGGATTTATTTTTCAGGAACACCGCCTCTTTCCTTGGCTGACTGTTGAGCAGAATATTGCCGCCGACTTGAATTTGAAGGACCCAAAAGTCAAACAAAAGGTGGATGAACTGATCGAGATTGTCAGATTGAAAGGATCGGAAAAAGCATATCCGCGCGAGCTGTCAGGCGGCATGTCACAAAGAGTAGCCATCGCCCGGGCCCTGCTGCGGGAGCCTGAGATGCTGCTTTTAGATGAACCGTTTGGTGCACTCGACGCTTTTACAAGAAAACACCTGCAGGACGTGCTGCTGGATATATGGAGGAGGAAAAAAACAACGATGATTCTTGTGACTCATGATATAGATGAATCTGTTTATTTAGGAAATGAGCTTGCGATCCTTAAGGCCAAACCGGGGAAAATCCATAAGCTGATGCCCATTCACCTGGCGTATCCGCGAAACCGGACGACTCCGGATTTCCAAGCGATCAGACAGAGAGTGCTGTCGGAATTCGAGAAAACAGAAGATTTGGAGTACGCAGAAGGATCAGGGATATAGAAAGGGCGGAAGCGGAAATGAAAAAAGGACTCATTGTATTGGTTGCCGTTATTTTTCTGCTCGCAGGCTGTGGAGCAAATGGAGCCAGCGGTGACCACAAACAATTGAAGGAAATTCGTATTGGTATTCAGCAAAGCTTAAGCCCGCTTTTGATCGCAAAGGAAAAAGGCTGGTTCGAAGATGCATTTGAAAAAGAAGGCATCAAAGTGAAATGGGTGGAGTTTCAAAGCGGTCCGCCCCAATTTGAAGGCCTTGCGGCAGACAAACTTGATTTTTCTCAAGTCGGTAATTCGCCTGTGATTGCTGGACAGGCGGCAGGCATTGACTTTAAAGAAATCGGTTTGTCACAGGACGGTTTGAAAGCAAACGGCATCCTTGTCAATCAAAACAGCGGCATTCAAGACGTTAAGGACTTAAAGGGAAAGAAAATTGCAGTCGCCAAAGGCAGCAGCGGGTTTGATTTTTTGTATAAAGCGCTTGATCAAGTGGGGTTGTCAGCTAACGATGTGACAATTATTCAGCTTCAGCCTGATGAAGCAGCTTCCGCATTTGAAAACGGATCTGTTGATGCCTGGTCCATTTGGGAGCCGTACTTGTCCTTAGAAACAATGAAACACGGAGCAAAAATCCTTGTGAACGGAGAAAGCACAGATTTATATTCACCGGGTTTTACTTTAGTAAGAACAAAGTTTTCAGAGGAGCATCCAGACGAAGTGGTCCGTTTTCTGAAGGTGTTTAATAAAGCCGTTGTATGGCAAAAGGAACATCTGGATGAAGCAGCGGACTTGTATTCTGACATTAAAGATCTCGATAAAAAGGTCGTCGAAAATGTGCTGAAAAATACTGAACCTCTGAATGAGGTCATCAGTGACGACATTGTGAAAGCGCAGCAGGAAACAGCAGATTTTCAATTTCGAACAAAGGCGATAGATAAGAAGATTGATGTGAAGGATGTTGTCGATAACACTTTTATCAAAAAAGCATTAAAGGAACATTCCTCAGGAGGTGATCAATGATGAAAGCAGAGGCTGCGGGCTCGCTGCCCAAAACGAATGCGGAAGCGGTGCGAAAAAAGCCCGGAAGGAAGAGATACGGCTGGATGAAGGGGCTTTTACTGCCCGCTGTCATCATTGCCATCTGGCAGGTCATCGGCGGGCTGGGGGTTGTGTCCGCTACAGTGCTGCCTACACCTGTTACGATTGTTCTGACCTTTAAGGAGCTTATTTTGTCCGGCGAACTGTTCGGCCATCTGCAAATCAGCATTTATCGGGCGGCACTTGGTTTTTTGCTTGGCGCGGGGCTTGGATTGATGATCGGGATTTTGGCTGGATTCTCCAAACGGACGGAGCTGTATCTTGATCCGTCGTTGCAAATGCTTAGAACCGTACCTCATCTGGCCGTCACGCCGCTGTTTATTTTATGGTTCGGATTTGACGAAGTATCTAAAATTTTGCTGATTGCGCTCGGTGCCTTCTTTCCTGTCTATATCAATACGTTTAACGGCATCCGCGGGGTTGACGCGAAGCTGTTTGAAGTCGCCCGGGTGCTTGAATTTAAATGGCATCAGCAGATATCCAAAGTGATATTGCCGGCAGCCCTGCCCAATATATTGCTAGGCATTCGCTTATCGCTCGGCATTGCATGGCTCGGGCTCGTTGTGGCAGAGCTGATGGGTTCAAGCTCGGGAGTCGGCTATATGATCATGGATGCGAGACAGTTTTCACAAACAAATAAAGTCTTTGCAGGGATTATCATTTTTGCAGTGGTTGGAAAGCTGACGGATTCCTTCGTCAGGCTGCTGGAACGAAAGCTGTTAAAGTGGAGAAACAGCTACGAAGGATAAAAGATATAAAGGGGAGATGAATATGGAAATTCTTTGGTTTATACCGACTCATGGAGACGCGAGATATTTAGGATCTGAAAGTGATGGACGGACTGCGGATCATCTTTACTTTAAACAAGTCGCCCAGGCGGCAGACAGGCTGGGATATACAGGAGTTCTTCTGCCAACGGGAAGATCGTGCGAAGACCCGTGGCTTACAGCGTCGGCACTGGCAGGAGAAACAAAGGACTTAAAGTTTTTAGTCGCGGTAAGACCTGGTTTAATGCAGCCTTCTCTGGCAGCCAGAATGACATCCACCCTAGACCGCATTTCAGACGGGCGGCTGCTGATCAACGTTGTGGCAGGGGGCGATCCGTATGAGCTGGCAGGCGATGGCCTGTTTATCAGCCATGATGAGCGCTACGAGGCAACAGACGAATTTTTAACCGTTTGGCGGAGACTTTTGCAGGGAGAAACGGTTTCCTATGAAGGAAAGCATATAAAAGTGGAAAACAGCAATCTGCTTTTCCCGCCGCAGCAAGAGCCGCATCCGCCCATCTATTTCGGTGGTTCGTCACAGGCTGGAATTGAAGCTGCCGCAAAGCATACAGACGTGTACTTGACATGGGGGGAGCCGCCTGAACAAGTAAAAGAAAAGATAGAGAGAGTCAAAAAGCAAGCGGCAAAAGAAGGAAGATCCGTTCGATTTGGCATTAGGCTGCATGTCATTGCCCGTGAAACTGAACAAGAGGCGTGGGAAGCGGCTGAGCGCTTGATCAGCCACTTGGATGATGACACCATTGCCAAAGCGCAGGCAGCTTTGAGCCGTTACGACTCTTCAGGCCAGCAGCGGATGGCCGTCCTTCATCAAGGCGATCGGACGAAGCTTGAAATCAGTCCGAATCTGTGGGCGGGGATCGGCCTGGTCAGAGGAGGGGCAGGAACAGCTCTTGTCGGTGATCCGCAGACGATTGCCGACCGGATAGCGGAGTACCAGGCACTCGGCATAGAATCGTTTATATTCTCAGGCTATCCGCATTTAGAAGAAGCGTATTATTTTGCAGAGCTTGTATTTCCGCTTTTGCCGTTTGAAAATGATCGGACGAGAAAGCTTCAGAACAAAAGGGGAGAAGCGGTAGGAAACACTTATTTTGTCAAAGAGAAAAATGCATGAGTTTAACTAAAATACAGCCCCCCGAACATGGTATGATATTCAAAAAAAGGGGGCTTTTTTTCTGAAAACATTGAGAAGCGCGGCAGTCATTTGCCTCATAGCTATGCTGTCAGCATGCGGACATTCAAAACAGATGGAAATCAAAGCGGCGGACATATCAGATCTTGAAAAAAACAGAATGGATGTCGCAGCTTCACAGGCATTCACTGCCGAAGCCGTCAATATCGGTGAAGGTATTTCTTCAGCTGACATGTACATCGAACATTATCAAAAGGGAAAGCATGTTGAGAGGTTTGGACCGGCTAGTGCAGATTATTCAGAGGAAAAACCCGATACCATACAATTTGTTTATTTTGAGAAGGAAGAGGGGGAAGGAAAGAATAAACATACCACCATTCATTTTGGCATTGTGGATAAACAGGGAAATATAGCGGCTGATTCATCGGTGAAACGCGACGATAGCACAACACAGGAAATGACTCAGAATATTTCATCGCCGGAACCGATTACTTTCGAGAAGCCTGCTTTGATCGGCAGCAGTATTAGAGGGACTGACGAGACAATGCACACCTCTGAACATAAAAAAGAGCTCATAAAGCATCAAGATGCGTTACTGTATTATGTGGAATTGCATCATTAGAATGGGCGGCTTCAGGCCGTCTGTTTTACAAAGCGGTATGCTTGCTTTTTTGAATGGTGCATGATACATTTTAAATCGTAACAATTTCGATTTAAAAAGGGAGGCTATGCGACTTGGCTAAAAAATCAAAAGTGGCAAAAGAGTTAAAACGCCAACAGCTTGTTGAACAATACGCTGATATTAGACGCGAGTTGAAGGGAAAAGGAGATTACGAGGCACTCAGCAAGCTGCCAAGAGATTCAGCACCGGGAAGGCTTCACAACCGCTGCATGGTAACGGGGCGCCCGAGAGCATATATGAGGAAGTTTAAAATGTCCAGAATCGCTTTCAGGGAGCTGGCCCATAAAGGCCAGATTCCCGGTGTGAAAAAAGCAAGCTGGTAAGAAAAAACTCCGGCCGATTACAGCGCGCCGGAGTTTTTTTCGTTTTTCTTGAAAGAGATGACGTAGGAAAGGTGCTGGATGATCATGATGATAAACACAATAATAATAGGGAAAAACGGAATACGCGATTGAAAAAGCGGATAAAAAATGAGAAGAACCGCTGCGGCAGGCAGCGAGAAGTAGACAGCGATATATGACGCGCGACATGCTTTTGCCGTCATCATCTGCTCTCTTTCATCCTGCTCTTCAAACTCATCAGGCAGAAGAAGCTGCTTTCTGGCAGGGCGGCTTTTTTTCTGTAAGTACAAATAAACCGCAAACGCCGCAACAAACAGAATAAAGGGGGTGAGGTTTAATTCAAATACCATCCCGCCGCTCTTTGTGCCGAAAAAAGATGCTATGCCTTCTGAGGCTTCAAAGTATGAAATCAGCGCCCAGCATGCAAGGCCAAATAAAACAAGGTGAAAAGCTGCTTTTGTTTTCATGCTCATCTTAGTTTTCCTCCTCTAACCAAAAGACATCCTCCATTTTCATGGAGAAGGCTTTGCAGATTTTCAGTGCTAACAGCAGTGAGGGAACATAATCGCCTTTTTCAATCGCTGCCACAGTCTGTCTTGTGACGCCGACCGTTTCTCCGAGTTTTTCCTGAGAATAGCCGAAGCGTGCCCTCAGCTCTTTTACTTTATTTTTCATCATGACGTCTGTCCCCTTCACAATCTCGATTGATTATATTGTATAGTATACTTAACATTATGTAAATAGAACTTAACAACTTTACAAAAAGATAACTTTTTTTCGACAAAATTTTTATATTCCCTTGACGAAAAATAAATAAACATGTAATATAAAAAAAGTCAGAGCGGTACTGTTGCTGACAATCGCAAATGCGGGTGTAGTTTAGTGGTAAAACCTCAGCCTTCCAAGCTGATGTCGTGAGTTCGATTCTCATCACCCGCTCCATACATACGTTATTAACGCAGTGTTTCGTTTCTCAGATAAACGAAGTATTGCGTTTTTTTATGTAAAAAAGAACACGACATTCGTGTTCTTTTACGTAAGCCAATGTACTGTATGGGTGCCGCCGTGAATTTGTTCAAACATTTTCGTTAATGATGATAAGAGGTTAACAGCGCTGCTTTTCTCAATCGATGGCGGGAAAAAAATGATTTGCAGCATATTCTTAGTCTCGTTTGAAACGGGATAGTGGTTGACGCTGTTTTTGAAATCGCCAAAAATGCCGTTTTCATCAGAGAAAAGCAGTATGTTTTCTTTTTCTCCCAATGAGATCCGGACCGGCTCATGAAGCTTTCCGGCATCATAAATCATAATAGGCAGAGAATATTTTAATGCGAAAAAATCGATTGTGTCATGGGCCGAGTCTTTACTTTCCATGAATTGTTCCTTGGATATCGGGACCAGCATGTCCTCCATTGGGGTTGTTTCTCCCTCAAATGAAGGGTTAAGCTGTTTAAAGAGTTTCTGCCATTCCTTGACGAAGGATTCATCGGATATACCGCCGTCCGCATAGTCGAAAAACAAGGATTCTTGAAACAGGCGGAGTCTGCCTTTCAGCATTTGCGGTGAGGAGCCGACTTCGATATTCTCATAAATGACAGCAGCTGCATGTAAGCCGGCCGCACGTTCAGTAATAACAGAATCAAGTTTGATATTCACTAGCATTCACTCCAGTTACGTGATATCAACCTATTATAAACGCTGTATCGTTTTATCACAAAGAAAGGAGGCTGTGCAAAACATGAACGTTTATCAGCTCAAAGAAGAATTAATTGAATACGCGAAAAGCATTGGCGTGGACAAGATTGGTTTTACGACTGCTGATACTTTTGACAGTTTAAAAGACCGTTTGATTCTTCAAGAATCACTCGGCTATCTCTCCGGCTTTGAAGAGCCGGATATCGAAAAAAGGGTGACGCCGAAGCTTCTTTTGCCGAAAGCGAAATCAATAGTGGCAATTGCTCTCGCATATCCTTCCAGAATGAAGGATGCGCCGAGAAGCACGAGAACTGAGCGCAGGGGCATTTTTTGCAGAGCTTCCTGGGGAAAAGACTATCATGATGTGCTGAGGGAAAAGCTTGATCTGCTGGAGGATTTTCTAAAAAGCAAGCATGAGGATATCAGAACGAAGTCAATGGTTGATACAGGTGAATTGTCTGATCGCGCCGTTGCGGAACGTGCCGGAATCGGATTCAGTGCGAAAAACTGTATGATCACAACACCCGAGTATGGCTCTTATGTGTATTTGGCGGAAATGATCACAAATATCCCTTTTGAGCCTGATGTGCCGATTGAAGATATGTGCGGGTCCTGCACGAAATGTTTGGACGCCTGTCCGACGGGAGCACTGGTTAATCCCGGGCAGCTTAATGCGCAGCGCTGCATCTCTTTTCTGACCCAGACAAAAGGATTTTTGCCTAATGAATTCCGGACAAAAATCGGAAACCGCCTGTACGGGTGCGATACGTGCCAAACGGTATGCCCTCTCAATAAAGGGAAGGATTTTCATCTACATCCGGAAATGGAGCCTGATCCTGAGATTGCCAAACCGTTATTGAAGCCGCTTTTGACCATCAGTAATCGGGAATTTAAGGAGAAATTCGGGCATGTCTCAGGTTCTTGGCGCGGGAAAAAACCGATTCAGCGAAACGCCATTCTCGCGCTTGCGCATTTTAAGGATGCTTCCGCACTGCCTGAATTGACGGAACTGATGCACAAGGATCCGCGTCCTGTCATCAGGGGGACAGCCGCATGGGCAATCGGAAAAATCGGAGACCCCGCCTACGCGGAAGAGCTTGAAAAAGCGCTGGAAAAAGAGAAGGATGAAGAGGCAAAGCTGGAAATTGAAAAAGGAATTGAGTTGCTAAAAGCTTCAGGCATGACTAAACAAGGCCTGTCCTGACATACGTATAGAGCAGAAGGAAAAAACACTTGAGATCATCCAAGTGTTTTTTCTCTATAAAAAAGTATGGCGGGTGGGGTGAGCTTGAAGTACATTTTAGAACAATTAGCGGAGGAGCGGCTGGGCTTTCTGGTTAACGGGCATGCTATGAGACAGGAGTCTCAAGTCGGAGACCTTAAAGTCATGGAGCGTAAGAAAAAGCTTCTGGAAAAACGTAAAGTTGACATCATAAAAGCGAAAGCAAAGGCCGTGATTAATCATGTGCGGGTTGAGGATGACGGAACGACCTGCCTTTCGTATACCATCCATTACGAATACGTGTGTAAGGAACAAGATGACAGCTTGTATATAGAAGAGCACATAGAGGAGCGAATGGCTTTCCTGTATGATCACATTTTGATTAGTGATCAGGAAATTGCGAAAAAGCCGGCTGGATTTCATGAAGGGACCAGTATTATTGACTATTCTGAAGCTGAAGAGGAAAGAGAAGCGTTTGGCAGGGCTTTTCAATACGATCGTCTCGGCGCTGTCCAATATGCCGAGAAATTTTGGAACAAGCGCAATCCTGCTTATAAAAATTTCAGCGATAACTGTACAAATTTTATTTCTCAGTGTCTTCATGCAGGAGGCGCGCCGATGCGCGGTCATCCGAACAGGGGATCAGGCTGGTGGATGAAACAAAGCTCATGGAGCTACAGCTGGACGGTGGCGCACTCTATGAAAATGTATTTGTCGAATTCAAAGGCCGGACTGCGTGCGGTGCGGGTGAAATCAGCGGAAGAACTGATGCCGGGCGATGTGATTTGCTATGACTTCGAAGGAGACGGCCGCTTTAATCATACAACGATTGTCGTGGCAAAGGACAAAGGCAATATGCCGCTTGTCAACGCCCAGACCTATGACAGCAGGATGAGGTATTGGTCATATGAGGATTCTACGGCATACACGCAGTCAATACGATATGCCTTTTTTCATATCGTTGATGATACGACAAAAGAGTAATTAATGTTATAATGATGGGCGGATAAGAAAAACAGAGGTGAACATTGTGGCATTACATGTCGTTTTATATCAACCAGAAATTCCCGCTAACACAGGGAATATTGCACGTACTTGTGCAGCAACCAATACAACGCTACACCTGATTCGTCCGCTCGGCTTTTCAACGGATGATAAAATGCTGAAGCGTGCCGGACTCGATTATTGGGAGTTTGTTAACGTTGTGTATCATGATTCGTTAGAAGAATTGTTTGAGGCATATGAAAAAGGCCAGTTTTTCTTTATTACAAAATTTGGCCAGCAGTCTCATACATCATTTGATTACACTGATCTTGACGAGGATTATTTCTTCGTGTTCGGAAGAGAAACAAGCGGTTTGCCAAAGGATTTAATTCAAAATAATATGGACCGCTGCCTGCGTCTTCCGATGACAGAGCACGTCAGATCGTTAAATCTGTCCAATACTGCCGCGATTCTTGTTTATGAAGCGCTGCGCCAGCAAAATTACCGTGATTTAAAATAGTGAAAAAACCCGCTCATCGATGATGGGCGGGTTTTTTTACGGATGTTGAAATGCTTTGTTTCGTTTTTGGGCTTAACAACGTAACAGTGTTATGTTACAATGTACCCATCAAAGGAGCTGGACTTATGGAAGAACAATTAATCTCTAAAAAAGAATTACTTGAAAGAACATCGATTTCATACGGTCAGCTGTATCGATGGAAGCGGAAAAACTTAATACCTGAGGAATGGTTTATTCGTAAATCCACATTTACAGGGCAAGAGACGTTTTTTCCGAGAGAGGAGATTTTAAAGCGTATATCAATGATTCAAAAGATGAAAGAAAATTTGTCTTTGGATGAAATGAGGGAAATGCTGTCGCCGAAAATGAAGGATGTCAGCATGACCGCTGATGAATTGCTTCATAAAGGTTTGGTTTCAAGGCCTGCTCTTGAAGCCTATTCAGAAGACGGAGGAAGTCCGGTTTTCTCATCCAGCGATTTGCTTTCGCTGTATGTGCTTGAGGGACTGCTGCAGTCTGGAAATGTCAGCCTTGCAGAAGCAAAAATGGCTGCAGAGGTATTAAAGAAGCATGATACTGAAGAGATTGAAAAACAGACGGAGCTGATCGTGCTCCGCAAGCTCGGTGTCACAACTTGTTTTATAGCGGCTGTGGCGGACAGCATTTTGTTTGAATCATCCGTAAAGGTTGTGGAACGGGTAGATTTATTAAAAGCTTCAGAGGAATTAAAAACAACATTTATGCAGGAGGGCCATCGATGGATGTAGTGGAAAAGCTGGTGATAAACGGATCAGGAAGTTCAAAGGGAGGAACATTTCAATCTGTTGAGATTAATGGCAGCGGGACAGTGGCCGGGGACGTGGAGTGTGACACTTTTTCTTTTAATGGAAACGGAAAAGCTGACGGCAGCGTCAAAGCGAAAGCGGTAACCATCAGCGGTTCAGGAAAGATACATGGAGACGTTGAAGCAGAATCTATCCGGATGAATGGCACTGGTTTTATTCAAGGAGAGGTATCTGCAAAACAATTGAAAATCGCTGGATCATCAACATTTGGCGGCACTGTCAAGGCTGATGGCATTGACATTAGCGGAAAAGTTGTCATGGAAGCAGATTGTGAAACAGAAACCTTTCAATCAGAAGGGAAATGCAAAATCAGCGGGCTTTTAAATGCAGACCAGGTGATCATTAAGCTTTCTGCAGGGGAAAGCTATGCGCGGGAGATCGGCTGCCGCCATCTTCAAGTGACCTGCAGAAAAGGAATGCTGACATTGCTCAGATTGATGCCGCAGCCTGTTCTAACAGCAGAGCTGATCGAAGGTGACGTGATTGAATTGACAAATACAAAGGCGAAAACCGTGCGCGGAAATAAAGTGATCATCGGCCCGGATTGCCAGATTGAAACTGTCGAATACAGCGGGGACTATACCTGTGATCCAAGCGCATCGGTTGAAACATCCACAAAGTTGTAAGGAGGATCGTAATGGAGACAACAAAACTGGGAAATTTAAAATTATATGGCGCTGGGCATGCCGCAGGAGGCGCGTATCACAATGTCAGCATCAAAGGAGAAGGTATAGTTGGAGAAGGGTTGTCTGCTGTAGGCTGCCGCATATACGGAACGGGCCTTTTTCTCGGAAAAGCAGAGACTGAGCGGCTGCGTGTGCTCGGAGAAAGTGAATGTAAAGGCGATCTGACTGCCGGCAAAATCAATATATATGGGATAATGAAAGTCAGCGGCTCACTTCAATTTGATCGATTCAATCTGAAAGGCCAGACTGAAATTGGCGGGAATATGACTGGAGAATCCTGCGATGTGAAAGGGAAGCTTAGCGTAAAAGGTGATTGTGAAACAGAAATGTTCCATGTCACAGGCTGTGTTGATGTATCGGGGTTATTAAATTCGGGTGAGATCAAGCTGGGATTGAGCCATGATATAAGCCATGTGCAGGAAATCGGCGGAACAACAATTACAGTGAAAAGACGCGCGAGTTTTTTTAACCGGAAGAAAGTGAAGCTGATCGCCGATGTCATAGAAGGCGATCGGGTTTATTTGGAGAATACCGAAGCGGCAGTCGTCAGGGGAAAAGAAGTGATCATCGGGCCGGGATGCAGTATCGGAACAATTGAGTACGAAAACAAATATGAATGCGATCCGCATTCACAGATTAAAGAAAAAACAAAACTGTAAAACATTGTTCTGTTATACAAAAAGGGTGCTCTTTCAGGAGCACCCTTTTTTATTCTTTTCCAGGCTTGCTTTCGTATCCTGCGGTAAAAATTGATACTAAAAAAGTGACAATGACACCCATCATGATGATTGTTTTCACCGTCTCTCCCCCTCTTCAATTTTTCCGTGCTGTCCGAGTCTGGATGATTCTGTATTTTTCTTTATTATGAACGGTCGCAGTCTGCCTTGTCAACGATGTATAAGTATCTTTATTTTTAAGAAACCAAAGCATGTATCACGAGATGGCGGCATAGATTGTATCAAAGTACCTTATTTGCATAGTGTATCAAACATGATAGAGGAGGTCCTTATGGATATATTAAAGAAAATTGAAAAGTACAGAGAGGAAGAGCAGCGGCTGAAATGGGAAGGAACTTTCGCCGATTATTTGGAGATTATTAAAGAAAATCCGATGGTCGCGCAATCTGCTCATTCTCGAGTTTTTAATATGATAAAAGACAGCGGGATAGAGGAGATTGACGGGCGCAAGAAGTACAGTTTTTTTGACCGCGAGCTGTTCGGGCTTGAAGAATCTCTGGAGCGTCTTGTGGAAGAGTATTTTCATCCGGCTGCCAAACGTCTAGATGTCAGAAAGCGGATTCTATTGCTGATGGGGCCTGTGAGCGGCGGTAAATCCACGCTGGTCACAATGCTTAAAAAAGGTCTCGAAGCGTACACGCTGACAGATAATGGCGCTGTATATGCGATTAAAGGCTGCCCGATGCACGAGGACCCTCTACATTTAATCCCCCATCATTTACGCGATGACTTTTACAGAGAATACGGCATTAGAATAGAAGGAAGTCTTTCTCCTTTAAATGTCATGAGGCTGGAGGAAGAGTACGGAGGAAGAATTGAGGATGTGAAGGTGGAGCGCATCTTCTTTTCAGAAGATAAGCGTACGGGAATTGGAACATTCAGTCCCTCTGATCCGAAATCTCAGGATATTGCCGATTTGACGGGGAGTATTGATTTCTCAACAATCGCCGAGTACGGTTCAGAATCAGATCCGCGCGCTTATCGGTTTGACGGAGAGCTGAATAAAGCGAACCGCGGGATGATGGAGTTTCAGGAGATGTTGAAATGTGATGAGAAATTTCTCTGGCATTTGCTTTCCTTGACACAGGAAGGGAATTTTAAAGCTGGGCGGTTTGCGTTAATTTCTGCTGATGAGCTGATCGTGGCTCACACGAATGAAACGGAGTATCGCTCATTTATTTCTAATAAGAAGAATGAAGCCCTGCACTCAAGAATCATCGTGATGCCGGTTCCTTATAATTTAAAAGTGTCTGAGGAAGAGAGAATTTATGAAAAAATGATTGCAGAAAGCGATGTGGCGGATGTTCATATTGCCCCGCATACGTTGAAGGTCGCCGCGATGTTCTCAATCCTTACCCGGTTAAAAGAGCCGAAGCGGTCGGATATTGATCTGGTCAAGAAAATGAGACTGTATGATGGGGAAAGTGTGGAAGGATATAACTCTGTCGACGTTGAGGATATGAAAAAAGAATATAATGATGAAGGCATGAGCGGAATTGATCCGCGGTACGTGATCAACCGGATTTCTTCAACGATTATCAGAAAAAATATGGAATCGATTAATTCTCTCGATGTCCTTCGCTCCTTAAAAGAAGGTCTTGATCAGCACCCATCAATTTCAAGCGAGGACAGGGAGCGGTATTTGAATTTTATTTCTGCCGCCCGCAAGGAATATGACGATATTGCGAAAAAGGAAGTTCAAAAAGCGTTTGTGTATTCATATGAAGAATCAGCAAAAACACTTATGGACAATTACCTCGATAACGTAGAGGCCTATTGCAATAAAAACAAGCTTCGTGATCCTTTGACAGGAGAGGAAATGAACCCTGACGAAAAGCTGATGAGATCCATCGAAGAGCAGATCGGCATTTCGGAAAACGCCAAAAAAGCGTTCCGCGAAGAAATTTTAATCCGCATCTCAGCCTATGCGAGAAAAGGCAAGCGGTTTGATTACAATTCCCATGAAAGACTGCGTGAAGCTATTCAGAAAAAGCTGTTTGCTGATCTGAAGGATGTCGTTAAAATTACGACCTCAACAAAAACGCCGGATGAGCAGCAGCTGAAAAAGGTAAATGAAGTCGTGGCCCGTTTAATTGATGAGCACGGCTACAACTCGACGAGCGCCAATGAGCTGCTGAAATATGTCGGCAGCCTGCTGAACCGATAAACAACGTGACCCGTCCGAATAGGGCGGGTTATTTTGTCCCATTTTCTAAATAGTTTGTCAATTAAATGTGCTTTTATGCATATGATGAATATAAATCTTTTCGAAAGACTTGTTTCATAATCTGGCACAAGCCGGAATACGTATGTATCACGACCACAAATGGTTAAGGAGGGGAATTCATGTCCCAAAATGACAGCGGCCATTTTTTGATTTCTGAGGAAAACTGGTCCCTCCATCGCAAAGGCTTCGATGACCAGCAGCGCCACCAGAAAAAAGTGCAGGAAGCGATCAAAAACAATCTTCCGGACCTCGTAACTGAGGAAAGCATTATTATGTCTAATGGAAAAGATGTAGTGAAGATCCCAATCCGTTCACTTGATGAGTATAAAATCCGTTATAACTATGATAAAAATAAACATGTAGGGCAAGGAGACGGCGAGAGCCAGGTTGGAGATGTTGTGGCCCGGGATGGTTCAGACAAAAAACAAGGGCCTGGAAAAGGGCAGGGTGCCGGTGATCAGGCAGGCGAGGATTATTATGAAGCGGAAGTTTCATTAATGGATTTAGAAGAAGCGCTTTTTAAAGAATTAGAGCTTCCGAATCTCCAGCAAAAAGAGCGGGACAATATCATTCATACAGATATCGAGTTTAATGATATCCGTAAAACAGGGTTAACCGGTAATATTGATAAGAAAAGAACGATGATGTCAGCCTTTAAACGAAACGCAATGTCAGGAAAACCGTCGTTCTATCCAATTTATCCGGAGGACCTGAAATATAAGACGTGGAATGACATCACAAAGCCCGAATCAAAAGCCGTCGTTTTAGCCATGATGGATACAAGCGGCAGTATGGGGGTTTGGGAAAAATACATGGCCAGAAGCTTCTTTTTCTGGATGACCCGTTTTTTGCGTACGAAATACGAGACTGTGGAAATTGAATTTATTGCCCATCATACAGAAGCAAGAGTGGTCTCGGAGGAGGATTTTTTCTCAAAGGGAGAAAGCGGCGGAACAATTTGTTCTTCCGTATATCGGAAGTCGCTTGAGCTTATTGATGAAAAGTACAATCCCGCCCGCTATAACATTTACCCGTTTCATTTTTCTGACGGTGACAACCTAACATCTGATAACGCGCGCTGTGTGAAACTGGTCAATGATATTATGAAGAAGGCCAATCTATTCTGTTACGGCGAGGTCAATCAGTACAACAGGCATTCAACGTTAATGTCTGCATATAAAAATGTAAAAGATGAGAAATTTAAGTACTATATTTTAAAACAGAAATCTGATGTTTTTCAGGCTCTAAAGAACTTTTTCAGAAATGAAGAGTCTGGTGTAAGCCATCAATTTTCGTAATGAAAAGCCCATTTCAGGGCTTTTTTTTATTTAATAAAAGCAAGAAAACGCTTGCGAAAAAAATACGGGAGAAAAAGAAATTTTTCCTTTGACAAATCTTCTTTCATTTATTAATATTTTATCTTGTGAACTATTATTGAGGAATGAGGTGAAAAGGAGTTGACTGAATCAGAACGTGCTTTGCTCACTTTTGAACAGCTCTTCGATACGTCTCGGGCGATATATAAAAAACAGAAGAAGATATTGGAGATTGTGCTTGAGCCTTTTGATATTACAGTCCTTCAATATTTGCTGATGTTTAAAATTCATCAAAGCGGAAGCACCCCGCTAAGCAAGCTGGCAATGTCGCTTGATCTTAAGCCTGCTTCTGTGACGCGGATGACAGATATTCTGTATAAGCGCCAATTGATGAATCGATATGACAGTCCGGATGACCGCCGTATCGTCATGATTCAGTTAACCGAAGAGGGGGAAGAACTGATAGAAAAAGCCGCTGTGCAATATGCAAAAATGGGTGCGGGCTTGTACCAAAAGCTTGATACCTCCCAGCTGCAGTATTTGCGCAAACTAGCCGGAAGCTTAACGAAGCTTGCTGAAGGCTGTTCAGAAAAAAGCGGTAATTAAAAACTTCTCACATATTTTCACCAGCTTTCCGCAAAATGATAGAGGATGAAACGAAAGGAGAAAACAAAATGAACAGAGGACGTTTAATTCTGACCAACATTATCGGTTTGATTGTTGTTCTTGCAATTATAGCTGGAGGTGCTTACTACTATTATCAAAGCACAAACTACGTAAAAACAGATGAAGCAAAAGTAGCGGGCGATATGGCTGCTATTACTGCTCCAGCAGCAGGTAAAGTATCTGACTGGGATCTGGATGAAGGAAAAACAGTGAAAAAAGGCGATACAGTTGCAAAAATCAAAGGCGAACAAACTGTTGACGTAAAATCCATTATGGATGGAACAATTGTGAAAAACGAAGTGAAAAACGGACAAACCGTACAAGCTGGTACAACAATTGCACAAACGATTGACATGGATAACCTATACATCACAGCAAATATTAAAGAAACAGATATTGCGGATATTGAAGTAGGAAATAGTGTAGACGTAGTAGTTGACGGAGACCCTGATACAACATTTGACGGTACTGTAGAAGAAATTGGCTATGCGACTAACTCAACTTTTGATATGCTTCCTTCTACAAATTCAAGCGGAAACTACACAAAAGTAACACAAAAAATTCCTGTGAAAATTTCAATCAAAAACCCATCTGATAAGGTGCTTCCTGGAATGAATGCATCTGTTAAAATTTCTGAGTAAAACAGATCAGTCATCAAACCATGAAAGGAGGTTGTCTTAGATGGCTACAGGCAAAGAAAAAAATGCAAAAAACCCTATGTCATTGCTGATTGTGCTAATGGCGGGTTTATTTTTGGCAATCCTAAACCAAACACTGCTTAATGTTGCAATGCCGCACTTAATGACTGAATTTGGCGTAAGTGCAACGACGATTCAGTGGCTGACAACAGGTTACATGCTTGTTAACGGTGTATTGATTCCGTTATCTGCTTTCCTGATTACACGATTTGGCCAGCGGAGTCTCTTTCTCGTCGCGATGTTTTGTTTTACGCTCGGTACGTTAGTCTGCGGTATCGCACCTAACTTCTCTACAATGCTGATCGGCCGTTTGATTCAGGCCGTGGGCGGAGGTATCTTGCAGCCGCTCGTTATGACAACCATTCTGTTAATTTTCCCGCCTGAAAGCAGGGGGAAAGGAATGGGGATTTTCGGGCTAGCGATGATGTTTGCTCCAGCGGTCGGCCCGACTCTTTCCGGGTGGATTATTGAGCATTATACATGGCGCATTATGTTTTACGGACTTGTGCCGATCGGCGCAATTGTTATCATTGTGGCTTTCTTCATCTTTAAAAATATGGTGGAGCCGCAAAAAATCAAACTCGATACTCTTGGCGCAATCCTCTCGATTGTCGGATTCGCCTCCTTATTATACGGGGTCAGTGAAGCCGGATCTGACGGCTGGACCGACCCGATTGTATTGTCTACAGTTATTATCGGAGCCATTGCAATTGTTGCTTTTGTTGTTCAGCAATTGCGTCATGATGATCCGATGCTTGATTTCAGAGTGTTTAAATATGACATTTTCTCACTCTCGAGTGTCATTAATATCATTATTACAGTGGCACTTTACACTGGTATGTTCCTTTTACCGATCTATCTGCAAAACCTGGTCGGCTTTACGGCGCTTCAATCCGGTCTGCTTCTGCTTCCGGGTGCGATCGTTATGCTGATTATGTCACCGATCTCAGGTATTTTGTTCGATAAATTCGGACCGAGACCGCTTGCGATTATCGGGCTTCTCGTGACAGTGGTAACAACCTATCAATACACGCAATTGACAATTGATACACCATATACACACATCATGCTGATCTATTCAATTCGTGCATTTGGTATGTCTCTCTTAATGATGCCAGTCATGACAGCCGGGATGAACCAGCTTCCTGCCCGTCTGAACAGCCACGGAACGGCGATGAGCAACACGCTTCGCCAAATCAGCGGATCAATCGGAACAAGTTTAATTACGACGATTTATACAAACCGGACGACATTCCATTATTCACAAATTGCAGATAAAACAAGCACGGCGGACCCGAACTTCCTCCATGCGTTCCAAAATGCAGTTTCGAATTTAATGGTGAATATGAATGTGTCTTATGATACGGCGAAAACATATGTGTACTCACATATTTATAAACACGCGTCACTCGATTCCAATGTCATGGGGATAAATGATGCCTTTATGTGGGCAACCTTATTCTGTGTAGCAGGTTTGATTTTAAGTATCTTCCTGCGTGACGTCAGAAAAGATAAATTGCGTAAGAAGAAAAAAGAGGAGCTTTCATTACTTCCTGCTCCAAAAGAAGCTAAGGAATCTTAATCTGTACAGGGAGGTTTCCTGAATGAAAATTTATGTAGTGTATGATAGTGAAGGCGAACATACTAAAGTGCTTGCAGAAGCGATTGCTGAAGGCGCGAGAGAAAACGACGCGGCTGAAGTGTTCATCGACCATGTAGATCAGGCTGATATCCGCAAGCTTAAAGATATGGATGCGATTATTTGGGGATGCCCAGGGCATTTCGGAACAATCAGCTCCGGTCTTAAAACTTGGATCGACAGACTTGGCTACTTGTGGGCTGAAGGCGAGCTGATCAACAAAGTCGGTGCTGTCTTCTGCACAACGGCAACAACACACGGCGGCTTGGAAATGACAATGCACAATTTAATCACGCCGATGTTCCACCAAGGCATGATTGTTGTCGGACTGCCTGGCAACGTGCCTGAAAACGCACTTTATGGCTCTTATTACGGAGCAGGTGTCACTTGTCCGGTAGACAGTGATGAGTTAATGTCTGAGGAAGGTATTCAGCTTGGACGCGCGTTGGGAAGACGTGTCAGCCAAGTTACAGGAAACCTAACAGCAGGACAGTAAGGAGAGGTTGAAATGGCCATTATTATAGCAATAATTGCTGCTGTCATTGTCATTGCGGCCCTTATTACATTTAACGTCCGCAACGCCTCACCTGGACCTGAGAAGCAAGAAGCAACCGATAGAATCGCACCTCCAGAAGAGGAAAAAAACGAAGCGCATTACCCTGCTGAAGCAAGGGCTGCCGAGCATACGCCATCCGTTGTCAAAAACGATTCTCCAAAAGAGAAGCGTGACACAATGGGTGATGATATTTACAGGCAGGCGCTGCAAAAGTTTAAGCATTCTGATGAAGTTCATGCAGAAGAAGAGGTCACTGAGGAAAGTGACAAAATGCAGGACCGCAGCTATCGTGATGCGCTGCTCTCTATGAAAAATAAGAAAAAGTAATGAAAAAGGCAAATCCGTTTTCTCATGCGGGTTTGCCTTTTTTGCTGTTTCCATCAATTCGGTTTTTATCAAATAAATCCATGGAATATGTTGTATTCCATCTTGATCTAGTGTACTATGTTACTCATACACCGAGGGTTTTTTCTGGGAGGTAAAGACATGAATTCTTTTTTAGGTTTATTAAAGAAAGATATCAAGCTTTCAAGAATGTGGCTGCTAGTATGGATGTGCGGAATCATTTTCTTATTGGGAACAGGCCATATTATAGCTTCTCGCACGAAAGAACCTCTAGTCATTTTTGGTTTTTTTGTTGCAGTTGCTTTTTTTCTGCTTTTCTTATCTCCTGTTTTTGTGTTTTATCACCTTCGCAAGGAAGGGAAATCACAGCTTTGGCTGTACAATCCAAATGGCGGCTTCTGGCTGTTTTCTTCTAAATTGGCAGCATCTTTGCTCTATCAATTTGTGATTCAGTTGGCATTAACAGCCTATGGCATATGGATGTATCATATGCTCTTTGTAAAAAATCTGCTGGAGCATCAAGTTGATATAACGAGTACAGTGGCTTTGCTGAATATGTATGGGCTTATTTCTTCGTTAGATATGTCAGTAACAGTCATTGTGTTTTGGACTGTTTTTCACTCTCTCAAAAATTGGCGCGGAATGCGGTGGGCTGCGATGGTTCTGTTGGTTGCAGTGTGGTTATTCTTCGATGAATACATCATAAGCCCTTTGGTTGAATCTCAAAAGCATTTCTGGCCTGTAACAGTCTATTGCAATTTTGATTTCCACTTCCACAATGTTTGGAGATTGGAATTAAAACCTATCCATCTGTCTGTGCTAGGGTTGCCTATTACTTTAGTCATCACATTCTTGCTGCTCATTATGGCTTCAAAACTGCTTGATCGTAAAGTAGAGGTGTAAATATGGACAATCAATTCCAATCCTCGAAACCGATTTATCTGCAGATCGCTGATCAGATCTTTTATAGGCTGGTCAGGAAGGAGCTGCTCCCAGGAGACAAGCTTCCTTCAGTAAGAGAAATGGCGATTCAAACTAAGGTAAATCCCAATACAATTCAAAGAACTTACAGTGAGATGGAAAGGCTGGGTATTGTGGAGACAAGAAGAGGTCAAGGGACGTTTATTGCGGAAAAAGCAGAAATCGTAGACGAGCTGAAAGACAAGCTGACACGAGAGGTGCTGGAAGGCTTTGTCAAGCAAATGAAAGAGCTGGGGCTAACGAAAGAGGAAATGGTAGAAGGGATTAAAACATTCACAGAGGGAGGCTAAAATGGAAATCAAGCTAGAACATGTATCAAAAAAATACGGCCGCCATACGGCCGTCAATGATGTGTCAATCACCCTATCATCCGGACGGATTTATGGCCTGATCGGACCGAACGGCAGCGGCAAGTCAACGACCCTGAAAATGATGGCTGGCCTTCTGTTTCCGACTTCAGGATTTGTGAAAGTTGATGAAGAGCAGGTTACGAGAGAAATGGTGCGTCAAACGGCTTATCTTACTGAGCTTGATATGTTTTATCCGCATTTCACTGTTAAAGATATGGTGAATTTTTATCAGTCGCAGTTTCCTGATTTTCAAACAGAACAGGCTTATAAGCTATTGAATGAGATGCAGCTGAATCCGGAAAAAAAGATTAAAAAGCTATCAAAAGGAAATCGGGGCCGGCTGAAAATCGTTCTTGCTTTAGCGAGACGGGCAGACGTCATCTTGCTTGATGAACCTTTTTCCGGGCTTGATCCGATGGTCAGGGATTCCATCGTAAACAGCCTTGTGTCGTACATTGATTTTGAGCAGCAGATTGTCGTGATCGCGACACATGAAATTGATGAAATTGAGACTTTGTTAGACGAAGTAATCATCCTCGCCAATGGAGAAAAAGTTGCACAGCGTGAAGTAGAAGATATCCGTGAACAGGAAGGCATGTCTGTTTTGCAATGGTTTAAATCAAAAATGGAAGTTTGCTAGAAAGAGGAGGAATATGATGAAAACAGTGTTGGAATTGAAAAACGTGACTAAAAACATCAGAGGCCGAACGATCATTGATGATCTCAGTTTTACGATTCGTGAAGGCGAGGTATTCGGTTTTTTGGGACCAAACGGAGCGGGGAAAACGACAACCATCCGGATGATGGTGGGGTTAATGAAGCTGTCGAAAGGTGATGTCCTCATTTGCGGCCAATCAATTACGAAAGAATATGCCAAGGCGATTAAGCATATCGGAGCGATCGTTGAGAATCCCGAGCTGTATAAATTTTTGAGCGGATATAAAAATCTCCAGCAATACGCAAGGATGGTCAAGGGTGTCACGAAGGAAAAAATTGATGAAGTTGTTGAACTGGTCGGTTTAACAGACAGAATCCACGACAAGGTGAAAACATATTCTCTGGGGATGAGACAGCGTCTTGGCTTGGCACAATGCCTTCTGCACGATCCAAAAGTGCTGATTTTGGATGAACCGACAAACGGCCTTGATCCGGCGGGGATCAGAGAAATCAGAGATCATTTAAAGAAGCTGACCCGAGAAAGAGGAATGGCTGTCATCGTTTCAAGCCACCTGCTGTCAGAAATGGAACTGATGTGTGATCGAATTGCGATTCTGCAAAAAGGAAAGCTGATCGATATTCAAAATGTAAAAGATGAAAACATTGATGAGAATGATACATATTTCTTCCAGGTTGAGCAGCCGAGTGAAGCCGCTACTGTTTTAAATCAGTACGATTTGCTGAGTAAGACAAATGGTGTAGAAATCAAACTGGCTAAAGAGGAAGTCCCTGCGGTTATTGAATTGCTGGTGATGCAGCAAATCCGTATTTATGAGGTCAAGGTCATAACAAAATCATTAGAGGACCGTTTCTTAGAAATGACAGGTGAAACAAAAGAGGAGGTTCAGCATGCTTAATTTGATTTATAATGAGTGGCTCAAAATTTTCAGCCGTGCCGGAACATGGGTGATGATCGGAATTCTGGGGCTGACAATGGTTGGATTTGCATTTTTGGCGAATCATTTTTCTGCTAGTGAATCAAATTCCCATTGGAAACAAGAGCTTCAAGCACAAAACGCCGAATTAAAGAAAGAAATCAAAGAAGATCCTTCACTGAAAGATGGGTATAAAGAAACAATCACACTCAACGACTATCGCATCGAGCATAATATCCCTAGTGACACGGGCTATACGGCATGGTCTTATGTAACGGATTCGGCAAACTTTACCATCCTTACCGGTCTGTTTACTATTATCATCGCGGCCGGAATTGTCGCTAACGAATTTAATTGGGGAACGATTAAGCTATTAATGATTCGGCCGCTCAGCCGTTTTCAAATTTTGATGTCCAAATATATTACAGTTCTCCTGTTTGGGCTCCTGTTGCTGTTGATTTTATTTATCGGTTCTACTTTATTAGGGTTGATCTTCTTCGGGACGGGTGGTGAAACCGCCGCGAACATTCATTTAATCTATAAGGATGGCCATGTCATTGAGCAAAACATGATGGGGCATTTGGCCACAACGTATCTTTCTGAATCCGTCTCGGCTTTAATGGTGGCGACGATGGCGTTTATGCTGTCTGCGGTATTCAGAAACAGCTCTCTTGCGGTTGGTTTTTCCATCTTCTTGTTGGTTGCCGGTACGACTGCAACTGCATTTATTGCAGCGAAATTTGACTGGGCAAAATATATATTGTTTGCTAATGTCGACTTGACTCAGTATGTGGATGGCACACCGTTAATAAAAGGGATGACTATGACGTTTTCTCTCGTCATGCTAGCGATCTACTTTATCATCTTCCTGTTGCTTGCTTTCGGAATCTTCATGAAGCGGGATATTGCAAACTAATAAAAAAAGCTGTTTTGCTTATGCAAAACAGCTTTTTTGTCAAAATAAAAACTGCAGGTTTGCACCTGCAGTTTTTCATATCAATTTATGCTTACGCTTCTTTAGTAACGTTAGCAGCTTGTGGTCCGCGGTTTCCTTCAACGATTTCAAAAGAAACAGCTTGGCCTTCTTCTAAAGTTTTGAAGCCTTCGCCTTGAATAGCAGAGAAATGAACGAATACATCGTCTTGACCTTCTACTTCGATGAATCCGAAACCTTTTTCAGAGTTGAACCATTTTACTTTACCTTCTAACATGAAATTTCCTCCTAAAGCGATCATAACGCTTAAATTCACTATTCTTGCTCTTAACAAACTTTCAAGACGAAAACTCTTACAAAACTTTCTTCTTAAAGATAGTTCGAACAAAAATAATTACCTTTACTCTACCAGTAATCTTCAGAAAAAACAACTGCTTATTGAAACTTTTTTCGGAAAATACCATATTTATTTTTCAATTTGATATTTATTTGCGGAAATTCATCTGCTTTCTCGATATGTGATCATACGTTTGCCTTAGTATTCCTTCATTTTGGGAAGATAAGTAATAGGAATTGACAACCTTATTGGATATGAGTAAGGTAAAAGTTAATCAATATTACAAATGACAACGTTTATCAACTAAGAGAGCGTATGATTTTTATGTCTGATATTGCTTGCATGCTCTAATACATAGATAGGAGTATGGTCACAATGAAAAAGTGGCTTATATGCAGTTTCGTCCTTGTTCTTCTCGTTTCATTTACTGCATGTTCACCGTCTGCAGAACATGAATCGATAAAAATCGGGATTGCTGAGTCTGACGGGGCAATATGGAACTATATTGCTCAAAAGGCTGAAGAGGCAGGGCTGGATATTCAGCTGATCCCTTTTTCTGATTATGCGGAGTCTGATATCGCACTTGCTAACAAAGAAATTGATGCCAACGCCTTTCAAACCATTTCATATTTTCAGTCGTTCACTGAAAAATACAAACTTAATTTGGCACCGCTCGGGACGACATACATAACGCCCATGGGCATTTATTCAAAACGATATGAACGAATCCGAGATATACCGCGGGGAGTTGTCGTTTCTGTTCCGGATAAAGCGTTCGATTTTGGCAGGGCGCTTACGGTGCTCCAGGAAGCGGGCTTGCTAACGCTGAAAAACGGATTTAACGGAACAGGTTCAGTTGATATGATTAAAGATAATCCGAGACACCTGAAATTAAAAGCTGTCCGGCAACAGGATGCAGTGAGCGGTGCCGACGTGTTTGTCATGAAACCATCAGAAGCAAAAAAAGCGGGCTTGAACCCGAAAAAGCATACGCTAAAGAGCGGCGGACTCATGTCTGAGGAAGAGATGAATTTGATTGTTGTCAGAGCGGAGGATCAAGATCGGGAAGCGCTGAAAACCATTCTTGAGCTTTATCAAGCAGATGATACAGCGGCATTTATAGAAAAAGAATATCAGGGAGATCTTGTCCCGGCTTTTCTGCCTTTGAAACGTCTTTCAGATTGGAAGAATGAATTCGAACATTGAATTCATTCTTTTTTTTCTGAAAAACACACTCTGTTCCGTCCCGTTTCTTTCGCTTTGTAAAGCATTTGATCGGCAAGAATGGGCAAGGATCCTGGCTGTTCCGTATTATTGGGGTAATGAGCGGCCCCTAGTGATATCGTAACTGAAAGCTCTTCGCCGTTTGTTAATACAATCGGTGCATCACTTACAGTGCTCCTGATCCGTTCAGCGATCCGGGCTGCTTTATCAAGAGAACAGTTCGGCAGGAGAACGGCAAATTCTTCACCGCCGATCCGAGCGGCAGGATCAGTATTTCGGATGCTCTGCTTCAGACGTAACCCCAGCTCTTTGAGCACCTGATCTCCTTCATGATGGCCATATTGGTCATTGATGGTCTTAAAATGATCGATATCCATATAAATCAGTGCAAATTGAAAATGCGGGGTATCGGCCGCCTGCTGATACAGAGCTTTTGTGGTTTCTTCAAACTTTCTTCGGTTATACACGCCTGTTAAAAAGTCAAAGTGCGCCTGAAACTTATATTGTTTAAAAAGAAGATGTGCATTTGTTTCATGATCAATAATATATAAACTGAGCATGCCGCCCGCTATTGATATGATCCAAAAATACAAATGAAGTTCGTATGAATGTAAATCTATAAGAAAATAAAAGGAAAAGGAGATCAAGCTATTTGTGATTATTAAAAGATAGAAAGCATGTTTTAGTTGAACTTTTTTTCTTCTAGAAACAATGAGTGACGGGATGGCAGCGATACAAATGATAATAACCGAGTATAGTGCAGATGTGTTCATTGTAATCAGCAAGCGGCCTGCAGTGATCATGGCCAGGGCCGTTGCCGTTGAAACCCAGCCTCCATAAAGAGCGGCAATCATAATAGGGATATTTCGAAGATCAATAATTGAATGCTGATAGGTAAATCCAAAAACCATCAGAATAACCCCGAGTAAACCGCAGGCCAGTCCCTTAACAGCTTGAAAAGATATGCTGTCTTTTTTATGTACTAACCTTTCTTTAAACAGGTGGGTGAAGAGATAATTAAATGTGATTAAAATGGTCAAATTTACAAACAGTTCTTTCAGCAATATTATCACCCTTATATAAGGTACTAAAGATGGAAGGGAAAGAAAAGAACAAAAAAGGCATTATATAAGGTTTTTTTACTTGAATTGATAAGTTAAAATAATTCGCACTTGACCCATCGGAATTAGTGTAATATAGTAAATGAGAAAATTTGAAGGGAGAGTTTACCTGCTTTGGAGACTTTACTGGTTGTATTACATGTATTTATTTTATTTTTACTTATCTTAGGGCTCTTTGTTATGCAGAAAAAACATGTTTCCTTCTCTAAACGTGTATTTACTGCGCTGGGGCTGGGAATTGTATTCGGATTTGCGCTTCAGCTGATTTACGGCCCGACTTCAAATATAGTCATTCAAACAGCCGACTGGTTTAATATTGCCGGGGGCGGATATGTCAAATTGCTTCAGATGGTTGTCATGCCGCTCGTCTTTATTTCGATTCTCGGCGCATTTACAAAGCTGAAGCTGACAAAAAATCTTGGGAAAATCAGCGGTTTGATTATCGGGATTTTAGTAGCAACAACAGCAGTTGCTGCAGCTGTCGGTATCGCGTCCGCGCTTTCATTTGATCTGCAGGCGATTCAGGTTGACCAAGGAAGTACAGAGCTTTCACGGGGGCAGGAGCTTCAGCAGAAATCAGAGGATATGACAGCGAAAACGCTGCCGCAGCAGATTGTTGAACTGCTGCCTGGAAACCCGTTTTTAGATTTCACGGGAGCTAGACCGACTTCAACAATCGCTGTCGTTATTTTTGCCGCTTTCCTTGGAGTGGCATTCCTCGGCGTAAAACACAAACAGCCGGAACAGGCAGAAACATTTAAAAAACTGGTTGATGCCGTTTATGCCATTGTCATGCGTGTTGTCACACTCATTTTGAGACTGACGCCTTATGGGGTGCTGGCCATCATGACAAAAACAATTGCCACGAGTGATCTTGACAGCATTCTAAAACTGGGCATGTTCGTGATTGCTTCATATGCCGCGTTAATCACTATGTTTATCATTCATTTGCTGCTGCTGACGTTCAGCGGCTTGAATCCGGTGATTTATTTGAAAAAAGCGGTGCCTGTACTTGTATTTGCATTTACGTCAAGGTCTAGCGCAGGTGCTTTACCGCTGAATATTAAAACACAGAGAAGCATGGGTGTACCGGAGGGAATCGCAAACTTTGCCGGTTCGTTCGGTCTTTCGATCGGCCAAAATGGATGTGCCGGCATTTATCCTGCGATGCTGGCGATGATGATTGCTCCGACTGTCGGCCAAAATCCATTTGACCCGGTGTTTATTATCACTGTTATTGCAGTCGTTGCCATCAGCTCCTTCGGTGTTGCCGGAGTCGGCGGCGGAGCGACATTCGCGGCGCTTCTTGTTTTATCATCATTAAACATGCCTGTCGCGCTCGCCGGTTTATTAATCTCAATTGAACCGTTAATCGACATGGGGCGTACTGCTTTGAATGTCAGCGGAAGCATGACATCCGGTCTTATTACAAGTAAGGTCACAAAGGAAATTGATCAAGGGGCATTTCATGATCAATCCAGAGTGATTGAAGCTGAAGAAGCGTAACATATGAAAACGTGTAATCCCAACAGGATTACACGTTTTTTTAACGGCCGGGTTCTAAGTCCTCCAGCATTTCCATCATCGTGTTGTCGTCCATGACATTCATTGCGCTTTGTTCAAAATGAATGGGTTCAGCATAATGCTGCTGTCTTTTTTTCGCGGCTGTCTCAGTTTGCCTAGTTTGAGACTGTGTATGCTGGTGCTGTGTTTGCTGCTGTCCGGCGTGCTGGTGCTGACGGCCATTTTGCCGCTGGCTTTGATGCTGCGAACGGTCCTGGTTATCACCGCTGCTTCCGCTAAATGCTTGTTTGACCATGTTTCCTACATTAGAAGCATCAAACGTGTTATTTTCTGAATTTCGTCTGTTCATTTGTCCTGTGATAAACCCGCTGATTCTGTGGCGGATCTGAGGTGATAATGCAGCAATAAGCATAGTTGATCCTATGATCAATGCTGCGGGGCTGATTCCTCTTCGCTGGTTGAACAACATGATCCCTCCTTTGCAGTGTATTCATATTTTCCCCCTCGTTAGACAAATTAACCGTTATATTTCCCGGGAAAGCATTTCCTCCAGATTTGCATGCATAATTAAAGCCAGTTAGAAAAACCTATAAGTAAAGTGATAAAGGAGGAATTCACATGTTTGGAAAAAAACAAGTCCTTGCGTCTGTGCTTCTTATCCCTTTGCTTATGACTGGCTGCGGTGTGGCCGACCAAGGTGAGGGCAGACGTGATAATAATGATGTAAGAAACGTAAATTATCGAAATCCGGCCAATGACGATATGCGCAATGTAAACAATCGGGATAACGTTGACAATAATGTTAATGATAATGTCAATAACAATCGTGTAAATGACGATAATAACAACGACCGAAAACTTGAGGTTGCTGATGAAGCAGCTGATAAAGTAACAGACCTAAAAGAAGTAAAGCATGCCGATATCATTGTGGCTGGAAATCAAGCCTACGTTGCAGTCGTTTTAACCAATGGAAATAAAGGTGCAGTAGAAAACAATCTGAAGAAAAAAATAGCCAAAAAGGTAAGATCTACTGACAAAAACATTGATAATGTTTACGTTTCAGCTAACCCTGATTTTGTAGAGCGTATGCAAGGATATGGAAAACGTATTCAAAATGGTGACCCAATCGCCGGATTATTTGATGAATTTACACAAACTGTACAGCGCGTATTCCCTAACGCTGAATAAATAAAAAAAGCCGCACAATTTGTGCGGCTTTTTCTTTGCGTTAATGACACACTGCGAACTCAGGCTGCATAGAGTAAAAATAAAAAGGTACAAGACGGACCGGCTCAGGGAGGGAGACGTTTGCGGGATGGCATAGGAAAGCGTGCGGCATCCGCTCTATTCCTGTGCGGAG
Source organism: Bacillus sp. PS217 (assembly GCF_037963535.1). Classification (NCBI taxonomy): domain Bacteria; kingdom Bacillati; phylum Bacillota; class Bacilli; order Caryophanales; family Bacillaceae; genus Bacillus; species Bacillus sp. PS217. The sequence goes on from NZ_CP150157.1 coordinate 994,860, forward strand.
TCCTTGTGATGCTGGCTGTGAGCTCAGCCATCGTATCAAGCGCGATGTATATCCTGTCTTTTCCAGGTCAGGCATCTGGAATAACAAAAGAACAAGTGACGAAGCACATGAAGAAAGAGTCATTCAAACAGGCCGATATTTATTACACTTCTAAGGAAAAGTCCTTACTGCCATTGACGAAAGAAACGCTTGAATATGCGGTCAGTATTAATCAGATTATGATTGGATATTCGAATCAAAAGCCTATTGACATTATTTTTTTTCCTAATGAAAAACAGATGGAGGCTTACTCCGGTTTATTGGATGTAGTTGGTTTTTATTCTGAACGGGAGCAGCTGATCGGATTGTTGCCTGAAGAGAAAAAGAAACTGTTAGAAGGGGACGAGGTAGCGGTTTATTTGTACCAGAGATTGTTGATTCATGAATACTCGCACCATGCGTTTCACCAGAAATTGAAGGAGCTTGAGACGGATCCCGATGAGTTTCCGTTATGGTTTCATGAAGGGTTAAGCGAGTGGATTGCGAACTACGAATTGCTCATAGATCCGATCACGTTTTCTGTCGTGCCCTTTGACCGTTTGCAGACTGATCGAGACTGGCAGGAAGCCAGAGCCGAATATGACACTGATGTCTATTTGCAAAGCTTTTATATGATCGATGAGCTGACGGACAAATATGGGAAAGACATTATTTCAGAAATGATTAAGGAAACAGCAAAAAAAGGGGACTTTGAAAAAGGGTTTAAATCAGCAACAAAGGAAAGTCTTGATCAATTTGAAAAAGATTTCAAGAAAAAATTTGAAAAAAACAGTGCGGCATTGGATAGTATCTATCCAATGCCTTTGTTATTAGTGAAGTCCTTGCTGACCCATTCCGCCTTGTGTCGGAGGCATTTGTCCTTGGGCAGGGGCGAATGAATTTCTCAGCTGTTCCATATCCTGCGCATCAAGCTGAGGAACCTGGTAATAGCCGTGTTTGTTTTGGTATAGGAAAATTTCAAATGCCATTTCAACATACTCCTGAATTTGCGCAGACAGTACGCGTCTTACGGCCGGATTTGTCATTTCCAGAGAAGCCATCGTCAGCATAGAAGCTTGTGCTTTAATCGCGCAAAGCATTTGTCGGCTGATGATGCTGTCATCAATATCATTCATGGATTGAACAGGTTTTTTAGGCTGTGACGGCTGCATGCCGTAAACAGCCTGGTTGTCCTCCTTCATCATATAAGTTGCTGTTTTTTGTGAAGGTTCGCTGCCTGTTTTGAAGCATTCTGCAGTTATATTGTATTGAGATGTAATGAATTGATGTTGACGATCAAGGATGTTTAATAATTCTTGATCCTTACAGAATTGTCTCAGCATCATAAACTGATCTAGCACAGTAAGTGTTCCGGAAAGCACCTCATGCATATCAAACATTTCATGTCCGCCGTGGTTTTTATGCGGTTTGCCAGGAATACCTTTGTTCATTTGGGATTGCTGCTGCTGATTGAACTGATCCAAACCGAATTCCTCCTTTTTTTTCAGATCAGCTGTATTTTGTGTCAGTCTGCCGTGTATTATGCAGAAGCCTGAAAGGAATTATATGCTGTCTGTCGAAATGATAAGCAGACAAAATCGTTGTCATTATGTGTATATTAAGGGAGGAAATATGATGAGGCGTATTCTGCATATTGTGTTGATCACGGCATTGATGTTCTTAAATGTAATGTACACGTGCGAAGCTGTAAAGGCAGCTGCAGCTGAACCGCAACAGCCTATATCGATTGAGAAGGCAATACAGCAAAAAGAAGGACAGGCGCTTGTCGAAGGATATGCAGTCGGCCAGGCTGTTTCCCCGCAGCATTATAAGCTGACAAGCCCTTTTTCAAATGATTATAATGTTGCGCTGGCAGACCGTAAAAACGAGACATCGCCCGAACACATCCTTCCTGTGCAAATCCCCTCCGCCTTCAGAAGCCAATTTGGGCTGCAAACTAATCCGCTTCTTCTTGGGAAAAAGATAACGGTTCAAGGAAAGCTTGAAAATTACTTTAACACGACAGGACTTAAAAACGTTCAGTCGATGAACGTAACCGATGACACGAAAACTCCGCCGGCTGAACAGCCAGTGACCATAAATGAAGCACGGGGAAGGCTGAATGAAGAAGTAACGATAAAAGGGATCATTACAGCTGATCAAAACGCAATCGGAGGCGGGAAACTGTCGACCTTTTTGCAAGATGAAACCGGAGGCATTAACATTTATTCGCCATCCCCTGAACAATTTCCCGAATTAAAAGAGGGTATGGATGTCACGGTGACAGGGAAAATCACGTCTTACCAGGGGCTGAAAGAAATCGTTCCAAACTCATCAGGCATCAAAATCAACCAGTCAAATCAATCCCTCCCCGCCCCCAAACACTTAACAATCAATGAACTTATTAACGGCAGCCTAGGTGATAAGTATGAAGGACGCCTTGTGAAACTAACCGCTTTTGTTTCCTCAATTCCAAGTTCTCCTGCCGGCGGCGGTTACAATGTAACAATGATTGATGACGACCATCAGGCAATGACGCTCCGGGTTATGAATGAAACAGCGGTGATAAACGAGCTTGATGAGGGCAAATGGTATGAATTTACCGGTGTGTTAAGCAGATACCAAACCTTTCAGCTGCTTCCGCGAAAATCGGCTGACCTGAAGCTGCTTGAAGAGCAGCCCGCACCTCCGTCTGCAGAGGGAGAATATGAAGGGATTGTTGACCGGGTAGTTGATGGCGATACCATTCATCTCAAATCTCCGGTGCTTGGAACGACAAAAATCCGGTTTGTAAATGTAGATACACCCGAAACATATCACACACCAAAAAACGACGCAGATGAAAATCAATTAAGATTTGGCAAAAAAGCATCTGACTATCTAAAAACGGTTCTGTCCCCGGGTGATAAAATTACTGTCAAGGTCGGGAGTGAAGCCAAGGACAGCTATGGCAGATTGCTCGGACAAGTCATAACCGAATCAGGTTCCAACGTAAACTTAGAGCTTGTAAAAAATGGCTATGCTCCGACGTATTTTATTTGGCCGGTTGACAATGAAGAGGATTATCAGCAGTTTCAGGCCGCAGTAGCCGCTGCAAAAAAAGACCAAAAAGGAATTTGGAATGAAAACGATCCGCTCATGGAAATGCCGTTTGAATTCAGAGCCAGAGAGCAAGGGAAAGGCTTAACAAGATATGTGGGGGACTCGTCGAATAAAACATATGTGCAGCCAGCTGACTGGAAGAAGGTAGCTGTGGAAAACAGAATTTTCTTCGCTTCAGCAAGTGAAGCGGAGAGCGCGGGATATAAAAAAAGGCAAACGGCACCTCAAGAACATGTGCCGCTTAGAATTCTCAGCATGAATGATTTGCATGGCAAAATCGATCAGCAATATGAGCTTGATCTTGATGGAAATGGAATTGCAGACGGCACGTTTGGACGCATGGATTATGCCGCCGCATATTTAAAAGAAAAAAAGGCTGAAAAGAAAAACTCGCTGATTGTGCACGCGGGAGATATGATCGGCGGAAGCTCTCCAGTTTCCTCTCTTCTTCAAGATGAACCGACTGTAGAACTGATGGAGGACATCGGATTTGATGTCGGAACCGTGGGAAACCATGAATTTGATGAAGGCACGGATGAACTGCTGAGGATCTTAAATGGCGGTGATCATCCGAAAGGCACAAGCGGATATGATGGACAGAACTTTCCCCTTGTATGTGCCAATTGTAAAATGAAATCAACTGGAGAGCCCTTTTTGCCGGCTTATGACATCATAAATGTGGAGGGCGTACCCGTTGCTTTTATCGGGGTTGTCACACAGTCGGCAGCTGGCATGGTTATGCCTGAAGGAATAAAAAATATCGAGTTTACAGATGAAGTGACAGCGGTGAATAAGGCGGCCGAAGAGCTCAAGAAAAAAGGCGTGAAGGCCATCGCGGTTCTCGCACATATGTCAGCTGGACAAAACGGCAACGCCATTACCGGTGAGTCTGCTGATCTTGCAAACAAAACAGATTCTGAAATTGACATGATTTTTGCCGCGCATAATCATCAGGTTGTTAACGGTGAAGTGAATGGAAAACTGATTGTTCAAGCGTTTGAATATGGAAAAGCGATAGGTGTCGTTGATGTAGAGATCGATAAAACGACAAAAGACATTGTCAAAAAGTCCGCGGAAATCGTATATGTTGATCAAAGTAAAATCGAACCGGATGTCAGCGCGTCAGCCATTTTAAAGAAATACGAAACAATTGCGGAACCGATTATCAGCGAGGTAGTCGGCGAAGCCGCTGTTGATATGGAAGGGGGGTATTCAAATGACGGCGATACACCTCTTGGAAACCTGATTGCGGATGGTATGAGAGCTGCCATGAAAACGGATTTTGCTCTTATGAATGGCGGCGGCATACGTGAAGCGTTGAAGAAGGGCCCGATTACGTGGGGAGATCTTTACAACATTCAGCCGTTTGGAAATGTGTTAACGAAGCTTGAGATTAAAGGAAAAGATTTAAGAGAGATTATCAATGCTCAAATCTCGCCGGTTTTTGGGCCTGACTACAGCATCAGCGGGTTTACGTATACGTGGGATAAAGATACCGGAAAAGCAGTTGATATGAAAATGGCAGATGGCACCGAGATCCAGCCCGATGCCACATATACATTGACCGTCAACAACTTTATGGCGACTGCGACAGGAACCAAATATCAGCCAATCGGACTGCTGGGAAAAAATCCGGTGACTGGGCCAGAGGATTTGGAAGCGGCAGTTGAGTACGTGAAGAGTTTTGATGAGCCAATTGCGTATACAAAAGAGGGAAGAATTAAGCTCGCTGCAGCCAGTGATATTGAAGACCCTGTAACAGAAGACCCGATTACGGAAGAGCCTGGAGATGATCCGGGGACGGAGGATCCGATTAAAGAGGATCCAAGGCCAGATGAAGATTTGCATGATATAAAAGAAACTCCGGGAACAGCACCGGTTCATCAGCTTCCGCCTTCAGCCATTTCGAGATTCAATGAAATACCAATCAACAACACAAAAACCGCTGATACTGCTAATAGCATCAGCACATTGCCGTTACAAACCGAGACTGCGGAAAGCGGGTCTGATCATCAGCTTCCGGATACGTCAGCGGGCTACTATAACTTTATGGTGATCGGTGCGGCGGTGACATTGTCCGGAACTTATCTATATGTCAGAAGAAAAAGGAGCGCCTCCAGAACGTGAAAAAAGTTATTCCACTATTTATCATTGCTGCCGGCCTAGTGATCACAGGCTATGGAGGCTTTAAATTGATCGATACGAATATGAAAACGGAACAGACATTAAAAGAAGCAAAACTGGCGGCTAAAAAGCCGCAGGAACCTTTGGGGACAAAAAATAGCGCAGATCAAGCAAAGAACAAAGCATCATTTAAGCCTGAGACCGGCCAAGCGAGCGGCATTTTAGAAATACCGAAAATCAATGCAGAGCTTCCGATCGTGGAGGGCACCGATGCTGATGATTTAGAAAAAGGTGTCGGGCATTACAAGGACAGCTATTATCCTGATGAAAACGGACAAATTGTGCTTTCGGGGCATCGGGATACCGTGTTTCGCCGGACGGGAGAGCTGGAAAAGGGGGATCAGCTCCGCATTCTCCTGTCATATGGAGAATTCAGATATGAAATTGTAAAAACAAAAATTGTCGATAAGGATGACACATCTATTATCACGCTCCAGCATGAAAAGGAAGAGCTGATTCTGACGACCTGCTATCCGTTTTCATACGTCGGAAATGCCCCGAAACGCTATATTATATATGGAAAACGAGTGACTTAAAAAGCCGAGGCAGTGCCTGCGGCTTTTCTTCATGAAAAATATGTGCGGCAAAGGTTTTTCATATCAGCCGGGAAAGGGGCTTCAGCAACTATGAGCTCGTCTGTTATCGGGTGAACCGCTTGTACTTTATTGGCGTGCAGTGCCTGCCTGTTTAGCAGCTTGCTCCCGCCTCCGTAAAGCGAGTCTCCTGTCAACGGATGTCCGATGCTCGCCATATGAACACGGATTTGGTGTGTTCTGCCTGTTTCCAGCTCTAATTCAACGAGCGACAGCCGTTCTTTCGCATTGCTGGCCATTACCTTGAAATGAGTGACGGCTGTTTGCCCGCCTGGTGAAACCCGGCGTCTTGTCGGGTGTGATCGGTCTCTGCCGATCGGTGAATTAATTGTCCCTTTTTTCGTCCGGAGCTTATCTTCAGCGATGGCGGTATACGTACGCTTCAGCGTCTTTTTCTCTAACTGCTGGTCTAAGATGGCGTGTGCCAAACGATGCTTGGCAAAAACGATAGCGCCAGATGTATCCTGATCAAGACGATGGACGTGGCGCACCTTACATGTTTCGCCATTTATCTGATAATGATACGCGATCAAATTAGCCAGTGTGCCGGTTTGCCCATCCTCATTCGGATGCGTCGCGATGCCAGCGGGTTTATTGACGATGAGCATATGATTGTCCTCATATAAAATATCAAGCTCGCCATACTCCGGAATGACCGAAGATGCTTCAATTTCCTGAAGATCAATGAACACGCGGTCTCCCTTTTTTACAATCATATTGTTTAAGACGGATTCGTGATTGACCTTTATCTGTTGATGGGACATCCAGTCTTGTATCACTGATTTAGAAGCTTTGAGCGCTGTTTTGAGTACGGAAAACAGCCATTGGCCGTCCTGTTTTTCATTGATGAGGATCTCAAGCCCTCTGCCTTTTTGGTTCATATTAAATGGCTCCTTTTCGAAGCGGAAGGCTGCTGTTTCTCATAGGAAACACTTACCTTAGCTTTCGCGTTTTTTTCTGTGCTATTCTTGAGTAAGACTTTAGGATATTCGATGGCAAGAAAGGTGATTGACGTGAGAATTGTGAACGCAGCAACTGCAGAACAGGAGAGCTTTATCAAGGAGCTGACTATGGAGCTGATCCATGATGTATTTCCTCTTTATTTCTCCGAACTGGACATTCAGCGCTTTAAAAAGAAAGGCGTTCTGTCTTTAAATAACCATTATTACCAAGGAACATTAAAAGAAGCATTTCAAATTATGGCTTGTCTGCAAATGATACATATTATCCTGACCAAGCCTTCGCCGTACTCTGATTTGAGTGATCAGGCGATTTTTGAAAAAAACAGCAAGATGCTGAATGATTTTGGGATTTATTTTCCGTTTGCTTTTTCTGACTTTCAAAAGAAGACTAACAAAGCCTTTTTCGGTCAAAGAAGGCTGATATAATCATGCGGGAAGGGCTTTTCTATTTTCAGAAAAGCTCTTTTTTGTATCAGAGAAATCATATCATAAAACCTTTCCTCTAACTCCCTTTTTAAACGGCTCGTGTCTGAACATACTAATGATTGAAAGGGGTGCTGACAATGAGTTCAGTTAAAGATACAATGACAACGCAGGTGGCAACCGTTTCTCCGAATCAAACGATTCAGGAAGCGGCTTCTCTAATGAAACAGCATAACGTCGGGGCGATCCCCGTTGTAGAGCAAGGTGTTTTAAAAGGAATGCTGACTGACCGTGACATTGCATTAAGAACTACAGCTCAGGGCCGTGATGGCCAGACACCCGTTTCAGAAGTGATGTCAACAGAACTCGTATCAGGAAACCCTAATATGAGTCTGGAAGACGCGTCGCAGCTGATGGCCCAGCACCAAATCCGCCGCCTTCCTATTGTAGATCAAAACAATCTAGTCGGGATCGTTGCGCTTGGAGACCTGGCAGTCAATCAGATGTCGAACGAGTCTGCGGGATCAGCGCTGACAAACATTTCTCACCAAAACATTCATTAATAAGAAAGAGCTTGCAGTGTGCAGGCTCTTTCTTCACATAAAGCTTTACTTTTTGAAAGCAGACTTGTTTCGGGGTATAGTTGAGTGTATACATATGTCTCAATTCGGACTAAAGGAGTTGTACCCAGTGATTAAAGCGTTAATTTTTGATTTTGACGGGCTTATTCTAGATACAGAAACACACGAATATGAGGTTCTTCAGGAAATATTTGAAGAGCACGGCTCAGTGCTGCCGCTATCTGTCTGGGGAAAGGTCATCGGAACTGCTGCGGGATTCCGGCCTTTTGACTATTTAGAAGAGCAGATCGGGAAAAAGCTGAACCATGAAGAACTCACAAAATTGAGAAGAGAGCGGTTCGCCAAACGCATGGAAACAGAAAAAGCGAGACCTGGTGTCGAAGCGTATTTGAATGCGGCAAAGGATTTAGGCTTAAAAGTAGGCCTTGCCTCCAGCTCTGATTATAAATGGGTTTCCGGCCATTTGAAGCAAATCGGCCTGTTTGATGATTTTGAAGTTATTCAAACTGCTGATGATGTGGAAGAGGTAAAGCCGAATCCTGAACTCTATTTATTGGCGGCAAAGAACCTCGGGGTATCGCCAGCGGAATGTCTCGCGTTTGAGGATTCTGTCAATGGTTCGATTGCTGCGAAACGTGCAGGCATGAAGTGTGTCATTGTCCCGAATAAAGTAACGGGTACCTTGATGTTTGAAGACTATGATCACAGGCTTGAATCAATGGCGGAGATGGAGCTCGCCCTATTGCTTGATCATCTGAACTCACAAAACTAGAAAGGAGCGAGTAGGTTGTCTGAGAAATTAGATTTGACCCGGTTTGAAAAGAAAATGGTTATCCGCAATATCGAAGAGAAAGACATCGACAAGATTATCGATCTTCAAAAGGACTGCTTTCCAGGAATGGAGCCTTGGAAGCGGGAGCATTTAATCAGCCATTTGGAGCATTTTCCAGAAGGACAGTTTTGTGCAGAATTCGAGGGTGAAATTATCGGTTCGTGCTCAAGTCTCCTGATTAACTTTGATGAATATGATGACCGCCATACGTGGCAGGACATTACAGATGACGGTTATATCACCAACCATAATCCTGACGGCTTGAATATGTACGGAATTGAAGTCATGGTGCACCCGAAATACAGACGAATGAAAATCGGCCACCGTTTGTACGAGGCGAGAAAGGACTTAGCCAGACGCTTAAACCTGAAAAGCATCATCATAGGCGGTCGGATTCCAAACTATCATAAATATGCAGAGGAAATGACAGCGAGAGAGTATGTTGAACAGGTGACACGCCACCAAATTTACGATCCGGTTCTTTCTTTTCAGCTGATGAACGGCTTTACCCTTATGCGAATTAACCCGAACTATCTCCCGGATGATACAGCTTCGATCAAGTATGCGACGCTGATGGAATGGAATAATGTCGATTATCTACCGCAGCAGACAAAACGCTATTATAAATCGGCGTTCCCTGTTAGAATTTGTGTGATCCAATACGAAATGAAGAAAATTTATTCCTTTGAGGAATTTGCGAATCAAGTAGAATACTATGTCGATGTTGCTTCAGACGCAAGATCTGATTTTGCGGTGTTCCCAGAAATTTTCACAACCCAGCTGATGTCCTTCCTTGAGGAACGGTCACCGAGCTTGGCGGTGCAGAGAATTACCGAGTATACAGAAGATTACATCAGCCTGTTTACTGACTTGGCTGTGAAGTATAACGTCAACATTATCGGCGGATCTCATTTCGTCGAAGAGGAAGGCAAGATCTATAATATCGCTTACCTGTTCAGACGGGACGGAACAATCGAAAAGCAATACAAACTCCATATTACGCCGAATGAACGCAAATGGTGGGGGATCAGCGCAGGTGACCAGGTTCGCGTGTTTGATACGGACTGCGGAAAAATCGCGATCCAGATCTGTTATGACATTGAATTTCCTGAGCTTGCCCGGATTGCGGCTGATAAAGGAGCCAAAATCATCTTTACGCCATTTTGTACAGAAGACCGTCAAGGCTATCTGCGTGTCAGATACTGTTCGCAGGCAAGAGCGGTTGAAAATCAAATTTATACGGTTATCTCGGGAACGGTTGGAAACCTTCCGCAAACGGAAAACATGGATATCCAATACGCCCAGTCAGGCATCTTTGCCCCGTCTGATTTTGAATTCGCCCGAGACGGCATTGTTGGCGAAACAAACCCGAATATTGAAATGGTCGTCATCGGCGATGTTGACCTGGAAATTCTCAGAAGACAGCGCCAAAACGGTACAGTGCGCCAGCTAAAAGACAGACGGCGTGATATTTATCATATTCAATATGAAAAATAATCCCCAAAAAACCCGCCTGAATTGGCGGGTTTTTTAAAACAAAAGCGGAATTGTTTAGGTGCTATCTTTAAAATAAAAGTAGGTATAGCGGAGGTGCCTTATGGAGTTTCTGTATTTTCGCCATTTCCTATATCATACAGAAAACGGCTAGGCTTCATATTGCTATTGCAATGGCTGTCCAAGTTGTTTCGAGTGCAACCTTTATCAGTACGATGCTGAGCATTGTCACTTTGCCTGTTTTGCTTTGGAAGCTTCATCCTCTTTCTTCTTGAGAAAGGGGATGTTTTATTATTTACGCGGTTTATTGACTCTGACCCGGTCTGGCTTTATATTGAAGGCAGGGAAATCATCACCAAGACATCACATAAAGAGAAGGTCTGTTTCAATTGAATTGGCATTATAGGGAACGCTAATGAAATGGAGATGATGGGGATGGAAAACATTCAGCAAAATCAGGGATTAAAGCAAAAAGATGAGCAATTTGTGTGGCATGCCATGAAGGGGGCGCATCAAGCGGACAGCCTGATAGCCCAGAAGGCCGAGGGGGCCTGGGTAACCGACATAGACGGACGCCGCTATTTGGATGCGATGTCCGGTTTGTGGTGCGTCAACATTGGTTACGGCAGAAAGGAGCTTGCGGAGGCTGCCTATGAGCAACTAAAGGAACTGTCTTACTACCCGTTAACGCAAAGTCACGCACCCGCAATTCAACTGGCGGAAAAGCTGAATGAATGGCTTGGCGGCGATTATGTTATCTTTTTTTCCAACAGCGGATCGGAAGCAAACGAAACTGCTTTTAAAATTGCCCGCCAGTACCATCTGCAAAACGGCGACCACAGCCGTTATAAATTCATCTCAAGATATCGGGCATACCACGGCAATACATTGGGAGCGCTCTCAGCTACCGGACAGGCGCAGCGGAAATATAAATACGAGCCTTTGAGCCAAGGGTTCCTGCATGCAGCTCCGCCAGATATATACCGGAATCCTGATGATGCAGACACGCTTGAAAGCGCAAATGAAATCGACCGCATCATGACATGGGAATTAAGCGAAACGATTGCCGGGGTCATTATGGAGCCCATCATTACAGGCGGAGGCATCCTAATGCCGCCGGACGGATATATGAAGAAGGTGGAGGACATTTGCCGGCGCCACGGAGCCCTTTTGATTTGCGATGAAGTGATCTGCGGGTTTGGACGGACAGGTGAGCCGTTCGGGTTTATGCACTACGGTGTGAAGCCTGATATCATTACGATGGCAAAGGGAATCACAAGCGCGTATCTGCCATTGTCAGCGACTGCTGTGAAACGGGACATTTTCGAAGTGTATCAGGGGGAAGCTCCTTATGACCGTTTCCGCCACGTAAACACGTTCGGCGGAAGCCCGGCTGCCTGTGCTTTGGCGTTGAAAAACCTGCAAATTATGGAGGACGAACAGCTGATTCAGCGATCCCGCGATCTTGGAGCAAAGCTTTTAGGTGAGCTTCAAGCTCTGAGAGAACACCCGGCAGTCGGGGATGTTAGAGGAAAAGGGCTGCTGATCGGAATCGAACTCGTCAAAGACAAATTGACTAAAGAGCCGGCTGATGCCGCCAAAGTAAACCAAGTGGTTGCGGCGTGCAAAGAAAAAGGGCTGATCATCGGCAAAAACGGCGATACAGTCGCCGGCTACAACAATGTCATCCAGCTTGCGCCGCCATTTTGCCTGACAGAAGAGGACCTTTCCTTTATCGTGAAAACGGTGAAAGAAAGTTTTCAAACGATATAATATAAAAGTGATTTATTAAAGGAGCACATGATGAGTTTTCACAACCAGCCGATCTTACCGGCTATTCGCAATATGAAGCAATTTGATGAGTTTTTGAACAGTTCGTTCTCTTACGGTGTTATTCTTGATATTCATCTCGGCCAGCTGAAGGGCGTGATCAAAGAAGCGCAAAAGCACGGAAAGAACATGATGGTGCACGTCGATCTCATTCAAGGGATTAAGCATGACGAATACGGTGCGGAATTTATATGTCAGGATATCAAGCCCGCTGGGATTATTTCCACAAGATCGAATGTGATTGCCAAAGCGAAGCAGAAGAAAATTTATGCCATTCAGCGCCTGTTTTTGCTTGATACAAGCGCGATGGAGAAAAGCATGGAGTTTATCGGCAAGCATAAGCCTGACTTCATCGAAGTGCTTCCCGGCATCGTTCCGTCACTCATTCAGGAAATAAAAGAGAAAACAGGGATTCCCATCTTTGCCGGGGGTTTCATCCGTACGGAAGAGGATGTAGAGCAGGCATTGAAAGCGGGGGCTGTAGCTGTCACAACATCTAATACCAAATTGTGGAAAAAATATGAAAACTTTTTGACGGAAAGTGATTGACACCGCTTTCATGCACTGATACAATTGCACTAGGTTAATACATTGTGATGGAGAACTCGGAGACCACAGCAGCTCTTTACGGCAAATGTTTATGCACCCGTAAAGCGGTTTGTTGTGGTTTTTTTATTCTCTTCTTCTCTATCATGCTTTTTAATCGTGACTTTAGGAGGAATGTGCTATGACAGCATTTTGGGGAGAAGTCATCGGTACGATGCTGCTTATCATTTTTGGTGCAGGTGTTTGTGCAGGTGTCAATTTAAAGAAATCGCTTTCATTCCAGTCTGGCTGGATTGTTGTTGTATTTGGATGGGGATTGGGTGTTGCCATGGCGGCATACGCGGTTGGCGGCATCAGCGGTGCCCATTTGAATCCGGCGCTAACGATAGCGCTTGCATTTGTAGGAGATTTTCCTTGGAAAGAGGTTCCGGTTTATATTGCGGCGCAAATGATCGGAGCGATCATCGGTGCGGTGATTATTTATCTGCATTACCTCCCGCACTGGAAGTCAACGGATGATCCCGCTGCCAAGCTGGGTGTTTTCTCAACAGGGCCCAGCATTCCGCATACATTTGCAAACGTTTTAAGCGAAGTGATTGGGACATTTGTCCTTGTGCTTGGAATCTTGGCCATTGGGGCAAATCAATTTACAGAAGGACTTAATCCTTTAATCGTCGGTTTCCTCATTGTAGCAATCGGTATTTCTCTGGGAGGCACCACCGGCTATGCTATCAATCCTGCACGTGACTTAGGTCCGCGGATAGCCCACGCTTTTCTTCCGATTCCGGGGAAGGGCTCATCAAACTGGAAATACGCATGGGTTCCGGTAGTCGGCCCGATTTTAGGCGGATCATTCGGCGGCGTATTTTACAACGCTGCATTTAAAGGGCACATCACAAGCAGCTTCTGGATTGTAAGCGTTATATTGGTTGTGGTATTGTTAGGACTCTATGTTTATACGAAATCACATTCTGCTAAAACATTATCAAATTCAAAATATATTTAATCAAAGGGGAGACATCTTATGGAAACGTACATTTTATCCTTAGATCAGGGGACGACAAGTTCAAGAGCGATTCTGTTTAATAAAGAAGGCAAAATTGTCCACTCTGCTCAAAAGGAATTTACACAATACTTCCCGCATCCTGGCTGGGTTGAGCATAATGCCAATGAAATTTGGGGCTCTGTCCTCGCGGTTATCGCCTCAGTCATCTCTGAATCAGGAATCAGCGCTTCTCAAATTGCCGGCATCGGCATCACGAACCAGCGCGAGACGACGGTTGTGTGGGATAAAGATACAGGAAGTCCTGTCTATAATGCAATCGTTTGGCAGTCCAGACAGACGTCCGGCATTTGTGAGGAACTTCGTGAAAAAGGATATAATGATAAATTCAGAGAAAAAACTGGGCTTTTAATCGATCCATACTTCTCCGGCACGAAGGTGAAGTGGATTTTAGACAATGTGGAAGGCGCAAGAGAAAAAGCGGAAAAAGGCGAGCTGCTGTTTGGAACGATTGATACATGGCTCATTTGGAAAATGTCAGGCGGAAAAGCGCATGTGACCGATTACTCCAATGCCTCAAGAACACTGATGTTTAATATTTACGATTTAAAATGGGACGAAGAACTGCTCGACATTCTAGGCGTACCGAAATCCATGCTCCCTGAAGTGAAGCCGTCCTCTCATGTGTATGCGGAGACTGTTGATTATCACTTCTTCGGAAAAAATATCCCGATTGCGGGAGCGGCAGGCGACCAGCAGTCCGCATTGTTCGGCCAGGCATGCTTTGAAGAAGGCATGGGGAAAAACACTTACGGCACAGGATGTTTCATGCTGATGAATACCGGGGAAAAAGCAATTAAGTCCGAACATGGGCTTTTGACAACAATCGCTTGGGGCATTGACGGAAAAGTGAACTATGCGTTAGAAGGAAGCATTTTTGTCGCAGGCTCTGCCATCCAGTGGCTTAGAGACGGTTTGAGAATGTTCCAGGATTCATCGCTAAGCGAATCTTATGCAGAAAAAGTGGATTCAACTGACGGCGTGTATGTTGTTCCAGCATTTGTCGGACTGGGAACGCCTTACTGGGACAGTGATGTGCGCGGTTCGGTTTTCGGCCTGACAAGAGGGACAACAAAAGAGCACTTTATCCGTGCGACACTGGAGTCATTGGCTTATCAGACCAAAGATGTGCTTGACGCAATGGAAGCAGATTCAAACATTTCATTAAAGACGCTTCGTGTAGATGGAGGAGCTGTGAAAAACAATTTCCTAATGCAGTTCCAAGGAGACCTGTTGAATGTTCCTGTGGAGCGCCCGGAAATTAATGAAACGACTGCACTTGGCGCGGCTTATTTGGCGGGTATCGCTGTGGGATTCTGGAAGGACCGTTCTGAAATCGCGAACCAGTGGAATCTGGATAAACGGTTTGAGCCTAAATTGGAAGAAGAAAAACGAAATGAGCTGTATAAAGGCTGGCAAAAAGCCGTGAAAGCAGCTATGGCTTTTAAATAAAGTAATACTATGGTATAATGGTTACAAGTTAATAAGAACGGTCCTGAGATGAGGAGAGACCACAGCACCAAAGTGTAAGCATGCACTTTGGCTGTTGTGGTCTCTTTTTCTATTTACCGTGACAACAAGGAGGAGACGTAATGATGAAACATCAATTTTCAAGTCTTGAAAGAGATCGCATGCTGACAGACATGACGAAAAAAACATATGACCTATTTATTATCGGAGGAGGAATTACAGGAGCCGGAACAGCTCTTGACGCGGCATCAAGGGGAATGAAGGTCGCACTAAGCGAAATGCAGGACTTTGCGGCGGGAACATCTAGCCGATCAACGAAGCTGGTACATGGCGGCTTGCGCTATTTAAAACAATTTGAAGTGAAAATGGTCGCTGAGGTAGGAAAAGAGCGGGCGATTGTGTATGAAAACGGCCCGCATGTCACTACACCGGAATGGATGCTGCTTCCGTTTCATAAAGGCGGCACATTCGGTTCATTTACAACATCTATCGGGTTAAGGGTTTATGACTTCCTTGCAGGTGTGAAAAAGTCAGAACGAAGAAGCATGCTTTCAGCAAAAGAAACGCTGCAAAAAGAGCCTTTGGTAAAAAAAGACGGCTTAAAAGGCGGCGGGTACTATGTGGAATACCGCACTGACGATGCGAGACTGACCATCGAAGTCATGAAGGAAGCGGTGAAATTCGGGGCAGAGCCTGTGAATTACTCCAAAGTGAAGGAGCTTCTTTACGAAAAAGGCAAAGCCGTCGGCGTATTAATTGAAGATGTGCTGACAAAGAAAGAATATAAAGTGTATGCGAAAAAAATTGTCAATGCTACAGGCCCTTGGGTCGATCAGCTCAGAGAAAAAGACCATTCGAAAAACGGAAAGCATTTGCAGCATACAAAAGGCATTCACCTTGTATTTGACCAGTCTGTCTTTCCGCTGAAACAGGCTGTATATTTCGATACACCTGATGGCCGGATGGTATTTGCGATTCCTCGTGAAGGCAAAACATACGTGGGAACAACAGACACTGTTTACAAAGAGGCGCTGGAGCATCCGCGGATGACAACGGAGGATCGTGATTATGTCATCAATTCAATCAATTACATGTTCCCGGAACTGAATATCACTGCGAATGACATCGAATCCAGCTGGGCGGGGCTGCGTCCGCTGATTCATGAAGAAGGCAAAGATCCTTCTGAAATTTCACGGAAAGACGAGATTTGGACATCTGACTCAGGCCTGATCACCATTGCCGGCGGAAAACTGACTGGATACAGAAAAATGGCGGAGCACATCGTTGATCTTGTCCGTGATCGCTTAAAAGAAGAGGGCGAAAAGGATTTTGGACCATGTAAAACGAAAAACATGCCAATCTCTGGCGGGCACGTCGGCGGTTCGAAAAATCTTATGTCCTTCGTTACCGCGAAAACAAAAGAAGGAATTGCAGCCGGTTTATCAGAAAAAGACGCAAAACAGCTTGCGATCAGATACGGCTCTAACGTAGATCGCGTCTTTGACCGGGTAGAAGCGCTGAAAGATGAGGCCGCGAAACGCAACATTCCGGTTCATATTCTTGCTGAGGCAGAATACAGTATAGAAGAAGAGATGACTGCAACCCCTGCTGACTTCTTTGTCCGCAGAACGGGACGTTTATTTTTCGATATCAATTGGGTAAGAACATATAAAGATGCCGTTATTGATTTTATGAGCGAGCGATTCCAATGGGATGAGCAGGCGAAAAACAAACATACAGAAAACCTCAACAAGCTTTTACACGATGCGGTCGTACCGCTTGAGCAATAAATCATAACGGGCTGTCTGCAGCCTGTTATTTCTTTTTACGTGCCGAAAGGGCCAGATCTCAGGTTATCAAGTGACAGAGGCACCCGCTTCATATAAAATAATGGCATAAGCTGATACATAGGAGGACGAATATGACTTGGAGAAAGAGCTATGAACGCTGGAAACAGACAGACCATTTAGATCCGGAATTAAAAGAGCGCCTTATTGAATTAGAGGGAGATGAACAGGCCCTTGAGGACTGTTTCTATAAAGACCTTGAATTCGGTACCGGCGGAATGCGCGGGGAAATCGGCGCCGGGACAAATCGGATGAATATTTACACTGTGCGCAAAGCATCGGCCGGGTTTGCGGCATACATCTCGAAGCAAGGTGAGGAAGCGAAAAAACGGGGCGTTGTCATTGCTTATGATTCCCGCCATAAATCTCCGGAGTTCGCGATGGAAGCGGCAAAAACACTTGCAACACAAGGCATCCAAACATACGTGTTTGATGAGCTTCGCCCGACGCCAGAGCTGTCATTCGCTGTCAGACAGCTGAACGCTTATGGTGGAATTGTGGTAACGGCAAGCCATAACCCGCCTGAATATAACGGCTACAAAGTATACGGGGATGATGGCGGCCAGCTGCCTCCAAAGGAAGCGGACATCGTCATTGAGCAGGTAAACGCGATTGAAAATGAGCTGACGATCACAGTGGACGAAGAAAATAAGTTAAAAGAAAAAGGCTTAATCAAAATCATCGGTGAAGATATTGATAAAGTTTATACAGAAAAACTGACGTCCATTTCTGTACATCCTGAATTATCGGAAGAAGTAGATGTAAAGGTTGTTTTCACACCGCTGCATGGAACTGCAAATAAACCGGTCAGACGCGGTCTTGAAGCACTCGGCTACAAAAATGTAACGGTTGTCAAAGAACAGGAACTGCCGGATTCAAACTTCTCCACTGTTACATCGCCGAACCCGGAAGAGCATGCGGCATTCGAATATGCCATTAAGCTTGGGGAGGAGCAGAATGCAGATATTCTCATCGCGACAGATCCTGATGCTGACCGCCTCGGCATCGCGGTGAAAAACGATCAAGGCAAATATACAGTGCTGACAGGAAACCAAACCGGAGCGCTGCTGCTTCATTACCTGCTTTCTGAAAAGAAAAAACAAGGCATCCTGCCTGATAACGGTGTTGTTCTCAAAACGATCGTCACAAGCGAAATCGGCCGTGCTGTAGCTTCTTCATTCGGCCTTGATACGATTGATACGCTGACAGGCTTTAAGTTTATCGGTGAAAAGATTAAGGAATACGAAGCATCAGGCCAGTATACCTTCCAATTTGGTTATGAAGAGAGCTACGGTTATTTAATCGGGGATTTTGCCCGCGATAAGGACGCCATTCAGGCTGCGCTTTTGGCAGTTGAAGTTTGCGCGTTCTATAAAAAACAGGGAATGTCTTTGTATGAGGCGCTCATCAATCTCTTTAACGAGTATGGTTTCTATCGTGAAGGGCTGAAATCCCTGACGCTGAAAGGCAAACAAGGAGCAGAGCAAATTGAAGCGATTCTTGCTTCCTTCAGACAAAATCCGCCGCAGAAAATGGCGGGCAAACAGGTTGTCACAGCAGAAGATTACGCTGTAAGCAAACGGACGCTTCTGACTGAAAGCAAAGAAGAAGCCATCGACTTGCCAAAATCAAATGTATTGAAATACTTCCTGGAAGACGGGTCTTGGTTCTGTCTTCGTCCTTCAGGAACTGAGCCGAAGGTGAAATTTTATTTCGCCGTAAAAGGGTCATCTTTGGAAGACAGTGAACAGCGTCTTGCCGCCCTTTCTGAAGATGTAATGAAGACGGTGGATGAAATTGTTGAGTCGACGGCAAAATAATTCAAGTATGAGCTGGGTCATTGTAAATGATCCGGCTTTTTCTTTTCTCATCCAAAAGTCTGAAAGAAAATCATCCTACAAGTGAAGTAATGAAATACAAAAAACTGGTATAATCTTAAATACAAGATCAATGCCGGAGTGAGAAACGTGAGCAAAACGAGGATGGAAAAATTAAAAACGCTGAAAACGATTGCGGAAACCTTAAATCAAGGGCACGATATCAAAGCAACACTGGATGAGGTTTTAAAAGAGTTGCTGAGTCTGACAAACCTTCAATCCGGATGGATTTTTCTGATCGAAGAAGATGGGTCTTATACGTTAGCGGCCGACGCTTATCTGCCCCCGGCTTTAAGCCGCAAGGAAAAAGTGCTGATGTGCGAAGGGGAGTGTTACTGCCTGACGAAATTCAATAACGGAGGGCTTAGAAAGGCTGCAAATATCATGAACTGCAAACGCATCGAATCAGCAGAAAACCTGCATTGTTTTGACACAGAAGGGATTACGCATCATGCAACTGTGCCTTTAGAAGACGGGGACAGAAGATTCGGATTGTTAAATGTAGCGGCGGCCGGAAAAACCATGTTTGATGAGGAAGAGCTGCATTTACTCGAGTCTGTCGCCTTTCAGATCGGAACGGCAATCCAGCGTATGAGGCTTTCTGAATATCAACAAAAAAATGCTCTTTTAATGGAGCGTAACCGCCTCGCTCAGGAGCTTCACGATTCAGTCAATCAAATGCTGTTTTCCGTCAGTTTAACTGCCAAAGCTGCGAAGACACTAACAAAAGATGAAAATTTACAGCAGATGATTGATTTCATTCAAAACCTATCACAGGACGCGCTCGCAGAAATGAAAGCGTTAATTTGGCAGCTTCGCCCCGGAGGATTGGAAAAAGGGCTGGCTGAAGCCATTAAAAGCTATGGTGCGCTCATTGGATTGAAGATCATTTTTACACAAAAAGGCTGTCCTGTTCTGACTGATGAGCAGGAGCATATGCTATGGCGTGTCGTACAGGAAGCTTTAAATAACTGCAAAAAGCATGCCGGAACGGATACGGCATATGTTAGTCTGACTGCTTCTTTGTGCCATGCGGAGCTGGATATCATCGATCATGGGGCGGGATTTCGCTATGAAGCACATGCCGGTCTGCCTTCACTTGGCATAAAAGGTATGAAAGAGCGAGCGGAAAAAGCCGGAGCTAAGTTTTGGATTGAGTCAGCGCTTGGAACAGGAACAAAGCTGTCCATCAGGCTTCCGCTAACAAGCCGAAAAGGAGGGGCGGTATGAAAATTGTCATTGCTGATGATCATCATGTTGTCAGAAAGGGTCTGCGTTTTTTCTTTGCCACCCAGGATGATATTGAAGTCGTCGGAGAAGCTGCAACTGGATTAGAAGCTCTCCGTGTCATCGAAGAGACAAAGCCGGATCTTGTGCTAATGGATCTGTCTATGCCCGAGATGGACGGCATTCAAGCCATTAAAAAAGCAATACAGCAATTTCCGGATACGAATATCATTGTGCTGACGAGCTACTCTGATCAGGAGCACGTCATCCCCGCGCTTCAGGCAGGCGCGAAGGCGTATCAATTAAAGGATACGGAGCCCGAGGAATTGGTGAAAACACTAAGACAAGTGCATGGTGGCGAATACAAGCTTTCTACAGCTATTATGCCCCATGTGCTGACACATATGAAAAATCAGCACGACCCGGAAAAAGAAAAATACTATCAATTAACTAGAAGGGAAAAAGACGTTCTGACTGAAATAGCGAACGGGAAAAGCAATAAAGAAATCGCAGCAGCCTTGTTTATTTCAGAAAAAACAGTAAAAACCCATGTATCGAATCTTTTAGCAAAACTTGAAGTGGCCGATCGCACGCAAGCAGCGCTTTTCGCAGTGAAATATAACCTGAATGGAGAGATCTCAAAATGAACATGTTAGTCATAAATGGCACGCCAAGAAAACATGGCAGAACAAGAATTGCAGCATCCTATATTGCAGCTCTGTATCACACGGATTTGATTGATCTAAGCGAGTTTGTATTGCCCGTTTTTAACGGTGAAGCGGAACAATCTGAACTGTTGAAAGTACAGGAGCTTAAGCAACGCGTTACGAAAGCGGATGCGATTGTATTATTATCGCCTGAATATCACAGCGGCATGAGCGGCGCTTTAAAAAATGCCTTGGATTTTCTAAGCAGCGAACAATTCAAATATAAGCCCGTTGCATTATTGGCAGTAGCGGGAGGCGGAAAAGGCGGCATCAATGCGCTGAACAATATGAGAACTGTGATGCGGGGTGTCTACGCCAATGTCATTCCGAAGCAGCTGGTGCTTGATCCGGTGCATATTGATGTTGAAAATGCTACAGTGGCTGAAAACATTAAGGAAAGCATAAAAGAGCTTGTCGAAGAACTCAGCATGTTCGCAAAAGCAGGAAATCCCGGCGTCTAAACGCCGGGATTTGTTTATGTGAGAAGGGCTATTTGATCTTCATAAGTCAGCTCTGTGGCATGATCAATATATCGGAGAAGGGAATACAGCATCTTTTCTAAAACGGCGTAATCCTGTTCAAAATGATACGCATGCAGAAAATGCTCAATTCGTTTTGATAACAAATCGTCCTCTGTACGCACCATTAAAATTAATAAATTATCCCATTGAGAACGATGGGTGTAATAAAGCGCTTTATCGTAATCGGCATAATCCATGAATCGCTTCTCCTTTCTTGGGTGAGAAGTTCATGATTAGTTTATGCCGCATCCTCTGTTATTGACGGGGCAAAACTTGCCGTCTGCGTCAGTAAAGGGGTAGCAATATGAGGGAGACATAAAATCAAAATGCCTGAATGAAGATATCGCTTTTGGTAAACCTATGAGGGAATATATTCTGGGTACAGGAGACTGAAAAAATGAAATCCCTGCCGTATACCATCGCGCTTCTTTTTTGCGGATTGATTATCGTGTCAATGGCTGCAAAAGGTCATTCAACGGACACAGACGAGTCCGTTCAAAAGTGGGAACAGCTTGCCTGGAGCAAAATTCAGGATGAATATAAGGGCGCTTCATTTTCTGATTATGCTTATATGGGGCGTACAGAGGTGAATGATCAGCAGACGAAAGATGTCTTTCGGGTGACAGTCAGACAGAAAGATGACACTTTTTCTGTTCGGGCCGAAGTCTATTTTCATCCGGTGACAAATCATATGATCAGCATCAACGTCTTTAGGCTCTAATAAAAAACTGTACAGCCGTTAAGGCCGCACAGTTTCTGTTTTTAGAAATATCGTTTTGCACCGAGATAGCGCTGTTTCCAGTAAGAGTTGTTCATATTGGAAATGACAACTCCGGAATCGTTGGCATTTATGAATTCCCCGTTGCCTAGGTAAATTCCGACGTGGGAAGGGCCGGCTTTATATGTTGTAAAGAAAACAAAATCTCCGACAGCAGGCTGGCTAACTGATTTCATTGTGTTCCAATATCCCGCTGCCGTTAATCTAGATACGGATGTGACTTTGTTCAGTACATAGTAAATGAATCCGCTGCAGTCAAACCCGGACGGTGTCGTGCCTCCCCAGCGATACGGAACCCCAAGCTGCGCTTTAGCGGCCGAAATCATTGTGTTAATCTTCGCACTCGTTGAGCTGGTGGTGTTTGAAGAACCGGATGAAGACGATGATGAAGCTTTTCCGGAAATGACCAGCTTTTGGCCAACCTGCAAGACATCCGTTTTTAAATTGTTTTTCTCACGAATCTGCTGAGCTGTTACATTAAATTTTTGAGCAATCACCCATAAGGAATCACCGCTTTTCACCGTGTATGTAGTCGTCGTGCCGGAGCTTGCATTTGACGAAGAAGACGACGATGATGAAGAGTCTGAAGATGCTTTACCTGTCAGCTTCAATACTTGTCCAACGTAAAGCACATCTGATTTCAGATTGTTGATATTTCGGATTTGCTGTACAGTCAGGTTATAGTTATTTGCGATTTTCCAAAGTGAATCACCGCTTTTAACGGTATATTTAGTTGTTGCTGAAGTTTGGTTCGATTTGGATGAATTGTCTTTAGAAGACGTATCAGAGCCGCTTGATTTTGTTTTCAACACCTGATTCACGTAAATGGTGTCTGATTTTAAGTTGTTCAAGACCTTCAATTCAGCGATGGACATATTGACTTTGTTTGCAATTTTCCAAAGTGAATCTCCAAGTTGCACCTTATATGTTCCCGTAGAAGATGAAGAACTTGAACTCTTATTAGAACTGCTTTTTGAACTGGAGCTTGAACTCTTATTAGAGTTGCTTTTTTTACTGGAACTAGGGCTTGAAGAAACTGTACCGGACACCTTTAATTTCTGCCCAGCACGAATTAAATCGCTGCTTAGTCCGTTTAATTTTTTCAGTTCTTGCACGGTCATTTTAAACTCATTTGCGATCAGCCAAAGTGAATCTCCGCTTTTCACTGTGTAAACAGAACTTCCGCTCTTCTTGGTTGTTGAGCTTGAAGTAGATGAAGAAGTGCTGGATTTGCTGCCTGGAATAGTAAGCGTCTGGCCGATCGACAGAACAGTAGTCGAAAGATGATTGGCGGATGTGAGGGCCGCCACACTTGTGTTATAGGTTTGGGCCAGTTTCCATAAAGAATCTCCGCTTTTGACCTTAATCGTTGCTGCTTCAGCTGGTGTCACTACTAAAGTTGTGCCGACAATCGCAGATGCTGTCAGCCCTGCTGCTAATTTCTTTTTCATCTTAGCTCTCCTTTTTCCCCCAATGATTTTGCATTTGCTGTTTCTTTTTTATATCGGCACATTTGTCTCATCGTTTTGCCTTTTTATAAAAATAGCCAAATTATCTTAACAATAAGGGGGAAAAAGGGCATAAAAAAAGAAGGAATCTTAATCTATTCCTTCATTTTTAAAAGCTTCATGATATCTTCTTTGTTTTTGACGAGGTCGCGCAGTGTGTATTTGTCTAAAACTGCGAGGTAGGCTAAAAGCGCTTCATTCAGCACATGTTTTAAGCCGCAAACCGGGGAAATAACACAGAGATTCTTGTTCGCATCAAAACATTCAACAATATTAAAATCGTCCTCCGTTTTTCTGACAACCTCACCGATGTTGATGTCTTCAGGTTCCATGCCTAATCGTATGCCGCCGCCCCGTCCGCGTATCGTTTCTACGTAGCCGAGCTGGCCGAGCCTGTATATGACTTTCATGAGATGATTTTTTGAAATAGAATACGTTTCGGCAATCTGTTTTATATTTGAAAGTTCTCCGGGACGCTCTGCAGCCAGAAAAATCAACACTCTTAATGAATAATCTGTATAATTGGTTAACTTCATAATAAGACCTCAGAATAAGACATTTTCTATATCTTATCATAATCGATTGAAAAATGAAAAAAAAGGAATTAAAAAAACATGCACCCAGCTGGGTGCATGTTTTTTGCTTACATGTCATTCGGCGGATTTTGGTTTTTACGGTTTTTTTCGATTTCTGTGTTTTGCATTTTGCGTTCAAATGTAGACAGATAACGTGATGCAAAATCCTTACCGCCAAGGCCGAAGGATAAACCGAAAGCGAGTGCGAAGCCGCTAAGAACGATGATAAACGCGGAATTGACGATTGTCGCAGCGACACCAAGCTGATCCAGGGCCATAAAGAAAGCAAGTGCGATAATCGTATATTTAGCAATAGGCGCTAAAGACTTGAATTCCTGGCCTTTTATCATGCTTGAGAGCACTTTTCTCACCAATTCTCCTGCGTAAAGGCCGAGTCCGAGAATGAATACTGCGACAAGGACATTCGGCAGATACGCGATGATGCCAGTGGCAATTTCTACGAGGAAGTGCAGCCGAACAATTTGAAGCGCCTCAGCTGTAAAGAGCAGAATGACAATGATTTGCGCAATCATACCGACAACTTGAGACAAGGACAGCTTTGCAGGCGTTCCGGCTTCCATGCCCATTTTCCCTAAGACAGAATCAAAGCCTGCGCGATGGAGCAGTCCGGACACCATGGATTTCACCCATTTTCCTGCCCAGATACCCGCTAATACAAGCACGATGGCAATCATGATGTTCGGAAGCATGTTTAAAATCGTATTCAGCATAGAGACAGCTGGTTTTGAAATGCCGGCGACATCCAGCTGATCAAGCGCTGAAATGACCACCGGAATCATAATGAGTACATAAGCGATTGTTCCGATGACTGCTGAAAGGCTTGTGTCTTTTAAGTAAATTGATAAACCCATACGTGCCGCGAATCTTTCCGTGCCGATGCTTGCAAGGAAATTCGTAATGATATCACGGACAAGGCGGGCAACAAGCCATCCGATTAATACGATAAGCGCCGCTGCAAATAATTTCGGCAGAAAAGCGAGCACGCTTTCCATCATATTTGTAAAAGGACCTGAAATGCCGCTGATTTTCAAAGAAGATAAGACCCCTGGCAGAAAAACAAGCAGCACGAGATAAAAGACAATTTGTGAAGCGGTATTGACAGCCTGGTGAATATCTTTTCCTTCAGACACCAAATTCCACTTGCGCAGTTTGTCACTCGTGTTCAGCTTCATCCCGATTTTTTTGACAAGGAAGCTTAAAACAGAGGCTGCAGCCCATCCTAACAGCAGAATGAGTCCAGCTTTCAGCACGCTTGGGATCGCGGCTGCAATCGCCGAAAGCATACTGACAAACGGCGATGCCACTGTTGTCAGGTGCAAAATGTTAAAGAATAAAATAAAGACGATGATCAGTGCGATAAAATAAACGACCTTGCTTATGACTTTTTCCGAGGAATAGCGTGAAGGCTTTTTCCCAGCAAAGAGCTTGTCGTCGATTTTTGTTTTGCTGAGTCCTTTGTATACAGCTTTTTCAATAATTTTAGCAATAGCCCAGCCGATTAATAAGACGAGTAAAGCAATGATTACGTTTGGCAGCTTACTGAGATAAGAAGAAAACACGTCTGCTACATTCAATTGGTATCGCTCCTTTTTCGTAGTATGGTGTGTGTTTACCCACTTATCCAATAAGCAAACAGATGAATGTGCCGGGGGAATTTTTTCTTGCCCGAGTGAGACTATCATCTTTTGTCTGGCGGGCTCATACATTATAGATAAGTCCAAGTAGGGGGGATTCGGTTGAACGCGGAGGAGAAGAAGGGATTACAGCGGGCAATTGAGGAAATTACCGAAATTGCAAAAGGATTCGGCCTTGATTTCTACCCGATGAGATATGAAATCTGCCCGGCTGAAATTATTTATACATTTGGCGCGTACGGGATGCCGACAAGATTCAGCCACTGGAGCTTCGGCAAGCAGTTTCACAAGATGAAGCTGCACTATGATCTAGGGTTAAGTAAGATCTATGAACTGGTCATTAACTCAGATCCATGCTACGCTTTTTTGCTGGACAGCAACTCACTGATCCAAAATAAATTGATTGTCGCACACGTTCTTGCCCATTGCGATTTCTTCAAAAACAACTGCCGTTTCCAAAACACGAAGCGCGATATGGTGGAAAGCATGGCGGCAACGGCTGAACGGATAAAACACTATGAACAGGTTCACGGGATTAAAGAAGTCGAATCTTTTTTAGATGCGATCCTTTCGATTCAGGAGCATATCGATCCGTCGTTGGTCCGACCAAAGCTCCAATGGAGTGTGGATGATGAGGAAGAGGAGATTGAAGAGGCAGCCACGCCTTACGATGATCTATGGTCATTGGATGAAAAGAAACCGAAAAAACAAGTGAAAAAATCGAAAAAACCGTTCCCGCCGCGGCCTGAAAAAGATATCCTGCTTTTTATCGAGGAGCATTCCCGGGAGCTGGAGCCATGGCAGCGTGATATATTAACGATGATGAGAGAGGAAATGCTTTATTTCTGGCCTCAGCTGGAAACCAAGATTATGAATGAGGGCTGGGCTTCCTATTGGCACCAGCGAATTATACGTGAGCTTGATTTAACCTCTGATGAAGCGATCGAGTTCGCCAAGCTGAATGCAGGTGTCGTTCAGCCGTCCAAAACAGGCATTAATCCTTATTATTTAGGGCTAAAAATATTTGAAGACATTGAGGAGAGGTACAACAACCCGACGGAGGAAATGAAGAAAATGGGCGTGCAGCCTGACTCCGGCCGGGAGAAAATGTTTGAGGTCAGGGAGATTGAATCCGATATCTCTTTCATCCGCAATTATTTAACCAAAGAATTAGTCATGCGCGAGGATCTTTATTTGTTTCAAAAACAGGGCCGAGATTATAAAATCATCGATAAACAGTGGAAGTCGGTGCGCGACCAGCTCGTAAGCATGCGGGTAAATGGCGGTTTTCCATATTTGACAGTAAACGACGGCGATTATATGAAAAATAACGAGCTCTATATTAAGCATTGGTATGAAGGAATAGAGTTAGATTTGAAATATTTGGAGAAAGTGCTCCCTTATTTATTCCAGCTTTGGGGAAGAAGCGTGCACATTGAGTCTGTGCTTGAGGATAAGGAAGTCATGTTTTCGTACGACGGAAAAGGTGTTCACCGCAGATATTTATAAAAAAGAGGATGCAGCGTTCTGCATCCTTTTTATTTTCCAGTTTTTAAAATCTTAAATATGATGTTTGCCTGGTCCGTATTGTTAATCAATCCGCGGAATTTTTCTTTTCCGGGGCCGTACGCGTATACCGGTACTTCTTCGCCGGTATGATCGGTACTCGTCCATCCGCTGTTGGAGCGAGTATTAAAAATCTTGATGATGGCTTTGTAGGCCCCTTTGCTTTTGTCAACCTGTGCAGCTGCTTCAACGCTTTTGATTTCTTCAGATGTGACTTTCAGATTGCCATAGCGGGCGAGTACATCTTTAACCGGCTTGCCTTCACTGATTTTTTTGGCCATGAATTCAGGTGTTTTCTTAGCGGAGAGAATCGGTTCTGCGTGCCAATTCTTTTCCCCGTTTGCGCCAATGGTAAAGCCGCCGGTTGTATGGTCAGCAGTTGCAATCACAAGTGTATGTTTGTCTTTTTTCGCAAATTCAATCGCGGCTTTATAGGCCTGTTCAAAATCTTTAACCTCGCTCATGGCTCCTACTGTATCATTGTCATGGGCCGCCCAGTCAATCTGGCTCCCTTCGACCATCAAGAAAAATCCTTTTTTATTTTGGTTCAGGCGATCAATTGCTGAAACCGTCATGTCTTTGAGAGACGGTGTTTTGCTGTCACGGTCGAGCGCCTTAGCAAGCCCTCCCTCTGCGAAAAGCCCGAGCACCTGCTGATCTTTATTTTTCTTCAATGCTTGTTTAGTTGTCACATAGCTGTAGCCGGCTTGTTTGAATTCCTTTGTCAAGTTTCTGTCCTTGCGGTTAAAATACGATTTTCCGCCGCCGAGCAGCACGTCTATTTTAAGTTTGCCTTTTATTTTGTCATCCATATAGCTGTTGGCGATTTGGTCCATGTTTTTCCGTGATTCATTGTGGGCGCCATATGCGGCTGGAGTGGCGTGGTTAATTTCAGACGTAGCGACAAGCCCTGTTGACTTGCCTTGCTGTTTGGCCTCTTCAAGTACAGATTTCACTTTTTTTCCGTTTTTATCGACGCCAATTGCATTGTTATATGTCTTAACGCCTGTTGCTAATGCTGTTCCGGCTGCTGCTGAATCTGTAATATTATAGTCAGGGTCATCCGGATGCGTCATCATCATGCCTGTCAGGTTCCGGTCAAATTCTGTTAACTTCGGGTTATTCGGTGTGTCACCGTTATTTTTCATGGAACGGTAGGCTCTTATGTAAGGCGTCCCCATGCCGTCGCCTATCATCACAATGACATTTCTGATCTCAGCTTTGTCTTGTTTTTTGGCGCTGGCCTTTTCTGTTTGCTGCAGCTCAGCTCCGGCAAAGACTCCAGCTGTAAGGACAGAAACAGCGGCGATTGGCAGAAGTTTTGATTTCATATTTTGAAACAAACTCATTTTTTTCATGCCTCCTTTAATGTATTCCGTTTATCATGTTAGGGAAATTTTGTTAAATGCGGCTGTTGATCATGTAAACAATAAGTAAAGCCTTGTAAGGAAATAAAAAAACGCTTTTCGTTATCTTGCCTTATTTGATGTAAAGCATTCATTTTTCAGAAAAATCTTTACCTCTCTGTCTTTGCATGATATGTTTGTTTAAATAAAAAAACTGCGGATAACCGCAGCTCTCCTCGAATATTCTTTATCACTCATTTTTCAGATATGTGAGCCGACCCCGAAAGTTTTTCATTTATTTCCTTTATGTTGAAAAACATCCCATAAAACATGACAAAAGCACTCGTTTTTTGTCACCTTTGCAACGAAAATGAAATATTTAATACCCTTAAAAACTTTTTTTTAGAACGAATAATTAAGAAATTTGTCACATGAAGTCAAGACTATTTCTGATGGGAATCTATCCTTATAATAGAAATCAATAAGATTAATTAAAAAAAGAGATACATATATATAGAGTTAACATTTGGGGAGGAAAATATGAAAAAGCAAATCATTACAGCTACGACAGCAGTTGTTTTAGGATCGACGTTATTTGCAGGAGCGGCATCTGCACAAAGCATTAAGGTGAAAAAAGGCGACACGTTATGGGATCTTTCAAGAAAATACGACACAACGATCAGTAAAATTAAATCAGAGAACCACCTTCGTTCAGACATTATTTATGTGGGACAAACTTTATCGATTAACGGCAAATCTACAAGTTCAAAAAGCAGCAGTTCTTCTTCCTCTTCTTCTACATACAAAGTAAAGAGCGGGGACAGCCTTTGGAAAATTTCAAAAAAATACGGCATGACAATCAATGAACTGAAGAAGCTGAATGGCTTAAAATCAGATTTGCTTCGTGTTGGACAAGTCCTGAAACTGAAAGGTTCAACTAGTTCAAGCAGCTCCAGCTCATCAAAAGTGTCATCGTCTTCAACTTCTACTTATAAAGTGAAGAGCGGAGACAGTCTTTCTAAAATTGCAAGCAAATACGGCACTACGGTTAGCAAATTAAAAAGCTTAAACGGCTTAAAATCAGATGTAATCTATGTCAACCAAGTATTGAAGGTGAAAGGAACAAGCACAAGCAGCTCAAAACCTGCTTCATCTTCATCATCTTCAAGCAGCAAAACGTCATCTACATCACTTAATGTGAGCAAACTGGTTTCTGATGCAAAAGCGTTAGTCGGAACGCCATATAAATGGGGCGGAACGACAACTTCTGGCTTTGACTGCAGCGGATTCATTTGGTACGTACTGAATAAACAAACGAGTGTGGGCAGAACAAGCACTGCAGGATACTGGAGTTCTATGAAGAGCATTGCCAGCCCGTCTGTTGGTGATTTCGTCTTCTTCACAACATATAAATCCGGCCCTTCTCACATGGGGATTTACATTGGAAACAACAGTTTCATTCATGCAGGATCTGACGGCGTACAAATCAGCAGCCTGAACAACAGCTACTGGAAGCCTCGTTACCTCGGTGCGAAAAGATTCTAATTTTAGAGAAAACCCGTTCATTGGAACGGGTTTTTTTATTAGACGGAGCATAGGCGTTTTGGTTGCTCCTAAAAATGAAAATGTGATAAAAAATCCAAGAATTTTTTTTCTTTCTTATTTTCATAAAGGGCAATCGCGTAAGCGCCGGCATAGGGCAGCTGTACAGACTGATAAGGAATTCTGATCATCTGTTTCTCTGCTAACTCACGCTTTACTGTAGATAAAGGCAGAAATGAAACTCCGAGTCCTTCCTTGATAAACCGTTTCGTTATATGTGTTTGAGTGACCTTCATTGTTCTCACAAATGGAAATGTCATTCTGACTTGACGGAGCAAGTCGTCCCAGTAATCAGGATGATTGTGGGTCAAAAGCAGGTATTGTTCGAGCACTTCTTTGGCATCAATTTCGTTGTCTTCTATGAAACGCTTATCGGGCGGGGCAACAAGGACGACAGGGTCTTTGTATAAGCAGTGGCAGCTTAAAGAAGAAGACTGTACCTTTAAACAGCTTAGTCCGATATCTGCTTCCCCGGCTTTAATCAGTGACGCGATTTCCGCTGATTCGAAAATCGTAACCGCCATTTCTGTTTCTGTATTCATTGCTGTGTACCGCTTCATGACAGAAGGAAGCACAGTATCTGCAATAAGCGGAGAAACCGCGAGCTGTAAGGTTTGAGAGTAGCCTTGTCTCACTCTGTGAAGCTCTGCCATGCTGTTTTCATAATCATCAAGAAGCCTGAGCGCATACGGCAAATACGCCCTGCCTTCATCAGTCAGCTGGATTTGCCTGCCTTTACGCTCGAACAGCTTGCAGCTGATTTCTTTTTCTAATTGCTTGATATGTACGGTCACAGTGGGCTGAGATAAGAAAAGCGTTTCCGCTGTTTTTCGGAAGTTCTCATATTTTGCAGCGGTCACAAAGGTGTGAAGCCATTTGAAATCCATTTCTATTCTCCCTCTGATTAATATTTTTAATTAATTCCCTTTAAAATATTCATTATTTTTTAAATATTATATTTACTATAATAACAGAAAAGGATAGGGGGAATTCAAATGGTACATTACGGATTAAAGGGAATTACATGTGTAGAAACATCCATCAGCCATATTGATGGTGAAAAAGGGCGTCTGATTTACAGAGGACATCATGCAAAAGACATCGCACTGAATCACAGCTTTGAAGAAGCGGCTTATTTGATTTTATTTGGAAAACTGCCTTCAACTGAAGAATTGCAGGTATTTAAAGATAAGCTGGCTGCGGAACGGAATCTTCCGGAACATATTGAGCGCTTGATTCAATCACTGCCAAACAACATGGACGATATGTCGGTGCTGAGAACGGTTGTTTCAGCATTGGGGGAAAATACGTACACATTCCATCCGAAAACAGAAGAAGCAATCCGGCTGATTGCAATCACGCCTTCCATCATTGCATACAGAAAAAGATGGACGCGCGGTGAACAAGCAATTGCACCTTCTTCCCAGTACGGACATGTCGAAAACTACTATTATATGCTCACAGGCGAACAGCCTTCAGAGGCAAAAAAGAAAGCGCTTGAAACCTATATGATTCTGGCCATGGAGCACGGCATGAACGCATCCACTTTTTCGGCACGAGTCACGTTATCTACAGAGAGTGATTTAGTGTCAGCCGTCACGTCTGCTCTCGGCACGATGAAAGGTCCGCTGCACGGAGGCGCTCCTTCTGCGGTGACAAAAATGCTTGAAGACATTGGAGAAAAAGAACATGCTGAAGCATATCTGAAAGAAAAACTCGAAAAAGGAGAGCGCTTGATGGGATTCGGCCACAGGGTGTACAAAACAAAAGACCCGCGGGCAGAAGCTTTGAGACAGAAAGCAGAAGAGGTGGCCGGCAATGACCGTGATCTTGATCTTGCGCTGCATGTAGAAGCAGAAGCGATTCGTTTGCTTGAAATCTACAAACCGGGACGAAAGCTGTACACAAATGTTGAATTTTACGCGGCTGCAGTGATGAAGGCCATCGATTTTGACGATGAATTGTTTACTCCGACCTTTTCAGCAAGCCGAATGGTAGGGTGGTGCGCCCATGTGCTGGAACAGGCAGAAAACAACATGATTTTCCGCCCGTCAGCGAAATATACCGGTGCCATTCCCGAGGAAGTACTTTCATAACATATTTTGGCGTTTATTCATTTCTGTCGTGTGGTAACGTTCAGTATCAACCACATGTCTAGGAGTGATGAATGTGAACCCAATGGACAGACAAACAGAAGGACAAGAACCGCAGCATCAGGACAGACAGCCGGGCATTGAATCAAAAATGAACCCGCTGCCGCTGTCAGAGGACGAGGATTATCGAGGAAGCGGAAAACTGAAAGGAAAAGTCGCGATCATTACTGGAGGCGACAGCGGAATAGGGAGAGCAGCAGCTATTGCCTTTGCTAAAGAGGGGGCTGATATCTCCATTCTATACTTAGACGAGCATTCGGACGCAGAGGAAACACGTAAACGGATCGAAAAGGAGAATGTCCGCTGCCTGCTTATCCCGGGAGATGTCGGGGACGAGAACCATTGTGAACAAGCTGTGCAGCAAACAGTGGACCATTTTGGTAAACTCGATATCTTGGTGAACAACGCCGCTGAACAGCATCCCCAGGACAGCATTCTTAATATTTCAACAGAACAGCTGGAAAAAACCTTTCGCACAAATATTTTTTCCATGTTTCATATGACGAAGAAAGCTTTGCCTCACCTGGAAGAGGGGAGTGCCATTATTAATACGACATCGATTACCGCTTATGAAGGGGATACGGCGTTAATTGATTATTCCAGCACAAAGGGTGCGATTGTCTCCTTTACGCGTTCCATGGCGAAGTCGCTTGCAGATAAAGGCATCAGAGTGAATGCGGTGGCGCCCGGTCCGATTTGGACACCGCTTATTCCGGCGACATTCCCTGAGGAAAAAGTGAAACAGCACGGCTTGGATACCCCAATGGGAAGACCGGGACAGCCGGTTGAGCATGCAGGCGCCTATGTTCTGCTGGCGTCTGACGAATCTTCCTATATGACAGGGCAGACCATTCATGTGAATGGCGGCCGTTTTATTTCAACGTAATCAACGAAAAACCAGCTCCAGAGCTGGTTTTTTTGTATGGTAAAAAATTTCAAAATAAAAAATTTGTCGATTTTTCTAACAATTTTGTTTTCATTTTTGCAATTTTCTATATAATATTGAGTAGGAGAAAGGAATGATTCGCGACCAGTACAAATATAGTAGAAAAAAAGAAAAATGACCATTGTTGCTCATGAATTCAGAAAATTCAAATAAAATATATAAAAATAGATGATCGGGAGTTGAAGGGGAATGAAAGGGAGCGTTTTTAGGAAGAAGAGCATTCAGGATTTAATCGCTGCGACGAGCGGGGAAAAATCTTTAAAAAGAGAATTAGGGGCATTTGATTTAACATTGCTTGGAATCGGCGCCATTATTGGCACAGGGATTTTTGTTCTGACGGGAACAGGTGCAGTCACGGCCGGTCCCGGGCTGACGATTTCATTTGTTGTGGCGGCGCTGGCTTGTTTATTCGCTGCCCTGTCTTACGCGGAATTTGCGTCAAGTGTGCCTGTTTCAGGTTCGGTGTATACATTCACTTATGCGACATTGGGAGAGCTTATGGCCTTTATTATCGGGTGGGATTTAATTTTAGAATACATGCTGGCGGTAAGTGCAGTGTCGGTCGGCTGGTCTGGTTATTTCCAATCGTTTTTATCAGGGCTCGGCATTCATCTTCCGGTTGCTTTAACAGCGGCACCGGGCGCAGTGAAAGGCACCTTTACCCTGTTTAATCTTCCTGCATTCGTCATTGTAATGGCGATCACATATTTGCTTTATTTAGGCATCAAAGAATCAAAAAGAGTCAACAATATCATGGTTATCTTGAAGATACTGGTTGTTCTGCTGTTTATCGCGGTGGCAGCCGTTTACGTGAAGCCGCACAACTGGCAGCCGTTTATGCCGATGGGCTTTGGCGGCGTGTTCAGTGCAGCGGCGCTCGTATTCTTTGCTTTTATCGGATTTGATGCTGTATCCTCTGCTGCGGAAGAAACGAAAAATCCCGCGAAGGATCTGCCTAAAGGCATTATTTTCTCTTTATTGGTTTGCACGATTTTATATGTCACCGTATCAGCGATCATGACTGGGGTTATCCCGTTTGCTCAATTTGCGGGTGTGGATCATCCGGTTTCTCTAGTTCTTCAAAGCGCAGGACAAAATTGGGTGGCAGGCATCATTGATATTGGCGCCGTGCTGGGAATGACAACAGTTATGCTCGTCATGCTTTACGGGCAGACACGCGTCATGTTTGCCATGTCGCGTGACGGGCTTGTGCCGGGCTCACTTTCTAAAGTGCATCCAAAGCACAAAACACCTTATGTAGCCACTTGGTTTTTCGGAACGATGTCGGCGCTTCTCGGCTCACTTGTTCCGCTGGATGAACTTGCAAAGCTGGTGAACATCGGGACGCTGTCGGCATTTGTACTGATTTCTGTGGCAGTTATCGTTTTGAGAAAGAAGCAACCGGATCTTCCGAGAGCCTTTAAATGCCCGGGAGTTCCGTTTATCCCAGGCCTGGCGATTCTGTTCTGCCTGTTCTTGATTTTAAATCTGGGGTGGGTGACGATTGTCCGCTTCCTAGTGTGGCTGTTAATCGGCTTGGTAATCTATTTCCTGTATTCAAGAAAGCATTCAAAATTAAATCAATAACCTTTTGATAAAGAGAGCGGCCATACAGGCCGCTCTCTTTTCTGTTCCTGGCAAATGAATCTATAGAAATGAAGACAAAAATAAGAGATAATATAGGCTGGAAAGGAAGTGACGTTTATTGTCTGAGCAAAAACCAGTCCAATGGGCTTCGAAAATCGGTTTCGTCATGGCAGCGGCCGGCTCGGCTATCGGCTTGGGCGCGATTTGGAAGTTCCCTTACGTAGCGGGGACCAATGGGGGAGGAGCCTTTTTTCTTATCTTCGTGTTATTTACCATCCTCTTAGGCTATCCGCTTTTGGTGGGGGAATTTATTTTTGGAAGACGGAACCAGACGAATGCCATTGATGCATATAAAAAAGAAGCGCCGCGATCAGCTTGGTTTCTTACAGGGTGGATCGGCGTAGCCGCGTGTTTCTTAGTTCTGTCGTTTTACAGTGTAATCGGGGGATGGATTTTGCTGTATATCGTAAAAACGGCGTCAGGCTCACTGTCCGGGCTTTCTCAAGCACAGTATGGCGCTCTTTTTGCTTCTATTATCCAAAATCCGGTGCAGACGCTCGCGGCTCAGCT
This sequence comes from Bacillus sp. PS217, assembly GCF_037963535.1. NCBI lineage: Bacteria > Bacillati > Bacillota > Bacilli > Caryophanales > Bacillaceae > Bacillus > Bacillus sp. PS217. The sequence goes on from NZ_CP150157.1 coordinate 1,030,423, forward strand.
TGTCTTTATGGTACTTACTGTCATCGTTGTCGCAAGAGGGGTTCAAAAAGGGATTGAACGGGTAAGCGCGGTGATGATGCCGATTTTGTTTTTATTGTTTATTCTGCTCGTTCTTCGGTCTCTTACGCTTAATGGTGCAATGGAAGGCGTAAAGTTTCTGCTTGTGCCTCATTTCGGCGATCTGACTCCGGAATCCATATTATTCGCGCTGGGACAGGCCTTCTTTACGTTAACACTGGGGGTTTCGGTGATGGTGACCTACAGCTCCTATTTGCCGAAAACACAAAATATCCCTCGTTCGGCAGCCTCCATTGTCTTGATGAATATCATTGTGACACTCTTGGCAGGTTTGGCTATTTTTCCGGCGGTTTTCTCATTCGGTTTTCAGCCAAATGAAGGACCGACACTGCTGTTTACAGTGCTTCCGGCCGTTTTTGAACAGCTTCCGTTCGGCACGTTGTTTTTTATCGGTTTTCTCGTTGCATTTTTATTTGCAGCCTTAACCTCAGCATTTTCGATGGTTGAAATTATCGTTGCCACAATCGGAAAAGGGGACGAAAAGAAGAGAAAAAAACTGTCATGGACGAGCGGGCTTTTGATCTTTTTGGTCGGAATCCCATGCTGCTTGTCTTATGGCGTTTTGAGTGATGTGCACCTATTTGGCAAAACGTTTTTTGATATTGCCGACTTTACCGTCAGCAATGTTTTGATGCCTTCAGGCGCTCTGTTAATTTCTCTATTTATCCCGCTGAAAATTTCGAAAAGCGAACTCTTGGCTGAAATGCGAAATGGATCAAATGCAGGTAAAGCATTCTTTTACACGTGGTTTTATTTGCTTCGTTTTATCGTGCCGCTTGCCATTATTATCGTGTTCTTAAATCTAATCGGAATTTTATCATTTTAAAAAACAGGCTCCGTTTCCGGGGCCTTTTTTTTATTTAATAAGATGATATCAACGGTGCCCATGCCGTTTTCAGTTTTTGGATGCCGAGCCTGATATCCTCTTCTGACAAACCGCCATAACCGATTAAGACAGAAGTAAAAGCCGTCTGTTCTTTATATGAGGGAGACACGGGATAGATGGTTACACCGTGGTCTGCAGCTGCTTGTATTGCTTCATCCTCACTTGCTGGAAACAAAAGGCGCAACAGGATGTGAAGCCCAGAGTTCTTACCGAGAATCTCAACGGTGTTTCCTAGTTCAGAGCGGATGGCTTCTAACAGGATAGCGTGTTTTTTTCGGTATAAGCTTCTCATTCTATTTATGTGTTTTTGCCACTCTCCGGTTTCGATGAAGTCTGCCAGTGCCAATTGCGAGTAGGCAGAGACGGTCTGCTTCATTAACTGAGCATTGTTTTTGATCGGTTCCATGAGTTCAGGGGGCACAATCATGAAGCTGAGCCGCAAGGAAGGCAGAAGTGACTTTGAAAAAGTGCCCAGATATATGACTCTGCCATTCGGATCAAGACCCTGTAAAGACGGAATGGGATGGCCGCTGTAGCGAAATTCTCCATCGTAATCATCTTCTATAATGAATGAATTTGTTTCTGCCGCCCATGCCAGCAGCTCCTGTCTGCGGGTAATCGTCATAATGGTCCCAATCGGAAACTGATGCGAAGGAATCGTATACATGAGATAAGGATTCTGGCGGTAGAGCTCATCCGGCAGGACGCCTTCTGCATCAGAACAAATCGGAGTGACATCCATGTGATTTGCTTCAAACATCCTTCTTGAACGGTGAAAGCCCGGTTCTTCAAAGCCGATTTTTGTACTGGCTTTAGCGAAAGGCAAAGAATTTGCAGAAGCACGGTGGTTCCTGCGCCGATGATAATCTGGCCGGGTTCGCAATTTACTCCCCGAGACAGCCTGACGAATCGGGCAATCATGTGCCTGAGTTCGTATTCTCCTTGAGGGTCGCCAGAGGTGTGAAACGATCCGGAATAGCGATCAAGACTTTTTACTATGCTTTTTCTCCATGCGTTAAAGGGAAAGAGGGTCGGATCAACGCTGCCCTGATGGAAGTCAATAGCAGGTGCGTTCTTTTCATGTAATCCCGGCTGTACAGACTGCTGAAAAGGGTCAGGAGCTGTCGGGAAGCCTGGTTCTACTTCCGCCGCGAACCAGCCGATTTTCGGCTTGCTTTTGACATAGCCCTCAGCAGTTAGTTGCTCATAAGCTCGTTCTATAGTTGCCGTGCTGACATCGAGCAAGCTGGAGAGCCTGCGTTTTGACGGAAGTCTTGTTCCCTTTGTGATTCGCGCATGTGAAATTTCTTGTTTAAAAAAGGTATAAAGCTGCTCATACAGCGGTGTTTTGCTCGTTTTATCAAGAAACGGCGTAATATCCATCTCATGTCTCCTTTGTAGCTGGCGTGGTCATTTTTTCTGAGATTGGCTATTTGGAAAATGCCATTTATTAGCTATGATCATTGTAACGAAAGGAAAGGGGATTGAGAAGATGATCCATATGAAACAATTAACCTCGAAAGAAGAATGGGCTGAGTCGTATCCGATTATGAGTGAATTGAGAACAGAACTGGATATAGAGACGTATTTACAAAGGCTTGAAGCCTGTGTGCAGAAAGAATCGTATATGCTGTTTGCCTTATATGAAGATACAGCAATCAGAGCGCTGTGCGGGGCTCTGCCGAGAGTTTCCATTCATAAAGGAGAGCACTTGTGGATTGCGGATCTTGTTACAACGGCACCTTGCCGATCAAAGGGATACGGCAAAATGCTTTTGGATTATGCCTCAGACTGGGCGAGAAAAGCCGGACTTGGTTTTGTCAGTCTTTCATCTGGCCTTCAGCGTAAAGACGCACATCGATTTTATACAGATAAAATGGGTTTTACTATAGAAAGTTATTTGTTCCAAAAACCGGTGTAATGAAAAAAAGACGCCTGAAAAGGCGTCTTTTTTAAAAGCCAAACTGTAAATTCGTATCTACAGATACAATGGTATACACACAAATAATCACAAAGAGATTAAGGATGACGCCGAGCAGGCCTGGACCTGTGCGCCCTCTCTTGATGAAGAGTTCAACAACGCCGAACGGAACGGCAGCCATGGCGAACGGAAGCATTTGATAGGAATAAAACGTGACGTTGCTGATAATGGCCAAATTCAGCAACAGCAGGGACAGAACCGCTGTCCCGACAGAGATCCAGCCGAATACATTGTGTTCTTTAAAAATTCTTACCAGTTCCATAATTCCACCTCGCCGACATTCGCTGATTTTACAGATTTATTTTTCAGCATGCGCTGGATTTCCTTGGTTGGCCCTGTAACGACCGAACCGTATACATTGACACCGTTTTTCTCTACATAATCTAATCGGTTATCTACATTCAGGTCTTTCCGTTTTGAAATGACCTGAGCCCATTTTTCGTGTTTGGACATGAATTTCAGGGCGTTGATAAACTGATCGCCATTCGACTTGCCTTTTGTATTAAGGGCGGCCAAGAACTTTGAATCCTTTCCAGGATAGCCAAGAGGTTCTGTGGAAGCTGTCTTATTTGTGTTTTTCTCTGTTTCGATTGCGTTCCACAAAAAGCTCACATCATAGCCTTTGAATTTGTTATACACGTCTTTTGTCGGATATGCACGGTCATATGAAAGGTAGACCTCTGATACCGTTCCTTCAGGCAATGTGCTTAACGTTTTTTCTGCTTTTGCGGTCGTTTGTTCAGACTTGTTTGAAGGATGTGTAAAGTAATGGCCGGTTTTATTCACTTCTAAGTCATAGTAGTTTACTGCCGGTGCTTTTACTTTGTTATAAAACATTTCAACCCGTTCATTCCCTACGGCAGCCGTCTTCGTGCCAATCTGCTTTTGCAGCGGGAATTCCGTATTCATTCCAAATAGCTTCACTTGGCTTTTCAGTCCGGAAGTATCAACAAGAACATTCGGCATGGTCAGGGCTACAGTGACCGCGGCAGTTTCCATAAACTCATTGCCGGTGCTGTGTTTTCCACCCATTCCGTAATAGAGGTAGCTTCCCAGCGTACAAAGCGGCAAAATCATCAATGTCGAAATGACGGCAAGCACAGAAATTCGCAAATAAGACTTGCGTTTGCCGTAGGCTAAAATCGCTTTTTGTTTTTCAGGACTGATGCTGAGATCCCAATCGTTATCGTCCTCGAGTTCGCTTTCAATCAGTTCCTGATATACTTCGAGCTTCTCAAGTTCTTCCTCAAATGCAGTCATTTCCTGGTCGCTCATTTCCCCATTTTTATATTGATCAAAACGCTTTTTAAATTCTTCATTCATCATTAACACCTCTATTATAAAGTGCTTTCAGCCGCTGTCTGGCACGAAATAAAACACTTTTAAAATTCGCCTCTGAAATATTCATAATATGGGATGCTTCTTTGTAGTTTAACTCTTTTAAATAATATAGCGTTAAGGCCTCCCGATAATTATCGGGGAGCTCGGACATATAACCAGTCAGCACTTCCTTTATCTCTACCTGATGGGCAGGACTTTGAACAGCATTTTGAAAGAGGCTTCCGATTAAGTCATCAGAAATGGTTACTTCTTTCTTATGCTTTCTGACGTAATCAATGAAGGCGTTTCGCGCCACTTGAAAAAGCCAGGGCTTTACTTTGCTGTGATCATAGGAGTGAATGTGTATGTATGCCCGCATAAAGGTTTCCTGCAGTAAGTCTTCAGCAAGATGCTTGTCTTTTGTCATGGAGAGCAGGAACCTGTAAACATCATTCATGTACATTTGGTAAATTTCATCGATCGTCACTGCCTTTTCTCCCCTCTATGTTATACACGCATAAGAAAGGTTTAAAGTTGCACATTACATGCAAACGGCTTTTTTATACCTAATCAAACACCATTACTATATAGTACCCAAAAATGCCCGCAAAAGATAGTGCGGAGAAATGTTTAACATTTTTTCCAGAGGGGAAAAGATAGTGAAAAAGTGAAGGAGTGGCACAATGGAATATACCAGTATAGCAGATACAGGAATAGAAGCCTCCAGAATCGGCCTCGGCACATGGGCCATTGGCGGAACGATGTGGGGAGGCACTGATGAAAAAACATCGATTGAAACAATCCGAGCCGCTCTTGATCAGGGGATTACAATGATTGACACCGCGCCGGCTTACGGCTTCGGGCAGTCCGAGGAAATCGTCGGAAAGGCAATCAAAGAGTACGGCAAAAGAGACCAGGTGATTCTCGCAACGAAAACGGCTCTGGACTGGAAGAACAACCAGCTGTTCCGCCATGCGAACAGAGCGAGAATTGTAGAGGAAGTTGAGAATTCTTTGAAGCGGCTTCAAACAGACTATATTGATCTTTATCAGGTGCATTGGCCCGATCCGCTTGTGCCAATTGAAGAAACGGCTGAAGTCATGAAGGAATTATATGATGCGGGAAAAATCCGGGCGATTGGCGTCAGCAATTTTTCAATTGAGCAAATGGATACATTTCGCGCCGTCGCACCTCTCCATACGATTCAGCCTCCATATAATCTGTTTGAAAGAGAGATGGAAGAGAGTGTTCTTCCTTATGCGAAAGATAACAAGATAACAACATTATTATACGGCAGTTTATGCAGAGGGCTGTTAACAGGCAAAATGACCGAAGAGTATACATTTGAGGGCGATGATCTGCGTAATCACGATCCAAAATTCCAGAAGCCCCGCTTTAAAGAGTATCTTTCTGCTGTCAATCAATTGGATAAGCTGGCGAAGACACGTTATGGAAAATCAGTGATTCACTTGGCTGTCAGATGGATCTTAGATCAGCCGGGAGCGGATATCGCTCTTTGGGGGGCAAGAAAGCCTGGGCAGCTTGAGGCCCTATCTGAGATTACAGGCTGGACGCTGAACAGTGAAGATCAGAAAGATATCAATACTATATTGGAAAATACGATATCAGACCCTGTCGGACCGGAGTTTATGGCCCCGCCGACCAGAGAGGAAATATAACAAAAGCTGAGGGCGAATCCTCAGCTTTTTGGCGTTTTAACGGGAGAAATCTTAAAAATTAGTACCAGGTAATAAAAAATGTTGTTATAATAGATGACAGAAAGAATCATTGATTACGACAAAGGAAGTGCGATATGTATAAGTTTTGTGCAAATGCTTTAAAAGTTATTCTTTCTCTTCGCGGAGGAGTGAAGGTGTATAACAAAGAAAACCTTCCGGCCGATTCAGGTTTTGTCATCGCGTGTACACATTCCGGCTGGGTTGATGTGATTACACTCGGAGTCGGGATTCTTCCTTATCAAATACACTACATGGCGAAAAAAGAGCTTTTTCAAAATAAATGGATCGGTTCGTTTCTGAAGAAAATTCATGCCTTTCCGGTAGATCGGGAAAATCCCGGGCCAAGCAGTATTAAAACGCCGATTAAGCTGCTGAAAGAAGGAGAGATCGTCGGTATCTTCCCAAGCGGAACAAGAACCTCTGAGGATGTGCCTTTGAAAAGAGGTGCGGTGACGATTGCGCAAATGGGGAAAGCGCCGCTTGTCCCCGCTGCATATCAGGGCCCTTCAAGCGGAAAAGAGTTATTCAAAAAAGGAAAAATGAAGCTGATTATCGGTGAGCCTCTTCACCAGGCTGATTTTGCCCACCTGCCTTCAAAGGAAAGACTTGCAGCAATGACAGAGGCTTTGAATCAGCGGATTAAAGAACTAGAGAATAAACTTGATCAGCTATAAGGCGTTCTGAGAGATTGCCCTGAAACTGTGAAAATAAGAAAAGCACCTTATACAAGGTGCTTTTTTTATTATGCCTCCTGCTGGTTAGCTGTCTCCAGAAGTTCTTCTTCTTGAAGCTTTTTCACTTCAATATATGCGACGTGGTGGCCGTCAATTTCATTAATGATGAATTCGCAGCCCTCTTCGATGATGGAATCATCTTTTTCAACATCGTATTTTTGAGTAAGGAACCAGCCGCCGATTGTATCGACTTCTTCGTTCTCTAAATGGATGCCCAGCAGGTCGTTTACTTGGTCAATTAACACTTTTCCGTCAAGAATATAATGGCCTTCGCCGATTTTGCGGATTTCGCTAATTTCATCAATATCAAATTCGTCGCGGATTTCACCGACAATTTCCTCAATGATGTCCTCAACCGTCACAAGCCCGGCAGTACCGCCGTATTCATCAGACAAAATGGCCATGTGGACCCTCTCTTTTTGCATTTTGACAAGCAGGTCTTGGATCGGCGCAGATTCAATGACATGAATGATCGGGTTGACGAATTGAGAAATGGTGGAATCAACAGATACCTCACCGCTGATGCAGGCGGTCAGCACTTCTTTAATGTTAATAACCCCGATAATGTTATCTTTATCGCCCTCTTCCACAGGGTAGCGGGTATATTTTTCAATCTGAATGATGTCCATCATTTCAGAAATCTTGATATCATGCGGAAGGCTGACAATTTCGGTCCGCGGAATCATAATTTCTTTCGCGAGCCTGTCGTCAAATTCAAAGATTTTATTCACATATTTAAACTCTGATTGGTTGATTTCACCGCTTTTATAGCTTTCAGACAAAATGATTCGCAGCTCTTCTTCTGAGTGTGCCAGTTCGTTTTCTGAAACGGTCTCCAGGCCAAATGCTTTGGTCAATAACCGTGCGGAATTGTTCAAAAGCCAAATGAATGGGAACGCGATGCGGTAAAACCAAATCAGCGGTTTCGCAAACAGCATAGACACTGCTTCCGCCTTTTGGATAGCGACTGTCTTAGGTGCAAGTTCTCCGACAACAACGTGTAAGAACGTGATAATGGCATACGCAAAAATAAACGATATGACATGTGAAAGGGAACCTGGAACATTCATTTGGACGAAAAGCGGATGAAGCAGCCTTTCGATCGTTGATTCACCTAAAACCCCTAATCCGATGGAAGTCAATGTAATTCCGAGCTGACACGCAGATAAATATTCATCAAGATGCGTAGTCACTTTTTTTACGGCTATTGCTGCTTTATTTCCTTCCGCGATCAGCTGATCGATCCGTGAGCCTCTGATTCTGATAATGGCAAACTCAGATGCCACGAAAAATGCCGTCAGGGCGATTAAAACAGCAACTAAAATCAAATTCACTATGTCCAATTAGAACCTTCACTCTAGCAATGAGAATGAAGGTAACACCTCCTGTTAGATAAAATGGTTTTAACTTAACAGCAGCATAAATGATTGGAACACGGCGAGCTTTTCAGGCGGGAGTTTGCTTTTCAGCTTGTCACGATCCTCGGGCTTCAGCCGTTCAAACCGATGCAAGATTCCGGAGATGTTTTGATTCATATGATCAATTTCTAATGCCAGATTTCCAATTTCATCATCAAGTTTAGCTGAAGAGGGAAACTGGTTCTCCAGTCGATCTTTAATATCGGACAGGGCCAATCGCTGCTTCTTGCAATCTACAATAAATATAAGTCGTTTGAGTGCATTTTCATCGTAGTAACGGTAATTTGAACAGGATCTGGCCGGCGTAAGCAGACCGAGATTCGTATAATAATCAACTGTCCGTTTCGTTACTCCGGCGAGTGCCGCTAGTTCACTGATGCGATAAGTCTCAGCCCCATCTATATCCCTCCCAACCATCACGTTATAGTTATGAGAATAGTTTAATATATGAACGGTGTCTTGCACAAGTTTATTGTTTTTTTAGACCGGAATTGGAAGTTGTGGAATTCATCATCTGATTGAAGTAACATAGGAAGATAGAATTTTCAAACTTTTATATACGGAAGGGACAGATGAAATTGGCTGGGTTATCCCGGGAAGTTGAAGAAAACTTAAATAAAGGATCATGGATTCGCAAGCTGTTTGATGAAGGTACAAGGCTGAAGAAGGAGTTCGGGGAAGACCAGGTATTTGATTTTTCACTCGGCAACCCGATTGTTGAACCGCCTGAAGCTTTTAAGAGAGCGTTAATAGAGGAAGCTGAAAAAGGCAGCCACGGATACATACAAAACCAAGGGCTTCCTGCAGCGAGAGAAAAAGTCGCGCAATTTTTGGGGTCGCGTTTTGAAGCTGATTTCTCAGCGGAGCGTATCGTCATGACGGTGGGCGCGGGAGGCGCTTTGAATGTTGCGTTAAAAAGCATCGTAAACCCTGGGGAAGAGGTCATTATTCTTGCACCTTATTTTGCCGAATATAAGTTGTATATTGAGAACTACGGGGGAAAAGCCGTCAGCTGCCCGTTGACAAGCCGGTTTGAGATCGACATTGAAGCGGTAAGGCAATCGATCACTCCACAGACGAAAGGGCTGATCCTCAATACACCGCATAACCCCACAGGCACGGTTCTCAGCCAGAAAAATATAGACGATTTAGGCGCTTTATTAAAAGAAATAGAAGAGAAGAGCGGCCAGACGATTTATGTGCTGTTTGATGAACCGTACAGTCAATTAATCTATGATGAAGAGCTGGCAAATCCGTTTCAATCGTACCATCGTGTGATATTGGCCAGCTCATTCAGTAAAGATCTCGGCATAGCCGGGGAGCGGCTCGGGTATATCGGATTGGACAGCCGAATGCCGGATGCGGACCTTTTGATCAACGCTTTTGTGTATTGTAATCGAACGCTTGGATTTGTGAATGCCCCTGTCATGATGCAGCGGGCTGTGGCACGAATGGATGATTTAAGAGTAGACGCGAGCGCTTATAAAGAGCGCCGGGATTTAATGGTAGACATTTTAAAAGAAGCCGGTTTTGAATTTGAAATGCCAAAGGGAGGTTTCTTTGTTTTTCCAAAATCGCCGATTGAAGATGAAGTTGCATTTTGCGTGCATGCCGCCCAAAAATACAAATTATTAATTGTGCCGAGCAGCGGTTTTGGAATGAGCGGGCATTTCCGATTATCCTTCAGTGTGCCGATCGAGCAGATTAAAAACTCACGGGACATTTTCATTTCTTTATATAAAGATTTTGCTTAAGTAGGCAAAGAAAAGAAAACAGTTTTCAAGGCTGTTTTCTTTTTATATCCACAAAATCCTTCCTCTTCCAATCCAGACAGGCGCAGAATTGACAAGCAGGCATGCAGTTAAGGCTTTCTTCATGATAAAAGTCTAAAAATTAAAAATCATTTTTGGAATGAGTTGTGTTACAATAAAATATACAATTTATAATCAAACTTTGACTTTTGGAGGTGGTATGATGGGGCCCTCTGCTTAGGCAACAATACACCGCGTACCTCAATGTTAAGGAAAAATGATTATATCAGGAGGTGACTCCTTATCCTTTGTTGAGAGGATAGGGTTAAATGGACGATATTGACAGTCTGATTTTAATTGGCGTGCTCATTGCTTTAACCGCGTTTTTCGTTGCAAGCGAGTTTGCGATTGTTAGAGTAAGGAGATCCAGAATAGATCAGCTTATCACAGAAGGAAACAAACGGGCGATACTCGCAAGGCGTGTCATTACAGATTTGGATGAATATTTATCCGCATCCCAGCTAGGCATTACATTGACATCAATTGGGCTTGGCGTACTGGGTGAGCCGGCCTTTGAACGGCTGCTGCATCCACTGTTTGAACCGCTCGGCTTGCCGGACTCGGTTTCACATGCAGCCTCTTTTGCAGTCGCGTACGGCTTGATCACGTTCCTGCACGTTGTTGTAGGTGAACTGGCCCCGAAAACGGTCGCGATTCAAAAGGCAGAACAGCTGACTTTACTGATAGCGGGCCCTTTGCGTTTATTCTATTTGCTCCTGTTTCCGTTTATTTGGATCCTCAATGGATCGGCGCGGCTTTTATGCGGGATGTTCGGTTTGAAGCCTGCGTCAGAACATGATGGTTCCCATTCTGAGGAAGAACTCAGGATGCTGTTATCTGAGAGTTTAAAAAACGGAGAGATTAATCCGTCTGAATATAAATATGTGAATAAGATTTTTGAATTTGATAATCGGATCGCCAAAGAAATTATGATACCGCGGAAGGAAATGGCTGCTGTGTCAACTGAGATGACGATGGCCGAGATGCTTGAAGTCATGCTGAAGGAAAAATACACGCGCTGGCCAGTCACAGATGGAGACAAAGACAGTGTGCTCGGTTTGGTCAATACGAAGCATTTGTTTTCTGATTTGCTGTTTATGACAGAAGAAGAACGAATGAAGATGACGATCCATCCGTATGTGAGGCCGGTCATCGAAGTGATTGAAACGATCCCGGTTCATGACTTGCTGATTAAAATGCAGCGCGAGCGCATTCATATGGCTATATTGTCGGATGAATACGGAGGAACCTCGGGACTTGTGACGACAGAGGATATTCTTGAGGAAATTGTCGGAGAGATCCGAGATGAATTTGATGAAGATGAACAGCCGCTGATCCAAAAGCTTGGCGACGGCCATTATGTGATGGATGGAAAGGTTCGGATCGATCAGGTGAACAGCCTTCTTGGCGCATCGATTCAAGAAGACGTCGATACGATCGGCGGGCTGATATTAAAAGAAAACATCGATATTGAGGCTGGTGAATCCATTCGCATCGGTTCATATACGATAAAGGTGCTGAAGATGGACGGCCGATTAATCAAGCAAATCGATATAAAAGAAGAAGCCGGCAACACAACCGGAATTACGGCGCACCACAAGCTGCCGCTGCCTGAGCCTGTGATGCTGAACAGTGCAACCTTGAGCGAGAAATAAGCTCAAGGTTTTTTTACATTGTGATTGTCCAGCCGCACCAAAATGCCAAAAGCGACCCGGAAAGTGTCAGGGCGATGTACAAGATGCTTTCTATTACACGTTTGGCCATAAGGAGTTGAATACTTTCAACGCTGAAAGTGGAAAAGGTCGTAAAGGCGCCAAAAAACCCCGTGCCGATGATAAGCGAGACCGAAGCATTTGCAACGTGAAGTCCTGTAAATATTCCGAGCCCGAGAGCTCCGAGAATATTGACTGTCAGTATGCCAATGGGCAGGCTGAGACCTTTGGTTTTGGCGGTTATGACATTGCCAAGCCAGAAGCGAAGCATTGCGCCAAGTCCGCCCCCTATGAAAATACCCGCTAGTGTCATCTTTCCTGCAGCCCCTTTCTTTGCTGAATGCCTGCTATGCGCCGTCCCGCAAAAACACCAATCAGTGCAAATATGATCCCTGATATCAATGAGGCTGCCACATATAAAAGAGCCAATGAGGGTTGTCCTTGCAAAAGCATCACTGTTTCCTTAGAAAACGTGGACATTGTTGTGAAGCCTCCGCAAAAGCCGGTGCCTAAAAAAGCCGACAGCAGAGGCCGTTTTGCCCCGATCATAAAAAATCCGGTCAAAATGCCTAATAGAAGGCTGCCTGCCGCATTTTCCAGCCAGGTTGCCGCCGGGAACTGACCGGTGTGTATCCATAAGTTTAATCCGTATCGGAGGCAGGCGCCAAGCGCGCCTCCGATAAAAACCGCGCTATATATTTTCATGTTTGCCATCCTTTATGATGAAATCCGGGTAATCTGTAACGATGCCGTCCACGCCCATGGCTTGTAATTTTGCCGCTGTCTTTTGATTGTTGACAGTCCATGCAAATATGTTTAATCCATTTTTATGGACGGAGCCGATCATCAGACGGTTGAGCCGTGTGTATTTTATATTGACATAGTTTGCAAAAGAGCGGAAGGCCTTCATCTGATTTCTGGACAGCATGCCAAAGTTGGGCCTTGTAATGACCGCTGTCGGAATCGAAGGATAAAGCTCGCGGAACCTTTGGACGGAGCGGAACTGAAAGGATTGAACAATATTATTGATAGAAAAAGAAAATTGCCCTAATAGCTGTCCCACCTCTTTTTCAATTCCGACTTGAGACGGATGGCCTTTTAGTTCAATTAAAAGGCCGATTTTTTTGTGGTAGCGCTTGAGCACCGCTTCCAGGGTCGGAATACGCTCTCCTTGAAAAGCGGGGCCGTACCAGCTTCCTGCATCGAGTTTTTGCAATTCCTCCAAGGTAAAATCCTTAACAAAGCCCGATCCGTTTGTTGTTCGGTCAACCCTGTCATCGTGTATCACAACAATCTGCCTGTCTTTTGTAAGCTGGACATCCAGTTCGATCATATCTGCGTTCATTTTCACCGCAAGGTCAAATGCGGCAATCGTATTTTCCGGAGCGTAGCCGGATGCTCCGCGATGGGCAATGATGTACAAGCTAAGTCAGCTCCTCGTATGGACATTTCTGTTATTGTATCAAAACCATATATGCACCGCGATACAAACTGGTGAATTTTTTCTGCCATATCGGAATGGTCCGGGCTGAGGAATGCGTATAACTAAAAAAAGACACTCAGCGTATCAGAACACATTTCGTCAGAAAATTAGGTCTTTCGACATGTTCACAACAAAATATGATCCTTTATAATAGCAAAAAAGGAGGCGAGATCATGGGAAAAGGGAGAATCAGAGTGGAGGAAAGAATTAAAGCCGAAACGGATGCTGAAATGCAAAAAGCAACTCTCCTTGATCAGACACAAACGAAAAAAGGTAAGTGACTGTCCCTATTGAATCTGGCTGATAGATGAATTGAGAAATGACCCCGGCGTTTCGCCGGGGTTTTGTGCTGCAAAAGACATTTAAATGAACATCCTTACGAATATTTTAGTATAATAAACAATTGATTGGGATAGAGGGGAGACAGTCATGCCGGATTATCTGCAGCAGTATTTTACGCTTGATAACATCATACAAATCGGCATCAGCTTGGCGATTTTGCTGGTGTTTCTTATACTTAGAAAATTATTCACAAGATATTTCTTTAACCTGCTTTTTAATTTGACAAACCGGCCGAAAACAGAAATTTTTAAACAGGTGGTTCTGGCGTTTGATAAGCCGGCCAGATGGTTTTTTGTTGCCCTTGGGCTGTTTTTAGCGATCCGGTATTCACCGTTTTTAGATGAGCAAATGCCGGTCATCAGCAAAATATACCGCTCACTGATTGTGGCGCTTTTGTGCTGGGGTCTTTGTAATTTGACCGCAACATCGTCGTTTATCTTCCATAAGGTGAATCAGCGCTTCGAGCTTGACATGGATGACATTCTGGCCCCGTTTTTATCCAAATTGCTCCGTTTTGTGATCATTGCGCTCAGTGTCAGTGTGATCGCTCAGGAATTCAATTATGATGTCAACGGATTTGTAGCGGGCCTTGGTCTTGGCGGACTGGCTTTTGCGCTTGCCGCGAAGGATACCATCAGCAACTTCTTCGGCGGTATTATTATTATTACTGAAAAGCCGTTTACAATTGGTGACTGGGTGGAGACGTCGACAGTAACAGGATCAGTCGAGGATATTACCTTTAGGAGCACGAGATTCAGAACAGCACAGGGGGCGCTTGTAACGGTGCCGAACTCTACGCTGTCGATGGAAGCGATCACGAACTGGACAAGAATGACCAAACGCCAGATTACGTTTTCCATCCATGTGTCCTACGCTACGCCGATTGAGAACCTTGAACGCTCCATTCATTCTCTCAGAACAATGCTCTTAGAGCATGAGGGCGTTGATAATGAAACAATCATGGTCAACTTTGATACGTTTGCCGACAGCTACTACAATTTATTTTTTAACTTCTATACAAAAACGACGGTTTGGGCTGAAAACCTTAATATTAGAGAGGATATCAACTATAAAATTATTGAGATTTTAGGTGCAGAAGGCGTTCAGTTTGCATATCCCGGCCAAATGGTTGTTGTCAAGCAAAAGCACGAAAGCGACCCATTCCAGGTGAATCTAAATAAAGAGGAAAAGGAACGGGCTTAAAAGAGAGACTTCGTCTGACAGAGGCGGAGTCTTTTTCATGGTAAAATAAGAGAAAAAGGCGGTGTTGAGTTGGAAACATTCAAAAGTATTCTACATGAAGCACAGAGAATTGTTGTGCTGACCGGAGCGGGAATGAGCACAGAATCAGGGATCCCCGACTTTCGTTCAGCAGGGGGCATTTGGACGGAGGATGCCTCAAGAATGGAAGCGATGAGCCTTGATTATTTTTTAAGTTATCCGCGTCTGTTTTGGCCCAAATTCAAAGAATTGTTCCAGATGAAAATGAGCGGCAGCTTTGAACCGAATGAAGGACACTTGCTTTTAGCTGAGCTGGAGAAGCAAGGGAAGCAGGTCGATATTTTCACGCAAAACATTGACGGTCTTCATAAAAAAGCGGGGAGCAGGCATGTATACGAACTGCATGGTTCTATCCAGACAGCAGCTTGTCCGGCATGCGGCGCCCGATATGATCTTCCCCATTTGCTGGAGCGGGAGGTGCCGGAGTGCACGGCGGCCGGAAACAATGGGGACATTTGCGGAACGGTATTAAAAACCGATGTTGTTCTCTTTGGCGACGCCGTCATGCACTTTGACACCCTTTATGAAAAGCTGGATCAAGCAGATCTTTTATTGGTTATCGGCACGTCTCTCGAAGTGGCTCCGGCTAGATTTGTGCCTGAGGATGCAAGTCTGATTCCCGGCATGAAGAAAGTCATCATAAACCTTGAACCAACGTATTGCGACAGCTTGTTTGACATGGTCATCCATCAAAAAATCGGTGAGTTTGCCCGAAGTTTGGGCATAAAAAAGTGAGCCGCCTTATGCGCCTCACTTTTTTATTCATGAACAGGAACCATTGTGTCCTCTAACACTCCGAAGGAATAGCCTTTTTCTTTTAATTTATTGATTAGTACCGGCAGCGCGTTTACGGTAGCGGGAAGATCATGCATGAGAATCACATTCGGGCGGCCTGAAGAGCTGTGTTCCATATTTTCAAGCTGCTCTAACACGGCCGTCACATACTTTGAATTTCGGTATTTCCAGTCCATGCTGTCAATCGTCCAATCCCAGTATACAAAACCGTCTTTCTCAAGATTGCGGATTTGTGAGGGGGTTAGTGACGGCTTGCTTCCGTATGGCGTTCTGACAAGATCGGTTTTATATCCTGTAATGTCCTGCAGCGTGTCACGCGCCTCCTGCATTTCTTTTAGCGGAGATGTCGGTGTTTGATAGAACAATCTGTTATTGTGGGTAACGCCATGTAAACCGAGTGCGTGGCCTTCCTTTTCTGCTCTTTTCACAGCCTGCTTGAATTCGTTCATCCGCGGTGACAGCATAAAAAACGTCGCTTTTACATCAGCGCTTTTCAGTACATCGAGCAAGCGGGTTGTAACGGCTGAAGGGCCGTCGTCGAAGGTTAAGTAAACTGTTTTATCTCCCATGTTCTGCTTTGTCTGCAGATGTTTTATCAGCAGATCGGGGGAGTCGTTTTTCAGCTTAAGGCTTTCTTTCTCATCTCGAAGCTGGCCGTTTGTTGTGACAGTGACTTCCTTTGCTTTCGTTGAACTGTTGGAATAACCCAAAATCACCATAAGCAAAAGCAGCACACATAAAACTGCTAAACTTGCAAATTTAAAAGCAAGCGAAACTGCAGAAGGAGAAGCCTCTCCTCTCGTTTGTCGCATAACAATCTCTCCATTGGCATAAAATCTCTACATAATGCTGTACAGCAGGCAGCTTATGAAGGTGCCTTATGTTTACAACCTATGTATTACCAGTCAAGTATACAGGAATAAAACTGGAAAGCACATAGAAAAGTTGTCGAAATGTCAGATTTTAAGGAAAAAATAAACTCCTTTCCGCTATAGATCTCTTGATCTTTCTGTTTTTCAGCATGTCCAATATGATAGAATTAGTGACAATGACAGCTTGAATGACATCAAGGACATCTCGAAAAGGGAGGGCTTTTATGAAGGTATTAGTCAATGGCCAGCTGATTGGGCGCAGTGAAGCATCAATCGATTTGGAAGATCGCGGTTATCAGTTTGGTGACGGCATCTATGAAGTGATCAGGGTGTACAAAGGAGTATTGTTCGGCTTACGTGAGCATGCAGAGCGTTTTTTCAGAAGTGCTGCTGAAATCGGAATTTCACTGCCATTCAGTATAGAAGATCTCGAGTGGGACCTGCAAAAGCTTGTACAGGAAAATGCGGTCAGTGAGGGTGCGGTATACATTCAGACAACAAGAGGTGTGGCCCCGCGAAAACACCAGTATGAAGCCGGCCTCGAGCCGCAGACTACTGCTTATACGTTTACGGTGAAAAAACCGGAGCAAGAGCAGGCATACGGAGTGGCGGCCATTACAGATGAGGATCTTCGCTGGTTAAGATGTGATATCAAAAGTCTGAATTTACTGTATAATGTCATGACGAAGCAAAAGGCCTATGAAGCGGGAGCATTTGAAGCCATTTTACTTAGGGACGGCGTTGTTACGGAGGGTACATCCTCTAACGTTTATGCCGTTATCAACGGCACGGTGCGAACACATCCGGCTAACCGGCTCATTCTCAATGGAATTACACGGATGAATATTTTAGGACTGATTGAAAAGAATGGGATCAAACTGGATGAGACTCCTGTCAGTAAAGAAGAGTTGAAACAGGCGGAAGAGATCTTTATTTCGTCAACGACGGCAGAAATTATTCCGGTTGTGACGCTCGATGGACAATCGGTCGGAAGCGGGAAACCGGGACCGGTGACCAAACAGCTTCAGGCTGCTTTTCAAGAAAGCATTCAACAGGCTGCTAGCATTTCATAAATGAACGAAGAAAAGAGCCCGCTTTATACAGCGGAGCTCTTTTTATTTTTTAACAAATCCAATCAAAATGGAGATCATCGGCGATATATAGAGGAAGAACGTAAACGGGATGTAGTCTATGACTGGAACACCAAGTGCGCTCGCCATAAATGCGCCGCTGACGCCCCAAGGAATCAATGGGTTAATTAATGTTCCGCCGTCCTCTAATGACCTTGTCAGAAATTTTCGCTGGATGTTTTGTTTGTCATATAAGGATTTAAATGATTGTCCTGGTATTAATATCGATAAATACTGTTCGCCGGTTGCCAAGTTGACGCCGATGCTTGAGCAGACAGTTGCTGCAACTAGACGGCCTTTTGAGCGGATGCCTTTCATGACGCCTTCCAATAGTGCAGAAATCAATCCGATTTTCTCCATCAATCCGCCGAGTGCAAAAGCAATCATAATGAGAGAGACAGAGCCCATCATGGATTGCAGTCCGCCTCTGTTAATAATTTTAGCGGCTGCCTCATTGTCAGTTTCGAAAGTTGTGCCATTTTGCAAAGCTGTCATAAACGCCTGCAGGCTGCTGTCGGGTACAAAAATAGCAGTCAAAATTCCCGAGGAAATAATTCCGGCAGTCAGAACGGGGATTACTGATACCCGTTTCATTGCCAGCAAAACGACTAAGAGCGGAGAAAGAAGGGCCCACGGTGTCACGTTTGCGGCATCTTTTATTCCGGTTATGACCTGCTGAATATTATCGGTTGAAGCAGCGTCCGCTGACACTGATGAACCGAGAAAGTAAAACAGAACGACAGTGATGAGCAAAGCTGGAATGGTTGTGCCCATCATATGGCGAATGTGTTCAAAGATCGGTATTTCGCCTATTCCGGCTGCAAAGTTGGTTGTGTCCGACATCGGCGACATTTTATCCCCAAAACAAGCGCCGCATATGACTGCGCCTGCTGTCCATTCAAGCGGAACGCCGGCCGCGCTCGCCACGCCGATCAGCGCTACCCCGATTGTGCTAACAGTTGTCAGGCTTGAGCCAACAAGTGTGCTGATGATCATACATGAAAACAAAGCAGTCAACAGAAGATGGCTTGGTTCAATAAAGGATAGGGCATAAACTGTCACAGTCGGTATTGCGCCGCTGTACATCCAGGCGCCGATTAAGATGCCGATCAGCGCTAGAACAATAATCGGCTGTACGCCGTTTTTGATCCCGTCTACAATCCCTTTTTCAATGCTCTTCCAGGAAAATCCATAACATAAAGCTGCTGCTGAAAGCATGACAACACTTAAAAACAGCGGGATATGAGGTTCTACATGAAGCAAGAATAAGCAAGAAATAATAATGCATAACATGAATATAAATAAACCGACGGCTAACGGAAACGTCAGCTTTTTTTGAGAATCCAAAATAACACCCCATATTTATCTTTAATGCTTTTGTGCTTTTAGGCACGAAAGCATTATAACAGAAAAAAACGAAAATCTATGTTTTTTCACAATTATGAATATAAAAGAAGTGAGCACAGGGCGTGCTCACTTTACAATCAGGACGGGTATATCCGATTTCGCTGAAAGCTTTTCACTTACACTTCCGAATATTAGCTTTTTCAGCCTGTTTTGGTCTCTGCTTCCGGTTACGATCAGATCGGCAGAAATGCGGTTTGCATGCTCGATAATTGATTCAGCCGGATCGCCTTCTAATATATCGATATCTCCATCTGCCTGCTGTTCATTCAGCATCATTCTGGCTTCGGCGATGACTTCTTCTGTACGGTCTTCATAGATCATTGGCTCAGGTGATGTTACATCTGATATCAGCGGATCAGGAACACTTGTCATGCCTCCGCTGATATAGCTTGCCTCAGCTGCGGGTCTGGGCGGGTCGATGATGGTCTGATTGTCTTTCATATCATGTGAATGGGCGACGGTAATAGCGGCATTTACGGTTTTAGCAAGATCAATGGCTGTCTGAAGCGCTTTCTTACTATTTTCACTTCCGTCAAACGCAACGATGATACGGTCAGCATGGAACATCCTTCTCACCCTTTCAAAGCGTCTTACAACACTACTACCCGGATTTGAGCACAATTAACCTTTTCCTATTCAAGTAATGATTGACAATAAAAGGTTTTGTTTATATGATGATAAAAAGATGAAATCAGAATGGAAGGAGGGTTTGCTATGCCAAGGAATTTGCGTGTTTATCAAACAGTTTCATATTGGCGCGGCAAACCTTTTGTTCTGTTTTCGTGAACGGTTTTTTAGGTCGGACCGCGCGCTGAAAAGCGCTGTGCGTAACATATCGGTTAAAAAAGGCATGGAGCTGACGCTTCATGCCTTTTTTATATACAAAATCTAAGGAAAGACAGGTGTATGGGATGTGAAGACCAATACAGAGGCGAGGGCTGTTCGTGCCAAACTGGATGAAAAAAGCTGCAAGGAAAAAATAGAAGGCGGCTGATAAGGAGATGGGGATAGATGTTTTCAGTTTTGAAAAAGCTTGGCTGGTTTTTTAAGGCGTACTGGCTGCGCTATACGATTGCGATTGTCCTTTTATTAGCAGTCAATGTCATTGAAATGTTTCCGCCTAAGCTCTTGGGGAACGCCATAGATGATATGAAAACAGGGGCATTTACTGCGGAAGGGCTGCTGTTTTATATCGGTATCTTTTTTGTGCTGACGGCGGCCGTGTATATCATGTCTTATTTTTGGATGCATCAGCTGTTTGGCGGAGCGAATCTGATGGAGAAAATTCTTCGTACGAAGCTGATGGGGCATTTGCTGACTATGTCGCCGCCGTTTTATGAAAAAAACCGAACAGGCGATTTAATGGCACGAGGGACAAATGATCTTCAGGCCGTCAGTTTAACGACAGGATTTGGCATCTTGACGTTAGTCGATTCTACGATGTTTATGATGACGATCTTTTTGACAATGGGGTTTTTGATCAGCTGGAAGCTGACCTTTGCCGCCATTATCCCGCTTCCAGTCATGGCGATTGCAATCAGTCTATATGGAAGTAAAATTCATGAGCGGTTTACTGAGGCCCAAAACGCGTTCGGGGCGCTGAATGACAGAGTGCTGGAATCTGTTTCAGGCGTACGGGTGATTCGCGCGTATGTTCAGGAAACAAACGATGTTCGCCGGTTTAATGAAATGACCTCTGATGTTTATCAGAAAAATATGAAAGTGGCTTTTATTGATTCACTGTTTGAGCCGACGGTGAAACTGCTTGTCGGCGCAAGCTATCTGATTGGGCTCGGCTACGGAGCGTTTCTTGTATTCCGGAACGAGCTGACGCTTGGAGAGTTAGTGTCCTTTAACGTTTATCTCGGCATGATGATTTGGCCGATGTTTGCAATCGGTGAACTCATTAACGTGATGCAGCGCGGCAATGCGTCATTAGACCGGGTAAATGAAACTCTTTCTTATGAATCGGATGTGACAGATCCAAAACAGCCCGCTGATCTTAAAGAGCCTGGAGATATCGTTTTCAGTCATGTCAGCTTTACATATCCAAGCTCAACAAGTGACAATCTTCAGGATATTTCATTTACGGTGCGAAAAGGGCAGACTGTCGGGATTGCAGGTAAAACCGGGAGCGGAAAAACGACAATTATTAAGCAGCTTTTGCGCCAGTATCCTCCAGGTGAAGGGAGCATTACATTTTCAGGCGTACCGATTCAGCAAATCCCTCTTGACCAGCTCCGCGGATGGATCGGATATGTGCCTCAGGATCATTTACTGTTTTCACGGACTGTAAAAGAAAATATTTTATACGGAAAACAGGATGCAACTGATAAAGAGGTTCAGCAAGCCATTGCCGAAGCACATTTTGAAAAAGATTTGCACATGCTTCCGTCCGGTCTGGAGAC
Source organism: Bacillus sp. PS217 (assembly GCF_037963535.1). Taxonomy (NCBI): domain Bacteria; kingdom Bacillati; phylum Bacillota; class Bacilli; order Caryophanales; family Bacillaceae; genus Bacillus; species Bacillus sp. PS217. The sequence continues at coordinate 1,051,820 of NZ_CP150157.1, forward strand.
AATGGTCGGTGAAAAAGGCGTGGCACTGTCAGGCGGGCAGAAACAAAGAATTTCGATTGCGAGAGCACTCATGGCGAATCCGGAAATCTTGATTCTGGATGATTCACTTTCCGCTGTAGATGCCAAAACAGAGGCTGCAATTATCAAGAACATCAGAGAAAACCGCAAAGGAAAAACGACATTTATTTTGACGCACCGATTATCCGCGGTAGAGCACGCTGACCTGATCCTTGTGATGGACGGCGGCGTCATTGCTGAGAGAGGCACGCATCAAGAACTGCTGGCCAATAATGGGTGGTATCGGGAACAATATGAAAGACAGCAGCTGTTCACGGCCGAAGAAGGGGGAGCAGGGGCATGAAAATAGGAAAAACGTTATGGAGATACGCACTCCTTTATCGAAAATTGCTGATCACGGCCGTCCTATTGCTAGCTGTCGCCGTCGGTGCAGAACTGACTGGGCCCTTTATTGGCAAAAAAATGATAGACGACCATATCCTCGGCATTGAGAAAACATGGTATGAAGCTGCGGAAAAAGATAAAAATGCCGTTCAGTTTCACGGCGTCTCATATGTCAGAGAGGACCGATTGCAGGAGCCTGTTTCAAAAGCAAAAGAAGCACATATTTATCAAGTGGGAATGGCGTTCTATTTTGTTGATCAGGCTGTCAGCTTCGACGGGAATAGAACGGTTTCTGACGGGAAGCTGACGATCACAAACGGAGACAAGAGCCGGACATATGCTGCCGAAAAGCTGACTAAGCAGGAACTTTTCCAGTTCTATCAGCCGGAAATAAAGGGAATGGTGTTACTGATCTGCCTGTATGGGGGCTTGCTTGTGTTTTCGGTATTCTTTCAATACGGACAGCATTATCTGCTGCAGATGAGCGCCAATCGGATTATTCAAAAGATGAGGCAGGACGTGTTTTCGCACATACAGAAAATGCCGATTCGCTATTTTGACAACCTTCCGGCCGGAAAAGTCGTTGCGCGGATTACCAATGATACGGAGGCTATTAGGGATTTATATGTCACAGTGCTTTCAACATTTGTGACAAGCGGAATCTATATGTTCGGGATATTCACGGCTTTGTTTCTGCTTGATGTGAAGCTTGCGTTTGTATGTCTGGCAATTGTGCCGATTATCTGGCTGTGGTCGGTCATATACCGGAGATATGCGTCATATTACAACCAAAAAATCCGCTCGATCAACAGTGACATTAACGCAAAAATGAATGAGTCAATTCAAGGCATGACCATTATTCAGGCTTTCCGCCATCAAAAGGAAACAATGAGAGAATTTGAGGAATTAAATGAATCACATTTTTATTTCCAAAACAGGATGCTGAATTTAAACTCCTTAATGTCCCATAATCTGGTCAATGTCATCCGCAATCTTGCGTTCGTCTGTCTGATCTGGCATTTTGGCGGTGCGAGCCTGAATGCGGCGGGGATTGTTTCTATCGGTGTGCTGTACGCGTTTGTCGATTATTTGAACCGGTTATTTCAGCCGATCACAGGCATCGTCAATCAGTTTTCAAAGCTGGAGCTTGCAAGGGTCTCCGCCGGGCGTGTTTTTGAACTGCTTGAAGAAAAGAATACGGAAGAAGCGGGTCAACCGGCGAAGGAGCGCGCGCTGGGGCGGGTTGAATTTCGTGATGTGTCATTTGCGTATCAAGAAGGTGAAGAGGTATTAAAGCATATTTCCTTTACTGCGCAAAAAGGCGAAACCGTAGCGCTCGTCGGCCATACCGGATCAGGAAAAAGCTCGATTTTGAATCTTCTGTTTCGTTTTTATGATGCGCAAAAAGGGGATATTCTGATTGATGGGAGAAGCATTTACAACATGTCAAGACAGGAACTCAGATCCCATATGGGCATTGTGCTTCAGGACCCGTACTTATTCTCGGGTACAATCGGATCTAATGTAAGTCTGGATGACGAAAGAATGACTGAAGAAGAAATAAAAAATGCACTGCGGCAAGTCGGTGCTGAGCCGCTTCTTAAGAAGCTTCCGAAGGGCATTAATGAGCCCGTGATTGAAAAAGGCAGCACGCTATCCTCTGGAGAGCGACAGTTAATTTCTTTCGCTAGAGCTTTGGCGTTTGATCCCGCGATCTTGATTTTAGATGAGGCAACGGCGCATATTGATACAGAGACAGAGGCCGTAATCCAGAAAGCGCTTGATGTCGTCAAACAAGGACGCACCACCTTCGTCATCGCTCACCGGCTTTCAACAATCAGAAATGCTGATCAGATTTTGGTTCTTGATAAAGGAGAAATTGTTGAGAAAGGGAACCACGAGGAATTGATGGCATTAGAAGGCCAATATTATCAAATGTATGAACTGCAAAAGGGACAGAAACATTCCATTGCATAATGCTCAAAAAACCCAAAACAATTGTGTTTTGGGTTTTTGGTTTATGTAGTCAATAAGCCAGTCCGACACGGTATCCGACATACTCACCTGTAACGAGCTCACGATATAAAAAGTCCGCAGTATCGCCGACCGAAATGCTTGTGCCGCCCTCAGGCAAAACGTTACGCTCCGTACGATAAACGCCGGTTGCTGTTCCGTCCGGGAGGTAAGTGGGGCAGATGATTGTCCAGTCTAATGATGATTCTTTAAGCATTTCGTATACTTTTGCATGCTCCTTGGCTGCGCGGGTCTGCTTTCGTTTCGATTCATTTGTTTCAAACCGGTATTTTCCCGGTTCATATCGGGAATCTAGGATCCCTGCGGTGCCGATCGTAATAAGCCGTTTGATATGCTGTTCCTCCATAGCGGAGATAATGTGTGCCATAGCAGTTGACAAGGTATCATCACCATCTGTGCCTAGACAGCTGATCACGATTTCAGCATTCTCCATTATTTTTTTCACATCTTCTAAGCGGCGGGCGTTCCCCATGACGGTTCTGTCTTTTGAAAGGGGAAGATCAGCATGTTGAGATCTGGTCAGAGCGAAAATATCAAATCTTTCATCTGCTGCAGCTTGTGTTAAAAAGGCTTGTCCGACGCGGCCGCTGGCTCCTAATAAAGCGATTTTCATCAAAAAACCTCCTCGCCTTTCATTATAAAAGGATGTTCTCAGTTTGAACAGCGCGGGAAAGAATACCTGTACAAATAAACAGAACGATGGGAAACATATTCATGAATCATGGATACACTTACGAACTGAACCAGCTCCCAATTCACAATGGTGATGAATGACACCCCGATTCCCTCCCTTTTTTTCTAGGATATGTGGAGCAGGAAAAAAGGGTGACAAAATAAAGAGAGCGCGGAAACCGCGCCCTCTATAGCCATATATTGAATTGTTATTGAACTCTGCCGCCCATTTGCTGCTGAGCGAAAGATACTAAACGTTTTGTAATTTCTCCTCCGACAGAACCGTTAGCGCGAGAAGTTGTGTCCGCTCCAAGGTTAACGCCGAATTCAGAAGCGATTTCAAGTTTCATTTGATCGATAGCCTGAGCTGCGCCAGGAACTAGTAAGTCATTTGAAGAGTTTTGGTTAGCCATGTGTAAAATCTCCTTTTTTGTTTAGTATGGTTGGGTTAACTGGAGTTGCACCAATCTGTGAACCCTTCTCGGGTGTCACTGCCGCCTCGGCGTAACCCAATGCTTTGCCGGCTTGTTACTACGTATTATGTTAAAATGTCCGGAAACTCATGCGGAGAATTGTGTGGTAAATCTTGAGAAAGAAAAAAAGCTTAGCCGTTTAGGCGGCTAAGCTAGTCATAAATATGAAAAAGCATCAGTTCATGTATCTCGTTTGTAAGAGCAGGCTCGTCAGCGCGGGCGGGAAACAAGTCTCCCCATTCAATCTCACCGCTCTTATGATAGATGCCTTCATAATGGGTCCCTTTATAATAAAATGAAATTTTCCATCCGGGCAGCTTTTCTTTTGGGAACAAAGGTTTCCAGCTGAAATGAGAAATCATTACGGCCACGCTCCTTACATTTGGTATCAATTGACCTAAATAAAAACGGCTTATGTTCATTGTATCATTGTTTCAGAACATCATTGAAGAGGCCTAAATATGCAGTTTGTCCCAGCTTTGGATAAAGATAAGCCCGCTTTATTAAAAAAGCGGACAGGTTACGAAGGCCACAATGCTTCCGGAGATGTGATTGCCTTCTCAGATAAATATGACGCGTATTCAAAACTTCTTCGTTTTGTAAGAGAATCAACATGATGCAAATTTGGATGAGAAAAAATGCTTCGGCCCGGGCGCGAATTCGCTTCAAACATCCATACTTTACCGTTCTGATCAATGCCAAAATCGAAACCAATCTCCCCGATAAATCCCTCGATATGATCATGAAGGACATGGCTTGCAGTCAGTGCCGCTGCAGAAAGCTTTTTAATGACCTCAACTCTTTCAGCGGGATCATCGTATACTTCCGCAAGTGTCTTTACAGTGCCGCCGTTAGAAAGATGTGTTGTAATGCTGTTCTTTCCGGAAATTTTTACGGCGATTGCTGTCACTGTCCATTTTCCTTTTCTGTTTTTATTGGTATGGACACGGAAATCCGCTGGTTTGCCTTGAAATTCGATGAGATCAACACCTTGCTGAATGAGAAAGTCGGACGGGTTGTGATGTTTTTGAAATTCTGCAAGGAATGAGGCGGCATCGGAATAATCAATTGATGTAAAAGTTTTGGCGTCATTCGTATGCTTTACCGTCAGGCCGCCATCTGTTCTTGTCAGCTGATAAATGCCGGTGCCGAGTGCTCCATTTGCCGGTTTGATATAGACTTTTTTGTATGCGCCACAGAGCTCATCTATCAGCTCCACAGACGGTGTCAGCTCGGATCTAGGCAAAAAGGGTGCCGTTCTTGGATCTTTTTCGAGCAATTGATGAACGTTCCATTTATTGAAAAACGTTTTATTAAACCATGGGATCTGATATTCATCGATCAGCCTCTTTTTTGTATGTTGCAAGAGAAGTGAATCTTCAATTTTTCGGTTCGGCAAACGGTCATAAACGACGTTCGGCAATGGAACGATTTTTTTCTCCCAGCCGTTTTCCCTGTAAAGGAGGCCTTCAATCGTGCCTTCCTCCCAATTGATTTGGTGCGCGCCAAAAACGAAGCAGTAGCCCCCGGCTTGCTCGTGTAACGTGACAAGCTTAGAAAAAAAGAGGGAACGATCCTTAAATGGGCGTTCAAGAGATACAGTAAACCCTGCCGTAAAGATGCCGACTAACGGCCCGATATGCACTGTATGATCATGAATCAGTATATCTGCCCTGCTTCGGTGGGGAAGCAAAAGCTCATGAAACAGATTTTCAGAGAGAAGCACGGTTTGTTCCAGATGCCGTCTGTAAGCAACGTGGCATCTGACAACCTTCGTTCCGAATGCAGCATGCAAAAGTCCGTCTTGCTTCAGCGAAGAGGGCAGAAACAGGGTGTTTTCACTGGTTTTGTCTATGCCGATCAAAAACCGTTTAGGATTCACGCGGAAGAACTCCTTTCTGGCTTTGCTCAGAAAACAGATATTGGCAGCGCTTTAGGGGACAAGTGTACAGCTGTTCTTTTTGCTCGGGAGAGACACGCAGGATTGACTTTCTGCCTGGTTTGGAATTGATATCTAAAATCCAAATTCTCCCGTCCTTAGCAAGACATATATCAAGACCGAGTTCAAACAACGGCCCATAGCGCTCGTCAAGATAATACGGAACCGATTGGGTAATCGAAAACACATCATCTAGTAAGACCACTTGCTGTTTTTTCGGTATATCTTCAAACCAGGAGTCAAATGTCAGCGCATCAGATCCGCCTGACAAATTGGCGAGCAGCCCGTGTTTGTATCCGCGTCTTACTGCCTTTCCGACTGTATTCCATTCACCTGCTTCGTTTTTTTCCATAAACAGGCGAATATCACAAGGGTATTGTTCCTTATCTTGAATGTTTAAGTAAGGCTGAAGCAAATATTGATGCTGAAGCACTTTTTTGCACCATGTCTTAAAAGAAGTCTGGTTGGAAAACGTTTTTGTCTGCTTATCCTTTCCGATGTGATAAGTAGCAGTGATGTTTTTCTTGCCCAGCTTCAAAAGAATCACGCCTCTGCCTCCCGCGCCGAATGCCGGTTTAAGGATGCAGGCTTTTTCTTTGGATAAAAAGGAGTGAATTTGTTCGTAGCGGCTCACCTTTATCGTTTCGGGAATATAGGGATTGATTACAGAGTGCTGCTGTAAATCGTGAAGGACGGTCCACTTATCGGGAAGACCCCGCCCGATAAATTCCGTTTTCGGATATTTTTTGAGCCACTCAACGATTGGTTTTGCTTTTTGGGAATGTGAATCCTTGCCGTAAAAACAGCGATCATAAATATAATCTGGAATCGCCATTTCAGTTTCGTTCCATGTGCTGCTGGCCGAATGATAGACCGATGCTTTGACACGCAAAGTGTCAGGTGAAATATCAAATGGTGTAAACCGGATGAAACGTATGCCGAATTCGGGTGCTCTTTTGGCCAGTTCTGCGGAATAATCCGCTTCATGCTGGCGGGATAAGGACATAAAACCGAGTGTTATCATGGTGAGACTCCCCCTTTTATTCAAAAGCTGCCGGCGGGTGTCCGCAGCTTTACACTAAATACATGTAAGACGAACGCAGCTGACGGTATTCTACTTTACAGAATACGATTCTCCACCTTGCCCTATTCCAAAAGAACAAGCTGATTTTCTAAGAACAGGAATTTGTCTCCTCGTTTGCTAAGTGATTGCATGAGCCTCTATAATACGTATAGGTACATAATCTATATGAAAAAAGCTGAAGCACAGATGGAGGAAGATGAATAGGAATGGGTATTGCAGGAACCTTTATTTTTATGATCGTGATCGGCGCTGCCATTGGAGCGGTGACCAATCATTTAGCAATTCAAATGCTGTTTAGGCCGTATAAAGCGTACTATTTGTTTGGGAAACGAGTTCCTTTTACGCCCGGGCTGATTCCAAGACGGCGAGATGAACTTGCAAAACAAATGGGACTGATGGTAGTCAATCATCTCTTAACCCCTGAAGGCATTAAAAAGCGGCTCGTCTCTGATGCAGCCAAAACGCAGGCTCTTCGAGTGGGGGAACAACTGATTCAAAAGCTGTCATTTTCTGAAGTGACAGTAAAAGAAGCGCTTGAAAAAGCCGGGATGAAGCGCCCCGAAAAAGCTGCTGATGCATGTATCAGCAGCTGGACCGATGATAAGTTGAATGAGCTTTTCCGCCAATACGGGGACCAATCGTTAAAAGAGCTGGTGCCTATAGAGGTGCAGGAAAAGCTTGAGGAAAAAATTCCGATGATTTCAGGATATATATTGTCACGGAGTGTCAGTTATTTTGAAAGTGATGAAGGAAAAATCCGTCTTGGCAATATGATTGATGACTTTTTAAAAGAGCGCGGCATGCTTGGAAGCATGGTGCAATTGTTTCTTGGCAATTCAAGCCTTGCGGATCGCGTGCTGCCGGAGCTGCTGAAATTCTTGCGCAATGAGGAAACAAATAAATTGCTTTCTGATCTCTTAAAAAACGAATGGGGCAAGCTGAGGGAGTATACGTTTAATGAAGCAGATGAAAAATGGAATGCAAAGGCGCTCATTTTCAGTTTGAAACGAAGAGTGCTGCAAGCATTTTCGACTGCCCCTTTCTTCGACAATACGATTGGCACGCTTACCGTCCGCTATGAATCTGAGCTGACTCAGCAAATGCTGCCGGCACTGTTAGACAAATTGCTTGAAGGGATTTCGTCCAACCTTGAAAGTGTCTTAAAACGGTTGCGTCTTGAGGAAATCGTCAAGGAGCAGGTGGATCAGTTCCCGGTGGAGCGTCTTGAAGAAATGGTGCTGTCCATTTCAAAAAAAGAATTTAAAATGATTACCTATTTGGGGGGCCTTCTCGGCGGAATTATAGGCGCGATTCAAGCACTGTTTGTCATCCTTTTTTAAGAAGAAATGGGTTTTGATTAATGAAAGGATCTCCATAGTCTGTTATAGTGGAGTGGTATGTCAAACGGCAATGATGAAAGGAGCTATTTACAATGGCTGTTAATTTTTATGATGTAGCGTATGATCTGGAAAATGCATTACGAGGGAGCGAAGAGTTCACCCGTTTAAAAAACCTTTACGACGAAGTTAACGCAGATGAATCAGCGAAGCGCATGTTCGAAAACTTCCGTGATGTACAGCTTAGACTCCAGCAAAAACAAATGGCAGGAGAAGAGATTACACAAGAAGAAGTGACGCAGGCTCAAAAAACAGTTGCGCTTGTACAGCAGCACGAAAAAATTTCTCAGCTGATGGAAGCGGAGCAGCGCATGAGCATGCTGATTGGTGAATTGAACAAAATCATTATGAAGCCTTTAGAAGAGCTTTACGGCAGTGTTGAAGGCTAATAAGCAAAATCCCTTCTTGGATAAGAAGGGATTTTTTATTCATTCAGCAAACTTTGAAATCCAATGAATCTTTTACCTCTCCATTGATGATGACTGATAATGTATGAATTCCTTTGTAATGCTTTCTAGTGGTTAAATCCTTAAAGGATTGGATTCTTGTGTATGACTTCGTTTCGTTTTTTCGTATATTTGTTTCTGTTATTTTAAATACTTTCTGATGACGCTGGCCTCTTGCTTTTACAAAATCAATTGCGTACTCAATTCTCACTTTTTGATCCCTGTCTGAATGAATATAGAAAGAAAATTCAAGGCTTTCGCCAATAACTATACGTTTGGGCTGGCATGTTAAATCATGTAGTTGTATCGAATCAGCATTTTCATAACCAAAAAGCGTTAAGGCCTGTTTATCACCCTTTTTTAATAAGGTCCGATAGGCGTGTTTGATAATCCAATCTGTATGGGGATGTGTTCCATACCATTGATCCGCGACTTTTTGCAGCAAATGAGGATGTGTTTTTGATATATCATTAAGATTGTTGGCCACGCTTTTCCTTACATATAAGGACTCGTCCTGCATCAGCTTCTCAAGGATCGGCAATACGGGGGAAGGGTCCGATTTCAAAGCCGGTATCGATTTTCCCCATGGCAGGCGGGGCCTGCTGCCTTCGCTCGCAAGTCTTCTCACGTGTTCATTTTTATGCTCAGACCATGCAAGCAATTGTGCAATCATCTTTTCTTGATCTAACAGCAAAAAAGGCCTTACAGCAAATTCTGAGGTCGAATATTGCGTAAAGTATTCCAATGCCTTTATTGATTCTTCCCAATGCGCTAACCCGTACTGTTCCACATAATCTGGAAATAAAATTCCGCTGAGTCCTTTAAAATGAGGGGCTGTATCCCGTAAAATTGTGAGCGCTTCAACGTATTGTTTTGGCAAAGTTTCGTATAAAGAAACTGTCACGCGGCGCATCCGCTCTTTTAAAGTGAGTTCAGGCCAGTCCTCCAGCCGTAATGTATCCTCGAATCTGTCTTTGTTAAAATCAGGATAGGATGACCTTACATGATGGATCAACTGAGATATCAGTTCTTCATTATATATTTCTTTTAAATCAGCCATATAAACACCGCTTTTTCGTTTATTATTTATATTGTATGGGAATGTACGTTCTGGATCAAGTGTATAGTCCTAAAAATTAACAACTGATCCTACCACGGATATACAAAAGTTGGTTACTTTTTTTAGTTAAAAAAACCCTTGTCATCGGAAAAGAAAACTGAGATAATAACATTGAAAGCGCCTACACTTACCTATTTCAAATGGATACGGTCGCATATCATGCCGTTATATAGAGGGGATAAGCAACAGAGAGTAAGTGTTCGGAGCGCATCATTGGTCAAACAAGGGGTTCCTGATACATGATTTTTCGTAAATCGAAATAACGATATTAGGGAGAATGGCTGCTTCGATCGTATCCTATCAACAAGCCATACATAAAGTCTGCTGAGCCAGGCTTTTTTTGCTTTAAGAAAAGGTTGTTCTAAACACAGAGACAGGGTCATATCCTATACACAAGTACAGTCATCAAGGAGGGGGACATCTCTGTGTCAAAACAATTGCTTGCCTTAAATATAGATGGAGCGCTGCTTCGGTCGAACGGGAAGATTCATCAGGCAACGAAAGACGCGATTGAATATGTAAAGAAAAAAGGGATTTACGTCACACTCGTGACCAATCGTCATTTTCGCTCAGCACAGAAAATAGCGAAATCGCTAAAGCTTGATGCCAAGCTGATCACCCATAGCGGGGCATATATTGCTGAGAAAATTGACGCCCCGTTTTTTGAAAAAAGAATTTCTGATGATCATACCTTTAACATTGTTCAAGTGCTGGAGAGCTATCAATGTAATATTCGGCTTCTTCACGAAAAGTATTCCATCGGAAACAAGAAAAAGGTGAATTCGAATTTATTGGGGAAAGCACTCATTCATCCGTCTGACCCGATCTTTTATCCAGTCCAGTTCGTTGAATCATTAAGCGATCTCCTCATGGATGAGCCAGTGAGTGCACCCGTCATCGAGGTGTACACGGAGCACGACATTCAACATGACATTACAGAAACGATTACAAAAGCCTTCCCTGCGGTGGACGTGATTCGCGTAAATGATGAGAAGCTGAATATCGTCCCGAAAGGTGTCTCGAAGGAAGCGGGTTTGGCCCTCGTAGCTTCAGAGCTGGGCCTGAGTATGGATGATGTCGTGGCCATTGGGCATCAGTATGACGATCTGCCGATGATCGAACTTGCCGGTCTTGGGGTAGCGATGGGGAATGCCGTTCCGGAAATTAAGAGAAAGGCAGATTGGGTTACAAGGTCCAATGACGAGCAAGGTGTCGCTTATATGATGAAGGAATATTTCCGAATGCAGCAGCGAAAAGGATTTCTTGATAAGTTCCACATGAAACGTGTGTAAAAAAGCCGCTCGCACCCTGACAGGTGCGGCGGCTTTTTTGCCGGATTGATTTTAGCAGTTTATTTCTGTACACTAAAGAAAGTTTTGAATCTGATAAATTAGGTGATGAAGTTGCAAATTAAAATAGAAGGCATACATGATGACCGCCTGCATCGGCCTCTTCAAAATATTGCAAATTTGTTTTATGAAGAGTGCGAGCTTGCGTATGGCGGAGAGGATCCCGCAGATTTTGTCATTTCTTTAGCGTTGTCACAAACGGATGAGCATGTGACGGTTTCGGGAGAAGTGAAGGGAACTGGCATAAAGGAACAGCATACAAAATTCTTTTCTCCCGGCATGACTGAAAAAGAAGCTTTTAAGCAAGTGAAAAACACAATTTCTTATGTGTATCTCAATCTTCTTCAGGCGCATACGGGCATTACGCAGAAGTGGGGAATCCTCACAGGAATCCGGCCCACAAAGCTGCTTCATAAAAAACTGCAAAGCGGAATGTCCAAGGAGCAAGCACATGCTGAGTTGAAAAAAGACTATTTAATTCATGATGAAAAAATCATGCTAATGCAGGAAATTGTTGACCGTCAGCTGGCGGCAGTTCCGGATTTGTACCGAGTAAAGGATGAAGTCAGCATTTATATCGGCATTCCGTTCTGCCCGACAAAATGCGCGTATTGCACATTCCCTGCGTATGCCATCCAGGGACAGGCAGGCAGAGTCGGCTCATTCCTATGGGGACTGCATTACGAAATGCAGAAAATCGGTGAATGGCTGAAGGAGCATGATGTTAAGGTTACAACCATTTACTTTGGCGGCGGGACGCCGACAAGCATTACAGCGGAAGAGATGGATCTGCTGTATGAAGAAATGGTCCGCTCCTTCCCGGATGTGAAAAACATTCGTGAGATTACGGTGGAGGCCGGTCGTCCTGACACGATTACAGAAGAAAAACTCGCCGTTTTAAACAAATATGACATTGATCGGATCAGCATCAATCCGCAATCCTACGAAAACGAAACGCTAAAGGCGATCGGGCGGCACCATACGGTTGAAGAGACCATTGAGAAATATCATCTGTCACGCCAGCACGGCATGAATAATATCAACATGGACTTGATTATTGGTTTGCCTGGGGAAGGCGTGAAGGAGTTCAGGCACAGTCTTTCAGAAACAGAAAAACTGATGCCGGAATCCCTTACCGTTCATACTCTTTCATTTAAACGGGCGTCAGAAATGACGAGAAACAAGCATAAGTACAAAGTTGCCGGCAGGGAAGAGGTTTCTCAAATGATGGAAGACGCGGTAGCCTGGACGAAAGAGCATGGGTACGTGCCTTACTATTTATACCGCCAGAAAAACATTCTTGGAAATCTTGAAAACGTCGGATACTCTTTGCCGGGACAAGAAAGCATCTACAACATTATGATTATGGAAGAGGTCCAGACGATTATCGGAATCGGCTGCGGCGCTGCTAGTAAATTTATTGATCGGGATACAGGGAAAATCACGCATTTTGCGAATCCGAAAGATCCGAAATCGTACAATGAGCGCTTCGAGCACTACACGGACGAAAAAATCAAATATTTAGAGCAGATTTTTGAAAAAACGACAAAGCAGCACTGATTACAGTGCTGCTTTTTTTATCCCTGTTTTTTTGCGGGCTGAACCTCAGGCTTCCATTTAAATACCTTGTTCAGCAAGCGGTAAATTCGTTTTGATTCCTTTGTGACAAGCGGTCCCAAAATCGCCAGAATGAGGACATATAATGCGGCAAACGGCTTTAATGTGGCTGACAGTCCGCCGGCTATTCCGAGATTCGCAACGATAATCGAAAATTCTCCCCGCGATACGATCGTCAGCCCGATATTCGATGAAGCCTTATGAGAAAGCCCTGCGCGTCGTCCTGCCACCATTCCGGCGATAAAATTTCCCAGAATGGTCAAAATCACTGCACCCAACGCAAGCCAAACCGCTTCACCAAGCGAAAACGGATCGATGCTGAGGCCGAAGCTGAAAAAGAACATCGCACCGAAGAAGTCGCGAAACGGAACAACGAGGTGTTCAATCCTATCGGAATGCTCTGTTTCTGAAAAGACCAAACCGAGCAGCAGCGCGCCGATTGCTTCTGCTACATGAATCGTCTCTGAAAACCCGGCGATAAAAAAGAGTGCTGCGAAAATGACGATAATAAACACTTCGTTTGAGCGAATGTCCAACAGTTTGTTCAACAGCGGCGGGAGTTTTCTTGCTGCGATAAAAAACAGCAGCATATAACCGAAGGCGATCAAAATGGACAAGAGTGCACTCCCTACGGATGTCGCATCACCTAGTATAAGGCCGGAAACAACGGACAGATATACGGCAAGGAAAATATCTTCAAACATGATGATGCCGAGAATCAATTCGGTTTCCGGATTGGCAGTTCTTTTTAAATCAACGAGCACTTTTGCGACAATCGCACTTGACGAGATTGTGATGACGCCTGCGAGGATGAGGACTTCCAGAAAGGAAAATCCGGTGATAAACCCGTAAAGCAGTCCGAGGCTGAAGTTAATCAAAATATAAATCGTCCCGCCGACCGCGATTGATTTTCCTGATTTGATTAACTTCCCGACAGAGAATTCGAGTCCGAGATAGAAGAGGAGGAACAGTACGCCCATTCGCCCGAAAAACTCGATGATTTCACTGCTTTGAATAAATGTTAGATCAATAATCCCCATTTTCGGCGCGTGCGGTCCAACAAGCATTCCCAGCACAATCAGAAACGGAATAATCGAAAATTTAATTTTATTGGCGATCACACTGGCGATTGCCACAAGCACAAGTGCAGTTCCGACTTCAAATACAAGATGGTCCATCGGGGCTCACACGCCCTCTCCAGAAAGAAAATCGTGAATCAGTTTCTTCAGATGCTTTCTCTCACCTGAGAGGACAAGGGTGTCATTTTCTTCAATAATCGAATCGGCTCCGGGATTTAGGAGCTTTTCCTGGTTGTGTTTGATAATCGCAATAACAGTGACATCGTAATTCTGGCGGACATCAAGCTCTCCGAGTGTGCGCCCGATCGATTTGGCGCCTTTTTCGACCTTAAACCATTCAATAATAAGATCGCTGAAGGCCATTTCAATGGACTCCAGAGCTTGCGGTTTATAGACCATGCCCCCGAGAATAGCTGCAATTTGCCTTGCTTCAGAATCATCCAATGAAATATTTGAAAGAAGCTCATCCGGGTCCCGGTCATTAAACCGGTAAATTTCCCTTCTTCCGTCATCATGAATGATAATCGTCATTTTTTCGTGGCTTCTTGTTTCGATTTCAAACTTTTTGCCGATGCCCGGCAGATCGTTTTCTTTAATATTCAATGAAAATCCCTCCGAATGTAGTGTTGGCAGTATGGGGTGAGTTACTAATAAAACTTGAGCAAATTATATTCGGAGGTAATTAGACTGGTATTTGACAGGGACGGCCCAAGCCTTTTCCAGCCTGTTTATCAGCGGTTCGTCAAGTGGTTTGACAGAGAGCTGCCTGACAGACTGCGCCAGCGGGCTGTACTCTTTGATCAGCTCAGCCGGGTGCATGCTGCCCGGCGACGGCGTTTTTGCCGATTGTGTTTCCTGCGGATATGAGGACATAGGCGCATAGCTGTCAGTGCTTGCTTCAAACTGGGAAGGCAGAACCACGTCCGAAGGGGGAAAGTACACCATAAATAAACTTAACAGAAAACTGATCAGCAATTTATCCATGTTCCTTTCCTCCCTTCTCGTCAAGATATCCCTTCTTTTTCACTATATAAAACTTTATGTTTCCATTCAAACAATATGCATTTTTCAGTATCTATTGACCTTGAAAAATAAAAAGGTTTATTTGAGGATGGCGGGGAATGTATAGGAGAAAGAAAAAAGCAAGCGCATACATGGAGGTGCTTCATATGGAGTTTGTTCAATATGCATGTAATGGGGCCGTTGCAGAGATTATCCTGAATCGGCCTGATGCCCATCACGCCCTGAATGAACAGATGCTGTCTGAATTGAAGGAGGCAGTCGAAATGGCGGCTGCAAGCGAGGCGCTCATCGTTCTCCTGAGAGGAAGCGGGAAAGGCTTTTCGGCCGGCGGTGATATCAGGATGATGACGTCAGAGCATGACCCTGACCAATTTAAACGGCTGATGGATACGATTGAGGCTGTCACCCTGAATTTATATCAGATGAAGAAAGTGACAATTGCAGCCATTCATGGCGCTGCTGCGGGACTGGGCCTGAGTTTGGCGCTTTGTGCGGACATTGTGCTCGCTGAAAAAAACGCCGTCCTCGCGATGAATTTTATCGGCATTGGGCTTGTTCCGGACGGCGGAGGACATTATTTGCTGAAGAAAAGAATCGGTGAAGCAAAAGCGAAAAAACTGATTTGGAGCGGAAAAAAACTATCTGCCTCAGAAGCTGCCGATATGGGGCTTCTTGATGGGACATTTGCCGGAGACCCTGCCGAAGGCGCAAGACCCATTATCGAAACCCTGTTGGCCTCCCCTCTTTTGGCGATGATCGAAACGAAAGCTATTTTTCAAAGCCTCCAAATTGAAGAACTGAAAAAAGTGCTATCCCTTGAGCGCAGCGCCCAAGAGAGAATGAGAAGGACCAAGGATCACCAAGAAGGAATCCGTGCCTTTTTAGAAAAACGGGAGCCGAAGTTTCAAGCGTAACAGATCAGCCGGAAAGCTGATCATCTGTGAAACAAAATCAGCTTTCCGGCTGCATTGACTAAACGATGAGTATGACTATGAAGCTCTTTTTCTTTTAAGAGGGCTTCACCATGCGTTTTTGCCGCTTCTTCATGTTCTGCCTCGAATCGCTCGTTTACCAGCGTGTTCCCCGAAGGATCAAATACGGTAAGGAAATAATCAGCCATCAGGTTTCTCCTCCATTTTAAGGTTTATCAGTCTTTCTTCATTTATATTCTAAAAAGGAAATCAAAATCCTTTATTATGCTTTATCCAAAATTAGTATATAATGGGTCAGGGAAGGAGGAGATTCAGTGCTTACAATTGATCACGTAACGAAGACATTTGGAGATTATAAAGCCGTTGACGGATTGGACTTAGATATTCCGGAACAGCAAATGTTCGGTTTATTAGGCGCAAACGGAGCGGGAAAAACAACGACGTTTCGCATGATCCTAGGATTATTAAGCATTACGGAGGGCTCAATCAGCTGGAAGGGCCGTCCTGTGAATTATCATATCAGCAACAAAATCGGTTATCTGCCGGAAGAGCGGGGCCTTTATCCGAAAATGAAGGTAAGGGATCAGCTCGTCTATCTTGCCAGATTAAAAGGGATGGAGAAGCGAGAGGCTGTAAAAGAGCTCGGGACATGGCTTGAACGCTTCAATATTACAGATTACGAGAATAAGAAGGTGGAAGAGCTTTCGAAGGGGAATCAGCAGAAAATCCAATTCATTTCGGCAGTTTTGCATAAGCCGGAGCTCCTGATTCTTGATGAACCATTCAGCGGCTTGGACCCTGTCAATGTTGAGCTGTTAAAAGAGGCTGTGATCTCGCTGAAAAACAGCGGTGTTTCTATTTTATTTTCAAGCCATCGGATGGAACATGTGGAGGAGCTTTGTGAGAACCTTTGCATATTGCAGAAAGGAAAACCGGTTGTACAAGGCAAGCTGAAGGAGATCAAGCGTTCTTTCGGTAAAAAGAATGTTACCATTCACTCCGATGACGATCTGCGCTTTTTGCAGTCCCATGAAGGCATTCTTCAATGGAAGGAAACGGCAGACGGTGTCAAGCTGCAGATTGCCAATGAAGACATTTCTCAAGAGATTTTTGCTATGCTCCAAGGAAAAGGGTTTATCAGAAAGTTTGAGCTTGAAGAGCCGTCACTGCATGATATTTTTATAGAAAAGGTGGGGGCCGTCTATGAATAAATTTTGGATCATGCTTTCTCATACATACAAAAATAAGATTATGGCAAAATCCTTTATTATTTCGACTGTCATCACGGTGCTGCTTGTTTTAGTTGTAACAAATCTGGAGTCGATCATTTCTTTGTTTCAAGGTGACGATGCGAAAGAAAAAATCGCCGTTGTTGATGAAACAAACGAATTATATCCGGTTTTTTCTAAGCAGCTGAAAGCGGTGGATACAGACGGCGATCTTGATGTGAAGCTGTCGAAGCAATCGGAGGATGAGGTCACAAAGCAAGTCAAAGATGAATCACTCGATGGCATGCTCATCATCAAACGAGATGAAAAAGGGACCATTTCAGGAACATATAAAGCGTTAACGATTTCTGATGAAAGCACGTATCAAACGCTGCAGCAGGCGCTGACGCAAACCAAAACAGCTGTCGGAACAGCGGAGCTCGGCGTGTCGCAGGAAACGATTAGCAGCCTTTATGCGCCTGTTACTGTGGGGCAGAAGGCGCTGAAAGAAGGGGCAAAGTCTGAGGAAGAGCTTGGCCAGACGGTAGGGCTTGTTTACATTATGCTGTTCGTCATTTATTTCTCGGTGATTATGTATGCCAGCATGATAGCGATGGAGGTCGCAACCGAAAAATCTTCGCGAGTTATGGAAATCCTGATCTCAAGTATGCCGCCGATCCAGCAAATGTTTGCAAAGCTGCTTGGTATCGGGCTTGTCGGGATCACACAGCTTGCTATTATTATAGGAGCAGGCTCTCTGTCGCTTAAGCTGAACCAAAAGAGCGAAACGGCTTCATCTGTCGGCGGGTTCCTTAATTTGACCGACGTATCTGCAACTACTGTCATCTATGCTGTCATTTTCTTTTTGCTCGGATACTTTTTGTACGCGACACTTGCCGCGTTTCTCGGCAGTGTCGTCAGCAGAATAGAGGACGTGCAGCAAACGATCACGCCGATGACGCTTTTGGTTGTCGCCGGTTTTATGATCGCGATGTTCGGTTTGAATGCGCCTGACGCAGGATTTATTACGGTAACTTCGTTTATTCCGTTCTTTACGCCAATGATTATGTTCCTGCGCGTCGGCATGCTTGATATTCCGTTCTGGCAGGCGGCTGTCGGAATCGGAATCACACTGCTCACCATTGTCATACTGGCCGTTATCGGCGCCAGAATTTATAAAGGCGGTGTATTAATTTACGGCAATTCAAGCGCGTTCAAAGCGATCAAACAAGCGCTTCGTTTAGCGAAAAACTGATTGGAAAACAGCCTGGGGATTCTCAGGCTGTTTCTTTATTGACAGAACGTGCATTCGTAAGAATTCGGTGCTAAAATAAGGGTACTTCATCCTGGAAAGGAGCAGAATGTTGACTGATCTAACCTTTATTCATGCGGCAGATCTTCATCTTGACAGCCCGTTTTACGGGATATCGCATCTGCCGGAGCCGATTTTTGCCCGGATTAAAGAAAGCACGTTTGCAAGCGTGAGACATATGATAGACGCCGCAGTGAGAGAGCACGTTGATTTCATTTTACTTGCGGGAGATCTGTTTGATGAAGCCAATCGAAGCTTAAAGGCTCAGCTCTTTTTGAAAAAACAGTTTGAAAGACTCAGAGAGTGCGGAATTTCGGTATACGTCATCTTTGGGAATCACGATCATCTTGGCGGGGAGTGGACGCCGATTGAATGGCCTGAGAATGTCCATATTTTTTCGTCCGCTGTTCCAGAAGAAAAATCGTTTTTTAAAGAAGGCAGGCGCATAGCAAGCATTTACGGCTTCAGCTATCAAGCCAGAGCAGTGACGGAAAACCAAGCCGCCCGCTATCGGAGATCAACTGACGCACCGTTTCATATCGGCATGCTCCACGGCACGCTGTCAGGATCTGAAGGACACGATCCGTATTGCCCGTTTACACATGACGACCTCGTGAAAAGCGGGATGGATTATTGGGCGCTTGGCCATATACATAAACGCCAGGTTCTATCTGCCGAGCATCCGGCAGTCATTTACCCGGGAAACACGCAAGCACGCCATATGAAGGAGACGGGAGATAAAGGCTATTATCTCGTTCATGTGACAAACGGAGATATATCTTATGAATTTCAGAGAGCGCATGATGTCCTGTGGGAAAAAGCGGCGGTTGATGTAACGGAGGCAAAGAATATGACCGCCCTCTTCCAAATGGTGGAGAACACGTTTTCGAAGCTGCGGAAAAAGGGGAGCCCTGTTTGTGTAAGGCTTGTTTTACAAGGGACGGCGCCGGAATGGCTGCTGGAGGCGCCAAAAGGCACCTTGGATGAGTTTCTTGAAGCTCTTCAGGAACAAGAAGCGGAGGAGGAACTTTTCGTTTGGCCTCTTAGATTGGACGATGAGACAGAAAACGAAGCAAACCTAACAAACCTTGATCCTTTTTTTGGCGGTTTATTTGAAGACATTGATCGCAGCGATCTGTCAGACGTGCTGGAAGGGCTTGAGCGGCATCCAGTGTATAGAAGGCACGCGGACCGGTTTAGCCAAGAGGAAGTAAAGGAAATAAAAGAGCAGGCACAGATATTATTGAAAAAACAGCTTAAGGTGCTTGATACATGAGGCGGTGACAGCTTTGCGAATTATATCTTTACATATCTACCAATATGGAAAATTTTCCAATCGGACCTTTCACTTTTCCGCCTCTCCTGTCCAAGTAATTTACGGATTAAATGAGGCAGGAAAAACGACGATGATGTCATTTATTGAAAGTATGCTGTTCGGTTTTCCAAAAACAAAAAAATATGAACCGAAAACAGGCGGTGTCTACGGCGGTGTTCTTGAAGCTGAACATCCTGAATATGGGGTGCTGAAGATCGAACGGACGAAAGGGACTGCCGAAAAACTAAGCGTGTACACAGAAAAGGGCGAAGTAAAGCAGGGAGATGTTTTAAAGCAGCTGTTCCAGGGCACAGACAGGTCGTTGTACAAAGCCATATATTCGTTTGACGTATTCGGGCTGCAGGAAATTCACGCCTTTAATCGGGATAAGATAGGGGAATTTTTGCTCTTTTCCAGCTTGTTTGGTGCTGAAGCCGTATCAAAGCTTGATTCAAGGCTGACGAAGGAAAGCGAAAGGCTCTATAAACCAAATGGGCGAAACCCTCAATTGAATCAGGAGCTGGAAACGCTTAAGCGGCTGGCAGTTAAGCTAAAACAGGCTGAAGCAGAGGAAGCGGGCTATCATCAGCTTCTCGAGGAAAAACGAACGCTTGAAGCCCGCCTTGCAGCCGCGGAAATCGAATTGAAAGAGACGGCGGGACATATCCGAATGATTGAGGGAGCGATTGAGCGAAAGCCGCTGCTAAATGAAAAAGCGACACTCGAACAGGTGATTGCAGAATTTCCGGAACACGCAGGACAATTTCCTGTTGACGGACTGCATCAGCTGGAAAAATATGAATCCCATCTTCACCCGAAATCAGCACAGCTTGAGGCGCTTCGGGTGAAGATGGCGGAGTTGGACAAACAGAGGCAAAAGCTTATCCCCGATAAAGAACTATTGGCGAAAGAAACGCTGATACAAGAACTTTCGGCAGCGTTTCATATGTACCAATCCTGGGGAGAAAAGCTGGCAGCCATTCAGGCACAGCTGCGCCAGACGTCTGCACAGACAGCGGCAGGGCTGGAACAGCTCAATAAAACGGATGAAAATGAGCTCCTGAATATGAACACCTCATATGATTATGAATGGCAGCTTCAGCAAGCGGTGCAGCAATATGTACAGGCAAGAGACAGAAAACGGCAGCTTGACGAGACGTTTGAACTTGCCCGGCAAGAGCTGGAAGACGCGGAAAAGGCCGTTCGTGCCGCTTCGTCCGCGATTCTTGAAAACAGCCAAAGAAAAGATAAAGAAGCAGCTCTTAGAGCATATGATGAAACACAGGGGCAGCACCAAGAGCAAGCGAAGCTCAGAGAACAGCTAACGTTTTTTGAAAGACAGCAGGCTAAACAGAAAAAGACTGTCATTGCAGCTGGTATGTTGTTCATCGTTCTCTTTTCTCTGCTGCAGCAATGGATTCCCGCCATAAGTTTCGGCGCTGCACTTATTGTGTATTGGCTTGTATCAGGAAAATCGTCTTCTCGAAACAGCCGAGGGACAAGACAGCCCATGACGGATATTTCACCAGCAGAAGCTGAAATGCTTAGAGAAGCGTTATGGGAGGATGACCGCAATAAGCAGCACCTTCTCACACAGCGTGCAGCGCTCCAGCAAAAGGAGGCGGCGTATGAAAGGGTCATCCAGCAGTTTGAACAGTGGGAAGCCGAAATGGCGCCGTCCTTTACACAGGTTGAGCGTTTTATGAATGAGCTCGGATTTAAGGAAGATCCATCATTTTTGCTTGATGCATATAGCTTAATGAAGGATGTTAAAAAAGAAGTGAAGAAAAAGCATGAGCTGACCATTGAAGCAGGCAGGCTGAAAAAGCACCGGAGAACATTCGAAGAACGCGTCAGTATGCTTCGTCCCATGAATCAGAGTCAGGATATCTCCATTTCGGACGCCCTTCACACATTGCGGAAAAACATTGAACGTGAAAAAGAAATTGAGAAGCAAAAAAAGGAAATTGAAACAGATATTCATTATACAACGGAACAGATGATTGAACTTGAGCAAGAAATACAGTATTTCCTCGCACAGATTGAACAATTATTTGCCGCGGCTGCTGCAAAAGACAGAGATGCGTTTTTTGCCATAGCCGACATCAGCAGGCAATTGAAGGATACGGAGAACAAGCTTCATCACGTAAACGCACAGCTTCAAGGCGGGTACCCGGAGGAACTTGAACTGGCGGATTCCAATACGCTTTCTGAATTGAAAGATAAGCAATTTGTTGAGAATGAAAGAAAAGAGCGGCTGACTGAGGAGATCGAGCAGCTCCGCAGCCAAATCGCACTGCTCTCAGTCAAACAGGAACAATTAGAGGCTTCGGGAATGGTCTCAGACCTCAAGCTTCAAACCGAAATGCAAAAAGAACGTGTGAAAGAAACGGCTAAAAAATGGGCCTCCATACAAATGGTCAAACAGGTGATCAGAAACAAATTGGAGCGGCATAAAAAAATCGAGCTTCCGCGCCTTCTGGAGACGGCAGGAGAATTTTTCCGCCCTCTGACTGACGGAAACTACCAAACCATTTATTTTTCCGAAACGGATGATTCGATCATGGTTATGCATCGCGATGGAACTGTCTATCATGCGGAAGAGCTGTCACAAGGGACCTGTGAACAGCTGTATACAGCGATCCGATTTGCTTTGGCCGTTACACGCCAGGATGGGTCAAAGCTTCCGTTCCAGCTTGACGACAGTTTTGTTCATTTTGATCAGGAAAGGCTGAAACGTGTATTACATGTTCTGTATGATTTATCTGAAGGCGGTAGGCAGATTTTGTATTTTACATGCCATGAGCACGTAAAAGATGCATTTCATAGCAGCCAAATCATCCATTTGGTGTCATAAAAGAGGTTCTATAGCTGAAAATCGGTATGTGATATACTGGTATTATGTAAGATACGGAGGGAGCTTTAATAGAATGGCTAAAGGGATTATGCTACATGAGGTTGGCGAACAGGTGGACCAGTATCTATTGATTAAATCCTCGACGAAAGGGATTGCAAGCAATGGAAAACCGTTTTTGACGCTGATGCTGCAAGACCAGTCAGGCGATATTGAAGCGAAGCTGTGGGATGCCAAGCAAAGTGATGAAGTGACCTATGCGCCGCAGACGATTGTCAAGGTCGTCGGCGATGTTCACCATTATCGCGGACGCACCCAGCTGAAGCTGAGAAATATCAGACCGGTAAGCGAGCAAGAAAACGTCAATATTGATGATTTTTTAGAAACCGCGCCGATTCCGAAAAATGAAATGATGGACACAATCACTCAATATATATTTGAAATGAAAAATCCGAATATCCAGCGAATCACAAGGTTTTTGGTTAAAAAACACGAAGCTGAGTTTATGGATTATCCGGCGGCTACGAAAAACCACCATGAGTTTGTCTCAGGTTTGGCGTATCATGTTGTCTCTATGCTGAACCTGGCGAAAGCAATAGCAGATTTATATCCGTCTCTTGATCGTGATCTGCTTTATGCCGGTGTCATCCTGCATGATCTTGGAAAAGTGAAGGAGCTGTCCGGCCCTGTTTCCACTTCGTACACGGTTGAAGGTAATTTGCTCGGTCATATTTCAATCATGGTGACAGAGCTTTCAAAAGCGGCTGAGGAGCTTCAAATCGATTCTGAAGAGGTGTTAATTCTTCAGCATTTGATTTTGAGTCACCATGGCAAAGCAGAATGGGGCAGCCCGAAACCGCCGATGGTGAAAGAAGCGGAAATTCTTCACTATATAGACAATCTGGATGCAAAAATGAATATGATGGACAGAGCGCTTGAGCGCGTGAAGCCTGGCGAGTATACTGAACGTGTATTTGCACTGGAAAACCGTTCCTTTTATAAACCGACATTTCATAAATAACTTAAAAAGGACTGATGCTGACATATTCAGCTCAGTCCTTTTTGATGCGTCTTTCCCGCACATAACTCGTCTCATTCCCGCATATGGTTAAGAATAAAGAATCTATGCAAAGGGGGAGGAGCCCGTGTTATTTTTTCCGTGGTGGGTGTATCTTTGTATTGTAGGCATTATTTTCAGCGCATATAAACTTGTGGCGGCAGCCAAAGAGGAAGAAAAAGTAGACCAGGCTTTTATTGAAAAAGAAGGGCAGATTTATATGGAGAGGATGGAAAAGGAGCGAGAACGCCGCAGTTCTCAGCAGCATGAAGAAGAAAATCAAAACCATTCCATCGCATAAAAAAAGCTGTGCGGCTCAATGAGCCTGCACAGCTTTTTTATTATTTAGAACTGCTTGAAGACGAAGAAGTGCTGTTGCTTGTTGAAGATGTATTAAATGTGTCTTTCAGATCTTTATCTTTTACTTCGATGTCAGCTTTCTTCATGACTTTTTGAACAGCTTCCTGAACGGCATTGCTGTCATTTAGTTTTTGTTCAAGTACTTCAGATTTCAGTTCTTTTTTCATATCATCGTATTTGCCGCGTTCTTCTGTCTTTTTAATGATGTGGTAGCCGTATTGCGTTTTGACAGGATCACTGACTTCACCTGTTTTTAATTTGAATGCAACTTTGCTGAAATCAGCTATCATACCGTCTTTTGCGAACCAACCAAGATCCCCGCCTTTTGAAGCAGAGCTGTCTGTTGAGTATTCTTTCGCAAGGTCTTCAAACTTCTCGCCTTTTTTCAGCTTTTTCTCTACTTCTTCAGCTGTCTTTTTATCAGCAACAAGGATGTGGCTTGCACGGATTTTGCCTTTTAAGCCTTCCCAGTACTCTTTGATATCGGCGTCTGTTACTTTGATGTTATCTTTAGCCGCTTTTTCTGTAAGTAATTCCATTTTTACTGTTTCCTTCAGGAAATCTTCACCATATTGTTTTTTTATGGTTGAATATTGGTCACCGAGCTGTGTTTTGTATTCCTTTAGTTTATTTTCCACTTCTTTATCAGTTACCTTATACTTTTTGTCCAACACCTTTTCCTGTGCCAACTGCGTGAGAGCACTTGCTCCAGCTGTTTTTTTCATATAAGTGTAAAGCTCGCCTTTTGTTACATCGCCTGCGTCTGTTTTTGCGATAACTTCTTTGTCGCCGCTGCTGCAAGCACTGAGAGCGAGGATGCTTGTAGCAGTGATAGCTGCTATTGCGATTTTCTTCATTGTTTTCAAACACTCCTAATCATTCCAAATTAAATTACCTATGCGTATCATAACATATTGTGGCTTTCTGTAAAAAGATTTTAAATAAAGGGCATTCGTCTAGTCAAACTTTTGCTGATGACATACTTATATATTGATCAAGAAAAGGAGGTATGTAACATGAGCGGAGGATACTCTAACGGATTCGCGTTGCTCGTAGTACTGTTCATTTTGCTTATCATCGTAGGTGCAGCTTACATCTACTAAGCAGCCCGAGGATCGCTTGCAACATAAGCGATCCTTTATTTTCACTAGCGCCTAATCGTTTCAAACATGAATTGCATAACATGTAATTGGTAAATAAAGCTTATTACAGGAGGTGCTTTTTAAGATGGGTGAAGTATTTGCAGGCGGATTCGCTTTATTGGTTGTGTTATTTATTTTATTGATTATCATCGGCGCTTCTTGGCTGTACTAATCAACATAAAAAAGCATAGCTGCTTAATCAGCAGCTATGCTTTCTTTCGTATTTACACTGTAAAGGAGATCTCCACAAACGAAGAGATCAGTAAAATTAATATAGATACATTAATAAATCGGAATACCTTATCTTGCCGCTCTTCAGGAATCTCTCTGACAAGGCATAATGTATTGGTGAGCCTGTTTATGAAATATAAAATAAACACGGCAGCCACGATAAAATAGAATAAAATGATGGGAGATTCCCCCTCTCTCTGAACTGTCCCATATTACATTACCAAATATTTATTAAAAAAGATAGAATGCAAATTGAAAAATCGCCACCAGCACCAGGGTTTGACTACTTTTCAACAAGAATATCCAAGCCGTCAGCTTCCTGATCAATAAAAGCGGTTTTCGGTGCTTTTATCAGCTTGAGAGCCAGCAGGAAATCAGGCAGACAGTAGCCGGCGTGAATGCCCGAGATCATGCAGAAATAATGAGCATGATTCGGAAATGCCAGTGCTGCGTAAAACAATACCGGTGTAATCAGCAAGAACGGGCTGACGAGTGAAATCAGCATTGTTGTTTTTGGTATACGTTTCCATGTGCGCATGCGCAATATGTAAAACTTTTTTTCTATTTTTCTTTTTTTGCAGATGATTGGCAGGACATGGATGACTTTATGTACAAATAAAATAACGACGAGCAAACCGCCGAATAAAGATACATATTCATCGCTTAAGCTTGTGCCAGGCCGCAGCAGCTCAAAAGCTAAAAAGGTAGATATAAAAACCAAAATCATAAAACATACAGCAGTTAATATTATGCGAATGGCGCCATAATCCTTCATGAGATTTATGGTCTTCCAGCAATTCATCAAAGTCATCCTTCCATACATCTTGAATAGAATCTCAAAATAATTTACTCCTCCCAAGAGAAAAAATCAATGCTTTTTTAAGAAAAAATATCATCCGGCAGGTATTTTTTTGAAACAAGCAAACAAACTGCGAAATATGGGGTTAGAACTTTCTTCTCAGTGAATTATCAGCTAAAATAAGATTAAAGATAGAAAGAAGTGGTGTGGATGGATTCGATGGATCATCGCATTGAGCGATTAGAATATTACATACAATTATTAGTGAAAACAGTAGATATGGACAGGTACCCCTTCTATGCGCTTCTCATTGATAAAGGGCTGAGCAAGGAAGAAGGGGAAGCGGTTATGAGGATATGCGACGAATTGTCGGAAGAGCTGGCAACACAAAAAGCGCAAGGATTTGTAACCTTTGATAAGCTCCTTGCGCTTTTTGCCGGACAGCTGAATGAAAAATTAGATGTTCATGAAACGATTTTTGCCCTGTATGAGCAGGGGCTTTATCAAGAGCTGATGGAAGTCTTTATCGACATCATGAAGCATTTTGATTAACTGTTTACAGGTTCGAGCTCTTCAGCCGGTTCATCCGCCGCACTGTCCTTTGCTTTTTTCTTCAGTTTTCCGTTTACGCTTTCAAAGTCATTGTCAATATTGGTGAGTGACGTTTCGAAAATTTCCATAAAATCATCGCCGTAGATATGGCGTATCATACACATCATTTCTGCCACTTCAGGAAATTTTCCGAATAAATGATACAAAGGCTGTGACCCTTTAAAAACAGCGTTGCGTGTCGGATCAAATTCCTCAAGCAAGCTCCAGAATACCTCGGTACCTTCCTCAGTCAATTGGACATATGTGTTCCTTTTATCATTCAGCCGTTTGGAGAACCTTAAATATCCCCGTTCTTCCAGCTTTTTTGAAAAGTTGAATGCGGTTGATACGTGCATGACCCCGAACTTCGCGATTTCAGAAATGGAAGCTCCATTCAATTGATACGCAATCCATAAAATATGATGCTCATTAATATTCAGGTCATACGGTTTGAGCCATTGCTGCCAATCCTTCTCGATTGATTTCCAAAGAGCCTTGCTAAGCTGAGCCATTTTCTGGGTGAAGACTAGAGCTTCTTTCACATCATAGGGCGGTTCCACTCGATTCATTACGTCACCTGCTTCTCTTTTTCTTTTTCTCTATTATGCCAATAAAATAAAGATTAATAAAGATGAAAATGTAAGAATTTTTTAATAAATTCACAAACCATTGCGACGAAAGGGTTTTTCGGCCAAAAAAAATACGGGTCCAATTTTGGCCCGCATTTTTTTCTTTTGAATAGGATATTAGTTTTGTAAGGTTTTCTCCAGCTGTCTGATTTTCTCTTCGATATCGGCAATTTCTTTTTGCAGATCCTGCTGGTGAGGCTTGATCTCTTCCTGCCATTTTTTAATTGACGTTTGGAGCTCGCCGCCCACGTCTTTAATAACATCCGTGCTTTCTTTTGCCGCTTTGATCAGCTGGTCTTTTAATGCAAGCCCGTCTGACTTTAAGCGTTTGATTGTTTCTTCAAAAGAATCATAATTGGTTTTCATTTTTTCACGCAGCTGCTTTCCTGAGGAAGGTGCAGTAAGAAGAACCGCTGCTCCTCCGATGATGCCGCCTACGAATAGTCCTGTTAATAGAGAACGTCCGCTCGCCATTACAATCACCCCGTCTTTTTCTTCAAAATAGGATTCATTCAGCATTTTTCATTTTTGTTGAAAGCCTGAACTTCTATACATAGCTTGCTTTATTTTAGCATATTTTTTAAGTGAAAAGGAGGGAGAAGGTTGTCTGTCTTTTTGATTGTGTTATCTTGCATCACCCTTGCCTTCGCTTCAGGCGCTGTTTACTATATCAGACTTCTCAGCCAGGCTGCTTCTTATCCGCCCAAGAAAGTCATCCGGCAGAAAGCGCTTGTTTGTTCAACCGGAACCGCCTTTACACTATGTCTTATCTTTTTCACAAAACTCCTCGCTTAAAACATGCTGACATGCTGCGGGCGCTCTGTTCAAAAAAACCTCTCCCGGAAGCGGAAGAGGTTTTGTGTGACAATTATTTAGCAGCTTCCATAAAGCTTGAACGCCTTAAAATGGTTTGCACAATCGGATAAATAATGATCATTGAGATTGTATTCAGCACAGCGGCCGGCAGAACAACAGCCGCGAACAATGCGGCGAAACCGCCCGGTAAACCGACGATCAATAAAGCTGACGATAGAAACACAATTCCCGATAACATGGTCCCGATCACTGTCAGCACAGCGGCTGCACCTGTTTTCCGGCTCTTTCTGAACAAGAGAAACAGGGAGAAGAACAGAAACGCTGATACGGGTTTATCAATGATGTTAGGGATCTGTCCGGCTGGAAACGCGGTTGTAAGCGCGGAAATGATTCCTGTCACGATCCCGATGACGAGTACATTTTGCACCCGCGGGAACAGCAGAATGCCCATGAACATCATGATCAGCATCATATCTGGTTTCATGCCGCCTAAAAAGGGCGGAATAATGGAATGAAGCGCTGCGCCGATTGCGGCAAACAGAGCCATAATGACTAACTCTTTTGTTTTCATAACTATGCTCTCCTCTGCTAAGCTTTTGCCCTCCAATAATATGCTCATCATTTATTGCGAAGGCTTTACAGAATGTGTTATGCAAACAGTATACCAAACGAACGGTTTGCATAGCCAGACTTTTTACTCATTTTCCTGCTGGAATTTCTTCATGAACGCAGCTAATTTTTCACAGTCTTCGAGAGAGACCGCGTTATAAATAGAAGCGCGGCAGCCTCCCACCGAACGGTGTCCGCCAAGGCCGATCATCTTCGCATCTTTTGCTTTCTGGACGAATGTTTTCGTTAATTCGTCATCCCGAAGCGTGAAGGTGACATTCATGCGTGAGCGGCTGTCTTTTCTGGCATGTCCTTTATAGAAGCCGTTGCTTTCATCAATACAGCTGTAGAGAACCTGCGCTTTTTGTTCATTGCGCTGTTCAACAGCTTCCACACCGCCGTTTTCCTTGAGCCATTCCAGAACGAGGCTCAGCATATAAATCGCAAATGTCGGCGGAGTGTTGTAGAGTGAATCCGCTTTGACATGCGTGGAATATTTCAAGATTTTTGGGACGTTCGCATTTTCATTTTGCAGCCAGCTTTTTTTCATGATGACTACAGTCACGCCGGAAGGGCCGAGGTTCTTTTGGGCGCCTCCGTAGATCACATCAAATTTGGACACATCGATTTTTCTGCTTAAAATATCGCTGGACATGTCGGCTACGAGCGGAATTGGAGAATTCGGAAACTCCTGCCACTGAGTGCCGAAAATTGTATTGTTGGATGTGATATGTAAATATGCGCCGTCTTTTACATCCGTAAGGTCAACCTCTGGAATATAACTGTAATTGTCTGTTTCACTTGTAGCGGTGATAGACGTGTTCCCGAACAGTTTCGTTTCTGCCAGTGCTTTTTCAGACCAAGCGCCGGTCATCACAAAATGTGCGGTTTTTTCAGGTGTTAAAAAGTTCATCGGAAGCATTGAGAATTGAAGGCTTGCCCCGCCTTGAAGAAACAAGATATCGTAATCTTCCGGAATGCCCATCAGTTCGATTAAGAGGCTTTTCGCTTTTTGGTGCACCGCTTCATACTCTTTGCTGCGGTGGGAAAGCTCCATAACAGACATGCCGGATTCGTTAAAATCAATAAATTCTTTCTGTGCTTTTTGCAGAACTTCCAGTGGCAGCGCTGCAGGACCTGCGTTAAAATTCGTTGTACGTTCCATTATGATCTCTCCCTGTTTTCCACGTTAATGTATAAAATAATACAATTATCCTATCACAAAAATTCAGTTTTTTGATAAAAAATTAGAATTATCAAAAGAAATTGACGGATGTTTGCGAAATGTTCACAAAATAAAATAACCTCATCTTATGATGAGGCCAGGCGTTTTGCGATAGAGGAAGAGATGTTCTGCAGATCCTCCGGATTATAATCATCAGCATGCGTTTTCCAAACCGCTCCGAATCCATCTCCTTTTCCGTAGCGAGGGATAATATGCATATGGTAGTGGAACACAGATTGTCCAGCTTTTTCGCCGTTATTGTTCAGCGTATTTAAGCCGATCGGTTCAAATTCATCCCGGATAGCGCGGGCGATTTTCGGAACAGCATGGAAATATTGTTTTGCTAATTCATCTGTAAATTCATATACATTCTCAATATGTGTTTTCGGAATGACAAGCGTATGGCCTTTTGTCACTTGGCTGATATCAAGAAAGGCAAGTACATGTTCATCTTCATACACCTTAGCGGATGGAATGTCGCCGGCGATAATTTTACAAAAGATACAATTTTCTGCACAATGCATGAGGGTTCCTCCTTATGAAATTGTTTAGTATGTATACACTCATCGTACCACAGAAATGCAGAAAATAGAAAACAGGATGAACGGCGAGCGTTCACCCTGAATGCAGAGGAAGAGCTTATATGAAGAAAATGTGTTATGCCTTTGGTAAGCACCTCATTTGTCAATAAAATGAAGACTTGTTTAATGCCTAACGATTCCTGCGATAAACACCTCATTTGACAATTTGCTTCATACATGAAGAATTCATCAATTCAGTGAAGAGAAATGGTTTGAGCATTGGACATGTTTATTTTCTATCCAACTGTTTCTAAGACGTCTTTGACAAACACCTCATTTTTCAGTTGATATGCTTTTCCTCTACAACTATTATGATGTCCAGAACCCTGTCTCTTTATGACAGCAAATTCATCATTTGTTAAAAGGGAATTGTTTCAAATCAGGCCTTGTTTTTGGTACTATGAAGAAAAACACTATAAGGGGAGAAACTATGTCTCTGCTATCGGTAAAAGACTTGACCGGCGGATATACAAGGAATCCGGTTTTAAAAAGCGTATCATTCACCCTTGAACCGAATCAAATTGTCGGATTAATCGGGCTGAATGGTGCTGGCAAAAGTACAACAATCAGACACATCATCGGGCTGATGGACCCGCATAAAGGTTCAATCGCATTAAACGGTAAAACGTTTGCTGAGGATCCGGAAGGCTACCGTTCACAATTTACCTATATACCTGAAACACCTGTTTTATACGAAGAATTGACGCTGATGGAGCATCTTGAACTAACAGCCATGGCATATGGACTGTCAAAAGAAACGATGGAGAAAAGGCTGCCTCCGCTTTTAAAGGAATTCCGAATGGAAAAGAGGCTGAAGTGGTTCCCGGCCCATTTTTCTAAAGGAATGAAGCAGAAGGTTATGATTATGTGCGCATTTTTGGCAGAGCCTGCGCTCTACATTATTGATGAGCCTTTTCTAGGGCTTGATCCGCTTGCCATTAACGCGCTGCTTGAACGGATGAATGAAGCGAAAAAAGGCGGGGCGAGCGTGCTGATGTCAACACACATTTTGGCAACGGCAGAACGCTATTGCGATTCGTTTATTATTTTACATAACGGCGAGGTGCGGGCGCGCGGCACGCTGTCAGAGCTCAGAGAGCAGTTTGGAATGAAGGACGCGGCGCTGGACGATTTGTATCTTGAGCTTACAAAGGAAGACGCTGGCCATGAATAATATGCTTGATATTTGGCAGTCGCGGCTGCAGGAGCATATCAAAGAAACAAGAACATACATGAAATATATGCTCAACGATCACCTCGTCATTGTTTTGATTTTTTTTCTAGCGGGCGCTGCAAGCTGGTACAGCAAATGGATACGGGACATTCCCGCTCACTTTCCGTCCTTTTGGGTGATGGCCGTGCTGTTTTCGCTCGTGTTGACAAGCTCTTATGTGCGAACGCTTTTGAAGGAGGCTGACCTTGTTTTCTTATTGCCTCTTGAAGCAAAAATGGAGCCTTACTTGAAGCAGGCGTTTGTCTACAGCTATGTGTCTCAGCTGTTTCCGCTTATTGCGCTGAGTATCGTTGCGATGCCGCTTTATTTCGCAGTCACACCGGGGGCTTCGCTCGTATCGTATGCCGCGGTCTTTGTCCAACTGTTGCTGCTGAAAGCGTGGAATCAGGTAATGGAATGGCGCATGACTTTCCAAAACGACCGCAGCATGAAACGGATGGACGTCATCATTCGCTTTGCGGCGAATACACTCGTTCTTTATTTTGTTTTCCAATCTGTTTATATGTATGCGCTTCTCGTCTATGTCATTATGGCTGTTCTTTATCTGTATATGTCTTCCGCAGCAAAACAAAAAACATTTAAATGGGAGAGCCATATTGAGTCCGAATTGAGACGAAAGCAGCGTTTCTATCGGATTGCCAACCTGTTTACTGATGTGCCGCATTTGCGAAAGCAAGCCAAACGCAGAGCTTATCTCGACTTTTTGCTGCGGCTTGTGCCGTTTGAACAGCGCAAAACATTTGCCTATATGTTCACCCGCGCCTTTTTGCGTTCGAGCGATTATTTGGGCATTCTTGTCAGATTAACGATTGTTTTCGCGCTGATCATTATGTATGTCTCAGCCAGCCCGCTTATTGCAGCGGTTTTGACTGTGTTTGCCATTTTCATTACGGGCATTCAGCTTCTGCCGCTCTTCGGCCACTTTGACCATCTGGCGCTTCAAGAGCTGTACCCTGTGAAAAAAGAAACAAAGCTGAAAAGCTATTTCTCTCTATTAAAAACTGCACTTAGTATTCAAGCGCTGCTGATGTCTGTTGCATCTGCCTATGCAGCCGGCTTGACCGGTTTTCTGTACGCGCTGATCGGTTCTGCCGTTCTGATTTTTGTTGTTTTGCCTGCTTATATGACAACCAGGCTGAAAAAGCACGGAAAGCTGTGAACTGAAAAGAGGTAATCAAATGACAGATAATCAGCTGCTGATGCAGGAAGCTTTGGAATGGAAAATGCATTTTTTGCGAAAGGATTCCATGTTTGAACGCTTTTCGAAGCGTGTCCAGACGAAGGTGAATGAACGGATTCCTGAGAAAATCCATACGGTCGTCACCGAGAGTGTGAGAAAAATGGTAGAAGCGACAATGGCCGGCTCCAATATCATCACTTATAAAAAGGATACAAGTGCACTGTCGCTCAGTGAAAAAAATGAATTGGCGAAAAAAACGATTGTTTCTTATCAGAAAGTGGCAGCTGCTGAGGGAGTCGGCACCGGAGCGGGCGGCATTTTTTTAGGCATTGCTGATTTTCCGCTGCTGCTTTCAATTAAGATGAAGTGTTTATTTACCTTGTCTTCCATTTACGGCTTTGATGTCAAGGATGCACAAGAAAGGATATTTTTGCTTCTCGTGTTTCAGCTTGCGTTTTCGAGTGATGATGGCCGTAAATCGCTTTTTTCTGTCATCGAAAATTGGGAGACGGAGAAAAAGAGCATCGACTGGAGAGTGTTCCAGCAGGAATATCGCGATTATATCGACGTCGTGAAGCTTTTTCAGCTTTTGCCGGGCGTAGGAGCGGCAGTCGGCGGAATTGCCAATTATAAGCTGCTTGCTCAGCTTGGAGAGACGGCAAGACATGTTTTTCATCTGAGGATATTAAAGGAAACAGCCGGAGAATAAACACTCCGGCTGTTTTTTTATAGCTGATGATAGGTGATCGCAGCGCCGGCAAGGACCTTGGCCGCTGTCAGCATTGCTTTTTCGTTGATATCAAATTTCGGATGGTGGTGGGAATAGACTCGCTCTGGCTGTTCGGGAGCGGCGCCTGTAAAGAAAAAAGTGCCTTTCACGTTTTGTAGGTAATAAGCAAAATCCTCGCCGCCCATTTGCGGTTCACCGTCAATGACCTGCTGAACGCCCTCGGTATTCTTTGCGGTGCTCACCAAGTGGCTCGTTTCTGCAGGATGGTTCACAACCGCCGGATAACCCTGTTCATAGGTGTACTCATAGGACGCGCCGTGCATGCTGCATATTCCTTTTACAACCGCTTCAATTTCTTTCTCCAGAATGTCCCGGACATTTTCATCAAAAGAACGCGCTGTGCCGATGAGTACTGCTTGGTCTGCGATGACATTAAACGGATTGTCGGCGATGAAGGAGCCTGTCGAAATGACGGCGGATTGAATCGGATTGACTTTGCGGCTGACAATGTGCTGCAAAGAGGAAACGATTTGCGAACCGATCAGGACGGCGTCTTTTGTATCATGCGGATGAGCGCCGTGGCCGCCCTTTCCGAAGACTTTAATCGTAAATCGGTCCGCCGCCGCCATGACGGCGCCGGGGCGGCAAAGAATAGTTCCGAGCGGCTCAGTTGCCCAAAGATGAGTGCCGAATATCACATCCGCGTTTTCGAGACAGCCGTCATCAATCATTGGCTTTGCGCCTCCCGGATAATATTCTTCTGCATGCTGGTGGATCATCACAAATGTTCCCTTCAGTTCATGTCTGTTTTGGTGAAGGACCTTGGCCACTGCGAGAAGAGCTGCGGTGTGGCCGTCGTGGCCGCATGCATGCATGACACCAGGCACTTTGGAGGTGTAAGGGACATCTTTTTCATCTTGAATGGGGAGAGCGTCAAAGTCGGCCCTCAAAGCGACTGTAGGGCCGGGTTCGCTTCCTTCTATATATGCTAAAACCCCTCTGCCGCCAACGTTTGTGCGGATTGGGACTCCTAACGATTCATAATAGGAAGCAATAAATGCGGCGGTTTTTTCTTCTTGAAATGAGAGCTCAGGATACATATGAAAATGGCGCCTGATCTCAACCATTTCTTCAAAACAGCCGTCGAGCTGTTTGTTTATCTCTTTCTGCAGTGTGGATATGGACAAAGCCGCTTCCCCCTTTTCTATGTTTTCCATGATTGTATAGAAAAAGTCTGAATATTTCAACTCGTGCTGTTTTAAAGCATCATCACAGCTGCGAGGGTTGTCACCAAAAGGCCAATCGCGACGGGAATGAAGTTTTTTCTGGCAAGCTCAAAAGGATCAACTTTGCAAATGGCCGCGGCGGGAATCAAAGCCCATGGGACCAGTGTGCCTCCGCCCACCCAGATGGCAGAGATTTGTCCGAGCGCGGTCAGAATAGCGGGATCGGCATGGAGAGCGGACGAAAAGAGCTTTGCGATGGAGCCGGCGAGAGAAATGCCAGAAAATCCTGAGCCGTCAAGGCCTGTTATGGCTCCAGCGGCAGTTAATGCAGCGGCGGCAAGCTCCTTTGACATAGGCATCATATGGGATAAAGCAATGCCAAGATCGTTGACAATGCCGTGGGAACCTTTAGGGAGTGAAGTGCCCAGTATACTTTCATAGCCTGAGTCGCCAAGATAAAAGAAAGCGGCAATCGGGATGACGGGGCCGAAAACCTTAAAACCGAACTTAAATCCGTCAATAAAATAGCCGGTGATTTTTTCAAGCCCTTTATGCTTATACACGAAAAAATGAACGGTAAAGAGGATACAAATTGCAGACCCGCCAATTAACGCGGTTGCATCATTTCCTTGTAGGTTAAACAAGAGCATGCAGGCGATATCTGCAAGAAAGGCAAGCGGAATCAAAAAAGCCAGTATGGACCGCAGGCGTTTTGGCAAGTACAGCGAGTTGTCTTGTTCGCCGGAAAGAACGGGGGAAAAAGAAGCGGGATGCTCCTGTTTTTTGCGTTCGCGCTGAATCATGATAAAGGCAGCGGTTGTTGTAGTCACACCCATAATCAGCACAAGCGGAATACTGGCCGAGACGACATCACCGACTGGAATGCCTGCTGCATCCGCAGTCAGCTTTGGCGCCGCCTGAATGACAAAGTCTCCTGACAGGGCAAAACCGTGTCCGAATAAGTTCATGGCCATGGCCGCGGCAAGAGGCGTCAAACCGGCACGTGCGGCTGCGGGGAGCAGGACGGCGCCGATCAAAGCGACACCCGGAGAAGGCCAGAAGAATAGAGAAATGGCGAACATCAGGCCTCCAATCAGCCAATAGGCAGTCACAGGCCCTCTCACAAGGCTTGCAAAGGGAGAAATCATCGCTTCATTTATCCCTGTTTTTGTTAACAAATCACTCATTGAAACGATAAAGCAAATGATGAAAATCGTGGGCAGCAGTTCGCCGGCCGCATAGATAAAGCTGTGGAATAAACTGCTGACAGAAGCTGAAAGTGAATGGCTGGCCCATAGCGATATGATAAAAATGCCGAATAGAGAAATAAATGTCGTGTCTTTTCTCAGCAGCATAAATAGGATAATTGCTCCGATAAAAAACACATACAGAACATGGACAGACAAAATCCCGACTTCCATCATCGATCACTCCTTCCGCTTACAGATTATTCATAGGCGGGCGGAAGGTGCCGGGACAGAGTGGAGGGTTATGATGGAAGATGAACATTGATCTGTTTCAGCTGCTCAATCAGATGATGCCTTAATACTCTATTCGCTTTTTGCAGATGTTTTGGGAAGCATTCAGGAGAAAAAATGACGCACCCTTCAGCAAGCCAGTTTTTTCTATAGGCGATGATGCTTTCCGATGGCTCTAAATATGAATCATCCTCGTGCTGCATCTCGTAATCATCAAATCCGAACTGAAAACCGCAGCACGGGCAGATTTCATAAGAATGATTGCCTTCATGATCATATGGCGGTTCAGCCAATCCCTTAAACCCGCAGACTGGGCAAGTATGCTTCATTTTGCTTTCCTCCCAATAAAATAAGCTGCCGGACATGCCGGCAGCTATTCGACAGCGAAATATGTGGTGACATAGGAAGGCCGGGAGAAGATCGACGTTGTGTCAATTCCGGCAGATGTATCGCGTTTTTTGTGGGCTTCTTTGTAAGAACCGGACTGCTGCCAGTCTTGAAAGGCGCTTTCCGTTTCCCACAAGGTCAGAATGACATAGGTGTCACTGTCGATCGGACGGAGCACTCGAATTGCTTCAAAGCCAGGCTCGTTTTCGACTTTTCCCGCTCTGTTTTTAAATCTGTTTTCAAACAGCGGACGTCCTTCCTGAGTGACGGCAATATTGTTCAATACTGCAAAACCGGGATGTTTGATCTCTCCGACTTGGTCAATGACTTCATAAGCGTGTGGTGCCTGGAAAACGGTATCTCCGTTTGTTTCATGAATCAAAATGGCGTTTTCCTGCCCCTGCATCAAAAGGATATTTTCTGAGGGATGCTTTTCTACGATCGTTTTTAAAAAATCGGCTGTCCCATATGTAATATAAACCTTCATATCAGCCACCTCCTGCTTGCTAGTATATCAAAACAATGGTATAAGTTTCTATTGGCGAGTGCTTCGAACATAATTCCAAACAATTTTTCCCATACTACCTTTAGAAAGGCGAGGTGAGTTCATGTTTAAGATAAAGAAAAAGAAACTTTTTATACCTATCATTATTTTAGTGTTAACTGCTTTTCTCGCTTTAATAGGATATATTTCAATTATTTTTCTCGGCCATTATGTCATAGATGAAAAAAAGCTGATACTTCATGCTTCTTCAAAAATTGTTGATCAAAACGGAGATGAGGTTGCAAGCCTGTATACAGAAAATCGCGAACCGGTCTCGATCAATGAGATTCCAAAGCAGGTCAGAGAAGCGTTTATCGCTGTTGAGGATAAAAGGTTCTATGAGCATCACGGCATTGATGCAAAATCTGTCGGAAGGGCAGTGTATCGCGATATATTAGCAGGCGGAAAGGTGGAAGGCGGAAGCACGATCACCCAGCAGCTTGCCAAAAATATTTTTCTGACACATGACAAAACGTTTCTAAGAAAAACAAAAGAAGTGATCATTGCGATTAATCTTGAACGGGATTACAGCAAGGACAAGCTGCTTGAAATGTATTTAAACCAGCTTTACTTCGGACACGGCGTCTACGGCATACAAGCGGCGTCCCACTATTATTTTAATAAAGAAGTAAAAGATTTGACTGTATCTGAAGGCGCTGTTTTGGCCGCTATTCCGAAGGCGCCTTCTACGTACTCTCCGATTTTGCACCCTGATAAAAATAAGGAGCGGCGTGATACAATTCTAGGTATGATGAATGACCAAGGCTATATCAGTGCGAAAGAGGCTGTCACCGCACAGGGCCGAACGCTTGGACTGCACGTGAAGAAACAGTCGGAAACACCTTGGTTTGACAGCTACATTGACCTTGTGATCAAAGAGGCGGAAGACAAGTATTCCATTTCCGGAGAGCAGCTTCTTCAAGGCGGATACACGATCAAGGTGCCGCTCGATTCGAAGCTGCAGAAGACGGCTTACCAGGTGATGAAAGAGGGAAGCTATTATCCCGGAACAGATCAGAATGCCGAGGGAAGCGCGGTCTTTATTAATAACAAGACAGGCGGTGTAGAAGCGGCCATCGGCGGAAGGGATTACACATCCAAAGGATATAACCGTGTCACAGCTGTCCGCCAGCCGGGTTCCACATTTAAGCCGCTTGCCGTATACGGACCGGCGATGCAGGAAAAGAAATTTAAGCCATATTCTCTATTGAAGGATGAGTTGCAGTCCTACGGAGATTATACGCCGAAAAACTACGACAGCCGGTATGAGGGCGAAGTCACTATGTCTGACGCCATTACGTACAGCAAAAACGCGCCGGCTGTCTGGACGCTGAATGAGATCGGCGTTGAAACAGGAAAATCTTATTTGAAAGCAAACGGCATTGATATCCCTGATGAAGGCCTTGCTCTCGCTCTAGGAGGCTTGGAAAAAGGCGTTTCGCCGCTCCAGCTTGCCGGCGCGTTTCATACATTTGCCGCGAATGGAACGTATACGGAACCTTTCTTTATCTCGAGCATAATAGATGAAGACGGAGAAACAATAGCCGATTATAAAGAAGAAGGAAAGCGGGTTTTCAACAAGCAGACGTCTTGGAATATGACGAGAATGCTGCAGCAGGTAGTCAAAAAGGGAACGGCCACGTCCGGCACCTATCACGGCGACCTGGCGGGAAAAACAGGTTCTACATCTTATACAGGCGTCTCCGGCGCGACAAAGGACGCCTGGTTTGCAGGCTATACGCCGAAAATAACCGGGGCAGTCTGGATGGGCTATGACAAAACGGATCAAAACCATTATTTGAAAGCCGGGAGCTCATACCCGACGCGGCTGTTTAAGGATATTTTGACACAGGCAGGAGAAACCGGTCATGTGTTCACAAAGCCTAAAAACGTTAAAGACCTGGAAAGCCCGATTGAGCTGAAGCCGGTCAAAACACTCACAGCCGATTACACATTTAAAGCAGCGGGGCTCTTTACTATTGAATTAAAGTGGGACGCTCAAGAGGATGATCGGGCCGTATACAGAATTTATGTAAACAAGGACGGCGAGGAGACGCTTCTTGATTCGGTTGAAGGGAAGGGAAGCTATGAAATTCCTTATGCCAACTTATTTTCGGGCGCGTCTTATAAAATTGTGCCTTATAATACACAGACAAAAAGAGAAGGGGAAGGAACCGATTACGTTCAGCCAAAATTGTTTTCCTCTTAATGGAATTCGGCGATTTTTTGAACTTTGAGCTACATTTCTATACCATTTGCCTAAAACAAGGTATAGTGGAATAAGTCAAGAAATACGAACGTATGGTTGCCGTATGAAAGGTGGAAATCAGATGAGTAAACGAGAAACGTTTAACGAGACGTTTTTAAAAGCTGCGCGGGGAGAAAAAGCGGATCACACGCCTGTGTGGTATATGAGGCAAGCAGGGCGCTCACAGCCGGAATACCGCAAGCTGAAGGAAAAGTACGGATTGTTTGAGATCACACATCAGCCCGAACTTTGTGCGTATGTCACAAGACTGCCGGTTGAGCAATACGGAGTCGATGCTGCAATCCTTTATAAAGATATCATGACGCCGCTGCCGTCAATCGGTGTGGATGTTGAAATCAAAAACGGGGTCGGTCCTGTGATTGATCAGCCAATCCGGTCTCTGGCGGACATTGAAAAACTCGGCCGGATTGATCCGGAACAGGACGTGCCGTACGTGCTTGAGACGATTAAACTGCTTGTCAATGAGCAGCTGAACGTCCCGCTCATCGGTTTCTCAGGTGCGCCTTTTACGCTTGCAAGCTATATGATCGAAGGCGGCCCATCGAAAAACTACAATAAAACAAAAGCCTTCATGTACAGCATGCCGGATGCATGGAATCTGCTGATGTCCAAGCTTGCCGACATGATCATCGTGTACGTGAAAGCGCAGATTAAGGCAGGCGCAAAAGCGATTCAAATCTTTGATTCGTGGGTCGGCGCATTGAATCAGGCAGATTACAGAACATACATCAAACCCGTAATGAACCGGATTTTTTCAGAGCTCGCAAAGGAGAATGTGCCGCTGATCATGTTTGGCGTCGGCGCAAGCCATCTCGCAGATGATTGGCATGACCTTCCTCTCGATGTTGTCGGGCTTGACTGGAGACTCGGCATTGCTGAAGCCAGATCAAAAGGAATCACTAAAACAGTGCAGGGCAACCTGGACCCGTCCATTTTGCTTGCGCCATGGGAAGTCATTGAGCAGAAAACGAAGGAAATACTTAATCAGGGTATGAAATCAGACGGCTTCATTTTCAATCTTGGCCATGGGGTATTTCCTGATGTCAGTCCCGAGGTTTTGAAAAAACTGACAGCATTTGTCCATGAATATTCACAAAACAAAAAAATGGGTCAATATTCCTAAGCATATCTTTTGGTATCTTAATGATATCCTGTCAAAATGTTTGTATCAGATCATTAAAGAGGGTGTAAACAGTGAGTAGAAAGAAAATGGGGCTTCTCGTGATGGCGTACGGCACGCCTTATAAGGAAGAAGATATTGAACGTTATTATACACATATCAGAAGAGGCAGAAAGCCTGAACCTGAAATGCTTCAAGATTTGAAAGACAGATACGAAGCGATTGGCGGCATTTCACCGCTTGCCAAAATCACAGAAGAGCAGGCGCATAAT
Source organism: Bacillus sp. PS217 (assembly GCF_037963535.1). Classification (NCBI taxonomy): domain Bacteria; kingdom Bacillati; phylum Bacillota; class Bacilli; order Caryophanales; family Bacillaceae; genus Bacillus; species Bacillus sp. PS217. The sequence goes on from NZ_CP150157.1 coordinate 1,092,556, forward strand.
CTGGAACAGCACTTGAATGAAATTCAGGATGAGATTACGTTTAAAGCGTATATCGGACTGAAGCATATCGAGCCGTTTATTGAAGACGCCGTAGCAGAGATGCATAAGGATGGCATTACAGAAGCAGTCAGCATCGTGCTGGCGCCGCATTTCTCCACGTTCAGCGTTCAGTCCTACAACAAACGCGCCAAAGAAGAGGCTGAAAAACTCGGCGGCTTAACGATTACGTCAGTTGAAAGCTGGTACGATGAACCTAAGTTCGTGAAATATTGGGTTGACCGAGTAAAGGAAACATATGCGTCAATGCCTGAGGATGAAAGAGAAAACGCAATGCTCATCGTATCCGCACATAGCCTGCCGGAAAAAATCAAAGAATTTGGAGACCCGTACCCGGACCAGCTGCATGAATCGGCGAAATTGATTGCTGAAGGCGCAGGCGTTTCCGAATATGCTGTCGGCTGGCAAAGTGAAGGGAACACGCCTGATCCTTGGCTCGGACCCGATGTTCAGGATTTAACACGTGATTTATTCGAACAAAAAGGCTATCAAGCATTTGTATATGTTCCTGTTGGATTTGTCGCGGATCACTTAGAAGTGCTTTATGATAATGATTATGAATGCAAAGTGGTTACTGACGATATCGGCGCAAGCTATTACCGGCCGGAAATGCCAAATGCCAAGCCTGAATTTATTGATGCTTTGGCAACAGTCGTATTAAAAAAATTAGGACGTTAAAGAAGGCGATGAACATGAGTGACGGCAAAAAACATGTAGTCATCATCGGCGGCGGCATTACCGGTTTAGCCGCCGCCTTCTATATGGAAAAAGAAATCAAAGAAAAGAATCTGCCGCTTGAGCTGACACTTGTTGAGGCAAGTCCGAGAGTCGGCGGGAAAATCCAGACTGTCAAGAAAGACGGCTATATCATCGAAAGAGGGCCAGACTCATTTCTGGAACGAAAGAAAAGCGCCCCGCAGCTTGTTAAAGACTTAGGTCTTGAGCATTTGCTTGTCAACAATGCGACCGGACAATCCTATGTGCTTGTAAACCGCACCCTGCATCCAATGCCGAAGGGCTCCGTAATGGGGATACCGACAAAAATTGCGCCGTTTGTTTCTACGGGTCTGTTTTCCTTGTCAGGGAAGGCGAGAGCTGCTATGGATTTCATCCTGCCTGCAAGCAAAACAAAGGATGATCAGTCATTGGGAGAATTCTTCCGCAGACGTGTCGGAGATGAAGTGGTCGAGAACTTAATCGAGCCGCTTCTATCAGGGATCTACGCAGGCGACATTGACAAGCTCAGCCTGATGTCGACATTCCCGCAATTTTACCAGACGGAACAAAAGCATAGAAGCCTGATTCTCGGCATGAAAAAAACAAGGCCTCAAGGCTCTGGCCAGCAGCTGACGGCAAAAAAACAAGGGCAGTTCCAGACTCTGTCAACCGGTTTGCAGACCCTTGTAGAAGAGATCGAAAAGCAGTTAAAGCTGACGAAGGTGTATAAAGGCACAAAAGTGACCAAACTCAGCCGTTGCGACTCTGGCTATTCGCTCGAACTGGATAATGGCGTCACACTTGATGCTGATTCAGTAATTGTGACTGCTCCGCATAAAGCGGCTGCGGGAATGCTTTCTGAGCTTCCTGCCATTTCTCATTTGAAAAATATGCACTCCACATCCGTGGCAAACGTCGCTTTAGGTTTCCCTGAAGGCTCCGTCCAAATGGAGCATGAGGGCACGGGTTTTGTCATTTCAAGAAACAGTGACTTTGCGATCACAGCCTGTACGTGGACGAATAAAAAATGGCCGCACGCAGCGCCGGAAGGCAAAACGCTGCTTCGGGCATATGTCGGAAAAGCCGGAGACGAATCCATTGTCGATCTATCAGATAATGACATTATCAACATTGTGTTAGAAGACTTAAAGAAAGTCATGAACATAAACGGCGAGCCGGAAATGACATGTGTAACCCGATGGCATGAAAGCATGCCGCAGTACCATGTCGGCCATAAGCAGCGTATCAAGGAGCTGCGTGAAGCACTTGCATCTGCGTATCCGGGTGTTTATATGACAGGCGCTTCTTTCGAAGGTGTCGGCATTCCCGACTGCATTGATCAAGGAAAAGCTGCCGTGTCTGACGCGCTTACCTATTTATTCAGCTAAAACCTCCGCTTTATCGCGGAGGTTTTTTTGATGTTCAATGGCAATATTGTGTAAAAAAATGATTGAATTGAACAGCAGGTTATGATACATTTGCATATGTACTTAATGACTAAAATGTTCAAACGGTCAGTTTCGAGGTGAATACAATGTCAATAGATCGAAAAAAGCTCATTTTGGAGGCGGCTACAAAGTCTTTCACGCAGTTCGGGTATAAAGCGACGACAATGGATCTTGTCGCAAAACTTGCGAACGTGGGGAAGGGAACCATTTATACTTTTTTCAAAAATAAAGAAGAGCTGTTTGACGAGATTTTCACTACTTTATTAAAGGAAATGAAGCAAAAAGCGGATGAAGCGATGGAGCCGAACCTTCCGTTCCATGAAAATGTGCACAGAGCGCTGTTTGCCATTCTGGAGTTCAGGAAAACACATCAGCTGACGATTAAAATTTTCCAAGAGAATGCCGAGATTGGTACAATGGCAGTTCAGGAAGTGATCCAGAAAATGGAGCGAGCCATACTGTCTTATATCAAAAGTAAGATTGAAGACGGGATCAAAAGCGGCGCAATCAAGCCGTGCGACCCTGAACTGACAGCCTTTGTGATGCTGAAGCTTTATATCGCGCTCATTTTTGACTGGGAAAAACAACACCCCCCGCTTGATAAAGAGACAATTGCGGGACTGCTTGAATTGTATGTTGTCAAAGGATTGTCAGCGAACTAGATAATCCTTTCTCTTTGCAAGAAAATGACCATTTTTCATGATGAGTCAGTTTTAGAATGGAGGCATCAGGATGAACACAATACGAAGTCAGTGGAAAGACATCGTAACAAGTAAAAAATTATTGATTCCCATCATCGCCATTTTGTTTGTCCCGCTTATTTACAGCGGCGTATTCTTAAAGGCTTATTGGGACCCGTACGGCACAGTTGACCAGCTGCCTGTCGTTGTCGTCAACCAAGACAAGGGAGCAACGTATGAAGGAGAAAAACTTCAAATCGGTGATGATCTGGTCAAAGAATTAAAGGATAATAACAACTTTGATTGGCATTTTTCCAATGATCTCGACCAATCGTTAAAGGACTTATTGAATCAAAAATATTATTTAGTTGTCGAGATTCCTGAGGATTTTTCTAAGAATGCCAGCACTGTATTAGACAAAAATCCGAAAAAATTGGATCTGAAATACCACACAAATGCAGGTTCTAACTATGTAGGGGCAACGATCGGCGAAAAAGCGATTGATAAACTGAAAGCCTCTGTTTCAAAAGAAGTGACCGAGCAATATACGAAAGTTATTTTTGATAACTTTAAAGATATCGCAAAAGGTTTGAGCGACGCGAGCAGCGGCGCGAAAAAAATTGATGACGGCACAAAGGATGCGAAAAACGGAAGCGCCCAGCTGAAAGAAAATCTGGCGAAGCTGAAGGAAAGCACCGCTACCATCAGTGACAAAACAGCGCAGCTTGCAGATGGAGCGGCTCAGGTGACGAGCGGCATCCAATCACTTGACAGCTCGCTCGGTAAATTCCAGGACAGCAGCAACCAGATTTATGATAAATCTGGTCAGCTTGCAGCAGGATCAGGCGAACTGACAAGCAAGATGAATGAACTTCTTGCCGGACTTCAAAACGTGCAGAAGGGTACGCCTAAACTTACTAACGGGTTGGATCAGCTCAACAGTAAAGTCCAAGAAGGTTCTGAGAAAGCGGCAAAAGCGGAAAAGATCATTAATGCGCTCGATTTAACGAAGCTTGAAACTGCTGTAAACAATCTGGAAAAGTCAGAAACTGCGATGAAGGAATTCAAAAAACAGCTGACTGACTTTGAAAACAGTTTGAAAAACCGTGATCAGGCATTTAAAAATGTCATCAATTCGAGTGACTTCTTAACAGCGGAGCAAAAAAGCCAGCTGATTAATTCTGTTGAGAAAAAGCTTCCGCAAGTTGATGCGCCTGATTTTGATCAAATATTAAGCCAGCTACCTACAGCTGATCAGCTGCCTGACATCGCAACGATAAAAAGCTCTCTTGAAGACGTGAAAGCGCAGGTGGCGCAGGTGAAAGCCATGCCGGAAGCTACATCTAAGCTTTATAACGGCGCAAAAACAATCCAAGATGCGATTGACAGATTAACTGAGGGAGCTGATAAGATATACAATGGTTCTCAGAAGCTGACAGATGGCCAAACTAAACTGACAGCGGGCATCGGTGAATATAATAAGCAGTTCGCAAAAGCAAAAGCGGGCTCAGAGCAATTGGTGACAGGAAGCAGCCAAGTATCCGGCGCATTGTTTAAGCTGTTAGACGGGTCTAAACAGGTCCAAAGCGGATCATCAAAACTCGCAGACGGATCTGCATCACTTGATACAGGTTTAGGCAAGCTGTTGGACGGCACAGGAGAGCTGTCTAGTAAGCTGAAGGATGCGGCTGACCAAACAGGAGATATCGATGCTGATGATCAAACATACGGCATGTTTGCGGATCCGGTTAAAACCAAAGATGATGCCATTCATTCCGTTCCTAACTACGGTACAGGGCTGACACCTTATATCCTGTCAATGGGCTTATATGTCGGCGGCATCATGCTGACGGTTGTCTTCCCGCTGAAGGAAGCGTCAGGACGTCCGAGAAACGGTTTTGAGTGGTTCTTCAGCAAATTCAATGTCATGATGCTTGTAGGGATCATTCAATCATTGATTGTGGCGACGGTTCTTCTATTGGGAATTGGTCTCGAGGTAGAGAGCACGTGGAGATTTTACGTGTTTACGATCATTACGAGTCTCGCTTTCCTGGCGATGATTCAATTTTTGGCTACCACGATGGGCAACCCGGGGCGATTTATCGCAGTCATTATTTTAGTGCTACAGCTGGGAGCGAGCGGAGGAACCTTCCCGCTTGAATTGCTTCCGAATTTCTATCAGGTCATCCACGGCGCATTGCCGATGACCTACAGCATTAACGGATTCAGAGCAGTCATTTCAAACGGTGACTTTGGCTACATGTGGCAGATGGCCGGCGTCTTAATCGGCATTGCCCTCGTCATGATTGCACTAAGCATTACTTACTTTACAATGTTAAGCCGGAAGGAAGAAACATCAGAAGAACAGCCGGCTTCATAAAGAAAAAGAACTTGTTTCCTTGGAAACAAGTTCTTTTTTTGTTACATTCCCCATTTAATAAGCAATCCTGTATAGGTTAATCCGCCGCCAAACCCGAAAAGCAAAACAATTTGATCTTTTTTCAGCTTCCCGGCTTTCACTGCGAGATCGAGCGCTAAAACAATTGAAACCGAAGATGTGTTTCCGTAATGCTCAACACTAGTGAGCGTTTTTTCAATCGGGAACGGTGTTTTTTCACAAATTGACTCGATCATGCGCAAGTTGGCGCTGTGAGGAACAAACCAATCGAGATCATCAGAGCTGAGTCCTGCTTTATGTAAAAGCCGTTCAAATTCGCCAGGGACGGTTCTTGCGGCCCATTTATATACCTCGCGTCCGTTTTGCACCATTTTTCCAGAACCGACAAGCTGCACACCGTTTATTTCATTTCGCAGTCCGGCACGATACAAAATATCGCCGCCGTTCCCGCTTGTTCCTTGTACAGACGCAAGAAATCCCGGCGTCTCTTCATCTCGTTCCACTAACAGCGCACCAGCGGCATCGCCGAACAGAACGCATGTCGTTCGATCGGTATAATCCGTTACCTTTGATAACGTCTCTCCGGCGATCACGAGAATTTTTTGATGAAGGCCAGATGTGATCAATCCATTTGCCAAATGGAGGCCGTAAGTCAGCCCGGCGCATGTCGCATTAATATCCAGCGCGCCGGTGCTTTCCCAGCCGAAATATTCCTGTACGCGGCATGCCGTACTCGGAAAGGCGTAATCGGATGTGGTGGTGGCAACGAGGATCATATCGACATCATCAAGCGTTCCTTTATAACGGCTCTTGAGATTCTTCACCGCTTCTATGCATAAATCAGAGGTAAATTGATGTTCATCCGCAATCCGGCGTTCTCTCATTCCTGTGCGCTGAACGATCCATTCATCAGAGGTATCAACGATCTTTTCTAAATCTGCATTGGTTAAACGTCTGCTCGGCGCATAGGTGCCGATAGCTGTAATTTTTGCTTTTGACATATGAATCACTCCTTATGGTCAGATTATAACACTAGATATTAGTATCTGGTACTAAAAAGAAGGTTTTTTTACAAAAAAAGAGAAGTGTAGATAGGAATCTATGAAAAAGAAAAAGGAGGCTGAAAAATGGTCAGTCAAGAAGCAGTAGTCTTTTTGGCATTATCCGGGGCTATTGCGTTTCTGTTGCCAATCGGGCTGATTGTATGGTTTAAGCGAAAGTATGGTGCCTCGCTTAAAGTGTTTTTTATTGGCGCTCTCACGTTTTTTGTCTTCGCTCAGCTGCTGGAAGGCGGCGTTCATGTTTATGTACTGCAAGTGAATGAAATGACGAAAGAAGCGATGCAGCATCCATTATGGTATGGCATTTACGGCTGCTTGATGGCCGGCATTTTTGAGGAGTGCGGAAGGTATTTGATGATGCGATTTTTTATGAAGCGCCATCATACTTGGGCAGATGGTCTGGCTTTCGGGGCAGGCCATGGCGGGCTTGAAGCCATCCTGATTACAGGCTTGTCCTCTATCTCACTTATTGTATACGCATTTGCAATCAATAGCGGGACGTTTGAACAGCTTTTGGTCAATGGCGACGTCAAACAGGCGCTTTTGCCGATACAGGAGCAGCTGCTGCATACTCCTTCGTATGAATGGATGCTGGGCGGAATAGAAAGAATCAGTGCCATTGCCGTCCAGATTGGTCTGTCTCTGCTTGTTTTGTACGCGGTTAAAAACCGCCGGCCGCTGTTTTTGCTGTATTCTATTCTTTTACATGCACTGTTTAATGTCCCGGCGGTTTTATATCAAAGAGGAATCATAGAGCATGCTGCAGCTGTTGAAATCATTGTTGCTCTTATAGCGGCTTTATCAGTTTATTGGATTGTAAAAGCAAAAAGGGTGTTTCAATAAAAGGTCCAAGCAGCAGCAATGCCCGCTTGGAAAAATGTGAATGGAAATATTCATTAAGCATGGGTCATCAGAATATTTCTGATTCAGTCTTTAGCAATGACAGCAAGAATGTCTGTGTTTTTTACAAGAGAAACAATGGTGTTTCTTTTTCTTCTTCTCGCAAGGGTCATGGCATTCTTTCTTTTTCTTGCAATGGTCGTGGAAATCTTTATCGAACCACTCGTCAAAGAACCAAAAATCATCGAACCAATCGTGACAACGACATTTCTGTTCATGTGAATGACGACAGCACATAGAAATCCCTCCTCTTCCCATGCTCTCTACAGCATATGAGAGATTGATAGGAAAAGATTGGACGGGTCCCTCGGGAAAAGAGTATATTTTAAGTAGAAAATAAAAGGAGGAATGCCCTATGACGTCCGTACGTAAAACGATGGAGCTCATTAAAGAACTTGTATCGATCCCAAGCCCGACAGGAAATACATATGAGGTGATCAATTATATTGAAAGCCTTTTAAAAGAATGGAAGGTAGAAACGGTTCGGAACCACAAGGGCGGCTTAATTGCAACGCTTCCAGGACGCGACACATCCCGGCATCGCATGCTGACAGCGCACGTTGACACCCTCGGCGCTATGGTGAAGGAAATTAAAGCGGACGGCCGGCTGAAAATCGACTTAATCGGCGGGTTCCGCTACAACTCGATTGAGGGGGAGTATTGCCAAATTGAAACCGCCTCGGGAAAAATGTACACAGGCACAATCTTAATGCATCAAACGTCTGTGCACGTATACAAAGACGCGGGAAAGGCTGAGCGGAATCAAGAGAATATGGAGATCCGCCTAGATGAACCTGTTCACTGCCGGAAAGATACGGAGGAGCTTGGCATTGGCGTCGGAGACTTTGTGTCGTTTGATCCACGTGTCGAGATCACATCAAGCGGATTTATTAAATCGCGCCATTTGGATGACAAAGCAAGCGTCGCCTTATTGCTCCGCTTAATTCATGAAATTCAAACAGAAGACATTGAGCTGCCGTATACAACCCATTTTCTTATTTCCAATAATGAAGAAATCGGTTACGGCGGGAATTCGAATATTCCTCCTGAAACAGTTGAATATTTGGCGGTTGATATGGGCGCTATTGGTGACGGGCAGGCGACAGATGAATATTCAGTATCAATCTGTGTGAAGGATGCGAGCGGGCCGTATCATTATCAGCTCAGAAAGCATTTAGTTCAATTAGCCGAGAAGCATCATATTGACTATAAGCTTGATATCTATCCGTACTACGGGTCTGATGCGTCAGCAGCGATCAAATCCGGGCATGATATTGTGCATGGCCTCATAGGGCCGGGAATTGACGCTTCCCATGCATTTGAACGCACCCATAAATCATCTCTTCGCCATACCGCTAAGCTTCTGTATTACTATGTACAGTCACCAATGGTATAAGGGGGAGGACCAATGAAGATTTATAAGCTGAAAAGCACATTCGGCTGGGAAGGTGATGACGGGTTGGGAGAACAGCTGATTCAGCAGATCCTTGCCGGAGAAAAAACCGCCACGTGCGCGCCGAAATCATTGTATTCAAAAGATGAATTGAGGGACGTTTATCAAACAGCGGGTCAGCTTGTTACCGTTTATGATAAACATGACAATCCAAGATGCAATATAAAAGTAACAGATGTCTTTGAAACCATCTTTGGTGCGCCTGATATGAGGTTAGTCAAAGGAGAGGGCAATGGAGACCGAATTGAGGAGTTTCAAGAGGATCATCGGATGGCATGGGCGGAACTGATCAAAAGCGGTGAACTGGAGCTGAATGAGGATACTGTTTTGATTACAGAGCTGTTTGTGCTTGTTAAAGATTAAAAAAGCCTGCGGGGCAAGAACCCCGCAGGCTTTTCATTAACCAGAAATGGTTGCGTTTTGTTCTGTTTTCGATTGGGACATAACAGTTTCTGCTTTCGCAGGATTAAACATGCCTTCCCATTTAGACATCACAACGGCAGCAAGCGCGTTACCAGTCAGGTTGACAACTGTTCGTGCCATATCCATGATGCGGTCTACGCCGGCAATAAAGGCAAGTCCTTCAGCCGGAACGCCGATGGTGCCAAGCGTTGCAAGCAAGACAACAAAAGAAGTACCAGGCACGGCAGCCATCCCTTTAGATGTCACCATTAAGACGAGCACAAGCGTAATCTGGTGCCAAATCGTCAAATCAATGCCATATACCTGTGCTAAAAAGAGTGCGGCAATCGATTGATAGAGAACGGAACCGTCTAAGTTAAACGTGTAACCGATCGGAATGACAAATGAAACAATGCCTTTCGGACATCCGATTTTCTCCATTTTTTCCATGATGCGCGGAAGAACCGTTTCAGAGCTGGACGTACTGAACGCCAGTAAGATTTCGTCCTTCATGTAAGCAAGGAACTTGAAGATGCTGATGCCGGCAATTTTTGCGACAATCCCGAAAATAACAATTAAGAAGAAAGCAAGCGCGACATAAACCAATCCGACGAGCTTTCCGAGAGAGATAAGAGAACCGAGTCCGAATTTAGACACAGTCACTCCGATAAGAGCGAAAACGCCGAATGGCGCCACTTTCATCACAAGGTTTACAACGTGGAACATGGCATGGGATACACCTTCAAAAAAGGCTAATACAGGCTTGCCTCTTTCACCGATTGCGGAAATACCCAATGCAAATAGTACTGTAAAGCAAATGATGGCTAGAAGATCCCCTTCGACCAATGACTGGAAGAAGTTTGTCGGCACAATATGGAGGAACGTTTCTGCCACTGATTTATTACTTTGTTCTTTTTCAGTTTCAACATATTGACTGATGTCCGATTTTTGAGCTTCGTGTATATTAACTCCTGTACCCGGATGGAAGATGTTTGCAAGGGCTAGTCCGAGAATAATGGCAAAAGTCGTGATGATCTCGAAGTACAGAATCGTTCTGAAGCCTAATTTACCGACTTGCTTTCCATTTCCTGCACCGGCTACACCGATGATTAAGCTGGAGACAACAATAGGAATCACTATCATTTTGATTAAGCGTAAAAAGAGATCCCCGATTGGCTGCAGGTAAGTAGGCAATGCTGGGTTGCCATACCAAATGACGCCAACAATGACACCTAGAATAAGTCCAACGAATATTTGTGTGGCTAATCCAAACTTAATTCTTTTCATAGATTACCTCCCAAAAAACAAAGTATCAACATATATCATGAATAGACATATATTTAATCTCACTATTAGATCAAATTATAATAGATAAGAAATCAATTCGTCTATAGTAAATTATATTTCGAAAATAAAGAATATTCAATGACATTATGATAATCACCAGAATTATCTAAAAACAGGTGAGCTTTGACCTAACCTGACTATTATTTCAAAATTAAGAGATATGTGAAAAAATAAGAAAATCCCACGCGTAAGGCGCGGGATTTTCGCTCATTACAAATCGTTTACTTTTATACAGTCATTGCAGATATTACCATAACACTCATGCTGCTCTTCTATCTTTTTTCCGCATTCCGCACACTTTTTCGAAGGCAGGTTTCTAAAAAATTCTGTGATTTTCCCCAGCATAACCAATCCCTCTTTCCCCTTTGTAGTGATTTCATTGTAATATAACAGATCACAAAAATCAATAACTGTTTTGATACAATGTTTAAAACATGCTTTTTTCAAGAAAAATGGGTATATTGAAGGAGGATCAATTTTTTTTGAAAAGATAGGAGGACATTATGAAAGTTACAGTTATCGGATGCTATGGCGGTTTTCCGGCCGCAAATGAAGCGACGTCAGGCTATTTGTTTCAGTCAGGTGATTACTCTCTGCTTGTTGATTGCGGCAGTGCCGTTTTGTCTAAGCTGTTCGGATATGTGCCGGCGGAAAAGCTGGATGCGGTCGTTCTGTCTCATTATCACCATGACCATATCGCTGATATCGGGCCGCTGCAATTTGCCAAGCAAGTCGGTTCGTTTCTCGGCAAAGGAGAGCATACGCTTCCGATTTACGGACATGATGCTGATATAGAACAGTTTCAAAAGCTTACATATAAAACACATACAAAAGGGATCGCCTATCAGCCGGATCAGCCGTTGACTGCCGGTCCGTTTACGATCACCTTTTTAAAAACGATTCACCCGGTGACGTGCTATGCCATGCGGATTACTGACGGCAGCCACACTGTCGTTTATACTGCTGATTCCAGCTATCAGGATTCATTTATACCGTTTTCGAAAGATGCTGATTTATTGATCTCAGAATGCAATTTTTATGCCGATCAAGACGGAACAAGTGCAGGCCATATGAACAGCCTGGAAGCCGGACGCATTGCAAAAGAAGCCGGAGCGGGAGAACTGCTGCTGACACATTTGCCGCATTTTGGCGTGCATGACAATCTTCGCAAAGAAGCGAAAACCGTTTTTAACGGAGAAGTGAATATTGCGAAATCAGGTTTTGTGTGGGAAGGATAAAGGAGGAGCACCATGTTATTTATAGACAATCAAAATATCAATGATCCGCGGATCAATCTTGCTATCGAGGAGTACTGCGTAAAGCATTTAGACCCTGAACAGCAATATTTGCTCTTTTATGTGAATCAACCGTCTATTATCATTGGGAAAAACCAAAATACAATAGAAGAAATCAATACAAAATATGTAGAGGAAAACGGGATTATCGTCGTCCGCCGTTTATCAGGCGGGGGCGCTGTGTACCATGATCTGGGGAACTTGAACTTCAGCTTTATTACCAAGGATGACGGGGACAGCTTTCATAACTTTAAAAAATTCACTGAGCCGGTGATTCAGGCGTTACATCAGCTTGGGGTTGAAGCTGAATTAAGCGGCCGGAACGACATTGTAGTGGATGGCCGGAAAATATCCGGAAACGCTCAGTTTGCAACGAAAGGCCGTATTTTCAGCCACGGCACCCTCATGTTTGATTCAGCCATTGATCATGTTGTATCAGCATTAAAGGTGAAAAAGGATAAAATTGAATCAAAAGGCATCAAATCGATCAGAAGCCGAGTAGCAAACATCAGTGAGTTTCTCGATGATAAAATGACCACCGAAGAATTCCGCAGCCATTTGCTTCGCCATATTTTTAACACAAACGACATTGGAAACGTGCCGGAGTATAAGCTGACGGAAAAAGATTGGGAGACCATTCATCAAATTTCGAAAGAGCGCTATCAGAATTGGGATTGGAACTACGGCCGCTCGCCGAAATTTAACCTTAATCATTCGAAACGTTATCCGGTTGGATCGATCGATTTGCGCCTAGAGGTCAAGAAAGGCAAAATCGAGGACTGCAAAATCTTCGGAGATTTCTTCGGTGTCGGTGATGTATCTGAAATTGAAAACCTGCTGGTCGGAAAACAATACGAACGCAGCGTCATCGCTGATGTGCTCGAAGGTGTGAATCTCAAGCATTACTTTGGGAACATTACGAAAGAGGATTTCCTTGATCTGATTTATTAAGGCAAAACACATCGTTTGAAAGAGCGGTTGTGTTTTTGAAATAATGGAGGCAGGAGGGATTCACATGAAAGTGTTTTTAATCGGAGCGAACGGACAAATCGGGCAAAGACTCGTCTCTTTATTCCAAGATAATCCTGATCATTCCATCAGAGCGATGGTCAGAAAAGAAGAACAGAAAGCGTCTCTTGAAGCTGCCGGTGCAGAAGCTGTGCTTGCGAATCTGGAGGGCAGCCCGGAAGAAATCGCCGCTGCGGCAAAAGGCTGTGACGCGATCATTTTCACAGCCGGTTCCGGTGGCAGCACAGGCTATGATAAAACACTGCTGGTGGATCTCGATGGAGCGGCGAAAGCCATTGAAGCTGCGGACATTGCCGGAATCAAACGGTTTATTATGGTCAGCGCCCTGCAAGCCCATAACCGTGAAAATTGGAATGAGGCACTCAAGCCTTATTATGTGGCCAAGCATTATGCTGATAAAATTCTGGAAGCGAGCGGTTTAACCTATACGATTATCCGTCCGGGAGGCCTTCGCAATGAGCCTGGAACGGGAACTGTTTCAGCAGCGAAGGATCTGGAGCGGGGATTTATTTCCCGTGATGACGTTGCAAAAACGGTCATTGCCTCTTTAGATGAGAAGAATACGGAAAATCGGGCCTTTGATCTGACAGAAGGAGATACGCCGATTGCCGAAGCATTGAAGAAACTATGACAGTACTGACACTCAGGGCTTTTTGCTCTTGAGTGTTTTTTTCTGTTTCTCTATAATGGAGGAGAAAGCTTGGCTTCAATAATGAATGACTATTCATTCACTTTAAGGGGTGGGAGAATGAATCTTGTTTCAAAATTGGAAGAAACAGCATCTGAGAAGCCCGACAGCATCGCATGCAGGTTTAAAGATCACATGATGACGTATCAAGAGCTGAATGAACATATTCAGCGATTTGCGGACGGCCTTCAGGAAGCCGGTATGGAGAAAGGGGACCATCTAGCTTTGCTGCTTGGCAATTCGCCTGATTTTATCATCGCGTTTTTTGGCGCTTTAAAAGCTGGGATCGTGGTTGTTCCCATCAATCCGTTGTACACGCCGACAGAAATTGGTTATATGCTGACAAATGGTGATGTAAAGGCAATCGTGGGCGTTAGCCAGCTTTTGCCGCTTTATGAGAGCATGCATGAATCGCTGCCAAAGGTTGAGCTCGTCATTTTATGCCAGACGGGGGAGGCCGAGCCGGAAGCGGCGGACCCAGAGGTCAGGATGAAAATGACAACGTTTGCAAAAATATTGCGGCCGACATCTGTCGCTAAACAAAATCAAGAACTTGTCCCTGATGATACCGCGGTTATTTTATATACGTCAGGAACGACTGGAAAACCGAAAGGCGCGATGCTGACTCATCAGAATTTGTACAGCAATGCCAACGATGTTGCAGGCTATTTGGGAATGGATGAGAGGGACAATGTGGTCTGCGCTCTTCCCATGTTTCACGTGTTTTGTTTAACCGTCTGCATGAATGCACCGCTGATGAGCGGCGCAACTGTCTTGATTGAGCCTCAATTCAGTCCGGCATCTGTTTTTAAGCTTGTTAAGCAGCAGCAGGCGACCATTTTTGCCGGTGTGCCTACAATGTATAACTACTTGTTTCAGCATGAAAACGGAAAGAAAGATGATTTTTCTTCCATCCGGCTGTGCATTTCGGGAGGCGCGGCCATGCCAGTCGCGTTGCTGACGGCGTTTGAAGAAAAATTCGGTGTTACCATTTTGGAAGGCTACGGGCTCTCGGAAGCATCACCCGTCACGTGCTTTAACCCATTTGACAGGGGCAGAAAACCGGGCTCCATCGGGACAAGTATCTTACATGTCGAAAACAAGGTCGTAGATCCGCTCGGACGCGAGCTGCCCGCTCACCAGGTCGGCGAATTGATCGTGAAAGGCCCCAATGTGATGAAGGGCTATTATAAAATGCCGATGGAAACAGAGCATGCATTAAAAGACGGGTGGCTTTATACGGGGGACTTGGCAAGACGGGATGAGGACGGCTATTTTTACATTGTTGACCGGAAAAAAGACATGATCATTGTAGGAGGATACAATGTGTATCCGCGGGAGGTAGAGGAGGTGCTGTACAGCCATCCGGACGTCAAGGAGGCGGTTGTCATCGGCGTGCCGGACCCCCAAAGCGGGGAAGCGGTAAAGGGATATGTGGTGCCGAAACGCTCTGGGGTAACAGAGGAGGACATCATGCAGCACTGTGAAAAGCATCTGGCAAAATACAAGCGGCCTGCCGCCATTACGTTTCTTGACGATATTCCGAAAAATGCGACGGGGAAAATGCTCAGACGGGCACTGAGAGATATTTTGCCCCAATAAAATGAAAAAGCGAAGCGGTTAGCTTCGCTTTTTCATTTTCAATCCTTTGCTTCTTTTTTAATAATATTTAGCAGCGCCTTTGTATCATTTTTGCTTAATTTGTAGTATGTGCCATCCTTCAAAAAAACGGCTTGCTGGCTGCCGTCAATCCATAGTCTGAATGAGTCATACCGGTCTTTATGAAACTTGATTGTCCCTTCGTAATCAGGGGCTGATGTTTTTTCTGTCTTCACCTGTTTTCCCTGATTCATAATATCCAGCATATCTTTGACGTGCTGTCTTTTTTCAATCTCGATATCTTCCTGGCCGCTTGAAGACAGTGTGATCAAATCCGCGTCTACCGATTGATACACATCGCCTGATCGGCTGTAAAGATAAAAAAATGCGATAAACACAAGACCGATTACCACGATGGCTGCCACTATTTTTTTCATTTGCATCACTCCAAACATTGTTAGTTTTCCCAGCGATCGGGCTTTCCATGCTTAAAAGGGTGGAAAAGTGCGGAACACAGCTTGGTTCTAAGAATTTGAATTTATGATTACAATAGAAGTAACGGGTTGATGTGAGGAGTGAGGCGTTATGCGCAAGTGGATTGCGGCAGCAGGACTTGCTTACGTGCTGTACGGGCTGTTTTTTTATTGGTATTTTTTCCTGTCGGGTGATTCCGCAATACCGGAAGCCGTGAAAGGGACGCAGGCTGATCCGGCTTCTTTCATGAAGCCGTCTGAGTTGGCAGTGGCCGAGCAGTATTCGAATGTCAAGAATTTTTTATTTTTTATCGAGGTACCACTTGATTGGTTTCTGTTTTTTGTTCTGCTTGTCAGCGGTGTTTCAAAGAAAATCAAGAAATGGATCGAAGCGGCCGTGCCTTTTCGGTTTTTGCAGACCGTTGGTTTTGTGTTTGTGCTTTCGCTGATTACAACATTGGTGACGCTGCCTTTAGATTGGATAGGCTATCAAGTATCGCTTGACTATAACATTTCCACACAGACAACGGCCAGCTGGGCTAAGGATCAGGTTATCAGCTTTTGGATCAGCTTTCCAATCTTTACGCTTTGCGTTCTCGTTTTTTATTGGCTGATCAAAAGGCATGAAAAAAAATGGTGGTTATACGCCTGGCTGTTAACAGTGCCGTTTTCGCTGTTTCTGTTTTTTATTCAGCCGGTCATTATCGACCCTTTATACAATGATTTTTATCCGCTGAAAAACAAAGAGCTTGAAAGCAAAATTTTAGAGCTGGCAGATGAAGCCAATATTCCGGCTGACCATGTATATGAAGTGAACATGTCAGAAAAAACAAATGCGCTGAATGCCTATGTTACAGGAATTGGGGCCAATAAACGGATTGTATTGTGGGATACGACGCTGAACAAACTTGACGATTCAGAAATCCTGTTTATTATGGGCCATGAAATGGGCCATTATGTCATGAAGCACGTTTACATCGGTCTGGCTGGTTATTTGCTCGTGTCGCTCGCCGGATTTTATGTCATTGATAAGCTTTACAAGCGGACGGTTCGCCTAACCCGCAGCATGTTTCATTTAGAAGGACGGCATGATCTTGCGGCACTTCCGCTGTTATTGCTTTTGTTTTCTGTTTTGAGCTTTGCGGTGACGCCTTTTTCTAATGCTGTCTCGCGTTATCAGGAGAATAAGGCTGACCAGTATGGGATCGAGTTGACAGAGAACAGAGAAGCCGCTGTTAAAACGTTTCAGGATTTGGCCGTGACGGGGCTGAGCCAGGTTGATCCTCCGGTGCTTGTGAAGATTTTCAGAGGCAGCCATCCGTCGATCATGGAACGGATTCAACATGCGGAGAAAGAAGAGAATGCGCCGGAACATCAGGATGCTGACAAATAAAAAGAAGCAGGTATGGAGGAACCTGCTTCTTTTTACTATTATTGTGCAGCTGCTTGTACGTTGATTAACCCTTTTCCATAGTAGAAAGAGTTTCCAAGATATGTTGCAGTGCTTTCTAAACGATCACGGACTTGCGCGTTTGTCCAAGTCGGGTGCTTAGAAAGAATTAGCGCTGCTGCTCCGGCAACGTGAGGAGTCGCCATGGACGTGCCGTTGTAAGCACCGTAAGTGCCTCCAGGAAGTGTGCTTTGGATGGATACGCCAGGAGCCATCACATCAAGCTCAGAACCTGCGCTTGAGAATGAAGCTCTTTGGTTGCTGCTGTTTACCGCACCTACCGCAATAGTAGAAGGATATTTTGCAGGGTAGCCGACTGTGCTTGAGCTTCCGGACGAACCTTCGTTTCCGGCAGCGGCAGCAACGACGATACCGCTGGAAACGGCTTTATCAACGACTGTTTTCAGCGCTGTAGAACCAGAAGGTCCGCCAAGGCTCATGTTAATAACATCCATATTGTTGGAAATGGCCCATTCAATGCCGTTAATAATCCAGCTATATTGGCCGCTTCCTGTTGAATCAAGCACTTTTACTGCATATAATGATGCGCTTGGCGCTACGCCCAGAACACCGATTGAGTTATTAAGAGCGGCAATCGTACCGGCTACATGCGTACCGTGAGAACTGCCGTCCTGGTATGGGTTTGTTTCAGAAGGTACGAAGCTTGCTCCGCCTCTGACGTTTAAGTCAGGATGAGAAGAGTCAATTCCGCTGTCGATAACAGCTACTTTTACGTTAGAGCCTGTGTAGCCTTGAGAGTGAAGAGCCGGCGCTTTAATTTGAGAAATGCCATAAGGAACAGATTGCGCATATTCATGTGCAATATGATCTTCTTCCACATATGCAACGCTCGGATCTTTTTTCAATTCTTTTACAGCTTTTTCATCCAATGTTGCTGCGGCCGCGTTAACATACTTAAATTGCTTTTGAACCTTTCCGCCTTTTTCAGAAATAACATCCTTTTTCTTGGCGGAACTCATGGCACTCATTGTCTGTTTAAATCCGACAATGTATTTCTTTTCTGTACTGCTTTTTCCGGCAGCCTGCGCAGACATGTTGCTGAACGCCATCGTAAAGATTAACGTTAACGCAAACAACAAGCTGATCCACAATTTTTTGCTTCTCACTCTTTACCCTCTCCTTTTAAAAAAATTCAGAGTAGACTTACTTAAAAGACTATTCTGTGAATTTATTGTAATAGATGGAATAATATTTTAGTAGACCCATTTTTTTGAGATGATTTTATCTCTATTTAGGTATATCATCTCTCGCTATTTCCGTAGAGACTCGAAATAACTATTTTCATACAGAAAAGAACGAAAATAGACATGAGTAAATGTTCATTATGCTGAAATGTCATGCTTTTTTAGGTTAAATGCTCCTGAGTCCCGGCAAATTTCTGTCGAAAAAATTCGTTCAAATGACCTGCGTGTGCTTCCGTGAGAACAATGGATATTATCGTGATATTTTTTCAAAGCATGATGATAAAAGTATTCTGAAAAATAAACTTTACAGAAAAGGGATAGAATGAAAAAATTATTGAGAGGGAGGAAGAAATAAGATGAACATTCGCCAAGCAAAGACATCAGATACGGCCGCCATTGCGCCGTTGTTTAACCAATATCGGGAATTTTATAGACAGGCATCCGATTTGCAAGGGGCAGAGGCTTTTTTGAAAGCTCGTTTGGAAAATCACGAGTCTGTTATTTTGATAGCAGAAGAAAATGGAGAATTCATAGGCTTTACCCAGCTCTATCCAACGTTTTCTTCTGTGTCAATGAAAAGGATATACATATTAAATGACTTATTTGTCGTTCCTCATGCACGTACAAAGGGAGCCGGCTGCCGGCTGCTTTCTGCCGCAAAGGATTATGCAGAGGAAAACGGGGCAAAATGTTTAACACTTCAGACTGAGCACCACAACCGGAAGGCAAGAAGCTTGTATGAGCAAAACGGCTATGAAGAGGATACCGGATTTGTCCATTATTGTCTCAATGTGCCGGCGAAGTGAAAATGGCGGCTTGATGATTTGGTTTTTTGAACGTTCTTCGGTTACGATATAAATGAAAAGGAGTGTGCCGAATGTCAACGTTATTTCAAGCCTTGCAGGCAGAAAAAAATGCCGATGATGTTTCAGTCCATGTGAAAACCATATCAACAGAGGATTTGCCGAAGGATGGTGTCCTGATTAAAGTTGCTTATTCCGGCATTAATTACAAAGATGGTCTGGCCGGAAAAGCAGGAGGCAATATCGTCAGAGAGTATCCGCTTATTTTAGGCATTGATGCTGCGGGTACGGTCGTCTCTTCCAATGATCCGCGTTTTGCGGAGGGGGATGAGGTGATCGCGACAAGCTATGAGCTCGGTGTCTCCCGTGATGGCGGATTAAGTGAATACGCTTCGGTGCCTGGTGACTGGCTGGTGCCTTTGCCACAGAATCTTTCGTTAAAAGAAGCGATGGTGTACGGAACGGCGGGATTTACTGCGGCGTTATCAGTGCATCGGCTTGAACAGAACGGTCTGTCTCCGGAAAAAGGCAGCGTGCTAGTCACAGGAGCAACTGGCGGTGTCGGCGGAATTGCGGTATCGATGCTGAACAAGCGGGGCTATGATGTAGTGGCAAGTACCGGAAACCGGGAGGCGGCTGATTATTTGAAACAGCTTGGTGCAAGCGAAGTAATCAGCAGGGAAGATGTCTATGACGGAACGCTTAAGGCGCTGTCCAAGCAGCAATGGCAGGGAGCGGTTGATCCAGTCGGCGGAAAACAGCTTGCCTCGCTTTTAAGCAAAATTCAATACGGCGGATCTGTCGCAGTGAGCGGCTTAACCGGCGGAGGAGAAGTTCCGGCAACGGTGTATCCTTTTATTCTTCGCGGAGTAAGCCTGCTCGGAATCGATTCAGTATACTGTCCGATGGACGTCAGAGCCGCTGTTTGGGAGCGCATGTCTTCTGATCTCAAGCCTGATCAGCTGCTGACCATCGTGGACAGGGAAGTATCATTGGAAGAAACGCCGGGTGCGTTAAAAGATATTTTGCAAAATCGCATTCAAGGAAGAGTGATTGTGAAGCTTTAACAAGATCAGCTTGCAGAGAATGTTATTTTTCTGCAAGCTTTTTTGTGGACAGGCTGATCAGCTGCTGAACTGCTGTGTCGCGAAGCAAGATTTTCATGTAAGCGGAACTTTCTCTTCCCATTTTAAAAATAATTGGTGATAATGATTCTCATTCCGTGTTATACTACTCTTGGACATCTTAACCATAGAAACTACCAACAGGAGAGACTGGAACATATGAAAAAAACACTGATTATTCTTACAGTTTTACTTCTTTCTGTCTTAACGGCTGCTTGCTCGTCTTCAAGCGGCAATCAAAACAGTAAAGAACATAAAGTAGCGGTAACACATGATTTAGGGAAGACAAATGTGCCTGAGCATCCGAAGCGGGTTGTTGTTCTTGAGCTAGGTTTTATTGATACACTGCTTGATCTCGGCATTACGCCTGTCGGGGTTGCCGATGACAACAAAGCGAAGCAGCTGATCAACAAGGATGTCCTGAAGAAAATTGACGGTTACACATCTGTCGGCACTCGCTCACAGCCAAGCATGGAAAAAATCGCTTCATTAAAACCCGATTTAATTATTGCTGACACGACCCGGCATAAGAAGGTGTACGATCAGCTGAAAAAAATAGCGCCGACGATTGCGCTTAATAATTTAAATGCTGATTATCAGGATACAATTGACGCTTCACTTACGATTGCAAAAGCAGTCGGCAAGGAGAAGGAAATGGAGAAAAAGCTGACGGCGCATGAAGAAAAGCTTAGCGAGACAAAGCAGAAAATCAGCGCGAACAGCCAGTCCGTGCTTTTGATCGGAAATACAAATGATACGATTATGGCCAGGGATGAAAACTTCTTTACATCGAGACTTTTAACACAGGTCGGCTATCGATATGCAATCAGTACGTCAGGTAATAGCAATTCAAGCAATGGCGGCGACTCTGTGAATATGAAAATGACACTGGAGCAGCTGCTGAAAACAGATCCGGATGTGATCATCCTGATGACAGGAAAAACAGATGACCTCGACGCCGACGGTAAACGCCCGATCGAAAAGAATGTCCTTTGGAAAAAACTGAAGGCAGTGAAAAACGGGCATGTATACCACGTGGATCGTGCGGTGTGGTCTCTGCGCCGCAGTGTAGACGGGGCGAATGCCATTTTGGACGAGCTTCAAAAAGAGATGCCGGCTGCTAAGAAATAAAAGAAAAGACAGGCAAACGCCTGTCTTTTTCTTATTTGATAAAGCCGGATAAGTGGCTGTTGATATTATAGTCTTTTATCCGCCATTTTTCTTCTGCAAATTCAATGTTGCTGAGGCAGGCGTTGACGAGACGGGTGCTTTGAAGCTCCGGGTCACCGCCGGATATTTCTGTCAGCAGGGCGTGAATTGCCGCACCGTGCGCCACGATCAGCACCTTCTTGTTTGGATACGCCTGATTCACTTTTGCCAAACCGCCCATCAGCCTGTCAGTGAGTTCTTCTAAGGTTTCCATATTCGGATAGATGTTATCTGGATAGCGCTTTGTCCGTTCCTCCAGCGGCATGCCCTCCGCGTCGCCGTAATCGCGTTCCTTAAAATCATCCATCTCGACTATCGGAAGATGCAGATATTCATTAATAATTTCCGCGGTTCTTTTCGCTCTTTTCAGCGGGCTCGTCACAATAATATCCCAAGAAAAGCCCTTTACATATTCTCCGGTTTCTCTTGCTTGGCGTTCACCTGTTGCGTTTAGCGGGATATCGGTTTTGCCTTGGCATTTTTGCTGCAGGTTCCAATCGGTTTCTCCATGTCTTACTAAACAAACGGCTGTCATAAAATCCCCTTCCTGACTTTATTCATATCGCTATTATACTAAATCGAAAGCGTGTGTCCTATGAAAAAGCCTATGCAAGAACTTCAAATAATAAAGCAAGTCCAATTCCGCCGCCGCTTCCGATGGCTGCAACCACATATTGACAGTCTGTCCGTCTTTTCGCTTCATAAAACAATCTGGTTACCAGAGCTGCACCTGATGCACCGTACGGATGGCCAAGAGCTAAGGCGCCGCCGCGCACATTGATTTTTGAAAAGGGAATGCCGAGTTCTTGCGAGCAGACACAAATTTTGACGGCAAAGGCTTCATTGATTTCAAATAAACCGATATCCTCAGGTGTTACATCGTGTGTATGTAAGAGGTTACGGATCGCATCAACCGGTGCCGCGGGCGGATAGTTGGGGTGAATGCCGCTGACAGCGCTGCCGATAAACCGAAGCACAGGCTTAAGTCCGAGGGCTGCCGCTTTTTCTTCTTCCATTACCAAAAGAGCGGCTGCTCCGTCTGCTATGCCGCTGCTGTTGGCTGCTGTGACTGTTCCGGAGCTGGTGTCGAAAACCGGCTTTGCACGGGGAATAATCGCTTCTATCGGCCGCGTTTTCAAAAATGCTTCGTCCATCTCCAATTCCCCAAGAGCAACAATTTCTTCACGGTAAAATCCTTCATCATGCGCGTTCCTGCTGCGTTGATGGCTGAGAAGCGCGTACTCATCCTGCATGCTTCTGCTGATGGAATAGCGTGCAGCCGTATATTCTGCCGCAATGCCCATGTCTGGATCGCCGATGGCATCTGGAGAAAAGCGGGCCCGTTCTGAAAAAGGGGATTGGCTGCTGTTTTCTGAGCCGCCCGCGATATACATCGTGCCGGCTCCCGCTTGAATAAGGCTGCAGGCATAGCGCACAGCTTCAAGGCCGGAGCCGCACTGTCTGTCAATTGTCATTCCGGGAACCGATAAAGGCAGTCCGGCTTGAAGGGCTGACAGTCTGGCGAGGTTGCCGCCTCTGCCGGTAGCGTTTCCGAGAATGACCTCGTCAATTTGATCCTCTAGCTTTCGGCTGAGACAGCGGATGATGGGAGCTGACAAATCCTCCGGCAGGAAGGGCTTCAGCAGTCCGTTTTGATTTCCAAAGATCGTTCGTTTTGCATCAACAATAACCGCATTCATTTATACTGTATACTCTCTTCCAGCCATTTTTTCACGCTGGAACGGGCAATTTTTCCGCTGCTCGTTTCCGGCAAGCTGTCTGCAAACACCCATTTTTTCGGAATTTTATAGGAGGCTAATTTCTGTTTACACAAGGCTTTCAGTGTTCTGGCATTAGCGTTTCCATGAATGACAGCTACAGCGATTTCTCCCCAATACTCGTCGGGAATGCCAACGACAGCCGCGCTTTCAACCTCTGGGCAGGCGAGAAGCACACGTTCAATTTCTTCTGGGAAAATATTTAATCCTCCGTACACGATCATCCCGTTTTCTCTTCCTGATATGTATAGAAAGCCCTCTTCATCAACATAGCCCATATCATCCACTGTCATCCATTCATCTGGTGTGCTGCCGTTCACATAGCCGGAAAACCGCATCGGGCTGTTGACAAATATTTTTCCGACTTCGCCTGGCTGACAGCGTTCTCCTTCAGCGTTGCGGATTTCGATCCGGACATTATGAAAAGGGCGGCCCGCTGAATGCGGTTTCCGTTTGCTGTCTTCCGGTGAAGAAAACGTCACAAAACTAAGCTCTGATGTGCCGTAAAAATCGTACAGCTTGAGATGAGGCCATGCAGCGGCAAGCTTCTCCTTGGATTCTGCCGGCCAGTCTGCGCCGGATGAAATGATTTTGACGGGACTGTCGGGAAAACCCTCAATCCTTGTGAGGGCGTCTGTCATCGTCGGTACGGTATAGAGAACACTGATGGATTCACGGCACAGCCATTCCTTCGCTTTGGCAGGAGAAAACTTTTTCAGCAAACAAACGGTTCCTCCGAGAAACAAAGTGCTGACTGCCCCGTATAAGAAGTGAGAGGACATTAACGTCCCGGGAATCAATACCGTGTCATTTGATGAAATTGAAAAATCTGTTTCTGTACAGGTAAAGCTCTCTATCCATGAGCGGTGAGATCGCGTAAAGGCCTTCGGTTTTCCTGTCGAGCCCGACGTAAATCCCATATAAAAAGGGTGCTCCGGATCAATGGTAGGCAAGGGATCAGCGGCTGCCTCAGAAATATCTGCCATACAGTTATCCAGCAAAACAACAGGTGTCTGGCTATCTGTCAGTTTGTTTTTAAAAAAGGCTAAAGTAACCACAAGATCCGCATTGCTTATGGACAGCCGCTCCTTACATTCTGCCGCGCTCCAGCGTGTGTCGATGGGAATTGCCGTACATCCAGCCGCTGCGGCTCCGGCAAACAGCTGTAAAAACGCCAGACTATTTGGGAGCAGGATCGCCACACGATTCGGCATGCTCGGCTGTGACCGCAGCCAATTTGCGGTTTGAAAGACAAGCCGATCCCAATCTTGGTACGTGATTTGCTCCGATTCAGTCTGGATCGCTACACGGCCGGGCGATGTTTCGGCGGTAGATGAATAGGTATGGGTAATTGTCATGTAGTGTCATCCTCCTTTTGTAAACATCGTATCAGAAAGAGACAAGGCTTGAGTGATTTTTATCGCCAGAAATGCAGATACAGCCGCTTTTATCAAATCACCAGGCACATATGCAAGGCTCATGAAGGCGGCCTGTGACAAATCAATATGCATGATAAAAGCTTGTACCGGTATACCAAGCAGATAAATAAAGATGATGCCGAATACGATATGAGTGAAAAAGAGACGCGATACTGTCACCTTCCGCAGCCTGTTAGCGGCTAAACTGATCAGCCATGAAGCGAGGGGATAAGCAATCAAAAAGCCTGCGCTCGGTCCGAAAAACACACCAAAACCGCCTCGTCCGCCGGGCAACAGCGGCGCTCCGAAGGCGACGAGCAGCAAAAAGACAAGCTGGCTTAAGAAAGCAGACTTTGGCCTGAGGATGCTGCCTGCCAACATGACACCAAGCGTTTGCAATGTAATCGGAACGGGTGTAAAGGATAAGAAGAGAGGGCATAAAGCCGAGCACTGCCATCAGTGCGGTGAAAATAGCAATATGCATCATGTCGATTAATTTCAGCATGTGAAATCCTCCAAACAGTAATCAAATATGGTTATACAATAAATGCAGGCAATTATTATGTCAACTGATTTTTAATTTAAGTTTACATAATGAACGCAAAAAAACCGGCCGTATGGCAGACCGGTTTTTGATGGTTATTCTTCTGTCAGGATGACAAGCGAATCAACGGAAGCGGCCACATGGGAAACGGCACGGCTGACTTCCTGAAGCCCTCCAAGAAAGGCTTGCAGATCGACGTCGATTTTGCCTGATTGCTCTTTGCTGATTTTCATGCTGTGGACGATTTCATCGAATAAGCGGTTAATTTGCGTCATTTTTTCTTTACTTTCGCTGACTAGCTCATTCACGTCTTTGATATGCTTGGATACAATGTTGATTTGTGTATTCGTATTGTTCACAAGCTCAGAAACAGTAGAGACGGTTTTTTTCGTATCCTCAGAAAGCTTCCGCACTTCATTTGCCACGACAGCAAAGCCTTTGCCGTGTTCTCCGGCGCGGGCGGATTCAATAGATGCATTGAGCGAGAGAAGGTTTGTTTGTTCAGCTATGCCTGTGACGATGCCGAAGATTTTTTCAATTTGCTGCGCGATTTCATCCAGCTTGACCATTTCTTTTTCGATTTGGATAAGGCTTGTGTCAATTTTGTTCATCTGTTTTTGCTGGACTTCTAGCTCTTTTTTTCCGCCGATCGACTTTTCTTCAACAGTGCTGGATGTTACAGTGCCGGCTTTGGATGCTTGAGAAATGCCCTCAGATTTGTCCACAAGCTCTTGAACTGATCTGCTTGTTTCTGAAAACAGATTGGCAATCGATCCAGAGGTTTCTTGAATTTTCTGATGAAGAAGGTTTTTCTTTTCTTCTTGTTCATCACGGGTTTGGTTGTACTCGCTTTGAAATGCTTCAAGGACAAGCTGCTGTTCTAAGTTCAAGATTTTTGTTGTTGCTTTAATGGCTTTTAGCAGTTCTTGCTGATTTGTAATGGATGCTTCATAAATGTCAATCATTGACAAAAGAAGCTCTTGAAACGCACCCATATACCATTTTGGCAAAAGGCCGATTCTTAAATGGATGGAGGCGATTCGGTTACGCTTTTCAATAAATTCATCATCGATAACGCCTGCAAACATTTCCTGAATATGCCGTTTTAACGTTTGTTTTAAGCGGTCAACTGAGCTGTGATCATTAATGATATCCATCAATGAGCTTTCATGGTCAAGGTTTTTATAAAACGCATCAACGATATTTACGATATTTTCTTGAATGAGTGGCTGAAGCTGCTCTAACACGTAAAGCTCAGCATCTCCCAACCTGACCATTTTGAGCTGTTTTTTGACATCTGCATGTTTGTTTGTGAGCTGAATGCGGTTTTTTTGCTGTCCGTTTGAATCTGAAAAGTAAGCTGTTTCTTGTTTTCTGTCTTTTTTAAATAACAATACAATGATCCCCCTTGGGAAAAATATAATTTTTACTTTTTGGCTTTTTAAGCCTTTTTCTTTTTTATCGGCCAAGGGAAACATGAATGAAGCTGCAGATGAAAAATATTTGAAAAACCGTTCATTAAAATGAACGGTTTAATCGAGATCTATTTGTTTTAATGGTTTAATGGCCGGACCCTCTACAACTTCGCCAGATGGCTTAAAGCGTGATCCGTGGCACGGACAATCCCACGTATGCTCACTGTCGTTCCACTCGACCTCGCAGCCTAAATGGGTACAAGTCGTATCAACGAGATGGAGGCAGCCTGTCTCATCCCGAAATGCTCCCGCTCGCCTGCCGTTTATGGTGACGGCTTTCCCTTCTCCTGGCGAAATGTCTTCAAATTGGACATCAGGCTTTTCAAGCTTTCCTTTAATCAAATGCTTGGCGACATCGGCATTGTAGGAAATCACTTTCTGCAACCCGGGATTCAGATGGAAACGGGACGGAGTGAAAATGCTTTCGTATGGATTGTCTTTTTTCTCCACAAGGTCTGACAATAGAGTGGCTGCGACTGCTGAGGACGTCATGCCCCATTTTTTGAACCCGGTCGCTACTAGAATATTGTCCTCATTTTCCGACATCGGCCCGATAAACGGGATTTTGTCGATCGTCACTAGATCTTGTGTGGACCAATAATATGGAATGCTTTCGATGCCGATTGTGCTTTCGGCCAGTTGTCTCAGTGTTTCATAATGTGTAGACATGGCTTTTCCCTGGCCTGTTTTATGGCTTACTCCGCTGAAGAGAATCAGCTTTTCACCGTTTACAACCGTATAGCGGAGCGCCACTGACGGCTGATCGATACTCAAATACATGCCCTCGGGATACTCGATCTTCGGCTTGATGGCAAGGACATAAGATCTGTCGGAGTACATTCTCGCAGCATATAATCCGCCTCCGTCATAAAAAGGGAAGTGGGAACAGCATATGATAAAGCGGCTCTTAATGGCGTGCCGGCTTTTTGTTACCACTTCGGGCCTTTCGCCTTTTTTGATATCAAGCGCAACGGTCTCTTCATAAATTCGGCCGCCTTTTTGAACAATTTGCTCCAGAAGCGCTTTTAAGTATTGAAGCGGATGAAATTGAGCTTGATTCTTCATGACAAGCGCCAGCTTAGAACCTAAGGGAATTGGAAGATCCTTGATAAGGTCTCTTTCAATTCCGAGCTTTGTGTATGCCTCATGCTCGGTGCGGATTTTTTGAACAGCGTTTTCATTTGCCGTATAAAGATATGCGTCTTGCTCGATCCATTCACAATCAATTTGATGTTCATCCACAATGCCTTTTATGTAATCAATTGCGTTTTGGTTTGCTTCATAATAAAGCCTCGCATGGTTTAATCCGAAATGGCGGATAAATTCGTCGTATATCATGTCATGCTGTGCGGTAACTTTAGCAGTTGTATGCGCAGTGGTTCCGTTAAGAACCTGATTTGCTTCAATCAAAACGACACGGAAGCCTCTCTTCGTAAGTTCATATGCCGTTGTGATTCCCGTAATCCCGCCTCCGATAATGGTGACGTCACATTCAGTGTCCTCTTGAAGCGCAGGAAAAGAAGGCAGGTCAGTTGATGTTTTCCAGTATGTTTCAGGTGCTTCCTTTGCAAAATGTTGATTAGCCAAGCCGTTATACCTCCAATCAGATTTATTCTTAATTTTTCCATATTCTATCTTTTCATACATAGGAAGCAGGCATTGTTCATAACATAATAAGGTTGAAAAGGAGTGATTTCATTGGCGAATCAAAAAAAGAAAACATTACCGCCTCAGCACCAGAACCAGCAGCCTGGTTTTGAATATCTGATGGACCCGCGTCCGGTTTTTGATAAGCCGAAGAAAGCGAAAAAATTAGAGGGCAAAACCGCTATTATTACTGGAGGAGACAGCGGGATTGGACGCGCTGTCTCGGTGTTATTCGCAAAAGAAGGAGCTAATGTGATCATTGTGTATTTGAATGAACATCAGGACGCCGAGGAAACAAAGCAGTATGTAGAAAAGGAAGGGGTAAAATGCCTGCTGATTGCAGGAGATGTTGGGGATGAAGCGTTTTGCAATGATGTGGTCGGGCAGGCAAGCCAAGTGTTTCCATCCATTGATATATTGGTTAACAATGCAGCTGAGCAGCATGTCCAGCCCAGCATTGAAAAAATCACCAGCCACCAGCTGATCAGAACCTTCCAAACAAACATTTTTTCCATGTTTTACTTAACAAAGGCAGTGCTGCCTCATTTAAAAAAAGGGAGCTCTATTATTAATACCGCTTCAATTACCGCCTATAAAGGCAATAAAACGCTGATCGATTATTCAGCGACAAAAGGCGCGATCGTTACGTTTACAAGGTCCCTTTCCCAGTCGCTTGTTCAGCAGGGCATACGGGTCAATGCAGTGGCACCGGGTCCCATTTGGACACCGCTTATCCCGGCCAGCTTTGCCGCAAAAGACGTGGAAGTGTTTGGTTCAGACGTGCCGATGGAACGCCCGGGACAGCCGGTCGAAGTGGCGCCAAGCTATCTATACCTTGCCAGCGACGATTCCACATACGTCACAGGGCAGACGATTCACGTCAATGGCGGAACAATTGTGAACGGATAATAAAAAGCCAATCCTTGAAGGATTGGCTTATTCGCTCTGCTTGAGCGCTGCATATTCTTTAGAGAGCGTAAGAAACGCATCTTTATCTTTTTCGTCCAAGGCTTTGTTAATTTGGTCCGTCAGCATGGCAAGCCGACGGTTATACAAGGATTCATCGAGCACCATTTGAATGTAAATATCCGTCATTGTGACATCGAATTCTTTTGTTTTTTGCGTGTTGCGGGACTTCATGAGCTCAGTGTACGATTTTTTCTCTTTCATAAAGAATCCCCCCAATGCCTTTTTTATAGTATATGGATAACGGTCGAAAAAATCAATAAATTTTTATAATTTTTAGACAACTAATACTTGGCAATCTATCGACATATCCTGCAAAATGCCGTAAACCGGCAAGTCTTATGAAAGTAAAATCGGTTTATTACTAGTCATTTAGTACCATTAAATATCATTAAAAGATGATTTTATCTTAAATGTTAAAAAAACCTGTCGTTTTACAAAAACAGATGATAGATTATTAGTATAAATTTTGCAGAAAAAGGATGGAGGCCATAATATGAGTCAGAAAACAGACGCACCTTTAGAATCGTATGAAGTGAACGGCGCAACAATTGCCGTGCTGCCAGAAGAAATAGACGGCAAAATCTGTTCCAGAATTATTGAAAAAGATTGCGTGTTTTATGTAAACATGAAGCCACTGCAAATTGTCGACAGAAGCTGCCGATTTTTTGGATCAAGCTATGCGGGAAGAAAAGCAGGAACTTATGAAGTGACAAAAATTTCACACAAGCCGCCGATCATGGTGGACCCTTCGAACCAAATCTTTTTATTCCCTACACTTTCTTCGACAAGACCCCAATGCGGCTGGATTTCCCATGTGCATGTAAAAGAATTCAAAGCGACTGAATTTGACGATACGGAAGTGACGTTTTCAAATGGGAAAACGATGGAGCTGCCGATCTCTTATAATTCGTTCGAGAACCAGGTATACCGAACAGCGTGGCTCAGAACCAAATTCCAAGACAGAATCGACCACCGCGTGCCGAAAAGACAGGAATTTATGCTGTACCCGAAAGAAGAGCGGACGAAGATGATTTATGATTTTATTTTGCGTGAGCTCGGGGAACGGTATTAGAAAAATAGGAAGGAGCTGACCGAACAGGGCAGCTCCTTTCATAAAGCTATGCCGTCGGAATTCCTCCGGTGATGCCATATACCTGAGATGTCACATAGCTTGAATTCTCTGAAGCTAGAAATACATAAACATCGGCCAATTCCACTGGCTGCCCAGCGCGATTTAATGGAGCTGGCGGCGTGCCTTGTCCGAATTTCGGGATGTTTTCCGTCGGCTGTCCGCCGGAAATTTGCAGCGGTGTCCAAATTGGTCCGGGCGCAACTGAATTTACTCTGATGCCTTTGGAAGCAAGCTGTTTTCCCAGTCCGACGGTAAAGCCGATAATGGCGTTTTTCGTTGCTGCGTAATCTAACAGCATCGGGCTTGGATTATAGCCTTCAACTGAGGTAGTTGTGATAATTGAAGCTCCCTCCGGCAAATACGGAAGCGCCGCTTTTACAACCCAGTAAAGGGAAAAGACGTTCACTTCAAATGTTTTATAGATTTGTTCAGTAGGCAGATCTTCGATGTTTTCGACTGCTTTCTGTTTGCCTGCAACGAGCGCTAGCACATCAAGTCCTCCGAGCTCCTGCTGCGCCTGTTTGACCAGATCTTGGCAAAAGGATTCGTCGCTCAAGTCTCCGGGGATCAGCACTGCTTTTCGACCTTCTGCTTCGATCAGTTCTTTTACCTCTTCAGCATCTGGCTGTTCCTCGGGCAAGTAGTTAATGGCCACATCGGCACCTTCTCTGGCGTAAGCAATTGCGGCAGCGCGGCCGATACCGGAATCGCCGCCCGTGACAAGCGCTTTTCGACCCGTTAGTTTACCTGATCCTTTGTAGCTTTTTTCTCCGCAATCAGGGACAGGTTTCATGTTCTTTTGCAGGCCTGGCGGTTCTTGATATTGTTCGGGAAATTCATCATGAAAAAATGCTTTTATAGGATTCGTAAGATTTGAATCAGACATCAGCAACGCTCCTTTTCTGTTTGGTGTACATTCGTATGTGTACCCCTGAGCATAAGCAGAAAAACATGTTTTGGCAGTTTGAATAGTGAAGGAAAAAGAAAACAAGAAAAAACAAAGCCTTCTTCCATATTTATCTTGTCAAATAAGACTATATGAATTATGATAAATTCGAGCTATAAATCAACTAAATATTGGGTGTTGAGGGAGTGAATCGTCATGAAAAAAGCGGTGGCGGTTTTGCTGTCACTCGGTCTCGTTTTCGGTTTTTCATACGGAGCTGACCATGTGGCGGAAGCCAAAACAAAGGTGAAGGTCTATAAGAACTGCAAGGAGTTAAACAAAGTATACAAAGGCGGAGTGGCCCGCACATCGAAGGTGAAAAACAAAGGCGGAAAAACGAAGTACAAGCCTTACGTTTCTAAGGCACTTTACGATGCCAATAAAAAGAAAGACCGCGATAAAGATCTTATCGCCTGTGAACGGTAAATAAGAAAAAGCAATCTGGTGTCCAGATTGCTTTTTTTATGCTTAGGCCGCCTGATCGGCCGCAGCGCTTTTCGCCTTCCTTGTCATAAGGCTGACTGCCGTCATGACCGTGATATTCAAAAGCAGGGCGACGATGCCTACATTCAAGTCTTTTGCGGCTTGCGGCAGAGCCGGAAATAAAGTGCCGATCGTCGTTTCCGTCATTGTAATATAAGTAACTGCTCCGACACCTGCAATAATGCCGGCGAAGGCCCCCTGTTTTGTCACCATATTATGCTTGAACAGGCTGAACAAAAGGGCGGGGAATAGCTGTGTGACAAGGCTGTAGCCCATCAAAAGCAACGTAACGATGGTATTCCCGCCTTTGAAGGTAAAATACACCGAAATCAACGCAATCACCGGCACTAAAAACTTAGCAAGAGCCGATACTTGCTGTTCTGTCGTGCGGGGCGCAATTACCTTGTACACATTTTTTGCAAACAGCGTGGAGGCGGACATTAAGATCATAGACCCTGGCACAAGTGCTGTCAGCAGTCCGGCAGCACCGATAATTCCGACAAACCAAGGGTCAAATGCTTGCAGAGACAGTCTCAAAAGCGATAGATCCCCGTCTGCGCCTTTCAGATCTGGAACTTGCAGGATAGCCGCGAAGCCGACGAAAAGGACAAAGAGCAGGACCAGCTGGTACAAAGGCATGATGATGGCGTTTTTACGAAAGACTTTTGGGTTTTCGGCTGAATACGAAGCGGAAAACGTGTGAGGCCACATGTAAAAACCAAGCGCTGTCAAGAGTACGGTTGAACTGAACCAGGCCACACTTTGTCCCGATTCGGGGAGCGTAAGAAAGCCAGGCTTTGCCGTTTCAATCTGCTGAAACATGTCTTGAAATCCGCCGTAGTAATGAATTGGCAAATACACACCTAAAAACAGAACGACAACCAGAATCATGATGTCCTTCACAACCGATATCCAGGCAGACCCGTGAATGCCTGAAACCATAACATAAACCGTGATGGAAACAGCGCCGATCCAGATGGCAGCGGTCGGGGTGATTTTGCCGTACGAGGTTTCCGATACAATCAGCCCGAGGCCTTTCAGCTGCAGTACAAGATAGGGAATGAGTGCGGCGATGCCGACCAGTGAAACGAGAATGCCAAGCAGCGGACTGTTGTATTTTTTTGTGAAAAAATCAGACTGCGACATTAGTTTATGCTGTTTCGCGTACGTCCAAACTGCTGGAAGAAGCCAGTAAGAAAGGATGTAGGCCAGACATCCGTAGGCGATGATATAAAAGGCTGGACCGCCTTTTCCGTAGGCCCATCCGCTGCCGCCGAGAAACGTAAAAGTAGTATAAATTTCGCCTGCCATCAAAAGGAAGACGAAAACAGTTCCGAAGCCGCGCCCTCCGACCGTCCACTGCTCCAGGTTCATGTCTTTTCCTTTTTGGGCGCGTATACCGAGAAAAATACTCAAGAGCAGGACACCGAAAATGATGATGAGAGCTGCATTCATTCTGCTTCCTCCTTTTTATTTTCCTTGTCGAGGACATACACAATCGCCATCAGCGCAGAGGTCAAAAGAGCCCACATCACAATATAGGCAAGAATAAATGGCATGCCGAACACATAGGGGGTCACCTTATTTGCAAAAGGGATGCCGAGTAAGATTCCGATAAAGGGCAAAGCGGCAAGAACGTGAATCAGTTTCATAGAATCCTCCTTCTATTTAGGATTGGGGTGTACAAGCCCAAGCGTACTGAAAATGATGTCGCAGATATGGCAGCACATGTCACTTTTTAGGGTGAAAGGCTGTGGTTCGAATTATAAATAAATTTATTTTGTTTGTATAGTGTGAATTGTCTGAAATTAATGATCTGAATCGCCCGAAGAGGGAACGGGCAGTGTGATTCAAAAGGCTCGGAGTCTGTCCGGGGCAAATAGATAGTATGTTAATAATTCGCTGACCTGCTCACGGATTCGCGGATTAAAATAGCGGTGCTTTTCTTCATAACCGTCGATCACAAATGTATAGAGCGTAAAGGCCTCATCGCGTTCCGTCTCGCGGATTGCAATTTTTCTTTTCCTCAGTTCTTTTCTGACCTCCATCAAATCCTTTTGTGCTATTTTTAATGATTCGCCGATAAGCTGTTTATAAGGATGCTTCAATTTTAATGTGCTTTCTTCAATTCCGGCGAGATCACGGTTAAAAATCGTAATGGCCATGGGTAAAAAGAGAGCCCGTTCAATTAAATCGTATATTTCCTCCTGCAGATTTGGCATGTTGACTCCTTCTTTCTAAGGGAACGTTTGTTCTATTTGTATTCTATATCGGCTGGTGAAATGTTTCAAGACAGAAAAAATCACCAAAACTTTTTAGTTTTCTGCTGATAATGTGTAGAATAAGGATAGACAAACCCGGTAAGGAGTATAAATGTTGGAGCATTTTTTATCCTATTTGACACAAGAACATTTAACTGAATTATTTCAAAGCTATAGGGCTTTCGGTCCGCTCATTGCTGTGCTGCTGCCTTTAATTGAAGCATTTCTCCCGTTTTTGCCGCTGATCGTGTTTGTGGTGGCGAATACGAACTCGTTTGGCTTGTGGGAAGGATTCATCCTGTCCTGGGCGGGATCAACTGCTGGTTCCATTCTCGTCTTTTTGATTGTCCGTCAATACGGACAGAGAAAATTGCTTGGATTTATCCGCAGTCATCCGTCTGTCAGAAAGCTGATGTTATGGGTGGAAAGACACGGCTTCGGTCCCATGTTTCTTCTGCTTTGTTTTCCATTTACACCGTCAGCCGCGGTGAATGTTGTTGCCGGTTTGTCAAGGATCGGAACGCGGCCGTTTATTTTGGCGGCAGCCTCGGGGAAGCTTGTCATGATTTTTATGATCAGCTTCATCGGATATGATCTGCACGCGCTGATTACACAGCCGATTCGAACGGTCATCGCCGTATTGGTGATCACTGTCTTATGGTATGTCGGCAAAAAGGTGGAGCGGTATCTGCATGTAAGAGCCAGTCAGCGTGAGCATGATGGAGGGAGACAGTAACATGAAAAAACGGTTTTGGTTTCTTGCCGGTGTAGTGTCCGTTGTTCTCGCCATTCAGGTTAAAAATGCTGTCTTTATTGATTACAAGGTAGAAGGCGTCAGTATGAACCCGACCTTCCAGGAAGGAAACGAATTGTTGGTCAATAAATTTTCGCATCGATTTAAAACCATCCATCGTTTTGACATTGTCCTTTTTAAAGGCCCTGATCATAAAGTGCTGATTAAACGGGTAATCGGCTTGCCCGGTGAAACGATCAAATATAAAGATGATCAGCTGTATGTGAACGGAAAGCAGGTTGCTGAGCCATTTTTGAAGCATTTGAAATCTGTTTCTGCCGGCAGCCATGTAACGGGTGATTTTTCTTTGAAAGATGTGACGGGAACAAGCAAGGTGCCGAAAGGAAAATATTTTGTCGTTGGAGATAATCGCATATACAGCTTCGACAGCCGGCATTTTGGTCCGATAAGAGAAAAAAATATTGTCGGTGTGATTTCTGATGCCGAATAAAAAGACGCTAATGGAAGAGGCGTCTTTTTGTATGCCGTTTGGAAAAATGTGTTGAAGAAAAATTTGTAAGGAGCTATAATCAAAATTGTTACCTACGTAACAAAATTTATATATTTTTTGATTGGAGGGCCGTTTTTATTGGTTTTTGTTCGTTTTTCATGAAACAAAAGGAGTGGTGAATGATGATGAAATATGAAGCAGTGATTATAGGAGGAGGACCGGTTGGATTTATGCTGGCTTCTGAGCTTGCGATGGCCGGAGTGGGAACATGTGTGATTGAACGGCTTGAAAAACCTGTTCCGCATTCCAAGGCGTTGACGCTGCATCCCCGAACGCTGGAGCTCCTTGAGATGAGAGGGATTTTAGAGCGGTTTGTATCCAAGGGAAGCAAGATACCTTCCGGACATTTTTCAATGCTGGATACCCGTCTGGATTTTTCAGGCTTGGATACGAGCTGTCCTTACACGCTTTTGCTCCCGCAGTCAAAAACAGAAAAACTGCTTGAAGATCATGCACGAAGCCTGGGAACAGAGGTGTTTCGGGGTGCCGAGGCGCTGGCGGTTACGCAAAACGGGGAAGCGGTCCAAACGATTTTTAAGGATCGGGACGGCAGTGTACGGACGATCACAAGCAAGTTTGCCGTTGGTGCAGATGGCGCCGGGAGTACCGTCCGGAAACAGGCGAAAATTGAGTTTCCGGGAACAGACAGCACTGTCACCGCTGCGCTTGGGGATGTGGCGCTCCTTTCTCCGCCGGCGTCAGGCGTGCTGTCCCTTTGCACAAAAGAGGGCGGTGTTATGATTGTTCCGTTATCTTCAGACCGATATCGTGTCGTTGTGATCAGCCCTTATCGCACGCAAACGCCGAAAGATGTGCCTGTGACTGAGGAAGAGCTGAAAGCTGACCTCCTGCGAATTTGCGGAACTGACTTTGGTTTAAGCGACCCTTCGTGGATGTCGCGGTTCGGGAACGCCGCGCGCCAAGCGAAACGGTATCGGGACGGCAGAATCTTTCTTGCGGGTGATGCCGCGCATATTCATTTTCCAGCGGGCGGGCAAGGACTGAATGTTGGCCTTCAGGATGCAATGAACCTCGGGTGGAAACTGGCGACGGCCATCAAAGGCTCTGCGCCTTCATGGCTTTTGGACAGCTACCATGACGAGCGGCATCCGGCAGCTGAAGGGCTCCTGAGAAACACGGAGGCACAGACAAAGCTGATCGATTTCACTCAAGCAGGCCTCCATTTGCGAAGCATGATGTCGGAGCTGCTGGCCTTCCCTGATGTCAATCGATATGTAGCGGGGCAAATTTCTGCGCTCGATGTCAGATATGAAGCTGATCGTACCATGCCGCCGAATCGTTTGAACGGGGCACGGCTCCCTGACATGAAGCTGATTCTTTCCGACGGCAGTTCGGAATGGCTGTACAGCTTTCTCCAAAACGGGTCATTCGTTTTGCTGTCATTGAGGCAGGAAGCTGATGAGCATATCGAAGTGAAAGGCTTACGTACGGTAACCGCCTCGCTTGCAGAACCGAATGAAAAG
Organism: Bacillus sp. PS217; assembly: GCF_037963535.1. Lineage (NCBI taxonomy): Bacteria > Bacillati > Bacillota > Bacilli > Caryophanales > Bacillaceae > Bacillus > Bacillus sp. PS217. The sequence continues at coordinate 1,129,335 of NZ_CP150157.1, forward strand.
TTGCGGGATGTGCATACCATATTGGTTCGTCCCGATGGACATGTAGCCTGGGCGGTGGATGCATCAGCGCCCGATTGTGCCGAGGTGATTCAAAAAGGGATCAGCCGCTGGTTTTCCGTCACCAGCCGAATATAATTCAATTCGATTGTTTCATCTGTAACAAAACGGTATGATAGAAGAAACAATCGAATGAAAAAGGATGGAAAACCCGATGAACACAGATCATACAAAACGCAATCTTTTTGAATTGTATGCGGAGCTCATTCATCAGCAGGAGAAATGGGAGGGGCTTATTAAAGCCTTTTTATCTGACGAATTGAGGAAGCTGGATGTAGAGCACGGGAGTAAATCTCAATTGACGATGACAGAAATTCATGTTCTATCTTGTGTCGGGGACAATGAACCAATTAATGTCACGTCGATAGCAGAAAAAATGAATACGACAAAAGCGACTGTATCACGCATCAGCACAAAATTGCTCGGCGCAGGCTTCCTTCGCAGAACACAGCTCAGCGATAATAAAAAGGAGGTCTACTTCCGATTGACGCCTGCTGGAAAAAAGCTGCACAGTTTGCACAAATATTATCATCAGAAGGCTGAACAGCGTTTTTTGTCATTTTTTGACCGCTATACCGAGGAAGAGATTCTTTTTGCGGAACGGCTGTTTCGGGATCTGGTGACAAAATGGTATCCGTCGTCAGAAGAAATTGAAGGGGGTCTCCCGAGCATTTTTAAATAAAAAACACGCACTGCGGTGCGTGTTTTTCGCTTTTTTCTATCTTTTTCAAGGCTGTAACGTAAATCAGATTTCCTCTTGAAGAATGAAATTCAAGATGTTCAGGAATTTGCCCTGCTTATACGATATGTCTATTAGTATCTTTAATTTACACATTTTCTACTGTGTTTTTGATGCTTTGTTTTCAAGTGAAATAGGGTCTTCTGTTTTAGTTCTCCTAATCTTTACAGAAATACCTACTAGAATGACCGCCATAGTTGTAAATATTCCCATGGTTAATAAGATCGTATCCTGGTTTAAACTCCATCCAATTAAGAAAGAGATGATCGCTCCTCCGAAACTTGCCGAGGCAATAAATAAACTTGTAACTTCGTCAACGTACTTCTGAATAATGATTGATGCTAGTGTTAAAGCAATGGGAAATATCCCCGCTATACTTAGGCCAATCAAAAATGTACCACCCAATTGAAGTATTGGGTTACTTATATAAGAGAAAGCAATCAACAAAACAATTAAACAACTACAGCTAAAAAGAAGGTATTTGGAAAAATCAAGCCTTCTACTTACGAAACCAATCAATATTCTTCCTATGATGATCCCTACCCAGAAAAAGGAGACACTTATAAGACTAATTTGTTCATTGTCTTGGTTTATCATGATTGAAGGTAAAAAGTTGGCAAAATTTGTTTCGATTCCAGCATATAGGAAAGCAAAAAATACAAAAAAGCCTAATTGCTTTGATTTTTTTCTATCTCCTATAAAGTATTGAAATGCTCCTCCATCTGGAAAGGTCACTTGTTGGTTGGCATTCTTAGCGTACTTTCGGTTCTTGGACAAGAAAATTAACCACCCTACAAATAGGACGAATAAAAAGGTGAATATACAGTAATACGGTAAAAACCAGTTATTGATATCTATGAAAGAATTAATTAATAATGGGAAAGATAAAGCGCCTAATCCAAAGAGAACTTCCAGCTTACTCATTTTTTCTGCATTACTTTCGAAATTAGCAATAACAAACGAACCAACTGTCGTTTCTAATGTGCCTGCCCCATATCCTAAGAGAAAAGCCATTACAATAATATAATACCAATCCTTGGTTAGAAAAAAGATACTTAACGCTGCAAGCATTATTGTCAAAGCTAAAGTAAGTGTCCTAAAATGACTGTATTTCTTAATCATTAAAGGTGCGATTAATACTCCGCTTAGAAATCCGGTAAACTGAAAAAAGATTATGACCGAAATATCATCTGTTGTCTTGTTAAAAGCCTCTAATAGAAATGGCGTCAAACTCCCTGTTGATATATGGATAATACCTACTGTAAAAAAGAAAGCATATCCAAATAAATATGTCCCTCTTAACATTCATTACACCCCTATATGAAAAAGCAGGAAAGTAAATTCCTGCTTTTTTAGTAACTTCTCTCTTTGAAATACTAGTTGACTGCTGAAACAGACATGGGTTGAGAGTTGCTGTCTTTCTCAAAGAACATTTCTAACACTTCCTGAGATCTAAAACCATCACTAAAAGAAGGGATCTCAACCCAATCATTCTGAGTTGATGCAATCCAATTGATTAACTCGCTTCTAAAAGAATCAGCCCATCCATAAAACTCGTTTGGCGGATCGTTTAATAGGCTTTGCGGTACTGGGCAGTCTACCACGTTCAAGCCATCTATGAGCTTGTAAACGTGAGGATTACCTGTGTGGTATTTAAACTCTTTTTTGTGTCCAACTACCTCAATGCTAAAACCACAGTCTTCAGGTACAGAACACTTTGATGTGATGATATTTACAAATACCTTGTTCTTCAGCTGGCCATAAATTTCTGCATAGTCATCTACGAGTACCTGTTTATCCTCTTTTGTTTTTACATTTGTGTTCATTTTTGCCCTTACTGATTCTGTGATGAAATCACTCTCAAACAAATACCATACCATGTCAATAAGGTGAATACCCAGATCCCCCAATGATCCACTCGTCTTCTTACTGTTAGCGTCATCTCTCCAAGTAAACTTCTTACGCCTAAGTGCACTATTTTTCTTGAAGTGTACTTTTATGGACAGTATGTTACCTAGTTCATTATTGATAATTAAGCTTTTTAAGATATTTACGTAAGATAAATATCTATAATTAAATCCCATACTGGCTCTTACGCTCAACCTTTCAGCAGTATCTTTCATTATGCTTGCTTCTTCAAGAGAAATAGCCATAGGCTTTTCACACAAAACATGCTTATGTTTTCCTAATGCTTGCAAAGCATGTTCTTTATGGCAAAAGTTTGGTGATGCTACAATTAAACCTTCTGAGGCATCAATTAGTTCATCTGCGTTTTCAAATGACTTCCCGCCGAAAGTTTTCACAAAGCTTTCCGCGTTTTGTTGATTTATGTCATATACCCCTACTAACTCTGCATTTTTTATTGTAGATAAAGCAGTTGCATGCGCTCTTGCAATACCACCTGCACCTATGATGCCTATCTTCTTCATTTTTATTTCCTCCTCATGATCCAATTAATTTTTTTAAGGTATTAGTAATTCCTTTTGAGTACTCACTATCAGTTATAAGGTGGTGCAAGTTTTTTGCTTCCTGTGTTGCATTTTTTAGCAGATATCCATTCCCTACTGTCTGTAACATACGAACATCATTTCCACTATCCCCAAATGCGATAGCTCTTTCGGTATTTAGGTTGTATTTCTCTAACATAAACGTTACAATTTCATTCTTTCCTGTCCCTGTGGGGATAAAATCTACATCATAGCTGTCTTCTGGATCGCCTGCTAAGGGATTACACCGATTTATATTTACTGAAACGCCGTATTCCTCGCAGATTTTTTCAATTGCTAATAGGTTTTTCTTGTCGTTTATTTCATCTTGTTCCTGATAGTAGAAGTTATGCTTATACCGTGACTTTCCTAATTGAGTTTGAGGATTCAAAAGAATGTTATGATTTTCATGCAGCTGTTTCACAAGTTTTTCAACCTTTTCTTTACTAAACCCTTCATTTATGCGACTGTTCCACTTATTATCTTGCTGTCCGAAGTTATGCTCAGAAAAGTACGTAATTTCAGTTCCAAGATCACTAGCTATAAAATGCGGAAAATATCTAAATTTTCCTCGTCCCATTTTATCGAGAATAGATTCTATACTGCTTCCAGTAACCCATCCGATTATTAGCTCCCCATCTTTACTTTTTTGTTCTAGATAGTCTTCGAGTTCATAGATGTCTTGTTGTTTTTGTTCGTCGATTGTATGCGGAAAATACGTTTCATCAAAATCACAAAAAACAATATACTGAGGATGTTCAACCGTGGATAACGTTTTATACTCCGATTTCTTGCTTAATAACATGAAACAGTCCCTCCATTACTCTGTCTTGTTCTTCTAAAGTAAATGACGGATATAAAGGCAAATGCAGTACCTGACTATGAGCCTTTTCCGTATGAACCAATTGGAGTCCTGCATACTTGTCCTGTACTAAAGGAGTTTTTTGCATATGAGACAGTATTGGATAATATACATCTGTTTGAACACCAAAATCTTCATTTAATTTAGTCATGATATCTGCTCTATCTTCTGTTCTCACCTTAATAGGAAACAGATGCCATACATGATCTTCACTTAATTCTGGTAATTCAATAAAGCCTTTATTCTGCAATTCTGCTAATTGGGTAATGTATCTATCCGCCAAGAACAGTCTTTTGAAGTTGTTTAATGAAAGGTACTTCATTCTCTCTAAACCAATTGCTGCCTGTAAATTGTCCATTTTTGAATTAAATCCAAAATTGATGACTTTCTTATTTTTCACATTTACTTCAAAACCATGATAACTAAATTGAATGCATTTTTTAGCGAGTTCTTCATTATCAGTTGCTATTGCCCCAGCCTTGCCACATACACCAAAATTCTTATAGGGATTAAAACTTAATGTAGTGATGTCTGCATACTTTCCTAAGTCTGTCAGTCCAATACCTTGGCAGGCATCTTCAATTACTTTCAATTTATGACGATTTGCGATTTGACGGATATGCTGCATGTCTGAATGTTTTCCGTATAAATGCACAGGTAGAATAAACTTTGTATAAGGAGTTATTGCTTCTTCAATTTTGTCAGGATCGATGCAGAATGTTTGTGGGTTAATATCTACATAGATAGGAACGCCTCCCAAAGCTAACACAGCATTTTCAGTAGCTGAAAAGCTATTAGCCGGCATGATAACTTCATCCCCTGGGTTTAACCCTAAAGCCAATAAACCTATCATAATAGCATCGGTTCCACTGCTGGTTGCAATTACATACCTTTTATGTAAATATGTAGATAAAACTTTTTCGAATTGCTCTAAATAGGGGCCACTCGTAAATTTTCCAGTTGGCAAAACTTCAGTTAATGTATTTAAGATATCTTCCACTTCATCATTGGTTATTAATCTGTCTACAGGCAAAAAAGGGACTTTACTGATTTCACGATTTTTTTGATAGTTGAAAAGATCATGTTCAATATCTATCTTTTCCTTTAATACTTGTTTCCACCGCTCGTTTACAATACTGTCTTCAATAACAAGTTCTTTTCCTTGTACGTCACCTTTTAAGTGTTTTAATAGTGACATGTTTTCTTTGCTTTTACCTGAAATCTTAACCTGTTTTTGCATGAACAGTACCTCCAATGATTTTATAATCTAAAAATTTATTACAAATTTATCCTAATTTCTGAAATCGGTAACATGTCAACAACTTTTTTAAGGAAGGGAAAATATGCCTACAATTGATGAAATAGCAAAATTATGCAATGTGTCTAAAACCACAGTGTCAAGAGTATTGAATAATCATCCGTATGTGTCGAAAGAAAAAAGAGATATGATCTTAAAGGCAATTAACGAACTTGACTACACTCCCAATTATTTAGCTCGGAATTTTAGGAGAAATAAGACACAAACGATAGCTTTATCGGTTCCGAGTATCGACCATCCATTTTTTGCTCAATTAATAAAAGGGGTCTCTCATGAAGCACTGTTTAAGAATTACAAGGTAATTGTATTTCAGACCTTTTATGACAAACAGACGGAGCTAGAATTATTAGAGTTATTGAAACATAAAGAAGTGGATGGCATTATTCTTGGAACTTTAGAAAATGAATGGGATCAGATATCCCCTTTCTTAAAGTATGGTCCTATCTTATTATGTAATGAATATCATCACTCAGCGGACATCACGATAATTGGGTATGATGAATTTGAAGCCGCATACATGGGGGTAGTACATTTAATTGAAAGAGGGCATAAAAAAATTGGGTTTTGTTTTGATACTCCATATAGCGAAGCTCAATGTCAGAGGAAAGAGGGTTACTTGAAAGCTTTACAAGATTACAATTTACATCATAGAAGCGAATGGATATTCGGCGAAATGTTTAATATCGAGGATGGCTTTCGTGTTTTTCATAAGATAAAGGATCTAAAGGACAGACCCTCAGCAATATTTACAGGAAATGATCAAGTCGCCGCAGGGATTATTAAACAGGCGATGAAAAATGGCTTTAAAGTTCCAGAAGACTTAGCTGTAATTGGTTTTGACAACCAATTGATTTGCCAAGTCGTTACTCCGACCATAACAACAATTGATATCCCCGTAATAGAATTAGGCCAACAGGCTGTGTTGAAAATCATCGAGTCCATTTCGGGTAATGCCTCTTTAAACAGAAGAATTATTAAACTGCCAACAAAGCTTATTATAAGAGAATCAACGTAACGATAGATTTCCCTTTATCATTTTATATCTTTATATAAGAAAAAGAGGTTATTCATTTTAACCTCTTTTTCAATCGTAAGTCGTCAATTATTTCTTTCATTTCACCCTCTGGCAGCACTCACTTCAAACCTGATCCATTAACAACGAAATATCCGCTTATATTTCCCCATCTCGATGGTTTGCGAATTAAAAGTTCTTGAACCTTTTTTTCAACTAGGCACTACTGCCGCTGATTGAGCTCTTTTTGTCTTTTTTTTCACCATGAAGATGGTGAAGCAGACGATAAAACGGCGGCAGCAGGGCAATAACCAGAATGACGCGAATGACCTGAACCGCAACGACAAAGGTGGAATCAGCGTGTAAGGTAACTGACGTCGTCGCCATCTCTGCAATCCCGCCGGGCGCAAATGCCAGAACAGAAGTGATGAGCGAAATTCCTGTCAGCTCGGAAACGATCACGGCGCTCAAAAACATTGCTGCGATTAAACCGACGGACGAGACAAACCCGACGATGATAATACGGGTGACGCCGGCAAACATGCTTTTGTACATCTTAGAGCCGATCGTTGCCCCGAGAAATACTTGTGATACATGGTTAGCTTGTGACGGCCACCATGCCGTCATGTCGTGCCCTGTCACCGCAGCTCCGCCAACATGTACAATTGCTACACCGAGCATGCTGCCGAGCAGCCATGGAGCTGGAAATTTTAAAAATTTCGCAGCTTTGCAAGCTCCCCAGGCAGCGAGAATAAGAATGACGGTCCACAAAACGGGAGCGAGCCTAAAATCTGTCGTTGCAGAAGAAATCGTCTCTGCTGCGGCACTTGCGGTACGATCTTGTTTTGTATAGATCAGAATGACTAAAAACGGAATGGAAAGCACCACGAGCAGCACACGCATCATTTGAACGAGGCTGACTATAGCGGTATTGGCGCCTACTTCCTGTGCGATGCTCGGCATGGCTGAAAGCCCGCCGGGAGCGGTGCCGACAAAGCTAGTCATCATATCCGTTTTGCTGAAACGCCAAAGCACATATCCTGACAGCATGGCCAGCAGGATAGACAATATCAGCATAACGCCGACTGAAAACCAATGGTCTTTGAGAACAGAGAGAACGGATAAATTCAGCTTTTGGCCCAATTCGATGCCGAGGATCATCTGCCCGAGGGCGAGCCATCGTCGGTTAATTCCTTTTTGGTCTGGTGCCATCATCAGCCATGCCGGCCGTATCATGGCGAGGCAGCAGGCGACAATCAGTGTTCCGATCATCCATCCAATTGATATTCCGGTTAATGAAAGAATAAACCCCCCGGCTGCACTGATTGCGATAAACCATAGATCTTTGAGGAGATTTTCGTCTTTCTTCAATGTAAAACCCTTCTTCCTTTTTCACGTAACACTCCAATTGTTCACGTAGTGAATGTATTTATTACTATAGTATATTTTTGTTGATAAAGAAATTATGAATTATTTTCTATAAGCGATTCACTTTTCTTATGACCTTGTGTTTGAGCTTTTCTATTGTGTAAGTCAGAGATAAACCCGCTGTCAGCAGACACACGGCAAGAGCGTAAAAAATCACTTCTCCGCCAAATGATGTCAGGATCAGCCCGCCTGCCAGCGGTCCGATTGAGCGGGATATATCCCAATGCAGACCATAGACAGCATAAAACCGGCCCAGCAAATGAGGCGGCGCCAATTTTGATATGAAGGTCTGGATGTGGGTTAGCCCGATGCTTTCGCCAACCGTCATCACCGCTGCCGTCACTAAAAGCATTGTCAGGGAGGTTGAGCATGCAAAACCGGCAGCCGCAAGGGTGTAGCAAATATAAGTAATGAAGAGGATCGTTTTCATTGAAAGCTTTTCGGTCCCTTTGACAAGAGGTACTTGGAGAACACAGCTGAATAAAGCTTTTGCTGCTGAATAGATGGTCAGCATGGACAGATAATCAGAAAACATGTTTTTGCTGAACAGCCTGTATGTTGTTTCTGATTGTGCATATAACATGCTGATGGGGAGAGAGAGCAGCAAAAGAAGCAGGACAGGCCTGTATATTGTAAAGCTCGCGGACATTTTCGGGGTAACAGCTGGGTATAGCGGCTTTGTCTCAGGCAGTTTCAGTGCAGCGATCAGAAAGTAGATAAACAATGCTGCAGCATCTAATGCGAATATCCACACGGGGTTATGATTGTACAGCAGCATCCCCACTAGCGGTCCTGCCGTCAGACCCGTCGAATAGATCGCATTGATGACCGCAAACACTTCCGAACGTCTGCTTTCCGGCGTGCTTTCAGCGATTTGGGCGCGGGAAGCGGGAATGTACAACGATCTTCCGATGCCATTCATGACATAGAGAATAGCGAAAACATACGCATGCTCAGCAAATACAAACCCTGTCATTGCCGCTGATTGAAGAAGCAATGCGGTCAAAATCGCTGTGCGCCGCCCAAGCCGGTCCGTCACCCGTCCTGCAGCGAGCGTCAGGAAAATATCAGCAAATGGCTGAAGGCTGATGATCAGCATTGGCATCATGATACTGCCGTTTAATTGTTCATGCAGATACAGCACCATAAAAGGTCCCATCATTGCACCTGTCAGGCTTGTCAGCAATTCGCCGAAAAAGCGGAGCCGAACGGGAGCGGTATATCTCGATTTTATAGAGTGAAAACTGGTCAACATGTGATCGCCGCCTTTCGCTGTTTGATATAGTAGTAGTGTATAGAAGGGGCGGCGGCCCAAAAAGTGAAGAAAAGAAGAGATAAAAGTTCCCCTTTTGTCGGGAGGTGCGGGGATTGAAGCTGATAGAGCACTACGTGGCGCTTGTAAAAACAGGCTGCGCCGAGTATGGGCAAATGAACGAAATGACGCTCACTGAGATTGCCGACTGTTTATTTTGTACAGAAAGAAATGCAAAGCTCATTTTACATAAGCTGGAGAACAGCAATTGGATTATCCGGGAAAGCGGGGCGGGGCGCGGCCGCAAATCTAAAATCGCGTTTCTTCGGAGGCCTGAGGAACTGCTTCTTCAAACTGCAAAGGAATATACCATGTCAGGAAAGCTTAAAAAGGCAAAGGAGCTGCTTCAGCAGTATCAGTCCGCGTTTCCGGGGCTTCAAAACGAATATAACATGTGGCTTTCAGAGGTATTTGGATTTGTGACGGAGACAGGCGAGAATGGGGCGAAGGATGTTCTGCGGCTGTTCATCACGCCCGAATCTGTCAGCAGTTTGGATCCATGCCAAATATTTTTGCGGTCTGAGGGCCATTTCGTCAAACAGATATTTGATACACTCTTCACGTTTGATTCGGATATGCAGGAGCCAAAGCCTCATTTGGTTCATGGATGGGAAGAGGTCGAAAAAAAACAATGGAGATTTTTTCTTCGAAAAGGTGTGTCATTTCATAATGGACAGCAGCTGACATCGCGGGACGTTGCGTTTACGTTTCAGCGCTTTTTGGAACTGGGTGACAACCCGTATAAATGGCTTCTGCACGGAGTGAAACAAGTCTTAGAAAAGGGCCCTTATTGTGTGGAACTCATACTCGATAAGCCGAATGCGCTTTTGCCGTATGCTCTTTGTGATGAACGGCTGTCCATACTGCCGGCAGAACAGGGCGGCGGGAAAAATGGAACAGGGCCTTTTCAGGTGAATCAGCAACACAGCGGGATGCTTGTGCTTGAAGCCAATGAGCGCTACTTCAAGGGACGCCCCTATTTGGATCGCGTTGAGTTTGTTTTTTCTGAGCAAGCCGGAGAGATGAACGGTTTTACCATTCAAGAAAAACAAACATGCCCTGAGCAGCAAACTGTTTTTGATGAGCGGCATGTTCAGTATTTGTCGCTTAATCTAAAAAAGAAGGGGCCTCTTCAGCACCGAAGCTTTAGAAAAGCGCTCCGGCTGCTGATTTCCTCTGAACGGCTCGTTCGTGAAGCGGGAGGGCACCGAAGAATCCCGGTTACGTCCTTTTTGCAACCGAGTTCTTTTGAGTGGGAGGGCGTTTCACCATCTGAATTGTTGAAGAAAAGCGGATACGAGGGCGAAACAATCGTGCTTTATACCTTTTCGGAAACGGATCATCGTGAGGACGCCGAATGGATTCAAAATATTTGCGCCCAGCACGGTATCAGGCTTACACTTCAATTCTGTGATGCTGCTGATCTGCGACGGCCGGAAATCGTGCAGATGGCGGATATCATTCATGACAGTGCGACGTTTTATCAAGACAGCGAGTTTGGTTTTCTGCATTTGCTGCTGTCGGAGAACAGTTTCTTGTATCAGCATCTATCTGAAAAGCTGACACAGATATGCTCAGGAATGACAGAGCAGATGTTTTCCATGCCTGACCGTTGTTCGAGAATCAACATCCTGCGTGACATTGACCGGCAGATGATACAGGAGCTGAATGCGATCCCGCTGTATCAAAATGTGCTCCAGGTGACATCAAGTAAAAATGTAAAAGGCCTGGTGCTTGATGAAGAGGGATGGATTGATTTGTACTCCGTATGGCTGTCCAAATAAAAAGAGGGTTCTTTTTTGAACCCTCTTTTTTACGCTGCCATGCTGCGACATTGTTCAGCACAGGTGAAGCAGGCTTTCGCACATGCTTGGCAATGATCATGATCGTGCTTTCCGCATTCAGTGCCGCATGCTTCACAAATATCGGCGCAAAGTGCACAAATTTCTTTCATAAACGGGCTGTCCGTTTGCATGGCTTTGACCGCCAGCGCGCAAATATCCGCGCATTCCCTGTCAAGCCGGATGCAGCCGCTGAGATGATGCTGCACGCTTTCTTGCAAGCATTTAGTGAAACAATGATTGCAAGCCTTCATGCAATCGATGCAAGCCTCAATACAAGCTTCAGAATATTGCTCCATGGTTGATTCCCCCTGTATGACAGTATATGGTTTTATGTTTCCCGGCTGCATTTGAAAAAAACAGGGGAGTGTGTTTTTAGCTAAGGGGATATGTACATATACCCTGAACGGGTATATCTAACGTTCCATCAGATAGTATAGGAACCAGACAGCGTGATTTTGTTCATCACGTGCTGCGCGCGTAAAGACGCCTTTCGCTTTTAAGTTTGACGTTTCCTCGGCCGCACGCAAGTAAAAGTCGACGGTTTCTTGTTCATCTTTAAAAGCGGCGTCCAGTCCTCTTGTGAAATTGTCCGGGCATTCTTCCGTTTGTTTCGGCATGATGTGTTTGCCGGTAATTGAACCATACAGTGTGGAAAATTCACGGAGGTGGCGAATCTCGTCACGCCTGATTTCTTCAATCTGTTTTCTGACTTCATCGCTGTGGGCGAGTTCGGCGAGCTTGCGGTAGCATTGAATGGCACTGAATTCTCCGTTGATGGCCTTCTGCAAATTCCGAATCAAACCAGGATCTTCCCTGTATGGCACCGGATAGGGATAGTAGCTGTAATGCAAGGGGATTCAACTCCATTCTTAGGAATTGGGCTTCTGTAAAAGTATATGTTGGGCAGGGAGAGATGTGCGGAGGTAATCAGCTTTTTATATGTGAAAAGGCCGTTTTTACCAATAGATCAGATTGGTCATTTTGGTCAACATTCGATAAAATATATAGAGATAAAAAGAGAGGGGTATTCTAATTTGGGAGCAGAGTTTTTAGTAGGCAGGTCCGGGAGTGGAAAAACGAAGCTGATCATCAACAGCATTCAGGATGAATTGCGCCGGGCTCCATTCGGGAAGCCGATCATTTTTCTAGTCCCGGATCAAATGACGTTTTTAATGGAATACGAGCTTGCTAAAACGCCAGATATGGGCGGGATGATACGCGCTCAAGTGTTCAGTTTTTCACGATTGGCCTGGCGCGTCCTCCAGCATACGGGAGGAATGAGCAGGCCGTTTCTGACGAGCACCGGCGTACAAATGCTCCTGCGGAAGCTCATTGAGGAGCATAAACAGGAGTTCAAAGTCTATCAAAAAGCGAGTGACAAAAGCGGGTTTACCGCACAGGTTGAGCGGATGCTGACAGAGTTTAAGCGCTATTGTCTGGAACCGGAGGATATCCGCCGGATGGCGGAAAGCGGAACGGCTTCCGAGTATCGTGGAGAACGTGTTTTATCTGAAAAGCTCCATGACTTATCAATTCTGTATCAGCAAATGGAAAAAAGCCTCGCAGATCAATATCTTCACTCTGAGGATTATTTGACATTGCTGGCAGAGCATATCCCGCTTGCGGAAGATATAAAAGGCGCCCATATCTATGTGGATGGCTTTTATCAGTTTACACCGCAGGAATTCAGGGTGTTGGAGCAGCTTATGGTTCATGCGGAGCATATCACGTTTTCGCTCACAGCGGACAAGCCGTCATATGAGCGGGAGCCGCATGAACTGGAATTGTTCAGAATGACGGGGAAAACCTATTACCGCCTGCATCAGAAGGCGAAGGAACTGAATTTGGACATTACGTATAAAGAGCTGAGCGGGACTGAGCGGCATACAAAGACGCCGGAATTGGCGCATCTAGAGGCACAGTATGAAGCGCGTCCGGCCGTTCCATACGCAGAAAAACAAGAAGCCCTTACTGTGATGCAGGCCGCAAACAGACGAGCTGAGCTGGAAGGCATTGCCCGGGAAATTCACGCCCTAGTCAGAGAGAAGGGATATCGCTATAAGGATGTAGCCATTCTTGCGCGCCAGCCGGAAGACTACAAGGATATGGTGAAGGAAGTTTTCGCAGATTACGAGATTCCTTATTTCATTGACGGAAAAGCATCCATGCTGAACCATCCGTTAATTGAATTTATCCGGTCAAGCCTTGATGTTCTGAAAGGGAATTGGCGTTATGAAGCGGTGTTTCGCTGCGTGAAAACCGAACTGCTATTCCCGCTCAATGAACCGAAGGCCAAAGTGAGAGAACAGGTCGATCAGCTCGAAAATTACTGTATCGCCTATGGTATTAAAGGCGACCGCTGGACAAAGGGCGATCGGTTCCAATACAGGCGTTTTGTGTCATTGGATGATGATTTTGCGCAGACTGATCAGGAAATCGAAATGGAAAACATGTTGAATGACACCCGCGATTGGATTGTTCCGCCGCTTTTTCAGCTTCAAAAACGCATGAAAAAAGCGAAGACGGTTCAAGAGAAGGCGGAGGCGCTCTATCGTTATTTAGAAGAGACGGATGTGCCGCTGAAGCTGGATCAGGAAAGGCAGCGTGCTGAGGAAGACGGCAGAATCATTGAAGCGCAGCAGCATCAGCAGGCGTGGGACGCAGTCATTCAGCTGCTTGAGGAGTTTGTTGAAATGATGGGAGATGATGAGATTTCTCTTGATTTGTTTCAGCAAATGATAGAAACCGGCGCGGAGTCGCTTACATTTTCTCTAATTCCGCCTGCGCTTGACCAGGTGTTTGTCGGCAATATGGATTTGTCCAGAATGTATGGCACCTCCTGCACCTTTGTGCTCGGGGCAAACGACGGCGTTCTGCCGGCACGCCCTGATGAAAACGGGGTCCTGTCGGATGATGACCGGGAATGGCTGAAAACGATTGGGGTTGAGCTATCCTCAGGCGGACGGGAGCGTTTGCTTGATGAGCATTTCCTCATCTACATGGCGTTTTCAAGTCCGTCTGACCGGCTTTACGTATCGTATCCGATTGCTGATGCGGAAGGAAAAACGCTTTTGCCGTCGATGATCGTTAAGCGGCTGGAAGAACTGTTTCCGCATCATAAGGAGCGCCTGTTAACAAATGAACCTGAACAGGTCAGCGATGAGGAACAGCTGATGTATGTTGTGAATAAAAGCGTGGCACAGTCCTTTACCGCGAGCCAGCTCAGGTTATGGACTCGGGAATACGACATCAGCGACGTCTGGTGGAGCACGTACAACGTGCTGATGAGTGAGCCGGACAGGCTGCAATCGAAAAAGCTGTTCTCAAGCCTGTTTTTCCGGAATGAAGTGAAGCAGCTTGAACGCAGCGTGTCGAGACAGCTCTATGGTGAACGCATTCAGGGCAGTGTATCGAGAATGGAAACCTTTAACGCATGCCCGTTTTCCCATTTTGCGTCACACGGGCTGCATTTGAAGGAACGGCAATTCTTCAAGCTTGAAGCACCGGATATCGGCCAGCTGTTTCATTCCAGCTTAAAGCTGATTTCTGACAGGCTGCGTGAGCAAAAGCTGGATTGGCGCGATTTAACGAAGGAGCAGTGCGAGCTGTTTTCCTATGATGCGGTAGAGCGGCTGGCACCGAAACTGCAAAAGGAAATTCTGCTCAGCTCAAACCGGCATTATTATGTGAAGGAAAAACTGCAAAAAATTGTGACACGTGTGTCCGGCATTTTAAGCGAGCATGCGAAAGCGAGCGGATTCGTACCGATCGGGCTTGAACTGGGCTTTGGAGGAAAAGGGCCGCTTCCGCCGCTGACCTTTCAACTGAAAAACGGCTGTACGATGGAACTCGTCGGGCGAATTGACCGTGTTGATAAGGCTGAAAGCTCAAAAGGCCTGCTCCTCAGGATTGTCGATTATAAATCAAGCGACAAAGGCCTTGACTTAGCGGAAGTATATTACGGATTGGCACTGCAAATGCTGACGTACCTTGATTTATCGATTACACATTCAGCTGACTGGCTCGGGATGAGGGCGACGCCTGCCGGAGTGCTGTATTTCCATATTCATGACCCGATGATTCAATCTAATCTCCCGCTTGGGCTTGACGAGATTGAACAGGAGATCTTTAAGAAATTTAAAATGAAGGGCTTGCTCCTCGGTGATCAGGAAGTGGTTCGCCTCATGGATACAACCCTTCAAGAGGGACGGTCAAATATCATAAACGCCGGCTTGAAAAAAGACGGATCTCTTAGATCAGACTCGGCCGCAGTCGGTGAAAAGGAATTTGATCTTTTGACAAAGCATGTGCGCCGCACCTTCCAGAAAGCGGGCGAACAAATCACCGACGGACGCGTATCCATTGAGCCGTACAAAATGAAGAACAAGACGCCGTGCACATACTGTGCGTTCAAATCAGTATGCCAATTTGATGAATCACTGGAAGAAAACGAGTATCGCCCATTAAAGGCTGAAAAGGACAAGACGATACTTGAGTGGATAAAAAAGGAGGCGGATGGCAATGAACATTCCTAAACCGGCAGACAGCACATGGACAGATGACCAATGGAATGCCATTGTTTCAACCGGCCAGGATATTCTTGTGGCAGCGGCTGCGGGCTCTGGTAAAACCGCTGTGCTCGTTGAACGAATGATTCGGAAAATCACCGCGGAGGAAAACCCAATAGATGTAGACCGTCTTCTCGTTGTGACATTTACAAACGCCTCAGCGGCAGAGATGAAGCACCGAATCGCAGAAGCCTTGGAAAAAGAGCTTGTACAGCGCCCCGGCTCGCTGCATATTAGACGCCAGCTGTCTCTTTTAAACCGGGCCAGCATTTCGACGCTCCATTCCTTTTGCCTGCAAGTGCTGAAGAAATATTACTACTTGATCGATCTTGATCCGGGCTTTCGGATAGCTGATCAGACGGAAGGCGAGCTGCTCGGGGATGAAGTGCTTGACGAGCTGTTTGAAGACGAATACGCAAAGGGCGAAAAGGCGTTTTTTGAGCTTGTTGACCGCTATACGACAGACCGGCATGATCTGGATCTGCAATTTCTCGTTAAACAGGTGTACGAGTATTCCCGATCCCATCCCAACCCGGAGGCGTGGCTGGAAAGCTTTGTTCATTTGTATGATGTATCAGAAAAGAACGCCATCGAGGAGCTGCCGTTTTATCAATATGTCAAAGAAGATATTGCAATGGTGCTTAACGGGGCGAAGGAAAAGCTCTTGCGCGCGCTTGAGCTGACGAAAGCGCCGGGCGGCCCGGCGCCGCGTGCTGACAATTTTCTTGATGATCTTGCGCAGATTGATGAACTGATTCAGCATCAGGGCGATTTCAGTGAACTATATAAGCGGGTGCCCGCCGTCTCTTTTAAGCGTGCCAAAGCAGTAAAAGGGGATGAGTTCGATCCAGCGCTCCTTGATGAGGCGACAGATTTGAGAAACGGCGCAAAAAAACTGCTTGAAAAGCTCAAAACCGACTACTTCACGCGAAGTCCTGAACAGCACTTGAAAAGCCTAGCCGAGATGAAGCCTGTCATTGAAACGCTCGTACAGCTTGTCATCAGCTATGGAAAACGATTCGAAGCTGCGAAACAGGAGAAATCAATCATCGATTTTTCTGATTTGGAGCATTACTGTTTAGCGATTTTGACAGCTGAGAATGACAAAGGTGAACGTGGGCCGAGCGAGGCTGCAAGGTTTTATCAGGAACAGTTTCATGAGGTGCTCGTTGACGAATATCAGGATACCAACCTCGTGCAGGAATCGATTCTGCAGCTCGTCACAAGCGGGCCGGAGGAGACTGGCAACCTGTTTATGGTAGGAGATGTCAAACAGTCGATTTATCGATTCAGGCTTGCGGAGCCGCTTCTTTTCCTCTCTAAATACAAACGGTTTACAGAGAGTGGAGAAGGCACGGGGCGGAAAATCGATTTAAATAAAAATTTCCGAAGCCGGGCTGATATTTTAGACAGCACCAACTTTTTATTTAAACAGCTGATGGGCGGCAAAATCGGTGAGGTGGATTATGACGAGCAGGCTGAGCTGAAGCTTGGTGCGGCGTATCCGGACAATGACGAGACGGAAACAGAGCTGCTGCTGATCGACAACGCAGAAGATACGGATGCAAGCGAGGAAGCAGAAGAGCTTGAAACGGTGCAGTTTGAGGCAAAAGCCATCGCTAAGGAAATTCGCAAGCTGATTTCATCGCCATTTAAGGTGTATGACGGAAAAAAGAAAACACATCGCAATATTCAATACCGAGATATCGTGATTTTGCTCCGTTCGATGCCGTGGGCTCCACAAATCATGGAGGAGCTGAGAGCACAGGGCATACCGGTTTACGCCAATTTAACGTCAGGCTATTTTGAAGCGGTCGAAGTCGCCGTCGCGCTTTCTGTGCTGAAGGTGATTGATAATCCGTATCAGGATATACCGCTTGCCTCTGTTCTGCGCTCACCGATTGTCGGAGCAGATGAAAACGAGCTGTCTTTGATCCGGCTTGAAAATAAAAAAGCGCCGTACTATGAGGCGATGAAAGACTACCTGGCTGCTGGTGACCGGAACGATGAGCTTTATCAAAAGCTAAATACGTTTTACGGACATCTGCAAAAGTGGCGCGCGTTTTCGAAAAACCACTCAGTATCTGAGCTGATTTGGGAAGTGTACCGCGACACCAAATATATGGATTATGTCGGCGGCATGCCGGGCGGAAAACAGCGCCAGGCCAATTTGCGTGTTCTTTATGACAGGGCGCGTCAATATGAATCAACAGCATTTCGAGGCTTGTTCCGCTTCCTGCGGTTTATCGAACGCATGCAGGAGCGGGGTGATGATCTTGGTACGGCGAGAGCGCTCAGCGAGCAGGAGGATGTTGTCCGCTTAATGACGATCCACAGCAGCAAAGGGCTCGAATTTCCAGTCGTGTTTGCAGCGGGTCTCGGACGGAATTTCAACATGATGGATTTGAACAAATCGTACCTGCTGGATAAGGAGCTCGGATTTGGCACGAAGTATATTCATCCGCAATTACGCATCAGCTATCCGACACTTCCGCTCATTGCGATGAAGAAAAAAATGCGCAGGGAGCTGCTGTCAGAGGAATTGCGTGTTCTCTATGTTGCATTAACGAGAGCGAAGGAAAAGCTGTTTCTGATTGGCTCATGTAAGGATCATCAGAAACAGCTTGCAAAATGGCAGGCATCCGCGTCCCAAACTGATTGGCTTCTGCCAGAATTTGACCGCTATCAGGCGAAAACGTATCTAGATTTCATCGGGCCGGCTCTTGCCAGGCACAGAGACTTGGAGGATTTGGCTGGTGTGCCAGCACACGCTGACATCTCAGATCACCCGGCTCGTTTTGCCGTTCAAATGATCCATTCCTATGATTTGCTTGATGATGATCTGGAAGAAAGAATGGAAGAAAAAAGCGAGCGCCTAGAAGCGATCCGTCGAGGTGAACCAGTTCCCGGCTCGTTTGCGTTTGATGAAAAAGCCCGCGAGCAGCTGAGCTGGACATACCCGCATCACGAGGTGACGCAAATTCGGACAAAGCAATCGGTTTCTGAGATCAAAAGAAAAAGAGAGTACGAGGATGAATACAGCGGCAGGGCCCCTGTAAAACCGGCTGATGGAAGCATTCTGTACAGACGTCCCGCTTTTATGATGAAAAAAGGCCTGACAGCGGCAGAGAAAGGGACTGCCATGCATACGGTTATGCAGCATATCCCGCTGTCACATGTGCCGTCGATAGAAGAAGCTGAGCAGACGGTTCACAGGCTTTATGAAAAAGAACTTCTCACTGAAGAACAAAAAGACGCTATTGATATAGAAGAAATCGTGCAATTTTTCCATACAGAAATCGGCGGACAGCTGATCGGCGCAAAGTGGAAGGACCGGGAAATACCATTCAGCTTAGCGCTTCCGGCCAAGGAGATCTATCCTGATGCACACGAGGCAGATGAGCCGCTTTTAGTGCAGGGTATCATTGACTGTCTCTATGAAACTGAGGACGGATTATATCTATTGGATTATAAGTCGGACCGGATTGAGGGCAAATTCCAGCATGGATTTGAAGGAGCGGCCCCGATCTTGAAGAAACGATATGAAACGCAAATTCAGCTGTACACGAAGGCAGTGGAGCAAATTGCAAAAACAAAGGTAAAGGGATGTGCGCTTTATTTCTTTGACGGAGGGCACATTCTGACATTATAGCGAGATCCATAAGCTCCGGAATTTCAGGCGGAGCGGGTCTCGTTTTCTATATAAAAGAGAGGTGAAAGCATTTGCGGATTTTACATACGGCTGACTGGCATCTTGGAAAAACGCTTGAAGGAAGAAGCAGGCTGAGTGAACAGGCCGATGTGCTGGATGAACTGAATACGATTGTAAAGGATGAGCAGATCGATGCCATTGTAATGGCGGGGGATGCATTTGACACCGTAAACCCGCCAGCTTTAGCCGAGCAGCTGTTTTATGAAAGCCTGTCTGCGCTTAGCGACAGAGGAAAGCGCCCGATCGTCGTCATTGCCGGAAACCACGATAATCCTGACCGTTTGTCCGCCGCTTCACCGCTGACACATGAAAACGGCATTCATTTAATCGGTTATCCGACAACAGAGCCGATTCATATTGAAGTGCCTTCAGCAGGAGAGCTTTTGGCGGTTGGAGCACTGGCGTACCCATCTGAAGCGCGGTTAAATGAAGTGCTATCCGATACGTTTGATGAAAAGCTGCTCCGTGATCACTATGATGTGAAAATCAGGCAGGCGTTTGAGCATATGACAAGCCGGTTCCGGACCGATGCAGTGAAGATTGCCGCCAGCCATATTTATGTGGCAGGCGGAAACCAAACCGATTCAGAGCGGCCGATTGAAGTCGGCGGTGCATACACGGTGGCTGCTGAAAGCCTGCCGGCAGATGCCGCTTACGTTGCGCTCGGCCATTTGCATCGCCCGCAAACGATCAAGCGGGCGCGGACGCTTGCGCGTTATTCAGGATCTCCGCTCGCCTACAGCTTTTCTGAAGCGGGCTATGCTAAATCAGTGACGATTGTGGACGCAAAGCCTGGGGAAGAGGCCACTTGGCAAGAGGTGTTATTATCAAGCGGCAAGCCACTTGTGAAGTGGAAAGCGGCAAATGGATTAAGTGAGGTGTACAGCTGGCTGGATGAAGGCAGAGATCAGAATGCTTGGATTGACTTGGAAATCCGTGTCGCGGACCAGCTGTCACTTGAAGAGATTCACAGGCTGCGGAAGGCGCACCCGGGCTTTATCCATATCAGGCCGGTTTTTGAAGAACAGAACAAAGACCGGGAACGGATCGAGGTTAAACATGTCTCAATCGAGGACCGCTTTAAGAAATTTTATGAAAAACAAACTGGCGGTGCGGTGCCGGATGAAGAAATGGTGAAGCTGTTTTTAGAGCTTGCATCAGGCGTTGAAGAGGAGGATGCGAAATGAAGCCGATCGCCTTAAGCATTAAGGGGCTCCACAGCTTTAGAGAGGAGCAGACGATAGATTTTGAAGGCCTTTCCGGTGCCGGTGTTTTCGGCATTTTCGGTCCGACAGGAAGCGGTAAATCCTCTATTCTTGACGCAATGACGCTTGCTTTATACGGAAAGGTGGAACGGGCGGCGAATAATACGCACGGTATCTTAAACCAGGCGGAAGATACGCTGTCTGTTTCCTTTACCTTTGCGCTTCAGACGAATCACCAAATCTCATACAAAGTCGAGCGTGTGTTTAAGAGAACGGATGAAATGAAGGTAAAAACGGCACTTTGCCGCTTCATCGAAATCAAGGACGAGCATACGGTGCTGGCTGATAAAGCCAGCGAAGTGAATAAAAGAGTTGAGGAGCTCTTAGGGCTGACGATCGACGATTTTACGAGAGCGGTGGTGCTGCCCCAAGGGAAATTTGCTGAATTTCTGTCTTTAAAAGGGGCAGAGCGCAGGCATATGCTTCAGCGTTTATTTAATTTGGAGCAATATGGAGACAGGCTTGTGAAAAAGCTGAGACGGCAGGCGCAGGAAGCCAATGCGAGAAAAAATGAAATGCTTGCTGAACAGTCCGGTCTCGGTGAGGCGAGCTCAGAGGCAGTGGAGCAGGCTGAAAAGGCTCTCGAACAAGCTGAAGCCCGGCTGGAAGCGATGAGGAAGAACCGTGATCAGGCGAAGGAGCGGTTTACAGAGCATCAGGAGATATGGAATGTCCAAAAGGAAAAATCCGCTTATGAAGAAGAGGAAAAACGTCTCGCAGAAGAACAGCCGCATATAGACAGCATGCAAAAACGCCTGCTGGAAGCAGAAACAGCAGCAGCCCTTAAGCCCTATGCGGACCGGTACGCAGAAGCGATCCAGCATGAGGAGCAAGCTGAAAAGGAACAAACGCTAGCCCAAAAGGATTTAGCAGACCGGACAGCTTTCTTTCAGCAAAAACATGAAGAGTATGAAGCGTGGCGCCAGCATAAAAGTGAGAAAGAGCCTGAGCTTTTAGCCAAACAGGAACAGCTTTCACGCTTGCAGGAAATCGAAATCAAACTGAGTGAGGCCAAGCAAGAGGAAGAGCGCAAAAAGGCTGACCTTCGGCAGAAAGAAGAGGCTCTTCAATCTGTCATGAATGAATTGGAGACGGTAACAGACCGCCTGACACGAGGGCAAAACAGACAGACAGAATTGAAACAGCAGCTCAAATCCCTGCAGGTGACATCCAATGAGCGAAAAAGCTGCCATCAGGCTGCAGAAATGGCATTGCGCATCAGACAAACCGAGGAGCAAATCAAAAAAGAGAAAAAACGAAGTGAAGAATTGAACCTCGTGCTGCAGAAGATGAATGAAGAGAAGAATACACTCGTTCAAAAGACGGAAGCGGAAGAAAACAACATCATTCAGGCATATGAGGCTGTACAAACTGTGTACCATTTGGTGTGCGAAACGGAACGCTCATTAACACATATGACGGAAGAGGCTAGAAAGAGTCAACACACGCTTCACTTACAGCGTGAAAAAGCAAGGGTGGCACTGCTGACAAAAGAGTTAGCCCAAAAGCTGACTGCCGGTAAGCCTTGCCCGGTATGCGGTTCAACCGATCATGATCCATCTGCCTCAGTACATGAAACATATGAAGCCGACAGCCATCTTGAAGAGGACATTAAACGGACAGATGTATTATTGACGGAAGCTGCAGCTCTCAGCCAGGAGATTCTTTCAGCCAAAATTACGCTTGAAGAACAGTCCGCGCGCTTTATTGAACAGTGTCCGTTTTTGCAGACAATTCAAGCACAGAACCTTGAAGCGGCAGCTTCCTTCGAACATCAGCCGGTGTATGAAGCATTTGAAACTGCCAAATTTGAATGGAAACGAATCAAGCAGGACATTCTTTCTGTTAAGACACGAATGGCACAAATGATTGGCGCCTATCAGGAGTCTTTAAAAAAGGCCGAGCAGCTTAATGAAAAAATCGGTTTTGAAAAAAGAGAAGCTGACCGTATTGAAAGCATCATCAGCGAGCTTCAATCCTCAATGGACAGCAGTCTGAATATGTTTAAAGAAGCATTTCAGAATCAATCTGTGGACGAAGCAGAAAAATGGCAGCAAGCCATTGAAGAAAAGGACCGGGCTGCAGAAGAATGTGAAAAACGAATTGAGAAGAGTATCGCGTTTCTTGCTGAGCATGAAGCACAAAAGGAAAAACTGCGGGAATCTGGACACCGGCTTGAACGGGAAAAGCTGGAGCTTCATTATGCGGCTGAACGCATCAAGAGCGTGATAGCTGATTATGAGCACGAACTCGGAGATTATGCAAAAGGAGATTCGATTCAAATCAAACTCCGCTCTGTCCAGCAGGATCTAAAGCTGTTAAAGGAAAAAGAACAATCTTTATATGAAGAACTGCAAAGCGCCCAAATGAAGCTCAACCAAGCGAAAAGCCGCGCTTCGGCAAGCGAGCTCACTCTTCAAGAGGCGAAGGGCAGATTGGAAAAAGCAAAAGCTGCTTGGCTTGAGCATACAAAAAACACCTCCATTACCCGGACTGAGGAGGTTGAACAAAGTCTCATCCCAGCTGATGAACTTGAAAAGATGAAAACCGGCATAGACCAGTTTATGGATAAACTGAAGCAAAATGCTGCAAACTTAAAACGAGTAGCAGAGATACTTGCCGGCAGAGCATTATCAGAGAGCGAATGGAACGAAACCGTTGCAGCATTACAAAAAGCTGAGGACGCATTTGGCGCTGCTATAGAGGAAAAAGGCGCGGCAGCAAAAGCACTGGCTGTCATTCGCGACCATCATAAACGGTTTAATGAAATTGAAGCTGAACTGAAAAAATGGCAGACGCATATCGACAGGCTGGACAAGCTGCAAGCTGTGTTTAAAGGCAATACCTTCGTTGAATTTTTAGCTGAGGAGCAGCTTGAAAGCGTTGCGAGGGACGCCTCAGCAAGACTCAGTATGCTGACAAGACAGCGCTATGCCATCGAAGTAGATTCAGAAGGCGGCTTCGTGATGCGGGATGACGCGAATGGAGGCGTAAGACGCCCGGTTTCCAGTTTGTCTGGAGGAGAGACCTTCCTCACCTCGCTTTCACTTGCTCTTGCGCTGTCTGCTCAGATTCAGCTTCGCGGGGAATACCCGCTGCAGTTCTTTTTCTTAGATGAAGGCTTCGGCACACTGGATCAAGATCTGCTTGATACGGTTGTAACGGCCTTGGAAAAACTTCAGTCAGACAATCTGGCTGTCGGTGTCATCAGCCATGTGCAGGAACTGCGTGCACGGCTTCCGAAAAAGCTGATCGTCCATCCGGCTGAACCGAGCGGCCGCGGTACGCGGGTATCACTTGAGTTGATGTAAGGGAGGAGCGGATATGGCAAAGCAGACTGCCGGAATATGTGAGCTGTGCGGCCGGAGCGATGTCCAGCTGACAGAGCATCATCTCACACCGAAAGAGGAAGGCGGAACGTTTTTGCCGACAGCGATGCTCTGTATTCCTTGTCATAAACAGATTCATGCCTTATATACCAATCAAGAGCTCGCCGTACGTTTAAACGGAATGGCTGAACTCAGAAGCGATCCAGAGCTTGCCCGGTTTGTCAAATGGATCAGAAAACAGCCGCCTGAGAAGCTGATCAAAACAAAGAAATCAAATGAACGAAAAAAGAAAAAATGACTAAAAAGCAGCCCTCTCTTTGCAGAGCGGCTGCTTTTATCCGTTTCCAACCATATCCTGATCGTTGACATCGGGGTCTATATAATTTGTCGCGTTGACTGCATTATTTAATAGAAGGAAATCTCCCGTGTTTCCTGCTCCCGAACCGAGCGCAGATTTTGAAGAGCTTTTCGGAGAAAGGTAAAAGGAATCACCAAAGTTTACGACTCCGCCCGATATGGAATTGATAGCTATAGGCCCGACAATTGCTGGCATAAACGACACCCTTTATCGAAGTCTCTGTTTATTATATGTTCTTGGCGGGCGATTGTGAGCGCGGAGACTGAATCTGTCTGATATGTTTGAGTCTCGCATCACCGCGAATAAGCGAAGCTGATCCGGCATGTAAAACAGAAGAGGCTGAGACCCCTTGAATTTTGATGCTGCGAACATAAATAGCCGGCACCTCGTGGCAAAACGCGCTTTGTACACCTGTTTCGGGGAGCGGCTTCACAGCCTGCTGCTGAAAGATCTGATACTCCTTTTTGTTAAATGAGCCTTCATTATGGTAAAACGTGGACAGAGAACGCTGCACAGCAAATACTTTTACACTCATATCGATTTCATTTGTGTCGCCAACTTGAAACACACTTGCGATCCCGAGGGAATTAAACTTAACTAGTCTGATGCGCGATATGCGTTTAAGCATTATTCTGGCGCAAGCGGAGCAAACGGCCCAATAATAAGAGATTCAGGCGGTGTATCAAAAATAGAAGACAGGTAAATGGATTCAGTGTCTCCGATGTGGAAAACGGAGGAACTGGACACACCGTTCATCCGGATGTCCCCGACTTCCAAGCTGCGGTTGATGACTGTAAAGATCATGCTTGCTCATCTCCTTTCATTTCTGATGGAATATGCTCCAGAAAGTGTTCTACAGCGCGGATGACATCACGCTTCACATGCTCAGCGATATGTTCTGCATATTGTGCAGGCGGTGTATGTTCTTCTTTTTTGATATGGGACATATAATAATGGATTCGGCTGTCCATTTGTTTTCTGATGTCTTCAATAACATGATGTCTGTTTGTATCGTCAAGTCTGCTGTCATATTGGTTTTCAAGCTGTTCCAAAATATCTGGGATTTCCTCGGTTAAGTACATGTCGACATTCTGGCGGATCTGCTGCATGAGCTGAGCGCTCTCTTCCTGCTGCATCATCCCGATTTGCGGTGTCGACTGGCTGACGTCAAAGTTTTGGACGCTGTTCGGGTCAGTCGGATTTAAACCGATGTTCAAAGTCCCGTCGAGCCTTTCGATTTTCAGCTGATCAAATTTATACTCCACACGCTCAATGGTAGTGGCCGGCCGCTGTTTCATCGTATTCATTTCAGTTTGAATCTCTTTCAGCTGACGTTCGAGCTGCTGAATGTGAATCGCCTGCTGCTGAACGAAGGAATTTAAGTTTTGCAGGTAAGAGGAAACAGATTGATCATACATGTTCTTCACCTCTTTCATATGATTAACGGCCAGGAGGCTGGAGCGGGACCAATGAACCTGTGTCGGGCTCCTGCAGCTGGAGCGGTTGCCCTGAGCCAGAAACTTCTGGTGCCGGTTCTACATAGCTTCCTGTATTATACAAATTTGACAGTGACTTGATTGATCCGGCGCTCCCGATTTGCAGAATGGAGGAGTTGCTGATTGATTCCAGCCGGAGATAGTTGATTTGAATGGTTTGATTAATATAGAAGTTCATGAGCCTCACTCCTTTTACGCATTGGCCACGATCGGCTGATCAACCGCATCATTGTCATACACA
Organism: Bacillus sp. PS217; assembly: GCF_037963535.1. Lineage (NCBI taxonomy): Bacteria > Bacillati > Bacillota > Bacilli > Caryophanales > Bacillaceae > Bacillus > Bacillus sp. PS217. Next base: position 1,155,362 of record NZ_CP150157.1, read on the forward strand.
TTCGTCGCGTTTTGATAATTCATCACCTTGAGGCTGTCGCCGGTATTAAAGCTGCCAGCACCGGCAAACGTTCTGACCTGAGCCTGAGGAGAAATCGTAATGCAGTCCCCGATGTGAACGACTCCGCTCGTACCAATCGCATTAATTTTAAACGCTCCGACAATGGCCGGCATACGAGCACATCCTTTGTTGAAAAATTAAAAAAAGACAGGTAAAGTGAAATGACAATTCTGATTTCAATTGGGCTATTCACGATAGCTTATGACAAACGCACATATGTGTGAGAGAAATTTAAAGGGGACATATCGGCTCTTTATGAAAGCGCTTTATTTTTTCGGGCCGTTATGTTTAAACATGGCAAAAGAGGATGTTGGGTATAAATTGAGCGGAAATGCGGCGAAGGATGCCGCTATCCGCCTATGGTGATTTTTGTTTATTTCTTTGGTGTTTTTGCGTGTAGAATGCTTTTTGGAGTATGTCGTGCTGCGGTATTCGATTTTTGGGCGGGCACATTCTCGCCCTGAGGTATATCCCAGAAGTGCTGAGCAAAAAGCGGAGTTACATGTGGTGTATTCTAATTGTTATAGAAAATGATTTACATACGGGAGTTTTCAAGATATCTCCCAAAAATCATTTCTTCTTTAATCCGGGTATTCAGCAGGATATCCAGCTCTTGGCTGCATTGAATCGTTTCTTTTGAATTCATGCCATATTTTTGTGCGGTTTCAATTAGTGTGATCCTCATTTCTTCAATTTTACTGTTCATTACGCTATCTCCAATTCTAGATTTTATTTTGATATAAATACAGGATATCGTTAGTATAACCTATTTTGGCTCAAAAGGTTGCCTTTCGTCAATTTGACTAAAAAAGCGACAATTTTTGCTGCGGCCTTTTTTAATGGAGAAAGGACTAAAGTCTTGCTAAGTGTGCTTGCAAAAAGTCCTGCCGTTCCTCAATTTCTCTAAGTATGTTTGTCTGCTCCTTTTCGATCTGAAAGGGGCTTTTTTTGATAAAAGGATCATCAGCAGCACTTTGACAAATGTCAAGGTGCCATTCGTTGATGAGAGGAGATAATCGTTCAATAGTAAACGACCGCTTCAGCACGTTTTTCATTAATGTGTGATATTGCGACCGGAAGGCGGGAATGGATAGAAGCCTTGACGAAAGCGTCTTTCCTTTTGTCAGAAGCGGGTCTTCGTCATACCATTCTTGTACGGCAAGCGATCTTGTCTCCATCGGGGAAACGTAAAGCCGGCCGGATTCGTTTAAACAAAATGTGTAGTAAAAGCCTTGATTGGTGCAGGCGTTTCCGATCAGCCACAAAAAAAACAGCTTGACATCCAGATACAATTTAATCCTTTCAGCCAATTCGTCATCTCCGGCTGTGCGGATCAGTATGAAAAATTCATGTAAGAATGCCGAGGAATCATTGTTAAAAAGGGACAACGGAACCCTTGGATCGGCCGTCTTCACTCCGTAACTCGTTTTACTGGCTGGCTGATGGTTCTTGATGTTCAAATAAATGCCTTCAGGCTGGCCATTGATGGTCAGAAAGCTGTACGAGGCAACGGGAGCAGGTACGCCGATCTGGTCAAAAAAACAATAGGCGAGTCTGCGCCGCATCAGGGACGGATCATCCTGTTCTGCATTCAAAAAAAGTGTCCTTTCACCAAGCAGAGACTGTTCCCAGCTGATTTCATAGGATGCCTTTTCCGCTCTGTCACGCTGTGTGAGAAGAATGGGAGAAACAGATCGATCTGTTACGAAAAGCCCCTTGGCAGTACCTTTCCTTTTCAGCTGCTCCCGGTGAAAAAATAAATGCACGCGCTCCATATTCTTTCCTCCTTCTCAAAACGACATTTGTATGATATGTAGAGCAAGCCCGTCCTGAAACGAAATGAAAACGGAAAGGAGAAAAAGGGATTTCAGCATTCGACAGAGAATACATGAAGGAGCATTCTGATTTAAAAGATGATGGAGGAATAACATGAAATTTGCGACAGGGGAACTTTACAACCGAATGTTTGTCGGCCTGATCATTGACGATGAGAAAATTATGGATTTGCAGAAGGCTGAAAAAAAACTGTTTGAACTTGAGACGATTCCGGGATCGCTGATTGAATGTATCGCAGAAGGGGATAAATTCGTTGCGCATGCAAGGCAGCTGGCCGAGTGGGCAAAGAAACCGAATGATGAGCTGGGATCATTTATGTATTCATTATCTGAGGTGAAGCTCCATGCACCCATTCCGAAGCCATCAAAAAATATCATCTGCATCGGCAAAAACTACCGGGATCACGCGATTGAAATGGGAAGCGAGGCTGATATTCCGGAGCATCCGATGGTATTTACAAAATCGCCGGTAACGGTTACGGGGCATGGTGATATCGTAAAGAGCCATGAAGAGGTTACCTCTCAGCTTGATTATGAGGGAGAACTTGCTGTCGTGATCGGAAAAAGCGGGACCCGCATTTCAAAAGAAGATGCATATGACCATGTTTTCGGATATACGATTGTGAATGATATCACGGCGCGTGATCTGCAAAAAAGGCATAAGCAGTTTTTTATCGGAAAAAGCTTGGATACGACATGTCCGATGGGGCCCGTGCTTGTACATAAATCATCGATTCAGGAGCCAGAGCGCCTCAAGGTTGAAACAAGAGTCAACGGCGATCTGCGCCAATCCGGTTCGGCAAGCGATATGATCTTTTCCATTCCGGAATTAATTGAAACCCTCTCAAAGGGGATGACGCTTGAAGCGGGCGACATCATTGCCACCGGTACGCCGTCTGGTGTCGGCAAGGGGTTTACGCCTCCAAAATTCTTGCGGTCAGGTGACAAAATTGATATTACAATTGACCCGATCGGAACGCTGTCAAACCAAATTGGCTGAATAAAACTGGAGGGCGGACCCGGACCCGCCCGTTTTTTCTGATAATCATCTTTGTGGCAGAGGACAAGTTCATGGTACTATAAGTGGGGTAATTTATCTGATAGGGGGAACATATATGACACACCTACATATTACGACATGGGTGTTAGCGCTGATTCTGCTTTTCGTCAGCTACTCGCTGTATTCGTCAGGAAGTGCAAAGGGCGCAAAAATCACTCATATGATTCTGCGGTTATTCTATATCCTTATTATTTTGACAGGAGCTGAGCTGTTTGTCCGTTTCGCCAACTGGAACGGAGAATACGCTGGCAAAATGATTCTGGGCATTATCACCATCGGCCTGATGGAAATGCTCCTCATCCGCAAGAAAAAAGAAAAATCAACAGGAGGCCTGTGGGTCGGCTTCGTCATTGTCCTTTTGCTGACAGTGCTGCTCGGTCTGCATTTGCCAATTGGTTTTCAATTGTTTTAATAGAAAAACCTATGAACCCGGCTCTTTGATAGAGTTGGGTTTTCTTATATTTATCCCCTTATATTCCAAATCATTTAAAATAACCTTAAAATTCCCTGTAAGCGGTATCTCGTCCTATGAAATTATGATACCTTCAAGGAGATTCATTATTTTGCAGGAGGGATAACATGAAACGCAGAAAATTCAGCTCGGTTGTGGCGGCAGTGCTTATTTTTGCACTGATTTTCAGCCTTTTTTCTCCGGGAACCAAAGCTGTAGCGGCCGGCGCGATCGATCAGGCGGCTGCTCTGGAAAACGGCAAAGAGCAGACAGGCGCCATGAAGGAGCCGGAACAGGTGAAATGGTACAAAGTGACCCCGGGAGCAACGGATATTCAGAAAAACTCACATATGGCACTGACCGTAAAGAGTGATTCAGTACTGAATGTATCTGTATATCCAAGTAAGGAAAAAGCGCTTAAAGATGAGACGTTTGAGATGTACCGTTCTTTCACAGCGGAGGATGGAAAAAGCGAAGTCATTTTTCCATACGCGTGGAGCGGCCCTTACTATGTAAAAGTTGAATACCTCGGAGAAGAAGAGCCAGAGGACGGCGGAACGGCAGAAGCAGCTGCAGAAGCCAAGTATACGATTGGGTATAAAGGCACCAAAAAACAGCCGTCAGATTTAGAAGAGGAAGAAGCTTGTCCGGTTGAAATGAGTGTCGATCAGAAGAAATCAGGAAAAGGCATCCTGGATAAGTTGAGATCGATTCGTGATGAGCAGCTGAGCCAAACAGCAGAAGGCAAAGAACTGACAAGCCTTTATTACAAAGCAGCACCGTTTATCGTTGCAAAACTCGCACTCAATAAAACAGCAAGAAATGAAATCTATCAGGATCTTGTGACATTAAAGCCGTTATTTGACGATGTGTCAGAAAACGGAGCATCATCTTCGTATAAGGTCACTGAAAAGGATCAAAAAGCAATCAACCGGCTATATGATAAAGCTTTACAATCAGTCCCGTCATTCCTTAAAGAGGAGATAAAGAAACAAGCGGACCGACTAAATATGAAGCAGCTGCAAGGCAAAACAGCCGGAACCATTTTAACAGAAAACAATATTGCAGCAAAAAGTGAAGTTCAGACAACAAAGGTTATTTTCAAGGTGAAGGACAATAAAAGCCTCTCATCCGTACATAATGAAATGAAGGGCTTTTCTGCAAGCGCGCAATCGAAAAAAGACATATCCAATGTGAAAAAGGCAAAGAAACTGTTTGACAATCTGTATTCATTTGAACTTCCGAAAGATGAGAAACAGAACGGCGCATATACGGCAAGCGCCAAAAGGGTCAAAAGCGCTGCTGCGACACTATCCAAGATGTCCAATGTAGAGTTTGCGGAACCCGTACAGGAATACAAAAGCTTGGCAAACGATATTCAGTATCCTTACCAATGGCCGCTTAAAAACACTGGTGAAAACGGCGGTGTCAAAAATGCGGATGTGAAATATGAGCCTGCCAACACATTGCTGTCCAAACGCAAGCTTAACGATACACTCATTGCAGTAGTAGACACAGGCGTAGACAGCACGCTTGCCGATTTAAAAGGAAAAGTAAGAACAGATCTCGGACACAATTTTGTCGGACGAAATAACAATGCAATGGATGATCAGGGGCATGGGACGCATGTCGCAGGCATTATTGCAGCCCAAAGCGATAACGGCTATTCAATGACTGGATTGAATGCCAAAGCAAAAATCATCCCTGTAAAAGTGCTTGATTCCGCAGGTTCCGGAGATACTGAACAAATTGCTCTCGGCATCAAATATGCTGCTGACAAAGGAGCAAAGGTGATTAATTTAAGTTTAGGCGGAGGCTACAGCCGCGTGCTTGAATTTGCTTTGAAGTACGCAGCTGACAAAAATGTCTTGATTGCCGCAGCCAGCGGGAATGATGGAGAAAATGCCTTATCTTATCCTGCATCTTCTAAATATGTGATGTCAGTCGGCGCAACGAACCGCATGGATATGACCGCTGATTTCTCTAACTATGGAAAAGGTCTGGACATATCTGCTCCAGGGTCTGATATCCCGAGCTTAGTGCCGAACGGAAATGTCACGTACATGAGCGGAACGTCTATGGCGACGCCGTATGCTGCCGCTGCTGCAGGATTGCTGTTTGCCCAAAATCCTAAGCTGAAAAGAACAGAAGTTGAGGATATGTTGAAAAAGACGGCAGATGATATTTCCTTTGAAAGTGTCGATGGCGGAGAAGAAGAGTTGTATGACGATTATGGCGATCCGATTGAAATTCCGAAGACACCTGGTGTAGACTGGCATTCAGGCTACGGGCGGCTGAATGTCATGAAGGCTGTCAGCGCAGCTGATTTACAGCTTAAGGTCAACAAGCTGGAAAGCACTCAAACAGCTGTCAGAGGAAGCGCGAAGGAAGGCACACTTATCGAGGTGATGAACGGCAAAAAGAAACTCGGCAGCGCCAAAGCCGGAAAAGACAATGCGTTCAAGGTTAATATCGCGACTCAAAAACAGGATCAAGTACTGTATGTGAAAGCAACAAAAGGCGATGCGAAAACATCGTATAAAGTTGTTGTCGTCAAAGGAAAACCTTCCGGCACACCGAAAGTAAACGCGGTGAAAACGAAGGATACGGCAGTAAAAGGGAAGGCAAACAGCAAAGCGATGATCAGAGTGAAAAACAAATCAAAGAAAGTCATTGCTTCTGCCAAAGCTGACGCAAAAGGAACGTTTTCGGTGAAAATCAAAAAACAAAAAGCCGGAACGGTGCTGTACGTCACGGCTGTGGATACAGATAAAAAAGAAAGCAAGGAAGCAAAAGTTGTTGTTGAAAAGTAACCAAAAAGCGGTGCTCGATGCACCGCTTTTTTATTTGCGCCCCCGTTGGACTGCTGAATACATAATGGATCGCTTTCCGTTTGAAGCTGTCCATTCAAAACGGTCTCCTGTCCCTTCGCTGCTGTAGTGATGCTGCATCGCGCATTGTGCGGTGTCATTTGAAAAGTGATAAAAGGACACACCCTGCCCCGCCGAAGTATTCGAAAAGACTCCTTTATTATAAGAAAAGACGCAATCGAATACGGATAAGCCGAAGCTGTGCAAGTGCTGCAGAAATGCGAGAAAGGTTTCGTCGTCAAGCGAATCCAAAAGCGCCATGAGCGGCCGCTTGACTGATTTCTCATAGCGGATGCGTTCTCCGCCGGAAAGGGAGATGTTTTCTGCACCGCATGCCAAAACCAACTTGTCCTGAAAGCCGGCTTGCTCCCACTTTCCTTTATGATGGATCCAGATTGGGCTGTGTTGGAGAGTGTCCGCCAAAAGTATATCACCTTCACCGTTTTCGATTAAGCAGATGCCGTCTTCAATGAGGATGGTGCCGTATTCCCACTTTCGTTCCTCTGTATATAACAATTGTTTCCGTTTCATCCATGCTGTCTCCTTTTTCTTCATTCCTCTCTTTTCTTTCCAATTCAAGCCTGTCCCATACAACTCTTTTATGGACAAATCAACTATCTGCCTATAGATGCATAAACTTACTAAGGTGCTGAAAGAAACGAAATTGTTACGAAAGAAACGGGATTGGAGCTGATGTCACATGTGTGGAATTACGGGTTGGGTCGATTTTAAAAAGCAGCTCGTCCAGGAAAAACAAACGATGGACAGAATGACAGACACTCTTTCCAAACGAGGGCCTGATGATTCAAACGTTTGGGGGGAGCACCATGTTTTATTCGGACATAAAAGACTTGCAGTTGTTGATATTGAAGGAGGACGCCAGCCGATGGCGTGTACCTATAAAGGGGATACGTACACCATTATTTACAATGGCGAGCTGTATAACACGGAAGATTTGCGCAAAGAATTGCGGGCGCGGGGCCATCAATTCGAGCGTACGTCAGATACCGAGGTGCTTCTGCACAGCTACATCGAGTGGCAGGAAGACTGTGTCGACCATCTCAATGGCATATTCGCTTTCGCTGTGTGGGATGAAAAGCGTAATCTGCTGTTTGCCGCGAGAGACCGTCTCGGTGTAAAGCCGTTTTTTTACACGAAGGAAGGCTCTTCATTTCTCTTCGGGTCGGAAATCAAAGCAATCCTCGCGCACCCTGATATAAAAGCGCGAGTGGACAGAACGGGACTTTCTGAAATTTTCGGTCTTGGACCGTCCAGAACCCCGGGCACTGGCATATTTAAAGGTATAAAAGAAATCCGCCCGGCTCATGCGCTGACATTTTCCAAAGACGGACTTAATATTTGGCGTTATTGGAATGTTGAAAGCGAAAAACATACGGACAGTTTTGATGACACGGTTGCCAATGTCAGATCGTTATTTCAGGACGCGGTGACGCGGCAGCTTGTGTCGGATGTGCCTGTTTGCACATTCCTATCAGGCGGTCTGGACTCAAGCGCAATTACAGCGATTGCGGCGGGCCATTTTGAAAAGGAAGGAAAAGCACCGCTTCATACTTATTCGATTGATTACGAAGAGAACGATAAATTTTTTCAAGCAAGCGCTTTTCAGCCGAATGATGACGGACCATGGATTGAAAAAATGACAGAGGCTTTCGGCACAACGCACCACAAATGCGTCATCAGCCAAAAAGATCTCGTTGATCATTTGGAGGAAGCTGTTCTGGTCAAAGATTTGCCGGGAATGGCGGATGTCGACTCATCCCTGCTGTGGTTTTGCCGGGAAATCAAAAAGGACTTTGTCGTCAGCCTATCGGGAGAGTGCGCGGATGAGATTTTCGGCGGGTACCCGTGGTTCCATACGGCAGATGTTGAGTCTGGCTTTCCATGGATGAGATCAACGGAGGAGCGGATCAAGCTGCTTTCTGACTCATGGCAGAAAAAATTGAATCTGAAAGAATACGTAAATGCCAAATATGAAGAAACCTTGGCAGAAACGCCATTATTAGATGGTGAAACGGGTGTGGATAAAGCAAGAAGACAGCTGTTCTATTTAAATATGCTTTGGTTTATGACGAACCTTTTGGATCGGAAGGATCGCATGAGCATGGGGGCGAGCCTGGAAGTGCGGGTGCCGTTCGCCGATCACCGGCTTGTGGAATATGTTTGGAATATTCCGTGGGAAATGAAAATGCATGATAATCGGGAAAAAGGCATTTTGCGCAAAGCGCTTGAAGGTATTTTGCCTGATGACATTCTGTATCGCAAAAAAAGCCCGTATCCGAAAACACACCATCCGGAATATACAAAAGGCGTCAGCGAATGGCTGAAAACGATCAGAAGCCAAAAGGACTCAGTGCTCCATACCTTACTGGACAGAAAACAATTAGATCAGCTTTTAGAAACGGAAGGCTCCTCCTTCAAGGTGCCGTGGTTCGGGCAGCTCATGAAGGGGCCTCAGCTGATCGCCCATCTTGCTCAAATTCATACATGGTTTGAAGCGTATCGCATTGATATTGACGAGAGGTAGGTTCAATGCAAATGTGATTAAAAGCCAGAGATGTATAGATTTAAATAAGAAGGATAGATGAGCAGGGAAATATATGCTCTATCTATCCTTTTTTGTACAACAGCACTATCGAATTGCCCCCGCATTCCTTCAATAAGAATGAATAGGTTTTAATGTTCTGCCGATAAAACTAGCTGATACCGGGCTTAACTTTAATTCCCTAGCCCATACAGAAAGTTGACCAATATGGTGAATTTCGTGAGCGATGATATGGTGTAATATTTCATCTCGCGTATATAAAACACCTGTCTCCCAAGGAACGCTTACAAGTTCATCTTTTATTTGATCTGAATGTGTTTGTAAAACATCAATTATTTCAGTTCGGAATGTTTTTGAGAGAGATTTCACTTTATTGAGTGTTTGATAATCAGCGAACTGAACAGCGATATCTTCTTTTCCTTGGATAGCACGAATCCAACTATATTCCACATCAATAATATGAAAAAGGGTATATAAAATATTCTCTACTCCGCCAAGACGGTTTTTAAGTAATTCTTCAGTGGTTAGTTGATGACACCAAGTAAACCATTGATCTCTAACCTGCCAGTTATATTCAAAAAATTTCATCACTGAACTCACTCCAATACTATCATGTATCATAACAATTAGCCCTTTTTTCCGTGATTCCTCCGTTATTGAAGTGATGATTGAGAAATGTTTACATTCTACCTGTTGTATGGCATTAAAAATAATAATGCATATCTCGTCGATGATGCTGTGCGTCTTGTTACTTTTACAAAGTAAGAATCGGCATTTTCTTCATATACAATTAGGAAAAAACATACTAGACTTGAAGAAGCAGTGATACATAGGAGTGAGAAAATGAAAGAGATAAAAGAAGCTTACCAGCAATGCGGACAGATTGTTGGCGAATACGCGCCAGCCTGTTTCAAAGCATTATCATATCTCCCGCTAAAGCAAAGACAAGCCTCTTGGGCAGTATTGTCGTTTTGCCACACGGCGGCCAGTGCAGACGAAAAGGTATTGCCCGCATTTGAAGCTAAAGCTGATCATGTTTACCAAAGGACAAATAACGGTAAACAGCATCTATGGAAGGCTTTTGATCATGCGTATCGGACCTTTACATTGGAAAGCGAACCTTTTCGGGAGTTTATTGCCGCACAAAAAGAAGACGCCAAGCCGTATGATGACCTTGATGAACTGCTCATGTACGCATATCGGACGGGCGGTGCAGCCGGATTGATGCTGCTGCCGATACTGACACGCCGAAAACAAGATCAGCTCAAACAAGCAGCCGTCTCTCTCGGCTTGGCCATACAGCTGGTTCGCTTCTTAAGTGATCTTGGCACAGATCAGCAAAAAAACCGCATTCCCCGTCAGGTAATGCAGCAATTCGGCTATACAGAGGCTGATCTCCAAAAAGGCACCGTAAATAAAGCGTTCACAATGACGTGGGAGTATATCGCTTTTGAAGCAGAAGCCTACCTTGAAGAGTGTCAGGATGCCTTGCCGCTATTTCCGCAGTATTCTCAAAAAACGGTGAAAGCCGCTCTTCATTTGTACCGGGCTGTTTTAGAAAAAATCCGGGCGAACAAGCACGATGTATTTCAACATCACATCGCTCTCACAGAGACCGAAGTGAAGCAGATTCTGTCTGATATCTAAAAAACACCCGGCCTTGATTGAGCCGGGTGTTACGCCATACCTTTTTGAATCCAAATACGTGAGCGCCATCTTCTGTACATTAAGATTCCCCGGACCCATTCATCCGCGATAAAAGAAATCCAAATGCCGGCAAGACCGAAACCGAGGTGGATGCCGAAAAGATAAGCAAGCGGGAGGCCGATGCCCCACATTGAAATCATTGCCATGTAAACCGGGAATTTCGCATCCCCCGCGGCCCGCAGAGAGTTAATGATAATGACATTAAACGAGCGGCCTGGTTCAAGGATAATGGTCATGGCAATTAATAGGCTTGCAGTTGCTATAATGTCAGGGCTTTGTGTGAAGAGTCCGATCAGGTCTTTTGAAAAGATCGTCATCAAAACAGAGGTAGCCGCAGCAATTCCGAGTGCCCAATATAAGCTCTTCATGCAGCGCTCATAAGCGGCATCAAATTGTTTGCCGCCGATATAACGGCCGATTAAGATTTGTGTACCCTGGCTGATCGCAGTGCCGAACAGCAAAATAAACATCGTAATATTTTGCGTATACACTTTTGTTGTCAACGCCTGCGCGCCCATGATGGCGATAAAATACGTAACAATCATTTGCGAAAGGTTGTATGAAAGCTGCTCTCCCGCAGAAGGAATGCCGATTTTCAGCAGCTTGCGCAAATGCTCTTTATGCATATGAAAGACTTTTTTCAGCGACATCTTCAGCTGAATGCGTTTGTTGACAATCACAATCATCGCGATTAATCCGATGACGCGGGCGATAGATGTGGACATGGCCACACCGGCAACGCCGAGAACAGGAAAGCCGAACAAACCGAAAATCACAACAAAGTTTCCGGCAATGTTTAAAATGTTCATGCCGATAGTGACAAACATTGTATCTTTTGTGTAGCCGTAGCTTTTTAAGATCGCGCTGAATGTCATGATTAAAGCCTGAATAAAGGACAGACCTCCGACAACTTGTAAAAAGACTTTCGCATCAGGCATCAGTGCGTCTGATAATCCCATCATATGAAGCAGAGGGACAGCCGCGAAAAAGACGACGGCGCTGATGGCCAGGCTGATGAAGAAGTTGGCGCCGATTGACACATAAGCGACTTCCATGGCTTCTTTCTTTTGCCGTGAGCCTAGAAATTGTGAAATGATAACGGTCGTTCCTGTTGCGATAAAGCTGAACATCACGATAATTAAATTTAAAATCTGGTTGCTGACGCCGACTGCTGCCACGCTGTTATCCGAGTATTGGCTGAGCATCAGTGTATCGGCATTACCCATAAACATATATAATGAGACCTCAATAAAGATCGGCCAAGTAAGCGAAAATAATGAGAACGTTTTGTCAGCGGGTTTTTTCAAAGCAGTTGATTTGAAGACAGCTTGTTTCATAGTGTCTAACCCCTTTCGTAAATAAAATCAACGTTTTAAAGTGTACCTCCATTTCCTTATAATAAAAAGGGATAGAAACGATACTTCTTGTAAAAATCCGACTTAAAAAGGAGGATGATTCAAATGCCTCGCATCCTGTTTACAGTCCCGCCTTTTCCGGTATTTATCGCAGCTGGGGAAGGGGTTTTTAAAAAAGGAGAAACCCATGTGAAACGTGTATTCTCCGTGTTTGATCTGATATATGTCAAACAGGGAACGTTATATATAACGGAAAATGAAACATCGTTTTCTGTTGAAGGCGGCGAGTACATCTTGCTTTCTCCCGGTCTTGAACACTACGGGACGAAGGGCAGTGATGAAGCAACCTCCTACTATTGGCTTCACTTCAATGAACATCGATATGAATTTACGGCAAAGGGAGGCAGCAACTGGTCTGATCTTCAGCAGGAAAAAGGGAGCTTCGAAGAGCCGGCCCGCTACGGATTGGCTTTGCCGAGAAAAGGCAAGGTGCAGCGCCCGCAGTTTATGGCCCAGCAGTTTGAAAGACTGATTGATTACTCCGCGGAAAACTCTGATTTGCCGCTCAGAAAGCAAATCTTATTTGAGGAGCTGATGCTGCATCTTCAAAAAGAAGCGTTCCAAATACCGTCTGCGAAAGAGCGGGTAGCCTGGGAGGCGGCCCGGTACTTACAGGAGCACTATAAGGAAAAGACGACAATCAAGGATCTGTCGCTCGCCCTTCACTATCATCAGGATTATGTGAGCCGCTGCATGCAGCAGGTGCTCGGCGTAACTCCGGCACAATACACGAACCGGGTGAGAATGACGGAAGCGAAGCGTCTTTTATCCTCTACAAATGATAAAATGGGCGTTATTGCGGAAACGGTCGGAATGGAAGATCCGACATACTTTTCAAAACTCTTTAAGCAGATAGAAGGCATTTCACCAATTGAATACCGGAAAATTGTCAGCCGGAAAGTTCAATAACCAGACGAGGGATGAACATGAAAACAACAATTTACGATGTGGCAAAGGCGGCGGGTGTCTCGATCACAACTGTGTCCCGTGTGATAAACAATACGGGGAGAATCAGCGATAAAACACGGCAGAAGGTCATGAATGTCATGAATGAAATGGCATACACGCCCAATGTCCACGCCGCGGCGTTAACGGGAAAACGAACGAATATGATTGCTCTCGTGGCGCCTGATATTTCAAATCCGTTTTACGGCGAACTGGCCAAAAGCATTGAGGAAAGAGCGGATGAGCTCGGTTTTCAAATGTTGATTTGCAGCACCGATTACGATCCGAAAAAAGAAACAAAGTATTTTTCTGTGCTGAAACAGAAAAAGGTGGATGGCATTATTTTTGCAACAGGGATTGAAAGCCATGACAGTATGTCTGCTTTGGAGGAAATCGCCAGTGAACACATTCCGATTGCCATGATTTCTCAGGATAAGCCGCTTCTTCCGATGGATATTGTTGTGATAGATGACGTTCGTGGCGGATATGAGGCTGCCAAGCATCTTCTGTCACTCGGCCACACGAACATCGCCTGCATTATCGGAGACGGGTCAACGACAGGCGAAAAAAATAGAATCAAAGGCTTCCGTCAGGCGATGGAGGAAGCGGGCGTGCCCATTGATGAATCACTTATCATCCAGACGCGGTTTTCCTTGGAAAGCGGCAAGGAAGAAGCGGGAAAATTGCTCGACAGAAACGCTCCGACTGCTATTTTTGCCTTCAACGACGTATTGGCTTGTGCCGCCATACAAGCTGCGAGAATAAGAGGCTTAAAAGTGCCGGATGATCTTTCTATCATTGGTTTTGATAATACGATACTCGCAGAAATGGCGGCTCCGCCCCTGACAACCGTAGCCCAGCCGATAAAAGAGATGGGGCGGAGCGTCATCGAACTGCTGGCAGAAGCAATAGAGGGAAAACGAAAGGCGAAACAAAAAATAGTGCTCCCGCCTGAGCTTGTAGTCAGACATTCTACATCACCGCTCAACACATGAGCCCGCTAATGAGCGGGTTTTTTCATTATGACAGTTGAAGCCAAAAAAACATATTGCGTGTAAACCAAAGGCAGTGTAAAATGAAACCATCTTTTGAGAAAGCGCTTGCGCAAAATGGCAGAGCGGATAGAACCGCTGTTTTTTTAGCTGTTAAGAGAAAGCGCTTTCCCAAAGCGAGCCTGTAAGAAAAAGGAGAGGATGGGACGTGGAACATCAAGTAAGGTGCGCAGTATTGGGATTAGGAAGGCTCGGTTATTATCATGCGAAAAATCTCGTCACCAGTGTGCCGGGGGCAAAGCTGGTTTGTGTCGGTGATCCGTTAAAAGGGAGAGCAGAGCAGGTTGCCAGAGAACTCGGTATCGAAAAATGGTCAGAGGACCCGTATGAAGTGTTAGAAGATACCGGCATTGACGCTGTCATTATCGTAACGCCGACAAGCACACATGGTGATATGATCATCAAAGCTGCCGAGAACGGCAAACAGATCTTCGTTGAAAAACCGCTGACATTAAGCCTTGAGGAATCAAGAGCAGTTTCTGAAAAAGTGAAAGAGACAGGTGTCATCTGCCAAGTCGGCTTTATGAGACGGTTCGATCCAGCATACGCAGATGCCAAGCGGCGGATCGACGCTGGAGAAATCGGCAAACCTATCTATTATAAAGGCTTTACGCGCGACCAAGGCGCGCCTCCCGCAGAATTTATCAAACACAGCGGTGGAATTTTTATCGACTGTTCCATCCATGACTATGATATTGCCCGTTATTTGCTAGGGGCGGAAATCACTTCTGTTTCAGGACACGGCAGGATTCTGAACAATCCGTTTATGGAGCAGTATGGCGATGTGGATCAGGCGCTGACGTATATTGAATTTGACTCCGGCGCAGCGGGGGACGTCGAGGCAAGCAGAACCTCTCCATACGGACATGACATCCGGGCGGAGGTGATCGGGACAGAGGGCAGTATTTTCATAGGGACATTGAGACATCAACATGTGACCATCCTATCGGCTAAAGGGAGCAGTTTTGATATCATTCCAGACTTTCAAACTCGTTTTCATGAAGCCTACTGCTTGGAGCTTCAGCATTTCGCCGAGTGTGTTCGGAATGGAAAAACACCGATTGTGACTGATATTGATGCGACGATCAATTTAGAAGTGGGTATCGCCGCAACCAATTCCTTTCGAAGCGGCAGGCCGGTACAGCTAGATTGAAGCGCGCTTATACAGGTATGTAAAAGCTAATATGTTGCATTTGAGGCTTTCCACAAAAAAAGCAAGGACATTTTAGCCCTTGCTTTCTCTTTTCTCATATAAATAGTACATATAATCAGTAGGTATGCCTGAATGGTCCAGCTGTCTCAGCATGGCGGTTACGTTCCCTCTATGGTAAGTCCCGTGATTGACGACATGCAGGATAGTGTCTGCATAGGTTGATTCCAGTGTACCTAGTTTCGGATGCTGCATTGTGAAGGTCTGTTCTAAGTCCGTCTGGCGGCTGAAGAAATCATGATACTGTGACTCCAGCTCGGCAGCGTGCTGTTTAATCGCTGCCATATTACCTTGCGCGGACTCTAATTTGCCTGCGCTGTCTATAATCTCTTGGTAGGCCACTCCCGAAAGAACATTCAGCCAAATGTAGTCAGCCCTGCACATATGAAGCAGCACGTCGCTGACAGAAGGAAATACGCTCTTTACTTCTTGATAGGCAGTTTCCTCCGGCAGGTTTTCGATATGGGTAAATATTTTCTTGTTTGCCCAAGAATGATAGTCATAAAACTGTTTTGCATCAGTCATCAGCATGCCCCCTTTTCTAAGAAATTCGTTTTTTTCATCTGTTTCTCCTTCAATTGCAAAAGAGTGACACCCCAAAATATCCTGCCGCTGCCCACATTACCGCTGCAGAGCATTTGTTTACGATCAGCATAAGCCTGCCGCTCGTATCTATCGTCTGAAACAACCGGCCCGCTATTGCAAGGCTGATAAACCAAATCCAAGACACAGCGATGCAGGCGGCCATAAAGAGCCATTTCTCAAGCCCCGAATATTGAAGAGAGCTCGTGCCGATGACGCCGATCGTGTCCAGAATGGCATGCGGGTTTAAAAGAGAAACAGCGGCCGCAAACGCTGCTTGCTTTTTTGGTGTGAACGTATGTTTCTCATTTTGGCTTGTGTTCGGACGGCTGTTCCAAGTCACCCAGCCCATATAAAGCAAAAATAAAAATCCGCCGGCCATCATGACTGTCTCAAACACAGGCAGCTCCTGCACAATGACAGACACGCCCGCAACGGCTAATACGATTAACAGGGTATCGCAGACTGAAGCACTGATGACAGCTGGGAGAGCCCGCAAAATATGCTTTTGCCACGCGCCTTGCTGAAAAATAAACACATTCTGCACTCCCAGCGGCAAAATTAAGCCAAACGCGAGCACAATTCCGTGAATGATTGCATTCATGCTGAAAAAGCTCCTTTCACATTTTTTTTCAATCATAAGAGAGATTGTCACTAAAGTCTCCAGCCATTTGGTTGGGTTAGAAACCAGCCAAATGTATAATGTGTAAAAAAGGGGGGCATGACCTTGTCGCAATGGCAGCCAAGCCGAAAGTCGGATGTTCCGCTGCATCGGCAGATCGAACAATATATGAAAGACAAGATTCTTCACGGAGAGTGGGCTGTAGGGACGAAAATCCCCTCACAGAGAACGCTGGCCGGCATGTTTCAAGTCAACCGCAGCACAGTCACAGCAGCCATAGATGAACTCACGTCTCAAGGCTTGTTAGAGGGAAGAAGAGGCGGCGGTACGAAGGTTGTAAACAGTACTTGGAGCGTGCTGGCGGCTGAGCCTCCGCTTGATTGGAGCGATTACGTCCGTTCGGGCATTCATCGCGCCAATTCTTCCATCATTCAAGCTATTAATCAGAACGAACCAAGAGCGGATATCATCAGATTAGGAACTGGAGAACTTTCATCGGATCTTGTGCCTGCTGACACAATTGGACGGATGTTTCAGCAAATCAATCCGGGCGCCCTGTCTTTAGGATATGAGCAGCCGAAAGGAAACCGTCAGCTGCGGGAGGCAGTGGCCGACCATTTAAAAGGAAAGAAGATCCATGTGTCACCGTCTGCAATTTTAATTGTGTCCGGTGCACTTCAGGCACTTCAGCTCATCTCAATTGGACTTTTAAAACGAGATTCTGTCATTTTGACGGAGAAGCCGTCCTACCTTCAATCCTTGCATGTATTTCAATCAGCTGGGATGCGGCTTCGCGGCTTGCCGATGGATGATGAAGGGGTCAAAGCGGGGCTTGTTTCTTCTAATCGAAAACAATATGGAGGACAGCTGCTTTACACGATTCCGTCGTTTCATAATCCGACAGGCACAGTCATGTCAGAGCAGCGAAGGAAAGAGATCATCAGCCTGTCAAAAAAAGAGCAGCTGCCCATCATTGAGGATGATGCGTACGGTGATTTATGGTTTGAAGAAAAACCTCCGCAGCCGTTGAAAGCAATGGATCATGAGGGCAATATTCTGTATCTGGGCACGTTTTCAAAAACGGTTAGCCCCGGTCTGCGAATCGGCTGGCTTGCCGGTCCGGAGCCGGTTATTGAAAGGCTGGCGGACATTAAAATGCAGACAGACTACGGATCAAGCGGCCTGTCCCAGTGGGCGGCTGCCGAGTGGCTGTCACAGGGGTATTATGAAGAGCATCTGACTTGGGTACGCAGGAAGCTTAAAGAAAGGAGAGACGCCGCCGTTCATTTTCTCGAGCGGTATGCCGGGGACATTGCCACGTGGCGGATTCCCGCAGGCGGCTTTTATATTTGGGTGACATTTCACAAAAACCTGCCTGTCAGCCGTTTCTTTTATGGATTGCTGAAACGGCAGGTGCTTGTGAATCCCGGCTACATTTATGACGGTGAAGACCGAAACAGCATCAGGCTGTCATATTCCTATGCATCTCTTGGAGATTTGGAAACTGGCATTAAAGCGGCAGCTGAAACAGCACGCTGCCTGATGATGTCCTAAGCTTTGGTTATACGATGACAGCTCCCAGTGCCCTGGCGAAGGCAATCGCGTGCTCAGGTGCGATTTTGCAGCCTTTCAATTTGTCGAGGGAGACATGAAGCTGTTCAAAACGGCACGTGCTGATGTCCATGTTTTGAAGGGATGTGCCGGTAAAGCTGGCGCCTTCCAATTCGCATCCGTCAAAGTGTGTCTGCTGGAGCACCGTATTGCTGCATTCACTTTGCATAAGAGCACAGTGGTCAAATCGAACTTGTTTCATATTTGAGTACGAAAATGAGCTGAAATGTCCGTGGCATTCCTCGAATGAAACATTCCGCAGCGTTGCTTCCGCCACATTCATTCCAACCATTTTTGACTGCTTAACTGAAGTTCTGTGAATGACAGCCCCGCTGAAATCGGCGTTTGATAAATCACATTTTTCAAAGATCACATCGGTCAGTTCAATATGCCGAAAAGACACATCGATAAAGACGACATTTCTGAATACCGTTTTTTCCACACAGAGTCTTTCGATATCTTCGCCGCAGATTGTACAATCTTCAAACAAATGCATGCTGATTACATCATCCTGCGTCACGGCATCATGAAAATCTGCGGTTTGCAGGTTTTCCGGTATGTTTGGTTTTTGAATTGCGATTTTATTCATGTGATGACATCCTTTGCTGCCCGAAAAACAGAGGCTTCCGGGTTCAATTTAATAGATCGTTAAGGAAATTGATACATATAGTAAATCGTGAAGAGCCTTTTCTTGGTACAGCAGCCAGCTTGTTTTGTAAGCATAAATGGAAAGCTTCCTATACGTCAAGGCGTTTACAGGCCGGGAAAGCCAAAGGGAACAGGAGGAATGCGGAATGGGGCATTACATCAAAACCGAGGAGCATGTGACACTGTTTGTAGAGGATATCGGACATGGAAGGCCGATCATCTTTTTGCACGGGTGGCCGTTGAATCATAAGATGTTTGAATATCAAATGAATGAGCTTCCGAAAAGGGGATTTCGTTTTATCGGCGTTGATTTACGGGGATATGGGCAATCTGACCGCCCTTGGGAAGGCTACGATTATGACACGATGGCCGATGATGTGAAAGCAGTCATTTATACGCTGCAGCTTGAGAATGCGATTCTTGCCGGTTTTTCAATGGGCGGCGCCATTGCAATCCGTTATATGGCAAGGCATGAAGGAGCCGATGTTGATAAGCTGATTTTACTGTCTGCGGCGGCCCCCGCGTTTACAAAACGCCCGGGTTATCCGTACGGGATGAGGAAGCAGGATATTGACGATATGATTGAATTGTTCAAAGCTGATCGGCCCAAAACACTGGCTGATTTAGGGAAACAGTTTTTTGAGAAAAAAGTGTCTCCAGAGCTTAGACAGTGGTTTCTCAATCTGATGCTGGAGGCCTCCTCCTACGGGACGATCCACTCGGGCATCGCATTAAGAGACGAAGATCTCAGAAAGGAACTTGCTGCAATCAAGGTGCCGACGCTGATCCTGCACGGGAGAAAGGATAGAATTGCGCCGTTTGATTTTGCGAAAGAATTGAAGCGCGGCATCAAACAGTCGGAATTGGTTCCGTTTGCAAACAGCGGGCACGGAGCATTTTATGAGGAAAAAGAGAAGATCAACAGTTTGATTGCGCAGTTCTCCAACTCATAAGAATAAACCCGACATTGATCGGGTTTTTTATATAATTCCTCTGTTTTGCAGTGCGTTAATGATGAAATCAGCTCCATCGGAAATAGAGGTCTGGTCTGACTCAATGATGAAATCGGGTGAAAGCGGCGCTTCATACGGAGAATCGATCCCGGTGAAATGTTTGATCTCTCCGTTTCGCGCTTTTTTATAAAGCCCTTTTGGATCGCGCTGTTCACAAACATGCAGCGGGCACTTCACATAAATTTCGAAGAACTCACCTTTAGGAAAGAGCGCTCTAACCATGTCCCGATCCTCTCTGAATGGAGAAATAAAAGCCGTTAAAATCATTTGCCCGCTGTCGACAAACAGCTTCGCCACTTCTCCGATCCGGCGGATGTTTTCAATCCTGTCACCAGTCTGAAATCCAAGATCTTTGTTTAAGCCGTGGCGGATATTATCACCGTCAAGCACGTAGCTCTGAATGCCCTTGCGGTAAAGCTTTTCATCGACAGCATTGGCCAGCACCGATTTTCCGGAGCCGGACAAACCTGTAAACCAAAGGACGCAGCTTTTGTGTCCGTTTAAGGACTGTCTGTCAGACTTTGAGATGGCAGCGGGATGCCAAATGATGTTCGGATTGTGTGTCATTGCAATTCCCCGCTGTTTTGCTTGATGGCAACAGGCTGTTGGTGAAGTCCCTTGATCAGCACGGCTGCGACCTCAGGCCGGCTGAATTCTTTAGGCGGCTTTTTGCCTTGGCGGAGAAGCTCTCTCACTTTTGTGCCTGATAAGTGGATGTGGTCTCTCGGGCTGTGCGGACATGTTTTGGAGGTGCCCATGTTTCCGCATTTTCGGCAATAAAAGCTGTGCTCAAAAAACAGCGGCTTGATGCCCAGCTCTTCCTCTGTGAATGATTGAAAAATATTTTGGGCGTCGTATGTTCCATAGTAGCTGCCGACACCCGCGTGATCACGGCCTACAATAAAATGGGTGCAGCCGTAATTTTTTCGGACGAGCGCATGGAAAATCGCTTCCCGCGGACCTGCATAACGCATGGCGGCAGGGAAAACCGATAACATGACACGATCCTTTGGATAATAGTGATTAAGCAAAGCCTGGTAGCTCTCCATTCTGATATCGCTGGGGATATCGTCTGACTTTGTTTCTCCGACAAGCGGGTGAAGCAGCAGACCGTCGACCGTTTCTAACGCTGTTTTTTGAATGTATTCATGCGCTCTGTGAACAGGGTTCCTGGTTTGAAAGCCGACAATCGTTTTCCAGCCGAGTTTTTGAAAGGCCGCTCTTGTTTCAGCGGGCGTTGCATAAAACTGTTCGAAAGATTTGTCAGGCAGGCTGCTGACCGTGATAGGCCCTCCGATATAGTAATCCGGGCGCGCCAGCAATTTTTTTACGCCTGGGTGGGCAGGATCGTTTGTTTTAAAAACAGACAGTGCTTCTTGTGTTTTATCAGGCTGGTATATATCGGTGACTGTGATCATGCCGTAGGTAACACCGTCTTTCACAAGCTTGACGTGATCTCCGGCAGACAGCTGTCTTGCTGTTTTTTCTCCGACAGGCAGCGTAATCGGCAGGCTCCACGGCAAGCCGTTTGCCAGCCTCATCTCTTTCACAACGGAATGATAATCTTTTTCTCCCAAAAAACCTGTTAACGGGCTGTAGCCGCCGATCGCAATAAGCTCCAGATCACTCAGTGCAAGCTGATCCAGCTCTGCTTGGCACGCGCACCCTTCAAAATGGCATGCGGGATCACAGCGGTTGATTAATACCCCTCCGTGGGGTTCGTTTCCATTCAACGTGTTCAACCTCCAATTATACGTTTCCTTGTTTTCTTTTCTGCAGTTAATGAAAGTTTGACATCAGCGTCTCAACATCATTTCGATTCTCACATCAAGAACCTGCCATCCGCTATTCTTGATGCAGGCCGCATTCTGTTTTCTCCCGTCCGGCCCATCTTCCAGCCCTCTCATCGTTCGGGTCCGGGGAAGGCAGTGTACACATTTCACAGCCTATGCTCGGATAATGTTGATCGTGCAGTTTGTTATAAGGCAAATTGTGCAGGCGGATGTACGTCCAAACGTCATCCCATGTCCAGTGGATGAGCGGGCAAATTTTGATGAGCTCAAACTTCTGGTCCAGGTTTACGTATTGAATATGTTTTCTCGTTGGTGACTGCTCTCGGCGCAGTCCTGAAATCCAAGCTGTCATGCCGGACAGGTGCTTTTTGAGCGGTTCGATTTTCCGCAATTGGCAGCAGAGGTTCGGGTTATGCTTCCACAGCTCTCCGCCGTACTTCGTCCCCTGTTCTGTTAAGCTCAGCTCGGGTTCGAGCATCTGGATTGCAAATCCCGGATATCGCTCTTTGACGGTTTCGATCAGCTCATATGTTTCCTGAAAATGAAGCCCAGTATCCAAAAAGATGATGTGTGCGTGTTTGTTGATTTTTGATATTAAGTCGAGAAGCACCATTCCTTCTGCGCCAAAGCTGCATGCGTACACAATCTTTTCTCCGTACGTTCGGTAAGCCCATTTCAACACATCGAGCTCATCGATCAATTGATCCGTTATCTGTTTGGACAGCATGTCGTTCCATGTGTCATATGTGATGGTTTTGTTCAATGTTTTCCCCCCGTTTGCATCTGCTTTTTTTATCTATTGATCGAGTTATAGGCAGACTATTCATTTTTTGCATAAAGGTTCAGGTTTTAGGTGCAGCGCCCGCCTAAAATGAGGTGCGGAACCATTAAGAGCCCGGCTGAATATGCTTTTTAGCAAAATGGTTTTATGCCCAAGGAGAGGTAGTATGCCGATTGCCATTTATCAGGGGCATCATCATTCGCTTGCCCCGGCGGACATTAACATCGTCATTGATGTCATCAGAGCCTTTACGGTCGCCCATTATGCGTTTATCGGCGGGGCGAAAGAGATTTTGTTGGTCCGGACAGCTGATGAAGCCTTTGCGCTGAAAGACACCTATCCGGATTATGTTTTGACGGGAGAGGAAAAGGGGGTCGGTATCAGCGGATTTGATTTAGATAATTCTCCAAAACGTATGGCTGGGCAGAATATGACGGATAAAAGCCTGATCCAGAAAACAACAAACGGCGTCACAGCAGCATTGGGGGCGCTGAACGCAAAGCATCTGTTCGTAACTGGATTTTCCAATGCCAAAACAACGGCACAGCATGTGAAAAAGCTCGTCGCAAACGATTGTGTCATAAACATAGTGGCTTCCCATCCATCCGGTGATGACGATATGGCATGTGCGGAGTATATCAAAGGCATCATTGAAGGGACAAATGTGGTAACGGCTGCGGAGGCGATTGAAAGAATAAAAGGCTCTTCTGTTGCGGAGAAGTTTTTTGACTGCCGCCAGCCATTGTTTGATTCGGAAGACATCGTTTACTGTACAAAAGAACTGACGGGCGATTTCGTGATGAAAGTGAAACAAGATGGAGAAGTTCCAACGATAGAGAGGGTCATAATATGAATGATTTTTCACTAGAATTGCCAGTGAGAACAAACAAGCCGAGAGAAACCGGGCAGTCCATTTTAATTGATAACGGCTATCCCTTGCAATTTTTCAAAGATGCGATAGCCGGAGCGTCCGACTATATTGATTTTGTGAAATTCGGCTGGGGCACATCATTACTTACGAAAGATCTTGAAGAAAAAATCAGCACACTGAAAGAACATGACATTACATTTTTCTTTGGCGGCACACTGTTTGAAAAGTACGTAAGCCAGAAAAAAGTGAATGAATTTCATCGGTACTGCACCTATTTCGGCTGTGAATATATTGAGATTTCAAACGGTACGCTCCCGATGACAAATAAAGAGAAAGCGGCTTACATTGCCGATTTTTCTGATGAATTTCTTGTGCTCAGTGAGGTGGGCAGCAAGGATGCGGAATTAGCAAGCCGGCAAAGCTCTGAGGAATGGCTTGAATATATCGTTGAGGATATGGAAGCGGGCGCGGAAAAAGTGATTACAGAAGCCAGAGAAAGCGGAACGGGAGGGATCTGTTCCAGCAGCGGCGATGTCAGGTTTCAAATTGTTGACGACATCATTTCCTCGGATATTGATATCAACAGGCTGATTTTTGAAGCGCCTAACAAAACGCTTCAGCAAGGGTTTATTCAAAAAATCGGGCCGAATGTGAATCTGGCCAATATTCCATTTCATGATGCCATCGCGTTGGAAACGCTGCGTTTAGGGCTAAGATCCGATACCTTTTTTCTGTAAAATAGCGGCTGCGGGGCTCTCGTCGTGAAGAGAGCCTCTGCCTATTATTTTTTATGGCGGTACATAGGCGTGAGATAGGGAAGTGAGGTCAGGCGGATGTTGTAGATGAAGTCGATGACTCTTGTCGATATCACCTGGCATATGAGGGCTTGAATGACGATGCCCCAGTCAATAATAGACGCGGTGACCATAAAAATGATGCAATTCATGATGAGCAGGATCGTTCCAGGATTCCCGCCGCGGTAGATAGAAATCATCAGAGCAAGGGCTCCGAATCCTCCGTTCGAAATTTTATATTTGTATAAAAGTCCGATTCCGAGTCCCAATAACACTGCGCCGCTTGCCAGATCAAGCCACAGGTTAGATGTGATATCAGGAAAAACTGCATCAAAGATCAATACCGAGACAGAGGTGACGGTGATAGAAGCGAGGGTGCCGGTGAATGTTCTCATCTCCAGCCATTTTAAAGCGGTAAAAAGCATTGATACATTCACAGCCCACACTGAAAATCCGTGGGGGATTTGAAACAGATAATGCAATAGCACCGCAATACCTGCTGCACCGCCTGTCGGAATATCATGCGGAAATAAAAACAAGGACATGCCGAGTCCTTGTAGTACGCCGCCTACGACAATCATAAACGTAAGTTTTGCTTTCATCAGCAGTTCAGCCATTAAGTCATTTGCTCCTTTATGAAAAGACTTGTCCGCTGTTTTCATTTTATGAGGCTGTCCATTATTTATGTCTCAAAATAAAGAAATGGCCCAGCTTAATAGGCTGAGCCATCCCACTTGTAGCGATTGACGATCTCCATATTGATCTCTGTGCCAATGCCTTTTCCTTTCGGGATGTGGACCATTCCTTTTGAAGGCTGCAGGCTGACGAGATCTGTAAAAGGATTCTCCATGACGTCCCACTCGATCGGTTCAATGTGATCGTTCTTCATTTTAGACCATGGGGGCAGACAGGCTTGTGCAAATAAAGCATAGAGCCGTGAGAGCGATCCGTCATATGCATGGGCGGATGCTCTGACGCCGAAATAACGCGCGAGCTGGAGGCAGTCCCGAAACTCATCAATTCCGTTGACATGCATGACATCGGGCTGAATGATATCCAAACAGCGCTGTGAAAGGAGAGGCACATATTGCGCCGGGCCTTTCATGTTTTCTCCGCCGGCAACAGGAACAGACAAACGGCTTCGAAGCATAGCGTAATCCTGCGGCTGATCAAAGGGCAAAGGCTCCTCAAGCCAGCCAATGTTCGTCCATTCGGAGAAATAGCGCTCCCATTTAAAAGCCGCAGCGGCATCGTAGCTTTGGTTTGCGTCCAGAATCATCGTAATGGAGCTGCCTGCTGTATGCTGCAGCGCATTGATGTGCCGGACATCCTCCTTGAATGAAGTCCCGCCAATTTTGACTTTGATTTGCTCAAAACCTTTTTTCAACTGGGCTTCAACATTGGAGACTGAGCGGCTGATCCATTGCGGGGAGTCTGAGTACGATTGAAAAGACGCGTACACAGGAATCTCCTCTCTGTATCGCCCGCCCCATAATTCGCAAACCGAACAATCCGCAGCTTTGGCTGCAATCTCTGTCAGCGCCATGCTTACAGCGGAGGCCGCCCGCTGGTGCCATTTTTGAATCGTGCGCACTAATGACAGGCGGCTGCCAGCCTGTTTTCCTAATAGAAATGGGATGATCCGCTTCGTAAAACCGACATGGAGAGCAGGGAGCCAATCAACGCATTCTCCCCAGCCGTCTATCCCGCTTTCGGTGATAATCCTGATGAGATAACAAGTCCGATATCGTTTAAACCCATTGGCATCTCCGTATGGCTTTTCTAATCGATGAAATAGCGGAAAGGTTTCAATCCGTACAATTTTCACACTGGGTGCTACCTTTCCTCAGCGGGCTGGAGCCGATTGCCAGCCATTTTAGGGCCTTCTTTTTCTTTTGTTTCTTCATTGTTTTGCTTCACATGGATGAGCATCATCACAAGAATCCCGACAACGAGAGTCAATCCCGCGATGCTTAAAAACATGCCGGGTCTGGACCATTGCATCAGGCGGCCGAAAATCGGAGGACCGATCGCTACCCCTAAGAAACGTACAGAGCCGTACAGCGAGGTGACAAATCCCCGTCTTTCTTTGCCGACAGCCCCGGTAATGAAACTGTTCACACAAGGAAGGACAAGACCTGAGCCTATACTGCTCAGTACAAGAACACTGATAAAAAGGACAAGATTTTCAATGAATGACAGTGCCGCGTAGGATACGGTCATGAACGCCAATCCAAGTACGATCAGCTTTTTCATTAACGATTGCTTTTGCCCGATTTTGCTTCCTGTTGTATAGGACGTCACACACATAACCAAAAGCGGGATCGCTAAAATTAAGCCTTTTTTCACGCCGTCGGTGTCGTATGTTTTTTCAAGAACATCTGAGAGATAAAACAGGATGCCGAATAAAGTAAACAAACAGGTCGCACCGGCTAAATAAGCGGTAAACAGCCATCTGCCTTCATGTTTAAAGACACTTAACAGCCCTTTTGCATATTTTCCGATTGGTGGCGGTTCTTTTTCCTTTTTCTTTTCTTTAATAAAAATCCAAGTCAGTACGATCGAAATGATACAAAACACAGGAAAGGCAAAAAACGCGCCATACCAGACAAGCAGGGCGATCAGCGAGCCAATGATCGGCGATAGCACTTTCCCCATGCCGTTTGAAGCTTCAACAAGGCCGAGCACCTTGCTCTCCTGGGCGCCTTTAAACAGATCTCCCGTCAGTGCCATGGCAATTGGGCCGGTTCCGGCTGCCCCGATTCCCTGTAACGCTCGTCCTGCCATGACCCAAGGGTAGGCATTGTCAAAAAAACCTGCCGCAAACCCGGCTAACAAACCGCCGGCACCATACAAAATTAAGCAGGGAATAATGATGACTTTCCTTGAGAATCGGTCTGCGAGATAACCGACAATCGGAATCGCAAATGCTGCAATCAAGGAAAATACTGTGATCACGAGACTGACTTGAAATTGTGATAAATGAAGTTCAGATTTCATTTTTGGCAAAATCGGAATAAGCATCGAGTTTCCTAGGGTTAATATTAAAGGGATTGAACCGATTGCTACAATCGTCATTCCGTTATTTTGTTTTGATGATTCCATCTCAGAGCACACTCCTTTTCTTCTGCTTAGAATGTCCCTGATGGCTTCGTTTATTCAGCGATCAGACAGCAAAAAACCGAACAGAAGATACCTGTTCGGGAAAAAAGAGGGTTAACCGAGAGCCTGTGAAATCAAAGCATATATGTGTCCATTTTGAATAGGCGCTTTTTTCTGATAGAACAAAAGCGGAGGTTCATCATCTTTACGAAATCCCATTTCTATCAGGCTGCCATGCAGAGACGTGTGTTCACTCGGTATATCGATTCGCATCGGCCCTTGTTTGCCGGCCGCCAGCCTGTTAATTATTTGTGCTGCAACATCTGATGATGGAGCGATGATAGGGCCGAATTTCAAATTGGCCGGTGTCTGTACAGAAAGTCCGTAGCCAATGAGCTGTCCGTCCTGATTTCGGGCGATGATACATTCGCATGAAGCAGAAATAAGCTGCTGCAAAAGGTTTGATCGATCTCCGCCAAAGGCAGCCAGATCCGCCGCGGTTAAGTCGTGAAAGTCTTGTTCTCTAAAGGATGTCAGTTCAGCATCAAGCTTTTTTGTATAAGGTTGAAAACTGTGACAGCTGTACTTTCGCACTGAACCTGCCGTATGAAAACCTGCTTTTTCATAAAGCGGCAAACCTTCTTTTGTGGCGCAAAGTCTGATGGCGGTGTTTTCATCTGTTTGGGTGATACAGGCGTTTACCATACGCCGGCCGAGACCGAGCCGTTGATATTCTTTGTCCACGATCACGAGGCCGATAGAAGCAAGACGGCCAAACAAAAACAAGCCGATGCAGGAAATAATATCACCGCTGACATTTTGATAGCCGAAAAAGTGTCCTTGCTGGACAAGCAGTGCCAGCTCTTGTTCGCCGTAATCCGGCCACCCGGCTTGCCTGCAAAGCCGCAATAGACTAGGGATATGTTCTTCATGAAGCTTAATCAGCTCATCGATTACCCTCATACAGATCACCTGCTTGTTTCGAGTTTTTTATACATGATGATATGTGTGCCTATGCCGGGAATCTCAAACGGTTCGCCGAGTTCTTCCCAGCCAAGCTTTGAATAGTAGCCTTTCACATGGCTTCTGGCATTGCACCAGACTGCCTGAACGCCGTTCTTTGCCAGTTTCTGCTCCGCGTGTTTGATCAGCGTGCTACCGCCTTTTTGATCGCGATACCCTTCAAGCGTTGCCATGCCTCTCAGCCGATATGCTGGGGATTCTGTTATTAATGGCTGATTTTGCGGGGAAAAAGAAGCGATGCTGATCAGCTTCCCTTCAAAAAATGCGCCGAGATGAAAGGAGCCTTTTGCATGATCCTCTTCATATTTGCATTGTTCAATGGATTGATGGGGACGCAGAATGCGGTGCCGGATTTCATATGTATCTTCCGCGGAAATGGTTTTGACTTCGAGCATAATGTTCCTCCTCATGACTGTTTTTCTATATCGTAACACGAATCCTGTTGAAAAAGACCGCCCGATTGGATCAGACAGTCTTTAAAGGGATTAATGCAAAAAGATATTTTGGCGCTGCTCATCTTTTTGCTGAATATATGAAGTGAGCTCAGCGGTTAAGTCAGATCTGAGGAAAGGCGTTATCAAGTAGATGCCGTTAAACAGCTCGCATGCCGTATCCAGCAGGGAGCGTGCAATTGCAAGGCCTTCCGTCTTTTGCTTTTCTTTATCTTCACCGGCATGGGCCATTTTTTCGCGAATCGTATCAGACAGCTTAATGCCGGGAATTTCATTATGGATGAATTCGGCATTCCGGCTGCTTGTCAGCGGCATGATGCCGATATAGATCGGCGTCTTCAGATGTTTTGTTTCGTTATGGATATCGACAAGCTGCTGCTCGGAATAGACAGGCTGAGAAACAAAATAATCTGCGCCGCAATCTATTTTTTTCTCAAGCCGTTTTACCGCTTTATCCAGATGGCGGACGTTAGGATTAAATGCGGCGGCAACTGAGAAATTCGTTTTCTTGCCGAGCGGTTTTCCAGACAGAGACAGACCTTCATTGAATTGTTTGATCAGCCTGATTAAATCAAAAGATGTTAAATCATATACAGACGTCGCACCAGGAAAATCCCCGATTTTAGAAGGGTCACCTGTAATCGCAAGCACGTCATTCAGCCCTAACGTATCAAGGCCCATTAAATGTGACTGTAAGCCGATAATGTTACGGTCACGGCACGTAATATGGACAAGGGAACGCATATCGAGCTGCTGCTTGACAAGGGCGCCGCAGGCAACATTGCTGATCCGCGGGGTCGCCAAAGAATTGTCGGCGAGTGTCAGGGCATCGATTCCCGCTTCTTTTAATTCAGCAGCAGCGGACAGAAATTTGTCAAAGCTCAGTTTTTTCGGCGGGTCCAGCTCTACGATAATAGAGCGTTTTTTCGCTGCGATCTCATCCAGGCCGGGCTCGGTTCGCTCGTGATGAACAGAAATGAATTCTTTGGCCCGGGTTTTGACTTCTTTTTCCGTAATCGGAGCCAGTCCGCCAACTGCTTCCGCCATCGCCCTGATGTGATTCGGCGTTGTGCCGCAGCAGCCGCCGATAATCCGCGCGCCTTGCTTACGGAATTCTAACGCGCTGTTTTGAAAATACGTGTCGTCTGTTTCATAGACGAGCCGTCCCTCTTCAAGCGAAGGAAGACTGCTGTTCGGATAAACGGATAAGAATACGTCATCAAAAATCGGCACTTCGCTGAGCGCTTCAATCATATGATAAGGGCCTAGGCGGCAGTTAATGCCGACGATATCAGCTCCGAGATCCGCAATCGAGCGCAATGCGTCAGAAAGCGGCGTTCCGTCCTGCAATACGCCTTGCTCGTGCATGGAGACATTGAGCATAATCGGAAGATCAGTCTCTTTGCGCGCGATTTTCAGCACTTCACGTGCTTCTTCCAAATCATAATACGTTTCTAACAGCAAGCCATCCGGCTCTTCATGCAGCAGCAGATACAGCTGCTCGCGGAAGCTGCGCTTAATTTCGTCAAGACTGTACGCGTTTTTATTAAATGTGCGTATGCCGCCCATCGTTCCAAGCACGTATGCATCGCCTGCTGAAGCCCGCGCGATCTTTACGGCCTCCTGATTCATTTTTTTGATGTCATCCTCAAGCCCGTGTCTGGATAATTTAATATAGTTGGCCCCGTACGTATTCGTTTGAATAATGTTGGCTCCCGCTTCAACGTACGCTTTATGTATGCGCTGAATTTCCTCCGGCTTTGAAATATTGAGCTCCTCAAAACACCTGTCAATGCCATAGGAGTAGAGGAGCGTCCCCATGGCGCCGTCACCGATTAACACCTGTCTTTGCAAATCTTCTAAAAGTCCCATTGTCTGCCTCCTTTATTCACATCAGCAAGGAAAAAAGAGAAATAAAAAAAGTCCTCTTAAGAAGAAGACTTTGTCAGTGATTTTGTCTCTTCTTATCTTCCAAGCTGTTCGAGCTTGCTGGATTTAGCACCTTGGTCATGGCTGATCGCCATTACACCGGTTGCTGAAGCTTCGTCGGGCCAGTCCCTCTGCTTCTCTTGATAAGAACGGATATAAAATTTTCGTGTCAGGAAGTGCCAAAAGATACCTGGCGTTTTTCCCTTTCTCCAAATTTACCGAAAATAAAGACAATAATCAATAGGAATCATAAAATTTATCTGAAATTTATAAATTGAACGTCAATTGGCAGATCTGCTCCCCGCACAGCTGAGATAATCTGCTGCAGGTCATCTTTGTTTTTTCCGGTGACACGCACTTGATCATCCTGCACCTGAGACTTTACTTTCAGTCCGGAGTTTTTGATGATCGTATTGATTTTTTTTGCGTTGTCCTTGTCAATGCCTTGAACAAGCTTTGCACGCTGGCGCACCGTTCCGCCTGACGCGTTTTCAACCTTGCCGTACTCAATGTTTTTTGTCGGTACGTTTCGTTTAATCAATTTGCTGACCAGCACATCTTTCAGCTGGCTTAATTTGAATTCGTCATCGGAAACGAGGACGAGCTCCTCTTTATCTAAAGAAATGTTGCTTTTGCTGCCTTTAAAGTCATATCGGGTACTGATTTCCTTCAGTGCAATTTGGATTGCGTTTTGCACTTCAGGCAATTCCACCTTGGATACAATATCAAATGAGCTTTCTTTTGCCATATGAAAACCTCCATAACATTTAACTTATGTGTTGATTATAGTAGAATAAAGAGAAACTTCCAACAGAACAAAGAATCAATTTGTGATGATTGGAAAAAATGTTAACAAAATCCGCAGAGAATAAGCGGAACAGGAAGGACGATAGCATGAGACCAGGGCAGCAATTAACCTTGAGTATAGATCACCAAACCGACTTCGGTTACTTTTTAACCGATGGGGAAGATACGATTCTCTTACATAACAGTGAAATGACTGAGGATATCGAGGACAGAGACGAAGTAGAAGTCTTTATATACGTCGACCAGCAGGAAAGGCTTGCGGCCACGATGAAAATTCCGGTCATCAGCGCGGATGAATATGGCTGGGTTGAAGTGGTGGATAAAGTGGAAGATATGGGCGTTTTCGTTGATGTCGGTTTATCGAAGGACGCACTAGTCGCAACTGAGCATTTGCCGCCGTACGAAGATGTCTGGCCGCAAAAAGGGGACAAACTTTACTGTATGCTGAAGGTGACGAACCGGGGGCGCATGTTTGCGAAACCAGCGCCGGAAGATATCATCAGCGAACTGTTTATCGACGCTTCAGAAGATCTGATGAATAAAGAGCTGACAGGTACGGTGTACAGGCTGATCGCATCGGGTTCATTCGTGATCACGGATGACGGTATCCGCTGTTTTATTCACCCGTCAGAAAGAAAAGAGGAGCCAAGACTGGGTTCAAGAGTCACAGGCCGGGTGATTCAAGTGAAAGAAGACGGTTCAGTCAACTTGTCGCTGCTTCCGAGAAAACAGGATGCAATGTCTGTTGATGCTGAGTGCATTCTAACGTATATGAGAATGAGAAACGGTGCCATGCCGTACAGTGACAAAAGCCAGCCTGATGATATCAGAGAACGTTTTAATATGAGCAAAGCCGCCTTTAAACGCGCGCTGGGCCATTTGATGAAAAACGGAAAAGTGTATCAGGAAAATGGATGGACATACGAGAAAAAATAGCATGAAAACGGCTCGCCTGCAGCAGACTGCGGAGCGAGCCGTTTTTTTATGTCTAGTTTAATTCATCAACCAGCGTTCTGATTGCCATTTCGCGATCCACATTGTCTGAAATCGCAATCGGCGTAATATCAATGGCGAGAATGATCAGAATCAGGGCACCTGCTGCAGCAACATAAGAAACATAATAGAAATAGTTAGCGGTATCAACAGTGTTGACAAGCTCGGCCTGAACTCTGGATGTATCATCCTTGGAAGCGGCGATTTCCTTTGCTGCTTCTACTTTTTCTTCAACGATTTGACCTGCTTTTTTCAGCAGTTCATCCACTTTCAATGCATCTTTGCTGTAAACAGCTTTCTTCAGGTTATCAAAAAAGTCAGCATCCTCTTTTTTAATATCAGCGACAACCTGATTGGCAAAAGCCTTTGCCTGTTTTGTGTTGAGTTTGTCTGTCATCGCTTTATTAAAGACCTCTGGAAGCTGTTTGCCAACTTCCCCTTGGGCAAACACAAAGCCTTTAAAAATTTCCTCACCTGAATACTCAAGCTGCTTTGCCTGTGCCACACTTTCTTGCTGCTTCACCAAAAACACAGTCGTCACCAATACAACCGACAAAAATACTAGAAACGCCTTCTTCAAACTGAAACCTCTCCCTTCTTGTGTTTTTTATTCCACAACCGTCTGCGAATATATGTAAATTGAATCGTGGAATCGATAGGAGTGAGATACAATATCAAAATGCCGGCCATGATAATCGAAAAACTGATGAGGCCCAGCATGACTGCAAAAATCTCATGCATAAAAACAGCGATGAGCAAAATCAATCTCCAATGCTTCTTCGGCGCAAACAGCGCCGCGAAGATGACAATTTGAACCAGCAGCGTCCCCCATGTCGGAATCACCACGAACGGACTTGTTACAATTGGCTTCGTTAACGCCTGAAAAAAGCCGTTGAAGCCAATGGTTTTTTCCTGGGCGAAATAATAGACGGCCGTTCCGTCCACCCATTCCTGCTGAGACAGCTTAGCGACGGTAGAGTGAAAATAAAGCACCGCCACTTGGATTCTGATCACAAAATAAGAAATAAAAGCTGTTATTTTTCCAAGTGTTCTTTTGCCCTCTATAGGTCTCGTACTCCAATGCCATTTTCTCGGATCGGTCAGCGTGATGGGAAGCAATAAAAAGGTCATGACGGCTGCTGCCTGCTCGCCTCCGTCGATGACGATCAGCGATGACTGCAGGCTGTAACTGACATACCAATGCAGAACCCCGGTGATTCTGGGGCGCCAGCCAATGACAACAAGCACCAGAATGGCAATGCAGACCCATCTGAAAAGATTTAACATCATATAGTTATTTTCGCCGAGGCAAAAGAGACTGAGATTCATTTTACAAGCTGGATAGCTGCTGATCCCGCTGGCTGGCTTCATAATGAGGCTCGGGTGATTGATGAGCAGCGTCAGCAGGCTGGATAGCGCAATGATGCTTCGCGCGAGGCCGTATACATTTGTCCACGGGTTTCTTTCGTCCCATCTGGTGATGGTCTGTTTTATGTTTTCGAGCATGAGATCACAACCTTGACTATGCTTTTTACCTGATAAGACGAAGGGGTGTATTTAGAATAGCTCCAAGGAACAATATCCTCTTTCGTCAAATAGTAGCTGCCACAAAGCAGCGGGCGGGGAGCGGGTGTTTTTAATTGCACGGTTTTGGCTTTGCTTTTGCATGCGCCGAGGTCCTTTTCTTTACATGCTGTCCACTGTTCCTTGCCGACTTGGCTGTAGATCACGCCCATTTCAACGCCTTGTGACCGCCCATACCGATATAGGCCGAATAGGTTGTCAGCCCTCATATTGGGCCATCTGACCTTGGCGCTGGCATTTTCAGCCTCATATAAGCCGATTGCAGTATCACGCGGGTTTTTGCTAAAAAAGCCCCAGCCCTGAGGGAGGATGCTGGACATGAGAAATTTGGAGTCCTTTGTCAGCGGAATCGGGGTTGTCCCTAAGCTGCCAATAATAGAAAACAGAAATAGCGAACCCCAAAGGATTGAAAAAATGACAAAAAATGATATCGATTTCTGCATTCGACTGCTCCTTTTAACCTGAAGAATCGTTTTTACACTTTTCATAATATAAAAACATTTATGTAATAAAAAGGTTAAAAAGTATGAGAAATCCCATTTTTGTTAAAAGAAAAAACAGGACATTTTACACTGCTATATGTGATTGATATATAGTGTTTTTTTAGATATATTTAAACCATGAAAACGAATCAAGTTAATGACCGCTGGATTGTTCAATTTCGAAAAGGGATTTTCGAGCTGGCCATCCTATCCCTACTGCGTTCTAAACCGATGTACGGTTATGAGCTGACGTCATCCTTAAAAACCACCTCGGCGCTAGCTATTTCAGAGGGAGCGATTTATCCGATTCTGAAACGTATGACCGAGAAGGGATGGATCGAATTTTTTTGGGAAGATTCACTGGACGGCCCGAAAAGAAAGTATTACAAAATGACGCAAAAAGGAGAAGAAATGTTAAAAGAACGGCTGGAGAAATACCTGGAAACCCATCAAGCCTTACTGTCTTTATCGGGGGATTTGCTATGAATGGACAGCTTATCATTGACCGATACATGGAGGAACTAAATGCAGAGCTGGCGAATATGCCTGATGTAGAGAGAGAAAACGCTATCGACGAATTAAAGGGGCATATCACCGCTTTCGTTCAAGACAGAATCAAAGCCAGCCTTAGTGAAGAGGAACTGCAGAAAGCTGTTGAATCTGAATTTTCTCATCCGAAGGAGCTTGCCGAATTGATGATGGGTGACGGGGGAGAGACGAAAAGGAGGAGGTCTTTATTGGGCAAAAGCTGGCTTTCGGTCCTTCTCATTGTCACGATTATCGCCCTGCCGCTGCTGCCGTCCGACTTCAGACATCTGCCGCTGGCTGTTTATTTAATGGTGCTCGCCGGATATGTATGGAAGCGGAAAAAATTGATGATGTTTGCAGGTGTCAGAAAAAACAAAATGCGCTCTCAAAATGAGATTGTTACGATTTCGCGAGTCGGTGCGGTTTATCTGCTGTTTTTAGCAGTGCTGCTTCTTTTGAGCCCGTTCCTCAATGCGCTTGTCGTCCTGCTGCTGATTGCAGTAAGCTGCGCCGCTTTTTTTCTTTTTCTTAACATCAAGTAATCTTGTAGGAGGCTGAAAGATGGAAATCAGCATCAATTATCTATTAATTGTCATCGCGCTTTTATTCTTTGTGGTTGCCTATTTTGTCGGAATCAAAAAACAAACCTGGATGCTGGCTGGGTTTAACGAGGCGCGTATACGGGATAAAGACCGGCTGGCCAGAATAGCAGGCTACTTTTTCTTGAATTCCGGTTTGTTCATTTTGCTGAATAGTTTTATCTCATTTCAAGGTCAGGAGCAGCTCATACCCCCGCTTATACTGGCATATGGAGCAGGGGTTATTATTTATGTCAATAAAAAATTAGTAGAGTAGAAAAAGAAGGGCAGAGCGAAATATCTCTGCCCTTTTTTTGGGGAAAATAAGAACGAAGCACCACATACAAGTTTTTGTATTTTTGATAGGATGAAGAAAAATGATAGATTCCAAAATAGGAAGGATGTGGTGTTTTGCGCAACCTGACCAAGACATCTCTATTACTGGCCGGCTTATGCACGGCGGCCCAAATGGTTTTTGTAACACATGCCTCAGCTGAACAAAGCATCGAATACGACCATACGTATCAAACCCCTTCATACATCATCGAAAAGTCATCGCAGAAGCCGGTACAAAACACAACCCAGAAAGAATCGCTATTTTCCTACCTTGACAAGCATCAAACGCAGTTTAAGCTCAAAGGGAATGCGAACAGCCATTTTCGCGTTTCGAAAACCATAAAGGATCCAAAGACAAAACAAACGTTTTTTAAATTAACGGAGGTTTACAAAGGAATTCCGATTTACGGCTTTGAACAAGCGGTCGCGATGAAGGAAAACAAACAAGTGAAAAGTTTCTTTGGAAAGGTGCATCCGCAAATCAAGGACGTCTCCATCACACCGTCTATTTCTGAGAAAAAAGCAATACATACAGCAAGGCGTGAGCTCGAGGCTTCCATTGGAAAAATCGAATATCTTGATGGGGAACCAAAAGGCGAATTATATATCTATCCACACGACGGTGAATATGATCTCGCCTACCTTGTGAGACTCTCGACATCTGAACCTGAGCCTGGCTATTGGCATTATTTCATCGATGCCAAAAACGGAAAGGTCATCGAGTCCTTTAATGCCATTCATGAAGCGGCAGGTACAGGAATCGGCGTGTCAGGTGATGAAAAAAGCTTTGACGTCACAGAACAAAATGGGCGCTTTTATTTGGCTGACGAAACAAGGGGAAAAGGGATCAATACATTTGACGCGAAGAACCTGAACGAAACCTTGTTTACGCTTTTGTCTCAACTGATCGGGTATACGGGCAAAGAAATAGTCAGCGGCATGTCCGTATTTAATGAACCTGCGGCTGTAGACGCACACGCAAATGCGCAAGCCGTTTACGATTATTACAGCAAGACATTTGGCCGTGATTCTTTTGATCAAAACGGAGCAAGGATTACGTCTACCGTGCATGTCGGCAAACAATGGAACAATGCTGCGTGGAACGGTGTCCAGATGGTATACGGGGATGGAGACGGTTCGAAATTTAAGCCGCTGTCTGGATCGCTCGACATTGTCGCGCATGAAATCACACACGCAGTCACACAGTATTCCGCCGGTCTTTTATATCAAGGAGAACCCGGTGCATTAAATGAGTCCATTTCTGACATTATGGGCGCGATGGCTGACCGTGATGATTGGGAGATCGGCGAAGATGTCTATACTCCTGGTATTGCAGGAGATTCATTGCGGTCATTGGAGGACCCATCTAAGCAGGGAAATCCAGATCATTACTCGAACCGCTACACAGGAACAGAGGATTATGGCGGAGTCCATATCAATTCGTCCATTCACAATAAAGCAGCTTATCTTCTTGCAGAAGGAGGCGTGCACCATGGTGTACAGGTTGAAGGGATTGGGCGTGAAGCAAGTGAACAAATTTACTATCGGGCTTTAACATATTATGTAACGGCATCTACAGATTTCAGCATGATGAAGCAAGCGGCGATTGAAGCTGCCAATGATTTATACGGTGAAGGCTCAAAGCAATCAGTTTCAGTCGAAAAGGCGTATGAGGCTGTCGGCATTCTATGAGCAAACAAAAACAGTCAGGACACAGAGTCTGACTGTTTTTGTTTGCTCATTTTCTTAAAAAGAATATCGCCAATGTACCTGGGCCGGCATGCGAGCCGATTGCTGAACTGATTGGATGCATAATGATTTCTTTCGGCTTGAACGCTTCCTCAATCAGGTGTTTCATGTCCGTGGCTTTTTCTTTGTTCGCGGCGTAGCTAATCCCGACGGTTTGATTGCTCCAATCATCCCCGCGCTCTTTCATAAGCTCGATGATCCGTTTGAAAAGTTTCTTCTGTCCGCGGATTTTTTCCAGAGGCACAAGCTTGCCGTCCTCCATCTGAAGCAGCGGTTTAATATTCAACAGGCCGCCGACAAAAGCGGACGTTTTGGATATCCGGCCGCCCCTCGCGAGATATGTTAAATCATCAACGGTAAAAATGTGTTCAAGCTGGCTGCAAAAGTTCTTTACAGACGTTTCAATTTCTTGTATTGTATTCCCGTTGATACAGAGATCGGCAGCATGCCGGACAGCCAGACCGTATCCTAATGAAGCGCATTTGGAATCAATGACCCGCAAATCGAAATCGGGGAATTCCTCCTTCACTTCATTGGCGATCATTACAGCTGTCTGATACGTGCCGGAGAGACCTGAGGAAAAGGCAATGTAAAGAGCGGGATCACCTGTTTCGGCATATTGCAAAAACACATTTTTAATTGTTTGCGGTGAGGCTTGGGACGTCTTAGGCGTTTCTCCATTTTGCATCGCTTCAAATATTTGATCCGCATGAATTGTGACTGCATCTTCGAATTCTTTATCGCCGAGAGAAACCCTGAGCGGAATAAAGCCAATGCCTTTTTCTTCAAAATAAGAACGAGGCAAATCAGTGGCGCTGTCAGCGATGAGATGAACTGTCATATTGCTTCCCTTCTTTCCGTTATCGCTCGTTATCATGAGAGTTAAGCCAACTATATCATATTAATTTGCCAAAATCGTGTTCAAATATTTGTTTTAAGGGAAAACATAATAAAGAAGAAAGAGCGGAGGAACATGCCATGGTACTAGATCAAACAAAAAAATTACTCATCGTCATCATCGGCGCTTTACTCAATGCTGCCGGGCTGAACTTATTTTTGATACCTGCAGATGTATATGCCAGCGGATTTACAGGTGTTGCCCAGCTTTTATCAAGCGTCGTTGATCAATATGCCCCCTTTTACATATCGACGGGAACGCTCTTGTTCCTCTTAAACATTCCAGTCGGTATTTTAGGATGGCTGAAGGTCGGCAAATCGTTTACAGTGTACAGCATTTTAAGTGTCGCACTCACTACTCTGTTTATGGGGATCCTGCCGGAAACAAGCCTGTCACATGACATTTTGCTGAACGCGGTGTTCGGCG
Organism: Bacillus sp. PS217; assembly: GCF_037963535.1. NCBI lineage: Bacteria > Bacillati > Bacillota > Bacilli > Caryophanales > Bacillaceae > Bacillus > Bacillus sp. PS217. Next base: position 1,194,132 of record NZ_CP150157.1, read on the forward strand.
GCGTCATTTCCGCAGTCGGTATCGGCTTAACATTAAAATACGGAGCTTCGACAGGCGGGCTTGATATCGTCGCCATGGTGCTTGCAAAGTGGAAGGATAAACCCGTCGGCACGTATTTCTTCATTCTGAACGGGATTATCATCTTGACGGCAGGATTATTGCAAGGTTGGGAGAAAGCATTATATACCCTGGTTACGCTGTATGTGACAACGAGGGTGATCGACGCCATTCACACTCGCCACATGAAGCTTACGGCAATGATTGTGACGAAAAAAGCGGACGAAATCAAGGAAGCCATTTACGGAAAAATGGTGCGCGGCATCACAACTGTTCCGGCAAAAGGAGCTTTTACGAACGAACAGAAAGAAATGATGATTATCGTCATCACGAGGTATGAACTGTACGATTTAGAAAAGATCGTCAAAGAAGTTGATCCGAAAGCATTTACGAACATCGTTCAAACGACAGGGATTTTTGGTTTCTTTAGAAAAGACTGACGAAAGCAGGTGGAAGTCGTGAAACGGCTGCTTGTGATGCTCCTCCCCGTGCTGCTTTTGATAGGCTGCGGGAAAGATGAGCAGACAGATAAGGAGGTATCAGGCGGAATGGAGAATCAAGAGGTTGTTTTATCTATTGACGCAATTCAGGAGCCTGAACAAATCAAGTTTAACATGTCGCTGAAGAACCAAAGCGAACGTGCTATTGAGTTTCAATTCAGCACAGGGCAAAAATTTGAACTTGTCGTGTATGATTCTGAGCACAAAGAAAGATACCGTTATTCGAAAGACAAAATGTTTACGCAGGCTTTTCAAAACCTGACGCTTGAATCTGGAGAAACATATGATTTCTCTGATGTGTGGAAGGAAGTCCCGGAGCCCGGAACCTATGAGGTAAAGGTGACATTTAAGGGCAGGGCGGAAAATCTCAAGCAGGTTCAGGCTGTTCAGCAGTTTGAAGTCAAATAAGAGGCTATGGCGAGTCGCCATAGCCTTTTTTTATTGCAGTTTGTCCAGCTGATTTTGAAATTGATGCAACTGTTGACGTTCCGCATCTGTCGAATTGGCATACGCAGAAGATACAGCATTTTTGGCTCTCAGAATCGCTTGCTCCTGATCGCCTTCCTCAAAGCCGTTTGTCACCATGACCGCCTGTTGAACAAATGATTTTGCCTGCTGAAACAGTTCATTTCTCATTTAATATTCATACTGCCTTTCAGCCGAGTCTCGTGCCGCGGCATGCTGGTGAGCTTCTTCTAAAGTAGACCGATATGGAAATCTTGCGGCGTGTAGCCCGATGGAGTCTTTACCCTGCTGAATAAACCTTCTGGATTTGCTTCGTTTACCCATTTTGAGACTGCCCCCTTCCATACTTTGACGAGATGAGTCGTCTTCAATAGTATGGTGGGGTAAAGTAAGGTTTATGAGTGGGAAAAATTAATACGGACCTTCTTTAAAGTGAGAAATATTCTTTCAAAAACCTTGCCACGCCGTCCTCTTCATTTGTGGCCGTAGTTCGGTTGGCAATCTGCTTGACCGCGTCAATTCCATTTCCCATTGCAACGCCGCAGCCTGCAAATTCAAGCATTTCCAAATCGTTATCCTCATCCCCGAAAGCAATGATCCGCTCCCTCGGCACGCCGTAATAATCGCTGATTTTCTGCAGGCCGACCGCTTTATTCATGCCGCTTTTGATAATTTCAATGACATGCCACGGTGCGGCCCATCTTCTATGGTCGATTACCTCGGCATGCACATCCGATAAATAAGAGCGTATTGCCGGCACATCCTCTTCCTTTGCATGTATGAGTACAGACGTCACATCTTCACCAAGATTTTCCCTCAAGTCTCCGACCGTTACATTTGTTGTGTTCATGTTAAAGGCATCTATCAGGTGCTCATCATGGTAATGAAAGTATACGTCGTCAATCACTTCAGCAAGCACGTTATGTACGTTGTAGCTCTCGCTGATATCCACGAGCTGTTTGACAACATCAAGCGGCAGTGACGTATGATACCGTCCCCAGCTGTCGTCTTGCGGATGATGGACAAATGCTCCGTTAAAATTGACAATTGGCGTTGTCAGCTCCATCTGCTGGTAGTACATGGAACTTGAACGATACGGACGGCCTGTTGAGATGCAGACATAATGCCCGTCATCTTTTAGGCGCTGTATCGTATGAAGGGTGTTTTCAGATATGGTTTTATCATCCTTTAATAATGTTCCATCTAAATCTAATGCGATTAAATAGGGTTTTGTCTCCATGAAAAGCTCCTTTAACCTTAGATTTTGCTTGTTTTGCCTTACTTACAGTGTAGCTTTTTACCATCTTTATTGTCTACATGTTACACTTATGATTATGGTTATCCTAAGGAGGGGCACATTGTGATACAAATTGAGAATCAAACCGTTTCCGGTATTCCGTTTTTACATATTGTAAAGGAAGAGAACAGGCACCGCGCTGTTCCTCTCGTGATCTTTATACATGGTTTTACAAGCGCGAAGGAACACAACCTTCATATTGCTTATCTGCTTGCGGAGAAGGGTTTTAGAGCCGTTCTGCCGGAGGCTTTGCACCATGGGGAACGGGGAGAAGAAATGGCTGTCGAAGAGCTGGCGGGGCATTTTTGGGATATCGTCCTTAACGAGATTGAAGAGATCGGCGTACTTAAAAACCATTTTGAAAAAGAGGGCCTGATAGACGGCGGCCGCATCGGTCTCGCAGGCACGTCAATGGGCGGCATCACAACGCTTGGCGCTTTGACTGCATATGATTGGATAAAAGCCGGCGTCAGCCTGATGGGAAGCCCCAATTACGTGGAGCTGTTTCAGCAGCAGATTGACCATATTCAATCTCAGGGCATTGAAATCGATGTGCCGGAAGAGAAGGTACAGCAGCTGATGAAACGTCTCGAATTGCGGGATCTCAGCCTTCAGCCGGAGAAACTGCAACAGCGCCCGCTTTTATTTTGGCACGGCGCAAAAGATAAAGTTGTGCCTTACGCGCCGACCCGGAAATTTTATGACACGATTAAATCCCATTACAGCGAGCAGCCGGAACGCCTGCAATTTATCGGAGATGAAAACGCTGACCATAAAGTCCCGCGGGCAGCTGTGTTAAAAACGATTGAATGGTTTGAAACGTACTTATAAAGCACGAAGTTATTAACAAGAGCTGAATTTACGTTATACTGTAGAAAAAAGGAGTGAGGGAACGTGGAAGAAGCATTAAAAGAAAACATCATGGGCGCCCTGGAACAGGTTGTCGATCCTGAGCTTGGCGTTGATATCGTGAACCTTGGTTTGGTATACGATGTTGACATGGATGAAGACGGCTTAACGCACGTGACGATGACACTGACATCAATGGGATGCCCTTTAGCGCCGATTATCGTGGATGAGGTGAAAAAAGCATTAGCGGACCTTCCTGAAGTGAAAGACACAGAGGTTCACATTGTATGGAATCCGCCTTGGACTAGGGATAAAATGTCCAGATACGCAAAAATTGCGCTTGGCATTCAATAAAACAAAAGAGGACAGCCTGACATGTGAGGCTGTCCTTTTTTACAGCTGAAAGGAGTGAAAGGAAATGATGTACCTGCTGGCAGTTTTATGCCCGCCGCTTGCTGTTTTGTTTTCGGGAAAACCGTTTCAGGCCTTGCTGAATCTCATATTGACCTGTATCTTTTGGCTGCCGGGCGCGATTCACGCCTGCTTTATCGTCGCCGACCGCCGTGCCGAAAAACGGGCAAGAAGATAATTTGGAAAAATGAGGACGCAGTCATGGTATAATGGTCATAAAAAACAGCAGGGAGAGCACTATGAAAAAGAAATTGCTTGCATTCGCGCTTTGTACTGGGGCGTATGCGGCCCTGTTTGCGTACTCTGTGAACTCAGAGCAAAAAACAGACACAAGCGAGATGACGGATGTCAGCCGCCTGATGCCTGTAAAAATAAAGCAGACAGTGAAAGGGCAGGAAGAGGAAACGCTCATTGACACAGTCAAAGAGGCAAATCGAAAAAACATAAAAATTTCAATCGCCGGGGCCCAGCACTCCATGGGCGGCCATACATATTATGAGGACGGCATCGTTCTCGACATGACGGGCTACAACAAAATCCTGTCACTCGATCAAGAGAAGAAAACCATCAGGGTGCAAAGCGGTGCAACGTGGAATGATATCCAGAAATACGTGAATCCATACGGACTCGCGGTAAAAGTCATGCAGTCACAAAACATTTTTACAATCGGCGGATCTCTCAGCGCAAATGCACACGGACGTGATATTCGCTACGGCTCGCTAATTGATACAGTCAAATCATTCCGGCTTTTAAAAGCTGACGGGATGATTATCACTGTCACTCCAAAAGATGATTTGTTTACGGCGGTCATCGGAGGGTACGGCCTTTTTGGCGTGATTCTTGATGTAACGCTTGAGCTGACAGATGATGAGCTGTATGTCATGAAGACAGAAAAAATGAATTACAGCACATACTCAGACTATTTTTCAAAGCATGTAAAAGGAAATCCAGATGTCCGAATGCATCTGGCGCGAATTTCAACAGCGAAAAAAGGATTTCTGAAAGACATGTATGTCACAAATTACGTATTGGCTGATCATCAGGATCAGCTGCCATCATACAGCGATCTCAAAGAAGATGAGTATACGGGAGCCACAAAGTTTGCACTCGGTTTGTCAAGACAGTATGAATGGGGCAGGAATTGGCTGTGGAACACACAGCAATCCTATTTTCTGAGCCAAAACGGCACAGAGATTTCACGCAATAACGTCATGCGGTCCGAATCAAAGTTTCTTGAGTATGAAAACAATGACAACACAGATGTTTTGCAAGAATACTTTGTGCCCGTGAAGGAGTATGGGTCCTATATTGATGATCTGAGACAAACGCTGTCGGACGAAGATCTGAACCTGCTGAACATTACGATCCGCTACGTGCAGAAAAATGAAAAGGCCGACCTTTCCTATGCGAAGGACGATATGTTTTCGCTCGTGCTATTAATAAACGAGGGCTTTTCAAAAGAAGACCAGGCAGATACTGCCCGAATCATCAGGCGCATGACAGACGTTGCCATCAAGCACGGCGGCAGCTATTATCTGCCTTATATGACCTACCAGACAAAAGAGCAAATGAGACAGGCATATCCGAAAAGTGAAGCGTTTTTTCAGAAAAAACGAACCTATGACCCGGATGAGCGCTTTATGAATTACTTTTATCAGAGGTATAAATAATGGGGAAAAACAAATTAAAATGGCTGACATTATCACAAAGCAGCGTGTTTTTCGCAAGCAGCTTAATCTTTCCGTTTTATATTCTGTTTGTGAAAAATATCGGCTCAAGCTACACACAGTTCGGTTTTTCCTACGGATTGTTCGGGTTGAGCGGAGCGCTCATTTACCCGCTCCTCGGACGGCTGTCTGAAAGGTTTGACAGCCGTTATTTTCTGCTTCTGAACTCGTGGGGGATGGCTGTTCTGCTTTTATATGTCCCGCATATCGGAAGCGTCGTTCAAGTGTATATCGTCCAAGTGCTGTTAGGGCTCTTTGGAGCGATGCAAAAGCATGGAGAAAAAGTGCTGATCGCTAATTTTACAGACAGCGGAGAGCGTGGAAAGAAGATTGGAAATTACCATTTTTGGACAGCTGTCTTTTCAGCAGCAGCCATTATGCTTGGGGGCTTTCTCGCTGACTTTTTTACAGTGCAAATGATTTTTTATGCAAGCTCTATTCTATACTTTTTGAGTGGATTGATGATGATGAAAACAGGCTGACGCGGTCAGCCTGTTTTTTTATGCGGCTGAAATGCGGCGCCGCATCAACGTTTTTGTGCTGGAGTCGTGCTGATTTTTTTGAGCGGAATTTCCATTGAACAGAAAATTTATAAATGAATAAAAATATTAAATATACGATTGAATTAATTTTTATTCATGTTATAATGTTAAATAATTTCACAAAGACCAAGAGGGTGAACTTGTTTTGAAAATAGGAATTGTAGGTGCTACAGGATATGGAGGCACCGAACTTGTCAGGATTCTCTCGCATCATCCTCATGCAGAGGAATGCATACTTTATTCATCTAGCGGAGAAGGGAATGTCTATAGCGAGGGTTATCCTCATCTTACCGGCTTAGCGGATCAGAAGCTGAAGCCGATTGATATGAATACGATCAAACACGAAATAGATATCATGTTTCTCGCTGCGCCGCCCGGAGTCTCAAGTGAATTGACTCCAAAGCTGGCAGATGTGGGAATTCCGGTTATTGATCTGTCAGGTGATCTGAGGATACAAGAACCGGCTGAATATGAAAAATGGTATAAACGGACAGCGGCACCGAAGGCGGTGATACAAGAGGCGGTATACGGTCTGGCAGAACTGAATCAACTGCAAATTCAACAGGCGAAACTCATTGCCAATCCAGGCTGTTTTCCAACAGCTGTTTTGCTTGGCCTCGCGCCATTGGCTCAAAAGAAACTGCTCGATGAATCTTTCGTTATCGTTGACGCGAAGACGGGTGTTTCCGGAGCGGGAAGAAAAGCATCCATGGGAACCCATTTTTCTGAGCTGAACGACAATTTTAAAATTTACAAAGTCAATGAACATCAGCACACGCCGGAAATTGAGCAGGCGCTGAATGAATGGCAGCCAGGCCTCGGGCCCATTACATTTTCGGCTCACTTGGTTCCGATGACAAGGGGCATCATGGCGACGATGTATACCAGATTAACCTGTGATCTATCAGCAGATGACCTGCATGATTTATATTCGGAATTTTACCAAGATTCATATTTTGTGAGAGTGAGGCCAAAAGGTCAGTACCCGCAAACGAAAGAAGTGTACGGCAGCAATTTTTGTGATATCGCCGTGACCCTCGATGAGAGAACGAACAGAGTCACGATCGTCTCGGTAATCGATAATTTAATGAAGGGTGCCGCCGGTCAGGCAGTGCAAAACTTTAATTTGATGAATGGCTGGAATGAAGAAACTGGACTCACCATCACGCCAATTTATCCATAGAACGGGAGAGAATCGAACCATGATTCAGTTAAGTGAAGATCAAATTGTAAAAGTAACAGGGGATGTATCCTCGCCAAAAGGATTTCAGGCAAAGGGTGTGCATTGCGGGCTGCGTTACTCAAAAAAAGACCTCGGCGTCATTATCAGCGAGACACCGGCCGTGAGCGCAGCGGTTTATACCCAAAGCCACTTTCAGGCTGCTCCGATCAAAGTGACACAAGACAGCTTAAAGCACGGACCGACACTGAAAGCCGTCATCGTCAACAGCGCCATTGCCAACGCCTGCACGGGAGAACAGGGCTTAAAGGACGCATACACAATGCGGGAGAGCTTTGCTTCACAGCTTGGCATTGAGCCGGAGCTTGTCGCTGTTTCATCAACGGGTGTCATCGGCGAGCATTTAGACATGGAAAAAATCCACGCGGGGATCGAGCTGCTGAAAGAAACACCTGCGGGATCAGGCGATTTTGAGGAAGCGATTTTAACAACTGATACGGTAATCAAGCAGACGTGCTATGAGCTGGCAATCGGCGGCAAAACAGTCACGATCGGCGGAGCGGCCAAAGGCTCTGGGATGATACACCCGAACATGGCCACGATGCTGGGATTTGTGACAACTGACGCGGCAATCGAAGAAAAAGCGCTGCAAAAGGCGCTTCGGGAAATCACTGACGTTTCATTTAACCAAATCACAGTTGACGGAGAAACATCCACGAACGACATGGTATTAGTTATGGCGAATGGCTGCGCCGAAAACGAGTGCCTGACAGAAGACCATCCAGACTGGCCGGTCTTTAAAAAAGCGCTCTTGCTCACTTGTGAGGATCTGGCTAAAGAGATTGCCAGAGACGGAGAAGGCGCGACAAAACTAATTGAAGCCCAAGTACAGGGAGCGAAAAACAATCTTGATGCAAACGTCATTGCCAAAAAGATTGTCGGCTCAAATCTTGTAAAAACGGCAGTATACGGAACAGATGCCAACTGGGGGCGGATCATCGGAGCCATCGGACACTCCGCAGCACAGGTGACGGCAGAAGAAGTAGAGGTTTATCTTGGCGGCCAATGCCTGTTTAAGAATAACGAACCTCAGCCATTCTCTGAATCTATCGCCAAGGAATACCTTGAAGGAGATGAAATCACCATTGTCATCAAGATGGATGAAGGGGACGGAAACGGGAGAGCGTGGGGCTGTGACCTGACCTATGACTATATCAAAATTAACGCGAGCTATCGCACGTAATAAAGGGGAGCGAAATGAAGAAAACAATCGTTTTTAAATGCGGGGGAAGTGTCATCCGTGAGCTGTCGGAGGAATTTTTTCAAAATCTGAAAGAGCTGATGGCATCAGGCTGGAAGCTGGCGATCGTACATGGCGGGGGACCGGAAATCACAAATATGCTGAAACGGTTAAATATCAAGACAGAGTTTTCGGGCGGACAGAGGAAAACAACGAAGCCGGTGCTGGAAGTGGCGGAAATGGTTTTATCCGGTTCTGTCAATAAATTTTTCGTTGCTGAGCTTGCCAAACACGGACTGCGAGCCGCAGGCATTTCTGGTAAGGATGGAGGTCTTTTGGAGGCTGATTATCTAGATCCGGAAACATACGGAGAAGTGGGAGAAATCAAAAAAGTCGATGCGTCCATGGTGAACGCGCTGATGGAAAATGGCATCATCCCCGTTATTGCGCCGCTGTCTATGACAAGCGACTGTAAAACGCTGAATGTAAATGCTGATCTGGCTGCTTCAGCAGTCGCCGGAGCGCTTGAAGCCGATAAGCTGATGTTCGTCACGGATGTCGATGGAATCATGAAGGAAAAGCAGCGTCTGAACGTCCTGACCCCTAAGGAGATTCAGATGCTGATCAAGCAGGAAGTGATCACAGGAGGGATGATCCCGAAGGTCAATTCAGCCTTGTCAGCTTTATCAGATCAGGTGTCTGAAGTCATGATCGTAAACGGAAAAGGATCATTCTTCGCAGAACAAACCTTTCAAGGGACAAAAATCGTCAAAGCAAAGGAGGCTGTTTCATGAGCAGCTTGTTTCAAACCTACGGCCGTTGGGATATTGACCTCAAAAAAGCAAAAGGAACGTACGTTGAGGATAAAAACGGCAAAACGTACCTTGATTTCATTCAGGGGATTGCGGTATCAAATCTAGGACACTGCCATGAAGCGGTGACAGAGGCAGTCAAAAAACAGCTTGACAGCGTATGGCACGTATCAAACCTGTTTCAAAACAGTCTCCAAGAGCAAGCAGCGCAGAAGCTGGCAGCGCATAGTGCAGGAGATCTTGTCTTTTTCTGCAACAGCGGCGCGGAGGCGAATGAAGGTGCGATAAAGCTTGCCCGAAAAGCAACTGGAAAAACAAAAATCATCACTTTTCTTCAGTCGTTCCATGGCCGCACGTATGCAGGGATGGCTGCGACCGGACAGGATAAAATCAAAACAGGCTTCGGCCCGATGCTTGAAGGCTTTCACTACCTGCCATACAATGATCCTTCTGCTTTTAAAGCTCTTGGGGAGGAAGGCGATATTGCCGCGGTGATGCTTGAAACAGTGCAGGGAGAAGGAGGAGTCAATCCGGCGAGTGCTGAATTTTTATCAGCCGTACAGTCGTTTTGCAAGGAAAAGCAAGCCCTTCTCATCATTGATGAAATCCAGACCGGCATCGGACGGACGGGAAAAGGCTTCGCATATGAGCACTTCGGACTCTCACCGGATATCATCACAGTCGCCAAAGGATTGGGAAACGGCTTTCCGGTCGGCGCTGTCATCGGAAAAAAACAGCTTGGAGAAGCGTTTACCCCTGGTTCTCACGGAACGACTTTCGGAGGAAACATGCTGGCGATGGCTGCTGTGAATGCCACATTGCAAATTGTATTCCAGCCTGACTTTTTGCAAGAGGCTGCTGACAAAGGAGCGTTTTTAAAAGGACAGCTTGAGGCAGAGCTAAAGAGCCCTTTTGTTAAACAAATCCGAGGTAAAGGATTAATGCTTGGAATTGAGTGTGATGGCCCGGTTGCTGACATTATTGCTGAATTGCAGACATTAGGCTTGCTTGTATTGCCGGCCGGCCCGAACGTGATTCGGCTGCTGCCGCCGCTCACCGTGACTAAGGATGAAATAGCAGAAGCCGTCAGCAAGCTGAAACAGGCAATCGCTCATCATTCCGCTGTAAACCAGTGATTTTTTTTCGATATAAAGGCATAAAAATTCATTTTTATAATTAATTATTCATCAAGAGGTGGGCTGTTAGATGGAAGGTTATTTAGTGTTAGAAGATGGGACATCGTTCAGCGGCGAGCTGGACGGTCATGAAAACTGTACGGGAGAAGCTGTTTTTTTCACAGGAATGACAGGCTACCAGGAAGTGCTGACAGATCCATCGTATAAGGGACAGATTATTGTATTTACCTACCCGCTGATTGGCAACTACGGCATAAATGAAAAGGATTTTGAAAGCAAGAAACCGCAAGTAAAAGCAGCGGTTGTCTATGAGGCGTGTGATCACTTTTCTCATTATGAAGCGGTATACAGCCTCAAGGAGTATTTACAGAAATGGAACATTCCGCTGTTAACCCATGTTGATACGAGGGCTGTCGTGAAGAAAATCCGGGCAAACGGGACGATGGGTGCAACAGTCACAGCCTCTAAAGAAGGAGCTGAGATGGCCCTTCAACCAGAGAATGTGGCAGAGCAGGCTTCAGCCCAGGAAATCAGCACATTCGGCGACGGGAATAAACATATCGCTCTCATTGATTTTGGCTATAAAAAGTCAATCGCATCATCACTTGTCAAAAGAGGCTGCAAGGTTACTGTGGTGCCATACCAGCAAATGGAGGCCGTATACAACATCAAACCCGATGGCATTGTGCTATCGAACGGACCTGGAGATCCGAAAGCAATCCAGCCATATTTAGGAAAGATCAAAAGCATCATCAGCCGCTTTCCGACTCTCGGCATTTGTCTCGGACATCAGCTGATCGCGCTCGCGTTCGGAGGGAATACTTTTAAGCTGCCATTCGGACACAGGGGAGCTAATCATCCGGTCATCGACCGTGAGACGAAACGGGTCTTTATGACAAGCCAAAACCACAGCTATGTGGTTGATGAACAGTCGATTAATGAAGAAGAGCTCACGATCAGGTTTCATCATGTCAATGATACGTCAGTTGAAGGGCTTGCCCATAAAAAACTGCCTGTCATGAGTGTTCAATTCCACCCGGAAGCCCATCCCGGACCTGCGGAAAGCGAATGGATTTTTGATGATTATTTAAAGAATGTGATACCAGCAAGGAGAGAAATCGCGCATGCCTAAAGACACCAGTATTTCAAGCATATTAGTAATCGGCTCAGGCCCGATCATTATCGGGCAGGCGGCAGAATTTGATTATTCAGGCACTCAAGGGTGCATCGCGCTGAAGGAGGAGGGCTACCGGGTGATTCTCGTCAACAGCAATCCGGCGACAATTATGACCGATGAAGCCTTCGCTGATGAAATTTATTTTGAACCTCTGACAGCAGAAAGCCTGACAGCCATCATTAAGAAAGAACGGCCTGATGGGCTTCTTGCCAATTTAGGCGGTCAGACCGCATTGAATTTAGCGGTGGAGCTTGAAGAAACGGGTGTTTTAAAAGAGCACGGCGTCAAACTCCTCGGCACATCCGTTGAAACGATACAAAAAGGAGAAGACCGGGAAAAATTCCGTTCGTTAATGAATGAATTAAAACAGCCCGTGCCGGAGAGTGAAATTGTTGATAACGAGGCCGATGCCCTCCATTTTGCGGAATCCATCGGTTTTCCTGTTATTATCAGACCGGCTTACACATTAGGCGGAAAGGGCGGAGGAATCGCCCCTGATAAAGAAGCCTTTACAGCTATGATTAAGCAGGCGCTATTAGCAAGCCCGATCAATCAATGCCTTGTCGAAAAAAGCATTGCCGGCTTTAAAGAAATTGAATATGAAGTCATGCGTGACAGCAATAACACATGCATTACCGTCTGCAATATGGAAAATATCGATCCGGTCGGCGTGCATACAGGTGACTCTATTGTTGTGGCGCCGTCACAAACATTGACAGACGAAGACTATCAAATGCTGCGGACAGCAAGTCTGACGATCATCTCAGCACTTGATGTTGTAGGCGGCTGCAACATTCAATTCGCGCTTGATCCATTCAGCAAGCAATATTACGTCATTGAAGTGAATCCGCGTGTAAGCCGGTCATCGGCTCTCGCGTCTAAAGCGACCGGTTATCCGATTGCGAAGATGGCCGCGAAACTGGCAGTCGGATACACCCTTGACGAGCTGAAAAATCCGCTCACAGGGTCGACTTACGCAAGCTTTGAACCGGCACTGGACTATGTGATCGTCAAATTTCCGCGCTGGCCGTTTGATAAATTCAAAAACGCAGATCGCAAGCTTGGCACAAAAATGAAAGCCACCGGTGAAGTGATGGCGATTGAACGGAATTTAGAAGCGGCAATACAGAAGGCAGCCGCGTCGCTTGAATTAAAAAATATCAGCACACACCTTCCAGAGCTCAGCGGGTTGTCAATTGATACGCTATGGGATTTGGCAATCACTCCGGATGACCGCAGATTTTTCGTTGTCATGGAGCTGTTGAGCCGCAGCGTCTCGATTGATGACATCCATGAAAAAACAAAAATTGATCCGTTTTTCCTTCATACCTTTGACAACATCATCAAATTGGAAAACCGCCTGATGGAAGCAGGGAGTGATCTCTCTTTTGAATTATTGAAGAAAGCAAAGGAAAAGGGATTCTCAGACGCAACGATTGCCTCGCTGATCGGCAAAACAGAAGAAGAGGTGCGTGCGCTTCGCAAGGAGATGGGCATTACGCCTTCCTTTAAAATCGTAGATACATGCGCGGCAGAGTTTGATGCGAAAACAAACTATTTTTACTCCACATATTTCGGAGAAACCGATGGAGACATCAGCCGCAAAGAGAAAAAACGCGCGCTCATTATCGGATCAGGCCCGATTCGGATCGGCCAAGGCGTTGAATTTGATTACAGTGCTGTTCACGGTGTGCTGACACTGCAAGATCTTGGGTTCGAAACCATCATGATTAACAATAACCCGGAAACGGTCAGCACCGATTATGAAATTGCGGATCGCCTGTATTTTGAACCGATGACAACGGAGCATATTGTAAACGTGGCGGAGCAGGAAAATATTGATTTTGCAATTGTGCAATTCGGCGGCCAAACTGCAATTAATGCTGCTGAAGCGCTCGAAAAAGCCGGCATTACTCTTCTTGGCACATCATTTCAAACGCTCGACGTGTTAGAGGATCGGGATCAATTTTATCAGCTTCTTGACGAGCTGGGATTGAAGCACGCAAAAGGAGAAATTGCTTATACAAAAGAAGAAGCCGCTTCAAAAGCGAGTGAGATCGGCTATCCGGTGTTAATCCGCCCATCTTATGTTATCGGCGGAATGGGCATGATCATTGTTGACTCGCAAGCCCAGCTTTCTCAGCTGCTGAATGATGAGGACAGCATGCCATACCCGATTTTGATTGATCAGTATGTGTCTGGAAAGGAAGTCGAAATTGATTTGATTTCCGACGGCGAGGATGTCTTTATCCCGACATATACCGAGCATATTGAACGGGCAGGTGTCCATTCAGGGGACAGCTTTGCCATTCTTCCCGGACCGTCCATCACGAGCGGGCTGCAGCAGGGCATGAAAGATGCGGCACAAAAAATTGCCCGAAAACTTTCATTTAAAGGCATCATGAACATTCAATTTGTGATCGACAATGGAAACATACTCGTTCTTGAAGTGAATCCGAGAGCGAGCCGCACGGTGCCTGTCGTCAGCAAAGTAATGGGCGTTCCGATGATTCCGCTCGCCACACGACTGCTGGCGGGAGCGTCCTTAAAAGATCTAAATCCGGCAGTTCAAAATCATCATGGAGTTGCCGTGAAGTTCCCTGTTTTTTCTTCTCATGCGATTCAGGATGTGGATGTCAAGCTTGGGCCGGAAATGAAATCAACGGGAGAAGGCATGTGTGTCGCATATGATTCTAACAGCGCCTTGAAAAAAATCTATACAAGAGTCTGGAGTCAAAAAGGAAGCATTTATTTGCAAAACGTTCCGGAAGAAGTGAAGGAGTTAGCAGAAAACGCAGGTTTTACAATTCATGAAGGGACATTTGCCTCATGGATGGAACAGGAAGGAAAATCGCTCCACATCAATCTGAGCGGTTCTGAAGAAGCACGCAAAGAACGTTTGGAAGCCATGACGCACGGCATCCCCGTCTTTACAGAAGAAGAAACTGTGCGGGCGTTTTTACAAAGCGGTTCAGGCCATCCGCAGCCTGTATCTCTCAAAGACCTCTATAAAAAGGAAGTGGCATCATGCACACAGTGACGCAAACCAGTTTATACGGAAAAGATTTATTAACGTTAAAGGACCTTAGTGAAGAGGATATAAACGCCTTGCTCGCAGAAGCCGGTGAGCTGAAACAAAACAAAATTCAGCCTATATTCCATGGCAAAACCTTGGCGATGATTTTTGAAAAATCATCAACGCGGACCCGTGTTTCATTTGAAGCGGGCATGGCGCAGCTGGGCGGGAACGCCCTCTTTCTAAGCCAGAAAGATCTGCAGCTGGGGCGCGGTGAGACTGTCGCTGATACGGCAAAAGTGCTGTCAGGCTATGTGGATGCCATCATGATCCGGACCTTTGAACATGAAAAGGTGGAGGAACTTGCCAAAGAAGCTGACATTCCGGTGATCAATGGACTTACCGATAAATACCACCCATGCCAGGCGCTGGCGGATCTCTTGACGATTAAGGAGATAAAAGGGAAGCTTAAAGGCGTAAAAGTCGCATACATCGGTGACGGAAATAACGTGGCGCACTCCTTGATGATCGGCTGCGCGAAAATGGGCTGTGATATCTCGATCGCTTCGCCAAAGGGATATGAAGTGTTAGATGAAGCAGCTGAAGCGGCAAAAACATACGCACTTCAATCCGGCTCTTCTATCACGCTGACAGATGATCCGATTGAAGCTGTAAAAGACGCGGACGTGATTTATTCTGATGTGTTTACAAGCATGGGGCAGGAAGCGGAAGAGCAAGAACGTCTTGCTGTCTTTGCGCCTTATCAGGTGAATGCGTCGCTGGTCAGCCATGCCAAGCCTGACTATACATTTTTACATTGTCTCCCTGCGCATCGTGAGGAAGAAGTGACTGCGGAGATTATTGACGGGCTGAACTCTGCAGTGTTCCAGCAGGCGGAAAACCGTCTTCATGTGCAAAAAGCACTGCTGAAGGCTATTTTATATAAAGGGGAATCATCAAAAAACTGCTGAGCCAAACTCAGCAGTTTTTTGATGGCAACATATTCACAGCCGCTTAGGCGCATACTACAGCAAAAAGGAAAAGGAGGAAAAACAGTGGGACAGCAGCACCAATTCCGGCCCGGACAGAAAGCGCCTAATAACGGTGTCTACGTAGAAATCGGCGAGACAGGGAGCATGGTTAAAAACCCTCAAAAGGTCCATCTGTCAGCAGGGGAAATGTTTCCCGAAACATCAAACCACAACCGGCTGTGGACCTACAAAAGAAAGCCGTGACCACTAAAAAACCCAAAACAATAAATGTTTTGGGTTTTTTGACTTTTTAATGCTGGCTTGCATTTTTGTTCATAGGCATGATTTCTGCTAAAACCATGATTAAGACATACAGTACAACAGCAATGACAGATGATGTTTTGAAATTATACGTAACGCTGTTCATGCTTGCAACCAAGTAGCATGCCATATGTGATAAAAGGAACGTCCAAATAAAGGCAATAATATATCGCACGTTTCCACCTCGTCCTTCTCATTCTATTCTAAAAGTTATCATACCATACAAAAAGCGAAGGGGGAAACCAATTTTAGCAGAAAGTGAGGTGACAAAAGAGTCTGATTCGTCACACTTTAATGGTAAAATATAAAACGTCAATCAGTATAATAGCCAAAAATGTAAAAGGCTAGGACTTTACCTTATTCGTTTCTTTTCTATTTACATAAGATAGCGTGAGATGAAGTGTGAAAGGAGGCGGGCAAGCGATGGGAATAACGGAAAGATACTTTCAACTGGGAACGGAGCATAATGTCATTCATCTGCCCTATCGCCCGAACGGCTTCGGCATCTTTATCTTGGGGGACAGAACCCACTTTGTCGGACATGATTCAAGCTTTTGGCAGCAGCATTATGGCAGAAATCAGCTTCTGAGCATGTTGATGAATGAAGGATACACTCTTTTTAACAGCAATCTGTTCGGAAGGCATTGGGGGGCGGAAAAAGCAGTCACCTATGCCAAACAGCTGATACATTCTGTGCTGAAGCAGGAAATCCTCAATCCGAAGATTCATATTTTAGCAGAAGGCATGGGTGCTCTCGTGGCCGATGAACTGCTTCGTTTTTCCCCGGATCATATCCGCTCAGCCGCAATGTTGAATCCTTGTCTCGATCTTCAGGCACATTATGAATCGGAAAAAGAAAATAAATTTTTCTATAAGCAATTTTTGAAAGAAGTTTCGAAAAGCTACGGAATTTCTGAAAAAGAAGCGGAAGCGATTCGTTATAAAACAATTCAAAGCTACCCGAGCGGCGTACCGGTTCATATATGGCAGCGTATGACCGGAGCTCCATATCCCTACAGTGTACATGCGGAAGTTTTCAAGGAAAAACAGCAAAAGCAAGGCTCACCGGTCGACATGACATTTCATTTATTTGAGCATTCAAGCAGAATTTATGCATCAATTTGCAAATTCTTTCACAGTCATGAAAAAGAATTATAGAGAATATAATGACAGCAGCCTTCTCTTTTGCGGAGGCTGTTTTGTTTTGGGAAATGAAAAACCGGAAGGGCGGCAGATGCAATGGAATCAACGCTGATTGTAGGTGCGGACGAATTTTTCGGCCTTTCATTATGTGAGCGAATGATGGATGAAGGCATACATGTTGACGTTGTTCTGGCGGAAACAGAAGATAAAATGAGACAAATGTACTTAGAAGAAAGACTCATGTGGCTTGGGAGAAATGAACTCTTTCGCCAGCTTGAACACATTGGAGACCAAAATTATGATACAATTTGTATCCAGTTCGGAAGTTTTTTGCCTTTAGACCAATGTGATTCTCCTTATATTTTAGTATATGAAGAAGACCGCAAAGAATGGGAAAAACGTGAAAAAACAGGCTCGGAAAAAACCGTGATCCTGCCGAAAATGTATGGGCCATGGAAAGAAGAAACAGAGGAAGACGGCTATTACACAAACGACGTCGCTGACGAGTTGCTGAGATTCCTGTTAGAACCAAGCCGTCATAGCAAAGATCAGCTTTTTGAATTGCAAGTCACAGAGAAAATCTCAAAAGAAGAAGCAAAAACAAAAATTATCGAGTGGAAAAGACAATTTTCATCAATTTTCGACAAATATTAAGAAAAACCTTCCATGTTTCGAGTTTTCTAGATACAATAAACGTATAAAAATAAACATGTTATAGCTTGTCAAAAGGAGTTGAACATGACTTGATCACAAGGCTTGTCATGATCTTTTCTGTCCTCCTTTTATTGAGTGGATGTGGACAAACTCCGTTCAAAGGAAAAATTGAGAAGGTCGGCATGCTCTTTCCTGATACGATTAATGACCTCGTATGGGGCACAAAAGGGTATAAAGGATTACTGAATATACAATCCAAATACAATGTGGACGTCTATTATAAAGAAGGCGTTAAAACAGAAGAAGATATCATAAATGCGATTGAGGATTTTCATAAGAGGGGCGTCAATCTGCTCTACGGCCATGGGAGTGAATATGCTGAGGTGTTTAACTTGGTCGGCGAAGATTATCCAGATATGGAATTCGTCATTTCCAATGCGAAAGCGAAAGCTGATAATGTAACGAGTGTCCATTTTAGCGGGGAAGCAATGGGCTTTTTTGGAGGAATGACTGCTGCCCATATGTCGAAAACGAATCAGGTCGGTGTAATTGCTTCCTTTACGTGGCAGCCTGAGGTTGACGGTTTTATCAAAGGGGCCAAGTATGAAAATCCGGATATAGAGGTAAATACGAAATATACGGATCATTGGGATGATGATACAACAGCAGTAAAGCTTTATCAGAAAATGAAGAACGAAGGCGCGGATGTTGTGTATCCCGCCGGAGACGGGTATAATGTTCCTGTTATTCAGCAAATCAAAAAAGACGGTCTTTATGCCATTGGCTACGTCACAGATCAATCGGATCTGGGCGAGAATACCGTATTAACCAGCACGGTGCAAAATGTGGACAAGGCCTATGAAATCATTGCTGAACAATTTAATAAAGGCACCCTTGAGGGCGGCGATCATTACTACGACCTGAATACGGGAGTCGTTGAGATGGGAACATTCAGCCCGCTCGTCGACAAAGACTTTCAGCAAAGAATCGCCAAGCTGATCAAAACATACAACAAAACAGGCGAGCTGCCAAAAAACGAGTAATGGAGTGACGTCACATGCAGCACGAAAAATCACTTGAATTCTTGCAAATTGCCATGAAATATCTCCCTGAAGCGAAAGAACAGCTTGAGAAATCAGGCATTGAGCTCTCAATGGAGGCCATCCAGCCGTTTATGAATCTATTTACAACGGTAATGGCGGAAGCTTATGAGCTTGGCAAGTCTGACGCTAAATCTGAAACAGAATAAGAAGAAGCCACTTTTTTGAAAGTGGCTTTTCACATGATTTTCTTTTTAATAGCGGAGAGCATGGGCGCAAGCTCCTTTAAAGCGGGCTTGATTTGATCAAGAGAGTTCATAATTGAACCGATTTGGTCCATAATATGCATGTAATTAATCGTCTCTTCGTCGTTTGTCTGAGAAACCTGAGAAACTTCCTCTTGTTGTTCCTCCTCCTTCTCTTCTGTTGGTTTTGCTGCATCGCCGAACATCATTCTTGAAAACACATCCAACTGCATACGCCTCCTTTCCATATACCATACTCTATGAGTAAGATGAACTGATAGTTTAGACGAATATATTGCCATGTGAAAAAAAATAGGATAGAATTAGTACCTGATACTAATAATTGATCACAACCTGATTGATCTTCTAAATTTAAGATATAAAGGAGTCTTCCCTTATGAAAGCTGGAATACTTGGTGTTGGACGTTACATTCCTGAGAAGGTTTTAACAAATCATGATCTTGAAAAAATGGTTGAAACTTCTGACGAGTGGATTCGTACAAGAACAGGAATAGAAGAAAGAAGAATCGCAGCAGATGATGTGTTTTCATCACATATGGCTGTTGCAGCAGCGAAAAATGCGCTGGAACAAGCTGAAGTGGCTGCTGAGGATCTGGATATGATCTTGGTTGCAACTGTTACACCTGATCAGTCATTTCCTACGGTCTCTTGTATGATTCAAGAACAGCTCGGCGCGAAGAAAGCGTGTGCTATGGATATCAGCGCGGCTTGTGCGGGCTTCATGTACGGGGTTGTAACCGGTAAACAATTTATTGAATCCGGAACCTACAAGCATGTTCTAGTTGTCGGTGTAGAGAAGCTCTCAAGCATTACCGACTGGGAAGACCGCAATACAGCCGTTCTGTTTGGAGATGGAGCAGGCGCTGCGGTAGTCGGGCCAGTCAGTGATGACAGAGGAATCCTTTCATTTGAACTAGGAGCCGACGGCACAGGCGGTCAGCACTTGTATCTGAATGAAAAACGACATACAATCATGAATGGACGAGAAGTTTTCAAATTTGCAGTCCGCCAAATGGGAGAATCATGCGTAAATGTCATTGAAAAAGCCGGACTTTCAAAAGAGGATGTCGACTTTTTGATTCCGCATCAGGCGAACATCCGTATCATGGAAGCTGCTCGCGAGCGTTTAGAGCTTCCTGTCGAAAAGATGTCTAAAACTGTTCATAAATATGGAAATACTTCTGCCGCATCCATTCCGATCTCTCTTGTAGAAGAATTGGAAGCCGGTAAAATCAAAGACGGCGATGTGGTCGTTATGGTAGGGTTCGGCGGAGGACTAACATGGGGCGCCATTGCAATCCGCTGGGGCCGATAAAAAAAGGTGAGGTGCACACAAGATGACTAAAAAAAGAGTAGTTGTTACAGGACTTGGAGCATTATCTCCACTTGGCAACGACGTCGATACAAGTTGGAATAACGCAATCAACGGTGTGTCCGGAATCGGTCCGATCACTCGTGTTGACGCTGAAGAATATCCGGCAAAAGTTGCCGCTGAATTAAAAGATTTTAATGTTGAAGATTATATGGATAAAAAAGAAGCCAGAAAAATGGACCGCTTTACACAATATGCGGTTGTGGCTGCGAAAATGGCGGTTGAAGACGCAGATCTTAACATTACCGATGAGATCGCACCGAGAGTCGGTGTTTGGGTAGGCTCCGGTATCGGAGGACTTGAAACACTAGAGTCTCAATTTGAAATCTTCTTAACAAAAGGCCCAAGACGGGTAAGCCCGTTTTTCGTGCCAATGATGATTCCTGACATGGCGACAGGCCAGATTTCTATTGCATTAGGAGCAAAAGGGGTGAACTCTTGTACGGTTACAGCATGTGCTACAGGAACTAACTCCATCGGTGACGCGTTTAAGGTTATTCAGCGCGGCGATGCAGACGTGATGGTCACAGGCGGAACAGAAGCGCCGCTGACAAGAATGTCATTCGCCGGCTTTAGTGCCAACAAAGCGCTGTCTACTAATCCAGATCCGAAAACAGCGAGCCGCCCGTTTGATAAAAACCGTGATGGCTTTGTCATGGGGGAAGGTGCAGGGATTATCGTTCTTGAAGAACTTGAGCATGCCCTGGCCCGCGGCGCTAAAATTTACGGAGAAATTGTCGGCTACGGCTCAACCGGAGACGCTTATCATATCACAGCGCCGGCCCAAGACGGTGAAGGCGGAGCGAGAGCGATGCAAGAAGCCATTAAAGATGCAGGCATTGCACCTGAGGAAATTGATTACATCAATGCTCACGGAACAAGCACGTATTACAACGACAAATACGAAACAATGGCGATTAAGACTGTTTTTGGCGAGCATGCGCATAAACTTGCGGTAAGCTCTACAAAATCGATGACAGGCCACCTCTTAGGAGCAGCCGGCGGTATTGAAGCCATTTTCTCTATCCTGGCCATTAAAGAAGGCGTGATTCCGCCGACAATCAATATTCAAACACCTGACGAAGAATGTGATTTGGATTATGTGCCTGATGAAGCCCGCAGACAGGAACTTAATTATGTTCTCAGCAACTCATTAGGATTCGGCGGACACAACGCAACATTAATCTTTAAGAAATATCAATCATAATCAAGCCAAACCGGCTGCCCTTAAAGGGTAGCCGGTTTTTTTTTGTGTGCATAGGATTAAAAGAGGAGGCGATCACATGAGTGTAGAACAAACATATAGCTGGCTCAGGAAGGCTGATTCAATAGATGATTTGGCGCATTACATTATCCCGCTTTTTTCAGGTGCGGAGAAAAAGAACTGGAATGGCATTCTGGGACACCTTCAGCATCATGGGATGTTTAAAAACATAAAAGAGGGTATTCAGACGGTTTCCAAGCTGAAGGAAAAAGGTTTTTACGGACATATCCAAAAGGAAGAACAGTACCTCAAAAACAAATGGCAAGGTCCTGATGTACCAATTGTCACGCTGCCGGTTGATGAACGAAACAGGAGAATCCGTTTAGAATTCGGATCAAAATCAGGACTCGCCTTTCAAGACAAAATGTTCCTTTTTCTTTCGTCAGATTTAGATTTTGGGTCGGTATCTGCCCTTATGACGCATGAGTATCATCACGTTTGCCGGTTAGGTCATCTGACAAAAGAGGAAAAGGATGTCACATTACTTGATACAATCATCATGGAAGGGCTGGCGGAATATGCTGTTTATGAGAGGTTCGGCCGAAGTCAAACGGCTGAGTGGACGACTTGGTATACACCGGAGCAGCTTCAGGCTTTATATGAAAAAAAGATTGCGCCCCATCGGGATATCAAACGGGATAATCGATTATTTCCCCAGCTGTTATTCGGCAAAGGATATCAGCCAAAAATGCTTGGATACGCAGTTGGATTCAATATTGTAAAAAAATATTTAACTGCCAGCAAGGCAAGCACCGCAGACGGGCTGTCCATTCCTGCTGAAACCTTTTTGGATGCAATGCTTTAAAAGGATAAAATAATGGAATTTCATTAATAATATTACATTTATCCTAAAAAATTCTTGATTTTGCAAAATGATTGTAATAATATACAACTATAAAATTTTTCGATAATTCAATATTATTTATTATTTCTGAATAAAGGGATTGCTTTCTCTTGAAAACGTTTGACAACAAGAGGGGGGAAAGGGGAGCTAGCATGAGCACACTTTTAGAAGTGAATAATTTAAAGACTTATTTTTTCAGGAAAAAGGAGCCGATCCCTGCGGTTGACGGAGTCGATTTTCACATCAGCAAAGGCGAAACCGTCGCGCTTGTAGGTGAATCGGGCTCCGGAAAAAGCATTACTTCTTTATCAATTATGGGCCTCGTCCAAAGCTCAGGCGGAAAAATCATGGACGGCTCTATTAAACTCGAAGACAAAGACCTCACCTCATTCACTGAAAACGATTATTGCAAAATCCGCGGTAACGAAGTATCCATGATCTTTCAGGAACCAATGACCTCCCTTAATCCGGTGTTAACAATCGGAGAACAAATTACCGAAGTGCTGATTTACCATAAAAACATGAAGAAAAAAGAAGCCCGTCAACGAGCTGTTGAACTCTTGCAGATGGTCGGTTTCTCCCGGGCGGAGGAAATTATGAAGGAGTACCCGCATCGGCTGTCCGGCGGTATGAGACAGAGGGTGATGATTGCCATCGCACTGAGCTGTAATCCTAAACTGCTCATTGCCGATGAACCAACGACAGCGCTGGATGTGACAATACAAGCCCAGGTGCTGGAGCTTATGAAAGATCTCTGTCAGAAGTTCAGTACATCGATTCTTCTCATCACACACGACTTAGGTGTCGTGTCTGAGGCTGCCGATAGAGTAATTGTCATGTACTGCGGACAAGTCGTAGAAAACGCTACCGTTGATGACTTATTTTTAGAACCGCTTCATCCGTATACAGAAGGCCTGCTTACGTCAATTCCTGTTATAGATGGAGAGATTGATAAATTAAATGCGATTAAAGGCAGTGTGCCTACACCGGATAATCTGCCGCCGGGATGCCGTTTTGCCCCAAGGTGCCCGAAAGCTATGGATAAGTGCTGGACAAATCAGCCTTCGCTTTTGACACACAAAAGCGGAAGAACGGTGAGATGCTTTTTATATGAGGAAGAGGGTGCCGAACAATCATGACAGCAGCTAATCAAGAAACAATCTTAGAGCTTCGTGACGTAAAAAAATACTTTCCGATCCGGTCAGGCCTTTTTCAAAGAAAAGTCGGTGATGTAAAAGCGGTGGATGGTGTTTCATTTTCGTTAAAAAAAGGAGAAACACTCGGAATCGTTGGAGAGTCGGGCTGCGGAAAATCGACTGCCGGCAGAACGATGATCAGACTGTACAAACCGACAGAGGGCCAAATTCTTTTTAAAGGGCAGGATATTTCCAATCTGTCAGAGGAGAAGCTGCGGAAGAGTGTCCGCAAAAATATTCAAATGGTTTTCCAAGATCCATTTGCTTCGTTAAACCCGAGAAAGACCCTGCGTTCCATCATAAAGGAGCCGTTTAATACGCACAACATGTATACCATGCGTGAACGAAACGAAAAAGTTGAAGAGCTGCTTGCAAGAGTAGGGCTTCACCCGTCGTTTGCCAGCCGTTATCCCCATGAATTTTCCGGCGGCCAGCGCCAGCGGATCGGCATTGCCAGAGCACTCACTTTGAATCCAGAGCTGATCATTGCAGATGAGCCGGTTTCCGCACTTGATGTATCTATTCAGGCCCAAGTGATTAACTTGATGGAGGAATTACAGGAAGAATTTAATCTTACGTATCTATTTATCTCTCATGATCTGAGTGTCGTACGCCATATCAGCGACAGAGTCGGAGTAATGTATCTTGGCAAAATGATGGAACTGACCGGCAAGTTTGAGCTTTATGACAACCCGCTTCACCCATATACCCAAGCGCTTTTATCCTCCGTTCCGGTTACAAGAAAAAGAGGATCTGTCAAACGTGAACGCATTGTCCTGAAGGGAGAACTGCCTAGTCCGGCCAACCCGCCAAAAGGCTGCGTATTCCACACAAGATGTCCTGTTGCAAAACCGATATGCAAGGAACAAATACCAGAATTTAAAGAAGCTGCTCCCAGCCACTTTGTGGCTTGTCACCTTTATAGCTAATGTTGCCCGCACAGCTTTGAGAGGGGGTATGCACACTACATAAACAACAGCTGAGAAGAACGAACATTTCAAGAGGGGGAATATCTAATGAAAAGACGGAAAACCGCACTGATGATGCTAAGTGTATTGATGGTCCTGGCCATCTTTTTATCAGCCTGTTCGGGCTCAAAATCGAGCAGCAGCAGTGAGAAAAAATCAGCAGGCAAACCGCAGCAAGGCGGGGATTTGGTTGTTGGTTCTACTGGGGAGCCAACGTTGTTTAATCCACTCTATTCTACAGACGTTTCCAGTTCAGATATTGAAGGGATGATCTATAGTACATTATTAGAAACGGATGAAAAACTAAATGTGAAACCTGCTTTAGCTGAGAAAGTAACGGAATCCAAAGATGGTCTGACTTATGATGTCAAAATTAGAAAAGGTGTAAAATTCCATGATGGAAAAGAACTTACAGCCGATGACGTTGTTTTCACTTATAGCATCCCTTTAAACAAGGACTATAATGGTGAACGCGGTTCTGGTTTTGAATCACTAAAATCTGTTACAAAAAAAGGTGATTATGAAGTTGAATTTAAATTAAAGAAAAAGGATGCGTATTTTTACAATGTTGTTTTAGACAGTTACGGTATTCTGCCTAAACACATTTTAGGGAAAGTGCCAGTTGCAGATTTAGGAGAAAATGAATTTAACAGGAAGAATCCAATTGGTTCGGGTCCATTCAAGTTTGTTGAATGGAAGAAGGGCGATTATGTAAAACTTGAAGCAAATGATGACTATTATGGAGGAAGACCGTATTTAGATACAGTGACAGTTAAGACGATTCCTGATTCTAATGCAGCTGTTGCTCAATTAAAAGCTGGGGATATTGACTTCTTTGTTGTACCAGGCACAGACTTTGAGACAGTTAAAACATTTGATAATGTTCAAGTTAAATCAGATCTTGGTTTGAACTACAGTTATATTGGATGGAATGAAAAAAATGAATTATTTAAAGACAAAAAAGTCCGTCAAGCTCTTACGTATGCGCTTGATCGAAAAGCAATGGTAGATCAGGTGTTAAACGGTGATGGAAAAGTTGCAAACGTTCCTGAAAGTCCGCTTTCTTGGAACTATCCAAAAGGTGATGTACCTACATTTGATTACAATCCTAAAAAGGCTAAAAAGCTCTTGGAAGAAGCAGGATGGAAAGATACAGATGGAGACGGTTACCTTGATAAGGACGGAAAGAAATTCTCATTTACCATTAAAACTAACCAGGGTAATAAGATTCGGGAGGATTTAGCAGTTGTTGTTCAGCAGCAACTTAAAGAAGTAGGAATTGAAGCAAAACCGCAAATTGTAGAATTTAGTGCTCTTATTGAACAAACAAGCGCACCGAATTGGGATTATGATGCACTACTGCTCGGTTGGAGTTTGGCTACATTCCCAGATCAATTTTCAATTTTCCACTCCAGTCAATCTAAGAACGGATTAAACAACATATGGTATAAGAATCCTAAAGTCGATAAACTTTTAGAAGAAGCTAAATCAATTACAGACAGAAAAGAATATCAGAAAAAATACGAAGAAATCTATAAATTGATTGCTGAGGACCAGCCTTATTCATTCCTGTTTTATTACAATTATCATAGGGCAATCCCGACAAACATGCATGGATATGTATTCCATCCGAAAAATGACTTATATCATATTGAAAAATGGTGGCTTGAACAATAATAGTTAAATCCCTAGAGAGGTGAGGATTATGCATCCTTTCCTCTTTATCCTATTTTAGAAAAGGGGACAAGAATATGGTTACATATATTGTTCGTCGAACATTAATGTCTCTGCCAATTCTTTTGGGCATTACAATTTTATCATTTGCGATAATGAAAGCGGCGCCAGGTGATCCGATGTCACTTATGATGGATCCGACAATCAGCCAAGCTGACAGAGCCAAATTTATTGAAAAGTACGGGCTCAATGATCCAGAACCTGTTCAGTACTTAAAATGGCTTGGGAACATGCTCCAAGGCGACTTTGGGACATCTATTGTGAAAAAGGGGACACCAGTTTCCGATCTAATCCTTTCACGTTTGCCAAATACTCTGGTGCTTATGGTTTTTTCAACTCTTGTTGCTCTTCTGATTTCAATTCCTTTCGGTGTTCTTTCTGCAAAACGCCCTTATTCTAAGCTTGACTATGGTATAACCGTCACGTCATTTTTGGGGCTGGCAATACCAAATTTCTGGTTCGGATTAATTCTTATTATGGTTCTTTCCGTAAATCTCGGTTGGTTTCCTACGGGAGGTGTCGGCACTTTAAACGCTGACTTTAACATTTTTGATAGGCTCCATCATTTAATTTTACCTGCGTTTGTTTTAGCAACTGCGGATATGGCAGGTATTACTCGTTATACAAGATCAAGTATGCTTGATGTATTAAAGCAAGATTATATAAGAACAGCTCGAGCCAAAGGATTCAAAGAAAATAAAGTGATTTTTAAACATGGTTTGAGAAATGGCCTGCTTCCTGTTATTACAATTTTCGGATTGATGATTCCATCATTTATTGGCGGTGCTGTAGTAGTTGAACAGATTTTTACTTGGCCGGGATTAGGGAAGTTATTTATTGATTCGGCATTCTCTCGAGATTATCCGGTTATTATGGCCATGACTGTGATTTCTGCTGTTTTGGTTGTACTGGGGAACTTGATTGCAGATATTTTGTATGCATTAGTTGATCCGAGAATTGAATATTAAAAGGGGGTGGCACACATGACACATCCAAACACTGCGGCTCCCTCTAATGAGGTAAAGCTAAAAGAAAATATTAGAAAAAAACCAGAAACAATGACTAGGATCTTTTTTGAGAAATTTTTCAAAAATAGGCTTGCTGTTGTTGGGGGTATAATTTTAACAGTTATCATCTTAATGGCGGTCTTTGCTCCTTTTATTGCGCCTTACTCGCCTGAGAGTCAATCTCTTTTAAACAAACTGAAGCCGCCAAGCGCTCAAAATCTAATGGGGACGGATAAGTTTGGGCGCGATATATTTACAAGGGTGTTATATGGTGCCCGTGTGTCTTTATTAGTTGGTTTTGCTTCCGTAATTGGTGCGATTACAATTGGTACGGTTGTTGGAGCCTTAGCAGGATACTTTAGAGGAATAGTAGATGCTGTATTGATGAGGGCTGTCGACGTAGTTTTATCTATTCCGGATATTTTTCTGCTTATTACCTTAGTTACAATTTTTCAACCGGGAATGGATAAGTTAATTTTGATTTTTTCTCTGACGGGCTGGACTACAACAGCGAGACTAGTCAGAGGCGAGTTTCTATCCCTACGGTCAAGGGAATTTGTATTGGCTGCTAAAACAATAGGCACAAAAAATCACAAAATTATTTTTTCGCATATATTGCCGAATTGTATTGGGCCAATTATTGTTTCCGCTACTCTAAAAGTAGGCAGTGTCATTCTAGCTGAATCAACGCTAAGCTATTTGGGTTTCGGTATCCAGCCGCCAATTGCTAGCTGGGGAAACATGCTTCAGGATGCTCAAAACTTTACATTAATGATTCAAGCATGGTGGTACCCGTTATTTCCCGGGCTATTTATTTTAATGACCGTTTTATGCTTCAACTTTGTCGGTGATGGCCTGCGGGATGCGCTTGACCCGAAAAATATTAAATAAAAATGAAAATAATATCTGTGATAAAATATCACCAAATCAGAAAAAAAGCAGGTCTCCTTTTGTCAGAAAATATACAAAGAGATCTGCTTTTTATGATTCTTACATAAACCCAATGATTCCAGATTTCCTCAATCTCTTTGGAATAATTTCTCTATCCCTTGCCTATACTGTGGACAACAGTTTTTATAAAAGTGAGGGGTTAGAGATGTTATTTCTTCATGATGTGTGGGTCAATTGGTTTGAAGGGGAAGAAAATGGCTACAATGTATGCCACTTTCACGAATGGCGCAAGGAAGATACGGTTGAGCTTTTGGATCAGGTGCCGCTGTTAAGGGTGCCGTCAGTACTGTTTCATTACATAGAAAACGATTTGTCAGAGCTTCCGGAAGGTTTGCTTGAAGACGTACATCAGAAATCGTACATTCGGAAAAATCATGAGCGGACAAAGCTTGAGTATTGTTTTGTCGTAACAGACGGAATCGGCATTTTAGCTGTCGACACGATCGGCTACACGATCCCTGTCAGAAAAAGCCGTCTGATCCCAAGACAGGAGCAGCTCGTTTATGAAATGGTAAAAGATGTAGAGCCTGAAACATATGAATTTGAGCCAAAGAAGCTGGAATCCTCTAAGGAATATCACATCTTATCATTAGCACCAGAACATGTCAGAGGACTGACAAGAAAAGAACGGCAAATCAAGCAGCTGATGTTTATGGCGCTTGACCAATTGAAAGGGCTGAAAAACCGGGCGGAAATTGGCTACTGGTACACAGAGTGGAATCCGCATATGTATGAACAAATCAAAAGGATGAGCTTTGAAGAGATTTGGGACATGCTGTATAACGAAACAATTGAAGGCTGGTCGGACAAGCACCTAGCTTTTTGCGAAAACCTAATAAAAGGACAGCCTTTTTTCGAAAAGCTATGGGAAATGGAAAACGAATCAAAGGTCAACTAAAAAAAACCGCTCTTTGCAAAGAGCGGTTTTTTGATTAGCGTCTTTTTCTTCCAAGACCCATGGCATTCTCCATTTTTTTCAGCATTTTGTTTGCTGTCCGGTTCGCTCGTTCCGCGCCTTCATCAAGAATCCGGTCTAATTCTTCAGATTCTACCAGCTCAAAATAGCGGTCCTGGATCGGTTTTAATGCGTTCACCACGACTTCTGCCAAATCACCTTTAAACTCGCCGTAGCCTTTTCCTTCGTACTTTGCTTCAAGCTCTTCAATTGTCGTATTGCCGAGGATTGAATAAATTGTAAGAAGGTTGGAAACGCCCGGTTTGTTTTCCTTGTCAAATTTCACAATGCCTTCAGAATCCGTCACAGCGCTTTTAATTTTCTTTTCAAGAAGCTTCGGTTCATCCAGCAGGGTAATATAAGCTTTCTGATTCGGATCAGATTTGCTCATTTTCTTCAGCGGATCATTCAGAGACATGATACGTGCACCGACTTTTGGAATTTTCACTTCCGGAATCGTAAAGATGTCGTTGTATTTTTTGTTGAAGCGTTCTGCAAGATTCCGCGTCAGCTCAAGGTGCTGCTTTTGATCCTCGCCGACAGGCACAAGATCCGTTCCGTACAGCAGAATATCAGCGGCCATCAGCGGCGGATATGTTAACAGGCCGGAGACGACAGCTTCATTGCCTTTGGATTTGTCCTTAAATTGAGTCATCCGCTCAAGCTCGCCGATATAGGCGACACACTGCATCATCCATCCGGCCTGCGCATGCGCGGGGACCTCTGACTGAATAAACAATGTTGCTTTTTCTGGATCAAGTCCGACAGCTAAGTAAAGCGCCGCGAGATTGCGGATATTCTTTCTAAGCTCAAGCCGATCTTGAGGAACAGTTATCGCATGCTGATCGACGATGCAAAAATAGCTGTTATAATCATGCTGCAGTTCGACAAACTGCTTCATTGCACCGATATAGTTGCCGAGCGTCACTGAGCCGCTTGGCTGAATACCTGAAAAAATCGTTTGTTTCATGAAAACATCAACCTCATTTCTTAAAACATAATAAAAAAGGCTCATTCTTCCCCTGTAAAAAAGGGACGAATGAACCGTGGTACCACCCTGATTATTCCATTAAAATGGAATCACTCTGACGTTTGTAACGGAGACTGCTCCGGCTGAGCCTACTTTTTTCCAGTTCGGTCAGCTGCTCCAAAGTCCATTCCACATTGCCCGTTATCTGCTCCCAGCACCGCAGACTCTCTTCAAACAGGTGAAACGTGTACTACTCTTTTTCATAGCAAGCTTTTCTTTTGATTGCTTCATTATAAATCAATTATAACCAATTGTCATCATGAAAAAACATTCTTTTTTCCAGTAAAATTGTAATAATATAAATAACACGAGTGCTGTAAAATCCTTAAATGATAACTGCTATCAGCGTAAAAACAGGCAGATATTATATGTAAAAAGCAATATGGGCAGAAAACACATGAAAAAGTTTTTAATCAATTTATGCTTTAAATGGTAGAAGGATATTATGTTCATGGAAGAAAAACTAACGAAGTTTAAATATTTTAAATTGATAAAATAATATTGCAATAAATTATTTGTTTCATTATAATGAACTTGTTCACTCTATTGTTACAGCTTTTTTACAAAAATAATCAGAAAAGACGGAACAGAATAAAAGTTGTGGAAACTCAGGTTCATTTGTCTGATATTTCTGAGGATTTAGCCGTAAGGAGCTGAAAATTATTATTAGGGGGTTTGCGAATATGAAAAAACGTTGGTCGATTGTCACGTTGATGCTCATTTTTACTCTCGTGCTGAGCGCGTGCGGCTTTGGCGGCAGCGGATCAAACGGTGAAGGGAAAAAGGACAGTAAAGGAAAGACGACACTTAACATTAATATTAAAACTGAGCCGTTCTCCTTACATCCGGGATTGGCAAATGATTCAGTATCAGGCGGTGTTATCCGTCAGACTTTTGAAGGATTGACACGTATCAATGCAGATGGTGAGCCTGAAGAAGGCATGGCTTCTAAAATTGAAACGAGCAAGGACGGAAAGACATATACATTTACCATTCGTGATGGTGTGAAATGGTCTAATGGAGACCCTGTAACTGCACAAGATTTTGAATATGCTTGGAAATGGGCGCTTGACCCTAATAACGAATCACAATACGCTTACCAGCTCTACTACATAAAAGGTGCTGAAGCGGCGAATACCGGAAAAGGCAGCCTAGACGATGTGGCAGTAAAAGCTGTGAATGACAAAACGCTGAAGGTTGAATTAAATAACCCGACTCCATATTTCACTGAATTAACTGCGTTCTATACGTATATGCCGATCAATAAGAAAATTGCAGAGAAAAATAAAAAGTGGAATACAAATGCCGGAGATGATTATGTATCAAACGGGCCGTTCAAAATGACGGCATGGAAACACAGCGGTTCTATTACTCTCGAAAAAAATGACCAGTATTGGGATAAAGACAAAGTCAAACTGAAGAAAATCGATATGTTTATGATCAACAATAACAATACGGAACTAAAAAAATTCCAAGCTGGCGAACTTGATTGGGCCGGTTTGCCGCTCGGGCAGCTTCCGACAGAATCTCTCCCTTCCTTGAAAAAAGACGGTTCTTTACATGTTGAGCCGATGGCAGGTGTGTATTGGTACAAATTCAACACTGAAGCTAAGCCGTTAGACAACGTCAATATCCGTAAAGCATTATCTTATGCGATTGACCGTCAATCGATTGTTAAAAACATTACGCAAGGTGAACAAATCCCGGCTATGGCTGCGGTGCCGCCGACAATGAAGGGATTTGAGGATAACAAAGAAGGCTACTACAAAGACAACGATGTTAAAACGGCAAAAGAATACCTTGAAAAAGGCCTAAAAGAAATGGGCTTAAGCAAGGCATCTGACCTTCCGAAAATCAAATTGTCTTATAACACTGATGATGCACATGCGAAAATCGCTCAAGCTGTACAAGAAATGTGGAAGAAAAATTTAGGCGTTGATGTTGAGCTTGATAACTCAGAATGGAATGTCTATATTGATAAGCTCCACAGCCAAGATTATCAAATCGGCCGTATGGGCTGGCTTGGGGACTTCAATGATCCTATCAACTTCCTAGAATTGTTCCGTGACAAAGACGGAGGAAATAACGATACAGGCTGGGAAAACCCAGAATTCAAAAAATTGCTGAATCAGTCACAAACTGAAACAGATCAAAACAAACGTGCAGAGCTGCTGAAAAAAGCGGAAGGTATTTTCATTGATGAAATGCCGGTAGCTCCAATTTATTTTTATACGATTCCTTGGGTACAAGACGAAAATCTGAAAGGAACTATTATTACTGGAACTGGAGAAATTTACTTCAGAAACGCGTACTTTCAATAAGTCTTATTTGTGAAAACAATAACCTCAAGGTATATGGGGACCTATTTCCCATATACCTTTCTTACTGAGGAATATAAAAAAGTAAAAACCATGGAGGTGTTCCCCCTTGCTAAAATATATCGGAAGACGCTTAGTCTATATGATTATCACACTATTTGTGATTGTAACTGTGACATTCTTCTTAATGCAAGCAGCACCGGGCGGGCCATTTTCAGGTGAGAAAAAGCTTCCGCCTGAAATTGAAGCAAACTTAAATACGCACTATGGCTTGGACAAGCCGCTGTTTGTACAATATGTCAGTTATTTGAAATCAGTTGCAATGTGGGATTTCGGACCGTCATTTAAATATAAAGGTCAGAGTGTTAACGACCTGATCAGTTCAGGTTTCCCCGTTTCATTTACTCTTGGAGCAGAAGCTATTCTCCTCGCTTTAGCATTAGGTGTATTGTTTGGAGTCATTGCAGCTCTTTACCATAATAAGTGGCAGGATTATACCGTCGCGATTTTAACGATATTTGGTATTTCGGTTCCGAGCTTTATCATGGCGGCTGTTCTGCAATATGTGTTCTCCATGAAGCTTGGGCTGTTTCCGGTCGCGGGGTGGGATTCCTGGGCATACACCTTTTTGCCTTCAATCGCACTTGCTTCCATGCCGATGGCGTTTATTGCCAGACTTTCCCGTTCAAGCATGATCGAAGTGTTAAACAGTGATTATATCCGCACAGCGAAAGCGAAAGGGCTGTCTCGTCCAGCGGTTACAGTGCGGCACGCCATTCGAAACGCGCTTTTGCCGGTTGTTACATATATGGGCCCGATGGCCGCACAGGTCTTAACGGGGAGCTTCATTATTGAAACCATTTTTGGGATCCCGGGGCTTGGTGCACACTTCGTCAACAGTATTACAAACCGTGATTATACGGTCATTATGGGTGTAACGGTGTTCTTCAGTGTCATCCTGCTATTGTGTGTATTAATCGTAGATGTGTTATACGGCATTATTGATCCAAGAATCAAGCTTTCCAAAGCAAAGAAAGGAGCCTAGGCCATGCAGAACATTCCAAAAAACATGTTTGAACCAGCCGCAGCGAATGCCGGCGATGCAGAAAAAATAAGTAAAAAGAGCCTTTCCCTCTGGAAAGATGCGATGCTTCGCTTCCGCAGCAATAAGCTTGCAATGGTCGGGCTTATCATTATCGTACTTATTATCCTTATGGCAATTTTTGCGCCGATGTTCTCAAGGTATGATTATTCAACTACTAATCTCTTAAATGCGGATAAGCCGCCTTCAAAAGATCACTGGTTCGGAACAGATGATCTTGGACGGGACATTTTCGTCCGTACATGGGTAGGGGCGCGTATCTCAATCTTTATCGGTGTTGCAGCTGCTGTTCTCGATTTGCTGATCGGCGTTATTTGGGGGAGCATTTCAGGCTTCCGCGGAGGCAGAACGGACGAAATCATGATGCGTATCGCTGATATCCTTTGGGCAGTTCCTTCATTATTAATGGTTATCTTACTGATGGTTGTTCTTCCGAAAGGTCTATTTACGATTATTATTGCCATGACGATTACAGGCTGGATTAATATGGCCAGAATCGTGCGCGGACAAGTGCTGCAGCTGAAGAATCAGGAGTATGTGCTTGCTTCACAGACACTGGGTGCAAAAACATCCCGTCTTTTGTTTAAACATATCGTGCCAAACGCAATGGGTTCTATTTTGGTCACGATGACACTGACAGTTCCTACTGCAATTTTCACAGAAGCCTTTTTAAGCTATTTGGGACTTGGTGTTCCGGCTCCGCTGGCAAGCTGGGGAACGATGGCTTCTGACGGATTGCCTGCATTGACCTATTATCCGTGGCGTTTATTCTTCCCTGCCGGATTTATCTGCATTACAATGTTTGGCTTTAACGTTGTCGGCGACGGATTAAGAGACGCATTGGATCCTAAGTTACGTAAATAAGGGAGTGATACGGGTGACACGCCTATTAGAAGTAAAAGATTTAGCAATTTCATTTAAAACATATGGCGGAGAGGTCCAGGCGATCCGCGGAGTGAATTTCCATCTGGATAAAGGGGAGACGCTGGCCATTGTTGGAGAATCAGGTTCCGGAAAAAGTGTAACCTCTCAAGCGATTATGAAGCTGATTCCAATGCCTCCGGGTTATTTCAAACGCGGTGAGATCCTGTTTGAAGGAAAGGATCTGGTGCCGCTGTCCGAAAAAGAAATGCAAAATGTCCGGGGAAAAGAGATCGGCATGATATTCCAAGATCCGATGACCTCTTTAAATCCAACGATGAAGGTCGGTAAACAAATTACGGAAGTGCTTTTTAAACACGAAAAGATCTCGAAGGAAGCGGCTAAAAAACGCGCGGTTGAACTGCTGGAATTAGTCGGTATCCCAATGCCGGAAAAGCGGGTGAACCAATTTCCGCACGAATTTTCAGGCGGTATGAGGCAGCGGGTTGTCATTGCCATGGCGCTTGCAGCGAATCCGAAACTTCTGATCGCCGATGAGCCGACAACTGCTCTTGATGTAACGATTCAAGCGCAAATTTTGGAATTAATGAAGGATTTGCAAAAGAAAATTGACACGTCCATCATCTTTATCACACACGATCTTGGTGTTGTGGCTAACGTTGCTGACCGGGTCGCTGTCATGTACGCGGGACAGATTGTAGAAACCGGTACGGTAGACGAAATCTTCTACGATCCGAGACATCCGTACACTTGGGGGCTTCTTGCATCCATGCCGACACTGGAAAGTTCAGGAGAGGAAGAGCTGACTGCCATTCCGGGCACGCCGCCTGATTTGACAAACCCGCCAAAAGGAGATGCTTTTGCCCTGCGGAGCTCTTACGCGATGAAAATCGATTTTGAACAGGAGCCGCCAATGTTTAAGGTATCCGATACTCATTATGTAAAATCGTGGCTGCTTCATCCTGACGCGCCAAAGGTAGAGCCGCCTGAAGCGGTAAAAGCGAAAATGCGTAAACTGGCAAATACGTATGAAAAACCTGTCTTAGTGAGAGAAGGTGAATGAATTGACTGAAAAATTATTAGAAATCAAACATTTAAAACAGCACTTTGTCACACCAAGGGGAACGGTCAAGGCTGTAGATGATTTATCATTTGATATCTATAAAGGTGAAACATTAGGGCTGGTTGGTGAATCAGGCTGCGGTAAATCGACAACAGGCCGAAGCATTATCCGGCTGTACGAAGCAACCGATGGTGAGGTGCTGTTCAACGGCGAAAATGTGCACGGGAGAAAATCGCGGAAAAAGCTGCTGGAATTCAACCGCAAAATGCAGATGATTTTCCAAGACCCATATGCATCCCTGAATCCGAGAATGACAGTTGCTGATATTATTGCTGAAGGCCTTGATATTCATAAGCTGGCGAAAACGAAAAAAGAGCGGATGCAGAGGGTCCATGAACTATTGGAAACAGTGGGATTGAACAAGGAACACGCGAACCGCTATCCTCATGAATTTTCCGGCGGCCAGCGCCAAAGAATCGGGATTGCCAGAGCGCTTGCTGTTGATCCGGAATTCATTATCGCGGATGAGCCGATTTCCGCTTTGGATGTATCCATTCAAGCGCAGGTCGTGAATTTAATGAAAGAACTGCAAAAAGAAAAAGGGCTCACATACCTGTTTATTGCCCACGATTTATCGATGGTCAAATACATCAGTGACCGCATTGGCGTCATGTATTTCGGGAAACTGGTTGAGCTTGCGCCGGCAGATGAGCTTTATGAAAATCCGCTTCACCCATATACAAAATCATTGCTTTCTGCGATTCCGCTTCCTGATCCGGACTATGAGAGAAATCGCGTTCGCCAGAAATATGATCCGTCTGTCCATCAATTAAAGGATGGGGAAACGATGGAATTCCGTGAAGTCAAACCGGGACATTTTGTGATGTGCACGGAAGCCGAATTTAAAGCTTTTTCATGATTCATCAATCCTTCAAGAGAATCTCTTGAAGGATTTTTTTGCGTCCTCATAGAAAGTGAGAATGATAACATTTACAATTAGAGGGAAAAAGCGGAGGCGAAATACGATTCAATTTCTGCATAACAAAAATGTTTTTGCGCTATTGCTGTCTCAATCTTTTCAATCTTTAGCAGGAGTCCTCGTCACAATCGTTTTAATGGTCCGGGTCTATCAAATGACTGACTCCGTTTTTTTGGCAGGCCTTATTTTATCGTTCATGTCGTTTGCGAGTATAGCAGCAAGCTTTTGCGTCTCTCCGGTGCTTCGCATTCTCGGTTTTAAAAAGGTGCTTGCGGGAGCGAATCTGCTGAGAGCGGTCTTTACAATCCTGATGGCATACAGCGTCACTCATCACGGACAGGCATTCTTTTGGATTACGCTGCTGTTTGTGTTTTGTTTTTCCTTCGCGGGCGCTTTTTTTCAGCCGGCAAGATTTGCGCTGCTGCCGATTATTGTTCCAAAGAAGCAATATGTAAAAGCGAATGGTGTGATCTCCCTCTCGAATCAATTGTTCTTAACAGCAGGCTGGGGCCTTGGAGGCCTTCTGACGTACGCCATCCCTTTTGAACTCGTTGTCGGCGCTGCCATTTGCCTGTTTGTTCTATCGGGAGCTTCCATCAGTGTGCTGCATGTTAATGAAGAAGAGGATGCAGGAACTGCTGAAACAGCATCTGTCAGAAGTATATGGAAGGATTTAATGATCATCCCTATTGTAAGAGACATTACTGTAATGGACATGATAGAAGCTTTGGCGGGTTCCGTATGGTCATCTGCTATTCTCCTCGCATTTACTGCGGCTGTATTGCATGAAACAGAGGTGTGGTGGGGGATGTTTAACGCTTCCTATTTTATAGGCGCAATTGTCGGCAGTGTGATTGCCATTCGTTTTTCTTCTTTTTTTGAGCGGAATATGGGCTATGCCATTATGTTCAGCTCGCTTGTAATGTCGGCGCTGACCCTTTTGTTTTCATTTTCTCCAGTCCCATTTTTATGCGCTCTGGCTTGTGCTGCAATGGGGCCTTTTTATCAGGTGCGTGATATTTGCCAGGAAACCATGCTGCAGGAGGTTATTCCCGAGCAGAAACGAATCGGAATCATGGCTGCAAAAAATGCGATTTTGACTCCTTGGTCAGGCGTCACCTACTCCATTATGGGGCTAGTGGCTGATGCTGCTGGTGCGAAAATAGCTTTTATCGCGGCTGCTGCATTATATATCATGACATTTCTGATTGCACTGGCGCAGCCCCGTCTGGTTCATTACAGGCGAGAAAATCGAGTTCAATGAGAAACAATTCAAAATGAACGGAGCAGCTGGCTCCGTTTTTGCTGAAAAAAAATGAAACCATGGCGGAAGTTCGCACGTCTTTATAGATGTAAGGCTGTTTAAACAAGAAGAAATGGGGTATATCTAAAAGTATGAAGACAACGAACTCATAAGGAGCAAATCAATGAACTGGTATGAAAAGCTTAGCGAGTACTTTCCAATTGAAGAAATGAAATCAAAAGCGCATATGGAAGCTCTTCTGAAAGAGCGAAGCGATATTTATCATAAAGATGAAGGCAAACATCATATTTTAATGTTTGCGGAATTCGATTCTTTTATCTTCGTTGATTATCTGTATGTGTCTAAGGATGCAAGAGGGCAGGGGCTTGGCGGCAAATTGATCGCGAAGCTGAAAAAGAAAAATAAGCCCATATTGCTCGAGGTGGAACCTGTGGATGAAGATGATACTGATACAGAAAAACGCCTGAGGTTTTATCAAAGAGAGCATTTCAAGCATGCTCAGTCAATTGGGTACCGGCGCCGGTCATTGGCTACGAATGAAGTAAACAAGATGGAGATTCTGTACTGGTCACCAAAAACAGAATCAGAAGAAGAAATTCTTGAAGCCATGAAACAGACATATGAAAACATTCATACTTATAAAGACGAGAAATGGTACGGGGAATCGTACGAAAAAACGGATGAAGTCCTAAAACTCATTGATGAAGAAAAACAAAAAAATATTTTCGATCAGTTAAGCTAATTGAGAATTAGAACATATCATGAACATTAAAAATTTGCTGGATTGACACATTTTTTTCTTAGGATACTGTTCACACTTACTTTTTTATAGTATAATACCTGTAAAGATTCCTTTTTTAGAGTAATTTCAATTTAAGAATAAAATAGATGTTCATCCTACTAATTAGAGGAGTGAAGATGAATGGTTACACTATACACATCACCAAGCTGTACTTCATGCAGAAAGGCGAGAGCGTGGCTCGAGGAGCACGATATTCCATTTGTAGAAAGAAACATTTTCTCTGAACCTTTATCAATTGATGAAATAAAACAAATTCTTCGAATGACTGAGGATGGAACAGATGAAATCATCTCAACCCGTTCAAAAGTATTCCAAAAACTGAATGTGAACGTTGAATCTATGCCGCTGCAAGATTTGTACCGCTTGATCAACGAGCATCCAGGGTTGCTTCGCCGTCCGATCATCATTGACGAAAAACGTTTGCAGGTCGGATATAACGAAGACGAAATCAGACGTTTCCTGCCAAGAAAAGTTCGCTCTTTCCAATTAAGAGAAGCACAGCGTTTGGCAAACTAATAGATCGTATCATCAAAAGAAGGCTGAGTCATCAGCCTTCTTTTATTTTTCAACCTGCTGGTAATAAATGCTCGCAAGGATGACAAACGCAACCGTCAAAATGGGGAGGAGCGTTTTGACTGTGCCGTGCTGCGCCATAAAAAGCGACAGCTTTTTGTCTCTGACAATCATTTCTCCGCCAGTATAAGCAAGCAGCCCGCTTCCCGCGTAAATCAGAAGCGGTATTTTCTCTAGTGCAATATGGATGAGTTTGCTGCCCCAAATAATAACCGGAACCGATACACACAAACCTATAACAACGAGAGAAAACTCACCGTGTGATGCTCCCGCAACTGCGATGACGTTGTCCAGCGACATAAAGAGATCTGCAAGCACAATCGTTCGTATCGCTCTCCACAGGGAGGTGCTGCTTTTAATGTGTTTCGTGTCTTTTTTTTCAATCAGCAGCTGATATCCTAAATACAGCAGGAAAATTCCGCCGGCGCACTGCAAGAACGGAATGTTCAAAAGATATACTGCTGCACTTGTTAATCCGATTCTCATAGCAACGGCAATAAATGTTCCGAGAATAATGGCTTGCTGTCTTTGCTTGTCCGGCAAATGTCTGCTGGCCATGGCAATAACAACCGCGTTATCTCCGCCGAGGATCAGGTCAATCCCAACAATGACAAGCAGAGAAATCAGATAGTCATGCTCCATGAAGCGGCACCTCGCTTTCAGTCCTTCGCTTGTACTACTACTATATGAGACAGGTCATATTTTATGATATCAGCCGCCTGATCTGCCGTTTTTTAGGCAAAGGTGCATTTTTATTTCTTTTGTGACTGTTTTATCATAAAATAGAAATACAAAGGAATTCACACTGGCCTTGGTTAAGGTTAAGATGTGGACGGAATGGGTAAAGTGTAGTAAAGTACAATTAATCGGGAGCTTAGATGTCCCTTCAACATCTTATATAGAAGGGAAGGTTGGCAAATGGAAATTGAAAGAATTAACGAGCATACAGTAAAATTTTATATGTCTTACGGAGATATTGAAGATCGCGGTTTTGACAGAGAAGAAATTTGGTATAACCGTGAGCGCAGTGAAGAACTTTTCTGGGAAGTCATGGATGAAGTTCATGAAGAAGAGGAATTCGCTGTGGAAGGCCCACTTTGGATTCAAGTTCAGGCACTGGACAAAGGATTAGAAATCATCGTCACAAAAGCCCAGCTTTCCAAAGACGGACAAAAGCTCGAACTGCCGATTCCTGAGGATAAAAAGCAAGAACCAGCATCTGAGGATCTTGACGCCTTGCTGGATGATTTCCAGAAAGAAGAGCAAGCCGTCAATCAGGAAGAGAAGGAGCAAAAGCTTCAATTTGTCTTGCGATTTGGCGATTTTGAGGATGTTATTTCTCTATCTAATTTGAACGTTAACGGAAGCAAAACGACTTTATATTCGTTTGAGAACCGATATTATTTATATGTAGATTTTTGCAATATGACTGATGAAGAGGTTGAAAATCAGCTAAGCATCCTGCTGGAGTACGCAAATGAATCCTCAATCAGCATACACCGTCTTGAAGAGTACGGCAAGCTGATTATTTCAGAGCATGCTCTAGAAACGATAAAAAAACACTTTGCATCATAGCAAACCGATTTCCTTCCGGAAATCGGTTTTTTTTATGCACGAAAATGCCATTTTAGAGATGTGAAAAATCAAAAACATATAGATAAGCGGAAAATACAGCGAACAGGAGTTGATCATCTTTTCCAGAAAGTATACTTCATCTGGAAAGGAGAGATGACAATTGTTTAGTGCTGTGACTGAAGACGGCCAAATGTTTCACCTTCTAGGCGCTCAGCAAAACCAGAAATTAAAGCAGAGACGGTTCTTCTGTCCGGTATGCGGGGGAGAGCTAGCTGTGAAGCTCGGACTTCAAAAAGCGCCGCATTTTGCCCATAAACAGAACAAATCCTGCTCCATAGACATCGAACCGGAAAGCGCCTACCACTTAGAAGGAAAAAGACAGCTGTATGTATGGCTGAAAACACAACGGGCTTCACCAATATTGGAGCCGTATATAAGGACAATCAACCAAAGACCGGACGTCATGGCAAGAATCAAGGAGCATATGCTTGCTGTTGAATATCAATGCGCCAATATCGCTCCAGATGTCTTTCAAAAGCGGACAGAGGGCTTCAAACAAGAAGGAATCATCCCGCAGTGGATTATGGGATACAGCCGCTTAAAACGGACTGCTTCGTCCTTTTATCAGCTTTCAGCTTTTCATTGGCAGTTTATCAATGCAAGTCCATACAGAGAACTGATATGTTATTGTCCTGAAAGGCGTTCTTTTCTCCGGCTCAGCCACATCATTCCATTCTACACAAACCATTCTTATTCCTCAGTCCAAACGATCCCTATCCATCGTGCAGGTGCAGGCGATCTTTTTTTCACTGAACCGAAACCCTCAATTCAATATTCAGGCTGGACGAAAGCGATTCACCGTTTTCGCCATAAACCCCATCGGTTTAACTCTAAGGAAACAAATCGCCTTAGGCAGATGTTTTATGAGAAGCGGCAGACATCTTTTTCTTTTCTGCCGACTGAAGTGTTTGTTCCTGTTAGAAAAGGGGCAGTTTTTAAGAGTCCGGTTTTTGTGTGGCAGGGGTTTCTTTATTTGTTTATGACGGATCTTGGAGATAAACGTGCGCCAATTCGTTTTTCAGCCGTTTTGCAGCAGTGCAAACTGCACATTCATAATAAGAACATTGCACTCAGGTTCGAATGCAGCGAAGAGTGTCTTTCAGAAGCGGTTAAACAGTATATTGATTTTTTGTGCAAGAAGGGATTTTTAAGGGAGACTCAGAAAGAAGTATATGTGCTGAATCAGCCTGCAGGCGGCATACACTCCATGCAGGATCTCATAGAAAGAGACCGCAGCTGTTTTATAGAATGAGTTTGTCTTATTTGGCTCACCCTAAGACAAAGGTGGTGGGCAGGCTGTGAAAGGCACAAAAGGAAAGGTTTTTCGTGTTTTTACTGCTTTTTTGGCATTCGTTCTCTTCATTACTGCATATGATTTGACAAAAGGCAGTGAAAAACCGGAAGATATTCACAACACAAGTTTATTGAGAAACAGCTGTTTTTTCAATTGGCTTGAATCAAAGAAGACGAGGGGGATCACCATGGCTGAGGAAAAAAAAGCAAACCAACTGCCTGACAGAAGTGAGGTAAAGGCAGAAGACACATGGAGACTTGAGGATATTTTTCCTAGTGATGAGGCCTGGAATAAAGAATTTCAAGCTGTAAAAGAATTAATTCCGAATTTATCTAAGTATAAAGGAAAGCTGGCAGATTCAGCTGATCATTTATACGAGGCTCTTACGTATCAAGATAAAGTGATGGAGCGGCTGGGTAGGCTGTACACATATGCGCATATGCGCTCAGACCAGGATACTGGGAACTCCTTTTACCAGGGGCTGAATGACAAGGCGGGAAACCTGTATACACAGGCCGCAAGCGCGACAGCTTATTTGGTTCCGGAGATTTTATCCATAGAAGAAGACAAACTGCAGCAGTTCATTCTTGAAAAAGAAGAATTGAAACTGTACTCTCATGCGATTGAGGAGATTACAAAGGAACGTCCGCATGTGCTGAGCGAGAAGGAAGAGGCACTGCTTGCTGAAGCCTCCGAGGTACTGGGGTCATCTTCAAATACATTCAGCGTGTTAAATAACGCAGATATAACGTTTCCGTCCATTAAAGACGAAGATGGGAATGAAAAACAGATCACTCACGGCAACTTTATTAATTTCTTGGAAAGTGAAAACCGTGAAGTCCGCAAAAATGCGTTTGACGCAGTGTATAAAACGTACGGACAATATAAAAACACAATGGCCACGACGCTAAGCGGCACTGTGAAAAAGGACAACTTCTACGCGAGAGTGAAAAAGTACAAGTCCGCGCGTGAGGCTGCGCTTTCTAACAACAGTATTCCTGAGGAAGTATACGATAACCTTGTTAAGACGATTAATAAGCATTTGCCGCTCCTGCACCGCTATATTGCGCTAAGAAAGAAAGTGCTTGAGCTTGATGAAGTGCATATCTATGACCTGTATACACCGCTTGTGAAAGATGCGGGGATGAAGGTGACATACGAGGAAGCCAAAGATTACATGCTGAAAGGCCTCGCACCTTTAGGGGAAGAATATGCCTCTATCCTAAAAGAAGGACTGGAAAACCGCTGGGTGGACGTTTACGAAAATAAAGGCAAACGCAATGGGGCTTATTCATCAGGAGCTTACGGCACGAATCCGTATATTTTGATGAACTGGCATAATAACGTCAATAATCTCTTTACGCTCGTGCACGAGTTTGGACATTCCGTACACAGCTACTATACGAGAAAGCACCAGCCTTATCCATACGGCAATTACAGCATCTTTGTCGCGGAAGTTGCCTCTACGACAAATGAAGCGCTCCTTGGCGAATATTTGCTGAACAATTTAGAGGATGAAAAACAGCGCTTATATATTCTCAACCATATGCTTGAGGGCTTTAGGGGAACGGTCTTCAGACAAACGATGTTCGCTGAATTTGAACATCTGATTCATACAAAGGCGCAAGAAGGCGAGCCGCTTACACCTGAGCTTCTGACAAATGTCTATTACGACCTGAATAAAAAGTATTTTGGAGACGGCATGGTGATTGATAAGGAAATCGGCCTTGAATGGTCGCGTATTCCGCACTTCTATTACAATTACTATGTGTATCAGTATGCGACAGGGTACAGCGCTGCCCAAGCATTAAGCAGCCAGATTTTGAAGGAAGGAAAGCCGGCGGTTGACCGTTATATTGACTTCCTGAAAGCGGGAAGCTCACAATACCCGATTGATGTCCTGAAAAAAGCGGGTGTTGATATGACGTCTCCAGAGCCAATCGAAGCCGCGTGCAAAATGTTTGAAGAAAAACTTGATGAAATGGAAGAGCTGCTGATGAAAGTCAAGCAGTCTTAAAAAAGTAAGCCTGTGCGGAAATGACGCACAGGCTTTTTTAAAACCCTTTAAAGGTTTTCCGGTGATTCAAGCGGTAGAGGGTAAACAAAATAGACAGAAACAGCAGAGGAGAGGTAATATAAAGCGGCAGCATATGCATCATGCCTAAGATATTCAAGCAGAAAAAAACAGCAATGCACACAATTGAGATCAAAGTAGACATCATGGCGGTCCTCCTCGTCCTTTTTCCTTATAAGGATATGAGTGAATGCACTTCGTTA
This sequence comes from Bacillus sp. PS217, assembly GCF_037963535.1. Lineage (NCBI taxonomy): Bacteria > Bacillati > Bacillota > Bacilli > Caryophanales > Bacillaceae > Bacillus > Bacillus sp. PS217. The sequence goes on from NZ_CP150157.1 coordinate 1,238,446, forward strand.
TGTTTTGTGACAAAAATATGAACATTAAGCATAGAGGTTGTCAAAAGTCGACATCTTTTGTTATCATAAGGATGTGAAATTGATCACAAACAAACATTACCCCTTTGTTTGACCGTGAAAAATTTCTCCCATCCCCTTTGTTGTCGTTAAGACATATGAAACCGCGCTTATCCCGGCGCGGTTTCTTTAGTGCTAAAAATGGAACGTACGTTTGGTTACGGCATAAAAAAACAGCCTCAAGCATATGCACGCCTGCGGCTATTTTTCACATGATTGATATTCATCAGAATAAGTGCTGAGAGACTTCCAAAACATTCCGTGTTTGGCTTCCACTTTGGCAACCTTTTTAGCAAACGCCAGTTTTTTCATTTCTTTTTCTACCTCTTCAAGGCTCAGGTCATATACAAGAGCAATTTCCTTCGAGGCAACGAAGCGGAAATATTCAATAAAACATTCTAAAGGCGGTGTTTCCGACGGCTTCGGCTCGTCGCCAAGCATCTCAAATAAAATTTCTTCATATACATCATATGAGTAGCTGCCAGGAACTTTAAGCCCTTCATCCTCATGCTGCGTATTAAAAAACGTCAGTGTCGGATTAACAGAAACATCCATCTCAGCAGCAATTTTCATGTCACATTGAAGCGCCTTGACCGCGCTTTGAGAATGCAGATCTTTTTTGAATTCTTCAAGATCGAGACTTGTATTTTCAGCAATCTCCAAAAGCACGTTTTCATCCGTAATATTTTTCTTTGAAACAAATAGGCTCTCCTGCATATTTCTGAGAAATTGCATGCCGGCTTTTCGTCCTTGCAATTCGGCTGCTTTAAAAGCGAGAGCAGCCATATAAGGCGATGAAAGCGGCTGATCCTGTTCGAACCAGACATTGCCGTCACATGACATGCCAGAGCGGCTCGCGATCTTTTCCCATGCTTCTGCGAGAAGATGCTTTTTTCGCTTTTTATTTAAAGCGGTAAGGCTTGCGGAAGCGATAATGCGTAAGGTGAAAAAACGTCCGTATCTGATTTTTAGCTTTTTGATGACGGGCTCTAAGGACCAGCATTCTGGACATAAAGGGTCTACAAACATATAAATTTCAAGCGGCTTTTTTGGATGACCGTGGCAATGGGCGAAGTATAGCTCATGCTGATAGTTTGTCAAGATGATCGATCCTCCGCTTCCGTTTGATTCACCATATGCCTTGCTGTCAACTCCAGCCGGCCAAACAAAAACTCACGAATTTCGCCCTCCAGCCCTACATGGTCCATTGCGTCCTTCATACAGCTGAGCCACGCATCAGCTCTCTCGTTTGTAATTGGAAAGGGAAGATGCCTTGCTCTGAGCATAGGATGGCCGTGCTCCTCAGTATAAAGCGGAGGCCCGCCTAAATACTGAGTTAAGAATTGCTTCTGTTTCCTGGCGGTTTCTGTCAAATCGCTTGGAAAAATCGGCTTCAGCAAAGGATGAGACGCGACACGCTCATAAAAAGTATCAACAAGTTGCGATAGAAGTTCCTCTCCAATCGCTTCATAAGGTGCGTTAAACGATTGTCCCATGTTGACTACTCCTTTAAATATGGCTAATAGGAATCATAAATCCTATTGCAAAAAGTAATTTTCTGTATTTCATTGTTTCATCTAGATTTATTTTAGCAACAAGGCATCATTTCTACAAACAAACTGCCTTTTATGCGTTTGATGACTCATTTCGGCTGACAGCCGGGGTTTGTATTTCATATCATATCACATAAAAATCAGGAATGCGTAAGATTTCACTCCGCAAAAAAACCAGAGGGAAAGAGCACCTCTGGTTACGCGTAATAAGCTGAAGTTATTTTTTTTACATAGTTTTGCGTTTCTTGGAAAGGAGGAATGCCTCCGTATCGGTCAACATTCCCCGGTCCGGCGTTGTAAGCCGCTAATGCCATAGACACATTGCCGTCGTATTTATCCAGCATTTGTTTTAAATATTTCGTTCCGCCCTCCACATTTTGCTGCGGATCAAGCGGATTGGAAACGCCAAGTGAGCTTGCTGTTGACGGCATCAGCTGCATGAGGCCCATCGCACCTGCTCCGCTGACCGCTTTTGCATTAAAGCCTGATTCCTGTTTGATGACGGCGCGGATCAGTTTTTCATCAACGCCATATTTATCAGCGGCTTTTTTAATCGCACTGTCAATAGAGAAGTCTCCCGAACTGATCTGATTTGCTTCATGTTTGTTTGAAGCTGAATCTGCAGCAGCTGTTTCAGTGCTTTCTGCCGCTTTTGTGATTGAACCTGAATTGCTGCTCGTATATGAGTTAAGCCCATACGCTGAAAGCAGTGACGGCGCTGTTGTATTCGCGCTGTTCAGCATGCTGAGCGGGCTTGGCGATGAAGAAGGTGCTGATTGCTGAGATGTCAGACCGTTTGTATATTGGCTGAGCAAAGAACTGAAACTTGAAAGCGGGCTTTCCGTATTCTGAGTGTCCGTGCTGCTGCGTGCATTAGATATGGACTGTAGTGCCTGAAGCTGAAGTAAAGCTGCCCAATTCGTTACATTCACGATGTCATTCCACCTTATATAGACTTTCGTTTTTCTTCATAAAAACGCAGAATTTTATTTTTGGTTTCGCGCTGAGGAATGCTGAATTGCTGAAGCAGCTTTTCGAAGGCTTGTCTGCCCTCATGCCAATCCGCCGCCTCAAATTCAATTTCAAAGTCCTCTTTATTTAAATATCGGCTGTGGTCTAAAACTATTAAGCCTTTTTCTGTTTCTTTTTCCGCACGGTTTGTTGCTAAAGATCCAAAGTATTGAATGGCATCCGTATCGATCTGAAGCTTGTGCAGCTGGTCCTTCACGGGGCCCTCGGGAACTGAAAATCCAGCGAGATCTGATACCTCTGAAAGCTGCTGGTGCGTTTCCAGAAGCCCCACATCAGCAGGCTCCTTTAATGTAAGGACATACTTTCCGTTTTTTCTGCGGATACGAAGCGCAGCTTGTTTTTGTTTCAGCGCGAAGCTGTCTGTATCAAAATAATGATTCTTTTGATCTGTAAAATCTTTTTCTGTCAGCTGGAGTGCCGCTGCTATGTTTTTGAATTCTTGTTTGGTCAGCATGTTTTTAAATTCGATTTCAATTTCTTGGCTCATGATGCTCTTCCTTTCCGCCCTGTAAATCTTATTTTTACTATTATCTCTTTAGATGTTAGGTTTATCAATATCGAGCTCGATATGATAAAATGAATCTGTACTTTGTTTAAAAAAGGAGAGCATTATGCAAAACAGAATCGAAATTTTGAATGCAACATTATCGGATGATCAGCTTCGCCTTGCCTGTCAGACAGAAGGAAACGAAGCGGAACGTAAGCCGTCAGGTCAAATGCTTGTTGATTCTGACCACTTTGCTTTTGTATACATACTTGAATTAGCTGATTCTTTTGAATATGTCATTATAAAGGAACATGTATGGCCGGAACTGAAGCAGGCCCATGCACAAAAAATACCGGTTGTTTTAGAGGCAGGAGACCAAACAATTGAACTGGCAGGCCTGCATGAGGAGCTGGAATATCTTTTAGAAAATATAAAGGATAATGCAAACTACGGAGAAGAAATGGAAGAAAAAGTGAAACGCGTGTTTTTATAGAAACTGGTTCGGAATTGGGGGATGTATGATGGATGACAAACAATGGGAGCGTTTTTTAGTGCCGTACCGCCAGGCTGTCGAAGAGTTGAAAGTGAAGCTCAAGGGGATCCGCACACTATATGAATACGAGGACGACCATTCACCGATCGAATTTGTGACCGGACGCGTCAAGCCTGTGGCGAGCATACTTGAAAAAGCGAGACGGAAAAGCATACCGCTGCATGAAATTGAAACCATGCAGGACATTGCTGGCCTTAGAATCATGTGCCAATTTGTCGATGACATCCAAATCGTAAAAGAGATGCTTTTTGCCAGAAAAGATTTCACCGTTGTGGATCAGCGAGATTATATTGCGGAACATAAAGAGAGCGGATACCGGTCATACCATCTTGTTGTGCTGTACCCTTTGCAGACGGTATCCGGAGAAAAGCATGTTCTCGTGGAAATACAGATCCGTACACTGGCGATGAATTTTTGGGCGACCATTGAGCATTCATTGAATTATAAATACAGCGGAAACATTCCTGAAAAAGTAAAACTAAGGCTTCAGCGCGCCTCTGAAGCGGCTTCCCGGCTTGATGAAGAGATGTCGGAGATCAGGGGTGAAGTACAGGAAGCTCAAGCTGCCTTTTCAAGAAAGAAAAAAGGAAGCGAGCAACAATAGGTAAAGGGGAAGAAGAGCATGAAATTTGCCGTATCATCAAAAGGAGATCAAGTTTCTGATACGCTGAAAAGCAAAATACAGGCGTATTTATTGGATTTTGATATGGAACTGGATGAAAATGAACCGGAAATCGTTATTTCAGTCGGAGGCGACGGAACGCTTTTGTATGCTTTTCACAGATACAGCGACCGCTTGGACAAAACAGCATTTGTCGGCGTTCACACAGGTCATCTGGGTTTTTATGCCGACTGGGTTCCTCATGAAATTGAAAAACTTGTTCTTGCCATCGCGAAAACGCCGTATCATACAGTCGAATATCCGCTTCTCGAAGTCATTGTGACCTATCACGAAAACGAGCGGGAAGAAAGATACTTAGCTTTGAATGAATGTACGATTAAAAGCATCGAAGGAAGCCTTGTTGCTGATGTGGAAATCAAAGGGCAGCTCTTTGAAACCTTCCGGGGCGACGGCCTCTGCCTGTCAACTCCATCAGGCAGCACAGCCTACAATAAGGCGCTGGGCGGAGCGATTATCCATCCGTCTATCAGGGCGATCCAGCTTGCGGAAATGGCTTCAATTAATAACCGCGTGTTCCGTACGGTCGGGTCACCTCTGCTTCTCCCATCCCATCATGATTGCATGATTAAGCCGAGAAACGAAGTTGACTTTCAAGTGACGATTGACCATTTAACCCTTCTCCATAAGGATGTAAAGTCGATCCGCTGCCAAGTTGCATCCGAAAAAGTGCGGTTTGCGAGATTCCGTCCGTTTCCATTTTGGAAAAGAGTCCAGGATTCGTTTATTGGAAAAGGTGAATAGAAAGAGGACATATCGTGGAGCATTTTTTTATCAGAAAGAACATTACTTCCGCTGAGGACGGGATGACTGTAAAAGAATATGCCGGTGAAATGGGAATTTCGAAACGTCTGCTGACCGATATTAAGTTTGGCGGGGGAGACCTGCAGATTAACGGTGAGCATGTGACGGTCAAATACGTTTTGAAAGAGGGAGATCTTCTTATCGTGAAGTTTCCTGAGGAACAGGTGAGCGAGACGCTGCTGGCAGAGCCTGTTCCGCTCGATATCCTTTATGAGGATGAACATGTGCTTGTGATAAACAAGCAGCCGTATGTGTCATCAATCCCTTCGAGAGAGCACCCCTCCGGCAGCATTGCCAATGGAATTATTGATCATTATCAAACAACCGGAGTGAGGGCGACAGTACATCTTGTCACCCGGCTAGACCGGGATACATCAGGTGTCATGCTTGTTGCCAAGCATCGATTTGCCCACTCCATTTTATCGTCTGCGCAAAAAAACGGCCTTGTGAAGCGCCGGTATGCGGCAGTGGTTCACGGGCGGATGGCACAGATGGAGGGAACAGTCGATGCTCCGATTGGCAGACATCCTGACAGTATTATTGAACGGACGGTAACGCCAGACGGCCAGAAGGCTGTTACGCATTTTTACGTCACATGTGCAAATGACGACATGACCTCGGTGGCATTGCAGCTTGAGACTGGACGAACCCATCAAATTCGTGTTCATATGAGTTATCTCGGGCACCCGTTGTGCGGCGATACACTGTACGGCGGAACGAGACAGGAAATTGGCCGGCAGGCTCTGCACAGCGAGCATCTTTCATTTATCCATCCGCTGACACAGGAGAACATGACGTTTCATGCTCCACTGCCTCAGGATATGAGAAAACTGATAAAAGGAGAGAATCATTGATTCTCTCCTTTTTTATATGGGGCGAAATCTTGATTCGTCGTAAGGCAGGGAGCTTGGAACAGAGACGGTTTCTATTTCTGGAAAGCGAAAGCCTGTCAGTTGATTTCCGAACACGCAGCCTGTATCAATGTTGATGGTGCGATTGACCTTCCGAGGCTCTTTCACAGGTGTATGACCGTATACCACCCAAGCCTTTCCGTTATAGGCTGCCGCCCAATCACGCCTGACGGGTCTGCCGTCCGGATATGTTTCACCCGTCACGTCACCGTAAAGCACAAAGTCCTTCACTCTGCGGGTATATTTGCCGATATCGTCAGCTCTTATGCCAGCATGGGCGACAACTAATTCTCCATTATGTAAGATGTCGTAAAGCGGCGCTGTTTCGTACAGCTTCATAAACTGTTCGCTGACTGCTTTTCTCTCATCTTTGGAAAGTTCCTCAAGCTCTGCTGCTGTTGTTTCGAGACCATGCATCACTTTTACCGGATTTCCTTTTAAGTAACGATATAATTTATTGCAATGGTTTCCCGGGACATAACGTACAGCGCCTTTTTCGTAAGTGCCGGCTACAAATCGGATGACTTCTATCGATTTAGGCCCTCTGTCAGTTAAATCTCCGGCAAAAACAAGCACCCTGCCTTCTTCATGGACAGGTACTCCATTTTTGATTGTATAGCCAAGCTTTTGGATTAATGCAGTCATTTCGTCATAGCAGCCATGAATATCGCTGATGATATCGTAAGCCATGCGGTATCCTCCTTACCGATTGTTTTATTTATTATGAAGCAAAGTGTTGTGAGTCATCACAAGCTTTTATGTGCAAATTATAGAAGAAGAATCATTTTCTAAACAGGATTAAGACCTTATCACTTTATTTTTCATCATCACCCTTGTTAAAATCGCGTTATGTTTTTTAAAAATGAGGTTTTGTTCTCTGAGTGAGAACTGGCATAACCCTGACTTAAAAAGGAGGTTCTGATTATGGCGCATACATCTGTCGCATCTTTAGTTGTTGTACTTATCGTTGCATTTTTGACACCCATCCTTTTGCATCGGTTTAAACTCAGCATCCCGGTTGTTGTTGCTGAAATCATTATGGGGCTGATTATTGGGAAAAGCGGCCTTAATTTAGTTGTGGAGGGTGACACCTGGCTCCAAACACTCTCTATGCTCGGATTTATCTTTTTAATGTTTTTAAGCGGGCTTGAAATTGATTTTTCGTCGTTTGAGAAAGGAAAGAAAAAGCAGTTCCTGCCGAATGGCAAGGAAGCGCCGAATACGTTTGCTGCGGCATCTGTTATTTTCGTCGGTATTTTTATTTTATCATTGCTCTTGTCCTATGGGTTCGTCTTGGCCGGATTTATCCAAAATGCATTTTTGATGACCCTGATTATTTCAACGATTTCATTAGGCGTTGTCGTTCCAACATTAAAAGAAGAACGGATCATGAATTCGAATATCGGGCAGATTATTTTGCTTGTTGCTGTTATTGCTGATTTGGCCACGATGATTCTTCTTGCTGTTTTTTCTTCTTTATACGGAGAGGACAGCGGAAACATGTGGCTCCTGATGATCCTGTTTGCGGCCGGAGTGGTGCTTTACTTTTTCGGCCGGGTCTTCAAACATCGCTCTTTTGTTCAATCCATGTCAAAAGGGACGATCCAGATCGGGACGCGTGCCATTTTTACGTTAATTATTGTACTCGTTGCCCTGTCTGAATCACTTGGGGCGGAAAATATTCTCGGCGCTTTCTTAGCGGGGGTTCTCGTTTCCCTGCTTTCGCCAAACAAAGAACTTGTTCAGCAGCTGGATTCATTTGGTTATGGGTTCTTAATACCGATTTTCTTTGTGATGGTCGGTGTGAAGCTTGATATTTGGACTCTTTTTCAGGATAAAACAATTTTAATCATGATTCCGCTCCTGCTGCTGGCGCTGTTAGTCAGCAAAATCATTCCTGTCATGTACCTAAAGAAGTGGTATGATAACCGAACCATTTTCGCGTCTGGCTTCTTGCTGACATCAACGCTTTCGCTCGTGATTGCCGCTGCAACAATCGGGCAGCAGCTTCACGTGATCAGTGCAAATATGTCAGGAGCGCTCATTTTAGTAGCCGTCATTGCAAGTATTTTTACGCCGATCTGTTTTAAAAAATTATACAAACGGGAAGAGCAGCCGGAGGAGAAAAAGACGATTACGTTCATTGGCGCCAATCAAATGACTTTGCCTGTTACACTCGAATTGCCAGAGGAAGAGTATGACGTGCGTGTTGTACACGTCTACCAAGAGAATGCGGAGGAAAAGCTGTCAGAATCAGTGTTTGCTGTTGAAACAATTTCTGACTATGAACACGAGACGCTTGAATCACTCGGCATTTTTGAAACGGATATCCTCGTTGTGGCGACAGGAAATGAAGATATGAATGCAGACATTGCATTACTTGCAAAAGAAAAAGGCACAGAAAGAGTCATTGCAAGCGTAGGATCACCGGAGCATGAAGCAGCTCTGAAGGAGCAGGGAATCAGCATCTTTTCTATTCTGCTGTCGACAAAAACGCTGCTTCGCGCACTGATTGAAGCGCCTGGCGTCATGAAGCTGCTCACGAACCAAGAGTCTTCGCTGTATCAAATTAATATGGAGAACAGTAAATATGATGGTGTCATTTTACGGGAATTCCCTTTAACAGGTGACGTCATCTTTGTCAGGATCTTCAGAGGTGTGGACAGCATCGTTCCTCATGGGGATACAAGGCTGAAACTTGGAGACCGTTTAATTGTCACCGGATCTCGGGGGTACGTAACGGATCTTAAGAAAACATTGGAAGGATAAATCTTGACCAAATAAGGATTCGTGTTAATATAGAGGTGCAGAACAATTCAATATGTATTCGTTTAACCACTAGGGGTGTCCTTCATAAGGGCTGAGATAAAAGTGTGACTTTTAGACCCTCATAACTTGAACAGGTTCAGACCTGCGTAGGGAAGTGGAGCGGTATTTGTGTTATTTTACTATGCCAATTCCAAACCACTTTTCCTTGCGGGAAAGTGGTTTTTTTATTTTCAGAGGGGGAATGATTTGTGAAGTTTTCAGAAGAATGCCGCAGTTCAGCCGCAGAATGGTGGGAGGGGAGCTTTGTCCATCAGTTCGTTCAAGGAATCGGTGACGGAACGCTTCCGATTGACCGTTTTAAATACTACGTACTTCAGGATTCCTATTATTTAACGCATTTTGCAAAGGTGCAGTCATTTGGCGCAGCTTATGCGAAGGACCTTTTTACAACGGGGCGGATGGCAAGCCATGCCCAAGGTACATATGAGGCGGAAATGGCGCTTCATCGCGAGTTTGCCGAGCTGTTGGAAATCAGCGAGGAAGAGCGTAAGGCGTTTAAGCCGTCTCCTACAGCGTACTCTTATACATCCCATATGTACCGTTCGGTTTTGAGCGGGAATTTCGCAGAAATCTTAGCGGCCCTGCTGCCATGCTACTGGCTTTATTACGAGGTTGGTGAGAAATTGCTGCATTGCGATCCTGGGCATCCGATTTATCAAAAGTGGATTGGGACGTACGGCGGTGACTGGTTTAGACAACAGGTTGAGGAGCAAATCAACCGCTTTGATGAGCTGGCGGAAAACAGCACGGAGGAAGTGCGTGCCAAGATGAAAGAGAATTTTGTCATCTCCAGCTACTATGAATATCAATTTTGGGGAATGGCCTATCGAAAAGAAGGCTGGTCTGACAGCGCAATAAAAGAGGTGGAGGAATGTGGAGCTTCACGCCATAACGGATGACAGCAAGCCGGTAGAAGAGCTAGCGAGAATCATCATTACGATTCAGAATGAAGTTGATTTTATTCATATTCGGGAACGCTCAAAATCGGCGGCGGATATTTTGAAACTGCTCGAGCTTATTTTTGAAGGCGGTATAGATAAACGAAAACTGGTGATGAACGGGCGCGTGGATATTGCGCTTTTCTCTACTATTCACCGCGTGCAGCTGCCAAGCGGCAGCTTTTCACCGAAGCAGGTCAGAGCCAGATTTCCACACCTTCATATCGGGAGGTCGGTGCATTCACTGGAGGAAGCGGTTCAAGCAGAAAAGGAAGACGCGGACTACGTGCTGTTCGGCCATGTGTTTGAAACGGATTGCAAAAAGGGTCTTGAAGGCAGAGGAGTATCTTTGCTGTCAGATATCAAACAGCGGATTTCCATCCCGGTTATAGCCATCGGGGGGATGACGCCGGACAGGTTAAGAGACGTAAAACAAGCAGGGGCAGACGGCATTGCTGTTATGTCAGGAATTTTCTCTTCCGCTGAGCCTTTGGAAGCAGCCAGACGATATTCCCGTAAGCTAAAGGAGATGCGCTATGAAAAGGCATTATGAAGCAGTGGTGATTGGAGGCGGAATTATCGGTTCCGCGATTGCTTATCATTTGGCAAAGGAAATCAAAAGCACCGCATTGTTTGAAAGCGGAACAATGGGCGGCAGAACGACAAGTGCCGCTGCTGGAATGCTGGGCGCCCATGCCGAATGCGAGGAACGTGACGCGTTTTTTGATTTCGCTATGCACAGTCAGCGTCTGTACAAAGGTCTTGGAGAAGAGCTTTATGCATTATCCGGTGTGGATATCAGGCAGCATAACGGCGGTATGTTTAAGCTTGCATTTTCTGAAGAAGATGTGCTGCAGCTGAGACAGATGGACGATTTGGACTCTGTCAGCTGGTATTCAAAAGAAGAGGTGTTAGAAAAAGAGCCGTATGCGTCTGGTGACATCTTTGGTGCATCTTTTATTCAGGATGATGTGCATGTGGAGCCTTATTTTGTTTGCAAGGCATATGTGAAAGCAGCAAAAATGCTTGGGGCGGAGATTTTTGAGCATACGCCTGTCCTGCATGTCGAACGTGACGGTGAAGCCCTGTCCATCAAGACCCCTAGAGGAGACGTATGGGCTAATCATGTTGTCGTTGCCAGCGGAGTGTGGAGCGGGATGTTTTTTAAACGGCTCGGACTGAACAATGCTTTTCTCCCTGTAAAAGGGGAGTGCCTGTCCGTTTGGAATGATGATATCCCGCTGACAAAAACGCTTTACCATGATCACTGCTATATCGTACCGAGAAAAAGCGGCAAACTGGTTGTCGGCGCGACAATGAAGCCGGGGGACTGGAGTGAAACACCGGATCTTGGCGGATTGGAATCGGTTATGAAAAAAGCAAAAACGATGCTGCCGGCTATACAGAATATGAAGGTGGATCGTTTTTGGGCGGGACTCCGGCCGGGAACAAAGGATGGAAAACCGTACATCGGCAGACATCCTGAGGACAGCCGTATTTTATTTGCGGCGGGCCATTTCAGAAATGGGATCCTGCTTGCTCCCGCAACGGGCGCTTTGATCAGTGATCTCATCATGAATAAAGAGGTCAACCAAGACTGGCTGCACGCATTCCGAATTGATCGCAAGGAGGCGGTTCAGATATGATGCTACAGCTGAACGGTAAAGACGTGAAGTGGGAAAAAGACACAGGTACAATTCAAGACCTGCTGGCGTCTTATCAGCTTGAAAATAAAATTGTTATCGTGGAAAGAAATAAAGAAATAATCGGGAAAGAACGCTATCACGAGGTTGAGCTTTGTGATCGTGATGTCATTGAAATTGTCCATTTTGTAGGAGGCGGATGAGCATGTTAACAATTGGCGGAAAATCATTTCAATCAAGATTGCTGCTGGGCACGGGGAAATACCCATCGTTTGACATTCAAAAGGAAGCAGTAGCTGTTTCCGAGTCTGATATTTTAACCTTTGCTGTGCGGAGAATGAACATCTTTGAAGCATCTCAGCCGAATTTTCTGGAACAGCTTGATTTATCCAAATATACGCTTTTGCCGAATACAGCGGGCGCCAGCAGTGCTGAAGAAGCGGTTCGGATTGCAAGGCTGGCAAAAGCGTCAGGCCTTTGTGACATGATTAAAGTTGAAGTCATCGGATGCAGCCGTTCCTTGCTGCCTGACCCTGTTGAGACATTAAAAGCGTCTGAACAGCTTCTTGAAGAAGGCTTTATTGTGCTCCCGTACACGTCGGATGACGTTGTGCTGGCGAGAAAGCTGGAAGAGCTCGGCGTTCATGCCATCATGCCGGGTGCATCTCCGATTGGATCAGGACAAGGAATCTTAAATCCTTTGAATCTGTCATTTATTATTGAACAGGCGAAAGTGCCGGTCATCGTGGATGCGGGAATCGGCTCGCCTAAAGATGCGGCATACGCAATGGAGCTTGGAGCGGATGGCGTACTGCTCAATACGGCTGTATCGGGCGCTGACGATCCTGTGAAAATGGCTCGTGCCATGAAGCTCGCAGTGGAAGCAGGACGCCTTTCTTATGAGGCGGGCCGCATCCCGCTTAAGCAATACGGAACGGCAAGCAGTCCGGGAGAAGGTCTTCCTGTATGACAGGCAGGTATTCAAGGCAGGAGCTGTTTGCTCCGATCGGCCCATTCGGCCAGAAAAAATTGAAAGAAGCGCGCGCCGTGATTATCGGCGCCGGCGCGCTCGGAACAGCCAGTGCAGAAATGCTGGTGAGAGCGGGAGTCGGCTCTGTGAAAATTGCCGACAGAGATTATGTTGAATGGAGCAACCTCCAGCGCCAGCAGCTTTATACAGAAGATGATGTCAAAAAAGAAATGCCGAAAGCAGCCGCTGCGGAGCGCCGTCTCCGTTCGATTAACAGCGATGTTGATGTGACCGGCCTTGTCATGGATGTGACAGCAGAAAATATCTTCGAGCTGATTAGGGATGCATCAATTATAGTGGATGCGGCTGATAATTTTGAAACCCGCCTGATCGTAAATGATGCTGCGGTAAAGGAAGGGATTCCTTTTCTTTACGGTGCCTGTGTAGGGAGCTACGGCCTCACCTTTACCGTGGTGCCGGGTTCTACTCCTTGCCTGCATTGCTTGCTCGATGCACTTCCGATTGGCGGAGCAACATGTGACACAGCTGGCATCATCAGTCCGGCTGTTTTGCAGGTAGCAGTCTTTCAGGTAACAGATGCACTGAAGCTGCTGACGGGAGAGGAGTGCGAGCCGGTGCTGCGCTCCTTTGATTTGTGGAAAAATGAGCGGTCAGAAGTGAGAGCGGCCAGTCTCAAACATGACGCATGCCCAAGCTGCGGCACAAAGGATTTTCCGTTTTTGTCATATGAAAATCAAACAAAAGCGGCTGTATTGTGCGGCAGGAACACGGTGCAGATCAGATCATCTATTACGAAAGAAGCGGATCTTGAAGCGCTTGCCGGTCAGCTGAGGCAGGCCGGGCTTGAAGTAGCTGCGAACCCGTATTTAATTTCCTGCCGCTCGGATGATATGAAAATGGTGTTGTTCCGGGACGGCAGAGCTTTGATCCATGGAACAAATGATATTGCCCGGGCAAAATCCATTTATCATAAATGGATTGGGTAATAAAAGGAGTGTAGTGTAATGAGTATATATAAAGCATTGACAATCGCCGGATCAGATTCAGGCGGCGGCGCAGGGATACAGGCTGATATTAAAACCTTTCAAGAGCTTGATGTATTCGGAATGTCTGCGATTACGGCGGTAACCGCTCAAAATACGCTTGGCGTTCATGGGGTGCATCCGCTGACTGTAGAGACGTTGAGACAGCAAATTGACGCTGTTGCTGAGGATTTGAGACCGGATGCAGTTAAGACGGGAATGCTCTGGAATGCCGACATGATTGAAGAAGTGGCAAGAAAAATTGACGAGCACGGATTCAATCGTGTAATTGTTGATCCGGTTATGATCGCAAAGGGCGGGGCATCCTTGCTGCGTGATGAGTCAGTTGCCACCTTAAAGGAGTTGCTCATTCCAAGAAGCTACGCGATTACGCCGAATGTCCCGGAAGCAGAAACGCTGACAGGAATGACAATCAGCTCGCTGGATGACCGGAAAAAAGCAGCCGAGCAGCTCGTCAAGATGGGTGCGCAGCATGTCATTATCAAAGGCGGGCACCAGCCTGAAGACAATCACATTACTGACCTTCTTTTTGATGGCAGCATGTTTATGCAAATCACCCATCCTTATATCAATACGAAGCATACGCATGGCACAGGCTGCACCTTTGCTGCGGCTTTAACGGCCCAAACGGCTAAAGGAGACAGCATCCATCAGGCATTTGAGATTGCGGCCAACTTTGTCCGCGAAGCGGTGGAAAATACGCTCGGCATCGGATCGGGACACGGGCCGACAAACCATTTCGCTTTTAAACGAAACAGCTTAAATACAAGCCGATGAGATCACCAGCTGATGGTGATCTCTTTTGCGTTTGCTACGGTATGCGCTTTTCATCTGGACAAGGTTATGATATGATAGGAATTAAGATCAGGTACTAATACTATGTCTTTATTAAATATAGGAGGCTTTATACATATGAATTTTTCACTTGAAGGCCGCAACATTGTTGTGATGGGGGTAGCCAACAAACGCAGCATCGCCTGGGGCATTGCGCGTTCTTTACACGAAGCGGGTGCACGTTTGATTTTCACATACGCTGGTGAACGCTTGGAGAAATCCGTTCACGAGCTTGCCGGAACATTAGACCGCAACGACTCCATCATCCTCCCTTGCGATGTTACAAACGACGCAGAAATCGAAACTTGCTTCGCAAGCATTAAGGAGCAGGTCGGTGTAATCCACGGTATCGCGCATTGTATCGCGTTTGCCAACAAAGAAGAGCTTGTCGGCGAATACTTAAACACAAATCGTGACGGCTTCCTTTTGGCTCATAACATCAGCTCATATTCTCTGACTGCTGTTGTCAAAGCGGCACGTCCGATGATGACTGAAGGCGGAAGCATTGTCACTTTGACGTACCTTGGCGGAGAGCTTGTGATGCCAAACTACAACGTCATGGGTGTAGCAAAAGCTTCTCTTGATGCAAGTGTGAAATATTTAGCTGCTGACTTAGGAAAAGAAAATATCCGCGTCAACAGCATTTCTGCCGGCCCGATCAGAACATTATCTGCTAAAGGCATCAGCGATTTCAACTCTATCTTAAAAGACATCGAAGAGCGTGCACCGCTTCGCCGCACGACAACACCTGAAGAAGTGGGCGATACAGCTGCGTTCTTGTTCAGCGATATGTCCCGCGGGATTACAGGTGAAAATCTTCACGTTGATTCAGGTTTCCATATCACTGCCCGCTAAGCAGGATCTATATCAAGCAATCCCGAATAGGGATTGCTTTTTTATTTCTTCTGATTTTCAGCTTTCTGTCATATAGATAGAATATGACACAATCGGAGGGATGAAGATGTCTAATAAGAAAAGAAACGCGGATAAAAAACCGCTCATGTATATTGTTCAGCCGGATTATGCAGAAACTACAAGGTCATCCATGCAGGAGATTGTCATCAAAAGAAAGGCCGACAAACCCGCTCCGCCAAAAGCTGAGGAAAAGCCGGCTTACCATGAGAAGCAGCAGGAGGAAGCCGTGGCACAGGATGTCCTGCAAGAAGACCAAAAGCCTGCAGCCGAACCAGTGAGTCAGCAAACACAAGAGGTGAGAGAGCCAGAGAACATAAAAAGCCAGGAGGAACAGAAAGCAGAGCCGCAGGCCGTAGAAGAAACCGTCGAACACGAGCCCCCGAAAGCAGAAAAAAAGGAAGAGCCTGCACTTGAGGCCCGGAAGCCTGAGAAAGAACCGGAAGCTGTCCATAGTGCTGATAAAGCGGAGGAAAAAGCACCGCCGGCACGAAAAGTGAAAAAACCGATGAGCAAGATGACGATCCACGAAAAAATTGATTTTTTAACAAAGCTGCCTCATAACATGCCGAGAGCGCTTTGTTTGATTGAAGCCAATGGAAAAACGTACAGGGGCGTGATTGTCGGAAGAAGAAATGATTCCGTCCTGCTTCGAACAACAGGAAACGGAGCCCCAACCGAACTGGCAATCGATGATATTACCTCTTTGCACCCGCTCGGTTTTTAACGAAAAAGAAAAAAGCTGCCCGGCTGATGTTGCCGGACAGCTTTTTTACATAGAGAAAAGCCTGCAGGCCTGCAAGCTTTTCCAGCTTATGATTAATGATGATGTGTACGATTGATTAATCGAGGATTTAAGCAGTTGATTGCGCAGAAGCAGTCTAAGTCAACTTCAATACAGTAGTTCGTTTTTTCGAGTCGGAACACTTCACACACCGTATCTTTATCGGTGAAGTCCAAAATGTGTTTGTGTTCGTCAAATGCGATTAATAATGACAGTGTTGCGCAGCTTCCATGCACTCTTTCGACCCTGAAAAATACTGTATTAAAGCAAGGGCCGTTATCGAGTTCGCCGACATTTCCGAAGGCGACTAATGGCGTTGATTTTGATGTAAATATTGCAAAAGGCACTGTGTCGCCTAACGAATGGCTTACAGATAAAAGCTTAGAGTGGCAGCCGGTCGGGCAGTCTTCTTCAACAGCGTTTTGCAGATCTTCAATATTTTCTACAGCTTCACGCACGCAGCTTGATGTTTTCTGGCTCATATTATCCCTCCTGCCTTATAAATTTGAGACTGGCGAAATGATGGAGAGTCAGCTGCCTCACGCTGGAAGCAGCTGAATGATTTGCACCTGTAATAGAGTTTGGAAGGGGATTCCTCTTTACAAGTGTTTATCCATTGTGATGATGCTTTTTATCTTTATGAGGCGATGTTCTGTCAACTAGCTCTGGTGACAGGCACTGAATCGCACAGAAGCATCCGAGATCCACTTCTATGCAGAAATCTGTTTTTTCTAGCCCGAAGAAATCCGGGTCACAAGGGTGGCAAACACTTAAGGTATCGCCTTTGACATCGACCGGGCGTAAAATTGACAGTGTTGCACAGCAATCACATAATTTTTCAACGCGGAAGAAAATGGATTCAAAGCATTGCATATCATCCACAAATCCCCCCACGTTTCCGAATGTGGAGAACAATCCGCCTTTTTTATCAAACAAGAGAAACGGAATTGTGTCTTTACCTGCAATTGTCGGATTCAAAAGGTTTGTATAGCAGCCAGTCGGACACTGTTCCTCAACTGCCTCCTGCTCTGCTAAAATCTTTTCCACTGCATCGCATACACAGTTCTCATGCCGGCCATGGGTTTTTCCGCAGCTCATTGATTTCAGCTCCTTCTTTATAGGGTATTTGACTTTAGTCCTTAACAACATATGTACCCGTGCCCCACTTGGTGTGGGTGAACGTCTATATATTCATCATATGCTTGGAAAATAAGAAAAAGCAGAGCGTTTTTAGCTCTGCTTTTAGGTTCTAGAGGACAAGAGTGATGACTAGGACAGCGATCAGAACGTTTGTAGCTGTAGAGACAAGGGTTGCGATATCGGCATCTACTGTTGTGACGTTTACGCCGCGGGAGCATTCGATAAGAAGTTTCTGGCGGTTTACTTGCTTGTTAGCTGTAAGCTGCAATAAATCTTGTGCGACTAATTCAGCAATAACGCCATCTGCAATGGAGGTGAGAGCTACTGTCAAGACAGCTGCATTAAGCGCTGTTACAATAGATGTTACGGCTTGAACGTCTGTAGATGAAACGTTGATGTCACAAGAGTCTCTGATAATAATCGTCTCATCTGAGACTTGTTTGTTGAGATTTGCCTGAGCTAGATCTTGGTCGATAAAGGCGTTGTTGTCATTGCCAAACCCATTGTTATTGCAGCAAATATCGCAATTGCATTTTCTTTCTTCTTTTTCTTTCTCTTTGTGCTCTAACGGATGGTCACAGTCGGGATCAAGTGCAACCCAAGAGTATGGTCTGCTTTCCATATCTATTCCTCCTTTTCTTTTACTGTTATTAAATGAGCGAGCCTCTTACTTTGACTGAGGCATTTATCTTGATGATGTGCCCTATTTTTTATGATTAATTTGAATTGTTATTGTTTTGCCGTCTTTGTCTGAGCTGTTCAATGAGCTGCTCTCTGCGGCTAAGCGGTTTATCGCTCTTTTGCTCTTGTACGGCTTCTTCTTCTTTTTTCTTCTTGTGTTTTTCAGCTAGCTCCGCTGATTTCGCTTGCAGGTCTTTTACCATATTCAAAAGCATTTCTTTTTCTTCATCTGATACTTTTTTCATTTTGTCTTTTGTGATGC
This sequence comes from Bacillus sp. PS217, assembly GCF_037963535.1. Taxonomy (NCBI): domain Bacteria; kingdom Bacillati; phylum Bacillota; class Bacilli; order Caryophanales; family Bacillaceae; genus Bacillus; species Bacillus sp. PS217. The sequence continues at coordinate 1,256,579 of NZ_CP150157.1, forward strand.
CGTGTTTTACAAATATGTTTTGGACCAGCATTTTCATCATTGGATCAACTTCTGGGAGCTTTTCAAGCTCTTCTTTGATTTTATCGTTATCTGACATTTGTTCTCACCTCAACTTTTAGTTTGTGAAAAGAAAGGGTTAAAGGATGTCGAATTCAAGGAGCATACTGTTTAACACCTGAAGCAAGATTTGTACAAAGGTTATTATTTCGTCTGCAGACAAAGTAATCTTGATGTTTCGGCTGTTGATAATTTTAATGATGGTTCTTTTTTTGATTTGAGAGTTATCAAGAATGAGTATTTCGCTTGCTACTGTGTCGGCCAAGTCCTCGTCGGCAATAACGAGCTGTGTCAACAGGATAATCAATGTTGTAACCAAGGCTTGTATAGAAAGGGCAGCTGTTATATGTGACGTATCTATTGTGATATTTTCGCAATCAATCACTTCGATCTGCTGCTCGAATTCGCTTGATAATTGCTCAAATATGTCAGGATGCAGGGATTCAATTTTTGTTTCAAATGACATAACCTTCACTCCTTTCTTATCCATACTCTATATAATGCAAATGGGGTGCAGAGCGGAATAATAAAAATAACCAATTTTCTGCCGGACAAGATACAATTCATGAAGAATAGGGTTTTCGCATATATGTGAAGGGATCATGATTGGCAAAGGAGTGAACGAGTGGTTATAAATGGGCTGACAATTGTTCTTCTATCGCTTGCGGTCTTTCGGCTCGCCCGCCTGTTGGTGTTTGACACGATTATGGCGCCGCTTCGCAGTCTGTTTCATGAAGAGAAGGAAGAAAAGGATGCGGACGGGAATATTCAAACCTATATCGTGATTAAAGGAACCGGTGTCAGGGCGTTTATTGGTGAATTGCTGAGCTGCTATTGGTGTACAGGCGTGTGGTGCGCCGGCTTTTTGATTTTATGCCAGGCGTTGATCCCGCAAGCGGCGCAGTGGCTGATTTTACTTTTGGCGATCGCCGGCCTTGCCGGCATCATAGAAACGCTCGTATCAAAATGGCTGCAAGAATAAGGCGTTACTACCAGCAACTTTCTGTCAGAATACGCATAAAGTAGCATATATGACATAAGGAAAGGAAGGGGACAAAAATGAATCAGCATCATAAACCTTCCCAAAAATCTCCATATACAGATTCATCGTATCAATCAAAAAAGATAAAAAAGAAAGGCTGCGGGTGCGGAAATAAAAAGAAAAAGCCTCAATAGCCTGGCAAAGAAACCGGAGAACTCCGGTTTTTTGTTTTTTAACGGGGCGGCCTCGCTCAGCATATATCATAAGCGGGGGGATAAAAGTGAATGAGTTTGAAAAATGGATAGAAGGAAGATATGAACCACACGAACAAAAGCAAAAAAAGCATGAAGACACGATGGGCGGTATCAGAAAAGACTTGGATGCATTTGATAAAGCCGGTCTGGAATTTGAAGATGAGATTGAAGAGCTGGCTGAAAAAACGGAGGCCTTACTTAAGAAACATCAGGCTCAATATGATCAATCATAAATCCGCAAACGCCCTATGCGAATATCCAAGCCGATCCAAGCAGCTCACATAGTGTATAGAGAGTAAAGGAGGTGCTTATCTATGGGCTTTGGATACGGATTCGGCGGCGGCTACGGCGGCTGTTATGGCGGTTATGCTGGCGGTTACGGCGGCGGCTATGGTTCAACATTTGTTTTGTTGGTCGTATTATTCATTCTCCTCATCATCGTAGGTGCATCTTTCTTTTAAGATGTATTGAGGAAGTACGGGTTATAACCCGTGCTTCCTTGCCTTGTGTTTATTTTTAAAAATGTTGGAAAAGCACATTGTATTATGTGCATTCATACAATACCGTATTACTCCGCCAAAAGGAGGCGCATTATGGATAATCAATTTTTTAAGAACATCGAAAAGAAAACAGGTGTGAAGATGCAGGATGTAATGAATCTTGCCGGATCACTCCAAAACGCTAATTTTAAAGATGAAAATACAGTGCGCAGTGTGATTAACCGCGTAGCGCAGATGGCAAACAGACGCGTGCCAAAAGAATTAGAAGATAAAATTGTGGAATCTATTACAAGCGGAAAAGAAAAGCTTGATTTTGGCACGATTTCTAAAATGATGGATAATAAATAAGTGGATGGCCTGGCTGACTCACTGCAGCGGGCCTTTTTTTACAGTAAAAACCCGGCAGTAATCTGCCGGGCTGTTAATGATGCAAGGGCTGTCTTGCTTTTTGTAGAAGGGGATACAAAAATCTTGAGCGGTTGGCTGTTTTGCCGCGCCTGTTAGCGGGGCAAGACAAATATAAATGCTGTTTCGCCCGGGTCATGGCTACATATAAAAGGCGTCTTTCCTCCTCAAGAGCGGCCTCGTCTCCTTTTCTTGCCGTTTCTAATGAGAAATCGTGCGGAATCGAGCCGTCTACAGTGCCTAACACGTAGACTGTTTTGAATTCAAGGCCTTTTGACCGGTGAATGGTCATCAGCTGAACGCCATGTTCATCCGTTCTGTTTTTCTCAGCGGCCCTCATATGGTCTACGTGGGCAAGAAAGTCAGGAATCGTTTTGAACTTCTTGGCGACAACCTTGATGTCACGCAGGTCATCAGAGCCTTTTTCCAGCTTGTTGCCCTCATTGCCCCGCTTTTTTAAATACTCGGAGAAGCCCATTTTTCCTTCTGCAAAGGTGATGGCTTCTACGGGCTTCATCGTGCGGAGGCTTGCAAAAAACGGTACGATTTTCTTGATTTTGTCCAGCTGGAATGGCTTCAGATCAGGCAATTTGGCCAGCGCTTTGATCATGGTACAGTCCTCTGTAATCGAGAGCGCCTTCAGCGTATTCAAAGCGGACTGTTTTAAAAACAAGGCGGGAAGCAAATGTTTAATCGCTTCGGTGTCATCCTCATTTTGGCTGGCATACAAGTAGGCGAGAATCTGGCGGACGATCCGTCTGCTGTAAAACGATTGGACGCCGCGGTCAGCTGTATACGGAATTGACGATTGATGAAGCCTTTCATATATAGCACGGCCTCCGCTGTTTGTGCGGTAAAGAACCGCAAAGTCTTCTGGACTGGCTCCATTTTGAATTTTTTCTTTGATATCGGAAACGACCATTGTGGCTTCTTCCTCTTCATCATAAGGATAAAACAGCACAGGGACCTGAATGTCATCGCGGGCCGCTTCAAGCGTTTTGGCATATCTGTTTTTGTTCTTTTTCACAACGATATCAGCACTAGAGACGATCGGGTGCGTAGACCTGTAGTTCGCAGTTAAATAGATCGTCTTCGCTCCCGGATAATCCTTTTGAAAATCAAGAATGAAAGACGGATTGCTTCCGCGAAACGCGTAGATGGACTGGTCATCGTCTCCGACACAGCACAGGTTTTGCTCCGGGCTGGCGAGCATTTGCATGATTTTGTATTGAACCGGATTAATGTCCTGAAACTCATCAATTAAGATATACGTAAACCGAGATTGATATTGTTCCAGAAGGTCAGGCCGCTCGATAAACAATTCATAGCAGGCTGAAGCCATGTCATCAAAATCAAATTGGCTGTGTTCTTTTTTCTGGCGTTCATAATGTTCATATAAACGATAAACTTGTTTTTCCCACTCATCTTTTAGAGGGATGCGTTCATTTGGGACATAAGTGTTTTTCCAAAAACCGATCTGCTGCAGAGCTTGGTCAACTGGGAATTCTTTCTCATCGATGCCTTCTTCATAGAGTGCTTTTTTGATATATTGTTCCCGCTGCCACTCCATTTTCAGCAGATGCTCACCGTTCCATTTAGCAGAATTAGAGTGATACAAGATCTTATAAAACAGACTGTGGAATGTTCCTGTCACAAGTCTTCTGACTTTTGCCGGCTGTAATCCGTACTGGTTGGCCATACGCTCTTTCATTTCAGCGACAGCTTTTGTTGTAAAGGTGACAAGCAGCATATTTTCAGGCGGTATGCCTAAGTGTTCGATCATGTGGGCGGCACGGGCTGTCAGCACCCGTGTTTTTCCGCTCCCCGCACCTGCAAGCACGAGCAGCGGGCCCTCTGTTTCCGTGACAGCTTTCAGCTGATCCGTGTTTAAACCGACAGACGGAAAAAGGCTCGTATCGGGTTCTATTGTTTTTGGCACAAATGGTGTTCCTGGTTTAATGCTTCTAGGACGGTGCCATTCCGTAACAGCTGGGGACGGGTCAGCGGCGATCGCTTTTCCCTTGGGTAAACGAATGACACCAGATTCCTGATCGTCTTCTTTTTTTTCCTCTTTAGAGGGCTTCGGTTTGCACGCCTCCTCACATGCCGGAAAATCGCCTGGCTGGCGATGGATAAACTCTGGCGGATCGGCGATGTTAAGCCGTAACAAAACGGGCTTTCCGCAATGAGAACAAAATAAATGTCCTTTTATTCCCTCTTCAAAGAGGAATTGATAATGTTCTCTCGAATATGTATGTAAATGTATGATTCTATCATTCAGTCGGGCGCATTTCAAAAAGGGGTCCTCCCAATCAAAAGGTGTTCATTACAGACAATGACTATCATATCAAAAGAAATGTGTTTCAAAAAGTAAGTTTAAGGGAAAAGAGACAGCAGAGGGGTGGGTATTGTATGATATATGCAGGTCAAATTCAGAACCAGCAATACGCTCAATATGCTAATAGAACGATTGGACATAAGCAGGATTATGCCGGAACCGAAAAAATCAGCTATGTCCCGTTTCAGCGGGTATACAAAGAACTGGAAAAGCAGCAGGAGAATCAAACGGCAGCTGAAAGAAAAGTAAACGAGATGAAACGTAAGCGCTCTCTTTATAAGAGATTGCGAGAAAAAGGAATGGGCACATATATTAATCGATATGTATAAAAAACCGTTCATACGAGAGAACGGTTTTTTTATATGCAGTAAAAATCCGGATCTCAAAAGATCCGGATGCGTTCAGTCCTTCATCATTTGTAAGTGCGGGATGCCGGCATCGAGGAATTCTTTTTCAGAAAGCACGCGATACCCGTGTTTCTTGTAAAACGGCACAGCCTGTGTTTGCGCGTTTAAAATGAAACCGGAAGCGCCTCCGTCTGCCGCGGCTTTTTCGAGCGCTTTCATAATGATGCCGCCGACACCGGCTGAGCGGTGGCTTTTCAGTACGCAAATCCGCTCTAACTTGCCGCAGCCGTCCTTCATGCGCCATCTTCCGGCACCGACAGGCTTTTCACCGTCATACACGACGATATGCTCTGACTCATTTTCAAGTTCGTCAATTTCTTCTTCAGCAGGCACGTTTTGTTCTTTGACAAAGACTTCTTCTCTTACATAGAATGCATCTTTCAGTTGTTCTTCATTTTTTGCGATAACTGCTTTCAAACATTATTCTCCTCTGCCTAGCAAGAAGGTTTCATATACTGTCCACGATCCGTTTTCCAGCTGGTAAAGCAAGTGGAAACGGTCAACGATTTCTTCATGCGACACTTCCTGCATTTTTAATTGTCCCAGCACATCTGAATGCTCATCGTCGGAAAGATTTTGGCCGACCGTCACATGCGGAACGAAATTATATTCCTGTTCTCCTGCCAACACACCGGTGTATAGCTTTTCATTGAGTGTTTTTAACTCTTCCGTCGGTTCTGCTTTGATGTAAATGACATTATTGACAGGCGCAAATGAGCTGTATTTTGTCATTTTGAGAACGAGTGGGTGGGACTCTTTTGCGATGTTTCTTAAATGTGATACGAGCTGATCCGCTTTCTCCTCCGCGCATTCAAAGGATGCTCTCAGCGTCAAATGAGGCGGGATCAGAGAGTAGCTTGGGTCATAGCGCTTTCTGTAAGAGTTTGCAAGGTCTTGGAGCTTTTTTGATGGAAATAAAACGATTCCATATTTCATATTATGTCCCTCCTGGAAATAAAGTATGATAGAGTGTTAAAGCATTTTTTTCAGCGCCGGGGTGATGAGCGGCTGCCAGTATGTCCATTTGTGGTCTCCGTCAAATGGCTCAAAATCATAATCGGAAAGTTTCTTCTCCAGCAGCTGTTTCAGCTCCCGGTTCGGTTCTGTAAAGTCCAGAATGTTCCCGTCTGTCGTGTGGACGTCAGTTTCTTTTGTTCCGATTTGGTGATAAATAGAGAGGTGTTTGATATCGTCTGACTGTTTTACGGCTTCTAGTACGTGTTTGTCAACATAGGGAGACTGCATGATGATGTTGCCAAACATATTCGGATAATCAAGCGCTGTCATAAGTGACACGGTTGCTCCGAGCGAATCACCGATCAGCGTTCGGCCGTAACCGATCTGATAGGTTGGATACTCATCATCTGCAAAAGGAACGAGCTCATGGGCGATGAACCGTTTATAAGCCGAAAATTTTGAACCCTCCGGATGATAGGTGTTTCTGCGCTCTTTTACATCCTTATAAGGAACACCGATAATAATGCTCCGGTCTATTTCGCGTTTCGACAGCAATTCCTCAACCTGTCTGCCGATTCTCCCCAGCCTGAAATAATCGTGGCCGTCCTGCGCGATAATGACATGGTATTTATAAAGCGGGGAGTAGTTGGACGGCAGATAAACAAGCAAGGTCATTTCCTCGTTAAGCTCTTTTGAAAAGAATTTCTTTTCTTGCACTGTGCCGTTTTTCGGTGCCATAAAAACATTCCTCCAGGACATCACTATACTTTCTTGCATTTTCAATTATTGTACCATGAATTATTAGAAATTTCTCTCTTTAAACGGTTCGGCACACGAAGAAAAAAGTGTTGAAATAAACTGTGAATTGCGCTAATATAAAACAATCAGAAAATTGAAATCGATATTTCTTATCGTGAGAGGTGGAGGGACTGGCCCTTAGAAACCTCAGCAACCGGCTTGTTTTGCATGTGCAAAGCGCCAAGGTGCTAAATCCAGCAAGCGTTTTTAATGCTTGGAAGATAAGAAGAAGCGTTAAACCCCTTCTTCTTATGAAGAAGGGGTTTTTATTTTGAAAAGGGAAGGTGTCAGCTATATGTCACAGCACGTTGAAACGAAATTAGCCCAAATTGGGAACCGTAGCGATGAAGTCACGGGAACAGTGAGTGCTCCTATTTATTTATCAACAGCATACCGCCACAGAGGGATCGGAGAATCTACCGGATTTGATTATGTCCGCACAAAAAATCCGACACGCCAGCTTGTTGAGGACGCGATCGCTAACTTAGAAAACGGCGCGAGAGGGCTTGCCTTTAGTTCGGGAATGGCTGCTATCCAAACGATTATGGCGCTGTTTAAAAGCGGGGATGAACTGATCGTTTCATCGGACCTATATGGCGGCACGTACCGTTTATTTGAAAATGAATGGAAAAAATACGGATTGACTTTTCATTATGATGATTTCAGCAATGAGGACTGTTTACGCTCTAAGATTACGCCGAATACAAAAGCGGTGTTTGTGGAAACGCCGACAAACCCCCTCATGCAGGAGGCGGACATTGAACATATTGCCCGGATGACAAAGGAGCACGGTCTTCTGCTGATCGTAGATAATACATTTTATACACCGGTCTTGCAGCGGCCGCTTGAGCTGGGAGCTGACATTGTCATTCACAGCGCAACCAAGTATTTAGGCGGGCATAACGATCTGCTTGCTGGACTTGTCGTGGTGAAGGATGAGCGGCTCGGAGAGGAAATGTTTCAGCATCAAAATGCGATCGGCGCCGTCCTGCCGCCATTTGATTCGTGGCTTCTGATGAGAGGAATGAAGACGCTGAGCCTCAGAATGCGTCAGCATCAGGCAAACGCGCAGGAGCTTGCGGCGTTTTTAGAAGAGCAGGAAGAAATTTCGGATGTGCTGTATCCCGGAAAAGGCGGCATGCTGTCCTTCCGTCTGCAAAAAGAAGAATGGGTCAATCCGTTTTTAAAAGCACTGAAGACCATTTGTTTTGCAGAAAGCCTCGGCGGGGTGGAAAGCTTTATTACATACCCTGCGACCCAGACGCACATGGATATTCCTGAAGAGATCCGCATCGCAAACGGGGTGTGCAATCGGTTGCTGCGCTTTTCTGTCGGTATTGAACATGCGGAAGATTTAAAAGAGGATCTAAAACAGGCATTATGTCAGGTCAAAGAGGGAGCTGTTACATTTGAGTAAACACAATTGGACGCTGGAAACCCAGCTCGTGCACAATCCATTTAAAACAGACGGCGGAACCGGGGCGGTCAGTGTACCGATTCAGCACGCCTCGACTTTTCACCAATCTTCATTTGAAGAGTTCGGGGCATATGATTACAGCCGCTCTGGCACGCCGACAAGAACAGCTCTCGAAGAAACAATTGCCGCATTGGAAGGCGGAACAAGAGGATTTGCTTTCAGTTCAGGCATGGCTGCTATCTCAACAGCATTTTTACTGCTGTCACAGGGTGATCACGTTCTTGTGACAGAAGATGTATACGGCGGAACCTTCCGTATGGTGACAGAGGTGCTGACCCGGTTTGGCATTGAGCATACGTTTGTCGACATGACGGATCGTAATGAAGTGGCGCGGAGCATCAAGCCGAACACAAAGGTCATTTATATGGAGACGCCATCAAATCCGACACTTGGGATTACGGATATTAAAGCAGTTGTTCAGCTTGCAAAAGAAAACGGCTGCCTGACCTTTCTGGACAATACATTCATGACACCGGCACTGCAGCGTCCGCTTGATCTCGGCGTGGATATTGTACTTCACAGCGCGACAAAATTCTTAAGCGGACACAGCGATGTACTCTCAGGTTTAGCTGCTGTCAAGGATGAAGAGCTTGGGAAGCAGCTGTATAAGCTGCAAAACGCGTTCGGCGCCGTCCTTGGCGTGCAAGATTGCTGGCTCGTGCTGCGCGGCTTAAAAACGTTGCAGGTCCGTTTAGAGAAAGCGAGCCAAACAGCGCAGCGGCTTGCGGAATTTTTCCAGAAGCATCCGGCGGTGAAGCGCGTGTATTATCCGGGACTGGCTGATCATCCCGGCGCTGAAACCCATAAAAGCCAGTCAACGGGAGCGGGCGCCGTACTATCTTTTGAGCTTGAAAGCAAAGAGGCCGTTAAGAAGTTAGTCGAGAATGTGTCACTTCCAGTCTTCGCTGTCAGCCTTGGCGCCGTGGAATCGATTTTGTCCTATCCGGCAACGATGTCTCACGCGGCAATGCCTAAGGAAGAGCGTGAAAAACGCGGTATCACTGATGGCCTGCTCCGTCTGAGTGTGGGCGTCGAACATGCAGACGATTTAGAACACGATTTCGAACAAGCGCTGAAAGAAATTGCTCCAGTTGCGGTTCGTTAAAAAAGAAGCCGGGGATGGCCCGGCTTCTTTTATTATTGTTCGTCATCAGGATTCAGAATCGCGAGGACTTGATGATCCTCCCAAACGCCATTAATTTTTACATTTTTTCGGGCGATGCCTTCTTTATGAAATCCCGCTTTTTCTAAAACACGCATGGACCCGAGATTACGGGGTATCACACCGGCTTCAATCCGATGCAGTTTCAATTCGTGGAACGCATAATCAACAACCAATCTGACTGCCTCTGTCATAATGCCCTTTCCATTATGGGCTTTGTCTAAAAAATACCCGATGAACGCAGTTTGCAGCGCGCCACGGATGATTTGAAAGAGCGAAACCGTCCCGATTAATCTATCGTCTGACGCTATAAAGATGCCAAAATGATATTCTTCATCTTTCTCAAGTCTTTCCTGATACTCGGTTATCCGTTTTCTTTGCCCCTCAACCGTATAGTAATCGTCTGCGCGTATCATAGAAAACTGTTCGAAAAAATCCCGATTTTCGCTTTGCAGCCGCAGATTTTCTTCGGCATCCGTTACTTCTAAAGGTCTAACATAAATGGTTTTTCCTTTTAACATACAGTGATCTCTCCGTTCTCGTGTCAGCATTCCTCTTACATTATTCTCAGGGAAATGCAAATATCCTTTTTATAAGAAGGAAGAAAACCAATTTCCCATAAAAGTGCCAACATAGTTGCCGATTAAGTAGCCGAGCGTACCGACAAGCATGATCGGGGCGACAAGCTCCCGCCATCCCTTGGCAATTGCCATCGCAGCCGCAGTCGTCGGTCCCCCGACAGTAGCGTTGACGGCGAGCAGAATTTCTTCAAGTCGCACACGGAACAATTTTCCAGCAGCTAAGGAAACCGCTAAATTGCTGATCGCAATGATAAACACGAATAATAGAATAAGAGGCGCATTCGTGACGATTAAACGGAGATCTGCAGGAATGCCGATCACCACAAAAAACAAATAAATCAAAAAGGTTCCAAGCTCCTGAGATCCATTGAGCCTTTCAAAAAAACGCGGGAAAAGAAAAATGATAAGAACAGTTAAAGACGTAAGCACCAGGTACTGATCGCCAAGCGTACCGGTCAGCAGGGGATGAGAAAAAATGCTTTTAAAATAACCGGAAACCTTCATACTTACCGCAACAAGCGCGAAAGCAGCACCGGCATTAAATGCGATATCCTTTAAGGAAATATCCTTCCGTTTCCAATAGCTTTCAGCACTGTTTCCGCTGTTTCCATCGGCTTTTACCTTCTCTTCAAACGGCATGGCATAATGCCGCTGAAACCATTTAAGTGCAGGAATGCTGATTAAAATAAAAAACAAAAGCGCCATCATAAAATTATCAGCCACAACGGTAGCCGACACATATTCACCAGGCGTCTCAAATTTTGCCGCCATCGCCGCAAAGTTGACCCCGCCGCCGATATAAGAGGCGCTGATCATCCCGCCGATTTTATCGAGATAGGGAATATGCTGTTTAAGTAGAAAAAAAGCAAGAATGCTCCCAAGCACAGTGCCAGCGGAGCTAATCAGAAAAATAAACAGCAAACGCCTGCTTTCCTTAAAAATTTGCCGAACATTGATCTGAAACAGCAAAAGGGGAATCGCAAGCGGCACCACATAAGCCCACACAGTATCATACACAGGCGACTCAACAGGAACGACTCCTACATTTGTAAACACCATAGCACCTGCAAGGGCGATAATAGCGCCCGACACAGCGGACGCCCACTTAAAGCGCTGCTCCAGCCCGATGCTCACTGCCGCCCACACCGCAATAAACCCCCATAATACCCAAACATCATCGGAAGAAATCAAAGAATGCAAAACCCCATCACCTCTATTGTTAGAAAATTAAGACATATTATAATAGCCGGGGAACGGAACAGCAAGTCCAAGAAAAGTTTTTATAAAAAAGCAGTTGACGAATAGAAGGGAAGGTTATATAATAGAACTTGTCAGAAAGACAACAACATACCCAGCAACACATACATATCATGATTCCGTAGCTCAGCTGGGAGAGCGCTACCTTGACAGGGTAGAGGTCGCTGGTTCGAGCCCAGTCGGAATCATAGCTTAAACCCTTGCGCAGCAAGGGTTTTTTACTTTGCTTATTAATTGATTTGTCATCATTCATCGAGTTGGGGACGAATTGGGGCGGAAGTTTTTTTAAGCTGATTTTGAAGTGATTCAAAATCAGCTCTGTTTCTATGCTAGGTTTAATGGATTATAAAGTTTCAATTTTCTTTTCGATTTTGTGAATAACTTGTTCGAGCCATATGATTGGAGATACGCCGTAACTAAGAATGTCCACTCCGTCAGCAACTTCATCGATAAAATCATTCTTTTCTTCATCCGAATAATCACTGTTAATAAAAACTTTCAATGCAGCTATATCAATTTCTTGCTCTTCTTTTGGTATCTTTTCTAAGTGTTCGTCCAGTGCTGATTCTGGAGTTTCTATACCTTGATAAAAAATAAATACAGGTTCAGAAATTTCGATTTCAATCATTACTTATCACCACCAAGAAATGTTAACTTCAAATCTGAGAAATGGTGCGTATCTTATTCTATATAACTTTCTGTTATATCAATATCATTTGTCATTTCTAAGTCAGGGTATTTTTTATCTAATTTTCTTAAACAATTAATAAGTTCTTTACTTTGTAAACTTTCAGCTAAATCTTCAAATACTTCACTGATCCAATATAAATCTTCTTTATTACAATTTTCTAGATAGCTAATTGTATTTTCTTCAGGTATCGATGGCTATTATGAACCAGCTACAAAAGCGAAATTGAAGTAATATAAAAAGGCCCTCTTAAAATGGGAGCCTTTCAGTGTTTCTTTTAAATAGCTTCTTTTAGTTTTTCTATTACACTTTTCAACCATTCTATAGGTGGTAATCCAATTGTCGGGAAATATATTTCTGCATTACACTTTATAATGTCTTCCTTTTCTTCTTTAGTTAGATCGCTATTTAGAAACTCTTCGCAAAACTTAACTGTAAATAGCAAACCTTCTTTACTAATTTCCTCAATAAATTCGTCTAATGCGTGTTCAGGGGATCGGATATCTTGATGAAATGTTGCACCTAAAAAATTTTCTAATTCGTCTAAGAAATCATAACTTTCATCCATGATACTTCCTCTCTTTCTATTTGGTTGGATATCCTGTAAGAATAAAGTTACCGTTGTTATCTTTTTTGAGTATAATTTTTGCGTTTGTAACGTTTTCTACTAGTTCTGAATTTCTTGATACACTTCTGCCGATTATTTCTCCATCGCCTTTGTATTTTAACATTAATTTAGGTTTTTTAGGATCATCAATCCAATTTTCGATTTTCTTTATATTTTTTGGATCGTTTAAGACTGAATTAGCAATTCTCTCAGCGGTAGCCCTATCTTTAAAAGTAGATGAAGCTGTAATATGTGGGTTAGGATCAGTTCTCAGTCTTTCTATTAATTCTTCGTCGGTCTTCCCAACGTGTCTTTCAATAAGGTGCCCGCCTTTTGCTTCATGAGCAGCTAACCCTCCACCAGGTGCGAGAGGGGTACTATCACCTTGTTTGACATTACCTATACCTATGTTGTTAGAATTTTCAGATTTTCTGAGAACACTCTCTTTTTTATCTTCCGCAATACTCTTTAACAGCGGAGTATTTTTCACGTTAATGGTATTCTCAGCATCTTGAAGGATTCCTTCTAATGCAGGAGTATACCGATTGACAGGAGATTTGACAAACTGTTTTACAGACTTTCCACCTTTCTTAATTGTGCCACTAGCTGCTTTCCCAACTTTAGCAAGGTCTTTCGAGCCTGTTGAGACAGAGGACTTTCCACCTTTCAATAACAGAAGACTTCCGCCCAAATAAGTAACATAGTGCATCCGTGTATATGCATCCCCGTGAATCATTTTTTTATCCCAATTATCCTTCAATGTGTCAACCATACTTTGAAAGGCAGCTTGATAGTCGTATTCCAAAACGGTATCCAGCACTTTTTGAGGATCCTTGTTTAAGTTGTCAATTGTCCAACCGATATTCCATCCGAATTGAATGGCTCCTTCACCGGTATCCTTGGCAAGATCGTATATACCAACAATCGCACCCTTGGCGCCATCACCTATGATTTGCAACACTTCTTTTCCGTTATCCATGAAAGCTTTACGCTGTTCAAGAAATGAAACAAATTCAAGCTGTTCAGGGGTAAGGTTCTCATAGCCGACTTTCTTTGCAATTTCTAAGTATTCATCCGGGTCCGTCACTCTGTCAGCTAGTTTCTTCTTTAGCTCTTTGATTTCTCGTTCTTTCGCTTCGTCTTTCTTGATCTTCAAATAAGCTTCAGTTTGTTTCTCAATATCGCCTTTTTTCTTATGTATGTCACTGTCACGGTACGCCTTGGCATTGTAATGGATGGGGGTAGCATTCTTGCCTTTACCTGTTGATTCCTCAAGCTTTTGGAAGTCCTTCTTGATGAATTGCTCGTTTGGCTCTGATTGGGCATATTCAGTAACAAGTGCTTCGTCCACGCTGCCTAGTTTATCGACTGTTTTTTTGCGTTTCTCCTCCGCATCGGCGAGTTCGTCTTTAAAGTCCTCAGTTGAAAACAGATCAAGCGGAAGGATATCGTCGATATCATGTAAGATATCTTTCATGGCTTTCTTTTGTTCAGACATAATAGATTTTGATTTTGTGTAGGCGTTAGCCAGCTCGTGTTCTAAGAAGGATTCTTCTATATAAGCATCAGATAAGCTGGCGTCCTCTAGAGTGCCTGAAATGCTTGTCAAGAAAGCAATTTTCATATCAAGTAAGTCAATCCAATTGTCAGCTACACCTGCATGGTCTTGATAAAATGCTTTAATGTTGTCGGCGCCTTTGCCGGAAAACTCACTGTCATCTAAATCAGCTACAGCTTTAAAAGCCTTTTTTAGATTGACCATCTGACTTCTTAATTCTTTGTATTCCTTTGCACGTCTATCTGCTTCTGAAAGCAGTGTTTTCGCTTCAAATACTTTCATGTTCATATCCTTTCATTGGGATTCCTCAACAAAATATTACCATGGAAGAATGAAGGGAAAGACAAATAAGTATTTCGAAAGTGGAAAATGATTAATTTGTTCTGGGTAAAATTTCTTACTTTATGATAGGGAATTGGGGAAGAGTTAGTTTATTGAATAAATTGTTGATTAAAAAAGCTCCAATAATAAATGATGAGTGAACCTCTTAGTGGTTCACTCATCATATGGATTATCCAGTTTCTCATTTTCAATTGTATCAACTTTTATATAAGAAGGTTGATTACTTGCTGTATAGTAAAGAAAGCCTGTTATATATACGAGGTTATTAAGGATATCTTCTTCAGTTATTGAATTTGTTTTTCTGTCTAAAAATAATTCAATATCATTAATTTGTTTGTTTTCATATCTAAAAGGTCTAGCAGTTAAGACATAGTGATCTTCATCAGCATCAATAGAATATTTTCGAATAAACGCTGATCCTTCAACAAATTCTTTATTTATTCTAAGACGTTTTATACGGTCTTTTAGAAGAACCCGTGTATGTTTATCTGTTTTAAGATTTTTGAATTGTTTTGCTCTGTCACCTTCAAAAGAAATAAATTCAATTGAAGATCGTGAACTCGGTGCTAATTCCTGAGCATAATGAATTAACTTAATTATATCCTCATCTTCAAACTCAGTTCTAAGTTCGTTTAATTTATTTTCATCTTCTGCTGATGCTAATGCTTTAAAAAGCATTTCCACACTCTGTTTAGTTAAATTATTAATTTTATTAAATTTATCAAGTCGCTCTAAATCATGATCCAGTTTGTTATCCTCGAATAAATCAATTTGATTGAAT
Source organism: Bacillus sp. PS217 (assembly GCF_037963535.1). Classification (NCBI taxonomy): domain Bacteria; kingdom Bacillati; phylum Bacillota; class Bacilli; order Caryophanales; family Bacillaceae; genus Bacillus; species Bacillus sp. PS217. Next base: position 1,271,730 of record NZ_CP150157.1, read on the forward strand.
TCTTTAGTTGAGATAAAATCAACCATATTACTTTGTAAACCAAGTTTTAAGCTTCCCTTTGCAGTAGCTACCAGCTCAAATGAAGGAGATATTAAAACTTCTTCAAGATCTTCATATTTACTTTTGACTAAATTGGTACTATGTCTGATTGCTTTATTTAACTTTTGCAAATATGATCCCACAATATTAATAGGGCCCTTTCCATTCTTGAAGTTTTCTCCCTCAATTCTGATCCAAATATCTAAGTTTTCATTAACTGATTCAATGGAATATTGGCTCCCGGTTTCTTCTTTCAAGAGGTATTCTAGGTGGGTTTCTAGATTCTTGACTAACTGTTTAGCAGATAAGCTGTAAAACTCCAAAAGCTCTTGTTCACTTGCGTATTCAGTTTCGATTCGATGTAAGTTTTCTTTTGCTTTCTTTAAGTTCTCTATCGTGCTAAATATCTCATCTTTTAATCCGTCGACCATCAACCCTCACCTCCTATAAAGTTTATTATATCCGTTTTCGTCACTTTTAGTATTCCTTTTTCGTCCGGACGTGTAACCCATTCGGGGTCTTTATTATAGTCGGGTTCTCTAAGTTTTCCATATTGACCTTTTCTAAATAAAGAAGACCATAAACTTAAGTTTTCTTTAGTATCAGCAATTAAGAGATGGGCTCCAAATAAATTTCTCAACGCCACTTGATTATTAGGGTTCACAAATAACCTTACACCTTCAACATCATGTTCGTCTTCTGCTTTTAATGCAGCTCTCACTGTGTCAGGTGGTATTAGAACGGCGAAATCAACGTCTCCAGGCTCTTGTCTTCCTGTTACAAAACTTCCATTAATAAGTACTTCTTCAGGGATTAATTTAAGGTTGCAAATTCTTTTGAGCATCTGAACGAAATCTTCCCATCTTCTAGTGCGAACTTCATTTGAAACAAAGTGAGTTGATATTTCTTCCATAGTGCAAATGTGTTCCCCTGGAGGAAGATGATAATCATCAAAAAAGTTAGGTATAGTCATTATATCCCACCAAAATTCAAATAGTTTATAATGAATATAAAATAAATATCTCAATTAATCTATCATTTCGACAAAAATAGACATAATAATTATATAGGAACGTTTGTTCTGTGTCAAATTTTGGGGAGGGTAGGTCAGGTAGGTCAATTTAACAGGTTCAATTTATTTAGGGTTCAACTTAAAACGCTCGAACAGACGTTCCTTTATCAATGGAGAAAATATTGGTAAGCCTGTGAACTTACTCATTGGATTTAAGTGGAAAATTGTTGGCAAGTTGTTGCCCAAACCTGCCAACAATTAATATTTTTATTCAGAAGGAATCAGACATCTATTTTGAAATCCCTTGTTGTATAGGTATTTGTCAGGAATAAAAATAACAGCTCAGAAGATAATCACTACCTTGACAGGGTAGAGGTCGCTGGTTCGAACCCAGTCGGAATCATACACGGCGGTTAGAGGCGTTATATCAATGTTTATAGCCGTTTTTTATTGCGTTGACTTTAGGCGTATTAGGAATGCATGGTAGCGGTGACCGTTACCATGTTTGAACGTTCTTATTCTATTAAACCGGAATAGGAGGCGTTTTTTTATGGATAATATTTGGAAAGGGAAACCGATTAAACGAATACGCAGAGGTAACGAGGCCTCAATATTTTGAAGAACAAAAGCAAATAACTGTTATGACTCTTACTCTATTTAACTATCAAGAGGGCTTTTTTACTTAATAGAAACGAGATGTGTGTAACAGTTTCCCTTTGGTGTGAATGTAATTCCATATGACCGTGGCGGTTGCCACCATACTTTACAAACGTGTAATCAGAATTGGCAATTGCATACTTAGCCGTTTTGTCAATGATTTTTTTAGAGGTGATTTTACCATTAAAAGGTAAATGATGGTACTTGCCCATTTAAACAATCTTTTGGCGGGTGTATATTGAATGAAGGGGAGGGATGTAATTGGTCAAGGTTATATTGTCATTTGTTTATTTACTTGGCTTTATTTTTTTAAGTAGATGGTCTTTTGATGGTTTTTTTCATCAGGATTATTTTTCGATTGTTGGTTTGTTGTGGTCTATTATTGTTACATTTTTCTTCGGCATTTACACTGGAAGCCCATTGCTTTTTAACAAGATCACACAATCGAAACGATTAACTGTTAAAAACAAAAAAGCATTTTACGTTTTAAGCGGAGCGGCAGTTATCTTTTTTGTCTTATATTTCATCTTCTCTAAATCTCTCATAAATGAAATTGCGCCCTACACTGTCTTGAGTGGCTATATTCTGACTTGGGTATCTGGGATAACTCTAACTAAACTATTGAAGCCAGAAACAGATGGGAATGTGCAAAAAACATAAACATAATAATATAGACCGCAAGCAAATTGCGGTTTTTTCGGTTAAACGTTAGAAAGATATATTAGTGGTGTCCTGTGAATCCGCATTTACCATCGTCAGAAGTTGGTATTAAAATCAATGAATGTTATTAAGATGATTCGTGCGGTGGATCAACATGGAGTTAATCAAACCATAGAATACTTAGAAAAAAGTAACGATTCTTATGTTGAAGACATTGCCTTTGGGACTGCACCTGCTTATGCAAACTCAAAAGAATTTGAAACCTCTATCATCAAAAAATGGTTGAAACTCAAACACAAATTCAAAGGTGAGAATGACTGTATAACTTTTAAATAGAGATTAAGCTTATCCGGGGCTTGTCATTTGTTTTAGTACGTGGTTTCGCTACAGACTTTACAGTGAAACAATACCAAACATATTTCACAAACTTGATAAAATAACTTCTAAACCTTCCTATAAAATGAAGGTTTTTTATTTGATTTCAATTTTTAAATCCTTTACATACAGCAATTGATTAACTCGAGCAATCAATGTCGCAGTTATATTTATTTTTCAAGAAAATGTTATAATGAAAAGCCATAAAATGATAGGAGGGGGAATTTCGATGCATTACATAACGGCATGTTTAAAAATCATCAGTGATAAAGACCTTAATGAGATAATGAAGGAATTCAAAAAACTTGAGGAAAAAACGAACAAAGAAGAGGGTTGTATTACATTCCATGCTTATCCGCTTGAGCCATCAGAACGTAAAATAATGCTTTGGGAGATTTGGGAAAACGAAGAAGCTGTGAAAACCCATTTCACGAAAAAACACACAATAGACGTTCAAAAACAAGAATTAACGGAAGTAGAATGGTTAATGAAAAGCAATGTGAATGATTGAAAGGCTCTTTAAAAAGAGACATTCAATGACTTAGTATCAGCCACTTGTGACTAAGTAGTAAATTGTTGTCCAACTCTTATTTTTTCTATTTAATATTTTTTGAGACGAAAATGTTTTTTAAAGCTGATTTTAAAATGTATTCAAAGTCAGCTCTGTTTGATTTAATGGATTATATTCTTTGGATAACTTGTTACCATCATAATGGAGATACTCCGTATAAATTGGAGGTTAAAATAATGAGTCATTCTCAAGAAAAAATTGCACTAATTACAGGAGCAAGCAGTCAAGGGGATATTGGTACGGCTATTTGTCGTAAGTTAGCCTCACAGGGTATACATATCTTCTTTACTCACTGGAACTCTGATGCGGCCTGGATAGAAGAATTTCAACAAGAAATTTTACGTATGGGTGTGCGCTGTGAGGCAATGAAAATTGATTTATCAGATGCACATGCTGCATTCACAATACATGAAAAAATTTTAGATAAATTGGGATATCCTTCCATTCTTATTAATAATGCAGCTCATTCCGCAAGTGATAATTATGTATCGTTAGATGCGAAATCACTTGATGATCATTATGCGGTTAATATGAGATCGAATTTTCTTCTTTGTGTTGAATTCGCCCGTCGGTTTAAAAAATCTAATTTAATATCAGGAAGAATCATCAATATGACATCAGGGCAGGATTTAGGTCCTTTGCCTGGGGAGTTAGCGTATGCAGCTACTAAAGGAGCTATTTCTGCCTTTACTAGGTCGTTATCACAAGAACTTGCACCATTGGGCATCACTGTTAACGCTGTAAACCCAGGTCCAACAGATTCTACATGGATGACAGATGAAATAAGAAATTTTCTTTCACCTAAATTTCCAATGGGGCGTATTGGCACACCAGATGATGCAGCACGAATGATTGCTTTTCTTGCAAGTGATGAGGCTGAATGGATAACTGGACAAATTATTCATTCAGAAGGTGGATTTATTCGGGGCTAAGCTACTGAAACACAATATACACCAATGTATGATGTATTCCCAAAACTAAATCTAAACTTGAAGCGCAATTGAAATAAAATAAGGTCCCTTCTCTTTTTAGAGGGGGACCTTATTTTATTCATGCATGTTTTGCATCCAGAAAATCTGGCGGATAAGAGATTAATAAACCGTTACATATACTTTTCCGAATACTGCAGTACCTTTAAACAAAGTAATCGTGGCTTTTCCTTTTGATTTAGCCGTCACTAAACCATTTTGATCGACTTCAGCAACTTTTTGGTTATCAGTCCAATAACGAGTAGCTGAATTATTTTTAACAGAATAGGTTTCTCCAACTTTTAGAGGTAAATCATAGTCTTGAATCTTGATAACATGTGTAGGTGAAATAGAAATGTTCTTTACTTCAGTAGGTGTGGAGTTTATTTCATGAGCTGAAGCTACCCCGCTGACCGACAGAGCTAACGCAGAAATCGATAAAGCAGAAACAACCGTTTTTTTTGAAATTCATTTTGAAACACTCCTTTAAAGTTTTTTGTCTTGCACTATAACAATTCAATAAAAGTAATTATTTTCCTTGTAAATAAATGTTAATAATATGTGAACGATCAACTGATTTGAGCTAAGAATATTGTGTGCCCTGCACAGAGTTTGTATTTATGATGGAAAATTGCTGAGAGAGAATGGCCATCCTTAAAATGTTAATAAAACACATTTGATGGTTATTAGTTTGTTGAGCGTGTGGGAATTTTGTACCTGCACTTTATCCCCGAAGATACCAAATCACTTTTCTTCATCATGTTCTTACTTTCGTACTCATACATTAGAAAATCTTCGTTCTAAATAGGTGAAGAATTGGAGTATTTTTATGAATTTCTGCTGAATATACATTACATAGCAAACTCAAAGAATATAAAAATCGCATTTTTCCGGAAGCTTCGGTAAAAAACGAAACTTTTGTCTCTATGATTTTATTTTATAATGTAAACGGTTTCTTATATAGTATACTTATACTATCAATTTGCTCAAGTAGATACTGACAGGAAGGATAGAAAAACAGATGGAATACATAAATACAAGACAAAAAGAGATTTTGTATCTGTTGTTATCTGAACCTGATGACTATTTAGTTGTGCAAGATTTCGCAGATAGGGTACAGTGTTCTGAAAAAACAATCCGGAATGATTTGAAAGTGATCGAGGATTATCTCAATGAGCATTCTCATGCACAGCTTATTCGAAAACCAGGGTTGGGCGTTTATTTACATATAGAAGAACAGGAAAGGACCTGGCTAAGCCAACAATTACATACTGAACATTTTTCTTCTAGGCAGCGGAGCGATGAAGAAAGAATGCTGCACATTGCTTATGACTTATTAATGAATCCGAAGCCTGTTTCCGCAAAAGACATTGCCGCTCGGCATTTTGTCAATCGATCTTCCATAAAAAAGGATTTATACGCAGTAGAAGAGTGGCTGAAGCGTTTTGATCTCACACTGGTTTCTAGGCAGCGGCTTGGATTAAAGGTTGAAGGGAACGAAAGAAATAAAAGAAAGGCATTGGCAAGAATATCTGATTTGATCCACAATACAGCGTTTACCAGCCAATTTATTAAAAGTAAGTTTTTACATTATGAAGTAGACTTTGTGACGAAAGAAATCAAATCACTACAAAAAAAGCATTCCCTCTATTTCACAGACGAAACGTTTGAAAGTTTGCTACTGCATACATTGTTAATGGTCCGCCGCATCAAAATGAAGCAGCCGATTTCATTGTCCCCAAAAGAAATGGCGGCAGTAAAAAAGAAGAAAGAATATCAATGGACATTTGCTTGTTTACAGCGGCTTGAACCGGTTTTTGCAATCCGCTTCCCAGAAGAAGAAGCCGTGTACTTAACATTACATATATTGGGCGGTAAAGTTCGTTATCCATTGCAGACAGAAGAGAACCTTGAAAATGCTGTGCTTCCTAAGGTTGTAGGGCATTTAATCAATCGTGTTTCAGAGCTGAAAATGATGGATTTTCATAAGGATCAGGATTTGATCAATGGTTTGAACATTCATCTCAATACTGTGCTACAACGGCTGAGCTACGATCTTTCTGTAGCAAATCCTATGCTCAATGACATCAAAAAGATGTACCCTTATTTGTTCCACCTCATCATTGATGTTTTGGAAGACATCAATCAAACTTTTGATCTTCATATTCCTGAGGAAGAGGCAGCATATTTGACATTGCATTTTCAGGCAGCGATCGAACGGATGCAGGGCAGCAGCGAGACACATAAAAAGGCGGTTATCGTCTGCCACATGGGGATTGGGATGTCACAATTGCTGCGGACAAAAATTGAACGGAAATATCACCAAATCGCTGTAATGGCTTGTATTGCAAAGGCCGATTTAAAGGATTATATCAAAAAGCATGAGGATATTGATCTTGTCATATCCACCATTGCGCTGGAGAATATAACGGTTCCCCATATTGTTGTGTCTCCGCTTTTAGAGCCTGGCGAAGAGAAGAAATTAAGTGCGTTTATATGTCAGCTGGGCGAATCACACCGCCAAAAACAAAAAACGTTTCAGATGCTGAACAATACGACTCCTTTTTTGGTTTTTTTGCAGCAGGAGGCAGAGCACCGCTACAAGTTAATCGAACAGCTGGCGACAGCTTTGTTTGAGAAAGGCTATGTTGATAAGGACTATGCGGTTCATGCGGTGATGAGGGAAAAAATGTCGGCGACAAATATTGGATCAGGCATTGCCATTCCTCATGCAAACGCTAAATTTATTAAACAATCAGCAATCGCGATTGCCACATTAAAGGAGCCGCTTGAATGGGGAAATGAAAAAGTTTCACTCGTTTTTATGCTGGCTGTCAAACACGAGGATCAAACTATGACAAAGCAGCTGTTTAGCGAGCTTTCATATCTTAGCGAGCAGCCGGCCTTCGTCCAGAAGCTGACGAAAGAAACCAATGTCATGACATTTTTATCTCATTTGGATTATTAAAAGCAGGGATTATTCCTTGCTTTTTTTGTTATGGGAAAAATGCCTTTATTACCGGAACCTATGGTAAAAAAAACGATTTTAATGAGCTGATTTCGGTATACAGTTGAGACAAGATCTTATTATTCACACTTTAAAGGAGGTTTCCTATGAAACTGTTAGCGATTACATCTTGTCCGAATGGAATCGCCCATACGTATATGGCAGCGGAAAATCTGCAAAAAGCTGCTGACAGACTGGGCGTTAGCATCAAAGTTGAGACCCAGGGGGGAATTGGTGTCGAAAATAAGCTAACCGAAGAGGAAATTCGCGAAGCGGACGCAATCATTATTGCTGCAGACCGCTCGGTAAACAAAGACCGGTTTATAGGCAAAAAACTGCTGTCTGTGGGGGTACAGGACGGCATCCGCAAACCGGAAGAATTGATTCAAAAAGCTCTTAACGGGGATATACCGGTCTATCGTTCCGCTACAAAATCGGAATCCGGTAATCATCAGGAGAAGAAACAAAATCCAATTTACCGTCATTTAATGAACGGCGTTTCATTTATGGTTCCTTTCATTGTTGTCGGCGGATTATTGATAGCGGTTGCATTAACTCTAGGAGGGGAGAAAACACCTAACGGCTTAGTTATTCCGGATGATTCCTTCTGGAAAACGATTGAACAGATCGGCAGTGCTTCATTTTCATTTATGATTCCGATTTTAGCCGGCTATATCGCCTATAGCATCGCTGATAAACCGGGACTTGTGCCAGGGATGATCGGCGGTTATATTGCGGCGACTGGAAGTTTTTATGACAGCGCAAGCGGCGCCGGATTCCTCGGGGGGATTATTGCCGGGTTTTTGGCCGGATACGCGGCACTTTGGATCAAAAAATTAAAAGTTCCAAAAGCCATCCAGCCGATTATGCCGATTATTATTATTCCGGTGTTTGCATCACTGATTGTAGGTTTAGCGTTTGTGTTTTTGATCGGCGCGCCTGTAGCTCAAATTTTCGCCTCTTTAACAGTTTGGCTGGCGGGGATGAAAGGGTCGAGCTCGATCCTTCTGGCATTGATTTTAGGGGCGATGATCTCATTTGATATGGGCGGTCCTGTAAATAAGGTGGCGTTTCTGTTTGGATCGGCAATGATTGGAGAAGGAAATTATGAAATTATGGGACCAATTGCTGTCGCCATTTGTATCCCCCCGATTGGCCTTGGCGTTGCGACGTTTTTGGGAAAAAGAAAATTCGAGGCATCTCAAAGAGAAATGGGGAAAGCGGCATTTACGATGGGTCTCTTCGGCATTACTGAAGGAGCGATTCCATTTGCGGCGCAGGACCCTCTGCGCGTTATTCCAAGTATTATGGCAGGCTCAATGACAGGTTCTGTGATAGCCATGATTGGCAATGTGGGAGACAGAGTGGCGCACGGCGGACCTATCGTTGCAGTGCTTGGCGCAGTTGATCATGTCTTGATGTTTTTTATTGCTGTGATTGCAGGATCTCTTGTCACTGCTCTGTTCGTCAATGTACTAAAAAAGGATATTACGGCGTCTCCTGTGCTCAGTGAAACTGCACCGCCCTCCGCGCCAAATGAAGCTGCGGCAGCAAATGAAATAAAGCAGCCAATTCAAAGCCAAAAAGCTGAGATGTCGGAATTTAAAAAACTGACAGACATTATCAGCCCGGAATTAATTGAACCAAATTTATCGGGGGAAACGAGGGATGACATCATAGATGAATTGATTCAGAAATTGTCACGAAGAGGTGCGCTGCTTTCAGAGAGCGGGTTTAAACAAGCCATTTTGAATCGTGAACAACAGGGAACAACGGCGATTGGCATGAATATCGCGATTCCGCACGGAAAGTCTGAGGCGGTCAGGGAGCCGAGTGTTGCCTTTGGGATCAAACGATCAGGCGTTGATTGGAATAGCCTGGATGGATCAGAAGCTAAATTAATCTTTATGATTGCTGTACCGAAAGAGAGCGGGGGAAACCAGCATCTCAAAATACTGCAGATGCTATCTCGTAAGCTAATGGATGACAATTATAGGGAGCGGCTGCTCTCTGTGCAAACAACAGAAGAAGCCTACAAGCTGCTAGAAGAAATCGAATAAAGCGGGGGATTTTCATGACGACTGAACCGTTATTTTTCAAGCCTGTTTTCAAAGAAAGAATTTGGGGTGGGACCGCTTTAGCTGATTTTGGCTATACCATTCCGTCACAACGAACAGGAGAGTGCTGGGCTTTTGCCGCGCATCAAAATGGTCAAAGCGTTGTTCAAAACGGAATGTATAAGGGGTTCACGCTCAGCGAATTATGGGAACATCACAGACATTTATTCGGACAGCTTGAAGGGGATCGTTTCCCTCTGCTTACAAAAATATTAGATGCTGACCAGGACTTATCTGTACAGGTGCATCCGAATGATGAATATGCCAACATACATGAAAACGGTGAGCTTGGAAAAACAGAATGCTGGTACATTATTGATTGCCAAAAAGATGCCGAGATTATTTATGGCCACAATGCAACAACAAAGGAAGAACTAACTACCATGATAGAGCGTGGAGAATGGGATGAGCTCTTGCGCCGTGTAAAGGTAAAGCCGGGGGATTTTTTCTATGTGCCAAGCGGTACTGTTCATGCGATTGGAAAAGGAATTCTTGCTTTGGAGACGCAGCAGAATTCAGACACAACCTACAGATTATATGATTATGACCGAAAAGATGCAGAAGGCAAGCTGCGCGAGCTTCATCTGAAAAAGAGCATCGAAGTGATAGAGGTCCCTTCTATTCCAGAGCGGCAAACGGTTCACCATGAACAAATTGATGATTTGCTAACAACGACATTAGTTGAATGCGCTTACTTTTCGGTGGGGAAATGGAACTTATCAGGATCAGCAAGCTTAAATCAGCAAAAACCATTCCTTCTTATCAGTGTGATTGAAGGGGAGGGCCGTATGATCTCTGGTGAGTATGTCTATCCTTTCAAAAAAGGAGATCATATGTTGCTGCCTTACGGTCTTGGAGAATTTAAACTCGAAGGATATGCAGAATGTATCGTCTCCCATCTGTAACATGGCAGGGCTTGAGAAATAAATTTGCGAGTGAAGACGCCTATTCTACAGCAATGATCTAAATAAAATAAGAGTTTAATAGTTGGAGAAGAAATGTTACACTCTTTTCTGTATATGGTAAAGAATGAAAAAACACGATTCGGTTGGTAGTCCGGATGCATGATTGATCATGTCAGTAACCTTCCCCTCCTCGGGATGTCCATCATTCTTTAATATCTTTTATGAGGAGGGAATCGTTATGAAATTAACGGTTTACTATGATGGTCAGTTTTGGGTAGGCGTTGTTGAAGTTGTGAACAATGGAAAGCTAAGAGCCTTTCGTCATCTTTTTGGCACAGAGCCGAGGGATTCTGAAGTATTAGAGTTTGTTCATAACCAACTTTTGAATATGATGGTCCAAGCTGAGCAGGAAGGAGTTCGTTTACAAGGCAGACGTCAAAAAAAGATCAATCCAAAAAGATTGCAGCGCCAGGTTTCAAAAGAGTTGAAAAACGCCGGAGTAACTTCTAAAGCTCAAGAGGCGATAAAGCTAGAGCTTGAAGCAAGAAAGCAAAAGAAAAAACAAATAACGAAAGAACAACGAGAATATGTAAAAGAGCAAAGGTATATGCTCAAAAAGCAAAAAGCGAAAAAGAAGCACAGAGGTAAATAATCCAAACAAACGCAGGCGCAGTGCCTGCGTTTGTAATTAAGGACTCTACTTTGTAACATATATCCAATGCATATAATCCGCTGATTTATGATCCAATATAAACCCTAACTTCTCCAAAGTTTTTTGTGAACCTAGATTATCATGTTCGCATCTTGCGGTGATCCGGTTAACTGTTTCTTGGCTTAATGCCCAGTTTATTAGTTTTTGGGCGGCTTCCACACAATAACCTTTGCGGCGATGACTTTTATTTGTTGCAAAACCAATTTCAATCATGCCATTCTCGTCTGGATCACCTAAAAATCCAGTTCCTCCAACAATTTCATGATTGTCCTTCTTTACAATAATCCATGAATCAAATCCTTTTGTTCCATTGTTTTTCACTAAAATCTCGCGGAAATAAGGTATCGCTTCAAAAAAATCAGAATTTGGCCATTCACCATTTGTTTCATAACCTAGGTTTTTGATAGCCTGATGATCTTGTTTAGAAGCGGCGTCAAGAAGGGGAATATCAATCGTTTTTAATCGTAATCGATTCGTTTCAAGAAGAACCATATATGTAATCCTCTTTTCTTTTTACTGGGAACAATGATAACATATAACAATTTTCTCTGATACCTTGGCAGTAGAGAAAGATGAAGAAATTGAGGGGAATTGAAAGATTGACAGGTGAGAGTTTGCCCAGACCAAAAACGGGTAGGAAAATGCCGATGTTAATGTGTACCTACCCGTTTTTCTGTTCCTGAATGCAGGGTTTCTGATAACTTGATGAGCTACCTTTTCGCAATCAAATAAAGCGATATGGCTCTTTGGGTTTGCACAGGATTATGAATGATAATGACCCATTGGTTTCTTCGTCTTGGAAAGCTTGCTACCGCATACAATGGAGCAGTATCGCGCGGAGTGAACCCACCATTTATCACGTTGATATCTCTTCCTTCTAGATGACAAACTAAGTATTCACCTGGATTGATGACCTGTTGGTTCGTCCATGCGTAAGAATAAAAGCCGTCTCCAAGATCTTCGGTGGAAGATGGGGGGACAAAGCCATCTACAGTCAATGTGATTTCTCTTCTTCGCTGTCTTTCTGAAAAATCTGGACTTCTTTGAGGGTTATGAGTATGTGAAAAGTAAGGAATTAACGCAGGGCCATAAAAGTAATGATACAAAGCAACCACTCCTTTATTTTCCATTCATACAAATTGTATGTGGGAGTTATTTGTTCATTCCTGTTTTGTTCCATGTAGACTAATAATGGGCTATAGGCGTCCAAGGAAATCAATTTGTCCTTTCGTTGATTCAATGCTAGTAACCTTGAAAATGCAGGTTAGGATGATAGAATTTACATATTACTGCAAGAAGTTAGATATACATCATTTTGATAGTGGGTGAAAAAAATGGCAAAAACAAATGCGGTTCGTCTGATAGAACAGCAGAACATCTCTTATGAGGTATTAGGGTATAAAACAGACGGCCAGCCTGTAGATGGCATCTCTGTTTCGGAAAAAATCGGTTATCCTGTGAAATATGTATATAAAACGTTGGTTGCAGCAGCAGGAACAAATCATTATTATGTCTTTGTTGTACCCGTTGCAGAAGAGTTAGATGTAAAAAAGGCAGCAAAGGTGACAGGGGAAAAGAAAATAGAAATGATTGCAATGAAGGAGCTATTAGCGGTAACTGGCTATCTTCGCGGCGGCTGCTCGCCAATTGGCATGAAAAAATTGTTCCCGACCTATATTGATGCATCTGCAGAAACGCTTGATTTTATCATTGTCAGTGCAGGGAAAATCGGTATGCAGCTAAAGTTGGCGCCACAAGATTTAGCCAAATCATGTGATGCCGCATTTGCAAAAATTGTATAGATGCAGATATAGGGGAAACGAAAAAGCTTAGTCATGTCGATTAAGCTTTTTCCGTATCTCTTTCAAATATGATTTCAAAATAAGCAGCTGCCCCATACCCATCTATACTGGGAGCGAAAATCTGAACGAATCTCCAGCCTCTTTTCGCATAATCATGGATGATTTGCTGGTAGTCTTCTTTAGGCCTTCTTCTCATCGTGCTCAGCTCAACTCTTACAAATTCATATTCTTTCATCGTTTGATCCCTCCTATTAAGGTATACGTAAAATTGAGCAAGAAGTTCCGAAAACCTAGGTTAAGGTCTGCCTCACTAAACACAGGAACATCTTGAAGAGTTAAGGGGCTATAAAAACGAATTTTACCGGGTCAGCAGTCTAAATGAATCTCTTGCTTATTTCATTTGACTGAGTATATAAGTAAAAAAAGAGCGGCCAGAACATATAAGAAGGAGATGATCATTAACGCACTCATAACAGGGTAGTGTTTAGCGGAGTAGATGAAAAAATCAAGCTGTGAAATTTGTTTGGGGCTGCTGACGGCATCAATTCCATTTAGCAGTTTTGAGAGTTTAGCAGTATAGTTCCAATCAAATCGATCTGAAACAAGCTCGCTTCCTTGATACCAATTAACAGCAGCTAAAAACAGAAATACCATAATAGAAAATCCAAGCTGAACAACTAAAAATATTCCCTTCACTTTTGTATGACCTCCAAATCTATGAATATGGGAAAATCAAACAATATATTACCACCGTATGAGTTATTCTTGCAATTTCACTTTCATACAACTCAAACGCAAGTCTATTTTTTTGTTTGTTTTTGGCTTATAATACCTGATGATGGAAAAAGAGTGCGGGTTTATAGATTAGAGAAACAAATGTATTTCTTAGCATTTTTTATTTGTGGAGAGAGTATAGAAGCATTCGATTAGATCTGCTTTTTCACAGAAACGCTTTTCATCTGTTTGCCTGAGCTTTACAATTGGCTGGCAAAAAAACAATGATTTCTTTCAATCAAAACATGCAACGATGCGACATATTTTATATCTTGATGACTTATCTCATTGCCTTTAAGTCATTCTATCGAGAAAGCGATGGTATTTTATGAACAAAGAAACCCTAAAAAACATACTCATGATTTTTTCAATATGCGCAACCCTCCGAGAAACCGATGGTATGCGCATAGCTGATAGCTGGATTTTGAGTGAGATTATACGATTTTTGATTTGCATGGCTGTGTTTTTTGCCATGACATTTCTATTAGATGCTGTTTTTCCAAACAAAAAAGAGTCACATTAATGTGTGGCTCTTTTTGCATCATCTGATCAGAAACATCATAAATGAATCGATCATCATGATGAAGAACAGCAAGCAAAAATAAATAAGCGAGTAGACAAACATATCCTTTGCCCACTTCACGTCATCGTCTGTTTTGAATCCTTTGATGCTTTTTTTAATCCATATGCCTCCGAGAACCAAGGCGGCTAAGAAATAAAATGGGCTTATATGGCCGGTGCCTAGAGAGAAAGGAAATAATAGCGTGACCGGCACCAGGACGGCAATATATTGCATCATTTTTATTTTTGTTACATGATTGCCTTTGACTACTGGCAAGAGCGGAACGCCAGCAGCGCGATACTCCTCTTTGCGTCTTATCCCAATCGCCCAAAAATGCGGCGGCTGCCACAGAAACATAATCGTGTATAACAGCACTGCTGTCATACTGAAGTCACCGGTTACGGCACAATACCCCATCAATGGCGGCGCAGCTCCTGGGAAGCTCCCGACAAATGTGCTCCACACAGACGTTCGTTTCACCCATACCGTATAGATGATCGCATAAAAAATAAAGGCGGCCAGTCCGAGATAGGCCGTTAATGGATTGAGGGAATAAAGCATGGCAAGGCCTGCGATCCCTAAAACAGAGCCATATGTTAAGATCATGGCTGGCGGCATTTTCCCTGTGACCGAGGCCCTGCTGCGAGTGCGTGCCATTTTTGCGTCCATATGCCGATCAAAATAGTTGTTATAGACAGTGCCGGAAGCCATCACAAACGCGGTTCCCAACATTGCTGTTACCATTGTCATCAAAAAAGCCAAGCCGGTTAACGTTTTTTCTGCGCTTGCAAACGCGATCCAAAACCCGCCGAAGGCTGCTATCGAGTTTGATATGATAATGCCCGGCTTTGCAAGTTTGATAAAATCGTAAATGGTTACCCGGTTCGAAGCTTTTATGTATTTTGTTTCAGATATGGCTGCAGAATCTCTTGTATTCTCCAAAAATAGACGCCTCCCCCAAAACTGCATGCTTTTGTTATCGTAACAAGAGGGGGACGGAATCACAATTATTTCCTATATTTGTCATGATATTGTCATTTTTAAAACAAAAAAATGGGGAGCTGGACTGCCCCCATTTTGATATGCGGCGACTAGTAACCGTAACCTCCGCCATATCCTCCGCCATAACCGCCGCCGTAACCGTGCCAAGGGTAGTAAGGCGGTCGCGGGCGCGGGTAGTAATAAGGTGGGCGCGGATAAAACGGGTAGAACGGATAATACGGTCTTGGATAATAATAAGGCGGATAAAATGGCGGTCTCGGACGCGGATAATAATAAGGCTGTCTTTCATCATAAGGGGTAATTTGTTCAAATGACTGTTCATTCAAAGGGTAATCCAAGAGGAAAACCTCCCTAGCTTTTTTTATTCCTTTTACCATATTCCTGATGCTTAAGTTGGGTGTATGTACATTCATGAAATTCGGTTTTTTTTATGATGAAATTCCTTAAAAAGGATTGACATGAACTTCTAAATCTCATAGTATTACAAATGTGAAATAAATGTTACTACAATGTTACAAAAACATTTCTAAATAGATACAGTTCCAACTGATGAAGAGTAAATCGAAATGGCTACGAAAGAAGGAGTTTTTGTTGTTGGCAAAAAGAATCAAATGGTTTCATGTATTAATATCAGTTGTATGTGTGGTGGGCCTTATCGGCTTTTTCCATAATCATTCATTGAAAAAAGAAACGGTCATGAATAAAGTAAGAACTGATTCTCAATATGGGAATGTTGAGATCGCAACGCTTGTGAATGACGGGAAAACTTTTAATTACGCGGTTAACTATCCCGTTTTCAAAAATGAAAAAATGGATTCGGCATTAAAAAGATTCGCAGAAAAAGAGGTTCGTCAATTTCAAAAGGAAACAAAAGACGTTGACCAAGAGCATACGACAAAACGCAACGAATTAAATGTTGATTATAAAATTGTCCATTATGCCAAACAGACAGTGGCGATTGTATTTAATGAATATAAATACATCGGCGGGGCACACGAGCAAACCGTGAAAAAAACGTTTAACTATGATTTTAGTAAACAAGCGTTTCTTTCCATTGATGATATTTTCAAAGAGGACGCTGACTACTTACATAAGCTTTCGTTAATCGCTTATCACGAGCTGAAAAAGAATAAGGACATTGCCGCGGACGATGCACTGTTAAAGGAAGGGACGGCTCCGAAAAAAGAAAATTTCAGCCGCTTTGCCATCAAGGAGGATTATATCGAACTTTACTTTGACACATATCAGGTTGCAGCAGGCTATCTTGGAGAGCAATCGATTGCCATTAAGAAAAGTCTTTTGAAAGACATTCTGAAAGAACAATATATTGATAAAGCAAAAAATAAAAATAAAATCAAAGAACAAAAGCCGAAGCATGAAGTGATTTCTTTACCCAAAGAGGAAACGGTTGATCCAAATCAAAAAGTCATTGCGCTTACTTTCGACGACGGCCCGAATCCTGCGACAACAAATCAGATTCTAGACTCCTTGAAGAAATATAAGGGTCATGCCACGTTTTTTGTTTTGGGGAGCAGGGTTCAATATTATCCGGAAACGCTAATAAGAATGCTGAAAGAAGGAAATGAGGTGGGGAACCATTCATGGAGCCATCCGCTTCTCACAAGGCTTTCAGTGAAAGAAGCGTTAAAGCAGATCAATGATACGCAAGACATCATTGAAAAAATAAGCGGATACCGTCCGACGCTTGTAAGACCCCCATACGGCGGCATTAATGATGAACTGCGGAGTCAAATGAAAATGGATGTTGCGTTATGGGATGTTGACCCGGAAGATTGGAAAGACCGTAACAAAAAAACAATTGTTGACCGTGTCATGAATCAGGCGGGAGATGGAAGAACCATTTTGATTCACGATATTTACCGCACCTCTGCTGATGCGGCCGATGAAATTATAAAAAAGCTCACCGATCAAGGCTATCAATTGGTGACAGTTTCTCAGCTTGAAGAGGTTAAAAAACAAAGAGAAGCGAAATAAATTACAAAAGGCTGTCCGTACGGACAGCCTTTTTTCTATTTAATAAGAGCCTGTGGTGGCCCAAACATTTAAGTTTGGCCCTGAATACTTGCCGAAAGCGTAAGAAGTCCTTGGATCTAAATCATATACCATCGGTGTATAGCAAGACTTTTGGCCGGCCACCGCTTTTCCATTGCCGCCTGCAGAATCACAATTATATCTCTTTCCGTCCGTGTTTCGGGTAATCTCCGCATTTGCTTCAAAGCCAGACGTCAATGTATTATTCATCGTGATTTTTGCCCAAGCTGTTTTACATGTACTGCTGAATTTAAGCTCGACTACTCCGATGACTTGATTGCTGGCATTCACTAAGTTTGAGGATTTTTTTGTAGAGCCGGTGGACGCACAATCATTGTAATAAGGGCTTTTACCATCGTAGGCATGGGTTTCCGCATTGGCGGGTACACCTTTGGCGGCAAAAACAAATACTACTGCGAATAACACCAATGAAGCCTTCGTAAACAGTCTTTTCATATTCTTTATGACCCCCTTAATATGGCAAACAATAAATCATACGGAGGAACAATCAAAACATGCATGATTTTTTGTGAACAATAAAGGCGGCCGGGAGGATGGAGTTATTGGCCGCCTTTGGTGTGAGGTTAAGCTTTTACATCAATGGTTTGTCCGAGAGTCGGATGCTGAATCATCTTTAAGGTTTGATCGGCATTTTGCTGGGCGGTGTCCAGCATTTTTTTCGTTAAAGCGATATTAACATTCTGGGCAAGGGATGCTTGATGCATCGCAACTGATAAAGCAGGAATATCCATCGTTCCACCTCCTATGCCTTACCTATCGGCGGGTTTGTATGATTTTACAGTGAAAAATGGCTTAATTTCTCCTGTTGACCTTTACGCTGCGGCATATCGTATGTTTTTGACAAGGAGGGAATCAGGATGAATCTTGTAATGGAAAAGACCTTTGAGCAATACGAAAAGCTGTTTTCAATGGAAGAACAGAAAAGAGAAGATGAATTTCGGTATACGATGATGAGGCCGTTTGAAAAGATGTGGACCGCCATCCAAGTTCCGCTGAAAGCGAAGGAGCCAAACGGCTATGATGTGATCATGGCTGCGAAAATGCTGGGCTATTTGGATGTCCGTGATACTGAAAGCGGCCAGAAAGCACTGCAAATACTGAAAGAATCACATGTTTCAGAGACAGCTGAATCTGCACTTCGGCAATGCATATTTTTTGCTGAGCGCGAACAGCTGCGGGTGAATGCAGAGGAGATCAAATTCGGCCTTTATATCGCTGATCCAAATAAACTTCAGCTGCAAAAAGGCTACTGCGGGTTTGGCGGGATACCGGGCTTTATTCATGTATGGATTGATCCGAACCGTTATAACCTGCCAAGGATTCCTTCCATTATTGCTCATGAGTTTCATCATAATGTGCGGTTTTCGTATATAGATTTTCATCATGGCTCTGTAAGTGTCGGGGATTATCTTGTGATTGAAGGATTGGCGGAATCATTCGCCAGAGAGCTGTTTGGCACGGAACGATTGGGCCCTTGGGTAACTCGTTTTGATCATGAGGATTTGCAATATTCCATTGATGTGATTAATGAGGTGCTGGATGTGAAAGGATTTTCGGAAGTCAGCCGTTATATGTTTGGTGATCCAATTGCTAAAGACAAAGGATTTGAACCTGTAGGTTTATCGGCTTTTGCGGGTTATGCAGTTGGCTATCATGCCGTTCAGTCATTTATGAATCAACATCATATCACGATAAGCGAGGCCACACGTTTGGATGCGAAGGCCATTCTTTCTCAGTGCGGATTGTTTTCCAAATGAAAAAAAGCGTCACATACAGCGGCGCTTTTTGATTCCCAAAACCAGCAGTTCTATGGCGGCACAGGCGGCAATTCCGATTGTATATGCTTCGATATCGCTCCATAAAAAACCGTACCCTAGTACAAGCCCGCCAAGAGAAGCATCCCTAATCTGGTCGATCCATTCGGCATGATAGAGCTGGCTGAATTCAATGACAAAACAGAAAGAAAGACTGATAATGCCCGTTATCATTGTCTTCAGCTTCCGAAATAGAAATCCGCATCCCGTAAAGATCATAGCGGCCCACAACGAGTCTCCCAGATAAGTATTGAGGGTATCAGGAAGAACACTGGAGAATGCTCTGGATCCAAACCCCAGCCCAATGATCAGTACGGTGAAAACTGCATATATCCAACGATTTCGCTTCATTGCGAATTGATACCCCGTCTCTTTTTCATCTCCCTGTATTGTAAGGAATATATCTTTTATTTGTCCACTAAAAAAGCGGCTGAATAGCCGCATAGGGTGTTTATTTTGCTTTTAGGTTTACATGGTCGGCTGTCTGATCTGTGCCTATTACAAAATGGAGTTCATAGCGGCCTGTATCATATACATAATCGATTTCATCGGTAAACGGGACGGTTAACACCCGATTTGCTGGTCCTAATTGCTTCTGCAGCACTTCCGGCGTAACTCCGCCTAAATTCAGCTGCCGTTCCACACCGGTTCCAAAGTAGCGGATTTCTGAAATTGTCATGTCTTTATGATAGGAAAATCCGTAGCCCGGCTGTCCCATATTCCAGTGATATAAATCAAATCGATTGTCTCCCCCGACTGGTCTTTCCGGTTCCCCAAACGCAGCGTGGACATCCCCTTTTGTGCTTTTGTTAATGGTAAGGCCTTGCGCCTGCTGAGGCATTTCCCCTTTATAGGCGGTGTTATAGAGGTTTTTGACAAGCTCAGCGGCTGATTGATTCGTGTTTTCTGAGAGTGTGTTTGTTTGAGCTGCGGCCTTTGCCGGTGCTGAAAAGGACGCAGCCCCAAAGCCGGTAAAACAGCTTGTTACTGCTGCCGCAGCGGTAATAGCAGACATTGTCTTTTTCATGTTGATCCCTCCTTATTGATCTACCATCCCGTTTCCCGGTGTTAGTGCAATAAAACATGTGAGTGCGCTTTGTATGTTTTATTGAGTTGTTGTAAGGGAACTGAAATAGGTAATTCGGTATATAAAGCAAGAAAGGGGAATGGAGATGCCTGGCAAGAAAAAAATCACAATAAACGGCGTTGAAATGGAAGCGTCCGAGGAACAGACGGTGCTGCAGCTTTTGAATAACAGCTCGATTGAAGTGCCGCAAGTTTGCTATCATCCAAGCTTAGGGCCGATTGAGACATGTGATACGTGCATCGTCAGCATCAATGGTGAGCTGAAGAGGTCGTGCTCCGCTGAATTAAAGGATGGGGATATCATTGATACGCTCTCACCTGACGTGAAAAAAGCGCAGGTCATCGGGATGGACAAGATTTTATATAATCATGAGCTTTATTGTACAGTTTGCGATTACAACAATGGGGGATGCGAAATACATAATACGGTGAAGGAAATGAAAATCAATCACCAAAGCATTCCGTTTGATCACAAGCCATACCATAAGGATGAATCCCATCCGTTTTATCGGTATGATCCAGATCAATGTATTTTGTGCGGACGCTGTGTTGAAGCATGCCAGGACGTTCAGGTAACTGAAACGCTGACCATTGACTGGGAGCGGAAACGCCCGCGCGTCATTTGGGATAACGACGTGCCGATCAATGAGTCGTCATGTGTGTCATGCGGCCATTGTTCAACGGTCTGTCCGTGCAACGCGATGATGGAAAAAGGAATGGAAGGGGAAGCCGGATATTTAACAGGCATCAATAACGAAACGCTGCGACCGATGATCGAGATCACGAAAGGCGTAGAGACAGGCTACGGCTCGATTCTCGCCATTTCTGATATGGAATCGGCCATGCGTGATGAACGAATCAAAAAAACGAAAACCGTCTGCACGTATTGCGGCGTCGGCTGCAGCTTTGATGTCTGGACAAAGGGCAGAGACATTCTGAAAGTAGAGCCGCAGGAGGAAGCGCCAGCCAACGGCATTTCTACTTGTGTGAAAGGCAAGTTCGGTTGGGATTTCGTCAACAGCGAAGAACGCCTGACAAAGCCGCTGATCCGGGAAGGCGATCATTTCCGTGAAGCAGAGTGGGAGGAGGCGTTATCGCTGATCGCCAGCAAGTTCACTGAATTAAAAGAGGCGTTTGGCCCGGATTCTCTCGCTTTTATTACATCTTCTAAATGTACAAATGAAGAATCCTATCTTATGCAAAAGCTGGCCAGAGGTGTCATTGGCACAAATAATGTGGACAACTGCTCTCGCTATTGCCAATCTCCTGCGACTGCCGGCCTGTTCCGGACAGTCGGCTATGGCGGTGATTCAGGATCAATTACAGATATCGCGCAAGCGGACCTTGTTTTGATTATCGGTTCGAACACGTCTGAGTCGCATCCAGTCTTATCCACTCGCATTAAACGGGCTCATAAGCTGAGAGGGCAGAAAGTGATCGTCGCGGATATCAGAAAACACGAAATGGCAGAACGCTCCGATTTATTTGTCCAGCCGCGTGCCGGATCGGATATCGTCTGGCTGAATGCGATCGCCAAATATTTAATAGAAAACGGCAAGGCCGATGAACGATTTTTGAGAGAAAGAGTGAACGGACGGCATGAATATGTAAAAAGCCTCGCGCCGTACACACTTGAATATGCTGAGGAGAAAACCGGGATTGATCAAGAAACCCTTATCCAAATGGCAGAGATGATCGGGCAAGCTGACAGTGTGTGCGCATTGTGGGCGATGGGCGTGACACAGCACATTGGAGGAAGCGACACGAGCACGGCGATCTCTAACCTGCTGCTTGTGACAGGAAACTACGGAAAACCGGGAGCAGGTTCTTACCCATTGCGCGGCCATAACAACGTGCAGGGAGCAAGTGACTTCGGAAGCATGCCTGACAGAATGCCGGGCTATGAAAAAGTGACGGACGAACAAGTCCGCCAAAAATACGAGCGGGCGTGGGGCGTGCCGCTGCCGAAGAAGCCGGGTATGACCAACCACGAAATGATTGAAAAAATCCATTCCGGACAGCTGAAAGCGATGTATGTAAAAGGTGAAGAAATGGGCTTGGTGGATTCCAACATCAATCATGTACACGCCGCATATGAAAAGCTTGATTTCTTTGTGGTGCAGGACATTTTCCTATCACGTACAGCGGAGTTTGCTGATGTGGTTCTTCCTGCGAGCCCAAGCCTTGAAAAAGAAGGAACGTTTACAAACACAGAACGCCGGATTCAGCGTTTGTATCAGGTATTTGAACCGCTGGGTGAATCAAAGCCGGATTGGCAGATTATTATGGAGGTTGCCAATAAGCTTGGCGCCGACTGGCACTATAAGCATCCTGCAGACATTATGGAGGAAGCAGCCAAGCTGTCGTCGATTTATGCCGGTGTCACCTATGAACGTCTTGAGGGCTATAATTCCCTGCAATGGCCTGTAAACGCTGATGGAAAGGATTCGCCTTTACTCTTTACAGAGCGCTTCCCTTTCCCGGACGGCAAGGCCATTCTCTACCCTGTCCAGTGGACAGAGCCTAAGGAATTCGGTGAGGAATATGATATCCATGTCAACAATGGGCGGCTCTTGGAGCACTTCCACGAAGGGAACCTGACTTACAAATCAAAAGGGATTTCGGAGAAAACACCGGAAGTGTTCTTAGAAATTTCTCCTGAGTTTGCGGCAGAACGAGGGATTCAGGACGGAACCCTCGTGAGACTCACATCGCCTTTCGGAAATGTCAAAGTGAAGTGCCTGATTACTGATCGAGTCAAAGGGAAGGAAGTATATCTGCCAATGAACGATTCAGGGGAAGCAGCGATCAACCTGTTAACAGGCAGCCATGCCGATAAGGATACCGATACGCCTGCTTACAAAGAAACATCGGCCAAGATGGAAATTTTGAAGCACGACGGAATCAGCCCGCTGCCTAAGATCAACCACCGCAACGGCAATCCGCAGCCGCAAATCGGTGTGCAGGTTCAAAAGAAATGGGCGCGGAAGGATTATATTTTCCCTGGTGACGCTGTGAAAAGGGGGATGGGCCATAATGGCTAAAGCGATTAAACGAATTCAAAAAATCGAGGTAACAGAAGAAGATCAGCGAAAGCGTGATTTGCGGGAAATTGAAGATGCTCTAGTTGATCACAAAGAAGCGATTCTCGAAACATTGAATATGCTGGGCCATATGAACGAGCGCGGTGTCCTGCCGTTGCTCCGCGGCCTTTTTGGCCAAGGGGATAAAGTTCTTGATATCCTGGTGAAAAAGGCAGATACAGAGGAAACAGCCAATACGCTGAAAAATCTGCTTCTTTTGTTTGGAACACTCGGCATGCTGGACGTGAAGCAGCTGGAGCCTCTCATTTTGAAAGTGAATGCGGGTGTGGCAAGCGCTGTAGAGCAGAAAAACAGCGAAGAAAAGACTGGTTATTTTGATATTATCCGCTCGCTAAAAGACCCGGAAATTAACAAATCAATTACACTGCTCTTTTCCTTTTTAAAAGGAATGGGACAAGATACAAAGGAGTTGGAACGCACGACACAGCCTCCCGAGCACCAAAAACATCATCAGGAGCCTCGAGAGAAAAGAGGAATGAATAAGCGAGATTGACCTCCTGCCCGAGCGGCTTCAGCCAGCTCGGGTTTTTTGATGAAAAGGTCTAATGGACTAGTAAAAAATATTCAAATACTAGGAAGAAGTAAGATTGTGATGAATGAGATAGAAATAATCGTTACTTTCTTACCTGTTAAGAAAAGGAAAAATCTGCTTATAATAGAAATCGATTACTTTAGATGGGGGAACAATCATGAAAAAAGTCTTATTACTATTATTTGTCTTGACGATCGGGTTAGCGCTTTCAGCGTGCAGCCAATCGAGCGATGCGTCAGAGAAGGAAAAACCGAAAGAGAAAAAATCGCAAGAAGAGCTTGAAAAGGAACTTGATAAGGAATTGAAAAAAGGCGGTGAGCCGAAGACCAAAAAAGATGATCAAATACATAAAATAGGAGAAACATTTAAAGCAGGACATACGAATTTTACAGTGAATAAAGTTGATAGAGTGCAAAAAGGTGAATATATGAATGTTGGCGGAGCTGTAAATGAGGAGACAAAAACAATAAAAGATGATGAGGAACGGCTTATTATAGAAGTTACGATGGAAAATATAGGGAAAGATTCAATAAGCTACAATTTTATCGGGTTTGATTTAAGAGATAAGAATGATCAATCAGTGCGGCCTGTTTTTTCTATAGAAGAGAAGGGCAGAATCCTTATGGGAGGAACACTAGTATCGGGGAAAAAGGTTACAGGTGTACTCAGTTATGTCATCCCTAAAGGAGAACAGAAACATTACACACTGGTATATAATCCGTTTTTAGCTGATACAAATAGCAGTAATACAGAAGAGAGAGTAAAGGACGATATTGATTACTTGGTGAAGTTAGATTAGAAGCTAATTTACAGTTGCACGTTTTTCATCTGTGGAAAACGTGCATTTTTTATAGCAAAACTTGACTTGAAAGGATGAGTGATAAAAGTGCAAACCAAATGGCTGGAACGGGCACAGCGGATTCGGGCGATCGCACAGGCGGGGCTTGCTTTTTCCAAGGATGTGTACGACAGGGAGAGGTACGAAGAGCTAATGAAGCTTAGCGCGGAAATGATGGCGGATTACTCGGAGAAGGACATTAAACTTATCACTGATTTATGGCAAGGCGAGAAGGGCTATCCGACACCGAAAGCGGATGTTCGCGGCGCAGTATTCCGAGAGAATCAGATTTTGCTTGTCCGGGAGAAGCATGATGAGCTGTGGTCGCTGCCGGGTGGATTTTGCGAGATTGGTTTATCGCCAGCTGAAAACGTCGTCAAGGAAATCAAAGAAGAGTCGGGGTACGATACAGAGCCGTCTCGATTGCTGGCCGTGCTAGACAGCCATAAACACTCTCATCCCCCTCAGCCTTATCACTATTATAAAATCTTCATCGCATGCAGCATGACGGGCGGGCAGGGGGAAACAGGGATCGAGACGAATCATGCCGCTTTTTTTCCGGAAGACAGACTCCCGCCGCTCTCTCCAAAACGAAACACACCCTCACAGCTTAGCATGCTGTTTGACTTTTTGCGCCATCCGGACAAGAAAACGATATTCGACTAAAAAAGAAAGAGCCTATGGGCTCTTTCTTTTTTATAATGTAATGTGTTTTTCGTTGGCGAGTTTCAGAAGGGTCAAAATAGAATCGGCTTGTTTATGGCCGAGTTTTTGCTTTAATTTGTTTTCTTCAACTAATCGGCTGCCATAAATTTTGACAGAGGCTTTGTCGACGACAGTATGCCAGTTTTCCTGTTTTTTTCCCTCAACAAGCGGTTTTTCATGTCTCTCAGAAAAAGAGAACACAAAGAGTACGAATGCAAGTGAAAGTAGGATTCCGACAACTTGTTTTTTGTAATCAGGCTGTGCTGCCACGTTGTTCTCTCCTTCACCTTTTACCTTCTATTTAATCATAGAACCAAATTATTTTACATAATGGGAAAGTCATTTTTGGAGTTAGTGCATTTGGTTGAAAACAGAGACGTTTTTTGAGCGGAGCGGTGCAATTGAATCCATATTGGATTTGCGTGCTTATGCCTAAGGTCACGTTGTGAGCCAAAACAGCAGTGCAGAATAGAAAAAAATTGAAAGATTATGGTAAGATGAACGAAATTCGAGGGGGAATATATGATGCCTGCATCGAACATCGTGATCGCCTGCCTGCTGTTATCAATTTAATTATTTGTGGTAGTCCCTCTCTTTTTCGAAAGCGGGAGGTGAAGTGGAACATTAATTGCTGAATTCTTTCAAGGGGAGTGACCATAATGAGTGTGTTAAACCGCCGGCAAGCCTTGCAGCGAGCGCTGCTCAATGGGAAAAACAAACAGGATGCGTATCATCCGTTTCCATGGTACGAATCGATGAGAAAGGATGCGCCTGTTTCCTTTGATGAAGAAAACCAAGTGTGGAGCGTTTTTCTTTATGATGATGTCAAAAAAGTTGTTGGGGATAAAGAGCTGTTTTCCAGTTACATGCCGCAGCAGACAAGCTCTATTGGAAATTCCATCATTAACATGGACCCGCCGAAGCATACAAAAATCCGTTCAGTCGTGAATAAAGCCTTCACTCCGCGCGTGATGAAGCAATGGGAACCGAGAATTCAAGAAATCACAGATGAACTGATTCAAAAATGTCAGGGGCGCAGTGAGTTTGACCTTGTTCACGATTTTTCATACCCGCTTCCGGTTATTGTGATATCTGAGCTGCTGGGAGTGCCTTCAGCGCATATGGATCAGTTTAAAGCATGGTCTGATCTTCTGGTCAGTACACCGAAGGATAAAAGTGAAGAAGCTGAAAAAGCCTTTTTGGAAGAACGAGATAAGTGTGAGGAAGAACTGGCTGCGTTTTTTGCCGGCATCATAGAAGAAAAGCGAAACAAACCGGCACAGGATATTATTTCTATTTTAGTGAAAGCGGAAGAAACAGGCGAGAAGCTGTCCGGTGAAGAGCTGATTCCGTTTTGCACGCTGCTGCTGGTGGCCGGAAATGAAACCACTACAAACCTGATTTCAAATGCGATGTACAGCATATTAGAAACGCCAGGCGTTTACGAGGAACTGCGCAGCCATCCTGAACTGATGCCTCAGGCGGTCGAGGAAGCCTTACGTTTCAGAGCGCCCGCCCCGGTTTTGAGACGCATTGCCAAGCGGGATACGGAAATCGGGGGGCACCTAATTAAAGAAGGTGATATGGTTTTGGCGTTTGTGGCATCGGCAAATCGTGATGAAGCGAAGTTTGACAGGCCGCACATGTTTGATATCCGCCGCCATCCCAATCCGCATATTGCGTTTGGCCATGGCATCCATTTTTGCCTTGGGGCTCCGCTTGCCCGTCTTGAAGCAAATATCGCGTTAACGTCTTTGATTTCTGCTTTTCCTCATATGGAGTGCGTCAGTATCACTCCGATTGAAAACAGTGTGATATACGGATTAAAGAGCTTCCGTGTGAAAATGTAATAGATAAGGAGACTGGAGATTCATGAAAAAGTACCATATTTCGATGATCAATATCCCGGCGTACGGACATGTCAATCCTACGCTTGCTTTAGTAGAGAAGCTTTGTGAGAAAGGGCACCGTGTCACGTACGCGACGACTGAGGAGTTTGCGCCCGCTGTTCAGCAAGCCGGTGGAGAAGCATTGATCTATCATACATCCTTGAATATTGATCCTAAGCAAATCAGGGAGATGATGGAAAAGAATGACGCGCCCCTCAGCCTTTTGAAAGAATCACTCAGCATTCTGCCGCAGCTTGAGGAGTTATATAAGGGTGATCAGCCTGATCTGATCATCTATGACTTTGTTGCGCTGGCTGGTAAATTGTTTGCTGAAAAGCTTAATGTTCCGGTCATTAAGCTCTGTTCGTCATATGCCCAAAATGAATCCTTTCAGTTAGGAAATGAAGACATGCTGAAGAAAATAAAAGAAGCAGAGGCTGAATTTAAAGCCTACTTGGAGCAAGAGAAGTTGCCGGCTGTTTCATTTGAACAGTTAGCTGTGCCGGAAGCATTAAATATTGTCTTTATGCCGAAGTCTTTTCAGATTCAGCATGAGACGTTCGATGACCGTTTCTGTTTTGTCGGCCCCTCTCTCGGAGAACGAAAGGAACAAGAAGGCCTGTTGATTGACAAGGATGATCGCCCGCTTATGCTGATTTCTTTGGGTACGGCGTTTAACGCATGGCCGGAATTTTACAAGATGTGCATCAAGGCATTTCGGGATTCTTCATGGCAAGTGATCATGTCGGTTGGGAAAACGATTGATCCAGAAAGCTTGGAGGATATTCCTGCTAACTTTACTATTCGCCAAAGTGTGCCGCAGCTTGAGGTGTTAGAGAAAGCTGATTTGTTCATCTCTCATGGCGGGATGAACAGTACGATGGAAGCGATGAACGCAGGTGTGCCGCTTGTCGTCATTCCGCAAATGTATGAGCAAGAGCTCACTGCAAATCGGGTTGATGAATTAGGCCTTGGCGTTTATTTGCCGAAAGAGGAAGTGACTGTTTCCAGCCTGCAGGAAGCGGTTCAGGCTGTATCCAGTGATCAAGAGCTGCTCACCCGCGTCAAGAATATGCAAAAGGATGTAAAAGAAGCTGGCGGAGCGGAGCGTGCGGCAGCTGAGATTGAAGCGTTTATGAAAAAATCCGCTGTCCCGCAGTAAAAACATAAAAACCGAAATCAATTTGATTTCGGTTTTCTGTTTAAATATTTTTTTTCATCCCGCATCTCCGGCATTCTCTAAGAAATTTTCCGCCTTTTACAGAGCTTTTGAACAGTGTGTAATCACAGTTGTCGCAGCGCCCGCTGCGGGCGTCCGGATATTCATTGAATTCGTAAACGATCGATGTATCGTAGCCTTTTGTTTCATATTCTTCTTTTTTTGTTTCCATGTCGTCCCTCCGTTACAAGACGTGTCTGCTGTTTATCTTACAGCAAGCTTCCGGCGTATTCAATGGATTTTAGAGGTTTGGGTTTATCTTGATTTCTCCCTTGGTTTGCGCCAAAATAGCTTTAATAAGCTTGTATACATAAAAAGCCTATGCAAAGAGGAGAGGAAACGGGTATGGGAAAAGGGTTACTTGGAAAACGTGTGGCAATCGGTGGCTCACGAAAAACGGAAGAAATCAGTACAATCATTGAAAAACAGGGCGGAATACCTGTCATCCGGCCTCTCCAAGGTACAGTTTACTTAGCAGAGAAGCAGGTGGAGCCGGATTTGCGGACGTTTGCGGAAGAAAAAGCTGACTGGGTCATTTTCACGACAGGCATCGGGTTGGAGACTCTTGTCGATATGGCAGAGAAAATTGGACTGAAAGATGAGTTTCTGCAGGCCATTCGCCAAGCGAAAGCGGCATGCCGGGGATACAAAACGCTGTCTGCGTTGAAAAAGCTTGGGATCACACCGGAAGCTTCGGATGAAGACGGGACAACAAGAGGCTTAATCCGTTCTTTGGAGCCTCACGACTTTTCAGGAAAAACAGTCATGGTGCAGCTTCATGGCGAAAAAGCGCCGGCTCTCATGGCATTTCTTGAAGAAAAAGGCGCGTCTGTCCTGCCGATTCTGCCTTATCAGCACATCCCGCCGGAGGAGGAAACGGTGGAGCGGTTATGCCGAGAGCTGATGAACGATGAGATCGATGCCGTTTGTTTTACAACGGCCATTCAGGTTCGTTCCCTGTTTGATTTTGCTAAGGGGCGAGGTTATATCAATGAAGTGAAGAAGGTATTCGAAGAACGCGCCATCGCAGCTGCTGTCGGAAAAGTGACTGCTGAAGCACTGCGGGAAGAGGGCATTACGAGACTGCTTGCGCCAGAGATTGAGCGGATGGGTGCAATGATTGTTGAGCTGGCCAAGTATTATGAAGAAAAGGAATAACAAGTACAAAAAGCCGCTTTTCCCTCGGAAAGCGGCTTTTGTCTGTCATTCATTCTGCTTCAGCTGCTGATGAACGGTGAATAATGATGGGTATGTCAGCACGCTTAAGATTACACAAGTCAGCGCGGCTGAGGCCATCGTTGTAAACACGATTAAGAGTTGAAAGCGTACTGCCTGAATCGGGTCCGCGCCGGCTAGAATCTGGCCAGTCATCATGCCGGGAAGCTGGACAAGACCCAGTGTTTTCTGGCTTTCGAGCGTCGGGATCATACTCATTTTCATCGCTGAGGTAAGAATGCGCTGTATGGATTGCTTCGGTGTGCCGCCAAGTGACAATATTAATTGAATTTCTTCTTTGCGAACGCCGGCTTCTGAGTTAAGCCGGTTTAGAAACAAACTTGAGAGCACCATCGAATTTCCGATGACCATCCCGCTGATCGGAATGACATATCGTGCCGTAAGCGGAATGATATGAAGAGACAGCAGAATTCCCTGCGTCACAATTTCTACGATTGCTAACGCGGCAAACACCCTCCAAAACGAACCGATAGTATTTTTCTTTCGCTTGATGACATTTTGCGCCGCCACTGCGAGCATTAACAGCACCATCAGCAGGATAAAAACAGGGTGGTCTCCGCGAAAAATCAGCGACAAAACATAACCGATGATAAGCAGCTGCACCGCGGCCCGGATGGTGGCGATGATCATGTCTTTTTCTACACCGGCTTTAAAGGATTTTGATAAAAACAAGGCGATCAAAACAAAGATCATCGTTAAAGAGAGAGAAAGGTAATCCATTACCGAGTGCCTCCCTTCAAAAATTCTTTCGCTGCTTCATGCTGCGGAGCGGAGAAAAATGTGTCGGTTTCAGCGATTTCAAGCAACCGGCCATCTGCCATAAACCAAATGGTATCGGCTATTCGTTTTGCCTGCTCTATATTATGAGTGACCCACATGACTGTCCATTTTTTCTCTTGATGCTGACGTTTGATCAGTTCTTCAATCTCAAGAGCAGAAACCGGGTCCAAGGCCGATGTGATTTCGTCCAACAATAGAATGGAGGAAGGATTTGAGAGCGTTCTGGCCAGTGACAGTCTTTGCCGCTGCCCGCCCGATAAGTCTCTGGCGCTTCTGTCTAACAGCTCTGGCGGCAGCCCTGCAAGAGAAGCCAGCTTTTCAGGAGAGTACAGCTGGGATTGATGCAGCCTTTGTACAAGACTTAAATTGTCACGCACTGTCCCGTCGAGCACGGGAGCCGATTGAAACGCGAGGGCTGCCGTTCGCCTCAGCTCATTGACATTCCATTCTCTGACTTCCTTTCCATATATGTTGACTTCGCCGCTGTCAGGCGTTCTCATTAAATTACACATAGAAAGGAGGGTGCTTTTGCCTGAGCCGGAAGGGCCTAAAACGGCTACGATTGCGCCCTGTTGAATGTCTCCGGTGACATCCTGCAGCACATCATAGGTTTGTCCATCTTGTTTATAGCTTTTTCTGACTGATCTGAAGGAGATGGCTGGTATGTTTTGTGTTTGATCGTTTGCTTCCATTACAATAATCACCTTTCAATATAAGTAGGCTGACATTATATTTAACTATAACGTGAAACAGATTCCTTTTGGTAGCACAAATAAAGGAGAACAGGCTTTCACCCATTCTCCTGCAGATGCTACGCAGTCAGATTTGACTGTGCTTTCTTTTTCGGTTTTCTCGGCTGTGAAGCGAAGGTATGTAACATCATCCCCGCTATTATAATGAACAAACCGGCAAATGATAATAGAGATGGGAAAACGCCTGACAGCAGAACAATTTCACCAATTAGCGCGAAAATCACTTCACCGGATTGAGTGGCTTCAACAGCTGCGAGTTTTTGCGGATTGTCTCTTACCATATCAGTGGCCCAGAAAAATAAAACCGTCGCAATGATGCCTGAGCTGACGGCAACGATAAAGGATTGAACGGTTTGACTTGCTGTTGGAAGGCCATCTGACCACCAGCCGTAAGCTGCTAATATAAGCCAGAATGGAAGGCTTGCCAATGTCATTCCAAGAACGCGCTGAAATGTATCAAGCCGGCCTCCGTATTCTTCGAGCATTCTTCGGTTTCCTAACGGGTAGGCAAAAGCCGCAATGACAACCGGCAGCACACTGAAAAGCAGCATCCTCCCAGAAAGCGATTCTGCATGCTGAAGCTGAATCAGAGCCGCTCCAATCAGGATGATCATGGAAGTGCCAAGTGAAACCAGGGGAATCTTTTGGCGAATGAGCTGCGGACCGCCCGGCATATCTTGTTTGACATAAAACAAAGGAGATAAGAGCACCCCGGCTACAATTGTAATTTGCCAGGTTCCAGCTATGAGCCACCCCGGACCGTATGCAGCCGCAAATGTAATCGGTGCGTAAAAAAGCACGAAACCGACGAAGCTCCATTTGATCCAATAAAACGGCTTTTTCCTCATTTCTAGTAAGAGAGGCGTGAATGTCCCTCTCATGATGACAATCAAACATAAAAATGGCACCATAAAAATAAAGCGCAGCGAAGAGCTCCAAAGCCAGCTGCCTCCTGATAACTCCATCGCTCTGTTTAATATAAAGGTAACGGCGAAAAAGAGTGAAGCCAATATTCCGATAACGATAGCTTTCATGATATCCCTCATTCTGGCATTATTTTTTTATACTATACTATTCGGTATCATGCAGATCAATGGAATCATGAGAAAAACATCATGTTTGGCGAACCGCTATATGTGGAAGACAAAAAAGGGAGGTGAAATTGATGGAAAGAGAGACACAGACATACTTCTTTCCGGATGACGGCAGGATTCCGAATCACCCTGATTTTCCGCTCGTGGTGTATCAAAACGCGCTTAAGGACACCGGACTGGCAGAGCGGATCGTCACCCGGCATGGCTGGTCAAACAGCTGGTCAGGGAGTGTTTTTCCATACCATCATTATCACAGCAATACGCATGAAGTCCTGATTGCCCTTAGGGGAGAGGCTGTGATTCAGTTTGGGGGTGAAAAAGGGGCTGCCATCCCTTTCAAATCAGGCGACGCAGTCGTGATTCCAGCCGGAGTCGGACATAAAAAGCTCAGCTCAAGCCCTGATTTTACTGTCCTTGGCGCCTATCCCGGTGGCGTTCAGTACGATATGAAGACGGGGAAGCCGAATGAGCGGGAGGAAGCGGTCAAACAGATTAAGCAGGCGGCGTTGCCGGCGAATGATCCGATCACAGGAAAAAGAGAGCCTCTATTGGAAATATGGGTAAAGTGAAGGGGAGAAATTGCTGGATTGTCAATAACTAGTGCCGCAGAAACGATATGACATGAGCTCCATATAAATTAATTTCATAATCGAAGCAATTCACGTTCAAATTTTGTTCAAAAAGTGTTATCATATAGAAGGTAATCGAATTGGAGTTTTTTGTGTTTGCTATTTTCAGAGAGAGTAAAGGATTTTGACTTATTCAATTGTTTATTTTTAGATAAAAATAATACTGAATATGGCAAGATGAAAAACTGGGTAGTAAACATTTATTTTTGTAAATGATTGTGCACGAATTCACAATCCTTATTCTTATGCCTTAAAAGCGTGAGACAGGGAGAGGCACTACCCTTTCCAAAAAAATCAGCAAACTGCTTATAGTAAAGGAGAATTGGATATGCCAGAAACAATCGATCAAACAAATGCGTCTGTCAGCCAAAGCCAGCAAGATCTTATTGATCAGCTATTAAAGCCAGAAGTTCAAGAATCATTGACTGTTTTAGTTGACCAGCTTCCGAAGCTGACTGAGTTAGTCAATATTTTAACGAAGTCTTATGATTTCGCTCAGTCTGTAGCGACTGACGAAGTGTTAAAAAACGACACAGTCGGTGCGATCACTGAAATTCTTGAGCCTGTAAAAGAAACAGCGAAAGAAGTAGCTGCGACTGCGATCGAAGCAAAAGACCGCGCGGAAGCAAGCAACGAAACAATTGGTCTTTTCGGCCTGCTGCGTATGCTGAAAGATCCTCAAGCTCAAAAGTTGTTCCGTTTTGCTAACAGCTACCTTGAAGTCATGAACGAACGCGAAAACCAAAAATAATCTCAGATTCAAATTGATATAAAGGACGGAGGATATACGATGTCAAAACATATTGTCATTCTAGGCGCTGGTTATGGCGGAGTTCTTTCTGCTCTAACAGTTCGCAAACATTACACAAAAGAACAAGCACGCGTGACAGTGGTAAACAAATACCCAACTCACCAAATCATTACGGAATTACACCGTCTTGCTGCAGGCAACGTGTCTGAAAAAGCGGTTGCTATGCCATTAGAAAAACTTTTCAAAGGCAAAGACATTGATCTTAAAATCGCGGAAGTAAGCTCTTTCTCTGTTGATAAAAAAGAAGTTGCGCTTGCTGACGGTTCTACATTAACTTACGATGCGCTTGTTGTAGGTCTTGGTTCTGTAACGGCTTACTTCGGCATCCCAGGTCTTGAAGAAAACAGCATGGTATTGAAATCTGCTGCTGATGCGAACAAAGTCTTCCAGCATGTTGAAGATCGTGTGCGCGAGTACTCTAAAACGAAAAATGAAGCAGATGCAACAATCCTTATCGGCGGAGGCGGCTTAACAGGTGTTGAGCTTGTTGGTGAGCTTGCTGACATCATGCCGAACCTTGCGAAAAAATACGGCGTAGACCATAAAGAAATCAAATTGAAACTTGTTGAAGCAGGTCCGAAGATCCTTCCTGTTCTTCCGGATGATCTTATCGAGCGTGCGACTGCAAGCCTTGAAAAACGCGGCGTTGAGTTCTTAACAGGTCTTCCTGTTACAAATGTAGAAGGAAACGTAATTGATCTGAAAGACGGATCTAAAGTTGTTGCCAACACATTTGTTTGGACTGGCGGCGTACAAGGTAACCCATTAGTCGGTGAATCAGGTCTAGAAGTGAACCGCGGACGCGCGACTGTAAATGACTTCCTGCAATCTACATCTCATGAAGATGTATTCGTTGCTGGAGACAGCGCAGTTTACTTCGGTGCAGACGGCCGTCCATACCCGCCAACTGCACAAATCGCATGGCAAATGGGTGAGCTGATCGGTTACAACCTATTCGCTTACCTGGAAGGCAAAACGCTTGAAACATTCAAGCCAGTAAACTCTGGTACACTTGCAAGCCTTGGACGCAAAGACGCGGTTGCCATCATTGGTGCAAATTCTACACCGCTTAAAGGTCTTCCTGCTTCCTTGATGAAAGAAGCAAGTAACGTACGCTACTTAACACACATTAAAGGACTTTTCAGCCTGGCTTACTAATCCTTTTAATGAATCTGACATTGCCAAAAGCGTTCCTTACCGAGTGCTTTCTGGCAATGTCTTTTTTGTTTATATGCCAACGTTAACATTTTATTTTCAAAAAAGAGATTGAACCCAGAGGAATATAAAGGTAAAATAAAAACAAATCAAAATGTTAACGTTAACATTTTGAAATAGAATGAAAGACGGTGAGGACATGGACCCCTTCATGGGCGAAAACTTTTTATTGAAAAATGAAACCGCTGTCAGCCTCTATCACAATTATGCGAAAGACATGCCAATTATTGATTACCACTGCCACTTAAGTCCGAAAGAAATCTATGAAAATAAGACATTTCAAAACATCACGGAAGCCTGGCTGTATGGTGACCATTATAAATGGCGTATCATGAGAGCCAATGGAATTGGGGAGACATACATCACCGGAGATGCGCCTGATGAGGAGAAATTTATGGCTTGGGCGAAAACCGTGCCGATGGCGATTGGCAACCCGCTCTACAACTGGACTCACTTAGAATTGCAGCGTTTTTTTGGCATTTACGAGATTTTAAA
This sequence comes from Bacillus sp. PS217, assembly GCF_037963535.1. Lineage (NCBI taxonomy): Bacteria > Bacillati > Bacillota > Bacilli > Caryophanales > Bacillaceae > Bacillus > Bacillus sp. PS217. The sequence goes on from NZ_CP150157.1 coordinate 1,307,165, forward strand.
CGAGAAGTCCGGGCCGGCTATATGGAAACGGACAAATGAACTGCTCAAAGGGGAAGGCTTCGGGGCAAGGGATTTAATCGTGAAATCAAATGTAAAGGTTGTGTGCACAACTGATGACCCTGTTGATTCTCTTGAATACCATCTATTATTAAGAGAAGACAAAGACTTTCCTGTCAGCGTGCTGCCTGGATTTCGGCCGGATAAAGGACTTGAGATCAATCGTGAAGGCTTTCCTGAGTGGGTGCAGGCGCTTGAAGATGCCGCCGCCATATCCATTGCAACCTATGATGAGTTTTTAAAGGCTTTGGAAAAACGAGTGCGATTCTTCCACTCAGCCGGCGGCAGAGTTTCTGATCACGCGATAGATTCAATGGTATTTGCCGAAACAACAAAAGAAGAAGCTGGACGGATTTTTTCTGACAGATTACAAGGAACAGAGGTTTCTTATGAAGATGAGAAGAAATTTAAGACATATACGCTTCAGTTTCTTTGCGGTTTGTATGCGGAGCTCGATTGGGCGATGCAGTTTCATATCAACGCTTTAAGAAACACGAATACAAAAATGATGAAAAGGCTCGGACCTGATACAGGCTATGATTCAATGAACGATGAAGAAATTGCTAAGCCTTTATACAAGCTGCTGAACTCAGTTGAGATGAAGAACCAGCTGCCGAAAACGATTTTATATTCACTGAATCCAAATGATAACTATGTCATCGCCAGCATGATCAACAGTTTTCAGGACGGTATTACCCCGGGAAAAATACAATTCGGCACAGCCTGGTGGTTTAACGATACTAAAGACGGGATGCTCGACCAAATGAAAGCGTTATCAAATGTTGGCCTTTTCAGCCGTTTTATCGGCATGCTCACCGATTCCAGAAGCTTTCTTTCGTATACGCGCCACGAATATTTCAGGCGGATCGTCTGCAATTTGATTGGAGAATGGGTGGAAAACGGCGAAGTGCCGCGCGATATGGAGCTTCTGGGAAGCATCGTTCAGGGGATTTGCTATGACAATGCGAAACACTACTTTCAATTTCAAGAAGAGAAAGCAAACGTGTAACAAAGTGTCCGCTCAGTATTGCTGAGCGGACCACTATCCGAAAATTCTTAAGGCACAGAGGTGGAACATGCGAACTGAACTGGCAAATAAGGTTGTGTCGGTCGAAACGGAAAAAAGGCTTTCATTGAAAGAGAAAATGTCCTATGGTTTTGGTGATTTTGGCAATGGTTTTATGTTTGATCTCGGCCAGATTTATTTATTGAAGTATTTCACTGATGTAGCGGGAATCCCCGCTGCGATGGCCGGCGGCATTTTTTTAGTCAGTAAGCTGTTTGCAGCGATAACAGATCCAATTGTCGGCTCATCAATCGATTATCGCAAAAACATCGGCAAACGGGGGAAATTCAGGCCTTATCTATTAATCGGCAGCATCGTGCTTGCGGTGCTTACTGTTCTTATTTTTCTGTCTCCCAATGTATCAACGACCGGAAAACTGATATATGCATATGCATCCTATATGATTTGGGGCATCGGCTATTCGTTTGTGAATATTCCGTACGGCTCATTAGGGGCAGCGATGACTCAAAATTCTGAGGACCGGACCTCCATTTCGACGTTCCGCCAAATCGGATCACTTGGCGCCTTGTTTATCACAAGTGTGGCCGTGATGCCGCTGCTCATCAAGTTTGATAATCCGAAGGTCGGCTACCCGGTGGTCATGGGCTTGTTCGCCGCACTAGGTGTGCTTTGGTTTTATATTTGCTACCGCAACTGCAAAGAACGCATTGTCATATCGGAAGCACCCAAAGAAAAATTAACACTCTCATCTGTCGTCAAAACATTTATTACAAATAAACCGCTGTTAACCCTTGTCCTGATGACGATTTTTTCAATTTCCGCATACAACATTAAATCCGCCATGCTAGTCTATTTCGCACAATATAACCTGGGCAATGTTGAATTAATGGCTTATATGAACTTCATCATTATCGGTTCTTCCTTTTTGGGCGTCGTATTCCTACCAAAGCTCGTCAAGATGTTTGGAAAGAAACGAACGGCAATGATCGGCTTCGGCATCAGTGTGGCCGCGGATCTGATCAACTTTATGCTTCCATCTAACGTTTATGTGTTTACAATTCTCGCCAGTATCGCCTTTATCGGAATTAGTATCCCAAATGGCATCACGTGGGCTCTTGTCTCCGATATTATCGACTATGGCGAATGGAAATCCGGTGAACGGAAGGAAGCGACGACATATTCACTTTTCAATTTCTCAAGAAAGCTTGCTCAATCTTTGTCTGGCTTTCTCTCGGGGATCGGTTTGGGGATTATCGGCTATGTGCCGAATGCAGTCCAGACAGCACAGGCGCTGATTGGCATCAAAGCGCTGCTTCTTCTGTATCCGGCCATTGCTTTGGCATTAGCGATGATCATTATCGGCTTTCTTTATAAACTCACAGACAAGCAGCATGCTCAGATCGTTCAGGATCTTCATCAAAAGAGCTGACAATATAATATAGAGAATATTTAAAATAATTTGTAAATAAAATGTGTTTGTAGGGGTTTCGCTAGGAGAGTGCCCAAAAAACTGATAAGGAAGGAGGCACTTGCTTGAAAACGATAACAATTGTAGCTGAAGAAGCAAAGGAACTCGTTCGGCAAAAGCTGGCCGGTGCCGGTTTGAATGAACGAGATGCTGAAAAAGTAGCAGATGTTCTCGTGCACGCTGATTTGCGCAATGTACATTCGCATGGCGTGCTGCGCACAGAACACTATGTGAACAGGCTTTTAGCGGGAGGGATCAATCCTGGGGCACAGCCTGTTTTTAAAGAAACGGGGCCTGTGACCGGGGTGCTTGACGGAGACGATGGTTTCGGTCATGTGAATTGCGACATGGCGATGGACCATGCAATTGACATGGCGAAGAAAAAAGGAGTCGGCATGGTCACGGCCGTAAACAGCAGCCATTGCGGAGCGCTAAGCTATTTTGTGCAAAAAGCGGCTGACGAAAAGCTGATCGGAATGGCAATGACGCATACAGACAGTATCGTTGTCCCGTTTGGGGGGAGGACTCCTTTTTTAGGGACAAATCCGATTGCTTACGGTGTTCCGGCTAAGCACAAAAAACCGTTTATCCTAGATATGGCGACATCCAAAGTGGCTTTTGGGAAGATTCTGCAGGCCCGTGAAGAGGGCAAAGAAATTCCTGAAGGATGGGGAGTCGATGAAAACGGAGAAGCAGTAACTGATCCTGACAAGGTCGTCTCACTTTCAACATTCGGGGGCCCGAAAGGCTATGGACTATCGATTGTGGTGGATGTATTTTCAGGATTGCTGGCGGGCGCGGCTTTTGGCCCTCATATTGCCAAAATGTACAGCGGCCTTGATCAAAAAAGAAAGCTGGGGCATTACGTTTGCGCGATCAATCCAGCCTTTTTTACTGACTGGGATACGTTTTTAGAGCAGATGGATGCCATGATTGATGAACTGCAGCAATCACCGCCGGCTGTTGGATTCGAAAGAGTGTATGTGCCCGGCGAGATCGAGCAGCTGCATGAAGAAAGAAATAAGAAAAACGGAATTTCTATCGCCCGGAGCGTGTATGAATTCTTAAAAAGCAGGTGAGTAAAATGAAAGCGGTTCAAGTGCGAAAAGCGTATGATCTGGTGACAGCGGAGGTGAAGAAGCCAGTTCTTTCAAAGGATGATGAAGTTCTCGTGAAAGTCAAGCGAGTCGGCGTTTGCGGTTCAGACATGCACATTTATCATGGAACGAATCCGCTCGCTACCCTCCCGAGAGTCATCGGACACGAGGTAACGGGACAAGTGGAGGCAGTTGGTGCGAATGTACAGAGCCTAAAACCCGGTGATCATGTGGTGATTGAGCCGATTTCTTATTGCGGATCGTGCTATGCCTGCCGCAAAGGGCGGCCGAATGTTTGCGCCAAGCTTTCTGTATTTGGCGTACATGAGGACGGAGGCATGCGGGAATATATTGTGCTTCCGAAAAGGCAGCTTCACGCGGTCTCAAAGGACTTGTCTTGGGAGGAAGCAGTCATGGCCGAGCCTTATACGATAGGCGCCCAGGCAGTGTGGAGAGGCCAGGTGGAAAAAGGTGATACCGTCCTGATCCAGGGAGCGGGACCCATCGGGATCTGTGTATTAAAAATGGCAAAACTGGCGGGCGCTGCTGTCATGATGACTGACTTGAACAACGATCGGCTGGCATTTGCGAAAGAAAACGGCGCCGATGCTGTTGTAAATGTCCAAGCAGAACATGTTGCCAAGCGGGTCCTTGAATGGACTGGGAATGAAGGAGCAAACGTGGTCATTGATGCTGTTTGCCTGCCGGAGACTTTTGCACTTTCAATTGAGGCTGTGTCACCGGCGGGACATGTGGTTGTGCTTGGATTTGATGAAAGAGCGGCTCAGATTTCTCAGCTGCCAATTACAAAAAAAGAAGTCACGATAACCGGATCGCGATTGCAGACCAATCAGTTTCCAAAAGTGGTAGAGCTTTTGAATGGAGGCCGGTTAGTGCATAACGGGCTGGTGACCCATACATTTTCAGTTGATGACGTTCATCATGCATTTCAGTTTATTAAGGAGCATCCAGATCAGGTGCGAAAAGCCGTCATCACGTTTGATTAAATGACTGAATCCGGAGGTGCGAGCATGAATATGACATTCCGATGGTATGGAAGAGGCAACGATACAGTCACACTTGAACACGTGAAGCAAATTCCCGGTGTCAAAGGCATCGTTTGGGCTCTCCATCAAAAGCCTGTCGGCGACGTGTGGGAAAAAGAAGAAATCAGAGCCGAGACCGAATATATTCAATCCTATGGTTTTCATGCTGAAGTTGTAGAAAGCGTGAATGTTCACGAAGCAATTAAACTTGGGAACGAAGAACGCGGCCGGTATATTGAAAACTACAAGCAAACGATCCGCAACCTTGCCGGATTTGGCGTGAAAGTGATTTGCTATAATTTTATGCCGGTTTTTGACTGGACACGCACGGACATGTTCCGGCCGCTAGAAGATGGATCGACCGCTCTGTTTTTTGAAAAGGCCAAGGTGGAAAGCCTTGATCCTCAAGAGCTGATTCGGACGGTGGAGGATGCATCTGACATGACACTGCCGGGGTGGGAGCCCGAAAAATTAGCTCGGATCAAAGAGCTTTTTGCTGCCTACAGAACGGTCGATGAAGAAAAGCTATGGGACAATTTATCATTCTTTTTGCAGGAAATTCTTCCTGTTGCTGAGGCCTATGGTGTTCAAATGGCCATTCATCCGGATGACCCGCCGTGGCCGATTTTCGGACTGCCGCGCATTATCACAGGAGAGGCAAGCTATAAGAAGCTGCGGGCGGTATCAGATTCACCGTCTAATTGTATCACCCTTTGTACAGGTTCAATGGGAGCCAATCCCGCTAACGACATGGTGGAGATCGCTAAAACGTATGCCGGCATCGCTCCATTTTCACATATTCGCAATGTGAAAATTTATGAGAATGGCGATTTTATTGAAACATCTCATTTAACAAAGGATGGTTCGATCAACATTCAAGGCGTGATGGAAGAACTGCATAAGCAGGATTACGAAGGATATGTCAGACCGGATCATGGGCGCCATCTTTGGGGCGAGCAATGCCGCCCGGGATATGGCTTATACGATCGGGCACTTGGCATCATGTATTTGAACGGGCTGTGGGACGCCTATGAAGCAATGGCAAAAAAAGAGGTGGGCGTATGATCCCGCTGCATGAGAACCTGGCAGGTAAAACGGCTGTCATCACTGGCGGCAGCGGCGTGCTTTGCTCTGCGATGGCCCGGGAGCTTGCCCGTCATGGCATGAAGGTGGCGATATTGAATCGGACGGCTGAAAAAGGCCAAGCGGTCGTGAAGGAGATAACGGCGGCTGGCGGCACAGCGTGCGCTGTTGCTGCGGATGTGCTGGACAGGATGTCACTGGAACGGGCAAAGGAAGACATCCTTGGCCAATTTGGCGCTGTTGATCTGTTAATTAACGGGGCTGGCGGCAATCATCCTGACGCGATAACCGATGTGGAGACATATGAAGAAGCGGGAGAAGGCCAATCCTTTTTTGATATGGATGAGAGGGGCTTTCTAACTGTATTCTCCACCAATTTCACCGGTGCGTTTCTGGCCTCGCAAGTGTTTGGAAAAGAGCTGCTGAAAGCCGATTCACCGGCGATCATCAACCTTTCTTCCATGAGTGCTTATTCACCTATGACGAAGGTTCCGGCATACAGTGCCGCGAAAGCATCCATCAATAATTTTACGATGTGGATGGCTGTTCATTTTGCCGAAACCGGGCTGCGGGTCAATGCGATTGCCCCAGGCTTCTTTCTGACAAAACAAAATCATGATCTGCTGATCAACCAAGACGGAACGTTCACCAGCCGATCTCACAAAATTATTGCGGGAACACCGATGAAGCGCTTCGGAAAACCCGAGGATTTGCTCGGTACGCTTCTTTGGCTGGCGGATGAATCCTATTCCGGTTTTGTCACTGGGATCACCGTTCCTGTCGATGGAGGATTTATGGCTTATTCAGGTGTGTAACGAAAGCGGTGCAACAGAAACTGAACCAACATAGGGGTGAGGTTGAGATGTTTTCAAAAGATAAGCTTCCCGTTATCCTTTTTTTGTTCCTGGCAGGGGTGATTAATTACCTGGATCGCTCGGCGCTTTCCATTGCAGCTCCTTTTATTCAGGATGATCTCACATTGTCTGCCACGCAAATGGGCTTGATTTTCAGCAGTTTTTCGATTGGTTATGCGATTTTTAACTTTCTTGGGGGCGTGGCATCCGACCGCTATGGGGCAAAGCTGACCTTGTTTGTCGCGATGGTTGTTTGGTCGCTGTTTAGCGGAGCAGTCGCCCTCGCTTTTGGCTTTGTCAGCCTGCTGATTATACGCATTCTCTTCGGAATGGGAGAAGGCCCGCTTTCGGCGACCATCAACAAGATGGTGAACAACTGGTTCCCGCCGACCCAGCGGGCGTCTGTTATCGGTGTAACCAACAGCGGCACGCCGCTCGGGGGAGCCATTTCCGGCCCGATAGTCGGCATGATCGCAGTGGCGTTCAGCTGGAAGGTATCCTTCGTTCTCATTATGATTATTGGATTGATATGGGCAGTGCTCTGGTTCAAGTTTGTCAAAGAAAAGCCGCAAGAGACGATCAAGGAAGCACCGGCAATAAAAGCAGAAACGTCTCCCGGAGAAAAAATTCCGCTCACCTTTTACCTGAAGCAAAAAACGGTCCTGTTCACGGCGTTCGCTTTTTTCGCTTACAACTACATCCTCTTCTTCTTTTTGACGTGGTTTCCGAGCTATCTTGTCGACGAGCGGGGATTAAGTGTTGAATCGATGAGTGTCATCACGGTCATACCGTGGATTTTAGGATTTATCGGGCTGGCTGCAGGGGGATTTGTTTCTGACTATGTGTACAAAAAAACGGCCCGAAAAGGTGTGCTGTTCTCGCGCAAGGTTGTGCTTGTCACGTGTTTGTTTTCATCAGCTGTCCTGATTGGTTTTGCCGGGCTTGTGGCAACGACTGCGGGGGCTGTCACTCTTGTCGCTCTGTCAGTGTTCTTTCTTTATTTGACCGGTGCTATCTATTGGGCTGTCATTCAAGATGTGGTTGATCAAAACAATGTCGGTTCTGTTGGCGGCTTCATGCATTTCCTCGCCAACACGGCAGGAATTATCGGCCCGGCTTTAACCGGATTTATTGTTGACCAAACAGGCACGTTTTCTGGAGCATTTTTGCTTGCCGGAGGGCTGGCTGTCTTCGCTTCACTTGCTGTGATTCGTTTTGTCCGTCCAATCATCGGCAAGACAGCGGGAACAGAAGCGGAAAACCCTGTGTCTTATTAATCTGGAAATACAGTGGGAGAGGCGGTATGTTTGATGATACAATATACAGTAAATAATCGCAGCCGGTATGATAAGGAAGGGAATTAGATGGTAACCATAAAAGATATCGCAAAACTCGCAAACGTATCCCACACAACCGTTTCCAGAGCACTCAACAACAGCCCTTACATCAAAGAACATACGAAGAAAAAAATATTAGAGCTAGCAGAGCAGCTCAACTATACACCAAATGTAAATGCGAAAAGTCTGGCGATGCAAAAGTCGCATACGATCGGGCTTTTCTTTACAAGCATTACAAACGGAACCTCACACAGCTTCTTTGCAGACACAATCAAAGGCGTCAATCAAGCCATATGTGAGGATTACAATCTGTATGTGCGCGGCATTGATGATCTGAAAAACTATGACTCCGTTACACCGATGAGATATGACGGCATCATTTTAATGAGCCAAAGTGACATTGATAATTCTTTTATTTACCATATTCGCGAAAAAAACATTCCGCTTGTCGTGCTGAATCGTGATATTGATGATCGTACCATCACGAATATTTTGTCCAATGACAAGGAAGGCTCTCAAGAAGCTGTAGAATACTTCATTCAGTCCGGACATCAAGACATCGCCATCATCGAGGGGATCGAAGGCTTTAAATCCTCCCAGCAGCGAAAGGAAGGCTACTTATCTGCACTGATTCAACATCATATTCCGATCAAGCATGAATACAGTGTCAAAGGACAGTACGATATGGAAAGCGGCTTTCAAGCGATGGAGCGGCTGCTGGCACTGCCGAATCCTCCAACCGCTGTTTTTTGTTCGAATGATGACATGGCAATCGGAGCGATGAATGCGATATTCGCAAAGGGCCTGCGCGTTCCTGATGATATTTCGGTGATCGGGTTTGATGATATTGGGTTTTCACAGTACATCACGCCAAGGCTTTCAACAGTAAAGCGCCCAGTGGAGAAAATCAGCGTGCTCGGTGCGCAAAAACTCTTGTCGCTGATCAGCGAGCCCGAAACAAAAGCAGAAAAAATCTTGGAAAACACAGAATTTATGGTGCGTGATTCAGTCAGACGATTGACGACGTGATGTCCCGTTTTTCAGCGGGCATTCTTTATACAGAAAAATGTTAACGTGTGCATAAAAAGAGGGAGGCAATAAGGGTGCAGAAGCTGAATAAAAATGTGTACGATCACTATACTCAGTATCCAGAAAAAATTCTCCAATTCGGAGAAGGAAACTTTCTTCGGGGATTTATCGATTGGCAGATTGATCAATTGAATCAACACACTGATTTTAATGGGAGTGTGGCGGTTGTTCAGCCAAGGGGTTCAGAAAAAATCAAACGATTAAATGAGCAAGATGGATTATATACGCTTTTTTTACAAGGAATGAAAGATGGAGAAGCGGTAAACGAGCATATGATTATCAACTCAATCAGCCGGGGAATTGACCTGTTTTCTGATTATGAAGCATACAAAGAATTGGCATCAAGCGAAAGGCTTCGGTTTATCATCTCCAACACCACTGAGGCCGGGATTGTATGTGATGAAAAAGATCGTTTAGAGGATAGGCCGCAAAGAACATTCCCTGGGAAATTAACTGCATTTCTCTACTTCCGCTATCAGGCTTTTAAAGGAGATCAGACAAAAGGGTGTGTCCTACTCCCATGTGAACTGATCGAGAAGAACGGTGAAAAGCTGAAGGAAACGGTTCTTCATTATGCACATCTGTGGAAGCTGGAGGAAGGTTTTACACAGTGGGTTCATGAGGCCAATACGTTTTGTAATAGTTTAGTAGATCGGATTGTCCCGGGTTTTCCTGTAGACAGCATCGAGGAGATCACGGCAGATCTTGGCTATCAGGATGATTTGATAGTTGTGGGAGAGCAATATTATTTATGGGTTATCGAGGGGCCTGATTGGATTGGAAAAGAACTTCCCTTCGCGGCTGCAGGGCTGCATACAAAGATCGTCAGCGACCTCACCCCATACCGGACTAAAAAAGTAAGAATTTTAAATGGCGCTCATACAGCAATGACGCCAGTGGCTTTATTATACGGCTTAAAAACTGTTAGGGGTGCTGTCGAGCATCCGGTAGTGGGGCAATTTATAAGAGAGCTGATTGATGACGAAATTCTTCCTGTTTTAAAAATGGAAGGTCTTTCTCAGTATGCTGACGATGTGCTGAACCGTTTTAAAAACCCGTATATTAAGCATTACCTGGAAAGCATTGCATTGAACGCCATTTCCAAATTCAAAACGAGAAACCTGCCGACTCTTAAGGAATATGCTGAACAAAGGGGACAGCTTCCTGAACGCTTGGTGTTTTCTTTCAGCGCTCTTCTGTATTTTTATCATGATAACGAGACATTGCAGGATGATCCGGCAGTTCTTCAATTTTTCAAAGAGGTTTGGTGTCAGGAGGATGGCGACATGCTTCGGATTGCCTCAAGAGTGTTAGGCGAACAGTGGCTGTGGGGGGCAGATCTCAATGAGATACCGAAGCTGACTGATAGAGTCGCTGTTTACTTGAATCATATTCATGAGCTGGGCATGCAGAGGGCTCTTGAACAATACTGCATACAAGGGGGAGAGGTACGTTGAAGTCGTTTATAAAGATTCATAAGCAAGATAATGTCCTTCTTGCTCTGCGGGATATCCAAAAGGGAGAGAGGCTGCATGCGGACGGCGTGTCGATTGAAGTAAAGGATGATATAAAAAGAGGCCATAAGATTGCATTGCAGTCTATCAAAGAAAACGACAGCATCATCAAGTACGGGTCTCCAATCGGTCATGCATCACAAGATATCTCGATCGGAGAGCATATTCATGTCCATAATACGAAAACAAACCTGTCTGATATCCAATTATACAGCTATACACCGAGATTTGATGAAAATCCGTATTCTAATGAGAACCGGATGTTTAAAGGTTTTAGAAGAGAAAACGGAGATGCGGGTGTACGGAATGAATTGTGGATTGTCCCAACTGTCGGCTGTGTCAATGGAATAGCAGAAAAAATGCTGCAGCGTTTTGTCAGAGAAACAGGGGATATCGCTCCATTTGATAACGTACTGGTGTTAAAGCATCAATACGGATGCTCGCAGCTTGGCGACGATCATGAAAATACGAAGCAGATCCTGCTGAATGCCATTCGCCATCCAAATGCCGGCGGCGTCTTGGTGTTAGGGCTTGGCTGTGAAAACAATGAGCTGGCAAGAATGAAGGAAGCACTGCAAGATGTGAACCTGGAGCGGGTGAAGTTTCTGGAATCCCAGTCGGTGACCGACGAAATGGAGGCAGGTGTTGCTTTGCTGAAGGAAATTCATGAAGCGGCCAAAGGAGATAAGAGAGAAGACATCCCGCTGTCTGAACTGAAGATCGGGCTGAAATGCGGAGGTTCGGACGGTTTTTCCGGCATAACCGCAAACCCGCTGCTTGGACGTTTTTCAGATTATCTCATTGCACAGGGAGGGAGTACTGTGCTGACGGAAGTACCGGAAATGTTCGGCGCAGAAACCATCCTGATGCAGCGGGCTGCCAATGAAGAAGTGTTTCATAAGATAGTCGATTTAATCAATGATTTCAAACAATACTTTATTAAACATGATCAGCCGGTGTACGAAAATCCTTCACCGGGCAACAAAGCGGGCGGCATTTCTACACTTGAGGATAAATCGCTGGGCTGTACGCAAAAAGCGGGGATTTCTCCTGTCACGGATGTCTTGAAATACGGTGAAGTACTCAAGACAAAAGGGCTGACTCTTTTGAGCGCACCGGGCAATGATTTGATCGCCTCCTCCGCATTGGCGGCGGCCGGCTGCCAAATTGTCCTCTTTACAACGGGGAGAGGCACGCCGTTTGGCACCTTTGTCCCGACGGTGAAAGTAGCGACAAACACCGAGCTGTATGAAGCGAAGCCGCATTGGATTGATTTTAACGCAGGCCTTTTAGCAGAGGATGATGTTCATGAGGAATATGTGCTGCGTGAGTTTATCCACTATATGATTGAGGTGGCAAGCGGCCAGCTTGTGAACCATGAAAAAAATGATTTCAGAGAACTTGCCATTTTTAAATCGGGTGTGACGCTATAATAAGAAAAGGCTATCCTTCAAGCGGATAGCCTTCTTCATTAAATCAATTTTAAACCGCTGACTAAAATAATGGACGCCATAATAAATTGCAGCGGACGCGGGGAGAATCGAGGCGAAAGATGGCTTCCGATCAGCACGCCGGGAATTGAACCAATGAGCAGATTAGCTGCCAGCATGTAATCCACGCTTCCGAAGCTTGCGTTCAAAATGCCTGCTGCCGTAACAAGAAGAAATGCATGCGCGATATCGGTTCCGACAATCTGTGACGCTTTCATGTTAAATAAGTAAATCATGGCGATTGCAAATAATGAGCCGGAACCGATTGATGTTAATCCGACGATAAACCCAAACACAACACCAATAAGAATCGTCAGCGCCCTCTTATCTTCAAGCGGCATCAGCTGCCAGCGGTTGGGACGAAGTTTTCTATCCAAAAACAAACGAACGATGATTGAAATGGCAACCAGCGTTAACACATATCCTAGAGCGTGCTTAATAATTTCTTCCTGATGCTGGTGAAAGGCGGGGAACAAATGCAATATGCCAATGGCTAGCGAAGCACTCGGAATACTGCCGATGGCTAAGTATTTTACCAATTTAAAGTTAATCGTTTTCTGCCGCCAATGGGAGGCAACGCCAAACAGCTTTGTGATCGAGTTATATACAAGATCCGTACCGACCGCGATGGAAGGATTAATTCCAAGCACAATTAAAAGGGGAGTTAATAAGGCCGCTCCACCCACTCCCGTCAATCCGACTAAGGCTCCGACAAACAAACCCATCAATATGATGCTTACACTCATGATAAAGGCCTCCTGAAAACCCGACTATTTTTATCAGATTATATATGATTAGCACGCGTTAATCAATTAAATTTTTTGAATTTTTGCACGTTAGCTGCTTGAAATTTTGGTATGCTCAATATCTCTATTCATTTGCCCTATAATGAGTGTCTGGACGAAATCGAGAAGTACTAAAGGCACAAAAAAAAGATACCTCTTAACAGGTATCTTTTTTCTTGTTTACGCTACATGCGCTGCTGATAGAAAGGAAGCTCAGTGTGGCCCATTTCCCGCACATACACGAACAGGTTGCCTTTATGGTGAATTTCATGCTCCATTGCAAGCTGAAGCAGCGCGCGGCCTGTGACTTTTCTGCCGAAAGCGGATGTCAGATCAATTTCTCTGTCCAGCTGCTCTTCAGTCAGCTGTTCAAGGATAGCGACCGTTTTTTCTGTATATGTTTTTGCCAGAACATTGAGATCTGTTTCTGTTTCCTCCTGCTTGTTTTGAAATGGTGAGGCATTGCCTTCCTTAATGACATTTGCGAACAAGTGGAAAGACGTAAGAATGTGTTTGACCAGCTCTTCTGCTGACATTGATGTTTCTGCCGGTTTGTAGCTGTAGTGGTCTTTGCTGATTTTTTCGGCAAGCTCGTTGGTCACGTTTCGATGGGATAAAAAATGGCTGACAATTTGATTGGATTGGCTCATTATGATCTCCTCCATATGTAAAAATAAATGGTGCAATGAAATCCTATATCAACGGTTATGAATTCACAAGTAATATGCTGTGGGATGAAACAAAATGCTATGTCAATCGTATATATAACGTTCACAAAACATGAAATGGAGTATAAACATGACTAACATACCTTTCATTTATCAGTACGAAGAAAAAGAGAATGAAAGAGCTGCGGCGGGCTACGGCACTTTCGGTTACCTTATCACACGGATTGAAGAAACGCTTTATGATCAATACGGTGTATTCTATGAGCTCTATGCCAGTGATGATCCAAATACGGAATACTGGGAGCTTCTTGTAGAAGATGTCCGCAGCGGTTCATTGGAACCTGAGCATGTGGCATATATATTTGAAAAGCTTGAAAAGAAAACCTTTGCTTACGATGAAGATGAGAAAGAACCGGATTATACCGTCCATAAGTCTATAAGAAACAGTGTATACGCGTATCCCAAAAAGGGAGTTGCTTTTGCCAGAATTCCATATTTTCAAGATGGGAGCATTATGAGTTTTGATTGTCTGTTTGCGGTTAACGATGAAAAGATGCGTGCATTTCTGGAGGGAGTCAGACCGCGTCTTTGGGAAAAAAGCAAGCGGAAAGTGACCGTGTTTACGGATGGAGATGGAGGGACTTCAAGAGAGCAGGAAGCCATTGTCAGAGAGGTTCAGCGGAGTCAAGTCATCATGAATCCGCTATTGAAAAAAGAGATATACAGATCAATTGATCAGTTTTTTCATAGTGATAAATCGTTTTATCAAACATATGACATCCCTTACAAGCGCGGCATTCTGTTATATGGACCTCCTGGAAACGGAAAGACGACGTTAGTGAAGTCGATCGCAGGCAGTATCGATGCACCTGTTGCTTATTGGCAAATTACTGAATTTACGTCGAGCGAGACAATAGAAGAAGTCTTTCAGGCAGCGAGACGCCTCGCTCCTGCAGTTCTGGTCATCGAGGATATAGATTCGATGCCGGAAGATGTGCGGTCCTTTTTTCTCAATACGTTGGACGGCGCGACATCAAAAGAGGGGCTATTTCTCATCGGTACGACAAACTATCCCGAAGAGATCGATCCAGGTTTGATGAATCGTGCAGGGCGATTTGACCGTGCCTATGAAATCGGGCTTCCGGATGAAGAGCTGCGGCTGGAATATATGAAAATGAGAGGCTTTGGCATCTTTTTGAGTGAAGGAGAAATAAAAAACGCCGCAAAACTTACAGAAGGCTTTTCCTTTGCACAGCTTGGAGAATTATATGTATCTTCAGCCCTTCAATGGCACCAAGAAGGGAATCACCATATTGAAACCATGGTGAAAGACATGACAGGAGAGCAAAGAAAAAGCCAGCGGGGAAGCTGGATGGAAAGAAACAAAGTCGGTTTTCACTAAAAAGAAAGCACGGGTGTTTGAAAAACCCGTGCTTTTTTGTTGCGGTTAGCCGAAATTCGACAATTGCGGTTATTTTGCGTTCTTCTTTTTCTTGCAAATATGATAAAATATGACATATCTCGGGTAATTCAAAAAGGGGGGATTAATTGAGGATGAAGCAGACGATTCCGTCCTCTTATGTCGGGCTTAAAATTAATGAATGGTATACTCATATCCGGCAGTTCCACGTCGCTGAAGCCGAACGGGTCAAGCTCGAAGTAGAAAGAGAAATTGAGGATATGGAAGAAGACCAAGATTTGCTGCTGTATTATTCTTTAATGGAGTTCAGGCATCGTGTCATGCTGGATTACATTAAGCCTTTTGGAGAGGACACGTCGCAGCTGGAGTTTTCAGAATTATTAGAAGACATCGAAGGGAATCAGTACAAGCTGACAGGGCTTCTCGAATATTACTTTAATTTTTTTCGAGGAATGTATGAATTTAAGCAGAAGATGTTTGTCAGTGCCATGATGTACTATAAACGGGCAGAAAAGAATCTTGCCCTCGTCTCGGATGATATTGAGAAAGCCGAGTTTGCTTTTAAAATGGCTGAGATTTTTTACAATTTAAAACAAACCTATGTTTCGATGAGCTACGCCGTTCAGGCATTAGAAACATACCAAATGTATGAAACGTACACCGTCCGCAGAATCCAATGTGAATTCGTTATTGCAGGTAATTATGATGATATGCAGTATCCAGAAAGAGCATTGCCCCACTTAGAACTGGCTTTAGATCTTGCAAAGAAAGAAGGCAATCCCCGCCTGATCAGTTCCGCCCTATATAATCTCGGAAACTGCTATGAGAAAATGGGTGAACTGCAAAAGGCAGCCGAATACTTTGAGAAATCTGTTTCTATTTGCAAGTCGGAAAAGTTCGACAATCTTCCGCATTCTATCTACTCTTTAACACAAGTTCTGTATAAACAAAAAAATGACGCCGAAGCGCAAAAAAAGTATCGTGAAGGATTGGAAATCGCCCGTCAATACAGTGATGAATTATTTGTGGAGCTTTTTCAATTTTTACATGCGTTATACGGAAAAAACATAGACACAGAATCAGTCTCACACACCTTTCAATTTCTTGAAGAACATATGCTGTATCCTTATATTGAAGAGCTGGCGCATGATGCTGCCCAATTCTATATAGAAAACGGACAGCCCGAAAAAGCACTTTCATTTTATGAGAAAATGGTGCACGCACAAAAACAAATCCAGAGAGGAGATTGTTTATATGAAATCTAAATGGATGTCAGGTTTGTTGCTCGTTGCGGTCGGGTTCAGCTTTACTCAGGTGATGGTTCATGCAGGTGAAACAGCAAACACAGAAGGGAAAACATTTCATATTGCGGCACGCAATCAAACATGATGCATAAAAAAGACCCTTAGGGGTCTTTTTTATTTCTTCAGCTTCCATTCTTTTATCGTCAGCTCAGAAGATCCGCTTGCCACCAGCGGATCCGCATGGCCGATTTCCGCTGCCTCTTCCAGTGAATCTGCTTCGATGACATACGCTCCGCCTGTGGCGTCGCTAAATGGCCCAAACATTTTTAAACGTTTTTCTGCCTGTAAACGATCCAGAAATTCATAGTGCCCAGCCACATGCTTCTGATTAAATTTCTCCGTTCTCATTGTCAGCATTAAATATGTATACATATTCAGACCCTCCGTGAACTTCAGTTTAACACATTTATCCATATTACGTGATAGATGATATGAGCTTTTCGTCCTACGAATGCCACCTATTTATGAAAAAAGAAAAGGAGAGATGATAGGTGAGCATTCCAGTAAAGAAAAATTTGGTTTCTGAGGCGAAATACGCGTTGAAGTGTCCTAATGCAATGTCCGCTGAATACATTACCATTCACAACACGGCAAACGATGCATCAGCGGCCAATGAAATCAGCTATATGATCGGGAACACAAGCTCGACAAGCTTTCATTTTGCGGTCGATGATCAAGAGGTGATTCAAGGTCTGCCGCTTAACCGAAACGCTTGGCACACAGGTGACGGCACAAACGGTCCGGGAAACCGCAAATCAATCGGTGTTGAGATTTGCTACAGCAAATCGGGAGGCCCGAAGTATGAGGCAGCTGAAGCCTTGGCGATTTCATTTGTTGCACAGCTTTTGAAGGAGCGCGGCTGGGGCATCGATCGTGTGAGAAAGCACCAGGACTGGAACGGAAAGTATTGCCCGCACCGCATTTTATCAGAGGGGCGCTGGGATCAAGTGAAGGCGGCAATTGAAAAGGAATTAAACGGGGGCGTATCAGCTAAAAAAGCTGCAGTCTCTTCTTCAGCGTCTGTATATCATGTGAAAAAAGGCGACACATTGTCAGGGATTGCCGCATCACACGGAGTCAGTGTGAAAACGCTGCAAAGCATCAATCATATTACTGACCCGAATTACATTAAAGTCGGACAAGTGATCAAACTGCCTCAGACGGCATCTGCTTCTAAAAGCCATGCCGCACCCTCATATCCGCTCCCATCCGGCGTGATCAAAGTGACAAGCCCGCTGACGAAAGGGACAAAAGTAAAGCAGGTGCAGACCGCTTTAGCCGCTCTTTATTTTTATCCTGATAAAGGAGCGGAAAATCACGGCGTTGACGGCGTTTATGGCCCGAAAACAGCAAATGCAGTGAAACGTTTTCAGTCTGTCAGCGGTTTAACGGCTGATGGGATTTACGGTCCGAAAACGAAAGCGAAGCTGGAGGAAAAGCTGTAAATGAAAAGACGGAAGCTGTGAAGCTTCCGTCTTTTTATCTTACATACAAACTGCGGCAAGCACCTTTTGAATATCATAAATGCTCTCATCTTTTTTAAACTGCTTTGAGACGGCAGGAAGTTCTGCGCCGGAGATCCAAATTTTCAGCTCTGAATCGAGATCAAAGCGGCCGGCGGTTTCCACGCTGAATCTGGAAATGCTTTTGTACGGAATCGATTGAAATTCCGTTTTCTTGCCTGTAATTCCCTGTTTATCTACAAGGATAAGCCGCTTGTCAGTAAAGACAATCAAATCGCGAACCAGCTTAAACGCGGCTTCAACCTTCTCACCCTCAAGTAAAATATGGGCAAGCTCTTCTTGCACAGCTGCCGTTGACAGTGTTGATGCATTGCCGAGTAATCCATCAATAAACCCCATCATATACCTCCTCTGCGTATTCTATCAAATCATACTATAAAAAAGGTTTTCATTCATAGATGAGTAGAGTAAACTGGTGCTGACTGGTAAAGGGGGGCGTTCAAGATGGAAGATATGTATGACAGCTTTGCGGCCCTTTCTGCTTCTGAGTCGGAGTACCGGATTATTTATGAGGAGAAAAACGGAAGTGAGCTTATCGTCCTCGGTCCTCACGGCGGCAGAATTGAGCCTGGCGTCAGTGAACTGGTGCGGGCATTTTCGGATCGATGTTCCATCTATTTGTTTGAGGGTCTAAAGCAGCGAAACAACCGTTCCTTGCATCTCACTAGCATTCGTTTTGATGAGCCGCTGGCTTTAGAAAAAGTGAATGACCACCATTACGCATTAGCGTTTCACGGGTATTATGATCCGAAAATCCCGCATACATTGGTCGGCGGGGCGGATCGTAAAAAAGCCAAGCTCATTTGTGAGCGTCTGAATGAAGCGGGTTTTAGCGCCGAGCTCACTAATGAGAAAGACCGCCTGGCAGGTGTACACCCAAACAATATTGTCAATCGGACGAAAAGAGAAATGGGACTGCAATTGGAGGTAAGCACGGCACAGCGAAATGCGCTATTCCGCAATTTTGGGTGCCGTGATAAAAGCTACATACAAAACGATTTGTTTGATCGATATGTGGAAGCCGTCAAGCTTGGCTTTTATAAATAAAACTAGACGGGACCTGCACGGTTGGCCTATTCCTTCATACGCTGGGGTTGTGCGAAAGTGTGGGGAGGAATGATTCATGTTTTATCATATAAAAGAGCTTCAATATCAAGCAAAGCCAGCTCATCCCGATCCGGTTTATGCGAAAAAACTTCAAGAGGTGCTCGGCGGCCAATTCGGTGAAATTAGCGTCATGATGCAGTATTTGTTTCAAGGGTTTAACTGCAGGGCGGATGCTAAGTATAAAGATTTGTTATATGATGTGGGGACCGAAGAGATTGGGCACGTAGAAATGCTGGCAACGATGATTTCCAGGCTTCTGGACAATGCACCCGCGGATGTACAGGAGGATGCTTATAAAAGCAATCCCGCTATTGCAGCAGTCATGTCAGGGATGAACCCTCAGCACGCGATTGTGTCCGGATTGGGGGCGATGGCATCAGATAGTGAGGGCTATCCGTGGAATGCAAAATACATTATCTCAAGCGGAAACCTGCTGGCCGATTTTCGCGCTAACTTAAATGCGGAGGCCCAAGGACGCCTTCAGGTGACACGGCTTTATGCCATGACCGATGATCCAGGGGTAAGAGATATGCTGTCATTTTTGATTGCAAGGGATACCTATCATCAAAATATGTGGTACGCGGCCATTAAAGAGCTGGAGGAGAGAGAACGGGATATTGTCGTCCCGACGACGTTTCCGCGTGAGCTCGAAAAGCAGGAAGTCTCCTATGACCTGTTTAACTTTTCCAGGGGGGATGAAAGCTCACAAGGAAGATGGGCACATGGGGAAGCCTTTGACGGCCGGGGTGAATTCAGGTATATCCCGGCTCCGATTGCGTTCGCATCTGCGCCTCATCTTAAACCGGCGCCCATGTGGCTGCATAATACAGTTCCCCCAATGTCGAAATGTTAGGTTCTCTTCTGGGCTGAGGAATATATCCTTAGCCCGTATTTGATCAGATGTTTTTGCCAATATGATATAACGCTTTTTCCTCAGCGACCTGCAAGTGCTGCTGATCGCCTTCCTCGTACGCATTTGGCCGCTTGTGAGATAATAAATAAGCGAGCCGCTTCTGAAATTGAATACCTGCTTTACGCCGTTCAAACATGTCAAGCCTTTTATCAGCAAATTCCTTTGTTACCCGGAATACCGCCGCAATTGTGGCGAGTGCCTGGCTTCTCCATTGCGGCAGTTCCATCTGCAACAGCATAAAGGTTGGCACACAGAAGTGGTACATAAATTGATTTGCCTGGAATTCCTGAAGCTCTCTGAAGAGCTTGTTCATCTGAAAATGATTGCCTGCATGCTTTAACACGTGGCACAGCTCATGGCCAAAATCCTCCCATTGCTCTTCCCGTGACTTTTTTTGGTTCAATACGATACTGTACATGCCGTCGTATTTCACCATCATGCTCCCCATATCCTCAAAATGCACCCAAATATCCAGATCCTTTGCGATTTTCAGCATGTCAATGTGATGAGGGGATGTGATGCCCAGCCGGCCGTATAAATTTTTAACGTATTCCTCCAGATGTGATAAGTAATCGCCCAATTGAATACTCCCTTTCGAACGTTTGTTCTGTTTTTAGCGAGAAAGAAAAGCCCGTATAGGACTGGAAGGTAGTGTAGAAATCTTTCCCTTTTCTTTAAAAAATAAACACTTTTTTCTTTATATCGGTCTACTTTTTATATGTTTTAGAGAACAGAGAACGATTTATTTATTTTTCGGTTTGCGGTTTTTCTCTTTTTCTTTTAAATAGTTGATAAATTCGATGGCCTGCTGTTTGCTTTCTGGGGAAAAATCCTGCATATCGCGGTATGCAAGCTGCAGGTCCGGATCTGAGAACATATCGTCATCGGATTTTTTGTCTTTCCCCGTTAATAAGTAATCAGTCGTTACTTGAAAGTAATCAGCCAGCTTTTGGAGTGTGTCGTAATCAGGTTCGCTTCGCCCATTTTCATAGTGGGAATATCGTGCCCGTGACACACCGATGTGTGATGCGATTTCTTCCTGTGTCCTTTTCCCTCTGAGACTCTTCAATCTGCCGCCTATCATACTATGACCTCTCTTTTTTAAACTCCCTACGTTACTTATGATTATAGATACAAAATGTATCAAAATAAAGTTATGATAAAAAAAGTATCAAAAATAACTTGATGATACAGATTGTATCGTTTATACTTGGTAACATCCGATACAAAATGTATCAAAAAAGATCAGGAGAGTGATCACATGTATCCGATCCAAATCGTTTTTAGTGAAAATCCCATAGATCAGCGCCATCTCGGACAATCCGGCGGCACCATTTCGTTTACCGCATGCGGCCTTCCGGTGTTTCACTTTGAAACGCAGGAACAGTTTCAAGCATACATGATGTTAAAAGGAGAAGCGGCGTACAATGAAAAACGATAAAAGCTATCCTTTTCCGACGTATTCAGGGTTATTGAATTCAGAACATTATGACAAAATTGGCCCGGCGTTATGGCTGTTTCTCTGGTTTATCAGCTCAACAACAAAAGAAATCGAAAAAGACGGCGTAAGCTGGGGCATCGTACTCGGCCATAAGCCGTTAAAAGCGAGAGAAATGGCGGCAGTCTTCGGCGTAAGTGAAAAAACCGTCAGAAGATGGCTGGAGCTTCTCGAAAACCATGATTACATAAAGGCCGTCCGTGCGCCATACGGACTGATGATTTCGGTCAAGCATTCAAAAAAATTCAGCTTCAGATCGGACAATACTGTACACGGGAGTCTAAAAGAACGGCCATTTTCGCCGCAGACACCGGACACAAACGACCGTACAGATATAGATAAAACAAACAAATATACTGCTGCTGATGATGCAGTGGATCACATTGCGAAGCGCTTTACACAATTACGGTCGGCTCAAGAAGGACGCACCGTGTATCCTTCCTCAAGAGATTATCAAGCCATCGCCCGCATTGTTGCCATCGGCGTTCCTGTCACGCAAACAATCAAATGGCTTGAAGAATGCTTTCAGGCTTTTGAAAACAGGCGGACCGCCGCTTCTGAAACAATCAAGGCTTTTCGCTACTGCTCGAAATTCATTGAAGATCGATTTTTCGCGCAGCAAGCCAAAAAGAATGCCGCAATTCAGCATGAGAGGATGAAAAAACATGACAAAACGAACAATCGAACAGATTTTGGACGAGCTGAGAAGAGGGAGACGTCCATTACTGGCGGACAAACCGGCCGAATCAGACGCAAGCAGGTATGATTGCCTGCGCTGCAAGGATCAGGGAGGTTATCTCGTCAGGCAGAATGGCCTGGAAGTCTGGACGATGTGCAGCTGCATGGCAGAACGAAAAGTGAAGCGGCTGCTGGGTGCAAGTGAGATTACCCACGCTTTCAGACAGCTCGGCTTCAAGGAATTCCGCACGGAGGGAAAGCCGCAGGCCATAAAAGACGCATTTGAGTGTACAAAAGAGTATGTTGCCGATTATGAACAAATCAAGGATTGCCGAAAAAACAGCATTGCCCTTTTAGGACAGCCCGGATCAGGGAAAACACACCTTTTGACTGCCGCTGCCAACGAATTAATGAGAACATGCTATGTGCCTGTCATTTATTTTCCGTTCGTGGAAGGCTTTACTGATCTGAAAAATGATTTTGCCCTATTAGAAGCGAAGCTGAACCGGATGAAGCAGGCAGATGTGCTGTTCATAGATGACCTGTTTAAACCGGTTAACGGCAAACCCCGCGCTACAGATTGGCAATTAGAGCAAATGTATTCAGTACTCAATTATCGCTACTTAAATCATAAACCGATTTTGCTTTCGAGCGAGCTGACAATTGAAGCACTTGTACGGGTCGATGAAGCGCTCGGCACGAGAATCTATGAGATGTGCAGTGACTATTTAGTGATTATCAAAGGAGCAGCCTACGAGCTTAACCACAGATTGGAGGGCGTCAGATAATGTGTAAGCTTTGTCAAACAAAGAAAGTCATTGTGGAACATACCGGTATTGGAGTCGTTTTTCATTCATGTCCGAACTGCCGGTCCGGCACTGATTTAACGCCTGTCATTCAAAAGCTGGAGCAAATGCTGACAGCGGGAAAAGCGAGGCTGAATATCTATGATTAAACAGCTGACTGCACTAATCGCTTTGCTGTTTCGGGCAAAGCGAACAGAAAAAAACATTGAACAATGGTATAAGGACGACGGGAAGTGAAAGTGTTGGCAAAGACAAAACAGGCAGAGAAAAGCCCTGCACCGTGGCGTGCTGTCCCGTGCGGGGATACGAAACCGATCTATATTTATTCAGCTTACAGTGAAGAAGAAAAAGAAAGATTCCCATATTCAAACGGACGGCTGATTGCCGCTGTATTTGACCTCAGCTCTTATTCGCAAAAAAGCAATGCCTCTTTGATGGCCGCTGCGCCTGAATTGTTGGAAGCGTCTAAAGCAGCACTTGATTTTCTGAAAGGGAATTCTATTCATTCAAAGGAGCGTATCATTCAGCTATTAGAAAAAGCTGAAGCAAGCGCTGCACCGAAAAGGGGAGGAAATAAAACATGATTCATCCGAAAAAACTGCTGCATATCGATTCCGTCACGCTTAAGAGCCAGCTGGAGGACGGGAAAATCCGTGTCATTATTGTGGACGGCATCAAGCAAGAAGCATGGATCACAGAAGCGCCGGAGCATGGAAAAACGCTCGTCGAAACAAGAAAGGGCGATCTTGCCCGTGTGGAATTTGAAATCGGCTACAAATTAAATTAAAGCGAAAACAGAATACGTCCAAGACGGAAAGCCTGCGGACACTGATCAATTGCACAGCATTTGTGCGTTGATTGGTGTCCGTTTTTTATTTGCCAAAAATGAGGAGGATCATAGAATGCAAGACTTACTATTTGAATATAAACGCACGCTCAAACAAACAAGAATACAATATAAACCGCTCGCTGAGGCAGATGAATCCGTGCTCTCAGCTGAAGAGCTGAAGGATAAAAAAATCATCAGAAATATGATTACTGATCTTGAATATGTAACAGAATGGCTTGAAAAAGGAAGGCAGCCCGGCATCAGACGGGCGATTGACCGGCGTGATGCCTACCAGCGGCTGATGATCAAGGACCCGAGAATCATCGAATCATTTTCCAGCGCTATGATGTTTGAGCCTGACGGACAGGTATCAGAAGAAGACAGAGATAGAATTCGAGAAGCATTAGCCCTGTTAACGGACAGAGAAAAGGAAATGTTTTTGCTGCATAAGGTAGAATGTTTTTCTTATGAACGGATCGCCGATCTTCTCGGCGTAAAAAAATCGACAGTGCAAACGACGATTAAACGGGCGAGTTTAAAGATGCAAAGACAGCAGGAAGACATGAATCGATCACTTGCCTGAAAGCTTGTCATACGTTTGCCACCTATAAGTGAATAGAGCATGACACATAAGCGGCTGGCTGATCAGCCGCTTTTATGAATAAACAACCATGCTGGAGGTGGCGGTGATGCCGTAGCATGAAAACACAACAGCGCGAACAAGCATTAGCAATCTATCAACAACATCAAGGAAAGATCACAAATCGGGCGATCGCGGACACAATCGGTGTTTCCCCGAAAACAATCGGCATCTGGAAAAAACAAGACAAATGGAAAGAGGCCCTGTTTTCTGAGTCCAGAAACGAACAAAAACAGCGCCCTATAGACAACGATGAATTAAATGAACGCCAGCGGCTGTTTTGCCTGTATTACGTCAAAAGCTTCAATGCCACACAGTCAGCAATCAAAGCGGGCTATTCTCCGGACAGTGCTCATGTGACGGGCAGCCGGCTCTTAAAAAACGAAAAGGTCGCTGCTGAAATCAGACGCATAAAAAAAGAAATGGTCAATGAAATGTTTATTGAAGCGATGGACGTGCTGCAGGTTTATATCAAGATCGCGTTTGCGGATATTACGGACTATGTGACCTTTGGAAAAAAAGAGGTCCAGGCTGTCGGGAAATCGGGTCCGCTGTTTGATGAAGATGATAATCCGATTATGAAGGAAATCAGCTTTGTCGATGTCAAAGACTCCGGGCTCGTTGATGGCACCATTGTAACGGAAGCAAAGCTTGGGAAAGAAGGCATTGCCATCAAGCTTGCAGATAAAATGAAGGCGCTTGAGAAGCTGTCCTTATATTTTGATTTGTTTCCAGATCAATTTAAACAAAAAATTGAAAATGAGAAATTGAAGCTTGCCAAACAAAAAGCGGAGAAAACAGATGACAGCCAGGAGCCGATTGAAATTATGATCAAACGAAAAGAGCGCAAGTCATGATTGTAAAAGAAATCAACCCTCATTTCGAAGATTACGTGTTCAATTGGGAGCAGACGTACCAATTTCTTGTCGGCGGCTACGGCTCATCCAAAAGCTATCATACCGCATTGAAAATCGTGCTAAAGCTGCTGAAGGAAAAACGGACGGCCCTTGTGATCCGGGAGGTGTTCGATACCCATCGGGATTCGACCTTCGCCTTGTTTCAAGAGGTGATCGAAGAGCTCGGTCTCACAAAGGCCGTGGCATCTCTTTCTTCCCCGCTGCAGCTGCGATTTCACAATGGCAGCCGGATCATGTTCAAAGGAATGGACAATCCGGCAAAATTAAAATCGGTTCATAACATTTCATTAATATGGATTGAAGAGTGCTCAGAGGTGAAGTATGAGGGGTTCAAGGAGTTAATCGGACGTCTTCGCCATCCTGAGCTAAAGCTTCATATGATCTGTACCACCAATCCCGTCGGCACCTCCAATTGGACGTATAGGCATTTTTTTCGGGATGAACGCAAGAAACGGTTTGTGCTGGATGACAGCGAACTTTACGAAAAGCGGACGATTGTAAAGGGAGATACGTATTACCATCATTCCACCGCTAACGACAATCTTTTTCTCCCGGAAAGCTATGTGAAACAGCTTGACGGACTCAAAGAGTATGATCCCGACCTGTACCGGATTGCCCGCAAAGGACGATTCGGCGTCAACGGGATCAGGGTGCTGCCGCAGTTCGAGGTACTCCCGCATGATCAAGTGAAAAAATGTATCGCAGCCATCAGCAAACCAATCTTTCGTACAGGTATGGATTTTGGATTCGAGGAATCCTATAATGCCGTCGTCCGGCTTGCTGTAGATCCTGAAAAAAAATACCTCTACATTTATTGGGAGTATTATCAAAATAAAATGACAGATGATAGGACGGCTGAGGAGCTGCGTGAGTTTATTGAGACACAGGAATTGATCAAAGCCGACTCGGCTGAGCCGAAAAGCATTCAATATTTCCGCCAGCAGGGCTTTCGGATGGTTGGAGCCAGAAAGTTTCCCGGCTCCAGGCTTCAATATACCAAAAAGGTAAAACGGTTCAAAAAAATCTTCTGTTCGGACCGCTGTGAAAATGTCATCTATGAGCTCAAGACACTTACGTATGCCAAAGATAAAAACGGAGCTCTGATTGAGGATGAATTCACGATTGACCCGCATACGCTTTCTGCCATTTGGTATGCGCTTGATGATTATGAGGTTGCTGATATGAAAGAGACAGCACACAAACGAATGCGGCCGAACCGAGAAAGGAGGAGGTCATAAATCATGCACAACCAAACAGTCAGAGCAACTGTATTTAAAGCCAATGCCGCGGCTCCTCAGACAAAGCAAATCTATGAAGATGACTTTTCTGAGCTGTACGGAGAGGACATTATTGCTCCGCCCTATAATATCATCGAGCTCAAAACCATTGCCGAATACTCGACCATTCTTCAGCAATGCATTGATGCGTACAGAGTGAATATTACAGGCTTTGGATTCGATGTTGAGTACACATTTGATGTCAACGCAAGTGATGTCGATCAGGCAAAAAAGAAAAGAGCGGAAAAAGACTGGGCCAGACTCGAAGCCTTTTATAAATGTCTTCACTTTGATGAATCAGCTGAAATGATTTTAGGCTATGCCATCGAAGACAGAGAAAAAACAGGCAACGGATTTATGGAAGTGCTTCGCGACGGGGCGGGAAAACCCGCCGGCATCGAATATTTAGATGTGAAATATATGCGTGTGTGCGGAGCAGGTGAGCCTGTAGAGGTCTCATTTATATATGAAGAAAACGGGAAAATGAAAAGGATCAAAAGGCAAAAACGCTTCCGAAAATATGTGCAGATGATCAATGGAAAGAAAGTATTTTTTAAAGAATACGGCGATCCACGAAAAATGGATATGCGCACAGGTGAATATGTAAATACATTGGCAGAGAAGTATCAAGCAAATGAAGCCATTCACCTCAAAATCGGAAGCGGCGTATACGGTGTACCTCGCTGGATCGGCAATATTGTCAATTTATACGGAGCCCGAAAAGCAGAAGAGCTCAATTTTATGTATTTTAAGCAGGGGCGTCACGTCCCCGCTGCGATTACAGTGGAAAACGGGATGCTGTCTGAAGCTTCTTACCGGGAGCTGCAGGAATACATGAATGATCTTGAAGGCGTGGAAAACGCCCATAAATTTCTCCTGATCGAAGCGGAAGGAATCGCAAAAGAAAAGGATCTCCATGGAGGCGAGGATATTACACCAGTTTCCGTGGAAATCAAATCCTTGGCGGAAATTCTCCAAAACGACGCCCTGTTTCTTGAATACGATGAAAAAAGCAGAAATAAGCTGCGTTCCGCGTTCCGCCTCCCGCCGCTGTATACAGGCGAGGCCCAGGAATACAACCGGGCGACAGCTGATACTGCTAGAAAAATTACGGAGGAGCAGGTTTTTCAGCCGGAGCGAAAAACGCTCGTGAATAAACTGAATACGCTGCTTTTGCCGGAGCTGAATATCCATGACGTCAGGCTGACATTAAAAGGACCGGACTTTCGTGATCCGCTTGAGATTGCGAAGGTGCTCGGTCCTTTTATTACAGCCGGAGCAGTCTCGCCGAATGATTTACGCGACCTTGCCGGACGGGTGCTTGGCAAAACACTTGAGGAGTGGCCGGAGGACATTTATAAACGGCCTGCAGGACAGGATGCGGAAAAGACAAACCTGGCTGCGCTCATGCAGGAGTTGAAAGAAAGCATCGAAGATATCAAAACGTCCTGAAGGGAGGTGAATCAAGCAGGTGGCGCGAGAATTAAGAAATGCCAAAATCAGCTTTGTCAGTTATGTGGACAAGGCGGCTAACCAGACAGAATTTTTCTTTACGAAGTCAGCCAAACCTCCGTCATTTGAAAAAAAGGTTCGGCTGTTTACAAAAAGTGAGCAGGATGAACAAAAGCTCGTGTACGGAATCGTGTATGAGCCTGATGTTCCTGATGCCCACGGCGATTTTATGACCGCCGAGGAAATTGAAAAAGCGGCGCACGGTTTTCTCGCGGAGGCACGGGAGATTGATATCAATCACAGCTTTGAGGGCGGAACCGGCGTCGTGGTCGAGTCCTATGTGGCGCCCGATGATTTTATGATCGGGTCAAAGCGGATTACAAAGGGCTCATGGGTGCTCGTGACAAGAGCGTCAGACGAGGTGTGGGAACAGATCAAGGCTGGAATCATCACCGGCTACAGCATGGCGGGCACTGCAGATGTATATGAGGAAGAACCGGTTGAAAAAGCGGGATTCTTCAGTGTATTCAAGCAAATGCTTGCTGACAAAACAGGGAAGGAGACTGAAGAAATGAGAAAAGAAGACATGAAAGAATCATTCGAGCATGCGCTTTACCCTCTGCTCAAACGGCTTGAGCGGATTGAAAAAAACACAGACACGGAGGAAAAGCCGGAGCAGACGGGTGATGACGAGCGTCTGAAAAAGCTCGTTGAAGACATGCTTGCTCCGCTGATCGAACGCATCGAGGCTTTGGAAAAAGCGCGAGGCGCGTCTAAGCAGACAGCGGACGATACGGGCGGCAATACAGAGCAAGTCAAAAAATCAATCTGGAGCGGACTGCTGTAAAACCAGTCAAGGAGGAGGAAATCAATTGAGAAATCAAGAGATCATTCGGAAAGCGGAAATGTCGCTTTCTGCTTTAAAAAGCGGCGGGCTTATGAACCCTGCGCAAGCATCGGCTTTTATCCGCATGGTGCAAAACACGCCGACCATTTTCAGTGAATCCCGCGTGATTCAAATGGAAAATGATTCGCAAAAATTTGAAAAAATCGGCTTCGGCCAGCGTATTCTGCGGGCTGCGCAAGAAGGAAAAGCACTGTCAAACGACGAGCTGACAGTTCCAACGACAAGCACTGTCCAGCTGAACACGAAGGAAGTCATTGCGGAAATCAACATTACGTATGACACACTTGAAAACAATATTGAAAAAGACGGCCTGCAGCAGACAATCATGCAAATTTTAGCAGAGCGCGCAGCAGTTGATATTGAAGAGCTGATCGTTAACGGCGATACAGCATCAGCTGATCCGTATCTGGCACAGCTGGACGGCATCCGCAAACAGGCAGTTTCCCATATCGTTGACATGAACGGTGAAGAACTGTCCAGAGCGACATTCAAGAAAGGCTTAAAGGCAGTTCCGCCAAAATATTTGCGCATCCCTCAGGAATTTAGATTCTATACGTCTCATGGCTTAGAAGTTGAATGGAAGGACCGCGTGGCAGACCGCCAGACAAACCTTGGGGACCAGGCTGTTCAGGGCGGCTTGTCAACAGCATTCGGCGTACCGGTCAAAGGGGTATCCAATATTCAGCCGTACACAGTCGGTGAGGGAGACGCGCAATATGACGCTTCTGATATCATTCTCACACATCCGAAAAATATCATTCTCGGCTTCTCCCGCAATATCCGAATTGAAGTCGACAAAGACATCCGCTCCCGTAAATTCATTATTGTCTTAACGGCCAAGCTGGACAGCAAGTTCGAGGAAGAGGATGCCTGCGCAAAATTAATTAACGTAAAAGAATAATAGAAACGAGGTGGTCAGCTCATGCTCATTGAACCGACTGACGTAGCCTCCTATTCGGTCTATGATCGGGTGAAAAACAGGCCGGAAGAGCTGCTGGCGCAGGATATCATCGAGGCGGAAGCAGAAGCGGCTCTCATCACGGGCCACCGCTTTGAAGACAGCTTGTATGATCCGCTGCCCGGCAAGGTGAAGTTGGCTTTAGTAAAGCTTGCCCAGTATTTTGCGCTTGTCAACAGCGATGAATCTGCCTCATCAAGCTATCAGTCTGAGAAAATGGGGGATTATTCCTACACGGTTTCCGGAGAAGGCGGTATTCAGCGGCCAGAGGTATATCATTTGCTCGAAGAGTTTATCACGCCGGGCTACGTCCCTGAATCCTCCAGACTGAAGGTGAGATCTTTATGAGCTACAAGCAGATGCTCATTCACCGTTGCGACATTTATCATGAAGCAGCGCAAGCGCCGTCTGCAGGCCGATTTGGGATTCCGGCAGACAGGCTGCAGCCGGTGATTTCATATCCGGATACACCCGATGAACAAGATGTCCCTTGTTATTTTACCGAAAAAACGCAGCAGCTGATTCAGGAGAAGCCGGATCAAACTGTATATCATAGCTTTCTCGTCCATTTTCCGTTGTCAGCGGACATCCGCGTGAACGATAAAATCATTTGGGAGAATCATAAATATATACTAAAGCTGCCGAAAAGGATCAGACATCATCATTGGGAGGTCGTCGCAGTCAGGGATGAAAGCCTATGAAAATAGCGGGATTGAAACAGCTGAACACGGCATTAAAAGAAGCGGCTTCAGGCGGTTTTTCCAGACAGGCGTCCCGGTGGCTTGAGGAGTGCGGGCAAGATTTTCTGGAGATCGTCCAATCTGAACTCATCAGCACACAAACGATTGATACAGAAAAACTGCTCAGTTCCTTTGAGAAAGGCGCAGAGGACAATCTCTGGATTGTGCAAAGCGGCGGGCTTTCGCTTGAGGTGGGAACACAGCTTGATTACGCCTCATTTCTTAATGACGGCCATTGGACGTCAAAACAAGATGTGAGATGGGTGCCGGGGCGTTTTCAAGGCTCACGGTTTATTTATGATCCAGCGGCTTCAACGGGAATGGCGCTCAAGAGAAAATGGATACCGGGCACGGGCTACTGGGATCATGCACTGCTTTTATATGAACAGCTGTTTGAAAAATCGCTGGAAAACAAACTGCGCCAGTGGCTGAAGAAGCTGTAAAGGAGGAGCAGGATGAACAGTGAAACAGGATCGATCATGGCGTTTTTGTACAGCCGGTGGTCTGTTCCCATTTATGAACGCGAGCTTCCTGATCACTTTCAGGTGCCGTCGTTATACGTCCCGCCACCATCTGTTTTCGAGGAAACAGATACGGTCTCCACATTTAAAAAAACCTACAGTCTCAATGTAAAACTGTTTCATCTGGACTCCGTTCAGGCGCTGGATGAAGCGGACAGGCTCGCGGATGCCATCAGAGAAGCGAGAAATATGATTCCGCTGCTGAGTGAATCCGGCGAGAAGACGGGGGATATGGTTCGCATCTCCCAAATCGAGACAAGGGTAGGAGATAGGGGCGAGGCGGCCATGGTGATCAGGTGGAGCAGCCGATATTATTATCACAAAATAGAACAGCCTGTCTTACAGGATATCGACATGAACAGCGGGGTGAAATAAACGGTGTCAAAGGACAAACAACAGAAGAAGGCTGTACATACAAAGAGCAGGGAAGCTCTATTTGATACAGCGGATTTGATTAAGCATGCGAAGGAACTGTTCGGCGTTAAGCCTGATATTCTTCAGGGGGCTTTATTTGGCGTGGATCAACCACGTATGACGAAATCAGAAGCCAACCAATTGATTCAAACATTTCTAACCAAGGAGGTCATGTCATCATGAATGGCGGAACATTTACAACAGGCAAAGAAAAAGAACGTGCAGGCATTTATTTTAACTTTAAAACGACGGCACAGGAGCGGGTATCACTCAGTGAACGGGGGACAGTCGCACTTCCGGTCGCATCAAGCTGGGGCGAAGCGAAAACGTTCGTCTCCATTTCCAGCGTTGAAGACCTAAACAAAAAAGTGGGTCTTAGCATTGATGATCCGTCTTTATTGCTGCTGCGTGAAGCGAAGAAAAATGCGAAAACGGTATTGATGTACCGTCTAACCGAAGGTGTCCGAGCGTCTGCTGATATTGCTGAAGGCGTCAAAGCAACTGCAGTATATGGCGGAACAAAAGGAAATGACATTATCATCCGCATCAATCAAAATGTGCTGGATGCTGATTCTTTCGATGTGACAACATATATGGACGAATCAGAGGTTGATAAACAGACTGTCAAAAAGGCTGAAGAATTAACAGCTAACGGCTATGTCACTTTTACCGGAACAGGCGATCTTTCTTCAACGATTCCTCTCACTGGATCAGAAGGAGACAATGCAGCTGAGACGCTGAATGCATCCGCGGGAATCCGTTTATCCGGCGGTACGGATAAAGCCCCTGTCAACTCCGACTATACAGATTTCTTAGCCGCGGCTGAAACGGAGAGCTTTGATGTGATTGCGCTGCCTGTTGCAGAAGGTGACCAGTTGAAGGCGACGTTTGCTGCTTTCATTAAACGCCTTCGCGACGGCCAAGGACAAAAAGTGCAAGGCGTCACAGCCAATTATGCCGGTGATTATGAAGGCATCATCAACGTAACTGAGGGTGTGCTGCTTGAAGATGGCACGGAAGTTACACCGGACAAAGCAACAGCTTGGGTAGCTGGAGCGAGTGCAGGAGCAACCTTTAACCAATCACTTACATTTGTAGAGTACGAAGGCGCTGTTGATGTGTTACACCGCCTTGACCACGAAACGATTGTTGAACGTCTGGGCAAAGGTGAATTTTTATTCACATTCGACGCCCGCGATAAATCCGTCAGTGTAGAAAAGGATATTAACTCACTCGTGACGTTCACAGCTGAGAAAAACAAGAAATTTGCGAAAAACAAAATCGTTCGTGTCCTGGATGCTGTGAATAATGATTTAACACGCGAGCTGAAAGCCTTAATTAAATCAAGAAAAGGCAGCGGAAGCGATATCCCGGCATCTGAAGACGGACTGCAGTATGTAAAAACGATGATCACGCAATACATGACAACGCTTCAGGATGCAGGCGGCATCACTGGCTTTGATTCCGATGAAGATATCACAATTTCAATGAATGAAGATCGTGACGGCTTCTTGATTGACCTGGCTGTACAGCCTGTCGACGCAGCAGAAAAATTCTACTTTAATGTGGAGGTAAACTAATATGGCATTAAAAGCACAAAACACAATCTCAGGAAAAGAAGGCCGCTTATTTCTCGATGGTGAGGAAATGGCGCACATCAAAACATTTGAAGCAAACGTTGAGAAAAACAAATCTGAAGTCAACATTATGGGCCGCCGCATGACAGGCCATAAAACAACAGGGGCAAATGGAACAGGGACCGCAACGTTCTACAAAGTCACATCAAAATTCGTGCTATTGATGATGGACTATGTCAAAAAAGGCAGCGACCCTTATTTCACACTCCAAGCCGTGCTGGATGATCAATCCTCCGGCCGAGGCACAGAGCGAGTCACGCTGTACGACGTCAACTTTGACTCTGCCAAAATCGCAAGCCTTGATGTCGATTCAGAAGCGTTAGAGGAAGAAGTTCCATTTACATTCGAAGACTTCGACGTCCCTGAAAAGCTATCTGACACGTTTTAATCAAAGCTGAATCAGCCCATACGCAGACCTTTCTCAGAAAGGTCTGTTTTTAAAAGATGAAACCAAACAATAGACAAGGGAGTTTTTTACATGAGCGAGAAGAACGAAAACGTATATGATCTTTCCTTTTTTATGCCGGGAAAAACAATTGAAGCTGAGGAAATCAAGGTGCCGATCTCAAAGCGTTTTGTTGATAAAAAAGGGAACATCGTGCCATTTATTTTTAAAGCGATCACGACGGAGCGCATTGATGAATTGGAGAAAGAAACAACAACGTATAAAAATGTCAAAGGCAGAGGCCGTGTAAAAGATTTAGACAGCCAGCGCTTTTATGCCCGAATCGCAGTTGAATCAACCGTTTATCCGGACTTCCGTTCAAAAGAGCTTCGAGAAGCTTACAAAACGGCTGACCCGGTAGAAGTTGCGAAACGCGTGCTCTCAGTTGGAGGCGAGTATGCGAACTGGTTAAACAAAGCGATTGAGATTAATGGATTTGAAGATGAATTAGAGGATCTGGAAGAAGAAGTAAAAAACTAATCAAGGATGGGCATAAAGAAGCCGTGTATCTCTACTATGCGATGCACGAGCTTCACTATTCCCCATCAGATTTATTGGCGCTCTACGAAGCGCCCAGAAACTATAAAGCGCTGTTGTATGGACTGATCGGATATAAGCTCGATCTCCTTGAAAAACAAGCAAAGAAAGGAGGGGCATCGTAATTGGCAAAGCTGACAGCAAGGTTTGAAATGGAAGACCGTGTAAGTAAAAAGTTAAGAAAGATCCAGAATGGGTTTAGAGCACTTGAAAAATATAGAAAAATGGTGCAGCGAAAAAGCGCTATTGATGTACGAAAAGAAAGCAAAACTGTATTAAGGACAATTGATCGCATACAAAAATCATTAAAGAAAAAGCTTGGCGCCCAAATGATCTCCATTTCAACTGAGGATAAAGCCAGCAGTGTCATTCAGCAGGTTAATGTTCAATTGCAGGGATTGCCGTCATCTGTATCTATTAAAATAGATGCTAGTGACCAAGCAACCGAAAAGTTTGAACGATTAAGAGAGCTCGTGGCAGGTTTTAAAGGCTTTACGATTATGCTGAGTGCAGAAGATCAAGTGTTGCCGGCTGTGCAAAAAATACAGCGCTATATGGAAACTGCACTTAAAAATGGTTACTCTGTTACGATACGCGTGATTGATCACGTCATGAAAACAGTCGGTCGTATTTCTGCTGGTATTAATGCCTTAACAGGAAAAGACAACAAACTTGAGCTCGCTATTAATGACAAGGTGTCAAATAAGCTGGATTCATTGCAGAAAAGAATTGACAGCATGGGAAGCTCAGGTCCCTCCGAAAAAGGAGCGCCTTCAGCAGGAGGTACAGGAGATATTGCGAGCATGTTTGACCCAGAAACGATTTTGACAGCACTGGACAAATTTGCTGCTTCATTCATGGAAAAGGTGGATGAAATCGCTACAAAGTTCAGCCCGGAAACAATCTTAACAGAGCTGGATAAATTTACGACATCGTTCATGAATAAGGTGGATGAAGTCGCCACAAAGTTTAGTCCAGAGACAATTTTGTCGCAGCTGGATAAATTCACAACATCGTTCATGAATAAAGTGGACGCAATTGCAACGAAGTTCAGTCCAGAAACGATTCTGGCACAGCTGGATAAGTTTACAACATCGTTCATGAGTAAAGTGGACGCAATTGCGACGAAATTCAGTCCAGAAACGATTCTGGCACAGCTGGATAAGTTTACAACATCGTTCATGAGTAAAGTGGACGCAATTGCGACGAAATTCAGTCCAGAAACGATTTTGTCGCAGCTGGATAAATTCACAACATCGTTCATGAGTAAAGTGGACGCAATTGCGACGAAATTCAGTCCAGAAACGATTCTGGCACAGCTGGATAAGTTTACAACATCGTTCATGAGTAAAGTGGACGCAATTGCGACGAAATTCAGTCCAGAAACGATTTTGTCGCAGCTGGATAAATTCACAACATCGTTCATGAGTAAAGTGGATGCAATCGCAAGTAAATTCAGTCCAGAAGCGATTTTTAAGCAGCTTGACAAGTTTACAGATTCCTTTATGAAAAAAGTGGATGATATCGCAAGCAAATTCAGTCCAGAAGCGATTTTTAAGCAGCTTGATAAGTTTACAGATTCCTTCATGAAAAAAGTGGATGATATCGTAAGTAAATTCAGCCCGGAAACAATCTTTAATGAGCTTGACAAGTTTACAGATTCCTTCATGAAAAAAGTGGACGATATCGTAAGTAAATTCAGCCCGGAAACCATTTTTAACGAGCTTGACAAGTTTACAGATTCCTTTATGAAAAAAGTAGATGATGTCGCCAGCAAATTCAGTCCAGACGCCATTATTACTAAAGCGGAAGACTTTGTAACAAATATTGTTGACAAAATTTCAGAGAAATTTAATTTCCTGAACCCGGATAAAATCGCTAATAAAGCAGAAAAGTTTGTTGATAACATTGTTTCAAAAATCGCCAAGAAATTCGAGAAATTCAGCCCTGATAAAATTATTGAAAAAGTGGGAGAGTTTTTTGAAAAAATTATAAAAGGCATTGCTGAGAAGCTGGGGAATCTGGATATTGGCGGGTTGTTTGGCGGCAAATCCAGCGGAAGCAAAGGCAAACAAAAAGCTTCAAAAGCCAATACAAAGAACTCAACTTCTAACAATTCAAACCGCACTAAAAAACCTTCTATGAACCAAAAATCTTCAGGTTCAAAATCGAAAAAGTCAGGCGGCAAATGGGGCGGGGCTTGTGGTTGCTGCTGTGCCGGAATCAGTACAGGCAAAAGCAAAAAAGTCAAAAATAGAAACGGTTCATCAACAAAAGGGAATAAAACAAATCCTGTGAATACACCTAAATCTGCTAAAGGAGCAGCAGGCAAAGGTTTTTCAGGCCTTCTGAAAACATTGGGTGAATCAAAAGGCTTAAAAGGCGGACTGAAGGGCTTAAAAGGAGCTGCAAAAGGAATACCGGGATTAGGCGAAATAC
Organism: Bacillus sp. PS217; assembly: GCF_037963535.1. NCBI lineage: Bacteria > Bacillati > Bacillota > Bacilli > Caryophanales > Bacillaceae > Bacillus > Bacillus sp. PS217. The sequence goes on from NZ_CP150157.1 coordinate 1,343,642, forward strand.
TGTCCCTTACTGACTTAGCCGGTATCAATAAGGATAATGCTGGTGAAAAAGTAGGTTCAGCCGGCGGAGGTTTAGCAGGAGCCGCTACAGGAGCGGCTATTGGAAGCGTTGTGCCGGGAGTCGGGACCGCTATTGGCGGTATTGTAGGAGGAATTGCCGGTACTTTCGGCGGTGAAAGTTTAGGCAAGGCAATTGATGCCGGCGCTCTAGAAGATACATGGAACAGCATTACAGAGGGTGCGCAAAATGCCTGGTCAGCCATTCAGGATACTTGGGGAACTGTATCAACATGGTTTATGGACAATGTCTGGACGCCAGTGTCAACCGCAGTTGTGGGTGTAGCAACAAGCATATGGTCCAACATCGTAAATGCATGGACAACGATTCAAACGATATTCAGCACGGTGGCAACATGGTTTATGGACAATGTCTGGACGCCGGTTTCATCAGCAGTTGTGGGTGTAGCAACAGCAATATGGTCTAAAATCGTAAATGCATGGACGACGATTAAAAATGTGTTCAGTACAGTTGCTTCATGGTTTATGAGTAATGTGTGGGGGCCAGTCAAATCTGCTGTAATAGGAGCGGCAACTACAATCTGGGATAAAATGACCGGTGCTTGGAATAAGATTAAGAGTGTTTTCAGTACAGTATTGGGATGGTTCATGGATACAGTTTGGAACCCGGTTAAAAATACAGTCTCAGATGTAGGTAAGGGAATCTCAGATGCTTTCAAAAAAGCGATAGACACCGTTAAGAACATTTGGAAAGGCCTGAGCGGCTGGTTTAAAAAGAATATTCAAGAACCTCTTACAAAGGTGGGAGAAGCGATTTCAGATGCTTTTTCTAAAGCGTTCGGCTGGGTGAAGCAAATCTGGGATAAAGCTGGCGGCGTAGCTAGTAAAGTAATTAATTTTGTAACCGGCGGCGGTGATCCGAATAAAGGTAAGGATCCGGATAAAAATGCCACAGGCGGCTACATCACCAAACCAACCATCTCGTGGATCGGTGAAGCCGGCAAGGAATTCGTTATCCCGGTTGATAACAACCGAGGCCGGGGGAAGATGCTTCTTTCACAAGCGGCGTCTAAGCTGGGTATGCAAGTTGTAGACGACATGGGAGCAGCTTCGTCTTCTGGCGGAAGTCCAGCATCTGTTTCAGGAGGAGCAGCTGTCAGTCCTCTATCAGGCTCAGCCTCCCCAGCAATGAACACTGCAAATCTTACAGGCCAAGCGTCCACACTCGGACAGCAATTTTCAGAAGGCTTTGGTAAAGGCATCAGCGATCAGCCGGTCAAAATGGAAGACTGGAAAAAGAAAAACATCAATACGCCATTTACACAAATGATTTCTGCTTCACCAAATTACGGTAAACAAATGGTAAGCGGGTATGCCAAGGGCCAAAACGGTACAGCAACCGGAACGGACGGCTTTTTGCAATCAAAAGTTAAAACGCCGTACCAAGCCACTGTGAACAAATCGTCTTCATGGGGCACAGGAACGGTCAAAGGCTTTGCGCAAGGACAAAATTCAACCCAAACAGGGACTGCACAGTATGTGAGTACACATGTTGACAAACCGTTCCTGCGTTCAAAAGACACATCGAACAGCTGGGGCTCCGGTTTGATTGGAAACTTTGTGACAGGCATGAATTCTAAATCCAGTGAAGTAAAACAAGCAGCAAAGGATATGGCCAAGAGAGTGGAGCAGGCTTTCCGTGAGGAGCTAGATATTCATTCACCTTCCCGTGTCATGATGAGCTTAGGGCGTTTTGCCTCCGTTGGTGTTGTAAAAGGTCTGGATTCTGTCGATGTGAAAAAATATGCTGAAAAGCAAGCTGGATCACTGGCAGCTGCTTATTCCGGAATGGGTGCAGTAGGTGGAAATGTGAAGCAGTGGCTTATGGCTGCAATGATGGCCACAAAAACACCATTAAGCTGGCTTCCGGGATTGATGACAATTGCAAAGTTTGAATCAGGAGGCAACCCTAACGCCATTAACCTGTGGGATAGTAACGCGAAGGCAGGCAATCCATCCCAAGGGCTCATGCAGACAGTACCAACCACTTTTAACGCACACAAAGCGCCAGGCATGGGTAACATTAGAAACCCGATTCATAACGCTGCTGCCGCAATCGGCTACATCAAAAGCAGATACGGCTCTATTGACAATGTACCTGGTATTAAAAGCATGAAGCATGGCGGACCTTATGTCGGTTACGCAAACGGCGGGCTGATTACAAAAGAACAAATCGCCCGTGTCGGTGAAGGAAACAAGCGGGAATGGATAATCCCAGAGGAACGGGGCATCCGAGGCCGCTACCTCCTTCAGAGAGCTGCGCAAGCTCTGGGAATGGAAGTGACAGATCCGTCTCAATCCCAGCAGTCTGAGCTTTCTTCAGGACAAGTTTCAGCAGTTACATCCGGTACACGGCAAACGATACAAACAGACGGAACGAAAGAAATAAAGATTGAGTTTAACGGCGATCAGCATTTCCATAATGGACAGGATGCTGATGGCCTGGTTGCGAAAATCAAGCAGGCATTACTTGATGAATTACAAAATGACATTAACACCGGAACAAAGGGGGTCGTGGCTTTTGACTAAGTCTATCTATGAATTTTGGATATCACAGGGGAAAGAAAAGCTGCGATTCCCTGTTCTTCCTGAAGCGATTGATATAGCGAATAGTGTACAAAATGACTCAGTAAAGATAACGGGATTGGGTGAACTAACGTTTATTGAAGAACCCGGAGCAAATGAAATTTCATTTTCTTCTTTTTTTCCAAAAAAGTATACGCCGATAGCTGAATATCAAAATCTCCCGTCTCCGGAAAATGCCATTGCGAAAATTGAAAAATGGATGAAGGCAAAAAAGCCTGTTCAATTTTTAATTACGGGAACAAAAATCAATATGACATGCAGTATTGAAAGCCTTAAATATAGTGAGGGAGACAATGAAATAGGAGATCGGGATTTTGATATTGTATTAAAAGAATACAAAACCGCTTCCCCGCGGAAAATCAAGCAGAAGAAAAAAACAAAGGCAAAACGTCCGTCGAAGGCTGCGCCGAAGACGTACACAGTCAAAAAGGGAGACACGCTATGGGACATTGCAGGCAGATTTTATGGGAACAGCACCCAATGGCGCAAAATTTGGAACGCCAATAAAACAGCAATGATCAAACGAAGCAAACGGAACATCAGGCAGCCGGGCCACTGGATTTTTCCCGGCCAAAAATTAAAGATACCGCAATGAAACAGGTGATGTATGATGATAGAACTGTTCGTCATTAAAGACACAGAGTGGCTTGAGCTGGTTGCAGAAAGCGTATCGCTTGAAGGCCATCGTTATCAGGCGCCGCGTTCCATTGAAGCAACCATCGTCACCAAGCAGGGCGACCAGACGTATTACAGTGTCTCAGAAGGAGATACGGTCTTGTTTAAATGGAAGGGAAAAGAGCTTTTTCGGGGCATTGTTTTTGCAAGAACCCCGGACGAGCATACGCTTGCCTTCAGCGCTTATGACATGCTTCAGTACCTGGTCAAAAACCAGGATATGTACGTGTTTTCCAATCAGCGGGCCGACCAGATCATCAGAAGGATTGCGAGTGACTTCCAGATACCGACAACCTCGATCGCAAACACAGGCCATACGATCAAAAGTCTTGTCATTAAAAATGATACGACATTGTATGACATCATATTAAAAGCGCTGAAACAGACGAAAAGCCAGACAGGGCAACATTACCAGCTGTATTCGGAAAAAGGAAAGCTCGGCCTGCGCGCTTGGCCAGATCCGTCAGAGGTATGGGTGCTTGAAACGGGCGTCAATATCACGGGCTACCAATACAGCACTTCTATAAACGACACTGCTACTCGGGTGGTACTTCGCCGGCAGAAGGACAATAAGACATATAAAGCCTCTGCCAAGGACAGTTCAGGCTTAAATAAATACGGTGTGCTTCAATATACGGAAACGGTCACAGATGACATCAACCAGGCACAGCTTCAGCAGCGGGCAGATGTACGCCTTGCTGAAAAAAAGGGCGTGAAAAAAGAACTGAAAAATATTCAGGCAGTGGGCATCCCAGAAGTGCAGAGCGGCTTGCCTGTCTATATTTCGATTCCGGAGGCCGGCATCAAGAAAACCTATTGGGTAGATACGGACCGGCATGAATTTAAAGGAACGAAACATACGATGACGATCGATGTTGTCGAAAAGAATACGATGCCGGAAGGAGTTTCCTGATGAGATTAAGTGAGGCTATAAAACATTTGGCAGTCGGCGCAGTTGACGCTGAGTCTCCGGTAGAACTGCTCCCGGCTGAAGTCGTTTCGGTTTCTCCTGTGGAAATCAAATTAAAAGAAAACAGCAAACTGATTATACCGGAAGACGCCATCATTATCCCAAAACGAATGCAGTCCGGAGGAGACGATGCACTCGAGCCGGGGGATCGCGTCATGACCGCAGCTCTGACTGGCGGGCAATCGTTTTTTATTTTAGATAAGGTATAGACAAAACCGCTTCAGTACGAAGGGGTTTTTATTTAGCATGTAAAAGGAGTGGGCATCATGGCCCTGACACCAGAAGTGGAGTTTGAAGATATTGAAGATGAGAGCGAAATCATTGAAACCTCGCAAACGTACAAAATAGATTTTGAAAACGGAAGAATTACGAATGAGCTGATTACCGGGATTGAAGCGATCAGGCAGTTCGTGTATATCGCCTTACAGACAGAACGCTATGCGTATTCCATATACAGCCATAATGTCGGAAACGAGCTTCAGGACGTGCTGACAGATCATGAGACGACTGATGCGTATAAAAAGATGGAGATTCCGAGACTGATAGAAGAGGCGCTGGTTTATGATGACCGGATATCGGCTGTAACAGATTTTGAGATTGAAAAACAAGGCGACGCGTTTCATGTGTCCTTCGTGGTGGAGACGGATGAAGGAACGCTTGAGATTGAGGAGGTGATTGGCGAAGATGTTTGAAGATCAGACCTTTGAAAATATTATGGAGCGTATGCTGAACAGCATTTCCGCAGATATTGACACAAGAGAAGGCAGCGTCATTTATAATGCGTTAGCCCCGGCGGCGGCCGAGCTTGCGAAGTCTTATATATGGCTGGATACTGTGCTTGAGCTCGTTTTTTCTGATACCGCACAAGGCGAATTTTTAGACAGGCGTGCAGCGGAAGCGGGAATTGAAAGAACTGCCGCGACAAAGGCTGTCAGAGCGGGAGAGTTTACATCTGGAGTTACTATTCCTGTCGGCTCCCGCTTTTACGTGGATAATCTTTATTTTCAATATACGGCAGACGGGACGCTCATCTGTGAAACACCTGGTGAAGCAGGAAACGCCAATCTGACCGGACGCAATTTACTGTCATTGGATACCATTCCCGGTTTAGAAACGGCCATAGTCAAAGAAATCCTGATTCCGGGACGCGAGGAAGAGGGAGATGACAGCTTGCGAGAACGGTATTTTACAAGGGTTCGGCGTGAGGCCGTCAGTGCCAATAAAATGCATTATAAAGAGTGGGCTGAGGAAGTGGACGGTGTGGGAAAGGCAAAGATCTTCCCGCTTTGGAACGGTGAAGGCACGGTCAAAATTGTCGTCACCAATGCGAATCTTGAGCCCGCTTCTCCTATTTTAATTCAAAAAGTGAAAGATTATATCGACCCTGAACCAGGACAGGGAGAGGGACAGGCGCCAATCGGAGCCGTTGTCACAGTGGAGAGCGCGGTCTGGAAAGAAGTTGAGATTTCTGCCGAAGTGCTGCCTGAGATCAATCACTCAATTGATGAAGTGAAGTCAGAAATTGAGGAAGGCGTTTTAAATCTCTTTAAGAAAATGGCGTTTGAAGATAACGTCATCCGCCTTTCTCAAATTAACAATATCGTCTATAATTCACCGTCAGTCAGTGACTACTCCAATATTCAAATCAACGGCACGTCTGAAAATCTGGTGCTGAGCAACGTGGAAATTCCTAAGCTTGGGCAGGTGAAGATCATTGAGCAAACAAGATGACATGACAGCTTATCTGCCGCCGTTTCTCACCAGCCTTAAAGAAATGGCTGAGCTGCTGAAAGCGGAAGCGCCTGAGTTTGATAAACAAAATGACAGCATATTTGATCTGACGGATCAGTTATTCGTACCGACGGCGACTTGGGGGCTCAGCCGCTGGGAAAAAATTTTAAACGTCCCGCGGGAATCAGGCGACACTGATGAGATCAGACGATTGCGGCTCATTTCCAAAATGTCGAACATCCCGCCAATCACATACAGGGCCATTGAGCAGGCGGTAAACCGTTTCTTGAAAAACCCGTCTGCACAGGTCCGCCTGCTTCCCGGCGAATACCGATTTAACGTCGATATCAATGTTGATGACCTCCAGCACATGAATGAGCTGATCGAAGCGATAGAAAACATGAAGCCCGCTCATTTGGCGTATACGCTCAGAGGCGGATTGAACGAGACGCTGCAAATCAAAGACACAGTTATCCTGAATCATCGCAGATACCGAACAGCCAGTGAGCTCAAGGTCGGTTATTCTGTCACTCTTAACAATAATGAGGTGGTCTTAACTTGATTTCAACCATATACAGAGAACGCACAGCGGCTGATCTAAAAAGCAGAATCGATCACGTGCTGCTCAACGGCCAAAAAACAGAAATAGTAGATCTCACCATTGACGGTGCGACCGTCACCATTCTGACAAAACGTGAGGAAGACATCAAGCATATCGAAACGGTACAAATTTTTGACGAGCTGGGCAATGTGATCACAGAGAGAAAGACTGACCTGGACGTCAGCGAAAACAGAACACTTGATTTCAGATTTACTTTTGAGGTGGTGTAAACATGGCATACGAAGAAAAAACAGACTGGCTTCCGGACGACCCCATCAACGAAGATGACGTCAACCGCTGGGAAAAAGGCATAAAAGACGCCCACACAGACCTGGCCGCCCACAAAAACGACATGAACAACCCCCACAACACAACAAAGGCGCAAATCGGGCTGGGGAACGTAGATAATGTGCAGCAGGCGGCTAAGAAGGATTTTGACAAGCATGAGCAAGATCAGGTGCGGCATGTTACAGAGGAAGAGCGAGAGAAATGGAACAAAGGTCAATTATCTAAGATTACAAAAGATGATGGACAGCCTATGTTCAATATAACGAGTGATTTCCATACGGAACTGTTGAACTATCCTACATTGACTTATTTTTCTTATACTGGCACGCCTCTAAATTCACCAGGCGGCTCAGGAAGAGGATTTTGGACTTGCAGCGACAGCAAATTAAATGGTCATGTAATTGTGGTGACAAATGATAATAAAACTTTTCGTAAAACTCTCTTAAACGGTATCTGGTCAAATTGGGTTGAATTGGAGACGACAGAGGGCGCTCAAACAAAAGTGAACGCTCATGCAGACATTTCAGACATACATGTCACACAAGCAGAAAAAGACAAGTGGAATAACAGCCAGCTTTTTAAAATTACTGCAGACAACGGTCAAGGAAAACTATACTTAAGCGAAACAGATGATTTTCATAAAATTGTTCCACAGAACACTGGATTGGTTCATTTTGCTTCTGCACCAAATACACTAAACGGCCCCGGCACTTCAGTCAGGGGCATATGGACAATTAATGCGACTGGAAATTACGGGCAAATTATCGCTTTTGACAATACAAATAAAACGTATCGAAAGACGATCTCAGGAGGAGCCTGGTCAGATTGGGTTGAATTAGAGACAACAGCTGGGGCAGAGGAAAAGGTATCTAATCATGCTAAGGACTCAGCAATACACATTACATCTGTTGAGAGAAGTAAATGGAATGGAGCTCAGCTTACTAAAATAACAAGTGATATAGGAGGGGTGTCCATTGCAGCAAACGAAGGAGAGGACATTCTTCAAAAAATAATTGATCAAGGTAGAGGTATGGGCACATTTTATGCACATGGAAAAGCTGTAAACGCTCCATCCCCATTTTCAATAAGAGGAGTATTTCATTTGACTAGCCAATCAACTGAGGGGAAAGGTATGTTTGGTTGGGTCTTAGCTACCGATTACAGAAACAACGTTTTTACGAATTATTATGATGGAAGTACTGTTGCATGGCAAGGATGGAACAAGGTTGAAACTGAAACCAGCGCTCAGGCTAAAGCAGATAAAGCCTTAGCTGATGCTAAAAACTATGTTGACTCTAATTATACGAATAATAAATTAACAGTTCTTACAGGATCCAATGCAATTCAAGACGCTAGAACAAGCGGCAATGAGTATCCAGCTGGGCTGACTTTTATGGATATAGGAGCAAATAATACAACAGGATACCCTCTTACCTATGGTATTGTAAAAAATGAAAAACACAGTAATTATAGATTTACTCAGTATTTTTATGGAACTGGAAATGAATCTAGCTCCTACTTTGCCAACACAGGTTCTTGGATCCGCCATTGGTGGGCAGATTCAGGATGGACGGCATGGCAGAAAATTTCTGGATTTGCTCACGCGAATATTGGTACTACTGGAAAACAGTTGTTAATAAAAGGCGAGTCTCAAAAAGTTAATTACAATAGGAAAATAAAAGATAGCCATAATTGCTTCGACCCTACAAACAACCGTTTTATTGTACCAAATGACGGAATGTATTTAGTCAATGCTGGTATATATATAGAAAATTATCTAGAATATGCAAACTATGAAACTTCTATATATGTAAATGGGAGTAGATATAAAAACATCGCGCATTATAGAATAAGCCCTTCGAATCCCGAAGATAATACGAACATTAATATAGGTATATATGGGGCAGCAACAGTATCTGTCAACAAGGGAGACTATATTGAGATTTATTTATATGTCGGATATAACGGGCAGACACAACGCTATATCACAGATAGTTTAGGCTGGTATAACTATTTTGATATAACAGAAATTGGCGGCCGAAATTATCCTGCACGGTAGGAGGTGCAAAAATGATATTATACGACGCAATCATGTACAAATACCCTGACGCTGTGCCAAGAAAGGATTTTGAACTGAGGAATGACGGCAATGGTTCTTATATTGAAAAATGGAACCTGCGCTCGCCCATCCCAACACAAAAAGAACTCGAAACCTGGTGGGAAGAGCTGCAAAAAAACCCGCCGTACGAGCCGCCTGATCAGGTGGAGCTTCTCGCTCAAGAATTGTCACAAGAAAAGCTTGCACGCAAGCAGCTTGAAGAGCTGAACAAAACTTTGGGAAGCGAGCTGGCAGATATAAAGCTATCATTACTTTCCTTGAAAGGAGATCTTGCCGAATGAATTATTGGGTGCTAGCCCTTTATTATGAGTGGGCGACAACGGATATGGTGAAGCAGGCCTTAGCATATCAAGACTGTTCAATTGAGGATCTGGCAGAGGGTGTGAACAAAAAGCTGATCACAGCTGACCAGTATAAAGAAATTACCGGTAAAGCCATGTAGTAAGGCTTTTTTATTTTGCCTGTTTTTAGATCAAAGGAGGATGAAGATGGTGAAGTATCAATATGAATTTCCTCTCGATAGGACTGGAAAAGCCGGCGCTGTAAAGCCCTATCGAGGAGGAAAAAATGATTTTGTGACACCTGTTTCGAATTTGTCAGGCGTAGCGGAGATTTTAACAAATGCTTCCTTAAAGGCGACTGAGGCATACAGTCAGCTCGGGCAGGACAGGCTTGGCGCAGTTCTGATTTCGAAAGTGAAGGGCTGGGCGTATGCAGATCGTGAAGGTACGCTCTTTATAGAAGAAAGCGACAACAACAATGTTTGGACAACGACAGCAGCAGTTAATGTCGCAGCAGGTGTCCTGACAGCGACGGACTGGGTATACCTTTCTAAACGCTATTACCGTTTCCGCTATGTGAACGGGAATCTTCAGCAATCTGAGTTTGTATTATACCAATCAGTCGGTGCGGGTGAGATGGATGTGCGTGTCAATGGAAAAACGCCTTTACAGATTGACTTTGCGGAGAATCAAACACACGATGGACGGCTGAAAGTCGAGGCTCGCAAAACATTTGACTTTGTCTTTCATGAAAATGCAGAGTCCGCCGGAGAGGGTGCTTCTTTACCTGTTGACGGTGCCGCGCATTTACTCGTTGAAGTATATGGCACAGCGGAAATGAGCGAAGTCAAATTTTGGGGCAAATCGGTGTCAGGGCAGAAACTGCCGATCAGAGGCGTGAAAACTGATGATGCCACCTCTGCTTTGAGTACATTAGGAAAAGCTGAGGCATGGGCCTTCGATATTAAAGGGTTTAAGGAGGTCATTATGGAGATCGTCAGTATCACCGGCGGTACTCTCTCGGTAAAAGGGACCGCTGTTTCATAACAGTTTTGGCTCTCGGAAGGGAGGTGATCTGCATGTGAAGGAGGAGTGAATAATGCAGCAAGAGGCAGATGTGAATGTGTTTCAGCAGGACTTAGCAGACATAAAAGGTGAGCACAAAGCACTTGAGCAGAGGGTTTCCGCATTAGAACGCGTGTCTGACCGTCAAGACCAGCAAATCATGACGCTGAACGAAAAATTAAACAAAATTGAAGAAAACACCACGTGGATTAAACGCACCATCACAGGTGCCATCATTACAGCAGTGTCTACAGGCATCATTGGCGGAGCCATCGCTATTATGTACAGCCTGCTGCAGCATTAAAGGGGGATTTTCATGAACACGTTTGACAAGGGCACGGTCATCAGGACGGTGCTTCTTTTAATTGCTTTAATCAACCAGACCATGCTGATGCTCGGCAAATCACCATTGGACATTCAGGAGGAGCAGGTCAATCAGCTCGCTGACGCTCTTTATTCAGCCGGTTCCATCGCATTTACAATTGGAACGACACTTGCCGCTTGGTTTAAAAACAACTATATAACAGAAAAAGGGAAAAAACAGCGCGACTTGTTAAGGGACAATAATCTGACGAAATAAGGAGAGATGAAAATGGTTAACATTATTCAAGACTTTATTCCGGTTGGCGCAAATAACCGTCCAGGCTACGCAATGACGCCGCTTTACATTACGGTGCACAATACAGCGAATACCGCAGTAGGGGCAGATGCTGCAGCGCATGCCCGCTATTTGAAAAATCCTGATACGACGACAAGCTGGCATTTTACAGTTGATGATACAGAAATTTATCAGCATCTGCCTTTGAATGAAAACGGCTGGCATGCGGGAGATGGAAATGGCAGCGGCAACCGGGCTTCTATCGGAATTGAAATTTGCGAAAATGCTGATGGAGATTTTGCAAAAGCAACAGCAAATGCCCAGTGGCTCATCAAAACATTAATGGCTGAACATAATATCAGTCTAGCCAATGTCGTCCCTCATAAGTATTGGTCAGGGAAGGAATGTCCGCGAAAATTGTTAGATACGTGGGATTCGTTCAAAGCAGGAATTGGGGGAGGCGGCAGCCAAACTTACGTCGTGAAACAGGGCGACACACTTACATCTATAGCGAGAGCATTTGGTGTTACGGTTGCTCAGCTGCAAGAGTGGAACAATATCGAAGACCCGAATCTTATTCGCGTTGGTCAAGTATTAATTGTAAGTGCTTCATCGTCCGCTGAAGAACCCGAGCTCTATCCGCTCCCTGATGGTATCATTCAATTGACAACACCATATACCTCAGGAGAACACGTCTTTCAGGTGCAACGAGCACTTGCGGCTCTGTATTTTTACCCTGATAAAGGCGCTGTTAACAACGGGATTGACGGCGTTTACGGACCGAAAACAGCTGACGCAGTTGCCCGTTTTCAGTCTGTTAACGGTCTAACTGCTGACGGTATCTATGGGCCTGCGACTAGGGAGAAAATCCGTGCCTTATTAGTTATGTAGAAAGAAAACATTGACATCTTCAGCTAGTAAAACCATACTGAATATGACGAATTTTGTATTTATGGGTGGTCTTACTGTGCAAAAAGATATTAAATTAAATAATGTCAAAGGTGTATTGATATTTCTGGTTGTATTTGCCCATTTGCTGGGTGTTAGTAAAAGCGGGCTGGAAAATATGATTGAATTCATTTATTCATTCCATATGCCTGCTTTTATTTTTTTAAATGGTTATTTTTCCAAAAGGCCATCAATCAAAAAAGTTATTAATCTCATTCTGTTATATGTTATTTTTCAAACCTTTTACTGTGTGTACCGTTACTACGCAGGTAACTTTTCTGTGATTCAATTTACTTATGGAAGACCGCATACTCATTTGTGGTATATTGTCAGTCTCTGCAGCTGGTATGCATTAGCTATCATTCTCAAGAAAATAAACGGCAGAAATGTCATAAAATCGACATTGTTGATTTTATTGCTGGTTGCAAGCTTTTTTTCCAGGTTTTACGCAGATGAGATAATAGAATTTATCAAAATATACTATAGCAATATGCATACACAAACGCTTTCTATATTAAGGACTTTTGTTTTTCTTCCATTTTTCTTGGCTGGTTTTTATTGTTCAAGAGATCTGATGAGTAAAATATATAGTTCATTAGACAAATTTAAGTTTAAATTGTTTTCCACTTTAGCTGTCTCTGCATTGATATTCATCATATTAGACTTTCATCATGATAAATTTGATCAGCTGTTTTTTGGTTTTCTTGGCTATCAAAAATTCCATATAGAGAATCACAGTTATACTGCTATTGTATTCTTTCATTATTCCTTAGCAGTGTTAGGCATTTTCTTATTATTAAATGCAGTTGGTGCTGGCAAAAACAAATTAACCCAATGGGGAGAACACTCACTAGCGATCTTTTTATTTCATATGATCTTTGTCTTCCCGTTATTTACGCATAACAGCTGGTTAAATGAGCAAAACCCTGATACTCGATTAGTATTATGTTTTACGATGGCATTAGGAGTAACGTCTATTTTGGGATCGCGAGCATTTAACAGAATTGTGAAATATATAATCCATCCAATGAAGTATTTAGAAATCATGTACGCAAAGCTTTTTAATGAAACAGATAAAAATGATGAATATAAAAAGCGACATATTGTTTAATTGTCGCTTTTTTTTGTTCGTTTTTTTAGCTGCTTCATTACCATGGCACTGCGCTCCCTCACCCGAAGCGAGTACCCGGAAAGCCCAAACCTTCCGTAATCAACAAACTTCACACGCCTCACCAATTTTTTCACTGTATCACCTGACATTATCCTCTGTTTGTATTTATTATATGTAACCCTTTAAGAAAAGGAATAAGGACAAGAGCTGTTTTCCCTTGTCCTTTTAGTGTGATCATGCTTTTTTTCGTTTATACTCGTCAATCAGCCGTTCGTTTTCTTTGAAGATTCTTGCTGTATGCGGACTGACTTGATAGCTTGCGACACTGGTGGTTGAACGTTTTTTCAGGATTTTAAACGGCTTCGCCGCTCTGGGCTCGCATCTGTTTTGAAACGCACGTTCCATTATCCTTCACCTTCCTCCTCAATTGGCAGCACCAAATCATATATGCTCGTTAATGACGTAAATAGCAAATAATCAAATTCCGTGACAATGCTGTCAGACGTCAGCTTGATGACATAGTTCTGTGTCTCGATGGTAAAGGGGATGAGAACCACTTTTCCGTATTGGTCGTAATAAACATCCTTTCGATCGAGCCGTGTTTGTACATCTGCCGGATCATCCATATGCTCGGTTAACCGGTCTTTATCAGCCTGTGTCGAATAGTGGCAAAGAGAAGCCGTTAAGTTCATTTTATCAGCATAGGTTTTCAGCAGCTTATCAATACCTTCAGCATAAGCATCTATACTTCCATAATAAACATGGATCGGTTCGTTTTTCAATAGGTATTGGTATGTTTTCAGCCGATTGAGGTACATGTGGAGCATTTCGTTGTTTTCTTCAAGAATTTCTCTTGTGTCTGTTTCAAGCTCGCTGCCGGCCAGTTTTTTGACGTATGCACTTAAGAAGATAAAAGCATCAATCAAAGCAAAACTGACTGCGACAATGAGATACCGTTCCCAGTGGGTAAATAGGGAAGTGGGCTCATATGTCCAGTATACCATAGCGCCCAGAACAAACAGCAAATACCAAGTTTTCCGGATGGCGAACATTTTTTCTTTGACCTTCGCTTCGAAACGCCACGTGGCATACACGTATAACCCCAGTCCGGCCACGATGCACCAGACCATGATCTGAAAGAATAAAACCATATTCGAATCCCTCACATCTGAAATAGGTTCTGCTTATTGTATTCGAGAGATCCGGATGGTTTTCCTGTTCGATCAAAAAAACCGCTCCTTTGACAGAAGCGGTGTGACATTAAAATATCATATTTAAAATAAAGTAGGCGATGGCACCAAGTGTCGCTGAAATCGGAAGCGTGATGACCCATGTAATGAGCATTCGCTTGGCCGTACCCCAGTTTACGCCTTTTACGCGGTGGGACGCACCGACGCCAAGAATTGATGAAGAAATGACGTGGGTTGTACTGACCGGCAAATGAATAAACGTGGCGCCGAAAATAATGGCTGCTCCGGTTAAGTCAGCGGAAACACCGTTTACCGGACGGATTTTCATGATCTTTCCGCCAACGGTTTTGATGATTTTCCAGCCGCCGATTGATGTTCCGAGACCCATGGCTGTCGCGCAGGCGAATTGCACCCAGGTAGGAATATCATTAGCAGAAGTATGTAAATTCGCTGTGATGAGAGCCATTGTGATAATTCCCATTGCTTTTTGCGCATCGTTTGTTCCGTGTGTATACGATTGCAGGGCAGCTGTTACAATCTGCACTCTGCGGAATTGCTTATTCGTTTTCGCCAAGTTGCTGTCTTTGAAAATCAGCTTAACGATGCTATAAAGAATAAAACCAAGGACAAAGGCAATAATTGGTGATAGGATCAGTGCTTCAATGATTTTAATGAAGCCCTTATAGTTTAACGCTGCAAATCCGGCTGCCGCAATGGCTGCACCGGCAATAGCGCCGATGATGGCATGGGATGAGCTGCTTGGGATACCGTAGTACCATGTGATAAGGTTCCAGGCAATTGCAGCGAGTAGCGCAGCCAAAATGACAACAGAGCCATTTTCCAGCGTATAAGGATCTACGATGTCTTTCGTAATGGTTTTGGCAACACCTGTAAACGTCATTGCTCCGATAAAGTTCATCACAGCCGCCAATATAATGGCATGGCGCGGTTTCAACGCTTTTGTTGATACTGAAGTCGCAATTGCGTTTGCCGTATCATGAAACCCGTTGATGAAATCAAACGCCAGAGCACAAATGACTATTAGTATCGTTAATATTAATAGAATATCCATTTTTACCCCTCGTTACGCGTTTTTCATAATGATGGTTTCAAGATTATTGGCAACACTTTGACAAGAGTCGGCGATTTCTTCAAGCGTTTCGTAAATTTCACGATATTGAATGACTTTGATTGGGTCTGTTTCATTTCCGAAAAGATTCTTTAATGATTTTCTGTGCAAGTTGTCACAGCTGTGCTCATACTCTTTAATTTTGATTGCGTGAGGCTGAATATCCTTTAAGCGATTTTCTGCCAGCAGCTCGATCGTAATCAAAATCTCTTTCGCACATTCTCTGATGTATCCGCTGAATTTATCGATATGCTCGTCTGATGAAGTAATTGAGAAAATCTCCATCATGGCTGAGAAATGTTCGATTCCGTCAAGCACATCATCCAAGCTGTTTGTCAGCTGAAGGATATCTTCGCGCTCAATAGGAGTGATGAACGCTTTGTTAAGCTCTTTAATCATGACATGAACATGATTGTCACCTTTTGTTTCATATTCCTTTAACGTATCTGCAAATTCTTTAAGAGTCGTTTGGTTAGTGACCTTAAAATTCACAAAATATTCTGCAGTTTCGTCTATGTTCTTTGCAATTTCTGTTAAAAGGAGTGAGAACTTATCTTTTTTTCTTCTTATCATTAAAAACCCTCCATAGTTTGAATGAACAATGCACACATCAAATTATTATATAGCCTTTTGTCGAAAAAAAACAGGTAAAGTCGAAAAAAACGTATCTTGACTTTTTTGATAAATCGTGTCTCCTTATTTTGACCTACTTCGCTTTAAAAAAACGACCCAAGTTTGCAAAAACTTTCTGCTTAACGTAAAAAGTATATCAAAAGTTGTGTTTTTCCTGTCAACTTTTATCTTCTGTTTCACCAAAAAACGGTTCCCTAAACAAGGGAACCGTTTTATCAGCTTGCTTTTCGTTTTTTCATCCCGTAATAGACAGGCAGCCCGGCAAGGCCGATGAGGATGGATAATCCGCAGCTCATTGTATCTGTAATGAGTGTGCTGCCTAGCACAAAGAAGGAGCCCGCGATTGCCAGAATTGGCATAAATGGATAAAGCGGAACACTGTAGGCGCGCTTTTTTCCCTTTGCTCGCTTGCGGAGAATAAACACTGCAAAAAAGGCCATCACATAAAAAATGTAGATCATGAAAATAGAGATTTCTGAGAGCTTATCAGGGTTGCTGATCAGCATCATAATCAAAGCCAAAGCAATTTGAAAAGAAATCGCAATCCATGGTGTGCGGAACGACGGGTGTACATGTGACAGTTTTTCAGCAAATGGAAGCTGTTTGCGTTCCGCCATTGCAAATGAAACACGCGGGAAAGAAAGCACCTTTCCATTTAAGCACCCAAAGATGCTGACGATAATCCCTACACTGATCAGCTTTCCGCCAATTGACCCGAACAGCATGGTTGCCGCGGTGCTTGTCGCATTTTCACCAAGCGTGACAATTTCGTTCGCTGACAGGATGTGGAGCAATGCAAAATTAATGAAAATATAGATCGCTGTTACAATTAATAATCCGCCCGTCATAGCGCGTGGAAGCAGCTTTTCGGGATTTTTCATTTCTCCGCCGAGAGCGGCAAGGAGAATCCATCCGTCATAAGCAAACAACGTAGCTAAAATAGCCGCCCCGAAGTTCATATCGGAAATGCTTTCGTTTACTGCTGTGAAGATGTGCTGATCGCCTTTCCAAAGGCCAAAGATGATGATGCAGGCAATCGGAATCAGTTTTCCGATCGTTGTCAGCGTTTGGACAAAACCGCCATATTTTGTACCGATAATATTAATGACGCATAAAAAGAGAACTGCTATGATTCCAATGACTTTTGATAGTCCAGATCCCCAGCCGAAAAGATTCGCCATTAAAGATCCAAAATATAAACCCAGCGCGCCGATAATCGCCGGACCGTAAATGATAATCTGCACCCAGCCGCACAAAAATCCCCAAAACTCGCCGTACACTTCTTCAAGGTACGTATAAAGCCCGCCGGTTTTTGGAATCTGCGTTCCGATTTCCGCGATTGTCAAACCGCCCGCCAGTGTTAAAATACCGCCTAGCAGCCAGGCGAAAAGCGCCGTTTTTGAATCACCTGAATAAGCAAGCACAGCGCCGGGCTTCATAAAAACACCAGAACCGATAATGGTTCCGATGACAAGAGTAAGGGCAAACAAGAGGCCTATCTCTTTTTTCAAACCGTTGTCTTCAGTATGCATGTCCTTAACCTCCTATGATGTTGAAGCTTCATGTTGAAGAATCTATTTTTTCATATTGTAAACCCTATTTTAGAAAAGTGAAATAAAATAAATTTTCTGATTTTCGAAATTTGCTTTGGGTACAGTAGATAAAACTGTGGAAACACCTGTTTTAACGATCTATAAACGAATAAAATTCATGATTTTTATTTACAAAGTTCGTGTTTTCTGTATTAGGATTTTAGCCGGTACAGAGGGGAGGTGAGAATTCAGAAAATGAACGAACCTTCGGTGAAGCTGATATGTTGACTTTCTCATGCGAATAAAATACTTTGTTATTAGAACAATAAATATACAATTATGATATGATATCTCGAAATCGAGATAAAATAACCTGGAGGGACAGCATATGAAAGTTAACGGCATTCACCACGTATCGGCATTAACGGCCGACGCACAAAAAAACTTGGATTTCTATAAGAAAGTACTAGGATTAAAGCTAGTCAAAAAATCCGTCAATCAGGATGAACCGACAATGTACCATCTGTTCTACGGAGATGAAGTGGCAAACCCGGGAACTGAGCTGACGTTTTTCGAGATTCCCCGCATTGCACCGTTTCATGCGGGAACAAACAGTATTTCTTCTATTGGATTGCGCGTTCCAGGCACAGAAGCCCTGCATTACTGGAAAGAACGTTTTGAAGAGCAGCAAGTAACGCACAGCGGCATCTCCAAAAGAGCCGGACGTGACATATTGGCATTTCAAGATCATGAAGGGCAGCGACTTGTGCTGACTGCTGATGAGGAAGGAAAAGGATATGGCCTGCCTGTTAAACAGAGCGGCATTCCGGAAGAATTTTCGTTTCGCGGGTTAGGGCCGGTTGAACTGACTGTGCCATATGCTGAACCAACTTTACACGTATTGACGAATATTCTTGGATTTACAGAAATCAGCCGTGAACCAGTCGAAGGGCAAGGAACCGCCGTTATTCTGGAATCAGGAGAAGGCGGTGCTGCAACGGAAATCCATTTAATAGAAAGAAACGATCTTCCGCGCGAGCGTCAAGGCAAAGGGAGTGTTCACCACGTCGCATTTCGGGTAAGAGATGAAGAAGAACTTGCCGGGTGGCACCGGATCATCAGCCGCGAAGGCTTTAGCAATTCAGGCATAGTTGAGCGCTACTATTTCAAGGCGCTGTATTTCAGAGAACCGAACGGCATTTTGTTCGAGTTATCAACAGACGGACCGGGCTTTATGGTAGATGAAAATCTTGATGAGCTTGGCCAAACGATCGCTCTTCCGCCATATCTTGAGCATCGAAGAGCTGAAATTGAAGCGAAATTGAAACCGATCCAATAAATTGTGATTCATTTGCCCTCCGGCGCGCCGGAGGGCTTTTTTATTTTGGGAAAACGCATCGCAGATTACGATTTGGAGAAAGGGCTTGAAACCAGCTGTATATAGGATGATTGGCATGAAATGGCCTCGGCAAAAATATTGTCTTTGTTTATTAATAGTTTATTCATATTTGCTTGTTACACTATTTCCAAGTTAGCCAAAAGGAGTGAAAAACACGTGGAAAAGAAAAAACGCGAGCTGGATATTTTCCTCATCCTCATTTTGCTCGCATCTGCATTCTTAAATATCTATAACATCTGGAATGATGATACGGTGAATCCTTATTACACCGCTGCAGTCACAAGTATGATGCAAAGCTTTCATAATTTTTTCTATGCCTCATTCGACGCGGCGGGGTTTATAACGGTTGATAAACCGCCTATTACGTTCCAGATACAAACCATCAGCGCACTTATATTCGGTATGCACGGCTGGAGCGTCATCCTGCCTCAGGCACTTGCTGGTGTAGGTTCTGTCCTTTTAATGTATCTGTTAATAAAACCGACATTCGGTAAGACAGCAGCAAGAATTGCCTCTTTCATCATGGCATGTACACCGATTGCTGTAGCTGTAGCACGTACAAACAATGTTGATGCATTACTGGTATTTTTCTTATTGCTTGCTACATGGCTTCTCTTTAAAGCGATCAGAAAAGGAAAGCTGATCTGGCTGTTAGCAGCATTTTTGGTTGTTGGAGTAGGTTTCAATACAAAAATGCTGCAGGCTTACATGATTTTGCCGGCTTTCTTATTGTTCTATCTGATTGCGGCAAACGCCACAATCAAGAAAAAAATCGTTTCATTGGTAAGTGCGTTAGCCGTATTAGCAGCCGTTTCGTTATCGTGGCCGCTCATTGTCGACAATATCCCTGCAAGCAAGCGGCCTTATATCGGAAGCAGCCAAACCAACTCTGTTTTGGAATTGGCTTTCGGCTATAACGGAATCCAGCGGCTGACAGGCCAAAATTCAGGCGGCGGCCAGGGTGCGCCAAACAAAGACGCTTCAAAAGAAATGTCTTCTTCTGATAACACTCAAGCACCGCCTAATCAGTCATCAGGCAGCAGCTCATCAAGCGATGGTAAATCCTCAAATGGCAATATGACGGTACCTCCATCCAATGGCCAAATGCCAAGCGGAGGAGAAATGCCAAGCGGCGGTCAAGGAGGCCCTCCAAGCGGCGGAGATGGCGGCCAAGGCGGACCTGGCGGAGACGGAGGGAAAGGCGGTACAGGAACCGGTTCGAAAATGCAATCAGGTTCAGGGATGTTTGGAACGGGAACACCTGGTCCATTGCGGCTTTTCCAACAAGAGTTATCTGATCAAATCAGCTGGCTTCTGCCATTTGCGATATTTGGAATCGCAGGCTTACTGATCGCTGGCGCAAGAGAAAGAAGAAGATTATCTATAGAGCAGAAGGAAACGGTGTTCTGGGTTGCGTGGCTTGTACCGATTGCCGGATTCTTCAGTGTCGCAGAATTTTTCCATCATTATTATCTCATCATGCTGGCACCGCCGATTGCGGCTTTTGTTGGTGCGGGATGGGTTGCCCTTGTTCATCTGTATCGCAATCAGACAGGCTGGAAAGCATGGCTTTTGCCAGGAGCAATTATTGCGACAACTGGATTTGAATTGTTTATTCTCAGAAACTACAACGATCAAATCGGTGTTGGATGGAGTATCGGGGTAGGTGTTATCGGCGTGTTGTCAGCGATTGCTTTGCTGCTGTTTAAACAGCGCCAAAAACCGTTCAGTTATTATGTTTCACTTGCAGCTCTCCTCGCATTGCTGGTGATGCCGATTTATTGGGCAAGTACGCCACTTCTGTACGGAGGCAACAGCTCACTGCCTGAAACAGGCCCTCAGCTCGCATCAATGAGCGGAAAAGGCATGGGAATGTCTGATGCGACTGTAAATGAAAAACTGATCAAATATCTAGAGGAGAATAACTCCGGAGCTGAATACCTATTCGCCACAACCGATTCGAACACAGCGGCACCATATATCATTAAAACGAAAAAAGCTGTCATGGCTATTGGCGGATACAGCGGTTCTGACCCGGCGATCACACTGACTCAATTCAAAAAACTTGTAAAAGAAGGAAAAGTGAAATACTTCTTGGCTTCTGGAATGGGAAGAGGCGGAAACAATGACATTGTTGAATGGGTTGAAAAAAATGGAAAAGAAGTAGCATCAGAAAAATGGCAATCAAGTTCTGATCAAAAAACAGAAAATACTGATTCGGCTGATACATCAAGCAGCAAGGCTTCAGGTGAAAACGTCAAAATGGGCGGACCTGGCGGAATGAATCAGTCAGCAACATTATACGAATTACATGCTGATGAATAGGAGGCAAAAACATGAGCAGACATATTCAATATTCAATTGTTGTACCTGTGTATAATGAAGAGCTTGTCATTCATGAAACCTATCAGCGCTTAAAAGAGGTCATGGATCAAACGAAGGAAAACTACGAGCTGCTTTTTGTCAACGATGGCAGCAAAGACCGCAGTATTGAGATTTTAAGAGAGCACAGCCTGATCGATCCGAGAGTGAAAATTATTGATTTTTCAAGGAATTTTGGACACCAGATCGCCATTACGGCGGGTATGGATTATGCACAGGGGAATGCAATCGTCGTCATTGACGCCGATTTGCAGGACCCTCCTGAACTGATTTTAGATATGATTGAAAAGTGGAAGGAAGGCTATGAGGTCGTGTACGCCGTGCGGACTAAACGAAAAGGGGAAACCTTTTTCAAAAAACAAACCGCGGCTATGTTTTACCGGCTTCTCAGCGGTATGACAGATATTGA
The DNA here is from genome assembly GCF_037963535.1 of Bacillus sp. PS217. Lineage (NCBI taxonomy): Bacteria > Bacillati > Bacillota > Bacilli > Caryophanales > Bacillaceae > Bacillus > Bacillus sp. PS217. Next base: position 1,365,366 of record NZ_CP150157.1, read on the forward strand.
TATCCCGATTGATACGGGGGATTTTCGTCTCATGGACAGAAAAGTCTGTGATGAAATGAAGAGATTAAAAGAAAAAAATCCATTTGTCAGAGGGCTAGTCAGCTGGGTGGGCTTTAAACAGACAGCGGTCGAGTATGTACGTGATGAAAGGCTTGCCGGAGAAACAAAGTACCCGCTCAAGAAAATGCTGAAGCTGTCAATGGACGGCATCACGACATTTTCACATAAACCGCTGAAGCTGGCAAGCTATGCGGGGATTTTAATGTCAGGTGCTGGATTTCTGTATATGTTTATCGTGCTGTATCTGAAGCTATTCACAGACAGCACGATTACCGGCTGGTCATCACTTATTGTGATCCAGCTCCTGTTCAGCGGCATTGTCCTTCTGATTTTGGGCGTGATCGGCGAATATATCGGCAGAATCTACGATGAAGCCAAAGACAGGCCGCTTTACATCGTCCAAAAATCGTATGGAATTGAAAATAAAAGACTCTATAGAGACCAGCATATGTCATAACCTCAAACCCCCTGTCCGTAACGGACAGGGGGTTTTTATGCTCTGAGCCCGATCTAAAGCAAAAGATGCTGATAGATATATGGAAATTGGGTAAAGAAGAGATTGTGAGCTTGTACTGCGGTTCAGTCATGCCGAAATAAAAACAGCAAAACTTAAAGATTTCGTCATCGGCTTTGCTGCATGTCAGCTGTTAGATTGGGGGCTTTTAAGAAACGCATGATTAGAGCCGTACCAGTTATGTTTAATAGAATACTGGTACCCAATACAATTCCCCACGTCAACGTCGATTCAGAGAGAAGAAAGCTCAGTAAAAGAAAAGCCAATCCTGCGCAGATCATACTCAGTCCCACGGTTTTCATGTTCATGCCTCCTAGCAAACGATGTTTCTAGCATCTGATGTGAATGATGTCAATCTGTATGATATACGGATATCTCGTCAGAAAGTTTCATAGAGCAATTAGGTCTTTTATCTAATAAAAAGCCTCAGACCGCTTTTACGGCCTGAGGCATTATGTCTTACGAAGTTTTCTCTTCTTTTTGATCAAGTTTAATTTTTTTCGTCATTTCTTTGCCGTTTCGGAGAATTTTCACTTCAACGGTATCACCGATCTTTGCGTCTTTATATAAGATATTGCGCAATTCACTGCCTGTATCAATTTCTTTACCTTTTAGGCCGATGATAATATCCTCCGCTTTTAATCCGGCCTTTTCAGCAGGAGAGCCTGAAGCGACCTCACGGATGTAAACACCTTTATTCAGCTGGCTGCCGAACAGGCCGAGTGTGCCTTCTTGGTAATTTTGCGGCACTTGTTCCAGATCAAGCATGCTGACACCGATATATGGACGTTCAATTTGGCCTTTAGACAGCAGTTCTTCAGCAATCGGTTTTACGTCATTGCTTGGAATGGCAAATCCGATACCCTCAACATCATCCTCACTGATTTTCATACTGTTAATGCCGACAATTTTGCCGTCTGTATTTAACAAAGGACCGCCGCTGTTACCTGGATTAATTGCTGCGTCTGTCTGAATGACGTTAATGCTCGTTTCGCCGGCTGATGTAGACATTGAAACCGTTCTGTCCACGCCGCTTACAATTCCTTGTGTTACTGTGCGGGACAGGTCTTTTCCAAGCGGATCCCCAATCGCAATAACGGTCTCGCCTGTTCTAAGATCAGATGAATCACCGAAGTTTGCCACTTTTGTGACGTGGTCATCACTGATTTGGAGGACGGCTAAATCAGTTAACGAGTCACTGCCTACCAGCTTTGCAGTAACCTCAGTGCCGTCATATAAAGATACCTTCAGTGATGATGCCCCTTCTACGACGTGGTTATTTGTAATGATATAAGCCTTGCCATTCTCTTTTTTGAAAATGACACCTGACCCTGAACCGCTTTCTGTATCTTCGCTGGAATCAGAAGAACTAGAGCCGAACAAAGAGCTGTTTGATTGTGCCTGAAGATTTGTAATACCGACAATCGCTGGTGAAAGGTCTTCTACCATATCTGAGATTTTAGAAGAGTCCTCGCTCTTGAATGCAGATGAGCTGCTTGAGCTTGATGAGCTTTTTTTAGATTCAGAGGAGGTGCTTGTTGCTGTAACAGATTGCGTTTGCTGCTGGCTGGATGATTGTTTTGCAGTGTCCTGAGAATCATGGTCGCCAAGCGGTGTAAACGTGTAAATGCCAAGGGCAAGACTGCCGCCGATTACTCCGCCAAGCAACGGTCTGAACCATCCGAATCCTCGTTTTTTCTTCTCCTGATCATGAATGACATTGCGGGCCGAGTAGGAGGTGCTCTGATCGTTCTCTTTCGTTAAAAAGACCTCATTCTCATTACCTTTCGTTCTGTTTTCATCACGATAGTTATCCATCATGTTCACTCCGTTTCTCTATTTTCACATGTCTATTTATATTGATAGGTTTATGACTTGAGTTTATCATAAACAAAAACTGTGGGATAAAAATGAAAAGATTATGGGAAATTGTGAAAAAGTGCGGAAAACGGTACACTTCATATTGTATATGAAAGGACTGAGTCGATGGAACAGATTGGATTGATTGGATATGGCAGCATGGCGGATATGATCGCCAGACAGCTGTTGAAACATGAACAAATAAAAGAGAATGAGCTATTTATTGAGACGAGAACGAAGGGGGAGCGGCTGCGGGCACTTATGTCAGATTATCCAAACGTATCGGCTGATCCGTTGGAGAATTGGGCAAAGACGTGCCAATTGATTTTGATATGCGTCCCGCCGCTCCATGTCATCGAAACAATGCGCCGTCTGCACCCGTATGTGAACAGAAATACTCACATCGTATCCATAGCTGCCGGTGTGCCGCTGCGTCTTTTGGAGGCAGAAACAGAAGCCGGTATCTCACGTGTTATTCCTGCCATTACGTCCGAAGCAGAAGCTGGCATCTCACTTGTCGTTCACAGTGAAGCACTGGCTGCAGAGAAAAAAGAATATCTGAATGAATTGTTATCGGTTTTCAGCCGTGTACGAGAAATCAAAGAATCGAATTTAGATGCGGCCAGCAATTTAACGAGCTCGGCACCAGGATTCATAGCGGCAATCTTCGAAGAGCTGGCACTGTCTGCGGTCAGAAGCAGCAGCTTGTCCAAAGAAGAAGCCTTTGATTTTCTGATTCATTCGCTATACGGAACTGGCAAGATGCTGATCGAAAAAAATATGTCTTTCGAGGAGACGCTGGAACGTGTCGCAACCAAAGGCGGAATAACGGGAGAGGGAGCTGAGGTGATACGCGCCTCTGTGCCAGACGTTTTTGATGAGGTGTTTGAAAGAACCCTGAAAAAATATGAACTGCTTACAGAACAGGTTGGTAAACAGACATGAATCCTTGAAAGAGGATTCTTTTTTTATCACTGAATGGTTGAGATTTTCCCCAGTTATATTGCATTTTTCCTCTTTTTTTAATATAATTTGTTGGAATATTCATAATTTAGTAAAAAAGGAGGAGCGTTATGAAATTGTACATGTCAGTAGATATGGAAGGTATTTCGGGTCTTCCGGACGATACCTTTGTGGATTCCGGCAAGCGGAATTATGAACGCGGACGGCTTATCATGACTGAAGAAGCAAACTACTGTATTGCTGAAGCGTTTAACAGCGGGTGTACCGAGGTGCTGGTCAATGACAGTCATTCGAAGATGAATAATCTGATGGTTGAAAAGCTTCACCCTGAAGCAGACTTGATTTCTGGTGACGTCAAACCATTTTCAATGGTGGAGGGACTGGATGATACGTTTACAGGCGCTTTGTTTCTCGGTTATCATGCGAGAGCCTCGACTCCCGGTGTCATGTCACACAGCATGATTTTCGGCGTCCGTCATTTTTACATAAACGATCGGCCTGTCGGTGAGCTTGGATTAAATGCATACGTTGCCGGTTATTATGATGTCCCGGTATTAATGGTAGCCGGGGATGACCGGGCGGCGAAGGAAGCGGAAGAGCTTATCCCGAACGTGACGACAGCCGCAGTCAAACAAACCATTTCAAGATCCGCAGTGAAGTGCTTGTCCCCTGCGAAAGCCGGACGGCTGTTGACAGAAAAAACTGCGTTTGCCCTGCAAAACAAGGACAAAGTCAAGCCGCTCACCCCGCCTGACAGGCCAGTTCTGAGCATTGAATTCGCCAATTATGGCCAAGCAGAATGGGCGAATCTGATGCCGGGAACGGAAATCAAGACGGGAACTACAACCGTTCAATTTCAGGCGAAGGACATGCTTGAAGCCTATCAGGCGATGCTTGTCATGACTGAGCTTGCGATGCGGACATCATTCTGCTAAAGGGGTGTTTTAGGCTTTGGCGCGATACATGATAAAGCGTTTTTGGGCAATGGCAGCTACAATTTTGGTGATTACCACCCTGACTTTTGTTCTCATGAAGGTCATTCCCGGATCTCCTTTTAACGAGGAGAGAGGCACAAATGAAGCCGTTCAAAAAAATCTCGAAGCCTACTATCACTTAGACGATCCTCTCATTTTCCAATACATTTTCTACTTAAAATCCATCATTACATTCGATTTCGGACCTTCAATTAAAAAACCGTCGGACAGCGTAAATGATATGCTGGAACGCGGATTTCCCGTTTCCTTTGAGCTTGGGATGACAGCGATTGTCATTGCTGTGATTTCTGGGCTGGTGCTGGGCGTAATCGCTGCACTCCGCCGCAATGGCTTTTTGGACTACGCCGCGATGAGTCTTGCAGTACTCGGCATCTCCATCCCGAATTTTATTCTGGCAACATTGCTCATTCAGCAATTTGCTGTCAATCTCAAACTATTTCCTGCTGCGACATGGACGAGCCCGATTCATATGGTGCTTCCGACCGCAGCGCTTGCTGTAGGGCCAATGGCGATCATTGCCAGGCTGACACGGTCGAGCATGGTCGAAGTTCTGACACAGGATTATATCCGCACAGCAAAAGCAAAAGGGCTTTCTCCATTCAAAATTATCGTAAAACACGCACTCAGAAATGCACTCATGCCCGTCATTACCGTCCTGGGCACACTCGTCGCCAGCATCTTAACAGGAAGCTTTGTCATTGAAAAAATCTTTGCCATTCCGGGAATGGGAAAATATTTTGTTGAAAGCATTAATCAGCGGGACTATCCCGTGATTATGGGAACGACCGTTTTTTACAGCGTCATTCTGATTATCATGCTGTTTTTGGTCGATTTGGCCTACGGTCTCTTAGACCCGCGCATTAAACTGCATAAGAAAGGGTGAAGCGTGTGAATCTCCCTGTACAAACGGATGAACGCCAGCCAGAACAGCACAATCAGGTGCCTGATGAGTGGTTTGTCTTGAATCAGGAAAAAAATCGGGAAGCCGATTCGGTCAAGCGGCCGAGTTTGTCATACACGCAGGATGCCTGGAGGAGGCTGAAAAAAAATAAATTAGCGATGGCCGGACTCTTTATTCTTTTATTTCTTTTTGTCATGGCAGTTATCGGGCCCTTTTTATCGCCCCATAGTGTCGTACGCCAATCGCTGACAGAACAAAATCTTCCGCCCTCAGCCGATCATTGGTTCGGCACCGATGAACTCGGCCGGGATGTGTTTACCCGGACATGGTATGGCGCGAGAATCTCGTTGTTTGTCGGCGTGATGGCAGCACTGATTGATTTTTTGATCGGTGTCATTTACGGAGGCGTTGCCGGCTATAAAGGCGGCAGGATTGACAGCATTATGATGCGGATTATCGAAGTGCTGTACGGACTGCCGTACCTGCTTGTTGTCATTTTGCTGATGGTGCTCATGGGACCGGGACTGGGCACGATTATTGTGGCGCTGACTGTGACCGGGTGGGTCGGCATGGCGAGAATTGTAAGAGGCCAGGTGCTTCAGATTAAAAATTATGAATATGTACTCGCCTCGAAAACCTTTGGCGCGAAAACCTTTCGCATCATCCGGAAGAATTTGCTGCCGAATACTATGGGAGCGATCATCGTACAAATGACATTAACCGTACCTGCCGCCATATTCGCAGAATCATTTTTAAGCTTTCTCGGCCTCGGCATACAGGCTCCGTTTGCAAGCTGGGGCGTGATGGCGAATGACGGCCTGCCCACGATTTTATCTGGGCATTGGTGGCGCCTATTTTTTCCGGCCTTTTTCATATCTCTGACGATGTACGCGTTTAATGTGCTGGGGGACGGATTGCAGGATGCGCTTGACCCTAAGCTGAGGAGGTAGCTGTATGGAAAAAGTTCTGTCAGTCCAAAATCTGCACGTGTCTTTTACGACTTACGGCGGGACGGTTCAGGCGGTCAGAGGGGTGAGCTTTGATTTGTATAAAGGAGAAACCTTTGCGATCGTCGGCGAATCCGGCTGCGGCAAAAGCGTTACCTCCCAAAGCATCATGGGCCTGCTTCCGCCTTATTCGGCGAAGGTGACAGACGGCAGCATTCTATTTAAAAACAAAGACCTTTGCCGTCTCTCTGACAAAGAAATGAGAGGTATAAGGGGAGCCGACATTTCTATGATTTTTCAAGACCCGATGACGGCGTTAAACCCTACGCTGACTGTCGGCGACCAGCTGGGGGAAGCGCTATTGCGCCACAAAAAAATGAGCAAAAAAGCGGCGCGGAAAGAGGTGCTTTCCATGCTGTCATTGGTTGGTATTCCAGATCCCGAAGAGCGCCTAAAGCAATATCCCCACCAATTCAGCGGCGGCATGAGACAGCGGATTGTCATTGCGATGGCGCTGATTTGCGAGCCTGACATCTTAATTGCGGATGAACCGACCACCGCCCTGGATGTAACCATTCAGGCACAGATTTTAGAGCTGTTTAAAGAGATTCAGAGAAAAACGAATGTGTCTGTCATCCTGATTACACATGATTTAGGGGTCGTTGCCCAGGTAGCTGACAGAGTCGCAGTCATGTATGCCGGGAAAATGGCGGAAATCGGCACGAGAAAAGATATTTTTTATCAGCCGCAGCACCCTTATACAAAAGGACTGCTGGCTTCTGTCCCGCGGCTGGATTTAGATGGCGCTGAGCTGATCCCGATCGACGGAACGCCGCCGGATTTATTTTCGCCTCCGCCGGGCTGCCCGTTTGCCGCCCGCTGTCCGAACAGGATGGTTGTGTGTGACAGGGTGTACCCGGGACAGACGATCAGATCTGACTCGCACAGCGTCAACTGCTGGCTGCAGGATCAACGAGCAGAGCATGCGATGCTGTCAGGAGATGCGAAGGGTTGAACATGAAAAGGGGGAAGAGGATGAAACGAGTGAAAAAGCTATGGGGCATGGGTCTTGCATTAGGACTTTCGTTTGCGCTGATGGGGTGCACAGCAAATGAACAGGCCGGAAAAGAAGGCAGTCATGATAAGGCAAAAACCAGCGGAGAAAAGGTGCTGTATGTAAATAATGAAAATGAACCGACTTCATTCGATCCGCCGATCGGCTTTAATAATGTGTCATGGCAGCCGTTAAATAACATCATGGAGGGGCTGACGCGTCTTGGCAAAGATCATGAGCCCGAGCCGGCAATGGCGGAAAAGTGGTCTGTATCAAAGGATAAAAAAACCTACACGTTTACGATTCGAGAAAATGCGAAATGGACAAACGGAGATCCGGTAACAGCCGGAGACTTCGAATACGCGTGGAAGCGGATGCTTGATCCGAAAAAAGGCGCTTCATCGGCATTCCTAGGTTATTTTATTGAAGGCGGCGAAGCATATAACAGCGGGAAAGGGAAAAAAGACGATGTGAAGGTGACGGCAAAGGATGATCGAACCCTTGAAGTTACACTGGAAGCACCGCAAAAATATTTTCTGAGCGTTGTGTCCAATCCTGCGTATTTTCCGGTAAATGAAAAGGTCGATAAAGACAATCCAAAGTGGTTTGCTGAGGCAGATACATTTGTCGGAAACGGCCCGTTTAAGCTGACGGAATGGAAGCATGATGACAGCATCACTATGGAGAAAAGCGACACGTATTGGGATAAGGATACCGTGAAGCTTGATAAGGTGAAATGGGCGATGGTCAGTGACAGAAATACAGATTATCAGATGTTTCAATCAGGGGAACTTGATACCGCTTATGTCCCTGCTGAGCTGAGTGATCAGCTGCTTGATCAGGATAACGTCAATATTGTTGACCAGGCGGGTCTCTATTTCTATCGATTTAATGTCAACATGGAGCCGTTTCAAAATGAAAACATCAGAAGAGCCTTTGCGATGGCTGTGGATCAAGAGGAAATTGTAAAGTACGTCACGAAAAATAATGAAAAACCGGCGCGCGCCTTTGTATCGCCTGGGTTTACGCAGCCTGACGGCAAAGATTTCCGTGAAGCAGGCGGAGACCTGATCAAGCCTAACGAAAGCAAAGCGAAGCAGCTGCTCGAAAAGGGCATGAAGGAAGAAAACTATAATAAGCTTCCTGCGATCACGCTTACTTACAGCACAAAGCCGGAGCATAAAAAGATTGCCGAAGCTATTCAGCAAAAATTGAAAAATAGCCTTGGAGTCGATGTAAAGCTGGCCAATATGGAATGGAACGTATTTTTAGAGGATCAAAAAGCGCTGAAATTCCAATTCTCTCAAAGCTCATTTTTGCCTGATTATGCAGACCCTATCAGTTTTCTGGAAGCCTTTCAAACGGGTAATTCGATGAACCGCACAGGCTGGGCCAATAAAGAATACGATCAGCTGACCAAACAGGCAAAAAATGAAGCCGATGAAAAAACACGGTTCTCTCTTATGCATCAAGCTGAAGAGCTGCTCATCAATGAAGCGCCGATCATCCCGGTTTATTTTTATAATCAGGTTCACCTGCAAAATGAACAAGTAAAGGGAATTGTCCGTCACCCTGTCGGCTATATCGATTTAAAATGGGCAGATAAAAACTGATGGCGGTGATTGAGGAAATACTGCTTCTTTATGCGAAGGAGCGGTATTTTTTCTCTTTCTTGCACGTATACGTAGGGTGCAGAGCAAATGAAAGGAGTGTTTTCGTTGAATTACAAGCCGAAAGCGCTGAAAAAGGGTGATACAGTCGGAGTGATCGCGCCCGCAAGTCCGCCGGATCAAAAAAAGCTTGACACCGCGCTATTATTTTTAGAAGAGCTCGGTCTTCAGGTGAAGTTGGGCAAGGCGCTGAAAAACCAGCACGGCTATTTAGCGGGACAGGATGATGAGCGGCTGGCGGATCTCCATGAGATGTTCAGAGACGAGGAGGTAAAAGCAGTGTTGTGCGCATGCGGGGGTTTTGGGACAGGACGTATCGCCGCGGGCATTGATTTCAGCTTGATCCGCAAACACCCTAAAATCTTTTGGGGATACAGTGATATTACGTTTTTACATACTGCCATTCATCAAAACACAGGTCTTGTCACCTTCCATGGCCCAATGCTCAGCTCGGATATTGGCCTTGACGACGTTCACCCGCTGACAAAAGCGTCATATAAGCAGCTCTTCCAGGAGACGGAATTCACCTATACAGAAGAGCTTTCTCCGCTGACCGCGCTTGTTCCTGGAAAAGCGGAAGGGGAGCTTGTCGGGGGAAATCTGTCTTTGCTGACGTCTACACTGGGCACGCCATTTGAAATTGATACGAGAGGAAAGCTTCTGTTTATTGAAGATATTGACGAGGAGCCTTATCAAATCGACCGGATGCTGAATCAGCTGAAAATGGCGGGGAAGCTGACGGACGCGGCGGGAATTCTAGTTTGTGATTTTCACAATTGTGTCCCGGTGAAGCGAGAGAAGTCTCTCTTACTTGAGCAGGTGCTGGAAGACTATATTATTTCTGCGGGCAGGCCTGCTCTGAGAGGATTTAAAATCGGCCACTGCTCGCCAAGTATTGCCGTTCCGATCGGTGCGAAAGCTGCTATGAATACAGCAGAAAAAACAGTCGTAATAGAGGCGGGCGTTTCAGAAGGGGCGCTGAAGACATGAAAATCATTCGAATCGAAACAAGCCGAATCGCCGTTCCGCTGACAAAGCCGTTTAAAACCGCGCTTCGCACTGTGTATACGGCTGAATCAGTCATAGTAAGGATTACTTATGACAGCGGTGCAGTCGGATGGGGAGAAGCACCCCCGACGTTAGTGATTACAGGAGACAGCATGGATAGCATTGAAAGTGCCATTCACAATGTTTTAAAACCGGCATTGCTTGGAAAAAGCCTGTCCGGCTGTGAGGCCATTCTGCACGACATCCAGCATCTTCTTACAGGAAATATGAGCGCGAAGGCTGCTGTAGAAATGGCTCTATACGACGGCTGGGCGCAGATGTGCGGGCTGCCGCTTTATCAAATGCTTGGCGGATATCGAGATACGCTGGAAACAGATTATACCGTCAGTGTCAACTCACCTGAAGAGATGGCAGCTGATGCCGAGAATTATCTCAAACAAGGCTTTCAAACGCTGAAAATAAAGGTCGGAAAAGATGATATTGCAACAGATATCGCCCGTATCCAGGAAATCAGAAAACGTGTCGGATCAGCTGTGAAACTGCGTTTAGACGCTAATCAGGGGTGGAGGCCGAAGGAAGCGGTAACTGCCATTCGGAAAATGGAGGATGCGGGCCTAGGCATTGAGCTTGTCGAGCAGCCTGTCCATAAAGATGATCTCGCTGGGCTTAAAAAGGTGACAGATGCAACAGATACGCCGATTATGGCTGATGAAAGCGTTTTTACACCGCGCCAGGCGTTCGAAGTTCTGCAAACCCGGAGCGCAGACTTGATCAATATTAAATTGATGAAAGCGGGCGGCATCAGCGGAGCAGAGAAAATTAATGCCATGGCGGAGGCCTGCGGGGTGGAGTGTATGGTCGGCAGCATGATCGAAACGAAGCTGGGCATTACGGCCGCGGCGCATTTTGCGGCAAGCAAGAGAAACATCACACGCTTTGATTTTGACGCGCCGCTGATGCTGAAAACAGATGTATTCAAAGGCGGCATAACATATAGCGGCAGCACGGTTTCGATGCCTGGCAAACCGGGCCTCGGAATCACCGGGACTGCGCTTTTGAAAGGGGAAAAAGAGCAATGATGCACACTGTCATATCAGCAGTGGCCAACATCTGGACAGCGCCTGATTCACCGCGTCCGTCTGATCAATTCATGCTTCAACCGACTGTAAGGATCAGAGACTGGCTGGAGCGCATGACGTATGATGAACGGCTTGGATTATGTACAGACAATGTAATCCAAACTCAGGTTCTCTTTGGTGAAAAGGTACTTGTGACGGCGGAACAGGGGGAATGGGTTTCTGTGATCGTGCCTAGCCAGCCATCCCGAAAGGATCCGCGCGGATACCCAGGCTGGATGAAAAAGAACCAGCTGGAAAAAACAAAGCCCATCCATACACAACACGATGTGATGATCAGCAAACCTGCTGCCTTTTTGTACAGAAGCAATGGAGAAAAGGAGATCGAATTGAGCTTTTTGACAGTTCTCCCCCTTATTGCAGAAGAAAAAGGATATTTTAAGGTTTCGACCGTTTTGGGAGAAAGGTTTGTGAAGCAAAGTGATGCAGTGCCTGTCAGCCAACAGAAAGGGACTGCTGAAGACATCATTCAAACGGGTGCGTTTTTCCTTGGCCTTCCCTACCTATGGGGAGGGATCAGCGGGTTTGGGTTTGATTGCTCCGGATTTATGTACAGTACATTTAAGGCGAATGGATACAGCATCCCCCGCGATGCGGGAGATCAGGCTAAGGCAGGGGAGTATGTCCTGCTTGATGATATGAAGGCTGGTGACCTGCTGTTTTTTGCTTATGAGGAAGGAAAAGGAGCGATTCATCACGTCGGTCTGTATGTAGGCGGCGGGAAAATGCTTCATTCTCCAAAGACAGGAAAATCAATCGAAATCCTTACATTAAAAGACACAATCTATGAAAAAGAACTTTGTGCGGTGCGCCGCTGTTTTTCAGAATAAGGAGGGAGACAAATGACGCCACTGCCTTTGTTAGAGGTCAGCCAGCTGAAAATGCATTTTGACGCAGGGAAAAAGCGGACAGTCAAAGCCGTCGACGGGGTCACCTTTCAGATTCGTGAAGGAGAAACGTTCGGGCTAGTCGGGGAATCAGGGTGCGGGAAATCAACCTTGGGGAGAGTGCTGATGCGCCTTTATCAGCCGACAGAAGGAAGCGTGACATACCGCGGCACAAATCTTCATGCACTGAGTGAAAAAGAGCAGTTTGCCTTCAACCGCAAACTGCAGATGATTTTTCAGGACCCTTATGCTTCACTTAACCCGCGCATGACCGTTCGAGAAATTATTTTGGAGCCGATGGAGATTCACAATCTCTACAATACTCATAAAGCGCGGCTTCTCGTCGTGGACGAGCTGCTTGAGGCAGTTGGGCTTCATCCCGATTTTGGCAGCCGTTATCCGCATGAATTCAGCGGCGGGCAAAGGCAGAGAATCGGGATTGCGAGAGCACTGTCGCTGAATCCTGAATTTATCGTGGCGGACGAACCGATTTCTGCACTTGATGTCTCTGTTCAAGCGCAGGTGGTCAACCTGCTGAAGCGGCTTCAAAAAGAGAAAGGGCTTACGTTTTTATTCATTGCCCATGATCTTTCGATGGTGAAGCATATCAGTGACAGGATCGGTGTTATGTACTTAGGACACATGATGGAAATTACAGAGAGCGGCACCTTGTATCGTGAACCGCTCCATCCCTATACAAAGGCGCTTTTGTCCTCGATTCCGATTCCAGATCCTGAATTGGAGGACAAGCGTGAGCGTATTCTCTTGAAAGGGGAGCTGCCGAGCCCGGTCAATCCGCCAAGCGGCTGCGTGTTTCGTACCCGCTGTCCGGAGGCGATGCCTGAATGTGGAGAATCTCGTCCCCAGCTTCAAGAAATCGAACCCGGCCGTTTTGTCGCTTGCCATTTGTATCGAAATGCTGAAACGAAGGAAAAAGTAAGATAAATAAAAAGAGTGGCTCCTTTTTACTAGAGCCACTCCATTTGTTTATACTTGATGTAAAAACTTTACACAAACCGGGTAAGGGACAGAAACCGTTGATGGGAGGAGTGTCAATCGGCCGGTTTCTTTGTCTCTTTCAAACAAGACAAGGTTTCCTGTTTCTTCATTTGAAGCAACGAGGAACCCTTCCATTGGGTCAAGTACAAAGTCACGAGGCCAGTTTCCTTCTGTCGACACTCTTTCTACGAAAGCCAGCTCTCCTGAATATTGATTCACTTCAAATACGGCGATACTGTCATGGCCGCGGTTTGCGACATAAACAAAACGTCCGTCCTGCGTGACATGAATTGCGCTTCCTTGGCTGTTATCTGTAAAATCATCAGGGATGGCAGAAACGACTTGGATTTCTCTAAATTCGCCGGCTGTCGGGTTGTATTCAAGCGCAATCACTTCATTGCTTAATTCTGTCATGACATAAGCGTATTTTTCTTTCGGATGAAAAGCGATATGGCGAGGTCCTGCGCCGGGAGCGAAGGAATGGCTTCCGGATTCAGTCAACACGCCGTCTTTCAGCTTATAGGTGTAGAGCTTATCTATACCTAAATCAACCGCCACTACATAATTGTGTTCAGGTGTGAACCCCGCGTAGTGTGTATGCGGTTTTTCTTGTCTTTCGTGCGGCCCTTTTCCTGTGTGAGCGGCCTCTGAAACAGGTGATTGCAAGCTGCCGTCTTCCTGAACCGGAAAAACGTGCACCTTCCCGCTGTGATAATTGGCAGTCAGTACGAATTGATTTTGATCATCAACGCTTACGTGGCATGGCGAAGGGCCATCAATTAACTGATGATTCAGAAATGTCAATTCGCCGCTGTTTTTATCGATTTGATAGGCAGCAACTCCGCCTTGGCCGTCTGCTTTTTCGATGGAATAAAGGATGGTGTTGTTTTTATTCGGCGCCACATATGTCGGGTTGCCCAGCTTAGCGGCCAGCTTTGGCTCGCTGAGTGCTTTTTTCTCAGTATCAAGCTCAAATGAATAAATTCCTTCGCTTCCGCCTTTTGTATATGTTCCCACATATCCTATGTATTTTGTCATGCGATTTCCCCCTTAAAAATGATGTCACCTCTATATTAACGTATCTTGCTAAAATAAGCTGTTCAAAACATGAAAAAGGGGAAGATTCTTCATTCGCCTCGAATCAGCGGCATTGTGCAGCACCTGAAGGAGCCGCCTGATTTAATAATTTCTGACAGATCAATTTCGATAATGTGATAGCCTCTTTTCGATAGCTGTTGATTGACATGGCGGTTGCCAGGGAGACTGATGATCGTTTTTTTTTCCGATTGAAAGGACGTTGGTGCCAAGCGTAAATTGTTCGTCCTCGGGCACCTCAATAAGATCATAACGTTTTGCCAGCATATCGGCTGCATCTGGCTCAATGGCCTGTGGATAAATTAACGCTTCGCTTTCAGATACAATGTTAAATACACAGTCCAAATGCAAAAATTTTTCATGAAGCTTCACTGGAACGATCGTATATTCAGGAAGTGCCTCTTCCAGCTGGCCGATAGCTGAAATGTCGGTGCGCTGGCTGATTCCGACATAGACAATGTCATCATCGATAATGACGTCTCCGCCTTCAATACTCGTATCAAGCATGCGGGTGTAAGAGATACCTTGGCTGTGAAAAAAATCTTTTATAACGGCTTCTTCTCCTTGGCGAATCGGTTCAGTCATGCTTGACAGAAAGGCTTTTTCTCCGATGACAAATCCTATATCCCTAGTAAAAACCTGCTCTGGTAGTCCGTCGCGAACGGGCAAAAGGACGACCTCAACGTTGTGTGACCTAAGTGCCTCCACTAAGCGGCTGTGCTGGTCGTTAGCGGTTTTTACATGAATATTGTCATCTTCAAAATGTTTTTGTGTTTCGTTTATAACATCTTTTATGGTCATGTGCTCAGGTTTGCATAAGATCACTTTCTGAAGTGTGCCGTATTCCGTTCGGCATGTCGTTTTGTGCTGAGATTTCGGGATGGATACGTCCATTTGTTTTTCCTCCTAAAGTGTGAAGAATATATTTATTATTCCCTCATCATGAAAATCATTAAACCATTTTAAATTTTAGACAAATGGAAGAGAATATTGTTTAATAGGAGAATATAAGTGCATTTAGCTAAAAGATCAGACATCAAAGGGGAGAAAGGTATGGAAACACCGGAAACAAGATTTTGTAAAGAGTCAAAGGTTGTGAAAACCAGCAGGGTGTTCCCGCTTGACACGAACAACCATAATACGCTGTTTGGCGGAAAATTAATGAGCTACATAGACGACATTGCCTCTATTTCAGCGGCGCGCCATTGCAGACGTGAAACGGTAACAGCTTCAATGGATTCTGTAGATTTTTTAAAGCCGATCGGGCAAAAGGATTCTGTCTGCCTAGAGTCATATGTGACATGGGTCGGCACATCTTCCATGGAAGTATTTGTGAAAGTTATTAAGGAACATTTGATGACTGGCGAACGGGAACTCGCTGCCACATCCTTTTTGACGTTTGTCGCATTAGATTCAAATGGCAAGCCGGTGCCTGTACCGAGGGTTGTACCAGAAACAGAAGAAGAAATCATGCTGCATAATACAGCTGTACAGCGTGCTAATGAACGTAAGAACCGTAAGAAACACAGCCAGGCGCTTGCAAATGCGCTCGGAACTGATAAGCCTTGGTGAACGTTAAACCCAAAACATAAGTTGTTTTGGGTTTTTTTGTACTTTTCAATGGTGATTATTACAATGGTTAGTCCGTTTTTGCTAGGAGATTCTATAAAAAAGCAACAAATGTCACTTTAAATTGATAATTTTGTGACAACTTTATTAAAGATTCATTTTAAATATATCTTTTATTCGTAAGATCATGTATTTTAAAGATATATTTTAAATACATCTTTTCGAAAGGATTGTTTATAAAATGTTAGATAACAAAACAATCGACATTATTAAAAGCACTGTACCCGTATTGCAACAGCATGGAGAAACAATCACTGGCCGTTTTTACGATCGGATGTTTCAAGACCATCCAGAGCTTTTGAACATTTTTAATCAAACAAACCAAAAGAAAAAAACACAGCGAACTGCACTGGCAAATGCCGTTATTGCAGCTGCGGCAAACATTGACCAATTAGGAAACATCATTCCGGTTGTCAAACAAATCGGCCACAAGCACCGCAGTATCGGAATTAAGCCTGAGCACTACCCAATCGTCGGTAAATATTTGCTGATTGCGATTAAAGATGTATTGGGAGACGCTGCAACTCCTGACATTATGCAGGCATGGGAAAAAGCGTACGGAGTCATTGCTGACGCGTTCATCGGAATTGAAAAAGACATGTATGAACAGGCTGAAGAGCAAGCCGGCGGCTGGAAGGAGTATAAGCCATTCGTTATCGCAAAAAAAGAGCAGGAAAGCAAAGAAATTACATCCTTCTATTTGAAACCGGAAGACGGCAAGCCGTTACCTGAATTCCAAGCAGGGCAATATATCAGCATCAAAGTGCGGATTCCTGATTCTGAATATATGCATATCCGCCAGTACAGCCTGTCTGATATGCCGGGAAAAGACTATCATCGAATTTCAGTGAAAAAAGATGGTGTCGTGTCTTCCTACTTACACGATGGGCTGCAGGAGGGAGATTCAATAGAGATCAGCGCACCGGCAGGGGACTTTGTTTTAGATCATGCATCACAAAAAGATCTCGTTTTGATCAGTGCCGGAGTTGGCATTACACCAATGATCAGCATGCTGAAAACATCTGTTTCCAAACAGCCTGAACGGCAAATTCTGTTCATTCATGCGGCGAAAAACAGTGAATATCATGCATTGCGCCATGAAGTAGAAGAAGCAGCAAAACATTCTGCTGTTAAAACAGCATTTGTGTATCGCGAGCCGACAGAGGAAGACCGTGCAGGTGATCTGCATTTTCATGAAGGACAGATTGATCAGCAATTCCTCAAAGAACTGATTGCCAACACAGATGCGGATTACTATATTTGCGGTTCACCGTCGTTTATTACGGCAATGCATAAGCTTGTATCAGAGCTCGGATCAGCGCCGGAGTCTATCCATTACGAGCTATTCGGCCCGCAATTAAGTTTGGCGCAGTCCGTTTGAACACATACATGAAACTCTTCTCCTTTCAGATCAGAGAAGAGTTTTTAGAAGAGTTTTTTATTGAGATATAAGAAGGCAGACAAGCGCCGGTTTCTACATCCGGACAATCACAGACCCTTGCCATTTGTGCATACACGGTTTTGCTGTTCTTGCATTGTTTTCAGCAATTCATTGTTTACCTCAATCGCTCTAATTAGTTGCTCCATCCTTAGCTCCAAACCGGCCAGCCTGTCGATTGTTTGCTGCTGGTAGCTCTCGGGTTGGGGAGCCAAAGGCAGATCAAAGGGCCAAAGGGTATTCGACTTCTGATTTTTCATATTGCGTATTGCGCCTCCAATCGGTGTCACTTTCTATTATGTTATGTTCAGGCGATATGCACGTTCGCCTAGACACTGATGCATAGAGGGCCTGCCACGGGGTACAATAGGCTCAATATGACCAGCGGATGGAGGTAAAGATCGGTGTTATGGATGGTATGGGTATTTTTACTGAAGCCAGTTATCGTATTTTCGATTGCATATATTTTGTTTCGGCTTGCCGGTAAAAAAGCTGTGTCACAAATGAACAATTTTGACCTGCTTTTGACCTTCGCAATCGGAACCATTATCAGTGAGCCGATCCTTACATCCAAGCTGCCGATGTCAATTTATTATGCGGGTGCTTTTTTGGTGCTTTATCTTATCATGAGCAAGCTCTCTTTATCTAATAAATGGCGATGGCTCCTAGTCGTGAGCCCGACTGTCCTAATCCGAAACGGGGATATTGATGAACGCGGCCTTCGTAAAGAAAGGCTGACTGTTAATGAGCTGCTTGGAAAGCTGAGGGAAAAGGGCTATGCCGACCCGGCTGACATTGATCTTGCTATCATTGAAGAAACGGGAGAAGTAAGCGTCATCCCGAAAGAGGAAGCGAGAGCGGTGCAGGTGCGGGATTTGAATATGGAAGCTGAACGGAATTTTATCCCGATTCCGCTCATACTGGATGGCGAAATCCTTGATCACAATTTGAAATATCTCCAAAAAAACAGATCATGGCTGTTTGAGAAGCTTGAGGAAAAAGGGTACAGCCCTAAACTGCTGTCCACAATCACGCTTGGGACAATGAATGCCCGCGGCGATATATCGCTTGATTTGAATACCTCAAATGAACCGCAGCATGATCCTTATTTATATAAGCCGGGAAATAACAATTAAGATTGCTCTCTAATTTTAACGAGAGCTTTTTTCTTTTTTAAAGGGAATTTTTGTTTGGTGTCAAATGTACCTAGTTAGGAGGGGAACTGAACATGAAGGACTTATCCATAAGAAACGACATGGCGCCAACGGTCAGTCTGCTGTATTCCGCAGTGGAAGAAAACAGTCTCCGTCTGGCTTCTATCGTAAGCCATATGACACACAGTGAACTTTACTATAAGGGGCGCTGCCAAACAAAAAACAGCACGGCTCAGCTTTTGCACCATATCACAAATGTTGATATCAGATGGGTCTGGCGTATCAAGGAAAATCGGATACCGAACCATATTGAACAGACATACGGCCCGATGACAGATGAAAGCGGACGGCTGCCTGAACCGGTGAATCAGCCAGACTTAGATGAACTCCTGAAAAGACATCAGCATGTAGTAGACGAGCTGAAATCGGTATGCTTCACTTTAACTGAAAATGCTTTGAACCAGCCGCTTTCCTTCGAAGGTGACACCGCGACGATACGATGGGGAATTTGGCATATGGCAGATCATAACCGCTATCATCAGGCACATATTGAAGCTCTCAAAAAAGAATGGAAGCAGGATGTGGCGAAGTATGAACGCTAAAACGAAGCTTGTGACTGATCGAATTCGTTTGCGCTGTATGGAAGATCGGGATCAAGCCACTTTGTTTGGGCTGCTTTTTAATGATCCTGACGTCATGACATATTATTCCGGTTTAAAAGATAAGAGGCAAACCCGCGAGTGGGTCAATTGGAACCAACGAAATGAAAAAGGGTACGGCGTTAGTCTGTGGATCGCCGAAGATAAGCGGACAGGGGAGTTTTTGGGGCAATGCGGCATCGTTCCCCAGCAGATCGAAAATCAAACCGTAATGGAAATTGGATATATGTTTGCCCGCCGCCACTGGGGGAACGGCTATGCGCAAGAAGCGGCTCGGGCCTGTCTGGACTATGGCTTTAACGAGCGGCAGTTCGGCAAAATGACGGCTTTGATTGATCCGGATAACAAAGCGTCCATACGGGTAGCGGAGAAAATCGGCATGCATTACAGCAAAACGATCAGAAAATGGAATAAACCGATCGCGGTATATGAAAGAAAATCTTACAATTGAAAGATAGAGCTCAGTTTAGTATCATGATATCATGTAAAGTTTTCTAGGGTTCCGCATGTCAATTGACATGGACTGGTCCGAGAGAAAACACATACGCGTAAATAGAAGCGCGTATGCACACGGAGGGAAAAAAGCCCGGGAGAGTCAATCTCATGTGAGACGACTGTCCGGGGTTTTTTTGTTTTCGGAGAATCTTAATAGATAGAAAGGAATGACTCAAAATGAAATGGGGATTGGTCGTGCTTGCCGCTGTTTTCGAGGTTGTTTGGGTGATAGGCTTAAAGCACGCTGACTCAGCCTTAACATGGAGCGGCACTGCCATCGGCATCATATTCAGCTTTTACCTTCTAATGAAGGCGACTCACAGTCTGCCTGTTGGTACCGTGTATGCCGTCTTTACCGGGCTCGGCACAGCGGGAACAGTACTTAGTGAAATCGTTCTCTTTCATGAACCGGTTGGATGGCCGAAGCTATTGTTAATTGGCGTGCTCTTAATCGGTGTAATCGGGTTGAAGCTTGTGACACAGGATGAGACAGAGGAAAAAGGAGGCGAGGCATAATGCTGCACTGGATCAGTTTACTGTGCGCGGGCTGTTTAGAAATGGCCGGCGTGGCCCTTATGAATCAATATGCGAAAGAAAAAAGCGTGAAATGGGTGCTGTTGATCATTGTTGGTTTTGCCGCTTCATTTTCCTTGCTGTCGTACGCAATGGAAACCATTCCGATGGGAACGGCTTACGCGGTCTGGACAGGAATTGGCACCGCCGGCGGGGCGCTTATCGGCATCCTCTTTTACAAGGAGCAGAAAGACGCCAAACGGATCTTCTTTATCGCGTTGATTTTATGCTCAGCAGTTGGTTTAAAAATTCTGTCATAAATTGATTTTTATCAAATCTTCAGTATAATGGATAAATAGTTTAGACTTACAAAGATAAGAGGGATTATTCATGAAATCATATATGACTCAGCGGTTGGACGAATACCGTGACGGAAATGAGGATAAAGGGCGGCTCTTGGTCAGCTGCCCCGATCAGCCGGGTATCGTCTCTGCAGTTTCCGCGTTTTTATTTGAACACGGTGCCAATATTATAGAATCAAATCAATATACGACAGACCCTGAAGGCGGCCGGTTCTTCCTGAGAATCGAATTCGACTGCGCAGGCATTCGTGAGAAAAAAACATCACTTCAGGCGGCGTTTGCCTCTGTAGCGGATAAATTCGACATGACATGGAGCTTAACTTTGGCGAGCGAACTGAAGCGTGTCGCCATTTTCGTTTCAAAGGAGCTCCATTGCCTGCATGAGCTGATTTGGGAATGGCAAACCGGCAACCTGATGGCGGAGATCGCTGTTGTCATCAGTAACCATGAGGAAGCGAGAGAGCTGGTTGAGCGCCTGAACATTCCATTCCACTATATGAAAGCGAACAAAGACATCAGAGCGGAAGTCGAAAAGAAGCAGCTTGAACTGCTGGAGCAGTACGATGTTGATGTCATCGTGCTCGCACGCTATATGCAGATTCTAACTCCTGATTTTGTTTCGGCTCATCCGAATCGCATCATCAATATCCACCATTCATTCCTGCCAGCTTTTATCGGTGCGAATCCGTACAAACGGGCCTACGAGCGCGGCGTGAAACTGATCGGTGCGACATCTCATTATGTGACAAACGATCTTGATGAAGGGCCGATCATTGAACAGGATATTGAGCGTGTGGACCACCGCGATAATGCGGAAGCGCTGAAAAACATCGGAAGAACAATTGAGCGTAGCGTGCTTGCCCGTGCTGTGAAATGGCATTTGGAAGACCGTGTCATCGTTCATGAAAATAAAACAATCGTCTTTAACTAGACTGCAAGAGGCCCGCGCAATGCGGGCTATTTTTGATGACAAAAAACCTTGACAAGTGTCTTTTTTCTTTGCATAATATAAAAAAATCATTGAGCGTTGAAGAGGATTAGTAAGCAGACCTTTCTGTGACAGAGAGCAAAATGAATCGCTGAAACATTTTGCCGCATGAAACCTGCCGAACCTGCCTTGGAGTCCTAGGGGGAAAACCTAGGCGCATAACCTGGCGTTACAGGAGAGCGGAGCGTGCACAAGCGCGTTCAATCAAGGTGGTACCACGGAAACCCATTTCGTCCTTATGAATCAGGATGAAATGGGTTTTTTTATTGTAGAAGAGCCGCGGAGGAGAATAAATGAAAAAACAAAGAATAGTAGTGAAAATAGGAAGCAGTTCGCTCACGAATAGCAAAGGAAGCATTGATGAGGCAAAAATCAGAGAGCATGTTCAGGCGATTTCCGTGTTAAAAAAAGCGGGGCATGAAATGATTCTGATTACCTCGGGTGCCGTAGCGGCGGGGTTTTCCAGCCTCGGTTATCCATCCCGTCCCGTTACCATCAAAGGAAAACAGGCGGCGGCCGCGGTCGGACAAACACTGTTAATGCAGCAATATATGAATCAATTTAAACAATACTCATTAACTCCGGGACAAATCCTTTTAACGAGAAATGATTTTTCGAAAAGAGAACGGTATCGAAACGCGTATGCTACGATAATGGAATTATTGGAACGCGGCGTCATTCCGATTATCAACGAGAACGATTCTACATCTGTTGAAGAATTGACATTCGGAGATAATGATATGCTTTCTGCGTTAGTCAGCGGATTGATTCACGCAGACCAGCTCATGATTCTCACCGACATTAACGGACTGTATGATGCCAATCCAAATGAAAATCCTGAGGCGAAACGATTTGATTATTTGCCGGAGATCACGCCTGAATTGCTTGGATATGCAGGTTCAGCCGGATCAAAGGTCGGAACCGGCGGAATGAAATCAAAGCTGTTAGCCGCACAAATCGCGCTGTCTCTGGGAGTGAAAGTATTCATTGGAACTGGCAGCGGAGAGCAAAAACTTGCGGACATTTTGGACGGCAGGGGAGACGGCACTTATATCGGAGACAAAGAACTATCTTCGGTTAACAACACAAGGCAGTGGATTCAGTTCCACTCGCCGATATCGGGAGAAATTATCATTGATGCGGGTGCCGAAGAGGCGATGATCCATAATGGAAGCAGCCTTTTGCCCGCTGGCGTTGTGGGTGTGAACGGAAGCTTTCCGAAAGGGGCGGTTGTGGAAGTCAGGGGACCGGGCGGCGTGATCGGCAAAGGCCAAACCCATTACTCCTCTGAGGAGATTATGGAAGCCAAAGGCAAACGCAGTGACGAACTTGATTTTGAGAAAACGTTTGAGGTTATTCATAGGAATGACTGGGTCAATGTAAACGACTAGGAGGCGGAAAAATGAGTGAAGTTTCTGTAAAAGCGAAGCTGGCGAAAGAAGCAGCAGCCGAAATGATCATGAAAACAACAGCCGAGAAGGATGAGGCGCTCAGCCTCATTGCAAACGGACTCCGCAAAGAACTTGATTTTCTCTTGGCGGAGAATGCAAAAGACATTGAGAACGGAAAAGAGAATGGTTTAACACCGGACATCATTGACCGTCTCACATTGGATGAGAAACGGATACGCGATATCGCGGACGCGGTGGAGCTCTTAATGGACTTAGCAGACCCGGTCGGCGACTCTCTTGAAACCATTGAAAAAGAGAATGGCCTGTTTATCGAAAAAATCCGTGTGCCGCTCGGTGTCGTAGGAATGATTTATGAGGCGAGGCCAAACGTCACAGTTGATGCAGCTACCCTTTGCCTGAAGACAGGGAACGCGGTTGTTCTGCGGGGAAGCTCCTCAGCCGTCCATAGCAACAAAGCGCTCGTCAGTGTCATTCACAGAGCACTTGAGCAATCAGCGCTTCCGATTCACGCTGTGCAGCTGATTGAGGATACGAGCAGAGAGACAGCAAAAGAGCTCTTTACGTTAAATGATGGCTTAGACGTATTGATTCCGCGCGGAGGCAAGAAACTGATTGATCTCGTTGTGAGAGAATCAACAGTTCCAGTATTAGAAACGGGAGCAGGAAACTGCCACATATTCATTGACGAAACAGCCAAACCGCAAATGGCAGAAAAGGTTGTTGTAAATGCCAAAACGCAGCGCCCTTCCGTATGCAACGCGATTGAATCATTGCTGATTCACAAGGCTTGGGCAAGACAGCACGGGAAAGAATTGCTGGACCAGCTGGAAAACGCGGGAGTGGAAATTCGGGGTGATGAATTGGTATGTGAACTTCATCCTTCAAGCAAACAAGCATCAGAAGAAGATTGGGAAACCGAATTTTTAGCGCCTGTCCTCAGCGTAAAGACGGTTGAAAACGTCCAAGAAGCTGTGAAGCATATCCAACAATACGGCACCAATCATTCTGAAGCGATTTTAACTGAAAATGACAAAAACGCGGCATATTTTCAAACGGCTGTCGATGCTGCCGCTGTCTATCATAACGCGTCAACCCGCTTTACTGACGGCTTTGAATTCGGCTACGGAGCCGAAATCGGCATCAGCACGCAAAAGCTTCATGCAAGAGGACCGATGGGGCTTCCTGCACTGACTTCTACAAAATACATCATTAAAGGAACTGGGCAAATCCGTGAATAGCGGGGCAATGTTCAATGAAAAAGCTTATCTCGTAATGAGATAAGCTTTTTTATACGTGAAAAATTGACATACCAAAATTAATTGTGTACAATTTAATTGTATAAAATATATTGGGGGAATGAAAAATGAGTCAGCCATTATTTACAGCAACTGTTTCAGCGGTAGGAGGAAGAGAAGGAAAGGTCATTTCATCAGACCGCGTTCTTGAGCTTGATGTCGCAATGCCGGGGACACCGAGAGCCAAGAAATTAGAAAAAGCGACAAATCCAGAGCAGCTGTTTGCAGCAGGTTATGCAGCTTGCTTTGACAGCGCCCTGCAGCTTGTCGCAAGAACAGAACGAGTAAAAGTAGAGACAGAGGTTACAGCGAATGTAAGCCTGTTAAAGGATGAAGCGGACCAGGGCTACAAGCTTGGTGTGACGCTGCAAGTAAAAGGAGAAGGAGTCAGTGCATCAGAATTGGAGGCGCTTGTGAAAAAAGCGCACGGCGTCTGCCCGTATTCAAAAGCAACCTCCGGAAATATTGATGTGACACTTGAGGTTACTGAATAAATAAAAAGAGGATGCCTGTACAAGGCATCCTCAATTTTTTTGATGAAGTGTTTCCAGCAATGTATATAGAGCGGATTTTAACTGTTTGAGATCCTCCCCAGACTGCTTTGAGAGCCCCAGAATTGTCTCTGGAATGTCAACCGCTTTTTCTTTTAATAACGCTCCGTCCTCTGTCAGGCTGATCAACACGGATCGCTCATCCTCTTCAGATCTTTTTCTCGTAATCAAACCCTGTTGTTCCATTCGTTTAAGCATCGGAGTGAGCGTTCCTGAATCTAAATACAGCTGTTCGCCCATTTTTTTGACAGTAAGCGTTTCGTGTTCCCATAACAAAAGCAAAGCCAAATATTGGGGGTATGTTATATTCAGCTTATCAAGCAGAGGCTTGTATTGCTTTGTCATTTCCCGCGAACTCGCATATAGCAAAAAACAAAGCTGATTCTCCAATTTCATATGATCAAATTTATTTTCCATTTTGTTCACCAACTCTTTTTGTCATTCGATTCTATTGTATCTGAAAAACTTCACTTTTCCTATTCTCGGCAAACATAGCATGTTTAAAAAGATCAGAAAGGGAAATATAACAACTAGATACAAATAAGGAGGTTGGAAAATATGGCATTATTTACAGCAAAAGTAACCGCGCGAGGCGGACGGGCAGGACATATTACATCAGATGACGGTGTTCTTGATTTTGATATTGTCATGCCAAATGCCAAAAAAGAAGGACAAACCGGCACAAATCCGGAACAGCTCTTTGCGGCAGGGTATGCTGCATGCTTCGGCGGCGCGCTCGAACACGTAGCCAAAGAGCAGAATATCGAAATTGATTCGGAGATTGAAGGGCAGGTCAGCCTCATGAAGGATGAGAGCGACGGCGGGTTTAAAATCGGTGTCACACTTGTTGTGAACACGAAAGATTTAGATCGGGAAAAGGCACAAGAGCTTGTCAACGCCGCTCATGAATTCTGTCCTTACTCAAAGGCAACCAGAGGAAATGTTGATGTAAAACTAGAATTAAAATAATGATCGGCATCCTGAGTGTTCTCAGGATGTTTTTTGGTGTCGGAGCATGCGGGGCGGGCACAGATTTTTGATAAAACGTCAGAGAAGCGTTTGAAGCATGCCTTTAAACCAAAAGTTACAGATGAAGGGGGTGGCTGGCACGGTGTCTGCCGTGCTGAATTGCGCGTATATGCTGTTTTGTATTTGCACAGGGCATAGCGGCTACTTGGAGAAATAACAAGGACCAGGCCGCGCATGCCTGATCCTTTTAATATTCTTTCTTATTGGCGAAGTTCCGCCATGCTTGAAACGGGGATAAATGCTCTGTTAGTGTCACTTGATAAAAGGGGATCGTTCTTTCTTCAGCAGGTTTATCAATTTCTTTATAAATGAATGAATCATCAAACCCGGCTTCGGCAGCGTCTGTGTGCTCAGCTGCATAGAAAACGGCTTTAGGCCGGGCCCAGTAGATGGCGCCCAAGCACATTGGGCATGGTTCACAGCTCGTATACAAAATGCAGTCATCAAGCTGGTAGGCTCCTAGCACCTTACAGGCTTTCCGAATAGCTGTGACTTCCGCGTGGGCAGTCGGATCATTGCTTGTTGTGACGTTGTTCTGTCCCTCTGCAATAATGGCTCCGTCTTTCACGATAACAGCTCCAAAAGGCCCGCCGATTCCTGCATTCACTCCTTCACATGCGAGAGTGACAGCCCGTTTTAAGAACGTTTCATGATTCATCCCAATCCCTCCTGTCAATAGAGTGTTATTAGTATAGCCGAAAAGAATGCAAAGAACATTCTTAAAAAAGTGCAAAATAAACAAAGTAATTGGGGGATTTGCTAAATAAGAAACCGATTGTGGCTGTATTATAGAAAAAAACCATCTGCCAAATGCAGATGGTTTTTTCAAATTATACTAGCTGTGTCTGCTGTGCTCTTGCCTGTTTTGCAGCTTCAACCATGTTTTTCAATGCTGCAACCGTTTCTTCCTGCTGTCTTGTTTTCAATCCGCAGTCTGGATTTACCCAGAAGCGGTCAGTCGGACAGACGGCAAGCGCATCAACGATAATATTGTACATTTCTTCAGTTGACGGCACACGAGGGCTGTGAATGTCATATACACCAAGGCCAAGCCCTTTCAAATACGGGTGGTTTTTTAAGTAATCTAAAAATCCTCCGTGGCTTCTGCTATGTTCGATTGTAATCACATCGGCATCAAGATCATTGATTGTATCAACGATATCTTCGAAGTTGCTGTAACACATATGTGTATGAATTTGTGTCTCGTTTTTCACGGAAGAAGTGGTTAATCTGAATGCTTCTGCCGCCCAAGTCAAATACTCATCCCAATCGCGTGTTTTCAATGGAAGGCCTTCGCGCAGCGCTGGTTCATCAACTTGAATGATTTGAATGCCTGCGTCTTCAAGCGCTTTAACTTCTTTGCGAAGGGCAAGCCCGATTTGGAAGGCGATTTCTTTCCTCGAGATGTCGTTTCGAGGGAAAGACCAGTTTAAGATTGTAACCGGGCCCGTCAGCATTCCTTTCACATGCTTGGAAGTCAATGACTGTGCGTAGACTGTGTCTTTCACTGTCATCGGTTCAATAAATTCAACATCTCCGTAAATGACTGGCGGGCGGACACAGCGTGAGCCGTATGATTGAACCCAGGCATATTTAGTGAAGGCGAAACCAGCCAGCTTTTCACCGAAGTATTCGACCATGTCTGTCCGTTCAAATTCGCCGTGAACAAGGACATCAAGCTCCAATTCTTCCTGAATATCAATCCATCTTTTTGTTTCCGCATTGATAAAGTTTTGATACTGTTCATCGGACCACTCAGCTTTCCGCCATTTTTGGCGTGCGCTCCGCACTTCAGCAGACTGCGGGAAGCTGCCGATCGTTGTCGTCGGCAAAAGCGGAAGGCCGAGAGATTCATTTTGCAGGGCTAAACGTTCTTCAAACGGAATCGGGCGCTTGAAGTCTTTATCAGTTAATTGCTCAAGCTCTTTCTTTTGTTCAGAATTGGCGCCTGTTGCAAACTGTTTAAGCGCCTGGATATCAGCCTTAGCCTGCTGAATCTCTTCGCTGATCGCCGCTTTTCCTGATACTAAGCCTTCTTTCAAAGCTGTTAGCTCGGCCAGCTTTTCTTTTGCGTAGGATAATCCGTTCAATAGGTCTTTTTCCAAGTGCTCATCAGGGTGTTTCGCTACTGGAACATGCAGCAGGCTGCTGGAAGGCTGAATCCACAGTTCATCAACTTTTGCAATGCTGAGAATATCAAGAACGGCATCGAGACGCTCTTCAAGGTCCGCTTTCCAAATGTTGCGTCCGTCGATAACGCCGGCTGCCAGCACTTTGTCTGTCGGGAAGCCATGTGTTTTAAGCTGTTCCAGGTTTCTGCCTTTGTCGTGAACGAAATCAAGGCCAATTCCCTGAACCGGGTAAGAGATCAGCTCTTCATAAGCATCAACAGAATCAAAATACGTCTGCAAAAGCACATTCAAGGATGAAAGCTCACTTGTAATGCTTTCAAATAATTCTTTTGCACCGCGTACATCTTCACTAGAGGCGGTAACGAGCGCCGGCTCATCGATTTGAACCCATTTTACGCCTTCTTCTTCAAGCTCTTTCAAAAGCTGTACATATAATGGCACAAGGCGTTTTTGGATCGCTTTTGCTTCAGACGGTTCATAGCCTTTAGCAAGCGTAACGAACGTATAAGGACCGACAATCACAGGCTTTGTTTCCACACCGTATTCCTGTTTGATCCGGCGATAATCTTCGAGTTGTTTGTTTCTGGTCAAACGGAACTCAATGCTCTCGTCATATTCCGGAACGATGTAATGATAATTTGTATTAAACCATTTTGTCATTTCACTAGATACGGCGTCTTTGATTCCGCGGGCGATAGCGAAGTATGTATCGGTAGCGTCAGTCAAATGTCTGAAACGTTTCGGGATCCAGTTGAAGCTGACTGCTGTGTCGAGTACATGGTCATACTGTGTGAAATCAGAAACAGGCACAACATCAATCTGCTGGTCAATTTGTGTTTTTACTGCGGATAAAAATAGTTCGTCGATATGCTTCAAAAACGTATCTTTATCAGTACTGCCTTTCCAATACGCTTCAAGTGCTTTTTTCCATTCCCGGTTCAGTCCGATTCTCGGAAATCCTAAATTCGATGTTTTGATGGTTGTCATTGTTTCTCCTCCTTTATATGTAAAACACTCTCTTTAACCCGCGGATACAGGCTGCTAAGAGGTTTTCTCACAACAAAAAGCCTCTTTCCCATGAGAGAAAGAGGCTTTTCTACGTAAAACACTGCCTCTCTCATCTCTCAGACACAATCTGATGGAATTAGCACCGTGCCTTATGAGACATCAGTCTCGGCGCGAAAAGCAGTGCGCCCCATTTCACAATGGTATTACGGTCGGTTGCTGTTGGGGTCAAAAGGCCAATCCCTCGCCCAACTCTCGATAAGAGAAAATGTTATTAATTTTTTGAAAAGTTGAATCATTTGTTGGTAATCTTAACAGTAATTCAAATTCATTGTCAACATAGAATTTGAAATTTTTATTTACATGATGTGGTGTATATTATATAAGAAAAATAATCTTATAGGGTCAACAAATGTGATTGCTCTGCTTTTTCTGCGAGCTCATCAGGAGCTGTTAAATACAGGAATCCATTGCCTGCCAGCGTTTTTGCAATATCAAGAGGAAGTGTCCTGCGGATTAGCTGTGCGAAAACCTCAGATTCAGAAAGCTTTCTTTGAAATGATTCTTCTTCATAGCTTTTGATTAAAGCAAGCGCACCGCTGACATGAGGGGCAGCCATTGAAGTGCCGGTCAGCTTACCGTACTTCTTGTTGGGAAGGGTGGATAAGATGTTTTCTCCTGGTGCCACAAGGTCAATCTCTTTATTTGCGTTAGAAAATTCTGATAATTCTCGCGCTACAGAAACAGATCCAACTGCAATCACTTCATTATAAGCTGCGGGGTAGGAAAGCTCTTCTGTGCGTTCGTCGCCGTCACCTTCATTTCCCGCTGCACAAACGACAAGCACTCCGTTTTTCACTGCGTTTTTCACTGCTTCTTCCAGCTCTGGCACATCGCTTGGCCCTCCAAGGGACATTGAGATGATGTCGACTTTCTGTTCCACCGCGTAGTTGATGCCGTTAATTATCCATTCGTATTGTCCGCTGCCGTTCTCGCCGCCAAGAACCTTCACAATCAATAGGCTTGCCTCAGGCGCGACTCCGGCAATGCCTCCGTTTGAATCATTTGCTGCAATCGTTCCGGCGACGTGTGTGCCGTGTCCGTTGTAGTCGGAAATCGCATCTTCCTTGCCGCCGTCGTCATCCGTGAAGTTCTTTCCGCCGATGATTTGATTTTTTAAATCAGGGTGGCTTGTGTCGCAGCCCGTGTCTAATACAGCAACTTTAATATTTTTGCCTTTTACCCCTTTTGCCCACATTTCTGGCGCCTTAATCACTTTAATGCCCTCAGGAAGCTCGTTTACATCCATGATCTGCTCATTCGTCACATACGGGATCAAGCGGATTTCACCATTCATAAAAAAGCCCTCCTTTTTTATGCTTTCAAGTGGATTCAAGGGTGTTGCCTCATATTATATGAAAAAAACAAGCGCTCGGACAGAGCCATTTGAAGCATTTTGAAAAAATAGGATACACACCAAAGAATTAGTAATTTTCAAAATATTGGATGGCTTCGGCGTGTATGACTGGGATTCAACTGTAAGTCAAGTTATAATAGTGTTGGGGAAAGGAGCAGTGTCATGAAACTGAATGAAAAATTATATGCATTTTTTTCAGAGCATGTGGAACAAATGGCCGAGGAATGGATTGAAACGATGGAGGAAAGTGATCCGAATTCGCTTTACGCCCTACATAATGCAACAGTAACGGAAGAATTGAAAGAGCAGGACAGAGAATTTTACCGGCATCTGAATTACATGTATGTTTTACCGGAAAAACAATTTCTCGAAGAGTTTCAAGAGTGGGTCATTGAGCTGACCAACGATCAAAAACATCTCGACACACCGGTTCAGTATGTCATTCGGGAGTTTATGAGAAACAGGAGATTATATACGAAGTATTTTGAGAAGTTCGCAGAAGAAAATGAGTCAGCGTTTGAGCCGGGAGAGAAGCAAAAATGGGCTGATTTGATTGTGAAAGTATTTGATTTCACCATTTATACATTCGTTGATCACGCTGAAATGAATGCCAAGCAGCAATTAAACGCCCAAAGAGAAATGATATTGGAATTAAGCTCACCTGTCATTACCCTGAGCAAATCAACAGCTCTGCTGCCGCTTGTCGGTGACATTGATACCGAACGGGCGAAGTTTATTCTGGAAAACACGCTTCAAGCTTGTGCGAAAAGACGTGTGGAGCATCTGTTAATCGATCTGTCAGGTGTTGTTGTGGTGGATACGATGGTGGCGCACCAGATCTTTAAATTGATTGAGGCGCTTAATCTGATCGGTGTCCGGTCAACCCTGTCAGGAATCAGGCCTGAAATTGCGCAAACTGCTGTACAGCTGGGGATTGACTTTTCGAATATTACTATTAAAACCAACCTTGCTCAAGCATTAAACTATCATCAATAAAAAAATCCGCTATCTGTGATAGCGGATTTTTTATGATGCGAAACATAAAGATACGAGAAAGGATCCCGCGAATAATATGAGGACGAGGCAAAAGAACACCCAGTCGCGCCGGTTCACGCTCAATGTCCTGTAGTATGTCCGGTTTCTGCTTCCTGTAAATCCTTTCGATTCCATCGCAAGCGCTGTCCGTTCCGCTTTTCTGATGGCGCTTGCCAATAGCGGTATGGTATATCGTTTTAACGCACTGATTTTATTAATGATGCCGCTCTCCGCCGCTCCTCCTCTGATTTTATGAGCCTGCTGAATCAGCTGGACTTCATCCTTTAACAGCGGAAGAAAGCGAAAGCCTGCAATGACACCGTACGCGAGCTTTGGTGAGAGCCTGCACTGCTGGACAAGGCTCAGCATAAATAGAATCGGATCGGTTGTAAAAACAAACATCATCGATAAGGCGGAAAAGCATAAAATACGAAACCCGAGAGAGATGCCGACAGACACATTATCGCTGTTAATTGAGATAGGGCCTGCTTGAAACAAAAAATTATCCGGTGTTGTCGGCACCTTTCCAAAAACTGCGGCTGTCCACACGCATCCGAATGCTAAAACCAAAAACGGAATCGTGAACAACAACCATTTTTTCAATGAGATTCCGGCCGCCAGTAGAACGCCCGCAACGATGATGATATAAAAACATGCCGGAGTGTATGGGTTGTAAATAAACGACAGCATGACGACACAACAAAAAACCGCCGCCGCTTTCACAGTCGGATTAATGAGATGTAACGGCTGCTTCATCACGCACCTCCTCTTGAAATGCCATCCATTCATATAGAAGGGGAAGGGTGAGCTTTGCTTTTTGGACAAGCCCTGTTTCTTGAGAAAACAACTGCGCTGGAGATCCGTCAAAGGCCAGGCCTGTATCGTGAAGGACAAGCACGCTGTCAGCATACGAAGAGACTAGCTCCATATCGTGTGTAATCATAAGGACAGCGGTTCCCTCTGCCTTGATACGCTGAATCATTTCCATGCATTCAGCCGCTGTGCGGGCATCCTGGCCAAAGGTTGGTTCGTCTAATAATAAAACCTTTACGTCATGCATGAGCATAGTAGCAACGCTCAGTCGCCGTTTTTGCCCTTGGCTGATCGCAAACGGATGATGATCAGCCAAATGTGCAAGACCAAAACGCTGCAGCAGGTGTTGCGCTTTTTTCTCAGTTTCAGCATTTGCTTTCTGGCCGAACAGGAGCTCGTCATACACCGTATCGGTGACGAATTGATGCTCAGGGTTTTGAAAAACAAATCCCATCCGTTTACGCAATTCTTTTTCTTTATATTTCTGCAGCGGCTGATCATAGAGAAGGATTTTGCCGCTTTGCGGTTTCATGAGACGGGCCAGAACTGATAGGAGCGTCGATTTTCCAGTTCCGTTCGGACCGACAAGCGCCGTTAAGGAGCCTTCGCGCAACGAAAAGCTGATGTCATTGAAAATCGCCTGTTGTCCTCTCGCGAACGAAAGGCTGCTGACTTCAAGCACACTCTCCCCAGAAGGGGCTTTCTTCTTTTTGACATGCCCGGCAGGAATAGGCTCTTTGAACAGCATCTCTTTTGATAAAGTAAACGGCATACTCAGCTTTTCCTGCAGATGACAGACCTTTGGAATGGCGATGCCTAATTTCTTTAGTGTCTCCGCTTCATGCTGAAATAGATTTTTCGTCAAGCCATCCAGCGCCTTTTTGCCTGATTTGTCGAGCACGATCGTTCTCTCAATCCAAGGCGCCCATTCATCAAGCTGGTGCTCAATGACGAGGAGGCTGAAACCTTTTTCCCGCTGAAGATCCTTCATCAGATGAACGAACTCCCGCGCTGAGAAAGGGTCTAAAAGAGAGGTCGGCTCATCTAAAATAATAAGCTCAGGCTCCATCGCCAAAATACAGGCGAGAGCCACTTTCTGCTTTTGTCCTCCTGAAAGGGTTGAGATCATTTTTTCTTTTAAATGGGTAATGCGTAATTTTTCTAATACGGCGTTGATTTTCTCTGTCATTTCTTCTTTTGGAATTTGCAGATTTTCCAGCCCGAACGCTATTTCGTCCTCCACCGTCAGCATGCAGAACTGCTGATCAGGATCCTGAAAAACGACCCCGGCATGCTGAGCAATCGTTTCGGAGGTTTCAGCATCTGTGACCGGCTGTTGAAATAGATAGACATGTCCGGACTGAACACCGTCGCAAGCCTCCGGATATAGACCGTTTAAACAAAGGGCGAGCGAGCTTTTACCGCACCCGCTCGGTCCTAATAATAAAACACATCTTCCTTTTTGAAGCTCAAACGAAATGTCTTGAAAAACCGGTTTCTCGTCTTCTTCATAAGAGAAGCTGAGCTGCTCAACCGTCAGAAGCTCATCAAAGGCTTGCATGTTCTGACGCCCGCTTCCGTTTCTTTTTCAGTTCCTTTCCGAGTGCCATTCCGTTTAACACACCTGTATAAGCGAGAGAGTCGCTGACAGCTTTTCCGAGAAGCCCCGCCAAAAGCGCGCCGGAAATGAGACGGATCACAAGCATAATGAGCAGATAACCTGGTGAATAGGCTGCATAGCCAGAAACAAAGAGATCATAGATAAAGCTGGCTACTGAAGACCCCATACCGGCCAGCATAAGGACAGGGAGAGAGTATGCTTTCCAGCGTGTTGCAAGAAATACAGCCTCAGCCCCGAGCCCTTGAACAATGCCAATGACGATGACCATCGGGCCAGACGGATTTCCCAGCAGGCACTCAACGAGAGCGGCAATGATTTCAGAAACGAGCGCCGCACCCGGTTTTCGAATCATGTATGCGGCGATCACAGAAACGATAAACCAAATGCCGTAAATCGGTTCATAGGCGATTGGCCCAAACATACCTGCAAGCACGTTTCCGAAATGTGTAAATAATAAATAAACAACGGCAAATACGATACTGATAACGGACATGATGACAATTTCTTTTACTTTCCAGCTTTTCATTTTATCCCTGCTTTCTGTTTTTTCTTGATGGACTGTTAGCCGAAAGATTCACAGTCATGGTGATGTGGTTTGTTTGCTGCTCAGCCATGCGGAAAACGGCTTCCAATGTGCTGAATACGTCATGCGCATCCCCGTCAAGCTCGCTCGCGTAATGGACACCCTGTACGAAAGTGCCTTGGGCTTTTGCAATGTCGACAGCCTTCATAATCAATCCCATATAATCCGGCTCGTTCATTGGATAAAGGGCAAATTGGCACGGCGCTTCCGCCTTCAAGCCTCGGACAGCATCATCATTGACACGCTTATCATTGGAAAGATATGTATCCCCCTGTGTGTCACCCGGGCATCCAATGGAAAACGTGCCGTTCATGACGATGTGTTGTTCGCTGTTTGCTGCATAAAGGTAAATGGCTTTTGCAGCATCGAATATATGATCAATCGATCCGCGTAACACCGTGCTGATATGGTCGGTTTTCGTCCAAACCTTGGATGTATCTGTTTTTTTCAGCGCAGACTTGATCACACTGATAAAATCATCCGTCATCGGATATAAAGAGAAGCGAAAACCGGCGATTCTGCTTGTACCGCAAATATGCTCCATTTCTCCGACCTCCTGTTTTTTTGGTAAAATAAAAAACTGCATATCCTAAGGGAATATGCAGTCATAGATCGATTAAGCGCACAAAAAAATACACCATTCGGTCAACCTGCACTTCCCCACGCTGGTATTATCCAGATCGGGTCATAAGGGATCAAAGCGCGTTTCTTCCGCGCTTTATCTCAGCCAAAACAGCACCCCTAGTGCTTTCCGTATACAATTTTTTATTTTGACATCATAATAGATGATAAGAATCATTTTGTAAACAACGAAATCATTTTTTTCATATAGGGACGGGAGAGGATGATCAAATTTGGAAAAAGGAAACATATTAATTGTGGAAGATGAAGAAAAAATCGCCAGGGTTCTTCAGCTTGAATTGGAATATGAAGGATACAGCGTCACCATCAAACACAATGGCACAGAAGGTCTGGATGCGGCAGCGAAAGGCGGGTATTCCTTGGTGCTTCTTGATGTCATGCTTCCGGGGCTTAGCGGACTGGAAGTGCTGCGCCGCTTGAGAAAAACTGATCCGCAGACACCGGTCATATTATTAACGGCGCGAGACAGTATTCCTGATAAGGTAACAGGTCTGGACATCGGTGCAAATGACTATGTCACCAAGCCGTTTGAAATCGAGGAATTGCTTGCGAGAATCAGGGCGGCGCTGCGCCAAAATGGAACAAAAACGGAAGATATCGGCACCTTTCTTACATATGACGATTTGCGGGTGAACGAAAAAACCCGTGAAGTGAGACGCGGAGACAAAGAGGTGGAATTAACGCCGCGGGAATTTGATCTACTCGTCTATATGCTAAAGCATCCGCAGCAAGTGCTGACACGGGAGCAAATTCTAAGCTCGGTATGGGGATTTGATTATATCGGTGATACAAATGTCGTGGACGTCTACATAAGATACATCAGAAAAAAACTGGACTATCCTTACGAAAAACAGCTGATCCATACGATTCGCGGGGTCGGCTATGCCATTAAGGGGTAAACGATGAAGCTGAAGACCAAGATTCATCTATACACATCAATATCACTGTTGATTTTATTAATTTTGGTGCATACCGCAGTCTATCTCATTTTTTCGTCTGCGCTGACATCAAAGGATGCATCCCGGCTTGCTGATGAGACGGATAACATTGCCGAAGCGCTGCGTGCCGCTGAAACAGAAGGAGTGGCTTTGCAGGATATGCTGCAGGCCTATCTTCCGGCAAATGGCATGGTGCGTGTAGTGAATGGTGATCAAAAAGCCGTTATGACGATCACAAAAGAAAAAGCCTATAAAGATTTTCCTCTCTCTTTTCATAGCGGAGAAACGGCAGATGTGAGGAAACATGACGGCAAGCTGTTTGCCGAGGCTGCTGTTCCGGTAATTTGGACCGATGGACAAGTGGTTTCTCTTCAGCTGGTTGAAAGGCTTGAGAACACAGAAGAGAGTCTGTTTCTGTTGAAAATCATCTTAATCGCTGCAAGTGCTGCTGTCTGCATTGCTTCTTTTTTTGCAGGCAGCTTGCTAGCCCGCCGAATCATCAATCCGATCAGACGATTAATGATCACAATGAAAGACATACAGCGAGACAAAGAATTTAAAACGATTTCTTTAGAAGGACAGTCCAACGATGAATTGTATCAAATGGGGCTGACATTTAATGAAATGGCAATGATGCTGAAGGAGCACTATGATAAACAGCAGCAATTTGTTCAAGATGCTTCACACGAATTGAAAACCCCGCTCACCATTATAGAAAGCTACAGCAGCCTGATGAAGCGGTGGGGGGCAAAAAAGCCGGAGGTGCTTGAGGAGTCGATAGAAGCCATTCACTCAGAAGCGGTGCATATGAAAAAACTGACCAATCAGCTTTTGGCGCTGGCCAAAAGTCATCAAGAGCTTGAGCTTGATCTGAAAACAATCGATCTGATTGAAGCGGCGCGCGCGGTTATGCAAACGCTCCAGTCCGTTTATCAGCGTGACATATTGCTTGAAACAGATAAAGAGAGCCTGCTTGTAAAGGCTGATGAAGAACGCATCAAGCAGCTGTTGACCATTTTGCTTGATAATGCAATAAAGTATAGTGAAAAGCCTATTGAGATGTCAGCTGGAACGAGGAATGGACGGCCATTTTTATCAGTGAGGGATGAAGGCATCGGAATACCTGAGGAGCATATCCCGCATTTGTTCGAACGGTTCTACCGGGCAGATGAAGCACGAAACAGAAAAACAGGCGGAACGGGTTTAGGCCTTTCCATTGCCAAGCAAATCGCCGATGAGCATGGCATTGAGCTGTCTGTCAAAAGCAAGCCGGGACAAGGAACAGCTGTCACCATGCAATTCAGCGAACAGAATGGGGGAGGCCGATGACTAAAACAATAAAAACAGTATCTTTTGCCGCAGCAGCCATTTTAGTTGTCATCATCTGTACGTTTCTCATCATTCGGCAAACCCATGAGAACGTATTGTCAAAGGAGACTGTCGTAAAAAAAGTCGAATCCTCTTATGAAGGCAAGGTCACGAAAGCAACACAATCAAAGGATAAAAAAACATATGCTATAACGCTTGAAAATCAAAAGGGAACTTACTTTGTAAAAGCAGACGCAATATCGGCTGACATTCTTTCAATGAATAGAGTAAAAGCAGTGAATCCATCTGCCATGACAGAAAAAGAAGCCGAGCATCTCGCGCTTGAGCGGGTGCCGGGAACGGTCAAAAAACAAACACGACAAAGTCGAGTTGCCACTTATACCATACAAAAAGAAGACGGGAAAACATACGAAGTGAAGGTAGACATGCAGGCAAAAACAGTCTTGTCTGCCGATCAAATCAGCAGCAAAGATCAACAAAAAACGCCGATTACGAAAAAAGAAGCCAAAACAATTGCAGAGCGAAAAACGGGTGGAACAGCGGATGACGCAGATCTCGAAGAAAGTGAGGGCACTCTCATCTTTGAAGTAGACGTTGATTTTCCTGATAATAAGGAAGCGACAGTGAAAATCAATGCCTACACAGGAAAGGTAGCTAACATTGTGTATGAAGACTGACGGTTTCTCATCAAATTCTCATCTTGCTCTCGTTTTCCTTTCATGTTGAGTGTGTAAACTGTACTCATACAAAACAAAGGAGGACTCACAAATGCTCAAGAAAAAATGGATGGTCGGTCTTTTAGCAGGGTGCCTAGCGGCCGGAGGATTCAGCTACAACACGTTTGCCAAAGAAAACAATGAAAACAGACAGGCTTCTTCTAAGACGGATGCACTCACTGAACAAGAAGCAGAAGCAATTGCTAAAACAGTTGTTGACGGCACAGTAGAAGACATTGACAGAGACCTTTACAACGGTAAAGAAGTCTATGAAGTGGAGATTGAAAAAGAAGGTGAAGACTACGACGTTTATGTAGATATTCATACAAAACAAGCGCTTAATGACCCGTTAAAGGAGAAAGCAGAACAAGTCGCCATAACCAAAGAAGAAGCTGAAGAAATTGCTTTAAAGCAAACAGGTGGAACCGTAACAGAAAGTAAGCTTGACGAAGATGACGGTGCTTACATCTATGAAATGGAAATCCAAACGAAGCAAGGAACTGAGACAGAATTTGAAATTTCCGCAAAAGATGGACGCATTATCAAACAGGAGATAGATGACTAATCAAAACCCCCGCTGCAGCGGGGGTTTTTCATGATAAGAAACCTTCTTTTGGACAATCTAAGTAGAAAAGGAGGCGAAACGCATGGAAAAGAAAGAGGAGCAATACATCAATCAGGCTGAATATGTCCCTCATCCGACGAAGGAAGGAGAGTATGCCTTATTTCTTCATGAAACGTATCATTTGCTTTCTGAAGATGACGAGACACAAACAACAGAATAAGGGCTTAGGCCCTTGTTTTGTTCCGTAATTGTGATGTAAGCGTATTTATTACTTTTTTGAGTTGACACAGCTTGTTTTTTTCTGTAATCTCAGTGTGTCAATTCAATTAGGAACTTCGTTAGGTGAGGCTCCTGTATGGAGATACGCTGCTGCCCAAAAATGTCCAAAGACGCCAATGGGTCAACAGAAATCATCGACATAAGGTGATTTTTAATGCAGCTGGATGCTTGTCCTATGCCATACAGTGCTAAAGCTCTACGATTGAAGGCGCCCGCACGTTTTTTTTGCCGTGCTTCTTTCACCTTCAATCCCGAAGGCTTTTTTTATGCCTTTAAAACGAAACCAATCAAAGGAGGTGCGGAGTATGGATTCTCCCCATTCGAGTCAATCTGAAGAAGTACCCATATACTATGACAGCAAGACAATTGATTACACGATGAGGAGACGAACTGCCGCACCTTCTGGCGAGGCCGGCACGTCTCCGTAGAGGAGGTACGAGTCCCGATGGTTCAAAACATGACCTATGACGAACTCATTTTACGCATCATTATTTTACTGCGAGACGGGAAAATCAGGGATTTCAGAAGTGTTATTGATGAGCTTCAGCCCTATGACATGGCATTTATTTTTAAAGAAATGCCGGAAAAACACCGCGCCCGCTATTTATCTTATTTAACTGTAGACGATATCACTGATATGATCGGGGAGCTGGAACGCGAATTTCAGCTTGTCGTCTTAAATAAAGTCGGAAAAACAAAAGCAACACTGGCGATGAACAAAATGGACAACGATGACCTCGCTCAATTGCTTGAAGAAATGGACGAAGAACTGAAGGAACAGCTTTTGTCCAGCATGGAAGCGTCAGAGTCAAAAGCTGTACAGCTCTTGATGAATTACCCGGCTGATTCAGCGGGACGCATGATGACAAACCGGTATGTGTGGATTCCTCAGCATTACACGGTAAAAGACGCGGTCGTCAAACTGAAAAGCTTCGCTGAAATAGCTGAATCGATCAACTACTTATATGTTATTAATGAAAGCAAACAGCTGGTTGGGGTTCTTTCCTACCGCGATTTGATTCTGGGTGAACCTGAAGAAAAGGTGCAGGATTTAATGTTTACCCGCGTCATATCAGCAGATGCTCTTCAGGACCAGGAAGAAGTTGCCCGCCTGATAGAACGTTACGATTTTTTGGCAATACCGGTTGTAGAAGAAAACAACGTGCTTGTCGGCATTGTGACGGTCGATGATATTATCGACGTTGTTATTCGGGAAGCTGATGAGGATTACGAAAAATTTGCCGCTTCCGGTAAAGACATCACCTTTGACACAAAAGCTTACGTGGCGGCATACCGGCGTCTGCCATGGCTGATTTTACTCTTGTTTATCGGACTGATTTCAGGAAGCATTATCAGCTATTTTGAAGACGCGCTGAAGCAGGTTGTCGCGCTTGCGTTTTTCATGCCGATGGTGTCAGGGATGACAGGAAATACGGGAACACAATCTCTTGCGGTTGTTATCAGAGGTTTGTCTAAAGAAGAAATGAACAAAAAAACGATTGTGCGCCTGATCTTCCGGGAGTTCAGAACAAGTATTTTTATCGGAGCGGTTTGTTCTGTGCTGATTGCGATTGTTTCTATCATATGGCAGGGGAATGCGCTTTTGGGATTTGTTGTCGCCTCTTCACTGTTCTTAACCTTAATCATCGGCACGATGTCAGGAACGATTATCCCTATTATTTTGCACAAACTGAAAGTAGACCCGGCGATTGCTTCTGGACCGCTGATTACAACGTTAAACGATATTTTATCTTTATTAATCTACTTTGGCATTGCCACTGCATTCATTCACTCATTATAAACGTAAAAAGTCCGTCTCAACTGCGAGCCGGACTTTTATTATTTAACGGTTTTTGTACCGAAAGTGAGCATTAAGCTGCCCCTCCAGCATTTTTTTCCGCACTTGCGGATCGTTTTTTAACATCTGTTCTTTTTTGCGCATATCCTTTAAAATCTCTGCCGTCTGTACGCCGTCTTCACGCTTATTGGCGATATCCATCAGCCGCTCCACATCGGCAAAGGAGTATTTTCTTGTCCCCCTTGAAGAACGCTGCGGGTAAATGAGCTTTCGTTCCTCATAATACCTGATCTGTCTTACGGACAATCCTGTCAATTCACTCACAATTCCGATTGAAATCACTTTTTTGTCTTTATAAGAATGATCTTCTGTGGTCATTTTTCCACCCCTGGATGTCTTTTGATAATAGTATATAAAAAACAAATAGAAAAAACCTGACGCTTGTCATATTTTCTAACATCAAATAGAAGATTTTTGAAAAAATACGGAAGAAAAATTAACAAGAATAATGCGTAACACCCAAGCGCGTTTTATCCTTTATGTAACGAATCAAACGAGGAGGAAGGATAATCATGGAGGAAGAAAAAGCAGTCTCACTGGCAAAAGAAATTATAGAGTTGGATATCAAGCGTGATGAAATGCTGGAGACGTTTATGCAGCTTGCCGGAGAACAGGCTTTTCAATTATTAAGATCGGTTCAAAACGGACAATACCGAAAATCTTCGTAAACATAAATTCTTTACATTAGATTCATACCACGTTCATTTAAAAAGAGTATCTTTTGTATAGGATACCTCAAAATGAAGGAGGACGCTATGAGTAATTTATTGAAATCCGCTTTAGAAAAAGAACGACGCCATTATTCTGAAAAACTCTATCAGATAGGGGTTTATAATAAAGAGGTCATGAACAAAATGACGATTTCTGAGCTTCGGAAAGAATACGCTTATTTCTTTCGAAGCATTACAAATCATAAAAATTATCCTTATACAAGATAATGTATAAGGATTTTTTTGCTTTTAGAAGG
This sequence comes from Bacillus sp. PS217, assembly GCF_037963535.1. Taxonomy (NCBI): domain Bacteria; kingdom Bacillati; phylum Bacillota; class Bacilli; order Caryophanales; family Bacillaceae; genus Bacillus; species Bacillus sp. PS217. Next base: position 1,406,880 of record NZ_CP150157.1, read on the forward strand.
AATTTCTCGAATTATAGCGAATACGTATAGTAAGGGACTGAACTCTTATTATATGTAAGGGTTTTCATTATTTTTTTATAAAAATCCTATATACGAGGTAGATATGATGAGATTATCGTTTAACGAAGAAGAAGTTGAGCGTGCGATGAATTTGTACAGAGTTTTTGCAAGGGCTTTCAAAAGTGTGTCCGAACATAGTATCCGTGATAGCAAAGAGCACGGTTTTAATCCCACTGAATTTGCTGTACTGGAGCTCCTGTACACAAGAGGCCCGCAAAAATTACAGCAAATTGGGTCGAGACTTCTGCTTGTAAGCGGAAACGTCACATATGTTATTGACAAACTAGAAAGAAACGGGTTTTTAGTAAGGGAGCAGGACCCGAAAGATAAACGCTCTGTTTACGCACATTTAACTGACAAGGGAAATGAGTATTTGGATAAAATTTATCCGATTCATGCACTGCGTATTGCGAGAGCGTTTTCAGGCCTTTCGCCTGATGAACAGGACCAGCTGATCGTCCTGCTCAAGAAAGCAGGCATACACAGCCAGCATTTGCTGTTTCGTTAACTATTCTACACTCTCTGTTTCAGGAGAGTGTTTTTTTGTTTCCATATGATTCTTTTTAAAACATCTTTAATCTTCCTATCAGACATTTCGCCAAGGTATCCATTGACGTGTTTTTTATACTCCTTCATCTGTTCGTTCGATTGAAAAAATGCCGCGATATACTCTTCTGCTTTCTGCATGTCCCAGTTTCTCATATCTGTGACGAGTTTCCTTTCATGTAGAAGGTTTAAATTCATTTCCTCCTGTCCCGGCAGTGCATGATAAATAAATACCGGAAGCCGTTTCTGTAAGCATTCACTGATGGTCACGCCTCCGGGTTTAGTCATGATGCCTGTCGCCTGTTCGTACAAACGGTTCATCTCTGCTTTGCTGTGAAGATAAGGAATCGCCTCAATCAAGGGGTGGTGTAAACTTTTGACATAGGAGTAGAGCTTTTCGTTTCTGCCGCATAATATTTTGTATAAGATCTTTCCGCCTGGCGACAGTTCCTGCACCCATTTTAAAATCCCACCGACCCCCATACTGCCCCCTGTGATGATGATGGTATATGGCGGGTGGTGCTGCAAGGTATCTGCTGATTCCATTTCAAAATTTTGGTGAACTGGAATGCCGGTCAAGTATATGTTGTTCTGATCGATACCCTCTGATATTAGCTGCTTCTTTACTTCCGTGCTCGGAACAAAATGGTAATCAATGTTCTTCCGTCCCCATAATTGATTCACGAAAAAATCAGTGTATACATTCACAACCGTCAGATTCGGATATTCAGGCTTTAGTCGGTTCAGCAGATAAGAAGGCAGCGCATGTGTGCAGAAGGCGATATCAGGCTGTTTTTCTTGGAGGATGTGCCTCATTTGCTGTGTGAACAGCCATTCGTACATGAAATAGCGTTTGTCATGCTGAAATTCTCCGCAGGCGAGGAGCCTGTAAATGCCGCTGTACGTTTTCGGGAAATATTGAATCCATTTTAAATAAGCCACGGAGGACAATTTTTCTAACCGCCTATACGAATGTGAAAAGATATCAATCTTTTCAGCTGCCAGCCCTTGAGACTCTAATTCAGCCTGCAATGCATCAGCCACATGATGATGGCCGGTGGAAATGCTTAAAAAAGGAAAAATGAGAATGTTTTTCATGACAGTCCTCCTAAAAAAATATGGCAACTATATTTTGAGGAGAACGTTCACAAAATATAAGGGTGTTTTTGATTATGAGGAAGGTGAAGAGATGAAAACCTGTTTCCTTTCCATATGGAGAGTGGTTGATCCGATTTATTTCTTTTTTTCAAGGCTAAGCTTGATTGACAACGATCAAAAAAGCGTTTTTCGAGTCAGGCTGACGAAGTATAAAGGACATCATGTCGTGCTGAGCGATGGAACGCATATAAGAAAAAATGATGTGCTCGTTAAAATTCATCTGCACAATATTAAGCTGATAAGAGAACTGCAAAGCATTGAGAGCGCGGTCAGAAAAGGAATCATTATTTATCAGAAAGTATATCAATCGATGCCGCTTCTTCTTGACTATATCAACAATCATAAAAAAAGCGAGAAAATCAAAGGAATCATTGGGATTACAATGCTTGACAAAGGTGTGGAAAGGCTCGGCTTTGATGTGATCACCCCGGTGAACCCTTTTTACAGATGCTTTAAAAAAGTGTCTCATGTGCCGATTTTATATTTGACTTCAAAGCCTGTGAGCTTGCGGCATTTACCGAATTCATCCTATTTGTTTATCTCAAAAGAAAAGCTGCAGAAAACCTATCAAAAAAAAGACTGATGCCTCGGTCAGCACAGTCTTTTTTGATTAAATCTGATGAAATGTCACTTCAGGGCGGCTTCCGACACGGATATTTACGCCGGTTTGTCCCAAGCCCTCACTGATATAAAATGGTTTATCGTGATGATAATGAAGGCCTTTAATCATGTTCATTCGCACGAGCTTTCCCATTTTTACCAAATGATACGGTTTTGGCCAGTGAATTTGCCCGCCGTGAAAATGCCCTGACAGCAGGTAATCATAATGAACATCTTTCATATCCAGAATAATATTTGGGTCATGTGTTAAGACAAGATGATAGCCATTTTCCAGACTTTGATAAGAGCCGGTGATATTACTCCGATTCGTACTGTAATCATCAATGCCGATAATATTGACTGGCCCTGCAGCCGTCTCGATTCGAACATGTTCATTTTGCAGCGTGATACAGCCGTTTTCCTCTAAAACTCGCTTCAATCTCTGAAAGTCCTCTTCTTTCAATACATAATCGTGGTTACCGAACACCGCGTACATTCCATATGCAGGCTTTAGCTTTTGCAAGGCGTTCAAGTAACCTGCCAGTTTCGGAATATTACGTTTCCGATCAAGAAAATCCCCGGTAAGAGCAATGATGTCCACAGGCTGATCTTTTGTTAAATGATACAGCTCCTCAGGTGAGACTGAAATGTTTTCCAAGTGAAGATCAGATAAATGAAGGATATTTAATTTTTTTCTGGCTGGAAGGCCGTCTTTTTGGTCGATTGAAATGGTGTTGACTTTCACATCTTTTGTATTGCGGTTCGCTTTATATAGAAATGGCACAAATACGGGTATGGCCAATGAAAGTAAGATTGTAAACAAAATATATCCCCTCCCTTCTATCAGTATAGTAAGTGATCAAGCCCTATGGATAGCGGGAATTAATGGGTAGAGACAGGCTGAAAAACGGATTGTCATATGATGAATGATTTGGAAGGGAAAAGGGATAATAAATTTTGACACATGAGGCAGAACATGCCGACGGAGTCAGAATAACAAATGGATGTGTAAGCAATGTTACGATTGATGAGACAACAAAAAAAAGAAACATATTATCTCTGGATCGCATTATTTCTTCTTTTATTGTATGTATCCCCGCTTTTTATTTTAAAGGAAGATGCCCATATCCGGGTCCACGATAATTTAGATTCCAACATCGCTTGGTACAAGGTTCTGGCCGATAGCGGAGAAATCGTCGGCAAGGTTGACGCTGCCATTCCGCAAATCATTAACGGGCTGCCCCGGGATGCCTTTGGCACCGAGTGGAGCGGAATTGTTTGGCTCCATGCTTTCTTTTCTTCCATGACCGCCTATGCAATAAGCCAGACGGTTACAAGAGTTGTCGCTTTTTTTGGAATGTATGTGCTGCTGAAGAAACATATAATCCCGGAACCAAAAGCGGCTTTTATCCGAATTGGCGTATCGCTTGCATTTGCCTTAACACCGTTCTGGCCTTCGGGAATGCTGAGTACGCTTGGGTATCCCTTGGCACTGTGGGCTTTTTTAAATATCCGAAAAGGGGATATCTCATGGAGAGAGTGGCTGACGCTGGGCTTGCTCCCTCTATACTCAAGCTTTGTTCTAGGCTTTTTCTTTTTCCTGGCAGGGATGGCGTGTTTTTGGCTGTATGATGCCATTACAAAAAGAAGATGGAATTTGATGTTCTTAGGCAGTATTGCATTTATGACGAGTATTTATCTTTTCGTTGAATATCGGCTTGTCTATTCGATGCTGTTTGAGCACGCACCGATGCATCGTATCGAATTTATCTCATCTAGGCATGACGTTTGGCATTCTCTTCGGCTTTCCGTAAAAAACTTTGTCTATGGCCATAATCATGTGATGACCGTTCATACCGTTGTCATCCTTCCGATCCTGCTGGTCGTATTTGCTGCTCTGCTGTTCAAACGAAATCGGACAAAGCCAGAAAATGTTTATCTGTTTTTATGTGTGCTTAATTACGGGTTGTCATTATGGTATGCGTTTTGGTTCAACAAAATTTGGGCTGTTCCAAAGCAGAAATTTGCTTTTTTAGCAGAATTTAATTTTGCCCGTTTTCATTTTCTTCGGCCGCTTGTTATATACGTGAGCTTTGCACTTGCTTTATATCTCATTTGGCGGATGGGGAAAGGATGGAAATGGCTTGTGTACGCCGCAGTCGCTGCACAGCTGATGGTGTTGGCGCCTTTTAATGAAGAATATACGTATGGTGTTCATTACAACGCGCCGACATTCAGGGAGTTTTATGCATCAGAGCAATTCAAAGAGATTAAGGAATATATCGGACGTCCGCAAGATTCGTATAGGGTGGCGAGCATCGGACTGCATCCGTCTATCGCCCAATATAACGGGTTTTATACGTTAGATACGTATAACAATCTGTATCCGCTTTCATATAAATATGAATTTAGGAAAATCATTGAAAAAGAGCTGGAAAAAAATTCTCGGCTGAAACAATATTTTGATGAATGGGGCAGCCGCTGCTACCTTTTTGTCGATGAACTCGGTAAACGATATGATTTCAAAAAGAACTCGAAGAAAACGATCAACAACCTTCAATTAAATACAGATGTATTTAAAAAAATGGGTGGACGGTACATTTTTTCTTCAGTTCCGATCATGAATGCTGAACAAAACCATCTCGCGCTCGTAAAGACGTTTGACCATAAAGATTCCGCCTGGCGCATTTATTTATATGAAACAAGATAAGGAGGATATCGATTGAAACAGTCACAGCCAGTATTAACCATCGTCGTCCCGTGTTTCAATGAAGAGGAAGTGTTTCAAGAAACAAGCCGTCAGCTGACAGAGGTTGTAGATGATTTAATTAAAGAAAAATTAATTGCTGAAGACAGTAAAATTCTGTTTGTCGATGATGGCAGCAAAGACCGCACTTGGGCTTTGATTGCTATGGAGAGCATAAGAAACAAGAAGGTTACCGGCTTAAAATTAGCCTGCAATGTCGGCCACCAAAAAGCGCTTTTAGCCGGACTGCATAAAGCGAAGAATAGGTCAGACTGCGTCATTTCGATCGATGCTGATCTTCAGGACGACATCTCTGTGATCCGGGATTTTATGCTGAAATATCATGAGGGCTGCGAGATCGTTTACGGTGTACGCCGGAGCAGAAAAACCGATACCTTTTTCAAGCGCACGACCGCGTTAGGGTTTTATCGTCTCATGAATAAGCTTGGGATTAAATTAATTTATAATCATGCTGATTTTCGTTTAATGAATAAAAGGTCCCTTGAAGAGCTTGAGCGTTATCCGGAAGCGAATCTGTTTTTAAGAGGTATTGTCCCCATGATCGGCTTTAAATCGGCCGAAGTTTTGTATGACCGCAAGGAACGCTTTGCCGGCAAAACGAAATATCCGCTGAAAAAGATGCTATCCTTCGCTTTTAACGGGATTACTTCATTCAGTGTCGCACCAATTCGATTCTTTACGCTTTTAGGGTTTGTTTTGTTTTTCCTCAGCGCTGTGGCAGGGATTGGCGCGTTTATTCAAAAGCTGCTCGGCCATACGAATGCAGGCTGGGCGTCTCTTATCATATCCATTTGGTTTTTGGGCGGGTTGCAATTGATGGGAATTGGCATCATCGGAGAGTATATTGGAACGATTTTTTCTGAAGTGAAAAGACGGCCGAAATACGCGATCGATATTGATTTGTATAATGAGCAGCTGAGCCCGCTCCAGCGCCAGGAAAAAGAGCGGTTAGAAAAAAAGTACAGTTAAACACGGAAAGAGCTGACTTCATTAGTCAGCTCTTTTTCTTCAACTGATGCAATATAGCGCTAAGCGGTTCGTCTTGCGGGTTGCGGTAAAAATCAAAAAATGGGCAGCCCTGCTTCTTAATTCGATCGATGACCGTATCAATTGTAAACAGAGCGGGTGTTAAAGATGATTGCACCTCATGCCAGTAGAGCGGGGCTGCAACAGTCCCAAGCTCATTTCCTCTCGTCGAATAGGGACAGATAATCGTTTTTCCTTCTGCATGCTGCAAATAATCAAGATACAATTTGCCGTGTCTGTTTTTAATCAAGCGTTCAGTGGTAAAGAGCTCGGGAATTGCATTGGTGCAGTACTCTGCGATCAGCTGCGTAAATTGGCGTGTTTCTTCATACGTAAATGCCTCGGGAGACAATGGAATATAAAGCTGGATGCCTTTGTTGCCGGACAGCTTCGGGTACGATGTGATGCCAAAGGAATCCAACAGCCGCTTCAGTTCATTTGCGGCCTGCACGGCCATAAGAAAGTCATCTCGCGAAGGCGGGTCTAAATCAATGACAATCTCAGCCGGACGCCTGCTTTTAATGGTTTGAAAAGGAACGTGAAACTCCAAAGCAAGCTGGTTGCAAAGCCATAGCAATGTAGACATATCCTCACAGACAATATGTTTATGGCTTCCATCATAGAAAGACTGAACAAAATCCGGCGCATAGTCCGGCTTGTTTTTTTGGAAAAATGATTCGCTCCTAGATCCATGCGGATAGCGGATGACGGTGACAGCCCGGTTTTTCAGAAATGGGAGCAGGTAGTCACTGACTTCAATCATATACTGAATAAAATCTTCTTTTGTTTTTTTATTCTTTTCAAATATGATTTTATCCAGGCTTGTGAACTGGAGCTTTGGGTGAACCGGTTTGGAGTGTCGTATGACTTGCGCATACGTGCATTCGGTCCAGTCCATTTGGAATTCGAAACCGATAAACGATACCTCTCTTAATGTGCCTTGGAGAATTGTTAAGTATTGAACAGCTGCACAAATCGAAGGTTCAAGCGTAAATTCGCCTGAGGGTGTTTGATGTCCGTGCTGTTCCATAATCTCGCGTATAGCGCTTTTTTCCTCATCGCGCATTCCGTGCGAGACAGAGGCAATCGGTGTCATTATTCCGTTTTTTAACACAGATACCGTCAGAAACCCGTTGTTAGGGTTGAACCCTGTTATGCAAACATAAGCTTGTTTAAAGTTTTTATATTTGAGCCAATCGGACGACCGCTTCTTTTCAAGCCATTTGCTGTTTGTTTTCTTCGCTACAATTCCTTCTCCGTCATATTTTATTACCATCTCCCAGAGTTGATCAAAATGATCATAACAGGGAATGGATTGAATGGTTTCTTTTGCGTAAGGATCTGGAGATGCAGGAAGCTTTGCTGCGGATATGAGTTCACGCAGAGATTTTTTGCGGTCCAAATACGAAAGAAGCGTTACATCTTCTCCGCTTCGCTCTAACAAATCAAAGGCGAGAAAGCAGCACGGCCGCGCGTTTGCCGATTCCTGAATCTTGTCTGGCCTTTTCAAACGCCCCCGCACTTGAAGGTATTCAAAATCTGCACGACAGGGATTCACCAAACATACGATTTCACCGTCAAGTGTCAGCGGAAGCTCTTTTTCTAGGTGCTGAAAGGCAGTTTTGGCGAATTGTGTGATTTCAGGGAAGGTGCTGCTGAGCTCCACACCATTTCTGCTGGTTAAGGTCACACCTGAAGAATGGATGCGGAGAATACAGCGGTACCCATCATATTTTACTTCGTAACGCCATTCTGCTCCGATTGGCGGTGACGAAGTTAAGACCGGCTGCATGGTAAACGCCATGCGCTATGATGTGCCGGAGGCTTTTTTTCTAGTTGTTTTTTGTTTTTTATCTCCGGCTCCTTTCGGTTCAGCGGCTTGTGCAGGTGCGGCAGCCGGTGTCTCCCGGTTCGGCCTTCTGGTTCTGTCGATGCTGGCTTGCAGAGCGCTTACCAGGTCAATGACATCTTCACGAGGTGGCGCTTTATCAGGAGTGACAGCCGTTTCTTTATTTTCTAGCTTGTCGTTGACTCTTTGCAGCAGCGCCTGTCGGTACGTGTCTTCATATTTCTCAGGCTCAAACTTAGCAGTCAGCTCATCTATTAATGTGATAGCAGTTTGCAGTTCCTTATCGTTTACATTCGATTGATCAGGTACACCTGGGACTTGAGCGGCGCTTCTGACCTCATCGGGATAATGGATAGACTCCATGACGATACAATTTTCATAAACGCGGAGAATCGCCAGCTGCTGCTTTGACCTGATTGTCATATTGGCGATACCGATCTTTCCGGTTGAGCGCAGCGCCTCACGCAGCAGGGTATAGGCCTTCGTCCCATTATCCCCGGGGCCGACAAAGTAGGAGCGGTTAAAATAAATCGGATCAATTTCCTGAAGCTGAACAAAGTCAACAATCTCAACTGCTTTCTCCTCATGCTCCTGTTTTAAGCTTTTTAAATCTTCGTCCGTCAGCACTACATATTTTCCTTTTACATATTCATATCCCTTCACAATTTCATCAGGACTAAGAGTTTTTTCGCAATTTGTGCAAACTTTCTCGTATTTGATTGGTGCGTGATCCTCTTTATGGAGGCTGCGCAGTTTAATATCTTTATCTTCTGTGGCCGCATATAGCTTGATGGGGATGTTTACTAATCCGAAGCTGATCGATCCCTTCCACATTGTATGCATATCGATAAACCCCTTTTTTTCTTTAGTGTGAAGAGAAGGAGTACGATTCATGTGTAGTAACTTATGGGTGAAAAAAAGCCGGCGCTGTTATTGCGACGGCTGTTCAATAATGAATTGTTCGAATTGTTCCGGAGGTATTGGCCTGCTGAAAAAGAAGCCCTGCAAATGGTCGCAGCCTTTTTCAAAAAGAAGCTGCTTTTGAGCTGCATTTTCCACACCTTCGGCAATCACCTGCAAAGACAGCTGATGCCCCATGGCAATAATAGCTCCGGTAATTTGCTCTGATTTAGGATGGGTCTGAATATCGTCAATAAATGATTTGTCAATCTTCAGCCTGTGAATCGGGAAGTCCTTCAAATAGCTAAGGGAGCTGTGACCAGTACCGAAATCGTCAATACTGATTCTGATTCCTAATTCTGTTAGGGATGACAAAACCTTTTTGGAGTGATCGAGATTGTCCATTGTCATGCTTTCCGTCACCTCCACTTCAAGAAGCTGCGGAGGAAGCTGGTATTTATTAAGCGTATCCTTGATGAGGGGAATCAGATCTTTAGATTGAAACTGTCTGGCGGAAATATTAATGGCGACAGAAAGATCATAGCCTTTGTCATGCCAAATCCTTGCCTGCTTGCATGCTTCATCTATAATCCACTTTCCGATATCAATAATAAGTCCCGTTTCTTCTGCAACACCGATGAATTCTCCGGGCGGACGCAGTTGCCCGTCTGGTGTCACAAGGCGTATCAGTGCTTCTGCTCCTGTCATTTTTTGTTTTTTCACACTGAATTGCGGCTGATAATGCAAGACAAATCTATCGTTTTCGATTGCTTCTCTGAGTACCATCTCTTGGTTAAGCTTGACGGTTTCTTTGTTGCCGATTGAAAAAGAATAGTATCTGTATTTGCTTTTGTTTCGTTCTTTAGCCGCATACATTGCCATATCAGCCTTTTTCATCAATTCAAGGCCATCCGTCCCGTCTTTTGGAGATATCGCAATCCCGATACTGACAGATGTGACAAGGGTGTGATCTTGAATTTTGAAAGGTTTTTTGAATTTTTGGATAATTTTTCTTGCTAAAACATCTGCTTCGCCTGTTCCTGTATTGGCGTCTATTAATATAATAATAAATTCATCACCGCCAAGACGGGCGATAAATCCGTTATCAGGGACTACAGATGACAGGCGTTTAGCTGCAAACTGAAGCAATTGATCACCGACATTATGCCCTAATGCATCGTTAATCACTTTAAACCGGTTTAAGTCGAGAAAGAATACAGCGGTGTTATAATGCAAGGAATGCTCGCGATTCAGCACCTTTGTTAGATGAGAGATGGCATGCCTTCTGTTAGGTAAGTCTGTAAGCGAATCATAATGAGCCATTCTATGGATTTCTTTTTCTGCTTTGTACTGCTTCGTCATGTCTTTGCAAATGACATAAATGCTGTCTAGTTCCTGATTGACCTCAACAGGTATAAGCGTAATATTTAAGTGAAACTGGCCTTTTTCAGTGATAAGATCGCTATCGCTGTTCATCGCTTGTTTATCTTTTTTAACTTGCTCAAAAAGGCGCTTAACCTTCAGTGATGTGTAATTCCTCCAGTCATGCATGCTGAAGCCAAATTTGCTGATCATTTCCTCACCAGCGTGATTGGAAGATATTATGTCTCCTTCTAATGATAAAATAAAGATTGCATCAATATTGTGGACGATTAAAGACTGAAATCGCTGTTCGTTATCTTTTATGCGTTCGCTCTGTTTAATAAACTTTCGATCTGCATGGGAACTGAATAACAATAACGTTTGGATACAAAAAATAATTAAAGTAACAAAAATTGACCAATGAAACGTTTGCACCTCCATATGGCTTCCGGGCGGAGCCATGTCCTTATGGAAAGTTGCCGCAAGCATCCCTGTGTAGTGCATGCCCGAAATCCCAATACCCATTACAATTGAACTGACGACTTTATAGAATATAAGATGCTCAGAATGTTTTTTTACGGCCAAGTCAAAGAATATTTTTAACGAGACGAAAGAGGCTGCAATCGCAATGATAATTGAAACTGTAAATAAAATCGGTTCGTAAATAATCATTACCCGGGAAATGGCAGACATTCCGATATAGTGCATAGAAGCAATAGATGCGCCAAGCACAACTGATCCGGTAAGCAGTCTGTAATATGTAAGAATGTGCCGGCTGACAAAATATAATGACACAAATGATCCCGAAACAGATGCGCCAATGGCTGCCATTAAAGGCATGAATTCATATTCCATCGGCATTTCCATATGGACGGCCATCATCCCTACAAAATGCATTGACCAAATACCGAATCCCATAATAAGTGAGCCGCCGATCAGCCAAATTTTACTTTTTAAGCCTGTATTGATGGTGACTTTCCTTGAAAGTTCAAGGGAAATATACGAGGCGGTACAGGCAATTAGAATAGATAAACATATGAGCGTCGTATTATACGTAACGTGTATTTCCAAATGGAGATTCCCCCCGTATCGTGTGTTCCAGTCTTGTTGACTCTCTTTATTATCGGCTGCTTAACCGCAGAGTTTCAGCCTTCAAAACGATAGAAATACGAGGGAGATCTATTTTTAGTTCAACTGACCGTGAAAAATGTGTTAAAATCATCTTGACGTTTTCCGAAAAAACAAAAATGTATGATACATAAACATGAAGCAAGGGAGTTGGTGGCTATCGAAGAGCTGGTTATGTCATGGATAGAAGCATTTAAAAGCTTATCTTATTTTGGAATATTTCTAGCGCTCAGCATTGAGTTTATTCCGGCCGAAGTCGTCTTGCCGCTTGCGGGTTATTGGGTATCTAAAGGCGATATGACACTTGCCGGCGTTGTTTTGGCAGGATCGCTTGGGGGAGTGGCCGGTCCGCTTACGCTGTATTGGATAGGCCGGTACGGAGGAAGGCCGTTTCTTGAACGTTTTGGGAAGTATCTCTTTATTAAACCTGAAGCGCTTGATAAGTCAGATGAATTTTTCAAAAAACATGGGGGCTTTGTCGCGTTCAGCGGCCGTTTCTTGCCTGGCATCAGGACATTGATTTCCATACCGTGCGGAATTGCAAAAATGAATGTTTGGGTGTTTTCGCTTTATACATTCATTGCTATGCTTCCGATTACATTTGTATATGTTTATCTCGGTGTGAAGCTCGGTGAAAATTGGAAGGAAGTCGGCTCTATTCTTGATCAATATATGCTTCCGATCGGGATAGCGATTTTGGCGCTTTTCCTGCTCTACTTACTGATGAAAAAGAGGAAGAAACGCACGCATTCCGAACAATTATCTGTATTTTTGAAAAATAAACGTTGACAAATCATTGCGCTGCGCATATCATTGACGTATAAAATCATATTTCTTGAAATCCCAAAGGGGAGTAGCGTCCGGAATGTATTCCGGAAACAAAGTCGTCATTTCATGGATTGTATCCATCGGCTTTGTTGGCATGCCTGAATTCATGTCTAGCAAGACCTTTGCCTTATGTCGGCAAAGGTCTTTTTTGCATGGTCCGGCCGGCATAAGATCGGATGAAGAGAAAGAAAACAACTTTTTTGGGAGGGTATCATTTATGGATGCAGCATTATTATTAGAGTATGGTTGGGTTCTTCTCGTCTTGATCGGGCTGGAAGGGATTTTAGCCGCCGATAACGCGCTGGTTATGGCGGTAATGGTAAAACATTTGCCGGAGGAAAAAAGAAAAAAAGCGTTATTTTATGGATTGGCAGGGGCTTTTGTTCTGCGATTTGGCTCTTTATTTGCAATTTCTTTCTTGGTCAACGTATGGCAGGTTCAAGCGATTGGCGCGATCTATTTGCTGTATATCTCAGCAAGCCACTTATTGAAAAGATATGTATTTAAGAAAGAAGACACACATAAAGAGACGAAGCAAAGCGGTTTTTGGCCGACTGTTTTAAAAGTTGAACTGGCAGATATCGCGTTTGCTGTTGATTCCATCTTAGCAGCAGTAGCGCTGGCGGTTACACTTCCTGGGACATCACTCCCGCAGATCGGCGGACTTGACGGAGGACAATTTCTCGTCATTTTGGCCGGCGGTATCATCGGACTGGTGATCATGCGGTTTGCGGCTTCCATGTTTGTGAAGTTATTAAAGGAACGTCCAAGCCTAGAAACAGCAGCCTTTGTGATTGTCGGCTGGGTCGGAGTGAAGCTTGCTTTATATACGCTTGCCCATCGCGACATAGCGGTTGTTTCTGAGCACTTTATTCATTCTGGAACATGGAAGCTGATATTCTGGGGTGTCTTAGCAGCAATCGCGGTTTGCGGCTGGTTTATGTCAGGTGGGAAAAAACAGCCGGAGGGCGCACAAAACGAGCAAAAAAACAGCACCCGTGAACGGGCGTAATCTGAAAGACTCTGCTTAAAAGCAGAGTCTTTTTGTGTTTGAAGCGTTTTCATAAGCGAAATAAAATAACATTTTTATAACATCTTTGTTACAAAAAACACGCATTAAACCCCCTTAATTCTTTAGAAAGGCACGAAATCATGTATAGGACGTCAGAATGGTTTGTCATAATTGAGACATTGGAAATCAATATTTCTTTTTCTCCTTTGCGAATCCCTATCAAATTAGCTATCATTAATGAGTAGTTATAGGGAGGAACTGAGGTGAAACCAGTGCTTAGCCTTTTGTTTAAATTGGGAAAAAAGAAGCAAACACTTGAAAAAGCTGTTGAGAGTATACAAAAAGGCAATAAAGATCTGCAAAATGAATTAATACAGCAATATAAGCCATTTATCGCAAAGACGGTTTCATCCGTTTGTAAACGATATATAGATGAAAAAGACGATGAGTTCAGTATTGGACTGATCGCGTTTAATGAAGCTATAGAAAAATATTCACCTGAAAAAGGAAATTCTCTGCTCGCATTTGCTGAGCTTATTATAAAAAGAAAAGTCATTGATTACATTAGAAAAGAAGCCAGAAGCGCACAAAATATAAATATCGATTTACAGGAAGGAGACGATCAGGAGTCATCACAAAGCCTGATTGAAGCCGAGCTTTCCATAGATGAATACCGCCGTCAGATTGAACAGGAGCAGAGGCGGGAGGAAATCCTCTATTTTCAAAAGCAGCTCAAGGATTATGGTTTATCGTTTAAAGAACTGCTTGAAAATTCTCCAAAGCACACGGATGCAAGGCAAAACGCCATAAAGGTGGCAATGACGCTTGTTGAACATGAAGAATTGGCCGCTATCCTGTATACAAAGAAGCAGCTTCCGGTCAAACAGCTGGAACAGCTTGTCTCTGTAAGCCGAAAAACGATTGAGAGAAACAGAAAATATATTATTGCGATGTGTATTATCATTACGGGTGATTATATTTATTTAAAAGATTATCTTAAAGGGGTGCTGCACTCATGAGAAGAGGGATTATAGTAGAGAAAAATAAAAAATTCGTCACGTTGCTGACCCCTGACGGACAATTTTTAAAAGCCAAAAATGATCGACACAGCTATGAAATCGGAGAAGAAATCATGCTTCCGCATGAAACACGCATGGGCAGAAGGGCCAGCTTTTTTGATTTTTTTAAACTGCGCCCTTTCAAAATGGGGATTTTTACGATGACTGCTATTATGCTCTTTATTTTTATAGTTCTCCCCGTTTTTTCTAATAATAAGGCCTATGCGTATATGACAATCGATATCAATCCAAGCGTCGAAATGGCGTTAAACAGCGATTATGAAGTGATTGAACTGACGCCTCTAAACGATGAGGGACAGAAAGTCGTGAATGATATAGATGATTGGGAGAAGACTGATTTTAAAAAGGTGATTGACGATATTATAACCGACTGCAGTGAACACGGGTATGTAAAGAAATCGAAAGAAATATTGATTTCCACTGTTTATGAAAACACAGAAGACAATACATATAAAAAGGCTGTGAAAAAACAGCTGAATGATGTGACTGAAAAATATAAAACGACATACCGCATGGAATCTCTCGAGTCAGATATGCAAACGAGGGAAAAAGCGAAGAAAGAAGGCGTCTCAACAGGCAGCTACATCAAATCAAATGAAAAGAATGACAATAAAGATTTAAAAGATGACTCCAGCAAACCATCCGGGGAAGAGGATCAAAAGAGTGATGAAAATGAGGATGAAAACACCGATCAAACTGACACCCAGGACAGCAAGCAAGGAGATAATGAACAGCTGAATGATGCGGATTCCGGAGACCAGAAAGAAGAGAAAGCGGATGACCAGATTGATGATAGTGACAAAGATAAAAAAATAAAGGAATCAGATGAAAATACAAATACCGAAAAAGATGGGGACCATGAGCAAACCCCAATACAAGATCCTCAAGATAAAGGAAATGAAAATAACGGCGCTGACAAGGGCCAAAGCCAATATCACAGGGACTGGAACAATGGTGAACAAGGCAAGAACCGTTCTTCGTCCAGAAGGGATAACGCTTCAGACCGACGTAATCCAAACGGCTACAGCAGTGATAATCATTCAGCTAAAAATGAAGATTCGCCGAGTGCCCCCGGCGAATAAAGACCTGAATTTATTTAGTTGTGCCATTTAATTGTGATTGTGCTTGCTGTACCAGCCGCTTTGTCATTTCTCCGCCTACAGAGCCGTTAGCGCGTGCGACTGTATCAGAACCAAGGTTCACACCGAATTCTTGAGCCACTTCGAGTTTAAATTGGTCTAGTGCCTGCTCCACCCCTGGAACAACGAGTTTATTTCTGCTCGCCATCTTTTTCATCTCCTTTTTCGATAAAGAAATTCTTAACGCGTATTTAGTTTGAAATATACGGGGTTTATTTATGCTGGCAATTGTTGTGGAGAAAAATAAAACCCCGGCCTCTGAGCCGGGGTGGCGCAGACTATAGAATGTCTGCTGTCATTTTATGTGCGGTTGCCTGAATATGGAATGTCAAAATGGAGAGGACTGTAATGGCGATAATCTGTCTGATTTTAAGCCATTGGCTGTCATTCAGTTCTTCAAAACGGTGACGGAGACGCTCTGTCTCCTGTTCGGCGATCTCCTGCAGATTTGATTCTTTCATAGAAGGAGTATCTTGGTGATGGATGGCATCAAGCACATATGCGCAGCTTTCATAATAAGCAATCGGGCTGATGACATCATCAGATCTGTCTGAGATTGTGTTAAAGGCCACTTTTAAAATAGCCCGTATGTGTTCAAAGTCATAAATGGATTTTAAATCACGTACAATTAAAAGAATAACTGCCTGTTCAATTGAGTATTTTTTGCCCAGCTCAGGGTGTCCGATCAGATCTTTGATATCACGCTTTACCCAGTTTTGAATCGCGGTTGACTTTAACGAAGTCAGCTCGCATAAGTTGCCAAGCTCTACGATTTCATTTGTAGACAGACCGTATTCTTTTTTCTGTTTTTTTCGTTCGTATCTTGTAAGAAATTCAGGAATTTCTAGATGATTGGCTGCTTTTTCTGCTGACATGTTCGCTGATTGGACGAGAATGTCGAGCGGGCTATGTTCTCCTTGTCCTTTTAGGGAATAGAGCAGCCGCACCATATCGGTTCGAGAGAGTTTAAAAATGTTCATTGTTCACCTCTTTAAACAATTTGACGCGGATATAGGTCTATGTATAAGTTTAAAATTCAAGCGTCAGCAAATTACATTAACATCATACGTCGAATTCCTTGCATTTTCAAATGGATGTTTTATAATTTAAATATACAGGTTCTTTTGAACTTAAAATAACGGAGGTTGTTATGGCGAAAAGAATTTTTCTGTTTATTCTAACGAATATTTTGGTGCTTACAACAATCGGGATCGTTTTGTCTGTTTTAAGCTCTGTTACAGGAGTCGGGACGTACTTTACAGCTGATGGCGGTATCGATCCAATGGCGCTTCTTGTGTTCAGTTTAGTCGTTGGATTTGTCGGTTCCTTTACGTCTCTTGCGATGTCCAGATGGATGGCAAAGACGATGATGGGTGTCAGAGTGCTGAATCCGAAAAAACACTCGCTCAGCTATGAGGAACAGCAATTGGTTGATCGTGTTCACAGATTAAGCCGCTCTGCCGGTTTAACGAAAATGCCGGAAGTCGGGATTTACCGTTCACCTGAAGTAAACGCGTTTGCGACTGGACCGTCAAAACGCCGTTCACTTGTCGCAGTATCGTCAGGGCTGCTGGAGCAGATGGATGACGCAGCGGTTGAAGGTGTGCTTGCCCACGAGGTCGCGCATATCACAAATGGTGATATGGTAACAATGACGCTTTTACAAGGTATCGTTAATACCTTTGTCGTCTTTTTATCGCGTATCGCCGCTTGGATAGCAAGCCGTTTTGTCAAAGAAGATCTAGCGCCGATCGTTCATTTTATTGCAATGATTATTTTTCAGATTGTCTTTTCGATACTTGGCAGCCTGGTTGTGTTTGCGTATTCACGCCATCGTGAATTCCATGCTGACAGGGGAGGAGCGGATCTTGCCGGCAAGGACAAGATGATTCATGCGCTGCGGACGCTTAAAAGCTATTCTTCCCGGATTATGGAAGACGATCAGACAGCTGTCCAAACGTTAAAGATTAATGGCAAGAAGCGCTCTTCGCTTTTCTCTACTCACCCTGATTTAGATGAGCGAATCAGACGGCTGGAAGCTAAATAATACAAACACATTGTTCCTCTGAGAGAATTCTCAGAGGTTTTTTATTTTATCCATTGACTAAAATCATAAAAAAATAAGCAAGTTAAGAAAATGTTTCGTAAAAGCCTTTAAAAATGGACCTAATATCTTTAGAATAATTACCGTACTTAAAAAGAGAGGCAGAAGGATTTTACATGAGATTAAAGTTTGGAAAATTGATACAGGCCTTGTCACCGGCCCAGCTGATCGCATTATATTATTTTCTTGCAGTTACTGTGGCCGTTATATTGCTGAGTTTGCCAGCGGCCCATAAACCGGGGGCGGATTGGACGTTTATTGATGCGCTTTTTACAGCTGTCAGTTCAGTCAGTGTAACGGGACTGACAGTTGTTGATACAGCTGATACATTCAGCACAATAGGGATTTTTATATTAGCATTTGTTCTGCAATTTGGCGGAATCGGAATTATGACGCTCGGAACGTTCATTTGGCTGATCATGGGAAAACGAATCGGGCTGAAAGAACGGAAGCTGATTATGGTTGATCAAAACCAATCCCAGTTTTCAGGAATTGTCAATCTGATGAAGCAGGTACTGTTTCTGATCTTGTGGATTGAATTTTTTGGCGGGCTGATACTCGGCACATATTTCTTAACCTACTATGACTCCTATCAGGAAGCCTATTTACACGGATTTTTTGCCAGTATCAGTGCAACGACAAACGGCGGATTTGATATTACCGGTAATTCGATGATTCCATTTCGCCACGATTACTTTGTGCAGTTTATTACAATGCTTTTAATTATATTTGGAGCGATTGGATTTCCCGTGCTTGTTGAAGTAAAGGATTTCCTGTTTTCAAAGCATCGGCGTTATCCATTTACGCTTTTTACAAAGATCACGACGATTACGTTCGGCTCACTTGTCTTGTTTGGAGCCATTGGCATCTTTGCCCTGGAAGCAAACCATGCGTTCGCAGGAAAATCATGGCATGATGTTTTGTTTTTGTCCCTGTTTCAATCAACGGCAACCCGAAGCGGGGGGCTGGCAACAATCGATATCAGCCAATTATCAGATTCCACACTCTTTTTTATTTGTGCGCTAATGTTTATTGGAGCGTCGCCAAGCTCAGTCGGGGGAGGCATACGGACAACGACTTTTGCTTTGAACCTTCTTGCGCTGTTTCATTTTGCCCGCGGCAATAAGGCCGTAAAGGTATTCAAACGGGAGCTTCACCCTGCTGACTTGATGAAGTCGCTTGTTGTCACGATGATGGCGATCCTGCTCGTTTTTGGCGCGACACTCATTCTGACCATTACAGAAAAGCATTCCCTGCTGGAGCTTTTGTTTGAAGTGTGCTCGGCATTCGGTACAACCGGCCTGTCGCTTGGAATTACGGCAGATTTGAGCAGTGTTGGAAAATGCGTCATTATGATTGTCATGTTTATCGGGCGAATCGGCATCCTGACCTTCCTGTATCTGATCGGAAGAAAGGAAATTGAAGCGAATTATCACTATCCGAAAGAAAGAGTGATTATCGGATAGGCAAAACACCGCATACTTTGCGGTGTTTTTTGATTGCCAAAAAAAAGATGTGTGCCTCCTGTTCAGTTGGAGAACCTAACTTCGACAGGTGCAATTTACGCTCCTGGATCTTAAAATGTCTGAAAATTGGCGAGGAGGATTCGTATGAAGCGTAAAGCTGAAGTGAATGAAGCCATTAAAAATAACAATACACCTACCGAGAGTATGGACCCCAATTCATATAAGACACAATATCATGACGACCCCAATTTTAGAGGGGCAAACCGCAATTCCAAACAGGGCCAGCAGGGAGGCATGTAATTGTGAAGAAAAACCGTCATAGCAGAGACATGCAAAATCATAAAAAGCCTATGAATAAAAAGGTGCTGGAGGAAGAATTCTCAAGTGAACTTGGGGATTACAATGCCGGAAAGATCATCGAAACGCTGGAAGTCACCAAGCCTGAAAAGAAAAAAGAAAAAAACAAAAAACAACAATAAAAAAGACCTCTTAGGCGGCGTCCGCTTAAGAGGTGCTTTTTCTATTTTAAATAAGCATTTTTGCCCGTTCCTCTGACAAATTGCAATAAGCTGGTCATCCTCAGCTCAATGAAGGGCTGAGCGACTGTCTTAACAAAGTTGCTGGAGAGGACTGATGTCAGGGCTGCTGTTAAAAGCAAGAGGATCACTAAGCTTTGATAGTCAGTAAGCCAATCCTCAAGCCCGACCTGCCGTAATGTTTTAATAATAAACCCGTGAAGCAGATACACGTAAAATGTCCGGGTTCCCCATCTGGTAAAGAAATACCGTTTTTGCGGAACAAGCGCTAAAAAGCTGAAGGTTGCCGCAAAGGCGAGTACATACCAGCCGATTCGGGATAGTCCGCTTACCAGGGTAACGTCTCCAAATGAAGAATACGGTTTTGAACCAAACAGAAAAGAATAGTCAAAATCGATGCCCCAGCAGATGACGAATACTGCGGCAAGCACTCCGAGCGCAATTTGTTTGCCGCGTTTTGATCTCAATAAATCAAAATGATGTTTATTTAAATAAAAACCGACAAGGAACATCGGTAAGAATACGAATGTCCGTGACAAGCTCAGCGTGCTGCTGACAAAGTCCAGATAACCGATCAGCACGGCGATTCCGCAGCTGACAAACAGCGCCCACTGTTTTGAAAGCTTTGAAAAAGGATATAGGAGCAGGTTCCAAAAGAATAAGCTTACAAGAAACCATAACGACCATTGCGGATCAATCGGGTTCACATTTGCTATGCTTTCATCTTGCATAATGTAATAAAAGACGGAATAAATGATTTGGAAAATCAAATACGGAATAATCAGCTTGACCGCCAGCTTTTTTACATATCCCGCCCGTTTAAAGCCTTTCGCGAAATAACCGGATACAAGAATAAATGCAGGCATATGGAATGTGTAAATGAACTTGTAGAGGTAGAGCATAAAATGATTATCATTAATAAAGGAACGAAGGATATGACCGAATACAACAAGGAATATCAATAAAAATTTTGCGTTATCGAAATAACTGTCCCGCGACTTACTCATAGCATCACCTTCTCTTTCATCAGTCACTAAGAGATTATTCCCTGCTGGTACATATTTTAAAATAAAAGATGAAAAAGGAATCTAAAAAAATGCTGATTGTTAGGTCGATGTAAAGTGATGGTAAGGATCGTAGAAAATGTCTTCGTAATGTAATGGCGCTGAAATTTTCTGAAATTTATAGGGCAAATGAAGGAAGTTCCCGCATTTTGTAGAAATATTGAGGGATAGGTTTTGAAGAAGGAGTGTACATGCATGGAAACTCTTGGTGTCCAGACAAACTCGGAGCTGCGAGAGGAACTGAATCGCCTCAAAGAAGAAAACGCGCGACTGAAAAAGGAATTGAATCAGCATCAAGTGATTGTCAACAATACGCTCGATGCTATTTTTATTTGTGATAACGAAATGCGGATTGTTCAGGCAAATGAAGCAACAGAAAGGATGCTTCAAGTTGACTCGGAAGATTTGAAAAAGCGTTCTGTTTTGGATTTTTTGTTTTCAATTCCAAAGGATGAACTGAATCTTTCCGTAAAGAAGTTTTTTAAAAAAGGCTTTCTGTGGAAGGAGGTTCCGATCAGGCTTGATTGCGGGGCAACAAAATACATAGAGTTTCTGGCCAAAAGAGGTATTGGCGAGGATTTCTTTTTTGTTGTCATGAGGGACATATCTTCTAAGAAGATTCTGGAGCGGGAATTCTCTATGAATGAACAGCTTTTTAAGGACTTGTTTGACAGAGCAGTTGACGGAATCGTCCTGTTTGATAAAGATGGCGGTTTTATTGATGCCAATTTGTCCTTTTGTAAAAGCTTTGAAATCAATCATAATGAGCTGTCTCATTTATCTTTGTATGAGTTCATAGACAGCGGCTCACGAAAAGATTTCGACAATATTTGGAAGGCGCTCAACCGCAAGGGAAAAGCGAAGGGGGAGCTGCCTGTCAAGCTTCGTTCAGGAGTTCAAAAACTATTTGAATTCACGATTACATCAAACATCATCAGCGGTTTTTATATGTCCATTATGAGGGATATCACAGAGAAGCGGTCTATGGAGCTGCAGCTCTTTAAAAGTGAGGAGCGCTTCAGAGAAATCTTTGAAAATGCAATGGACGCCATCATCATCTGGTCGAATGACGGAAGAATCGTAAAAGCGAATCAATCAGCCTGTAAAATTTTTGAGCTGCCGATGAATTTGCTGTTGAAAAGAAAGCTGTGTGATTTTCTCGTTGACTCGCAGCAGAAATACAGCATAACGAAAAGGAAATACGCAAAATACGGAGAGATCAGAGAAGAGCTGCTGTTTCAAATGGGGAACGGGCAATTCAAAGAGATTGAATTTACTTCAAAACGGACAATCCTTGAAAATCAGCATTTGACGATCTTAAGAAATGTAAGCGACAGAAAGCGGATGGAAAAGGAGCTTCGGGAAAGCGAGCTGAAATTCAGAAAAGTGTTCAACGGCTCAATGGACGGCAATGTATTGTTCGATAATCAATACAGGATCATTGACGCCAACCCGTTAGCAAGCCATATTTTGGGCCTGTCACATGAAGAGATCAAACAGCACAGCCTGTTAGATATTATTTCTGCTTATGAAATAGAAAATCTGGCATCACCGGCAAGGCAGATTAATTTTGATGAAATGGACAACGAAATTCCATTTTTGCTGAGCAGCGGTGATAACAGAAAACTCGAATTCTCATTTAAACGGAATATTATTCAAAATATGAACTTGGCTATCTTTAAAGACGTAACAGAGCGAAAAGAATTGGAGGAACGCCTGCGCAAATCAGATACCCTTCATGTTGTCGGCGAACTCGCAGCCGGCATTGCTCATGAAATCAGAAATCCGATGACTGCTCTTAAAGGCTTCATTCAGCTTCTGAAAGGGAGTGTCGAGGGAGACTACGCCCTTTACTTCAACGTGATCACCTCAGAACTAAAGCGCATCGAATCCATCATCACCGAATTCTTGATTTTAGCCAAGCCCCAGGCCATTATGTATGAGGAAAAACATGTTACCCAAATTATGAGGGACACGATAGACCTTCTAAATGCGCAAGCCAATCTTAGCAATGTACAAATGCAACTTGATTTAATTGACGACATTCCCCCGATTTACTGTGAACCGAATCAGCTGAAACAGGTTTTTATCAATATATTAAAAAACGCCATCGAAGTGATGCCTGACGGCGGAAATATTTTTGTAACGATAAGGGCATTGGATCAAGATCATGTTCTTATCTCCTTAAAAGACGAGGGAATCGGAATGACAGAAGATAAATTAAAGCGCCTTGGTGAACCATTTTATACGACAAAGGAACGGGGAACTGGACTTGGGCTTATGGTAAGCTATAAAATTATTGAAGAACATCAAGGCGAGATTATGGTAGAAAGTGAAGAAGGGAAGGGCACCGTTTTTCATATTACGCTTCCTGTCAGACAGAATGCTGAAGAAAGAAGGAATGATGAATGAACTACTATACGACAGCCGAGACGCCGCTCGGTGAACTTATCATTGCCGAAGAGGAGGACCGGATCACTCGTCTATTTCTCAGTCAGGAAGATTGGGTGGATTGGAAAGAAACGGTTCAGAATACTGAGCACAAGGAAACACCTAATCTTGCAGAAGCGAAACAACAGCTTCAAGAATATTTCGCAGGCGAAAGGAAGACATTCTCCCTGCCGCTCAGCCAAAAGGGCACTCCTTTTCAGCAAAAAGTGTGGCAGGCGCTGGAGAGGATTCCATATGGCGAATCCCGAAGCTATGCGGATATTGCCGCTGCGGTCGGCAGTCCGAAAGCGGTGCGCGCTGTCGGGCAGGCTAATAAACGTAACGACCTGCCGATTTTTGTCCCGTGCCACAGAGTGATCGGCAAAAACAGTGCGTTAACAGGATACGCCGGAAGCAAAACGGAGATCAAAGCATTTTTGCTAAACATCGAGCGAATCTCCTATAAAGAAAAATAAAACATATGGCACGTTCCCTTTTTTCACGGCCGACATATCATTTTATTAAGTTAAAAAAGTTGGTCTGATGAAAAAGGAGGACAAAGCAATTGAAGCCGAGCCGCTCTGAGAAACTTGCCGTTTTTGCCGAACTGTTTGTGAAACTGCATATCTTATCAAGCGCTCAAAAAGATGAAATCATCAATGTTAACAAAAAGAAACAAAAAAACCGCTGACTCGGCTCCAAATGAGCAAAGTCCAGCGGTTTTTTAATGCACCTTTTCTCCTTTAAACAGCTGTTCAATCTCTTCTTCATAGTTTCCGGTCATAATCCCTTTTTCTGTGATGATTCCTGAAATGAGATCATGAGGTGTAATGTCGAAAGCGGGATTAAAGACAGGCACATTGGATGGAGCGGTCCGAACTCCGGAAATCTGCCTGACTTCCTCGGGATCCCGTTCCTCTATCGGGATATCAGCGCCGCATTTGACCTTTGTATCAAATGTAGATAAAGGTGCGGCGACAAAAAACGGAATGTCAAAGGCGTTTGCTAAAATAGCAAGACCGTATGTGCCGATTTTATTTGCCGTATCACCGTTCTTTGCAATTCGGTCGGCTCCGACGATAACAGCGGAAATTTGTTTTTCCTTCATCGTATGGGCGGCCATGCTGTCTGTGATCAGAGTGACATCAATGCCCCCCTGCATCAGCTCCCAAGCAGTAAGGCGTGAACCTTGCAGGACAGGCCTTGTTTCACAGGCATAAATGTGCAATCCCAAATCTTTTTGTTTGGCCAAGTAAAACGGAGCTAGCGCCGTTCCATAGCGGCTTGTCGCGATTGAGCCGGCATTGCAGATCGTCATGATCCTGTCGCCTTTTTTGAAAAGCTGCAGGGCGTTTTGGCCGATCAACCGGCACGTTTCCTCATCCTCGACCTGAATCTGAATTGCTTCATGGACAAGGTTTGTTTTTGCTTCATTTACGGAAATCGCGTTTTCGACCGAATGACTCAGTCTCTCAAGCGCCCATGACAAATTAATGGCGGTAGGCCGTGAGCTGTTTAAATATTGTTTGATGTCTTCCAGTCTGCGGCGGAATTCCGTGACATTATCTGTTTCAATGTTTTTGGCAGCAAGCGCTAGGCCGAAGGCAGCCGTAATGCCGATCGCCGGAGCGCCCCTTACTTTGAGCGTGACAATCGCATCAAATACATCCTCTTTCGTCGTCAGCTCCAAATATTCCGTCTCATCAGGAAGCTTTTGCTGATTTAAAATGGTAATAGCTGTTTCTTTCCATTCAACAGAACGTGGAACAGCAAATGAATGGGTCATGAATGGATCATTCCTTTACAAGTAACTTAAATAATTCAATAACATCTGTTATCGTTTTGAATTCCGAACGTTTTTCGATAAAGGCTGTGCCGGTTTCGAGCGCCAAGCGTTTTCTGCCGATTCGTTTATCAAACGGCACGATCATATCCAGGTCAGCTACATGGGCAAGGCCGATCGTGCGTCGTATCAGCTCACAGCCCGCAAATCCGATTGCTTCTTCAAAAATATGGCTGAGCGTATCAGTGAGGTAACCGTCGATGTTGGCGTAAACATCCAGACTGTCCTTCTGCCAGGATTCACTAAACGTCTCTTCAAACGTTTCCCAGACCTTTTTGACATGTTCATATAACGGCTCTCTCTCAGCCCCGTCACGGCTGAGTGCGTTCAAAAATAAGTTGGCGATAAATTGCCCTACATCAAAGCCGATCGGTCCGTAAAAAGCAAACTCAGGATCAATCACCTTTGTTTCGTGCTCACTTGCGAAAATGCTTCCTGTATGCAAATCACCATGAATCAACGTTTCTGCAGACGTTAAAAATGACTTTTTCAGCTTAGCGGCTTCGATTTTAACGCTGTCATTATTCCAAAGCTTTTCGACAAAAGGACGAAGCTCTTCTTCAAAATCATTTGTGTCATGGTCGAAGAAAGGATCTGTAAAAACAAGTCTTTCCGTAATGTCGCATAGCTCTGGATTTGTAAACTGTTTAACAAGCTGTTTTTTCACCTTAGGTTCAAGCGCGTAATCTGATGAGTAGAAAAGTGTTTTTCCTAAAAATTCACCGATGTGCTGCGACAGATGAGGATAGTTTTCACCCTCAATGAGTCCTTTTCTTGCGATCTTGAGGTGAGAGAGATCCTCCATGACGGTAACCGCCATTTCCGTATCAGAATAAAACACTCTTGGAACCAGGTGAGGCACATGCTCGCCCTGACGGATGAGAGCGCTGCTTTCGATTCTTGCACGGTCGATTGTCAGCGGCCAGCTTTCTCCCACCACTTTTGCATACGGAACCGCCTGTTTAATGATCAATGCTCTGTCATGTTCTTGATCATAAATATGAAAAACGTAATTTAAGTTGCCGTCTCCGATCTCCTGGCATGTCAGCGTGCTTTTGCTTGGAAATAGGCCAAGCTTCACCGCCAACGCCACAGCGGAGCTTTCATTTAACGTTTCGTATAAAGGTGTTTTTGTGACTCCCATCATCATAACCTCCAATTATGTAATCACTTAATATGTAGCCGTAAAAAAGCCTCCTTCTCAGAGAGAAGGAGGCTTAACATCTATGTCCGCCTCTCTTATCTCTCAGATCAGATCTGAATGGAATTAGCACCGTGCCTTAAGAGACCAGCGTCTCGGCGCGAAAAAGATGCGCCCCATTTCACAATGGAATTACGGTCGGTTGCTGTTGGGGTCAAAAGGCCAAATCCCTCGCCCAACTCTCGATAAGAGAATATATTCACTTGTTTGACAATTCTAATTTATCAGTTGATGAACATGGTAACAGGTAATTTAGTTAGTTGTCAATATTTTTTTAATATAAATCTTTTCTGATATCATCGAAAACAGGAATGCTCTCCCGAACTTCTGTGCTTTCTTGAAGGTCGATTTCCGCTCGGACTATGCCTTCTTCTCGGCCGCCTTCAGCAAGTATGCGCCCCCATGGATCAATAATCAGGCTATGTCCTGCAAATTCATTATCCGGATTTGAACCGGTACAATTGCAGGCTGCGACAAAGCATTGGTTTTCAATGGCCCGCGCAATAAGCAGGCTTTTCCAATGATCAAGGCGGGGAAGAGGCCATTCCGCAGAAATAAACAGCACGTTGGCGCCTTTTGTCGTATGTTTTCTGATCCATTCCGGAAAACGGATATCGTAACAGATCAATCCTGAGCTTTTGACGCCGTCAAGCTCAAAGTATCCGTCTTCGGAACCGGCTGATAAATACAGATGCTCATCCATCAGCTGAAAAAGATGGGCTTTTCTGTACTCTTTAATGATTTGCCCTTCCTTATCCGCGATGTACATTGTATTATAAACATCAGAATTCTTCCTGACAGCGACCGACCCGGCGACAATATGAACACCATGTTTTTTTGCCGTTTTCTTCAGCCAGCTCTGAGCGGAGCGGCCGTCTTCGTCAGCGAGTTCATCAAGATTGGCCAGATCATATCCGGTCGTCCATAATTCAGGCAGAACAAGAACATCAGCATGTTTGCTTTCTTTTTCGATGAAAAATTCAGCCTTTTTTATATTTTCCGAAGGTTTGCCGTATGAAATATCAAATTGAAGACAAGATATCGTCCATTTCATCTTTTTAACACCCCAAATTTTTCTTTACTTTTTTCATTTAACCATATATGATGATGGACTATCATTTCAAGATTTTTTTAGAAGGTGAGAATAGATGAAATTTGAACAGTCTCATGTATTGAAGGAATTGCCTAAACAATTCTTCGCTTCTCTGGTGCAGAAAGTGAACCGAAAGCTCGCAGAAGGACATGACGTTATCAATCTAGGACAGGGAAATCCAGATCAGCCGACTCCTGAACATATTGTCGAGGAGATGAAACGAGCTGTTGCTGATCCTGAGAATCATAAATATTCTTCTTTTCGCGGCTCATACCGTCTGAAGTCAGCGGCTGCTGCATTTTACAAAAGAGAATACGGCATTGATCTGGATCCGGAAACCGAAGTCGCTGTATTATTCGGCGGAAAAGCCGGTCTAGTCGAGCTCCCGCAATGCTTGTTGAATCCCGGTGATACGATTTTAGTTCCCGATCCGGGTTATCCTGATTACTGGTCGGGTGTCACACTTGCAAAAGCAAAGATGGAAATGATGCCGCTCGTAAAGGACAGGGCGTTTCTCCCTGATTACAGCAGCATAACCGCTGAAGTAAGGGAACAGGCGAAATTGATGTATTTGAATTATCCGAATAATCCGACCGGAGCTGTTGCTACTTCCGAGTTCTTTGAAGATACCGTGCGTTTTGCGACTGAAAACGGAATCTGCGTCGTTCACGATTTTGCTTACGGCGCTGTAGGATTTGACGGCTGCAAGCCTTTAAGCTTTTTGCAGACTGAAGGTGCGAAGGATATCGGAATTGAAATTTACACGCTGTCAAAAACGTATAATATGGCAGGATGGCGGGTTGGCTTTGCCGTCGGAAACGCTTCGGTCATTGAAGCGATCAATCTTTATCAAGACCATATGTTTGTCAGTCTTTTCAGAGCGACTCAGGAGGCTGCAGCAGAGGCACTGTTAGCCGATCAGACGTGTGTGGCAGAGCAAAATGCCAGGTATGAGAGCAGGAGAAACGCTTGGATCACGGCATGCCGGGAAATCGGCTGGGATGTAACAGCTCCCGCAGGTTCTTTTTTTGCATGGCTGCCTGTGCCTGAAGGCTATACTTCTGAGCAGTTCTCAGATCTTTTGCTGGAAAAAGCGAATGTGGCGGTTGCGGCTGGAAACGGCTTCGGTAAATATGGCGAGGGCTACGTCAGAGTCGGACTTTTAACAAGTGAAGAAAGACTTAAGGAAGCCGCTTATCGAATTGGCAAACTGAACCTGTTTACCCAAAAAAGCATTGACAAGACCTTATAAGGATGGGATAATTCAAAATAATTTATAAAATCTATATTTTCTTATCAAGAGCAGGCAGAGGGACGAGCCCGATGAAGCCCGGCAACCGACTTATAAAGCACGGTGCTAATTCTTGCAGCTAGCGGCTGAGAGATAAGATTCGGACGAGAAACGAAACCTCTTTAGACGCGATTGCAGTTTGAAGAGGTTTTTTGATATGGATGAAAATGAAAGGAGCTCTGGCATGAGTGAGTTATTAGCGACATATCTCCTGACCGAACCGGGAGCCGATACAGAGAAGAAAGCAGAACAAATCGCAACAGGATTGACAGTAGGCTCCTGGACTGATCTGCCCCTTGTAAAACAGGAGCAAATGCAAAAGCACAAGGGGCGGGTGATAAAAGTTGAGGAGAGAGAGGGAACTCCTGCATCAGAAAAACAAGCGGTCATCACAATTGCCTATCCTGAAATCAATTTCTCTCAGGATATTCCGGCTTTGCTGACAACAGTGTTTGGCAAGCTGTCGCTGGACGGAAAAATCAAATTAATCGATCTTCACTTCTCTGAAGCATTTAAGCGTGCACTGCCGGGACCGAAGTTTGGCGTATACGGCATCCGGAAGCTGCTGGGAGAGTTTGAGAGACCGCTGTTAATGAGCATATTTAAAGGCGTAATCGGAAGGGACCTGAGTGATATTAAAGAACAGCTCCGGCAGCAGGCGCTTGGCGGAGTTGACTTGATTAAAGACGATGAAATTTTCTTTGAGACAGGTCTAGCGCCTTTTGAAACAAGAATTGCAGAAGGAAAGCAAATATTGAAAGAAACGTATGAGCAAACCGGACATAAAACGCTGTATGCGGTGAATTTGACTGGACGTACGGCTGATCTGAAAGACAAAGCGAGACGCGCCGCCGAGCTGGGAGCGGATGCGCTTTTGTTTAATGTCTTTGCTTACGGCTTGGACGTTATGCAAGGCCTTGCAGAAGATCCTGAAATCCCAGTTCCGATTATGGCGCATCCAGCAGTCAGCGGAGCGTTTACGTCTTCTCCGTTTTACGGTTTTTCTCACGCTCTTTTACTCGGAAAATTAAACCGATATTGCGGTGCTGACTTCAGCCTCTTTCCGTCTCCATATGGTTCGGTTGCGCTTCCAAGAGCAGATGCACTGGCGATCCATGAAGAATGTGTGAGAGAGGATGCTTTTAACCAAACATTTGCGGTTCCGTCAGCAGGCATTCATCCCGGCATGGTTCCGCTATTAATGCGTGATTTCGGCATAGACCACATTATTAACGCCGGAGGAGGCGTACATGGACATCCGAACGGTGCCCAAGGCGGGGGGCGAGCGTTCAGAGCCATTATTGATGCGGTCCTAGAGGCCCAGCCGATTGATGAAAAAGCCGAACAATGCAAGGATCTTAAGCTTGCGCTAGATAAATGGGGAAAGGTTGAAGCCGTATGACGACTCGAAAACCTTTTGTTATTTGTGATTTTGACGGAACAATCACGATGAACGACAACATTATAAATATCATGAAAACATTTGCTCCCCCAGAGTGGGTGGCATTAAAAGACGGCGTACTTTCCAAAACGCTGTCGATCAAGGAAGGTGTCGGGCGGATGTTCGGCCTTCTGCCCAGCCGTTTAAAAGAAGAGATTACAAGTTTTGTATTGGAAGATGCAAAAATCAGGGAAGGCTTTCGGGAATTTGTAGCATTTATCAATGAGCACGAGATTCCGTTTTATGTCATAAGCGGTGGAATGGACTTCTTTGTATATCCTTTGCTTGAAGGCATTGTGGAGAAAGACCGCATTTATTGCAACCATGCTTCATTTGACAATGACTATATCCATATTGACTGGCCTCATTCCTGCAAGGGCACATGCAGCAATCAATGCGGGTGCTGTAAGCCGTCGGTCATCCATGAACTTTCTGAACCGAACCAATATATCATCATGATCGGTGATTCGGTTACAGATGTGGAGGCAGCAAAGCTGTCTGACCTATGCTTTGCAAGGGATTATTTATTAAACGAATGCCGGGAGCAGAACCTCAATCATCTTCCGTATCAAGATTTTTATGAGATCAGAAAGGAAATTGAGAATGTAAAGGAGGTACAGGAATGGCTGCAAAACAAGAACGCTGGCGAGAGCTCGCTGAAGTAAAACGGGAATTGGCAGAGAGAGATTGGTTTCCAGCGACTAGCGGCAATTTGTCAATTAAGGTTACAGATGAGCCTTTAACATTTCTCGTCACTGCAAGCGGAAAAGATAAACGCAAAGAGACGGTTGAAGATTTTCTGCTGGTCGATCAAAACGGAGAGCCTGCTGAAAGCGGGCATTCTCTGAAACCGTCAGCAGAAACGCTTTTGCATACACATTTGTACAATAAAACCAATGCCGGATGCTGCCTGCATGTCCATACGGTAAACAATAATGTGATTTCAGAGTTATACGGAGACCAAAAGAAAATCACATTCAAAGGCCAGGAAATTATAAAAGCACTCGGCTTGTGGGAAGAGAACGCAGAAGTGACCGTTCCGATTATAGAAAATCCGGCACATATCCCGACGCTTGCGGCACTGTTTGCGGAAGAGATTTCAGAAGATTCAGGAGCTGTTCTGATCCGAAATCATGGTATTACGGCTTGGGGGAAAACAGCATTTGAGGCAAAAAGAGTGCTTGAAGCGTATGAATTTTTGTTCAGCTACCATTTGAAATTGAAAACACTCCAGCATCAGCTGGTTAAATAAAAGGAGGAATTGAAATGGCTACAATTCGAATTCATGATGAGGCAAATACAACGATTGAAAATCAAGAGGAAGTGGCAAGCTTTCTGGACAGTCAAGAGGTTATTTATGAGCAATGGGATATCACGAAGCTTCCGGAACATCTCTCAGAGAAATATGACCTGACAGAAGAAGAAAAACAGCAAATTCTTGATACCTTCGAAACTGAAATTAAAGATATCTCAACCCGCCGCGGCTATAAAGCACAGGATGTTATTTCATTGTCAGACAGCAATCCGAAACTTGATGAACTGCTTGAAAACTTTAAAAGAGAGCATCACCATACAGACGATGAGGTTCGTTTTATTGTAAGCGGACACGGTATTTTTGTCATTCAAGGCAAGGACGGCACGTTTTTTGATGTCCGTTTAAACCCTGGAGATTTAATCTCCGTGCCTGAGAATATCCGCCATTACTTCACGCTTCAGGAGGACCGCAAAGTTGTCGCGGTGAGAATTTTTGTCACAACTGAAGGCTGGGTTCCTATTTATGAAAAAGACAGCGTGAATCAATAAGCATGAGATAGCCCCGTTCATCGAACGGGGCTTTTTATATTTATTGCAAACGCCACTTTTCATACTGTGACAGTTCTTTTTTAATCAGTGTCCAAATCAAACCTAAAACAGCTGCATCGTCAATGAATCCAAGACCGAGGATTACGTCTGGAATGATATCGAGCGGCATGACGATATACAGGATTGCGGCAGTTAACAGCAAAAGTGTTTTAACCTGTGAACGAGGGTAGTCGCCATTTCGCCAATCGCGAAGCATCTGAAAAAAAGTAGTGATGTGCTGAATACATTTTTTTCGGTTTTTCCTCTTCAAAATTGCTTTTCCGCCTGCCGCTCCGAGCATAATTGCTTTCTTTTTCTTCATTGGGCATACCTCCTGCCTGGCGGCGTGTTTAAGATATTCTTCACCTGGGTATTGTTCTTCTAATCCTATCAATATATCTATTATACCTGAAAAATTAACTTATTTAATGAAAATATGTTTACAAATAAAGTATAATCTGTAATAATGCACAATAACCCAATCAAACTTGTTTCCTATTTCTTAGCGGCGAGGGGTGAAGTGAATGGGCGGTTCTTCTGAACAAGAAAGATTGTTGGTGTCTATTGATGAAAAAAGAAAGTTAATGATAGATGCCGCTAGAAAGCAGGGATTTACAGGGCATGACACGATCAGGCACAGTCAGGAGCTGGATTGTTTAATAAATGAATATCACCAGCTTATGCACGAAAACGAACATTCCCAAGGGATTCAAGGCCTTGTAAAGAAATTAGGCTTGTGGCCCCGCAGAGATGTTATGCCAGCATATGATGCAAATAAATAGCGGCCTATCAGATGCATATATAAAGAGAGAGCTTTTCGGAAGCGCTCTTTTTTTCTGGAAAAAATTCATATGAAAGAGGGAACTAATGAAGGAACTGGCGATTCTCATTACCGAAATGGTCAATCAATTTCATGATGCTTTTATTTCCTTATGCGGAATATTTGGCATTTATTTAACTGACAAAGAAATGCATTTTTGGGTGATCGGCATTTTTGGCATATTCTTTTTCGGCGTCACTCACGCTGTGTTTACATGGCTTTCTAAATGGAGTATGACAGCCTTGTCCTTTATCTATACCGTTACAGTCATCATTGTCATCGTATTTGCGATTGAGATTCAGCAAAAGGTGACGGGGAGAGGGAATATGGAGTTTTTAGATGCCACGGAAGGTATAAAGGGTTTTTTAGTATTTTTTATGTTTTTTTTGCTTTTGAAAATGCTGTTGCGTTTCATCAAAATCCTTTTTTCTGGAAGACCAGCAAGCAAATCGAATGGCAATACCCGATCACGAAGATAAAAAACCCTCCTGACATGGTCAGGGGGGTTATGAAGCGGATACAGGGAGGGTGATTGTCACCTCTGTGCCTCTTCGCACTTCACTTTCAATATGAATAGAGCCTCCGTACATCAGCACGATCCGTTTACAAACAACAAGGCCGAGACCGGTTCCTTTTTCTTTAGAAGTAACAAAGGGAAGGAAGATGTGATCCAGCATTTCCTGAGAAATCCCTTCACCGTTATCCACAACTTTGATTATGGCTTTTTTATCTAAAGCTCCCAGGGAGATCGTCAGTTTGCCTCCTTCAGGCATTGACTCGAGGCCATTTTTTGCTACATTTAAAATCACTTGTTTAATATGATCTTTTGTACATTTTACGAGTAAGGGCTGCTCGGTTAAATACTGTAATTCGACTTCAACATTGTATAGATTGCCCTCAGAATAAATGATCGGCATAATTTCTCCGATAATGTCCTGAAGTGAGTTCAGCTCCCATTTTTCAGCTGTCGGCTTGCCGAGAACAAGAAACTCACTCACTATTTGATTGATGCGCTTGATCTCCTGTTCGATAATGGAGAAGTAAAGCTGATCTTCCTCACCTTTATATTTCTTTTGCAACAGCTGAATAAAGCCGCTTATGCCGGTAAGAGGATTACGGATTTCATGGGCTGTGCTGGCAGCAAGCGTCCCGATCAGCTCTAATTTTTGCGCCTCATTTTCTGAGCGCTCCAGCTGGGTCTGCCGCTTCAGCAAATAATACAGCACGAGAATAAAAAGGATATTCAGCAGAACAATAATACATGAAAGCGGAAGCACAAGGCTTTTCGTCAGTTCTTCTATTGTGACCGGGTTCGGATAGACTTTCATATTCCAGCTGATATCATCCAGATATCCGCTGACAGGTTTCTGATCCTCTGCATGAGATGCTTGTCCGCTCGCAAAAATCATTTTCCCGTCTTGGTTCACAACTTCAATATAAACATCAGGGCTTAGTAAGTTAATGAGATTTTTCAAATAATCAATTTGAATAGCTGCGACAAGATAATCTGTCACATTACGTTTTGAGTCCAAAACAGGGACACAAATTGTGAAAATTGGCTGACCAGTAATTCTGCTCGAATAACTATCTGAAATGACTGTCTTTTTAGTTTCCTTTGCTTTTGTAAAAAAAGATCTGTCGGCCAGGTTTACATTCGTTTTTAATTCGGTTGTGCTTGCGGTGACGTCTCCTTTGGCATTGAGAAAATAGAGACCGGAAAATCTCGGCTCTGAATCAAAGGTCTTTTCCAAAATTGACTGCATTTTCTTTATATCAACCGGTCTGTCAATGGCGATGGACAAGGAGGTCATTCTCGCCATTGTTTCTCCGATTAAATAATTGATTTTGTTGCGGTGAAGGTTTAGCAGGACACTTGCTTCTTGTTTATGTTCTGCAGCTATTGTATCTTTTTCTTTTTCATATACGAAAAAGCTGATGACGATTGCCGGAATCACGACCAGTATGATATAAAGTTTGACTCTCCCGCAGGCGCCTTTTAGTATTTTCAATTTGCATCGCTCCAACATACACCTGATTAGAGGTATTATATCATTGTTTCTTCTTCTTTAATAAGAAAAAATAACCAAAAAAATTAGAAAAAGGTGTTGGCAAGCTTACATTTTAAAAAAGAAGAGAAATATTGGAAAGATTTTTATTGACATTTTGGTCTTTGTTTATTAATGTTTCTCTGTAACGGTTTCTAAAAGGATGATTGAGACATGACAGAAAAATCACTGAAGTTATTTATCGTGCTGTCGCGCGCGTATCGGTCTATTAACGATCATATGAATAAGCATATTCATAAGCATGGGCTGAATCCGACTGAATTTGCTGTGCTAGAGCTTTTGTACCATAAAGGCGATCAGCCGCTGCAACAGATAGGAGATAAAATTCTCTTGGCTAGCGGGAGCATCACATACGTTGTAGATAAGCTGGAGCAAAAAGAACTTCTCATTCGGAAAGCGTCTCCTACAGACAGACGAGTGACATTTGCGCAAATTACTGAAAAAGGCATCGGTCTTTTGAACGATATTTTCCCTGATCACGCTGCTGAAATTGATGAAATGATCAGCGTATTAAGCGAAGAAGAGGTAGAGATGTGCACCGAAATGTTAAAAAGAGTAGGATTAAACGCAAAACAGTTTCATAATAAGTAAAAAAAGGAAGCCTGATATGTCACAAGGCTTCCTTTTTTGCTATTTTTCATTTGTTTCCGCTGCGCCTCTCGGCAAAATGAGAACTTCAACCCGCCGGTTTTTGCTTCGGCCTTCCGCAGTTTTATTGGAAGCCACCGGTTTATACTCGCCATAACCCTTGGCGCTGAACACTTTTGCATCGAGCTTGGGGTTTTCAATCAGGAGCCCCATAAAGTTTACCGCTCTCATGACGCTTAAATGCCAGTTTGATTGGAATTCAGAATTTTTAATTGGCATATTATCAGTATGTCCGCTGATAATGATATTTCTTGGCGGGTTAATCACAAGAAGATTTGAAATCTCTTTTGCAAGCGGCACATCTTCCTTACGGATGGTCGCTTTTCCAGAATCAAAGAAGATGCTGTCTTTAATCGTAATCAGAAGGCCTTCACTAGTCATCTTCGTCTCCAGCTGATGTTCCAGCTTTTTATCTTTGATAAACTTTTCCACCTGGCTCTTCACATTTTCAAGTTCTTCTTGATCAGCTGCTTTTTCTTTTTCTTTCTTGTTTTTCTCTTTCTCTTCTTTTTCCTTTTTCACTTCATCGATGCCGTCTGACTCGTTTTCAGGAGGAGTGACACTGGAGTAGTCCAGTACACCGGTGCCGCCTGTAAAGACTTCATTAAATGATTTTGAGAGCATTTGAAACTTAGCTGCGTCAATCGAGCTGCTCGCGTACAGCACAATAAACAATGCCAGGAGAAGAGTAAGGATGTCGGCGTAAGGAACGAGCCATGATTCATCAACGTGCTCGTCCTCATGCTTCTTCTTCTTTTTTCTCGCCATTTTGCGCCTCTCCTTGTTCTGCAAATTTCAAGCGGTCCTTCGCAGGAAGATACATTAAAAGCTTTTGTTCGATGACTTTCGGTGCTTGTCCTTCTAAAACGGATAAAACACCTTCAATCATGACCTCACGCAGTTTTACTTCTTGTTTTGATTTTCGTTTTAATTTATTTGCGAAAGGATGCCATAACACATACCCTGTAAAGATACCGAGAAGTGTGGCAACAAAGGCGGCACTGATGGCGTGTCCAAGCTCATCTGTGTTATCCATATGAGAGAGAGCGGCAATCAGCCCGATTACAGCGCCGAGTACTCCAAGTGTCGGAGCGTACGTTCCCGCTTGTGTAAAAATAGCGGCTCCGGCTTGGTGCCTGTCCTCCATTGCTTCGACTTCCTCTGTCATAATATCTCTGATAAATTCCGCGCTTTGCCCGTCAACAGCCATGCTGAGCCCGTTTTTCAAGAAAGCATCATCTACATCCTCAATGCTTGCTTCTAAAGCAAGCAGACCTTCGCGGCGTGCAAGCTGAGCCCATTCAGAGAACATAGGAATGAGTTCCTCTATTGTGAGCTGTTTATTTTCCTTAAATAACACTCGAAACAGCGCAGGCACTTTTTTAATTTCTTTTGTTGGGAACGCAATAACGACTGCTGAGATTGTCCCGGCGATAATAATTAAAATGGCAGCGGGGTTTGCAAGGGCGCTGAAACTGACGCCTTTCAGAACCATCCCGACGCTCAATGCCACAAAAGCAAGAATAATACCGATTAACGAAGTTTTATCCATAGTTTTTCACCAAATCCTTTTTTACTAGCTTGTCTATGGTTAATATCGGTTTTGGTGCCCGGAACTTTAGGGACATTGTGAATTTGTTCATGAAATATTCAAGGAAGAGGCATAGAAGGGAGAAATAAACAAAAACGGGCTCTCCAAAATTGAAAAGCCCGGGGGTCTACTGAAATTAGCAGCTTGCTTGCGAGCTGTCCTTCAGATGGTATTCATATAATAGTAGAAATACATATTCACTGTATATAAACATGTTCCATCCCTCCTTAAAAAAAGTGTAAAGGATGAAGGGAAGTAGCGCTTCAGGAGAAGGGACGGTAATTTTTAAGTCAAGAGTATGAAAGTATAAAAAAAAGCGGCTTCCTAAAAGGAAACCGCTGATTGTTATTTCGCTCGCACTTTGATTTTATCATCTTCTAAAATCACGTGAAAACTTGTGATCTCGCCATTATCAAGCAGCAGATCGGTCATTTCATCCTCAACCCATTCTTGGATGGTTCTTCTAAGCGGACGTGCACCGAATGAAGGGTGGTAGCCCAGCTCAGCGATTTTTTCTTTCGCTTCATCTGTCACATTCAAGCTAATGCCCCGTTCAGCCAATGTTTCTTCAAGTTCTCCAAGAAGAAGGCTGACGATTTTGACAAGATGTTCTTTTTCCAATGAGCGGAACTCAATAATGCTGTCAAAACGGTTGAGGAACTCAGGTTTAAAGAACATGCTCAGTGAATCAATCAATGTTTGTTCTTCGATGACACTGTCATCTGATTGGAAACCGACTTTCGTTTGTTTCTCACCAGCACCCGCATTACTTGTCATGATGATCACTGTGTCTTTGAAGCTTACAGTTCTGCCTTGGCTGTCTGTCAGACGGCCATCTTCCATAATTTGCAGGAACATATGCTGAACGTCTGGGTGTGCTTTTTCAATCTCATCCAGCAACACAATGCTGTAAGGATTGCGGCGCACTTTCTCAGTTAATTGTCCAGCTTCCTCATGGCCGACATATCCAGGCGGTGAACCGATAATTTTAGATACGGCGTGTTTCTCCATGTATTCGCTCATATCGAGTCGGATAATAGCGTCTTTTGTGCCGAATAATTCATCTGCCAGTGTTTTAGAAAGCTCTGTTTTCCCTACGCCGGTAGGACCGACGAAGAGGAAGGAGCCGACTGGTCTGTTTTTGGATTTTAATCCGGCGCGGCTTCGTCTTACCGCTTTTGCCACTTTTTGAACAGCGGCTTCTTGTCCGATCACGCGTTCATGAAGTTTTGCTTCGAGTTCTTTCATTTTCGTTTGTTCGTCTGCCTGCAGTTTGCCGACAGGGATGCCTGTTTTTTGTTCAACAATTTCCTGAATGTGCTCAGCTTCCACAGTGACAGCGGTATGAGCGGAGGAGCTGTTCAGTTTTTTCTCCAATGCGAGTTCTTCATCACGGAGTTTTGCCGCCAGTTCGTAATTTTCTTCTTCCAGGGCTTTTGTTTTTTCGGCTTCAATTGCAGTTAAGCGTTCAGCGGCATCCTCATCATTCAGTTCATCAATTAACAGGTTGGCTTTTGAACCTGCTTCATCTAATAAATCAATTGCTTTATCCGGCAGGTGTCTGTCCTGAATGTAGCGGGATGATAAAGTGACACACGCTTTGATTGCTTCATCACTGAATGTTACGCCATGGTACGCCTCGTATTTGTCTTTAATCCCTTGCAGAATGAGGATAGCCTGTTCAATTGAAGGCTCCTGCACCATGACAGGCTGAAAACGTCTTTCCAGCGCGGCATCTTTTTCGATTTGACGATATTCTTTCAGTGTTGTCGCGCCAATGACTTGCAGTTCGCCTCTGGCTAGGGCCGGTTTGAGAATGTTGCCGGCGTCCATTGATCCTTCTGCAGAGCCTGCGCCGACGAGAAGGTGAATTTCATCAATGAACAGAATGACATTTTTTCGTTCCTTCAGCTCAGTGATCAGCTGTTTCATTCTCTCCTCAAATTGGCCTCTGATCCCTGTATTTGCAACAAGGGATGCAACATCAAGCAAGTATAGCTCTTTGTTTTTCAGTTTGTTTGGAACATCGCCTTCAGCAATTTTTAAAGCGAGCCCTTCAGCGATGGCAGTTTTCCCCACACCCGGCTCACCAATAAGAACCGGATTGTTTTTGTTGCGGCGGTTTAGAATTTCGATCACTCGCGCCACTTCATCATCACGGCCGATGACGGGATCAATGAGACCGGCTTTAGCACCGTTTGTAATATTTTGAGCCAGCTCATCAAGCAGCCCTTTTTTTCCGCTTTGTTTTGCTGCGCTCTTTTCTTTCGGCTGGAATGCCTGTTCAAACGGAAATCCGAAAGATTGAGGACCCATACTCATTGAAGGTTTACGGGTCAGTTCGTTATAGCAAGTTTCACAAAGAACCATCTGTTTATGAACGGAATTTATTTGCATGTTAAGGCGAATCGTCGCCTCGTTTTGATGACAATGTTGACAACGCATTTGCCAAAACCTCCTTAATAATTTGATCTTCTTTGACCAATGAAAGTGAATAAAAAGGTCTATTGGATTTGACCTTCTTTGACTATTAGTATACGGCAAACTTAACGGCATTCAAACCAATATGCTCAAAGCAGACTGAATATTTGACTATCTTTGACCAATTGATTTTTAAAAAAGGCCGGTTTGTTTGACCAACTTTGATTAATAGTATACTCTGACTATCTTTGACTTTCAAGTCTTATGCACAAAAAATTTTTGATTTGTTACAAAGTAAAACATGTTTTCTTCGTCTTTTCAAGGAACTTGTCTCATAGGTTATAAAAAGGCATCTATGGACAAAACTGCGGTTCGTTCGGAGGGGAGAAATGGAACAATCAAAAGGGTCTGCAAGTCAGCTTGCTTTTGTGTATGTCGGCACAGTAGTCGGAGCTGGATTTGCGACTGGGAGGGAAATTGTTGAGTTTTTTCTGAAGTTCGGCTGGTTCGGTTTATTCGGCATTCTCGTCAGCGGCGGAATGTTTACGTTTCTGGGCGCCAAGCTGATGATCATTTCAAAGCGAATCAATGCCAAGTCATATCAAGAAATGAACATCTTTTTGTTCGGGGCGGCGGCTGGGCGGATTATCAATGTATTTATGCTGTTTGTTCTCCTCGGAGTTACATCTGTCATGCTTTCAGGAGCAGGGGCGCTTTTTGAGGAACAATTGGGGATGTCCGCTCAGATTGGGATGCTTATTACAATCGGTCTGAGCTTAATTGTGATGACTAGAGGAGTAAAAGGCATTTTCGGTGTCAATGTGTTTGTTGTTCCTCTTTTAATCATCTTTTCAATGATTGTGGTGGCCGACTCTTTTATATTCAGCGAATCACGAAACGCAGCTCAGTGGGTCTGGCCGCATCGCTGGGATTGGCTGTTATCAGCAGTTTCTTACGGGGCTTTAAATTTATCGCTTGCCCAAGCTGTTTTGGTTCCGCTGGCGAATGAAATGTCATCGGAGAAAGTGATAAAAAAAGGCGCTTTAATCGGAGGCACGATGCTGACGATTGTGCTGTCCGCGAGTTTTCTGTCTTTGTCGACTCTTCCGGATGTATTTTTGTATGATATACCGATGGCGCAAGTGGTTTATCTCTTTGCACGATCTGTCCATTTGATTTATTTACTCATTATTTTCGGAGAAGTGTTCACATCAGTTATCGGTAATCTATATGGATTAGAAAAACAAGTGCAAAGCTTTCTTCCAGTGAAAAGCAAATATATCTTTGCAGCCATTATGATCACGGCTTATATTACGAGCCAAATAGGGTACGGCAGGCTTATTTCAACGATTTATCCCTTGTTTGGCTATGTGAGCCTGGCCTTCATAGGCGCTTTGCTTTGCAAAAAAGCTCCTCGGCGGCGCAGTTTATAAATATATATAATGAAACGAACCGTCACTATAGAGCGATAATTGATCTAGGAACCGGGGACTGACTTTTTTATTGTCAAGAAAAACATCATTATGGTAAGATAGCAGAAGTGAAAAAATTGAAGAAAATCCGTGCGATATGCGGGAGAGGTTCTAGCTACACCCTCTATAAAAAACTAAGGACGAGCTGTATCCTTGGATACGGCCTTTTTTATGTTTTTCTAGAGCACCTTCCGAAAAAAGGTGTTTTTTTGCGTGAATTAGCTGTAGCGATATCTCTCGCCGACGTTTTTATTGCGGAGAAGGAGAGGAATCATGAAAAAAGAAAAAGCAATTGTCGTATTTAGCGGCGGTCAAGACAGTACAACATGCTTACTGTGGGCCTTAAAAGAATTCGAAGAAGTCGAAACGGTGACTTTTCATTATAATCAGCGACATTCGCAGGAAATTGAAGTGGCAAAATCCATTGCGGAAAAGCTTGGTGTGAAAAATCATTTGCTTGATATGTCACTTTTAAATCAGCTTGCACCGAATGCTCTGACTAGAAATGATATTGAGATAGAAGTAAAAGACGGCGAACTGCCATCCACATTCGTTCCAGGCCGCAATTTGGTATTCTTATCCTTTGCCTCTATCCTGGCTTACCAAATTGGAGCGCGCCACATTATTACAGGAGTTTGCGAGACAGACTTCAGCGGTTACCCTGATTGCCGTGATGAATTCGTGAAATCTTGCAATGTAACGGTAAATCTGGCGATGGAGAAGCCGTTTGTGATCCACACGCCTCTCATGTGGCTCAATAAGGCGGAAACGTGGAAGCTTGCAGATGAGCTTGGCGCGCTGGATTTTGTGAAAAACAACACGCTGACATGCTATAACGGCATCATCGCAGACGGCTGCGGCGAATGTCCGGCATGTCACCTTCGTTCAAAAGGTTATGAAGAATATATGATGATGAAAGGAGAGCGTGCATAAATTGTTATCTCAAATTTATCCGCAGGCCCAGCATCCATATTCGTTTGAACTGAATAAGGACATGCATATCTCAGCCGCTCATTTTATCCCTCGGGAAAGTGCGGGGGCGTGCAGCAGGGTTCACGGACATACGTATACCGTAAATATAACCGTTGCCGGCGACGAACTTGACGATTCAGGCTTTCTTGTCAATTTCAGCGTACTCAAAAAACTGGTGCACGGAAACTATGATCACACGCTATTAAATGATCATGAAGATTTTTCTCAGGACGACCGGTACTCGCTGCCGACAACTGAAGTCGTGGCGAAAACGATTTATGACAACGTACAGGCTTATTTAGACACTTTGGAGAATAAGCCGACCTGTGTACAGGTGTTTGTCCGTGAAACACCGACAAGCTACTGTGTCTACCGTCCGAAAAAGGGTGGTTTGAATGGCTAAAGGAATTCCTGTATTAGAAATTTTTGGCCCGACGATTCAAGGAGAAGGCATGGTGATCGGACAGAAAACGATGTTCGTCCGGACAGCCGGCTGCGATTATTCCTGCAGCTGGTGTGACTCCGCTTTCACTTGGGACGGGTCTGCTAAAAAAGATATTCGCTGGATGACGGCGGAGGAGATTTTTGCGGAGCTTAAGGACATTGGGGGAGACGCGTTTTCTCATGTGACGATCTCAGGCGGTAACCCGGCTCTGTTAAAACAGCTGGATGCTTTTATTGAACTGCTGAAGGAAAATAATATCCGTGCAGCGCTTGAAACTCAAGGGACCGTTTATCAGGATTGGTTTACGCTGATTGATGACCTGACAATTTCTCCAAAACCGCCAAGCTCAAAAATGGTAACGAACTTTCAAAAGCTTGACCACATTTTAACTTCACTTCAAGAGAATGATAGACAGCATGCTGTCAGCTTGAAGGTTGTCATCTTTAATGATGAAGATCTGGAATTTGCCAAAACTGTGCACAAGCGGTATCCGGGAATCCCGTTTTATTTACAAGTCGGAAATGATGACGTGCATACGACAGATGATCAGTCACTGA
The DNA here is from genome assembly GCF_037963535.1 of Bacillus sp. PS217. NCBI lineage: Bacteria > Bacillati > Bacillota > Bacilli > Caryophanales > Bacillaceae > Bacillus > Bacillus sp. PS217. The sequence goes on from NZ_CP150157.1 coordinate 1,449,637, forward strand.
TTGCACATTTGCTTGGGAAATATGAAGCGCTTGTTGATAAGGTAGCTGTCGATGCGGAGCTGAATCTCGTCAGAGTGCTCCCGCAGCTGCACACCCTGTTATGGGGCAACAAACGCGGAGTATAATAGAAAGGAAGATGAACATGACGACAAGAAAAGAATCAGAATTAGAAGGTGTAACATTGCTAGGCAACCAAGGTACAAATTATTTGTTCGAATATGCACCGGACGTGCTGGAATCCTTCCCTAATAAACATGTAAACCGTGACTACTTTGTAAAATTCAATTGTCCGGAATTCACATCTTTATGTCCTAAAACAGGCCAGCCAGACTTTGCGACAATCTACATCAGCTACATTCCTGATGAAAAAATGGTTGAAAGCAAATCATTAAAGCTGTATCTATTCAGCTTCAGAAACCATGGTGACTTCCACGAGGACTGCATGAATATCATCATGAATGACTTGATTGAATTAATGGACCCGCGCTACATTGAAGTATGGGGCAAATTCACGCCAAGAGGCGGAATTTCCATTGACCCGTACACAAACTACGGAAAGCCTGGCACGAAGTATGAGAAAATGGCCGAATACCGTATGATGAACCATGATTTGTATCCGGAGACAATTGATAATCGTTAATTATTCCGTTGTGTGATACGGAGTGTAAAAGGAAGTGGAGTCACAGTAAAATCCGAACATTCAGCGTTAATTTTCAGCGGAAATGTGACCGGAGTGTGACCCGCACTAAGCTCAATAAAAGTGGGAAAAGTCACACCTGAAAATGGCTCTACTCATGGGAATTGTATTAAAAAGTGTGACCTGAGGTGCAACCTGAACTGTGACTTTTATGCAGTGGAAAATTGATAGTACAGAAGCAGATTAAGGCGTACAATTTGTACGTCTTTTCTTTTTTTATCCGAAAGAAAAAATGCCTATCTAGAGATCATAGGCATTAAATATTATTATCAATATCTTCATTTATTTTTTGGCTAAGTTTCTGAACCTTCTCTTTAACATTTGAAACAGCTCTTTTTTGAATTTCATCAAAGTTCTCCTGAATATAGTCGATGACACTTCTTATTAGAACTTCACTTTCAAAATTGAATATCTCATTTATTTCTGACTGTTCTTCATCTGTTAGGTGATGGTATTGAAGTTGTTTAGCATTTACTTCAGCAGCTACATCAATCCTAACGTTGTTCTGGTTGTACAATTTCATATTCACCTTCTGCATACTCTTGCTCCGCATAATAGCCTCCCCATTGACAGAGCTCCTGCAAGATAGGTTTAAGAGATTCTCCAAGTTCAGTGGATGAATATTCAACCTTCGGCGGTACTTGGTTATACATCTTTCTGCTCACAAGTCCACTGGCTTCAAGCTCTCTAAGTGTTTGAATCAGCATTTTCTGAGTTATATTTGGGATAATGCGGTTTAATTCACTCGTTCTCTTTGGTCCATTCATTAAAAAGTATAATACAAGACCTTTCCATTTTCCGCCAATAACTTCCTTTGTCACTTCAAACCCACAGCTAAATTTTTTCATGTCTAAAGCTCTCCATTCCACATTTATTACTTTTTAGTTACTATATCACAAAAAAGTGGGTACTTCCGATAATGTGCTTACTGAAGGATACTATATCTTGTAAGTTGTTCTTCAAGTACTTAAAGGTACTAGACATAAAATAATATTAATTCTAAAGGAGTGTTAAGTATGGGTAAATTTGAAGGTAAAATAGCGCTTGTAACGGGTGGAACAAGTGGGATTGGTCTTGCTACAGCACAAAAATTTGTAAACGAAGGTGCATATGTTTATATCACGGGACGTAGACAAAACGAACTTGATAAAGCTGTTAACCAAATTGGCAAGAACGTAACCGGTGTTCAAGGTGATATTTCTAAGCTTGAAGACTTAGACAAACTATATGACATTATAAAGCAGGAAAAAGGTAAGTTGGACATTCTTTTTGCTAATGCAGGCATCGGCAACTTCCTTCCATTAGGTGAAATTACTGAAGAGCAGGTTGATAGAACGTTCGACATTAACGTTAAAGGAACCATCTTTACTGTTCAAAAAGCGTTATCACTATTCCCGGACAAAGTAGGTTCTATTATTGTAACGGGCTCTACTGCTGGATCAATTGGCAACCCAGCGTTTAGTGTATATGGAGCATCTAAAGCAGCATTAAGAGCACTGGTTCGCAACTGGATTCTTGACCTAAAAGGTACTGAAATCCGTGTAAATGTGGTTAGTCCAGGAGGTATTCTTACACCTGCCTACAATGAGCTTTTTGGTGATGCACTTGAAGAAGTAATGGAAAATAGCAGAAATACTGTTCCAGCTGGAAAAGTTGGGACACCTGAAGAGGTAGCAAACGCTGTATCTTTCCTTGCTTCAGACGAAAGCAGTTACTTGACGGGTGTTGAATTGTTCGTAGATGGTGGGCTAGCACAGGTATAATTTCACTGCGCAGAGATTACAAATAGTCCCCAAAAAAGGTTAATGGGGATTTACTTGAAGAAGTCGTATAAAAAAGTCGTTTTCCTTAAAGGACAGGGAATTCGACTTTTTTATATTTGAATTTGATTAACGTTGTAAATTCGCATTTTCCTGGGGCTACCACTAAATGACCTGTAAAAAAGATTACTTTGTGAATAAATGTACTTAAAGTAACGGGGGCGTTAGTTGAAAAACAAACAACACCGTTGTTGTAGTAAATGAGGTCATTTGTTGTACAAAAAAAGGATAGTTGAATACAGGCATTTTCACCCTGTTCATCTATCCTCTCTTTTTGTTTATAAAATGTGTGACATTTCATTTGGTTTCTTAATTATTAATAAAATTAAACATTTTCTTGACTTTTAATAAAAAATAATATCCCTGTCCTTGTATTCTAATACTTTTAAAAATATTTAAAGGAATCCTTATGTCCTGAATAACCACATAGGAAAATATGTTGTAGGTTGCTTTCTTTTTTTGTGGGGCATCCCACACAAGCTATCTCGTGATCTCACACCTGAACGTTTTTTATAGACTAGTACCGCGACAAGTTATATTACATATACATACCAATAAAGTAGACATTAAAAAGTGAAAGAGAGGATGGAAATGTGTGAAAATTCTTTTCCTTGAGAGTCATCCCATGTGGCTCTATGGTTTACCGAATGGGTTTAGGGAAGCAGGACATACCGTAATGATTTCCGGTCCTGTAAGTCGGGAAAATATCACTGAAATGATAGACGAATTTAAACCAGATCTAATAGTATCTATGGGATGGACACCAGAGCATTCAAGGGAAAAGCAAGCCTGGATTCGCAACGCTACTAAAAAGGTGAATATCCCTCTCGTTTATTGGGCAACTGAAGACCCGCTGCACACTCAAAACTTTACTATCCCGTTAATTAAAAAGATGAAACCAGATTTTGTTTTCACGGTTACGCCTTCTCTGTGTAAAACTTATGAAAGCATGGGGATTAAAGCAGCTCACTTAGATTTTGCATTTCACGAAAGTATACATCACCAGATTAAACCATTAGCAAAATACAGTTGTGATATAGCAGTGGTGGCTAATGCTTACCCTAATTTTCTTGAAGAACATCCGGAAGTGTTCCGTTCGTCCTCTTTAAAAACGCTTATTCGTCCTCTTATACGGAAGGATATTCGCATTGATTTTTGGGGGAGAAACTGGGAAAAAATGAGTAAATATATAGGAAGAGAAATTCCCCGCAATTGGATCCATGGATACCTTGATTATACTGAAGCATATAAAGTTTACAGTTCAGCAAAAGTCGTTATCGGTTTGCAAAACTGTGAAAGCCAACTTACGCAACGCACCTATGAGATTCTTGGTTCCGGGGGGTTTTTATTGACATCGGATACACCAGCAGTTCGAGGTAAATTCAAATCTGGCCGCGATCTCATCGTTTCTTCCTCCCCAAAAGAAACATTGGAAAAGGTTAAATACTATTTGAATCATGATAGCGAGAGAAAAAAGATTCAGATAAACGGTAAAAAGGCTGTAAAGAATGATTCCTATCGGCATAGAGCCGAGAGAATGCTTGAGGTGCTAAAAAGCAGAGGAATCATAAGAAACTTAGGGGAAACTATTCATTATGTAGATGTTCTCAAAGAAAAATACCTGATCCATCATGTTACTCCCGGTGAAACATTATCAATAATTGCCAGGAAGTATAATGTTTCCCTGCAGCAACTCATGGAGCTTAATCATTTCAAATCAGATCAAATATATGCTGGACAAATCATTAAGATTAGAGAGAAACGGTTTAGAAATATTAATAACAAATTATTCTAAAGGAGAGTAATATGAATGAAAGGGAAAATACCTAAAATAAGAAATCAAGCGAATAAAGTAAAAAGAACGCCTCGTTATATGGAATTTCCCGTAACATACGAAGTGTATCATGTGGAATCCGGCGATACATTATGGACGATTGCCAAATCCTTTAAAATTCCGGTACAACAACTTATGAATCTTAATAAGCTTTCTTCAGACAGAATTTATCCTGGACAAATTATAAAGATAAGAGAAAGGTAATCTTTGAGGTTTCGGAAACGAATCAAATTGAAATGACAATCCTCATTTTTTTATTTGTGGGGAACTTGATATTTTTGGGGATGAAGGGGTTATGAGATGTTTCAAATGAGCTATTTCTATTCTGGATTAGGATGGGATTTTATTCAACACGTTGATCAAACGAACGGAGTATTAAATGTTGTTTCTCCTGATTTTTTCTATATCAGAAAAGATGGATCATTACTTCTCCGTTCAGCTAATCCCGATGTGATTAAAGCTCTTCATAGAAGAAAATTAAAAGTAGTTCCTTTTCTAAGCAATCATTGGGATCAGGATTTGGGACGATTTGCATTAATGAACCGAGTTCTTTTAGCTAAACAAATTTCTCATGCAAAAGAAGAACTGGATTTGGACGGAGTTAATATCGATATAGAAAACCTTACAGAAAAAGATCGGAATCTATTTACATATTTTGTTAGAATGGTAAGAAAAAGTATTCCTACACATAAAGAAGTATCAGTTGCAGTGGCGGCAAATCCTTTTGGCTGGACGAAGGGCTGGCAGGGATCATATGATTACGAGTATTTAGCTAAATATGCAGATTATCTTATGGTTATGGCCTATGATGAAAGCCGCCTTGCTGGGCCTACTGCAAGTGTAGGATGGGTGGAAAAGTCCATTCAATATGTTCTGACCCAAAAAATTTCTCCTCAAAAACTAGTTTTAGGATTGCCATTCTATGGCTGCTGCTGGATGGAAGGACAATCTGCCTCTCAAGCCATTCCCCTTTACCTTGTTGACTCATTAGTAAAAAGGCATAGCGGGACAATTATTTTTGACACCAAGAGTCAATCTCCAAAAGCTATTTTTACTGTCAATCACGATAAAAAGGGGCCGTTGCCTTCGGGAACATATACATTATGGTTTGAAAATGAACAGTCACTCAGAGCAAAAATAAAACTCGCTCAAAAATATAATCTGAAAGGTCTTGGCAGCTGGAGTCTTGGACAAGAAGATGCGTCAGTCTGGAATACAGTGTTTAAAAATATATAATGATTTATAGTTCAGAACAAAATTCGAAGATAATTGCAATGAATCTCTAAATAGACATACTGAAAGGAGTTTATTACGAGTGCGGGTAAAACAGTGAGGGCATTCCATAGGCCCTTCTCCCAAAATGTTCTACACGAGGCATTACATTGGGCTTGAAATACACATTCAAACTTATGTTATAGTACGCATTTTACGGATGTGTTGAATTTATTCTGCTTCCATGATTTAATCATACACATGCTACTTGATAGCAGAGTTATCGCATTTCATTCAGAATTGTTCAGGATCGATATGGAAGCGCACGACTAACTAGAACTTTAAAAGCATACACTCATATACTTCCTGAATGGATGCTGGTTTATCTAAAAAACATGATGAGAATTGATTGTACGCATGGTGAAGCATGACTTGTTGATAATCGACCATATGGTTTCTCCTTAGAAATGAGGGGGTTTTTACATAAAAAAGACGAGCGAATCCGGGGGGAATTCCACTCGCCGCTTTCTAATGAAAAGACGGGATGCTGGATGGCAGCTCGTCTGTTTTATTATAATTTAACGAACGTATGTTTGTAAAGGTGTCTTTTCGAATGAATTGGTTCATATAACCGTTAAGAACAGATTCATTGTAAACATTCGCTAAGGTATGCTAAGATGCATGGACTATAAAGGAGTGATATGAAGTGAAGACATTGCGGTTAAACAATGTATCGTTAGAAATGGCTGCATATCAAGAGGAGAGCGAGCCGAAGCGAAAAATTGCATTTACCTTAAACGTTACGAGTGAGACTTACCATGATATCGCTGTCCTGTTGTATGAAAAAACGTTTAATGTCGAGGTTCCGGAACGCAATCTTGCCTTCCGGGGGGAAATGACAAATTATTCAACATCATTGACCAACCTGTACGAACCAGGGGCCGTCAGCGAGTTCTATATAGAAATAACGGAAATAGACAAAAACGCCGATTCATGATCGGTGTTTTTTATGTAAAAAAGCTGCCGGCCGGCAGCTTTTGAGAAAGCGAATTTCATATGTAAGGTGTTAAATTGTCCGTCTTGCAGTTTTTTGAATAAATGTGGAAATAAGGAGGTTTTAATAGGAGTCTCTGATGATCTTATAATTTTTATGATTAACAACTGTCAATGAATCTAACTCAAGATCCCGATAGTTATCCATGATCGTCACATCAACGATAACAGAATTCTCATTTACTTTTTCAACAACACCGGTTAATCCGTTTTTAAATTCAATGACATTCCCAACCTTAGCGATTTTCACAAGCTTCCTCTCCTTTAAACATAATAATGCCTTTTGAAAGTATTTTGCAGTATTTTCATTGAGAAGTAAAGCGATAAGGAGTTTTATCTCCCTTATGAATTGTCCTGTCGCTATAAAGATGATATATTGATTTTCGTCAATAGAAAGAAAAGGGGGGAATTTTTGTTGCGTCCCGAAGAAATAACAGAAATGATTGAACAGCTGCGCACCGGCGCCATAAACGAACTGAGAGTCCAGAAAGAGCATTTTCTTGATTTCAGGGCCGTGTTATCTAAACAAGATGATTTTAAACATTTCCGAGGAATTGCCCAGCAAGGCGGAGATGTTATCTTTCAATACTTAGAACAGCCAAGAAGCTGAAGGTTTCTCATACGTGAGAAGCCTTTTTATCATATATGACAGAATACAAGCCTTTTATTACAGCTGTCTGTAACAGGCGTAAATAAAATGTAAAGTGTCAAAGATGGATAAACATGTTTTAATTTGACAATATTTATAGAATTTCAGACTGTTTTTTTGCCATTAAGCAGTGAGTCATCCTCTTTATTCCATCCTGATACCTCCTTGGGAGAGTTGGAAAATCTTTTTCCGTGAAAATGAATGGATCTCTTGTTAAGGTTATGAAGTGTTTTTTGGAGCACTTTAAGGAGGAAACTGTATGACAACGAAATTCACTGCTCTGGCTGTTTTTCTTCTTTGTTTCATGCCTGCAGCCAAAATTGAGCATACACAAGCTTCACTACTGAGCGCAAAGAAGACAAAACATGAAGAAGCGAAATGGCTTACACATATAGATCGAAATACGAATGAATCTTTCCCTTCACTGTCTGCTGATAAGGACAAGAAAATAAAACCGATTAAGCTATCAGCACACACTGAAAAGAAAGAGAAAGATAAACCGGACAAAACAAATGATGAGAAAGAAACATATACACAGTCTGAAAAAGAGTTGCTGTCCCGTCTCGTTCACGCAGAGGCCAAAGGAGAATCATATAAAGGCAAGGTCGCTGTAGCAAGCGTTGTACTGAACAGAACGGAGAAAAAAGGTTTTCCTGATACGATAAGAGGAGTTATTTATCAGAAAAACGCCTTTGAACCGGTCGCAAACGGGAGCATTAATCAAAAGCCTGATAAAGAATCGATTGAAGCTGCCGAAGAAGCGCTGTCCTCAAAAAATAGAGAAACAGATGCCATATTCTTTTATAATCCGAAAACAGCGTCAGATAATTGGATTCGTTCAAGAAAAATTGTAGAAAAAATCGGCAGACACGTTTTTGCCGTCTAAGCATAGAAGAGACAATTTGTCTCAGCTGTGCTTTTTTTCATATAAAGAGTAAAAATAAAATAATTTTTGAACTTGTCTCATATGATGTTGGTAGTACAAGAGACAAGGAGAGACATCATGAATCGATTTGTGAAAGGGATCATTCTTTTATCCATTGCCGCCTTTTTCGCTGAATGCCTTGAATTTGTCGTCAATATGATTTTGGCGCGGGAGCTTGGCGAGCATGGGATGGGGCTTTACATGAGTATTTTGCCCACGATCTTTTTAATTATTGTCATCGCGAGCCTGGAACTGCCGATATCCATTTCTAAATTCATTGCCGAGTCAAATCCTAAGCTTCATGAAAGCATGCTGAGGCACGCTTTCAGAATGACAGCCATTTTTACTGCTTTTTCTACTGCCGCCGCTAGTATTGCGCTTCCGTTTATTCCGGTATTTGATACATACCACCCGTTTATTAAAGGGATTGTCATCGGCTTAATTCCTGTTGTCGCCTTTACTTCAATCGCCAGGGGCTACTTTATGGGTGTGCAGAAAATGGGGAAGATCGCAATTGCCAATGTGCTGAAAAAAATCATTCAGCTCTTGTGCTTATTCCTCTTTTTTCAATGGTACTCATTTGAATTGGACATGGCTGTGCTGATTTCCTTGTTTGTTCTAGTCGTGAGTGATGTGGTCGTGCTTGTTTATTTATATTCACAATTTATCATGGCAAGGCGGGCGTTATCCGGCCAGCAGCACATTCATTTGCGCGGAAAGGATGTAAGGAAAAGACTGCTTGCTGTTTCAATTCCTACAACAGGACTGCGCATTTTTCATGCGGTTGTCAATGCAATTGAACCCTTTTTAGTAAAAGGAGCTCTTTTGGCTGCGGGCGTTGCCGGGACAGCGGCGATCGATCAATACGGAATGCTGGCAGGAGTGGCTGTGACGATAGGGTCGTTCCCTGCTTTTATTGCCCATTCGTTAATGGTCGTCATGATACCGAGTATTTCGGAAGCTTATGCACTTTCTCAGTATGACATCGTGTTAAAAAGGCTGAAGCAGTCGATTTTCATTACATTAGGTTACGGTATACCTGCCGTCTGGGTCATGTTCCAGTTTGCGGGACCTCTCACGCATTTGTTTTTTCACTCTCCTGAAGCGCAGTATTATTTGCAGCTGTTGTGGCCTTACTTTCTCTTTCATCTGTTTGTCATGCCGCTGCAGGCGTGCTTAATCGGGATGGGTTTTGTGAAAGAGGCTTTTTATCACAATGTATGGAGCTATATCGTTGCGCTAAGTATGATGTATGTACTGGGATCAATGGAGAATCTGCAAATGCTCGGGATTATCCTTGGAATGAACACTGGCATGATTCTTTTGACGAGCCTGCACTATGCCACGATCTGCAAAACATTGAAGGTATCCGTATTCCTTACGGGAGGGACCAGAACGCCGCGAATTGAAGGATGATATAGGAACTGCAGGGGCAAGCTAATTGAAAAGCATGAAAGGAAGATTCCATGTTGACGAAGCGCTTGCTTACTATATACATTATGTTATTAGGGTTGATTGCATGGTTTCCATGTGCGGCACAAGCTGAGGAAAAACAGCCTGCTGTTCCCGCTGTTTTTCTTATGAAAACGATAGAAGGGGAGGACATCTCGATTCCGAATAAAGGGCAAAAAACAATTCTCCATTTTTGGACGTCATGGTGTCCGCCCTGCAAAAAGGAGCTTCCCCAGTTTCAATCGTTTTATGATGCCCATCCATCAGACAGTGTAAAGCTGGTAACGGTGAATTTAGTGAATTCGGAACAAAATCAGCAAGTCGTTGAAGATTTTATTAAAGCAAACAAGCTGACGTTCCCGATTGTCCTTGACTCAAAAGGGGAATTGATGAAGGAGTATCATATCATTACGATCCCAACATCATTTTTGCTGAATGAAAAGGGAGAAATTGAAAAAACAAAAATTGGCCCGATGACAGCGGAACAACTGAAGGAATGGACGGAAGAATAGCTGAGAGCATAGACTCTCAGCTTTTTTCATATAGAGAAGAAGTGAATAAACATTAATGATAATTATTATCAAAAAGAAATTAAAATAATTATAATTGAAATTCTCTTCGTGCGTGCTATAATAAAGGAAGACATCAAGAAATAACTGACGATAAAGCTGCCTTTTGGGCAGCGATTTTGTTTTTATAAGAGAAATGAAGATGATTTACGTTCTCAATTAGAGAGGAGAATTCGATATGAATGAACAAGTTATCGTTCAACGCGACCCGCATGAGCCATTGAAAACAGACAAGAGGGAAAAAAACTGGGCACAGCACGCGGAGCTTATTGCAGCACTTGTATCAGGCGCTCTTATTTTGGCAGGCTGGCTCTTATCCGGATATCAGGTATTATCCATAATACTTTTCTTGCTGGCTTTTGTGATCGGCGGATTTGCTAAAGCAAAGGAAGGAATCGAAGAAACACTCGAATCCAAAACGCTGAATGTAGAACTTTTAATGATTTTCGCTGCCGTTGGTTCCGCCTTGATCGGATACTGGGCAGAGGGTGCTATTTTAATATTTATTTTTTCCTTAAGCGGAGCTTTAGAAACATACACGATGAATAAAAGCAGCAGAGATTTAACGTCTTTAATGCAGCTTGAGCCTGAAGAAGCGACATTGATGGTCAATGGTGAAACCAAAAGAGTTCCGGTTTCAGACTTGCAGGCCGGTGATATGATCGTGATCAAACCTGGAGAACGCGTAGCGGCAGACGGTATCATTGAATCGGGCTCGACAAGTCTTGACGAGTCGGCTTTAACAGGTGAATCAATGCCTGTAGAAAAAAACACAGGCGACACTGTATTCACAGGAACGGTGAATCGCAATGGCTCCTTGACTGTCCGTGTCACGAAAGCAAATGAAGATTCGTTATTCAGAAAAATTATCAAACTGGTTGAATCAGCGCAAAATAGTGTTTCACCCGCTCAGGCTTTCATCGAACGATTTGAAAATGCTTATGTGAAAGGTGTGCTAATTGCGGTGGCGCTCCTTTTATTCGTCCCGCACTTTGCGCTGGGCTGGAGCTGGAGTGAAACCTTCTACCGCGCAATGGTGTTTATGGTTGTCGCGTCACCTTGTGCGCTTGTCGCCTCTATTATGCCAGCGGCGCTGTCCCTGATTTCAAATGGCGCCCGCAACGGTATGCTTGTGAAAGGAAGCGTCTTTCTTGAACAGCTGGGCTCAGTGCAAATGATCGCCTTTGATAAAACCGGCACTGTAACAAAAGGCCAGCCTGCCGTAGAGACGATCAGAATAGCAGAAGGATTCAGTGAAGCGGAAGTTCTTGAGGCTGTCTATGCCATCGAAACGCAATCAAGCCATCCGCTCGCCCAAGCCATAACGGCGTACGCTGAAAGCCGCGGCGTGAATCAGTCCGGCTACATATCTATAGAAGAAACCTCAGGGTTTGGCGTTATGGCAGAAGTGTCGGGTGCGAAATGGAAGGTCGGTAAAGCAGGTTTTATCGGCGAGGAAATGGCAGCACAATTTATGAAACAAACAGCATCAGATGTCATTCAAAGCGGTCATACAATTGTATTTGTGAAAAAGGATGATCAAATAGCAGGCTGTATCGCACTGAAGGACCAAATCAGGCCTGAAGCAAAAGAGGTCATGGAAGAACTGAACCGACTTGGGATTAAAACGGCCATGCTGACAGGAGATCACGAAGACACGGCTCAAGCGATTGCCAAGGAAGCCGGCATGACAACTGTCGTGGCAGAATGCCTGCCTGACCAAAAAGTGAATGAAATCAAACGGTTAAAAGAAGAATTCGGAACGATTGCAATGGTGGGTGACGGAATCAATGATGCGCCGGCACTCAAAGCGGCGGATGTCGGCATTGCGATGGGCGGCGGAACAGATGTAGCACTTGAGACCGCTGATATGGTCCTCATGAAAAACGATTTGAAAAAGCTCGTAAACATGTGCCGCTTGTCTCGGAAAATGAACAGGATCATCAAACAAAATATCGTGTTTTCTCTAGCTGTAATCTGCCTGCTGATTTGTGCAAACTTTTTGCAGGTGATGGAATTGCCATTTGGCGTGATTGGTCATGAGGGCAGCACGATTTTGGTCATACTAAACGGTTTAAGACTCCTAAAATAAAACCAGCAGCCTAATCAGGCTGCTGGCTTTTTATGTATCAAGCTTTCCCTTCATTTTTGTCTTTTTCAGATCTTTTCATAACCAGGATGAGAGCGAGGATGCAGCAAAGGAAACCCGCTGCACAGCCTATGATAGAGCTGTAATAATAAAAGCCCACCATCTTCATCCCGATAAAAGGAGCGGAAATTCCCAAAACCGTTAAGAGCATAACTGCTTTTCGTCTGAAAAAATTCATCAGCAAACGGAACAACCCCCCTGCGATTGAACGTTACTGTCAGTATACAGGAAGAGGAGCAGGAAATAAAATGCATTAGAAAATGAAGGCGTCGTGAAAGGCAAACACCGGTAAAACCTGTTACAATGGAAGACAGAACAATGCATTGCAAATGGCAGGGAGGAACAAGAAGTGAATAGAATACAACGCGTCTCTTCATGGCTGAAGGAAGCGGGGCATACTGCCGCATTTATTCATACAAAAGAAAATGTTTTTTACTTAACCGGTTTTTACACAGAGCCGCATGAAAGATTAATGGGGTTATTTGTTTTTCAAGAAGAGGAGCCTTTCTTTGTTTGTCCAGGAATGGAAGCAGGACAGGCCCGCAACGCAGGCTGGAATCATGAAATCATTGGCTATGCGGATCACGAAAATCCGTGGGAGCTGATAGAGAAGGCCTTGAAAAAGCGAAATATCAGCATACATACGCTTGCGGTAGAAAAGGATTCAATCTCGCTATCACGTGCAGAACAGCTGAAGCATGCGACTGGCGGGGCTCAATTTGTTTCAGCAGAAGAAACACTCAATCAATTTCGCCTGATTAAAGATGACAATGAGATTCGTTTGCTGAAAGAGGCGGCAAAGCTTGCAGATTACGGTGTTGAAGTCGGCACAGCTGCTTTGCGTGAAGGCATCAGTGAAGTGGAAGTGCTCGCTCAAATTGAGTATGAGCTGAAGAAAAAAGGAATTCAGGGCATGTCTTTCTCTACAATGGTTTTATTCGGAGAAAAATCTGGCCAGCCTCATGGAAATCCTGGTACAGCCACGTTGAAGAAAGGTGATTTTGTTTTATTTGATCTCGGTGTTATTCTTGATGGCTATTGCTCTGATATTACAAGAACGTTTGCATACAAAACCATCAATCCGAAGCAGGAGGCCATTTACGAGACTGTGCTTCAAGCGGAAAAAGCCGCGATTGAGGCAAGCAAACCCGGTGTGAGAATCGGAGATCTGGATTTAACTGCCCGCGGAATCATTGAAAAAGCGGGATATGGTGATTATTTTCCTCACCGGCTTGGGCATGGACTCGGAATTTCAGTCCATGAGTATCCATCAATGAGCCAGGCCAACGATACACTGCTGCAGGAAGGCATGGTCTACACGATCGAACCGGGGATTTATGTGCCAGAGATCGGCGGCGTACGCATTGAGGATGACGTTCACGTAACAAAGGACGGAGCAGTTGCTCTGACCCAATATCCAAAGGATTTGATCATACTGTAATAGAAATAAAAAAGGACTTTGTTCTCGACATCGTCCTTTTTTATCTGCATTAAATAAAAAAATCATCAAATGTTCGAAAGGGTTTAATTTCATGTTTTTGGTTGAGAGGTTTTACAGCAAGACAGCTGCCACCGAGAACAGTGAGACATAACCCAATTAAAATGAAGAAACCCATGTGATCTTCTCCTTTCAGCTAAAAACACAAAAAGATATCTGGTACGTCCATATCATATTGTATGAAACGCATTCCAGATCAAGGGGATTTAGAAAGAAGGGAATCTATGGCTAATATTAAAGACATTGCAGAGAAAGCCGGTGTCTCTGTTACAACGGTTTCCCGAGTCATAAACAATCATCCATACGTCAGTGAAGACAAACGAAAAAGAGTGTTTGAGGCAATGGAATCATTGGAGTACACGAGAAATATTCACGCTGTACATTTGTCGAAAGGATTTTCAAACATGATTGGTGTTGTCTTGCCGACGGTTAATCTGCCATATTTTGCAGAGCTGATTGCAGGAATAGCCGACGCAGCCGCGGAATCCGGGGTTCACCTCTCTTTATTCCAAACAAATTATGAGGTACAAAAAGAAATCTTTGCGCTGTCCCAATTAAAGCAGCGCCAGGTTGACGGCCTGATTTTTTGCTCAAAGGCGCTTGCTGATGAGAAACTCATGGAATGGGAGGGCCCGATTTTGCTTTGCCAGAATTCAGATATTGCCCGCTTCCCAACCATCAGCATTCCTCACCAAGAAGCATTTCGGAACGGCTTGGACTATTTAATTGCCAAAGGGCACAAAAAAATAGCTATCTGTTTGGCAAGAAAAAAAGGCATGAACAGTCATTTTCGAATCAAAGCCTATAAAGAGGCATTGGAAGAGATCGGCGAGGCATTTCGTGAAGACTGGGTAATTGAGAAAGCGATTACAATCAATGATGGGAAGGCGCTTTTTCATAAATGGAATACGTGGAAGGAAAAGCCGACGGCTATTTTTGTTGCCAATGACCAAGTCTCAGCAGGGCTTTTTCTTGAAGCAAAGAACCAGCGGGTGTCAGTACCGGATGAGCTTGCAATCTTAAGCGTTGATAACCACGAAATCAGCCAAGCGCTTGGGATCACAACGATCGATATTCAGACAAGGGAAATGGGAAAGCAGGCATTTGCCATACTGGAAAAAAGAATTCAAGGACAGCCGATTGAAAGGAA
Organism: Bacillus sp. PS217; assembly: GCF_037963535.1. Taxonomy (NCBI): domain Bacteria; kingdom Bacillati; phylum Bacillota; class Bacilli; order Caryophanales; family Bacillaceae; genus Bacillus; species Bacillus sp. PS217. Next base: position 1,464,645 of record NZ_CP150157.1, read on the forward strand.
AGTTCTGGATTACCGTCTCGTCGAAAGATCGACTGTTTAGTGAATGCATTGAAAAAAGGTTTGACGTGCATTCTGTTCGTTATGTACGATATGAGGTATTGAATGACAAAGGAGCTGAGGATCGTGAATGGGTCCTTCACAGTGAAAAAGGTACTGAATAATAACGTATTAATTGCTTCTCATCATAAATACAGCGAAGTCGTTTTAATCGGAAAAGGTATTGGTTTCGGAAAAAAACAAGATGATGTCATTGAAGATAAAGGCTACGATAAAATGTTCATTTTAAAAGACGAGAAGGAACAAAAGCAGTTTAAAAAGCTCCTTGACTATGTTGATGAAAAGCTCGTTGATATTTCAAACGATGTCATCTATCACATAAGCAATAGGACTAATCACTCATTAAATGAACATATTCACATTGCGTTGACAGACCATATCGCATTTGCGATCAAAAGGCAGCAGCAGGGATTTGATATGAAAAATCCATTTCTAATGGAGACTCAGTCACTATATCCTGAGGAGTACCAAATTGCCAAAGAAGTCATAGATATGATCAATGAAAAAGCGGGAATCTGCCTTCCGGAAGGGGAGATTGGTTTTATCGCTCTGCATATCCATTCAGCGTTGACAAACCGTCCGCTGTCCGAGGTCAATCAGCACTCTCAGCTCATGGCGCAGCTTGTCGAGGTGATTGAAGACTCATTTCAAATGAAAGTAAATAAGGAAAGTGTCAACTATTTGCGGCTGATCAGGCATATCAGATTTACAATAGAAAGAATTAAAAAAGAAGAACCGACTAAAGAACCAGAAAAATTAATGTTGTTATTGAAAAATGAATATCCGCTATGCTACAATACAGCTTGGAAATTGATTAAAATCTTGCAGCAAACATTGAAGAAACCAGTTCATGAGGCGGAAGCGGTTTATCTGACGCTTCATCTGTACCGATTAACCAATAAAATTTCATAAATTCAGTTTATCCTTATAACGTGTTACTGATTCGATCAGGCATGAGTGATTGAGGGAAAAAAACGGGAAGTTCATTCTCGTTCTTTTGCGCACCCAATTTTGCTCATGCCTTTTTGTTGTGTAAAAGGGCAAATGTAAACGGTTAAACTGGAAGACTTACGCCTGTGAATTCGTTGTCATGATTTTTAGCTGTAAGGTCAGACTAGTAAAAAGAGGAGGTCAATTCTTATGTTTAAAGCATTATTCGGCGTTCTTCAAAAAATTGGGCGTGCGCTTATGCTTCCAGTTGCGATCCTTCCGGCTGCGGGGATTTTGCTTGCGATCGGGAATGCGATGCAAAATAAGGACATGATTCAGGTCCTGCATTTCTTGAGCAATGACAATGTTCAGCTTGTAGCAGGTGTGATGGAAAGCGCTGGGCAGATTGTTTTCGATAACCTTCCGCTTCTTTTCGCAGTAGGTGTAGCCATCGGGCTTGCTAACGGTGATGGAGTTGCAGGGATTGCAGCAATTATCGGTTATCTTGTAATGAATGTATCCATGAGTGCGGTTCTTCTTGCAAACGGAACCATTCCTTCGGATTCAGTTGAAAGAGCCAAGTTCTTTACGGAAAACCATCCTGCATATGTAAACATGCTTGGTATACCTACCCTGGCGACAGGGGTGTTCGGCGGTATTATCGTCGGTGTGTTAGCTGCATTATTGTTTAACAGATTTTACACAATTGAACTGCCGCAATACCTTGGTTTCTTTGCGGGTAAACGTTTCGTTCCAATTGTTACGTCAATTTCTGCACTGATTCTGGGTCTTATTATGTTAGTGATCTGGCCTCCGATCCAGCATGGATTGAATGCCTTTTCAACAGGATTAGTGGAAGCGAATCCAACCCTTGCTGCATTTATCTTCGGGGTGATTGAACGTTCGCTTATCCCATTCGGATTGCACCACATTTTCTATTCGCCGTTCTGGTATGAATTCTTCAGCTATAAGAGTGCAGCAGGAGAAATCATCCGCGGGGATCAGCGTATCTTTATGGCGCAGATTAAAGACGGCGTACAGTTAACGGCAGGTACGTTCATGACAGGTAAATATCCATTTATGATGTTCGGTCTGCCTGCTGCGGCGCTTGCCATTTATCATGAAGCAAAACCGCAAAACAAAAAACTCGTTGCAGGTATTATGGGTTCAGCGGCCTTGACATCCTTCTTAACGGGGATCACAGAGCCATTGGAATTTTCTTTCTTATTCGTTGCTCCAGTCCTGTTTGCGATTCACTGTTTGTTTGCGGGACTTTCATTCATGGTCATGCAGCTGTTGAATGTTAAGATTGGTATGACATTCTCCGGCGGTTTAATTGACTATTTCCTATTCGGTATTTTACCGAACCGGACGGCATGGTGGCTTGTCATCCCTGTCGGCTTAGGGTTAGCGGTCATTTACTACTTCGGATTCCGATTTGCCATCCGCAAATTTAATCTGAAAACACCTGGACGCGAGGATGCTGCGGAAGAAACAGCAGCACCTGGGAAAACAGGTGAAGCAGGGGATCTTCCTTATGAGATTCTGCAGGCAATGGGTGACCAGGAAAACATCAAACACCTTGATGCTTGTATCACTCGTCTGCGTGTGACTGTAAACGATCAGAAAAAGGTTGATAAAGACCGTCTGAAACAGCTTGGCGCTTCCGGAGTGCTGGAAGTCGGCAACAACATTCAGGCTATTTTCGGACCGCGTTCTGACGGGTTAAAAACACAAATGCAAGACATTATTGCGGGACGCAAGCCTAGACCTGAACCGAAAACATCTGCTCAAGAGGAAGTAGGCCAGCAGGTTGAGGAAGTGATTGCAGAACCGCTGCAAAATGAAATCGGCGAGGAAGTTTTCGTTTCTCCGATTACCGGGGAAATTCACCCGATTACGGATGTTCCTGACCAAGTCTTCTCAGGAAAAATGATGGGTGACGGTTTTGCGATTCTCCCTTCTGAAGGAATTGTCGTATCACCGGTTCGCGGAAAAATTCTCAATGTGTTCCCGACGAAACATGCGATCGGCCTGCAATCCGACGGCGGAAGAGAAATTTTAATCCACTTTGGTATTGATACCGTCAGCCTGAAGGGCGAAGGATTTACGTCTTTCGTATCAGAAGGAGACCGCGTTGAGCCTGGACAAAAACTTCTTGAAGTTGATCTGGATGCAGTCAAACCGAATGTCCCATCTCTCATGACACCGATTGTATATACAAACCTTGCTGAAGGAGAAACAGTCAGCATTAAAGCAAGCGGTTCAGTCAACAGAGAACAAGAAGATATTGTGAAGATTGAAAAATAAGGGTGTTAGTACGCCGTGCTTGTCAGATGACAAGTACGGTTGTATGATATAATATTGTGAAGTAATTAAGCTTTAAGTTAAAAGGAGAATGATAAAAATGGCACAAAAAACATTTAAAGTAACTGCAGATTCTGGAATCCATGCTCGTCCTGCGACAGTTCTTGTACAAACTGCTAGCAAATACGACGCTGACGTTAATTTAGAATATAACGGCAAAACAGTTAACCTTAAATCTATTATGGGTGTTATGTCTTTAGGTATCGCTAAAGGCGCTGAGATCACAATCTCTGCTTCCGGAGCTGACGAAAACGATGCTCTTAACGCTTTAGAAGAAACAATGAAAAGCGAAGGACTCGGCGAGTAATGCAAGAATTAAAAGGGATTGGTGCTTCAGCCGGCATCGCGATTGCAAAAGCATACCGGCTTGAAGAGCCAGATTTAACGGTTGAAAAGAAAAACATCTCTGATTCTGAAGCGGAAGTAAGCCGTTTTGATGAAGCGATTGCACGTTCAAAAGAAGAGCTCGAAAAAATCAAAGAGCACGCTTTGAAAGAACTGGGTCAGGATAAAGCTGATATTTTTTCTGCTCACCTTTTAGTTCTCAGTGACCCTGAGCTTCTGAACCCTGTGAAAGAAAAAATCAGCACTGATTCAGTGAACGCTGAATTCGCTTTAAAAGAAACGTCTTCTATGTTCGTTACTATGTTTGAATCTATGGACAACGAATATATGAAAGAGCGTGCGGCAGATATCCGCGATGTAACAAAACGCGTAATCGGCCACCTGCTTGGCGTCGAAATTCCAAACCCAAGCATGATCTCAGAAGAGGTTATTATTGTAGCTGAAGACTTAACACCGTCTGACACAGCTCAATTAAACCGTGAGTTCGTAAAAGGATTCACTACTGATATCGGTGGACGCACATCTCACTCTGCCATCATGGCACGTTCTCTTGAGATTCCAGCAGTTGTTGGAACGAAAGCGGCTACAGGCACGATCCAAAACGGCGTGACTGTTATCGTTGACGGTATCAATGGCGATGTCATTATTGACCCATCTGCGGAAACTGTAAAAGAGTATGAAGAAAAACATAATGCTTATTTGGCTCAAAAAGCTGAGTGGGCGAAGCTTGTCAATGAACCGACTGTCTCAAAAGATGGACATCATGTAGAGCTTGCAGCGAACATCGGTACTCCTGATGATGTAAAAGGTGTTCTTGAAAACGGCGGAGAAGCAGTTGGCCTTTACCGTACAGAATTCCTTTACATGGGAAGAGATCAGCTGCCTACAGAAGATGAGCAGTTTGATGCTTACAAAACGGTTCTTGAGCGTATGGAAGGAAAATCAGTCGTCGTGCGGACACTTGATATCGGCGGAGACAAAGAGCTTCCTTACCTGCAGCTTCCTAAAGAAATGAACCCGTTCCTGGGATACAGAGCGATTCGTCTTTGCCTTGAAGAGCAAGAAATCTTCAGAACACAGCTTCGCGCGCTGCTTCGTGCAAGTACATACGGAAACTTGAAAATCATGTTCCCTATGATTGCGACAGTTAACGAATTCAAAGAAGCAAAAGCGATCCTTCTTGAAGAGAAAGAAAAGCTCGTAAAAGCGGGACAGGCTGTATCTGACGATATTGAAGTCGGAATGATGGTTGAGATTCCGTCAACTGCAGTCATCGCTGATCAGTTTGCTAAAGAGGTTGATTTCTTCAGTATCGGAACAAACGATTTGATCCAATACACAATGGCAGCTGACCGTATGAATGAACGTGTATCTTACCTGTATCAGCCATACAACCCGGCAATCCTTCGCTTAATTACACTCGTAATTGAAGCAGCACACAAAGAAGGAAAATGGGTTGGCATGTGCGGAGAAATGGCAGGAGACGAGATTGCGATTCCGATCCTTCTCGGCTTAGGCTTAGATGAGTTCTCAATGAGCGCAACGTCTATCCTTCCGGCAAGAACACAAATCAGCAAATTGTCTAAACAAGAAGCTGAGTCATTCAAAGAGAAAATCTTATCTATGAGCACGACAGAAGAAGTTGTCGCGTTCGTAAAAGAAACCTTCAAGTAATGTACAAAAACCAGACGGCCTCCGGCCTGTCTGGTTTTTTTCATAAGTAAGGGTATAGAAGGACACAATAACATGGCTAGGAGGGATAGTATGTCAAACCAATTTAACGCAGGAGATACTGTTTATGTGATCTACAGAAATCCGCACGCCGCCAATGTAGCCCACATAAAGGAAGCCGAAATTGTGCACCATCCATACCATGAAGGCGAGCTTTCCCTGTTTATTTATGAAACCTATCATCCGTTCGCAGAGGACGATGCTGTGTTTGCAAGCTATGAAGAAGCTAAATCGCTTTACAAAGAACTCTTTGATATTGATCCGTATGAGTAACAAGGAAATCATTACAACTCATATCCTTTCCGCCTAGTGAGAAAAGTAACGTTAGTAAAGGAAAAGGATGTGGCATCATGCAGAACCCATTTGTTCCGCAGCTTGTATATATAGAACCGAGGGCGCTGGAATATCCGCTAGGCCAAGAATTACAAGATAAATTTGAGAATATGGGCATTGAAATCAGAGAAACAACATCCCACAATCAGGTGCGTAATATTCCTGGGAAAAATCATCTTCAGCAATATCGCAATGCGAAATCAACTTTAGTTATCGGTGTCCGAAAAACATTAAAGTTTGATTCATCCAAACCCTCGGCCGAATATGCCATTCCGTTTGCAACAGGCTGTATGGGGCATTGTCATTACTGCTACCTGCAAACAACCATGGGATCAAAGCCGTATATCAGAACTTATGTAAACGTCGAAGAGATTTTAGATCAGGCAGATAAGTATATGAAGGAGCGCGCACCAGAGTTCACAAGGTTCGAAGCATCATGTACGTCAGACATTGTAGGAATTGATCATCTGACACACACGCTGAAGCGCGCCATTGAACATTTTGGCCAAAGTGATCTCGGAAAGCTCCGATTTGTAACGAAATTTCATCATGTCGATCACCTATTAGACGCAAAGCATAACGGGAAAACGAGATTCAGATTCAGTATTAATGCCGACTATGTGATTAAAAACTTTGAGCCGGGAACTTCACCTCTTGATAAGCGGATAGAAGCGGCAGTAAAAGTTGCAAAAGCAGGCTACCCGCTAGGCTTTATTGTTGCTCCGATTTATATTCATGAAGGCTGGGAAGAAGGATACAGACATCTGTTTGAAAAGCTAGATGCCGCTTTGCCACAGGACGTTAGACATGACATTACGTTTGAATTAATTCAACACCGTTTTACAAAACCGGCCAAACGAGTGATAGAGAAAAATTATCCGAAGACGAAGCTCGAATTAGATGAAGAAAAGCGCCGTTATAAATGGGGCCGTTACGGGATCGGAAAATATATTTATCAGAAAGATGAAGAGCATGCACTTCGAGAGGCACTTGAATCCTATATTGATACCTTTTTCCCTAACGCAAAAATTGAATATTTCACTTAAACGGGCTGTTGTGATCAACAGCTCGCTTTTTTATAAAAAGGATTTTTCCATTCCATCAAAACGCCGTAATTCAATGATTCTTTATCCTCCAAATAATTGCTGACTACACGAATAGGTGAACGCTCGCAACGGAGGAGAAAGGACAGCACAGGGTCGTTTTTCCTGCCTTCCATCACATCTTCAACGTACTGAACAGCGCTGATCTCGTGTGCGTATATATGATACAAAGGAATGCGGCCGCCGCCGAGAAGGCGTTCCAGTCTTTTATCAACAGTCAGCTCATACATCGTATTCATCAGCCATTTTCCGATTCCAAGCTTTCGATAATGAGGAGAAACAGAAATATCCACTACATATAAAGTATTTCCAAGAGGTTCATGATTTTTAATCGATCCGTTGTCAGTTGCTTGTGCCCATGTATGACCAGGAGAATCAGGCTCAAATTGTACAATAAGAGCAGTCATGGAACCGATAATTCTGCCATTGATGAGCGCGCATAAAGCGCCTTCCGGAAAGGTTTTGATATGGCTGGCAAGCTGGTCCTCTGACCACAGCAATTCCTGGGGAAACGGAGGAGGGAAACATTCTTCTTGAAGAGAAATCAGCCTCTCGATGTCAGTCTCAGTGTAGTTTCTGATGGTCAGAGCCTCAAATTTTCTGCCGTCATGCACATACATTTGTTTTAGTATGATCATCACTCTCCTTATGTTGTTTCATTATAACGAAGATTGAATTTTCAGTAAATATATTCCGATTTTCTTATAATTTATTTTTTGATTATTCATTTTTCAAACGAAAGGGCCGATATAGAAATTAGGAGGGGATTGGTTTGTTTAAAAAACTTCACATGAAGATTGCTGTTTTTGTTTCGATTATGTTAATCATCACAGTTGTTCTTTTAATGCTGTCTTCTTATTTGACGCTAAAACCGATGATTACAGAGGATGGGAAAAATACAACTCAAAACGTGACGCAGTCACTTGAACAAAATATTGAATTGCAATTAAAGAGTTATGCCATTTCGTTATCAAGATTGGCTAATGGGGAATTAACGCATACATTTGTAACGAAACCAAGTAAAGAAGCTGCTCGGCTGTTTCACGATGACATTAAGCAAATCAAAGATAACGATGATTATGTTGCGATGGCTTACATAGGCACCGCAAAAAAAGAAATGTTTACATATCCAAAAGCGGATTTCGCTGAGGATTATGATCCAACATCAAGACCATGGTATAAGCTTGCAGCTGAAACCCCGGATCAAGTTGTTTGGACGGAACCTTATAAAGATGTCGTGACAGGAGACATGATTGTTACTGCATCGAAAGCGATCTTAGACGGGCAAAAAGTGATAGGGGTTGCCAGCTATGACTTGAAACTCTCTGCTATCCAGAGTATGGTCAATAAACAAAAGGTGCCTTACAATGGATTTGCCTTTTTAGCTGATGCGAGCGGCAATCTTTTAGCCCATCCGTCAAATCAAGGAAAAAATATATCAAAGGATCAAACACTGCAAACCATCGCATCCGAGAAACAAGGGATACAAGATGTGAATGGGAAAATGGTTGTGTACCAAACGATTGGCGAAACAGGCTGGAAGGTCGGAACGCAATTTGATACCGATCAATTAATGTGGATTTCAGATAAAATGAATCGGGCAAATCTTTGGATATCATTGATTGCTCTTATCATAACAATTATTCTCAGCTACTTCCTGGCCAAAACGATAACCGGTCCGATACAGCAGCTGATCGTAAAAACGAAAGCTGTTTCCGCAGGCGATTTAACAGTGCGCGCGGAATCAAAATCTAAGGATGAAGTCGGTATTTTAACAAGAGATTTCAATCTGATGGTTGAAAATATGAAGGAAATGGTTGAGCAAGTGAGACTCTCTTCAGGGAAAGTATCTGACACCTCTGAACAACTAACGGCTGTCGCTGCCGAAACTAATGAAACAAGCGGACAAATTGCAAAAGCGATTGAAGAAGTAGCCGCAGGGGCATCGGAACAGGCTTCTGAAGTTGAAACCATTAATGAAAAATCGGAAAGCCTGTCAACGAAAATCAGGCAAATCGCTGAGGAGGCAGGCGGAATTAAAGAACGCTCAAAATCGTCCGAGGATGCAAGCTATAAAGGACTTGACGCGCTCGGCCAGCTGCTGATGAAATCAAACGAAGCCAATATGGAAACGAAAAAGGTTGAAACGATGCTCCTGGATTTGGAAAATCAAACTAAGAATATTGAAGAAGTCGTTACAGCGATTTCAAACATATCTGATCAAACCAACTTGCTTGCCTTAAATGCCAGTATTGAGGCAGCCAGAGCCGGAGAAAGCGGGCGCGGTTTTGCCGTCGTAGCCGATGAAGTGCGGAAGTTAGCTGAGCAATCAGCCCTTTCTACAAAGCATATCAGCGAGACTGTGAAGCTTATCCAGCTTGAGACAAAAGAGGCCTCTCACGCGATGGTTGAGGCAAGCAGAATGAATGATGAACAAAACAGTGCCATTCACGAAACTGGAGAGGTATTAAATACGATAACTGCAGAAATGCAGTCACTGGTACAAGGTATTGATCACATTTACGCGGAAATTCAAAGAATGAGTGAAGAACAGCTTGCGATTTCTGAAGCTATTCAAAGCATTTCAGCCATATCACAGGAATCAGCTGCCGCTGCTGAGGAAGTAAACGCATCAACCGATGAACAGCTTGTCACCCTTGATAAAGTCAAACACTCAACGGAAACACTAAAACATGCAAGCCAAGAGCTTATGAATACAATTGCAAAATTCACATTGTAATCCAATTACATCCCCAAACATCATTTGTTTTGGGGATTTTTTATTTTAAGAGTCTATTCTATGATGTATGGTTATGGTAGTCTAGAAAATGAAGGAAAAATGATAAATTTTAACTAAAATCTAAACGAAACATCTGGGAGGAATGACCTTGAAAAAAACAATTGGTTTTATCGGTCTTGGAGTAATGGGAAAGAGCATGGCATCACATATTCTGAATGACGGCCACCCTGTTTTGGTGTACACCCGGACAAAAGAAAAAGCAGAAAGCATACTTCAAAAAGGCGCGATCTGGAAAGATACGGTCAAAGATCTTTCGAAAGAAGCGGATGTTATCATCACAATGGTCGGCTATCCCAGTGATGTTGAAGAAGTGTATTTCGGAAGCAATGGAATTATTGAAAACGCAAAAGAAGGCGCATATCTTATTGATATGACGACATCTAAGCCTTCGCTTGCGAAGAAGATTGCTGAAGCGGCCAAAGAAAAAGCATTGTTCGCTTTAGACGCTCCTGTTTCCGGTGGAGACATCGGTGCACAAAACGGAACACTCGCGATTATGGTCGGTGGAGAAAAAGAAGCTTTTGAAGCCTGCATGCCGATTTTCTCTTTAATGGGAGAGAATATTCAGTATCAAGGACCGGCTGGAAGCGGACAGCATACCAAGATGTGCAATCAGATTGCAATTGCAGCCGGTATGATCGGTGTTGCTGAAGCGATGGCTTATGCCCAAAAATCAGGCCTAGAGCCAGAAAATGTTCTAAAAAGCATCACAACGGGCGCAGCCGGAAGCTGGTCATTGTCAAATCTTGCTCCCCGTATGCTGCAAGGCAACTTTGAACCGGGATTTTATGTGAAGCATTTTATTAAGGATATGGGAATTGCACTAGAGGAAGCAGAATTAATGGGGGAAGAAATGCCAGGCTTGTCGCTCGCAAAATCTTTATATGACAAGCTAGCTGCTCAAGGTGAAGAAAACAGCGGAACACAGAGTATCTATAAGCTTTGGGTGAAATAAAAAAAGATTGCCTGTACGAAACAGGCAATCTTTTTTTATTATTTTCCGATGAATTGTTGTGTCCAGATGCTTCCAGACTCAACGTAACCAACACCGATGTGAGTAAAGTTAGGGTTTAGAATGTTTTTTCTGTGTCCTTCACTGTTCATCCAAGCTTTTACTACTTCTTCTGGTGTCTTTTGGCCCTTCGCAATGTTTTCACCTGCTGTTTTGTAGCTGATTCCGAAAGATTTCATCATATCAAACGGTGAGCCGTATGTTGGGCTTTGGTGATCAAAGTAGTTTTTGTCTTTCATATCCTGAGATTTTGCGCGTGCAGATTTGCTTAACGTTTCATCAATTTGAAGCGGTTTTAAGCCTTGTTTTTGTCTTTCTGCATTTGTAAGTTCAACAACTTTTTTCTCATATGCACTTACAGATGAAGGTGCAGACGTTGTTGTATTTGTTTTTTCAGCAGTTGCGGGTGCTTTAGAAGCAGTGTTTTGATCAGCAGCTGCTTTTTCAGTAGTCTTTTGTGCAGGTTTTGCCGTTTCTGTCTTTTGAACATCCTGAACTTTCACGTTAGATTGCTTCGCATGTTTTTGAAGAAGCTGCTTCATCTCTTTTTCGTTTGCAGCGTTTAACGTTTTGATATTTGTGTTAATATGCAGTTTTTTCACTGCATCGTTAAGTGACATGTTTTGTACTGTGTTCCCCGTTTTTACTGTAACCACAGGCTGGCAGGAGAGTTCTTTCGCTGATGCTTGCTGTACGCCCCCGAATGTGAATAATCCAACCGCAGCGGCAGCAGATAAAATAAATGCTTTCTTCATTAGTTCGTAACCTCCTAGAGTTGTTTGTTTCTACAGAAAAATCATAACATAGCTTTTTTGTCATAAAGATTCCAGCACTTTCCTTTGACAAATAGAGATTGTCATTTTCGTAAAGTAAATCCGTTGAATCACTAAGAATAAGGGAATCAGCGGTATATATGATTTTATCGTACCGTTACATAGCTTCCTTTTTTTTGAACCGTTAGTTATATTTTAATGTGTTTTTATATTGACAGCTTTTTTTACTCCTTTTCGCTGTAACAACTATTACAAAGGTGTTACAATTAATCTCAGTATATGTAAATATATTGAATGATTTGAGAGGGGTAACCAGAAGTGACTGAAATAGGACGTGAACCAAAGAAAAAGAGCAAAGGAAACAGAGCAATCAGAATGAACCTTTTTTTCCTAGCTGTCTTTGTTCTATTCACTGCATTAATTTTTAAGCTCGGGGTTGTTCAAATTGTTGAAGGCGAACAGCATGAAGAAGACGCTGAGAAATCAAATGCAAAAACAGCTTACTATCCTGCGCCTCGCGGGAAGATGTACGACAGAAACCAGAAAGTTGCTGTCGACAACCAGAGCGTTCCAGAAATTGTGTATGTATCAACATCTAGCACAAAAACAGAAGATAAAATCAAAACAGCGAAGCGGCTTGCTTCTTTCATTCATATTGATACCGAATTTTTGAAGGAAAGGGATCTTCGTGATTACTGGATCGCAGCTCATCCGAAAAAAGCCGCCGCTCTGCTTAAGGAATCAGAAAGCAATCTGAAAGGAGACCAAGCTTACAAGCTTCAAATAGAGCGTGTTCCGGATCAAGAATTAAAGGCTATTCAGCAAGATGACGAAGAAATGGAAACTGCTGCGATATATACAAGGTTTTCAAGCGGAAATGCTTACGAACCTCAAATCGTAAAGGCAATGAATCCAAATAAGAGCAATAGCTATGGAAAAAACGGAGCGCTGCTTGATGAGAAGAAAAACTCCTCGCAAAGACCAAAAAATGACTTAACATATGATGAAATTTCCATTGTTTCTGAGCATTTAGAAGAACTTCCGGGAATCGATATCGTAAACGATTGGACACGAAAATATCCTTATGACAAAACCCTTTATTCTGTTTTCGGGGGCGTCACGACACCTGATCAGGGCCTGCTGAGCGACCGGAAAGATTTCTACTTAACAAGAGGCTATGCGAATAATGACAGGGTGGGAAAAAGTTATTTAGAGTATCAATATGAAGAATATTTAAATTCGCATAAAGAAAAAGTGGAATACGTAGAAGATAATAAAGGAAATGTCGTCAGCCAAAAAACCATTGATAAGGGCAGCAGGGGATACGATCTTCAGCTTTCTTTTGACATGGAGCTTCAGGCAAAGGTAGAAAAGATCATTGAAGAAGAAGTAAGAAACAGCCGTGCACGCGGAAATTACATGCTTGACAGAGCCTTTGCCGTAATGATGGACCCGAATAACGGCGATATTTTATCAATGGCAGGGAAAAAGATAGATTTAAAAACCAACAAAATTGAAGATTATGCGATAGGGGCATTTACCACCCAATATGAAATGGGATCAGCAGTAAAGGGGGCCACCGTGCTAGCCGGCTATCAGGACGGAATTCCGCATTATAAATATTTTGTCGATACACCTCTTTATTTAGCAGGATACGGTAACAAACCGAAGAAATCCTACATGAACATGGGAACCATCAATGAATTAACCGCTCTGCAAAAAAGTTCAAACGTATATATGTTTAATGTTGCCATGCACATTGCCGGTGTCACATACAAGCCGTATGGACCTCTTCCTGCTGACCAGAAGGATTTAAACAAAATGAGAAATTACTACAGCCAATTTGGCCTGGGAGTAAAGACAGGTATTGATCTTCCGCAGGAATCAGCCGGTATGCAAACTACACCTGATGCGGTAGGGGGGTTAATTTTAGACTTGGCCATTGGACAATACGATACATATACACCGCTTCAAATGGCACAGTACATCTCATCAATTGCCAATGGGGGCTACCGCATTCAGCCAAGAATTGTTACAAGTGTTCATGAGCCCAGCAAAAAAGAAGGCCTTGGGAAGACCATTGAACAAAGAAAGCCAAACATTCTCAACAAAATTAACAACTCAGAAAGTGACATTCAGCAGGTGAAGACTGGAATGAAGCTAGTTACCACTTCGGGAACAGCTAGAAATACATTTGCAGAGGATGTTTCCGGAAAAACAGGAACTGCTCAAACATTTTATTACGGAACAAATCGTAATTGGTGGGGAAAAAGCACGTACAATCTAACATTTGTCGGCTATTACCCATCGAAAAATCCAAAAGTTGCATTTAGTGTGGTTGTACCTTCAGTAGCAAACGATCACGATCCGATCAATAAGTTAATCGCCAAAAGAGCCATACATGCCTACGCAGAGCTCGAAAAAAAACACAGTAAAAAATAAAAAACAGGGTGCACAACTAAAAGATTGTGTGCCCTTTCTTTTATTCAAAAATTGACGTTCACCATAAGAATAGAAGGAGAATACTCATTTTCTAGCGAATCATACTAGGTAAAAGTCAATCTGTATATGTCGAAACACGATGATCATGCAAAGGAGGGATTCTGTGGAACAGGAAACGCAGCATGTTAAACCACTTCAAACAAAAACCGATATTCATGCAGTCTTGGCCTCTAATGGACGCATCATTTATATATCTGCCAACTCCAAACTGCATTTGGGCTATCTCCAAGGAGAGATGATCGGATCATTCCTCAAAACGTTTCTGCATGAGGAAGACCAATTTTTGGTTGAAAGCTATTTTTATAATGAACATCATCTGATGCCGTGCACCTTTCGTTTTATTAAAAAAGATCATACGATTGTGTGGGTGGAGGCTGCGGTAGAAATTGTTACGACAAGAGCTGAGCGGACAGAACGGGAAATCATTTTGAAAATGAAGGTTCTTGAAGAAGAAACAGGCCATCAATCCCTAAACTGCGAAAAACATGAAATCGAACCTGCAAGCCCGGAATCGACTACATATATAACGGATGATTATGAACGGTTGGTTGAAAATCTCCCGAGTCCGCTATGCATCAGTGTCAAAGGCAAGATCGTCTATGTAAACAGCGCGATGCTTTCAATGCTGGGAGCAAAAAGCAAGGATGCTATTATTGGTAAATGGTCCTATGAATTTATTGAAGAAGAATATCATGATATCGTGAAAAACAGGATTATACGAATGCAAAAAGGAATGGAAGTCGGAATGATTGAACAGACGTGGAAAAGGCTTGATGGCACACCTGTTCATTTAGAAGTGAAAGCATCCCCGACCGTCTACAAAAACCAGCAGGCTGAGCTGCTGCTGCTGATCGATATCTCTTCAAGGAAAAAATTCCAAACCATCCTGCAAAAAAGCCGTGAACGATATCAGCTGCTGATTCAAAATTCCATTGATACCATTGCGGTGATTCACAATGGAAAATGGGTGTTTATGAATGAATCGGGAATTTCCCTGTTTGAAGCGGCTACTTATGAGGACTTAATTGGCAAAAACATATACGATCAGCTGCATCCTTGCGATCACGAGGATGTAAAAGAGAGAATCCAAAACATCGCCGAGCAAAAAACAGAATCTGAAATTGTCAAGCAATCCTGGTTCACCTTTCAGAACAGGGTCATTTATACGGAGATGGTCTGCATTCCGACGACCTTTTTTGGTGAAGCGGCCGTCCAGGTCATTCTTCGGGACATTTCAGAGAGAAAACAAACAGAAGAATTGATGCTGAAATCGGAAAAATTATCAATCGCAGGGCAGCTCGCGGCGGGAATCGCCCATGAGATCCGCAACCCTCTTACAGCGATCAAAGGATTTTTACAGCTGATGAAACCGACAATGGAAGGCAACGAACATTACTTTGATATTGTGTTTTCTGAACTCAGCCGTATTGAATTAATACTCAGTGAACTGCTCATGCTGGCGAAACCTCAGCAAAATGCTGTCAAAGAATATTTGAACTTGAAAAAATTAATTGGTGAGGTTTCAGCCCTGTTAGAAACGCAGGCGAATTTAAATGGCATTTTTATCAGAACAAGTTATGAAAAAGACAGCATTTATATAAACGGGGATCAAAACCAATTAAAGCAGGTATTCATTAATTTAATCAAAAATGCAGTTGAATCAATGCCTGATGGGGGAACAGTAGACATTATCATAACCGAAGATGAGCATTCTGTTCATGTTACTGTCAAAGACGAAGGGGAAGGTATACCTGAAAAGGTACTAAACCGGATTGGAGAACCATTTTTAACAACAAAAGAAAAAGGTACGGGGCTTGGATTAATGGTGACATTTAATATCATTGAAAACCACCAGGGAGTCATACATGTGGACAGCCATCCTGAAAAAGGCACAGCGTTTAAAATTTCATTTCCAAAAAAATAAAAACAACGGCTTAAACGCCGTTGTTTATCGTCTGCATTGCTTCACGTTTTTTTAATACAAATAATTCTAAACGGTCCAGGCCTTCTCTCAGCGTGTCCATTGAGCATGCAAAAGACAGCCTTACATATCCTTCACCATATGTTGAGAACGAGCTGCCCGGCACGAGTGCCACACCAGCGTCTTCCAAAAGAGCCATACTAAAATCAAATGAAGTCATTCCAAATGATTTAATAGAAGGGAAGATATAAAACGCACCGGACGGTTTAACTACGTCAAGTCCCATGGAAACAAGACGGTCATAAACATAGTCGAGACGTTTTTTGTATTGTTCTCTCATAATTAGTGCATCGTCAAAGCCGTTTGTGACAGCTTCAAGCGCGGCTTTTTGAGAAATGGATGAGGCGCACGACACATTGTATTGATGAACCTTTAAAATGTGCTTTGCAATGTCTTTCGGTGCAAATAAAAATCCAATTCTCCAACCGGTCATGCTGTGTGATTTTGACAAGCCGTTAATGACAATTGTTTGATCCCGCAAATGGTTTGCGATGGAGTAATGCGGTCTGTCATATGTTAATTCACTGTATATTTCATCGGACAATACGAAGACATTTCTGCCTTTTAAAAGGGCTGCGATGCTTTTCAGTTCTTCTTCAGATAAAGTCACGCCGGTAGGGTTTGACGGATAAGGAAGCACGACACACTTGGTGTTGGGTGTCAGAGCATCTTCAATCAGCCGGGCGGTAAGCTTAAAGCCGTGTGATGTAGTATCAACAATGACAGGCTTGGCCCCGCACAAATTGATAATAGGTTCATAGCCCGGATAAATAGGCCCTGGCATAATGACTTCATCACCGGGAGATAAAATCGTCCGGAATGCAGCATCAATGGCTTGGCTTGCGCCTGTTGTGATGATAATTTCAGATTCAGCATCATAGTTGAAATCCGCTTTTTTCTTCATATAAAGCTGCACAGCTTGTCTCAGCTCCAGGTAGCCGGCATTCGGAGTATATGACGTCACGTTTTCATCAATGGCTTTTTTTGCGGCAGCTTTCACATGATGCGGTGTGAAAAAATCAGGCTGGCCGATTGTAAGTGAAATGACGTCTTCGTGTTGGGCTACAAGATTCGAGAATTTGCGTATTCCTGAAATTTCGATCTCTCTTGCTTTCGGATTCAGCAAATGTTCCATAATTCATCACCTTAACAAATATAATGAGTTTATCCTATTTTACCACTAGCTGATCATTTGTCACCTTTTTAACTGATATATTTCGATTGTATGCGCCTTTTTTCTAAACATACCTTTCTTTTCAGAAAAAAAGAAGACAACCAGCGATTTGATTGTCTTTATTGTATCATGTTCTATTATTGTTTATATGTGCCAATTTCATTAATAGCCATAATCAAAATGAAGGTCTTCGTGCCAAATCAGATACGGAGGATGCTCTTCTTGAAGGTCAGCTGATTCTTTCTTCATATTCAGGTAAGTTTCTTCACTGATATCCTCTAAAACAGTCATTTCGTTTTCTTTAAATATTACTAAGGTACCCATTATTTACACCCTTCTTTGGAAAAATCCTTGACTATTTTATCACTGTTAGTTGGAAAGTCAATGGTTATTAGGAAAAAAGTTTCTTTTTTGAGGAACGCGGCTTGTTGCCTTCGGAATTCGATTTTGAAGAGCTGCCATTCACTTTTTACAAATTACGCCGATATATACAGTACAATACTGAATGCGAATAGCGAGGGATTGAATTGTCGTTACAACAATACGAAATTTTATTGGATTCTGGTACAAATGAATTAGAAATTGTGAAGTTTGGCGTGGGTGAAAATGCTTTCGGAATTAACGTCATGAAGGTAAGAGAAATTATTCAGCCTGTCGAGGTGACATCAGTGCCTCACTCCCATCAGCATGTAGAAGGAATGATTAAACTCAGAGGAGAAATCCTCCCTGTGATCAGTCTCTTCTCATTTTTTGGAGTAGAGCCTGAAGGATCAAAAGATGAGAAATATATCGTGACTGAATTTAATAAACGGAAAATTGTTTTTCATGTCGGCTCTGTTTCTCAAATTCACAGAGTATCCTGGGAAGCGATTGAAAAGCCGACATCGTTAAATCAAGGAATGGAGCGGCACCTTACCGGTATTATTAAGCTCGAAGACCTGATGATCTTTTTGCCTGACTATGAAAAAATTATTTATGACATTGAATCAGATTCAGGTGTTGACACGTATAATATGCATACCGAGGGCTTCGATGAAAGAAGAACTGATAAAAAGCTTATCATTGTAGAGGACTCACCGCTTTTGATGCGCCTCTTGCAGGATGAATTAAAAGAAGCAGGGTACAACAATATCGCTTCGTTTGAAAATGGAAAAGAGGCATATGAATACATTATGAACCTTGCTGAAAACGAAACTGATTTATCAAAACAGATTGATATGATCATCACTGATATTGAAATGCCAAAAATGGACGGACACAGGCTCACAAAGCTGCTGAAGGAAAATCCGAAAAGCTCAGATGTGCCGGTTATGATTTTCTCATCGTTAATTACGGATGATCTGCGTCACCGCGGCGAAGTTGTAGGCGCAGATGAGCAAATCAGCAAGCCTGAGATCAGTGATTTGATTAAAAAAGTGGATACGTATGTTATTGAATAAATAAAAACAGCCGTTGCCAGAAAGAGGCACGGCTGTTTTTATTTTAAAAGTAACTCTCGCCAAGTTTTTTAAAGACCGGTTTATGGTAAGCTGGCTGCTGGCGATTTGGCACTAGCGGCTTTTCTTTCATGCCGACATATTCTTGCAATAGGTGTTTCGCTTTTGTTAAAGACATTTGAGCTTTAGGATTTCGGTACGATTGATTAAGTGTACCTAAATGCGGAAGATGTTCGAAGTCTTCTTTAGTTGGAGGCATGTGAAAATAGTAGTCTCCGATTGAGATAAGCACGTCCGATTGCTGTTGGCTGAACCTTGGATTTTTTGAAAAATGAAGCCCTATTTTCTTTCCTTTACCTTCTTTGACAAGCTTTTGCAAAGCCCGTTTTTTCAGCAGATATAGGTATTTAGGGTTGGGGGCGGTTTTTGCATGGCGGTTCACAGTGTAAACTGCTTTTGAAAGATTTTCTACGGTTGGCTGCAGATCTTTCGTATATGCATGGTCGTCCATTATTTCTCTCCTTTGCTCTTATCAATTTCTATATGTTTAGATTATACTTTTTTAAAGTTGAAATGCAAATATTGAATGTAAAAATGCGCTTTTTTCTAAGAAAAAAAGCGCATTTTTAACCTGCATTATACAGATCTTGCCTTCTTTTTCGGCTGTTCTTGAAATGCTTCCTGAACATTCACTTCCACAGCCTGGGCACTGTATTTTGGCAGTGCAATAAAATAAAAAATAAAAACGATCAGGATGATAACACCCATGCCGTAATAAAGATAATCAATGTTTGAAACGAACTTAGGGAATAACAGCGCAACTAAGCCGAGTGTCAAAGACTGTGCAAACATCATAAAAGGGTCCTGCATGCCGCTTACACGTCCCATCAGTTTTGGATGAACAATTTTGGGCATCCAGCCTCCGATTGCAATGTTGATCGGTCCGATGCACATTCCCAGTGCAAAAGCTGCCGCGTAATACACCCATAAAATATTGGTGTAGCCGAGGACGAAGATCAGCAAACCTGCAATGAAAATCGGTATCGACATTAAAAAGTGCGGCTTCACTTTTTTAGAGATGATCGTGCCGATTACGCTGCCTGCCAGCAGCCCAAACCCGAGTGCGATCGTAAATACAGACGTATGCCACTCATAACGGTCAGGCGCCAATCCATATTTCATTGTAAACATCGGCAATACGGCGAATCCTCCGTTGACAAATCCAAAAATGAAGAAGCCGAAAATAAGAGATGCCAGCAATTTGTTTTTTAAAATATAGAGAATGCCTTCTCTAAAGTCATTTATTGAATCCTTAACAGAAGTCTTTCTCCAGCTGAATGCACCGTTTGGCTGTCGGGCTTCTTTTGGAATCCGGCAGCTGCGGATCAGCAGCCCGGAAATGATAAAGCTGACAAAATCAAGAATAATGGCGCCTTCAATACCGATTGTGTTGTACATAAACGCGCCTATACCGACTCCAAACACCATAAAAATGCTAAAAAGCATCTGATTAAGCCCTGCCGCTTTCGCATAGTGCTCCTTCGGCAGAATGGCTTGTACCAAACTGTTTTCTGCCGGAAAGAAAAACTTTGTTACAGCGCTTCTGATAAATAAGATGCAAAAAACAAGAGGAATATTGCCGGTAAATAAAGTGAAAAAAAGCACGACAGTCAGGCCTGCTCTGATCCAATCACAATTTTCTGCCACCTTTTTTCTGTCAAACCGGTCCGCGACGACTCCCACGATCAGAAATACAAATATGGTAGGAAGAGAATACATCAGCTCCGCCAAGGTCGTATATGAAGGCTGGCTGCTGAAACGGTCCAGCAAAAAAAAAGCAAAGGCCATGTTGCCTACTGTCGTGCCCATTTGAGAAGCGAGTGCTGCGAAAAATAGACGAACAAAATTACGATTTTTAAATATATCCATAAAAACGCTCCTTACCCTAAAGGTCCCACTTTATCATATTATAAACCGCCTGTTTTTGAAACAAATAAGAAAACATTACCGGTTAATCGTGACTCTTGTTCCGTTTGGCACAATTGAAGCAAGTTCGATCACGTCTTTGTTATGCATGCGAATGCAGCCTTTAGAAACAGCCTTACCAATCGAAGCGGGATTATTCGTCCCATGTATTCCGTAGTGCTGCTTTGAAAGGCTCAGCCAATAAGCGCCAAATGGGCCGCCGGGATTGCGCTGACGGTTAATAATGTAAAACTCGCCAGTAGGCGTTTGCGTTAGTATTTTACCAACGGCGATGGGATAGGTTTTCATTACCCGATTATTTAGGAACAGCGTAAGGGTCTTCGCTCCGATTGAGACTGCGATATGATACGGAATTGTATAAGGGTCCGGCAGTCCGGGGATGACTATGGACTGTCCCGCGGTGAGCCCTGCCTGCAGTGACGGATTAGCCTGGAGTAATGCAGCCGTGCTGATTCTGAAATCAGCCGCGATGCTGTTCAGTGTATCACCTTGCTTCACCTGGTACGTAAGCAGTTTCCTCATCCTCCTTTTTTACTTATAAGTATTGATGAGGAGCCCATCCTGCTACATTAATTTGTACTTTTTAAGGTGAAGACAGTGATTTCAGGCTTGGCCAGAAACCGCAAAGGCAGCCTGGTCATCCCGAGGCCTCGGTTTACGTAAATATGAGTGCTGCCCGTTTGATACATTCCCTCTGTGTAGACTTTTCCATATGGAGGCGTAATAATCGGTCCGTAAAAAGGCAGCTGAATCTGGCCGCCGTGTGTATGGCCGGAAAGCTGAAGGTTCACGGGATAATCTGTTGTTTTCAAGGCCGCATCAGGTTCATGGACGAGAAGAATGGAAAAAAGTCTGTCGCTCAGCCTTGAAAGGGTGCCTTCATAATCTGGGTTTCCCAGCATTAAGTCATCAAGCGAAGCAATCTCGATTTTGCTGCCATCTGCGAGTGACAATGTTTGATAGCCATTGCGATATACCGTGAAACCTCCGGCCGTCATCAGGCTTTTGTAAACGGCAGTTCCATAGCCTCCGTGATCATGATTGCCGTAAATACAAAGCTTGCCGAAGGGAGCATTAAGCTTTCTCAATAATGGAATGACTGCCTGGTGGTGCTGGTACGTATCAGGATTATCGATAATATCACCTGTAAAAACAATGAGATCAGGTTTAGATTCATTAATGGTAAGAATGACAGTTTTTAAATCTTCGAGAGTAAAGTAATCACTCAAGTGTGCATCGCTGAACTGCACGATTTTAAAACCGTCAAATCCGTGCGGGATGAGAGAGCTTTTTATTGTGTGTTCGGTTGTCTCGATCATATGCGGCTCGAGATACCTGGCATAGCCATATCCCCCGCCGGCCGTTAAAGCCCCGGCAGCAAGAGCGCCGAACATTCCTTTTAGAAATTGTCTTCTGGACATCTTTTTCATTTCAAA
The DNA here is from genome assembly GCF_037963535.1 of Bacillus sp. PS217. Taxonomy (NCBI): domain Bacteria; kingdom Bacillati; phylum Bacillota; class Bacilli; order Caryophanales; family Bacillaceae; genus Bacillus; species Bacillus sp. PS217. The sequence goes on from NZ_CP150157.1 coordinate 1,486,611, forward strand.
CCAACCTTTAATAGAGTTTTTCTATTATATCATCTGTATCTGATAAAAATCTCATATGAGCATGTGCTGACAGAGGCAGGGATATAATGATAGAATATTATTGAATGAATACTCATTCACAATTGGAGGGATAAACATGGAAAAAAAGGCGGTAATTATTACCGGCGGGTCAAGCGGCATGGGAAAAGCGATGGCAAAAAAACAGGCTGAATTAGGGTGGCACGTTATGGTGACAGGGAGGAACCATGAGGCACTTGAGGAAACAAAAAAAGAAATTCAGACCTTTGAGGGACAGGTCGCTTGTTTTCAAATGGATGTCCGTTCCGATTCCGCCGCTTCAGACATGATTAAAGAAGCGGTAAAAGCCTTTGGCCGGCTTGACGCGCTGATTAACAACGCGGCCGGAAACTTTATTTGTCCGGCAGAAAAGCTGACGCCCAATGGATGGAAAGCCGTTATTGAGATTGTTTTAAACGGCACATTTTTTTGCAGCCAAGCAGCGGCAAGGCATTGGATTGACCAGAAGCAGCAGGGTGTCATTTTAAATATGGCAGCCACGTACGCTTGGGGAGCGGGAGCGGGGGTCGTTCATTCCGCTGCAGCCAAAGCGGGGGTATTGTCATTGACAAGAACGCTGGCCGTTGAATGGGGGAGCAAATACGGAATTCGCACAAACGCGATAGCCCCCGGACCGATTGAACGAACAGGCGGTGCGGAGAAGCTATTTGAATCGGAAAAAGCGATGGCCCGCACGATGAACAGTGTGCCGCTCGGCCGATTGGGCACACCGGAGGAAATCGCCGCTTTGGCAGCGTTTTTGCTTTCTGATGAAGCATCCTATATAAACGGGGATTGTATCACAATGGACGGGGGGCAATGGCTGAATCCTTATCCGTTTTAAAGAATATTAATCTTTGGATTCAATGTGGTATAATCAGACAAAGATAGAGAAGCAGGTGATAACATGTTGGATCCACTTGATATTTTAACGAACATTGATGATGTCCTTCCATATTACCAGGCGATTTTTAGTGCCGAGGAGCAGAAGGTTGTCGGATATGAGGTGCTTGGACGAATTTTGGCAGATTCAGAAATCCAAAGTCTCGGGCCCTTCTTTTTAGATGCGGGGATACCCGAAGAATATAAATTAGAGATTGATAACAGAATTATCCGCCAGGCTCTTGACCGCTTTTTAGAGTCGGATTCTGATCTGCTGATTTTTATGAATCAGGATGCCAATCTGCTGATGCTGGATCATGGTGAAAGCTTTCTGGAGCTTCTGAAAGAATATGAAGCGAAGGGAATCGAACTCCACCGTTTTGTTCTTGAAATTACAGAGCACAATTTTGAAGGGGATATTGAGCAGCTCTACCATATGCTTGCATACTATCGTACATACGGAATTAAAATCGCAGTTGACAACATCGGAAAAGAAAGCAGCAACTTGGACAGAATCGCGCTGCTCTCACCAGATCTGTTAAAAATCGATTTGCAGGCGCTGAAAGTGTCACAGCCGTCACCGTCATATGAGCATGTGCTGTACAGCATATCTTTATTAGCAAGAAAAATCGGTGCGGCGCTATTGTATGAAGACATTGAGGCGAACTTCCAGCTTCAGTACGCCTGGAGAAACGGAGGCCGTTATTTTCAGGGCTATTACTTGGTGTCTCCATCTGAAACGTTTCTAGAGAGAGATGTATTGAAACAAAGACTTAAAACTGAATTTCACCAATTTATCACACATGAGAAAAAGAAACTGGAGACCGTCTATGAGCACTCTGAACAGTTTTACAAACGAGTGCATCAGGCTGTGACCTCTTTGAGAAAAAACAATCTGTCTTCTGATGATGACTTTATTAAAAAGCTGGCGGAAGAGCTGACAGATTGCAGCTTCAGGATTTACATGTGTGATGAAGAAGGCGATCAGCTGACGGGAAATGTGTTTAAGCAAGATGGAGAATGGATTTATCAGCCGGAATATGCGGAAAAGAACTGGAGCTGGCGCCCTTATTTTCTGGAGAACATTATGAGAATGAGAAATCTCAGAAAAGGTTTTTTCAGTGATCTGTACAGTGATTTGGAAACAGGTGAAATGATCAGAACGTTTTCATATCCGATGGATGATCAGATGTATTTATTTATAGACTTGCCTTATTCTTATTTATATGAGCAGGACGGACTGATTTAACGGCTGAAAGGCCGTTTTTTTATGAATTGAAAAAAATATCAAAAAACGATTGACATTGATACTGAGAATCATTATCATTTAATTATAGAGAGAAGCTACTCTCTGTTCCCCAACCCCTCTATCAGATCAAGATCCGAAAAAACTTGGCGCTACCCCCGCCAAGTTTTTTATTTGTCAAAGCATAGGACAATCCAATGAAACAATAAACCTAACTAGTGGTAAACGTTTAACACGGGGAGAAACATTGAGTGCCGAACACCCCTGACACTGCTGCACGGGTGTTCAGTTCCGTTGTTTACCTCTATCCAGCATGACTCCCATTGATTATGGCCACGCGGGACTTCACCATAAAATTCAAAAGAAGGTTTTGACAAAGTTGCAAAAAGGCATTCTTAATGCTGCCAAAGATTCGAAAAAAATTATAATTGTGTGCATGACATTCAAAAAAAGCCTCAAACTAAAGAAAAATCGTTTTTTTCACTTTTTTTCTTTGCTTAAATTCAGCAGTGAAAATGCCATCCTGTCCGACTTTATGGTATGATGCTCAATAGAACTTGTATTATAATAAATACTTGTTGATTTGAAGTTGCTTTTTGAAAGGAGTCTTTTTTTAGAATGTCACAATTAATGGGTATCATCACACGGCTGCAAAGTCTGCAAGAAACAGCGGAAGCGGCTAACGAGCCAATGCAGCGTTATTTCGAAGTGAATGGTGAGAAAATATGCAGTGTTAAATATTTCGAAAAAAATCAAACGTTTGAACTGACGGTTTTCCAAAAGGGTGAAAAACCTAACACATATCCGTTTGATAATATCGACATGGTTTCCATCGAAATCTTTGAACTTCTTCAGTAAGATTCCTGAAATAGGGGGAACAAGCTTCCGCCTTTGCAAAAGTAATCGAAATAAACGGTAAGGAACATACTTGTTTCATGGTTGTAAATCCTTGAAAAGGAGTGTCGTGATGGCTGATTCTTTTCTGTTTTATAATCTTTCAGAAGCACAGATGACCTTTCAAGATGTGATGGAACGGCTTAAAGCCTTTGTTCAAAAGGACCCCCGTTCTTCTTATGTGTTATCGATCGGAACCGATTCACAGGTTTACCGCGATTACACAAAGTTTATTACCGCATTGCATTTGCATCGTACAGGCAAGGGAGCTTGGGGCTGCTTGAAAAATCATACAGTCGACAGACCCATACATAGCCTTCGGGAGAAGATTTCGTTAGAAACGGCGTACAGCCAAGAAACGGCCGCTCATATTCTTGATGGACACTTAATGGATATTACCGATCTGCTCCTGCCCTTTACCGGTGAGGGGGCGGATCTTACCTTTGAAGTTCACTTGGATATTGGGAAAAAAGGGCTTACAAAAGATCTGATCCAAGAAATGACTGGACGTATTACCTCCATGGGGATTGAGGCCAAAATAAAGCCGGATTCATACACTGCCTTCAGCTATGCAAATCGTTTCACAAAATAATTTGGCTGAAAAAGCCAAGGTAAATGTCGAATTATGCGGTTGACGTTTGTTATCTGATTACTTATTCTAGCGGTAGAGCTGAAAGTAAGTTGTCTTGCTTTCAGAGGTATTCAGTATAAAACAGGGGGCCTGATTGCGAATGAGTCTTATCGGTGAACGATTTACAGAAGAAGAACAAAAACTTCTGCTGAATATCCTGATCAACCATGAGTATGCCATCGAGCTATTAAGCAGTGAGATCAACGATATAGAGACAGGGACCAAAAACGTTGACGGAACCACCTACAAAAAACTTGTAACGCTATACGACCGATTTCGATTTGAAAATTAATGGGACACCCTATAATTGATACTCCACAAAGAGTATCTTTTTTATTGAAAGGAAACTTTTCGACAAATACTGATAAAGTTTATATTATTGCAATATAGGGAATGTATTGATGATGAAAATGAAAAGGGGTCGAAAACATGATAAGCTTACAATCAGATCAACTTCTTGAGGCAACAGTCGGACAATTTATGATTGAGGCGGACAAAGTAGCGCACGTGCAAGTCGGAAATAACCTTGAGCATGCATTATTAGTATTGACAAAAACCGGATACACAGCCATCCCGGTTCTGGATCCTTCCTACCGTTTACATGGCTTAATCGGGACAAATATGATCATGAACAGTATTTTTGGACTTGAGCGAATTGAGTTTGAAAAGCTTGACCAAATCACTGTTGAGGAAGTCATGCTGACCGACATTCCGCGCCTTCATATCAATGATCCGATTATGAAGGGATTCGGCATGGTCATTAATAACGGATTTGTCTGTGTTGAAAATGACGAGCAGGTATTTGAAGGGATTTTTACGAGAAGAGTCGTTTTAAAGGAATTGAATAAGCATATACGCTCATTGAATAAGTAGGCTGTACGGCCTATTTTTATTATATAGGCAGAGTGAAAAAAGAAAGCGCATACATAATTTAAACGAGAATAGGGCTTGAATAAGAAACTAAGATTTTATTAGAATGGGAGATAAGAAAAACTTATTGATAACAAAAAGGAGGACGACATGCAGCTTCAAGAGCTTCATATGCTCGTAGTTTTAGCTGAGGAATTAAATATGAGAAAGGCGGCAGAACGGCTTTTTGTATCTCAGCCGGCTTTATCTCAGCGCTTACAAACCATTGAAAAGGCGTGGGGAACAAAAATCTTTTTAAGATCTCAAAAAGGATTAACGGTAACGCCCGCCGGTGAGAAAATCATTCAGTTTGCGAATGATGTGACATTAGAGCAGGAAAGAATAAGAGAAAATATTGACGAGCTTGAAGGTGAAATTCACGGCACATTGAAGCTTGCCGTCGCCTCCATAATCGGTCAGCATTGGCTCCCTAAAGTCCTGAAGACGTATGTGGAAAAGTATCCGAATGCAAAGATCTCGCTCATAACCGGGTGGAGCAGCGAAATGCTGAAAAGCTTGTATGAGGATCAGGTTCATATCGGCATTATAAGAGGCAACCCTGAGTGGAAGGGGCGCAAAGATTACTTAATGACAGATCATCTGTATTTAGTGGATACTGAAATTTCCTGCATCGAAGATATTGCCCATACAGAACGGCCGTTTATCCAGTTTAAAAGTGACAGCACTTATTTTCAGGAAATTCAGCACTGGTGGCATCAAAAATTTAAAACGTCACCGAAACAGACGATATTGGTTGATCAGATTGAAACGTGCAAACAGATGGCGCTGCACGGAATCGGGTATGCCATTTTGCCGTCTGTTACCCTTCAAAATGAAGATAAAGTGAATAAAATGCCTCTTTTAGACATGAAAGGGCATCCGATCGGTCGGGATACATGGTTATTAGGCTATGAGCCTGCCTTTGAACTGAAACAAGTCCAAGCTTTTGTACAAGTGATAAAGGATATGCTGGATCAAGAAAATCCATTTTAAAGACAGCGAGGTGCTGTCTTTTTTTATTTATCTGTTGACAATGAAAATCATTATCATTTAAAGTGATACATATGATATTGAAAATCATTATCAATTAATGGGGTGATAACATGGCTAAAGCCTTGATTACATATGCCAGCATGTCAGGAAATACAGAAGACATTGCCTTCATAATAAAAGATACGCTTCAGGAATATGAGTTGGATATCGATTGTGTCGAGATAGATGATGTGGATGTGTCTTGTTTAACCTCCTATGATTATGTACTGATTGGCACCTATACATGGGGGGACGGCGATTTGCCCTACGAAGCGGAGGATTTTTTCGAAGAGGCCAAACAGCTTCAGCTTAATGGTTTAAAAACAGCCTGCTTCGGGTCTGGCGATTATTCTTATCCAAAGTTTTGCGAAGCGGTGAATTTGTTCAATGCCATGCTGCAAGAGGCGGGAGCTGCTGTTTACCAGGAAACACTAAAAATTGAATTAGGGCCTGAAACAGATGAAGATGTGGAAAGCTGCCGAGCGTTTGCGAGAGGTTTTCTTGCATGGGCAGATTATATGAACAAGGAAAAAAGCCATGTTTCATAAAGGAGCAACTGCTGTTACGGCATCGGCGTTTTCTGGATATTTTGTGGCGGTACAAGGAGAAGGCATTTTTCATTATTCTTTGGAGCAGGGCTGGAGAAAGCTTTTTCGTTTGAAAAGTAAGATACACTGTATCAGCTACATAGGGCCTTACTTATTTGGCGTTGGTGAAAAGGGAACAGTCATTCGTTCGGCTGATGAAGGGAAAACCTGGACGATGTCGAGCTTTCCGACAAATGCAACAGTGTGGGCGATTACCGGCAGAAACAACGGGTTTGTCTGCGCCCACGGTAAGCATTGTATTTATGTATCGGATGATTTTGGTGTCTCATGGCGCGTAGTCAAACCTTTTGCCGAATTTCATAATCCCCCTGTTATCCGGTCGCTATGCCTTCACGGGGGCAATCTTTTTATCGGCACGCAAATACACGAATATTTTGGCGGTATTTGGGCTTACGACATTAAGCGTGACACTGTCCAAGTTGTCAAAAAAGAAAAAAACCGGATGACGGCATCCATGCTCGTGTTCAATGAACATTGGCTGGTGGCGGCGATGGGTTCTGTGAAAGGAAAGCACGGTGCTGTCACTGTACGGAATCTTTTGAATGGTGAAGAATTTATCATTCAATCCAGTATGATCAGAAAAGAAGAGTCATTTCTTGATCTTTCAGAGGATGATGGCATTATATATGTCACTACAACACAAGATGAAAACGGTTTTTCGAGAATTTACCAGGCTGATCTCGAAGCCCGGTCGTTAAAATGGTTCGATACCATTAAGGGACATGGATGGAGAGTGGCCAATCAGAAAGAGAATTTCTTTTGCGCAGGCTTGTATGAATGTAAATTTGTCCAGCCGTACGAAGTTTCAGCAATGATTCATTAGAGGAGGAACAAGGAATTGGCGAAGATTTTGCTCGTTTATGCAACAATGTCAGGCAACACTGAAGCTATGGCAGATTTGATTGAAAAGGGGCTTCAGGAGGCGGAAGCAGAAGTAGACCGTTTCGAAGCAATGGATATTGATGATGCCCAGCTGTTTACCGATTATGACCATATCATAATGGGAACCTATACGTGGGGAGACGGAGATCTGCCTGATGAATTTTTAGATCTGGCTGAAGACATGGATGAGATTGATTTTTCCGGCAAAACATGCGCTGTATTCGGTTCCGGTGATACAGCATATGAATTTTTCTGCGGAGCGGTTGATACGCTAGAGGCAAAAATAAAAGAACGCGGTGGAGACATTGTGCTGCCTTCGGTAAAAATCGAAAATAATCCAGAAGGTGAAGAAGAGGAAGAATTAATAAACTTTGGGAGACAATTCGCAAAGAAAAGCGGGTGCGCTGTCTGATCACTCACTGGGAACTGCTAAAACGGCTGTTCCTTTTTTTCTTGTCTTTGTATCTTTCCTTTGATACAGTAATGAGGTAGAAAATCAGGAGGAGGACTATACATATGAAAATGATGGACGCAAATGAAATTATTTCATTTATTCAAAATAGTACAAAATCAACACCTGTAAAGGTTTACGTGAAAGGTGAGCTGGAAGGAATCAATTTCGGCGAATCTGCGAAAGCTTTTATCAACGGAAACACTGGTGTCGTTTTCGGTGAGTGGAGCGAAATCCAAACAGCAATCGAAGAAAACCAAAGCAAAATCGAAGACTATGTGGTTGAAAATGACCGCCGCAATTCTGCGATCCCAATGCTTGATCTTAAAAACATCAAAGCGCGTATCGAGCCGGGCGCGATTATCCGCGACCAAGTTGAAATCGGTGATAACGCAGTCATCATGATGGGTGCTTCTATTAATATCGGTTCAGTCATCGGCGAAGGCACAATGATTGATATGAACGTTGTGCTTGGCGGACGAGCTACTGTCGGAAAAAACTGCCATATCGGCGCGGGTTCTGTACTTGCGGGCGTTATTGAGCCGCCATCCGCTAAACCGGTTGTGATTGAAGACGACGTCGTAATCGGCGCAAATGCTGTTGTGCTTGAAGGTGTAACAGTAGGTAAAGGAGCTGTTGTTGCTGCGGGAGCGATCGTGGTAAACGACGTTGAGCCATACACTGTCGTTGCAGGCACACCAGCTAAAAAAATCAAAGACATTGATGAAAAAACAAAAGGCAAAACTGAAATCAAGCAGGAATTACGCCAGCTGTAAGGAAAAGTTTGATAAAAAAGGCGTGGATAATATATCCACGCCTTATTCGTATAGGCAGGAGGAATAGAAATGAAGATAGAGGAGCTCATCGCAATTCGCAGAGATCTGCATCGTATACCGGAGCTTGGATTTCAGGAGTTCAAAACCCAGCAGTATTTATTAAATGTCTTGGAACAATATCCGCAAGACAGAATTGAAATTGAGAAATGGCGAACAGGGCTTTTTGTAAAAGTGAACGGGACGGCGCCGGAAAAAATGCTGGCGTACAGAGCCGATATCGATGCGCTTTCTATAGAAGAGCAAACTGGTCTTCCATTCGCATCAGAGCATCACGGCAACATGCACGCCTGCGGTCACGATTTGCATATGACGATTGCACTCGGCATTATTGATCATTTTGTTCACCACCCAGTCAAACATGATTTGCTTTTTCTGTTTCAGCCGGCAGAGGAAGGGCCTGGCGGTGCGGAACCAATGCTTGAGAGCGATGTATTAAAAAAGTGGCAGCCTGATTTCATCACTGCGCTTCATATTGCTCCAGAGCTTCCGGTAGGCACCATTGCGACAAAAAGCGGCCTTCTATTTGCGAATACATCAGAGCTAGTCATCGATCTGGAAGGCAAAGGGGGACATGCGGCATATCCGCATTTGGCTGAGGATATGGTTGTAGCAGCAAGTACACTTGTCACCCAGCTGCAAACGATTATCTCTAGAAACACAGATCCGCTAGACAGTGCTGTTATTACAGTTGGTACCATTACCGGAGGCTCGGCACAAAATATCATTGCAGAAACGGCCCACCTGGAAGGCACGATCCGCACGCTTTCTGAAGAATCGATGAAACAAGTAAAGGAACGGATTGAAGATGTAGTGAAAGGAATCGAAATCGGATTCCGCTGCAAAGGAAAAGTGACATATCCGTCTGTATATCACCAAGTTTACAATACGAGCGGATTAACAGAAGAATTTATGTCTTTTGTTGCTGAACATCAACTGGCGACAGTAATTGAAGCAAAAGAAGCAATGACTGGAGAGGATTTTGGCTACATGCTGAAAAAATATCCCGGCTTCATGTTCTGGCTCGGCGCTGATTCTGAACATGGGCTTCATCATGCTAAGCTGAATCCCGATGAAAATGCGATAGAAACAGCGGTTAATGTCATGACAGGTTATTTTTCTGTTTATGCCAATTAAGTACAAATGAAAGAATAAAATTCCATAAAATGAGCACTCTAGTAAACGGAGGTGTTCAAAAATGGCTAAAAAAATTGGAATTGAACAATCATTATCAGATGTAGAAGCTGCTTTAAAAGAAAAAGGATATGACGTTGTAATGATGAAAAGCCCTGCTGATGCTCAAGGCTGTGACTGCTGTGTCGTAACAGGTCTTGATAATAATGTGCAAGGGATAGCCGATACGGTAACACAAGCACCTGTCATTACAGCTTCCGGGATGACGGCTGAAGAAATTTGCAGCGAAGTTGAAAGCAGAATTCAGTAATATAAAAACCGAAGCAAAAAGCTTCGGTTCTTTTATTTATTCTGTTTCTTTAGGGAAAGCGCGGTCGAACGCGTTCTTTATTTCCTTTCTCAACACTCGTTCGACTCGCCACTGTTCCATATTTTCTGTTTTGGCAATGACCCTGATTACAATTTCAGAAGTCCCCAGTTCTTGAATCCCGATGACATTTGGGCCTTCTTTTATTTGTGGAAGAGCCGCTGCCGTCTCATCACAAACCTGCTGTAAAATATGAATCATTTCATCAATGTTTCTTTCAGCCGGCACTTTAATATCAACAAGAGCCTGCATGGTACCACGAGAATGATTACTCACGTTTGTGATGTTTCTGTTGGGGATGTAATGCAATGTTCCGTCAAAGCTGCGGATTTGAGTTGTTCTTAAGCCAACCTGCTCGACAATTCCGTCAAAGGTGGAAACGGTAATATAGTCTCCGACATCCAATTGTTTCTCAAGCAAAATAAAAAAACCTGTCACGATGTCACTGACAAGCCCTTGGGCGCCAAATCCGACAGCCAGGCCGACGATTCCTGCCCCCGCTAAAAGAGCGCTTGGATCATAATGAAACAAATCTAGAACCATGACGAAAAATATGAAAATCAATGTATAAGCAAATATGTTAAGAGTCAGGCTTCGGAGCGTATGTGCACGTCCGATAGACAAGCTATTCTGCTCCTCGAATTTTGCAAACAGATGTTTAATGATTTTCATGCCTAATGATCGAACGATAAAATAGAGCAATATCATAATGGCGAGTTTAATGAGCAGAACACCGGCATTTGTAATCAGTCCCGCCCAATCATATTGTTTAATAAAGTCCATGTTGAGCTCCTTTTCTAATTGATTGCTGCACATTGAGACTAGTTACCCTGTACATGACCATGTTACGTTTTATTCAAAAATGTCGAAGCCAAAGACATACATGATTTGTTAAAAATTGACTCAGGAAATCTGCTTTTATATAATGGCATTGCAATATAACTAAAAATGGTTAATCACCCTTTATTTTCATGCGATTTTGACCTTTAAGCCAAACAATAAATTGGAGGGATACATATGGCAGAACGTATGGTAGGTAAACAAGCTCCTCGTTTTGAAATGGAAGCAGTCCTTGCAAGCAAAGAATTCGGCAAAGTAAGTCTTGAGGAAAACATGAAAAACGACAAATGGACAGTGCTGTTCTTCTATCCAATGGATTTCACTTTTGTTTGTCCGACAGAAATTACAGCAATGTCTGACCGCTATGACGAGTTCGAAGATCTTGATGCAGAAGTCATCGGGGTTTCAACTGATACCATCCATACTCATTTAGCTTGGATCAATACAGACCGCAAAGAAAACGGTCTTGGCCAGCTGAAATACCCGCTTGCTGCTGATACAAACCATGAGGTATCCCGGGAATATGGCGTTTTAATCGAAGAAGAAGGTGTGGCTTTGCGCGGATTGTTTATTATTAATCCTGAAGGGGAGCTCCAATACCAAACTGTTTTCCATAACAACATTGGACGTGATGTTGATGAAACGCTTCGTGTTCTCCAGGCGCTGCAAACTGGCGGACTCTGTCCGGCTAACTGGAAACCAGGCCAAAAAACACTTTAATTCTTTCCAAGAACGAAAAGCGGTCTAGCATATTCGTTAGGCCTTTCTGTTAAATAGGAGGGAAAAGCAATGAAATTACGTCAGCCCATGCCGGAATTGACGGGAGAAAAAGCTTGGTTAAATGGTGAAGTGACGAGAGAGCAATTGATTGGGGAAAAGCCGACGCTTATTCATTTCTGGTCCATCAGCTGCCACTTGTGCAAAGAAGCGATGCCGCAAGTGAATGAATTTCGTGATAAATATCAAGATCAACTGAATGTTGTAGCTGTACACATGCCCCGTTCCGAAGATGATCTTGATCTTGGTAAAATTAAAGAAACAGCTGCTGAACACGATATCACTTAGCCGATTTTTGTTGACAGTGACCATGCTTTAACCGATGCATTTGAAAATGAATACGTACCTGCGTATTATGTGTTTGATAAAACAGGACAGCTCCGTCACTTCCAAGCCGGCGGGAGCGGTATGAAAATGCTTGAAAAACGTGTGAACCGCGTTCTGGCTGAAACGGAATAGGTATCTGACTAAATAGTATTTCCTAAAAACCTGATCACATCAGGTTTTTTATTTGTGCAAAAAGCAATGGAAGAAGAGTAAGAAGCTTATTTTTCCAAATTTGGGTATAGGAATTGATGGTTTGTTTGATTGATACGCTAGAAAACACAGCTAATTTTTGATGTTTTTCCTCAATTTTAGATAAATCTCATATCTCATAACTCGAAAATTGTAGATATTACACTAAATTTCTTTAAAGAAGTAAGTAAAATATATATTTTCAACATTATACCAAATAAACTAGAAAGCCCCTTAATCCCTTGAGAATAAAGGACTCTTTTGAAAAATAAAACATTTTCAGAAAATAAGGAATTTTTCATAGAGTAAATATAATAGTAAAATGCTAAAATAATAGTTGATAAAATTACTTTTGTAATCTAATATCTTAATTAAAGATGTTAATTTTGATAGGGGGTACATTGAGGAATGTTTAATGAAAGAGAAGCTTTGCGCTTGCGGTTAGAACAATTAAATGAAGCTGAAGTGAAAGTCATTCGTGAATATCAAATTGAACGTGATAAAATATACGCAAAATTAAGAGAGCTGGACAGAAATGGAAGCCCTTCCGAAATCAAAAAGGATTTCCGTTCTGAAAAAAAACCTGACTCTCTGCCGGTTCTCGCTGAGCTTGCGGCTCAGGAAATCAGAAGCTATCAGCCGCAATCACAGCAGCAGTCTGTTCAGCCTCAGCTTCAATCTATTTCCTCTCTTCCTGCCGGTATACCAGACGGAACAACACGAAGAAGAAGAGGAACGGCAAGACCGGGATCAAAAGCAGCTAAGCTGCGTGAAGCTGCTATTAAAACATTAAAACGCCACAACGCGGCGATTAAGAGCTCGGAGCTTCAAAAAGAGATTGAAAAAGAAAGCGGTCTTGAAATCCCTAATATGACAACGTTTATGCAAAGCTTAATTAAAATGTACCCGGAAGTGAAAAAGCCATATCGCGGGCAGTACATTTTAGAGGGTGAAATCGAATCTGCAGAATCAGCAAATGAATAAATATAAAGAAAAACTGCTTGGCATCGCTCAAGCAGTTTTTTTATTGAGGTTTTTTCTGTGAAGGTTTGTTTTCTTTTTCAAGATTAAGCTTATACACCCACTTTTGATAAGGCTTTTCTTCAGCGGCTCTGTTTCTCAGCTCTTCGATTGTATGGCTCTTGGCCTGGTCTGATGATTGGGCGTGGGCAAGCTGTTTTTGAAGCACATGTATCTGTTTGGTGACATCTTCAAGGATAGTCTCTACATGATTTGGCTGCGCGTAGGCCGCTGGAGCTTCTTCTTCCGTTTTTTCTTTTTGTTTCGTGCCGCCATCAATATCGGCAAAATGAGAAGCAATCCAGGCATCGCTTTCATCAAGTTGCCGTTTATACGATATAATAGTTTCGTGAAATAATTTTTCTTTCGTTTTTTCTATGTCTAGCAGTCTTTCTTTCGTTTCTATGATTCGATCTTTCATATGATCAACTTCTATTTTAATATGTTTTAGCTGATATTCTTTTTCTACCATTTGCTCTTTTAGACGCCCGTTTTCGGCTTTTATCAATTCGGCTTGCTGTTTTGCCTGAAGCAGTGCATTTTGTTCCTGCTCAATCGAGGCTTGAAGTTCGCTGATCCGTTTATGAAGATTTTTATTTTCTTCTTCGATTTTGACTTTCGCAATATGAAGTTTATGTTTTTCTTCGATTTCGGCTCTGCGTTTATAGGTTTCAGCAGATAGAAGCTCCTGCAAAACAACGATTTTATCAAGCAGTTCAGCTCTTATTTGGTGCAGGGTTTGGCTGGTGTGGGAGGCATGTTTTTCTTTTGTTGACATATGTGTTAATTCGGCAGACAGCTGCTGGAGTTTTTCTTTCATATCGGTATTTTCTTTGAGCAGTTTGTTATTTTTCTGATGAAAGTAGCTTGCTTCAAGTTCAGCAATCAGCTTATGGCACCTTGAAAGCTCGGATTTTAAATAAAGGTTCTCCTGAGACACGTCGTGGAAAAAAGGACCTGATCTTTTCATTCGAACCATCTCCCTCATGATGTTAACACTACAATATGCAAATACTGAACAGCTATTCCTCTTTAATAAACAGACAAGCAGTAGCGTTGAGCCTTTGCTTTTGCTATGCTTTTAACGAAACTAGAGGTGAGATGATATGAAGCATGTAAACGTACTGCTGGCAGGGGGAGCCTCACGTCGCTTTGGAGAACCGAAGGCGTTTGTCAAATGGAAGGGCAGGATGCTTTACGAATGCGCTAAAGAGGCACTTGGAGAACAAACGGTTATCATCAGCCGTCCCGAATTTATTGATAGATTTCAAGAAAACGGTGAAAATGAAGTGTATCAAGATGCTGAGCCATTTCAAGGCATGGGGCCATTGGCTGGTATATATACCGCTTTTAAAAAGACAGACGGTGATCTTTATACTGTTCTTTCCTGTGACACACCGCTGATACAAAGAAGGACGATGCTGGAGCTCAAACGTCTGATGATTGCCGGTGCGGACGCGGTAGTCCCAATTTCAGACGGACAAGTGCAGCCATTGATTGCGATTTACCACAAACGTATCATGCCAGTTCTATACGATCAGCTTTCTGAGAAGAGGTTGAGAATATCAGATTTATTAGGCAGAATTTCGGTTTGTTACGTACAGGCTGAAAATATCGGAGCAAACCCGGCAGAGTTTATCAACATTAATACACGTGATGATTTTAGCTGTTTGGAAGAAAAATCGAACTCCCTCAAGCGGGACTGACGGGGCAATAACATGATAAGATGACATAAAAGATAAGGAGAACAGGTTTGATGGAGGAACGTTATTCACGGCAAATCAGATTTAAGCAAATTGGGGAAGAGGGCCAGAAAAGACTGGCAGACAGCCATGTGCTGATTGTCGGAGCGGGAGCGCTCGGCACTGCAGGAGCTGAAGGGCTTTCGAGAGCGGGAGTCGGTATTATTACCATTATTGACCGTGACTATGTGGAGTGGAGCAATCTTCAAAGGCAGCAGCTTTATACAGAAAGCGATGCCAAACTCCGCATGCCGAAAGCCATGGCTGCCAAAGAGCATCTATCAGCGATTAACAGCGAGATACATATTGAGGCGTATGTTACCGAAGGAACAGCCGAAACGCTTGAGCCGCTGATTGAAAAAGCAGATGTCGTGATCGACGCGACAGATAATTTTGAAACCCGCATGCTGATAAACGATCTTGCCCAGAAAACAAAGACACCTTGGGTCTATGGCGCCTGTGTAAGCAGCCAGGGAATGTTCATGACAGTCATTCCCGGAGAAACCCCTTGTCTGTCTTGTTTGTTTGAGCAAATTCCTGTCGGCGGGGCGACGTGTGATACTGCCGGCATTATTCCGCCTGCTGTGCATATCGTTTCAGCATATCAGCAGGCTGAGGCATTAAAGCTGTTAACCGGCCAAAAAGAAGCAATACAGCGGGGTTTTGTGACATTTGATGTCTGGAACAATTCGCATATGAAGATTAACGTTAATCATGTACGCCGTGAGGAATGCCCATCTTGCGGAGCAAATGCGGTATATCCTTATCTTCAGGATTGGAACACACCAAAAGCTGCTGTACTATGCGGCCGTGATACAGTGCAGGTAAGGTCAGAATCATTAAAAAGAATCCCGAAACAGGAGCTCATTAAGCGGCTGAAAACAATCGGCAAGGTCGAGGCTAATGCGTTTTTGCTGCATATTTTTTACGAGGATTTCAGAATTGTCATTTTCAATGACGGACGGGCACTGGTGCATGGAACAAATGATGTGAAAGAAGCCAACTCCGTGTTGGCAAGAGTGATTGGACTGTAACAACAGGAGGGGTCAGAATGCTGGAGAAAAGAACACCGATACCGGTAGACGAGGCAGTTCGGCGTGTCTGCCATTTTCAAAAACAAGGTGAAACAGAATGGGTGGCGCTTGAAGACAGCCTTCATCGGTTTTTAGCCGAAGATATAACTGCGGATCACCACGTACCTGCGTTTGATCGTTCGCCATACGATGGTTTTGCTGTCAGAGCGTGCGATACGGCAGAAGCTTCACGTGAAAACCCAGTTCGGTTTGAAGTTATTGACCATATTGGAGCGGGAGCAGTATCTGAAAAAGAACTTGGCCCGTTTCAAGCCGTACGGATTATGACTGGCGCGCAAATCCCTGAAGGGGCAGATGCAGTCGTCATGATTGAACTGACTCAAACCTTTGAGGAGAATGGGAAGTCATTTATGTCTTTAAAACGCCGCTTTCAGACGGGGGATAATATTTCAAAAACAGGTGAGGACGCTCAAAAAGGGAGTGTTTTACTGACAAAGGGCACCCGGGTGACACCAGGAGTGACGGCTCTTTTGGCAACATTCGGATACGCATCTGTGCCTGTCGTGAGAAAGCCTGTAGTCGGGATTATCGCAACCGGTACCGAATTGCTGAATGTCAGTGATCCGCTGGAACCGGGAAAAATCCGCAACAGCAATGCGAGTATGGTATATGCGCAAGCGATAGAAGCAGGCGCAACACCGCTTTATTTAGGGAAAATCTCTGATGAACTGGATAAAAGCTTTGCTGCAGTTAAAGAAGCGATGAAAAAAGTGGATTTCCTGATCACAACTGGCGGTGTGTCAGTCGGTGACTTTGACTTTTTGCCTGCGATCTATGAAAAACTCGGAGCGGACGTGCTGTTTAATAAAGTTGCCATGCGCCCGGGCAGCGTGACAACGGTGGCGCATGCAAATGATATGCTGCTGTTTGGCCTTTCTGGTAATCCGTCGGCATGCTATGTCGGTTTTGAACTGTTTGTCAAACCGATAATCCAGACATGGCTGCTCAATGAAACACCGCATTCAATTTGTGCGGAAGCTGTTTTGACCAAGGATTTTCCGAAGCCGAACCCATTTACCCGATTTATTCGTGCGCTCGTGCACCATCAGGAAGGGAAGCTGTTGGCGACACCCGTTGGCTTAGATAAGTCGAGCTCTGTCACATCACTTGCAGATGCCAATGCATTTATTATCCTGCCGGGCGGCACGCGAGGCTACGAATCTGGCAGAACGGTTCAAGTGCTGCTCATCAGAGAAGAGAATGGAAGTGAATGGCCTTGGTCCGTCCTTTCCCGATCGTCCAAGTTGTAGGATTTCAAAACAGCGGGAAAACAACGTTTATTGAGCGCATTCTTGAAAAAGCCTCTGAACAGGGAGTCCATTTGGGCTGCCTGAAGCACCATGGTCACGGCGGTGAACCGCAAACGCTCACGGAAGGAAAAGACACGGACCGTTACAAGGCGGCAGGTGCTGATGTAACAGCGGTAGAAGGTGCTGGTGTGTTACAGCTGACTGCCCGCTGCAATTGGGATTTGGCACGGCTGATCGAGTTATACCAATTTCTCGAAACAGACTGTCTTCTGATTGAAGGCTTTAAAAAAGCCCCTTATCCTAAAGTGGTTATCCTAAGTGAAAAAGAAGATCTGGAAGCGCTGCAAGCAGTAAATATAATCGCCATCATCTATAGAAAAAAAGAGCATATGACAGAGCATCAGGGATTACCCGTTTTTCATGCGGATGATCCGGTTGCCGTGGATTTTGTGCTTTCACAGCTGAAGGGGGAGTCTGCATAATGGAACGGTTTGAGATTACGAAAACACCCATTAATACTGAAGACATCATCAAAAAAGTGGAGAAACGGGAAGCAGGAGCCATTACGACATTTATTGGTACGGTTCGGGAATGGACAAACGGAAAAAGAACGGTTCGGCTTGAATATGAGGCATATGAACCGATGGCCGTGCAAATGCTTGCTCAAATCGGCGCTGAAATCGAAGAAAAATGGGAAGGTGCCTCAGCTGCGATCACGCACCGTATAGGTGTGCTCGATATCGGTGAAGCAGCGGTGGTGATTGCTGTATCTTCTCCCCATCGAAAAGCCGCATATGAAGCCAATGAGTATGCGATTGAACGCATTAAACAGATTGTGCCGATTTGGAAAAAAGAAATTTGGGAAGACGGTGAGCAATGGATCGGCGACCAGCTAGAAACGACAGCTTATCCGAACGGAAAACCAGACCTAAGCGAGGGAGAGCAGCATGATTAAAATTCTTTTATTTGCAGGGCTTGCTGAACAGGCCGGTACACAAGCAATAGAAATAGATATGGAACAAGCAACCACAGATGAAATAAAAGCGAGTCTAAAAGAACAATACGGTCTTGAATCTATTGATACGGCTATGATTGCCGTTAACGAAAGCTATGTAAAAGAAAATACCTCTGTATCTTCGGGTGACACGGTAGCCATCATACCGCCGGTCAGCGGGGGATGAAAACCGGACGGCATTTCAGCCGTCCGGTTTTTCTGTATTTCATTGGCATATCCCCAAGTATCCTCAGCATACAATGATTTTCTGTAAGCGTTTATTCTACATATGTTACTCCCTATAAAGTAAGAGACTCACTCCATAATTAGACTGAAATTTTGAAAAATAATAGAAATTTATTTCGGGTATCGATATAGTGAAGATGATAAATGTTGGAAAGGTGCTGGATATGGAGACATTTAAAAGATTAAAAATGTATTATTGGCCGTACAGAAAAGTGTTTATGTGGTCGCTTCTAGCCATGCTTTTGATGACTGCAATTACTGTCGTTTATCCGATTATCCTGCAAATTACGATTGATGAGATCGTACTGGGACGGCAGTATCAGCTTGCGGCGTGGGTCAGCTTAGGATTTATTGCGGTAATGGTTTTGAAAGGAATGGCTACCTTTTTTCATCAGTATTTAGGTGATATGTTCGGGATCAAATCCGTTTATCGGCTGAGAAATGGTCTGTATGAAAAACTGCAGCGGCTTTCTTTTTCTTACTATGATAACGCGAAAACAGGAGATTTGATGTCCAGGCTGACTGCTGATGTTGAAGGGCTTCGTTTTTTCTTATCATACGGTCTCGCTGAGCTCATTCGCTTCGGCCTGCTGGTAGCCATCAGCCTGTCGGTTATGTTTTACTATTCTGTTCCTCTCACGCTTGTGACAATAGCTGTTCTGCCATTTCTCGCGGTTGCGGTATACCGGTTTGACAAAAGAGTCCATCCCGCCTTCAGAGGCATCCGCCAATCGTTTGCGAAACTCAATACAAAAGTCCAAGAAAATATCAGCGGCATTAATACGGTTAAATCTCTTTCAAGGGAAGATTTTCAGATCAGCACTTTCAATAAAGCCAATGCAGAATACAGGGCGCAGTATTTACAAACATCATCCATCTGGTCTGCGTATTTCCCTTTAATGGAGTTCATTGGTAACATTTGTATTGTAGCTCTCCTCTCATACGGCGGTTACTTGGTTATGCAAAATCAGCTCAATCCCGGCGAGCTTGTTGCTTTCTTCAGCCTTGTCAATTATATGATGTGGCCCATTATGAACTTAGGTTTTGTCATCAATATGTTCTCTCAAGCAAAAGCGTCAGGGGAACGCCTGCTCGACATTCTGGAAAAAGAAGAAGACATTACAGATCATCCTCATGCTTTGCATAAACAAAAATTAACCGGAGATGTCCATTTCAAAAATGTTTCTCTTGCATACGGGAAAGAACAAACAAACGCGCTGTGCAATGTAAGCTTTGAGGCAAACAGCGGGAAGGTAATCGGACTGTTGGGCCCGACAGGTTCAGGCAAAAGCTCAGTGACACAGCTTCTCACCAGATTTTACAGTCCTGTTGGCGGAATGATTACCATTGATCACAAACCAATCACGGATTATTCGTTAAAAACCCTTCGCTCCAATATCGGGGTCGTACTTCAAGAATCCTTCCTGTTTTCATCTACGATTAGATCAAATATTTCGTATGGGCGGCCGGATGCCTCAATGGAAGACGTCATCGAAGCGGCAAAAAGGGCGCAGGCTCATAACTTTATTATGGAGCTTCCTGATGGGTATGACACCATGCTGGGAGAGAGGGGAATGGGGCTTTCCGGCGGGCAGAAACAGCGTATTGCCATTGCGAGAGCCATCTGCTTGAACCCGAGCATTTTAATATTGGATGATGCCACAAGTGCAGTAGATATGCAAACGGAGCACAGCATACAGCTTGCCTTAAAAGAAGTCATGAAAAACCGCACAACCTTTATCGTCGCTCACCGCATTTCTTCACTGAAACACGCCGATGAAATTCTCGTTTTTAATAAAGGACGCATTCGTGAAAGGGGAACACATCATGAGCTTCTTGAAAAAGGCGGCTACTATAAAAAGATTTACGATTTGCAATACCGCGATGTCAAAATGATTAATGAGCCGCATGAGGTCGGATAGGGAGGGGCCAAATGAAACAAGTGAAAAAACAGGGGATTTTAGAGCGTTTCTATTACTCTTCAGATGAAATCATTGAAAAGTCGTTTAACTGGGCTCAAATGTGGCGGCTGCTGAGCTATGTCAAACCATATCGAAAAACAATTTTGCCGCTTTCTTTTCTCACCGTATTAATTGGCACTGCTGTGAAGCTTGTGATCCCCATTTTGATCGGCGTTTATGTTCTTGATCATGCGATTACAGGGAGAAACTCGGAGCTGCTGATTCAGCTCATTTTTATTATTAGCGGTTTATATGTCCTCAATTACGCCGCCAATGTGTTAAGAATCAGGTGGATGAATCAGCTTGGCCAGCATGTCATTTACGATTTGCGACAGCATTTATTTACCCATGTGCAGCGCTTATCCCATCGATTTTTTGATCAGCGGTCGGCGGGATCGATCTTAGTCAGGATCATGAATGATATTAACTCTCTTCAGGAGCTCTTTACAAGCGGAGTCATCAATTTGTTGACCGACTTGCTGCTTCTGGCCGGCGTGATTATTATTTTGTTTACGCTGAGCCCTGAGCTGACTATAGCCATCATGGTGACATTGCCGATTATGTTTTTTATTTCAACAAGTCTCAGAAAAAAAATACGCCGATCCTGGCAAACGGTACGGCTGAAGCAATCGAAGCTCAACTCTCATCTAAACGAAAGCATTCAGGGCATCCGGGTCACACAGGCATTTACGCAGGAAGAAGAAAACATGGCGTATTTTGACGGTGTCAATCAGGAGAACTACGAATCATGGCGGGAAGCAACTAGAAAAAATGCCATGTTCCGTCCGCTGGTAGAAATGACGAATGCGATTGGGACGGCTGTCTTGATTTGGTATGGAGCCACACTCATCATGAATGAAACCATTACGATTGGCGTCTTCGTTTCTTTTGCTTTCTATCTGGGAATGTTTTGGGAACCTATTTCGAGACTGGGTCAGGTCTATAATCAGCTGTTAATGGGGATGGCATCATCAGAACGGATTTTTGAGTTTCTGGACGAACAGCCAAATGTCAAGGAGAAGCCCAATGCCATTCATAATGAAAAGATAAATGGGGAGATCAGTTTTGAAGAGGTTGAATTTTCGTATGATGAAAAACGAAAAGCCCTTTACGCCGTTTCTTTCTCTATTCCGGCGGGCTCGACGCTTGCGCTTGTCGGGCATACAGGGAGCGGGAAGACGACGATTGCCAATTTAATCAGCCGTTTTTATGATGCGACCGGAGGCACCATTAAAATAGACGGTATACCGATTAAGGATCTTTCCCTTGCCAGTCTGCGCTCTCAAATCAGCATTGTCCTGCAAGATACATTTATTTTCTCTGGGACCATCATGGAAAATATTCGTTTTGGAAGGCCAAATGCTTCGGATGAAGAGGTGATGAAAGCGTCCCAAGCGGTCGGAGCGGATGAGTTTATTTCCGATTTAGCGGAAGGATACGCAACAGAGGTGGAGGAAAGAGGCAGCGTACTGTCTGCCGGTCAGCGTCAGCTCATTTCATTTGCAAGAGCATTGCTCGCCGATCCGGCTATTATCATCCTTGACGAAGCAACGGCAAGCATTGATACAGAGACAGAAGTAAAAATTCAGCAAGCGTTAAAAACGCTTCTGAAAGGGCGTACAGCAGTGATGATCGCTCACAGATTGTCTACGATCCGCGACGCCGACCGCATCATTGTTCTTGATCACGGCAGGAAAATAGAAGAAGGGAACCATGATCAGCTGCTCGCTAAAGGAGGCATTTATGCCGGGCTTGTGAAAGCGCAATACAGCACAGCGATAGAATAATATGAAAAGCCTTCAATATTGAAGGTTTTTGGAAATTTATTAGAAAAACATGAAACTTTTTGATATCCTTCCCGTACTATTTGTTAGATATTCTCAAGGAGGTTTTGAAATGGAAACGAATGTAGAAAAAAACAGCGGAACGGCGACTGAAAAGCCTTCACTTTTCGGAGTAATCACAAGTCCGTCCGTTCAATTTGAAAGAATAAGAGAAAGGCCGGCTGTATGGGGACCGCTTTTGATTGTTGCAGCAATTATCATCGTCGGTGCCGTGCTCCAATCACTCGGTACGGATTATAGTGAGCTTTTGAAAAGCCAGGATACGCAAGGGCTATCTGCTGAACAAATGGAAACTGTCGCAACAATAACCAAATTTGGCGGAATGGCAGGCGCTATTATTGGCGGTATCGCAGCATTATTTATTGCCCCTCTTATTTATTGGCTCTGTGTAAAAGTATCAGGCGGTGTTACGACATATAAAAAAATGCTTTCTCTCGGTCTGTTTGTCTCTTTGATTAGCAGTCTCGGATTATTGGTTAATGGAATCGTTGCTTTTACGACTGACGTGAATCCTCTTTACAGCACGACGTCACTGGCAGGGATTATCCCATCTGACGGGGCTCTCGCCAGTGTGTTAAATACCTTTGAAATTTTCAGCATCTGGAGCTTTGTATTATTAGCAATCGGACTTCACAAAACGGGAGGCATCTCAAAAAAAGCCGGGTGGATTTCAGCAATCATTCTATTCGGAATTTTAGTTGTATTTTCGCTTTTTTCAGGTTTAATCAATTCTGTGGCGGGTGCATAAGCTCATGAAAAAAGTCTGGATCGGAATTGGAATCGCAGTTATAGTCGCTCTTTTTGTTGGAATCAATATATACCGGTCTGCCGCTCCAACAAGCGGCAGCGCCGGCAAGGAGATACAGACGGGGAGCGTTGAAGAAAATGAAATCTCATCAACGGTTATGGTTCCTGGCACGCTAAAATTTTCAAATGAACAGTATGTCTTTTATGAAGCGGATAAAGGGACATTAGAAGACATTAAAGTTAAGGAAGGCGATAAAGTTAAAAAGGGCACGCCTTTAGTCACCTATACAAATGAGCAGCTGAGCCTGGAAAAAGAACAGAACCAGTTAACGTCTGAATCCAACCGGCTTCAAATTGACCAAATTCAAGAAAAGTTAAAAGCCTTAGACAGCAGAGAAAGAGAACTGGAAAAACAGGTAGGAAAGAAAGAAGCAGAAAAACAAATCGAATCTGAACGGACAGAGCTTCAAATGCAGAAAAAAACAGCGGAGATCGAATTAAAACAAACCGAGCTTCAGCGGCAGTCACTTGCCAACCGGGTGTCAGATTTAGAAGTGAAAAGCGAAATTGAAGGCACCGTTATTTCTGTCAACCAAGAAGCGGCATCCAAAAAGTCAGATATTCAAGAGCCTGTCATACATATCGGCAACCCAAAAGACCTTGTCGTCTCAGGGAAATTGTCTGAATACGATACATTGAAAGTCAAAAAAGGCCAGAAGGTCACACTCACTTCAGATGTAATACAGGGTAAAACATGGAAAGGCACGGTTTCCGCAGTCGGGCTTGTTCCGGATCAGCAGGAGAGCGCTGCGGCACAAGGAACAGAACAGGCGGTCCAATACCCGCTTCAAGTGAAAATAAAAGGAAATCTTCCAGAAGGAAAGCCAGGCTTTAAATTTATCATGAATATTGAAACAGATAAACGGAAAGCAAATACGCTTCCTTCAAAGGCAGTCAAAAAAGAAGATGACCAATATTATGTGTATACAGTAAAAGACGGAAAAGCAAAGCGAGTTGATGTCAAAATCGGCGAAGTGACAGATGACCTGACAGAAATTAAAGAGGGGCTTTCCCAAGATGATCAAGTCATTTTGAATCCATCTGATCAGGTGACTGACGGAATGGAAGTGAAATCCTAAATGATTCAGCTTTCTAATGTGCGAAAAAGCTACCAGATCGGAAAGGAAACGTTTGATGTTCTCCATTCTATTGATTTGGACATTCATCAAGGTGAATATGTCTCGATTATGGGGCCGTCAGGATCAGGAAAATCGACGATTATGAATATTATCGGCTGTCTTGATCGGCCGACTTCCGGTACATATCAATTGGACGGCGAAGACATTTCTTCATATAAAGATAAAGAACTGGCGGCAGTCCGTAACCGGTCCATCGGTTTTGTATTTCAGCAATTTCAGCTTCTTCCGCGGCTGAACGCAAAAAAAAATGTCGAGCTGCCGATGATTTATTCCGGGATAGGCAAAAAGGAACGTCAAGAGCGGGCTGAGAGAGCATTGGAAAAGGTCGGGTTAGCCGATCGAATGCTCCACATGCCCAACGAGCTGTCGGGCGGGCAGAAGCAGCGGGTGGCGATTGCGAGGGCGATCGTGAATGAGCCGAAATTGATTTTAGCTGATGAACCGACCGGCGCGCTGGATACGAAAACAAGCGAGGCGATTATGGATCAGTTTACAGCATTAAATGCCGAGGGAACGACAATCGTTCTGGTTACTCACGAGTCTGAAGTAGCAGATTGCACGAATCGGATAATCATGGTGCGTGACGGAAACATTGTTCCTGCCAGCTCCGGACAAAGGAGTGTGGGAGAATGAGCCTGTTGGAAAACATCAGAATGGCTCTAAGCTCTGTCCTTGCCCATAAAATGCGTTCGATCTTAACGATGCTCGGCATTATCATTGGTGTAGGCTCTGTCATTGTTGTCGTTGCGGTAGGACAGGGCGGCGAGCAAATGCTGAAGCAGTCGATCAGCGGCCCGGGAAATACTGTGGAGCTGTACTATATGCCTAGCGACGAGGAGCTTGCAAGCAACCCGAACGCCGCAGCTGAATCTACGTTTACAGAAAACGATATTAAAGGTTTAAAAGGAATAGAAGGCATTAAACAAGTCGTTGCTTCGACTTCTGAAAGTATGAAAGCGCGTTATCACGAAGAAGAAACCGATGCTACGGTTAACGGAATAAATGATGGATACATGAATGTCAATTCTTTAGAAATCGAAAGCGGCAGAACATTTACCGACAATGACTTTCTTGCGGGGAATAGAGCCGGAATCATCTCTCAAAAGATGGCTGAAGAACTGTTCGATAAAACCTCTCCTTTAGGTGAAGTTGTCTGGATAAACGGACAGCCCGTTGAAATTATCGGCGTGCTGAAAAAAGAAACAGGCTTGCTTTCTTTCGGTTTAAGTGAAATGTATGTGCCATTTAATATGATGAAATCCTCTTTTGGCACAAGTGATTTCAGTAACGTATCATTGCAGGTCGAATCAGCAGACGACATAAAATCGGCTGGAAAAGAAGCGGCACAGCTGGTAAATGACAATCATGGCACAGAGGATTCGTATCAAGTGATGAACATGGAAGAGATTGCGGCCGGAATTGGCAAAGTAACTGCAATTATGACGACGATTATCGGCTCAATTGCAGGTATTTCCCTTTTGGTCGGCGGAATCGGTGTCATGAATATTATGCTCGTATCAGTCACAGAACGGACGCGGGAAATCGGAATCAGAAAATCACTTGGTGCGACGAGGGGACAGATTCTGACTCAGTTTTTAATTGAATCAGTCGTATTGACGCTGATTGGCGGTCTGGTCGGGATTGGTATTGGATACGGAGGGGCCGCGCTTGTTTCAGCCATTGCGGGCTGGCCGTCACTCATATCCTGGCAGGTTGTATGCGGGGGCGTGCTGTTCAGTATGCTTATTGGTGTTATTTTCGGCATGCTTCCTGCAAATAAAGCCGCAAAGCTTGATCCCATTGAAGCGCTGCGTTATGAGTAGCCTCATGCAACATGCATGAGGTTTTTTTATGTTTAGTGATTTCTACTATGAATATAAAAGACTTTTTTCATTAAAATAAGAAGAAAATGTCGTACAATTGTCCTTATTTTTGTCGAATTTACAGTTTACAAACCCTATAGACATACGTTAATATGGAGAAACGTGAAAGATTTTGATAGTTATTGAATGAATTTGAATGATTTTAGTTGCCTAAACCGAAAATAGCGTTTACAATGAAATTGTATTCAAAATGAATACGTTTTCATTAGGAGGTGAAGCATGCTAACTCCTGAACGGCATCAATTGATTATTGATCAAATAGAAAAGCATGATGTGGTAAAGATTCAAGAGCTTATAAATCTGACTAATGCTTCTGAATCAACAATCAGAAGAGATTTATCGACACTTGAAGAACGCGGTTTTTTAAAGCGCGTTCATGGTGGAGCGGCCAAGCTTTCTGATATCAGACTTGAACCCGATATGCTTGAAAAATCATCCAAAAACCTTCACGATAAATTGAAGATTGCTGAAAAAGCAGCTTCTCTTTTAGAAGAAGGGGATTGCATTTACCTTGATGCAGGCACGACGACATTGCACATGATTGATTTTATGGATAAAACCAAAGATATTGTCGTTGTCACAAACGGGGTAATGCATATCGATGCATTAATAAGGAAAGAAATTTCTTTTTATCTGCTTGGAGGATACGTAAAGCACAGAACGGGCGCGATTATTGGAGGCGCTTCATTGATTGCCATGGACCAGTACAGATTTGACAAGAGTTTTCTGGGGACAAACGGTGTCCATACAGAGGCTGGATTTACAACGCCGGACCCTGATGAGGCCCTTTTAAAACAGAAAGCGATCAAACAGGCAAAACACGCTTACGTCTTAGCAGACCCTTCGAAGTTCGGAGAAATTTCATTTTCGGCATTCGCCGGAATAGGCGACGCAACAATCATTACGACTGACGCTGAAGAGCTTACATTCGATAATTACCAAGAAAAAACTGTCGTAAAGGTAGTGAAACCATGATTTACACTGTAACACTTAATCCATCTGTCGATTATATAGTTCACGTTGAAGATTTTTCTGTAGGAGGCCTGAACCGTTCTTCGTATGATACCAAGTATCCAGGGGGCAAAGGCATCAACGTATCGAGACTGCTGAAAAGACACCATGTGGCGTCTAAAGCGCTCGGATTCGTCGGCGGATTTACCGGAGAATATATCAAAACATTTTTACGGGAAGAAAACCTGGAAACAGCTTTTTCTGAAGTGAAAGGGGATACCCGTATCAATGTAAAGCTGAAAACTGGTGATGAAACTGAAATTAACGGGCAGGGACCGACAATTTCTGATGAAGATTTCAAAGCCTTTTTAGAACAGTTCCAATCTTTGCAAGAGGGAGATATCGTTGTTCTTGCAGGAAGCATTCCATCTTCACTCCCTCACGATACTTATGAAAAAATTGCAGAGGCCTGCAAACAGCAGAACGCACGAGTTGTTCTGGATATCTCAGGCGAGGCTCTTTTGAAAGCAACAGAAATGAAACCATTTTTGATGAAGCCAAATCATCATGAGCTTGGAGAAATGTTCGGCACGGCCATTACATCTGTTGAGGAAGCCGTTCCTTATGGGAAAAAGCTTGTAGAACAAGGCGCTGAACATGTAATCGTATCAATGGCCGGAGACGGAGCGCTTCTGTTTACGAACGAAGCTGTTTATTTTGCTAACGTGCCAAAGGGGAAATTGGTAAACTCAGTCGGAGCAGGGGATTCCGTTGTTGCAGGTTTCCTTGCCGGAATTTCCAAACAGCTGCCGCTTGAAGAAGCATTCCGCTTAGGAGTTACTTCAGGCAGTGCTACCGCGTTCTCTGAAGAACTTGGAACAGAAGAATTTGTCCAGCAGCTTCTTCCTGAAGTTAAGGTCACACGTCTATAGAGGAGGAAACACAAGTGAAAATAACTGAGCTTTTAACGAAGCATACGATAAAGCTTAATATTGAGAGCAAAGAAAAAGAAAATGTTATTGACGAAATGGTCACTGTTCTTGATAAGGCTGGAAAGTTAAATGACCGACAAGCCTATAAAGAAGCCATTTTAAATCGCGAAAGCCAAAGCTCCACGGGTATCGGTGAAGGAATCGCTATCCCCCATGCGAAAACGGCAAGCGTTATCAACCCGGCGATCGCGTTCGGACGTTCAAAAGACGGCGTCGATTATGAATCATTAGACGGCCAGCCGGCTCACTTAGTGTTCATGATCGCGGCGACTGAAGGCGCAAACAACACTCACCTTGAAGCATTGTCAAGACTTTCAACGCTGTTAATGCGTGAAGAAATCCGTAAGCAGCTCCTTGAAGCTGAGTCTGAAGATGCCATCATCGACATTATTAATCAGCACGATAAAGATGATGACGAAGAGGAAGAAGAAGCGGCACCAGCACCTGCCGGAAAAGGGAAAATTTTAGCGGTTACTGCATGCCCGACAGGTATTGCCCATACATTCATGGCTGCTGATGCCCTTAAAGAAAAAGCGAAAGAGCTTGGTGTGGAAATTAAGGTCGAAACAAATGGGTCAAGCGGCATTAAGCACAAACTCACTGCCCAAGAAATCGAAGATGCACCTGCAATCATTGTCGCAGCGGACAAGCAGGTTGAAATGGAACGTTTTAAAGGCAAGCGCGTACTTCAAGTTCCTGTAACGGCGGGTATCAGACGTCCGCAAGAGCTTATCGAAAAAGCGATGAATCAAGATGCGCCGATTTATCAAGGCAGCGGCGGCGGTTCGGCAACTTCAAACGACGATGAAGAAGCGAGGGGCAAGTCTGGGAGCGGTATCGGAAACGCGTTTTATAAGCACCTGATGAGCGGTGTCAGCAACATGCTTCCGTTCGTAGTCGGCGGCGGTATTCTCGTTGCGATTTCATTCTTCTGGGGAATTCACTCTGCTGATCCGAATGATCCTAGCTACAACACGTTTGCAGCAGCATTAAACTTTATCGGCGGCGACAATGCATTAAAACTGATTGTTGCAGTTCTGGCCGGTTTCATTGCGATGAGTATTGCAGATCGTCCTGGTTTTGCGCCTGGTATGGTCGGCGGATTTATGGCAACTCAAGCGAATGCTGGATTCTTAGGCGGCTTAATTGCCGGATTCCTTGCCGGTTATGTCGTGATTTTACTGAAAAAAGTATTTACGTTTATCCCTCAGTCACTTGATGGATTAAAACCTGTTTTGATTTACCCGCTGTTCGGTATTTTTATCACTGGCGTATTAATGCAATTTGTCGTTAATACACCTGTAGCGGCATTTATGAATTTCTTAACAAACTGGCTTGAAAGCCTTGGTACTGGAAACCTTGTGTTAATGGGTATTATCTTGGGCGGCATGATGGCGATCGATATGGGCGGCCCGCTTAATAAAGCAGCCTTTACGTTCGGTATCGCCATGATCGATGCAGGCAACTATGCGCCTCATGCAGCAATCATGGCCGGCGGTATGGTTCCTCCGCTTGGTATCGCACTTGCAACAACCATTTTCAGAAACAAATTCACTCAGCGTGACCGTGAAGCTGGTATTACATGCTATTTCATGGGAGCTGCTTTCGTAACAGAGGGAGCGATCCCATTTGCTGCGGCCGATCCGCTTCGCGTCATACCAGCTGCTGTAGTCGGTGCAGCTGTTGCCGGCGGATTAACTGAATTCTTCCGTGTAACGCTTCCAGCCCCTCATGGAGGAGTATTCGTAGCTTTCATTACAAACCATCCGATGCTTTACCTTTTAAGTATAGTGATCGGTGCTGTCGTGATGGCAATTATCCTCGGTATCGTCAAAAAACCTGTTACAGAAAAATAAGAAAAAAAGCGTCCTTGGTTCGAAAGGACGCTTTTTCTTATCCGGCCGGCAGGGAGCGCGGTTAAGTTATGTATTTTATTCTTTTTTATGATAAAGTAAAAGAAGAGAAACAACTGACATAGCAATTGTCTAGGAGGAAACACTTTGACCGAGGAAAAAAATACGAATACTGAGAAAACGGCGAAGAAAAAAACCAATACGTACCTGGAATGGGGTAAAGCGATTGTCATCGCTGTTCTGCTGGCTCTCCTGATCCGTCACTTTTTGTTTGAACCGTATTTAGTTGAAGGTTCATCTATGTATCCCACATTACATGACGGAGAAAGGCTGTTTGTGAATAAAACAGTCAACTATATCGGCGAGCTGAAGCGCGGAGATATCGTTATTATTAACGGTGAAACTTCTAAAATCCATTATGTAAAAAGATTGATCGGAAAGCCTGGAGAAACCGTTCAAATGAAGGATGACACGCTTTATATAAACGGTAAAAAAGTAGCCGAGCCTTACTTGTCTAAAAACAAGAAGGAAGCAGAAAAACTTGGTGTCAGTCTGACAGGAGACTTTGGACCGGTTAAGGTTCCGAAAGGCAAATACTTTGTCATGGGAGATAACCGGCTGAATTCTATGGACAGCCGAAACGGGCTGGGACTGATCGCGGAAGATCGAATTGTCGGCACATCGAAGTTTGTCTTTTTCCCGTTTAACGAAATGCGTCAAACAAAATAAAAACGCCTTGCTGGCCTTTGGACAGCAGGCGTTTTTATTTTGAAAAAGAAGCGACTAATGCAATGCATAAAACCGTGATGAACACTGAACCGATAATAGCCAGCACACTGAAGAAAAGGTGAACCTGTTTGTTCTCTTTTCCGCGCTTTTCTAAAAGCCGTTTAGAAAAAATGTGCGAAAATATGTAAATAAGGGCTATGCCTATATATAAGCCGATATCTTTGGCGGTAAAGCCTGTTACGGCAAGGTAAAAGCCCGTAAAAAAGATCAGTAAGCAATATTCAGTAAGTGTTAAAAGCCTCAACGTGTTCCTCCATGAGAGTGTGTAATTTTCCGAGCGGATGCATTCTCTCTCTTTAATTGTAACACAGCTGGCTGGTTTGGGTGTATAAGTGTTTTCTCTCTGTTTTATCAGGGAATCATTTCTCTTGCCCTGCATTCATGGTATACTTTTATTGATGATAGACATGATGGAGGATAATAAATGATTGCTGTAAATAATGTAAGCTTGCGGTTTGCGGATCGCAAGTTATTTGAAGATGTTAATATTAAATTTACCCCAGGCAACTGCTATGGGTTAATTGGTGCAAACGGTGCCGGTAAATCAACGTTTCTAAAGGTGCTGTCAGGCGAAATCGAGCCTCAGACAGGCGACGTGCATATGAGTCCTGGCGAGCGTCTTGCCGTCTTGAAGCAGAACCATTTTGAGTACGAAGAGTATGAAGTGCTGAAAGTGGTCATTATGGGCCACAAACGCCTGTATGAAGTCATGCAGGAGAAAGACGCTATTTACATGAAGCCTGATTTCTCAGATGAGGATGGGATTCGTGCTGCTGAGCTAGAAGGTGAATTCGCGGAACTGAACGGTTGGGAAGCGGAAAGTGAAGCTGCGATCCTATTAAAAGGCCTTGGTATCTCAGAAGATCTGCACACAAAAAAGATGGCAGACCTCGGCGGTTCGGAGAAGGTAAAAGTTCTCTTGGCACAGGCATTATTCGGCAAGCCGGATGTTCTGCTGCTCGATGAGCCGACGAACCACCTGGACCTTCAGGCAATTCAGTGGCTTGAAGAGTTTCTGATTAACTTTGAAAACACAGTTATTGTCGTATCCCATGACCGTCACTTTTTAAATAAAGTATGTACGCACATTGCCGACCTTGATTTTAACAAAATTCAAATCTATGTCGGAAACTATGATTTCTGGTACGAGTCAAGCCAGCTGGCGTTAAAGCTTTCTCAAGAAGCGAACAAGAAAAAAGAAGAGCAGATTAAACAGCTTCAAGAGTTTGTCGCTAGATTCAGCGCCAATGCGTCTAAATCTAAGCAGGCTACATCAAGAAAGAAACTTCTCGAAAAAATCACGCTGGATGATATTAAACCGTCTTCCCGCCGCTATCCTTATGTTAACTTCACGCCGGAACGGGAAATCGGAAATGATGTTCTTCGCGTGGAAGGCTTAACAAAAACAATCGATGGCGTAAAGGTGCTTGACAATGTCAGCTTTATTATGAATCGAGAAGATAAAATTGCTTTCACTGGCCGAAATGAACTTGCTGTTACTACGCTGTTTAAAATCATTTCCGGGGAAATGGAAGCTGACAGCGGAACGTTTAAATGGGGTGTTACCACATCTCAAGCGTATTTTCCAAAAGACAACAGCGAATATTTCGAAGGCAGTGATCTGAACCTTGTAGACTGGCTTCGCCAATATTCTCCGCACGACCAAAGTGAGAGCTTTTTACGCGGTTTCTTAGGACGCATGCTGTTCTCTGGAGAAGAAGTCCACAAAAAAGCAAATGTACTTTCCGGGGGAGAAAAGGTCCGCTGTATGCTGTCGAAAGCGATGCTTTCTGGCGCCAATATTTTAATTTTGGATGAGCCGACTAACCATTTAGACCTAGAGTCCATTACAGCGCTCAATAACGGCTTAATCAGCTTTAAAGGCGCTATGCTGTTTACTTCCCATGACCATCAGTTTGTGCAGACCATTGCCAACAGAATTATAGAAATTACACCTAACGGCATCGTCGATAAGCAAATGAGCTATGACGAGTTCCTTGAAAATGCTGATGTGCAGAAAAAATTGACTGAACTATACGCCGAATAAAAAAGCAGAGATTTCTCTGCTTTTTTTGATACCTAAATGTGAAAGGAGATCACAACATGAAATTTTTGGTTGTCGGAGCAGGTGGAGTAGGCGGGTATATTGGCGGACGGCTTTCCGAGAAAGGAAATGATGTGACATTTCTCGTACGCCAAAAACGAGCTGAGCAGCTTAAAAAAACCGGGCTTGTCATCCATAGCGAAAAAGGGAATGTATCATTTCAGCCCGAACTAATCAGTGCCGGAGAAACAGGGCAATTTGATGTCGTAATCATTGCTTCTAAAGCATACTCGCTTGGTCAAGTGATAGACGATGTCAAACCATTTATCCATCAGGAATCTGTCATTATCCCTTTTTTAAATGGGTACCGCCACTATGAGCAGCTATTTGCGGCATTTTCAAAAGAACAGGTGCTGGGCGGCCTGTGTTTTATAGAAAGTGCTTTAGACAACAAAGGAGAAATTCATCATACGAGCGCATCGCATCGTTTTGTATTTGGAGAATGGAACGGCGAGCGTACGGAGCGGATAAGAGCGCTTGAAGAGGCATTTTCAGGTGTGAAGGCTGAAGTCATCATTAGCGGGCATATCGAGAAGGACATTTGGAAAAAGTATCTCTTTATTGCAGCGCAAGCGGGGATCACAACGTTATTTCAACGACCGCTTGGCCCAATCCTCGCCACAGAAGCCGGACGTCACACGGCCCAAACTCTTATTGGGGAAATTTGCGCTGTTTTACGAAAAGAAGGCGTTCCGGCTGATCCGGATCTTGAGGAAGAGAGCTTTCGTACGATGACCAGCATGTCTTACCATATGAAGTCCTCCATGCTTCGGGATATGGAAAACGGCCAAACGACTGAAGGAGACCACCTGCATGGATTTTTGCTTGAAAAAGCAAAACGTTTATCTCTCACAGCACCAGTATTAGAAACCGTTTATGCCAATCTGCAAATGTATGAAGCGAAAAAATAAAAAGGAGGCGGAAAAGCCTCCTTTTATTTACTTAAAAAGCCCAATTTCCGTTTCTGAAGATAGGCTCTCTTTTCCCGTCTGCCGTAATTCCGTCAATATTCATATCCTTAGAACCGATCATAAAGTCCACGTGTGTAATGCTTTCATTTAGGCCTTCTTTGACAAGCTCTTCACGAGACATCTGCTTTCCGCCTTCAATATTAAAGGCATAGGCGCTTCCGATCGCCAAATGATTTGACGCGTTTTCATCAAACAGCGTGTTATAGAAAAGAATGTTTGATTGTGATATAGGTGAATCGTAAGGAACAAGTGCCACTTCACCTAAATAGTGAGAACCTTCATCTGTTTCCACCAGTTCTTTTAAAATATCCTCACCTTTTTCAGCTTTAATGTCGACTATACGGCCATTTTCAAACGTCAGGGTGAAATTTTCAATAATATTTCCGCCGTAGCTTAATGGTTTTGTGCTTGATACCACTCCGTCAACCCCGTCTTTTTGCGGCAGCGTGAATACTTCTTCTGTCGGCATATTGGCCATAAACTCATGGCCGCTTTCATTCACGCTTCCCGCACCTGCCCAAACATGCTTCCTAGGCAGCTTAATTGTTAAATCAGTTCCTTCAGCTTGATAATGTAAGGCAGCGTAATGTCTCTCGTTCAAATGGTCAACTTTTTCATGAAGATTTTGGTCATGATTGATCCACGCCTGAACCGGGTTGTCTTCATTTACGCGCGTCGCTTTAAAAATTTCTTCCCACAGAAGGTGGATCGCTTCCTCCTCTGATTTGCCAGGAAACACCTTGTGAGCCCAGCCTGCTGATGCCGCACCTACGACAGTCCAGCTGACTTTGTCTGATTGAATATATTGTCTGTATGTATGCAATGCTTTGCCTGCTGCTTTTTGGAATGCCGCAATCCGTTTGGAATCTATACCTTTTAGCAAGTCTGGGTTTGACGACACAACAGAAATGAAAGCAGCTCCATTTTTGGCAAGCTCTTCTCTGCCTTTTGCTTCCCATTCAGGATATTCTTCAAATGCTTCAAACGGCGCAAGTTCGTATTTTAATTTGGCTACTTCGTCATCCTGCCAATTCACGGTGACGTTTTTTGCGCCCTTTTCATATGCATGTTTTACAATTAAACGGACAAAATCTCGAACGTCTGTTGAAGCATTTACGACTACATACTGGCCTTTTTGGACATTAACGCCGACTTCTACCGCCAGCTGTGCATATGTATTTAATTTCTGTGAAAATGAATCCATGAATCATTCCTCCAAGCTTTTTTCTCATCATATCAAATATGATCCTATAAAGGAAAGAAGGAGCCCAAAGTGAAAAACCCAAAACGACACGTCTTGGGTTTTTCAATATTATGGATGATTCAGTTTTACAGTGCCGCCTGCAGGCGAATGGGGCATATTTGCCAAAGAAATGCTCATGCCTCCAAGAATAATTCCGCTTAAAATGGCTGCGATCGCTACTCTTCTTCCTAAATCTCTTAGCATCTGTTTCCTCCTTAACGTTTCTCCATTTCCCACAATATGAAGGAAGTGAGGAAAAAAGAAGCAAGAAATTTGCCGCGTGTGAGAATTTTGCGGGTAAAGACTATTTAATTGCCTTTTGCAGCTTATCAATCACTTCTAAAGAACGGCCTGTGCCGATTGCTACAGATTCAAGCGGGTTTTGCGCCACGTGTACAGGCACGACAATCTCTTCTGTGAGCCATTCTTTAATTCCATTAAGGAGCGCGCCGCCGCCTGTTAAAATAACGCCGCGATCAACAATATCTCCGCTCAATTCAGGCGGACAGTCCTCAAGTGTCGCTCTGATGGCTTCAAGAATATGCAGGAGGGATTCACGCATTGCATCTTGAATTTCGTTGGATTGAAGCATAATGGTTTTTGGAAGACCTGTCACGAGGTCACGTCCCCGAATTTCCATTGCCTCTGGTATATGTTCAATCAGAGCATGGCCAATTTCCATTTTTACCTGCTCAGCTGTGCGTTCGCCGATCAGCAAATTGTATTTTTTACGGACGAAAGAAACGATATCCTCATCAAGCTGGTCTCCGCCGATCCTGATAGAATGGCAGGAAACAACGCCACCGAAGGAAATAATAGCGACCTCTGTCGTCCCTCCGCCGATATCTACTACCACATTGGCAACCGGCTCATCAACCGGTAAATCCGCTCCGATGGCGGCTGCAACTGGCTCTTCGATTAAATGAACGTTTTTCGCGCCGCAATTTTTCACCGCATCACTGATGGCGCGGCGTTCTACTGCTGTTGAGCCTGATGGTGTGCAAACGACTACGTTCGGTTTTCTGAACGACATGCCGATGCTTTTTGCGGCTTTTTTCATAATGTGCTTTAGCAGGTCAGTTGTCATATCATAGTCTGCGATCACGCCATCTTTCATCGGTCTGACAGCGACAATTTTTCCTGGTGTTTTACCGATCATGTTTTTCGCGTCAGCTCCGATTGCAAGCACTGCTTTTGTCGTCGTATCCACTGCGACAACAGATGGTTCATTTAGGATAATCCCTTTATTTTTGCTGTAAACAAGTATATTAGCTGTTCCTAAGTCAATCCCGATTTCAGTTGATTGAAACATGTTTTCACCCAATCTCTATCCTAATTTAATATGATTCTACATTTAAAGTTTCTCAGAAATACTGCGATTTTTGGGGGTGTGTGTCGGTAAAGAAATGTTTTTGTAAAAAATCAAGGAACTGTGTAACAGAAGTAATACATTTTTCGGTTTTATGGAAAAAATATCTTGTAATTCTTATAGAAAGCGGGAAACTTTTTCAAAGTTTCATTCGTCTACGATATATTGAGGTACATCCTTAAAACATTACATGAGAAAAGAAACATTTAAAGGAAGAAGGGTTTTTATGAAATCAATAGGTGTTGTGAGAAAAGTAGATGAATTAGGCCGCATTGTCATGCCGATTGAGTTGAGACGGGCATTGGATATTGCCATAAAAGACAGCATTGAGTTTTTTGTTGACGGAGATAAAATTATCTTGAAAAAGTACAAACCTCATGGCGTTTGTTTAATGACTGGAGAAATCACTTCAGAAAATAAAGAATACGGCAACGGTAAAATTACGCTAAGCCCTGAGGGTGCACAGCTGCTTCTCGAAGAAATTCAAGCCGCTTTAAAAGAATAAAATTATGCTAAAAAAGGCGGAGCGATATCATCTCCGCCTTTTTTGCGTATCAATTTTTGATTACCGCCGCCTAAGATAAGACATCAAGATATTTGGTAATGAATGATTTGGGATACTTTACATATTTTACTCAATTATTTGTCGAAGAATGGTACAATAAGTAGAGAAACACAAGCGGCAGGTGGTCATATGAGAAAATATCAAGCTCGTATCATTTCCATCATTTTGGCAATGATTTTTATAATGTTTTGGGATTATTTATTTTATTTTATAGGCAAAAACCCGATTAATTGGCCTGTTGATATTGTGTATACTGCAGTCACGCTGGTAAGTGTCTGGATGTTGGCTTATTATATTGATGAGAAACAGCAGCTGGTTAAGAAAATGAAGGATAACGAATGGAAGTATAAACAGCTTTCTGAAGAAAAAAACCGCATCATGGATAATTTGCAGGAAATCGTATTTCAAACAAATGCAAAAGGCGAAATTACATATTTAAACCAAGCGTGGGCATCTATAACCGGGTTTTCAATCAGTGAATGTATGGGAACAATGTATAACGATTACTTCATAAAAGAAAAGCACGTAGCCGACCACATTAACACCCAAATCCAAAACAAAGCGTCTTCTGGCATGTTTACGGCAAAATACGTGACAAAGAACGGCACGATTTTTTGGGGAGAAGTTCATTATAAACTTTACTATGACCGGGATGACCAATTTACAGGCAGCCTGGGTACAATGTCAGATATCACTGAGCGGAAAGAGGCTGAAGATGAGCTCATTGAGATTAATGAACGGCTGGCGAGGGAATCCCAGAAACTATCAATCACAAGTGAACTTGCCGCAGGTATTGCTCATGAGGTCAGAAACCCTTTAACATCTGTCAGCGGTTTCCTCCAGATTATGAAAACACAATATCCGGACAGAAAAGACTATTTTGACATCATCTTTTCAGAGATTAAAAGAATCGATTTAGTGCTCAGCGAGCTGCTGCTGCTTGCAAAACCGCAGGCAATCACATTTAAAACACACCAGCTTAATGAGATCTTGAAACAAGTCACGACATTGCTTGATACCAATGCCATTCTGTCCAATATCGTCATAGAGAAAAATTTCAAAGAGACAGATGGCTGTATGATTAATGGAGACGAAAATCAGCTGAAGCAGGTCTTTATCAACATCATTAAAAACGGAATTGAGGCAATGCCAAAGGGCGGTGTCGTAACCATTTCAACTGCTAAAACCGCCTCTCATGCAGTGATAAGCGTAAAGGATGAAGGAAACGGCATGCCGCAGGAAAAGCTGAAGCAGATTGGCAAACCTTTTTATTCAACAAAAGAAAAGGGCACTGGACTGGGACTTCCCATTTGTTTGAGAATCCTGAAGGAACATGACGGGGAATTGAAAATCGAAAGTGAAGCTGGAAAAGGCAGCGTCTTTCAAGTGGTTTTGCCTTTAAAATCAGACAGCTGAGAGGAGAAAAATAAAGTGAACTCGCTTCTGTTTGTATATGGGACATTAAGAAAGCATGAAAAAAACCATCATTTGCTGGCACAATCGGCATGTATCAATGAGCAGGCGAGAACAAAGGGAAGTTTGTTTGCTGCAAAAGAGGGGCCCACAGCTGTTTTTAATGGCGAAGGCTATATATACGGCGAAGTATATGAAGCAGATGAATTGTGTATACATAAGCTCGATCAATTTTTTCAAGGATATCATAAACAAACGGTGTTTGTAGAAACGGATGTCGGGATTAAAAATGCGCTTATTTATTTTATGAACAAAGAAGGGTGTGCCGGTTTTACGAAAATAAGCAGCGGCGACTGGAAAGAACATCAGATGATCAGCAAATCGAAAAATCCCATTTATTATTTTGCCTATGGATCATGCATGGATAATGCCCGCTTTCAAAAAGCGGGAGTCGATCACTATTTTCAAGATCCAGTAGGAAGAGCTGTTTTAAAAGGATACACAACCCGCTTCACGCTAAAAAGGGATGACGGTTCAAGAGCGGACATGTTGGAAGACGGAGGAACAACAGAAGGCGTTTTATACCGTATCCCTTATTCTGCTCTCTCCTATCTATTTAAAAGGGAGGGCGTCGAATCTCTTACGTATCGGCCGGCATTTGTAGACGTTGAAGCTGGCGGAAGGCACTACAAAGACTGCTTAACCTTTCTCGTCCTCCAAAAAGAAGCGGAAATTGCCCCGCCTCAGCACTATCAGATTGAAATCGAACGCGGAGCGGAGCTGTATTTGTCGCCTGAGTTTACTGAAAAGCTCAAGCGGCATATGAATTCGCTGCCAAAAGGATAACACTGTAACAAAAGAATATGATAAAATTTGATCAATATCATGTCATATAAAGGAGCACCACGATGAAAAAAGAATTTGCGGTAATTGGGCTGGGCCGTTTTGGTGGCAGTATTTGCAAAGCATTAAGCGAAGAAGGCGTCGAGGTTATGGCAATGGATATCGATGAAGATAAAGTCAACGAGTATGCCAAGATTGCATCTCACGCAGTTATCGGTGATTCGACAGACGAATCTGTCCTGAAAAATTTAGGCCTGCGAAATTTTGACCATGTTATTGTAGCAATCGGGGAAAATATTCAAGCGAGTATTTTAACGACACTCATTCTGAAAGAACTTGGCGTCCATACGATTACAGTTAAAGCGCAGAACGATTATCACGAAAAAGTGCTGTCTAAAATTGGCGCGGATCACATCGTCCACCCAGAACGCGATATGGCAAAACGAATTGCGCATAATATCGTGTCCAACAATGTACTTGACTATTTGGAGCTGTCTGAAGAGCATAGTCTTGTTGAAATCGTAGCTAACAGCCGCCTGGCTGGAAATACACTTCTCGATTTAGATATTCGCGCAAAATACGGTATTAATATCGTAGCCATAAAAAGGGGCAAGGAAGTTATCGTATCACCGCTTGCAACCGAAGTCATCCACCAAGAAGATATACTCATTGTTATTGGATCAGTTACAGACATCTCCCGTTTTGAAAAAAGAGTTCTTCATACTAAATAGCAGTCAAATAAGCCGTCCTTTAAGGGCGGTTTTTCGTATTATCAGAATATAACAACTTTAATGAACTGAGCGCCAATTTCTTAAAATTTCATTGACTAAGCACAGGCGTTCCGATAGCATATTGTACCATATAATAAAAAAGAGGAGGGGCCTATTTGAATAAAGAAGCGCTAGTCAATAGGCTGAATGCTTCAGCCAAAAGACAAAAAGCTGATATCGTCATTAGGAACGGAAAAATCATGGACGTATATAATCAAGAATGGATATATGAAGATATTGCGATTACAGATGGAGTTATTGTAGGCCTCGGTGAGTATGAAGGTGAAAATACCATTGATGCAGAGGGACAAATGATTGTTCCGGGTTTTATTGATGGACATGTACATATTGAGTCGTCAATGGTTACACCGATTGAGTTCGCTAAAGCAGTGTTGCCTCATGGTGTGACGACGATTGTTACAGATCCGCATGAGATCGCGAATGTGTCTGGTGAAAAAGGGATTGTGTTTATGCTTGAACAAGCTCGGCATACACCGCTGAATATCCATTTTATGCTTCCTTCCAGTGTGCCTGCCGCAAGTTTTGAGCGATCAGGCGCAATTCTCAAAGCTGCCGATCTCAAGCCTTTTTATGAAGAAGAAGAAGTATTAGGGCTGGCTGAAGTTATGGATTATGTGTCGGTTCAGCAGGCTGAAGAAGACATGGTTCAGAAACTGCTCGATGCCCGTGTGGCAGGAAAACGGATAGACGGTCATTTAGCTGGTTTATCAACAGACCTCATTAACATTTACAGAACCGCCTTTGTCTTAAACGACCATGAAGTAACATCGAAGGAAGAAGCCCTTGATCGTATCAGAAGAGGCATGTATGTCATGATGCGTGAAGGATCAGTCGCCAAAAACACGCTCAATGTGCTGCCGGCGGTGAATGAAAAGAACGCACGCCGGTTCTTTTTCTGTACGGATGATAAGCATGTGGATGATTTATTGTCAGAGGGAAGTGTAAACCATCAGGTGAAAATGGCGATTCAAGCTGGACTTGATCCGTTTTTAGCCTATCAATTAGGAAGCCTCAATGCGGCCGAGTGCTACGGATTAGATACAAAGGGAGCGATTGCCCCGGGTTTTGACGCTGATTTGCTCTTTGTATCTGATCTGGAAAATGTCACTGTCACAATGACGATGGTAAAAGGGCGGACTGTTGCTGAAGACAGCAAAGCGGTCTATCAGGATCATGCTTCAACTGCAGCACCAGATCAGGCACTGCTTGATTCTGTTAAGCTTGCTGCTCCTCTTAACAAAAAGGATTTTCATATGCCAATCGATTCAGAGCAGCAAATCAATGTCATTCAAATCATACCAAATCAGCTTGAAACACGATTAGTACAAGTTCCGGCTCCTGTTGCCCGCGAATTTGAGCCTGACACTGAGCTTGATTTGTTAAAGATTGCAGTTGTTGAGCGGCATAAAGGATTAAAAGAAACCGGACTTGGTGTTGTGAAAGGTTTTGGATTCAAGAGCGGAGCGATTGCCACAACCATTTCACACGACTCCCATAATATTATTACTGTCGGAACGAATGATGAGGATATCGCGGCGGCAGTTAATAAGCTGCAGGAAATTGGCGGAGGATTAACGATTATAAAAAATGGGGAAGAGCTCCATTCAGTACCGTTGCCGATTGCAGGGTTATTATCCGACCAATCTGCAGAGCAAGTGAATCAAAGCTTGCTGACGCTTCATGATAAATTGCCGTTAATCGGTTTCACAGGCGGATTTAATCCATTTTTGACATTGTCGTTTTTAGCTTTGCCTGTCATTCCTGATATTAAAATGACGACTACGGGATTATTCGATGTAAAATCATTTCAACACATATCACTGCAATAAAAAGAGGCACTCCCTTAGGGAATGCCTCTTTTTTTAAACCTCCATAATGATCGGCAGGATCATTGGACGGCGCTTTGTTTTTTCGTACAAGAAAGGCGCAAGAGTGTCTGTAATCTCGTTTTTGATTTCAGACCATTGAGTCGTTTTTCGTTCCATTACTTTTTGTAAGTGATTTGAAATGAGCTCTTGAGCGTCGTTGATCAAGTCGCCAGATTCTCTCATGTACACAAATCCTCTGGAAATCAAATCTGGACCCGCTGAAATCTTGAAGTCGTCCATGTCAATGCTGACAACAACGATGACAAGTCCTTCTTCAGAGAGAATTCTGCGATCACGAAGTACGATATTGCCAATATCACCGATACCGCTTCCGTCAATGTACACTGAACCGGACGGGATTTTTCCTGCAACTGAAGCCTCATCGCCTTTAAGTGCTAATACTTCACCATTATCCATGATAAAGCAGTTTTCCTCTGGGATGCCACAATCTGTTGCAAGCTTGACATGCATCTTTTGCATTCTGTACTCACCGTGAATCGGCATGAAGAATTTAGGCTTGATTAAACGAAGCATCAGCTTCTGTTCTTCTTGTCCGCCGTGACCGGATGTATGGATATCGTTAAGAGGGCCGTGAATAACCTCAGCACCCGCACGATACAGCTGGTTGATTGTTCGACTCACGCTGATTGTGTTGCCTGGGATAGGGGATGAAGAAAATACGACCGTATCCCCAGGATTGATTGAAATTTGGCGGTGTGTGCCGTTTGCAATTCTTGATAACGCCGCCATTGGTTCCCCTTGGCTTCCTGTACATAAAATTGTTACTTTATTAGCAGGCATACGATTGATTTCGTTATGCTCAATAAACGTATTTTTAGGACAGTTAATATAACCGAGTGTCTGTCCAATTTCGATAGCCGATTCCATACTGCGTCCAAATACGGCAACTTTTCTTCCATTTTGTACAGCAGCTTCAATTACCTGCTGCAAGCGGTGAATATTCGACGCAAATGTAGCGAAGATAATTCGGCCGTCCACCTTGCGGAAAATGTCATGAATGCTTTCTCCTACACGGCGTTCAGACATGGTAAACTCCGGATTTTCACTGTTTGTGCTGTCTGAAAGAAGGCACAAAACGCCTTCCTTACCGATTTCGGCCATTTTCGTTAAGTTTGCCGGCTCGCCGACTGGAGTAAAGTCGAATTTGAAATCCCCAGTATGTACGATGTTTCCGGGCGGCGTTTTTACAACAATGCCGTAGGAATCCGGAATACTGTGTGTTGTTCTGAAGAATGACACAGCCGTTTTGCGGAACTTTACAATATCATCCTCGCCGATAATGTTCAGTTTCGTCTGTCTCAATAATCCATGCTCTTCAAGTTTATTCCGAAGTAAGCCGATCGCGAGTTTTCCGCCGTATACAGGAATATTCACTTGTCTGAGCAGGTATGGAATACCACCGATGTGGTCTTCGTGCCCGTGGGTGATAAAAAGCCCTTTAATTTTATCTTCGTTTTTGACTAAATACGTATAATCAGGGATGACGTAGTCAATTCCGAGCAGTTCGTCCTCGGGAAACTTGATCCCCGCATCAATCAGTACAATTTCATCCTGGAATTGCACCGCGTACGTATTTTTACCGATTTCGCCCAAACCTCCGAGGGCGAAAACAGCAGTCTGATCATTTTTTACAAATTTCATACCGCTCATAACTCCAATACTTTAAAATTTTCGCTCTGTTGTTCATATTCTAAGAATGCACCATCAACAGGTGTAATAAACTCAATATTAAATTTCTTTTCTTTCAGCTTTGTTCTGACGTCACGCTCAGATACGCCTTCAATATAAAGTGAATCTGTCTTTTCCCGAACAGGTACTTCGTCAGCCTTCTCTTGATAAAATACCTTATAAATCATTCCAAATCTCTCCTTAAATGCCGTATGTTAGACTCGCTCATTCTATTATATTCGAAAACGGAATATAAGGAAAGCCTTGAGCAAAATAAGGATCTCTCAAAAAGTGAAAGATCCCTTGTCAGGCAATTGCTTTCTTACGGAGCATTCCGTTCCATTGTCTTCTGAGTTTCTTTCTTAATTTACGCAGCATTAGCCAGTTCCTCCTTTATTAAAATATTTGTCCCAGAGTTTTTTTATACAAATAGTATACGGAGATTGAGGAAGACTTTTCGTGGTTATTAATGGAATTTAATATGATTTTTGAACGAAATTGTTTGCTGAATGACAATCTTTTTGTATGATGAGGGTGGGAATTGCAGACCAAGACGATAAAGGGGAAGTTGCGATGGATTCTAAATTAATCTTTTTTGATATTGACGGCACAATATATGATCATGATAAGAATATACCGGAAAGTACGAGAAAAACCGTGGCGGAGCTGCAGCGCCAAGGGCATCATGTGTTTATTGCCAGCGGCCGGTCTCCATTTTTGGTTAAGCCGATTTTGGAGGAGCTGGGCATCCACTCATTTATTTCCTACAATGGACAGTTTGTTGTCTTTGAAAATCAAGTGATTTATAAAAATCCGCTGCCTGAAGATGCAATCAGGCGATTATTAAAGCAGGCGGATGAAGGCAAGCATCCTGTTGTGTTTATGGCTGAGGACACGATGAAAGCGACTGTTGCGGATCACCCTCATGTTCTCGAGGGAATCGGCAGCCTTAAAACCGATTACCCAGAGACCGATGACCTTTTTTATGAAGGAAAAGAAATTTTTCAGCTTCTTTTATTTTGTCAGGATGAAGAAGAAAAAGCTTATGCCGCTTTTCCTGAGTTTGATCTAGTTCGCTGGCATGAGCTATCGACTGATGTTCTGCCGCACGGAGGTTCGAAGGCAGAAGGAATCAAAAAAGTGATTGAGCGTCTTCCGTTTAATATCGGCGATACATATGCTTTCGGCGACGGATTAAATGATCTGCAAATGATTGAATATGTTGGGACAGGCGTTGCTATGGGAAATGCAGTTCCCGAACTGAAAGAAATCGCGGACTTTGTAACAAAACCGGTGGACGAGGATGGAATTGCATACGCTGTCAAAGAATTGGGCCTTTTAAAATAAAGAAATGGCTGGCATTGTGCCAGCCGTTTTTTCTTTTAGCGCTCAATTGCGATTGCATTTTCAGGTTCTTTGAAAGGATTTTCCTTGTCAATATGATCATAGAACATAACGCCGTTCAAATGATCGATCTCATGCTG
Organism: Bacillus sp. PS217; assembly: GCF_037963535.1. Lineage (NCBI taxonomy): Bacteria > Bacillati > Bacillota > Bacilli > Caryophanales > Bacillaceae > Bacillus > Bacillus sp. PS217. Next base: position 1,531,575 of record NZ_CP150157.1, read on the forward strand.
AAACACAATAGCCGGAAATCCTTTTAAACGAATATCAATATTTTCGCCTTCTAGTGTTGTTCCTTTTACTCTGATGCGAGCATAGCGGGGAACATAACCGGGAATCGCTTCATCTACAGAGAGGCAGCCCTCGCCGCTTGTTAAGTAGCTTTTTTCAACTGAATGGCTGACGATCTTAGGATTAAACAGAGCATAGCTGTATAATTTACCGGAAGCATCTTCCGCATGAACGGCGATCATTCGTTTTTTGATATTAATTTGAGGAGCTGCGAGTCCTACGCCAGGGCGCAGCTTGTATTTTTCGGCTAATTCTGGATTTTGGCTGTTTTTAACAAATTCGATCATGTCGGCCAGCTGCTGTTTTTCTGCATCAGTTGGAGGCAGCTCAACAGGTTCGGCAGTCTCTCTGAGGGCTGGATGGCCGTCACGTACGATGTTTTCCATAGTAATCAAGAAACTTCACTCCTAAAGCTTAATATGTAAATTATATCGGATTTCTTCACAAAGGTGCAACGAAACGAATGACCAGCCGTATATGGCTGGTCAATTTCATGCTGTGTGGTTAGCAACAGCCTCCACCTAAATAAGCAGCTCCGACAATGATTAACAGAATGAATAAAACAACGATTAGCGCAAAGGTGCGGCCGTAGCCATATCCGCAGCCACCATATCCGTAACCACCATAACTGCAGCAGCCTCCGCCGTAACCATATCCATACATATTACATAACCTCCTCTTTTAATTACGCCAGAGCCTTTATAAGTAGGCATAGCGTCTAATATAACCTATGTAAAAACAAAAAAGTTGTATGGTCATCTGTCCTGATTTTTCACTTTTTTGATTTAATTTCAGTATTGCATTTATACAGCACGGCTATTGCCAAATGTCCCCATGGATTCTATAGTAGAAATTGTCAAGATTGGGGGATTTAACGTGAAAGACGCTATAAAACGGCGGCCTGGAATCAAGATCGGAGCTTTTTGTGCCATGGCACTGATATTAACAGGATGCATGGGACAGGACCCGGTTGATTCACTTCATCATTCATTAGAAAAAGCCGCGGAATCGGAAAAGCCGTTTCAAGAAGAACAAAACACACTCAAAGAATTAGAGGCCAAAGAAAATCAGCTTTACGATAGTGTTATGAAGCTCAATATGGATGATTATAAAAAAATTGTTGCTTTATCTAATAAGGCGCTTGAAAATGTCAGCAAGCGCGAAGAACACCTAAAGCTTGAAAATGACAGCATGAAAAAATCGGAAACAGAATTTGAGGAAGCAAAAACGTCAGCGGAACATATTAAGGAAAAAGACATAAAAGAAAAGGCCGATGCCGCAGCAAACCATATGGAGAAAAGATATACATCATATGGCACTATGTATAAAGAGTATAAAAAAGCGCTTGAGCTTAATAAAAAACTGTATATGCAGCTGAAAGACAAAGATTTGACAAGAGATGATCTGGATCAGCAGATCGATAAAGTCAATGCTTCTTATGAAAAGATCCTTAAATATAGCGGAGAATTTAATGAACAAACCGAAAAATATAATAAAGCCCGGGAAGATTTATATGATGCTGCAGGCTATCGTGTGAAAAAGAGCTGACTCGATCAGCTCTTTTTTTGAATGAAATGCGATTCGGATTTCGTTCAAAATTTTCATTTCTATTGTAGTACAGCATAGTAAGGTATACTAGTACAGTTTTGGGTGCGGTTGGCATCTGTTTTTTTGATGAAAATGTAAAGCGAATACATTTATTGAAAATCAGCGATGAAAACGATTGACGGTTCTTCTTTATTTGGTGTAAACTAATCCATGTTAAGCGGTGTTGTATTAGTTTTTTACAACTTCGAAATAATACAGTTCAAAGCAGAGTGTAACTATCCTACATAAAAGGTTTTGGCAAACTGGGGATCGGCTAAAATATAATACGACTTACTGCTGATACTTTAGGGTACCCTAAGTTTGTATGTATAAAAGGAATGCACGTCTAATGACTGTTTAAAAGAAAGGAAGAGGTGACTTAGTATGGCTGCAAAAACGAAAAAAGCTATCGTTGACAGTAAGAAGCAATTTGATGCCATTAAAAAGCAGTTCGAAACGTTCCAAATTTTAAATGAAAAGGGAGAAGTCGTGAATGAAGCGGCGATGCCTGATTTAACTGATGATCAATTAAAAGAGCTAATGCGCCGCATGGTATTTACGCGTGTGCTTGACCAACGCTCTATCTCATTAAACCGTCAAGGACGTCTCGGATTTTACGCTCCTACTGCGGGTCAAGAAGCTTCTCAGATTGCAACGCATTTCGCGCTTGAAAAAGAAGACTTTGTTCTTCCTGGATACCGTGATGTGCCTCAGTTAATTTGGCACGGCCTTCCATTATATCAAGCGTTTCTTTTCTCTCGCGGACATTTCAGAGGAAACCAAATGCCTGATGATGTGAATGCCCTTTCTCCACAAATCATTATCGGTGCTCAATACATTCAAACTGCCGGTGTTGCGCTAGGTCTTAAAAAACGCGGTAAGAAAGCTGTCGCAATCACTTACACTGGTGACGGCGGAGCTTCTCAAGGGGACTTCTACGAAGGAATTAACTTTGCCGGAGCTTATAAAGCACCTGCAATATTCGTGGTGCAAAACAACCGTTACGCGATTTCAACTCCTGTTGAAAAACAATCTGCAGCTGAAACAATTGCACAAAAAGCTGTAGCTGCCGGTATTGTCGGCGTACAAGTAGACGGAATGGATCCGCTTGCTGTATACGCAGCAACTGCTGAAGCACGCGAGCGCGCAATCAACGGCGAAGGTCCAACACTAATTGAAACACTTACATTCCGTTATGGCCCGCACACAATGGCTGGTGACGATCCTACTAAATATCGTACAAAAGAAATCGAAAATGAGTGGGAACAAAAAGATCCGCTTGTACGTTTCCGTGCGTTCCTTGAAAACAAAGGCTTATGGTCTGAAGAAGAAGAAGCAAAAGTGATTGAGGATGCGAAAGAAGAAATTAAGCAAGCGATCAAAAAAGCTGATGCTGAACCGAAGCAAAAAGTAACTGATTTAATGAAAATCATGTACGAAAAAATGCCTCACAACCTTGAGGAGCAATTTGAAATTTATACACAGAAGGAGTCGAAGTAAGCCATGGCGCAAATGACAATGATTCAAGCAATCACGGATGCGTTACGCACAGAACTGAAAAATGACGAAAATGTCTTAGTTTTCGGAGAAGACGTTGGTGTAAACGGCGGCGTATTCCGTGCGACAGAAGGATTGCAAAAAGAATTCGGTGAAGACCGTGTGTTTGACACGCCACTTGCTGAATCTGGTATCGGCGGTCTTGCCCTTGGTTTAGGCTTAAACGGCTTCCGTCCGGTAATGGAAATCCAATTCTTCGGATTTGTTTATGAAGTAATGGATTCAGTTTCTGGCCAAATGGCTCGTATGCGCTACCGTTCTGGCGGACGCTGGACTTCACCTGTAACAATTCGTTCTCCATTCGGCGGCGGTGTTCATACTCCTGAACTTCACGCTGACAGCTTGGAAGGTCTTGTTGCACAACAGCCTGGTATCAAAGTTGTTATTCCATCAACTCCTTACGATGCCAAAGGACTTTTAATTTCTGCGATCAGAGACAATGATCCTGTTGTCTTCTTAGAGCATATGAAGCTTTACCGTTCTTTCCGTCAGGAAGTTCCTGAAGAAGAATACACAATTGAGCTTGGAAAAGCTGACGTGAAACGTGAAGGTACTGATCTTTCAATCATCACTTACGGCGCAATGGTTCATGAATCATTAAAAGCTGCTGAGGAGCTTGAAAAAGACGGCATTTCTGCTGAAGTTGTCGACCTTCGTACAGTAAGCCCACTTGATATCGATACAATTATCGCTTCTGTAGAAAAAACAGGACGCGCGATTGTTGTTCAAGAGGCACAAAAACAAGCCGGTATTGCTGCAAACGTAGTAGCAGAAATTAATGACCGTGCGATCCTGAGCTTGGAAGCACCTGTACTTCGCGTTGCAGCGCCAGATACAGTATTTCCTTTCTCTCAAGCGGAGAGCGTATGGCTTCCAAACCATAAAGACGTTCTTGAAACAGCAAGAAAAGTGCTTGAATTTTAATCAAACTGCATAATCGAGAGGGAAGATGAACGTTTTCCCTCTATTATATACCTGTTTTCAATGCTTACGATGTAAATTTTAAAATTGCTTAATCAAACTAGGAGGTCGAGAACTGTGGCATTTGAATTTAAACTTCCAGATATCGGGGAAGGTATCCACGAAGGCGAAATCGTAAAATGGTTTGTCAAGCCTAACGACGAGGTAGACGAAGATGATGTACTGGCTGAAGTCCAAAATGATAAAGCAGTAGTAGAAATTCCTTCACCTGTTAAAGGAAAAGTATTAGAATTAAAAGTTGAAGAGGGAACGGTTGCAACTGTTGGACAAACGATTATTACGTTTGATGCACCTGGTTACGAAGATCTTCAATTTAAAGGCAGCGACGAGTCTGACGATGCGAAAACTGAAGCACAAGTTCAGTCAACTGCAGAAGCTGGACAAGACGTTGCGAAAGAAGAGCAAGCTCAAGAGCCTGCAAAAGCTACTGGCGCAGGACAGCAGGATCAAGCTGAAGTTGACCCGAACAAACGCGTGATCGCTATGCCTTCCGTACGTAAATATGCTCGTGAAAAAGGCGTAGACATCCGTAAGGTTACTGGTTCAGGCAACAACGGACGTGTTGTAAAAGAAGATATCGACAGCTTTGTAAACGGAGGAGCGCAAGAAGCTGCACCGCAAGAAACAGCTGCACCACAAGAAACAGCTGCTAAACCGGCTGCTGCACCAGCTCCAGAGGGCGAATTCCCAGAAACACGCGAAAAAATGAGCGGTATCCGTAAAGCAATTGCAAAAGCGATGGTTAACTCTAAACACACTGCTCCTCACGTAACGTTAATGGACGAAGTGGACGTAACAAACCTTGTTGCACATCGTAAACAGTTCAAACAGGTTGCTGCTGATCAAGGAATCAAGCTGACTTACTTGCCTTATGTTGTAAAAGCTCTTACATCTGCACTGAAAAAATTCCCTGTTTTAAACACGTCAATTGACGATAAAACAGATGAAGTCATCCAAAAACATTACTTCAACATCGGTATCGCTGCTGACACTGAAAAAGGCTTGCTTGTACCGGTTGTGAAAAATGCAGATCGTAAATCTGTCTTTGAAATTTCTGATGAGATCAATGGCCTTGCAACAAAAGCTCGTGAAGGCAAGCTTGCTCCAGCTGAAATGAAAGGCGCATCTTGCACAATTACAAACATCGGTTCTGCCGGCGGACAATGGTTCACTCCGGTTATCAACCATCCAGAAGTTGCGATTCTTGGTATCGGACGCATTGCAGAAAAAGCGATTGTTCGTGATGGCGAAATCGTAGCAGCTCCAGTCTTAGCTCTTTCTCTCAGCTTCGACCACCGTATGATCGACGGAGCAACTGCGCAAAATGCATTAAATCACATCAAGCGTTTACTGAACGATCCACAATTAATTTTAATGGAGGCGTAATGTTATGGTAGTAGGAGATTTCCCTATTGAAACAGATACTCTTGTAATTGGTGCGGGACCTGGCGGCTATGTAGCTGCCATCCGCGCTGCACAGCTTGGACAAAAAGTAACAGTCGTTGAAAAAGCAACTCTTGGAGGCGTTTGTCTGAACGTTGGATGTATCCCTTCAAAAGCGCTGATCAATGCAGGTCACCGTTATGAGAATGCAAAACATTCTGATGACATGGGAATCACTGCTGAGAATGTAACAGTTGATTTCACAAAAGTTCAAGAATGGAAAGCTTCTGTTGTCAACAAGCTTACTGGCGGTGTAGCAGGTCTTCTTAAAGGCAACAAAGTAGATGTTGTAAAAGGTGAAGCTTACTTTGTAGACAGCAATTCAGTTCGTGTTATGGATGAGAACTCTGCTCAAACATACACGTTCAAAAACGCAATCATTGCTACTGGTTCTCGTCCTATCGAATTGCCAAACTTCAAATATAGTGAGCGTGTCCTGAATTCAACTGGCGCTTTGGCTCTTAAAGAAATTCCTAAAAAGCTCGTTGTTATCGGCGGCGGATACATCGGAACTGAACTTGGAACTGCGTATGCTAACTTCGGTACTGAACTTGTTATTCTAGAAGGCGGAGATGAAATTCTTCCTGGCTTCGAAAAACAAATGAGTTCTCTCGTTACACGCAGACTGAAGAAAAAAGGCAACGTTGAAATCCATACAAACGCGATGGCTAAAGGCGTTGAAGAAAGACCAGACGGCGTAACAGTTACTTTCGAAGTAAAAGGCGAAGAAAAAACTGTTGATGCTGATTACGTATTGATTACAGTAGGACGCCGTCCAAACACTGATGAGCTTGGTCTTGAGCAAGTCGGTATCGAAATGACGGACCGCGGTATCGTGAAAACTGACAAACAGTGCCGCACAAACGTACCTAACATTTATGCAATCGGTGATATCATCGAAGGACCGCCGCTTGCTCATAAAGCATCTTACGAAGGTAAAATCGCAGCAGAAGCTATCGCTGGAGAGCCTGCAGAAATCGATTACCTTGGTATTCCTGCGGTTGTTTTCTCTGAGCCTGAACTTGCATCAGTTGGTTACACTGAAGCACAGGCGAAAGAAGAAGGTCTTGACATTGTTGCTGCTAAATTCCCATTTGCCGCAAACGGCCGCGCGCTTTCTCTTAACGAAACAGACGGCTTCATGAAGCTGATCACTCGTAAAGAGGACGGTCTTGTGATCGGTGCACAAATCGCCGGAGCAAGTGCTTCTGATATGATTTCTGAATTAAGCTTAGCGATTGAAGGCGGCATGACTGCTGAAGATATCGCGATGACAATTCACGCTCACCCAACATTGGGCGAAATCACAATGGAAGCTGCTGAAGTGGCAATCGGAAGTCCGATTCACATCGTAAAATAATTTTCATATCAAAAACAGCCCTCGCTCAAAGCGGGGCTGTTTTTTTATTTTGACAGCACATGCTGTAATGGTTTAATGATGTCTTCTTTCTTTTTCACACATCCCTCGATTTTCACCACGACATGGCGCTGATCAACAACCATAAGGGTAGGGACAGTTTCAATCTCATCTTCCCAGCCTTCTTTTTTATCATAGACCTTCATTTTATCTATTTGCTCGGGATAATCTTTTTCTAAATCAAGCAGTGCATCGTAATAAGGCGCTTCCTGATCTATTTGGTTCTCATCAGAAAAAAACAGGATTTGTGTATGGTGAATGTTGTCAATCCGGCTTTTTTTCATCGGATTGATGGTGGAAAGCGTACAGCCCGATAAAGCAAATACTATTATCAGCATGGGGAATACCGCGCGATATCGCATCTATCTTCTCCTCTGTATAAACAGTAGTTAACTAGCTTTAGTTTATCACGAGAGGCGGCTTAATCTGCTTCTTGTTACCTAATTGTTATATAATTGAAACCGTTTTTAAAGTGAGATTACATATTATATCAATCGTTTAAAATAGCAACCTGGGGTATATTGAATTTTTTGCTGCATTCTTGGATGAAAGTTCAAGAAAACGTGAAATTACATTATGTGCTGTGGCATATAATCGAGTAAAGCTTCTGTATGAAGAAGATATTGTATGATGGAAAATGGAAAAACAAGGTGTATATGATGAGATAAAATCAAATGTGTTATACAGTTTGTTGTTGACATTTTAAATGTGACATATTAATATAATAACAACAAAAGAAATTAAGCGTTTTCAAATTTCAAAGAAATGGGGAATAAGAGATGGGTACGATTGTTTGCCAAGATTGCAACGAAGCCATTCATTACTTTGAAGATGAGAAAGTGACAACATTATATGGAACTTGCTGCGGACAATGTCAATGTCCTGTTGATGAAGAGTAAAAAAAGCATGCGGCTTAAAGCCGCATGCTTTTTATTTTTTATTGAATTGCTTTTTGTTCTTTGATGACCCGGATCATATGTAAAGTCGAGTCCTCAGGTCCTTGAACAGGGAGGCCTGCGTCAAGGTTTTTAAAAATGTAGCTGATGTTTTCTTCTGTAATAATTTCTCCTGGAATGAAGATTGGAATACCAGGCGGATATACCATGACAAATTCAGCAATAATCCGTCCGGATGCTTCTTTTAATGGGATGACTTCCGTATTTGCATAAAAAGCATCACGAGGAGTCATTGCCAATAAAGGTATTTCTGGAAGCAGAACCTCAGTTTGCTGATGTGTTACATCTTGTTCTGACATTTGCTGTGCGATCTCAGTTAAAGCCTCTACAAGCCGGTCTGCATCATTTTGGCTGTCACCAGGAGTGAAAATACACAAAATATTGTACAGATCAGAAAGCTCAACCTCAATATTAAAGGATTCACGAAGCCATTTTTCCACGTCATGTCCTGTCAGGCCAAGACTTTTCACAGAGATAATCAATTTTGTCGGATCATAGCTGTAAGCTGCTTTCGACCCTAGAATCTCAGAACCGACACAATAAATGCCTTCAATCTGATTGAGGCGATCTCTCGTCTGATTGGCAAGCTTGAGTGTTTCCTCAGCAAGCTGGCGGCCTTCTGTTGCAAGGCGTTTTCTGGCAACATCCAAAGAAGCGAGAAGCAAGTAAGAAGTTGACGTAGTTGTCAGCATGCTCAGTATGGATTGCACTCTGTCTTTTGATACAAGGCCCTCTCTCATGTTCAAAATCGAACTTTGCGTGAGTGATCCGCCCAGCTTGTGTACACTTGTCGCTGCTATGTCCGCTCCTGCCTGCATAGCTGAAAGCGGCAATTCATCGTGAAAATGAATGTGAACGCCGTGTGCTTCATCCACAAGCACTGGCACATCAAACGAATGAGCGAGTTCTACGATGCTTTTTAAGTCGGCTGCAACACCGAAATATGTCGGGTTGATGACGAGAAGCCCTTTTGCATCCGGATGTTCGGTAAGCGCCCGTTTAGCAGATTCAAGTGTAATGCCGTGGGAGATGCCCAATTCATTGTCAATTTCAGGATGAATAAAAATTGGAATCGCTCCGGAAAATACAATAGCTGTCATAATTGATTTATGAACATTTCTTGGAATAATAATTTTATCGCCAGGTCCGCAAACAGCCATTACCATTGTCATAATGGCGCCGCTTGTTCCTTGAACAGAAAAAAATGTATGATCCGCTCCAAATGCTTCAGCAGCCAGGTCTTGTGCTTGTTTAATAATGCCTTTTGGCGCGTGCAGATCGTCTAATGGTTCAATATTAATCAAATCTATGCTTAACGCGTTTTCACCGATAAATTGTCTGAATTCTGGGTCCATTCCTGCCCCTTTTTTATGGCCGGGAATGTGGAATTGAACAGGCTGTCTGCTTGCATGCTTTTTCAGTCCTGTGTATAAGGGTGTTTCATGTTGCGACAATTGTTTTCCCACCTTTGTAATCATACCTATGCATAATAGTGTGTATTAAAATCAGTTTCTCAACCGTTTTTTAGACGTAAAACAAATGAATTATATTATGAACTTGAAAGAATGTAAAGAACAATTTATGATCAAATGAAGATGCTTTCTCTTAAGGGAAGTAAATCTACAAGGAGTGAAGAAAATGGAGTATCAATATCCGATGAATGAAGATTGGACAACCGAAGAAGCAGTGGATGTGATTGCATTTTTCCAGCAGGTTGAGCTTGCATATGAAAAAGGGGCGGATCGTGAAGAACTGCTTAAAGCTTACCGCCGTTTCAAGGAAATTGTACCGGGGAAGGCCGAAGAAAAAAAGATATGCGGCGAGTTTGAGGAACAAAGTACATATTCTCCTTATCGCACGGTCAAACAGGCGAGAGAATCTGATCACGCGAAGATTAAGATGTAAGAAAAAGAGCCGGGGGATATCCCGGCTCTTTTTTATGCTTGTGATACTTTTTGGGTGAGACGGTACAGAAAAGCAAGCTGCTTAAAGGCATCGTCGATACGCTGAAGGAATTCCTGGTTATTCATATTCAGCACTTCTTCTTTTTGGAGCTGGATGCCGCATAACAGCTCAGCTTTCTTTACAGTCTGCAAACGCTCAAACAGTGTCTTCAGCTGTTCCTTGTCCATTTCAGACTGTTTATGTACTCCCGGTTTTGTGTGATCTGCAGACCAAACGAAGCTGTCAGGGATATTTTTCGTAATGGTTTCTTGGTTCACTTCAAGCAATTTGCCGTATTCTTCTTTGATAGGGGATTCATAAATAATCGCGAACCACACAAAGACGTGGCTTTCCCATAAACCAATTTGGAAATGCGGCAGTTTTTTATAGCCTCTTTTGCTGTTTGCGAACGCCACCCAGCTGTCAGCCGGGGGATTGACGGATCTTCTTGCGTGCTTTGCCACATGCGGAAACATTTCATCTCCGGTTAAAGCTGATAAAGTTGGGGCAAAATGTTCGCCTAGAGCTGTAAGCTTCGGACGGACCGTCTCTTTTAATACTTCCATGCGCGCGTCTAAGCCTTCTATTGTAAAAGTGTTAAAGTCCTCTTCAGTGAAACGCATTTGTGTCATGATTTTCCTCCTTCATGCTAAGTATACATATTTTATCACAGTTCATACGAGCTTCAAAAAGATTGAGCGCGTTTGAAGTAAGGGGAAATGTGGTAATAAACGAGTAGGTAAACACACAATTTTCAGAATCATGTTGCGCGTAAATAGAACAATCATACGATATAAGAAGTAATCATTGTTGAATGGCAAAATGGGATGCTTTTTTACAAACAAATGATCTCTGGAAGGGGCGAAAGACAATGAGGCAAGTTGTAAAAGAGGGATTTAAGGAAGAGAAAAACAATCGTGTTGCTGTCTGGAGACTAGAGGTTGATTATGAATTGGCAACCCTATATGAAGCAATGCAGAAAGAAAATGAAGAGCAGATTGAACAAAGCAAAAACAAACTTGAGCGACTTAGAAAAGAATGGATTCGTCTTAACGGGTAAAAAAGCGATAGTGAAAACGAACCGCATGAATGGTTCGTTTTTACGTGAGAAGGGATATTTTTCATTTTCCTTGCTTTTTCATTGCCGTTATCAGTATCCTATAAAATAAAAGGTCTACATAGAAGAGAGGTACGAACGAATGACAAATTGGACGGAAATTGATGAGATTGCAAAGAAGTGGATAAGAGAAGCAGGCGCGAGAATTAAACAATCCATGCATGAAAGCCTGACAATTGAAACGAAATCAAATCCGAATGATTTAGTCACCAATATTGACAAAGAAACCGAAAAGTTTTTCATTGATCGAATTCAAGAAACATTTCCGGGACATCGGATACTCGGTGAAGAGGGGCAAGGAGACAAAATCCACTCACTTGAGGGAGTCGTATGGATTATTGATCCGATTGATGGGACGATGAATTTTGTGCACCAGCAAAGAAATTTTGCGATTTCCATTGGGATTTTTGAAAACGGTGAAGGGAAAATCGGTTTAATTTATGATGTGGTGCACGATGAGTTGTATCACGCATTTAGCGGCAGAGGAGCTTATATGAATGAAACGAAGCTGGCTCCATTAAAAGAAACCGTCATTGAAGAAGCGATACTTGCCATTAATGCAACATGGGTAACGGAAAACAGAAGAATTGATCAAAGTGTGTTAGCGCCACTCGTGAAAAGAGTCAGAGGCACACGCTCCTACGGTTCTGCCGCTTTAGAGCTGGCAAATGTCGCGGCAGGAAGAATAGATGCTTACATCACGATGCGGCTTGCGCCATGGGACTACGCAGCCGGCTGTGTGCTGCTAAATGAAGTAGGAGGCACCTATACGACCATTGAAGGAGAGCCGTTTACCTTTTTAGAAAACCACAGTGTGCTAGCCGGAAACCCATCTATACATAAAACGATATTTGAAGAGTATCTTCATGCTCGGAAGTAGGCCATTTGAGCAGGATGATCTCAGCTTGTTAGAAAAGCTCGCAGAGGCTCAACCTGTATGGAAAGAGGAGGAGTTTGGAGATAAAGATGCAGAAGACTATATCATTTCCTACTCCATGTACAACGGTTCATGGCTTGTATGGGAAAAAGACGGTATGCCTGTTGCCGTCAGCTACCATCTCGAGTGGTCTCCTTCAAACGGTAAGCCGTGGCTCGGAACGGTCCTGATTGACCCGGCTGAAGAAAAAAAGGGGCATGCGAAGATGATCATTGAACAGATCAGCAAATTGCTTAGAGCGAAACATAAAGCGATGTTTGCGGGAGTTCCCATTGAGCGCAGGGAATGGATACTGTTTTTAAGCCAATGCGGCTTTGAACAGCTGAAAACGGAAAAAGATGAGAAAGGCAAATCATTTATGATCCTGGTGAAGCCTTTAGCAGAAGCTGCCATATGATAATGGCAGCTTATTTGCTGCATGCGGGTTCAATAAAAAGCCTCTCAAACATTGAGAGGCTTCTGATAATTTGAAAATTATTTTTTTACCGCATGAATATAATGAATCGTTTCAAACGCTGACAAATTGTCTTTTCGATTACTAAAGAAAAGGTCATTAATGTCGTCTGGTGATAGATGTTCATAGATCAGTAAACCAGATGACTCTAACAGATGTTCAATCTCTTGATAAGTGAAACATGATTTCATCGGTTCCCCGCTTGCGGCAGCCATCTTCACCATATGTTCAACTCGATTTGACGTCCCTTTTGCTGTAAAAAGTGTTTCGTCCGCATAATCAAAAACAATAGAGCTTCCAGGCGGGACATGAGAAAATAAATTGCTGATCAAGCTTGCATTTTCTTCCCGTGTTACATAATAAGACACTCCGAGAAGGCTGAAGAATGTTTTTGTGTTCTTAAATCCTTCATCTAAGAGAGGATCATACGAAAACGTTTTGGTGAAATCCATAGGAACAAAATGAAGATGACCCGGAATTGTCAGATTTGCATCCTTCAGCTTATTTTTTTTGAATTGCTGTGTAGCCGGATGGTCAACCTCGAAAACCTGTAAGCTGTTTTCTAATTCTGGATGCCGAAAGCAGAAAGTATCCAGCCCCGCTCCAAGAATGACATACTGTTTTGCCCCCAGGATTAATTCGTTGTGCAAGACTTTTTCACAATAAGAAGCACGTGCTAGGGGCGTGGGAGACAGCTGGATTTGTGCAACCCATTTTAATATTTTTTCAGGATCATTTTGAAGACGTTCGGCGATCTCTTTGTTGAAAAACGATATTCCTTGAATCATATTTTTACTGATGTCGATAAACTCTTTTTCGTTAATGAGATCTTTTGCGATAAAATCATCAAAAATAAGAGGTGTGTCATATTTGCTGTGATAAGCACGGGCAAAAGCTGAAATCAAAGACGTTAAGCTGGACTCATTTTTCCTCATGAAATGATCCTCCACAAAAAATAAGATTCTCCTGGCCAGGAGAATCTTATTATACATACAAATATATTAATAGTAAATTTTAGCATAAATAATTTTTTTTGTCAATGTTTTTGCTCTTAACTGGACGCGCGATCCTTCACATAGCCACGTGACCTGTAGCAGAATTCGTCTATCAATTATGTGGACTGAATCATTAGCTTTTATAAAATGCGCACTTGCGGCTGCATCCCTCTTTTTGCAAATCAGAAGCCGTTTCTGTCTCATGGCAGCATCTTTTCGTCATTGCTGCTGAAGAGAGTAATCAAGATATGTAACGAAAAAAAAGCCTGAGATTTCTCAGGCTTTTTCTAATATTACAATCCAACAGCATTCCAGGCTGCTTCAACTTTAGCGGCATCAGTTGAGCCGTAGAGGTCACGGGCAGACTGAATGAGAGCTGCCTTGGCATCTTTGAACGTGGAAGAAGGCGTGAGGTACGTTGTTAACGCACGGTAATAGATTTGCTGTGATTTAGATACACCAAGTTTTGTGATGGTGTTGTAAGCGGCTTTGTTTGGAATTCCGCTGTTTGTGTGTACACCGCCATAATCGCCTTCATCTGTGTTTGGAAGGTTTCGGTAATTGGCGTAATTGTCAGGCTGGTTGTATTTTGTAGGGTTGGACAGGCTGCGAAGAGCAGGCTGGCTGACCGTAATGTCTTCACCGATGTCCCAGTCTTCTGTATCGTTAAAATACCCGAATACGTCAGAGAAAGACTCGTTTAATGCACCTGGCTGATTTTCATAAATCAAGTTGGCTGTTTCTTGGGTGACGCCATGTGTCATTTCATGCGCTGTCACATCTAATGAGCCGGAAAGCGGAGAGAAGAATGAACCGTCGCCATCACCGTAAATCATCTGGTCTCCTGTCCATGCAGCGTTATTGTATTGAGTGCCGTAGTGAACGGAAGAAACGATTTTACTGCCTTTGTTATCATAGCTGTTTCGTTTAAAGTTTGAATAAAAATAATCGTACACTTTACCGAGGTTATAGTGTGCGTCAACGGCTGCCCGCTGTGATGAAGATGTAAATGTTTTCGTTGTGCTTGAGACAAGCGTGCCCGGAAGGCGGCTTTGTCTGTTTTGCAAATCATATGTGATGATTTGGGTGCCTGTTGGTTTTGAAAGATCTCTTAGAACATATTTTCCGCCTTCATAAGAGATGTTCAAAGGAACAGTTGCGCCCTTTAGAGTTGTTCCGCTTCCAGTGGCGGCGGCATGTTCTACTTTATTTTGCTGTTTTAAAATGCTGCCTGTTTCGGCGTCAACTAAGACTTCCCAGTTTGCAGGTTCAGGCTCGACATAGCGAATCGTCACGTCGTAAGCAAGACGATAGCTGCCGTCTTTTGTTTCTATCGCTTTTAATTCGGCTTTATTGCTGTTTTTGGCCGCTCCGTTAGAAACAGCGTCTGGTGATTTGCCGATAGCTTTGAAAGCGAGTGCCAGCGCTTTTTCAGAAGAGACTTTTTGGCTGTTATCTGTTTTTGCAGCAGATTGATTGTGTAATTCACCATTGACCGCATAGACATTATCGGATTTATCGACGTGAACGATCACTTGCGAATCTTTAATTGGCACTCCGTTAACGACAGGCGCATATCGAAAGTGCTTGTATCCAAGGGCATCAGTCGTGCTTTCAACAAGCTTCAGCCTTTTGGAAGGGTCACCTTTAAAAATGTTGCTGTTCTTTTTCAAAAACTGCTTGACAGCCTTGTCATTTGGTGCGGAGAGTTCTGATTGCGCAATTGCATTTTTGGAGAGGAAATTTGTTTGATTCTCTTTAAGCTGATGACCTTCAGCAGCCTGAACACCTGGCAGGCTGATTGATAAACTCATAAACGAAGCAGCGACAGCAACAGACAATTTCTTACCTAAACCCACAATAAATCCCCCTTTTTGAAAATACTGAAAAATTTATATTGTTATATTAAACTAGCATTCTGGAATACTCAACAAAAACTAACATAACTAGACAAAATTGATAGTATTGTCCTGTGTTTGTTTTTGTTGAATAATATCAAGATGAGTCAAGTGTCATGTGATGGTTCACTCAAGAGTTATGTTTTTTACATATCAAGGGGAAGATGAGATATTTTTGTTTCATCTTGAAACTTTTTGAAAAGTCCGCTGTCTAACCGAATGAGGCCTTAATAAGAAGTAAAGGATTGTTGTTCGTGTTGGAGTTATTCAGTCATTATGTATTGCATTTCGAACGTTATTTAATATTAAGCAGACAAAGCACCCTGCTGATTCAATGGTCAATTGTTGTTCTGGCGGGCTTATATCTTTTGGTGCATCATCCCAAAATAAACCGGCAGCGCACAATGTTCTTGGCGGGTGTTATATTGCGGATTGTGCTGCTGGCGGGAGTGTCTGTTGAACTTATTCACCAGGTGCAATCAACAAACTTCACCAGCGCTTACTTAAGAGAGGACGGAAAAGAACTGCTGCCGCTGCTGCATTTTTTGTTATACGGATATGTGCTGCTGACGGCTTTTCACTATATGCTGATGCCGCGTGATCATGGCGGAAAGGGTAAGTTTTATACGTTCGACCTTGCCGTTGTCAGTTTGCCGATCGTACAAATGATTTTTAGTTTCTTTTCGTATTGGAAGGAATACCCGGATGGGATGGAGCCGATTGCATTCGTGTTTCTGTTTTTCATCATCACTCTTCCCATTGCGTTGAATGTAGTGTTTTTCAAGCTGTATTGGAGAACGGATAAGATCTTACTAGGCTTATTTTATACGCTGATTATCGGACTGCTTGTCTTGCTGCTTGCGCCATATCCCAATCAAATCTCAAAAGATTATGGTGCAGTAATGCCATATACGATTTATTTGGCAATGGCGGGATTTTTGATGAGCTATCATCTGTTCCAAAAGTCAGGAAAGGTTTATGTGCGTGTGAATAAGTGGGTGACGATGGCTGTCCTGGTGTTTTTTGTCCTGCTGTTAAATCCGATATATAACATAGGAACGGCTGCTTTCGCTGTATCAAAGCCAGCAAATGTCCATGATTCATTCAATTTTGTCGGGGAGCACATTTCATCAGAAAAAGCGGAACAGATACTAAAGTCATTTTTTCCTACGGATGAAACACTTTATTTGCATGATACAAACATGGATGTGCATTATTTCTACTCATTTGAAAGCAAAGGTTACAAAGCTGAGGTAGATGAAGTATCGCAGCTGATTCGTAATTATGAATACTTACAAAAAGCACATGGGAAAAAGCTAACGAATCAGGAGTACAAGCGGAAGTCCATCGCTTTCCTTGAGCGACACGGACGTGTGTTACATAAGGATCATATCGAAACAAAGGTATCAAATGAGGACGGCCAGACAGTCGTACGTATATACCTGAAAAACCAGCTTCATAAAAAAGATCATGCTGATGATGGCGCGGTATTTTATTGGGAAAAGGAAACCTTAATGGGTTTTAGTGAAGATCCATCGATTTACCAGCTTGACTCTCTTCTGCATGTTCATATAACGGAACAAGACATTCAAGACAAAGTGGAACAAATGTTTACAGCGCTGAACATCTCAAAACAGCCTTATCAGATCACTGATATTGAAAGCAATAGCCTGCTCGGAAGCATGGTGAGAGTGGAAACAAAAGGTGGAATTGTTTTGGAATTTGAGGGCGAATCAGGTTGTTTACATAGTCTTTCGCTTCCGATGAAAAAGAATATCTCAATGGCTAACAGCCGGATGCAGCATCAGATATTATCGATCTTCGATGCTCGTGGATCAGAAAAGAAGAAAAAAAGCAGTCAGGGTGACATGGTGATGTATACTGATTCTTCTAAAACATATGAGTTTTTTGAAGATCAAGGTCAGCTAAACGTTTATGTATACAGCGATACACCTGATCAGTCATTCCCTTATACGTATCGTAATGGAACATTGGCTTACGAAAAGGTAGCTTCTCTATATCAGGATGTTATTTACAAAAAGCGTATGCGTCCGATTATCGTTCAAAGAGGGGATGAACGGCATTATGCATGGCTGATCATTATTCAGCCGTTTGGTTCAAATCGCCATGATGCCTATGTAGTGGATGGAGAAACACAAGAGGTGAAAAGTCTTTATGAATCATAAAGAAAAAGAGTCTGTTTTTGTAGACTTATACGACCTGTATAAAGAAGGAGAGCTAGAGGATGAATCAATGGAATGGATGAAACAGCATGAATCCCTATTTCAAAAGAATGCGGAAGACTTAAAGAGTAAAACTTGTTTAAAGAGAAGTCCCGGTGCTGAAGAAGAAAGCCAAATCAGATATATGAAAGTATACCTGTCTTCCATGTATATCTGTTTCATTTTATTGGCCATTTGGATGACGGTGTGGTTTTACTTTTAATGAAGCATAGGGATTCCATTGAGGACTTGTATCGGCAGTATTATCAAGAAATTTTAAATTATTTATTCAGAAGGACTCATCATCTTGAAACAGCCAAGGACTTAGCGCAGGACACGTTTGTAAAAGCTCTTAACGGTCTGGCTTCGTTTAGGGGGCATTCTTCCATCAGAACATGGCTCTACACCATTGCGCATCATACCTTTATCAATTGGTACCGAAGGGATGTCAAATACCAATTTACTGAAATCAGCAAAAATGAAGGGTTAACGCAAACAACTTATGAGCAGCCTGAACAGTATCTGTCACGAACGGTGAAAAGCGAAACACTGCGGCAGGAGCTCCTGAAGTTAAAAGATCA
The DNA here is from genome assembly GCF_037963535.1 of Bacillus sp. PS217. Classification (NCBI taxonomy): domain Bacteria; kingdom Bacillati; phylum Bacillota; class Bacilli; order Caryophanales; family Bacillaceae; genus Bacillus; species Bacillus sp. PS217. Next base: position 1,549,722 of record NZ_CP150157.1, read on the forward strand.
GCATCAATCCGTTTTGATTTTAAGAGAATTCCAAGAGCTTTCTTATGAAGAAATCGCTGAGATATTGGGATGGAGTCTTTCTAAGGTGAAAACCACATTGCACCGGGCTAGATTAGAACTTAAGAAACACATGACGAAAAGTAGAGAGGAGGAGCGGATATGACCTGCTTTCTAGTAAGAGACCTGCTTCCTCTGTATCTTGAAGGTGATTGTAAAAGAGAAACGGAACACGTTATAGAAGAGCATTTAAAAATGTGCAGCAGCTGCAAAGACATGTATGACACGATGGCTGAGCCATTTGAATTGGAAAGCGAGCAGGCCGTTGAGGAGGCTTATCTGCCGGAAGAAGAACTGCGTTTTAAACAGAGGTACTATGGATTACTGATCATGAAAGCTGCCTGCTGGTTTGGAGCGGTGGTTGCCATGATGCTGATCATCAAACTGCTGATATAAAAAAAGCGCTTGTCCGATTCCGGCAAGCGCTTTTTTACATTAAGCCTGGGGATGAATCATATCGTAAATAGCGGCAAGCTGTTCTTGTGACAGGGCACTGAAGAGTTTTTCATAAACGTCAGCTTGCAGTGGCGTTGCACCTGCTTGTAGCGCTGCGTCTTTATCATAGCTGTACACATCATCTTGTAGCACAATGGCTGCTTGAAGAATGTGAATCTTGAGAGAAACAGCGGAGAAAAATTGTTCAAGTGCAAGTGCTTCTTTTTCTGTGAAGCCAAGTTCAACTGCTTTTTCTGTATCAAATTTGTAATTTCCATCCTCGAGATACACACATTGTGAAACAATGCTGAAAAATTCTGATGTCGATTCCCAGAGTGTAGCAATTACCTGAGCCTCTTCTTTTGTCATTCCTAACTCGACAGCTTTGTCGCTGTCAAAATAATATACACCGTCTTGTTCGTATATACATTGATTTAATATATCAATGAATGTATTGAGATCTTCGTTAGTGCTCGCCTGATGCTGGAGTTGAACAGCAGTGTTATCAACCGGTGTTTTTGCGCTGGCTGCATCAGGACCGAACGTTAATAGAGCAGCTGAGGTCATTGCGGCAGTCGTTAACATAGCTTTTTTTACAAATGTTTTCTTCATGTTTCTTCTCTCCCTTTTATGAATTGTGCTACAAATTCCATTATAGGGAGTAGTTTCCGGTGGAGGAATAGGCGCTATGGTATTTTATGTGTATCGTTGCCGAACTACTTTTTGAAGGCTGCACGTGTGATCGTTAGAACGATTGTCTATGTATGAAGGCTGTTTTGCATCTTCCTGACTAAGAAACAGGGGAGATAAGGCTTAAAGAAATGAAAAACACCGCTTTCTTTGCGGTGTTTTTTGATTACAATGTCGCCGGCGGGGCAATGCTTTTAATCAAGCAAGCCTTGTTCGCGCATTTTCTTTTTTAATGTAAATCCGCCGCCCATGACAGCGCAAACAAGTACAATGCTGGCGATAATGCCTGCAGGGCTTTTTTCAGCGATAAAGACGCCGATCAGCATAATGCTGAAAACCGCTGCAAATGCAAATAATAGTAAAAGCCAATTCATTTTTTTCATAAATTCCATCCCCTTTTACGTCTTATATTAAGTTTACAGAAAAACGTGACGCTTTTAAAGAGGATGTGTGATATAATATGAAAGTTATCTAATTTTTTTAGGAGATGAAAAAGTGAAACTTCGAAATGATCTTCGCAACATCGCGATTATTGCCCACGTTGACCATGGGAAAACGACTCTAGTCGATCAGCTTTTACATCAGGCTGGTACGTTCCGTGCCAACGAACAGGTTGCTGAACGCGCAATGGACTCTAATGATCTTGAACGCGAACGCGGCATTACAATATTGGCGAAAAATACTGCGATTAACTATAAAGATACACGTATCAATATTTTGGACACCCCTGGACACGCAGACTTTGGGGGAGAAGTAGAACGGATTATGAAAATGGTTGACGGCGTAGTGCTTGTCGTTGACGCATATGAAGGCTGTATGCCTCAAACTCGTTTTGTTCTGAAAAAAGCTCTTGAGCAAAACCTGAACCCTGTTGTTGTTGTAAACAAAATTGACCGTGACTTTGCTCGTCCAGAGGAAGTTATCGATGAAGTTCTGGATCTGTTCATTGAGCTTGATGCTAATGAAGAGCAGCTTGAGTTCCCAGTGGTATATGCTTCCGCGATTAATGGAACAGCGAGTCTTGATCCGAAACAACAGGATGAAAACATGGAAGCTTTATATGAAACCATTATTAAGCATGTTCCGGCACCTGTTGATAATGCAGAGGAGCCGCTTCAATTCCAAGTTGCCCTTCTTGACTACAACGACTATGTAGGCCGTATCGGAATCGGACGCGTATTCCGCGGCACAATGAAAGTCGGACAGCAGGTTTCTCTTATGAAGCTTGACGGAACGGCAAAGTCATTCCGTGTTACAAAGATTTTTGGTTTCCAAGGCTTAAAGCGTGTGGAAATTGAAGAAGCAAAAGCGGGAGACCTCGTTGCGGTTTCCGGGATGGAAGATATCAACGTTGGTGAAACGGTATGTCCTGTAGACCATCAAGATCCGCTTCCAGTGCTTCGAATTGATGAGCCGACACTTCAAATGACATTTGTCGTGAATAACAGTCCGTTTGCAGGCCGTGAAGGCAAATATGTAACGGCCCGCAAAATCGAAGAGCGTCTTCAATCACAGCTTCAGACGGATGTGAGCTTGCGTGTTGAGCCAACAGCTTCTCCTGATGCTTGGGTTGTTTCAGGACGCGGTGAGCTGCACTTGTCAATTTTAATTGAAAATATGCGTCGTGAGGGCTATGAGCTTCAAGTGTCAAAACCTGAAGTTATTATCAAAGAAATCGACGGCGTACGCTGTGAGCCTGTTGAACGTGTGCAAATTGATGTTCCTGAAGAGCATACTGGCTCTGTCATGGAATCAATGGGTGCCCGCAAAGGCGAAATGGTTGATATGATCAACAACGGAAACGGCCAAGTCCGTCTCATCTTTACAGTTCCTTCCCGCGGATTGATCGGTTACTCTACAGAATTCCTATCATTAACACGCGGATTCGGTATTTTGAACCATACGTTTGACAGCTACCAGCCGATGCAGGCGGGCCAAGTCGGCGGACGCCGTCAAGGTGTACTTGTGTCAATGGAAAACGGAAAAGCAACATCATACGGTATTCAAGGAATTGAAGACCGCGGTGTCATCTTCGTTGAGCCGGGTACTGAAGTATACGAAGGAATGATCGTTGGAGAGCATAACCGTGACAATGACCTTGTTGTTAACGTCAGCAAAATGAAACAGCAAACAAACGTCCGTTCCGCGACAAAGGATCAGACAACTACAATTAAAAAAGCGCGCATCATGTCTCTTGAGGAGTCTCTAGAGTACTTAAACGAAGATGAATATTGTGAAGTAACACCTGAATCCATCCGTTTAAGAAAGAAGATCCTCAATAAGAACGAACGTGAAAAAGCAGCTAAAAAGAAAAAAACAGCAGGATTGTCTTAATCTCGTGCAGAATTTGAAAAGATAGAACCCGTACGTTTACAGGGGAGGGAATCTTTTTGAATGACGTAAGCGAACGCCTGTCGTTCTTCGCCGCTCTATATCAAGTAGACCGGCAGCCTGCGGCAGGCATGTGGCTGCTGTACGGCACGATTTTTGTGTTGGCCGTTATTGTATTTAAGCTTGGATTTGCTAAACGGCTTCCTGTATTAAAATCTGCAGTGGTGTATGTATTTTTGGCGTTGGGCTGCACTGTTTTGACTTTTTTAGGGGTGTTTTTGCCCGTGGCAGAAGGATTGGTCGTCGCTGCGCTGATTTTAATCATTTACAAAATCCGGCTGTATCAGTCGAAAAAAGGACAGTCTGCAAAATCATAAAAGACTCAGCTGAAAGCTGAGTCTTTTTTGTGTTCTGTATGGTTAAGCGGCCGCTTTATTTTTTGACTTTTTCTTTTTTCTGCTGTCCCGGGTGAAAAGTAAATTTTCCCGTTTTCAGCCGTTCCTCTGTTTTTTTGGCAATCCGATCGTGGCATTCCTGGCACATATATGTATGGATCGGGCGGTTTCGAAGCCGTTTCGCGATCAGGGTATCATCATCAATTGTTTCAATTTTATCGCAAATAGAACATTTGACCCTCATCATATCACCTCTTTCACTAACATGTATTATAGCACGGATCAGAAGCTGTCCAAAATAAGAAAAAGCTAAAGCGCAAGGCTATAGCTTAGTCATTGTTGTTCTTTTTCATATGATGATCAGATTGATCGTTTTGCTCCTTCTCCATTTCCTGCTGCTGTTTTCTATTTAATTGGTCATTTTGCTGCTTTGTTTGCGGTTCGTCTTCATTGTCAATCACATCGTTAGGCACTTCGGGAAGCACTCGGCCGACAATTGCAGCTAATTCATCCAGTATGCCTGTTACCGGACGGCCCTCGCTGATTTCTCTGCTCATTTCGCGAAGGCGGCTGACCGTATCGGGATCAGCAATGACTACTGCGTTGGCGCCATATCGATCATTCTTTAGCGCCTGAGCTACAGAATATTTAATGGTTTCCACTTTGCTTCTGTCCAAAGTATCATCGACATCAATCCCAACAACAGCATAACCTCCCAGCACAACGGCTGTTGCATCCTTGACGTCGGGGTTTTTTTCAGCAACGCTGACAAGATGCTTGGCAATATCCGTTCTTGTTCCATTGTCTTTTGTTTCTTGAGTTGTGTCCTTTACGTGAATCGGTTTAGTCTCCTGCTGTCTTGTTGATTCTTTTTCAACATTCTGGCCCTGTTTTCCTTGTTGATAGGCACAAGCGGACAGGATAAGTGTCAGCTGTATGATAATGAAAAGAATTCGCACTTGCGGGTTCCCTCCTTAAAATGCTTTCATTAATTTTATTGTTGAATTAACCTTCTATCTTTATGCACAAAAACATATATTTTAGCAGGCATTCACCTTTTTCATCAAAAGAGAAGCAGGAAGAACTTTGACCCTTATATCAGGAGGCTGAGACTTGAGTAAAATTTATGTGTTAGATACGAATGTGTTATTACAGGATCCTAACGCGATATTTTCTTTTGAAGAAAATGAGGTTGTCATCCCTGCTGTCGTTTTAGAAGAGGTTGATTCAAAAAAACGGTATATGGACGAAGTTGGGAGGAATGCAAGGCACGTATCTAAGCTAATCGATGCGCTAAGACAAAAGGGCAGGCTGCATGAGCATGTACCGCTTGACACCGGCGGCACACTGAGAATTGAACTGAATCATCGTTCGTTTCACCAGCTGCAAGAGATCTTTATTGAAAAGACGAACGATAATCGCATATTAGCCGTTGCGAAAAACTTAAGCCTCGAGGAAGAAACCAAGGAAAATGGCAGGCCGGTTATCCTCGTCAGTAAGGATGTACTGGTCAGGGTTAAAGCCGACGCAATCGGACTGCTTGCTGAAGATTTCTTGAATGACCGGGTTGTGGACAATGATGAAATGTACAGCGGCTATAAAGATTTATATATCAGTCAGCAGCTGTTCAGCTCTTTTTACGGAAAAAATCAAATTTCAGTAAACGATGTGAAACAGCATGCGTTTTATCCGAATCAGTTTGCTTTAATGAAGGATGAGCTAGGAGGATCCTCCTCGGCAGTCGGAATTGCAGATAAAACCGGAACGGTATTAAAAAGACTCGTATTTGATGATGAACATATATGGGGAATCAGGCCGAAAAATGTACAGCAGACAATGGCATTAGAGCTTTTGCTGCGGGAAGATATTCCGCTTGTCACCCTGATCGGCAAAGCGGGAACCGGCAAAACGCTCTTAGCTTTGGCGGCAGGGCTATTACAGACAGAAGACTTGGGAATATATAAAAAGCTGGTCGTCGCAAGGCCGATTGTTCCTGTTGGCAAGGACATCGGGTATTTGCCAGGCGAAAAAGAGGAAAAGCTAAAGCCTTGGATGCAGCCGATTTTTGACAACTTAGAGTTTCTGTTTAATGCGAAAAAACCAGGGGAGCTTGATGCTATTTTGGCGGGAATTGGCTCAATTCAGGTAGAGGCGCTGACTTATATCAGAGGGAGAAGCATTCCAGATCAATTTATTATCATTGATGAAGCGCAAAATTTGACCAGGCATGAGGTGAAAACTTTGCTGACGAGAGTCGGTGAAGGCAGTAAAATTGTCTTAATGGGTGACCCTGAACAAATTGATCACCCATATTTAGACAGTCTGAACAATGGTTTGGCCTATGTGGTTGAGCGGTTTAAAGGACAACCCATCTCAGGCAGCGTGAAGCTGTTAAAAGGTGAGAGATCAGGTCTCGCTCAGCTCGCAGCTGATTTGCTGTAACATTTAAATGATTTCGATCTCTTTTACATCGGTAATCGGCTGTTTGTGATGAACCGGGTCTTCAAAGTAAATATGCACGGGGCCGCCTTCTTGAATCGGCTTGCCTGCCTCGCTGAAATGGACAATACTGTTCAGAGCGGTTTCCAGAGAAACGGCGGCCTTTCCCGAACTTGTGACAAATACACATTGTGTCGCAGAGCTGTTCGGCTCAGCATTTTTCAGGACAGTCCCAAGTCTCATTGCGAAACTGCCGTTCATCAGTTTTTGCTTCTCATATTGCTTTTCCGTCTTTAATGTAGGCGGCGCGATTCGCCCCTCTCTGATGACGCGTTCCGGATCAAGGTCTGATTCATCCCCGGCTGATTGTAAATATGTGTCTTGACTGTCCCCTTTGCGGTCAAACGAAAATTTGCGATCATCAAAAATCCATACGCTTGGATCAATGGTAATTGGATATGTAACATTGCCTTTTACTTGGATAACGCTCATGATATGACCCCCTTCTCTCAAAATTATAAAAGTTTTCGCATGAATTGTCACTTTGTGTACAAATTATGTGTATTGAAATGCTGAGGGAACGAGGGTGTTTGCATGGTATGCCGGCATAATGATGAGCTTGAAGCCTTAGTGAAAAAGGCGAAAAAAGTAACGGACAAGGGGGAGGTAGCCAGCTATATTCCCGCCTTGGCAAAAGCTGATAAACACGACCTGTCAGTGGCGATTTATTATTCCAATAATGTTTGTCTGTCAGCAGGTGACGTAGAAAAAACATTTACGCTTCAAAGTATATCGAAAGTCCTTTCCCTTGCTTTGGTGTTAATGGAATACGGCAAGGATAAGGTCTTCAGTTATGTTGGACAGGAGCCGACCGGTGATCCGTTTAATTCAATTATCAAGCTCGAAACAGTGAATCCGAGCAAGCCGTTAAACCCTATGATTAATGCCGGGGCATTGGTAGTGACAAGTCTGATAAGAGGAAGAACGGTGAAAGAGAGACTTGATTATTTGCTTTCTTTTATCAGAAGGCTGACAAACAACCAAGAGATTACATACTGCCGGGAAGTGGCTGAATCTGAATACAGCACTTCAATGATTAATCGGGCGATGTGTTATTATATGAAGCAGTACGGCATTTTTGAAGATGATGTAGAGGCAGTAATGGATTTATACACGAAGCAATGCGCGATTGAAATGAACAGCTTGGATTTAGCGAAAATCGGATCTGTATTTGCATTGAACGGCAGACATCCAGAGACTAGGGAGCAAGTCATCTCAAAAGATGTCGCTAGAATTTGCAAAACATTTATGGTGACGTGCGGAATGTACAATGCAAGCGGGGAATTCGCAATTAAGGTCGGAATTCCTGCGAAAAGCGGCGTATCCGGCGGGATTATGGGCATTTCGCCTTACGATTTCGGGATCGGCATATTCGGCCCCGCATTAGACGAAAAAGGGAACAGCATTGCAGGTGTAAAGCTTTTGGAAATAATGTCTGAGATGTACAGGCTGAGTATTTTTTAATTTATGTCATATGCTTAAATCCTCTTGCATTTTCTGTTGATACCCTTTATGATAAATAGAAGAATTAGGTACTCGCCTGGGGAACGGAGGGATACTTTTGACTTCAGAGATGATAGTTGACCATCGGCAAAAAGCTTTTGAACTCTTAAAAGTGGACGCTGAGAAGATTTTGAAGCTGATCCGAGTACAAATGGATAACTTAACGATGCCTCAATGTCCTCTATATGAAGAGGTTTTAGATACTCAAATGTTCGGGCTTTCGAGGGAAATCGATTTTGCTGTCCGCCTGGGATTGGTTGATGAAAAAGACGGTAAAGACCTTTTATACACATTGGAGCGCGAATTGTCTGCTTTGCATGACGCGTTTACAGCTAAATAAATGATAAAACTCAAACTTATTAACAGTTTGGGTTTTTTTATAACCGCTATTTTTCTCTCATCTCATAAAAGACGGTCTTTTTTTACACATTCCTTCCGAATCGTATAGAGATTCTTCGTCTCGTTTGATAAATTGTAGTAAAATAAAAAAGATAAATACATAAAAACCATAGATAATGGAAGTTAGAAGCAGGGAAGAGGATGTTATGTTAAAAAAAATGCTAAAATCTTATGATTACTCACTGATATTCGCAATCGTTTTATTATGCGGATTCGGTTTAGTGATGGTATACAGCTCAAGCATGATTACGGCTGTCTCCCGGTATGGAGTAAGCAGTAATTTTTTCTTCATGCGGCAGCTGTTTGCTTTAATTGCGGGTGGCGCTCTATTTATTCTCATGGCGTTGTTTCCTTATAAAGCACTGGCCCATCAAAAGTTTCAGAAGGGGATACTGCTTGTATCTGTTCTTGCGCTTATCTCACTGTTTGTTTTCGGGCATGTTGCCGGAAACGCGCAGAGCTGGTTTAAAATCGGCGGAATGAGTATTCAGCCGGGGGAGTTTGTGAAACTGGTCGTGATTTTATACCTTGCAGCCGTATATGCAAAAAAACAAAGTTATATCGACCATCTGTTAACGGGAGTAGCCCCTCCGGTAGTCATGACGCTTATAATTTGTGGGTTAATTGCCATGCAGCCAGATTTCGGTACAGCCATGATTATAGGGTTAATTGCGACGTGCATGATCTTGTGCTCCGGCTTCAGCGGAAAGACGCTGGTGAGGCTTGTGATACTGGGCGGAATTGTTTTCATTTTAGTCAGCCCTATTATCTATTTGAATCAGGACAAAATTTTAACTGAAGGCCGTTTAGCGCGTTTTGAGAGTCTTGAAGACCCATTTAAGTATGCAAATTCATCAGGTTTGCAAGTGATCAATTCTTATTATGCGATCAGCTCAGGCGGCATTTTCGGCCTGGGGCTCGGTGAAAGTATCCAAAAATACGGATATCTGCCTGAATCACACACTGACTTTATTATGGCTGTCATTGCTGAAGAGCTCGGCATTTTTGGGGTATTGTTTGTGATTTTCTTATTGGGTTTTGTCGTCATAAAAGGTTTTTATATTGCCAGAAAATGCGAGGACCCGTTTGGAAGTCTTCTGGCGATCGGCATTTCAAGCATGATTGCCATCCAGTCGTTTATTAACCTTGGCGGTGTCAGCGGATTAATTCCGATTACAGGGGTTACGCTACCATTTATCAGTTACGGGGGCTCTTCTTTGGTGCTGCTGCTGGGGAGTATGGGGATATTAGCGAATATCAGCATGTTTGTGAAATATTCAGAGAATAAGAAAAAGAAAGAGCCCTTGGCGCCGAAGGGAATGAAAAAGAAACAGCTCAAAAAAACTGTTTATCAGTAAAAAACAAGTGTGTACAGGGAAAGGATATTCCGCTATGATAGATTATATTCCATTCGGGTAAGGGGGAGAAAAGTTTGTCTCAGCAATCGATACAAAAAGTATTAGTAGCAAACAGGGGAGAAATTGCAATCCGAATATTCCGGGCGTGTACCGAGTTGAATATTCGTACAGTTGCGGTTTATTCAAAAGAAGATTCCGGTTCCTACCATCGGTACAAAGCGGATGAAGCATACTTGGTCGGTGAAGGGAAAAAACCGATTGATGCTTACCTGGATATTGAAGGTATCATTGATATTGCGAAAAGAAACAAAGTCGATGCAATTCATCCGGGATACGGTTTCTTATCTGAAAATATTCATTTTGCGAGACGATGTGAAGAAGAAGGCATCGTATTCATAGGGCCAAAATCCGAGCATCTCGATATGTTTGGTGACAAGGTAAAAGCGCGTGAGCAGGCAGAAAAAGCGGGAATCCCCGTGATTCCGGGAAGCGACGGTCCTGCCGAAACGCTTGAAGCCGTCGAACAATTTGGACAAGCTAACGGTTATCCGATCATCATTAAAGCCTCGCTTGGCGGCGGCGGCCGCGGTATGCGGATTGTCAGATCTGAAAGTGAAGTCAAAGAAGCATATGAGCGTGCTAAATCAGAGGCGAAAGCAGCCTTTGGCAATGATGAAGTTTATGTAGAAAAATTAATTGAGAATCCGAAACATATTGAGGTTCAGGTCATTGGAGACAAGCAGGGAAATGTCGTCCATCTTTTTGAGAGGGATTGTTCCGTTCAAAGACGCCATCAAAAGGTCATTGAAGTGGCGCCGAGTGTCTCGCTGTCACCTGAATTAAGGGATCAAATTTGTGAGGCGGCAGTTGCGCTTGCTAAAAATGTAAACTATATAAATGCGGGGACGGTAGAATTCCTTGTTGCAAACAACGAGTTCTACTTTATTGAAGTAAATCCTCGCGTACAAGTTGAACACACGATAACAGAAATGATTACTGGTGTCGATATTGTTCAAACTCAGATCCTTGTTGCCCAAGGGCACAGCCTTCACAGCAAAAAAGTAAATATTCCTGAGCAAAAGGACATTTTTACAATCGGCTATGCCATTCAGTCACGGGTTACGACTGAGGATCCGCAAAATGATTTCATGCCTGATACAGGAAAAATCATGGCTTACCGCTCAGGCGGCGGTTTTGGTGTCCGTCTTGATACCGGAAACAGCTTCCAGGGCGCCGTGATCACACCATACTATGATTCACTTCTCGTTAAGCTTTCAACTTGGGCTTTAACGTTTGAACAGGCAGCTGCCAAAATGGTACGAAACCTTCAGGAGTTTAGAATCAGAGGCATAAAAACGAACATTCCGTTCCTTGAGAACGTTGCAAAACATGAGAAGTTCCTGACAGGGCAATATGATACGTCTTTCATTGATACAACGCCTGAATTATTTAAATTCCCTAAACAAAAAGACCGCGGAACGAAAATGCTCACTTACATCGGCAATGTGACAGTAAACGGCTTCCCCGGAATCGGGAAAAAAGAAAAACCGGCGTTTGACAAACCGTTAAGCGTAAAGGTAGACGTTGATCAGCAGCCTGCCAAAGGAACAAAGCAAATTCTCGATGAAAAAGGTGCAGAAGGGCTTGCAAATTGGGTTAAGGAGCAGAAATCTGTCCTTTTAACTGATACGACATTCAGGGATGCCCACCAATCGTTATTGGCAACTAGAATCAGATCGCATGATTTGAAAAAAATCGCAAATCCGACGGCTGCGTTATGGCCTGAACTATTCAGTATGGAAATGTGGGGAGGCGCGACCTTCGATGTAGCCTACCGATTCCTGAAAGAAGATCCGTGGAAGCGTTTGGAAGATCTTCGCAAAGAAGTGCCGAATACCTTATTCCAGATGCTGCTTCGCTCATCAAATGCGGTCGGCTATACGAATTATCCGGACAATGTGATTAAAGAATTTGTGAAGCAATCAGCTCAATCCGGTATTGATGTGTTTCGTATTTTCGACAGCTTAAACTGGGTAAAAGGGATGACGTTAGCCATTGATGCCGTTAGGGATACCGGCAAAGTGGCAGAAGCTGCGATTTGTTATACGGGAGATATCCTTGACAAGAACCGGACGAAGTACGATCTTGCTTATTATACATCGATGGCGAAGGAGCTTGAGGCGGCCGGAGCCCATATTCTCGGGATTAAAGATATGGCAGGGCTGTTAAAACCGCAGGCTGCATATGAACTCGTTTCTGCGTTGAAAGAAACGATCGACATTCCGGTTCACCTTCATACGCATGATACGAGCGGAAACGGTATTTATATGTATGCGAAAGCTGTTGAAGCCGGCGTTGATATCATAGACGTGGCGGTCAGCTCAATGGCGGGATTAACGTCACAGCCTAGCGCGAGCGGATTTTATCATGCGATGGAAGGCAACGACCGCCGTCCGGAAATGAATGTCCAAGGCGTTGAATTGCTGTCCCAATATTGGGAGTCGGTGCGTAAATATTATAGTGAATTTGAAAGCGGAATGAAGTCTCCGCATACTGAAATTTATGAGCACGAAATGCCAGGGGGCCAATACAGCAACCTGCAGCAGCAGGCCAAGGGAGTAGGCCTTGGCGACCGATGGAACGAAGTCAAGGAAATGTACAGACGCGTGAACGATATGTTCGGTGACATCGTCAAGGTAACGCCTTCCTCAAAAGTTGTCGGAGATATGGCACTTTACATGGTGCAAAACAATCTGACTGAAAAAGACGTTTACGAAAAAGGCGAATCTTTAGATTTCCCTGATTCTGTCGTGGAGCTTTTCAAAGGAAATATCGGCCAGCCTCATGGCGGATTCCCGGAAAAACTGCAAAAGCTGATCTTAAAAGGGCAGGAGCCGATTACAGTCAGACCGGGCGAACTGCTTGAGCCGGTGTCATTTGAAGCGATCAAACAGGAATTTAAAGAGCAGCATAACTTGGAAATTTCAGATCAGGATGCTGTGGCATATGCCCTTTATCCTAAAGTCTTCACTGATTATGTGAAAACGACAGAAAGCTATGGAGACATCTCGGTATTAGATACACCGACATTCTTCTACGGCATGACATTGGGTGAAGAGATAGAAGTTGAAATTGAGCGCGGCAAAACGCTGATCGTTAAGCTGATTTCAATCGGTGAGCCTCAGCCTGATGCCACCCGCGTCGTTTATTTCGAACTCAACGGGCAGCCGCGTGAAGTAGTCATTAAAGATGAAAGCATTAAGTCTTCCGTTCAGGAAAGGCTGAAAGCAGACCGGACAAATCCAAGCCACATCGCAGCTTCCATGCCTGGAACAGTTATTAAGGTATTGGCTGAAGCAGGCACAAAAGTCAATAAAGGTGATCATTTGATGATTAATGAAGCGATGAAAATGGAAACAACGGTTCAGGCGCCTTTCTCAGGAACAATCAAGCAGGTTCATGTGAAAAATGGCGAGCCGATCCAGACGGGAGATCTGCTCCTTGAAATTGAAAAAGCATAATAAACAAAGAGTGTATATCATTTGATATACACTCTTGTTTTTTTATATAGAAAATGTGGAGTGAAACAGATGGTTAGAAGAGATATAAGGGGACTTCAGAGATTATACAATACTGTCACAAGCCCAAAATAAATAGAGGCTTATACAGCCAATATTTTAGATGCTTTGTAGTATGCCGTGCATATTTCTTTAAGCACTATCTGATTTAAAAGGCTTTAATACTTATGTTCGCGGGCTATAGATCCATTCTATAATCACGATGAGAAAGGGGACAGACCGAAGTGAGCCGCTCACTGATCATCAAGTTCGGCGAAGGCTGGCGATTGAAACGCATAAAGCGCCAAAAAACAAGACATAAAAAAGACCAAAGCCGCCTAAGGCTTTGGTCTTGAGTCTTTATGATTGCCTAGATTCATAACGGAAACGAGCAATCAATAATAAGAAGTAGCATAGAACGCCAAACAGACAGGCAATAAAGAACGAGTGGGCAAGTGCAAAGCCCAGAGCCAGTTCAGAGTATACGATCATAATCCCGGACAGTGCCTGTAATGTAATGAAAATAAGACATGAGATCCATCCCCAAAAGATCTGTTTTTGATCTTTATAGGAGATAATAGCATGAACAGCGGCAACAATAATCCATACAAATAACAGTAAGGCTGCTGCTCTGTGGCCCATTTGCACCCATTCATGGAATTGGGTCGGAAGCCCATTGTTCAGCGGGCTGCACAGCGGCACATCAGGACATGCCAGACTTGATTCAGTGTGTCTTACATATGCGCCTGTATACACAACGATATAGGAATATATTAAAATTCCTATCATGTGAAATTGCATCTTTTTGCCGATTTGAAGCGGCTTAACCAGTGTTCTGACTGATTTATCAGCTTCAAATATGAGCAATGTTAAAATAAGCACTGAAGCAAAAGAAATTAATGAGATGCCGAAGTGAAGCGCCATAATCAGCGCGTTCGAACCGAATACGACAGCCAATGCGCCAAGCAATGCCTGAAGAAATAAAAAGATAATTGACATGATCGCGAGAAACGTTGTTTCACGAAAAATCGGCGTGATTTTTCTCCATGACCAAAACGCAAGGCTTAGCACAAGGATAATAGAGATTCCGCTTGCGAATCGGTGGCTCCATTCAATAATTGAAGCCGCATTCAGTTCAGGGAAAAAACGGCCGTGACACAGCGGCCACTGTCTGCCGCATCCTTGGCCGGAACCTGTTTTTGTAACGAGGGCACCCCCGATTAAAACAATTAGCATGACAAATGTCGTCAGAACACCGAGAGCTTTTAATGCTTTATTCATACAATATTCACCTTCTCAACATACTGCTGCAATTTTATATACGTTCCAAGTGTAAGCGAATATGTGTTTTGTGGCAATTCCCAGAGCCTTTTGTTCACAAAAATATAATAGAATGACGGCTTCTGGAAATGTACACTTGATTATTCATGCCGGGTCTGATAGAAATAAGGTAAACGCAATGCCGATTTGGAGATTGCCTTCATCTTTGGTAAAATTCATAAAAAGTTCACAAATAAATTCCTGTTTGTCGTTTAATATTTAATAGGATGTTTTTTTACAAGAGGTTATCTTGTATGATAGAGTTGCAGGTTATTTTATTCTCCTGCGTTAGGTTTGTAAGGGAGGTTTACGTTATGGCTAACTCCAGAATCTTAAATGATACAGCTATAGACGGACAAATTGAAGAAACAACGGCATGGAAAGATTTTCTGTCCCTTATTAAAATAGGGATCGTCAATTCTAACCTCATCACGACTTTCACTGGAATGTGGCTTGCACTGCATATTTCCGGTTTAAGTTTTTTAGGCAATATAAACACCGTTCTTCTTACGTTAATCGGGTCTTCACTGATTATTGCGGGCTCCTGCGCGATCAATAACTGGTATGACCGGGACATTGACCATCTTATGGAGCGTACGAAAGTAAGACCGACGGTTACGGGTAAAATTCAGCCGAGTCAGGCGTTATGGTCTGGAATTTTGCTGGTTGCTTTAGGATTGATCATGCTGCTGATGACAACTGTCATGGCTGCTGTTATCGGTTTTATCGGAGTCTTTACGTATGTTGTATTGTACACAATGTGGACGAAACGCCGCTATACGATTAACACAGTAGTAGGGAGCGTTTCCGGTGCAGTGCCGCCGCTTATTGGATGGACGGCAGTGGAAGGGAATATCGGTGTCGTAGCATGGGTGTTATTCATGATTTTATTTATTTGGCAGATTCCTCACTTCTTAGCATTGGCTATCAAGAAAACTGAGGATTACAGAGCTGCAAATATTCCGATGCTTCCTGTCGTATATGGTTTTGAAGTGACAAAAAGACAAATTATTGTGTGGGTTGCGTGCCTGATGCCGCTTCCGTTTTTCCTTGGTAGCCTGGGTCTTCCGATTGTGATTCTCGGCTTGCTGTTAAATATCGGCTGGCTGATTCTTGGCTTAATGGGATTCCGCTCCAAGAATATCATGAAGTGGGCAACGCAGATGTTCGTTTACTCGCTTAACTACATGACAATCTATTTCGTTGCCATGGTTGTCTTGACGCTTTTCTAAAAAATAGATATGATGCTTGTTTTATCGCTTCAAAATAAACGATGACAACTAGTAAATGCCGCCTTGACCTCTTGTTTAATCAGGCGGCTTTACTTTTATACATAGATGGCATTTTGAGTAAAAAAACTCATAATTTAAGAGAAGAGGAAATGTAAGTGCTTTATTGGTGATAGGTTGGATGGCGATAGATTTCGATCCGCTTTCCGCCTTTGTATTGACCAGAAAAGGGGTTGGGTGAAATGGTAAAGCATTGGCGTCTTATTTTATTATTAGCCTTAGTGCCGCTTCTATTAAGCGGATGTGGAAAACCTTTTTTATCCACGCTCAAGCCTGCTGGCGAGGTGGCTGATAAACAGTATGACCTGACAGTGCTCAGCACATTGATTATGGTGGTTGTTGTTGCAGTAGTATCTGTTATCTTCTTTTATGTGATTGTGAGATTCAGAAGATCACGGGTCGGTGAGAACACGATACCGAAACAGGTAGAGGGGAATAAATTTTTAGAAATCACATGGACCGTGATCCCGATTTTGCTGCTCATTATTCTTGTGATTCCTGTTGTATTATATACGCTGGAGCTAGCGGACACATCACCAATGGATAAAAAAGGCCGCAAAGCTGAGGATGCTCTTGTAGTCAATGTTAGGGCAAATTTATACTGGTGGGAGTTTGAGTACCCTGATTACGGCATTATCACAAGCCAGGAGCTGATTGTACCGACAGATCAGCGTGTATATTTTAATTTAAAAGCCTCTGATGTAAAACATTCCTTCTGGATTCCTTCAGTTGG
The DNA here is from genome assembly GCF_037963535.1 of Bacillus sp. PS217. Lineage (NCBI taxonomy): Bacteria > Bacillati > Bacillota > Bacilli > Caryophanales > Bacillaceae > Bacillus > Bacillus sp. PS217. The sequence continues at coordinate 1,566,288 of NZ_CP150157.1, forward strand.
AGGAAAACTTGATACGAATACGGATAATGAAAATAAGTTCTTCCTGACATTTGATTCAAAACGAAGCAAAGAGGCAGGAGATATGTTTTTTGGGAAGTGTGCAGAGCTTTGCGGCCCTTCACATGCGCTGATGGATTTTAAGGTGAAGACAATGTCTGCAAAGGAATTTCAGGGCTGGACAAAAGAAATGAAAAACTATAAATCTACAGCAGAGAGCGATTTGGCTAAGCAGGGTGAAGAACTGTTTAAAGAGAAAAACTGCCTGAGCTGCCATGCGGTAGAGCCGAATGATAAGCGTGCAGAAGCCGCTAGAACGGCACCCAACCTGGCGACCTTCGGTGAAAGGACAAAAGTGGCAGGGGTGAAAGAGGCCAACAAAGAAAATGTGAAGGCTTGGCTGAAGGACCCTGACAGCATAAAGCCGGGGAACAAAATGACAGGCACATATCCAAAGCTCTCAGACAGCGAAACAGATGCGCTTTATGAATACTTAAAAGGCTTAAAAGCGGAAAGCAAGTAGGGAAGAAAGGGAGATATTGGGGGAGGTCACATATGTTGAATGCGCTTACAGAAAAGCGGACGCGCGGATCTATGCTTTGGGATTATTTGACGACGGTGGACCATAAAAAAATCGCGATTCTTTATTTAGTGGCAGGGGGATTCTTCTTTCTTGTCGGGGGAATTGAAGCGATGTTTATCAGAATTCAGCTTGCAAAGCCGGAAAATGCGTTTCTCAGTGCTCAAGCGTACAATGAAGTAATGACTATGCACGGAACGACGATGATCTTTCTGGCTGCGATGCCGCTCTTATTTGCCTTGATGAATGCGGTTGTGCCTTTGCAGATCGGGGCTCGGGACGTTTCGTTTCCATTTTTAAACGCGCTTGGTTTTTGGCTCTTCTTTTTCGGGGGCATTTTCTTAAATCTAAGCTGGTTTTTGGGCGGAGCGCCAGATGCGGGCTGGACGTCATATGCCTCACTTTCGCTTCATTCTAAAGGACACGGCATAGACTTTTTCGTCCTCGGACTCCAAATATCGGGGCTCGGGACGCTGATAGCCGGGATTAACTTTTTGGCTACGATTATCAACATGAGGGCTCCGGGCATGACGTATATGAGGCTGCCTTTGTTTACATGGACGACATTTGTGGCCTCGGCATTGATTTTGTTCGCGTTTCCGCCGCTTACGGTTGGATTGGCTCTCATGATGCTGGATCGGCTGTTCGGAACCAATTTCTTTAATCCGGAGCTTGGCGGAAATACGGTCATTTGGGAACATTTATTTTGGATCTTCGGCCACCCGGAGGTTTATATCCTAATTTTGCCTGCATTCGGTATTTTTTCTGAGGTCATCCCTGTGTTCGCCAGAAAGCGTTTGTTTGGCTATTCTTCAATGGTTTTTGCAATCGTGCTCATCGGCTTTCTGGGCTTTATGGTTTGGGTGCACCACATGTTCACGACTGGTCTCGGCCCGATTGCAAATGCGATTTTTGCGGTTGCAACAATGGCTATCGCGATTCCGACCGGGATTAAGATTTTTAACTGGCTGTTGACGATTTGGGGAGGAAATGTGAAGTATACAACCGCTATGCTGTATGCTGTCTCATTTATTCCATCCTTTGTGCTCGGCGGTGTGACGGGAGTCATGCTGGCAGCTGCTGCGGCTGATTATCAGTTCCATGATACGTATTTTGTGGTTGCGCACTTCCACTACGTCATTATTGGCGGCGTTGTATTCGGCCTTTTAGCCGGTGTTCATTTCTGGTGGCCGAAAATGTTCGGTAAAATTCTGCATGAAACGATGGGGAAAATTTCATTTGTATTGTTTTTTATTGGCTTTCACCTCACGTTTTTCATTCAGCATTTTGTCGGCTTAATGGGGATGCCGCGCCGGGTTTATACGTTTTTGCCAGGACAGGGTCTGGAAACCGGCAACTTGATCAGTACAATCGGGGCGTTTTTTATGGCGGCAGCTGTTATTCTTCTGCTGGTCAATGTCATATGGACATCGGTAAAAGGTGAATATGTAGGTGCTGATCCATGGCATGACGGACGTACGCTGGAATGGACCGTTTCTTCACCGCCGCCGGAGTATAACTTTAAACAGCTTCCTTTTGTCAGAGGACTTGATCCGTTTTGGATTGAGAAGCAGGCAGGGCACAAATCAATGACGCCGGCGGAACCGGTTGATGATATTCATATGCCAAACGGCTCGATCCTGCCGCTCGTCATTTCCTTCGGCCTTTTTGTCGCAGCGTTCGGGCTGCTGTACAGAAGTGATTACGCTTGGGGCCTGCCGGTGATCTTTATCGGGCTCGGCATCACATTTATTACGATGCTGCTTCGTTCAGTAATTGATGATCACGGCTATCATATTCATAAAGAGGAACTGCCGAACGATGATAAAGGGGTGAAGGCATAATGCAAGTTCAAGAAAAATTCACCGCAGAAACCTTTCCAGCTTCTCCTGAAAAAGTAACCCTGGAAGGGAAAAATAAATTTTTAGGCTTTTGGCTTTTTCTTGGCGGAGAGACTGTTCTGTTTGCGTCTCTCTTCGCCACGTTTCTTGCGCTTCGGAATTCAAATGCCGGTGATCCGCCTACGACGGAAATGTTCGATGTGACACTTGTATTCATTGCCACAATGCTTCTATTAACGAGCAGTTTAACGAGTGTGTACGCGATGTACCACATGAAGAACTTTTCCTTCGGCAAGATGCAGCTTTGGCTGGGAATTACGATTTTATTGGGGGCGGGCTTTTTAGGACTGGAAATCTATGAGTTCAAGCATTACACCCATGAATTTGGCTTTACCATCACAAGCTCTGCCCTTGGTTCTGCGTTTTACACGCTTGTCGGTACACACGGCGCCCACGTGGCATTTGGGCTTATGTGGATCAGCACGCTTATGATCCGCAATGCCAAGAGAGGGCTGAATCTGTATACGGCGCCTAAGTTTTACGTTGCCAGCCTTTATTGGCACTTTATTGATGTCGTGTGGGTCTTCATCTTTACCGTTGTATATTTAATGGGGATGGTGGGATAAACATGGTCGATAAAAAAAGCAGAGGGCATATCAATAGCGACCTTGAATTTAAGAAAAAAAAGCATGCCCGGGAGATGAAATATCAAGTCCTGTCTTTTGGTTTAATGATCGGTCTTACGATTGTTGCATTTCTGACTGTGGCCACGGACGGTGTCGGCAGCTGGTTTACGATTCCTTTCATTATTTTGCTAGCTGCAATTCAAGTCATTTTTCAGCTGTATTATTTCATGCATATGAATCAGAAAGGGCATGAGGCGCCTGCACTGTTTTTGTATTCAGGAGTGTTTGTCGCGTTTATCACTGTGCTTGCGTTTGTGACAATTATATGGTGGTAATTTGAAACAGCCGCCGGAGGTGAAGAAATGAATCAGTTGGAGATATTCGGGTTTCGCGCGATGTGGAGCCCTTATCTTTTTTGTATCCTGTTAGGCATTACGGCGCTTTATCTCTATTTTTACAGGCGAATGTCTTCAAAGCCAAATCGAATAACTGGTAAAGAGATGGTGTGCTTTCTGTCGGCGATGCTGTTTTTATATGCAGCCGAGGGAAGCCCGGTTGATCTGCTCGGACATATTATGTTCAGCGCACATATGGTGCAGATGGCCGTCCTGTATTTGGTTGTCCCGCCGCTGTTAATCGCGGGAATTCCTGCATGGCTCTGGGAAAAAATCATTTTCAGGCCTTCAATCAAACCGGTTTTTTCCTTTTTTACGACGCCTTTAATTGCTTTGCTTTTGTTTAACGGCATTTTTTCTTTATATCATGTACCGCTTATATTTGATACTGTCAAAACGGATCCGTTTTACCATACATTAATCACTTGGCTTATCTTTGTGCTTGCGTTCTTCATGTGGTGGCCGCTTGTTCATAAGGTTGAGCGTCTACGGCAGCTCAGCGGCTTGATGAAGCTGGGTTATATTATGGCGGACGGTATGCTGCTCACACCTGCTTGCGCCTTGATCATGTTCAGCGGTGCACCGTTATATGCCACCTATACAGATCCGGCTGTATGGGCTGAGGCAATGAGGCTTTGTGTGCCAGCGGATATGATGGGGCAGGTCCCATTAACAGGGCCAGAGATGTTGAATACACTGCCTTTGTTAGAGGATCAGCAGCTCGGAGCAGTCATGATGAAAATCATTCAGGAAATTGTGTACGGTACTTTTTTGGCCATTATTTTTTTCCAATGGGTGAAGAAAGAAAGGGAAAAGGACGGGCAGGAGGAGCCGCCGTATATTCAGCAGACGATATCATAAAAGGTACAGCGAAATATGCTGTACCTTTTCGTTACATTTGAACTGTTTTTAACATGTTGGCTATGTCCTGAATCAGTGCCTTGCTTTTTGTCACAACCTGTACGGGAAACTCTTCCGTTTCTCCATATTCTACTCCATGAGGGTAGTAATGCTTTCCTAGGAGAGGGGACATTAATTGAATCACGGCGCGCCCGCTTCCGACATCGCCTTCTGCCGCAATACCTTGTATCCGCAGGTAAAACGTACCCTCAATCGTCGAAAACTTCTTGTCATAGGTGACTCTCTCGTAATCCCATTGACCCGCTCTGATAAGACCTTTGCTTTCCATTAAGTCGTCTAGCCAGCTGAGCTCAGCCTTAACCCCTTCAAGTCCGCTTTCAGTAAACTTCAACACTGACCCCTCCTTATAAAAATAACCTTTCCTGACAATCATAGTATGAAAGCGTTAAACTTTCAATGAATCTTCTTCTTTTGAAAGTATGCAAAAATTAAATTTTGACGACAATAGCACTAGACTAAAGGAGGTTAAACGGATGACAAAAATAAAAGATCTGATGACAGCCGACTTGCAATATTGCACGGTATTAGATAATGTATATGAAGCTGCAGTAAAGATGAAGGACGCAAATGTAGGAGCGATACCGGTAGTTGATGAGGACGGGGAAACATTGGTCGGCATCGTAACCGACCGCGATCTCGTATTAAGAGGAATCGCCATCAAAAAACCGAACTCGCAAAAAATCACTGACGCGATGACTGAAAAACCTGTCAGTGTGGAGGAAGATGCTTCAGTCGATGAGGTTCTTCATTTGATGGCATCGCATCAGCTCAGAAGGATACCAGTTACAAAAAATAAAAAACTGACTGGAATTGTCACGCTTGGTGATCTTTCTTTATCTGAGCAAACGAATGAACGTGCCGGCAGCGCCTTATCGGATATTTCCGAAGGGGATAATAGAGAAGAAGGCTTTTTTCATTAACACATAAATCTTTGACATGTTAAATAGGCTGTATTGTAATGGGATGTAAACAAGAGATTGTGAATCGCCACGGGGGTGATAGATTGAAAAATATATTGAGAGCAATGGTTATCCTTTTGATTATCTGCGGAACCTATGTTCTGTTTATTCAATATGGATCTGTTCCTGAAAAGAAATCAAATGACAGCGAGCCTCAGGTGTCGAATGAGGAAGCGCAAAGCGGCAAACGAATACATATGCCGACTTCAGGGTTATTGTCCTTCATGGGCAAGCCCGCCGATGAAGTAACGAAAAAGCTTGGGGAACCTGAACGTATTGACCCTTCGGCTTATGATTACGATTGGTGGGTATACAATCAAGGTAAGGATCAATATATCCAAATCGGGGTATTAAACAATAAAGTGGTCACATTATTCGCGTCGGGTAATGATATTAACGCCAAGCCTTTCAAAATTGGAGAATCAACTGGCGAAGTATTTAAGACCACCCAGGTGGCACCATTTGTGAATGTAGAGTATAAAGGAAATTCCTATCGGTTTGAATTTTCTGAAGAAGATATCAATACAAGACCGACTGTAAAGGTAGGAAAGATGTATGTCCAGCTGTATATGGACAAATTTGAGGGGAAGCTATCCAGCATCAGGGCGTTTGATGCGCAGACCTTTGTAAAGCAAAGACCTTATGAGGTAGTGTACCGCGGGGAATTAATTAAACCGAAAGCCGTTTCAGATGAGAAATGGAAAAAGATCCAAACAACGAGCGAAAAGCAAATCCTTGATTTGACGAATGTCATACGCGTTAAACATGGACTTGCGAAGCTTGAGTGGGATCAGCCAACGGCGGAAGTGGCATTTGGGCATAGTGAGGATATGAAGGAAAATAATTATTTCTCCCATGTCTCTAAAAAATACGGCTCGCTGAAAGACCGCTTAGAAGAAGGGCATGTTGATTTTCAGCAAGCGGGAGAAAATATCGCATACAATTATGTGGACGGTCCGGCTGCTGTAGAAGGCTGGCTGAATAGCGAAGGCCATCGAAAAGCGCTTCTGAATTCAGATTATACGCATCTTGGTGTCGGAGTAGACCGGAAATATTACACCCAAAACTTTATTAAGCGATGGTAATGAAAGCCGCGGACGAATGGTTCCCGGCTTTTTCTATTTCCATACAAGCCGGTCTGAATGAATGTGCTGATAGCTTACAGATAAGGCCGTTTCCCATCCCTTCAGTCAGGCTTTTTCACCAGTGTATAGGGATATCGCTAAAAATTCATTTGGGAATGAATATAGGCGAACACAATGCCCGACAAAACGATACATTGTAGTAGGTAACGATTTTCGGAGGGGGTGAGGATTGTGGCGAATCAACATGCCAATCATTCAATCAATGACTTTAAACAATTCGTCAAAAAGCATCCCAAGCTGATAAAAGAAGTGCGCAAAGAACAAAGAAGCTGGCAGGACGTATATGAAAATTGGGTCCTCTTCGGGGAGAGCGACCCGATTTGGGATCCATATCGGGAACCGGAAGAAGCTTCTGAAGCTGTGCCTGAAACACCGCAAAAAAATGATTTTGTCTCGAAAATGGTGACAGCGGTGAAAAAGATGGATGTCAATCAAATGAACGAACAAATCAATAAAATGAGCCAGTCGATCTCATCGTTGCAAAGCCTTCTTAATACATTTTCCGGAAGCGGACAGAAGCATTCTCAGCCAGGCTCTGGACAGCATCCTTTTTCTTTTCGAAAGGATTAAAAAAGGGGAGCTCATATGCGCAAAGAGGTTCAGGAATATATTTTAGCAAACGAAGAACGGAAACGATTCATCAGAGAACAGCCGATATGGTACCGCAGGCTTTCAAGAAAACCGGATGATCTGTCCTCCTTTCAGCTTGAAATGATGAATTTTTATGAAAAAACCATTCCGCATCGGGTGAATCAGTTTACGAACGGGATTCAAATGGCGCAAATGATGATGCAAATGTTTCAAGCGATGCGGACAAAAGATTAAAAGGCCCCGAAAAAGGGTCTTTTTTCATGCGGACATAAGGTTTTGTATACGGCTGCGGTTAAGCATTTTCCAATTGGCTGGTTTCATGGTAAACTAACAACTGGAGGTGCATGTTATGTATGCGACGATGGAATCCGTGCGGCTTCAAAGTGAAGCTCAGCAGCTTGCCGAGATGATTCTGCAGTCGGAGACGGCTGAGAACTACCGCAATTGTTACAAGCGTCTCCAGGAAGATGAAGAGGCAGGTCGGATTATTCGTTCTTTTATCAAAATAAAAGAGCAGTATGAGGATGTACAGCGTTTTGGCAAATATCATCCTGACTATAGAGAAATATCCCGGAAAATGAGGGAGATCAAACGTGAGCTGGACCTGAACGATAAGGTGGCTGACTTCAAGAGAGCTGAAAATGAGCTCCAGTCCATTCTTGATGAGGTCAGCGTTGAGATTGGGACAGCTGTTTCGGAGCATGTGAAAGTTCCGACTGGGAACCCTTATTTTGACGGTTTGTCTTCATGCGGAGGCGGTTGCGGTTCAGGCGGAAGCTGCGGATGTAAAGTGTCCTGACGAGACTGGCCGTCTCGTCTTTTACATATAAGAGAAAACAGGCAGGTGATTGTATTGGAGAATAGGCGCCAGGGCATGGTTGTGTATCTGCACTCCCTAAAGCAGAGCAAAATGCTGAGGAAGTTCGGGAATGTGCACTATGTATCAAAACGATTAAAATATGTCGTACTGTACTGTGATATGAACCAAATTGAAAAAACAATGGACAAGATTGCGTCTTACTCATTTGTGAAAAAAGTGGAGCCTTCTTATAAACCGTTTTTAAAATTGGAATTCGAGTCAAAGCTTGATAAGGCAAAAGAATACGATTATAAAATCGGCATATAGCTATAAAAAAATCCCCGCAGGCATCTGCGGGGTCCTTCTATTCCTTAATATGTTAAGGAGAAGGCAAAGGGAGAGGAGAAACCGGAGGAAGAACTTATGGGGAAACGTAAGTCTTCTCCGCGGTTGGCAACAACATCCTCTAGATGCTGTTGCTTATAGTATGGACAAGGATCATGCTGCCTATACACCTGTTTATCAAGATTAGCGTTCATTGTTTGGAAGAATGCTTTATGTTAAGATAGGATTGATTTTTTTCTATGTACATAGCGGCGTCCGGCCGAATAAAGAAACAAAATAGCTTTTAGAAAAAGTGGTGTGGAACATGAGAGTAATTTCTGGATCAAAAAAAGGCCGTTCACTAAAGGCTGTACCCGGAACATCAACAAGACCGACAACCGACAAAGTGAAGGAATCCATTTTTAATATGATCGGCCCTTATTTTGACGGGGGCAGGGGACTTGACTTATTCGCAGGGAGCGGAGGTCTTGGAATCGAAGCGCTTTCACGCGGGTTTGAGCATTGTATATTCGTTGACCGTGATTTTAAAGCGATTCAAACGGTAAAATCTAATTTGAAAACGCTGGAGCTTACAAAACATGCACAGGTATACCGCAATGATGCGGAACGTGCTTTGCACGCTGCTGCTAAAAGAGAAAGCGGCTTTCGCGGAATTTTTCTCGATCCGCCGTATAAGGAACAAAAGCTGAAAGCACTTTTAACGCTGATTGACGAATATCAAATGCTGGAAGAAGACGGCTTTATCGTCGCTGAGCATGACAGAGAGGTCGAGCTTCCCGAAACCGTAGGAGATCTTGTGATGACAAGAAAAGAAACCTATGGGTTAACAGGTGTGGCGATTTATAAAAAGAGGGGGTAGTGAGGTGGCGAGTATAGCTGTCTGTCCCGGCAGTTTTGATCCGGTGACCTACGGGCATCTGGACATCATCAAACGCGGGGCGCATATTTTTGAACAAGTGTATGTATGTGTGCTGAATAATTCTTCAAAAAAGCCTTTGTTCAGTGTGGAAGAACGGTGTGAGCTTCTGAGAGAAGTGACAAAAGACATTCCGAACATAACAGTTGAAACATCGCAAGGCCTGTTAATTGATTATGCAAAAAGAAAAAATGCGAAAGCGATTTTAAGAGGCTTGAGAGCTGTATCTGATTTTGAATACGAGATGCAGGGGACATCAGTAAACCGGGTGCTTGATGAATCTATTGAGACGTTTTTTATGATGACAAACAATCAATATTCGTTTCTAAGTTCAAGCATCGTAAAAGAAGTGGCAAGATACAACGGCTCGGTATCAGAGTTTGTACCGCCGGAAGTAGAGTTGGCGCTTCAGCAAAAATTCAGACAAGGATGAGGGTTTTGACTCATCCTTTTTTTGTTCCGTTTGTCAGTCTGTAAGAAAAAATGATAATGTACGTAAACAGCGCGCATAGTGTGACAGCAGGTCCGATCTGCACAAGCAGATTCCAGCCGTTTATAAAGGCAGTTGACATGTCACTGCTGTTAAGAGATTTAAATACATACTGATACGGATCATGCCATGCCGTGTAAAGAGGTTTCCATAAAAACATGACGAAGACAGCTGCATAAACGCCCTGCAGCAAACGTGCGATAAAGAATGGTTTAAATCTAATGTCGGTTTCCGATAAAATACCTGCCACCTGAGCTTGTACGGAAAAGCCGCTAAACCCGAGAATAAAGCTGACGATAATGGCTTTTTGCAGAAGAGAAACATCTGTCTCGCTGACAAGCTTGCTGCCTAATGTAATTTCAAACATCCCTGATAAAAGCGGAATGTCCAATTGAGTCGGAAGCTGAAACAAAGTCAGTGCTCCTTTTGTGAAAACAGACAAAACATCAGTCAGCTGGACCACTGACAACAGCCGATTGAAGACAGAAAATAAAATAATAAAGCCGCCTACCATAAGAAGCGTTTGAACAGAAGACGTCACGGCGTCGCCTAAAATTTTACCCAAGGGCCGTTTTTCTGCAAGTCTGGCGGTATGAAGAGCGTGTAAAGCATCTTTGACTGAAGGGAAAGGTATCGTTTTCTTTCTTCTGAGATGCTGCTCTTCCTTGCGGCCATAGGAACGCATTGTTAAACCGACAGCCAGATTCCCCAAATAGTGTGCAGAAGCTAATAAAATGCCTAGTGACGCGTTTTGAAAGAAACCGACGGCAACAGCGCCGAAAATAAAGAGCGGGTTTGAAGAATTGGTAAACGACGCGAGCCGTTCTGCTTCTACTCTTGAAATCTGATTTTCCTGCCGCAGACGGGCAGTGAGTTTTGCGCCCGCTGGGTTTCCTGATGCCATTCCCATAGCGAGAACGAAGCCGCCGACACCCGGGACGCGAAAGATCGGCCGCATAAAAGGCTCAAGCAAAACACCGACAAACCGCACAATGCCAAAGCCGATTAAGAGTTCGGACAGAATAAAAAATGGCAGCAATGACGGAAACACAACCTCCCACCACATAGACAGCCCGGTTTTAGAGGCTTCGAATGAGGCCTGTGGATGTGAGATGACAGTCGCTGTTAAAAAAAGAAAAAACGAGGCAATCAAAAGTGTATTAATCTTCGACAAGTTCATTCTTACCTCCCCGATGCTAAAAATGCCCAATGACATGTATATCATGATAAAATAATGTATGATGTAAAACGGCCAAGCAGTACCTGTCCTCTTGATTCTTTGTACTAATATACGAGCATAGGGGTTCAGTTTAGACCATAGAATTCGGTATACAGGGAATTCAGGCAGGAGGTTAACGCTTTGGCCAAACCTAAAATCGGGTTAGCGTTAGGATCGGGAGGGGCCAGAGGGCTCGCTCATCTCGGTGTGCTTTCCAGTTTACATAAGCACCAAATTGAAGTGGATATGATTGCAGGAAGCAGCATGGGCGCTTTGGTGGGCAGTTTTTATGCCGCCGGACATGACGTGGCAACGATGAAAAAAGTAGCCAAAGCCTTTAAACGAAGGCTTTATGCTGATTATACGGTGCCGAAGCTCGGTTTTTTAAAAGGTGACCGCGTCAGACAGCTTGTGCATGCTTATACATTCGGAAAACCGATTGAAGAGCTCCAAATCCCGCTGGGCATTGTTGCGTGTGATTTACAGACGGGAGAAAAGGTTGTGTTCCGAAAAGGATCAGTGTCAGATGCAGTGAGGGCCAGCATCAGCATCCCGGGTATCTTTATTCCGCAGCGGCTGGACGGACGCCTTCTTGTAGACGGCGCGGTCGTCGATCGAATTCCGGTTTCTGTTGTGAAAGACATGGGAGCTGATATTATCATCGCTTCGGATGTTTCCAGGGTTCGAAAAACTGAAACAGCAGTGCATATTTTTGATGTGATTATGCAAAGTATGGATATACTGCAAAATGAATTAGTGCGGCATCAAACAATTGCCGCAGATATCATGATTCGCCCTTCCCTTGAAACATACAGCTCAAGCTCGTTTGCCAATATTGAAGAAATGATATCGGCAGGCGAAGAGGCGACAAACCGAATGATCAGCAAGATAAGAAAAGAAATAGAGAATTGGGAGGGCTCATAATTTGCTACGTAAAAAACATTTTAGCTGGATGCTCGTCATCCTCATACTGATCGCCGTTTTATCATTTATAAAACTTCCATACTATATTACAAAACCGGGAGAAGCGACAGAGCTTGCTTCATTGATAAAAGTGGAGGGAGGCTACCCGGAAAAAGGAAGCCTGTCCTTAATGACTGTTAAAGTGGGACCGGCTAATCCGTTTACATATGTGTGGGCAAAGATGCACCCTTATTATGAAATTGTTCCTGATGAGAGCATTAAGGAGGAAGGCGAGTCAGATAAGGAGTATATGAAAAGACAGCTCCAAATGATGAAAAGCTCGCAAGAAAATGCGGTTATAGCCGCCTATCAAAAGGCAGGAAAAAAAGTCAGCTATTCCTTTAACGGCATATACGCAAGCTCTGTTGTAGAAAACATGCCGGCAAAAGGGAAAATAGAAGTCGGTGATAAAATCATCAGCGCAGACGGCAAAAACTATCAGTCTGCTGAAAAGCTGATTGATTTTATCAGCAGCAAAAAAGCGGGAGATAAAGTCACGTTAAAGATCGAAAGAGAAGAAAAAGAAAAGCGTGTCACCCTTACGTTAAAACAATTTCCTGATGAGCCGGATCGGGCAGGAATCGGAGTTTCGCTTTATACAGACAGAAACGTGAAGGTAGAGCCTGATATTGATTTTGAAATTGAAAATATTGGCGGCCCATCAGCAGGGTTAATGATGTCCCTTGAAATCTATAATCAGCTGACAAAACCAGACGAAACAAAAGGCTACGATATTGCGGGAACAGGTACCATTGATGTTGATGGGAAAGTAGGCCCGATCGGCGGCATTGATCAAAAAGTCGTCGCCGCAGACAAAGCCGGAAAAGACATTTTCTTCGCGCCAAATCAAAACGGCGCCAGCAATTCCGATTATAAGAACGCAGTAAAAACAGCAAAAGATATTGATTCAAATATGAAGATTGTGCCTGTTGATACCATGCAGGATGCGATTGATTATTTGAATAAGCTGAAAGCGAAAAGCACCTGATTCTCAGGTGCTTTTTCTATACATTTAAAAAGTGTTGTTCATCTTCGTCATATCGAATCGGTGCATGTCCGTATTCCTGTAGGTCAAACTCAGTTCTCAGCGGCTCTTCTATCGGCAGGCTGTAAATCCTGCTTGCTTTTACGTCCAGATCGAGAGCTGGATGGGAGAAAGAGGACAGTTTGCTGACAAGCGGAACAGACAGTGCTTTTTTCTTTTCGGATAAATAAGCCTGTCCTTTTTTCGTCATGCCGAGAAGCCTGATATACGGCGCCTTATCGTTGTCAAGCAGCTTTTGCATATCCTGTTTTTTTGTTCTGGTTAAAATGTGTGTATTCATCCGCTGGAGCCTTGTCCACGTATAGCGTTTTGTTTTCAGCAGTTCCATAAATTCCTGATAGGAGCTGGATTTTCTGATCGAACGAATAATTCTGTGCTCTAAACCTTCCTCCACCTCGTATACTTGCTGTAATTCCCGTGCCGTTACAGTTGAAAGGCTGTATTTTAAGTAAGAAAAGTAGCTTTCAGGTGTATGCCACAATCCGAAAGATTTGCGGTAAGCTGCTAATTCACGTGCAGATGCAGCAGGGAGAAAACGAAGGCAGGCTTCGAGATTCTGGCCAATCATCGCTTTTCTAATGCTTGTGGCACTTGCTATATGGTTTTCGCCTTCAGGGAGATCGGCATCATGATAGTCCGAAGAGATTCGTGCCGTAGTATAAGGTTTCATAGGATATCCCCCGGTTAGAATCGAGGTCACATACTGGTATCCCAAAATGTTATTTGGTTTTGACAAGTCAAGTGCACTTTCAGTATGCAAAATGGAGCTGAAGGCGATAGCCGCCGCTGCTGGGTAACTGGCCCCCTTTTTAAGTTCTTCTTTAATTCGGTCATTCAATATATGTTTATGCTCATCAATAAGCTGTGCTGTTTCTAAAAAAGGCTTGATATCCCCATTTTCACTCCCGAAAAACAGCGCCTCACATTCAAGTTCGTTCAGGATGGAAACACTGCCGCGTGCAAAAATGTCTGCTTTTTGCACGGCATAAAGATAAGGCAGCTCAATGACAAGATCAACTCCGCTTTGCAGCGCCATTTTTGTTCGGGCCCATTTTGATACAACAGCGGGTTCCCCGCGCTGTAAAAAATGTCCGCTCATGACCGCGACAGCCGTGTCACATCCGGTTTGCAGCTTTGCTGTTTGGGCATGATAAAGGTGACCGTTATGAAAGGGATTATATTCAACCACCAATCCGACAGCTTTCATATTTTTTCCGCCTTTCTTGCTATGTTTAAAAACGTATGGTACATTTGCAAATGAAAACTCTTACGCCTTATTTTTGTTTTAAGTGTATGCATAGCATATTCCGCTGTCAACGATACTTCAATGGCAGCATTATGCTGTAAAGAAAAAATATTGACAAAAACAATCTTAAAAGCTATAATCATGTTTGTTGCTTTCCTGAGGTGATACAAATGAAATGGACGATTTATCAGCTGCATCAAATGCCAAAACAAAGTTTTGAGTTTGATGAAACAGTTGAGTTAAATGAGCTGACAAAGCTGAATTCTGACATTCGCCGCATTTCTCCCGTCCGGGTGAAGGGCAGAGCGGATATCAAATCCAAACAGGTTTCGTTTGATTTTACAATTTCAGGCGAAATGATTTTGCCATGCTCAAGAACACTCGTTGATGTCCCGTATCCATTTGAAATTTCAACAAAAGAACTGTTTATATTTCATCACACGGATGATATAGAAGATGATGACGTTCACATTGTTGAGGACGATACTATCGACTTAACTCCGATCGTGAAAGAAGAAATTCTTTTAGAAATCCCTATGCAAATCTTTTGTGAATCTGAACAAGAAAAAGGAGCTGCTCCTCAAGAAGGAAAGGATTGGCAAGTCATTTCGGAAGAAGACAAGAAGAATCAAGTTGATCCGAGACTTGCAGCCCTCGAAAAGCTCTTAAAACAAGATGATGAATCTTAACTCTTTAAGGAGGTGGGAATAATGGCTGTACCTTTTAGAAGAACTTCTAAAATGAAGAAAAGATTGCGCCGTACACATTTCAAACTTAATGTACCTGGTATGACAGAATGTCCGTCATGCGGAGAGATGAAGTTGTCTCACCGTGTATGCAAAGCATGCGGATCATACAACGGCAAAGACATAAATGTAAAAAGTAACTAATAAGAAAAGCGCGGGGTGAAAGCCCTGCGCTTTTTCTTTTTCTCTTCCTGTCAGCTTGCGGAAAATTTGTGAGTGCAAATAGTCTATCTAATCTATTACCGGCATATGTATGAGATAAATAAGCTGACATGGAGGGAGATTGAATTTGACCATTACAAGACAAGATGCTTGGACTCAGGATGAGGATTTGCTGCTGGCAGAAGTGGTGCTTCGTCATATTCGAGAGGGAGGAACACAGCTTTCAGCCTTTGAGGAGGTTGGAAGGGCGCTGACCAGAACCGCGGCAGCCTGTGGTTTCAGGTGGAACTCGTATGTGAGAAAACAATACCAGTCAGGTATAGAGCTTGCAAAAAAGCAAAGGAAAGAACTGAGAAAGCAAATCGGCGTTCATTCGGTCAATATGCCGAATTCCATGAAGCAGACTGCCTCGGCATCGTCGGAAGGAAAACGAGATTTGTCCATTCAGGATGTCATCCAATTTCTCGAACAATTCAAAGAAGCGCCGTCTGCACAAGAATTTCAGCTTGAAAGGGAAAAATTGAAGGAGCAAATCCAATCGCTGCAAAAAGAGCTTGAGGATTTGCGGAGTGAAAATCAGACATTGCGGAATCAGCTAGAGATGACAGAAGAGGATTACAAGGCACTGATCGATATCATGGATCGGGCCAGAAAAATGGTTGTTTCGAAGGAAGACGGAAGAATGAAAAAAGCGGCTCAAGAAACGTAAAGAAACGCCTGAAATGAACCGGCCCTATAGTAAGAATAGGCCGGTTGTTTTGATTTCTATGCAGACTCTCCTGGTGTCATTTCGTGATCCATATCAGGATGCCAGATGAGCGGGTTTTCCCCTTTGTCCCTCGCCATATCATACTTAACAGTTTTAAAGTTCATTTTGTTCCAAAATTCCGCTGATTTCATTCTCGGATTTGTCCGGATCGGCATTTTGAATGATTTTGCAAATTCAACCAAGGCTCTCCCGTATCCCCTGTTCTGGTAGCCCGGAAGAACCTCAAGCTTCCACAGCTCCAAATAATCCTGGCGGTTGTCAAAATAGGGATTCGATTTGCCGTTAACTTGATACAGACTCATTCGTGCTACAAGTTTATCGCCAAAATAAATCCCGTAAAAAGGCGAGGTGCTGTCATTTTCAATAATATTATCCTGTAGTTCTTCAAGCATTGAAAGCTCCTGAATGCCGTATTCTTTGAATTTCTTGAATTCTTCCAGCGTTTTATAGTTGATAAGCAGACGTTCTACCTTTGTCAAACAAATCTCCCCCTTTGTTGTTTCTACATATATTGTAAACGCTTTATTTAAAAAATCCAAATATTTAAACTTTAATTTTAAGCACATGGGATCTTTGAGAAGTAATTTCTTCTTACTTCTGCTATGATAATACGTAAATGCTAAATTGGGTGTGACATCATGAAAATTGGAATTATCGGCGGAGGCTCCGTCGGTCTTTTATGCGCCTATTATTTGTCACTTTATCACGACGTGACTGTTGTGACGAGGCGGCAAGAACAGGCTGCGGCCATTCAGTCTGAAGGAATCCGGCTTTATAAAGGCGGGGAGGAATTCAGGGCTGATTGCAGTGCGGACACGAGTATCAATTCGGACTTTGACCTGCTTGTCGTGACAGTGAAGCAGCATCAGCTTCAATCTGTTTTTTCGTCGCTTGAACGGATCGGGAAAACGCATATATTATTTTTGCAAAACGGCATGGGGCATATCCACGACCTAAAAGACTGGCACGTTGGCCATTCCATTTATGTTGGAATCGTTGAGCACGGAGCTGTAAGAAAATCGGATACAGCTGTTGATCATACAGGCCTAGGTGCGATAAAATGGAGCGCGTTCGACGATGCTGAACCAGACTGGCTGAACATCTTGTTTCAGCATAACCATTCGGATTTTCCGATTTATTATGAGACGGATTGGTACCGTCTGCTGACGGGCAAGCTGATTGTAAATGCGTGTATTAATCCTTTAACTGCGTTATTGCAGGTGAAAAATGGAGAACTGCTGACAACGCCAGCCTACCTGGCTTTTATGAAGCTGGTATTTCAGGAGGCATGCCGCATTTTAAAACTTGAAAATGAAGAAAAGGCTTGGGAGCAGGTTCAGGCCGTTTGTGGACAAACGAAAGAGAATCGTTCATCCATGCTGGTTGACGTCATTGGAGGCCGGCAGACGGAAGCTGACGCCATTATCGGATACTTATTGAAGGAAGCAAGTCTTCAAGGTCTTGATGCAGTCCACCTAGAGTTTTTATATGGCAGCATCAAAGCATTGGAGCGAAATACAAACAAAGTCTTTTGAGCTTTTTCGGTAACATGCTATACTCATTTCGGATCACTAACTATTTATTGGAGAAAGGAAGTTCTAGAAGATGCAGCTAACTGAACTTTCCATCAAAAATCAGAATGTGTTTGTACAGCACTATATAGATGGCAAAGAAGAAATGTCTTCTTTTTTTGATTACAGTATTCATCATAAGGACATGTGGCGAGAAAGACTGGAAGACTTATCTTCTCGGTTTTTCGCAAGAGAGGAATTGGCGGCGTACTTAACCTCTTACCATAATAAATTCGGTTCAAGTGCGATGCAGTCTGCTATTGAGAAGCTGAAGGACCCGTCAAGTGCCGCTGTAGTCGGCGGACAGCAGGCAGGACTTTTAACAGGACCGCTTTACACCATACATAAAATCATTTCAATCATTGTTTTAGCAAAGCAACAAGAAAAGGAACTGCAAGTGCCTGTCATACCAATCTTCTGGGTGGCTGGAGAAGACCACGATTTGGATGAGATTAATTTTGTTCACACATCTGAAGAGAATGGGCCTGTGAAAAAAAAGCTGCCTCAGTCTTATTGGAAGAAATCATCAGCAGCGAGTACATCGCTTGATCAGGAAAAGTGTGCCGCGTGGATAGATGATGTTTTTGCCGCTTTTGAAGAAACAGACCATACGAATACACTTCTCGACAATGTGAAACGATGTTTAAGGGAATCTGTTACGTTTACTGACTTCTTTGAGCTGTTGATCGCGGATTTGTTCCAAGAAGAGGGCTTAGTTTTATTAAATTCTGGAGATCCGGGGATTAAAAAGCTGGAAACGGCCATGTTCCAAAAGATTCTTCGAGAAAATGATGAACTCGCCCGCGCTGTATCAGATCAGCAGGCCTTCATGCGTCAAGCAGGCTACAAACCGATTATCGAGTCCGGAAAAGAGCAGGCGAATCTGTTTTATGAATACGAAGAAGAGCGTTTTTTAATTGAAAAAGATAACGACCGATTTGTCATCAAAGAGCTTGATCTAGGATGGACGATGGATGAACTTCATACACATATGGAAGAACATCCAGAGCGTTTCAGCAACAATGTTGTAACGAGACCTTTAATGCAGGAATTTCTCATTCCGACTTTAGCATTTATTGCAGGGCCTGGAGAAATCAATTATTGGGGCGAACTCAAACAGGCTTTTGCGGTGATGGGCTTCAAAATGCCTCCTGTCATGCCAAGGCTGAACATTACGATACTTGAGCGGCATATTGAGAAAAAACTGGCTGAACGGAATATCTCATTACAAGACGCGATTGAGCGCGGAACGGAGAATCAAAGAGAGTCATACTTCGAGCGCCAAATTCCGGAAGAGTTTACAGCGGTGATGGATCAGGCGAAAAGCCAAATTGAAGCGATACACAAAACGGTCAGGCAGGAGGCGTTAAAGGTTGATCAAAGCATGGAACCTTTACTCCTGAAAAATGCCGCTTTTATTCAGGATCAGCTTCAATTCTTAGAGCGCACGGTGATGAAGCGAATTGAAGAAAAAGAAGGCTACGTCTTGAAGGATTATGAAAGAATTCAAAATAGCATTAAGCCGCTTCTTGCGCCGCAGGAACGGATTTGGAATATCATGTATTATTTGAACAGGTACGGTCCAAAATTCTTCACGACATTCAAGAATCTGCCATTTTCTTTTCAAAATCAACATCAAGTTGTCAAACTTTGAAATAAAGTTTTAAAGAACCCTGACTAGTTCAGGGTTTTTTTTTATGGGTAAACAGTGTAAAATGAAGTTGTGGAGCGAAGTGGTGAATAGTGGTGAGTTAAGGAGAGAAAGTGGGGCAAGAGATCATGTTTATGGGTGAATATCAGCATACCATCGATGCGAAAGGCCGCATGATCGTACCCGCTAAATTCAGAGAAGGCCTAGGTGAGCAATTTGTGCTGACTAGAGGACTTGACCAATGTCTCTTCGGCTACCCTATGCACGAATGGAAACAAATTGAAGAAAAACTAAAAGCTCTTCCTCTCACAAAGAAAGATGCCCGCGCGTTTACCCGTTTCTTCTTTTCAGGGGCGACTGAATGCGAACTGGACAAGCAAGGCAGGGTAAATATTGCATCATCTCTATTGAATTACGCCAAACTGGAAAAAGAATGTGTTGTTATCGGGGTTTCTAATCGAATTGAATTGTGGAGTAAAGTAATTTGGGAACAATACACAGAAGAGCAAGAAGATTCATTTGCTGAAATTGCTGAAAACATGATTGGGTTTGATATATAATGATTCTTCGTGTATAACACTCTAAAAACAATTTCAATTCATCCTGATAAAAGGTGGGACCAACACAATATGTTTCAACACAAGACAGTACTTCTTCGTGAAACCGTAGACGGACTCAATATTAAACCAGACGGTACATATGTAGACTGCACACTCGGCGGAGCTGGGCATAGTACATACTTATTGCAGCAGTTATCCGAGAAGGGGCGTTTAATCGCTTTTGACCAAGATGATACGGCATTACAGCATGCTAAAGAAGTGTTGTCCGATTATAAAGGACAGCTCATTCTGATTAAAAGCAATTTCAGGTATTTAAAAGAATGTTTGAATGAACAAGGCATTACAGAAGTAGACGGCATTTTATTTGATTTAGGGGTGTCCTCTCCGCAGCTGGATACACCGGAGCGCGGATTCAGTTACCATCATGACGCACCGTTGGACATGAGGATGGACCAGTCGGCTACGCTTTCGGCGAAAGAAGTCGTTAATGAGTGGCGCTATGAGGATCTCGTCCGTATTTTCTTTAAATACGGAGAAGAGAAGTTCAGTAAACAGATCGCCAGAAAAATTGAGGAGGCAAGAATGAAGTCTCCTATTCAAACTACGGGCCAACTGGTCGATCTAATAAAAGACGCGATTCCCGCTCCAGCGAGAAGGAGCGGCGGACATCCCGCTAAACGCGTGTTTCAGGCAATCAGAATTGCCGTAAACGATGAACTTAGGGTGTTTGAAGAAGCTTTGGAGCAGGCAATTGAGGTTCTGAAGCCAGGGGGCAGGGTATCAGTCATTACCTTCCACTCGCTAGAAGACAGAATTTGCAAAACCACTTTTAAAGAAAAGTCGTCGCTTCCGGAACTTCCTCCGGGGCTTCCTGTTATACCGGAAGAGTTTGAACCGGAGCTGAAGCTCATCACACGAAAACCGATTACGGCATCTCAAGAAGAGCTTGAAGAGAACAACCGGGCTCGTTCTGCCAAGCTTCGGATTGCTGAAAAAAGAAAATAACGAAACGCGAATGCAAAATTAAAAGGAGGTCATCAGCCTATGAGCAATTTAGCTTACCAACCAGAGAAACAGCAGCGGCATGCGATCAGTCCTGAGAAAAAAGTGATTGTCAAGAAAAGGGCTTCCATTACTCTCGGAGAAAAAGTGCTTCTTGTCCTCTTTGCTGCGGCGGTGCTCAGCGTATCGCTTTTGATCGTATCGAAGGCGTATGCGGCATATCAAACCAATATTGAGGTGCAAAAGCTTGAGGAGCAAATTTCATCCGAAAATAAGCAAATTGGTGACCTCGAAAAAAGCGTTGCTGATTTAAGCAAACCGCAGCGCATTATGGACATTGCGAAAAAGAACGGCTTGAATTTAAAAGATAAAAAAGTGAAAAACATACAGGAATGATTCAAATGCCAAAAAAGAATAAATTTATGAATAGAGGAGCAGCGATTCTAAGTATTTGTTTCGCTCTCTTTTTCTTTGTCATCCTGGGGAGAATGGCATATATTCAAATAACCGGAAAAGCGAATGGCGAAGTGCTTGCGACAAAAGCGACAGAGCAGCATGAAAAGAAACGGACCATCGAAGCGAGCCGCGGCTCGATTTTAGACCGAAAAGGAAAAGTCATTGCAGAGGACACAGCGACGTATAAACTGATTGCGATTCTCGATAAAAAAATGACCACTGATGTCAAGCATCCTCAGCATGTTGTAAACAAAGAAAAAACGGCAGAAGCATTGTCTAAAGTGATAAACTTGGACAAGGCCGACATCCTTGATATCTTAAATAAGGAGAATGCAAAACAAGTCGAGTTTGGCTCAGCTGGCCGGGATATTACGTATTCACAAAAGCAAAAAATTGAAAAAATGAAACTCCCGGGCATTTCATTTTTGCGGGATACAAAACGCTACTATCCAAATGGTATTTTCGCATCCAATTTAATCGGCTATGCCGAGGTTGATCAAGACACAAATGAAATTTCCGGCGCGATGGGGTTAGAAAAAGTGCTGGATAAGTATTTGAAGGAGCGGGACGGATATGTGACATATGAAAGCGACAAATCCGGCTGGGAGCTCCCGAACAGCAAAAATAAAATTACAGCGCCAAAAAATGGTGACAATGTATATTTAACCATTGACCAGAAAATTCAAACCTTTTTGGAAGACAGCATGACAAAAGTGGCGCAAAAGTATAATCCGAAAAAAATCATGGCCGCAGTTGTCGATCCGAAAACGGGCAAAGTCCTTGCCATGGGACAGCGCCCAAGCTTTGATCCGAACAAGCGCGATGTGACAAACTACTATAATGATTTGATTTCATATGCGTATGAGCCCGGATCCACGATGAAGATCTTTACACTTGCTGCTGCGATGCAGGAAAACGTGTTTAATGCGAACGAAAAATATAAATCAGGGACATTTGAAGTTGGCGGAGCACCTGTTAAGGATCACAATAACGGTGTAGGCTGGGGTCCGACAACATATCATGACGGCGTCCTAAGGTCGTCGAATGTCGCTTTTGCGAAACTGGCGAAAGAAAAGCTGGGATATGACCGCCTCAATCAATATTTGCACAAATTCAATTTTTACCAGAAAACAGGTATTGATTTGCCAGGAGAAGTCTCCAGCAAAATCAACTTTAAATATGAATTTGATAAGGCGTCAACTGCATATGGCCAAGCGTCTGCGGTCACACCAATTCAGCAGATTCAGGCCGCAACGGCAATTGCAAATGACGGCAAAATGATGAAACCTTATGTGATTGACCATATCGTTGATCCCGATAAAGATAAAACTATTTATCAAAATAAGCCGGAATCAGCCGGAACCCCAATTTCTGCAAGCACAGCGAAAAAGGTGCGGGATATATTGGGAGAAGTTGTTACGTCGAAAATCGGAACAGGGCAAGCATATAAAATCGAAGGTTTTGATGTTGCCGGGAAAACAGGTACTGCGCAAATAGCCGGTAAAGGCGGATATTTAGACGGCACAGATAACTATATCTTTTCGTTTATGGGTATGGCGCCAAAAGATGATCCTGAGCTTTTAATTTATGTGGCTGTACAGCAGCCGCAACTAAAAGCAGGACAAAGCAGTTCAGATCCAGTATCAGAAATCTTCAATCCAACAATGAAAAATAGCCTGCACTACCTGAACATTGAACCAACTGAAAAATCTGACTCAGATAAGGAAGAAACAAAAGCGCAGACAATGCCTGATTTAACAGATCAAACGGTAGCTGCTGCTCAAAAGAAAGCAAAAGAGGAGAATCTCACACCAATTGTCATCGGCAGTGATGTCGCTGTAAAAGAACAGTATCCGAAAGCGGATGAGGAAGTTCTTACCAATCAAAAGGTCTTCCTGAAAACGGGCGGTAAAATCAAAATGCCTGATATGACAGGCTGGTCGAGAAGAGAGGTTCTGCAATACGGCGAGCTCGCGGGAATTCATATTGAAGTAAACGGGCAAGGCTACGCTGTCAGCCAAAGTGTTAAGAAAGACAAAGAGATCAAAGACAAAACCGTAATCAAGGTTAAGTTTAAAAATCCTGATTAAAAAGAAAGCCTGCGTTATGCAGGCTTTCTTTTTTTATGCCTTCAGAGGAGCATCGTTCTACCTGTCCAATTTCAGGCATAAAATGAAACAAGCCTAAATAAGGAGTGAACGGTCTCTTGCGCGTTTCGAATGTAACGGTTAGAAAACGTTTATTATTTGTTTTGCTTTTTGGCGTGATCGTGTTTCTGATCATTGATACAAGGCTGGGGTATGTTCAGTTTGTGATGGGCGAAAAACTGACTTCGCTGGCGAAAGATTCCTGGAGCCGTAACTTGCCGTTTGAGCCGGAGAGAGGCGAGATTCTGGATCGGAACGGTGTGAAGCTCGCAACAAATAAAAGTGCGCCGACCGTATTCGTCGTGCCGCGCCAAGTTCAGAATCCGATGAAAACGAGCAAGCAGCTTGCGGCGGTGCTCAATATGTCAGAAGAAAAAGTATATAAACATGTGACAAAAAAAGCGTCAATCGAAAAGATCACTCCTGAAGGGAGAAAAATTTCAAATGAGAAGGCGAAGGAAATTAAAGCGCTTGATTTAAAAGGTGTGTATGTTGCGGAGGACAGTATCCGTCATTACCCGTTCGGCAGCTTTTTATCTCATGTGCTTGGATTTGCAGGAATTGACAACCAAGGACTCCTTGGATTGGAAGCCTATTACGACGATGATTTAAAAGGGGAAAAAGGTTCTGTTAAGTTTTATACAGATGCCAAGGGTAAAAAAATGCCTGATGAAGCGGATGACTATACGCCGCCTAAGGATGGGCTTGATATGAAGCTGACGGTTGATTCAAAGGTCCAGACGATAATGGAAAGAGAGCTTGATAACGCTGAGGCCAAATATCATCCGGACGGCATGATTGCCGTAGCCATGAATCCGAAAAACGGAGAAATTTTGGGGATGTCTAGCAGGCCTGACTTCGACCCTGCTGATTACCAATCTGTTGATCCGTCCGTCTACAATCGAAACCTGCCAGTATGGAGCACGTATGAACCGGGATCTACCTTTAAAATTATTACACTTGCAGCAGCCCTTGAAGAGCAAAAAGTAAATTTGAAACGGGATCAATTTTATGATAAAGGGCATGCTGAAGTGGACGGAGCGAGACTGCGGTGCTGGAAAAGAGGCGGGCACGGGCTGCAGACGTATCTGGAAGTTGTGCAGAACTCCTGCAACCCGGGGTTTGTTGAATTAGGCGAGCGCTTAGGAAAGGAAAAGCTTTTCAAATATATCAAAGACTTTGGTTTTGGACAAAAAACGGGGATTGATCTCCAAGGCGAGGGAACAGGCATCTTATTCCCGCTTGAGAGAGTGGGCCCGGTGGAGCAAGCAACTACGGCTTTCGGACAGGGAGTATCCGTCACGCCGATTCAGCAGGTTGCAGCAGTATCCGCTGCTGTAAACGGAGGAACGCTCTATACACCTTATATTGCAAAGGAATGGATCGATCCTGTTACGAAGAAAACGGTCAAAAAACAATCACCAATCGCAAAGAAACAAGTCATTTCTGAGGAAACATCCAAACAAATCCGCTATGCTCTAGAAAGCGTCGTCGCAGAAGGAACCGGCCGCAATGCATTTGTAGAAGGATATCGTGTCGGAGGAAAAACGGGAACTGCACAAAAGGTTAAAGATGGAAAATATCTTGAAAACAACCATATTGTATCATTTATCGGTTTCGCGCCAGCTGATGATCCGAGTCTAGTCGTCTACGTTGCGGTGGATAACCCGAAAGGCACGATTCAGTTTGGCGGAACGGTGGCAGCGCCTATTGTCGGAAATATTATGAGAGACAGTCTGCCGGAACTTGGTGTGAAGCCCCGGAAAAATCAAATCGAGAAAAAATACCAATGGAACGACACAAAAACAATAGAAGTTCCGAATGTTGTAGGGATGTCTGTCTCAGATCTTGAGTCACTATTGGTGAATCTCAATGTGGATGCTTCCGGGAAAGGGAGCAAAATCGTTAAACAATCGCCAGCTGCCGGAACGAAAGTAAAAGAAGGCTCAAAGATACGCGTGTATTTGACTGAAGAAGATGAAAAGGAGGCAGCCGATTGATTCGGGCTGCCTATTCTTTTATTGCAGAAAAAATGCTGATATCTTTCAAGATTAGCTGGATGTATCCTTTTATTTACGCTAAAATATGAACTGTATGCTTAAAATCATTACCACATCATTTGATGTGACTTCAATGATAAAAAGAACGAATTAGAATGTTGAGAGGTTTGATACGATGAAACTTACAAAGCTGCTTACATACTTAACAACCGAACCTTCTGTAAACGACTCACAAGACCCTGAAATAACTTCAATTGAGATGGACTCCAGGGAAGTAAAGAAAGGGAGTCTTTTTGTATGTGTAAAAGGGTATACGGTGGATGGCCACGATTTTGCGCAAAAAGCAGTAGAAAACGGTGCAGCGGCTATTGTGGCAGAAAGAGAGGTCGATGTGAATGTTCCTGTTATTATTGTCCGGCAGTCACTTCGCGCGCTCAGCGTTTTGTCTGATGCGTTTTACGGACAGCCGACGAAGAAGCTTCAGCTGATTGGGATAACAGGGACAAACGGCAAAACATCAACGACCCACATGGTCGATGAGATTCTGAAAAAAGCGGGAAAACGCACAGGCTTGATCGGTACAATGTATATGAAAATCGGAGACGAAACACTTCCTGTTAAAAACACGACTCCGGAAAGCGTCACGCTGCAGAAAACGTTTAAGAAAATGAATGACAAGCACGTTGACACTGCAATCATGGAGGTTTCTTCCCACGCTTTGTCTTTAGGACGCGTCCATGGCTGTGATTATGATATTGCCGTGTTTACGAATTTAACACAGGACCATCTGGACTATCATAAAACGATGGATGAGTACCGGCATGCAAAAAGCTTGCTCTTTTCCCAACTTGGCGGGGCTTTCAACCATGAACATCCAAAGCGTGCCGTCCTGAATGCTGACGATGAGGCGAGCGCTTATTTTGAAAAGGTAACAGCTGCGCATATCTCTACATACGGAATTAAAAACGATGCTGATGTGATGGCGAAGAACATCAGTATCACTGCACAGGGCACAAGCTTTGATCTCGTGACAAACAAAGGCACGAAGCACATCACGATGTCTCTCGTCGGACAATTTAATGTGTATAACGTGCTGGCCGCTGTTGCGACATGTATTGCAGCAGGCATACCGTTTGAAATCATCACTGAGGCTGTTGAAGAATTGCATGGTGTAAGAGGCCGTTTTGAATTGGTCAATCAGCAGCAGGAGTTTCCTGTCATTGTAGACTACGCGCACACACCGGACAGCCTTGAAAATGTGCTGGAGACATGCAGAGACATGACGGAAGGAAAGCTATTTGTCGTTGTCGGCTGCGGAGGAGACAGAGATAAGACGAAGCGCCCGAAAATGGCTAAAATTGCTGTGGAGCTGGCTGACGAGCCGATTTTCACGTCAGATAACCCGAGAAGCGAAGATCCTCGCGCGATTTTAAGAGATATGGAAGCCGGAGTAGAGAACGCATACTATCACAGTATTGCAAACCGCGAGCAGGCGATCTTTTTCGCAATTGCCAATGCCAAAAAAGGCGACGTTGTCCTCATTGCCGGAAAAGGACATGAAACCTATCAGCAGATCGGAAATGAAACTTTCGATTTTGATGATGCTGAAGTAGCGGCGAGAGCCATTGTTGAACTCAATAAGAATAAGACGAATTCATAGGAAAGAGATGTTACTGAATAATGGAGCTTGAAAAGATTTTTCATATGGAAAAAAATCATGAATATGATAACTACGTATGTCGTTTGAAAGAAACAGGAGGAGAAAAGGACAATGCTTGAGCAAGTCATTCTGTTTACAATTTTAATGGGGTTTTTAATTAGTGTTCTGCTCTCTCCGATTCTTATTCCGTTTTTAAGAAGATTAAAATTCGGCCAGAGTATTAGAGAAGAAGGACCGAAATCACATCAGAAAAAATCAGGGACACCGACAATGGGCGGGGTCATGATCATACTTTCTATCATAGTGACAACAATTGTTATGACACAGAAGTTTTCAGAAATAAGCCCCGAAATGGTGCTGCTTCTGTTTGTTACGCTAGGCTACGGTTTGCTTGGCTTTTTAGATGATTACATCAAGGTTGTCATGAAGCGCAATCTTGGATTGACATCAAAGCAAAAGCTGATCGGACAAATTATTATTGCGGTTGTATTTTACGCCGTGTATCATTACTACAATTTTGCGACGGATATTCGCATTCCTGGAACTGACTTATCATTTGATCTAGGCTGGGCTTACTTTATCCTTGTGCTCTTTATGCTTGTCGGCGGATCAAACGCAGTTAACCTGACTGACGGCCTTGACGGGTTATTATCCGGTACTGCGGCGATTGCCTTTGGCGCCTTTGCCATTCTGGCATGGAATCAGTCTCAATATGACGTAGCGATTTTCTCAGTTGCCGTTGTCGGTGCAGTTCTGGGCTTCCTTGTATTTAATGCTCATCCGGCCAAAGTTTTTATGGGAGATACGGGATCGCTTGCATTGGGAGGAGCAATCGTTACCATTGCCATTTTAACGAAATTAGAGATCCTGCTGGTTATCATCGGCGGTGTATTCGTTATCGAGACATTATCTGTTATTTTGCAGGTCATCAGCTTTAAAACGACAGGTAAACGAATCTTTAAAATGAGTCCGCTTCATCACCATTATGAGCTTGTCGGCTGGTCTGAATGGAGAGTAGTCGTGACGTTTTGGGCTGCGGGACTTTTGCTTGCCGTTTTAGGAATTTACATCGAGGTGTGGTTATAAGTGGAAAATGATCAATTTTTACAGAAACAGCATTTTTTAATCCTTGGGCTTGCGAAAAGCGGATATGCGGCGGCCTCCATTCTTCATGAAAAAGGCATTTATGTTGCAGTCAATGACCAAAAGCCTTTTGAAGAAAATGAACCGGCACAAAAGCTTTCTGAAAAAGGAATCGAAGTTGTTTGCGGAGAGCATCCAGTTTCTCTGTTCGATCAGCATCAAATCACGATTCTGATCAAAAACCCGGGAATTCCTTATGAAAATATTATGGTTCAGGAAGCGAAGAAACGAGGCATTCCGGTTTGGACGGAAATTGAGCTCGCTTACTACCTGACCAGCGCCAAGTTTATTGGGATTACCGGATCGAACGGTAAAACGACCACGACAACGCTAATTTACGAAATGCTCAAAGCTGGCTCGCAAAAAGCACTGATTGCCGGAAACATCGGCACAGTCGCAAGTGAGGTTGCCTATCATGCTGATGGAGATGAATGGATCGTTACTGAACTGTCTTCGTTTCAGCTGATGGGAACACACGCTTTCAGACCGGAAATCAGCCTGATTTTAAATGTATTTGACGCCCATCTGGATTATCACCATACGCGCGAAAACTATGAAAAAGCGAAACAGAAAGTGTACCTTCATCAGACTGCTTCAGATAAAGCTATTGTCAACCAGGATGATGAAACCGTCGTGCGTCTTGCTGAAGCCGGAAAAGCCGAAATCGTCCCATTTTCAGTCAGCAAAATGCTTGAACAGGGCGCATATGTAAAAGACAGTATGATTATGTTTAACGGCGAAGCCATTCTTCCTCTGGAAGAGGTTGTACTGCCCGGTGCTCATAACCTGGAGAACATTTTAGCAGCTATTGCAGTTGTGAAAACGGCAGGAGCATCCAATGAGGCGGTTAAAAAGGTGCTGACAAGCTTTACTGGTGTGAAGCACCGCCTCCAATATGTCACAACTGTGAATGGCCGCAAATTTTATAACGACAGTAAAGCAACAAACATTCTGGCGACAAGCAAGGCGCTTTCAGCTTTTGATAAGCCGGTCATTCTGCTTGCGGGCGGACTGGATCGCGGAAATGGTTTTGATGACTTGAAACCTTATATGAAGCATGTCAAAGCAGTGCTTACATTTGGCCAGACGGCGCCAAAACTCGAGAAACTCGGCAATGAACTGGGAATACAACATGTCAAACGTGTCGATAATGTTGAACAAGCAGTATCTGCGGCGTTTGCGCTCTCAAATGAAGGAGATGTCATCCTGCTGTCACCCGCGTGTGCGAGCTGGGATCAATTCAAAACATTTGAAGAACGCGGTGACATGTTTATAGATGCCGTGCATATGCTTAAGTAAGGGCTTGTCTTGAAGTAAATCGGCAGCCCTAATGACTTTAAGCTTGGGGTGTCGATTGCTTTGACTACTAAAAAAACATCGCCTGATTTGTTATTGGTCATCATTACGTTATTATTATTAACAATCGGATTAATTATGGTGTACAGTGCGAGTGCGGTATGGGCGGATTATAAATTTGACGACTCATTCTTTTTCGCGAAACGGCAGCTTTTGTTTGCGGGAATCGGCGTCATTGCTATGTTTTTTATCATGAATGTTGATTATTGGACTTGGAGGACATGGTCAAAATTGCTGATGGTTATCTGCTTTTTCCTTCTGGTGCTTGTTTTGATACCGGGCGTCGGAATGGTGCGGAACGGTTCAAGAAGCTGGATCGGAGTCGGAGCATTCAGCATACAGCCTTCAGAGTTTATGAAGCTTGCGATGATTGCATTCCTTGCTAAATTTCTCTCTGAAAAACAAAAAAACATCACATCGTTCAGACGGGGGTTCGTCCCTGCACTTGGCATCGTGTTTTCAGCATTTTTGATTATCATGTGCCAGCCTGACCTCGGAACGGGGACAGTAATGGTCGGAACTTGTATTGTCATGATTTTTGTAGCCGGCGCACGGATCGCCCATTTCGTCTTTCTCGGGCTGATCGGCCTCAGCGGATTTGTCGGGCTCGTACTATCGGCTCCATATCGGATAAAGCGGATTACCTCATACTTAAATCCATGGGAAGACCCGCTCGGAAGCGGATTTCAGATCATTCAATCGCTTTATGCAGTGGGGCCCGGCGGGTTGTTCGGAATGGGGCTCGGACAAAGCAGACAGAAGTTCTTTTATCTGCCTGAGCCGCAAACAGACTTTATTTTCGCCATCTTGTCAGAGGAGCTGGGCTTTATCGGGGGAACACTTATTTTGCTCCTCTTCAGCGTCCTGCTGTGGAGAGGAATCAGAATTGCGCTTGGTGCGCCTGATCTGTACGGAAGCTTTGTCGCAGTCGGCATTATTTCAATGATTGCCATTCAAGTCATGATCAATATCGGCGTAGTCACGGGCCTGATTCCTGTAACAGGCATCACGCTCCCGTTTCTGAGCTACGGAGGCTCTTCATTGACTCTAATGCTGATGGCAGTTGGTGTGCTGCTGAATGTAAGCCGCTACTCGAGGTATTAACGAATGTATTTCCAAGCCTCCTGTCTAACATGAAGCTTGGAAACAATTGATGCGATAACCCTGTCCAACAAAACAGGGTTATCGTTATGTTATAGAGAAACTTAGACTGGGGGAAAAGAAATGCGAATTGCAATAAGCGGAGGCGGTACAGGGGGACATATTTATCCTGCGCTTGCTTTTATTAAAGAAGTGCAAAGACGTCATCCTAATGTGGAATTTTTATATATCGGAACAGAAAACGGGCTGGAGAAAAAAATTGTTGAGCGGGAGAATATACCGTTTCGTTCAATTGAAATTACAGGATTTAAAAGAAAATTGTCATTTGAAAATGTCAAGACTGTGATGCGTTTTCTGAAGGGCGTCAAAAAGAGTAAATCGTATTTAGCGGAATTTAAGCCCGATGCCGTAATTGGAACGGGCGGTTATGTATGCGGGCCGGTTGTCTATGCCGCTGCGAAAATGGGAATTCCGACTATTGTCCATGAACAAAACAGCCTGCCGGGCATCACGAATAAGTTTCTTTCAAAATATGTTAATAAAGTAGCGATTTGTTTTGAAGAAGCGAAATCACATTTTCCTAGCGAGAAAGTTGTATTTACGGGAAACCCGAGAGCCTCTGAAGTCGTCTCAATAAAGACGGGACGATCAATGGCTGAATTTGGGCTTTCTGAAGACAAAAAAACGGTCTTAATTTTCGGCGGAAGCCGAGGCGCTGCACCGATTAACCGCGCTGTCATTGACATGCAGGATGCGCTGAAAACAAGAGACTATCAAGTGCTGTATATCACCGGTGAAGTTCACTATGAAAAAGTAATGAATGAGCTGAAAAGCAAGGGTGCCGCTGATAATATGGTCACAAAGCCGTTTCTTCATCAAATGCCTGAGTATTTAAAGGCCATTGATGTCATTGTGGCTAGAGCCGGTGCGACAACGATTGCCGAAATTACTGCTCTCGGAATCCCAAGTGTTCTGATCCCGAGTCCATATGTGACAGCGAATCACCAGGAGGTCAATGCGAGGTCTCTTGGCCAGCATGATGCGGCGATTGTACTGAAAGAAACAGAGCTCAGCGGGGAGAAGCTGATTGAAGCGCTAGACCGGATTGTACTGAATGAGCAAACGTTAAAGGAAATGAGCGAACGAACAAAGTCACTCGGTGTTCCTGACGCGGCTGCCCGTTTATACAGCGTACTCGAGGAATTAAAAAAATAGTAGAAAAGCAAATGGAATGCGGAGGTTTACGATGGAGAAAGTGATACAGGAATTAAAAGAACGCGAAGTCGGCAAGGTTCTTGCAAATGAACCGCTCGCGAATCATACAACGATGAAAATCGGCGGACCTGCGGATGTATTGGTCATTCCAAGCAGTGTGGATGCTGTTAAAGACATCATGGACGTGATTAAAAAATATGATGTGAAGTGGACAGTCATCGGCCGCGGATCAAATCTTCTTGTTTTAGATGAAGGAATTAGAGGCGTAGTAATCAAGTTGGGTGCGGGTCTTGACCATTTGGAGCTTGAAGGGGAACAAGTAACAGTCGGAGGCGGTTATTCAGTGGTCCGCCTGGCTACATCACTGAGCAAAAAAGGCCTGTCCGGTTTGGAATTTGCTGCCGGCATTCCAGGATCAGTCGGCGGAGCGGTTTATATGAATGCCGGCGCTCACGGTTCTGATATGAGCGAGATCCTCGTCAAAGCGCATATTTTGTTTGAAGACGGAACGATTGAGTGGCTGACAAATGAGCAGATGGATTTCAGCTACAGGACATCTGTACTGCAAAAGAAACGCCCGGGCGTTTGCCTTGAAGCTGTTTTGCAGCTGGAGCAGAAGGATAAGGAATCAATCGTTCAGCAAATGCAAAGCAATAAAGACTATAGAAAAAATACACAGCCGTATTCAAGCCCTTGTGCGGGAAGCATATTCAGAAATCCGCTTCCGAATCATGCCGGGAACCTTGTAGAAAAAGCAGGCTTGAAAGGATATCAAATCGGCGGTGCAAAGATATCGGAGATGCACGGAAACTTCATCGTCAATGCGGGGGGAGCATCAGCAAAAGATGTGCTTGATCTCATTGACCATGTGAAAAAGACAATCCGTGAAAAATACGAGATTGATATGCACACAGAGGTTGAAATCATCGGCGGAAATCGCTGATTCAAGTTCTGACTGAAGCTGTTCATATGATATACTGTAAGCAAACGACAAACGGCATCATAGTATGCCGTTTGTTTTGGAATAGACAGACTTTTAACAGCTGTTTCATTTGAATGAGGTGAACAGGCAATGAACCCGGGTCAAGACCGAGAAAAAATCGTTAACATTGAAGAGCGGATCCCTAAAATTAAAGAGCAGAGGAAACAAAAGGCAAACCGCCGTCTCATTTCATTTATTATGCTCTTTTTTATTATGGTGCTGATCATTGTGTACCTGCAAACACCAATCAGTAAAGTATCAACAATCTCTGTTACAGGGAATGAAAATGTATCAAAAAAGGAAATTATCGACCTTTCCGATATTAACAGCGGAGATACTGAGTTTTGGAGTTTGGACAAGCAAAAAACAGAAAAGAAGATTCAGCAAAATAAATTAGTGAAAAAAGCGGAGATCAGCAAATCGCTTCCTAATAAAATCAACATTGCAATCGAAGAATATAAAGCGATTGCTTATTTAGAAAAAGACGATGTGTACTATGAAGTGCTTGAAAACGGCTCAGTTCTGCCAAACGAAGTAACGCCGGATGATGCCGGACCGATTTTAGTGAATTGGACAAACGCGAAGAAGCGGTCTCAAATGGCCAAGCAGCTCGATGCGTTGTCAAATTCGTTAAAACAGTCGATTTCAGAGATTTATTATACGCCTGTAAAAATGGATGAAAACCGTATTAAGTTGTACATGAACGACGGTTATGTTGTCACTGCATCTATTAAAACGTTTGCAGACCGAATGAAGACGTATCCTTCTATCATTTCTCAGCTAAGCAGCAATAAAAAAGGAATCATTCATTTAGAAGTTGCCACCTATTTTGAAGAGTTTGGGAAAAACGATAAAGCTGCTAAAAAGGAAGATGAAAATTGAGGGGCAAATCAGCAGTCCTTCTTTCCTTGATTATGCTTATCGCAGGCTTTTTGATTTCATTTTCTTTTCAAATGACAAAAGAAAACAACAAAAGCGCGGCTGAGACGGAAGAGTGGAAAAAAGAATATGCGCTGAGAGATGAACTTCTGAAACAAGAGAAAGAAAATAAGAAGCTTGAAAAAGAATTATATCAAAAGCAAAACAAAGTCCGCCAGGCGGAAAATAAGCTGAAGAAAGAGAAGTCGGAATACTATAATGTCCTCGAAGATACAGAAAAATACAGGATGTATATTGGGGAAGTCGGTGTGCAGGGAGAAGGCGTTGAGGTGACATTGGAAGATGCGTCATACATACCGGAAGGGGAGAATGTGAATAGTTACATCGTTCACGAAAGCCATATCTTCCAAGTAGTAAACGAACTGTATATCTCAGGAGCGGCAGCTGTCGCCGTTAATGGACAGCGTTTGACGCATGATTCGTATATCAAATGCAATGGTCCTGTGGTAACGGTAGACGGGGTGCAGCATCCTGCTCCGTTTACGGTATCCGCTATTGGAGATCCAGATGTCCTGCTGCCCTCGTTAAATATCGTAGGAGGCCTAATTGATCAGCTGTCAATGGATCATATTTCTGTGTCGGCAGAAAAAGAGAAAAACGTACAAATGAAACCGATTCTGAAAACGAAGGAATGACTGAAAAAGCGGGTGAAATAGATTGAAAATAAAGCGTTCCTTCATAAGCATCAGTGTGCTTATGGTCATCTTCGGCCTGATGATATCTGTTCAGTTTAATTCGTTAAAGCACCCCAAAGTCCGGGATACAAGAGATATGTGGGATATTAGGGAAGAGCTGACATCAGAGCAGAAGAAGCAGGAAAAGCTGCTGGCTGAAATAAACAAATATGACAAACTGCTGAATAGCTATTCGCAAACGAAAGAAATGACAAAAGAAACCGCGCTAAATAATACCTTGCAATCCTTAAAAAAAACAGCCGGCATGACCGATATAACAGGTAGCGGAATTGTCATTACGATTTCCCCGCTTTTTTCTGAAAGCTTAACAGGAGAGCCGATCGAAAATCCGCCTCCGGATTTGCTGAAAAAGCTGATTAATGAACTCAACTCCTACGGTGCAGAGCATATCTCGATTAACGAGCGAAGAGTTGTGAATCATACAGTCATCAGAGATATAAACGGCACTACAAAAATAGACGGATACGCCCTTGACGATTATCCTTTAACAGTAAAAGTGCTTGCCAAAGATCCGGACATGTTACACAGCAGAGTGAAGGGGTCAGGCCTTGAGGATCTTTTTGCATCTGAAAATTTAGCATTAAAAGCCGGTAAATCTGAAAGCAAACTAACATTAAAAGCATATGACAGACCACTGGACGTACAACAGCTGAAACTGCTTAAAGACTGAAAAGGAGGAGAATTGTCATGTGGCTGCCCGTGTTGGGACTGGTGCTCGGAATAGCGATTGGACTAATGACAAACTTAACGATACCGAGTGAATACTCAAACTATTTATCGCTTGCGGTGCTTGCCGCACTTGATACATTAATCGGCGGAATCAGAGCGCATTTACAAGGTACATATGATGAAATGGTATTTGTTTCCGGTTTCTTTTTTAATATTATATTGGCAATAAGTTTAGCTTTTCTGGGAGTCCATCTTGGTGTAGACTTGTATTTAGCAGGTATATTCGCATTTGGAGTCAGATTATTTCAGAATATAGCCGTTATCAGAAGAAATCTACTAACAAAGTGGACTCTTTCTAAAAAAAATAAAAAAAATGTGATATAAAAGAGGATATACATAGGATATAACGAATATTTTCAATAAACATAAAATGTGAATAGCACATAAAAATATTCTGTTGTTATTTTTTGTTACACACTTGTAAAGCCACATTCATTGTATTGTTGTTCCGCAAATAATAGAATAGAAATGATCGAAATGTGAGGAGGTGCCATAGAATGAACAACAATGAACTTTACGTCAGTCTTGACATCGGTACGTCCAATACAAAAGTGATCGTCGGAGAAATGACAGATGATTCCCTTAATATTATCGGTGTGGGAAATGTACCGTCTGAAGGGTTGAAAAAAGGCTCAATCGTTGATATAGATGAGACCGTTCATTCTATAAGAAAAGCGTTTGACCAAGCTGAAAGAATGGTAGGTTTTCCGCTTAGAAAAGCTATTGTCGGCGTTAATGGAAATTATATCAATATTCAAGATACAAACGGTGTTGTAGCAGTTTCCAGTGAAAATAAAGAAATTCAGGTTGAAGATGTACGCCGTGTTATGGAGGCGGCACAGGTTGTTTCAGTACCGCACGAACAGCTGATTGTTGACGTCATTCCTAAACAGTTTATCGTAGATGGAAGAGATGAAATCACCGACCCGAAAAAAATGCTGGGTGTGCGTTTAGAAGTAGAGGGCACCTTGATCACCGGTTCAAAAACAATCTTACATAACTTACTCCGCTGCGTTGAAAGAGCTGGTATTGAAATAACTGATATTTGCCTTCAGCCGCTGGCAGCCGGTTCTGCTGCATTATCAAAGGACGAGAAAAACCTTGGTGTGGCTCTCATTGATATAGGGGGAGGGTCAACAACCATTGCCGTATTCCAGAACGGACATCTCACTTCTACCCGTGTCATTCCTCTCGGAGGCGAAAATATCACCAAAGATATCTCCATCGGATTGAGAACGTCAACAGAAGAAGCAGAACGCGTGAAAAAGCAATTTGGACATGCCTACTATGACGAAGCCTCGGAAGATGAAATATTTGAGGTAACCGTTATAGGCACCAATCAAAAACAAACATTTACACAGCAAGAAGCAGCGAATATCATTGAAGCGAGAGTAGAAGAAATTCTTGAAATTGTTTCAGAAGAGCTTCGCAGTATGGGTATTACCGATCTGCCGGGAGGCTTCGTGCTGACAGGAGGACAAGCAGCTATGCCGGGTGTCATGTCTTTGGCGCAGGATGTGCTGCAAAACAATGTCAGAGTGGCAAGCCCGAATTATATCGGTGTAAGAGATCCTCAATATATGACGGGAGTGGGCCTGATCCAATTCGCCTGCCGGAATGCAAGAATCCAAGGCAGAAAAATAGGCTTTAAGATGCCTGAAGAAGCGATACAGGAAATCGCAGTCTCATCATCTGAGGAACAAGAGCAGCATCATCACCAAAATGAGGTGCAGCAGCGGCCAAAAGGAAAACAAAAAACACAAGCCGAACATAATAAACAGAGCAAAATGAAAAAACTATTAAGCATGTTTTGGGAATAGATAGATAGTCATTCGGCAGATTAGGAGGATTTAGCATGTTGGAGTTCGAAACAAACATAGACGGCTTAGCATCAATTAAAGTAATCGGAGTAGGAGGCGGTGGTAACAACGCCGTTAACCGAATGATTGAAAATGAAGTGCAAGGAGTAGAGTATATCGCGGTAAACACGGACGCTCAAGCTCTTAACCTGTCAAAAGCAGAAGTGAAAATGCAAATCGGCGCAAAGCTGACTAGAGGATTGGGAGCAGGTGCGAATCCGGAAGTTGGGAAAAAAGCCGCTGAAGAAAGCAAAGAGCAGATTGAAGAAGCACTTAAAGGTGCTGACATGGTATTCGTGACAGCTGGTATGGGCGGCGGAACAGGAACAGGTGCCGCACCGGTTATCGCACAAATCGCGAAAGACTTAGGCGCATTAACTGTCGGCGTTGTGACAAGACCGTTTACCTTCGAAGGACGCAAAAGACAGCTTCAGGCTGCAGGCGGAATCTCGGCAATGAAAGAAGCGGTGGATACACTGATCGTCATCCCGAACGACCGTATCCTTGAAATTGTTGATAAAAACACACCGATGCTTGAAGCATTCCGTGAAGCGGATAACGTACTTCGCCAAGGGGTTCAAGGTATTTCTGACTTGATTGCTACACCTGGTCTTATCAACCTTGACTTTGCTGATGTGAAAACAATCATGTCAAACAAAGGATCTGCTTTGATGGGTATCGGTATTGCTACTGGGGAAAATCGCGCGGCAGAGGCAGCAAAAAAAGCAATTTCCAGCCCGCTTCTTGAAGCGGCCATTGACGGTGCGCAAGGTGTCCTCATGAACATCACTGGGGGAACTAACCTCAGCCTATATGAGGTTCAGGAAGCAGCAGACATTGTCGCTTCGGCATCTGATCAAGACGTAAACATGATTTTCGGTTCTGTTATTAATGAAAATCTAAAAGATGAGATTGTGGTGACAGTGATTGCAACCGGCTTTATCGAACAAGAGAAGGACGTGACGAAGCCTCAGCGTCCAAGCTTAAATCAAAGCATCAAAACACACAACCAAAGTGTTCCGAAGCGTGAGCCAAAACGTGAGGAGCCTCAGCAGCAGAATACAGTAAGCCGTCATACTTCACAGCCGGCTGATGATACGCTTGACATCCCGACATTCTTAAGAAACCGTAATAAACGCGGCTAATGTAAAGGACAAAATCGTTTTCGATTTTGTCCTTTTTTGTTTTTCTCTTCACACTTTCCTTCTTATAAAGTCTTTTTCCCTATTGCTTCCTTCGCTTAGTAACAAAACAGATAATTAGACCTATTTATTTTTGTGACATTTTTATCATTTTCATATATATGGAAATTGAATGACATGAAACGACAATATCTGTAATTCAGATTGTCTACAGTTAATATACAGCGATGTTCTGACAAACCATTCATTATTAAAAGGAGGGACGACACTTTTTTTAAAAAGCATGTTGAAAAAGGGGGATGAAAATGAAGAAAAAAACGAAAAACAGACTCATCAGCTCTGTTTTAAGTACAGTTGTCATCAGTTCACTGCTGTTTCCGGGAGCAGCCGGGGCAAGCAGTAAAGTCACCTCACCTTCTGTTAAAAAGGAGCTTCAATCTGCGGAATCCATTCAAAACAAGATTTCGAGTTCATTAAAGAAAAACTTTAAAAAGAAAGAAAAAACGACTTTTCTGATTAAATTTAAAGATCAGGCTAACACAGAAAAAGCGGCAAAAGCGGCTGTTAAAAAAGCGAAATCGAAGAAGCTGTCTGCTGCTAAGACGGAATATCAAAAGCGTTCTGCTGTTGTGTCATCTTTAAAAGTCACAGCCGATGAATCCCAGCAAGATGTCCTAAAATATTTGAACGCCCAGAAAGATAAAGGAAATGCAGACCAAATTCATTCTTATTATGTGGTGAACGGGATTGCTGTTCATGCCTCAAAAGAGGTTATGGAAAAAGTGGCGCAGTTTCCCGAAGTGGAGAAGGTGCTTCCTAATGAGAAACGGCAGCTTTTTAAGTCATCCTCACCATTTAATATGAAAAAAGCACAGAAAGCTATTAAAGCAACTGACGGTGTGGAATGGAATGTAGACCAAATCGATGCCCAAAAAGCTTGGGCACTTGGATATGATGGAACTGGCACGGTTGTTGCGTCCATTGATACCGGGGTGGAATGGAATCATCCGGCATTAAAAGAGAAATATCGCGGATATAATCCGGAAAATCCTAATGAGCCTGAAAATGAAATGAACTGGTATGATGCCGTAGCAGGCGAGGCAAGCCCTTATGATGATTTGGCTCATGGAACCCATGTGACAGGCACGATGGTGGGCTCTGAACCTGATGGAACAAATCAAATCGGTGTAGCGCCTGGCGCAAAATGGATTGCTGTTAAAGCGTTCTCTGAAGATGGCGGCACTGATGCTGACATTTTGGAAGCTGGTGAATGGGTTTTAGCACCAAAGGACGCGGAAGGAAATCCCCACCCGGAAATGGCTCCTGATGTTGTCAATAACTCATGGGGAGGGGGCTCTGGACTTGATGAATGGTACAGAGACATGGTCAATGCCTGGCGTGCGGCCGATATTTTCCCTGAGTTTTCAGCGGGGAATACGGATCTCTTTATTCCCGGCGGGCCTGGTTCTATCGCAAATCCGGCAAACTATCCAGAATCGTTTGCAACTGGTGCGACTGATATCAATAAAAAGCTCGCTGACTTTTCTCTTCAAGGGCCATCTCCATATGATGAAATAAAGCCGGAAATATCTGCACCGGGCGTTAATATTCGTTCATCCGTTCCCGGTCAGACATATGAGGATGGTTGGGACGGCACATCAATGGCAGGGCCGCATGTATCCGCTGTTGCTGCACTGCTAAAACAGGCGAATGCCTCACTTTCTGTTGATGAGATGGAGGATATATTAACCAGCACGGCTGAACCGCTCACGGATTCAACATTTCCTGATTCACCGAATAACGGATATGGCCATGGTCTGGTGAATGCTTTTGATGCTGTATCCGCTGTTACAGATGGTTTAGGGAAAGCGGAAGGACAAGTTTCTGTAGAGGGGGATGACCAAGAGCCTCCTGTCTATCAGCATGAGAAAGTAACTGAAGCTTATGAAGGTGGCAGCCTACCACTGACTTTGACAGCTGAAGACAATGTGAGTGTGACATCTGTAAAGCTGTCCTACAAGCTTGATCAAGGTGAATGGACAGAAATAACGGCTAAACGAATCAGCGGTGATCATCTAAAAGGAACGTATCAGGCAGAGATCCCAGATATAAAAGGAACTAAACTAAGCTATAAGTGGATGATTCAAGATTTTGGCGGTCATGTCGTTTCATCTGACATATACGATGTAACAGTGAAACCAAGCATCACGGTGGGATATAAACAGGACTTTGAAACTGCACCCGGCGGCTGGGTTGCGAGCGGAACAAATAATAACTGGGAATGGGGAGTTCCGTCAACTGGCCCAAATACAGCAGCATCCGGAGAAAAAGTATATGGAACGAATTTGACAGGAAATTATGCCAACTCAGCAAACATGAACCTTGTTATGCCTCCTATTAAAGCACCTGATTCAGGAAGTCTGTTCCTTCAATTTAAAAGCTGGCACAATTTAGAGGATGATTTTGATTACGGCTACGTTTTTGTTCTTCCGGAAGGTGAAAAGAATTGGGAGCAGGCTGGTGTCTATAACGGAAAGACATCAAGCTGGACGGACGAAGAAATTGATTTATCGGCTTATAAAGGCCAAAACATTCAAGTGATGTTTAACCTTCAATCTGATGAAAGCATTGCAAAAGAGGGCTGGTATATTGATGATGTAGTGCTTTCTGACAAATCAGCCGGAAAAACAGTCAAAAAGAATAAGCTGGGCGTCGAAAAGCCGTCTGGAAAGCAAAAGAAAAAGCCAGTAAATCCGAAAAAGGCTAAGCCATCTGCAAACACAGCGGTAAAACATCAGAATAAGGCTATACAGCCTCAAGTTTTGCCGCTCAGGGCACAAGTCAGTGTAGTGGAAACAGGAAAATCAACATATTCAGATCAATCCACAGGGCAGTACACGCTGAAGCACAAAGCGGGAGACTATACGCTTATGGCAGAAGCATATGGTTATCAGTCGAAAACACAAAAAGTATCTTTAAAGACGGATCAGACGACACAAGCTAATTTTACGTTAGAAGAGATGAAGAAGGGCACATTAAAAGGCACGGTCATCAATAAAACGACAGGAGAGCCGGTAACAGGCGCTTCCGTTTATGTTGTAGAGGATGCTGCGGTGGAACCAGCTATGACAAACGATAAAGGTGAATATACGCTGGAGGCCTATGAAGGCGCTTATACGATTAAAGTCGCTGCACCGGGTTATTACAGTGATGAATTTTCCGTTGAGTTAAAAGGTGATGTTACAAAAGAAACTGCATTGAAGCCTTTCGTCGGTTATCCGGGTGAAATTGCATATGATGACGGAACAGCGGAGAATGCCAATTCCTATTTTGCTGCCGGTAACGGATGGGCGGTAAAAATGACGCTCGCTGACGGCAAGGACAAAGGCATGCTTACAGGAGGGCTGTTCAGATTCTGGGATACAGAGTTCCCTGATCCCGGCGGCACAGAGTTTAAGGTTGAGGTATACGATGCCACAGGAAAAGACGGAGCACCGGGCAAGAAAATTGCAGGGCCATTTAACGCGGAAGCTCTTCGCAATGGCGAGTGGACTAAGGTAGATCTCAGTTCAAAAGGGATTATGGTCGATAAAGATTTTTATCTCGTATATATCCAGTCGAAACCTGACCCGTATTCACCTGGACTGGCAATGGATGAAACCGGCAAGAATTCCGGCCGCAACTGGCAGTATATAGGTGGACAATGGGAGCCGGGTGACGAAGCAGACGGCAACTATATGATTCGCGCATTAGTTGATTACGAAGCTGCTGTACCTGAGATTACTTCACCGACAGACAAATCATACACAAATAAGGAGAACGTCACTGTAAAAGGAAACGCTTCTCCTGGTACAACGGTACACATTTATAATGATGAGAAAGAAGCGGGAGAAACAAAAACTGCCGCGGACGGCACGTTCCAGACAGGCATCACACTCAACAAGGGTGAAAATGAGCTGACGGCAACTGCATCAACTGACAACGGAACAACAGATGCCTCCAGCCCAATCACGGTCACGCTTGATCAAGAAAAGCCTGAGTTAACGCTGGACACTCCAAAGGATGGCGGGAAAACAAATAAAGAAACGCTGACTGTCAAAGGGGCTGTATCCGATGACAATCTGAAAGACGTCAAGGTGAATGGCAAAAAAGCAACAATAACCGATGGTTCATACTCAGCCCGGATTCTTTTGGAGAATGGAAGCAATGAAATCAAGGTGATTGCTACAGACTTAGCAGGCAACAAAACGACGAAAAAGGCTGTCATTGATGTCAATTTTGATAAGCCTGTCATTTCCGGCTTAATTCCGGGAGAGGATAAAAACTTAAAAGCCGGTGAATCTGTGAAAATCGCTTTCTCAAGCGCTGAGGATTTAGATGCAACGTTTATCATTCGTATGCCGCTGACAAATGCAAGAGCGAGTGTGCAAAACGCCACCGAACTCCCGTTAAGAGAAATTTCTCCGGGAAGATATGAAGGCTATTGGACAGCCACTTCTTCTATTAAAGCAAAAGGAGCAAAAGTAGAAGTGATCGTACGAGATGATTATGGAAATGAAACAAGAAAAACTGCAAATGGAAAACTTAATATCAACACAGAAAATTAAGTGGAAAAAAGCTGCCGTCATTGGCAGCTTTTTTTATATCCTCTCATTATACTTCCTCGACAAATTAAGCAGATTTCCCTGAAAAATTGTATTTTCCTCTCAACATTAATTGACAGACTTTCCCACAGAGCTTGCTTTATACTTATGAAGCAAGAAGGGGAACAGCGTGAGGCAAGAAAGAAAGGAGTCAGATGTGAAAATCTATTTAGATGTCATTTGGCTGTTAAACTTTTGTTTTGATGCACTTTTGCTTTTGCTCACGGCATTTATTTTAAAACGGCATGTAAAAAAAAGAAGACTGGTAGGCGGAGCGTTCATCGGTTCCAGTATTGTCCTTTTGATGTTTACTCCTTTTTCGCCGATTGTTGAACATCCGGCTGGGAAGCTAGCTTTTTCAGTTGTGATTGTGGTGGTGACATTTGGCTTTAAAAGATTTCGGTTTTTCTTTCAAAATTTGTTTTCCTTTTATTTTGCCACTTTTTTAATGGGGGGAGGAATTATCGGAGCCCATTCTTTGCTGCAGTCAAATTCTATTGTTCAAAACGGTGTCATGATTACCAATCAAACAGGGTTTGGAGACCCGATCAGCTGGTTGTTTATTGTTGGTGGCTTTCCAGCATTATGGTTTTTTTCTAAAAGAAGAATTGAAGATATTGAAACAAAAAACATTCAATATGAGGAACGAGTCAGCGTGCAGGCAGATTTGGGCAGCCAAACACTTCATGTCAGAGGCCTGATTGATTCCGGTAATCAGCTGTACGATCCTCTTACAAAAACACCGGTAATGATCATTTACATTGATAAACTGGAGCCGATTTTCGGAACAGCCGAAACGATGATCATTCGAAATACAGACCCATTGGAAGCCATCGAACAGCTCGATGATTCCTTTCGCTTTTTAGATAAAATGAGATTGATTCCATACAGGGGAGTTGGTCAGCAAAATCAATTTTTATTATGCGTTAAACCGGATCACGTAACGATTATGACAAAAGAAGAAATGATTTCTGCAGATAAATGTTTAATCGGCATCAGCACAACAAAGCTGTCGGCAGATGGAGAGTTTGACGCGATTATTCATCCGAAAATGCTTTCGGGCAAGGCTGTCAAACACGTTTCATAATGTTCGCAAATGTCCGTTACTTATCATACTCAAACGGCGTGACATTTAGAAGGGAGAGGAAGATGAAAAAACTGAAATTACGGTTGACGCACCTCTGGTATAAGCTGCTGATGAAACTTGGGCTGAAAAGTGATGAAGTCTATTACATAGGCGGGAGTGAAGCCCTGCCGCCTCCATTATCTAAAGATGAGGAGCAGGTTTTGTTAATGAAGCTCCCAAACGGCGATCAGGCGGCGCGCGCCATTCTAATTGAACGCAATTTGCGTCTGGTCGTATATATCGCCCGTAAATTTGAAAATACGGGAATTAATATAGAGGATTTAATCAGCATCGGTACCATCGGTCTAATCAAAGCTGTGAATACATTCAATCCAGAAAAGAAAATCAAGCTTGCTACCTATGCCTCCCGGTGTATAGAAAATGAAATCCTGATGTATTTAAGAAGAAATAACAAAATCCGTTCAGAGGTTTCCTTTGATGAACCGCTTAATATTGATTGGGACGGCAATGAGCTTTTGCTTTCTGATGTGCTCGGCACTGACGATGACATCATCACTAAAGACATAGAAGCTAACGTCGATAAAAAGCTTTTGAAAAAAGCGCTTGAACAGCTTAATGAGAGAGAAAAGCAAATCATGGAGCTGCGGTTTGGGCTTGTCGGTGAAGAAGAAAAAACCCAAAAGGATGTAGCGGATATGATGGGGATTTCTCAGTCTTATATTTCGCGGCTTGAGAAAAGAATTATAAAAAGGTTGAGAAAAGAGTTCAACAAAATGGTGTAAAAAATTTTATGGTTAGAACCCCTTGATTTTACAGGGATTTCCTGATTTCGACAGTTTTTCGGTCTGAGTGCAGTGCATATTTTTCCCACCCAAGGAGATACTTAACGTTGTACAGCAGCTCCTGTAGGGAGGGAAAAAAGTGTCGAGAAATAAAGTCGAAATCTGCGGGGTGGATACCTCCAAATTACCAGTACTCAAGAATGAAGAGATGAGAAGGCTGTTTAGGCAGCTGCAGGATGAAGGCGATGATTCAGCAAGA
The DNA here is from genome assembly GCF_037963535.1 of Bacillus sp. PS217. NCBI lineage: Bacteria > Bacillati > Bacillota > Bacilli > Caryophanales > Bacillaceae > Bacillus > Bacillus sp. PS217. The sequence goes on from NZ_CP150157.1 coordinate 1,611,022, forward strand.
GAAAAGCTTGTAAACGGGAACTTGCGTCTTGTCTTAAGTGTCATTCAACGATTTAATAACAGAGGGGAGTATGTTGATGACTTATTTCAAGTCGGCTGCATCGGACTAATGAAATCCATTGATAATTTTGACCTAAGCCACAATGTTAAGTTTTCAACATACGCTGTACCTATGATTATCGGAGAGATCCGCAGGTATTTACGTGATAATAACCCGATCCGTGTCTCAAGATCACTCCGGGACATCGCTTACAAGGCGCTTCAGGTAAGAGAGCGGTTAATCAGTGAGACAAGCAAGGAGCCGACTGCAGAAGACATCGCAAAAGTTCTTGAAGTACCGCATGAGGAAATTGTATTTGCGCTTGATGCCATTCAGGATCCGGTTTCTCTATTTGAACCGATCTATAACGACGGCGGAGACCCGATCTATGTGATGGACCAAATCAGTGATGAGCGTAATACAGATTCACAATGGATTGAAGAGCTGGCTTTAAAAGAGGGCATGAGAAGGCTGAATGATAGGGAAAAAATGATTTTGAGAAAGCGATTCTTCCAAGGGAAAACCCAAATGGAAGTCGCCGAGGAAATCGGAATTTCTCAAGCGCAGGTGTCCAGACTTGAAAAAGCGGCTATCAAACAAATGAATAAAAATATTCATCAATAATGAAAAGCCTTTAAAACGATGTTGTTTTAAAGGCTTTTCTATTGATTATGGATGGTTTACGTTTTGGAAAAAGTAAGGTATCCTAGTTCGTACAAAGTTTTATGAAAATTAAAACAATTATAAAAGGCAATAAAGAGGAGGACCACGATGATTTTGCAGCTTGACAATGTCTCACTAAAACGGAATGGGAAATGGATACTGAGAGATATTCATTGGAAGGTGGAAGAAAAGGAAAATTGGGTGCTTTACGGCCTAAATGGCGCCGGGAAGACAGCGCTGTTAAATATGCTTTGCTCATATTATTTTCCAACATCAGGCGAGATGCAGGTGCTTGGCCATGAATTTGGCAAAACAGAGCTTGGGGAAAAGCTCAGACGTAAAATTGGCCTCGTCTCAGCAGCTCTTCAGCAAAAATTGTATCCGGCAGATTCAGCCTTTGAAATTGCTTTGAGCGGAGCTTACGCTTCGATTGGGTTATATGAAACGCCAAGTAAGGAAACAAGGGAAAAAGCGATAGGTTTGTTAGAGGACTTGGGAGCAATTGAATATGCCGATCGCCGCTATGAAACCCTTTCTCAAGGGGAAAAACAAAGAGCATTGATTGCTAGAGCACTAATGGCCGATCCGGAGTTGCTGATACTGGATGAACCAGTCACAGGACTGGATTTTATTGCCCGGGAAAAGCTGTTAGATACGATTACATACATTGCAAACAAAGAAAATGCACCATCTATCCTTTATGTGACTCATCATGCTGAAGAAATTTTGCCTGTCTTTGATAAAGCCCTTTTATTAAAACAGGGAGAGGTCTTTGAATCCGGAGAAATAAAGGAAATGCTTACTGATCAAATACTTTCCGCTTTTTTTGATACGCCAATCCATGTATTATGGAATCAGGATCGGCCGTTTTTAACAAGAGCTGAGCCGATAACGAATGCCTGACAAACATATATAGATTCATCCTAGGGGTGCTTTGCGAAGCTGAGAGAGACTTTGTCTCAACCCTTTTGACCTGATCTGGATCATGCCAGCGGAGGGAAGCGGTGAAAAGCGGAGTACATCGGACTCCGTTTGTTTTTATTAAGCCGTTTCATCACATTTGAAACGGCTTTTTTGATTTTAAAGAATAGGAGCGGATTTACATTGGATCAACAAATAGACTCTTTGCAAAAAAAAGTGGAAGAACATAAGGAGGAGCTTATTCAGCTTGCGAAAACGCTGATTTCTTATCAAACACCCGCTCCGCCTGCAAGAAATACAGAGGGCATTCAGTCTTGGATTGCGGGATATTTAAATGAATTGGGATTCTCGATCGACAAATGGGATGTGTACCCTGGAGATCCCAATGTTGTAGGGAAGCTAAAAGGAACAGATTCAGCAGATTATTATAGCCTGATTATCAATGGCCATGTAGATGTGGCAGAGGTAAAAGAGGATGAAGAATGGGAGCATGATCCATTTCATCCAATTGAAAAAAACGGTCTCTTAATCGGGCGGGGCGCTTCCGATATGAAGGGCGGAATGGCGTGTGTGCTGTTTGCTGTCAAATTGATTCGTGAAGCAGGCATTGAACTTCCCGGTGATCTGATTCTGCAATCGGTTATTGGGGAGGAAGTTGGAGAAGCCGGCACACTTGAATGCTGCAAGAGGGGCTACCACGCTGATTTTGCAATTGTCGCGGATACGAGCGATATGCATATTCAAGGCCAAGGGGGTGTCATTACAGGCTGGATCGAAATCAAAAGCAGTCAAACATTTCATGATGGAACGAGACGGAATATGATTCACGCAGGCGGAGGAACATTCGGAGCAAGCGCAATTGAAAAAATGGCAAAAATCATTGGGGGGCTCGGTGAACTTGAGCGCCACTGGTCTATTATGAAAAGTTATCCCGGTTTTAAACCAGGCACAAATACGATTAATCCGGCAGTTATAGAAGGCGGCAGACATGCGGCTTTTATAGCGGACGAATGCCGGCTGTGGATCACAGTCCATTTTTATCCAAATGAAACCCATGACCAAGTGGCAGCGGAAATAGAAGATTACGTCAATCGGCTGAGTGACAGTGATATTTGGCTTAGGGAAAACCGCCCTGTATTCAAGTGGGGAGGCTCATCTATGATAGAAGACAGAGGAGAAATTTTTCCGGCATTGGAAGTTGACCCTGGCCACCCAGGCGTCTTAGCGCTAACTGCCTCTCATCAGAAAGTGAAACGGGAGTGTCCAATTATTGACGTTTCTCAATCAGTTACAGATGGCGGATGGCTGTATGATGCCGGTATTCCATGCGTAATATACGGTCCTGGAGATCTGCACAATGCACACTCTGTGAACGAGAAGGTATCGATTGAGCAGCTAGTAGAGTATACAAAAATTATACTCGATTTTATCATCAGCTGGTGCAGCCGGAAAAAAGAACAATGACATGAAAATTTCTTCTTGCTGACAAGGTTCAGCCTGCCCGTTCATATACTTGAACAAAAGGACGGAAAAAGGACGTGATGGAATGATCAGCATTTCAGAATTTCAGGTAAAGGATGTCGTCAATGTCTCAAACGGAAAAAAGCTGGGGAGTATTGGTGATATTGATATCAATGTGACCACTGGAAAAATTCAGGCGATCATACTCGGAGGAAATGGGAAAGTTCTCGGATTTTTTGGAAAAGAAGAGGAATTGGTCATTCCATGGCGAAATATAGTAAAAATCGGGGAAGATGTAATCTTAGTCCGATTAAGTGAACCACATGCATAAACCTGCTTGTCTGCCGCAGATTGGCAAATGCCGGAAGTCTCGATTCTTCCGGCACATTTCATTTAGAAATATGCAAATCGGCGCTCAACGAATGCAGTAAGATGTGGTAAAATAAGTGGGAAATTCCGCTTTTTTAAATGTTTGTCGAAAGGTTGGATCATCATGAATACATATCACCCATTCAGTCTTACCACACCCTCGACACTCATGATACAAGACTGGGTTCAAACGAATCAAAACAACAAAAAAGTCATTGCCGGATTTACGACAAAAAACGGCGGTGTCAGCCAAAAGCCTTTTGAATCGTTAAATACAGGATTGCACGTTCATGACAAAGATGCAGATGTAGTTAAAAATCGTGAATATATTGCCGATATGTTTAATACTGATTTGCAGTCTTGGGTATTCGCTGATCAGACACATGATAATCGCGTTCAGAAAGTGACGCAGAGGGATAGGGGAAAAGGCGCCCGTGAGTATCACACGGCTCTAAAAGCAACGGACGGGCTATATACAAATGAAAAAAATGTATTTTTAGCATTATGCTTTGCTGATTGTGTGCCTCTTTTCTTTTATGATCCGGTTAAGTCGCTTGTCGGAGTCGCCCATGCCGGGTGGAAAGGCACCGTCAAACAGATTGGCAGAGAAATGGTGAAGCAATGGATTGAGAAGGAAGGTTCAAATCCCTCAGATATTTACGCTGTTATTGGCCCGTCTATCAGCGGTGCATGCTATACGGTAGACGACCGCGTCATGGATGCTGTCCGCGCATTGCCGGTTTCAGCAGACCTTGCCGTTAATCAGACGGCAAAGGCACAATATCAGCTTGATCTGAAAGAGCTGAACCGTCTTATACTGATGGACAGCGGTTTGGCAAGTGAACAAATTTCTGTCAGCGGTTTATGCACGGAAAGCGAGCCGTCTCTTTTCTATTCTCACCGCCGCGATCAGGGGAAAACTGGACGGATGATGTCCTTTATCGGAATGAAGGAGGCATAAAAGATCTTGCGTGTTGTTGATAATTTACGACATATAAACGAACGAATAAACGAAGCATGTAACAGATCGGGCCGCAGCTCCGATGAAGTTACGGTTATTGCAGTCACTAAATATGTATCGCCTGAAAGAGCACAGGAGGCAGTAGATGCTGGCATCACCTGCCTCGGAGAGAATCGGGATGCGGAACTGCTCCGCAAACAGGAATTGATGAAAGGGAATCCGGAATGGCATTTTATCGGCAGTCTGCAATCAAGAAAAGCAAAATCTGTCGTCAATGCGGTTTCCTATATCCATTCCCTAGACCGGCTCTCATTAGCGAAAGAAATTGAAAAACGGGCTGAAGGTACTGTACGATGCTTTGTGCAGGTCAATACCTCTCTTGAGCCTTCTAAAAACGGCATGAAAAAAGAAGAAGTCATTCCATTCATACAGGAGCTTTCCGGTTTCGAACATATCCTTGTTGCCGGGCTGATGACAATGGCTCCGCTGACTGATGATCAAGATCAGATCAGAAGCTGTTTCAGGTCGCTGAGAGAACTCCGTGACCAGGTTCAGAAGCTGAACCAGCCGAACGCTCCGTGTACTGAACTGTCGATGGGCATGTCAAATGATTTTGAAATTGCAATTGAAGAAGGAGCTACTTATATTAGAATCGGCTCATCGTTAGTCGGAAATGAAACAGGGGGTGTACAGCAATGAGTATGAAAAATAAACTGAAAAACTTTTTCTCAATGGAAGATGAAGAATACGAATATGAATATATTGAGACAGAGCGGGAATCTCATGAGGAGCATGAGCAAAAAGAAAAGCCGGCTTACAACGGGAATAAACCTGCGGGCAAACAGAATGTAGTGAGCTTGCAAAGTGTTCAGAAATCCTCTAAAGTGGTGTTGAGTGAGCCGCGCGTTTATGCGGAGGCGCAGGAAATAGCCGACCATTTGAAGAACCGGCGGGCAGTTGTCGTCAATCTTCAGCGGATACAGCATGACCAGGCGAAGCGGATTGTTGACTTTTTAAGCGGAACCGTTTATGCCATCGGCGGCGATATTCAAAGAATCGGCTCAGATATTTTCCTCTGCACGCCTGACAACGTAGATGTATCAGGCACAATTTCTGAGCTCATATCTGAAGACGAACATCAGAGGTGGTAAAGCGAGATGATCCTTTATCAAGTTTTTTCGGTTTTAAACTTATTAATCACAATATACTCATTTGCCCTGATCATATATATTTTTATGTCATGGGTGCCGAGTACGAGGGAAACAGCAGTCGGGCGTTTTTTGGCTTCGATTTGTGAACCATATCTCGAACCATTCAGAAAAATCATCCCTCCGATTGCAATGCTGGATATTTCACCAATCGTAGCAATACTTGTGCTTCGGTTTGCGACAACCGGCTTGTGGGGGCTTTATCGCATGATTGCGTTTTAATGTGACAGTTTGATAGGGGCTTGGCAGCAGCCAAGCCTCTTTACATAGAAGGGAAAGACGATGAGCGATATATATCAGCACTTCAGAAAAGACGAGCGGGCCTTTATTGATCAGGCGCTCGAATGGAAAAGAATTGTCCAGGAGCAGTACCGGATGAAGCTGACCGACTTTTTAGATCCCCGAGAGCAGGTCATCCTCTCTGCTGTTACGGGACAGGCTGACGTCGGGCTTGCTTTTTCCGGCGGCTATAACAGAGCGGAGCGGAAACGGGCGATTCTGTATCCAGAGTACATTACTCCGGAAGAATCGGATTTTGAATTGCAGGCGTTTAACGTCCGTTATGCTGACAAGTTTGTCTCAGTAGATCATCGTTCTCTGCTTGGTGCATTAATGGGCATAGGATTAAAGCGGCAAAAATTCGGTGACATCGTGTTTTCTGAGACAGCAGTGCAATTGATTGTCTCAGCCGATACCGCTGATTTTGTGGCTGCACAGCTGACCCAAGCAGGCAAAGCGGCGGTCAGCCTAGAGAAAATCGACTTGTCAGACCTTAACATTCCAGCAGTTGATGTCGAAATAAGAGATGACACGGTTTCTTCTTTAAGGCTTGACGCCGTCTGCGCCTCTATGAGCAGGCAATCCCGCCAGAAATCACAGACGCTTGTGAAAAACGGCCTTGTGAAAGTGAACTGGAAGGTGGTTGAAGATCCTTCATACATAGTCGCGGAAGGGGACATGCTGTCAATCAGAGGTTTTGGCCGGTGCAGCTTAACAAAAATCGAAGGGAAAACCAAAAAAGACAAATGGAGAGTTACGTTTGAACGACAAAAATAGTCGGTTTTTCAGTTTTTTTCTCCATCTGTGCGAAATTTGTTTTATAATGTGAACTAGATAACCGTACTGAAATGTAAAAAATGGAGGTGGCATCATGCCATTAACGCCAAATGATATTCACAACAAGACGTTTACAAAAAGTTTTCGCGGATATGATGAAGATGAAGTAAATGAATTCCTAGCCCAAGTCAGAAAAGATTACGAAATTGTTCTCCGCAAGAAAACTGAGCTTGAAGCGAAAGTCAATGAGCTAGATGAAAGAATCGGACACTTTGCCAATATTGAGGAAACATTGAATAAATCAATTTTAGTTGCTCAAGAAGCGGCTGAAGACGTAAAACGCAATTCTCAAAAAGAGGCAAAGCTGATTGTTCGGGAAGCGGAGAAAAACGCTGATCGCATTATCAACGAATCGTTATCAAAATCAAGAAAAATTGCAATGGAAATTGAAGAGCTGAAAAAACAGTCTAAAGTGTTTAGAACACGTTTCCAAATGCTGATTGAAGCTCAGCTTGATCTTCTGAAAAATGACGATTGGGATCATCTCCTTGAGTATGAAGTCGACGCTGTATTTGAGGAAAAGGAATAAATTCTCTGATTATCTTGACATTTTCTTAGCTTGTCGAATATAATACGTTCATAAATTCAGATGAAAAAACGGTTGAAAGGGACAGTCATGTTTCCTTCAGGCCTTCATAGCGACCCGGAGATGGTGAGAGTCCGGGATGGCCGGAATCATGTAGATCAGCCCTTTAGTTTCCTTGCTGAACTCACAGTAGGTTAGGACGTTCATCACGTTACGATGCTCAAGAGGAAAAAGTGTATGCTTGCTTTTTCTAAAAGGGTGGTACCGCGAGATAAGCTTTCTCGTCCCTTATGGGATGAGAGGGCTTTTTTTATTTTCTGAAAAAATGCAGTGGAGGAATGAAAATGGATTTTAAAGACACGCTCTTAATGCCGAAAACAGATTTCCCGATGCGTGGAAATTTGCCAAACCGTGAGCCTGACATTCAAAAAAAATGGGAGGAAGAGGATATCTATCGTCTTGTTCAGGAACGGACGAAAGACCGCCCGAAATTTGTTTTACATGACGGACCTCCGTATGCAAACGGCGACATCCATATGGGCCATGCACTTAACAAGATTTTGAAAGACTTCATTGTCCGCTATAAATCAATGAGCGGCTACAACGCACCGTATGTGCCGGGCTGGGATACACACGGATTGCCAATTGAAACAGCTCTGACAAAAAACAAAAAGGTCAACCGCAAAGAAATGTCAGTAGCGGAATTCCGCAAACTATGCGAAGAGTACGCTTGGAAGCAAATCGAGGGACAGCGTGAGCAATTCAAACGTCTTGGTGTCCGCGGTGACTGGGAAAACCCATATGTGACATTAAAACCGGAATACGAAGCGCAGCAAATCCGCGTATTTGGTGAAATGGCAAAACGAGGCTACATTTACAAAGGCCTTAAACCGGTTAACTGGTCACCTTCAAGTGAGTCTGCTCTGGCTGAAGCCGAGATCGAATATCAAGACAAACGTTCAGCATCTATTTACGTCGCTTTTGGTGTAAAAGACGGAAAAGGCGTTCTTGAAAACGGCGAGCGCATCATCATTTGGACAACAACGCCTTGGACAATTCCGGCGAACCTCGGAATCTCAGTGCACCCTGATCTTGAGTACAGCGTGATTGCAGTAGGTGATGACCGCTTTGTCGTAGCAAGTGCATTAGTCGAAAATGTTGCATCGGCATGCGGATTTGATCAGTATGAAGTGACAAGAACGGTCAAAGGGAAAGACCTTGAGAACATTATCGCTGAACACCCGCTATATGGCAGAGACTCTCTCGTTATGCTTGGTGAACACGTAACAACTGATGCCGGAACAGGCTGTGTTCATACAGCGCCAGGACATGGGGAAGATGACTTTATCATCGGCCAAAAATACGGTTTAGATGTGCTTTGCCCGGTTGATGAAAAAGGTGTAATGACAAGCGAAGCTCCTGGGTTTGAAGGCATGTTCTATGATGATGCAAATAAAGCGATCACACAGCAGCTCGATGAAAAAGGCGCACTTGTGAAGCTTGAATTCATTACTCACTCTTATCCGCATGATTGGAGAACAAAAAAACCAACCATTTTCAGAGCGACAGCGCAATGGTTTGCGTCTATTAAAGATTTCAGATCAGACCTGCTGGATGCCATTAAAGAAACCAAATGGGTTCCTGAATGGGGCGAGCAGCGTTTGCACAACATGGTTCGGGACCGCGGAGACTGGTGTATTTCCAGACAGCGTGCGTGGGGTGTGCCGATTCCAGTATTTTACGCTGAAAACGGAGAACCGATTATTACAGATGAAACCATTGAACATGTTTCTGAATTGTTCAGACAGCACGGATCAAACATTTGGTTTGAAAAAGAAGCAAAGGATCTTCTTCCGGAAGGCTTTACGCATCCTGGCAGCCCGAACGGCACATTTACAAAAGAACAGGATATCATGGATGTTTGGTTTGATTCAGGCTCTTCACATCAAGCAGTGCTTGAAGAACGTGATGACCTCGTTCGCCCGGCTGATTTATACCTAGAGGGATCTGACCAATATCGCGGCTGGTTTAACTCTTCTCTTTCTACAGCAGTAGCCGTAACAGGGAAAGCGCCGTATAAAGGTGTGCTCAGCCATGGGTTCGCACTGGATGGAGAAGGACGCAAGATGAGTAAATCAATCGGTAACGTTGTTGTTCCGGCTAAAGTCATGAAACAGCTTGGTGCCGACATCTTAAGATTATGGGTATCTTCGGTGGATTATCAGGCGGACGTTCGCGTGTCTGACGCTATTCTGAAGCAAGTTGCGGAAGTATATCGTAAAATCCGCAACACGTTCCGTTTCCTTCACGGCAACCTTTTCGATTTTGATCCAAAAACAAATGCGGTGGCTGTCGAAGATCTTCGTGAAGTGGATCAGTATATGCTGATTAAGCTGAACAAGCTGATTGATAAAGTGAAAAAAGCGTATGATGAGTACGAATTTGCGGTTGTGTATCACAGCATTCATAATTTCTGCACAATCGAATTGAGCTCATTCTACCTTGATTTTGCAAAAGATATTGTCTACATCGAGCATGCGGATCATCCGGATAGACGCAGCATGCAGACAGTATTCTACGAAACGCTTCTTGCATTAGTGAAGCTTTCAGCGCCTATCCTTCCACATACGGCAGACGAATTGTGGTCTCATTTAACATTTGTTGAAGAGCAGAGCGTTCAGCTGACCGATATGCCGGAAACAATCGCGGTTCCAAACAGTGAAGCGACTGAAGAAAAATTTGACCGCTTTATGGCTCTTCGTGATGACGTGTTGAAAGCATTAGAAACTGCGCGAAATGAAAAAATTATCGGTAAATCTTTGGAAGCAAACCTGAAATTGTATCCAAACAAAGAAAACAAGGAGCTCTTGGCTTCCATAAAAGAAAACCTTTCTCAGCTGTTTATTGTGTCTGAACTGACAATCAGCGAAGAAAATGAAGCGCCGAACGATGCGCAAAGCTTTGCGACGGGTAAAATCGCTGTCGAGAAAGCGGAAGGCGAAATGTGTGAGAGATCTCGTGTGATTTCAAAAGATGTAGGGGCAAATCCGAAATATCCTACACTTTCATTACGCAACGCTGAAATCGTTGAAAAATACTATCAAAAATAATGCAAAAGAGCCCGGCGTAAAAGCCGGGCTTTTTTTGTGCCAAGAGTGACATCCTTTAGAACGAAAGGAAAAATCTTATGGGCTTTAGATCATCATTCACAGGCAACAATAAAGATACTACGTTAAGAGCAGGAGTTGTGAAGAATGAATGATCAACTGACCGCAATTTATACGGAACTTCTTCTGATGAAAGAAGAATTACAGTCGAGATTATTTGAGTATTCTTGCTTTCAGGTTTCTACAAGCCCGCAAGCAGCAATCAATCAAAAACAAAAAGCAACTCTGATCTATCATATTAAAGAAGAACTTCAAGACGTTCTCCTTGCATTGTCCAAAATCGAAAACGGCACATTCGGATACTGTGAAGAAACTGGGGCCCCCATTCCTCTTGCAAAGCTGGCAGTGCTGCCGACGGCCCGAACAGCAAACGATTTTCTTTATTCTGTCCAATTTGAGAAAAAAACGCTTCCGATATGGAAATCAACGGATATCGAATATGGTCAGGCACTGTATGAATAACAGTGTCTGTCCGGTTAATATGCCTGATATTTCTTTACTCCAGTGCTTTTTATTGATAAAATGCATAATGGATTAAAGTAACCGTAAACTGGAGGAACGTTTGTGCTGTATTATATGATTGCACTACTTATTATTGCAGCCGATCAATTGACAAAATGGCTAGTTGTTAAGAACATGGAACTTGGCCAAAGCATTCCGATCATTGATCAGGTATTCTATATCACCTCCCATCGCAATACGGGTGCTGCATGGGGGATATTAGCGGGTCAAATGTGGTTTTTCTACCTCATAACAACCGCTGTTATTATTGGTATTGTTTATTACATACAGCGTTATACAAAGGGACAAAGGCTTCTTGGCGTTGCCCTCGGACTTATGCTTGGCGGTGCCATCGGCAACTTTATCGATCGGGCTGTCAGACAGGAAGTTGTGGATTTTATCCATGTTATTATTGTCAATTACAATTACCCGATATTTAACATCGCGGACTCTTCACTATGTGTCGGCGTAATGCTTTTATTTATACAAATGCTGTTGGACAGCGGGAAAAAGAAAAAGGAGCAATAGCATGAATCAAATTGATATAACCGCTTCAGAAGAACAAAAAAGTGAGCGGATTGATAAATTTTTGGCATCGACTGAGAATGATTGGTCAAGAACCCAAGTTCAGCAATGGGTAAAAGACGGACAGGTTGTCGTGAACGGAAGCGCGGTGAAAGCGAATTATAAAATTCAGCCGGGTGATCAGGTGACCGTCACTGTACCCGAACCGGAAGCGCTCGACGTCTTGGCAGAACCTATGGATCTGGATATTTATTATGAGGACCAGGATGTGCTGGTCGTCAACAAACCTCGCGGAATGGTTGTTCACCCAGCACCCGGGCATCTTACGGGCACACTTGTAAACGGCCTTATGGCTCATTGCACAGACCTTTCCGGAATAAATGGTGTGATGCGTCCGGGTATTGTTCACAGAATCGATAAGGACACGTCCGGGTTATTAATGGTGGCGAAAAATGATATGGCGCACGAGTCACTCGTAAACCAATTGGTCAACAAAACGGTCACCCGAAAATATACGGCCGTTGTCCACGGGCTTATTTCTCACGATGACGGAACAATTGACGCGCCGATCGGACGAGATAAGAAAGACCGTCAAAGCATGACTGTGACACGTGATGGCAAAAACGCTGTCACTCATTTTCATGTACTAGAGCGTTTTCAGGATTTTACGTTAGTGGAATGCCAGCTTGAAACAGGGAGAACCCATCAAATTCGTGTTCATATGAAATATATCGGATTCCCATTAGCAGGCGATCCGAAATACGGCCCAAGAAAAACAATCGACTTTAATGGCCAAGCGCTTCACGCGGGAGTTTTAGGTTTTGACCATCCACGAACAGGAGAATATGTCGAATTTGAAGCGCCGCTTCCTGAGGATATGGCAGAATTAATCGAAAACCTCAGAAAAAACGGTTGACAGAGGGTTTCTTTTCTGAAATAATAAACGAAGCTGAATAGATTCTTTAAAACAGTCCAGAGAGGCTGAGAAGGATAACGGATAGACGGGATGCGTGTACAGGCGCGCACCTTGTCCTAAAACCCCTCTATGCTCTGGCAGGAGGGGTTTTTTCTTCTATATGAACTGTGAGGTGTCACACATTGAATCAAAAAGCTGTCATTCTCGACGAACAGGCAATCAGACGAGCGCTGACCAGGATTGCTCACGAAATGATCGAACGCAATAAAGGAATGAATAACTGCATTCTTGTCGGTATTAAGACAAGAGGGATTTACCTGGCAAAACGCCTTGCGGAACGCATTGAACAGATTGAGGGAAATCCTGTTACAGTCGGTGAAATTGATATTACTCTTTACAGAGACGATCTTTCTAAAAAAACGAGCAACGATGAACCGCTTGTAAAAGGTGCAGATATTCCGGTAGATATTACAGATCAAAAAGTCATTCTCGTTGATGATGTTCTGTATACCGGAAGAACAGTCAGAGCAGGAATGGATGCGCTTGTTGATGTAGGCAGACCTTCCTCCATTCAGCTTGCAGTGCTTGTGGACAGAGGGCACCGGGAGCTGCCGATCCGAGCGGATTATATCGGGAAAAACATCCCGACATCAAAGTCTGAAAAGGTTATGGTTCAGCTTGATGAGGTAGACCAAAACGATCTCGTCGCCATTTATGAAAACGAATAATAGATCACCTTTTTAAGGGCAATCCAGAGAGGTTGCAAAGAGGTGCACAACAAAGGCCCAAAAAGTATTCGGCAGGTCTTTGTATGCCTCTTTGCGTAAAAATGCAAAGAGGTTTTTTTATACAGTCATTGAGTCATCCTAAAATGAAAGTCAACAATCAGGGGGAAATCATCATGAGTAAGAAAAAAGTAAATTTAGGGGTCAGGGATGTCCCGACACCTTTCTCTTGGGTTTCATTCAGCCTTCAGCATTTGTTTGCCATGTTTGGCTCAACCATTTTGGTTCCGAAGCTCGTCGGAATGAGTCCTGCTGTGGCGTTGGTGACAAGCGGCATCGGAACACTGGCGTACCTTCTTATTACCAAAGGACAAATTCCGGCGTATCTCGGTTCGTCCTTCGCCTTTATTTCTCCGATCATTCTGGTAAAAGCGACCGGCGGGCCGGGGGCGGCAATGGTTGGAGCGTTTCTTGCAGGGCTGGTGTACGGGCTGATTGCCTTATTGATCAGGCAGCTTGGAACAGGATGGCTGATGAAGATTCTCCCGCCTGTAGTCGTAGGGCCTGTTATTATCGTCATCGGGCTGGGACTGGCAAGCACTGCAGTAAATATGGCGATGTATGCTGATCCGAACGCGAGTGAGTTGGTCTACAGCTTAAAGCACTTTAGTGTCGCAGGAGTTACGCTGGCAATCACGATTATTTGTGCGATTTTCTTACGAGGATTTTTAAGCCTGATTCCGGTTCTGATCGGAATCATCGGCGGATACCTGTTTGCCCTTACTCAAGGGATTGTCAACTTCCAGCCGGTGCTTGACGCGAAATGGTTTGCAGTGCCTGAATTTATCATTCCGTTCAAAGATTATTCACCATCAGTTACACTCGGCATCGCAGCCGCAATGGTTCCTGTCGCATTTGTCACAATGTCAGAGCATATCGGCCACCAAATGGTGCTGAGCAAGGTTGTCGGACAAGACTTCATTAAAAAGCCAGGTCTTCATCGCTCTATTATGGGTGACAGTGTGGCGACAATCCTCGCTTCCCTGATCGGCGGTCCGCCGACAACGACTTACGGAGAAAACATTGGCGTGCTGGCCATCACAAGAGTATTCAGCGTCTTTGTCATCGGAGGAGCGGCAGTGATTGCCTGTTGCTTCGGCTTTATCGGCAAAATTTCAGCGCTGATCAGTTCAGTGCCGTCAGCGGTCATGGGAGGCGTCTCCTTCCTGCTGTTCGGAATCATTGCTTCAAGCGGCCTGAGAATGCTGATTGACAACAAAATTGATTATGAAAACAACAGAAACCTCATTATTACATCAGTAATCCTTGTCATCGGTGTAGGAGGCGCTTTTATCCAAGTATCTCAAGGCGGATTCCAAGTGTCAGGAATGGCGCTTGCCGCAATTGTCGGTGTCATCTTAAACCTGATTCTTCCGCAGGCGAAGGAAGAGCAGGCAGACACATCTGAACAACATCATATCTAAAACCTTTTAATGAAAGTCCAGAGAGGCTTGGAAGGGTTATGAAGAGAAGGAAGCTTCAATGCTGCCCTCTATTTAACCGTACCCCGAGTCTATCTTAGACCGGGGTTTTTTTCAGCCTTAAGTTGAAAAGAGAGGGGAAAGAACATGAAGCATTTAACGACGATGAGTGAACTCAGCACTGAGGAAATCAAAGATTTGCTTCAAACAGCACAAGATCTCAAAAGCGGAAAAACAGACAATCAGCTGACAGGAACGTTTGCAGCTAACCTGTTTTTTGAACCAAGCACGAGAACGCGATTCAGCTTTGAAGTGGCGGAGAAAAAGCTCGGCATGAATGTCCTGAATCTTGATGGAACAAGCACAAGCGTGCAAAAAGGCGAAACCTTATATGACACCATCCGGACGCTTGAATCAATCGGTGTGGACGTTTGTGTCATCAGGCACAGTGAGGATGAATACTATCAAGCGCTTGTCAGCCAGGTGAATATCCCGATTCTGAATGCGGGAGACGGATGCGGCCAGCATCCGACACAATCACTGCTGGATTTAATGACGATTTATGAAGAGTTTAATACGTTCAAAGGGATTACCGTTTCCATTCACGGCGATATCAAGCACAGCAGAGTGGCAAGGTCTAATGCGGAAGTGTTGACAAGATTGGGTGCCCGCGTCCTGTTTTCAGGTCCTTCTGAATGGCAGGATGAAGAGAATACATTCGGCACATATGTCTCAATGGATGAAGCGGTTGAGGCTTCCGATGTCGTCATGCTGCTGCGCATTCAAAATGAAAGACATCAGTCTGCTGTCAGCCAGGAAGGTTATTTAAATCAATACGGCTTGACCGCAGAACGGGCTGAGCGCATGAAGCAGCATGCGATCATTATGCATCCTGCTCCGGTAAACAGAGGAGTGGAGATTGCTGACAGCCTAGTAGAAAGTGAAAAATCAAGAATCTTCAAGCAAATGCAAAATGGCGTCTTTATCAGAATGGCAGTGATACAGCGTGCCTTACAAACCAAAGTGAAAAGAGGAGAAGCAGCGTATGTCATATCTCATTAAAAACGGCTGGATACTTAACGAAAACGGTGAAAAAACAGAAGCGGACATTCGAGTGACAGGAGAAATCATCTCAGAAATCGGCAAGCTTGATGCAGCTGAGGAAGAAATGGTCATTGACGCAAAAGGATTGCTCGTTTCACCTGGGTTTGTGGATCTCCACGTACACTTTAGAGAGCCGGGCGGAGAGAAAAAAGAAACCATTGAAACCGGAGCAAAAGCAGCAGCACGCGGCGGCTATACTACAGTAGCAGCAATGCCGAATACGCGGCCGGTTCCTGATACAAAGGAGCAGATGGAATGGGTGCAAAACAGAATTAAAGAAACATCATGCGTAAGAGTTCTTCCATATGCATCCATTACGATCAGACAAATCGGCGATGAAATGACAAACTTTGAAGCGTTAAAAGAAGCCGGGGCATTTGCTTTTACAGATGACGGCGTTGGTATACAGACAGCAGGAATGATGTATGAAGCGATGAAACGGGCAGCCGCAATTGACAAAGCGATTGTTGCACATTGCGAGGACAACTCCTTAATTTACGGAGGGAGCGTACATGAGGGGACATTCTCCAAAGCGAACGGGCTAAACGGCATTCCTTCTGTGTGTGAATCGGTTCATATTGCCCGCGATGTGCTACTGGCTGAGGCGGCAAACTGCCATTATCATGTATGCCATATCAGCACGAAAGAATCTGTCAGAGTTGTACGCGATGCGAAAAAAGCGGGAATCAGAGTGACAGCAGAAGTGTCGCCGCATCATTTGCTGCTTTGTGATGAGGACATCCCGGGGCTGGACACAAACTATAAAATGAATCCGCCGCTCCGCAGTGCAGAAGACAGAGCTGCTTTAATTGAAGGTCTTTTAGACGGAACAATTGATTTTATCGCAACAGACCATGCACCGCATACGGAAGAAGAGAAAAACACAGAAATGAAACTGGCGCCATTCGGAATTGTCGGCTTAGAAACAGCATTCCCGCTTCTTTACACACACTTTGTCAAAAATGGCAGCTGGTCGCTGAAGCAGTTGATTGACTACATGACAATCAAGCCATGCGAAGCGTTCGGTCTCCCATATGGAACATTACAAACGGGGCAAGCTGCGGACATTACGTTAATCGATTTAGAAAAAGAAGCAGTTATAGACAAAGAGACATTTTTATCAAAAGGAAAAAATACACCATTCAACGGCATCAGCTGCACCGGCTGGCCGGTCGCTACAATTGCGGCAGGGAAGCTTGCTTATGAAGAGGGGAGACTTGTCAAATGAAGAGACGATTAGTACTGGAAAACGGAGTGGTATTCGAGGGAGAAGCCTTCGGAAGCTTAGAACACAACATGGGAGAAGTCGTTTTTAATACTGGGATGACAGGCTATCAGGAAATTTTATCTGACCCTTCTTACTGCGGACAGATCGTAACATTAACATACCCGCTTATCGGAAATTACGGCATTAACCGTGATGATTTTGAATCCATTACCCCTTTTGTCAAAGGGCTGATCATCAAAGAATTATGTGAGCTGCCTTCCAACTGGCGTTCAGCATACACCTTAGACGAGTATTTAAAAATGAAAAACATTCCCGGACTCCAGGGGATTGATACAAGGAAGCTGACAAGAATGATCCGCACGGCAGGCGCGCTAAAAGGAACATTCGCTTCATCTGATGAAGATATCGAAGCAGTGTTAAAAAGACTGAACGAAACGGAATTGCCAAGAAATCAAGTATCCCAAGTATCAGCAAAAACAGCATATCCGAGCCCGGGAAGAGGCAAACGCATCGTCTTGGTTGACTTCGGCATGAAACACGGAATTCTAAGAGAGCTGAACAAACGGAAATGTGACGTCATCGTTGTGCCTTACAACATTACAGCGGAAGAGGTGCTTCAGCTGAAACCGGACGGTATCATGCTTTCTAACGGACCTGGAGACCCGAAGGATGTGCCTGAAGCGATTGAAATGATTAAAGGTGTTCTTGGAAAAGTGCCATTATTCGGAATATGTCTCGGCCACCAATTATTCGCGCTGGCGTGCGGGGCGAATACTGAAAAAATGAAATTCGGCCACAGGGGCTCAAACCACCCGGTAAAAGAGCTGGCTACAGGAAAAGTTGCCTTAACATCTCAAAACCATGGATATACAGTTTCGTCTATCAGTAAAACAGAACTGGAAGTGACGCATATCGCAATTAACGACGATACGATTGAAGGGCTGAAGCATAAAACATTGCCGGCATTTACGGTTCAATATCATCCCGAAGCCTCACCTGGTCCTGAGGATGCCAACCATCTATTTGACAGATTCATCGAAATGATCGAAACAACAGAGAAAGAAGGGGAAGCGGTATGCCAAAACGCGTAGACATTAACAAAATTTTAGTAATCGGATCTGGACCGATCATCATCGGCCAAGCAGCAGAATTTGACTATGCGGGAACACAAGCCTGTCTTGCTTTGAAAGAAGAAGGCTATGAAGTCATCCTTGTCAACTCAAACCCTGCCACGATCATGACAGATACAGAAATGGCTGACCGGGTTTACATCGAACCGCTCACACCTGAATTCCTGACACGAATCATCAGAAAAGAGCGCCCGGATGCCATTCTTCCTACACTCGGAGGCCAAACCGGTTTGAATCTTGCGGTTGAGCTTTCTGAAAGAGGCGTTTTGGCAGAATGCGGCGTCGAAGTGCTTGGCACGAAACTGTCTGCGATTCAGCAAGCTGAAGACCGTGACTTGTTCAGAACATTAATGAATGAACTGAATGAACCGGTGCCTGAAAGTGAGATTATCCACTCCCTTGAAGAAGCAGAAAAATTCGTCAGTCAAATTGGATTCCCTGTCATTGTCCGCCCGGCATATACATTAGGCGGAACAGGCGGAGGCATCTGCTCGAATGATACAGAGTTAAAAGAAATCGTTGAGAACGGCTTGAAATTAAGCCCGGTACACCAATGTCTGCTTGAAAAAAGCATCGCCGGCTATAAAGAAATCGAGTATGAAGTCATGAGAGACAGCCAGGATCACGCCATTGTCGTTTGTAACATGGAAAACATTGATCCGGTTGGAATCCATACTGGAGACAGTATTGTTGTCGCGCCGAGCCAAACGCTCAGCGATCGGGAATATCAGCTCTTGCGGAATGTATCGTTAAAACTGATTCGCGCGCTTGGGATCGAAGGCGGATGTAATGTCCAGCTCGCCTTAGATCCAGACAGCTTCCAATATTACATTATTGAAGTAAATCCGCGTGTCAGCCGTTCATCTGCCCTTGCATCAAAAGCAACGGGGTACCCGATTGCAAAGCTCGCTGCTAAAATTGCAGTCGGACTTTCATTAGATGAAATGATGAACCCGGTGACAGGAAAAACATATGCAGCATTTGAACCTGCTCTTGACTATGTCGTATCCAAAATTCCGCGCTGGCCGTTTGATAAGTTTGAATCAGCAAACAGAAAGCTTGGCACGCAAATGAAAGCGACAGGTGAGGTCATGGCAATCGGCCGCACGCTTGAAGAGTCATTGCTGAAGGCAGTGCGATCACTGGAAGCGGATGTGTATCATCTTGAATTGAAGGACGCCGCTGACATTTCAGATGAGCTTCTTGAAAAGCGAATTAAAAAGGCCGGTGATGAACGCTTATTCTACTTAGCTGAAGCGTACAGAAGAGGCTACACGGTAGAAGACCTCCATGAATTTTCTGCTATCGATGTCTTCTTCTTGCATAAGCTGTTCGGAATCGTACAGTTTGAAAAAGAATTGAAGGCCAATGCGGGCGATACAGATGTGCTGAGACGGGCAAAAGAACTCGGCTTCTCTGATCAGTACATCAGCCGCGAGTGGAAAATGAAAGAATCTGAGCTTTACAGCTTGAGAAAACAAGCGGGGATTGCGCCGGTATTCAAAATGGTAGATACGTGCGCGGCGGAATTCGAGTCAGAAACGCCATACTTCTATAGCACATACGAAGAAGAAAATGAATCTGTCGTTACAGATAAGAAAAGTGTGATGGTGCTTGGTTCGGGGCCGATTCGAATCGGTCAGGGTGTCGAGTTCGACTATGCGACGGTTCACTCTGTATGGGCAATTAAACAAGCAGGCTATGAAGCCATTATTGTCAACAACAACCCGGAAACCGTTTCAACAGACTTCAGCATCTCAGACAAGCTGTATTTTGAACCGCTTACGATTGAAGATGTTATGCACATCATTGACCTCGAACAGCCAATGGGCGTTGTCGTACAGTTCGGCGGACAAACTGCGATTAACCTTGCTGACGAGCTTTCTGCGCGCGGAGTGAAAATCCTTGGAACTTCATTAGAAGATTTAGACCGTGCAGAAGACCGGGATAAATTTGAACAAGCGCTTGGAGAACTTGGTGTTCCGCAGCCGCTTGGCAAAACAGCCACATCAGTTGATCAGGCGGTAAGCATCGCGAGCGATATCGGTTACCCGGTATTGGTACGCCCTTCCTATGTACTTGGCGGCCGGGCAATGGAGATTGTGTATCATGAAGAAGAGCTGCTTCATTACATGAAAAACGCAGTTAAAATCAATCCACAGCACCCTGTATTAATTGACAGATACTTGACAGGAAAAGAAATTGAAGTCGATGCAGTATCCGACGGTGAAACAGTCGTCATTCCGGGAATTATGGAGCACATTGAACGTGCGGGCGTTCACTCCGGAGACTCAATCGCTGTTTATCCGCCTCAGTCTCTCACAGAGGACATCAAGAAAAAAATTGAACAATACACGATCGCATTGGCTAAAGGGCTGAATATTGTCGGTTTGCTCAATATTCAATTCGTCTTGTCGCAAGGTGAGGTGTACGTGCTAGAAGTGAATCCGAGATCAAGCAGAACCGTACCGTTTTTAAGCAAAATTACGGGTATCCCAATGGCGAATCTCGCAACAAAAATCATTCTTGGTCAAAAGCTGGCTGCGTTTGGCTATACAGAGGGCCTTCAGCCTGAACAGCAAGGTGTATTTGTAAAAGCGCCGGTCTTCTCCTTTGCCAAGCTGAGAAGAGTGGACATTACGTTAGGGCCTGAAATGAAATCAACAGGTGAAGTCATGGGGAAAGATTCGACACTTGAAAAGGCGCTCTACAAAGCCTTGATTGCTTCAGGTATTCAAATCCCGAACTACGGTTCCGTGCTTTTAACAGTAGCTGATAAGGACAAAGAAGAAGGGCTTGCCATTGCTAAGCGGTTCCACGCGATCGGCTACAACATTTTAGCGACGGAAGGAACGGCAGGCTACTTGAAAGAAGCTTCCATTCCAGCGAAGGTCGTCGGAAAAATCGGTCAGGATGGCCCGAACCTGCTTGACGTCATCAGAAACGGAGAAGCGCAGTTTGTCATCAATACGCTGACAAAAGGAAAGCAGCCGGCAAGAGACGGTTTTAGAATCAGACGTGAATCAGTAGAAAATGGTGTTGCCTGCCTAACATCTTTAGATACGGCAGAGGCGATATTGCGAGTGCTGGAAAGCATGACATTCCGTGCTGATCAAATGCCGGCAGTCAACACAAATCAGGAGGCGGCAGTCACTATATGAAAAAAGCGTATTTGACAGTATGTTCTAACCAGCAAATTGCAGACCGGGTGTATCAAATGGTTCTGAAAGGGGAGCTTGTCCAAGGGTTTACAACCCCTGGACAGTTCCTTCATCTTAAAGTGAGCGAAGCGGTTACGCCTCTTTTGAGAAGACCAATCAGCATCGCAGACGTCAACTTTGAAAAAAATGAAGTCACCATCATTTATCGGGTAGATGGGGAAGGGACAAGACTCTTGTCACTGAAGCAGCAGGGAGAATTTGTGGATGTCCTCGGGCCTTTGGGAAATGGCTTTCCTGTTAATGAAGTTCAACCCGGAAAGACGGCTTTGCTGGTAGGAGGCGGAGTAGGTGTGCCGCCTCTCCAAGAGCTGTCGAAACGCTTGATTGAAAAAGGGGTAAATGTCATCCACGTTTTAGGATTCCAATCGGCAAAGGATGTTTTTTACGAGGAAGAATGCCGGCAGTACGGAGACACGTATGTGGCAACAGCTGACGGAAGCTACGGGGAAACCGGATTTGTCACAGATGTGATTAAACGGAAAAATCTAGAGTTTGATATCCTCCTCAGCTGCGGGCCGACACCGATGCTCAAGGCGTTAAAACAGGAATATGCCCATAAAGAAGTATATCTGTCCATGGAGGAACGAATGGGCTGCGGAATCGGCGCATGCTTCGCGTGTGTGTGCCATACAAACGAAAGTGAGACATCCTATGTAAAAGTATGTCTCGACGGGCCTGTATTTAAAGCTCAGGAGGTGGCGCTGTAATGCTAGAGGTGAAATTGCCGGGACTTGATTTGAAAAACCCAATCATTCCTGCATCAGGTTGCTTCGGTTTTGGAAAAGAATTTTCACGTTTTTATGATTTGTCTTGTCTTGGAGCCATCATGATTAAGGCTACAACAAAAGAGCCACGCTTTGGGAATCCGACGCCGCGGGTAGCTGAGACTGGTGCTGGAATGCTCAATGCGATCGGTCTCCAAAATCCGGGGCTGGATAGTGTGTTGCATCATGAGCTGCCGTGGCTTGAGCAGTTTGATACACCGATCATTGCCAATGTCGCAGGTTCTCAAGTCGATGATTATGTTGAAGTCGCAGAACATATCAGCAAAGCGCCTAATGTCCATGCACTTGAATTGAATATTTCCTGCCCGAATGTGAAAACAGGCGGAATCGCTTTTGGCACGAATCCTGAAATGGCTGCCGATTTGACAAAAGCGGTGAAAGAGGTTTCGGATGTGCCCGTTTATGTGAAGCTATCCCCGAACGTGGCTAATATCACAGAAATTGCATTAGCGATCGAGGAAGCGGGAGCGGACGGTCTTACGATGATCAACACACTAATCGGCATGAGACTCGATTTAAAAACCGGCAAACCGATATTAGCGAATAAAACAGGGGGACTTTCGGGCCCTGCTGTGAAGCCGGTTGCCATTCGCATGGTGTATGAAGTCAGCCAGATGGTCAACATCCCGATTATCGGAATGGGAGGCGTGCAAACGGCTGAAGATGCCCTGGAATTTCTTCTCGCAGGAGCAAGCGCAGTCGCTGTCGGAACAGCAAACTTTGTGAATCCTTTTGCCTGTCCAGAGATTATTGAACAGCTCCCATCTGTTTTGCGCCAATACGGCTATCAATCAATTGAAGAATGCATCGGAAGGAGCTGGAATCATGAAAAACAACCTGCCCATCATCGCGCTTGATTTTGCATCAGCTGAAGAAACACTCGCGTTCTTAGCGCCTTTTCATCAAGAACCATTATTTGTAAAGGTTGGAATGGAGCTTTTTTATCAAGAAGGGCCATCTATCGTGAAACAATTAAAAGAAAGAAACTGCGAGCTGTTTTTAGATCTCAAGCTTCATGACATCCCGACCACTGTAAACAAAGCGATGAAGCGCCTTGCCAGTCTCGGAGTAGATCTCGTCAATGTTCATGCGGCCGGGGGCAAAAAAATGATGCAGGCAGCTCTCGAAGGCTTAGAAGAAGGTACGCCGGCCGGAAAAAAACGTCCGTCACTTATCGCGGTAACCCAGCTGACAAGCACATCTGAACAAATCATGAAAGATGAACTGCTGATCGAAAAATCTCTGATTGATACGGTTGTGCACTACAGCAAACAGGCGGAAGAGAGCGGACTGGATGGAGTGGTCTGCTCTGTTCATGAAGCAAAAGCCATTTACCAAGCGGTGTCGCCTTCATTTCTGACTGTCACTCCGGGGATCAGAATGTCTGAGGACGCTGCGAATGACCAAGTCCGCGTGGCGACGCCTGCTATTGCAAGAGAGAAAGGTTCATCAGCGATTGTAGTAGGACGCTCGATTACAAAAGCGGAAGACCCGGTAAAAGCCTATAAGGCTGTCAGACTTGAATGGGAGGGAATCAAATCTTGAAACAAATCATCGCAAAACATCTATTAGACATCCAAGCTGTATTTTTACGCCCGAACGAGCCGTTCACATGGGCAAGCGGCATTTTATCACCAATCTACTGTGACAACCGCCTTACGCTATCTTTCCCAGAGGTCAGAAACGATGTCGCCTCAGGTATCAGCAAGCTTGTCAAAGAGCATTTTCCTGAAGCTGAAATGATTGCGGGAACAGCAACTGCCGGTATTCCTCATGCTGCTCTTGCGGCTGACCGTTTGAATCTTCCGATGTGTTATGTGAGGAGCAAGCCGAAGTCGCACGGAAAAGGCAATCAGATTGAGGGAGCTGTGCAAGAAGGGCAAAAAACAGTCGTCATTGAAGACTTAATCTCCACAGGAGGCAGCGTGCTTGAAGCTTGTGCAGCTTTACAAGCGGCCGGCTGTGAGGTGCTTGGTGTCGTCTCAATCTTTACGTACGGACTTCCTAAAGCGGAGGAAGCCTTCGCAAAGGCAGAACTGCCATACTACTCATTAACCGATTATGATACGCTCACAGAGGTCGCGCTTGAAAATGGAAATATTCATTCAGATGATCTAAAAAAGCTGCAAACATGGAAACGGAATCCCGAGTCGAAAGATTGGTTTAAAAAATAAAAAATAAATTCAAATGATGTAAAGAGGCTTCAAAGCCTTGATGTACTTGAAAACAGGCTGTGAGGCCTGTTTTTTTATTAATCCTATAAAAAAAGTCGGGTTGACTTATGTTAGAATTGTGCTAAAATTTACTACAAATCTAAAAACTTATCAAGAGCGGCTGAGGGACTGGACCTATGAAGCCCGGCAACCTGCATAGTTTGTAAGGTGCTACTTCCAGCAAAATGAATTCCATTTTGAAAGATAAGGGCTACATGCTGTTCCTGTCTTTCTTTCCGCCGGATTGAAAGTTTTTTATTTTAAGAGGTAAAAAGGCTATCTGTATATCAGCAGCCGCGAATCACATTACATGGGAAAAGACAACCGGCAGAAAGCTACTGTTTGTTTGTCTCCGAAAGGAGGAAAGAAGAAATGTTAACGTATGATAATTGGGAAGAACCAACGATTACATTTCCGGAAGACGATCCTTATAAAGGAGCGCTGTCAGTTTTAAAATGGGCATACGGCCATTACGGCAATCAACTTGTTTATGCCTGCAGTTTCGGAATTGAGGGAATCGTTCTGATTGACTTAATTTATAAAGTGAAAAAAGACGCAGAGATTGTGTTTCTTGATACAGGACTTCATTTTAAAGAAACCTATGAAACAATTGAACGAGTGAAAGAGCGTTATCCGGGTCTTAATATCATCCTGAAAAAACCAGACCTCACCCTTGAGGAACAAGCCGAAGAACATGGTGACAAACTGTGGGAAAGAGAGCCGAATCAGTGCTGCTATCTTAGAAAGGTCGTTCCTTTAAGAGAGGCGCTTTCAGGACATCCAGCCTGGCTTTCCGGCCTGCGTCGTGATCAAGGGCCAAGCCGTGCCAATACGAATTTCTTAAACAAAGATGAAAAATTCAAGTCAGTAAAAGTTTGCCCGCTTATCCATTGGACTTGGAAAGACATTTGGAGATACACATCCCGGAATGAACTGGACTACAATCCGCTTCATGACCAAGGATATCCAAGTATTGGATGTGCGCCTTGCACTGCTCCCGCTTTTACAGCAGAGGATTTGCGCTCAGGCAGATGGAATGGTATGGCGAAAACAGAATGCGGACTGCATGAATAAGGAGCTGCAAAATGGAATTAGCCGCTATTTTATTTAGCTTGTTTTTCGCGATGAATATTGGTGCAAGCGGCGCTGCAGCTTCGATGGGGGTTGCTTACGGCTCCGGAGCCATCAAAAAGAAAACCTACGCTTTGATCCTATGCGCAGTCGGTGTCTTTGCCGGGGCGGTCATTGGCGGAGGCGAGGTTGTAAAAACAATCAGCTCCGGCATTATTCCTGAGCAGACGATTACACTGACGATTGTTTGCATCATTATTGGAGCTGCTGCCCTGTCGCTCTTTACTGCTAATCTGCTCGGCATTCCTTTGTCGACAAGTGAAGTAACAGTCGGCGCGGTTGTCGGCGTGGGAGTGGCTTATAAAGTATTGTTTGTGAACAATCTTCTGATCATTGTGTCATTTTGGGTTTTTGTCCCGCTGTTCGCTTTCGGCTTCACCTATTTCGTATCTAAGCTGTTTCGTTATTTTAAGATTGAAGTAAAATCTTCTAAAAAGCAAAAAATCCTCGGCGTTGTTTTGTTAGTTGCCGGATTTTTCGAAGCATTCTCTGCCGGCATGAATAACGTGGCGAATGCTGTTGGCCCGTTAGTAGCTGCCGGTGTGCTTGATGTCGGAAAAGGAACCTTGTATGGAGGAGCTTTTGTTGCTCTTGGCGCACTGTTATTAGGCCAGCGTGTGCTAGAAACAAACGGGAAGAAAATTACGAGATTCTCCAAAGGGGAAGGCATTCTCTTATCCGGTACAGGAGCCGGACTGGTGATCATCAGTTCTGTATTTGGGATGCCGGTGCCCTTGGCGCAAGTCACGTCATCGTCTATTATCGGAATAGGCATGGCAAAAAACGGTCCGAACGTGTTCCATAAACAAGTTGTTCAAACGATGCTGAAGGTATGGATCGTATCGCCGTTTTTATCTTTATCGATTTCTTATCTGCTTGTATCCTTGTTTTTAAAAGCAGATTATTATTCGATCTTTATCATGGTAAGTGTGCTTTTAGCGGCGGGCGGTGCCGTCAGCCTGACAAAGGCCATTCGTAAAGAGAGACGCTCAGTCCACGAACAAGGCGGGGGAATCTGATCATTAATCTGAGTAATTTTATAAGTTAACTAGGAGGAGATGGCTATTATGAGCTTAGCACCACACGGAGGAACATTAGTAAACAGAGTAGATGAATCATATGATGTGAGCGGCATTCAAAAAGAAATTGAACTTGATTTAATTTCTTTCGCGGATTTGGAATTGATCGGTATCGGTGCATACAGCCCGATTGAAGGTTTCTTTAATGAAAAAGATTACGTATCTGTAGTCGAAAACATGCGTCTTTCTTCCGGCGTTGTCTGGTCTCTTCCAATCACGCTTCCGGTCGATGCGCAAAAAGCAGCGGAACTGTCACTTGGTGAAACGGTAAAGTTAACGTATGAAGGAGAAACATACGGCGTTATCCAAATCGAAGACCTGTACGTGCCTGACAAACAAAAAGAAGCTGTCAATGTGTACAAAACAGATGAACAGGAGCATCCTGGTGTTAAAAAGCTGTTCAGCCGCGGCAATACATATGTCGGCGGGCCGATTACGTTGATTAAAAAAGCTTCAAAACAGTTCCCTGAATTTACATTTGAACCGTTAGAAACGAGACGCCAGTTTGCGGAAAAAGGCTGGGAAACCATTGTCGGTTTCCAAACAAGAAACCCTGTTCACAGAGCGCATGAATACATTCAAAAAACGGCTCTTGAAACAGTAGACGGCTTGTTCTTGAATCCGTTAGTAGGTGAAACAAAATCTGATGACATTCCAGCTGATGTACGGATGGAAAGCTACCAAGTGCTTCTTGATCATTATTACCCGAAAGATCGCGTTTTCCTTGGTGTCTTTTTAGCGGCGATGCGTTATGCAGGCCCGAGAGAAGCAATTTTCCACGCGCTTGTCAGAAAGAACTACGGCTGCACACATTTCATCGTCGGCCGTGATCATGCAGGTGTAGGCGACTATTACGGAACATACGAAGCACAGGAGCTGTTTGACACATTTAAACCTGAAGAACTCGGAATTACACCGCTGAAATTTGAGCACAGCTTCTTCTGTAAAAAATGCGGAAATATGGGAACAGCGAAAACTTGCCCTCATGGCAGAGAGCATCACGTCATTTTATCAGGCACTAAGGTAAGAGGTATGCTGAGAGACGGTGTGCTGCCGCCTGCTGAATTCAGTCGAAAAGAAGTCGTAGAAGTGTTAATCAAAGGGATGAAGAAAAAAGAAGAAGTAGGCGTATCTTAAGGAGGACTGGCAGTGACAAATCGCGATATTGTATGGCATGAAGCCTCTATCACAAAAGAAGAGTACCAGCAAAAAAACAAGCATAAAAGCTCCATTCTCTGGCTGACAGGGTTAAGCGGCTCAGGCAAATCAACGATTGCCAACGCCGCTGCGAGAGAATTGTTTGAGCAAGGCTACCAAGTGATTGTGCTTGACGGGGATAATATCCGTCACGGCTTAAATAAGGATCTTGGTTTTTCTGATGAAGACCGAAAAGAAAACATCCGCCGAATCGGAGAGGTGGCAAAGCTTTTTGTTCAGCAGGGAACCATTGTGATTACTGCTTTTATCTCTCCTTTCCGCGAGGACAGGCAACAGGTTCGCGAGCTTGTGGAAGCGGGCGAATTTAATGAAGTCTACATTAAATGCGACCTTGATATTTGTGAACAAAGAGATCCGAAAGGGCTTTACAAAAAAGCAAGAAACGGCGAGATTCCGTTCTTTACAGGAATTGATTCTCCTTATGAAGAACCGGAAGCTCCAGAGCTCGTTCTTGAATCAGGACAGCATGACCGTGAAGCGTGTAAAAATCAGCTGATCGAGTTTGTTAAACAAAAATTGAGCTGAATATGATCTGCTGCGTTCTTCTCAGATGCCGGAATGCAAGCGAGAACATCATCACAGCGAATGCTCTGGAAGAACTCGAATAGATCGGGGGAAATACGATGGGGAAAGTATATATTGTAGGAGCGGGTCCCGGTGACCCTGATCTGCTGACAATTAAAGCGCTGAAAGCCATTGAAAAAGCTGATGTCATCTTATATGACAGATTAGTAAATAAAGAGATTTTACAATATGCCAAAGAGCAAGCAGACCTGATCTACTGCGGGAAGCTTCCAGATTTTCATACGATGAAGCAAGAAACCATCAATCGGTTTCTTGTAAAGTATGCGCAAAAAGGGAAAACCGTTGTCAGGCTGAAAGGCGGAGACCCTTTTGTGTTCGGCAGGGGGGGAGAAGAAGCGGAATGTCTCTCTGAAAACGGAATTCCGTTTGAAATCATCCCCGGCATTACGTCTGGAATCGCGGCAGCCGCTTATGCCGGGATTCCTGTTACTCATCGGGATGCGGGCTCTAACGTCGCTTTTGTAACGGGTCATTATAAAAAAGAAGAAGATTTTGAGGAAAAGTGGAAAGCGCTGGCTACAGGAATTGATACACTTGTCATCTATATGGGTATCAAAAACGTGCAGCAGATTGAAAGAAAACTCCTTGAAAACGGCCGGGACGGTTCTACGCCGGCAGCCTTTATTCATTGGGGGACAACGGACAAGCAAAAATCTGTTTTTTGTACAGTTGACACCCTTTCAGAAACGGTGATAAAAGAAAACATTACAAATCCGAGTTTAATTGTCATTGGAAATGTTGTAAATTATCACTATAAGCTGGAATGGTTTGAATCTGAACTAAAAAAACAAGATTTAAGCGAGGCGTTGTAAAAATGAAACAAGCAATTTTATATGTCGGCCACGGCAGCCGGGTCAAAAAAGCACAGCAAGAAGCCGCAGCCTTTTTGGAAGGATGCAAGGCCCACATCTCTGTGCCAGTACAAGAAATCAGCTTTTTAGAGCTTCAGGAGCCCACAATTGAGACAGGATTTGAAGCATGTGTGAAGCAAGGCGCCACTCATATCGCAGTGGTGCCTCTGCTTCTTTTAACAGCTGCGCATGCAAAACATGATATTCCGGAAGAAATTGCCCGTGTTGCATCCCGATATCCGTCAGTCCGCATTTCATACGGAAAGCCGATCGGGATTGACGAAGAAGTAGTCAAGGCTGTATATCACCGAATGAAAGACATAGGTGTTCCATATGAAAATGCCAGAGTGGTACTCATCGGAAGGGGAAGTTCAGATCCAGATGTCAAAAGAGACGTAACCGGTATTGCTAATCTTCTTCAGGAAATAATTCCAGTCAAGGAAGTCATTCCGTGCTTTTTGACAGCATGCGGCCCTAATTACAAAGAGGTTTTTTCAGAACTTAAAAAAGATGACGGCATAACAACCTTTATCGTTCCATATTTGCTTTTTACGGGTATGCTGATGAATGAAATCGAACGAGAGGTTCAGAAATTAAAAGCCCATAATCCGAACGTCTACCTCTCTTCCTATATCGGTTTTCATCCTCATGTGAAAAACGCATTTTTGAACCGTGTGAGAGAAACTGCGGCAAATTCTGAGGGACAATTTGATTTTGATGGAGGTTCATATGCTTCCGCTGCACATTAGCCTGGAAAAGAAGAAGGTTGTGATTGCGGGGGGCGGAAGCATCGCTCTCAGAAGGCTGAAAACGGTGATTTCTGAGGGAGCTGATATAACGCTTGTCAGTCCGGATGTGGAACCGGAAATCAAGCAAATGGCAGAAGAGCGGCGTATCAAATGGGAAAAACGGACAATTGAAAAAGAAGATTATCTCAATGCTTTCTTCATTATTGCTGCGACGGATAATGCGGCAGTGAACAAAGAAATTGCCCAATCCGCTTCGCCTTTTCAGCTTGTCAATTGTGTCAGTGACGCTGAGCTTGGCAATGTATATATGCCGAAAATCGTAAAAAGAGGGCATGTCACTGTGTCTGTTTCTACAAGCGGAGCCAGTCCAAAGCACACGAAAGAGCTTGCTGAAAACGTGGATAAGCTGATTGACGGCGATTTTGTTGCTGAAGTGAACAGGCTTTATCAGGTGAGAAGAAAGAAATAAGCCAGAGCACAAATGCTCTGGCTTTTCTTTATGCGGCTCAGCTTTTTTTGAGCTTGATGACAGTATCAGCATCAGGCGTGACAAAGACGGTATGCTGGCTGTCATAAGTGACGAAACCGGGTTTCGCGCCGTTTGGTTTTTTGACATGCCTGATTTTTGTATAATCTACAGGCACTGAACTTGAATCTTTAGCTTTTGAAAAATAAGCTGCAATTGTCGCGGCTTCCATGATTGTTTGCTCATCAGGTTCGCTGCTCCTGATCACAACATGGGAGCCGGGAATGTCCTTCGTGTGAAGCCAGATATCGTCTCTGGCCGCCGCTCTGGTCGTTAAATATTCATTTTGGCGATTGTTCTTACCCACTAAAATAGTCAGGCCTGAGGTGGATTCATATGTTTCTAACACCGGATTGTGCGGTTTTTGCTTTTTCTGTCCTTTTTGCTGCTTAGGGCGTAAATATTTGCCCTCTACAAGCTCTTCCCTGATTTCGCTGATATCCCGGGGAGAAGCGGACGAAAGCTGCTGAATCAGCTGATCAAAATATTCGATCTCTTCCTGTGCCAGCCTGATTTGCTCCTCGACAACCGCGACCGAATTTTTCGCTTTCTGATACTTCGTGAAATAGGCCTGTGCGTTTTCAGAAGGCGTTTTGTTCGGGTTTAAAGGAATCGTGATTGTCGGGCTTTCTTCATCATAATAGTTGATGACCTCGGCCTGTTTATCACCTTTTTTCAGCATATATAAATTAGCGGTTAAAAGCTCTCCGTAAAGCTGAAATTCCTTCGCGTTTTCCGAATACTCCAGGGTTTTCTCTAATTTTTTGATTTTGTTGGCATTCTTCTTCCGTTCGTTCACAACAAAACGCTCAAGATCCTGAGCCTGCTGTTTGACTCGGTCTCGTTCAGCTTTGCCGAAATAAAAACGGTCGAGCAGTTCGCTTAATGAATCAAAACGGCGCGCTTCGCCCTTTAGATGAGTCAGCTCCAGCAGATAAAAATATTCCTTTCCGTTTACAGTCGTAATGTTGGGAATGAAACGGTGCTCTTTCACTTCGGCAAACAGTGCCAGCAACGCTTTTGGCAGTGTGACTTTGTTGGCAAGGCCTGCTCTGTGAACCGCTTCTTTGGCGAAAAGCGGAGACACGCCTGAAAAGTGGTCGACAATTTGTTTATCAAGCCTTCCTTCTTGAAAGCTGAGGTGACGCAAAATATCATCTTCTGACGCCTCAAGAGGCGATATTTTGTCCTGAGCAGGCGGAAGCTTATAATCTTGGCCGGGCAGTACTGTACGGTAGCTGTTCATTGACGGTGATAAATGCTTAAGTCCGTCGATGATCACATTTTCTGCTGCGTCAGTCAAAATGATATTGCTGTGACGGCCCATAATTTCTACATAAAGCTTTCGTACGGTTTCATCGCCAATTTCGTTTCGGCTTTTGATATGAAAAATCATAATGCGGTCTAAGCCCGCTTGTTCAATTTTCTCAATGAATCCGCCTTCGATATGCTTTCTCAGCAACATGCAAAACATTGGCGGTTCGCTTGGATTTTCATAAGCTTGTGCCGTGATATGCACCCGTGAATAGCTCGGATGTGCCGATAATAATAGTTTTTGGTTTTTTCCCTTGGCACGGATGTGGAAAATCACATCGTGCTTATATGGCTGATGGACTTTTGTAATTCGTCCGCCCATTATTTTCTCGTTAAGTTCGTGTGTCATTCCGTATGTAAACATGCCATCAAACGACATATGCAATACACCCTCTCATTCTTCCTGCATTCGATAATTATAGCATGAAATGGGACGAGTCAGAATAAGCATGCTTATAGAGTGATATCTCTATAAGAGAGCAGGGGAGTGGACGAGCGGAATGAAGTTTCATGAAATGGGACAAACAGATTTACTAGAGGCAACCAATACGTCCATGAAACAAGGATTAACAGAAAAAGAGGTAAAAAAACGCCTTGACAAGCATGGACCAAACGAGCTGCAAGAAGGGAAAAAAACTTCAGCGCTTCTCTTGTTTTTCGCGCAGTTCAAAGATTTTATGGTGCTTGTGCTTCTGGCGGCAACGTTAATCTCAGGATTTCTTGGTGAATATGTAGATGCGGTTGCGATTATTGCGATTGTGTTTGTGAATGGCATACTTGGTTTCTTTCAAGAAAGGCGTGCTGAGCAATCTCTTCAGGCTTTAAAAGAGCTTTCAACACCGCATGTCATGGCACTCAGGGAAGGAAGCTGGACAAAGATTCCTTCTAAGGAACTGGTGCCGGGTGATATTGTGAAATTTACGAGCGGGGACAGAATTGGCGCAGACGTTCGAATTGTTGAAGCGAGAAGCCTTGAAATAGAAGAATCAGCGCTGACGGGGGAATCTATCCCGGTTGTGAAGCATGCTGATAAATTGAAAAAACCGGATGTTTCACTTGGCGATATTACCAATATGGCATTTATGGGAACGATTGTGACCCGTGGCAGCGGTGTGGGGGTTGTCGTCGGGACAGGAATGAATACGGCTATGGGGAAAATTGCCGACATGCTTGAATCGGCAGGGACATTGTCAACCCCGCTGCAAAGAAGACTGGAGCAGCTCGGGAAGATTTTGATTGTTGTTGCATTGCTTCTGACCGTACTTGTCGTTGCTGTCGGTGTTATTCAGGGTCATGATCTGTACAGTATGTTTTTAGCAGGTGTCTCGTTAGCGGTAGCCGCTATTCCGGAGGGGCTGCCGGCGATTGTGACAGTGGCGCTTTCACTTGGTGTACAGCGGATGATTAAACAAAAATCCATTGTTAGAAAGCTTCCTGCTGTTGAAACGCTTGGGTGTGCGTCTATCATTTGTTCAGATAAAACAGGGACAATGACCCAAAACAAAATGACGGTGACACATGTCTGGTCCGGAGGGAAAACATGGAGAGTGGCAGGGGCCGGCTATGAACCGAAAGGAAGCTTCACACTAAACGAAAAAGAGATCAGTGTCAATGAACATAAGCCGCTTCAGCAGATGCTTCTGTTCGGAGCGCTTTGTAACAACTCCAATATTGAGAAAAGAGACGGCGAATATGTGCTTGACGGAGATCCGACAGAGGGAGCGCTGCTCACCGCGGCAAGAAAAGGCGGTTTTTCAAAGGAGTTTGTTGAATCAAACTACCGGGTGGTCGAAGAATTTCCGTTTGATTCTGCACGGAAAATGATGACTGTCATCGTAGAGGATCAAGACAGAAAGCGATATATCATTACAAAAGGTGCACCGGATGTACTGATGCAGCGATCTTCCCGTATTTATTATGACGGCTCAGCGGCTCTTTTTTCAAATGAAAGAAAAGCAGAAACAGAGGCGGTATTAAGACATTTGGCATCACAGGCGCTCAGAACGATAGCGGTCGCCTACAGGCCGATAAAAGCAGGCGAAACACCGTCAATGGAGCAGGCGGAAAAAGATCTGACCATGCTTGGCCTTTCAGGTATCATTGATCCCCCGCGGCCGGAAGTCAGGCAGGCGATAAAAGAATGCCGTGAAGCAGGAATTAAGACCGTTATGATTACAGGTGATCATGTAGAGACCGCTAAAGCGATAGCGAAAGACTTGCGCCTCCTTCCGAAAAGCGGCAAAATCATGGACGGCAAGATGCTGAATGAGCTTTCTCAAGAAGAGCTTTCTCATGTGGTGGAGGATGTATATGTATTTGCCCGCGTTTCCCCTGAACATAAACTAAAAATCGTAAAAGCCTATCAGGAGAACGGGCATATTGTGGCGATGACGGGAGACGGCGTCAATGATGCTCCTGCCATTAAACAAGCTGATATCGGCGTCTCTATGGGCATTACCGGGACAGATGTGGCCAAAGAAGCATCATCTCTTGTTCTCGTAGATGATAATTTTGCGACGATTAAATCGGCGATAAAAGAAGGCAGGAACATCTACGAAAATATCAGGAAGTTTATCAGATACCTGCTGGCGTCTAACGTCGGAGAAATCCTTGTCATGCTGTTTGCGATGCTACTCGCCCTTCCTTTACCGCTCGTTCCGATTCAGATTTTGTGGGTCAACTTGGTGACGGACGGATTGCCGGCAATGGCGCTCGGCATGGATCAGCCCGAAGGAGACGTCATGAAGCGCAAGCCCCGTCATCCGAAAGAAGGGGTATTTGCCCGCAAGCTAGGATGGAAGGTCGTTTCCAGAGGATTTTTAATCGGAGTTGCCACTATTTTAGCGTTTATCATTGTGTACCACCGCAATCCGGAAAATTTAGCTTATGCCCAGACGATCGCGTTTGCCACATTGGTGCTCGCTCAGCTTATTCACGTGTTTGACTGCCGCAGCGAAACTTCTGTTTTCTCTAGAAATCCGTTTCAAAACCTGTATTTAATCGGCGCGGTATTGTCATCCATTTTGCTGATGCTTGTAGTAATCTACTATCCGCCGCTTCAGCCGATTTTCCATACTGTAGCCATCACGCCGGGGGACTGGATGCTCGTCATCGGTATGTCCGCCATCCCTACTTTTTTGCTGGCGGGGTCACTTTTAACAAGAAAAAAATAAATTCATATGATATAATCTTAGGGGTAATAGCGTGTCTATTGCCCTTTTATTATGAGAACAGGGAAGAATTGGGTGTTTTAAAATGATACGAAGTATGACAGGCTTCGGCAGTGCAAGCAAAACACAAGACGATCTCTCTGTAAGCGTTGAACTTAAATCTGTGAACTACAGATTTAAAGAAGTGAACGCTCGTTTGCCAAGGCCTTTGCTATATTTTGAAGATAAGCTGAAACAGACCATTCTGCAGCATATTCAGCGCGGAAGAATTGAGCTTTTCGTATCTGTTGACAGCGATATGCTTGTTGAGAAAAGGCTTGAAATTGATTGGCCGCTGCTCGATGAGTTTGTCGCAGCCGCGAGAGATATGAAGAAGCGGTATCAATTGTCTGCAGAGCCCGATGTAATGGATTTCTTTAAGCTTGATCATGTCGTCCAGATTCATGAAGAACAGACGCAAAATGACAAGCTGGAGGCGTTGATCATCGATGCTGCAGAAGAAGCGGTAAAAGGTCTCTGTGAAATGCGTGAAAAAGAGGGGCTGCTCTTAGCGAAAGACTGCCTGATGCATATTGATCAGCTTGAAGAGCTGGTGAGAGAAACTGAATTGCTGGCTGCAGATGTCGTATCTCGTTACCGGGAACGGCTGTACGCCAGAATCAAAGAATGGACTGAAGACGTATTAGACGAGAGCCGGCTTGTAACAGAATGCGCTATTTTTGCAGACCGCTCTGATATCACTGAAGAGATTACAAGGCTGAAGAGCCACTTCGCCCAGTTTCGTGATATATTAGCTAGTGGCGGAGCTGTCGGGCGCAAACTCGACTTTCTTGTTCAGGAGCTCAATCGGGAAGCAAATACGATCGGCTCAAAAGCAAATGATCATCAGATCACAAAGCTTGTCGTTGAAATGAAAAGTTCTATTGAAAAAATAAAAGAACAAGTGCAAAATATAGAATAGTGACTGTGCGTATTGTTTACAGACGGTCTTACTAGGCTAAACTAGAGACGTCTATTTTACAGGGGGAACGTAGAAGATGACGATTAAACTGATTAATATCGGATTTGGCAATATCATCTCCGCCAATCGGATGATTTCGATTGTCAGCCCGGAGTCTGCGCCAATCAAACGGATGATTCAGGATGCAAGAGACCGCGGAATGCTAATTGACGCTACATACGGACGAAGAACCCGTGCAGTTGTCGTCATGGATAGTGATCACATTATCTTATCTGCCGTCCAGCCTGAGACAGTTGCACACAGACTTTCTGTTAAAGAAGAAATTATGGATGAAGGGCAGGGGTAATTGCCGCATGAAAGAAAGAGGGTTATTAATCGTTCTCTCAGGTCCCTCAGGAGTTGGTAAAGGAACGGTTCGACAAGCGATCTTTTCGCAGGAAGACACAAAATTTGAATATTCGATTTCAGTAACCACAAGAAGTCCAAGAGAGGGCGAAGTGAACGGAGTCGATTATTTTTTCAAAACAAGAGACGAATTCGAACAAATGATTGCGGACAACAAGCTGCTTGAATGGGCAGAGTATGTCGGCAATTATTACGGCACGCCAGTCGATTATGTTGAACAGACGCTTCAAGATGGAAAAGACGTCTTTTTAGAAATTGAAGTTCAAGGGGCTCTTCAAGTGAGAAATGCTTTCCCGGAAGGCCTGTTTATTTTCCTTGCGCCTCCAAGCCTTTCTGAACTGAAAAACAGAATCGTGACACGAGGCACAGAAACAGACGCTCTGATTGAAAATCGAATGAAAGCCGCAAAAGCTGAGATCGAAATGATGGATGCTTATGACTATGTCGTTGAAAACGATAATGTCGAAACGGCTTGCGATAAAATCAAAGCAATCGTTCTTGCTGAACATTTGAAGCGTGAACGCGTTGCACCAAGATATAAGAAAATGCTGGAGGTTGAATAATCAATGTTAGATCCGTCAATTGATTCTTTAATGAATAAATTAGATTCAAAATATACGCTGGTGACTGTTTCTGCGAGACGCGCACGTGAAATGCAAATCAAAAAAGACCAAATGATTGAACATACGATTTCACACAAATATGTAGGCAAAGCTTTAGAAGAAATTGATGCAGGCCTGCTTTCGTTTGAAAAGGAAGACCGCGAATAGTAGCACAAGTAGCAACCTATATCACATGTAGGTTGTTATTTTTTTCCGTGCGGTTTTGTAAAGTGCAGAGGGGGAGAATTCATTGCTAAACAATCGAAATGTGTTACTTTGCGTGAGCGGAGGCATCGCTGTTTATAAAGCCTGTGCGTTAACGAGCAAGCTGGTTCAGGCAGGAGCAAATGTCAAAGTGATTATGACTGAATCCGCTTGCCGATTCGTTTCACCGCTGACATTTCAGGCATTGAGCCGCCACGAAGTCTATACAGATACATTTAAAGAACAAAATCCAAGCGTTATTTCTCATATTGATGCCGCAGACTGGGCCGACTTGATTATCGTAGCGCCGGCTACGGCTAATGTGATTGGAAAACTGGCAAACGGCATCGCTGATGATATGCTGACGACAACATTGTTGGCAGCAACGGCTCCCGTTTGGATCGCGCCGGCGATGAACGTTCATATGTATGACCACCCGGCAGTCAAACGAAACATTTCTGTTCTTTATCAGGACGGTTATCGTTTTATTGAGCCAAGTGAGGGCTATTTAGCATGCGGTTACGTAGGAAAAGGCAGATTGGAAGAGCCGGAAAACATCGTAAAGCTGGCCGAAAAACATTTTGCTGAAGAAACATCCGCTCCTTTAGAAGGCAAGCATGTGGTCATTACAGCCGGCCCAACGCGGGAAGCGATTGATCCTGTCCGGTTTTTTACCAATAAATCGACGGGCAAAATGGGCTACGCACTAGCGGAGGCTGCTGTTCAGCTCGGCGCACGGGTAACCTTAATTTCTGGGCCTGTTTCACTTGATCAGCCTAAAGGCCTTGCTGAGTTTATCCCTGTTCAATCGGCTGCGGATATGCGCGAAGCTGTGCTCTCTGTGTATGACGCAAGCGATATAGTCATTAAAACAGCTGCGGTAGCCGATTTTACGCCGAAAACAGTATTTGACCATAAAATGAAAAAACAAGACGGCGGCATGACCTTAGAACTGAAAAGAACAGTCGATATTTTGAAAGAATTGGGCGAGAAAAAGAAAGAGCAGATTTTGGTCGGATTTGCCGCCGAAACACAAGACATTGAACACTATGCACGTAAAAAGCTCGCCGCTAAAAACCTTGATTTGATTGTGGCAAATGATGTGAAAGCAAATGGGGCCGGTTTTGGTGCTGATACGAATATCGTGACAATCTTTTTCAAAGACGGGCATAAACGCGAACTCCCGATTATGTCTAAGCTCGATGTTTCTTTTGAAATCCTTCAGGAGATCGCAGTCCTCTCAAAACAAACCGGAGAGCGCTCATGAATTTTGCAGAAGTCATCGTTGATGTCAGCACCAAAAATATAGACAGGCCTTTTGATTATAAAATCCCAGACCATCTGAAGGGCATGATCAAAACGGGGATGCGGGTCATTGTTCCGTTTGGCCCCCGTAAGATTCAAGGGTTTGTGACAGCAGTCAAAGAAGCATCTGACCTATCGGGAAAATCTGTCAAGGAAGTAGAGGATTTATTAGATCTTACACCTGTTCTGACAGAGGAGCTTATGATTCTGTCATCATGGCTGTCAGACAAAACGCTGTCTTTTAAAATAACGGCGCTTCAAGCAATGCTGCCTGCCGCCTTAAAGGCGAAATATGAAAAAGAATTAAAAATTGCACACGGAGCCGATCTTCCGCCGCAAGTGGAACGGCTGTTTTCTGAAACAAAGACGCTGCTGTATTCAGATATACCCGATCATGAGACGCTGAAACTGATTCAAAGGCATGTTCAAAAAGGGGACATTGACGTGACGTATAAAGTCGCGCAAAAAACCAATAAAAAAATGGTCAGGCATATTCAGGCAAATGCGAGTAAAGAAGAGCTTGCTAAGCAGGCTGAGGGATTGTCCCGCCAAGCAGCAAAACAGCAGGCGATTCTTCACTTTCTCATCTCTGAGCCGGAAGGTGTGAAAATTCCTGCGGCGGAATTGTGCAAAAAAACGGACACGAGCTCTGCAACCATCAAAACCCTTATCCAAAAAGGGCTTTTGAAGGAAAGCTATGAAGAGGTTTACAGAGATCCCTATCAGGACAAAATGTTCAAAAAAACAGAGCCCCTGCCGCTGACAGACGAACAGAGGGCTGCCTTCGAGCCCATACGCGAGACATTGGACAGCGATGAGCATAAAGTGTTCCTCCTTCACGGCGTGACAGGAAGCGGAAAAACGGAAATTTATCTGCAATCAATTGAAAAAGTACTGGCGAAAGGAAAAGAAGCCATCGTCCTCGTACCGGAAATATCGCTGACGCCGCAAATGGTCAACCGCTTCAAGGGCCGCTTCGGCTCCCAGGTGGCAGTCATGCACAGCGGTTTATCCACAGGAGAAAAATATGACGAGTGGCGTAAAATCCACCGGAAGGAAGTACGGCTTGTCGTCGGTGCCAGATCCGCCATTTTTGCTCCGTTTGAAAATCTCGGAATGATAATCATCGATGAAGAGCACGAGTCTTCCTATAAACAGGAAGAAATGCCGCGCTATCATGCGAAAGAGGTGGCAATCAAGCGGGCTGAGCATCACAGCTGCCCGGTTGTATTAGGGAGTGCTACGCCGACATTAGAATCATATGCTAGAGCGCAAAAGGGCGTATACGAGCTTCTTTCACTGAAGCACCGTGTTAACCATCGGGTGATGCCCGAGGTTTCGCTTGTCGATATGAGAGAGGAGCTTAGAAACGGCAATCGCTCGATGTTTTCAGTTGAATTGATGGAAAAGCTTGAAGAAACGATTGCCAAGGGTGAGCAGGCGGTGCTGTTTTTAAATAAGAGGGGCTATTCTTCCTTTGTGATGTGCAGGGATTGCGGCTATGTCCCGCAATGCCCGCACTGCGACATTTCCATGACGTATCATCGTTACGGCCAAAGGCTGAAATGCCATTATTGCGGACATGAAGAGCCTGTTCCGCACACTTGTCCTGAATGCGCAAGCGAGCATATCCGCTTTTTCGGAACGGGAACACAGCGAGTGGAGGAAGAGCTGACAAAAGTGCTGCCAAGTGCGAGAGTGATTCGGATGGATGTTGACACGACATCACGGAAAGGCGCCCATGAAAAATTACTGTCAGCTTTCGGAGAAGGAAAAGCGGATATTCTTCTCGGAACGCAAATGATCGCGAAAGGGCTTGATTTTCCGAATGTCACGCTTGTCGGAGTGTTAAGTGCTGATACAACACTTCATATTCCTGATTTCAGATCGGCTGAAAAAACATTTCAGCTGTTAACGCAAGTCAGCGGCCGGGCAGGCAGGCATGAAAAGCCCGGCCATGTCATCATTCAAACGTATACACCGTCTCATTACAGTATCCAGCTGACGAAAACACACGATTATGAAACGTTCTATCAGCATGAAATGGCGCACAGGAGAGAGCAATCCTATCCGCCATACTACTATTTGGCTCTTGTGACTGTTTCTCATGAGGAAGTGGCGAAAGCAGCGGTTACAGCTGAAAAAATCGCTCATTTTTTGAAAGCAAACTGCGGAGATGACACGAAAATTCTCGGACCAAGCGCGTCGCCGATAGCCAGGATCAAAGATAGATATCGCTATCAATGCGTGATAAAATACAAACAGGAAAACCAGTTATCCGCTTTATTGAAGAAGATACTGGAACATTATAAACGCGAAATTGAACAAAAACATGTAATGATTTCAATTGATATGAATCCTTATATGATGATGTAAGATCTCACGTCTTGGAGGGTAACAAATTGGCAGTAAAAAAGGTCGTCACACATCCTGCGGAGGTTTTGGAAACACCTGCGGAAACCGTGACTGTTTTTGATAAAAAGCTAAAAAAACTGCTTGATGATATGTACGACACCATGCTTGAAATGGATGGTGTCGGACTGGCAGCGCCGCAAATCGGCATTTTAAAAAGAGCGGCCGTTGTAGACATCGGGGATGACAGAGGGAGAATTGATCTCGTTAATCCTGAAATTTTAGAAAAAAGCGGCGAGCAAACCGGAATTGAAGGATGCTTGAGCTTTCCTGGCGTCTATGGTGATGTCACACGTGCCGATTATGTCAAAGTGCGTGCGTTTAACCGTCAGGGAAAACCGTTCATTCTGGAAGCGCGAGGCTTTTTAGCAAGAGCCGTGCAGCATGAAATGGACCACTTAGACGGTGTGTTGTTTACATCTAAAATAAGTAAATACTATACAGAAGATGAACTAGCGGATATGGAAGGATGATTTGATGACGAGAATCGTATTTATGGGAACGCCAGATTTTTCAGTTCCTGTTTTAAGAACCCTGATTGAGGACGGATATGAAGTAGTGGGGGTCGTCACACAGCCGGACCGTCCGAAGGGCAGAAAAAAAGTCATGACACCTCCTCCGGTCAAGGAAGAGGCATTGCGTCACGGCATCCCGGTTCTTCAGCCGGAAAAAGTCAGATTGACAGAAGAAATTGAGAAAGTGCTTGCATTAAAGCCTGACCTGATTGTAACGGCGGCATTCGGACAAATTTTGCCTAAAGAGCTTCTCGACAGTCCAAAATACGGCTGCATTAACGTTCACGCATCCCTTTTGCCGGAACTGCGCGGCGGTGCTCCGATCCATTATTCCATTCTGCAGGGAAAGAAAAAAACCGGGGTTACCATTATGTATATGGTAGAAAAATTGGATGCCGGGGACATGATCTCAAAAGTGGAAGTGGACATTGAAGAAACCGACAATGTCGGAACACTGCACGATAAATTAAGCGTTGCTGGCGCGAAGCTATTGTCTGAAACGGTTCCAAACGTTATTGCCGGCAGCATTTCACCTGAAAAGCAGGATGAAGAGAAAGCGACATACGCGCCTAACATTAAAAGAGAGCAAGAGCTGCTCGACTGGTCCAGAACGGGCGAAGAGCTTTACAACCAGGTCCGCGGCTTAAATCCTTGGCCTGTTGCCTATACGACGCTTAATGGACAAAACTTGAAAGTGTGGGAATCGAAAAAAACACCCGCACCAACCAAAGCTGAGCCAGGCACAGTCGTTGCGGTTGAAAAGGAAGGGATTATCGTTGCCACAGGTAACGATACGGCTCTGTTATTAACCGAACTCCAGCCGGCAGGCAAAAAACGAATGAAAGGCGAAGACTTTGTGCGAGGCGCTCATGTTGAAGCCGGTGATGTGTTAGGAGTAAACAATGAAAAAAACTAGTGTTCGTGACATCGCCCTTGAGGCGCTGATCAAATTAGAACAAAACCAGGCATACAGCAACCTGCTGCTGAAATCGGTCATTAAATCAAATGAACTGAGTGATCAGGACAGAGGGCTTTTGACTGAACTTGTCTATGGTACATTACAAAATAAGATCGCGCTTGATTATATGCTTAAACCGTTTATCAATAAGCCTCAAAAGGTAAAGCCGTGGGTGATTCAGCTTCTTCGCCTATCCTTATATCAAATGGAGTATTTAGAGAAGATTCCAGACAGGGCAGCCATCCATGAAGCGGTTGAGATTGCTAAAATCCGCGGACATAAAGGCATTGCTTCATTTGTCAACGGCGTGCTCCGTTCTATTCAGCGCGAAGGTGTTCCATCCTTTGACGCGATCGAAGATCCTGTACGCCGGCTGGCGACAGAAACAAGCCATCCGGAATGGCTTGTGAAAGAGTGGGCGGACGCGTATGGATTTGAAGCTGCGGAGAAGATTTGCCGCATCCATCTCATTCCGCCGAAGCAGACGCTGCGTGTCAATCAAATGAAAGCAGACAGAGCTAAGCTGCTTGACCAAATGGCTGCTGAGGGAATCGAAGTTGAAAAAGGCGACCTCGCTGAAGATGCTGTGAAGCTCTTAAAGGGAACAATTGCTGGAACTCATTTCTTCCAAAACGGTGAAGTTTCCATCCAGGATGAGAGCTCCATGCTCGTCGCCCGCGCCCTTGATCCTAAGCCTGATGAAACAGTGCTTGACGCGTGTGCGGCGCCTGGCGGAAAGTCGGCTCATATCGCAGAATTAATGAAGAACAAGGGGAGCGTTACGTCGCTTGATCTTCACAAACATAAAGTGAAGCTGATCAAAGAAGCGGCAGACCGGCTTGGCCTGACAATCATTCATGCGGAAACAATGGATGCTAGAAAAGCGGGGGAAACGTTTGAAAACGAACAGTTTGACCGAATATTGGTCGATGCCCCGTGCTCAGGTTTCGGTGTTATCAGAAGAAAGCCGGACATGAAATACACGAAAAAATCTGACGACAGCGCCCGTCTAGCTGAAATCCAGCTGTCGATCTTGAGGGAAATCGCACCATTAGTAAAAAAAGGTGGCACTCTTGTCTACAGTACGTGTACAATGGACCGGACAGAAAATGATGAAGTAATACATGC
The DNA here is from genome assembly GCF_037963535.1 of Bacillus sp. PS217. Classification (NCBI taxonomy): domain Bacteria; kingdom Bacillati; phylum Bacillota; class Bacilli; order Caryophanales; family Bacillaceae; genus Bacillus; species Bacillus sp. PS217. The sequence goes on from NZ_CP150157.1 coordinate 1,654,395, forward strand.
GTTTATACAAGAACATCCTGATTTTGAACCCGATTTGTCTCTTGAAAAGCGGCTGCCTGAAAAGGTGAGACCCTTTGTTCGGGATGGAAGGCTTCAAATCCTTCCTCATTATTTCGGAACAGATGGTTTCTTTATTTGCAGCATGAGAAAGAAGGGATAAGCAATGGCAGAACTTAATAAAACAAAAGTAAGAAAAGAATTGCGGACAGAGCGTCCGTCTATTTATTCTTTTGAATTAGATGAAATTAAACAATGGCTGACAGACAACGGAGAGAAACCGTTCCGTGCGGCTCAGATCTTTGAATGGCTATATGAAAAACGCGTATCTTCTTTTGAAGAAATGACAAACCTCTCAAAGGATCTGCGTGAGAAATTAAACACTCACTTTGTGTTAACAACGCTGAAAACGGCTGTTAAACAAACTTCTCAAGACGGTACGATGAAGTTTTTGTTTGAGCTTCATGACGGTTATACCATCGAAACCGTTTTAATGAGACACGAGTATGGCAATTCTGTATGTGTAACGACACAAGTCGGCTGCCGTATTGGCTGCACATTCTGCGCGTCAACGCTTGGAGGCTTAAAACGAAACCTTGAAGCAGGGGAAATTGTCGCTCAAGTAGTCAAAGTGCAAAAAGCTCTTGATGAAACGGATGAACGCGTCAGCTCTGTCGTGATCATGGGAATCGGCGAACCTTTTGATAACTTTAACGAAATGCTCGCTTTCTTGAAAATCATTAACCATGACAAGGGCCTGAATATCGGTGCTCGCCATATAACGGTCTCTACGAGTGGAATCATCCCGAAAATTTACGAATTTGCTGATCAGCAAATGCAGATTAACTTTGCAATTTCTCTGCACGCGCCGAACACAGAAATTAGAAGCCGTTTGATGCCGATTAACAGAGCATATAAACTGCCTGATCTAATGGAAGCCGTTAAATATTATATTAATAAAACGGGACGCCGCATCAGCTTTGAATACGGGCTGTTCGGAGGCGTAAACGACCAGGTGGAACACGCCGAAGAGCTTGCCGACTTGCTGGATGGAGTCAAATGCCACGTGAACTTGATTCCGGTAAACTACGTGCCTGAACGGGACTATGTGCGCACACCGCGTGATCAGATTTTTGCTTTTGAAAAAACGCTGAAATCCCGCGGAGTAAATGTCACAATCCGAAGAGAGCAAGGACATGACATTGACGCAGCCTGCGGTCAGCTTCGCGCGAAGGAGCGTCAAGACGAGACGAGGTGATGAGGGTTGTTAACAGCCTTAAAAACAGATACAGGAAAAATCCGCCAGCATAATGAAGATGATGCGGGGATATTCAAGGGGAAAGATGAATTTATATTAGCGGTTGTCGCTGATGGCATGGGCGGCCATCTTGCTGGAGATGTTGCGAGCAAGATGGCTGTGAAAGCCATGGGGGAGAAATGGAATGAAGCAGAGACGATTCCAACTGCGCCCTCGGAATGTGAAAAATGGCTCATTGAACAGATTCTTTCGGTAAACAGCAAAATATACGATCACGCTCAAGCCCACGAAGAATGCCAAGGCATGGGGACGACGATTGTATGTGCACTTTTTACGGGGAAAACGGTTTCTGTTGCCCATATCGGAGACAGCAGATGCTATTTGCTTCAGGACGATGATTTCGTTCAAGTGACAGAAGACCATTCGCTTGTAAATGAACTGGTTCGCACTGGAGAGATTTCCAGAGAAGACGCTGAACATCATCCGCGAAAAAATGTGTTGACGAAGGCGCTTGGAACAGACCAGTCAGTCAGTATTGACACCCGTTCCTTTGATATAGAACCCGGAGACAAACTGCTTCTATGTTCTGACGGACTGACGAATAAAGTGGAAGGCACTGAGTTAAAAGACATCCTGCAAAGCGATTCAGCTCCTCAGGAAAAAGTAAACCTGCTTGTGGACAAAGCCAATCAGAATGGCGGAGAAGACAACATTACAGCAGTTTTGCTTGAGCTTGCTTTACAAGTTGAAGAGGGTGAAGATCAGTGCTAATCGGCAAGCGGATCAGCGGGCGTTACCAAATTCTCCGTGTTATAGGCGGCGGGGGAATGGCCAACGTGTATTTAGCTGAGGATATCATTCTAGACCGTGAAGTCGCAATTAAAATCCTGCGGTTTGACTATGCAAATGACAATGAATTTATCAGACGTTTCCGCAGAGAAGCCCAATCCGCATCAAGCCTCGATCACCCGAATATTGTCAGCATTTACGATTTGGGCGAGGAAGATGATATTTATTATATTGTCATGGAATACGTTGAAGGCATGACGCTTAAAGAATACATAACAGCAAATGGGCCGCTTCACCCTAAAGAAGCGCTGAACATCATGGAGCAAATTGTCTCAGCCATCGCTCATGCCCATCAAAACCAGATTGTTCACAGAGACATCAAGCCGCATAACATTTTGATTGATCATATGGGAAATATCAAAGTAACGGATTTTGGAATTGCGACGGCACTAAGTTCGACCACAATCACCCATACCAATTCAGTTCTGGGCTCGGTCCATTACTTATCACCTGAACAGGCCCGGGGCGGCTTAGCCACAAAAAAATCGGATATTTATGCGCTGGGAATCGTTCTATTTGAGCTTTTAACCGGCCGTATTCCGTTTGATGGAGAGTCAGCAGTCAGCATCGCCTTGAAGCATCTTCAAGCGGAAACTCCTTCGGCAAAAAGGTGGAATCCATCGGTCCCCCAAAGCGTTGAAAACATCATACTCAAGGCAACTGCCAAAGATCCTTTTCATCGCTACGAAACGGCTGAAGACATGGAAGCAGACATAAAAACAGCTTTTGATGCCGACAGACTCAATGAAAAGAGATTTACGATTCAAGAAGATGAAGAAATGACAAAAGCGATACCTATCATTAAAGATGAAGAACTCGCTAAAGCTGCTGGCGAAAAAGAAGCTGAAGTGACAACCGCACAAGAAAACAAAACAAAGAAGAACGGCAAAAGAAAAAAGTGGCCGTGGGTTTTGCTCACGATATGCCTCGTTTTTATCACAGCTGGAATTCTTGCTGTCACTGTTTTTCCGTCGCTTTTCATGCCTAAGGATGTCAAAATACCTGATGTCTCCGGAATGGAATACGAAAAAGCCGCAGGGCTCTTGGAAAAAGAAGGTTTACAGGTTGATTCCGAGGTGTTGGAAATCTCAGATGAAAAAATTGAAGAGGGCCTGATGGTAAAAACGGACCCTAAAGCGGATACAACAGTCAAAGAAGGCGCCACGGTCACTCTTTATAAAAGCACCGGAAAGACAAAAACGGAGATCGGTGATGTGACAGGCCAAACGGTCGACCAGGCAAAAAAAGCGTTGAAGGACCAAGGGTTTAAACATGTAACGGTAAATGAAGTGAATGACGAGAAAAACGCGGGCACTGTCATTGACCAAAATCCTTCAGCAGGGACTGAGCTTGTCCCGAGTGAAGATCAAGTCAAACTTACAGTCAGTATCGGACCCGAAGACATTACGCTTAGAGACTTGAAAACCTACAGTAAAGAAGCAGCGTCTGGATATCTGGAAGACAACGGATTAAAGCTTGTAGAAAAAGAAGCATACTCAGATGATGTTCCAGAAGGACAGGTTGTCAAACAAAAACCAGCAGCAGGTACGGCAGTAAAGCCGGGAAACGAAGTTGAAGTGACGTTCTCTCTCGGACCAGAGAAAAAACCTGCGAAAACAGTGAAAGAAAAGGTCAAGATCCCCTACGAACCAGAAAATGAAGGGGACGAGCTTCAAGTGCAAATCGCGGTTGACGATGCGGATCACAGCATCTCTGACACTTACGAAGAATTTAAGATAAAAGAGCCGACTGAACGAACGATCGAACTAAAGATTGAACCCGGCCAAAAAGGGTACTATCAAGTAATGGTAAACAATAAAGTTGTCAGCTACAAAACCATTGAGTATCCGAAAGATGAATAACAAGGAGGGAAAATATGCCTGAGGGCAAAATTATTAAGGCGCTAAGCGGCTTTTACTATGTACTGGATGAATCAGAGGATTCAGATAAAGTAATACAATGCAGAGGAAGAGGCATTTTCAGAAAAAACAAAATTACCCCTCTTGTCGGTGATTACGTTGTGTATCAAGCTGAAAATGACAAAGAAGGATATCTAATGGAAATTAAAGAAAGAACCAACGAGCTTATCAGGCCGCCAATTTGCAACGTTGATCAAGCGGTCCTGGTTTTCTCAGCGGTTCAGCCTTCTTTCAGCACGGCATTGCTCGACCGCTTCCTGGTTCTCGTTGAGGCCAATGATATTCAGCCGATTATATGCATTACTAAAATGGATCTGATTGAAGATCAAGATACAGAAGATACGATACAAGCCTATGCAGAGGACTATCGGAATATTGGTTATGACGTATACCTTACCTCCTCTAAGGACCAAGACAGTTTAGCGGACATCATCCCGCATTTTCAGGATAAAACAACGGTATTTGCCGGTCAGTCCGGTGTTGGGAAATCCTCGCTTCTCAACGCGATCAGTCCGGAGCTTGGATTAAGAACAAACGAGATTTCTGAGCATTTGGGCCGCGGGAAACACACAACCCGCCACGTGGAGCTGATTCATACGTCCGGAGGTTTGGTTGCAGATACACCGGGATTCAGCTCGCTTGAATTTACAGACATTGAGGAAGAAGAGCTGGGCTATACCTTCCCTGATATCAGAGAAAAAAGCTCTTCATGCAAATTTAGAGGCTGTTTACATCTGAAAGAGCCGAAATGCGCGGTGAAACAAGCTGTTGAAGACGGAGAATTAAAGCAGTATCGCTATGACCATTATGTTGAATTTATGACGGAGATTAAAGACAGAAAGCCGAGGTATTAGCATAATGATAAAGGTTGCACCATCTATTCTTTCCGCTGATTTTGCCGCTTTAGGCAATGAGATTAAAGATGTAGAAAAAGGCGGAGCCGATTGTATTCATATTGATGTTATGGACGGCCATTTTGTCCCGAATATCACAATCGGTCCGCTGATTGTAGAAGCCGTCCGGCCGGTAACGGATCTGCCGCTTGATGTCCATTTAATGATAGAAGAGCCGGATCGTTATATCCCGGCTTTTGCGAAAGCAGGCGCAGATATCCTGTCTGTGCATGCTGAGGCATGTCCGCACCTGCACCGTACCATCCAGCTCATTAAAGAGCAAGGAGTGAAGGCCGGAGTGGTTCTAAACCCGCATACCCCTGTACAAGTCATCGAGCATGTTTTCGACGATCTCGATCTTGTTCTTTTAATGACGGTGAACCCGGGCTTCGGCGGGCAGAAATTTATTCATTCAGTCCTTCCTAAAATAAAAGAGGTTAAGCGAATGGCGGATGAAAAAGGAAAAAAAGATCTGTTAATTGAAGTAGACGGCGGCGTCAACAAAGAAACCGCTCCGCTCGTCATTGAAGCGGGCGCAAATTTACTCGTTGCCGGTTCAGCTGTTTATGGCCAGTCTGACCGCAAAAAAGCAATTTCTGAAATCAGAGGAAGTAAATAAGCAGCTTTAGAAAAGAGCTGGGCATACAATAGCCTAAGCTCTTTTTCCTGTATGCAGAGAAAGGAATCAGAGATGAAAACAATTAATATCGTTGCGGGAGGCCCGAAAAATCTCATTCCCGATCTAACCGGCTATACGGATGAACACACGCTTTGGATCGGTGTTGACAAAGGCACCGTCACTCTCTTAGATGCCGGGATCATTCCTGTTGAAGCCTTCGGAGATTTTGACAGCATAACGGAGCAAGAACGCCGGCGAATAGAAAAAGCCGCTCCCGCCCTTCATGTGTATCAAGCAGAAAAAGATCAAACAGATTTAGACCTCGCCCTTGATTGGGCGCTGGAAAAGCAGCCGGATATTATTCAGATTTTCGGCATTACAGGCGGCAGAGCTGATCATTTTTTAGGAAACATTCAGCTACTGTATAGAGGTGTAAAAACGAACATAAAAATTAGGCTGATAGACAAACAAAATCATATTCAAATGTTCCCTCCTGGTGAATATGATATTGAGAAGGATGAAAATAAGCGATATATCTCCTTCATACCGTTTTCCGAAGACATACATGAGCTGACCCTGACCGGTTTTAAATATCCTCTAAATAATTGTCATATTACGCTCGGTTCAACACTATGTATTAGTAACGAACTCATTCATTCACGAGGTACTTTTTCGTTTGCAAAAGGCATATTAATAATGATAAGAAGCACGGATTAAGCATGTGCTTTCATTCAATTGCTGAAAACAATGAACAAGGCGGTTACGGGACGTTATAGGAGGGGACAAAAATGAAATTTTACACCATTAAATTGCCGAAGTTTTTAGGAGGAATTGTCCGGGCGATGCTGGGCTCATTTAGAAAAGATTAATGCCCAGGGGTTCAAAGCCCTCTTTCACCACATAAAAACGCCTGCCACATATCGGGGCAGGCGTTCATTTTGTTATACACGCTCAACTTTACCGGATTTCAAAGCTCGAGCAGATACATATACTTTTTTAGGTTTTCCGTTCACAAGGATACGAACCTTTTGAAGATTCGCGCCCCAAGTGCGCTTAGAAGCGTTCATTGCGTGAGAACGGTTATTCCCAGCTGTTGTTTTTTTACCTGTGATAACGCATTTACGTGCCATTTGTTTCCCTCCTCACTTGCACAAAACATCTACTTTTTAACATTCATATAATCTTAGATGCTTTCGATATGGATACTTTAAATAATTTACCACAGCTAAAAAACGTTTGCAACTATTGTTTCATCATCTTTCAAGAAAATTCACTTGACATCTTGCGGAAACAGCAGCGCTATAGTATATGTAGAGGTACGGCCAGCGATTATTGCCTGGTCTTTTCATAATGGAAACCATATAGTAGAATAGCTGTAACTCTATGCATTCGAAGGAGGAACTAGTGTGTCCATTGAATTAAGAACGAAGTACGGACAGATTGATATATCTAATGAAGTCATCGCGATGGTTGCAGGAGGCGCGGCGGTTGACTGTTACGGCATTGTCGGCATGGCCTCTAAAAACCAGATTAAAGACGGACTGACTGAAATCCTTCGGAAAGAGAATTTCAGCAGGGGTGTCCAAGTTCGCCAAGAAGGAGAACAGATACATATCGACATGTATATCATTGTCAGCTACGGCACGAAAATTTCTGAAGTGGCACATAATGTCCAAACAAAAGTAAAGTACACAGTAAATCAAACCATCGGACTGGCAGTGGACTCTGTCAATATTTATGTCCAAGGCGTACGAGTGACGAACCCGTAGTTAGGAGGAGTAGGATTGTCTATCAGAACATTAGACGGCAGAACCTTTGCCGAGATGATTCTTGCGGGAGCGCAGAATCTGTCTCAAAACGCCAGTGCAGTTGATGCACTGAACGTGTTTCCGGTGCCGGACGGTGATACGGGAACAAATATGAACCTGTCGATGACTTCCGGAGCAAGAGAAGTTGAACAAATGGATACGGATGATATCGGGAAGGTGGGCTCCGCGTTATCTAAAGGGCTGCTCATGGGAGCACGCGGAAATTCAGGAGTTATCCTATCCCAATTGTTCCGCGGATTTAGCAAAAGCATTGAAACGAAAAAAGAAATTAATGCACTTGAGTTTGCCGCTGCGCTGCAAGCAGGTGTAGACATGGCGTATAAAGCTGTCATGAAACCTGTAGAGGGCACCATTTTAACAGTTGCAAAAGACGCTGCAAAAAAAGCGATGATCTTAGCAGAAAAAGAAACCGATATCACTGCGCTGATGATTGCAGTGACAGAAGAAGCAGAGGCGTCTTTAAACCGCACCCCTGAATTGCTACCTGTCCTAAAGGAAGTAGGAGTTGTCGATAGCGGGGGCAAAGGCCTGCTCTGTGTGTATGAAGGTTTCCTTGCTTCATTAAAAGGTGAAACTGTACCTCAGAAAGCAGTTCTTCCGTCACTTGACGACATGGTCAGCGCAGAGCATCACAAGAGCGCGCAAAGCATGATGAATACCGAAGATATTGAATTTGGATTCTGTACTGAAGTGATGGTTAGGCTTGATCAGACAAAAAGAGAGTTCGACGAAGGTACGTTCAGGCAAGACCTCAGCCAGTTTGGAGATTCTCTGCTTGTGATTGCGGATGAATCGCTGGCGAAGGTTCATATTCATGCTGAAGAGCCGGGAAACGTGTTAAACTACGCCCAGCATTACGGTGAATTGATCAAAATAAAAATAGAAAATATGAGAGAACAGCATACCTCTATCATCAGTCAAGAAAGCAAACCTGCAGACAACGAAACACCGCCGGCAAAACAGCCGTATGGCATTGTGACTGTGGCGATGGGAGAAGGAATTTCAGACCTATTCAAAAGCATTGGCGCTTCTGTTGTGATCGAAGGCGGCCAGACCATGAACCCAAGCACTGAGGATATTGTTGATGCCGTGAAGTCTGTAAATGCAGATACGGTATTTATCCTGCCTAACAACTCCAACATTATCATGGCTGCTAACCAAGCGGCCAGCGTAGTGGATGAACAGGTTTTTGTCATTCCTGCTAAAACGGTTCCGCAAGGGATGTCAGCCCTGCTGGCTTTTAACCCGGATCAAGCAGCTGAAGCGAACGAGGCCAATATGCTAAGCGCCATTCAGCAAGTAAAAAGCGGACAGGTGACGTTCTCAGTCAGAGATACTCATATTGACGGTAAAGATATTAAAAAAGGCGACTTTATGGGCATTCTGAATGGAACGATTATCGGCACTTCTGACAATCAGCTGTCAGCCGCGAAAATGCTGCTGTCAGAAATGATCGGAGAAGATGATGAAATCGTGACCATTCTATATGGTGAGGATGCGTCTCAGGAAGAAGCTGAGCAGCTTGAAGCGTTTCTCAGTGAAAAGTACGAGGAGATTGAGGTTGAGATCCACAATGGGAAACAGCCTCTGTATTCGTATATAGTTTCTGCAGAATAGAAGGGCAATTTGCCCTTCTATTCTTATGTCTGCTTTTAAGTGCGGCAGCGCTGTAACGCGCCCGCTTGCCATTTTATATCTGATCAATTAGTCTAGAAGCAAAGCGCTAATAAGCTCTGGTTCATAAGGAGGAATAGCATGAAATACAGAAGCGTTTTTGATATTATCGGCCCGGTTATGATCGGTCCGTCCAGCTCTCATACAGCGGGAGCTGCTAGAATCGGGAGAGTGGCCAGAAGTTTATTTGGCAGAGAACCTGAGCGCATCATTGTATCTTTTTACGGCTCGTTTGCGGAAACGTATAAGGGCCACGGCACAGATGTCGCGATTATCGGCGGATTGCTTGATTTTGATACATTCGATGAACGGATTAAAACCGCTATACAAATTGCAGAAGCTAAAGGAATTGATATAGAGTTTCGGGTAGAAGACGCAGTCCCGGTCCATCCGAACACAGCAAAAATCACCATTTCTGATGAAAAGGGTGAGCTGGAACTGACGGGTATTTCGATTGGCGGAGGAAAGATTGAAATCACAGAATTGAATGGTTTTGAGCTCCGGCTGTCAGGAAATCATCCGGCCATATTAGTTGTTCATAATGACAAGTTTGGCACAATTGCCGGTGTTGCCAATGTTCTGGCGAAATTTTCAATCAACGTAGGACATATGGAAGTAGCCCGGAAAGATATCGGACAGCTTGCGCTGATGACAATAGAGGTCGATCAAAATATTGACGACCACATTCTCGACGAGCTGTCGAAACTGCCGAATATTATTCAAGTGACAAAGATTGCTGACTAGCGAAAAGGGTCAGGAGGAGCCAGTTATGTTTCGTAATGTAAAAGAATTAATTGAGATTACTAAAGAAAAACAAATATTGATCTCTGATGTGATGATAGCTCAAGAGATGGAAGTAACAGAAAAAACAAAAGAGGACATTTTTCAGCAGATGGATCATAACCTGTCTGTTATGGAAGCGGCGGTTCAGAAAGGACTCGAGGGAGTTACGAGCCAAACGGGCTTAACAGGCGGAGATGCCGTTAAATTGCAGGCCTATATTCGATCAGGAAAAAGCCTGTCTGGCCCGCTGATTTTAGATGCTGTATCGAAAGCCGTTGCAACAAATGAAGTAAATGCAGCCATGGGAACCATCTGTGCGACACCGACTGCAGGTTCTGCCGGTGTGGTGCCCGGTACGTTATTTGCTGTAAAAGAAAAGCTGAATCCAACAAGAGAACAAATGATCCGCTTTTTGTTTACAGCCGGGGCTTTCGGATTTGTCGTGGCTAATAACGCAAGCATTTCCGGCGCCGCCGGAGGATGTCAGGCAGAGGTTGGATCAGCTTCAGGCATGGCGGCTGCGGCCATTGTTGAAATGGCAGGAGGAACACCCGAACAAAGCGCGGAAGCTATGGCCATTACATTAAAAAATATGCTAGGCCTCGTGTGCGACCCTGTTGCAGGGCTTGTTGAGGTGCCTTGCGTGAAACGGAATGCGATGGGCGCGTCAAATGCAATGATTGCCGCTGATATGGCATTGGCGGGCATTACAAGCCGTATTCCATGTGATGAGGTTATCGATGCCATGTATAAAATAGGCCAAACGATGCCAACTGCACTTAGAGAAACAGGCCAAGGCGGTTTAGCGGCAACACCGACAGGAAGAGAATTAGAGAAAAAAATTTTCGGAGGAGCGCTAGGTTCACGTGAAACAACATCAGCAAACTAGTATAGCTAACATTAAGGGTATTGGGCCGGAAACAGAAAAAACATTACACGAACTCGGTATTTATGACATTTCTGATCTTCTGAATTATTTCCCTTATCGCTATGATGACTACGAGCTGAGGGATTTAGAAGAAGTAAAGCATGATGAAAGAGTCACAGTCGAAGGGAAGGTTCATTCAGAGCCTTCTCTTACCTATTACGGAAAAAAACGAAACAGGCTGACATTCAGGCTTCTGGTCGGCCACTATTTAATCACAGCCGTATGTTTTAACCGGCCTTATTTGAAGAAGAAGCTTTCGCTCGGCTCTGTGGTGACGGTTTCAGGTAAATGGGACAAGCACCGCCAAACCATCTCTGTTCAGGAGTTGAAAAACGGGCCGCATCAAGAAGACAAAAGCATTGAACCAGTGTATTCTGTGAAAGAAAATGTTACCGTCAAAATGATGAGGCGCTTTATTCAGCAGGCGCTGACCCAATATGCAGACTCACTTCCTGATCCTCTTCCGGAAAAGCTAAGAAAAAGCTATAAACTGCCTGACTATTATCAAGCGTTAAAAGCAATGCACCAGCCTGAAACAAGGGAAGCATTAAAGCTTGCCAGACGGCGGTTTGTTTATGAAGAATTTTTGTTGTTTCAGTTGAAAATGCAGGCGTTCCGAAAGGCGGAAAGAGAGCAGACACAAGGGATACGGCAGCGTTTTTCAAACGAAGAACTCATGAGATTTATCAAAAGCCTCCCGTTTCCCCTCACAAACGCCCAGTCACGCGTTCTTCGCGAAATAACAGCAGACATGTCTTCTCCATACAGAATGAACCGCCTTCTTCAAGGGGACGTTGGATCAGGAAAAACGGCAGTCGCCGCCATTGCACTGTATGCCGCGATCCTATCCGGATACCAAGGAGCGCTCATGGTGCCGACAGAAATTCTGGCCGAGCAGCATGCTGATTCGCTCGTTTCGCTATTTGAAAAATGGGACGTCAGCGTTGCTCTTTTGACAAGCTCTGTTAAAGGGAAGCGGCGAAAAGAACTGCTTGAGCGTCTTGCGGCGGGTGAGATTGATATTCTTGTAGGAACCCACGCTTTAATCCAAGACGAGGTGGAGTTTAAGGCGCTGAGTCTCGTTATTACAGATGAACAGCACAGATTTGGAGTTGAGCAGCGCAAAAAGCTTCGGAACAAAGGGCAGGATCCCGATGTTCTCTTTATGACAGCCACTCCAATCCCAAGAACATTAGCGATCACAGTGTTCGGTGAAATGGATGTATCTGTCATTGATGAGATGCCGGCTGGACGAAAGAGAATCGAGACCTATTGGGTAAAACATGACATGCTGGATCGTATATTGGCATTTGTCGAAAAAGAATTAAAGCAAGGCAGGCAGGCTTATATCATCTGTCCGCTGATTGAAGAATCAGACAAGCTTGATGTGCAAAACGCTATTGACGTGTACAATATGCTTTCTGATATTTTTCGGGGAAAATGGAATGTCGGCCTTATGCATGGAAAGCTGCATTCCGATGAAAAAGACCAGGTCATGAGAGAATTCAGCGCAAATCACTGTCAAATTCTCGTATCAACCACTGTTGTGGAGGTTGGCGTGAATGTTCCGAATGCAACAATTATGGTGATTTATGACGCCGACCGTTTCGGGCTATCACAGCTTCACCAGCTGCGCGGCCGTGTTGGACGGGGTGAGCATCAATCTTTCTGTATTCTGATGGCTGATCCAAAATCAGAAACAGGGAAAGAACGGATGAGGATCATGTCGGAGACCAATGACGGTTTCGAGCTGTCTGAAAAGGATCTGGAACTGAGAGGTCCCGGTGATTTCTTCGGGAAAAAACAAAGCGGAATGCCGGAATTTAAAGTGGCGGACATGGTTCATGATTACAGAGCGCTTGAAACGGCAAGGCAGGATGCTGCGAATCTTGTGGCTTCTGACGCGTTCTGGAAGGAGCCGGAATACGCTGTGTTAAGAGATGAATTGCTGAAGAGCGGAGTAATGGACGGGGAAAAATTAAGCTGAGTATCAGAAGTTTTTGGTGTTCAGCCAGAAACAATCGTTGCATTCCAATCTATGAAATTATATACTACTATTAGTACCTAGTCTTAATTGTCCGGATGGTGTTTAGATATGAGAAGAAATAAGAGAGAACGCCAGGAATTACTTCAGCAGACGATTCAAGCAACCCCCTTTATTACAGATGAAGAATTAGCGGGTAAATTTGGGGTGAGCATCCAGACGATACGTTTGGACCGCTTAGAGCTTTCCATACCTGAACTGAGAGAAAGAATTAAGAACGTGGCAGAGAAAACACTTGAGGACGAAGTGAAGTCCCTGTCACTTGATGAAGTTATCGGAGAAATTATTGACCTTGAGCTGGATGATCAGGCGATATCCATTTTAGAAATAAAACAGGAGCACGTGTTCAGCCGGAATCAGATTGCGAGAGGACACCATTTATTTGCACAGGCGAATTCTTTGGCCGTTGCAGTCATTGATGACGAGCTGGCGCTGACTGCAAGTGCAGACATCCGCTTTACAAGACAGGTAAAGCAGGGTGAACGTGTCGTAGCAAAAGCGAAAGTGACGGCTGTCGAAAAAGAAAAAGGAAGAACGGTTGTCGAAGTGAACAGCTACGTTGGCGAAGAAATTGTTTTTTCTGGACGCTTTGACATGTATCGTTCAAAACATTCATAAAGGTGGAGCATGCATGAGAATAGCTGTAGATGCAATGGGAGGAGACCACGCTCCCAAAGCTGTTATTGACGGAGTTATAAAAGGTATAGAGGCATTTGATGATCTCCATATCACACTTGTCGGTGACAAAACAACGATAGAATCACATTTAACAACTACATCAGATCGCATCACGGTGCTGCACGCGGATGAAGTGATTGAGCCTACGGATGAACCGGTCCGTGCCGTGCGAAGAAAAAAGAACTCATCTATGGTTCTTATGGCGCAGGAGGTTGCGGAAAACAGAGCTGACGCCTGCATTTCAGCGGGAAATACCGGTGCATTAATGACAGCCGGTCTCTTTATTGTCGGGAGAATTAAAGGAATTGACCGTCCGGCGCTTGCTCCGACACTTCCGACTGTTTCGGGAGACGGATTTCTTCTCCTTGATGTCGGCGCCAATGTCGATGCCAAACCGGAGCACCTCGTTCAATATGCCATCATGGGTTCTGTTTATTCTCAGCAAGTGCGCGGTGTCACTTCACCGAGAGTCGGACTTTTAAATGTCGGAACAGAAGATAAAAAAGGAAACGAACTGACGAAGCAGACGTTTCAAATTTTAAAAGAAACAGCAAACATCAATTTTATCGGAAACGTGGAAGCGCGAGACCTTTTAGATGATGTGGCGGACGTTGTAGTAACAGACGGCTTTACCGGGAATGTTACACTCAAAACGCTGGAAGGCTCTGCGTTGTCAATTTTTAAAATGATGAGAGACGTAATGACGTCTACTTTGACATCCAAGCTTGCAGCAGCTGTGCTGAAACCAAAATTGAAAGAAATGAAAATGAAAATGGAGTATTCGAATTATGGCGGAGCAAGTCTTTTTGGCTTAAAAGCGCCTGTGATCAAGGCGCACGGCTCTTCAGATTCAAATGCTGTATTCCATGCGATTCGGCAAGCAAGAGAGATGGTCAGCCAAAATGTGGCTGCGCTCATTCAGGAAGAAGTGAAAGAAGAAAAAACAGATGAGTAGTCTGGAGGTTTTTACATCATGAGTAAGATTGCATTTTTATTCCCGGGTCAGGGATCACAATTTATCGGCATGGGAAAAGAGCTTTATGAGCAGGTGCCTGCTGCAAAGCGTCTGTTTGATGAAGCCGATGAAACGTTGGAAACAAAACTCAGCTCGCTTATTTTTGAGGGTGCTGCTGAAGAATTAACACTTACATACAATGCGCAGCCTGCTTTGCTTACGACAAGCATCGCTGTTCTTGAGAAATTTAAAGAATCTGGCATTACACCTGATTTCACAGCAGGACACAGCCTTGGTGAATATTCTGCACTGGTTGCGGCTGGCGCTCTGTCTTTCAAAGATGCTGTTTATACCGTCAGAAAACGCGGAGAGTTTATGAATGAAGCGGTGCCGGCTGGCGAAGGAGCAATGGCTGCGATTCTCGGTATGGATGCTGAAGCATTAAAGCAAGTAACCGATAAAGTCACAGAGGAAGGCAACCTTGTACAGCTTGCGAATCTCAACTGTCCTGGCCAAATCGTCATTTCCGGAACAGCTAAAGGGGTTGAGCTTGCATCTGAACTGGCAAAAGAGAACGGCGCAAAACGCGCAATTCCGCTTGAAGTAAGCGGTCCGTTCCATTCTGAACTGATGAAACCGGCTGCTGAAAAGCTGAAAGAGGTATTGGACGCCTGTGACATAAAAGACGCTGACGTTCCGGTCATCTCAAATGTTTCTGCTGGCGTGATGACTGAAAAAGCAGATATCAAAGAAAAACTTATTGAGCAGCTTTACTCTCCGGTTCGTTTTGAGGAAAGCATTAACAAGCTGATCGCAGAGGGTGTTACGACTTTTATTGAAATCGGTCCCGGAAAAGTGCTTTCAGGCCTTGTGAAAAAAGTAAATAGACGGTTAAAAACAATTGCTGTATCAGATCCGGAAACGATCGAGCTGGCAATTCAAACGCTTAAGGAGGAGAATGATAATGCTTAATGATAAAACGGCTATTGTCACTGGCGCATCCCGCGGAATCGGCCGCTCAATCGCCCTTGATCTGGCAAAAAGCGGCGCAAATGTTGTCGTGAACTACTCCGGCAATGAAGCGAAAGCAAATGAAGTGGTAGATGAAATTAAATCAATGGGCAGAAAAGCAATTGCTGTCAAAGCGGATGTATCAAATCCCGAAGATGTACAAAACATGATAAAAGAAACATTGTCTGTTTTTTCTACGATTGACATTCTGGTTAATAATGCGGGAATTACAAGAGACAATCTCATCATGAGAATGAAAGAAGACGAATGGGATGACGTCATTAACATTAACCTGAAGGGTGTTTTCAACTGCACAAAAGCTGTTACAAGACAAATGATGAAACAGCGTTCAGGCCGCATTATTAACGTATCGTCTATCGTCGGCGTCAGCGGAAACCCTGGACAAGCCAACTACGTGGCTGCAAAAGCCGGCGTCATCGGTTTAACCAAATCTTCTGCTAAAGAGCTCGCCAGCCGAAATATTACGGTAAACGCAATAGCGCCAGGATTTATCTCAACTGATATGACAGATAAACTTGCAAAAGACGTTCAAGACGAAATGCTGAAACAAATTCCGCTTGCGCGCTTTGGTGAACCTAGCGATGTCAGCAGTGTTGTCACGTTCCTAGCTTCAGAGGGAGCTCGTTATATGACAGGCCAAACGCTTCATATTGACGGCGGAATGGTGATGTAAGTTTTTTCTCGAAAATTTCATCGTAGTTTCTCTAGTTTTTTAAAAACGAATCCACTATAATACTTGAGGGGAGGTGAATTGCTATGGCAGACACATTAGAGCGTGTAACGAAAATCATCGTAGATCGCCTTGGCGTTGATGAAGCAGACGTCAAACTTGAAGCTTCTTTCAAGGAAGACTTAGGTGCTGATTCCCTAGATGTAGTTGAGCTTGTTATGGAACTTGAAGACGAGTTTGATATGGAGATTTCTGACGAAGATGCTGAAAAGATTGCAACAGTCGGCGACGCTGTGAACTACATACAAAACCAGCAATAAGCTGATGCTAAAAGTCCCGCCGAAACGCGGGGCTTTAGCCCTTTATTCGTGCAGTTATTACAGCATGCCGCTTTTACGCGCGCTGTATCCGGTTTAGTCAGAGAAGCGCGGTGAACCTGATGTGCCTATGGAGGTTACTATGTCAAAACACTCACATTATAAAGATAAAAAAAAGTTCTATAAAAAAGTAGAACAATTTAAAGAGTTTCAAGAACGGATTTCGGTTCACTTTCAAAATGAAAAGCTTTTGTATCAAGCATTTACACATTCATCTTATGTGAATGAGCATCGGAAAAAGCCGTATGAAGATAATGAAAGGCTTGAATTTTTAGGTGACGCTGTTTTGGAACTGACGATCTCCAGATTCTTATTTGCCAAATACCCGGCTATGAGTGAAGGAGATTTGACGAAATTGAGAGCCGCAATTGTTTGCGAACCGTCTCTCGTTTCATTGGCTCACGAGCTGTCATTCGGCGATCTTGTCCTGTTGGGTAAAGGCGAGGAAATGACAGGCGGAAGAAAGCGTCCTGCTCTATTGGCGGATGTTTTTGAGGCATTTATCGGAGCCTTGTACCTTGACCAAGGATTAGAGCCGGTCGAAAGTTTCTTAAAAGTTTATGTGTTCCCTAAAATTAACGATGGTGCTTTTTCTCATGTGATGGATTTCAAAAGCCAGCTGCAGGAATACGTGCAGCGGGACGGCAAAGGCTCTCTGGAGTATAAAATCTCCAACGAAAAAGGACCTGCGCACAACCGTGAATTTGAAGCCATCGTATCTCTAAAAGGTGAACCACTCGGAGTCGGAAACGGCCGTTCAAAGAAAGAAGCCGAACAGCACGCTGCTCAGGAAGCTTTAGCTAAATTGCAAAAACACCATACGAAACAATAAAATCCCCCTTATGACTCAGGGGGATTTCAGTATGTATGCCGTCTTATTTGACCAATGTTTATGATAGAATTGAAATACTTATTACATAAGGAGGATCGCTATGTTCCTCAAACGTTTAGACGTTATAGGATTTAAATCATTTGCAGAACGGATTTCCGTAGACTTCGTTAAAGGCGTGACAGCAGTTGTCGGGCCGAACGGAAGCGGAAAAAGCAACATCACGGATGCCATTCGCTGGGTTCTCGGCGAACAATCGGCACGCTCTCTTCGCGGCGGAAAAATGGAAGACATCATTTTTGCCGGGAGTGATTCAAGAAAGCGATTAAATCTAGCTGAAGTTACGCTTACTCTTGATAATGATGATCATTTCTTGCCAATTGACTTCCACGAGGTGAGTGTCACAAGACGTGTGTACAGATCAGGTGAGAGTGAGTTTCTGATTAACAATCAGCCATGCCGCTTGAAAGATATTATTGATTTATTTATGGACTCTGGGCTTGGTAAAGAAGCATTTTCTATTATCAGCCAAGGGAAAGTGGAAGAGATCCTGAGCAGCAAAGCGGAGGATCGCCGCAGTATCTTTGAAGAAGCGGCCGGGGTGCTTAAATATAAAACGAGAAAGAAAAAAGCAGAAAATAAACTGTTTGAGACACAGGACAATCTAAATCGGGTAGAAGATATATTACATGAGCTTGAAGGACAGGTTGAACCTCTTAAAATTCAAGCTTCAATAGCGAAAGACTACCTTGAGAAAAAGAAAGAGCTGGAGCATGTTGAAATTGCGCTGACTGCCTATGATATCGAAGAGCTGCATGGTAAATGGTCGACTCTTAAAGAGAAAGTGCAGATGGCAAAAGAAGAAGAGCTTGCTGAATCGTCTGCTATTTCTGCGAAAGAAGCAAAGATTGAGGATACAAGGGACAAAATACAAGCGCTTGATGAGTCAGTAGATGAGCTCCAGCAAGTTTTACTGGTAACTAGTGAAGAACTGGAAAAGCTTGAAGGCCGTAAAGAAGTCCTGAAAGAACGAAAGAAAAACGCTGTGCAAAACCAAGAACAGCTTGAAGAAGCCATCGTTCAGTTCCAGCAAAAAGAAACGGTTCTGAAAGAAGAGCTTTCAAAGCAGGAAGCTGTCTTCGAAACGCTTCAGGCTGAGGTGAAGCAGTTAAGGGCGCAAGTAAAAGAAAAACAGCAGGCTCTCAGTCTTCACAATGAAAATGTCGAAGAGAAAATCGAGCAGCTGAAAAGTGATTATTTTGAGCTGTTAAACAGCCAGGCTTCGATACGCAACGAACTCCAGCTTCTTGATGACCAGATGTCCCAATCCGCTGTCACATTGCAGAGACTCGCGGACAACAATGAAAAGCACCTGCAGGAACGGCGTGATATTTCTGCGCGTAAAGCCGCATGTGAAACGGAATTCGCCCGAATTGAGCAGGAGATTCACAGTCAAGTCGGTGCATATCGTGATATGCAGACAAAATATGAGCAGAAAAAGCGCCAATACGAAAAAAATGAATCCGCTCTGTATCAGGCATACCAATACGTTCAGCAAGCGAGATCAAAAAAGGACATGCTTGAGACGATGCAGGGAGATTTTTCCGGCTTTTATCAAGGTGTTAAAGAAGTGCTAAAAGCGAAAGAGCGCCTTGGTGGAATTCGCGGAGCGGTTCTTGAGCTGATTTCTACAGAACAGAAGTATGAAACGGCCATTGAAATAGCGCTCGGCGCTTCTGCTCAGCATGTCGTGACCGACGATGAACAATCTGCCCGAAAAGCGATTCAATATTTAAAGCAGAATTCCTTCGGCCGGGCGACGTTTCTGCCTCTTTCTGTTATTAGAGACCGCCAGCTTCAAAGCCGTGACGCGGAAATAGCCGCCCGGCATTCATCATTTCTCGGGGTTGCCAGTGAACTTGTCACATTTGATTCTGCGTATCGAAGCGTCATCCAGAATCTTCTTGGAACCGTTCTGATCACAGAGGACTTAAAGGGTGCAAACGAGCTTGCGAAGCTTCTCGGGCACCGGTACCGCATCGTAACCCTTGAGGGAGATGTTGTGAACCCCGGTGGTTCAATGACGGGCGGCGCGGTTAAAAAGAAAAATAACTCCCTCCTCGGAAGAAGCCGGGAGCTAGAAGATGTGACGAAACGGCTCGCTGAAATGGAAGAGAAAACAGCTCTGCTTGAACAAGAGGTCAAAACCCTTAAGCACTCCATTCAGGATATGGAGAAAAAACTGGCTGACTTAAGAGAAACCGGGGAAGGCTTAAGGTTAAAGCAGCAGGATGTGAAAGGCCAGCTGTACGAACTTCAAGTTGCCGAGAAAAATATCAATACCCATTTAGAGCTCTATGATCAAGAAAAATCTGCTCTGTCAGAAAGCGATGAAGAGAGAAAAGTGCGCAAACGCAAGCTTGAAGAAGAGCTCTCTGCCGTATCTGAAAAGATGAAACAGCTTGAAGAGGACATAGACAAACTGACAAAACAAAAACAAACGCAATCCTCAACGAAAGAGTCTCTCTCCAACGAGCTGACTGAGCTGAAGATCGCAGCGGCCAAAAAAGAGCAGGCTTGCAAGGGGGAAGAGGACAACCTTGCCAGATTAAAGAAAGAGCTCACTGAAACAGAGCTTGCGTTAAAAGAAGCAAAAGAAGACTTAAGCTTCTTAACGTCAGAGATGTCATCTAGCACCAGCGGCGAAGAAAAGCTGGAAGAAGCAGCAAAACATAAATTGAATGACAAAACGAAAACGATCGAACTGATTGCATTAAGGCGCGATCAGCGCATCAAGCTTCAGCATGGACTTGATACGTATGAGCGTGAGCTGAAAGAAATGAAACGCCTGTATAAACAAAAAACAACGCTCTTAAAAGACGAAGAAGTCAAACTCGGACGAATGGAAGTCGAGCTTGATAATTTACTCCAATACTTACGGGAGGAATACAGCTTGTCCTTTGAGGGGGCAAAAGAGAAATATCAGCTTGAAACTGATCCAGAGGAAGCCAGAAAGCGCGTGAAGCTGATTAAACTCGCAATTGAAGAGCTGGGTACCGTGAACCTCGGAAGCATAGATGAGTTTGAGAGGGTCAACGAACGGTACAAGTTTCTGTCGGAACAAAAAGAAGATTTAACAGAAGCGAAAAATACCTTGTTCCAAGTGATTGAAGAAATGGATGAAGAAATGACGAAGCGCTTTAACGACACATTCGTCCAAATCCGCTCACACTTTGATCAAGTTTTCCGCTCCTTATTCGGAGGAGGGCGAGCTGAACTGAGGCTCACCGATCCTAACGATCTGCTTCATTCAGGAGTCGAGATTATCGCTCAGCCGCCGGGGAAAAAGCTGCAAAACTTAAACCTCCTGTCAGGCGGAGAGCGTGCGCTTACTGCTATAGCGCTCTTATTCTCAATCCTAAAGGTTCGTCCTGTGCCGTTTTGCGTCCTTGACGAAGTAGAGGCTGCGCTCGACGAAGCGAATGTGTTCCGGTTTGCGCAGTATTTAAAAAAATACAGCAGTGATACCCAGTTTATTGTGATTACCCACAGAAAAGGAACGATGGAGGAAGCGGATGTGCTTTATGGCGTAACCATGCAGGAATCCGGTGTTTCCAAGGTAATCTCCGTTAAGCTGGAAGAAACAAAAGAATTCGTTCAGTAACGAGGAAAGAGGTTAAAAGATGAGCTTTTTTAAAAAATTAAAAGAGAAAATCACAAAACAGACAGATTCCGTATCTGAAAAGTTTAAGGATGGCCTTGAAAAAACAAGAAACTCCTTTCAAAACAAAGTGAATGATCTTGTATCCCGTTACCGTAAAGTGGATGAGGATTTCTTCGAAGAGCTTGAAGAGGTTCTTATCAGCGCGGATGTCGGTTTTACAACCGTTATGGAATTAATAGATGAGCTGAAAAAAGAAGTCAAACGCAGAAATATTCAAGATCCAAAGGAAGTCCAGTCAGTGATTTCTGAGAAACTGGTCGAGATTTATAACAGCGGAGATGAGCAAATTTCAGAACTGAACATCCAGGATGGGCGTTTAAACGTAATCCTTCTGGTAGGTGTAAACGGCGTCGGGAAAACAACAACGATCGGAAAGCTTGCTCATAAAATGAAACAAGAAGGAAAATCTGTTGTACTTGCCGCCGGAGACACTTTCAGAGCGGGAGCCATTGAACAGCTGGAAGTATGGGGAGAGCGTACTGGAGTGCCTGTCATTAAGCAGACGGCCGGAAGCGATCCGGCGGCTGTCATCTACGATGCTGTTCATGCTGCGAAAGCAAGAAATGCCGATGTATTAATTTGTGATACGGCAGGTCGTCTCCAAAACAAAGTAAATCTCATGAAAGAGCTTGAAAAAGTAAAACGTGTTATCGAAAGAGAAGTTCCTGAAGCTCCGCATGAGGTGCTGCTTGCCCTTGATGCCACGACCGGCCAAAATGCAATGGCTCAGGCAAAAGAGTTCTCTAAAGCAACAAATGTTACCGGCATTGCCTTAACGAAGCTTGACGGTACGGCAAAGGGCGGTATCGTCCTTGCGATTCGCAACGAGCTTCACATCCCGGTTAAACTAGTCGGTTTAGGAGAAAAAGTTGATGATCTTCAGGAATTTGATCCAGAATCCTATGTGTACGGACTCTTTTCAGATTTAGTGGAAAAAGCCGACGATTAAGAAAAAGGCCTCAACATCTTGGGGCCTTTTCTTTTTTATCTTCTTACTTGATAGGCGAAATGATAAAGGCTGTTATCAGTGGAAACCAGTCTTGACTCACCAGAAAAAACTCTGAATGGGATGATGTCATAGTAATGAACGGAAACAGATGTGTAATACGTATAGTAACCAGCAGCTGGCCCCAAATACATTGGAACTTCAAATGTTCCGTTTGCATCAGTCGTTCCTGAAGCAGTTTGTGTTGTGTTTCCGACCTTCGTGTCTGCTTCAAATCTTACGGGCGCGTTTGGCACTGGCTGTCCGTTTTGGTCGAGTAATTTGCCGCTTACTGTAATATTGTACTTGACTCGCCAATATTGACCTTGTCCGTAATTGATTTTACCGTATACCCCTCCATCTGTGCTGATATTTGTGATTGAGGCCTTATAAGGTGCCTCAGCAGCGTCTGCTTGCTGTGCCGGGAAACCTATTGTAAACAGGGCTGCCAGACACAACATAAACAATAAACCGATTTTTTTCATAAAAATCCTCCTTAAAATAGGGTTCATATACAATATCGGAATAAATTGGATGATATTTAGCTTATTTTGGAAAAGGTTAATCGTCGCTTTGACAAGATAAAAACTTGACAGTGTCAATAAAACCGTGTAAACTAAGTTATCGTAAAGGGATTTGACTTAACAAAGGGGAGAGCTCAAATGTCACTCGAAAAGACAACGAGAATGAATTATCTGTTTGATTTTTATCAGTCGTTGTTGACGTCAAAACAGAAGAGCTATATGTCGCTTTATTATTTGGACGATTTCTCCCTAGGCGAAATAGCCGAAGAATATGAGGTTTCAAGACAAGCTGTTTATGATAACATCAAACGAACAGAAGCGATGCTTGAACAATATGAAGAAAAGCTGCTCCTTTTGAAAAAGTTTCAGGAGCGTAAAGAGATGTTTAATAAGCTGAAGGAGCTTGCTTCCGGTTCAAAAGAAGAGGAAGAAATTACAGCTCTGATTGAAGCGCTTGAGAAATTAGATTAGGAGGCGGCAAACTATGGCATTTGAAGGATTAGCCGACCGACTGCAGCAGACGATTTCTAAAATCCGCGGAAAAGGGAAAGTCAGCGAACAAGATGTAAAAGAGATGATGCGTGAGGTTCGTCTTGCGCTGCTTGAGGCTGACGTTAACTTTAAAGTAGTCAAAGATTTTGTCAAAAAAGTAAGTGAACGCGCTGTAGGCCAAGACGTCATGAAAAGTCTGACGCCCGGCCAGCAGGTCATTAAAGTTGTTCAAGAGGAACTGACTGAGCTGATGGGCGGCGAAGAGAGCAAAATCGCCGTCGCAAAAAGGCCGCCGACTGTTATTATGATGGTCGGTCTCCAAGGTGCCGGTAAAACGACAACAAGCGGTAAGCTTGCGAATCTGCTGCGCAAAAAGCATAATCGCAAACCGATGCTGGTTGCTGCCGATATTTACCGCCCAGCCGCAATTAAACAGCTGGAAACACTCGGCAAACAGCTTGATATGCCTGTTTTCTCTCTTGGCGATCAGGTCAGTCCTGTAGAAATAGCTAAACAGGCTATTGAGAAAGCCAAGGAAGAACATTATGACTACGTCATTTTGGATACGGCAGGGCGCTTGCATATCGACCATGAACTGATGGATGAACTGACCAACGTCAAAGAAATCGCGAATCCGGAAGAAATTTTCCTGGTTGTCGATTCAATGACCGGTCAGGACGCTGTGAATGTTGCCAAAAGCTTTAATGAACAGCTCGGTTTAACCGGTGTTGTGTTAACTAAGCTGGATGGAGACACACGCGGCGGGGCTGCGCTTTCTATTCGCGCTGTTACAAACACGCCAATTAAGTTCGCAGGTTTGGGCGAAAAGCTTGATGCGTTAGAGCCGTTCCATCCTGAACGCATGGCATCAAGGATTCTCGGCATGGGCGACGTGCTGACATTGATTGAAAAAGCACAGGCCAGCGTTGATGAAGACAAAGCCAAAGAGCTGGAACAAAAAATGAGAACGATGAGCTTCACATTGGACGATTTTCTGGAGCAGCTCGGGCAAGTCAGAAACATGGGGCCGCTTGATGAGCTTCTGCAAATGATGCCGGGTGCAGGTAAAATGAAAGGCCTGAAAAACATCCAAGTTGATGAAAAACAGCTGAATCATGTGGAAGCAATCATTAAATCAATGACTGTTCTTGAAAAAGAACAGCCGGATATCATCAATGCCAGCCGACGGAAGCGGATTGCAAAAGGAAGCGGGACATCCGTACAGGAAGTCAACCGTCTGCTTAAGCAGTTTGATGAAATGAAAAAAATGATGAAGCAGATGACAAACATGTCAAAAGGCAAGAAAAAAGGGTTTAAGCTACCTTTTATGTAATCGGTTATACATGATAAAACCGTTGTTAAGAAAAAACACTTTACAAACACTTTTATCATTGTTAATATACTATCTTGTTGAAATATTTTCGGAGGTGCTAGTAAAATGGCAGTAAAAATTCGTTTAAAACGTATGGGAGCAAAAAAATCTCCTTTCT
Organism: Bacillus sp. PS217; assembly: GCF_037963535.1. Classification (NCBI taxonomy): domain Bacteria; kingdom Bacillati; phylum Bacillota; class Bacilli; order Caryophanales; family Bacillaceae; genus Bacillus; species Bacillus sp. PS217. The sequence goes on from NZ_CP150157.1 coordinate 1,678,944, forward strand.
ATCGTATTGTTGTAGCAGATTCTCGTTCACCACGTGACGGCCGTTTCATCGAAACAGTCGGAACTTACAACCCGGTTGCAAAACCAGCGGAAGTAAAAATTGACGAAGAGCTTGCTCTTAAATGGCTTCAAACTGGAGCGAAACCATCTGATACAGTTCGCAACTTGTTCTCTAGCCAAGGAATCATGGAAAAATTCCACAACGCTAAACAAGGCAAGTAATGACTGATCAACACTTGGAAGATTTGATTGTCCACATTGTGACGCCGCTTGTTGATCATCCAGATGACATTTGCGTCATAAGAGAAGAAACCGATCAAAAGATTGCGCTGCGCTTATCTGTCCATAAGTCAGATACCGGTAAAGTTATCGGAAAGCAAGGCCGGACTGCAAAAGCGATTCGAACAGCTGTATTTGCAGCTGGCGCACAGTCTTCTAAGAAAGTTCAATTTGAAATATTTGACTAAAAGGGAGAGGGCCGGCACCTCCCCTTTTTTTACACGCAAAAAAAGGGTAAACTGATAGAAGCTTAGGCAAAATAGAAAAGCCTGGGCGAGTAAAAGTTTTAAAAGCGGGGAGCTTGGTGCGATGCAAATTATTCACCGTGTAGCCGTTATGCAAGTCTTAACCGAGTGCAGCAAAGAAAAGCTTTTAGCTTCTTTTGCCGAGAAGAAACAAATGCTTGAACGAGAATGCAGCCAGCTCTATTTTCAGCTTAGAAAACATGAGAAAGAACAGCAAAACCCTGATATGATTGAACAATTTAAAAAGGCAATAGAAAAGCGAAAAGATGATATAAAAATCATCGATTTTCAAATTGCTCAAGTACATACATTGCCGCTTGGCAGTGAGCTGAAAGAAAAGGAAGTCGATGCGCTGCTGACGATTGAAGCCGGGGATGACTGGCATGAGAAAACAGCAGCGAACACCATCGTCATAAAAGACGGAAAAGTAATTGAAATTCGCCAGAGGTGATCATATGACAAAGCGATGGTTTAATGTAGGCAAAATCGTAAATACCCACGGAATCAAAGGCGAAGTGCGGGTGATTTCAAAAACAGATTTTGCCGAAGAACGATACAAGCCGGGAAACACGCTGTATTTGTTTATGGACGGCCGTAACGAACCAGTGGAGGTAACGGTAAACACACATAGACTGCATAAGCAATTTCATCTCCTGCAGTTTAAAGAAAGACAAAACCTAAATGAAGTAGAAGAGCTGAAAAACGCAATCATTAAAGTTCCTGAAGAAGAATTAGGAGAGCTGAATGAGGGTGAATTTTATTTCCACGAAATTATTGGGTGTGAAGTATTTACTGAAGAAGGCGAACTCATCGGAAAGGTCAAAGAAATTTTGACGCCTGGAGCCAATGACGTTTGGGTCATCGGACGAAAAGGAAAAAAAGACGCACTCATTCCTTACATTGAATCAGTGGTTAAACATATCGATGTCAGGGAAAAGAAAATTGAGATTGAACTCATGGAAGGGTTAATAGACGAATGAAAATCGATTTTTTGACGCTGTTTCCCGAAATGTTTGAAGGCGTGCTCGGCTCATCGATTCTTCAAAAAGCCCAGGAAAAAGATGCGGTGCAGTTTCAAGTCGTAAATTTCCGGGAGTACTCTGATAACAAGCACAATACTGTTGATGATTATCCTTATGGCGGCGGGGCAGGCATGGTTCTCAAGCCCCAGCCTGTTTTTGACGCGGTCGAGGACCTGACATCAAAGGCAGCCGCTGCTCCGCGTATTATCCTCGTATGCCCGCAAGGTGAGCGTTTTACCCAAAAAAAAGCCGAGCAATTAGCTAAGGAAGAGCATTTGCTGTTCATTTGCGGCCACTATGAAGGCTATGATGAACGCATTCGCGAGCACTTGGTAACGGATGAAATATCAATTGGCGACTTTGTTCTGACGGGCGGTGAGCTCCCTGCAATGATGATCGCAGACAGTGTGGTCAGACTGCTTCCGGGCGTACTGGGTAAAGAGGCTTCCCATATTGAGGATTCCTTCAGCACCGGACTTTTAGAGCACCCGCATTATACAAGACCGGCAGATTACAAAGGTTTAAAAGTGCCTGAAACACTCTTGTCAGGAAACCATGCAAAAATTGAAGAATGGCGGAATAAAGAATCGATCAGAAGGACCTACCTAAGACGTCCGGATCTGTTGAAAGACTACCCGCTTACAGAGCAGCAAAGAAAGTGGATTTCTGAATGGGAAAAAGAATAGATTTTATTGCATAGGCTATGAAATTGTGATAAGATACTACTTGTGGCTTAAGCGGGCTTATCCGCTGCAAGCTTGAAAACGATGTTCCGCTGTGCCGGTTTTTGTGGCCAAGAGCATCTGTTGGAAGGAGTTGAAAACGATGCAAAAACTAATTGAAGATATCACAAAAGAACAGCTTCGTACTGATCTTCCTGCGTTCCGTCCTGGTGACACTTTACGTGTACACGTTAAAGTTGTTGAGGGTAACCGTGAGCGTATCCAGATCTTTGAAGGTGTTGTGATTAAGCGTCGTGGTGGTGGAATCAGCGAAACGTTCACAGTTCGTAAGATTTCTTACGGTGTTGGCGTTGAACGTACTTTCCCTGTACACACACCAAAAATCGCGAAAATCGAAGTTGTACGTTACGGTAAAGTACGCCGTGCTAAACTTTACTATCTGCGTGAACTTCGCGGAAAAGCGGCTCGTATTAAAGAGATCAGACGATAATGATAACGAACGAAAAGAGCTTGTTACCTGTAACAAGCTCTTTTTTTATACAGAATTTGAAAATGCCGGACAGGCATCGTAAAATACATAAAGGACAACAATGAATCATGCATACTGAAGATAAAGGCGGTGTTCGTGTCACATGACAATTCAATGGTTCCCGGGCCATATGGCAAAAGCAAGAAGGGAAGTAACCGAAAAATTAAAATTAATCGATATCGTATATGAATTGGTAGATGCCAGAATTCCAATGTCATCAAGAAACCCAATGATTGAAGATATTCTAAAAAACAAGCCGCGAATTATGCTGTTAAACAAGGCTGACAAAGCAGATGCGGCAGTTACACAGCGGTGGAAAGAGCACTTTGAGAACCAGGGGATCCGCTCTCTGTCTATTAATTCTGTAAATGGACAAGGGTTAAATCAAATTGTGCCTGCATCAAAAGAGATCCTCCAAGAAAAATTTGACCGGATGCGTGCGAAAGGTGTGAAACCGAGAGCGATTCGCGCTTTGATTATCGGCATTCCAAACGTCGGAAAATCAACGCTCATCAACCGGCTTGCAAAGAAAAACATAGCAAAAACGGGAGACAGACCTGGCATTACGACTTCTCAACAGTGGGTCAAAGTTGGGAAAGAATTAGAGCTATTAGATACACCGGGGATTTTGTGGCCTAAATTTGAGGATGAGCTTGTCGGTTTGAGACTTGCAGTCACTGGGGCTATTAAAGACTCGATTATCAATTTGCAGGACGTGGCCGTGTTTGGTCTTCGTTTTCTCGAAGAACATTACCCAGAACGGCTTAAAGAGCGTTATGGCCTTGAGGAGATCCCAGAGGACATTGCTGAGCTGTTTGATGCAATAGGTGAAAAGCGGGGCTGTCTCATGAGCGGTGGGCTCATTAACTACGATAAGACGACTGAAGTCATCATTCGCGATATTCGCACTGAAAAGTTCGGCAGGCTGTCATTTGAACAGCCGACGATGTAAAGGCGCGCAGAAATGCGGGTCTTTATTTTTTCTTGGCTGAACCGATACATACAGTAAGGGAGAAGAGAAAGTGAATACATTAACCGTAAAGGACATTAAAGACCGTTTGCAGGAAGTGAAGGATGCACAAGACCCATTTATTGCCCAATGCGAAAACGACCCGAGAAAAAGCGTTCAAACGCTTGTAGAGCAATGGCTTAAAAAGCAAGCGAAAGAAAAAGCGCTGAAAGAACAATGGGTGAATATGACTTCCTATGAAAGGCTGGCAAGAAACAAAGGATTTCGCTTGATTGCAGGTGTTGACGAGGTCGGCCGGGGGCCATTGGCAGGACCAGTTGTCGCCAGCGCAGTCATCCTTCCAGAGGAATGTGAAATACTTGGGCTGACAGACTCCAAAAAGCTTTCAGAGAAAAAACGCGAGGAATATTACGAGCTTATTATGAAGGAAGCACTGGCGGTCGGGATAGGAATTGTAGAAGCTACTGTGATTGATGAGATCAATATATATGAAGCTTCAAAAATGGCAATGGTGAGAGCGATACAGGATTTGTCGGATACACCTGATTATTTGCTTGTTGACGCAATGACACTTCCGCTCGACACGGCTCAGGCGTCAATTATAAAAGGCGATGCCAAAAGCGTGTCTATTGCGGCAGGTGCGTGTATCGCAAAAGTGACGAGGGACCGAATGATGAGCGCTTATGCCGAAACGTATCCCATGTACGGCTTTGAAAAAAATAAAGGCTATGGGACAAAAGAACATTTGGAAGCTCTCGCTGCATACGGCCCAACTGAATTGCACCGCAAAACTTTCGCTCCTGTTCAATCTTTCAGATAAATCACCATGGACAAGGAGGCACCTTTTTAAAATGAACATACGAAATGATGTGCAAAAGGCGCTGCAGCACCTTTTCGGGCGTACAGCCGTCCCGCAGGAAACATCAAAAGTAAACGAAGCGCTAAACGGGGAGAAGCGTCTCCTCTTAGGAAAAGTGCTTCGTTTACTAGGAGATCAGCATGCTCTGATTCAAGTCGGCAATCAAACTGTTCAGGGAAAACTTGAAACTCAGCTTCGTCCTCAGGCATACTATTGGTTTTCCTACGAAAAAAAAACGGCAGAACAAGCAGGCCGTCTTCAGGTCGTTCAAAGCTTTGATCAAAATCCTAAAACCATTCAGGATGCAGCTGGCAAGCTTTTAAATGCCTTGTCAGTGAAGACGTCAAACGCAGCTCTCATGATGACAGGAGCGATGCTGAAGAGCAAAACACCCGTAACAGAAAATGATATCAAAACAGCTGTCCGCTGGATGGACACGCTGCCTTCGCAAGACACAAAAAAAGCAGTTGAAACGGTTCTCTTCGCTTTAAAGCGTGATCTTCCCATTCACTACGAGATTTTAAATGGTGTTCACGCTGTGAAATCGCCTGTTCCGTTGCATCAGCACGTATCCCAGCTGCTACAGGCAATCGACCAAAACCCTCAGCAGAGCCAAATGATGTCAAAGCTAAAGGAAGCAATTACGGTGCTTTTAAATAGTGAAATCGATGTCCATGCAGAACGGCTGATTGATAAGCTTATTTCTTTAACCGACAATACGAAAGCACCTTCTCCGACGAATACAGCTGGAAGCAGGGAGCTTAGCACACCAGCTGGCTCCCCCGGAAAAGCCAGCCTGCCGATTGCAAATCACACAGCAGAACAGGGAAGTATACAAGAAGAGCCTGTTAAAACAGCAGCAGACATTCCAATTAAAGAAGCCCGCCAGCTGCTGGTGAAGCTGACGGAATCTGCTGAAAAAAACAGTCTCCAAATTGTTAAAGAAGCAGCAAATTGGATTAAAGCGGCTGCTTCATCGGGTGATAGTAAGTCACTTGCAGCTTCAGCTGTTTTACAAGCGGCACAAGTCACAGACCAGGAAGCCGAAGTCTTTTTAAAGGCTGTTCAGCAGACAGCACCCCATTTGGCGGATAAGGCAGATGTTCTTTCTTTCTTATCCAAAGTGAAAACGGCAATCGGCGCAAGGGACGAGGTTGCGTTCATTAAAGCGTTTGAACAAGGAAGCGCAGTCACATCTGGCGAAATGCAATCCATCAAGCTGGCTCTTTCTGCCTTAAGAGCATCGCATGAGGTAGCCGAACCAGTCAAACAAGAAGCCGATCAGCTTTTTCATAAATTAAATGGCCAGCTTTTCATGCAGCAGGACCATCCATCATACAGCCAAATTGTAATGTCATTTCCGATGTTTTCGAAGTCAGGGGTTCAGGACATGACTGTTCTGTTTAAAGGAAAGAAAGAAGCGGATGGAAAGCTTGATCCTTCCCATTGCCGCCTTTTGTTTTTGCTGCAGCTTGATACACTAAAAGAAACCGTCGTTGATTGCTTGGTACAGCAAAAAGTCATGACCATTACAATAGAGACTGATTTCGAGCTGCAGGCTGCGATCGATCCGATGGTGCCCGCGCTTAAACAGGGGCTAAAGGAAATGGGGTACAGCCTTTCAGGGGTAAACGCTAAAAAAAGGGTTCACACCGAAGAAAAGGCTTCAATCGATCAATATATAACAAGTATCAGTGATCAGGAAGTGGATGTGAAAATATGAAAGAGCAGACACCGATCAGAAAAGCTGTTGCTCTCCATTATGACGAACAAAAAGACAAGGCGCCGAGAGTGATTGCCACAGGGAAGGGCCATGTAGCTGACAACATTATCAAAGAAGCGAAAAAAGCAGGGGTCCCGATTCAAGAAGATCGGACCCTTGTCGAATTAATGCGCCATTTGACGGTAGATGATCAAATTCCTGAAGCTCTTTATGAAACGGTAGCCGAGATTTTTTCATTCATTTACAAATTGGACGAAAGCGTAAAAAACAAAAAATAGCTAAAATATTCCCCATCCTCCTTTGAAATTTATGTTTTTAATAAAGTAAAAGTTTGAATGTTTAGAAGGATTAAAAGATTTTGCATCGAACTGTAGACAATTCTTCCAGTATTATTATAGAATGAAAGCGCAGTCTATTTTAGTTTTGTTACATAAGTTAGGAGGATGGGAAATGAATATCCATGAGTACCAGGGAAAAGAAGTCCTCAGAAAATATGGGGTATCTGTTCCTGAAGGTAAAGTGGCTTTTACAGCAGAAGAAGCAGTTGAGAGTGCAAAGAGCTTATCCAGCTCGGTTTATGTCGTAAAGGCTCAAATTCATGCTGGCGGTCGAGGCAAAGCTGGTGGGGTAAAAATAGCAAAATCATTAGACGAAGTAAAAGCGTATGCCGAAGAACTATTAGGTAAGACCCTAGTTACACATCAGACGGGTCCGGACGGCCAAGTAATAAAACGCTTACTTATTGAAGAAGGCTGCGATATTAAAAAAGAATATTACATCGGTCTAGTGCTTGACCGCGCCACTTCAAGAATCGTTTTGATGGCTTCTGAAGAAGGCGGAACGGAAATTGAAGAGGTTGCGGAGAAAACACCGGAAAAAATCAAAAAAGCTGTCATTGATCCGGCTGTTGGCCTTCAAGGCTATCAAGCCAGAGAAATTGCATTCGCTATTAATATTCCAAAAGAGCTCGTGGGAAAAGCTGCTAAATTTATGCTTGGACTATATAAAGCGTTTGTTGAGAAAGACTGCTCAATCGCCGAAATCAATCCGCTTGTTGTTACCGGCGACGGAAATGTGATGGCGCTTGATGCAAAATTGAATTTTGACAGCAATGCGTTGTACCGACAAAAGGACATTATGGAATACAGAGATTTGGATGAAGAAGATCCGAAAGAAATTGAAGCGTCCAAATATGATCTAAGCTACATTTCCCTTGATGGAAATATCGGCTGTATGGTAAACGGCGCGGGGCTTGCAATGTCCACGATGGATATTATCAAGCATTATGGAGGAGAACCGGCCAACTTCCTTGATGTGGGCGGCGGTGCAACCGCTGAAAAAGTCACGGAAGCATTTAAAATCATTCTTTCTGATCAAAACGTTAAAGGGATTTTTGTCAACATTTTCGGCGGCATTATGAAATGTGATGTCATCGCAGAAGGGGTTGTTGAAGCGACTAGACAAGTTGGTTTGACATTGCCGCTTGTCGTCCGTCTTGAAGGCACAAACGTGGATCTAGGGAAGAAAATCCTTAGTGAATCAGGATTAAACATTACATCTGCGGAATCAATGGCTGACGGCGCGCAGAAAATCGTATCCTTAGTTTAAGAAAGAATGAAAGGCAGGGGACCAAATAATGAGTGTTTTCATTAATAAAGATACAAGAGTTATTGTGCAAGGGATTACAGGTTCTACCGCTTTATTTCATACGAAGCAGATGCTTGAATACGGCACAAATATCGTTGGCGGTGTAACACCTGGAAAAGGCGGAACAGAAGCGGAAGGTGTTCCTGTATTTAATACAGTGGCTGAAGCAGTTCAAACGACCGGCGCTAACGCGTCTGTTATATATGTGCCCGCACCGTTTGCAGCTGATGCGATTATGGAAGCGGTAGATGCGGAGCTTGATCTCGTGATTTGTATCACAGAACATATCCCGGTTTTGGATATGGTGAAGGTCAAACGCTTCATGGAAGGCAAGAAAACGAGACTGATAGGGCCGAACTGTCCTGGTGTCATTACGCCTGAAGAATGTAAAATCGGCATTATGCCCGGATACATCCATAAAAAGGGTCATGTAGGCGTTGTATCACGTTCAGGGACATTAACATACGAAGCGGTGCACCAGCTCTCAGAAGCGGGTGTAGGGCAATCTACAGCTGTTGGAATCGGTGGCGACCCTGTAAATGGAACAAACTTTATTGACGTTTTAAAAGCGTTTAACGAAGATCCTGACACACACGCAGTCATCATGATTGGCGAAATCGGCGGTACTGCCGAAGAGGAAGCGGCAGAGTGGGTAAAAGCCAACATGACAAAACCGGTAGTCGGTTTTATCGGCGGTAAAACAGCACCTCCTGGGAAGCGCATGGGGCATGCAGGCGCCATTATTTCCGGCGGAAAAGGGACAGCTGATGAAAAAATCAAAACCCTTAATGCATGCGGAATCGAAGTTGCAGAGACACCTTCTGTCATGGGTGAAACCTTAATCAAGGTGCTGAAAGAGAAGAACTTGTTCGAAACTTGTAAAACGCATTAATAAAAAAGGGACAGCCGTCAAGGCTGTTCCTGCTTTTTCTAACAAAAGGAGGTCAATCTATTGGATCAGGCTGCTGCCTGCCTAACGATTTGCAGAATCAATCAATTATTATCCCCATCCCTTCTATTAAAATGGTGGAAAGCCGATCCGTCTATGTCGCTGACATCACCCGTGTTACAAACGGTTACTCGTGATCAAATAAAAGCAGCTGCATTAAAAAACGAAATAGAACAACTTTATCCAAAGCTCCCGCGTGTACTTGCTGCTTATCGTGAGCAAGGCATTAACACCATCCCTATTTCTTCAAAGCAATATCCTTTCTGGCTTAAAAGCATTTATGATCCCCCTGCCGTACTGTTTGCAAAAGGTGATATGACTCTTCTTTCGAAAGGGAGAAAAATTGGAATTGTAGGGACAAGAAATCCAACAGCTTATGGGAAACAAGTTGTCAATCATCTTACAAAAGAGATCTGTCGTAAAGGTTGGGTGATTGTCAGCGGACTGGCGTCTGGGATAGACGGAATGTCCCATGCTGCAAGTATTAAGGCGAAGGGGCGGACAATTGGCGTCATTGCAGGCGGATTTCAACACATTTATCCCCGAGAAAACCTTCAGTTAGCAGATCACATGGCTAAACACCATATCCTGCTGTCAGAGCACCCACCTGAAACTAAACCCCAAAAATGGCATTTCCCTATGAGAAACCGTATTATCAGCGGACTAAGTGAAGGCGTTATTGTCGTTCAGGGCAAAGAAAAAAGCGGTTCGCTGATTACTGCCTATCAAGCATTGGAACAAGGGAGAGAGGTATTTGCCGTACCCGGTTCATTGTTTGACCCTTACGCCGGAGGTCCTATAAAACTGATCCAGCAGGGGGCTAAAGCCATATGGTCAGCAGAGGATATTTTCGAGGAACTTCCTGAGCGAAACGTTCAATATACGGAACCCTTTTGAATTATCGTTTGACAAACGGTATTGTAATATTTAATAATAGTGAGGATTTAAAGTTGCATATTGTTTTCTATTTAATTAATGACGTTCATGATAAAGAATGAAATGTTGAAAGCCAAATAAAGACAGCTGCAAAAATAAAATTGAAATATCTTGAAAAGAGAGAGAACACCTCTTGAGGGGGATGAAAATGTCTGATTATCTAGTCATCGTGGAATCGCCCGCTAAGGCGAAAACGATTGAACGTTACTTAGGTAAAAAATATAAAGTAAAAGCATCAATGGGACATGTCCGGGATCTTCCAAAAAGTCAAATGGGAGTTGACATAGAACAGAATTTTGAACCGAAATATATTACCATTCGAGGTAAAGGCCCGGTATTAAAAGAGCTGAAAACGGCTGCGAAAAAAGCCAAAAAAGTGTATCTCGCAGCTGACCCCGACAGAGAAGGGGAAGCGATTGCATGGCATTTGGCACACAGTCTTGATTTAGATCTCAACTCAGACTGCCGTGTGGTGTTTAACGAAATTACAAAAGACGCTATTAAGGAATCGTTTAAGCATCCCCGCATGATCAATATGGATTTAGTGGATGCACAGCAAGCGAGACGTATTTTAGACAGGCTTGTCGGATATAAAATCAGTCCAATCTTATGGAAAAAAGTCAAAAAAGGGCTTAGCGCAGGACGCGTGCAATCCGTTGCCCTCCGTTTGATTATTGACCGTGAAAAAGAGATTAACGACTTTAAGCCTGAGGAATATTGGACAATTGACGGTACGTTCTTAAAAGGTCAAGAAACCTTTGAAGCGAGCTTTTTCGGGAAAAACGGCAAAAAACTTCCTTTAAATAGTGAAGCTGATGTAAAAGAGATTCTTTCTCAGCTCAAAGGGAATCAATATACAGTTGAAAAAGTAACCAAAAAGGAACGCAAACGTAATCCTGCTTTGCCTTTTACCACTTCTACCCTGCAGCAGGAAGCGGCTCGCAAGCTCAATTTCAGAGCGAAGAAAACGATGATGATTGCACAGCAATTATATGAAGGAATTGATTTAGGAAGAGAAGGAACGGTTGGTCTGATCACGTATATGAGAACGGATTCAACCCGTATTTCAAATACGGCTGTTGATGAAGCAGCTGCATTTATTGATCAGACATATGGAAAAGAGTTCCTAGGCGGAAAACGGAAGCCTGCGAAAAAGAATGAAAATGCCCAGGATGCCCACGAAGCAATTCGGCCGACATCAGTTCTTAGAAAACCAAGTGAATTAAAAGCAGTCCTCGGCAGAGACCAAATGAGACTGTATAAATTAATTTGGGAGCGTTTTGTTGCCAGCCAAATGGCACCGGCTGTTCTCGATACAATGAGTGTCGACCTGACAAACAACGGTTTGACATTTCGTGCAAATGGAAGTAAAGTCAAGTTTTCCGGGTTTATGAAGGTGTATGTTGAAGGAAAAGACGATCAAATGGAAGAAAAAGACCGGATGCTGCCTGACTTACAAGAAGGCGACACGGTATTATCAAAAGATATAGAACCTGAGCAGCATTTTACCCAGCCGCCTCCGCGATATACTGAGGCCCGGCTTGTTAAAACCCTTGAAGAACGCGGTATCGGCCGTCCATCCACATATGCTCCGACACTTGATACTATTCAGCGGCGCGGCTACGTGGCATTGGATAATAAACGTTTCGTTCCGACTGAATTAGGTCAGATCGTTCTTGACTTGATCATGGAGTTTTTCCCTGAGATCATTAACGTTGAGTTTACAGCTAAAATGGAGAGAGATCTTGATCATGTTGAAGAAGGAAATACCGAATGGGTCAAGATTATCGATAATTTCTACACCGATTTTGAAAAACGCGTCAAAAAAGCCGAATCGGAAATGAAGGAAGTTGAGATTGAACCAGAGTATGCTGGAGAGGATTGTGAATTGTGCAGTTCTCCAATGGTATATAAAATGGGACGGTACGGTAAATTCTTAGCTTGCTCCAACTTCCCTGACTGCCGGAACACGAAACCGATTGTGAAACAAATCGGTGTGAAGTGCCCGAGCTGCGGAGAAGGAAACATTGTTGAGCGAAAATCGAAAAAGAAACGGGTGTTTTACGGCTGTGACCGTTATCCGGACTGTGAATTCGTATCATGGGACAAACCAATTGAACGAAAATGCCCGAAATGCAGAAAAATGCTCGTCGAGAAAAAACTCAAAAAAGGTATACAAGTCCAATGCGTGGAATGCGATTATAAGGAAGAACCACAGAAGTAGCGGTGAGCAGGGTCTTGCTCACCTTCTTTGTGTGTTAAAAGAAGGCCTTGAATAATAAACTAGGAGATGTGAAAGATGAACCAACAAACAGTGAATGTAATCGGAGCCGGACTCGCAGGAAGTGAAGCAGCATGGCAGCTTGCCAAACGTGGGATTCAAGTCAAATTGTATGAAATGCGGCCAGTTAAACAAACGCCTGCGCATCATACAGATAAATTTGCTGAGCTTGTCTGCAGCAACTCTCTTCGCTCTAATACACTTGCTAACGCTGTCGGTGTATTAAAGGAAGAAATGCGTGCGCTTGATTCAGCCATTATCGCTGCGGCTGACGAATGTTCGGTGCCTGCCGGGGGCGCTCTTGCAGTAGACCGTCATGAATTTGCCGCAAGTGTGACAAATCGGGTGAAAAATCATCCAAACGTAACCGTTATTAATGAAGAAGTGACTGAAATTCCTGAAGGCCCTACTATCATCGCAACGGGTCCGTTAACATCTGAATCGCTGTCTGCCCAGCTGAAGGAGCTGACTGGAGAGGACTATTTATATTTTTATGACGCAGCGGCGCCAATTGTAGAAAAAGACAGCCTTGATATGGATAAAGTGTACCTAAAATCCCGTTATGATAAAGGTGAAGCAGCATATTTGAACTGCCCGATGACAGAAGAAGAGTTTGACCGTTTTCATGAAGCATTAACATCAGCAGAAACAGTGCCGTTAAAAGAATTTGAAAAAGAGATTTTCTTTGAAGGCTGCATGCCGATTGAAGTTATGGCAAAACGGGGTAAGAAAACAATGCTTTTCGGTCCGATGAAACCGGTTGGTCTAGAGCATCCTGTTACAGGAAAACGCCCTTATGCCGTCGTTCAGCTCAGACAGGATGATGCTGCGGGAACACTTTATAATATTGTAGGATTCCAGACACATTTAAAATGGGGAGACCAAAAGGAAGTTCTCAAGTTGATTCCAGGACTTGAAAATGTAGAAATCGTCAGATATGGCGTGATGCATAGAAACACATTTATTAACTCTCCAAGCCTGTTAAAGCCGACTTATCAATTTAAAAACCGCAGTGATCTGTTCTTTGCAGGCCAAATGACGGGAGTAGAAGGATATGTGGAATCAGCTGCCTCAGGACTTGTAGCAGGCATTAATGCGGCGAAGCTTGTATTGGGAGAAGAGCTTGTGATCTTCCCTCAGGAAACAGCAATTGGCAGTATGGCACATTATATTACAACAACAAACCAGAAGAACTTCCAGCCGATGAATGCAAACTTTGGGCTTTTGAAAGAATTGCCAGTTAAAATTAAAAATAAAAAAGAACGAAATGAACAATACGCGAACCGTGCGATTGAAACAATTCAAACAATTTCGAAAACAATATAGGTATTGATTGCAACCTGAGCGCGATTTGTGATACCATTTAAAAGCCCTTCCTGGGGAGGTATTAGGCATGGAGAATGTTAAGAATTTCGTAAAGTTATTCGTTGAATATTTACAAATTGAAAAAAATTATTCACAATATACTATTGTGAATTATGTGGATTCAATTGAAGAATTCGAGACTTTCCTGCGCGTTCAAGGTATAAATGGATTTGAAGAAGCTGCATATCAAGATACTAGGATTTTTTTGACAGAAGCCTATGAAAAAGGTTTATCGAGAAGAACAATAAGCAAAAAGATATCTGCATTAAGAAGCTTTTATAAGTTTCTGATGCGGGAAAAGCTTATTGAAGAAAATCCGTTTCAGCTTGTTCATCTGCCAAAACAGGAGAAACGGATACCGAAGTTTCTATATCAAAAAGAGCTTGAGGAGCTGTTTGAAGTTTCAGATATAAGCCAGCCGGCCGGAATGAGGGATCAAGCGCTGTTAGAGCTGCTCTATGCCACCGGAATGAGGGTCAGTGAATGCTGTTCCATAACTATTAACGACGTTGATTTATTTATGGACACTGTGCTTGTTCACGGTAAAGGCAAGAAGCAGCGCTATATCCCCTTTGGGTCTTATGCCCGCGAAGCGTTGAAGGTATACATGAATAGCGGAAGACAGTGCTTGCTGATGAAGGCAAAAGAACCTCATGATCTATTATTCGTAAATCAAAGAGGCGGACCGCTTACAGCCCGTGGCATCAGACATATTTTAAGCGGGCTTGTTCAAAAAGCGTCAAGCACTTTACATATCCATCCGCATATGCTTCGACATACGTTCGCCACGCATCTGTTAAATGAAGGAGCGGATTTGAGAAGCGTTCAAGAACTGCTCGGGCATTCCAATCTGTCTTCTACACAGATATACACGCACGTTTCGAAGGAAATGTTGAGAAACACATATATGTCTCACCATCCAAGAGCATTTAAGAAAAATTAAAGGAGGCCCTTTATGTCATCTTTTCATGCGACCACAATATTTGCCGTACAGCATAAAGGACGAAGCGCTATGTCCGGAGACGGCCAAGTAACATTTGGTCAGGCTGTTGTCATGAAACACACGGCACGGAAAGTGAGAAAACTGTTTAACGGCAAAGTTCTTGCTGGTTTTGCGGGATCTGTTGCAGACGCTTTCACTTTATTCGAAAAGTTTGAAGCTAAGCTTGAAGAATATAACGGCAACTTAAAACGGGCGGCTGTTGAGCTTGCGAAGGAATGGCGCAGTGATAAAGTGCTAAGAAAGCTCGAAGCCATGCTGATTGTTATGAATCAGGATACTTTGCTTCTCGTATCGGGAACAGGCGAGGTGATCGAACCAGATGACGGCATTCTCGCGATTGGATCAGGAGGCAATTACGCTTTGGCAGCGGGAAGAGCACTGAAAAAGCATGCCGGTGAAAGCATGTCTGCAAGTGAGATTGCCAGAGCCGCGTTAGAAACAGCAGGCGAAATTTGTGTTTACACGAACGATCAAATCATACTGGAAGAGCTTGAATAGAAAGGACTTGAGGCGCATGGAAAAAAAACCGTTAACTCCTAGACAGATTGTAGATCGGTTAGACCAATATATTGTCGGTCAGCAAAATGCGAAAAAAGCTGTCGCCGTGGCATTAAGAAACCGCTATAGAAGAAGTCTTCTGGATGAAAAGCTGAAGGACGAGGTCGTTCCGAAAAACATTTTAATGATGGGTCCTACCGGCGTCGGGAAAACTGAAATTGCCAGACGAATCGCTAAGCTTTCAGGTGCGCCATTTATCAAAATTGAAGCTACTAAATTTACCGAAGTCGGCTATGTAGGCAGAGATGTTGAATCAATGGTCAGAGATCTTGTGGAGACTTCTGTTCGGCTTATAAAAGAAGAGAAAATGAATGAAGTAAAGGAACAGGCAGAAGAAAATGCAAACAAACGCATTGTTCGTCTGTTAGTTCCTGGGAAGAAAAAACAATCTGGCGTTAAAAATCCGTTTGAAATGTTTTTTGGAGGCAGCCAGCCGAATGGTGAAGATGAGGCGGAGAGCCAGGAAGAAGCAAACATCGAAGAAAAAAGAAAACGAATGGCGCATCAGCTGGCTTTAGGAGAGCTCGAAGACTACTATGTAACAGTAGAAGTCGAAGAGCAGCAGCCTTCTATGTTTGACATGCTGCAGGGCTCGGGTATGGAGCAGATGGGTATGAACATGCAGGATGCGCTGAGCGGATTAATGCCAAAGAAAAAGAAGCGGCGCAAAATGACAGTCAGAGAAGCCAGAAAAGTCCTGACGAATGAAGAAGCAAGCAAACTCATCGATATGGATGAAGTCGGCCAGGAAGCTGTTCAGAGAGCAGAAGAGAGCGGGATTATCTTTATCGATGAGATTGATAAAATCGCAAAGAACGGCGGTGCATCTTCTTCTGCCGATGTTTCAAGAGAAGGCGTTCAGCGGGATATCCTTCCGATTGTTGAAGGTTCTACCGTTGTCACAAAATATGGTTCTGTAAAAACAGACCATGTATTATTTATTGCAGCAGGAGCGTTTCATATGGCCAAACCGTCTGATTTGATTCCTGAGCTGCAGGGGCGTTTCCCGATTCGTGTAGAACTGAACAAACTCACGGTAGACGACTTCGTGAGAATTTTGGTTGAGCCGGATAATGCGCTGCTGAAACAATATCAGGCATTATTGCAGACAGAAGGTATATCTCTTGAATTTTCTGACGAAGCTATTCATAAGATTGCTGAAGTTGCTTATCATGTGAACCAGGACACAGATAATATCGGTGCGAGACGCCTTCATACAATACTTGAACGCCTATTAGAAGATTTGTCGTTTGAAGCTCCAGATGTAACGATGGAGAAAATAACGATTACACCACAGTATGTCGAAGAAAAGCTCGGAACGATAGCCAAAAACAAAGATTTAAGTCAATTTATATTGTGAAAAATTTAATATGAGGAATGTTTAGGAGGATTATTTATCATGGCTTTATTACAAAAAACAAGAATTATTAACTCCATGCTGCAAGCTGCGGCAGGGAAACCGGTAAACTTCAAGGAAATGGCGGAGACGCTGCGGGATGTAATTGATTCCAATATTTTCGTTGTAAGCCGCAGAGGGAAACTCCTTGGGTATTCTATTAACCAGCAAATTGAAAATGATCGTATGAAAAAAATGCTTGAGGATCGTCAATTCCCTGAAGAATATACGAAAAATCTGTTTAATGTCCCTGAAACATCTTCTAACTTGGATATTAATAGTGAATATACTGCTTTCCCTGTTGAGAACAGAGACCTGTTTCAAGCTGGTTTAACAACAATTGTGCCGATCATCGGAGGCGGGGAAAGATTAGGAACACTTATTCTTTCACGTTTACAAGATCAATTCAATGACGATGACTTAATTCTAGCTGAATACGGCGCAACAGTTGTCGGAATGGAAATCCTAAGAGAAAAAGCAGAAGAAATTGAAGAGGAAGCAAGAAGCAAAGCTGTCGTACAAATGGCTATCAGCTCGCTTTCTTACAGTGAACTTGAAGCAATTGAGCACATTTTTGAGGAGCTTGACGGAAACGAAGGTCTTCTTGTTGCAAGTAAAATTGCTGACCGTGTCGGCATTACCCGTTCTGTTATTGTGAACGCACTCAGAAAGCTGGAGAGCGCCGGTGTTATCGAGTCTAGATCATTAGGAATGAAAGGTACTTATATCAAGGTACTAAACAACAAATTCCTAATTGAATTAGAAAATCTAAAATCTCATTAATCACAAAAAGAACCCTTTTTGAGGGTTCTTTTTTTATTTCAAATAAAGGAAATCAATAAGCTTTATTTCCTGGGTTTAAAGTCTTTCTATGTAATACTTTTAATAAATTTTGCATTTTTCTTCAAAAAGTTTCAAAAATGCCGAAAAGAAAGGAGAAAAAACAGAAATTCTGCTATTTTCAGGCTTATATCAAGGCGAGAAATGTAGTTCTAACAATCTAGGACTTTATACCTAGTTGCAAAATAGATAATTGTGAGGACATTTTTTTACACGAACTTCATAGACTTTATGCCTGTTATTTCTTACAATAAGCATATAGTTTTACAATTCTCGACAAGGATATTGAGGGTGAAAAAAACTGAAATGGAGGTAAGTGGATTTGAGCTTATTTTCTGGAACGATACAAAATCTTGAAAATGCCTTGAGCAGAGCGGATATTAAGCAAAAAGTCATAACTAATAATATCGCCAATATAGATACACCGAACTATAAGGCGAAAAAAGTCTCTTTCCAAAATTTATTAGATCAAGAATCCTCGCGTCTTGAAGCGATAAAAACAGACTATCGTCATGTTGATTTTTCTGATACTGATTCGAATTATTCAATTGTTGCGAGCGGAGATACATCGTATCAGCAAAACGGAAACAATGTTGATGTTGACAAAGAGATGACAGAATTGGCGCAAAATCAAATCAACTATCAAGCTTTGGTTGAAAGAATGAACGGTAAATTTAATTCGCTGAAGACCGTATTAACAGGAGGAAAATGATGACAGCTTTTCATAGCTTAAATGTTTCAGCATCGGCTTTAACAGCTCAGCGAGTCAGAATGGACGTTGTATCATCTAACTTAGCAAATATGGATACCACAAGAGCTAAGCAGGTGAATGGAGAGTGGGTGCCTTACAGAAGAAAAATGGTTTCCCTTCAGTCAAAAGGTGAATCGTTCTCTTCCATTCTCAATTCTCAAATGAGCGGAAGCGGGAATGCTGGAAACGGTGTGAAGGTTTCAAAAATTACGGAGGATGATTCGGATTTTAATCTTGTCTATGATCCGACAGACCCTGATGCAAACGCTGAAGGATATGTACAAAAGCCTAATGTTGATCCATTAAAGGAAATGGTTGATCTTGTCAGCAGCACTAGATCATACGAGGCGAATGTCACGGCGATGAATGCCACAAAGGGAATGCTGATGAAGGCGTTAGAAATCGGAAAGTAGGTGAATGAATGTGATTAATGCAATTTCTCCTTTTCAGGTTCAAAATACTCAAAACACTCAAAATGCAACAAATCAAGTAAACAATAGCCAAAAAACAGATTCTTCAAATCAAACAAGCTTTTCGGAGCTTTTAAAAAACTCTATTAGTTCGTTAAATGAGTCCCAAGTAGCTTCTGACAACATGACTAATGCCTTGGCTGCAGGAAAAGATGTAAATCTTGATGAGGTCATGATCGCTGCTCAAAAAGCTAGCATCTCTCTAACTGCAGCAACAGAGTTCCGCAATAAAGCTGTGGAAGCTTATCAGGAGATTATGAGAATGCAAATGTAGGGGGTCTGACGATTTAGAGAAAGAGTGGAATGACCGGGGGTTAACATGAATCGTACTCTAATGCAAATGAAAAACAAAACGAGTGAGTTTTGGAAAAATAGATCTAAATTACAAAAGATTTTAATGGTTAGTGCTTTAGCGGCAATTATTATTATTGGAATTATTATTAGTGTTTTTGCTTCAAATTCTAAAATGGCGCCGCTGTACAAAGATTTGTCTGCCGAAGAAGCAGGACAAATCAAAGAAGAATTGGATGCAAAAAAAGTGCCAAACGAACTTTCGAATGGCGGTACAGTGATTAGTGTTCCGGAGGATCAGGTTGATTCTTTGAAAGTGCAGATGGCTGCAGAAGGACTTCCTAAAACCGGATCAATTGATTATTCATTTTTTGGACAGAATGCCGGCTTTGGTTTGACAGACAATGAGTTTGATATGGTGAAAGTAAAAGCTACACAGACAGAACTGTCAAACTTGATCAATGAAATGGACGGTATTAAAAGTTCAAAAGTAATGATTAATCTCCCGAAAGACGCGGTGTTTGTCGGTGAAGAGCAATCTGCAGCATCTGCATCAATCGTTTTGCAGATTCAACCGGGTTATACACTTGATCAAAGCCAAATCAACGGATTATATCATCTGGTATCTAAAAGCGTGCCGAATCTAAAAGAAGATAACATCGTCATCATGGATCAAAATTCTACATACTACGACAAATCAGACAGCGATGCAGGGTCCTACGCGGATAGTTATTCTTCTCAGCAAGGAATTAAGTCTCAAGTTGAAAAAGACATTCAAAAACATGTACAGTCACTTCTTGGTACGATGATGGGCCAAGATAAAGTCGTTGTCTCCGTTACAGCAGACATTGATTTCACAAAAGAAAATCGGACAGAAGACATTGTCGAACCTGTGGATAAAGAAAACATGGAAGGCATTGCAGTCAGCGCTGAAAAGGTATCTGAAACATATCAGGGCGACGGTGCAGCCAACGGCGGAACTGCCGGAACCGGCGAGGAAGATGTAACAAATTATAAGGCTGACGGTGAAAATACCGAAAGCGGGAACTACGAAAAAAACAGCAACAAAATCAATTACGAGGTTAACCGAATTCATAAAGAAATCGCTGAAAGTCCTTATAAGGTCAGAGATTTAGGGATTCAAGTAATGGTAGAGCCGCCTGATGCCAAAAACACAGCGTCGCTATCAACTGAAAGACAAGATGATATACAAAAAATCCTTTCAACTGTAGTCAGAACATCTTTGGATAAAGATGAAACGCAAAACCAGAATTTATCTGATGCTGATATCAATAATAAGATTGTTGTCTCCGTACAGCCATTCGACGGAAAAGTCAATTTGGATACAAATACGGAAAAATCCTCAGGTATCCCGCTGTGGGCATATATTGTAGGCGGTGTTTTAATCGCAGCGATCATTGTTCTGATCATTATGCTTATCAGAAAGAAACGGGCGCAAGAGGATGAATTTGAGGAATATGAGTATGAGGTTCCTCAAGAACCAATCAATTTGCCTGATATCAACGAAGAGGAAAATGAAACAGCGGAATCAGTCAGACGAAAACAGCTTGAAAAGATGGCGAAAGACAAGCCGGAAGATTTTGCAAAACTGCTGAGAAGCTGGCTGGCCGAGGATTAGGAGGAATTAGAAATGGCGAGACGTGATCAAGATAAGCTTACAGGAAAACAAAAAGCAGCCATTCTCATGATTTCCTTGGGGTTAGATGTGTCAGCTTCTGTCTATAAGCACTTAACCGATGAAGAAATTGAAAGGCTTACTCTGGAAATATCAGGTGTTCGAAGCGTCGATCATCAAAAAAAGGATGAAATCATAGAAGAATTTCATAATATAGCCATTGCGCAAGATTATATTTCTCAAGGCGGTTTAAGCTATGCAAGACAAGTTCTGGAAAAGGCGCTTGGAGAGGATAAGGCGGAGAACATTCTAAACAGGCTGACTTCTTCTTTGCAGGTTAAACCATTTGATTTTGCCAGAAAAGCGGAGCCAGAACAAATTTTGAATTTTATCCAGCAAGAGCATCCGCAGACGATGGCGTTAATCTTGTCTTATTTAGATCCAGTGCAGGCCGGGCAAATTTTATCCGAGCTGAACCCTGAAGTGCAGGCTGAGGTTGCGAGAAGAATCGCGGTCATGGATAGAACGTCTCCAGAAATAATTAACGAGGTAGAACGGATTCTGGAACAAAAATTATCTTCTGCATTTACTCAGGATTATACACAAACAGGCGGAATTGAAGCTGTTGTGGAAGTGTTAAACGGGGTAGACAGAGGGACAGAGAAGACGATCTTGGATTCATTGGAAATTCAGGATCCCGATCTTGCTGAAGAGATTAAAAAGCGGATGTTTGTCTTCGAAGATATTGTCACACTTGATAACCGTGCAATTCAGAGAGTCATTCGCGATGTTGAGAACGACGATTTGCTCCTTTCATTAAAGGTTGCAAGCGAGGAAGTCAAAGAAATTGTGTTCAACAATATGTCACAGCGTATGGTTGAAACCTTCAAAGAAGAAATGGAATTTATGGGCCCTGTACGTTTGAAAGATGTAGAAGAAGCTCAATCGAGAATTGTAAGCATCGTCAGAAAGCTTGAAGAAGCCGGTGAAATTGTAATAGCAAGAGGCGGAGGGGATGATATTATTGTCTAATATCATTAAACAAGAATCATCTATTTCTCCACAAAAGGAAAAAAGAAAACTTTCTATACAAGAGGTGCGTATTGATCATTCTCACCTTTTGCAGGCTGAAGAGAACCCGGAGGCGCTTATGGACCGAGTGAAAGAGGAAGCTGACCGGATTTCTGAGCAGGCAAACAGTCATATAGAAAATATTCGCCGTCAAATTGAACAGGAGAAAAACGATTGGGCGGCTGAAAAACAGAAGCTTATTGAAGAAGCAAAAGCCGAGGGCTTTGAACAAGGAGTAGCGCTGGGCAAAGCTGAGGCAATGAAACAGTATGCAGAACTGATCGGCCAAGCAAACAGTATAACTGAAATGTCCAGAAAAGCTGTTGAGGACAAGCTTGAAGACGCTAATGAAGAAATCGTTGAGCTTGCCGTTGCCCTAGCAAAAAAAGTTTGGCAGCAAAAGTCTGATGATAAAGAGGCTTTCCTCCTGCTTGTACAACAGGTTATAAACGAAGTGAAGGAATATGACGATATATCAATTTATGTTGATCCATATTACTATGAGACAATCTTTCAGCAAAAAGATGAAATCCAGCAGCTTCTTTATAAAGAATGTCGGCTTGGCATATATGCTGATGAAAAAGCTCAAAAAGGAACCTGTTATATTGAAACTCCTTTTGGCAGGGTAGATGCGAGTGTTGACACACAATTGATGCAATTGAAAGATAAACTTCTGACAGCGCTGGAAGCAGGTGCAGCTGAATGAAGACACAGAGTCTGATAGATTGTATAGAAATGACAGACTCGTATAAACGGTACGGAAAAGTCAAGCGGGTCATCGGCCTGATGATTGAATCAAAAGGGCCAGCAAGCTCAATTGGCGACGTGTGCCTGATTTATGCAAAAGGACAATCTGGGAAAGTCATTAAAGCTGAGGTAGTCGGCTTCCAGGAAGAAAATATTTTGCTTATGCCTTATTTAGAGGCTGCGAGCATTGCACCTGGCAGCATTGTAGAAGCTACTGGGGAATCACTTCGGGTTAAAGTTGGAACCGGACTGATTGGACAAGTCATCGATGCTTTTGGAGAACCGCTTGACGGAAAACTTCTGCCTAAAGGGCTTTCGCCTGTATCAACGGAGCAATCACCGCCCAACCCGATGAAACGGCCGCCTATCCGTGAAAAGATGGGTGTTGGAGTCAGATCAATTGACAGCTTGCTGACAGTCGGTAAAGGCCAGCGGATTGGAATTTTTGCAGGTAGCGGTGTCGGAAAAAGCACCTTAATGGGGATGATCGCCAAACAGACAGAGGCTGACTTAAACGTCATTGCACTTGTCGGAGAACGCGGACGAGAGGTTCGGGAGTTTATTGAAAAAGATCTGGGGAAAGAGGGGCTGAAACGATCGATTGTAGTCGTTGCCACCTCAGACCAGCCAGCATTAATGAGATTGAAAGCGGCATATACAGCGACTGCAATTGCCGAGTATTTCCGAGATAAAGGCCAAAATGTCATGTTTATGATGGATTCTGTTACAAGGGTGGCAATGGCGCAGCGAGAGATTGGACTGGCTGCAGGAGAGCCTCCGACGACAAAAGGTTATACACCTTCAGTGTTCGCTATTTTACCTCGTTTACTAGAACGAACAGGTGCAAACGAGCATGGAACCATTACGGCATTTTATACAGTGTTGGTAGACGGGGATGACATGAATGAGCCGATTGCCGATACTGTACGCGGAATTTTAGACGGACATATTGTGTTGGACAGGGCGCTTGCCAATAAAGGCCAGTTTCCTGCAGTTAACGTACTAAAAAGCATCAGCAGGGTGATGACAAACATTTCAACAAAACAGCATCTGGATGCGGCAAATAAATTCCGTGAACTTTTATCGACATATCAAAATTCGGAAGATCTCATTAATATCGGAGCTTACAAAAGAGGATCATCCAGAGAAATTGATGAAGCGATACAATTTTATCCGCAGCTTATTCAATTTTTAAAGCAGGGAACAGACGAACCGGCTTTATTGGAAGAAAGCATTGCTGTATTAACTAGTTTGACAGGAAATGAGGAATAAACGTGGCTTATCAATTTAGATTCCAAAAGCTGCTGGAACTAAAAGAAAATGAAAAAGACCAATCCTTATCCGAGTATCAGCAATCAGTTTCTGAATTTGAAAACGTTGCTGAAAAATTATATGAGAATATGAGCAAAAAGGAATTGCTGGAACAAAATAAGGAAAAGAAATTAAAAAGCGGCATGAGTGTACAAGAAATGAGGCACTACCAACAATTTGTCTCAAATCTTGATAATACGATCTATCACTATCAAAAGCTTGTCATTATGAAAAGAAATCAAATGAATCAAAAACAAGAAATTTTGACAGAGAAAAACATTGAAGTGAAAAAGTTTGAAAAAATGCGTGAAAAACAGTTTAAAATGTTTGCTCTTGAAGATAAAGCTGCAGAAATGAAAGAAATGGACGATATTTCGATTAAGCAGTTTATGATTCAAGGCCATTAGGAGCGAATGTAATGTCCGGCAAAAAGAAAGAATCAGGTAAGTTCCGTTCGGTTTTGCTTATCATTATCCTCCCGCTGATGTTTCTATTAATCGCAGGGGGGATTGTTCTTTGGGCTGCTGGTATCAATGTCATAAAGCCGATACAGGATGCTGCGGCAAAAACGCCGGTTCTTAAAGAATTGGTCCCTGAAACCGAAAATAAAAAAGGCGCAGCATCAAGTAAGGATAGCAGTAATACGGCAGCTCTGGAAAAGACCATTAAGGATCAAAAAAGTGAAATCAGTATATTGAATAAAGATTTAGAAACAAGTAAATCAGAAATCGATAGGCTCAATCAAAAGATCCGTTCACTTGAAAAGACGGCTGAGGATCAAAAAAAGTCATCAGAAGATCATACTGAAGGATCAGCAGACTCGAAAGCTTCTTCTGAAAATGACAAAGTGATCAGTGTGTACAAAAGCATGGACAGCGGAAAGGCTGCTAAAATTATTGCCCAATTAAAGGAGCAAGAAGCACTGAAAATATTGAATGGCCTAAGCAAAAAGCAGCTTGCTGACATATTGGCGAAAATGACTCCTGAGCAAGCAGCAACCTATACAGAAAAAATTGCTGCCAGCCAAGAATAGGGGGAATGAAAGGTGAAGCTGCTTGAATTAGCCGGACCTTTGCTGCAAACCACAACGGGTTCTGCCGCTAAAAACATGAAAAGTAGCCAGGGAGTTTTTCAAAACTGGCTTATGTCTGAGGCTGGATTGAAGGAACTTTCAGAACAAGGAAAGGGTACTCCTAATTCCGAAGATCAGCTTTTAGCAGATGCGCTTAAAAAGATCGGTGAATGGCTAAATGCAAGTCCTGAAGATCAAGACAAACAAAATGCGGATCTTTTGCAAACATTAAGCAAACTGACAGGGAAGCAATTGGATGCGAATGCTCTGCAAATGTTGCAAAATCTTTTGCAAGCAGTTGAATCAAAAATGTCAGGCGGGACGGATCAATTGCTCACAGAAACGGAGAAAATCTTTTCAGAAGCTAAAACAGCTCTGAGTGCCAATGATTCTGCTTCTGACATTAATGGAGCACTGAAGTCTGATACAGAGCAATCAAATGAGGAAAATGAAGTATCCGAGCCTGCTAAAGAGCTTATCTATATCCAGATGTTCATTAGCCAGCTCGTAGAAGGGAATAAGCTGACTGATCGCGGGAATGGGAATGAAGCTCATGCCATTTACCAAAGTGGAGATCAATTCCTTTCTGCATTAGAAAAAAAGGGTGTATCTCAACAACTCATTCAGGATCTTAAACAGCAAATATTCACTAAAGCTGAGTCAAGTTCAAAACTTTACTCCATGACAGCGTCAGAGCTGAAAAGTTTTCAAAGCTTAATGGACCAAATGTCTATGCTTCCTCAAAAAGGGACCAAAGAATGGAGTCTAGCTGAAAGCCAGCTGAAAGCCTTCTTGTTATCGAAATCATCCGAATCATCACAAGACTTTGGGAAGCGTGTTCTCACACCGCTCTCGCAGAGTTCATCCAGCAAAAATGCATCGGATGTTTCTGGAAGTATTCAGCCTGTAGATAGTAAATCAGGACTCCAAATGCTGTTTTCGGGGTATCGGGGCATAGGAGGAGTTCAAACACTTGATCTGCAGCAGATGTCATCTGATATACCAAATGCCGAAACAAAAACGGTGGCTGATCAAGTGATTAATGCGTGGAAGCAGATGAAATATACGCCTTTCGGCAGATCGACGGGAAGTTTCACTATTCGGCTGAACCCTGAACATTTAGGATTTGTCACAATCAAGCTGACAAATGAAAATGGAATGTTTCAGAGTAAAATCATAGCATCTAGCCAATCAGCAAAAGAATTGCTTGAACAGCATCTTCCTCAGCTGAAGCAATCATTGCCGAATATGGCCGTCCAAATTGACCGTTTTACTCTTCCCGTCCAAAGCGGGGATCAGCCGATATACGGCCAGCTTGCTGATGAACAAAAACAGCAGCAAGAGGGGCAGAGACAGCAAAGACAGAAAAAGCAATCAAATGATTTTGGCGATCTGCTCGATGAAGTGTCGATGGTTGAAATGGAGGAAGAAGAATGACTTCTATAAGTTCAGAATATAAACTGCCTGAAAAAACGAACACTGTGTCGACGAACAACAGCAGCTTGGGGAAAGACGAGTTTTTAAAAATATTAATGACTCAAGTTCAAAACCAAGATCCGCTTAACCCGATTGACGATAAAGAATTTATCAGCCAGATGGCGACTTTTTCAAGCTTGGAGCAAATGATGAATCTGAATACGACAATGACTCAATTCGTTGAAAACCAAGATCCGTTTACAACGTATGTTGATTGGATGGGAAAAGAAGTATCTTGGACTGATGGTAAAAGTGCAACAGATAAAACAGGCACAGTAAGCTCTGTTAAACATTTTAAAGGAAATTATTATCTCGTTCTTGATGATGGGACCGAGATCAGTCCTGCGAATGTCATGTCTGTGGGACAATCATCTAAATAAAAACATCTGGGGGAATATATTATGTTACGTTCACTTTATTCTGGAATCAGCGGTATGAAGAACTTTCAAACAAAGCTTGACGTAATCGGTAACAACATTGCCAACGTAAATACAGTAGGATTCAAAAAGAGCCGTGTGACCTTTAAAGATATGGTAAGCCAAACCATTGCCGGCGGTTCTGCTGCTGGTGCAACAATCGGCGGAACAAACTCTAAGCAAATCGGTTTAGGTTCATCATCTGGCACAATTGATACAATTCATTCAACAAGCGCGACACAAAGCACAGGAAGAACACTTGATTTAGCAATTGACGGCGACGGTTACTTCCGAATTGATACAGGTGACGGGACAGCTTATACAAGAGCAGGGAACTTCTATTTAGATAATACTGGAACACTGGTTACAGGTGATGGCTACCATGTACTAAATATGAATGGCGGAACAATTAAAATTCCTACTGATGCTCAAAGCTTTAGCATTGGTTCTGATGGAAAGGTGTCAATTGTTGATGCTGAGGGGAAAACACAAGACGGGGGACAAATCGGGATTGTTACTTTTGCCAACAGTGATGGATTGGATAAAATCGGAAGCAACCTATACCGTGAATCTTTAAACTCTGGAACGGCCAGTGCAGCGAACCAGCCTGGTGACGGCGGAACTGGTGCTCTTAAATCAGGATTTCTCGAAATGTCTAACGTCGATTTAACTGACGAATTTACTGAAATGATCGTAGCCCAGCGCGGATTCCAATCAAACTCAAAAATTATTACAACATCTGATGAAATCCTTCAAGAACTGGTTAACCTTAAACGTTAAGGAGGGAGGGGAGGCGAGTAATCGCTTCTCCGCTGTTTTATGATTAAAGTAACCCGTTTGAACGGGCAGCCCTTTACACTGAATGCGCTATTTATTGAACAGATTGAATGTTTTCCGGATACTACAATTACTCTGTCAAATGGTAAGAAGTTTGTAGTAAAAGAAGATGAAGAAGCTGTTCTGGAAAAGATCGCAGCTTTCTACCGAAAAATACAAATATTTGCAATGGATCAAGGAATAGAGGAACCGGAATGAAGAAAAAGTTAATGATCATATTACTAATTATTCTTATCGTAATTGGTGCTCTCGGGGCGGCGGCTTATTTTGTTTTAGGCGGAAAGTCCGAAAAAAGTGAAGCGAAAAAAAGTATTGATGAAATCGTTGCGTCTTCTGTTGATGTAGAAGAGATCACAACAAATTTAAAGTCTGATAACATTATCCGTCTTGCTATTAAACTTGAAACTGATTCTGATAAATCAAAAGAAGAACTTGAGAAACGTGATTTCCAAGTGAAAGACGCTGTTATATCACTGCTGGCTGATACGAATGCTGATCAGATTGAGGGAGACAAGGGAAAAGAAACCTTTAAGAAGGAACTAAAAGATAAAATAAATAGCTACCTCCAAGAAGGAAAAGTAGAAAAAGTGTATATTACCTCCTTTAATCTGCAATAAAGCATAATTTGACAGAATACGGAGGTGAGGAAAATGTCAGGAGAAGTTCTCTCCCAAAATGAAATAGATGCACTGCTTTCTGCAATATCAACAGGTGAAATGGACGCTGAAGAGCTGAAAAAAGAAGAAAAAGAGAAGAAAGTCAAGGTTTATGATTTCAAACGTGCGCTGCGGTTTTCTAAGGATCAGATCCGCAGTTTAACGAGAATTCATGACAATTTTGCAAGACTTCTTACCACTCATTTTTCTGCTCAGCTCAGAACCTATATTCACATATCTGTCAGTTCTGTTGATCAGGTTCCGTATGAGGAATTTATCAGATCGATTCCAAACATGACGATTCTAAATCTATTTGATGTTCATCCGATGGAAGGAAGAATTATGATGGAGGTCAACCCCACGATAGCTTATACGATGATGGATCGAGTCATGGGCGGGATTGGAATCAGTCATAACAAGGTTGACAGTTTGACAGAAATTGAAACAAAAATCATTTCTAATTTATTTGAAAATGCACTGGGTAATTATAAAGAAGCTTGGCAGTCAATTGCTGATATTGAACCGGAAATGACTGAGTTTGAAGTGAATCCGCAATTTGTTCAGATGGTATCTCCTAATGAAACAGTCGTGGTGATCTCGCTCAATACTCAAATTGGTGAAATCAGCGGTGTCATTAATCTCTGTATCCCGCATATCGTACTCGAGCCGCTCATACCGAAGCTTTCAGTCCACTATTGGATGCAATCAGACCGAAATGAGCCCAAGCCTGAGGAAACAAAGTCGCTTGAAAAACGTATCATGACAGCACAAATACCTGTCGTGGCCGAGCTCGGCACATCTGAACTGACGATAGAAGAGTTTTTAAGTTTAGAAGTCGGAGACTGCATAACTTTGGACAAATCAGTCACGGATCCTCTTACTGTATTGGTCGGAGATAAGCCGAAATTTTTAGGACAAGCCGGCCGGGTGAATCGAAAACAGGCAGTGCAAATTTTAGATCACGACATAAGAGGTGAACAAGATGGAGAATAATAGATTATCTCAAGATGAGATTGACGCGCTTCTTAACGGTACTGGCAGCACGCTTGATGAGCCAGAGGTTCCGGAAGTAGATGACTTATCGGAAATGGAGCGTGATGCGATCGGTGAAATCGGTAATATTTCATTCGGCAGTTCTGCGACAGCACTGTCAACGCTTTTAAATCAAAAGGTCGATATTACGACTCCAAGCGTAACGGTCATTCCAAGAAGTAAAATCAGCGATGCGTTTCCTGAACCGTATGTAGCGATTGAAGTGAATTATACGGAGGGCTTCAGCGGAAGCAACCTGTTAGTCGTGGAACAAAGTGACGCGGCGATCATTGCTGACTTAATGATCGGGGGAGACGGAAAAGGTGCGGACCCTTCACTGGGTGAAATCCATTTAAGTGCTGTTCAAGAAGCAATGAACCAAATGATGGGATCGGCTGCCACATCAATGTCTACTGTATTCAGTAAAAAAATTGATATTTCGCCTCCTCGGGTTGAATTGCTGGATGTTACTGAAGAAAAGGGTACAGACCGTATTCCTGATGATGAAATGCTGGTGAAAGTTTCTTTCAACTTAAAGGTGGGAGAATTAATAGACTCCAGCATTATGCAGCTTTACCCATTGACATTTGCGAAAGATTTAATTTCAAGCCTTATGAACTCAGAAAGTGCAGAGAAAGAAGAAACGGTGCAGCCTGAAGTTACATACGAACAGCCGAAAGAGCCTGTGACGCCAGAGCCGCGTATTGAACCGAAGCAACAGCAGCAGCCGCCAAAAAGGCAGGGAACAGCAAAAAAAGCAGCGCCAGTTCAGGTTTCACCGGTGGAATTTTCCGCGTTTGATCCAAACGAAGCTGTACAAGCCCCTATTCATAATCTGGATATGCTTTTGGATATCCCGCTTTCGATTACTGTGGAGCTTGGCAGAACGAAGAGAAGCGTAAAAGAGATTTTAGAGCTTTCTGCCGGAAGTATTATCGAGCTTGATAAATTAGCCGGTGAGCCTGTAGATATTTTAGTTAATCAGCGTATCGTTGCCAAAGGCGAGGTCGTTGTCATTGAAGAAAACTTCGGAGTGAGAGTCACTGACATTTTAAGCCAGGCAGAGCGCATTAATAATTTAAAATAACGAAACACAAGGAGAGAGATAGATTATGGCACATAGAATTTTAATTGTAGATGACGCAGCATTTATGCGAATGATGATTAAAGATATTTTGGTTAAAAATGGTTTTGAAGTTGTGGCGGAAGCTGAAAATGGAGCACAAGCGGTAGAGAAATATAAAGAGCATTCACCTGACCTTGTTACTATGGATATCACGATGCCAGAAATGGATGGTATTACAGCATTAAAAGAAATTAAACAAATTGATGCGCAGGCAAGAATCATCATGTGTTCTGCTATGGGACAGCAATCAATGGTTATTGATGCCATTCAGGCCGGCGCTAAGGATTTCATTGTGAAACCTTTCCAGGCTGACCGTGTGCTTGAAGCAATCAACAAAACATTAAGTTAAAGGGTGTACGACTGTTGAAAAAGAGTCAATATTTTATTGTTTTTATTTGTTTTTTCGTTTTATTCAGTGTACATCCGATTGCTGCTGCCGCGGCAGACTCTGATAATTCAACTGTAAACGAATGGTTTCAAAAGAAAGATGAAAAAACTGCAGATAAGTCAGAACAAAAGAAAGAGAAAACAACAAAAACTGCTGATGAGACGGAGGGAGTGGCTGCTCCTTCTGTCTCAGCTTTTGATTTTGTAAAGATGATTTTCGCTTTACTGTTTGTTATCGCGCTGATTTACGGGCTGGTTAAGCTCATGAACAAAAGAAATCGGCTCCTAAAGCCTTTTCAATATGTTGAAAATATTGGCGGCACATCGGTCGGCCAGAACAGATCCATACAATTGATCAAGGTCGGAAAAAGTGTGCTCATCGTCGGTGTAGGAGAGACGATCCAGCTGCTGAAAGAAATTGAGGATGAAAAAGAGATTGAAGTCATTCTCAGTCAGCATGAAGAGGCAATGTCAAGCAAAATAGAGTGGCAAAAGTTTGTGAAGCCGCTTAAGAGTTCTGAACATCAGCCGCAGCAAAAACTGCCTTCATTTTCAAAAGCATTAAAAGAGCAACTTGAAGAGTTAAAACAAAACCGTTCTGAAGGAAAGAAGAAAGGCCCACGTCATCATGAATGAGTTTATAAATATTTTCAGTTCAAGCGATCCGGAAAACGTAAGTTCGACTGTTAAATTACTATTATTGTTAACTGTATTTTCAGTGGCGCCTGGAATATTGATTCTTATGACTTGTTTTACTCGCATCGTCATTGTTCTGTCATTTGTCAGAACTTCACTTGCGACGCAATCTATGCCCCCAAACCAGGTTCTAATCGGGCTTGCGCTGTTTTTAACATTTTTTATTATGGCTCCTACTTTTTCAGAAATTAATAAAGAAGCGCTGACCCCATTAATGGACAACAAAATCAGCTTGGATGAAGCGTATACGAAAGCTGAGGAACCGATTAAAGAATTTATGAGTAAACACACAAGGCAGAAGGATCTGGCGCTGTTTATGAATTACGCGAAAATGGATAAACCTGAATCATTAAAGGATATTCCGTTAACAACAATGGTTCCGGCTTTTGCCATATCGGAGCTTAAAACAGCATTTCAAATAGGTTTTATGATTTTTATCCCTTTTTTAATTATAGATATGGTAGTGGCGAGCGTCTTGATGTCAATGGGAATGATGATGCTGCCTCCAGTTATGATTTCTCTGCCCTTTAAAATATTACTTTTTGTTTTGGTAGACGGCTGGTATTTAATTGTGAAATCTTTGCTTCAGAGCTTTTAGGGTAGGTGCTAAACGTGAGTTCAGAATTTGTAATTTCTATGGCGGAAAAAGCCGTATACGTAACGCTGATGATCAGCGGGCCATTATTGGCTATTGCTTTACTGGTCGGTTTAATTGTCAGCATATTTCAGGCGACAACTCAAATCCAGGAACAGACTTTGGCGTTTATTCCGAAAATCGTGGCGGTTCTCCTGGCTCTCATTTTTTTTGGTCCGTGGATGCTGTCGACGATTCTTTCATTTACAACAGAGCTGTTTTCTAATTTAAATCGTTTTGCAGGGTAATGTAGAGATGAATTCAATTATTGACTTATTTCCTGCTTTTTTATTGGTTTTTATTAGAATCTCTGCTTTTTTTGTAACGATTCCGCTATTTGGACATCGAAATGTGCCAGCTGTTCATCGCATAGGTTTTGCTTTTTTTCTTGCGGTCATTTGTTTCAGCACCATTGATAAACCGCCCTCTTTGGAGATAGATGAGCACTATATGCTTTTGGCGTTTAAAGAAGCTTTGGTCGGCCTATGTCTGGGTTTAATTGCTTATATGATGATTGCCGCAGTGCAGATTGCCGGCTCGTTTATTGATTTTCAAATGGGATTTTCAATAGCAAACGTTATTGATCCGCAAACCGGTGCACAAAGTCCGTTGATTGGCCAGTTTATCTATACGATGGCACTTTTGTTTATGCTAAGTGTCAATGCCCACCATTTGTTGCTGGATGGTATTTACTACAGCTTTCAGTATATTTCAGTTGATCAGGCATTTCCGAATTTCGGCGATGAAAAGTTTGCCTATTTTATTGCGAAAAGCTTTAATGCAATGTTTATTATCGCTTTTCAAATGTCAGCGCCGGTTGTGGCCAGTTTGTTTCTAGTTGATTTAGCATTAGGTATCGTGGCTCGAACTGTTCCGCAGTTAAATGTATTTGTGGTCGGTCTGCCTTTAAAGATCGCTGTCAGTTTCATTATGCTCATTGTATGTATGTCCGTTATCTTCGTCGTTGTCCGGAATGTTTTCAGTTTAACGATTGAAACGATGCGGAATCTTTTAGCATTGGTCGGTGTTTCTTAATGAAGCTTAGAGTTGACCTGCAGTTTTTTGCGGGAGAGAAGACAGAAAAAGCCACTCCGAAAAAACGGAAGGATACGCGAAAAAAAGGGCAAGTAGCCAAAAGCTCGGATGTCAATACCGCCGTTTCTTTACTGGTAATATTCCTTTCGCTTATTGCAATTGGTCCGTATATGAGAGACAGGCTGCTGTCATTCATAGAAACATTTTATACCGAATCGCTCACAATGAAGCTCTCAGAATCAAATGTGCATACATTGTTTGTCAGCTTATTAAAGGATATGGGCATGATACTCGCACCGATCTTGCTTGTTGCTCTTGTTGCAGGAGTCGTAAGCAACTATATGCAGGTTGGGTTCTTATTTTCTGCTGAAGTGATACAGCCTAAGCTTGAAAAACTGGATCCGATCAAAGGCTTTAAACGAATATACAGTATGAGGGCGATTGTAGAGCTGATTAAATCAATTTTGAAAATCGTAGTCGTTGGTTTTGCGGCTTTTGCTGTGCTTTGGCTGCATTATGGAGAAATTCTCCGGCTTCCTCTCCTGACACCCGAAGAGGCACTTTCTTTCGTTTCAAAACTCACTTTGTGGATGGGACTAAGCGGTGCAGGTGCATTGTTGATTCTTGCTGGTCTCGACTATTTATATCAGAGATTTGACTATGAGAAAAATATCAAAATGTCAAAACAAGATATAAAAGATGAGTACAAAAAATCTGAAGGAGACCCGATTATCAAGTCTAAAATTAAACAAAGACAGCGGGAAATGGCGATGAGGCGGATGATGCAGGAAGTTCCAAAAGCAGATGTCATTATCACAAACCCGACTCACTATGCGATTGCTTTGAAATATGATGAAGAAAAAATGGACGCACCTTATATTGTTGCAAAAGGCGTCGACCACCTTGCGTTAAAAATCAGGAAAATTGCTAAAGAGCATGATGTCATGATGGTAGAAAACAGACCGCTTGCCCGTGCGTTATATGATCAGGTGGAAATTGACCAGGCAGTGCCGGAAGAATTTTTTAAAGTTTTAGCAGAAATTCTGGCTTACGTATATAAAACAAAACAAAAAGTATATTGAATTTTTCGATTTAAAAGGAGAGAAAAAACAGCATGTCAACAAGAGATTTATCCGTTTTAATAAGTGTTGTCCTCATTGTGGCGATGCTGGTGATTCCATTTCCTCCATGGCTGTTAAGTATTTTGATCATTATTAATATTTCTCTTGCGTTGATCGTGCTTCTCACCACAATGAATATGCAGGAAGCGCTTCAGTTTTCGATTTTTCCGTCACTGTTGCTGCTTTTGACCCTATTTCGTTTGGGCTTGAACGTCTCAACTACCCGTTCAATTCTTTCACACGGTGAAGGAGGTAAAGTCGTCGAGACTTTCGGAAATTTCGTTGTCGGCGGAAATGTATTAGTTGGACTCGTTGTATTTATCATCCTTATTATTATTCAGTTTATCGTCATTACAAAAGGTGCTGAACGTGTTTCCGAGGTTGCAGCAAGGTTTACGCTGGACGCAATGCCTGGGAAGCAGATGAGTATTGATGCTGATTTAAACGCAGGGATGATTACCGAACAGGAAGCGAAGCATCGCCGCGAAAAAGTGGCAAGAGAAGCAGACTTTTATGGAGCAATGGACGGTGCCAGTAAATTTGTAAAAGGTGACGCCATTGCCGGAATCATCATTGTGATGATCAATATTATTTTCGGAATCGTGATCGGGATGCTTCAGCAGGGCATGTCCATTCAAGAGGCTGCTTCACACTTTACGATGCTGACTGTAGGGGATGGAATTGTTTCGCAAATCCCGGCACTGTTAATTTCTACGGCTACGGGTATTGTGGTCACAAGAGCTGCCTCTGAAGGAAACTTAGGGCATGACATTACAGGCCAGCTGTTTGCGTATCCAAAGCTTTTATACGTCGCAGCAGCTACGATCATGCTTTTAGGTATTTTCACTCCGATCGGCATCCTTCTGACGGGGCCGCTTGCGGGATTGCTTGCTTTTGGCGCATATACACTATCTAAATCAGGTAAGGAAAAAGAAGAAGTGGATGAGATTCTTGAGGAAGAGGCTGAGGTGGACGAGCTTAAAAGCCCTGAAAGTGTTGTTCAGCTTCTGCATATAGATCCGATAGAATTTGAGTTTGGATATGGCCTGATACCGCTTGCTGATGCCAATCAAGGCGGTGATTTATTAGACCGAATTGTTATGATACGCCGTCAGTTGGCTTTGGAACTCGGGCTTGTCATTCCTGTCGTGCGAATCAGAGATAATATAGCGTTGCAGCCTAATGAATACCGATTGAAAATTAAAGGAAACGAAGTAGCAAAAGGCGAGTTGTTGCTTGATCATTATTTAGCGATGTCGCCTACTCCTGAGGACGATCTCATTGAAGGGATTGAAACAGTGGAGCCTTCATTCGGGCTGCCGGCTAAATGGATTAGCGAAGCGGTAAAGGATGAAGCCGACATGCTTGGTTATACAGTAGTTGATCCTGCATCAGTCGTTTCAACGCATATTACGGAGAAAATTAAGCAGCATGCCCACGAATTGATCGGAAGGCAGGAGACAAAACAGCTGATCGATCACTTGAAAGAATCGTATCCAGTCCTGGTTGAAGAGGTTACGCCGAATCCATTGTCTGTCGGTGATATTCAGAAAGTGCTTGCTAAGCTTTTAAAAGAAAAAGTTTCAATTCGAAACTTAGTAACGATTTTTGAAACACTTGCTGACTATGGGAAATTAACAACAGATTCTGATCTTTTGACAGAGTATACAAGACAAGCGCTTGCTAAACAAATTACAGCCCAGTTTGCCAAAGAAAATGAAGTGTTGAAGGTTGTTACTTGTTCGGGCCGTGTAGAAAAAGCAATAGCAGACGGTGTGCAGCAGACGGAACACGGGAACTATTTATCACTTGAACCAGATATTTCAGAAAGTATAGTGCGCTCTGTCGCCAAAGAAGCTGAACAGCTCTCATTACGTCAGGAAACCGCGATTCTTCTTTGCTCGCCGCCTGTCAGAATGTATGTGAAGCAGCTTCTGGAACGATACTTCCCTGATCTTCCGGTACTCTCTTATAACGAACTTGAGGCGAATGTTGAGGTACAAAGCATTGGAGTGGTGGATATTTAATGAAAATAAAAAAATTTACTGCTGCTTCAATGCAAGAAGCGGCACTTCTCATCAGAAAAGAGTTAGGTAATGAAGCGGTCATATTAAATTCGAAAAAAATTAAAAAGCGAAAATGGTTTGGCCTCGTCAACAAGCCTGCTGTTGAAGTAATCGCCGTATTGGATCAGGACTTTCTTGAGAAAAAAATGCCTCAGAAGGCAGCTGAACCGAAACAAACATTAAAAACTCCGGTCAGCAGTCTGAAAATAGAGGAGAGAACATATCCCCCTCAAATTCCGGCGCAACAGGAGCTTGGTGATTTTTCAGCATATCAATCTGTACTTCCTGAGCCGCTGCGAAAAGCAGAAAAGCTTTTGCAAGAAACAGGGATCAAAGAGTCTACGAAAACGAACACTCTGAAAAAATTGCTTCGCTTCTCTGTTGAAGCAGGCGGCTTGACTGAAGAAAATGTTGTCGGCAAACTTCAGGAAATACTATGCGATATGCTGCCCGCAGCAGACAAGTGGCAGGAGCCAATTCATTCAAAATATATCGTTCTCTTTGGTTCAACAGGGGCTGGTAAAACAACTACACTTGCTAAACTCGCAGCCATATCTATGCTTGAAAAACATAAAAAAATCGCTTTTATTACAACAGATACGTATCGTATTGCAGCTGTTGAACAGTTGAAAACATACGCTGAACTGCTGCAGGCTCCTCTGGAAGTTTGCTATACAAAAGAAGAATTTCAGCAGGCGAAGGAGTTATTTTCTGAGTATGATCATGTGTTTGTTGATACAGCCGGAAGAAACTTCAAGGACCCGCAATACATTGATGAACTGAAAGAAACGATTCCTTTTGAGAGCAGCATTCAGTCATTTCTTGTTTTATCCGCGACTGCAAAATATGAAGATATGAAGCATATTGTCAAACGGTTTTCATCCATCCCTGTCAATCAGTATATTTTTACGAAAATAGATGAAACGACTTCCTTAGGTTCTGTATTTAATATACTGGCAGAATCAAAAATAGGTGTCGGGTTTATGACAAACGGACAGAATGTGCCTGAGGATATACAGACTGTATCTCCACTTGGTTTTGTGAGGATGCTGTGCAGATGAACAGATATGACCAAGCAGCAACTTTACGGGCGAAAATGGAAAAACGTGAGCGCGTTCTGCCGATGGTTTATTCACAAAAAGCGAAGACACTTGCTGTCATCAGCGGCAAGGGCGGTGTCGGAAAATCCAATATTACCTTAAATATGGCACTTGCGCTGCAGGATAAAGGTAAGAAGGTGCTGCTCATCGACCTTGATATCGGGATGGGGAACATTGATATATTAATGGGAAATTCATCGTCTGCCACGATAATCGATGTTTTAACCGATCGTAAGCCTTTGCTGCAGTCATTATCCATTGGCCCAAAGGGTTTGCGGTATATATCAGGGGGAACCGGTCTGGATGTGATGTTTCAGCTCGATCAGAGAAAATGGACGTTTTTTGCCAATGAACTTTCTCATGCATTAAGCCAGTTCGATTATGTGCTGTTTGATATGGGAGCGGGCTTATCAAAAGATCAACTGCCTTTTATTTTATCAGCAGAAGATATTTTGATTATAACAACTCCCGAGCCGACGGCCATTATGGACGCATACAGCGCTGTCAAGCACTTGGTTTTGACAGAAAATAAGCTTTCAATGAAGGTGGCTGTCAATCGGTGCCGTGACCAAAAGGAAGGGCTTGACGCTTTTTCCCGCCTCTCCCGTACAATTCATATGTTTTTGGATGTTCAGGTTCAGTTTGCCGGTTCCGTTTCTGACGATGTGATCGTGAGCAAAGCGGTTGTCGAACAGGTTCCTTTTTTCATAAAAAGCCCTCAGGCAAAAGCCAGCCGGTCAGTCCGTATTTTAGCGGACGCCTTGTTTGAAAGAGAAGAAACGAGACACAAAGAAGACAAACAGACATTTATTGAGAAATTATCTTCTTTTTTAATGAGGAGGGCTTAATTTGATTCGTGTGCTTGTAGTTGATGATTCAGCTTTTATGAGAAAAATGATAAGTGATTTTCTGACCGAAGAAAAGCAGATAGAAGTAATCGGAACTGCGAGAAACGGAGAAGAAGCGCTTAAGAAGATTGAATTATTAAAACCGGATGTTATTACTCTAGATGTTGAAATGCCGGTCATGAATGGGACAGATACGCTCCGCAAAATTATTGAGATTTATAACTTGCCGGTCATTATGGTGTCTAGCCAGACCGAGAAAGGTAAAGAATGCACAATTAATTGTTTGGAGATCGGTGCCTTTGACTTTATCACAAAGCCATCAGGCTCAATATCTCTGGATCTATACAAAATTAAAGAACAATTAGTTGAGCGTGTCGTCGCGGCAGGACTTTCCGGCAAGCGGAAACGTCCTGTTTCCCAGACAGTTCGGCCCGAACCTATTGTGCGTGCTGTCTTTAAGCCTGAATTAAGCAAACCGAAACCTGGCACGGGCAGACAAATTGTGTGTATCGGCACATCAACAGGCGGTCCACGGGCGTTACAAAAGGTGATACCGAAGCTCCCTAAGGATTTGAACGCACCAGTGGTTGTCGTACAGCACATGCCTGAAGGGTTTACTGCTTCTTTGGCTGATCGGCTGAATCATTTATCTGACATTCAGGTAAAAGAAGCAAAAGATGGTGAAGCAGCTCTTAACGGCTGTGTTTACATAGCACCGGGCGGAAAAAACATATCCGTTATTAAAAACAGCGAAGGACTCCAGATTGTGCTTGATAACCATGACACACCAAGCCGTCATAAACCATCTGCTGATTATTTATTCCGTTCTGTCGGGAAACTGACAGATTATGAAAAAGTAGCGGTTATCATGACCGGCATGGGCAGTGACGGCACTGCTGGGCTAAAGGACATGCTAACAGCCGGCAATGTGAAAGCCATTGCGGAGTCTGAAGAATCTTGTGTCGTATACGGGATGCCAAAAGCTGCTGTTAAAGCGGGTCTCATTCATGAGATTAAACATGTGGAAGATATCGCAGCATCCATCACAAGCTGTGTGAAAAAAGAGAGGGTGTGATTCAAATGGATATGAATCAGTATTTAGATGTCTTTATTGATGAGAGTAAAGAACATTTACAAACATGTAATGAAAAGCTTCTTCTTTTAGAGAAAGACCCGACTGATCTTCAGCTCGTACATGATATATTCAGGGCTGCCCATACATTAAAAGGAATGAGCGCAACGATGGGCTACACGGATTTAGCACATCTTACCCATCTGCTTGAAAACGTGCTGGATGCAATCCGAAACGGAGACATGGCAGTCACCTCAGACTGGCTGGATATTTTGTTTGAAGCTCTGGATCACCTGGAAGCAATGGTTCAGTCTATTATTGATGGCGGGGATGGTAAAAGAGATATCTCAGAAGTGAGTGCCAAGCTTGATGTGAATGGTGCGCACGCTGAATCCGCTGCCTCCGCGGAACCTGCAGAAGCACAGAGTTCAGCATCTGATTGGGAATATGATGAATTTGAACGCACAGTTATACAAGAAGCGGAGGAGCAAGGCTTCAAACGATATGAAATCAAGATTTCTCTGAACGAAAACTGTATGTTAAAAGCAGTTCGTGTCTATATGGTGTTTGAAAAACTAAATGAAGTCGGAGAAGTAGCCAAAACAATTCCAAGTGCTGAAGTGCTTGAAACAGAAGATTTTGGAACTGACTTTCAAGTTTGTTTCTTAACACATCAATCAGCGGAAGACATTGAACAATTAATCAATGGTGTGTCGGAAATTGAGCATGTTGAAGTCATTCAAGGGGCTCCTTTAACATCAGCTGAAAAGCCTGAAGAATCTAAGCAAGAAGATTCACCAGCAGCAGCTGTACCTGCGAAGCAGGAGAA
The DNA here is from genome assembly GCF_037963535.1 of Bacillus sp. PS217. Classification (NCBI taxonomy): domain Bacteria; kingdom Bacillati; phylum Bacillota; class Bacilli; order Caryophanales; family Bacillaceae; genus Bacillus; species Bacillus sp. PS217. Next base: position 1,718,908 of record NZ_CP150157.1, read on the forward strand.
ACAAAAACAGCCTGCTAAAAACGATGAACAGGCGAAGCATTCAGCCGGCGGATCTAAAACAATTCGTGTCAACATTGACAGGCTTGATTCTTTAATGAACTTATTTGAAGAGCTTGTCATTGACCGCGGGCGTCTCGAGCAGATTGCGAAAGAGCTTGAGCACAATGAACTGACTGAAACGGTTGAACGAATGACGAGAATTTCCGGAGATTTGCAATCGATTATTCTGAATATGAGAATGGTCCCGGTTGAAACCGTTTTTAACAGATTCCCGAGAATGATTCGCCAGCTTCAGAAAGAGCTGAATAAAAAAATTGAACTCTCGATCATCGGTGCGGAAACTGAACTGGATCGTACAGTAATTGATGAAATCGGAGATCCACTCGTTCACTTGATCAGAAACAGTATTGACCATGGTATCGAGGCGCCGGAAACACGTTTGCAAAAGGGAAAACCGGAATCAGGAAAAGTTGTGCTTAAAGCTTATCACAGCGGCAACCATGTCTTTATCGAAGTAGAGGATGACGGCGCAGGCCTTAATCGCAAAAAAATTCTGGAAAAAGCGCTTGAGCGAGGGGTCATAACGGAAAAAGAAGCTGAAACCTTAGAAGACAACCAAATTTACGAATTGATTTTTGCTCCGGGGTTCTCAACTGCTGACCAAATTTCTGATATTTCCGGCCGCGGTGTAGGACTTGACGTTGTAAAAAACAAACTGGAGTCTCTTGGCGGTTCAGTCAGTGTGAAATCAGCCGAGGGTCAAGGCTCTCTATTCAGCATCCAGCTGCCGCTTACCTTGTCTATTATTTCAGTTCTGCTGATTAAGTTGGAAGAAGAGACATTTGCCATTCCGATTTCTTCAATCATTGAGACAGCAGTTATTGACAGAAAAGACATTTTGCAAACGCATGACCGTGAAGTGATTGACTTTAGAGGGCATATTGTCCCTGTCGTTTATTTAAAAGAAGAGTTTAAAATAGAAGATACAAGAAAAGATGCGGAACAGCTCCATATCATTGTCGTGAAAAAAGGCGACAAACCTACTGCATTTGTGGTGGACTCCTTTATTGGCCAGCAGGAAGTTGTGCTGAAATCACTCGGAGATTATTTAACAAACGTCTTTGCAATTTCCGGAGCTACTATTTTAGGAGACGGAGAAGTAGCGCTCATTATTGATTGTAATGCACTGATTATTTAACCATTCGAGGAGGTGTCTCACATGACTGCAGAAATTAAAACAGGCGAAAAAATGATAGTCTTTATGGTAAATGGCAAAGAATATGCCATTTCCGTCACTCAGGTGAAATCAATTGAAAAATGGCAAAAGCCAACGAGGGTACCTGGCGTCGAACCATATATTTGCGGGGTAATCAATTTACGCGGGGTGGTGACTCCGGTTATTGATTTAAGAAAACGCCTGAATTTGCCAGAGTATGAAATTACCGATGAAACACGAATTATCATTATTGCTTATCGTGATATTGAAGTCGGCTGGATTGTGGATGAAGCGAATGATGTGATTACCGTACACGAAAGTGAAATAGAATCTGCTCCAGAAGGCGTTCAGAAAGATACGGATGTGTCGATCGAACAGATTGTGAAACAAGAGAACAGACTCTTAAATATTATTGATGCGAACGCGGTTTTGGATAAAGAATCATCTCAGTCCGCTGTGCCCGATCAAGCTTAATCTTAAAGGGGTTATGACATGAGTATTTTTAATGGAATCAAAGAAGAGCAGATGGACATTTTGCGGGAAGTCGGCAATATAGGCGCCGGCCACTCCGCCTCTGCAATGGCCCAGCTGTTAAATAGAAAGATAGATATGGAAGTCCCATTTGCAAAGCTGCTGTCTTTTGATGAGCTTGTTGATTTTTTCGGCGGCGCCGATGTCCCGGTTGCCAGCATCTTTTTAAGAATGGAAGGCGATTTAACGGGTTCAATGTTCTTTATAATGCCTTTTTTTCAGGCGGAGCAGTTTATCAGAGAGCTTATTGGAAACCCCGATTTTGACATAGAGGACTTAGGTGAAGACCACATGAGCTCATCCGCTTTGCATGAACTGGGCAATATTTTAGCGGGGTCATATTTAACAGCTTTGGCGGATTTGACGAAACTCCAGCTCTATCCAAGTGTTCCTGAAGTCTCATTGGACATGTTCGGAGCTGTGATCAGCGAAGGGCTGATGGAGCTCAGTCAGGTTGGAGAACACGCCATTGTTGTCGACACGTCAATTTTTGACCAAAGCCATCAGCAGGAGCTAAAAGCGCATATGTTTATGCTGCCGGACTATGATTCATTTGAAAAGCTCTTTGTCGCCTTAGGTGCATCATTATGAGTACAACTGAGGCTGTTGTTATAAAGGTTGGGATTGCTGACGTGAAGATCGCCCGCTTCCCGGATACCATCCGGACCTCTGGTTTGGGCTCATGTGTGGGGCTGGTGCTTTATGATAAAGAAAAGCAAACGGCGGGTCTTGTTCATGTCATGCTTCCGGATTCGACGTTATCGAAAACTGCCGAGCTCAACCGGGCTAAGTACGCTGACACCGCCGTACAGACCACGATTGATATGCTGATAGAAGCGGGATGCCGGAAATTTGCATTAAAAGCAAAGCTGGCCGGCGGATCAGAGATGTTTAAATTTAAATCGACAAATGATTTGATGAAGATCGGACCGAGAAATGTATTAGCGATAAAAGAACAGCTGTCTTTATTTAATATTCCTATTATTAGTGAAGATACGGGCGGCTCAAGCGGCCGGACGATAGAATTTGAACCGAAGTCCTGCATGCTGCATATTCGAACTGTTAAACAAGGTGAAAAAACGATTTAATTAAGGTATTAGGGGGATAACAATGCAATCCTTGAATTATGAAGATCAGGTGCTTTGGACGCGCTGGAAAGAGTGGAAAGATCCTAAAGCCGGTGACGACTTAATGCGCCGTTACATGCCGCTTGTCACATATCATGTAGGCAGAATTTCTGTCGGGCTGCCGAAATCAGTGCATAAAGACGATCTTATGAGCCTTGGTATGCTTGGTTTATATGATGCCCTTGAAAAATTTGACCCCAGCCGGGACTTAAAATTTGATACCTACGCCTCGTTTAGAATTCGCGGCGCAATCATAGACGGGCTTCGTAAAGAAGATTGGCTGCCCAGAACCTCACGCGAAAAAACAAAAAAGGTTGAAGCGGCAATTGAAAAGCTTGAACAGCGGTATCTTCGGAATGTATCGCCCGCGGAAATTGCAGAGGAACTCGGAATGACGGTACAGGATGTCGTGTCAACAATGAATGAAGGTTTTTTTGCAAATCTGCTGTCGATTGATGAAAAGCTCCATGATCAAGATGACGGGGAAAACATTCAAGTCATGATCAGAGATGACAAAAATGTTCCGCCTGAAGAAAAGATTATGAAGGATGAACTGATTGCACAGCTTGCGGAAAAAATTCACGAACTCTCTGAAAAAGAACAGCTGGTTGTGAGTTTGTTCTACAAAGAGGAGTTGACACTGACAGAAATCGGACAAGTATTAAATCTTTCTACGTCCCGCATATCTCAGATCCATTCAAAGGCATTATTTAAATTAAAGAATCTGCTGGAAAAAGTGATACAATAATGAATTTCATGGTTAGCGAGTGAAAAACATGTCAACACTATTATGGCTTTTAAGCTTTACGCTCCACGGCGTTCTTCTGTACGCTGTCATTATCCTGTATACGAGGCTCGCTGCAGTGAAAGAAACAGAAAAACAGCAAAAACAGATACTTGAAGAGACGGAAAACACCTTGGCGGCATTTCTGCTTGAATTAAAAGAAGAAAATGAGAAACTGATAGAAAATAAAGCTTCATCTGCAAGTCAATCAGATGAAGAATCCCAAAAGCCAGGCCTTCAGCACTCTGAAACATATCAAGAGCGGGATCCAGTTCAAGAGGCAGAGAATCTTCCTGAACATATTGAAGGTCTGATTACAGAGGTTGACCGTCGGGAAGAGATCGTAAACAGTGAGGTCCAATCATTTGAAGACCAGGTCATAGAATTATATGAACAGGGATATTCGGCAAGTCAAATTGCCCAGAAAATGAAGAGCGGAAAGACAGAAATCGAGCTATTTTTAAAATTTCGCTCCAAAGGTGTAAAGGATTCTTGATTGTCGGATAAAGCTGTGTTATATTATGTCTTGGTGTTAAATACACACGCTTAACGATTTATGCAGAGGGTGCTGCAGGCGGCAGTTCTGCACAAAAATGACCTAAGCGGAGGAAAAAAACCATTATATTAGGAGGAAATAACATGTCAGTCATTTCTATGAAGCAATTGCTTGAAGCTGGTGTTCACTTCGGTCACCAAACACGCCGTTGGAACCCAAAAATGAAGCGTTACATTTTCACGGAGCGTAACGGAATCTACATCATTGACCTTCAAAAAACAGTCAAAAAAGTAGAGGAAGCTTACAACTTCACTAAAAATCTTGCTGCTGAAGGCGGAAAAATCCTTTTCGTCGGAACAAAAAAACAAGCTCAAGATTCTGTTAAAGAAGAAGCTCAACGCTCTGGCATGTACTATGTCAACCAACGCTGGTTGGGCGGTACATTAACAAACTTTGAAACAATCCAAAAACGTATTAAACGTCTTAAAGACATTGAAAAAATGCAAGAAAACGGTACGTTTGATGTACTTCCTAAAAAAGAAGTCGTTCAATTGAAAAAAGAATTAGAGCGTCTTGAAAAATTCCTAGGCGGAATTAAAGATATGAAGGATCTTCCTGATGCATTATTCATCATCGATCCTCGCAAAGAGCGCATCGCTGTTGCGGAAGCTCGCAAATTAAACATCCCTATCATCGGTATCGTAGATACTAACTGTGATCCAGATGAAATCGATGTTGTTATCCCAGCGAACGATGACGCTATCCGCGCTGTTAAACTTCTAACTTCTAAAATGGCAGATGCAATCTTAGAAGCGAAGCAAGGCGAAGAAGAAGCGGAAGTTGCTGAAGAAACTGCACCAGAAACAGAAACAACAACTGCGTAACCTATTCAAAAGGTGATAAGAGGGACTGCCTTTTATCACCTTTTTTCAAGAAAAATGTGTAATATACATACTCTTGTTTAAACATATAAGGAGGAATACAAATGGCAATTACTGCACAGCAAGTAAAAGAACTGCGTGAAAAAACTGGCGCGGGCATGATGGATTGTAAAAAAGCGTTAACTGAAACTGACGGAGATATGGACAAAGCAATTGATCTTTTAAGAGAAAAAGGGATTGCAAAAGCAGCGAAAAAAGCTGACCGTATCGCAGCAGAAGGTTCTACTCTTATTAAAACTGACGGCAACAAAGGCGTTATCCTAGAAGTAAACTCTGAAACTGATTTCGTTGCGAAAAACGAAGGTTTTAAAGAGCTTCTTAACACTTTAGCTGACCACCTTCTTGCAAACACGCCAGCAGATGTTGAAGAAGCAATGGGTCAAAAAATGGAAAATGGCTCAACTGTTGAAGAGTACATCACAAGCGCAGTTGCTAAAATCGGTGAGAAAATCACTCTTCGCCGCTTTACAGTTCTTACAAAAGACGACAGCTCTGCATTCGGTGCTTACCTTCACATGGGCGGCCGCATCGGTGTATTAACTGTTCTCAACGGTACAACTGATGAAGAAACTGCGAAAGATATCGCAATGCACGTTGCTGCAGTTAACCCTCGTTACATTTCTCGTGATCAAGTATCTGAAGAAGAAACAAATCATGAGCGTCAAATCTTAACTCAGCAAGCCCTCCAAGAAGGCAAACCTGAAAACATCGTAGCGAAAATGGTTGAAGGCCGTCTGAACAAATTCTTCGAAGAAATTTGTCTATTAGACCAAGCGTTCGTTAAAAACCCAGATGAAAAAGTGAAACAAGTTATTGCAGCGAAAAACGCTACTGTTCAAACTTTTGTCCGCTATGAAGTTGGAGAAGGCATCGAAAAACGTCAAGAAAACTTTGCTGAAGAAGTAATGAACCAAGTGAAAAAATAATGGTGAAAAGATTTCGCGGCTAAGTCGCGTCTTTTCAGGCAGTATAGGGGACACATTTTGTGTTCCCTATTTTTAAAACTATATTTACAAACCTTTTTTTCTCTTGCATAATAGAAAACGGCAATGTTTACACTTGGAGGTTATCATGGAAAAACCAAAATACAAACGTATCGTATTAAAGCTTAGCGGGGAAGCATTGGCAGGAGAACAGGGAAATGGAATTAACCCGACTGTCATTCAATCCATTGCAAAGCAAGTGAAGGAAATCGCTGAGCTTGAAGTCGAAGTGGCTGTTGTAGTAGGCGGCGGCAACTTATGGCGCGGAAAAACAGGAAGTGACCTGGGCATGGACCGCGCGACTGCTGACTATATGGGAATGCTGGCGACAGTAATGAATTCGCTTGCTCTTCAAGACAGCTTGGAAACACTCGGAATCCAGTCCAGAGTGCAAACATCCATTGAAATGAGACAAGTTGCTGAACCGTACATAAGAAGAAAAGCGATACGCCACTTAGAGAAAAAACGTGTCGTTATTTTCGCTGCGGGCACAGGAAACCCATATTTCTCAACTGATACGACAGCTGCACTGCGGGCTGCTGAAATTGAGGCAGACGTTATTTTAATGGCTAAAAATAACGTTGACGGTGTGTATAATGCTGATCCTAGAAAAGATGAATCAGCTGTTAAGTATGAATCACTTTCTTATCTTGACGTTCTTAAAGACGGCCTGGAAGTCATGGATTCAACAGCTTCCTCTTTATGCATGGACAATGACATTCCGCTTATCGTCTTTTCTATTATGGAAGAAGGAAATATCAAACGTGCCGTTATCGGTGAATCAATCGGAACGATCGTGAGGGGGAAATAACGTGTCAAAAGAAGTATTAACTCAAACAAAAGAAAAAATGGAAAAAGCAATTGCTGCTTATCAGCGCGAATTGGCTACTGTACGCGCAGGCCGTGCAAATCCATCATTATTAGATAAAGTAACGGTTGAATATTACGGAGCGCAGACACCTTTAAATCAGTTGTCTTCTATTAACGTGCCTGAAGCTCGTATGCTCGTTATCACGCCATACGATAAAACAGCAATCGGTGATATCGAAAAAGCGATTTTAAAAGCTGATTTAGGTCTTACACCAACAAGTGACGGCAATATGATTCGAATTGCAATTCCGGCACTAACAGAAGAGAGACGGAAAGAATTAGTGAAAGTTGTAAAAAAATATGCTGAAGAAGCAAAAGTAGCTGTTCGTAACGTTCGCCGTGATGCTAACGATGATCTCAAAAAACTTGAGAAAAACGGAGACATTACTGAGGATGAACTGCGTGCTTCCACTGAAGACGTTCAAAAACTGACAGATGAATATGTGTCAAAAATTGACAGTGTCACAAAAGACAAAGAAAAAGAAATCATGGAAGTTTAATGAAAAACTATGTACAATAGATAATAGTGAAAAGACCCTCTCATGTTTACAGGGGGTTTTTTTGTTAATACTGTTGATTACATTGATTATCAGCAGGGAATGTAACCTTTTTGGGTGACGGAGGAATCTCATGCTCAACATACTCAAAAATTGGAAGAATCAGCAAACTGCGGCTTCCAACTTAGAACGTTATACAAAAGAAGACATACTTAAGGGAGAAATTCCCGAACACATCGCCATTATCATGGATGGAAATGGCCGTTGGGCTAAAAAACGCTCTCTTCCCAGAATTGCAGGCCACCATGAAGGGATGAAGGTGGTAAAAAGGACCACGAAGCTCGCAAACGAATTAGGTGTCAAAGTACTGACATTGTATGCATTTTCAACAGAAAACTGGAAAAGACCGAAAATGGAGGTCGATTTTTTAATGAAGCTTCCGGAAGAATTTTTGAATACGTATCTTCCAGAGCTTGTTGAGGAAAATGTACAGGTTCGGATCATTGGGGATGAAACGGCTTTGCCGGCGCACACATTACGTGCGATTGAAAAAGCTGTACAGGACACGGCGCAAAACGACGGAATGATCCTTAATTTTGCTCTTAACTATGGAGGCCGTACTGAAATTGTCAGTGCTGCAAAATCACTCGCGGAAAAAGTGAAGGAAGGCTCTTTGAATATTGAAGACATTGATGAATCGCTTTTTTCTACTTATTTGATGACTGAATCTTTGCAGGATCCTGAACTTTTAATTCGAACGAGCGGCGAGATAAGGCTGAGTAATTTTATGCTATGGCAGGTTGCCTACAGTGAATTTGTCTTTACTGACGTCTTGTGGCCTGACTTTAAAGAAGATCACTTCTTGCAGGCGTTAGGAGAGTTTCAGCAGAGAGGCCGGAGGTTTGGCGGAATTTAGAGGATGGTGGACATGAAACAAAGAATTTTGACAGGTGTTCTGGCAGCAATTGTATTTTTATTTTTGGTTATTGTCGGGAAATTGCCGTTCACCATATTAATTTATGCTATGGGCAGTGTGGCGCTTTTTGAACTTTTACGGATGAAAAAGCTGAAGCTGGTTTCACTGCCTGGTTTGATCGGTCTTTTATTATTGTGGATGTTCTTATTGCCAAGCCAGTATTCGTTTTTTGAAGCGGGCGGAATTTCCAAAATGGAAATCGCTTTATTTGCGGTACTGCTATTGCTGACTTACACAGTGTTGGTCAAGAACACCTTTACTTTTGATGAAGTCGGGTTTATTACGCTTGCAGCAATTTACATCGGAATGTGTTTTCATTATTTTATCGAAATCAGAAATCTTGACCAATACGGATTAACATACATTTTTTACGCGTGTGTTGTCATTTGGTCCACCGATTCCGGTGCCTATTTTGTCGGTAAATCGCTTGGGAAGCGGAAACTGTGGCCTGAAATCAGTCCGAATAAAACAGTGGAAGGGTTTGCAGGCGGAATTGTCATCGCACTTGTATTGGCGACGATTTTTCAGCTTGTTGCACAACTTCCGATCCCGTATATCTATCTGCTGTTGATCACGCTGTTTTTGTCTGTTTTCGGACAACTTGGAGATTTAGTGGAATCCGCCTTGAAAAGACATTACGATGTAAAGGATTCTGGGAATATTCTTCCCGGGCATGGCGGTATATTAGACCGTTTTGACAGTTTCTTGTTTGTCATGCCTTTCTTGTACTTTCTGCTTGCCCTTTTTTCATAAAAAAGTCTAATATGAATATGAGACTGATCATGCAGCAATAAGAATAGGAGTAGTGGCAACTTTGAAAAATATTTGTCTTTTAGGAGCAACAGGATCAATCGGCGAACAGACTCTTGATGTACTGCGTGCACATCAAGACCAATTTCAGCTGGTATCTATGTCGTTTGGCAGAAATATTGATAAGGCCGTTCCAATGATTGAGGTCTTTCAGCCGAAGTTTGTCTCTGTCGGTGATCTGGATACATATCATAAATTAAAACAAATGTCTTTTTCTTTTGAATGCCAAATCGGGCTGGGAGAAGAAGGACTGATAGAAGCAGCAGTGATGGAGGAGGTTGACATTGTTGTCAACGCTTTGCTTGGAAGCGTCGGTCTTATCCCGACATTAAAGGCAATTGAACAGAAAAAAACAATTGCGCTTGCAAATAAGGAAACTCTTGTCACTGCAGGGCATATAGTAAAAGAACATGCTAAGAAATATGATGTTCCGCTGCTGCCTGTTGACAGTGAGCATTCAGCCATTTTTCAAGCTCTTCAAGGCGAACAGGCTAAAAACATTGAACGCCTCATCATTACGGCATCCGGCGGAAGTTTTCGGGACAAGACGCGGGAGGAGCTCGAATCAGTAACAGTTGAAGATGCATTAAAACATCCAAACTGGTCAATGGGTGCAAAAATTACAATTGATTCGGCTACAATGATGAATAAGGGATTAGAGGTGATCGAGGCACACTGGCTTTTCGATATACCTTATGAACAAATTGATGTGGTTTTACATAAGGAGAGCATCATCCATTCAATGGTTGAGTTCCATGATAAAAGTGTGATCGCACAGCTCGGAACTCCGGATATGAGAGTCCCCATTCAATATGCGCTCACTTATCCTGACCGATTGCCATTACCAGATGCGAAAAGGCTTGAATTATGGGAAATCGGCAGCCTTCATTTTGAGAAAGCTGATTTTGACAGGTTCCGATGCTTACAATTTGCTTTTGAATCAGGTAAAATAGGAGGAACAATGCCGACAGTGCTAAATGCGGCAAACGAAGTAGCTGTCGCTGCCTTTTTAGCTGGCAAGATACCGTTTTTGGCTATTGAAGACTGTATCGAAAAGGCACTAACCCGCCATCAATTACTGAAAAAACCGAGCCTGGCGGACATTCAAGAAGTGGACAAAGATACCCGGGGATACGTCAATTCAATACTCACATAAGGTGGTATGTTCGTGAATACAGTTATAGCGTTTATCATTATTTTCGGAACGCTCGTTTTCTTCCATGAACTGGGCCATTTATTGCTAGCCCAAAGAGCGGGAATTCTCTGCCGTGAATTTGCGATCGGCTTCGGTCCAAAGATTTTTTCTTTCAAAAAAAATGAAACAGTTTATACGATCAGGCTGCTTCCGGTCGGCGGATTTGTTCGTATGGCCGGCGAAGATCCGGAAATGATTGAGGTGAAACCCGGATACACGGTCGGGCTTCTGTTTAATAAGGAAGATCAAGTTGAGAAAGTCATCATCAATCAAAAGGAAAAATATCCGGATGCATTAGTCATTGAAGTGGAAACAGCGGATCTAGAGCATGACATGAAGATCACCGGTTATGAACAGGGGAAAGAGGACGAACTTTCCAGCTTTACTGTCAGCGAAACATCCTTTTTTATTGTAGACGGAGAAGAAGTGCAGATTGCGCCGTATAATCGCCAATTTGGTTCCAAACCTGTATGGCAGCGGATTAAAGCAATTGCTGCAGGGCCGATTATGAACTTTATTTTAGCTTACGTCATTTTAGTGATGCTTGGGCTGATTCAAGGCGTACCGTCAAATGAACCTATGCTCGGGCAGCTGACAGACAATGGACGGGCGGCTGAAGCAGGGCTAAAAGAAGGGGATTATATCCAAAGCATTAACGGAGAGAAAATGAGGTCTTGGACTGACATTGTCTCCGCTGTAAAAGAAAACCCGGAGAAAGAAATGGACGTTGCAGTAAAAAGAGATAACAAAACGCTTCATATTTCGGTGACTCCGGAAGCTGTTAAAGATGAGAACAAAAAAACAATCGGACGTTTCGGTTCCTATGCGCCGACTGAAAAAGGCGTACTCTCAGCGGTTGCTTACGGCGCGACATCAACAGTTGATGTCACCAAAGCCATTTTAACCAATCTGAGCAAATTAGTAACAGGCCAATTTAAACTCGATATGCTGTCAGGTCCTGTCGGCATATATGACATGACAGACCAAGTGGCGAAAACAGGGATCGTGAACTTATTTCAGTTTGCGGCGTTTTTAAGCATTAACCTTGGGATTGTCAACCTGCTTCCGATTCCGGCACTTGACGGAGGAAGACTGTTGTTTCTATTTATTGAAGCGATTCGGGGCAAACCGATTAACAGGGAAAAAGAAGCATTTGTTGTGTTTATCGGAGTAGCTTTCTTAATGCTTCTTATGCTGGTTGTCACATGGAACGATATCCAGCGGCTGTTTTTGTAAACGAAAAGTAAATCAATCAGAGGTGCGAAGAAATGAGACAAAGCTTGACGCTTATTCCTACGCTCCGTGAAGTTCCAGCTGATGCCGAAGCAAAAAGTCATCAGCTTCTTCTGAGAGCAGGATTTATCAGACAGAATACGAGCGGGGTATACAGCTATATGCCTCTTGCGTATAAGGTGATTCAAAACATTCAGCAGATTGTTCGAGAGGAAATGGAGAAAATTGATGCCGTAGAAATGCTCATGCCCGCATTGCAGCAGGCAGAGACATGGCAGGAATCAGGCAGATGGTATACATATGGTCCCGAACTGATGAGACTAAAAGACCGTCATGGCCGTGAATTTGCTTTAGGGGCAACGCATGAAGAGGTTATCACTTCGCTTGTTCGCGATGAGGTTAAATCTTATAAGCGTCTCCCTCTGACTCTTTATCAAATTCAGTCTAAGTTCAGAGATGAGAAACGTCCTCGCTTCGGTTTGTTAAGAGGCCGCGAATTTATTATGAAGGATGCGTACTCTTTCCATGCATCTGCAGAGAGTCTGGATGAAACGTATCAAAAAATGTACGAGGCCTATTCTAATATTTTTGCACGCTGCGGCATTAATGTAAGACCTGTTATCGCTGATTCAGGCGCAATGGGAGGAAAGGATACGCACGAATTTATGGCACTTTCTGCGATCGGAGAGGATACGATTGCGTATTCTGATGAATCACAGTACGCGGCTAATATCGAGATGGCTGAAGTTCTTCACCAGGAAGTTCCTTCAGATGAAGAGCCTAAAGCTCTAGAGAAGGTTCATACGCCTAACGTGAAAACAATCGAAGAACTGACTGCGTTCTTACAGGTTTCGGCTGAAGCGTGCATTAAGTCAGTATTGTTTAAAGCTGATGACCGTTTTGTCTTAGTGCTTGTAAGAGGAGATCATGAAGTTAACGATATTAAAGTGAAAAACTTGCTTCATGCAGAAGTTGTAGAGCTTGCCACACATGAAGAGGTCATTCAGCAGCTCGGAACAGAGCCAGGCTTTGTAGGCCCTGTCGGTATTCATCAGGATGTGGAAGTATATGCCGATCAAGCTGTGAAAGCAATGGTCAATGCTGTTGCCGGGGCAAATGAAGGAGATCATCATTATAAAAATGTCAATGTGAATCGTGACGCGCAAATTAAAGAATTTGCTGATCTTCGTTTTATTAAAGAAGGTGATCCTTCACCAGACGGCAAGGGAACGATCCGTTTTGCTGAGGGAATCGAAGTCGGACAAGTCTTTAAGCTCGGAACACGCTATTCAGAAGCGATGAATGCGACATATTTAGATGAAAACGGACGCGCGCAGCCAATGCTGATGGGCTGTTACGGAATCGGTGTATCAAGAACGCTTTCTGCTATTGCTGAACAGCATCACGACGAAAAAGGATTAATATGGCCAAAAAGCGTTGCCCCGTACGATCTTCATATTCTTGCATTGAACATGAAAAACGATGGGCAAAGAGAGCTTGCTGAAAAGCTGTATGCCGATTTAAAAGCGGAAGGCTATGAAGTGCTCTATGACGACCGTGCTGAGCGTGCCGGTGTAAAATTCGCTGATTCAGATCTAATCGGCCTTCCAATCCGCATCACTGTCGGAAAACGAGCTGACGAAGGAATCGTCGAAGTGAAAATTCGTCAAACTGGTGAGTCAACTGAGATTTCAGTAGACGAATTATCTGCGTTTATCAGCAAGCAGTAATCACCATAACGATTTATCAAAAAACATGTTAAAATAGAAATAATAGAAGGTACCTCATTGCCTGAGGTACCTTCACTTATGATGTTTTTAGGGAGGGATACTGTCTTAATGGAACAGTTATCAGTAAACAGAAGGCAGTTTCAAATTCTTCTGCAGCAGATTAATATGACAGATGATACCTTCATGACATACTTTGAACATGGCGAGATTAAAAAGCTGACAATTCACAAAGCTTCTAAGTCTTGGCATTTTCATTTTCAATTTAAATCTTTGCTGCCTTTTCAAATATATGACACATTAACAACGAGGCTGACGCAATCGTTTGCCCACATAGCAAAAGTGACATCTTCAATTGAAGTTCAGGATGCCGAGGTCAGTGAAAGTATCGTTCAAGACTACTGGTCACGCTGCATAGAAGAACTGCAGGGCATTTCGCCGCCGATTATCAGTCTTTTAAACCAGCAAAAACCGAAGCTGAAGGGCAATAAACTGATTGTCAAAACCAAAACGGATACAGAAGCGGCTGCGCTAAAAAACAAATACAGTTCCATGATTCAAGCAGGCTACCGTCAATTTGGCTTTCCGGATCTTCAGCTTGATGCTGAAATATTTGTATCCGAGCAGGAAGTTCAAAAGTTTCGGGAGCAAAAGCTTGCGGAAGACCAAGAGCGTGCTATGCAGGCCTTGATTGAAATGGAGAAGAAAGATAAAGAAAGTGATGAAGACCAAGCACCATCTGGTCCTCTTGTTATCGGTTATCAAATTAAAGATAACGAGGAAATCCGGACGCTTGACAGCATCATGGACGAAGAACGGAGAATTACGGTCCAAGGTTATGTGTTTGATGTGGAGACGCGCGAGCTGAAGAGCGGGCGCACGCTGTGTATCTTCAAAATTACAGACTATACAAATAGTATTTTGATCAAAATGTTTGCACGTGAAAAAGAAGATGCGGCACTGATGAAGTCTCTGAAAAAAGGAATGTGGGTAAAAGCACGCGGAAGCATTCAAAATGATACATTTGTCAGAGACCTTGTCATGATCGCAAATGACGTAAACGAAATAAAAGCAAAAACCCGTGAAGATTCAGCACCTGAAGGAGAAAAAAGAGTGGAATTGCATCTTCATTCCCCAATGAGCCAAATGGATGCTGTTACGGGTATCGGAAAGCTTGTCGAACAGGCGAAAAAATGGGGGCATGAGGCCATCGCTTTGACTGACCATGCTGTCGTTCAGTCCTTCCCTGATGCGTATTCTGCGGCCAAAAAGCATGGAATTAAAATGATTTACGGGATGGAAGCAAATCTCGTGGATGATGGCGTGCCAATTGCTTATAATGCCGCACATCGTCTGCTCGAAGAAGAAACATATGTTGTTTTTGACGTTGAGACAACAGGATTGTCTGCTGTATACGATACCATTATTGAGCTGGCTGCAGTAAAAGTAAAAGGCGGAGAAATTATTGATAAATTTGAGGCGTTTGCGAACCCGCATCGTCCGCTTTCCGCCACAATCATAGAGCTGACAGGGATCACTGATGATATGCTACAAGACGCTCCGGATGTCGTAGATGTAATAAGAGATTTCAGAGAATGGATTGGCGATGATATCCTTGTCGCTCATAATGCAAGCTTTGATATGGGATTCTTAAATGTAGCCTATAAAAAGCTTCTTGAAGTCGATAAAGCTAAAAACCCAGTCATTGATACGCTTGAACTTGGACGTTTTCTCTATCCGGAATTTAAGAACCACCGGTTGAACACACTTTGTAAAAAGTTTGATATCGAACTCACACAGCATCACCGTGCGATCTATGATACTGAGGCAACCGCTTATTTGCTTCTGAAAATGCTGAAAGACGCAGCTGAAAAAGGCATTCAGTACCATGATGAGTTGAATGAAAATATGGGTCAGTCCAATGCTTATCAAAGATCAAGACCGTATCATGCAACATTACTTGCAGTGAACAGCACGGGACTTAAAAATTTATTTAAGCTTGTGTCACTTTCTCATATTCATTATTTTTACAGAGTGCCGCGTATTCCGAGATCTCAGCTTGAGAAATACAGGGAAGGGCTGCTGATCGGTTCTGCCTGTGACAGGGGAGAGGTTTTTGAGGGAATGATGCAAAAATCGCCTGAAGAGGTGGAAGATATCGCGTCATTCTATGATTACCTTGAGGTTCAGCCGCCTGAAGTGTATCGTCACTTGCTGGAGCTTGAACTGGTCCGTGATGAAAAAGCGCTGAAAGAAATTATTGCGAATATCACGAAGCTGGGGGAAAAGCTTAATAAACCGGTTGTTGCTACGGGAAATGTTCATTACTTGAATGATGAGGATAAAATCTACAGAAAGATTTTAATATCCTCACAAGGCGGGGCAAATCCGCTGAATAGGCATGAACTGCCGAAAGTGCATTTCAGAACGACAGACGAAATGCTTGAAGCTTTTTCTTTCTTAGGTGAAGAAAAAGCGAAGGAGATCGTAGTCACCAATACCCAAAAGGTTGCTTCTTTAGTTGATGACATCAAGCCGATTAAAGATGATTTATATACGCCGAAAATCGAAGGCGCTGATGAAGAGATCAGAGAAATGAGCTATCAGCGTGCAAGAAGCATTTACGGGGAAGAGCTGCCTGAAATTGTCGAAGCGCGGATTGAAAAAGAGTTAAAGAGTATTATTGGCCACGGATTTGCTGTTATTTACTTGATCTCTCACAAACTTGTAAAACGTTCACTAGATGATGGGTATCTCGTTGGTTCCCGTGGTTCCGTAGGATCTTCATTAGTTGCGACACTTACTGAGATTACTGAGGTAAACCCGCTGCCGCCGCACTATGTTTGTCCTGAGTGCCAGCATTCTGAGTTCTTTAATGACGGTTCTGTCGGTTCTGGTTTTGACCTGCCTGACAAGACATGTCCTCATTGCGGAACGCCTTTGAAAAAAGACGGCCATGATATTCCATTTGAAACGTTCTTAGGATTTAAAGGGGACAAAGTACCTGATATCGATTTGAACTTCTCAGGGGAATATCAGCCGCAAGCACACAATTACACAAAAGTATTGTTCGGAGAAGACAATGTATATCGTGCGGGAACAATAGGCACGGTGGCAGAAAAAACAGCCTACGGTTATGTAAAAGGCTATGCTGGAGACAACAATCTTCATATGCGCGGTGCCGAAATAGATCGGCTCGTGCAGGGATGCACGGGTGTAAAACGTACAACTGGACAGCACCCTGGCGGTATTATCGTAGTTCCGGATTATATGGATATTTATGATTTTTCACCGATCCAGTTTCCGGCAGATGCCACAGGTTCAGAGTGGAAAACGACTCATTTTGATTTCCACTCCATCCATGACAACCTGTTAAAACTTGATATTCTCGGACACGATGACCCGACTGTTATTCGGATGCTTCAAGACTTAAGCGGAATAGATCCGAAAACAATTCCGACGGATGATCCTGAAGTGATGAAGATCTTCCAGGGAACCGAATCACTCGGTGTGACTGAAGAACAGATTGGCTGTAAAACGGGCACTCTTGGAATTCCTGAATTCGGAACCCGATTTGTCCGGCAGATGCTTGAAGATACAAAGCCGACCACTTTTTCTGAGCTCGTTCAGATTTCAGGCTTGTCTCACGGAACTGATGTATGGCTTGGCAATGCACAGGAGCTCATCCACAATAATATTTGTGAGCTGAGTGAGGTTATCGGCTGCCGTGATGACATTATGGTTTATTTAATCTATCAAGGCCTTGAGCCGTCCCTTGCCTTTAAAATCATGGAATTCGTGCGTAAAGGAAAAGGATTAACGCCTGAATGGGAAGAAGAAATGAAAAATAACAATGTCCCAGACTGGTATATTGATTCCTGTAAAAAGATTAAATACATGTTCCCGAAAGCCCACGCCGCGGCATATGTCTTAATGGCAGTCCGCATTGCTTACTTTAAAGTGCATCATGCTCTTTTGTATTATGCGGCTTATTTTACCGTTCGTGCAGATGACTTTGATATTGATACAATGATCAAGGGCTCTACAGCAATCAGAGCGGTAATGGAGGATATAAACTCTAAAGGACTTGATGCTTCACCGAAGGAAAAGAACCTTCTGACTGTTTTAGAATTAGCGCTTGAGATGTGTGAGAGAGGCTATTCATTCCAAAAAGTCGATTTATATCGCTCCAGCGCCACAGAGTTTATTATTGACGGCAACAGTCTTATTCCGCCGTTTAACTCTATTCCAGGGTTAGGGACGAACGCTGCTTTGAACATTGTAAAAGCTCGCGAAGAAGGCGAATTCCTCTCAAAAGAAGATTTGCAAAAGAGAGGGAAAGTATCAAAAACGATTTTAGAGTACTTAGATCGCCACGGCTGTCTGGAATCACTGCCTGATCAAAACCAATTGTCACTGTTCTAATATGGAAAGCAGAATTTCTCAGAAATTCTGCTTCTATGCATACATAAGCGCAAAAAGTGCCATCGTAATATTAGAGTTTCTGTCACTTGCTTAGGTATGAAGGTAAGCGTATATCCATTTGCAATAAAAATATGGTTATGGTATAGTTTTATTGGAAATGCTAACGATTACCGAGGCAAAGAGTGGGGAAACCCGCTCTTTTGTATTGAACAGGAGAATTTTGTCTCGACATGTTCATCGTTTACTTTTTAGCCCCTGCTCTTTTGAAGCAGGGTTTTTATGCAGAGTGACGAGACGAATATGAGATCGACAGCACAAGGAGGAAGAACATGAGCAAAAAAGTGACTGACACCGTTCAAGAAATGGCTCAGCCAATCGTAGACAGCCTTCAGCTGGAACTCGTTGACATTGAATTTGTCAAAGAGGGCCAAAGCTGGTTCCTTCGCGTGTTTATTGATTCCGATGACGGTGTGGATATTGAGGAATGTGCCAAAGTAAGCGAAGCTTTAAGCGAAAAGCTTGATGAGGCAGACCCAATCAGCCAAAATTACTTTCTTGAAGTCTCATCTCCAGGAGCTGAGCGTCCGCTAAAGAAAAAAGCCGATTTCGAAAAATCACTAGGAAAAAACGTATACATTAAGACGTATGAGCCTATTGACGGCGTAAAAGTGTTTGAAGGTGAACTGGCTGAATTTGATGGACAAACAGTGACAGTTGAGATCACGATCAAAACAAGAAAGAAACGGATCAATATTCCGTATGAAAAGATAGCTAATGCAAGATTAGCTGTTACATTCTAATGAATACAAATGTTTTAAGGGGGGAGACCGTTAAATGAGCAGTGAATTATTAGATGCTCTCACGATTCTTGAAAAAGAAAAAGGCATCAGTAAAGAAATTATCATCGAAGCAATCGAAGCTGCGTTAATTTCTGCTTATAAGCGGAATTTTAATCAAGCGCAAAATGTACGGGTGGATCTAAACCGTGAAACTGGCTCCATCCGTGTATTTGCAAGAAAAGATGTCGTTGACGAAGTATACGACCAGAGATTAGAGATCTCAATTGAAGAGGCGCAGGGCATCCATCCGGAATATATGGTCGGCGATGTCGTCGAAATCGAAGTTACACCTAAGGATTTCGGGCGCATAGCTGCTCAAACAGCGAAGCAGGTCGTCACACAGCGTGTGCGCGAAGCTGAGCGCGGTGTGATCTATTCTGAATTTATCGACCGTGAAGAAGACATCATGACAGGGATCGTCCAGCGTCTGGACAATAAATTTATCTACGTGTCTTTAGGCAAAATAGAAGCCTTGCTGCCGGTTAATGAGCAAATGCCGAATGAAAGCTACAAGCCTCATGACCGCATTAAGGTATATATCACAAAAGTAGAAAAAACAACGAAGGGCCCGCAGATTTATGTGTCAAGAACACATCCAGGCCTGTTAAAGCGTTTGTTTGAAATTGAAGTGCCTGAAATTTATGATGGAACTGTCGAGCTAAAATCTGTTGCCAGAGAAGCCGGCGACCGTTCAAAAATTTCTGTTCGCACAGATGATCCTGACGTTGATCCTGTCGGTTCATGCGTAGGGCCTAAAGGCCAGCGTGTGCAAGCAATCGTCAATGAATTAAAAGGTGAAAAAATTGACATTGTCAACTGGTCCAGTGATCCTGTAGAATTTGTCGCGAATGCGCTCAGCCCTTCCAAAGTGCTTGATGTCATTGTTAATGAAGAAGAAAAAGCGACAACTGTTATTGTTCCTGATTACCAGCTGTCTCTGGCAATTGGCAAAAGAGGACAAAACGCACGCTTAGCTGCTAAACTGACAGGCTGGAAGATTGATATTAAGAGCGAAACGGACGCAAGAGAACTTGGAATCTATCCGAGAGAACTTGAAGAAGATGATGAGCCGCTCTTTACGGAGCCTGAAACTGCTGAATCGGATGAATAAGAGGTGACTTTAGGTGAATAAACACAAAAAGATCCCATTACGCAAATGTGTAGTGACTGGTGAAATGAAGCCTAAAAAGGAACTGATCCGAGTTGTACGGTCGAAAGAAGGCGAAATCTCAGTAGACCCGACCGGAAAAAAGAATGGGCGGGGTGCTTATTTAACGCTGGATAAAGAGTGCATCTTAGCAGCAAAAAAGAAAAACACTTTGCAAAATCAATTTCAATCACAAATCGATGACCAGATTTTCGATGAATTGCTGGAACTGGCGGAAAAGGTGAAAAAATAAAATGTCTGGAATGGAATGGTTTCCCTTGCTGGGTCTGGCCAATCGAGCTCGTAAGGTCGTGTCAGGCGAAGACTTGGTAATAAAAGAAATCAGGAATGCGCGTGCAAAGCTTGTCCTGCTTACAGAGGATGCATCATCTAACACAGCAAAAAAAGTAACTGACAAGTGCAATTATTATAAAGTCCCTTATAAAAAAGTCGAGAGTCGCGCGGTTCTTGGACGCTCTATCGGTAAAGAAGCCCGTGTCGTTGTCGCCGTCACTGACCAAGGTTTTGCGAATAAGCTGATCAGCTTGCTCGATTAATATTTTTGGGGGTGAACGAATGGCTAAAATGAGAGTATACGAATATGCAAAAGCGTTAAATGTTTCAAGTAAGGAAATTTTGACCGCACTGAAGAACATGGATTTAGAAGTGAATAATCACATGGCCATGCTTGAAGAAAAGGCCATTAAAAAGCTTGATGCCAAATATAAAAAAGGCGGCGCAGCTGCTAAATCTCAAAAGCCAGCAGAAACGAACAAAAACAAACAGCCACAAGGGGTTAATCAGCAATCAGCTGGAAATCAACCAAATAAAATTCGAGACGGAAAGAAGAATGACGTGCAGAATAATCAATTTAACAAAAACAAGAAGAATAACAACAACAAAAAAAATAAACGCAACAACAACAACAATAAAAACCAACATCAGCAAAAGCCTGTAAAGCCGAAAAAAGAGCTTCCTGAGAAAATTACATTCTCTGGCACTTTAACAGTTGGCGCACTTGCTGAAGAGCTTGGCAAAGAGCCTTCAGAAATCATTAAAAAGCTAATGCTTCTTGGCGTAATGGCAACCATTAACCAAGAGCTTGATAAAGACACAATCGAACTCATTGCATCAGAATATGGTGTTGAAACAGAAGAGGTCATTGTGCTTGAAGAAACAGAGCTGGAAAAATACGAAGAGCCTGATAATGAAGAGGATCTTGAAATTCGTCCTCCTGTCGTGACAATCATGGGTCACGTTGACCATGGGAAAACAACGCTTCTTGACAGCATCCGTAAAACAAAGGTTGTTGAAGGAGAAGCAGGCGGAATCACTCAGCATATCGGCGCTTATCAAATTGAAGAGAACGGCAAGAAAATCACGTTCTTGGATACACCGGGCCACGCCGCATTTACAACAATGCGTGCACGCGGTGCAGAAGTAACTGATATTACGATTCTTGTCGTAGCTGCCGATGACGGTGTCATGCCGCAAACAGTTGAAGCGATTAACCATGCAAAAGCAGCAGAGGTTCCAATCATCGTTGCTGTGAATAAAATAGATAAAGAATCCGCAAACCCTGACCGTGTAATGCAAGAACTGACGGAATACGGACTTGTCCCTGAAGCTTGGGGCGGAGAAACCATTTTTGTGCCGCTTTCCGCTTTAACTGGAAAAGGCATTGATGAGCTCGTTGAAATGATTTTGCTTGTCAGTGAGGTAGAGGAACTGAAAGCGAATCCGAACCGTCAGGCAAAAGGAACGGTTATTGAAGCTGAACTCGATAAAGGCAGAGGGTCAGTTGCGACGTTGCTCGTACAGACTGGAACACTGCATGTCGGTGATCCGATCGTAGTCGGCAATACATTTGGTCGTGTCCGTGCAATGGTCAACGACATTGGCCGCCGTGTGAAAACTGCCGGCCCGTCAACTCCGGTTGAAATTACCGGTTTGAATGATGTCCCTCAAGCGGGAGACCAATTCCTTGTCTTTAAGGATGAAAAAACAGCTCGTTCTGTCGGTGAAGCCCGTGCTTCGAAACAGCTTGAAGAGCAGCGCAGCGATAAAGCGAAGCTCAGTCTTGATGATTTATTCGAGCAAATTAAGCAAGGTGATGTAAAAGACATCAACCTCATCGTAAAAGCTGACGTTCAAGGATCTGCTGAAGCTTTAACGGCTGCGCTTCAAAAAATTGAAGTAGAAGGCGTTAAAGTGAAAATCATCCATACAGGCGTTGGTGCGATTACTGAATCTGACATTATCTTGGCATCTGCTTCCAATGCAATTGTTATCGGGTTTAATGTGAGACCGGACGGAAATGCTAAGAGTACGGCTGAAGCTGAAAATGTAGATATTCGACTTCACCGTATCATTTACAAAGTAATCGACGAGATTGAAGCTGCCATGAAAGGTATGCTTGATCCTGAATATGAAGAAAAAGTAATTGGTCAAGTAGAAGTACGCCAAACATTCAAAGTATCTAAAATCGGTACAATTGCCGGCGGATATGTTACTGAAGGAACCATTACGCGCGACAGCGGCCTCCGTTTAATTCGTGACGGCGTCGTCATCTTTGAAGGCGAAGTAGATGTTCTGAAACGCTTTAAAGACGATGTGAAAGAAGTTTCACAAGGCTATGAATGTGGTATTACAATTAAGAAATACAATGACATTCGTGAAGGTGACATCCTTGAAGCGTTTGTCATGCAAGAAATTGAAAGAACGTGATCGGATTTGCGGAGTGTGAATGCATCATTTATGATGCAGGATCGCTAAAAGAAAAGCGTGCCGTTCTGAAGCGGGTTTTAACCAGGGTTCAAAACAAGTTCAATGTTTCGATTTCGGAGATTGGCTATCAGGACACTTGGCAAAGAACCAGCTTCGGAATCGCCGCTGTTTCTTCCTCTCGCGTTCAAACAGAAAAAGAACTGCAGCGCGTCCTAGCGTTTATCGATTCTTTTCCTGAAATTGAACGGGCGATCACTAGGACAGAGTGGTTTTAACTTAGAGGTGATTGAATTGAGTATGAGAGCAAACCGTGTCGGCGAGCAAATGAAAAAAGAACTCGGTGATATTATCAGCCGCAAGCTGAAAGACCCGAGAATTGGTTTTCTGACAGTAACGGATGTACGTGTATCAGGTGATTTGCAAATTGCAAAGGTGTATATCTCGGTTCTCGGTGACGAGAAAAAACGGGAAGAAGCGCTGAAAGGGCTGGCAAAAGCGAAAGGATTTATCCGATCCGAAATCGGCAGCCGCATCAGACTTCGAAAAACGCCTGAAATTGAATTTGAGTTCGATGAATCAATCGATTACGGGAATCGGATCGAAACACTGATTCACGAATTACATTCAGAGAAACCATCTGAATAAAAAAAGAGAGGATAGGCGTATATCGTCTGTCCTCTTTCTTCGTTTATAAGAAAAAAACTCAAAAGAAGGAGTGAAAGGCAAATGGTTAACGGAGTTCTCCTTTTACATAAACCTGTTGGCATGACATCGCACGACTGTGTCATGAAGATCCGAAAGCTGTTAAAAACAAAAAAAGTAGGACATACAGGAACGCTCGATCCGGAAGTATCAGGCGTGCTTCCGATTTGTGTAGGAAGAGCGACAAAAATAGTCGAATACTTAACTGAAAAATCTAAAACGTATGATGCAGAAATAATGTTGGGCTTTTCAACCACAACAGAGGATCAAACCGGAGAAACGGTGGAAACAAAGCCTGTCAATCACGACATTGATAAAGCGGATGTAGAAAAGGTTTTAAACAGTTTAAAGGGTAAACAAGAACAAATTCCGCCCATGTATTCCGCTGTAAAAGTAAACGGCAAAAAATTATACGAATACGCAAGAGCAGGGATTGAAGTAGAACGTCCGAAACGTATGATAACCATTGAAGACATTGCCCTGACGACAGAGATTAAACATCATGGAGAAACCGCAAGCTTCCGGTTTACAGTGACTTGCTCCAAAGGGACCTATGTAAGGACGCTGGCGGTCATGATCGGGGAAAAGCTCGGATATCCGGCTCATATGTCTCATTTAATCCGTACGGCATCCGGAGATTTTTCTCTCGACGAATGCTTTACTTTTGATGAGCTCGAAGCACAGGCCCAATCCGGGACCGTGGAAGAGCATACAGTTTCTATTGAACGTGCGCTCAATCATTTGCCGAAATGGATCATAAGTGATACATTAGCTAAGAAAGTAGAAAATGGGGCTTTGCTTGAGACGCCCGAGCAGTTTTCTGAAATGACAAGTGAAGAGCGTATCGCCGTCTTTACTGAATCCGGAACATGCTTGGCGATCTATTTCCCTCATCCTACAAAAAATGGGCTGTTAAAGCCGGCAAAAGTATTGATGCAAAAAAGCGAACAATAGAAAAAAGGTGACCGTTCTGTGAAGACGATACATATTACACATCCTCATCATTTAATAAAAGAGGAGCAGGCTAAATCAGTGATGGCGTTAGGATATTTTGACGGCGTTCATCTCGGGCATCAAAAGGTAATCGGCACAGCGAAGCAAATAGCCGAAGAAAAAGGTCTGACATTAGCTGTGATGACCTTTCATCCCCATCCTTCTCACGTGTTGGGCAGAGATAAGGAACCAAAGGATCTGATTACGCCTCTTGAAGACAAAATAAACCAAATTGAACAATTAGGCACAGAAGTTCTGTATGTCGTTAAATTTAATGAAGTGTTTGCTTCTCTTTCTCCTAAGCAGTTTATAGACCAGTATATTATCGGCCTTAATGTGCGGCACGCAGTGGCAGGCTTTGACTTTACGTACGGAAAATACGGCAAGGGAACAATGGAGACCATGCCGGATGATTTAGACGGAAAAGCTGGGTGCACAATGGTAGAAAAATTGACGGAGCAGGATAAAAAAATCAGTTCTTCGTATATCCGTACCGCGCTTCAAAACGGAGATGTTGAATTGGCGAATGTCTTGCTTGGACAGCCATATTTTATTAAAGGAATTGTCATTCATGGTGATAAAAGAGGGCGGACCATCGGTTTTCCGACAGCAAATGTCGGTTTAAATAACAGCTATATCGTTCCGCCCACAGGTGTATATGCCGTAAAAGCGGAAGTGAACGGCGAAGTTTACAATGGTGTTTGCAATATTGGCTATAAGCCAACGTTTTATGAAAAGCGCCCAGAGCAGCCTTCCATCGAGGTCAATCTGTTTGATTTCGATCAAGAGGTATATGGAGCCGCTATAAAAATCGAATGGTACAAACGGATTCGGAGCGAGCGGAAATTCAATGGCATCAAAGAATTAACAGAGCAAATTGAGAAAGATAAGCAGGAAGCCATCCGTTATTTCAGCAATTTGCGGAAATAACTTGCAACGCACGCAAATTTTATTCTAAAATATTTGCATATAGGCACGATTTTTAGTATGATAGTTTTCGTAGTCTTAAAACCATTGCTTGGCAATCCGAAGTCACCGACGGTTGCTAGGTAACTGGGGCTAAATATGATTTGGAGGTGAAACAGGATGGCAATTACTCAAGAGCGTAAAAACCAACTCATCAATGAGTTCAAAACACACGAATCTGATACTGGATCTCCAGAAGTTCAGATCGCTATCCTAACTGACTCAATTAACAACTTGAACGAGCATTTACGTACTCACAAGAAAGACCACCACTCACGTCGCGGTCTTCTTAAAATGGTAGGTAAGCGTCGTAATCTTCTTACGTATCTGCGTAATAAAGACGTAACTCGTTACCGTGAGTTAATTAACAAACTAGGCTTACGTCGATAATCGTAAAAAGCGGGAGGATTCCCGCTTTTTTATCGTATTAAAGCGAAATTTCTTATAACAAATCATTGAAATCCTTTTACATACTACTTTGACATTGATATGTTCAATTCATTTCGTTCATAATAGGAGTAATTGATTATTTCACACAACGAAGAGAGGAGTTCGTAATTGTATGGGACAAGAAAAACATGTCTTTACCATAGATTGGGCCGGAAGAACGCTTACTGTTGAAACCGGCCAGCTTGCCAAACAGGCAAATGGTGCTGTGATGATCCGCTACGGTGATACAGCAGTACTTAGTACAGCAACCGCTTCAAAAGAACCTAAACCGCTTGATTTCTTCCCTCTTACTGTAAACTATGAAGAAAGATTATATGCGGTAGGGAAAATTCCGGGCGGATTTATTAAAAGAGAAGGACGTCCAAGTGAAAAAGCGGTTCTTGCCAGCCGTTTAATTGACCGTCCGATCCGTCCTTTGTTTGCCGATGGATTCCGTAATGAAGTTCAAGTCATCAGCATTGTCATGAGTGTTGACCAAAACTGCTCTTCAGAAATGGCTGCCATGTTCGGTTCATCTCTTGCACTTTCTGTATCGGATATTCCGTTTGAAGGACCGATTGCAGGGGTTACTGTCGGACGCATTGATGATCAATTTATCATTAACCCGACAGTCGATCAGCTTGAAAAAAGCGACATCAATCTTGTCGTTGCCGGCACGAAAGATGCGATTAACATGGTAGAAGCGGGAGCGGACGAAGTTCCTGAGGAAATCATGCTTGAAGCCATTATGTTCGGCCATGAAGAAATTAAACGCCTGATTGCATTCCAAGAAGAAATTGTTGCAGCAGTCGGCAAAGAGAAATCTGAAATTAAGCTCTTTGAAATTGATGAAGAGCTTAATGAAAAAGTAAAAGCTTTGGCAGAAGAGGATCTGCTGAAAGCCATCCAAGTTCATGAAAAGCATGCCCGTGAAGATGCCATTAACGAAGTGAAGAACGCAGTTGTGGCAAAATTCGAGGATGAAGAACATGATGAAGACACAATCAAGCAAGTGAAGCAGATTTTATCCAAGCTTGTGAAAAATGAAGTTCGCCGCCTGATTACTGAAGAGAAAGTAAGACCGGACGGCCGCGGTGTCGATCAAATCCGTCCGCTCTCTTCAGAGGTTGGCCTCTTGCCAAGAACGCACGGTTCAGGTCTATTTACAAGGGGACAAACTCAGGCCCTCAGCGTTTGTACGCTAGGTGCTCTGGGAGATGTGCAAATCCTTGACGGCTTAGGTGTCGAAGAGTCAAAACGGTTTATGCATCATTACAACTTCCCGCAATTCAGCGTTGGGGAAACAGGACCGATGCGCGGACCGGGACGTCGTGAAATCGGACACGGAGCACTGGGTGAGCGTGCGCTTGAGCCAGTTATTCCGTCTGAAAAAGACTTCCCTTATACTGTCCGTCTTGTTTCAGAAGTGCTTGAATCAAACGGTTCTACATCTCAAGCAAGCATTTGCGCAAGCACACTTGCAATGATGGATGCCGGTGTACCGATTAAAGCGCCAGTTGCTGGTATTGCGATGGGTCTTGTCAAATCAGGCGAACATTACACTGTCTTGACTGACATCCAAGGCATGGAAGACGCGCTCGGAGATATGGACTTTAAAGTAGCGGGAACTGAAAAAGGCGTAACGGCCCTGCAAATGGACATTAAAATTGAAGGCCTTTCCAGAGAGATTCTTGAAGAAGCGCTTCAGCAGGCGAAAAAGGGCAGAATGGAAATCCTCAACAGCATGCTTGCAACATTAAGCGAATCAAGAAAAGAGCTTTCTCGATATGCGCCTAAGATCTTAACAATGACCATTAATCCTGATAAAATCCGCGATGTCATCGGACCAAGCGGAAAACAAATCAATAAGATCATCGAAGAAACCGGTGTTAAAATTGATATTGAGCAGGACGGCACAATCTTTATTTCCTCTACAGATGAAAGCGGCAACCAAAAAGCGAAAAAAATCATCGAAGACCTTGTGAGAGAGGTTGAAGTCGGCCAACTTTACCTAGGTAAAGTGAAACGGATTGAAAAATTCGGGGCTTTCGTTGAAATTTTCAGCGGAAAAGACGGTTTGGTGCACATTTCAGAGCTTGCGCTTGAACGCGTAGGGAAAGTTGAAGATGTTGTAAAAATCGGAGACGAGATTCTTGTCAAAGTCACTGAAATTGATAAACAAGGACGAGTGAATTTATCCCGCAAAGCGGTGCTCCGTGAAGAGAAAGAAAAAGAAGAACAACAATCTTAAATGAAAACATAAAAGGAGCCTGGGAGACCCGGCTTCTTTATTTTGAAGCTTTTCAAAAGCAGGCGGGTTCTACCTTGTCCCTCTCCTTCATAATGTGAAATGAGGGGGGACAGAACATGTACAAAAAATTTGTACCGTTTGCCGTTTTTTTATTTCTTTTTTTTGTCTCATTTGAGATGATGGAAAATCCGCATGCACTTGATTATATAGGGGCAATGAAAAAAGATACGGTGACTGTCACGGCGTCAAAAGACCAATTATATGAAGAATTGCTTCAAAAAGCGCCGGAGTACGAAGTTAAGCCCCAGAATGCAAGAATTGATAAAGTGTGGAAAAGCATTCCAGGCTACAATGGATTAAAGGTCAATATTGAACAATCATATAAAAAAATGAAAAAGCATGGTGAGTTTCGGGAAAAAGATTTGGTGTACAGTCAAGTAAAACCAAGTGTTCATCTTGAGTCACTTCAGCCTGAGCCTATTTATAAAGGAAATCCTGACAAACCGATGGTGGCTTTTTTAATCAATGTGGCATGGGGAAATGAGTATTTGGAAAAAATGCTCCCTATTCTGCAAAAGCACCAGGTTAAAGCTACGTTCTTTTTAGAAGGCAATTGGGTGAGAAACAATGTACAGCTCGCTAAGAAGATTGCAAAAGACGGACATGAAATCGGAAATCATTCATACAATCATCCGGATATGAGCAAACTGACTACAGGAAGAATTTCCGAGCAGCTCGACAAGACTAATGAACAAATAGAACAAACGATCGGCGTTAAGCCAAAGTGGTTCGCTCCGCCAAGCGGAAGTTTCAGAAAAGCGGTTATCGACATTGCAGCAGAGAAACAGATGGGAACAGTCATGTGGACAGTTGATACAATCGATTGGCAAAAGCCGGCTCCGTCTGTACTTCAGACGAGAGTGTTAAGCAAGATACATAATGGTGCCATGATTTTAATGCATCCGACTGACCCTACGACGGAAAGTCTTGAAGCGCTGATTACAAAGATAAAAGACAAAGGATATGCGCTTGGAACAGTCACTGAACTAATGGATGAAACAAGACTATTGAAGTAACAGATGAAGGCAGCTTGTCTTTGAATAGGAGGAACAAATTTGATTAAACGATATACGTGTCAAAATGGTGTAAGAATTGTGCTGGAAAATAACCCGACAGTCCGTTCTGTTGCGATCGGCGTATGGATCGGCACAGGTTCGAGACATGAAACGCCGGAGATAAACGGAATTTCTCACTTTTTAGAGCACATGTTCTTTAAAGGGACGAGCACAAAATCTGCACGCGAGATAGCAGAATCTTTTGATCGTATTGGCGGCCAGGTCAATGCGTTTACTTCAAAGGAATATACCTGCTACTATGCAAAGGTGCTTGACGAGCATGCGAATTACGCGCTGGACGTATTAGCAGATATGTTCTTTCATTCAACGTTTGATGAAAACGAGCTGAAAAAAGAGAAAAATGTAGTATATGAAGAAATTAAAATGTATGAAGATGCGCCGGACGACATTGTACATGATTTACTGAGCAAAGCCACTTACGGCAATCATTCTTTAGGCTACCCAATTCTAGGCACGGAAGAAACGCTTGCTTCCTTTAACGGTGACTCTCTCAGACAATACATGCATGATTATTATACGCCGGACCGAGTGGTGATTTCGGTAGCGGGCAATATATCTGACAGTTTTATCAAAGATGTAGAAAAATGGTTCGGGTCATACGAGGCGAAGGGCAAAGCGACAGGCCTTGAGAAGCCTGAGTTCCACACGGAAAAACTGACGAGAAAAAAAGAAACAGAGCAGGCTCATTTGTGCCTTGGATTTAAAGGCTTAGAGGTTGGCCATGAACGTATTTATGATTTAATCGTCCTCAACAATGTGCTCGGAGGCAGCATGAGCAGCCGGCTGTTCCAAGATGTGCGTGAAGATAAAGGACTTGCTTATTCTGTTTACAGCTATCACAGCTCATATGAAGACAGCGGAATGCTAACGATTTACGGCGGAACGGGTGCAAATCAGCTTCAGCAGCTGTCGGAAACAATTCAAGAAACGCTTGCTACATTAAAACGTGACGGCATTACCTCGAAAGAACTGGAAAACAGCAAAGAGCAAATGAAGGGAAGCTTAATGCTGAGCTTAGAAAGCACAAACAGCAAAATGAGCCGAAACGGAAAAAATGAACTGCTGCTCGGCAAACATAAAACATTAGATGAAATCATCAATGAATTAAACGCCGTGAACTTAGAGCGTGTTAACGGCCTTGCCAGACAATTGTTTACCGAAGACTATGCATTAGCACTTATCAGCCCTTCCGGCAATATGCCGTCTTAAAAAGGAAAGCCTGCTCCATAATGGAGCAGGCATTTTTTAATCCCTTTCATCATACATAGTACAAGGGGGTGACAGACATGCGGCTCAGTGAATTATCAGGAAAGGAAATTGTAGACATCAAAAGAGCTGAACGGCTCGGAGTGCTCGGCCAGACCGATTTGGAAATCAATGAACAGGATGGACAGATTACAGCACTCCTCATTCCCACAGTTAAGTGGTTTGGTTTGAGAAAGCAAGGTCATGACATTCGTGTCCCATGGCACCATATTCAAAAGATCGGTTCAGATATGATTATATTAGATGTACCTGAGGAAATGCCTCCTCGACAAGAGTAAATAGCCCAATTGACTGTGAAGCGGGCTCTAAAGAAAACATCTGAAACATCGGCTGCCGGAGCCGATGTTTTTTTATATGGAAAAAGCGCATCTTTTATATTCACCGGTATTTCCTTTTGATCATAAGATGAAGGGGAGCTTAACAACTAGAGATCCAGTATATACAAAGAAGGTGAACGTTTAGAATGTTAACCGGATTGAAAATTGCAGTTATCGGCGGTGACGCAAGACAGCTCGAAATTATAAGAAAGCTCACTGAACAGCAGGCTGACATCTATCTTGTCGGTTTTGACCAATTGGATCACGGTTTTACCGGGGCAGTAAAATGCAATATTGATGAAATTCCTTTTCAGCAAATAGACAGCATCATTCTTCCAGTATCCGCGACAACAGGAGAAGGTGTCGTATCAACTGTATTTTCTAATGAAGAAGTTGTGTTAAAACAGGACCATCTCGACAGAACGCCTGCACATTGTGTCATTTTCTCAGGAATTTCTAACGCCTATTTAGAAAACATTGCAGCTCAGGCAAAAAGAAAACTTGTAAAACTGTTTGAGCGGGATGACATTGCGATATACAACTCTATTCCGACAGTAGAAGGAACGATCATGCTGGCTATTCAGCATACGGATTATACGATACACGGATCACAGGTGGCCGTTCTCGGTCTGGGGCGCACCGGGATGACGATTGCCCGTACATTTGCCGCGCTCGGAGCGAATGTAAAAGTGGGGGCAAGAAGTTCAGCGCATCTGGCACGTATCACTGAAATGGGGCTCGTTCCTTTTCATACCGATGAGCTGAAAGAGCATGTAAAAGATATAGATATTTGCATTAATACCATACCGAGTATGATTTTAAATCAAACGGTACTTTCTAGCATGACACCAAAAACCTTAATATTGGATCTGGCCTCACGTCCCGGGGGAACGGATTTTAAATATGCCGAGAAACAAGGGATTAAAGCACTTCTTGCTCCCGGGCTTCCAGGGATTGTCGCTCCTAAAACAGCTGGGCAAATCCTTGCAAACGTCTTGAGCAAGCTTTTGGCTGAAATACAAGCTGAGGAGGGGAAATAAGGATGTCGTCATTAAAAGGAAAAAGAATCGGGTTTGGGCTGACCGGGTCGCATTGCACATATGAAGCGGTTTTCCCGCAAATTGAGGCGTTGGTCAACGAAGGAGCTGAAGTCCGTCCGGTTGTCACATTTAATGTAAAATCTACAAATACCCGATTTGGAGAGGGCGCAGAATGGGTTAAAAAAATTGAAGACCTGACTGGATATGAGGCCATTGATTCGATTGTAAAGGCAGAACCTCTTGGGCCGAAGCTGCCCCTTGACTGCATGGTCATTGCGCCTTTAACAGGCAATTCAATGAGCAAGCTGGCAAATGCCATGACGGACAGCCCGGTGCTGATGGCGGCAAAAGCGACAATCCGAAACAATCGGCCTGTCGTTCTGGGTATATCGACAAATGATGCTCTTGGTTTAAACGGAACAAATTTAATGAGGCTCATGTCAACAAAAAATATCTTTTTTATTCCATTCGGGCAAGACGATCCATTTAAAAAACCGAATTCAATGGTAGCCAAAATGGATCTGCTACCGCAAACGATTGAAAAGGCACTCATGCACCAGCAGCTTCAGCCGATTCTAGTTGAGAATTATCAGGGAAATGACTAAATTTACAGAAAATCTTTCCCAAACTAAAAAATTCGGTCATCACCCGCATATTCTATGGTAAAATAAAACGTAAAATCATAGTCAAATCAATTCAATGAAGCTGATTGGCGGAAGGAGTTTTACAGATGGGAAGAGGTTTACACGTAGCTGTTGTCGGAGCGACAGGGGCTGTGGGACAACAAATGCTTAAAACACTTGAAGACAGAAACTTTGAAATGGACACACTTACATTGCTATCTTCAAAACGCTCTGCGGGGACAAAAGTCACGTTTAAAGGCCAAGAGCTGACTGTTCAGGAAGCTTCTCCTGAGAGCTTTGAAGGGGTAAATATTGCTTTGTTCAGCGCCGGCGGAAGCGTATCACAAGCATTGGCACCAGAAGCTGTAAAACGCGGCGCTATTGTTATAGATAATACGAGCGCGTTCCGCATGGATGAAAATACACCGCTTGTTGTGCCAGAAGTGAATGAGGCAGACTTGCATGAACACAACGGCATTATTGCCAATCCAAACTGCTCTACAATCCAAATGGTTGCGGCTCTTGAACCGATCCGCAAAGCATATGGCTTAAACAAAGTCATCGTATCAACTTACCAGGCAGTATCAGGAGCGGGTAATGAAGCTGTAAAAGAGCTTTACAGCCAAACACAGGCGATTTTAAATAAAGAAGAAATAGAGCCTGAGATCATGCCTGTAAAAGGTGACAAAAAACACTATCAAATCGCCTTCAACGCGATTCCGCAAATCGATAAATTCCAAGATAACGGCTATACGTTTGAGGAAATGAAAATGATAAATGAAACGAAAAAAATCATGCACATGCCTGACCTTCAAGTTGCGGCTACATGTGTGAGACTGCCAATCCAAACTGGGCACTCAGAGTCCGTCTACATCGAAATAGACCGTGATGACGCTACAGTTGAAGATATTAAAAATCTATTGAAAGAAGCTCCGGGCGTGACACTTCAGGATGATCCAAGCCAGCAGCTTTATCCGATGCCTGCTGATGCTGTCGGCAAAAACGATGTGTTTGTGGGCCGCATCCGTAAAGACTTGGACAGAGCAAACGGTTTTCATTTATGGGTTGTTTCTGATAACCTATTAAAAGGCGCGGCATGGAACTCTGTTCAAATTGCAGAAAGCCTGAAAAAACTAAACCTCGTATAAAAGAGAGAATTTTCTAAAGACGAATAGAAGAGAGTAAGGCGCTATCAGCCTGCTCTCTTCTGTTACGTCCGAATAATTTGGAGTGAAAACAGTGAAGATAATTGTTCAAAAGTTCGGCGGAACATCAGTAAAAGATGATAAAGGCCGCAAACTGGCTTTAGGGCATATTAAAGAAGCAATCAGTGAAGGATATAAGGTTGTCGTTGTCGTTTCAGCGATGGGCCGAAAAGGAGACCCGTATGCAACAGATTCTTTGCTCGGGCTGCTTTACGGCGATCAGTCAGCGATTTCTCCTAGGGAGCAGGATTTGCTTTTATCTTGCGGAGAGACTATTTCCTCTGTCGTCTTTACAAGTATGCTGCTTGATAACGGTGTGAAAGCAGCTGCGCTGACAGGGGCTCAGGCTGGCTTTTTAACGAATGATCAGCATACCAATGCGAAAATCATTGAAATGAAACCGGAGCGTTTATTCAGTGTGCTCGCCAATCATGATGCAGTAGTCGTCGCAGGCTTCCAGGGCGCAACTGAAAAGGGTGATACAACTACAATCGGCAGAGGGGGCAGCGATACGTCTGCAGCCGCACTCGGAGCAGCTGTTGATGCGGAATACATCGATATTTTCACCGATGTAGAAGGCGTGATGACTGCTGACCCAAGAGTGGTGGAAAATGCAAAACCGCTTCCTGTTGTGACGTATACGGAAATCTGCAATCTGGCGTATCAGGGGGCCAAGGTCATTCATCCGCGTGCTGTGGAAATCGCAATGCAGGCCAAGGTTCCGATCCGCGTCCGTTCGACTTATTCGAATGATAAAGGTACATTGGTGACATCACATCACTCTTCCAAGGTCGGCAGTGATGTTTTTGAAAGGCTGATTACGGGGATCGCCCATGTCAAAGATGTCACGCAGTTCAAAGTGCCTGCGAAAATCGGCCAGTATAACGTTCAGACTGAAGTGTTCAAGGCTATGGCAAACGCTGGAATCAGTGTCGATTTCTTTAACATTACACCTAGTGAAATCGTCTATACGGTAGCCGGAAATAAAACAGAAACAGCTCAGCGTATTTTAATGGATATGGGCTATGATCCAATGGTGACGAGAAACTGCGCGAAGGTATCGGCGGTCGGCGCGGGCATTATGGGTGTTCCCGGTGTTACGTCCAAAATTGTATCGGCTCTTTCAGAAAAAGAAATTCCGATCCTTCAGTCGGCTGACAGCCATACGACGATATGGGTGCTCGTCCATGAAGCGGATATGGTTCCTGCTGTAAACGCTTTGCATGAAGTGTTTGAACTTTCGAAGTAAATGTGATTGAATCATGATGAGGTGAATAAAATGAATTTCGGAAATGTGTCTACAGCGATGATTACACCCTTTGACAATAAAGGGAACGTAGACTTTCAAAAACTGTCTACACTGATTGATTACTTGTTGAAAAACGGAACGGATTCTTTAGTAGTAGCGGGAACAACTGGAGAATCTCCGACCCTTTCAACTGAAGAAAAAATTGCGCTTTTTGAATATACAGTAAAAGAAGTAAACGGACGGGTGCCCGTTATCGCTGGTACTGGAAGCAACAACACGAAAGATTCCATTAAGCTGACAAAAAAAGCTGAGGAAGCGGGCGTGGACGCTGTTATGCTTGTTACCCCGTATTACAATAAACCTTCTCAAGAAGGAATGTACCAGCATTTTAAAGCAATTGCGGCAGAGACATCTCTTCCGGTTATGCTCTATAATGTTCCTGGCCGTACGGTTGCTTCTCTTGCTCCTGAAACGACGATCCGTTTGGCGGCAGACATTCCGAATGTGGTTGCGATTAAAGAAGCGAGCGGAGACCTCGAAGCGATTACAAAAATTATTGCTGAAACACCTGAAGACTTCTATGTCTATTCAGGGGATGATGCTCTGACGCTTCCAATTCTTTCAGTTGGAGGAAGAGGAGTTGTGTCAGTGGCGAGCCATATTGCAGGCACTGATATGCAGCAAATGATCAAAAATTATACGAATGGGCAAACAGCTAATGCGGCACTGATCCATCAGAAACTGCTGCCGATTATGAAGGAACTGTTTAAAGCGCCTAATCCTGCTCCAGTCAAAACAGCGCTTCAGCTGAGAGGTCTTGATGTCGGTTCTGTGCGTCTGCCTCTAGTCCCGTTAACTGAGGATGAACGTCTGAGCTTAAGCAGCACGATCAGCGAACTGTAAGAAAATTTCATACAGTGAAACAAACGCGGTCATTCTCACATTCAGCTGAGTTTGACCGTTTCTTTTACATATTGGTTTTCCCTAAACCTTCTGCTTTATCTTGTTTTCTAAATTTACTTTCAGTTATAATAGGAACAAGTGATGATGGACGGGTATGAGACTAGGAGGATATAGATTTTGAAAAAGAAAAATACAGAAAACGTTAGAATTATCGCCCTTGGCGGTGTCGGAGAGATTGGGAAGAACCTTTATGTCATTGAAATTGACTCAGACATATTTGTCGTTGATGCCGGCCTTATGCATCCAGAAAACGAAATGCTCGGTATTGATGTAGTGATTCCTGACATATCATATTTGATTGAACGGGCTGACCGCGTCAAGGCAATCTTTTTAACGCATGGGCACGATGAAAATATCGGCGGCGTTTTTTACTTATTAAACAAGCTGTCCGTTCCAGTGTACGGAACAAAATTGACGCTTGCACTGTTAAGAGAGAAATTAAAACAATACGGACATAACCGAAAAACTGATTTAAGAGAAATTCACTCCAAATCTGTCATTACATTTGAATCAACAAAGGTATCGTTCTTTAGAACGATTCACAGCATTCCTGATTCTGTAGGTGTGAGCTTTAAAACATCACTTGGATCTATTGTATGCACGGGAGACTTCAAATTTGACCAAACTCCTGCACTTAATCAGACGTGCGACATTGGCGAGATCGCCAAGATCGGCAATAGCGGCGTGCTCGCTCTGCTTTCTGACAGTGCAAATGCGGAACGGCCGGGTTACACCCCTTCGGAAGCGGCTGTCAGCGGAGAAATTTCGGATGCGCTGTATAATTCACAGAACCGGGTGATTATTGCTGTTTTCGCATCCAATATTAACCGGATTCAGCAAGTCATTCATGCAGCGGCTCAAAATGGCAGAAAGATTGCCGTAGCCGGAAAAAATCTTCAATCTGTCCTGCAGCTCGCGAGAAAGTTAGGATACATTGAAGCAGATGATGAATTGTTTATTTCTGTACAGGATGTCAAAAAATATCCGAAGCGCGAAGTGGCCATTATTACAGCCGGAAGCCAAGGTGAACCATTAGCTGCTTTGACAAGAATGGCAAACAAAGCTCACAAACAGCTGAACATTGAAGAAGGGGATACGGTGGTCATTGCGTCAACTCCGATTCCCGGGCAGGAACTCATTTACTCTAAAACAGTAGATCTTCTTGCGAGAGCCGGTGCACAAGTCATCTTTGCCCAAAAGCGTGTTCATGTATCAGGACACGGCTCACAAGAAGAGTTAAAGCTGATGATCAACCTGCTTAAACCAAAATATTTGATTCCTGTAAACGGCGAATACAGAATGCAAAAAGCTCATTCAAAAATCGCTGAAGAAACCGGCATGAAGCGCAGTGACATCTTCTTAATTGAAAAAGGAGACGTCGTTGAATTCCGCGGCCAAAACGTAAAAATTGGGGATAAAGTTCCTTACGGCAATATTTTAATTGATGGTTTAGGTGTCGGTGATATCGGCAATATCGTATTGAGAGACCGCCGCTTGCTTTCACAGGACGGAATTTTAATCGTTGTCATTACACTTGATAAACAAAAGAAACATCTTGTATCAGGACCAGAAATTATCACTCGCGGCTTTGTTTATGTAAGAGAGTCTGAAGGTCTTATCGTACAGGCTACTGAGCTTGTCCGGTCTATCGTGACAGAAGCGACTGAAACATCAAATGTCGAATGGTCAACGTTGAAGCAGGCAATGCGGGATGCTTTGAACCAATTCCTTTATGAAAAAACGAAACGTAAACCGATGATCATCCCAATTATTATGGAAGTATAATGACTGACTAAAGACCGGAGCTGCTCCGGTCTTTATTTTTTGTCCTTCAAGCCGGGATTGAATGAAGTATCTTTGTTCATAATACAAAGAGAAACTCGGAAAGGATGAAAGCGAGATGGATCATCGTATGGAAAACACAGAAGAAGAGCGTCCTGAAAAAAATGATGCGAAGGACAGCATTATGAATAAAATACAGCAGCTTGGTGAAACGACGCTTCCGCAGCTGCCCCAAGATACAAATATTCATTGTCTGACCATTATCGGACAAATTGAAGGCCATGTTCAGCTTCCTCCGCAAAACAAAACAACAAAATATGAACATGTCATCCCGCAGATTGTGGCAATTGAACAAAATCCTAAAATTGAAGGCTTGCTGATCATATTAAATACTGTCGGAGGAGATGTTGAAGCTGGTCTTGCAATAGCGGAAATGCTTGCATCTTTATCGAAACCGACCGTTTCTATCGTGCTTGGCGGGGGACATTCCATCGGCGTTCCGATAGCTGTATCCTGTGATTACAGCTATATCGCCGAAACAGCAACGATGACGATTCATCCAGTTAGGCTCACCGGGCTGGTCATCGGGGTGCCGCAAACGTTTGAATACCTGGATAAGATGCAAGAAAGAGTTGTTAAATTTGTCACAAGCCATTCCAATATAACCGAAGAGAAGTTTAAAGAGCTAATGTTTTCAAAAGGAAACTTAACACGCGATATCGGAACAAATGTGGTCGGTAAGGATGCAGTTAAATACGGATTGATCGATCACGCAGGCGGTGTCGGACAGGCAATCAATAAACTGAATGAGCTCATCGATGAAGCAAGGAAAGAAGAAGGACGGATGATTCAATGATTCTTTATACCGTGATGCCGCAGGAAATTGTGTTTGCAGAACAGAACCAAGAGAAAAGCGCACATGAGCAAATTGAATATAAAGGTGTACCGCTTCTAGTCGAAATGAAAGGGAATGAAGCGGAAGTCATTCAAATCATGAGCACCAATCCAATGCATTTTCTGCATCCGGACATTTCACCGGGACAAAAGCTGAAATTAAACGTATAAGAATCCAACCCTTTTTTAAGGGCAAAATATGCTATAATAGGGGAATCCTACAGAAAAAATGCAGCCTGTAAACGGCTGCTTTCTTCATTATGTATGAACTTACATTTTTTAACGCAGTAAGGTGATGAGTGTGGCAAAGAAAAAACGAAAATCAAGAAAAAAACAGGCGAAACAGCTCAATATAAAATACGAGCTCAACGGATTGCTGTGTATAGCCATTTCAATTATCGCAATCTTGCAGCTGGGGGTAGTCGGGCAAACGTTTATCTATTTGTTCCGCTTTTTTGCTGGAGAGTGGTTTATTTTATGCTTGTTAGGTTTATTGGTGTTAGGAGTCTCACTGTTTTGGAAGAAAAAAACCCCAAGCCTTTTAACGAGACGAAAGGCCGGGTTGTACTGTATCATCGCAAGCATATTGCTGCTTTCTCACGTGCAGCTATTTAAAAATTTGACTCACAAAGGGTCTATTGAGTCCGCAAGCGTGGTGCGCAATACGTGGGAATTGTTTTTAATGGACATGAATGGCAGCTCTGCTTCACCTGATTTAGGCGGAGGGATGATCGGTGCGCTGCTGTTTGCGGCTTCACACTTTTTGTTTGCGTCGACTGGTTCTCAGATCATGGCAATTGTCATGATTTTGATCGGAATGATTTTAGTAACAGGACGCTCGCTACAAGAAACGCTAAAAAAGTGGATGAGCCCGATTGGACGTTTTATAAAAGAACAATGGTTAGCATTTATTGATGATATGAAATCCTTCAAATCAAATATGCAGTCATCGAAAAAAACGAAAGCGCCGAGCAAAAAACAAAAACCGGTCCGCAAAAAACAGCAAATGGAACCGGAGCCTCCTGATGAAGAGGGGGATTATGAAACAGTATCGCCTCTTATTCATTCAGAGCCGATTATCTCAAGCTTTTCTGATCGTAATGAAGAGGAAGAGTCTCCAGTTATAGAAAAGCGCGCCGAACCTGTGTCGAAGCCGCTTCAGGACATCCAACCGGAGACAGGTGATCAGGAAACTGTTTCTGCTCCTCCTATGACCTTTACAGAGCTCGAAAATAAGGATTACGAGATGCCGTCACTGGATTTGCTGGCAGATCCGAAGCATACCGGCCAGCAGGCTGATAAAAAGAATATTTATGAAAATGCGAGAAAGCTTGAACGCACATTCCAAAGCTTTGGCGTAAAGGCGAAAGTTACACAGGTTCATCTCGGACCGGCCGTAACAAAATATGAAGTATATCCTGATGTCGGAGTGAAGGTTAGCAAAATTGTCAATTTAAGCGATGATTTAGCGCTTGCGCTTGCTGCGAAGGATATCAGGATCGAAGCGCCTATACCAGGTAAATCAGCAATCGGAATTGAAGTTCCAAACGCAGAAGTGGCAATGGTTTCGCTGAAAGAAGTGCTGGAGTCTAAATTGAATGACAGACCGGATGCGAAGCTGTTAATTGGACTCGGCCGCAATATTTCAGGTGAAGCTGTATTGGCGGAGTTAAACAAGATGCCCCACCTTTTGGTCGCAGGCGCAACCGGTAGCGGGAAAAGTGTCTGTGTCAACGGCATTATTACAAGTATTTTAATGCGCGCGAAACCGCATGAAGTGAAAATGATGATGATCGATCCTAAAATGGTAGAGCTCAATGTCTACAATGGGATTCCGCATTTGCTTGCTCCGGTTGTAACCGACCCGAAAAAAGCGTCGCAGGCTTTGAAAAAGGTTGTCAATGAAATGGAGCGGCGGTACGAATTATTTTCTCATACGGGTACAAGAAATATTGAAGGATACAATGATTATATAAAACGCGCCAACAATGAAGAAGGAGCGAAACAGCCAGAGCTGCCCTATATTGTTGTCATTGTGGACGAGCTTGCCGATCTCATGATGGTCGCTTCATCTGATGTGGAAGATTCGATTACGAGATTGTCCCAAATGGCGCGGGCTGCCGGCATCCATCTTATTATTGCGACACAGCGGCCATCGGTGGATGTTATCACAGGGGTGATCAAAGCGAACATTCCGTCACGAATCGCGTTCAGCGTATCTTCACAGACGGATTCAAGGAC
Source organism: Bacillus sp. PS217 (assembly GCF_037963535.1). Classification (NCBI taxonomy): domain Bacteria; kingdom Bacillati; phylum Bacillota; class Bacilli; order Caryophanales; family Bacillaceae; genus Bacillus; species Bacillus sp. PS217. The sequence goes on from NZ_CP150157.1 coordinate 1,759,489, forward strand.
CATTCTTGACATGGGTGGCGCTGAGAAGCTTCTTGGCCGCGGCGATATGCTGTTTTTACCTGTAGGGGCTAACAAACCTGTCCGTGTGCAGGGAGCATTTTTGTCGGATGACGAAGTGGAGAAGGTCGTCGACCATGTGATTACGCAGCAGAAAGCGCAATATCAAGAAGAAATGATTCCTGAGGAGACAACAGAAACTCATTCCGAGGTTACTGATGAACTTTATGATGAAGCTGTTGAATTAATCGTCGGCATGCAGACGGCATCTGTTTCAATGTTGCAAAGAAGATTCAGAATCGGCTATACGAGAGCGGCGCGCCTGATTGACGCAATGGAGGAACGCGGTGTTGTCGGACCGTATGAAGGCAGCAAACCTAGGGAAGTATTATTATCAAAAGAGAAATATGATGAGCTCTCTTCTTAATGAAGGGAGTTCCGCTTTATGTAGTCGTCAATAATAACATTATGTAAACTGATCACCTTTCTATTTATTTTTTTGACAAAACATGATATAGTTGTCCCAATTGTTCAATAATTTTTATCGAAAGTGGTTTACGGAGGGGAAACATGTCTACAAAAGCTGATAATCGGCACTTGTATTTGAAAGTAATTGAACGAATTAAAGAGGATATAAAAAATGGGATCTACACTGAGAAGGAAAAGCTGCCTTCTGAATTTGAGCTTTCCAAAAAGCTTGGTGTCAGCAGAGCGACGCTAAGAGAAGCCTTGCGGATACTGGAAGAAGAGCATGTGATTATCAGAAGGCATGGTGTAGGCACTTTTGTCCATTCTAAGCCGTTATTTCTTTCGGGCATTGAACAGCTGAACAGTGTAACCAAGATGATAGAACAGGCGAATATGACCCCTGGCACGATTTTTCTATCATCACAAGTGCTTATGCCGTCTGAAGATGATACGAAGAGATTTCATTTGGCAGAAGGGCAAGAACTTTTTTACCTTGAACGAGTCAGGACAGCTGACGGACAGCCGATTGTGTATTGTATAGACAAAATTCCGATGAATATTTTGCCGAATTCTTTTTCTCATCAGCAAGAATCTATGTTTGACCTTCTTGAGAAAAATTCAGGCTCCGTAATCAGCTATGCAGTAACTGATATAGAACCGATCGGCTATCACGATACCATTTCTCCAGTGCTTGAATGCGATCCTGAAACAGCCCTTTTGCTGTTAAAACAAACCCATTACGATCAGCACGATAAACCGGTGCTTTATTCTTTAAATTATTTTAGAGCAGATAAATTCAGATTTCATGTTTTGCGTAAACGATTCTAAAAACGGACGCCTGTATGTGTCTGTTTTTTTATTTGCACTGATTCATGTTTCTTTGTACATACTTTCATTCCGGTTAACGCAATATATAAGGGATGACAAGAAAGTGAATGGGTGAAAATGTTGAGAGAGAAAAATGGAATGAAAAATATTATTGCATTGTCTTCTGTCCCGCTTGTGATGACACTCGGGAACTCCATGCTGATTCCTGTTCTTCCGATGATGGAGAAAAAGCTGTCTGTGACTTCATTTCAAGTATCTTTAATCATTACTGTATATTCAGTAGTAGCAATTATTTGCATTCCGATTGCCGGATATTTGTCGGATCGTTTTGGGAGAAAAAAAATATTGCTTCCATGCCTCCTTATTGCAGGATTGGGGGGAGCGGTAGCTGCTTTTGCCTCGACCTATATGAAAAATCCTTATGCTATGATCTTGGCGGGGCGGGTTCTTCAAGGCATCGGTTCTGCAGGTGCCGCTCCGATTGTCATGCCGTTTATCGGCGACCTGTTTAAAGGAGACGATGAAAAGGTCAGCGCCGGTCTTGGCGATATTGAAACCGCCAACACGTCAGGGAAGGTACTGAGTCCCATACTTGGAGCCTTACTGGCTTCTTGGTATTGGTTTGTACCATTTTGGTTTATTCCGTTTTTCTGTTTGATCAGCTTTTTGCTCGTATTGTTTTTGGTGGCCAAGCCTGAAGAAGATGAAGATGCGCCTGCTGTTTCTGAGTTTATTAAGAGTGTGAAGAAAATTTTTAAACAGGATGGTCGCTGGCTTTATACGGTCTTCATTATCGGGTGTGTCATTATGTTTTTGTTATTTGGCGTATTATTTTATTTATCAGATACGCTGGAGAACAAGTATGCTATTGACGGAGTAGCTAAAGGCGGATTACTGGCAATCCCACTTTTGTTTTTGTCAACCAGTTCTTTTATAGCTGGCAAAAAGATCGGTAAAGATAAAGGCCGAATGAAATTTTGCGTTGTTACAGGAATGATTCTGTTAACCCTTTCGTTTATTGCCTTGTGGTGGAACCACAGTTTTTATTTTTTATTTGTCTTTTTAAGCTTTGGCGGGATTGGGATTGGAATGGCTCTTCCTGCTTTAGATGCATTGATAACCGAAGGGATTGAAAGTGAACAATGCGGAACCATTTCCTCCTTTTACAATAGCATGCGCTTTATAGGAGTAGCTCTCGGTCCACCTGTTTTTGCTGCATTAATGTCTAATGCAAACTGGATTATTTTCATACTCTCGGCGTTTTGCAGCATCGTTTCTTTATTTTTAGTGCTCTTTACTGTAGATGCTAAAAAAAGTGAAGAAGAAGAAAAAAACTTAGGGACGGTCTAGCCAGCCGTCTTTTTTTGCGCTTCCTTGCACAGTTTACAACTGTACCTATACAGCATGCGGAGGTTATTGTTTCCTTATAAATCCTACAGTTGCTATAATTACATGAAAGAGTGTTTCTGCGGATGCTGAAAATTGGTCATAATACATACTAATTAAGAAATGAACGAAGGAGGTTCCATATGTCATATGTTAATGAACTCAAATCAAAGCACGGCGGTTTAACCGCACACATTGTAAAAACAGAAAAATTCAAAACCGTCTCGCTTATTTTTAAGATGCTTGCGCCGCTGACAAAGGATCAAGTCACCAAAAGAGCGCTGCTCCCGCATGTGCTTCTTCGCGGAACGAAAAGCCATCCGAAAACCGCAGAATTGCGTTCATACCTGGATGAGCTGTACGGCACGTCAGTATCGGCTGACCTTACGAAAAAAGGAGAGCGGCACGTCATTACGTTCAGGCTTGAAATTCCGAATGAAAAATATTTAAAAGACCAAACGCCGCTACTTGAGAAAGGGCTCCAGCTTCTCGCAGAAATCGTCTTTTCACCTGCTTTGGAGGGAGACGCTTTTCAGTCACAATATGTGGCTCAAGAAAAACGGACGCTTAAGCAAAGAATCCAAGCCGTCTATGATGATAAAATGCGCTATTCGAATTTAAGGCTGATACAGGAAATGTGCAAAAATGAGCCTTACGCGCTTCATGTCAATGGTGAAATCGACGATGTCGATGACATTACGGCAGAGCAATTATACGAAACATACCAAAGCGCTATCCAAAAAGACCAGCTTGATTTATATGTAGTTGGCGATGTGGACAGTAACCAGGTACATTCGGCAATTGATAAGTATTTCAAAACAGAAGAGCGAACTCTTGGCACGATTGAAAACAATCACGCTGATGAAAAAGTTCAGCCAAAAGAAGTAATTGATGAAGAGGATGTCAAGCAAGGAAAACTGAATATCGGCTACCGCACCAGCATCACTTATACAGATCAGGATTATCCTGCTTTACAAGTGTTTAACGGATTGTTCGGCGGATTCTCTCATTCTAAACTTTTCATTAATGTTCGGGAAAAAGCCAGTCTTGCTTACTACGCGGCTTCGCGTATAGAAAGTTTTAAAGGCTTGTTAATGGTGATGTCAGGCATTGAAGTGAAAAATTTTGAACAGGCGGTTTCGATTATTGCTGAGCAATTCCAGGCAATGAAAAATGGCGATTTCAGTGAGCAGGATATAGCACAGACAAAGGCCGTCATTCGAAATCAAGTGCTGGAAACGATTGATACAGCATACGGTTTATCTGAATTTTTATATCAGCAGGCTGCTGCTCAAGTCGAGATTCCTATCGAAGACTTTCTTGCCAATATTGAGAATGTCACAAAAGAGGATATCATTAAAGCCGGCGAAAAGATTCAGCTTGATACGACTTATTTCTTAAAAGGGACGGAGGGTGCATCTTGATCAAACCAATCGAATATGAACAGCTTCAGGAGACGCTGTATCATGAAAAAATGTCCAACGGCCTTGATGTTTACGTTTTGCCGAAAAAAGGCTTCAACAAGACATATGCAGTCTTTACAACAAAGTACGGCTCGATAGATAACCGGTTTGTCCCTTTAGGTAAAAACGAGATGGTTCACGTGCCGGACGGGATTGCTCACTTTCTTGAGCACAAGCTGTTTGAAAAAGCGGACGGAGACGTTTTTCAAGATTTCAGCAAACAGGGGGCTTCTGCCAATGCGTTTACGTCATTTACAAGAACAGCTTACCTTTTCTCAAGCACATCAAATGTTGAACGCAATTTAGAGACGCTTATCGATTTCGTACAGGACCCATATTTTACTGAAAAAACGGTTGAAAAGGAAAAAGGGATTATCGGGCAGGAGATTAATATGTACGACGATAACCCTGATTGGAGGCTTTACTTCGGGGTCATTGAAAACATGTACAAAGAGCATCCTGTCAGAATTGACATAGCGGGAACAGTGGAAAGCATTTCACATATTACAAAAGACCTTCTTTATGAATGCTATGAAACGTTTTATCACCCGAGTAACATGCTCCTTTTCATTGTCGGCCCTGTAGATCCTGAAGCGATTATTTCTCAGGTAAGAGAAAACCAGGGGAAAAAGCCGTATACTGATCAGCCGGAGATCAAACGGAAAGAAGTGAAAGAGCAAGAAGCGTTTTTCCGAAAAGAAAAAGAGATCAAAATGAACGTGCAGGGACCGAAATGCCTTGTTGGGCTGAAATCCAAAAATCCGTTTAAATTAGGCAAAGAGCTCTTAAAGCATGAACTTTCAATGAACTTATTGCTTGAAGCTCTTTTTGGCAAAAGCTCTGCCCAGTATGAATCACTTTATGAAAAAGGATATATTGACGAAACGTTTAGCTTTGATTTTACTGCTGAATATGGGTTCGGTTTTGCGGCGATCGGCGGAGATACGCCTGAGCCTGATCAATTAGCTGAAGACATTTCAAGCATGCTTTTGCGCGCCGGTGAACTGATTACTGCTGAAAAGATTGAACTTGCCAGAAAGAAAAAGATCGGCACATTCTTAAAAGCGCTGAATTCCCCTGAATACATCGCCAATCAATTTACCCGTTATGCGTTCTTGGATATGAGCCTGTTTGACGTTGTAACGGTACTCGAGCAGATTACCCTCGAGGATGTCCAGAACGTAATACAAGAGGAAATCGCTGCAGACAGGCTGACTGTCTGCAAGGTTGTTCCTAAATCATAAACAAAACATCCCTCCAGTGTGAGGGGTGTTTTTCTGCGGAAAGAAGGAAAGAGAATGAACAAAACAGCACTAATCACCGGAGCAAGCGGCGGCATTGGCAAAAGCATCAGCGAAACCCTTGCGGCTAAGGGGTACAATCTGCTGCTGCATTACAATACAAATCAAAATGCGGCAGCGGAGCTTGCTGAAAAACTAAGTCAGATGTTTGGCGTAAATACGGAGATATTACAAGCTGATCTGTCCGCGCAAGATGGAGCAGATAAGCTGACAAGTTCAATTGTTCAGCCGGTTGATGCGATTGTTTTAAACAGCGGACGAAGCCATTTTGGGCTGATTACGGATGTAGATAACGCAACGGTTCAGGAAATGGTTCAGCTTCATGTAGCGAGTCCGTATATGCTGACGAGAAACCTTCTGCCAGGCATGATTCGGAATAAATCGGGAGCGATTGTGGCTGTCAGCTCGATTTGGGGAGAGACTGGGGCATCCTGTGAAGTGCTGTACAGCATGGCAAAAGGAGCTCAGCATTCGTTTGTAAAAGGATTGGCTAAGGAGCTGGCGCCAAGCGGAATCAGGGTAAACGCAGTAGCGCCAGGTGCAGTTGATACAAATATGATGAATCAATTTACCCCGGCTGAAAAAGAAGAGATCGCTGATGAGATTCCGATCGGCCGGCTGGCCCGGCCGCAAGAAATTGCGGATGCAACAGCTTTTCTCCTGTCTGAAAAAGCGTCATATATCACCGGCCAAATTCTGTCGGTGAATGGCGGCTGGCACTGCTGATCCGAAAATATTCGGTGTATAGTTTCTTTTGCGAAGGACACAATAATCTTGTAACTTCACATGAAATGGAGGAAACAAGCATGTCAGTATTAGAAAACTGGGATAGCTGGAAAAACTTCCTTGGCGACCGTCTAAACTATGCGCAAGATAAAGGTATGAGCCAGGATACGATTACAGATCTTGCGACAGAAATCGGCAGCTACTTGGCTAATGAAGTGGAATCTAAGAACGAGCAGGAAAAAGTGCTGGCAGATCTTTGGAGTGTAGCATCAAAAGATGAACAGCACGCCATTGCCAATATGATGGTTAAGCTTGTTGAAAATAACAGCACTCACTAGGAAGAGAGGGGATTTTTCCTCTCTTTTTTATGTTTTCCTCATCACAGCAACATTCTTCTTTCTAATTAGAGAAAAATGCTTTATGATAAAGGAAGGTAAAATTTTGCCACAATGAAGGGGGTATATCATTTGGCAAAGCTCGAATGGTATTTTGAATATGAAATTCAAGTGAACCGCCCCGGACTGCTCGGGGATATTTCATCTCTTCTTGGGATGCTTTCTATCAACATCGTAACGATAAACGGCGTCGATCTTTCCAGAAGGGGAATGCTCCTCAGGTGCCGCCATATAGATCAAATTAAACGATTAGAATCAATCTTAAAAACGATGGAAACAATTAAAGTAACGAAGCTTAGAGAACCGAGGCTTCGCGACCGTCTTGCCGTACGCCACGGCCGTTATATTCAACGGGATGCCGATGACAAGAAAACGTTCCGCTTTGAACGGGACGAGCTTGGCTTATTAGTCGATTTTATGGCCGAATTGTTCAAAAAAGAAGGCCATAAATTAATCGGAATCAGAGGTATGCCACGAGTCGGGAAAACGGAATCGATTGTAGCCTCTAGTGTGTGTGCAAGCAAAAGGTGGCTGTTTGTGTCATCAACCTTGCTGAAGCAGACGATAAGAAGCCAGCTGATTGCCGATGAATACAGCACTGAAAATGTCTTTATCGTTGACGGAATTGTGTCAACACGAAGAGGATCAGAACGCCATCTCCAGCTGGTCCGAGAAATCATGCGGCTGCCTGCAACAAAAGTGGTGGAGCATCCGGACATATTCGTTCAAAATACAGAGTATACACTAGATGACTTTGATTATATTATTGAACTGAGAAATGACCCTGATGAGGTTATTACATATGAACATGCCGAGGAACCCCAAATGTTTGATCAATCCGGGTTTTCAAGCTTTGATTTTTAAAATTGGAAGGTGTTTGTTGTGACTGAACTAGGAATCCGGCTCAAAGAAGCCAGAGAGGAAAAAGCAATGTCATTGGATGATCTCCAAGCGGCAACAAAGATTCAAAAAAGGTATTTAACCGCCTTGGAGGAAGGAAACTATGACATTATTCCGGGGAAGTTTTATGTTCGGGCATTCATCAAGCAATATGCAGAAGCCGTTGGGCTTGATGCGGATCAGCTGTTTGAGGAGCATAAAAAAGATATCCCTAATACGTATCATGATGATGTGTCTGAAAAGATCTCCGGCATGAATCTTCAAAAGGAAATGCCAAAGCCAGCATCTAAGGCGCTGGAGCTGCTGCCAACAATACTTGTTATTCTCGGCGTGATTGTCGTGATTGCCATTGTGTACGCGATCATTCAATTTGCCAATCACAAAAACAGTGATGATCACAATGCGGCATCAGAAAAAGCAATTACGCAAAGTGAGAGCAAATACGAAATCCCTAAAGATTCAACGCTGAAAGAGAATCAAAATAACAGCTCTGAAAAAGAGACAGACACTAAAAAAGAAACGAAAGAAAACGAAGATAAGAAAAAAGAAAATGACAGTGAGAAGCTGGAGATTAAAGCTGCTGGCACTGAAGGATCGTTAACGACTTATGAAGTGTCCGGCGCTGATAAAATCGAGCTGGAACTGAAGGCATCAGACAGCTCGTGGATTCGAGTGCGCGATGAAAACAGCAGCTCTTTAAAAGAAGGAACGCTGAAAAAAGACGAAACCTATAAAAAAGACATAACTGATCAGAAACAAGTTGATATCCGCACCGGATATGCACCTAATCTGAAAATAAAAATCAACGGTAAGGTTCTTTCATATGAACTTGATCCGAAAAAAGTGATGGCACAAACCATAAAGATTGTAAATAAAAAGGAAGAAAAGTCATCTTAATTATCAGATGACTTTTCTTCACGTCCGAGTATGAAATTGGAGGGGCTTTATGTTTAACTTACCAAATAAAATCACACTAGCTAGAATCGCATTAATCCCAATCTTCATGATTATCATGCTGGCGCCGTTTGACTGGGGCAGGCTCGAAGTTGGAGACGAATCAATCCCGGTCGCACATTTGGCGGGGGCCATTCTATTTATTATTGCATCTACAACAGACTGGGTGGACGGGTATTATGCCCGAAAATTGAATCTCGTAACAAACTTCGGGAAATTTCTTGATCCGCTTGCGGACAAACTGCTCGTATCCGCAGCGTTAATTATCCTTGTTCAATTTGATCTCGCTCCAGCTTGGATGGTCATTGTGATTATCAGCAGGGAGTTTGCCGTGACAGGTTTAAGGCTTGTTTTGGCCGGAACAGGAGAAGTCGTAGCTGCTAACATGCTTGGTAAAATCAAAACCTGGGCACAGATTATTGCGGTATCCGCATTGCTTCTTCATAATCTTCCATTTGAACTTGTGTCATTCCCGTTTGCGGACTTGGCGCTGTGGGTAGCCGTCTTCTTTACTGTCGTTTCAGGCTGGGAATATTTCTCTAAAAACTGGGAAGCGTTAAAAACATCTAACTAAGAAAGAAGGACTTCGTCATGGAATTTCCAAAAAAAGCAGAAATAATTGCAGTCGGTTCAGAGCTGCTGCTTGGCCAAATCGCCAATACAAATGCTCAATTTATCAGCAAACAGCTCGCTGAAATCGGGGTCAACGTATTTTATCATACAGCGGTCGGAGATAACCCGGAGCGGCTGAAGCAGGTCATCCGCATTGCTGAAGAACGCTCTGACTTCATTATTTTTTCAGGAGGGCTTGGACCCACAAAAGATGATCTGACGAAAGAAACGATTGCAAATACGCTGGGACGTCCGCTTGTGTTAAATGATGAGGCATTCCAATCCATTGAGGACTATTTCAAACGAACAAAACGCACGATGTCACCTAATAACCGAAAACAGGCGCTTGTGATCGAAGGCTCTGACGTGCTGGCGAATCACTTTGGAATGGCCCCGGGAATGCTCACAGAGCATGAATCGCGCTATTATATGCTTCTTCCTGGACCGCCGAGCGAATTGCGTCCAATGTTTGAAAACGAGGCAAAGCCTCTTCTGCTGAAAAAGATGGGTTCAAATGAAAAAATTGTGTCAACTGTTCTTCGCTTTTTCGGTATCGGTGAATCTCAGCTTGAAGCCGATTTGGAAGATATTATTGATGCACAAACCAATCCGACAATTGCGCCTTTGGCGGCTGATGGAGAGGTGACGCTGCGTCTGACAGCCAAACACGCCGATGAAAAGGAAACAGAGCGTCTGTTAAAAGAAACAGAGGCCGTTATCTTAGAGCGTGTCGGTGAATTTTTCTATGGTTACGATGATACTTCTCTTGTAAAAGAGCTATCTATAGCGTGTAAGGAAAAAGGCATTACAATTTCTGCGGCAGAAAGCTTTACCGGAGGGCTGTTTTCTGAATGGCTGACGGATCATAGCGGTGCCTCAAAATTATTTGCCGGGGGCGTTGTTTGCTATACAAACGACGTGAAGCAGAATGTGCTTGGTGTCAAGAAGGAAACATTAGATCGTTTTGGGGCGGTCAGCAAGGAATGCGCATCAGAACTGGCTAAGGGTGTTCAAAAACTCACTGGCAGCGATATCGGCATTAGCTTTACTGGTGTAGCAGGACCTGATGCTCAAGAAGGGCATGAGCCTGGGCATGTGTTTATCGGCATTTCCGCAAACGGTAAAGAAGAGGTTCACGAGTTTCACTTTGCGGGCTCCAGAACGGGGATCAGAAAACGCGGCGCTAAATACGGCTGCCATTTAATCTTAAAGCTTTTAGAGCAAAAATAATATTTTCAGCACATTATCCTCCTAAGAAAACATGATTTCTCTGATACATTATGATATTTTGATAGGAATCACGCTAAGAAAAAATCCGAATATGCGTTCGCTTTTTTCTTGGCAAATCCCTTCAAACAGGGTATAGTATATGTAGTGGTAACATAAAGGAGGAAAAAATAGAATGAGTGATCGTCAGGCAGCCTTAGATATGGCTCTTAAACAAATAGAAAAACAGTTCGGCAAAGGTTCCATTATGAAACTGGGAGAAAAGACAGATACAAGAATTTCTACTGTCCCAAGCGGCTCCCTAGCCCTTGATACAGCACTGGGAATTGGCGGATATCCTCGCGGACGGATTATTGAAGTATACGGTCCTGAAAGCTCAGGTAAAACAACTGTGGCGCTTCATGCGATTGCTGAAGTTCAGCAGCAGGGCGGACAAGCCGCGTTTATCGATGCGGAGCATGCGTTAGATCCGGTATACGCGCAAAAGCTCGGTGTTAACATCGAAGAGCTTTTACTGTCTCAGCCTGACACAGGCGAGCAGGCGCTTGAAATTGCGGAAGCATTGGTTCGAAGCGGGGCAGTTGACATTGTCGTTGTCGACTCTGTAGCCGCTCTCGTTCCGAAAGCGGAAATTGAAGGCGACATGGGAGATTCTCATGTCGGTTTACAAGCACGCTTAATGTCTCAAGCGCTTCGTAAGCTTTCAGGGGCCATTAACAAATCGAAGACAATCGCGATTTTCATTAACCAAATTCGTGAAAAAGTCGGCGTTATGTTCGGGAACCCGGAAACAACTCCTGGAGGCCGTGCGTTGAAATTCTACTCTTCCGTGCGTCTTGAAGTGCGCCGTGCTGAACAGCTGAAACAAGGCAACGACGTAATGGGGAACAAAACGAAAATCAAAGTCGTGAAAAACAAGGTGGCTCCGCCGTTCCGTACAGCCGAGGTTGACATTATGTACGGAGAAGGCATTTCAAAAGAAGGCGAAATCATTGATCTAGGAACTGAACTTGATATCGTGCAAAAAAGCGGTTCATGGTACTCTTATGAAGAAGAGCGTCTTGGCCAAGGCCGTGAAAATGCAAAACAATTCCTGAAAGAAAATAAAGATATCATGCTGATGATCCAGGAGCAAATTCGCGAACATTACGGCTTGGATAATAACGGAGTAGTGCAGCAGCAAGCTGAAGAGACACAAGAAGAACTCGAATTTGAAGAATAAAAATAAAATAAGTTTCAAATGATACAAAAGGCTGAGTGAAAAACTCAGCTTTTTTGTATTTTGCAAAAAAATGATAAAAATATTGCTTTTTTTGACAACTTTTTTAGGGCTTTATTCGTCTAACAAAACGTGTGCAAAATGGAATTTATTTTGGGAGGAAAAAATGAATGACAAGCCCAACCCGCAGAAGAACTGCGAAACGCAGACGGAGAAAACTAAATAAAAGAGGAAAACTGTTGCTTGGTCTTTTAGCAGTGATGGTTTGCATTACGATTTGGAATGCTCTTCATCGAAATAGTGAAGAAAACGAGCCATCTCAAGAAACTGCAGCGGTTTCAAATACCGATCAGAAAAAAGAGGTCAAAAAGAAAACTGCCAAAAAATCAGAGGAACAAATCAAAACAGTGGATCGAAATCAAAAAATCAGCAATTATTTAGAAGAGATCGGTTTCAGCGGAACAGCCATGATTGTCAGAAATGGAGAAATCGTAACAAATAAAGGTTTTGGCTATGCTGACCGTAAACACTATATTCAAAATAATCCATTGACATCTTTTTATGTCGGTTCATCACAAAAAGCGCTGATTGCAACTGCTATTTTGCAGCTTGAGGAAAAGGGGAAACTTCAGACAAGTGATCCGGTAAGCACGTATTTACCTCATTTTCCCAACGGACAAACGATTACTTTGAAGAATCTGCTTACACATACATCGGGGATAAACGGACATATTGAAGGAAACGGCGCCATTACTCCGGACGATTTAATAAAAGACATAGAACTTCAGGGAATCAAACGTCAGCCGGGCGTATGGGACTACAAGGATTCCAACTATTCTGTTCTCGCTTATATTATTGCTGAAGTAAGCGGTGAGCCCTATGAACAGTACATAAAGAATCATATTTTTAAACCTGCGGGAATGACGCATGCAGGCTTTTACAAAACATATGAAAAAGAACCTTATCCTGCTGTCGGGTATAAGATGGAGGGCAGCAAAACAGTTACACCGTATATACCTGATCTATCCCAGCTGTATGGAGCCGGTGATATTTATATGAGCGCTATAGATATGTACAAATTTGACCAAGCGCTGATAGACGGAAAACTGTATTCGCAAAAAAGCTATGAAAAGATGTTTACGCCAGGGAGCAGCTCCACATACGGCATGGGATTTTATGTTGCTCCCGGAAGCTATTCAAACCATGGTGTTATGCCGGGCTTCAATATCTTGAACAGCTTTAGCAAATCTGGGCAAACCATTGTTATTTTGTTCTCAAACATTCAAAATAATGCTAAATTGGGCCAAGTGAACAATAAAATATACCAGCTTCTAAATCAAGAATGATTGGCGATCTTCTTTTGGATGAATTGCATTCGGCACGTGAAAAGACGAATGGCCTGCAAACGTTAAGATGGCAAGCTTGACAAGTATTTCCGACACATTTACAATGAAGTTGTAACATTTGTTTTTTTAACATGATTGTTAAACCATTTAAACTTGACAAGGGCGATGAACACTCTCATTCCCTGTGAAGGTTCTGTATGTTGAGAAAACTAGACAATGTACATGCCGACACTTTTTAAGCAACAACCAAGTTCATAGCAAGAGGAGGTGAAAGTATGACCCCAATTATGATGGTTCTCATCTCCATTTTGCTGATTCTACTCGGTTTAGTTGTTGGCTACTTTGTTCGTAAAACCATTGCCGAAGCGAAAATTGCGGGCGCACGCGGTGCAGCCGAGCAAATTCTTGAAGATGCGAAGCGTGATGCTGAAGCACTGAAAAAAGAAGCTCTGCTTGAAGCAAAGGATGAAATCCACAAACTTCGAATAGATGCTGAACAGGAAGTTCGTGAAAGACGAAATGAGCTTCAAAAACAAGAAAACCGTTTACTCCAAAAGGAGGAAAACCTTGATCGCAAACATGAGGGAATTGATAAACGGGAAGCGATGTTGGAGAAGAAAGATCATTCTCTGAATGAACGACAACAACATATTGAAGAGATGGAAAGCAAAGTGGATGAGATGATTCGTATGCAGCAGTCTGAGTTGGAACGAATTTCGAGTCTGACTCGTGATGAAGCGAAACAAATCATTCTTGAGCGGGTTGAAAACGAGCTTTCACATGACATCGCCATCATGACAAAAGAAACTGAAAACCGTGCGAAAGAAGAGGCGGATAAGAAAGCGAAAAACATTCTTTCACTCGCCTTACAGCGCTGCGCAGCGGACCACGTTGCCGAAACAACGGTATCAGTTGTCAATCTTCCAAATGATGAGATGAAAGGACGTATCATCGGACGGGAAGGGCGTAACATTCGTACGCTTGAAACGCTGACAGGAATTGACCTGATTATTGATGATACGCCTGAAGCTGTCATTCTTTCCGGATTTGATCCGATCAGACGTGAGACAGCCAGAATTGCTCTTGATAAACTCGTTCAGGATGGCCGTATTCATCCGGCACGGATTGAAGAAATGGTTGAAAAATCTCGCCGCGAGGTCGATGACTATATTCGTGAGATGGGTGAGCAAACGACATTTGAGGTTGGCGTTCACGGCCTCCACCCAGATCTCATCAAGATCCTCGGCCGCTTAAAGTTCCGTACAAGCTACGGTCAAAATGTGCTTAAGCATTCCATGGAAGTCGCATTCTTGGCCGGTCTAATGGCATCGGAGCTTGGTGAAGACGCAAAGCTTGCTAAACGTGCGGGTCTTCTTCACGACATCGGGAAAGCAATTGACCATGAAGTAGAAGGAAGCCACGTTGAAATCGGGGTAGAGCTTGCGACCAAATATAAAGAGCACCCAGTCGTGATTAACAGTATTGCATCACACCACGGGGATGAGGAGCCGACTTCCATTATTGCTGTACTGGTAGCTGCAGCAGATGCGCTTTCCGCTGCAAGACCTGGCGCAAGAAGTGAGACGCTCGAGAATTATATTCGAAGACTTGAAAAACTCGAAGAAATTTCTGAGTCCTACGAAGGTGTTGAAAAATCATTTGCCATTCAGGCTGGACGCGAAGTGCGTATTATGGTGAAGCCGGATTCAATTAATGATCTTGAGGCTCATCGACTGGCGCGAGATATCCGCAAGCGAATTGAGGACGAGCTCGATTATCCAGGTCATATTAAGGTGACAGTAATCAGAGAGACTCGAGCCGTAGAGTATGCAAAATAAAGTGATGCGCTAAGCATCACTTTATTTTTTTGACGGCAAGGAATTTTCAAGAAGAAAGGATTTACAAAATGAGAATTTTATTTATCGGAGATGTTGTCGGTTCACCGGGCCGTGACATGGTCAAAGAATATGTACCAAAGCTAAAAACAAAATATAAGCCTCACTTTACCATTATTAATGGTGAAAACGCCGCACATGGAAAAGGCCTGACGGAAAAAATTTATCACAGCTTAATCCAGTCCGGCGCAGATGCAATCACAATGGGGAACCACACATGGGACAAAAAAGAAATATTTGATTTTATAGATGACGTTCCGAACTTGGTTCGCCCGGCAAACTTTCCTGAAGGAACACCGGGGAAAGGGATCACATATGTGAAAGCAAACGGCAAAGAACTAGCAGTCATTAATTTGCAGGGACGTACGTTTTTGCCGCCGCTTGATGACCCGTTTTTAAAAGCGGATGAATTGATCGCAGAAGCTGCGAAAAGAACACCGTACATTTTTATCGACTTTCATGCCGAAGCGACAAGTGAAAAGCTCGCACTTGGCTGGTATGCGGATGGAAGGGCGTCGGCTGTAGTAGGAACTCATACACATGTGCAAACAGCGGATAACCGCATTTTGCCGAAGGGAACGGCATATATTACTGATGTGGGAATGACTGGCCCGTATGACGGTATACTGGGGATGGACAGAGAGACGATTATTAAGCGATTCAAAACGAACCTTCCAGTCCGGTTTACTGTCGCTGAAGGAAAAACAACGCTCAGCGGAGTTGTCATTGACATTGACGATCAAACGAAAAAAGCCGTGAAAATTGAGCGTATTTTAATCAACGATGATCACATGTTCTTTGAATAGTTGAACATATGGTTATTTTATAAAAATATTAAAAAGAAAAGCAGGAATATAGCAACTCCTTAGTGAATATAGTAAAAATGGAAGGTAGCCCGCTATTTTTGAAAAGCATTGTGGGGATGGCTTTTTGGATAGCAACATCTAATAATGATTGTTCTAATGAACACTCACTTATCCATTGTAAAACTAAGGGGGAGCAGAAATGGAAATCTTAAAAGTTTCAGCAAAATCGAGTCCAAATTCAGTGGCAGGTGCGCTTGCAGGCGTGTTGAGAGAGCGAGGAGCCGCCGAGATTCAAGCGATCGGAGCGGGTGCATTAAACCAGGCTGTAAAAGCTGTGGCGATTGCCAGGGGATTTGTGGCGCCTAGCGGCGTTGATTTGATTTGTATTCCGGCTTTTACAGATATTCAAATCGATGGGGAAGAAAGAACAGCGATTAAATTAATCGTGGAGCCTCGCTAAAAACAAATAAAGCATTCTCAACCTGTTTGCGTAATGCAAACAGGTTGTTTTTCATTTATTGTGATATTTTCTCCCGATAGTATTTTTAGCACATAAATGAGCGAATATACAAAATCAGAAATGAGCTAAAACGTTTCAAAAAAAATTTCCGCCCATTTTTCAAGACAGATACTTTTGTCCTTCTGGAAAAGACAGTGCTGTTTACGCTTATTCCATATCATGGTACAATCCGAATATAACAAGAATTTTTCAAGGAGGATTGTACATGCAGAGTGGAAAGATGAAAGCTCTAATGAAAAAGGACGGGGCGTTCGGTGCTGTGCTTACTGAAGTTCCCATTCCTGAGATTGATAAACATGAAGTCCTCATAAAAGTGAAAGCCGCTTCCATATGCGGCACGGATGTCCACATTTATAATTGGGATCAATGGGCACGTCAGAGAATCAAAACACCCTATGTTTTCGGCCATGAGTTCAGCGGCATCGTAGAGGGCGTGGGAGAGAATGTCAGCAGTGTAAAAGTGGGAGAGTATGTGTCTGCGGAAACACACATTGTCTGTGGTGAATGTGTCCCTTGCCTAACAGGAAAATCTCATGTGTGTACCAATACTGCTATAATCGGAGTGGACACGGCAGGCTGTTTTGCGGAGTATGTAAAAGTTCCAGCTGATAATATTTGGAGAAATCCCGCTGATATGGACCCGTCGATTGCTTCCATTCAAGAGCCTTTAGGAAATGCAGTTCATACCGTACTCGAGAGCCAGCCTGCAGGAGGAACGACTGCAGTGATTGGATGCGGACCGATTGGTCTTATGGCTGTTGCGGTTGCAAAAGCAGCAGGAGCTTCTCAGGTGATAGCGATTGATAAGAATGAATACAGGCTGAGGCTTGCAAAACAAATGGGAGCGACTTGTACTGTTTCTATTGAAAAAGAAGACCCGCTCAAAATTGTAAGCGCTTTAACGAGTGGGGAAGGAGCAGATCTTGTTTGTGAGATGTCGGGACATCCCTCAGCGATTGCCCAAGGTCTTGCGATGGCTGCAAATGGCGGAAGATTTCATATTCTCAGCTTGCCGGAACATCCGGTGACAATTGATTTGACGAATAAAGTGGTATTTAAAGGGCTTACCATCCAAGGAATCACAGGAAGAAAAATGTTTTCAACATGGCGCCAGGTGTCTCAGTTGATCAGTTCAAACGTGATCGATCTTGAACCTGTTATTACCCATCAGTTTCCGTTAGAGGAGTTTGAAAAAGGTTTCGAACTGATGAGAAGCGGGCAGTGCGGAAAAGTAATTTTAATTCCATAAAGGGGGATAAACATGACGAAGGAATTTGAGTTTTTAAAAGCAGAGCTTGATAGTATGAAAGAAAACCATACATGGCAAGACATAAAACAGCTTGAATCTATGCAGGGCCCCTCTGTCACAGTGAATCACCAAAAAGTCATTCAGCTATCTTCTAATAATTACCTCGGATTCACTTCACATCCTAGACTCATCAACGCCGCACAGGAGGCCGTTCAGCAGTATGGAGCCGGCACCGGATCAGTGAGAACGATTGCCGGTACATTTACAATGCATCAAGAGCTTGAGAAAAAGCTGGCAGCCTTTAAAAAAACGGAGGCGGCACTTGTATTCCAATCAGGCTTCACAACAAACCAAGGCGTACTTTCAAGTATTCTATCAAAAGAGGACATTGTCATCTCAGATGAATTGAACCATGCCTCTATTATTGACGGAATTCGACTGACAAAGGCGGATAAAAAGGTGTATCAGCACGTCAATATGAGTGATTTAGAGCGGGTGCTGAGAAAGTCAATGAATTATCGGATGCGTCTGATTGTGACAGACGGCGTATTTTCCATGGATGGCAACATAGCTCCTCTGCCTGATATTGTAGAGCTCGCTGAGAAATATGACGCATTTGTGATGGTGGATGACGCCCATGCATCCGGAGTACTTGGCGAAAACGGCAGGGGAACGGTGAATCACTTCGGTCTTGACGGCAGAGTGCATATTCAGGTCGGAACATTAAGCAAGGCAATCGGAGTGCTCGGCGGCTACGCTGCAGGTTCAAAGGTGCTGATCGATTATTTGCGCCATAAAGGCCGTCCATTTTTATTCAGCACATCTCATCCGCCGGCTGTCACTGCAGCTTGTATGGAAGCGATTGATGTCTTGCTTGAAGAGCCGGAGCATATGGAGCGCTTGTGGGAGAATACTGCCTATTTTAAAGCAATGCTTGTGAAAATGGGCCTGACTCTCACGAAGAGTGAAACGCCGATTCTTCCTATTTTAATAGGTGATGAAGGTGTGGCAAAGCAATTTTCAGATCAGCTCCTTTCTCACGGTGTTTTTGCCCAAAGTATCGTTTTCCCGACTGTAGCAAAGGGAAAAGCCAGAATTCGCACGATTATAACAGCAGAGCACACTAAAGATGAACTGGATCAGGCGCTTGATGTCATCGAAAAGACGGCAAAGGAGCTCCAGCTATTGTAACAAGAGGAAGAGTTTACTCTTCCTCTTTTGATTCCTTATTGATTATTATTCTCAATGAGTGTACAATGATAGGTTGCCAGTTGTGCAGAGCTTCAATAACCTTTATACTGAAGGGTGGAAGTTTGGTTTGAAAGGAGAAAATATGACATGAATGAAAAACAAAAATTAGAGAGCGGACAAGTTAATCCATCGGACAAAAAATCCGAGAAGGATTACAGCAAGTACTTTGAAGCTGTTTACATTCCGCCTTCTTTAAAAGACGCGAAAAAACGAGGCAAGGAAGCCGTTACTTATCATAATGACTTTAAAATTTCTGAACAATTTAAAGGATTGGGAGACGGAAGAAAGTTCTATATCCGTACGTACGGCTGCCAAATGAATGAACACGATACAGAGGTTATGGCAGGGATCTTTATGGCGCTCGGTTACGAAGCGACAAACTCTGTTGACGACGCCAATGTCATTTTGTTAAATACATGTGCAATCCGTGAAAATGCTGAAAACAAGGTGTTTGGTGAGCTTGGGCACTTAAAAGCACTGAAAAAAAACAATCCCGATCTGATTTTAGGCGTGTGCGGCTGTATGTCCCAAGAGGAATCAGTCGTGAACCGTATTTTGAAAAAACATCCGTTTGTCGATATGATTTTCGGAACGCATAACATTCATCGCCTGCCGGAGCTTTTGTCAGAAGCATACCTTTCAAAAGAAATGGTTGTAGAAGTTTGGTCTAAGGAAGGGGACGTTATTGAAAACCTTCCAAAAGTCCGAAATGGAAAAATTAAGGGCTGGGTCAATATCATGTACGGCTGTGACAAATTCTGTACGTATTGCATTGTGCCTTACACACGCGGGAAAGAAAGAAGCCGCCGCCCTGAAGATATCATTCAGGAAGTGAGAAGGCTCGCAAGTGAAGGCTATAAGGAAATTACTCTGTTAGGCCAAAACGTAAACGCGTATGGAAAAGACTTTGAAGATATGACGTACGGACTTGGTGATTTGATGGATGAACTGAGAAAAATCGATATCCCGAGAATCCGTTTTACAACGAGTCATCCGCGCGACTTTGACGACCGCCTCATTGAAGTGCTGGCAAAAGGCGGAAATCTGCTTGATCACATTCATCTTCCGGTTCAATCAGGAAGCTCAGAAGTTCTGAAGCTGATGGCCCGCAAATATGACAGAGAGCGTTACATGGAGCTGGTGCGAAAAATAAAGACAGCGATGCCAAACGCTTCTTTGACAACGGACATTATCGTCGGATTTCCAAATGAAACGGACGAACAGTTTGAAGAAACGCTTTCTCTATACCGTGAAGTGGAGTTTGACAGCGCCTATACGTTCATTTACTCTCCGCGTGAGGGCACTCCGGCTGCTAAGATGAAAGATAATGTACCGATGCGTGTGAAAAAAGAACGCCTGCAGCGTCTAAACGCACTGGTGAATGAAATTTCTGCTAAAAAAATGAAGGAATACGAAGGCAAGGTTGTCGAAGTATTAGTTGAGGGTGAAAGCAAAAATAACCCTGATATTCTTGCCGGCTATACGGAAAAAAGCAAGCTTGTCAATTTCAAAGGGCCGAAGGAAGCCATCGGCAAAATCGTCCGCGTGAAAATCCAGCAAGCGAAAACATGGTCGCTTGACGGAGAAATGGTAGGAGAAGCAATCGAGGTGAAATAAGATGACGCTCTACTCAAAAAAAGACATTGTGCAGCAGGCACGAAACCTTGCAAAAATGATTTCTGAAACAGAAGAGGTTGATTTTTTCAAACGGGCTGAAGCGCAAATCAATGAGAATGACAAAGTGTCCACAATCGTTAATCAGATTAAAGCCCTGCAAAAGCAGGCTGTCAATCTGAAGCATTATGAAAAGCATGAAGCGCTCAAACAAGTAGAAGCAAAAATTGACGCGCTGCAAGAAGAGCTTGAAGAGATTCCTGTTATCCAGGAATTCAGAGACTCGCAGATGGAAGTAAATGACCTACTGCAGCTCGTTGCACACACCATTTCCAACCAAGTCACAAATGAAATCATCACATCAACCGGAGGCGACCTGCTGAAAGGGGAAACCGGTTCAAAGGTGAAGCATTCAAATAACAGCTGTTCTCTCTAAACACGGTGCCTTAACAGGCCCGTGTTTTTTCATCATTTGTGCGGTTATAAATGAACTAAATAATCTATGTACTAAATATTCAATTGGTTTTTCTGTGCTCAGCCGCGTGTAAACTTTATCGCACTTATAAGTAAAGTTTCTAGGCACACCTGCATACAATGGAACAGAAACTTTGTATTTTTATATTTTATTTATAAAAATGCACACTAGACAAATGCCCAGCATAAGATAACACGAAGAAGAACAAGGAGGCATGCCGGAATGTCTGAATACAGGGAAATTATTACGAAGGCAGTAGTAGCGAAAGGCCGAAAATTCACCCAATGCACCAACACCATCTCGCCTGAGAAAAAACCGAGCAGCATTTTGGGTGGTTGGATTATTAACCACAAGTATGACGCTGAAAAAATTGGAAAAACGGTAGAAATTGAAGGGTATTATGATATAAACGTATGGTACTCTTACGCGGACAACACAAAGACAGAGGTTGTCACAGAACGGGTAAAATATGTAGATGTCATTAAACTCAGATACAGAGACAATAATTACTTAGATGATGAGCATGAAGTGATTGCCAAAGTGCTTCAGCAGCCAAACTGCCTTGAAGTGACCATTTCGCCGAATGGAAATAAAATCGTTGTGCAGGCAGAAAGAGAATTTTTGGCGGAAGTGGTAGGGGAAACAAAGGTAGTTGTTGAGGTCAATCCTGACTGGGAAGAGGATGACGAGGAAGATTGGGAAGATGAGCTTGATGAAGAGCTTGAAGACATCAACCCGGAGTTTTTAGTGGGAGATCCTGAAGAATAAAAAAGGGACTAGGGGAGACAGTACCCCCAAGTCTCTTTTTTATATTGATATATCATTCTTTTATCACTTTTTGTTTATGTTATAATGAAGGTTGGAAAATAGAAACGTTGATACATAGTGAGGGATTAAACAATGGCCGGTTATACGCCTATGATACAGCAATATTTAAAAATAAAGGCAGAGCACCAGGATGCCTTTTTATTTTTTCGCCTGGGTGATTTTTACGAAATGTTTTTTGAGGACGCCAAAAAAGCGTCACAAGAGCTGGAAATTACGTTAACGAGCAGAGATGGCGGTGCGGCTGAAAAAATACCGATGTGCGGTGTGCCGTATCATTCTGCTTCCGCGTATATCGAACAGCTTATTAAAAAAGGATACAAAGTGGCGATCTGTGAACAGACGGAAGATCCGAAAGCCGCAAAGGGCGTTGTGAAAAGAGAAGTGGTTCAGCTGATTACGCCCGGAACTGTAATGGACGGCAAAGGCATCCATGAATCGGAAAATAACTTTATCGCATCTGTTTCAGCCTGCTCGAACGGATACGGACTTGCGCTGTCTGATTTAACAACGGGAGAAAATTTGGCTGTTTTGATTGAACGGCTTGAAGACGTCATATCAGAAATTTATTCAGTCGGCGCACGGGAAATCGTGGTTTCAGGAAGCTTGGATGCCGATACAGTGGCACAGCTGAGAGAGCGGTGCGGTGCAACAATTTCAATTGAAGACGGAGAAACAGACGAACACGTAACGATCATTGAGCACTTAAATAATGAAGATATAACAAAAACATTTCTGCGCTTATATACGTATTTGAAAAGAACCCAAAAGCGCAGCCTTGATCATCTTCAGCCCGTGCAGGTGTATGAGCTTGAGGAAGCGATGAAAATTGACTTGTACTCAAAGCGTAATCTGGAGCTGACCGAAACGATTCGTTCGAAAAATAAAAAAGGCTCCCTTTTGTGGCTGCTGGATGAAACAAAAACGGCAATGGGAGGCCGGCTGCTTAAACAGTGGATTGACCGGCCGCTTATCAGAGTCAATCAAATCGAAGAGCGCCAAGAAATGGTGGAAACATTAATGTCCCATTTCTTTGAACGGGAAGATCTGCGTGAACGTTTAAAAGAAGTATATGACTTAGAACGCCTTGCCGGCCGCGTTGCATTCGGAAATGTCAATGCCCGGGATTTGATTCAGCTGAAGGAATCGTTAAAGCAAGTTCCTGGCATCAAACAGCTGGTTGCTTCACTGGCTCATGACAAGGCCAAGGAACGTGCAGAGCGCATTGACCCTTGCGGGGATGTACTTGAACTGCTGGAAGAAGCGCTGTACGAAAACCCTCCTTTATCGGTAAAAGAAGGGAATCTGATTAAAGATGGTTATAATCAAAAGCTTGATGAATATCGTGATGCAAGCAGAAACGGAAAAGACTGGATTGCCCGCCTGGAACAGCAGGAGCGGGAATACACAGGCATTCGTTCTTTAAAGGTTGGCTTTAATAAAGTTTTCGGTTATTACATTGAAGTGACAAAAGCAAATTTGCATTTGCTTGAGGAAGGGCGTTATGAGCGGAAACAGACGTTAACCAATGCAGAGCGCTACATTACACCTGAATTAAAAGAAAAAGAAGCGCTCATTTTAGAGGCGGAAAATAACATCTGTGAGCTGGAGTACGAGCTGTTTACCGAGCTGCGCGAGAAAGTGAAGCAGTATATTCCGCGGCTACAGTTGCTTGCAAAACAGATGAGCGAGCTGGACGCACTGCAATGCTTTGCGACAATCAGTGAAAATCGCCACTACACGAAACCGGAGTTCTCTAAAGATGAAGTCGAAGTGATTGAAGGCAGACACCCGGTTGTTGAAAAAGTCATGGACAGCCAGGAATATGTCCCGAACAACTGTATGATGGGCGATAACAGACAAATGCTTCTCATTACAGGTCCAAACATGTCAGGGAAAAGCACGTATATGAGACAAATCGCGCTCATTTCCATTATGGCGCAAATCGGCTGCTTTGTACCCGCGAAAAAAGCGGTGCTTCCGATTTTTGATCAAATTTTCACACGAATCGGCGCTGCAGATGATTTGATTTCCGGACAAAGTACATTTATGGTAGAAATGCTTGAAGCGAAAAATGCGATTGTCAACGCGACGAAAAACAGCCTCATTCTGTTTGATGAAATCGGGCGGGGAACGTCCACTTATGACGGCATGGCGCTGGCACAGGCGATTATTGAATATGTTCACGATCATATCGGCGCCAAGACGCTGTTCAGCACACACTATCACGAGCTGACCGTTCTTGAGGACAAGCTGCCCCAGCTGAAAAACGTTCATGTTCGCGCTGAAGAATATAACGGAACGGTTGTCTTTCTTCATCAAATCAAAGAAGGTGCCGCTGATAAAAGCTATGGTATCCATGTAGCTCAGCTTGCCGAACTGCCGGGAGATCTGATTGCCCGCGCCCAAGATATTTTAAAAGAGCTTGAACATTCAGGAAACAAACCGGAAGTGCCGGTGCAGAAACCTCAGGTGAAAGAAGAGCCGGCACAGCTGTCCTTTTTTGACGAAGCGGAAAAGCCGGCTGAAACACCAAAGCTTTCAAAAAAAGAAAAGCAAGTGATCGATGCTTTCAAATCACTTAATATACTTGATATGACACCGCTTGAAGCGATGAATGAAATGTACAAGCTGCAAAAGAAATTACATTAAAACGGGGTGATGAATGTGGCAAAAGTCATCCAGCTGTCAGATGAGCTTTCAAATAAAATAGCGGCGGGCGAGGTTGTGGAACGGCCCGCCTCAGTCGTCAAAGAATTGGTGGAAAATGCGATCGACGCTGACAGCACAGTCATTGAAATCGATATTGAGGAAGCAGGCCTTGCATCCATTCGGGTCTTGGATAACGGCGAAGGAATGGAGAATGAAGATTGCAAGCGAGCTTTCCGCCGCCACGCAACGAGTAAAATAAAAGATGAAAATGATTTATTCAGGGTGAGAACGCTCGGTTTCAGGGGAGAAGCCCTGCCGAGTATCGCGTCAGTCTCTCATCTGGAGATTAAAACAAGCACTGGTGAAGGAGCTGGGACGAAGCTCGTCCTCCAAGGAGGAAACATCATTTCCGAATCGCGTTCCTCAAGCAGGAAGGGAACTGAAATTGTCGTTTCCAACCTGTTTTTTAACACACCGGCCCGTTTGAAATATATGAAAACCGTTCATACAGAGCTTGGAAACATTACGGATGTGGTTAACCGTATTGCTCTGGCGCATCCAGAGGTATCGATCCGCCTGCGCCATCATGGGAAAAACCTGCTTCAAACGAACGGAAACGGAGATGTGCGCCATGTACTGGCAGCGATTTACGGCACGGCTGTCGCCAAAAAAATGCTTCCGCTGCATGTGAGCTCCTTGGATTTTGAAGTAAAGGGATATATCGCCCTCCCAGAGATTACACGGGCGTCGAGGAACTATATGTCGTCTGTGGTCAATGGCCGTTACATTAAAAATTTCCCGCTCGTCAAAGCGGTTCATGAAGGCTATCATACGCTTCTGCCGATCGGACGCCATCCGATTACTTTTATAGAAATTACGATGGACCCGATTTTAGTCGATGTCAACGTGCATCCATCGAAGCTTGAGGTCCGGCTCAGCAAGGAAACAGAGCTTCATGACTTAATTCGTGACGGAATTAAAGATGTATTTAAACAGCAGCAGCTGATTCCGAGTGCCCAGCTTCCGAAAAAATCGGCACCTGTTATCAAAAATGAGCAGCAGTTCATAACCTTTGATGAAAAGCCTCCGGAAAGAAAAGTACCGGAAAAAGCGCATGCGCCATCTTATTCACCAATGAAGCTCAGCTCAGTCGTGAAAGAGCCGATTGATGCGGAGGAAGAATTGCCTCCTCTCCAATTTGATGCTCCTCCTATCGTTGATCAGGAACAAACCCTTGAGGTGTCCGATGTTTCAGAAGAACTGCCTGAAACATTTGAGCAGGAATGCCATGAGGAACAGCAGCAGCCAGCGTCTGAGCGGGTTCCGATTATGTACCCGATCGGCCAGATGCACGGGACTTATATATTGGCACAAAACGAAAACGGCCTGTATATTATCGACCAGCACGCCGCCCAAGAACGTATTAAATATGAGTACTTTCGTGAAAAGGTGGGGGAGGTTGAGCCTGAGGTGCAGGATATGATTGTACCGCTGACGTTCCACTACTCCACAAATGAGGCTTTGATTATTGAACAGCACAAACAAGAGCTCGAAAGCGTCGGTGTCTTTTTAGAGTCATTCGGCTCTAACAGTTACATCGTCCGCTGCCACCCGGCCTGGTTTCCAAAGGGAGAAGAAGCAGAGCTCATAGAAGAAATCATTCAGCAGGTGCTCGACTCCAAAAATATAGATATTAAAAAACTTCGCGAGGAAGCGGCGATTATGATGAGCTGCAAAGGCTCCATCAAAGCAAATCGCCACCTCAGAAACGACGAAATCAAAGCGCTTCTGGACGACCTCCGAAGCACATCAGACCCATTTACATGCCCGCACGGCCGCCCGATCATCATACACCATTCCACTTATGAGATGGAAAAGATGTTCAAACGCGTGATGTAGCGGGGGTGGTAGGCATTGATCCATTCTCTGAATGGATCAATGCTTTTTTTGTACTCCTTCGAGTGTCAGATTATAAGAAACGGTTGTAAACGTGTGAGCAGTGTTAACGCATTATACTTCATGGTTCCTCTGTATAACAAAATTTACATTTACAGGAAATTAGGATTAATGTATATTTTGGGTGAGGGGGTGGAAACATATGGCATGTGGTCCGAAGATCATTATCTTTTTGGATGAACTTGATGATCCAAATTTGAGAATCATTTTAGAATGCAGAATTTAAATTACAACATTGTGTTTTGCTCCCTGTTCGTGTGAACAGGGAGTTTTTTTCGTTTATATAACTGGTGGTGTCCAAATATAAGGTGTTATGAATTCTCCATATCTGCCATCGGCATTTTAAGCTGCTTCTCTATTAGGCTGGTTATCAAAAGCAAGTTCAATGAAAGCCATGAAAGCTGATATCACAACAAGCAAGACATCTGGAATATAAATAGACTGCATAAAGTAATCTGCAAAACAGATCGTTATAAGATTGCTGATAAAATACAGTATAAAAGCAAAAAGTGCAGTCTTTTTCAATGAAAGTGATTTTGCCAAAATGATAGAGATAATCTTTGTGAGTGGGTCTATGATTAATCCTACAGCAAAGCAGGCTAAAATAAATAAAGCTAATGTTTGATTGGAAGCGTATGTGATGCCAAGTATGGAGAATAAGCCTTTCATCCCGAAGAAAAAGCCGCCGAAGATGACTGCAAGCGCAATGGCCGCGATAAAAATGATAGATACAATTCCGATTAATTTTGATCTCAGGTTAAAATCTTTAGAGTGCTCGTTCTGTTCTTTATGGTTCAAGTATGACACTCCCTTCCCCTGCTTACTCATACAAACAGCACCCTTGAATCAGCCCAAAATATCTATAAGTCTGTTTTCTGACGAAAATAGTATAGCATATTTTAACAAAACCAAAAAAGGCCCTTTCCACTGGGGAAGGGCCTTTTTCATCATGTTAACTCCTGAGATTCGCCGAAGCTTTCTCTTTTTTTGGCCAAATAAAATAGCTGGCTGTAATGAGAAAGTCAATTCCTATAATGACAGTCCACAGTTTAAGAATGCCGCTCAATGCTTCGGTTCGGGCAGAGTCATTGATAAAATAGATCATCCCTGCCAATAGTCCCGCACCAATTAAGTAGGCCAGCACATGTCTTAGCCAGCCTTTCGCACCGTGCTTGGCATGGTCCATTCCAAAACGTTTCAGCGGTTTTGTTCCTTTTTTTGTCACATAATATTGAAACTTTTCATCTGCCCATTGAATCATTTGTTTCCCATAAGCGATCGATATACCGATGTAAACAGCTGCAATCCCATGGGCTGCGGTCGCTGAGGCTCCGCGGTAAAGGTCCACACCAGTTGCCGCTAACAAAATCAAATCGATAACTGGAGTTAAGGCAAGGAATAGCAGTCCTAATGTATGTCGTTTGAATACGTAACGTACAGCAAGCCCCAAAACAATGACAACCCAAAACGCAATTTCACAGAAAACAATCATCCATGCGATACCGTTCAATCCATTTCCCTCTTTTCAATACAGTTGTATTATTTAAATAATATGTTACCATCTTTGTTTTTGTAACACAACTGTATTATAAAATTGCCCTCTCATTTTTTTCTTGTTACAATAAAGCTATGCCAAAACAAATTGACCATGAGAAAAGAAGAAAACAAATTGCAGAAGCAACGTGGCGCGTCATTTTAGAACGAGGGATGGAGGGAGCATCAGCCAGAAATATTGCAAAGGAAGCAGGATTGTCATTAGGTGCGCTGCGCCATTATTTCTCTACACAGGATGAATTGCTTGCTTTTGCAATGAAACTTGTCCAAGAAAAGGTGACGGACCGAATTAAGGACATTGCAGTGAGGGATTTGCTCCCTAAGGAAAAAGTGTTGCAAATTTTGCTTGAAATGGTCCCGACGAATGAAGAAACGATTAGAGAGATGGAGGTTTGGTTTGCTTTTACTGCTTACGCCAGACATAAAAAGGATATGTTTGATGCGAATCATGACGGGATTTTCAGCGGCATGCGGAATCTGATTGCCTATTTAGATGAATCCGATTTACTGAAGCCGAATGCTGATAAAGACATTGAAGCTGAGAGACTTTACGCGCTTGTTGACGGCTTGGCTTTACATGCCATGCTTGACCCTGTGCGCGTGAATAAAGACCGAATCAAGCGGGTCATTATGCAGCATGTAGAGTCAATTTGCGTGGAAGATACACGTGAGACACAAAAACGACATCCTTAAGGCACTAGTGCGAAAAGCGATTCTTGTTGGGCATGCGTCCAAAAGAGTCGCTTTTTTATTTTCAAAGAACAAGGATCTCTGAAAAAAATGGAAAACAATCATGCTGTTTGGTAAAGTGGAATGAAAGACGGACTGAGGGGTGAACACTGGTCCATCGTTTAAGAACTTTACATGATAGGGATGGTATAAATGAATCTTACTTACAAGGTGCATCCAATTAAAACAAGGTATCAGGGCTGGACGAATTATTGCTATATCATTGAAGATATTGTAAGCAGATCTGCAATTGTTGTTGATCCCTCATGGGAATTGAGTAAGATAACCACTACACTTTCTGAACTCGAAGCGGAATTAAAGGCAGTCGCATTGACACACTCTCATTATGATCATGTAAATTTGGTAGACCCGCTGACGAAGATGTTTAACGCTCAAGTTTATATGTCAAAAAAAGAAATTGATTATTATCAATTCCGATGCAGAAATTTAATTAGCCTAGATGATCATCAGACAATCAGCATAGGAAACACAAGAGCACAATGCCTTCTCACACCGGGGCATACAGCCGGCGGAATGTGTTATTTGTTTTCTGAGAGTATTTTTACCGGAGATACGGTGTTTACAGAAGGGTGCGGCATATGTGAGGATGATGGCAGCTCTGCGGAAGAGATGTTTGATAGTATTCAAAGAATAAAGTCGGAGGTTTCACCCCATGTACGGGTGTATCCTGGTCACTCATTTGGCAAATCGCCCGGCCATTCGATAAAGGATCTTTATCAGCATAATATTTACTTTCAAATTGATAAAAAAGAATATTTTGTGAAATTTCGCACTCGTAAAAACCAAAAAGGTATTTTTGATTTTAAATAATCCTTCTGAATCTATTATCCTATTTTTCTTCGAATATCTAAATGATTTTTATTTTCGAAAATGATTACATAGAAGGTGTTATTTATTTTGAAAACTCATTTGAAAGAAAATGAAGCGCATTATCATGATATGGCGCCCTATACGTGATCTGGGTCTTTTTTCTTATGTTCTGTTATATCTCCTGATCCTTTATTCCTCAATGGAAAAAAGCAGAAAAACAATCGAGCAAACTGTAGGAAAAATTAACTTGACGGATAATATTTACAGAGGTTACCATCAACATGAACATGCTACTATTTATCCGGTCATCACTATTATAAAATCATACAGAAGTGAAATACATCTACTAATCGGAAGGGTGGCTTTGAGAGAATGATCACATATGTTTTTCCAGGTCAGGGTTCACAAAAACAGGGAATGGGCGGCGGCCTATTCGATGAATTTAAAGAACTGACGGATCAGGCAGATGAGATCTTAGGATATTCTATCAAACGTCTTTGCCTGGAAAATCCTTATTCCAATTTAAACAAAACGCAATTTACTCAGCCGGCATTATATGTGGTAAACGCACTAAGCTATCTGAAAAAAATCAAGGATGAAGAAGTGAAACCTGACTTTGTCGCCGGGCACAGCTTGGGTGAATACAATGCGTTATTTGCAGCTGAAGTCTTTGATTTTGAGACAGGTTTACAGCTTGTCAGAAAAAGAGGCGAGCTGATGAGTCTGATAAGCAACGGCGGTATGGCAGCTGTTATGGGACTAAATGAAGAGCAGGTTGCAAAGGCTCTGAAAGAATATCATTTACATGATGTTGATATCGCTAATGTGAATGCCCCATATCAAATTGTAATTTCAGGAAAAAAAGATGAGATTGAAAAAGCCGCATCTCTTTTTGAAACGATGACTGAAGTTACAATGGTACTCCCCTTAAACGTAAGCGGCGCGTTTCATTCCAGATACATGAATAAGGCAAAAGAAGAATTTGAGGAGTTCCTTCATGCCTTTTATTTTTCGCCTCCGTCTATCCCAGTTATTTCTAATGTGTATGCCAAACCGTATACATACGAATTCATGAAACAGACGCTGGCTGATCAAATTAATCATTCAGTGAAATGGACTGACAGTATAAGCTACTTAATGAAAAAAGGCCATATGGAGTTTGAGGAGGTAGGGCCTGGAAATGTTTTAACTGGGTTAATTCATCGCATAAAGAAAGATGCGGAAGCAATGCCCAGCTAAAGCATTTGCCCCTATGGCCATGTATCTCATCAATCAGGTCTAAACACAGATTTCCTTTCATTTAAGGTATAAAGTTTTAAAGATTCAATCGTTCGATTGACACTGTTTCTAATTGAATAACTTTATATACTGTTACATAAAGAGGCTGATAAATTAAGTTAGACATTTGAACTATGTCAGCCGGTCTGTCAAACCATCGCTCCCACATCTAGATGGTCCATTTTTTAACCGCACCCACCAATCATAGAGTCGATGTTCTTTGCTGATCCTGTTATCATGTTACATCAATTTTGAGATATCAACATACATCTACGATCACGTCATAAATGAACCGCATCCAGAGCACCAATAGCAATCCTTCCAAGTTGAATCTCCTTTACTTTTTCACATATGTCTTTTCCGTTTATTAATTTCATTTCAATCGCTGCTATGTGCTTTAACAACATGCATGGAAATGAGAAATCCAATAGCCGTCATAAATATAAAAAAAGAAGGTTATACACATGAATGAACCGCTTGTTTTTATGTTTTCCGGGCAAGGTTCCCAATACTATCACATGGGGAAAGAACTATTTAAGGAAAATACCGTGTTTCGCCAATCAATGCTTGAAATGGATGCCATTGCAGCACGGCGAATCGGCACATCCATTGTTGAAGAAATCTACCATCCAGGTAAACGTGTGTCAGATCCGTTTGACAGTATTCTTTTTTCCCACCCCGCCATTTTTATGATTGAGTATTCCTTATATAAGGTTTTGGAAGACAGGGGAATTTATCCTGATTACGTATTGGGATCAAGTCTGGGAGAATTCGCAGCAGCGGCAGTTTCTGGTGTGTCAGACGCAGAGGATATACTGGATTGCATACTTGAACAGGCTATTATCATCCAAAATTCCTGCGATAAAGGAAAAATGATGGCCATTCTGGACAAACCGCAATTGCTGAATGATTATCCGCAACTGTTTGGAAATAGTGAACTCATTTCTATCAATTATGATTCGCACTTCGTCATTTCTGGTGAAGAAGATCATATAAGGAAGATTATGGAGGATTTAAAGGAGAAGCAGATTCTTTGCCAGCTGCTTCCTGTGTCCTATGCCTTTCATTCTTCGCTTATTGATCCGGCAGAGAGTGCCTATGCAGAATTTTTAAGATCAAAATCTTTTCAAAAACCGTCAATACCGATTGTATCGAGCTTAACGGGAAGCTGCCTTCACGTAATGGACGAGAATTTCTTTTGGAATGCGGTCAGAAAGCCAATGATGTTTCGTGAAGCGATTCGATATTTGGAAAGCCAGCATACATGCAAGTTTATCGATTTAGGGCCATCCGGCACCTTAGCTGCTTTTGTGAAACAGCTGATTCCGGGTGATTCAGCTGACCGTTGCTGCTCAATCATAACACCATTTCATCAGGAGCTGAAAAATCTGAATACGGTTGAGTATTTCCGTACACCAGAAAGGAAGTTTACAAGATGATTACATATGTCTTTCCAGGGCAAGGCTCCCAGCAAAAGGGGATGGGACAAGGGCTATTTGAACAGTATCAGCATTTGACAGATCAAGCAGATCAAATATTGGGCTATTCAATAGAGAAGCTATGTACCGAAAAATCATATCTGGATGTAAATCATACTGAATACACGCAGCCGGCTTTGTATGTTGTTAATGCACTCAGTTACTTGAAGAGAGTGGAGGAGACCGGCAGAAAACCTGATTTTGCGGCAGGACACAGCTTAGGAGAATACAATGCGCTGATGGCAGCCGGTGCCTTTGATTTTGAAACCGGATTAAGGCTCGTCAAAAAAAGAGGAGAATTGATGGGACGAATTACAGGGGGCGGAATGGCTGCTGTGATCGGCCTGAGTAAGGAACAAGTTACAGCCGTTTTAGAAGAGCACCGTCTTTATGACATTGATGTGGCAAATGAAAATACGCCCCGGCAAATTGTGATTTCTGGCCCGAAAAACGAGATTGAAAAAGCTCGGGCTGTTTTTGAAAACACCAAGGAAGTAAAGCTGTTTCATCCATTAAATGTGAGCGGAGCTTTTCATTCCAGATATATGAATGAAGCCAAACAGGTATTTAAGCAATATATTGACTCATTCCAGTTTGCACCTTTGGCGATCCCGGTTATCTCCAATGTCTACGCAGAGCCATACCATCAAGACAGATTAAAAGATACATTATCTGAACAAATGGACAACACAGTGAAATGGACGGACAGCATTCGTTTTCTGATGGGAAGAGGAGAAATGGAGTTTGCAGAGATTGGGCCTGGAACTGTTTTAACCGGTCTCATTCATCGGATTAAAAATGAAGCTGAACCATTGACATATATACCGAAAAAGAACCCCGCGATCAGTGCGCATCTAAAGGAGCAACGCAATGTTCAAGCTGGGATTACGGCAGAATCTTTAGGAAGTGCTGAATTTAAACAAGATTATCATCTTACATATGCTTATCTTGCAGGAGGAATGTACCGCGGCATTGCTTCGAAAGAAATGGTAGTAAAGCTGTCAAGAGCGGGAATGATGGGGTTCTTTGGCACAGGAGGTCTGAGCCTGAAAGAGGTTGAAGATGCGATCCATGCTATACAAGGTGAATTAGGGAAAGGACAAGCCTACGGCATCAATCTGGTCCACAATATGAAACATACTGAATCAGAAGAAAAAATGATCGATCTTTTATTGAGGAATCAAGTGAGCATAGTGGAGGCTTCAGCATTTTTAAGTGTCACTCTCGCATTAGTAAGGTACCGCGCAAAAGGAGTGAAACGAAATCAAAATGGTGACGTTATATGCTCAAATCGTCTCATAGCAAAAATATCACGGCCGGAAGTTGCAGAATCATTTCTGAGTCCTGCGCCTGAGAATATGCTGCAAAAGCTTTTAGGAGAAAATAAAATCACTATGAACGAAGCTGAGTTGTTGCGGTGCATTCCGATGGCTGACGATATTTGTGTAGAAGCTGATTCAGGCGGTCATACAGATGGCGGTGTAGCATACAGCCTGATGCCGGCGATGACATCTTTAAGAGATGAAATGATGAAAAAATATCAATACCGGAAAAAAATAAGAGTTGGTGCAGCTGGAGGAATTGGAACACCTGAGGCAGCGATGGCGGCTTTTATGCTAGGGGCTGATTTTATTCTAACAGGCTCAATCAATCAATGTACGGTTGAGGCGGCAACAAGTGATAAAGTAAAGGATTTGCTTCAGCAGATGAATGTACAAGATACAGCCTATGCGCCTGCAGGTGATATGTTTGAATCGGGCAGTAAAGTGCAGGTGCTAAAGAAAGGCGTGTTCTTTCCCGCACGGGCAAACAAGTTATATGAACTGTACCAGCGGTATGGGTCTATACGTGAGCTGGATGCAAAGATGCTGGCCCAGCTTGAGGAGAAATACTTTAAACGCAGTATAGAAGACATATATAAAGATATTGCATTGCATTATCCCGCGGCAGACATTGAGAAGGCTGAACAAAACCCGAAGCATAAAATGGCTTTGATTTTCCGATGGTACTTCAGATACAGCTCAAAATTGGCAATCAGCGGAAGCGAACATTCGAAGGTCGATTATCAAATTCACTGCGGTCCCGCGCTGGGAGCCTTTAATCAATGGGTTAAAGGGTCGCAATTAGAAAATTGGCGAAACCGCCATGTGGATGAAATCGGGAAAAAATTAATGACAGAAACGGCAGTATTGCTTCATGAACGGATGCAATCGATGTATCAGCCGTCGCATGAAACAGACAACATAAAAATAAAAGTTTGAATATTATGAAAATATACCTATAAAAATCATTAAAATAATCCCTTGAAGGAGAGAGCGCATTATGGATAAACAGAGAATCTTTGAAGTACTAATCACCAATATTTGCGAGGTGCTTCCTGAATTAGACGGACACAGATTTGAGCCTGAAGATCAGTTAGTTGAATTAGGAGCTGACTCTGTAGACAGAGCTGAAATTATCACGATGGTGCTAGAGGATTTATCGTTAAAAATCCCTCGCATTGAGCTATCCGGGGTGAAAAACATCGGTGAATTAGCTGAGGTGCTTTATGACAAAGTGCAATCTGCCTGAGGTAGTGGTGACCGGTGTAGGCGTCACGGCCTCTATCGGTCAAGGGAAAGAGGACTTTGCTTCCTCACTGCTGTCCGGCAAACATGCCTTTGATGTCATGAAGCGTTCAGGCAGACAAAAAGACAGCCGGTTTATCGGAGCCGAAATTGCGTCATTGTCTTATCCTGACCGACTCTCTAAAAAAATGTTGCGAAAAGCATCATTCTCCAGCCGCGCTGCATTGGTAACTCTCACAGAGGCTTGGGAGGAGGCTGAATTGGACGATGCAGATTCCTCACGTATCGGACTGGTTGTTGGCGGATCAAATTTTCAACAGAGAGAAAACTTTGAAGTTTATGAAAGGTATCAAGACCGCTCCGGTTTTATTTCTCCGGCGTATGGTCTGTCTTTCATGGACAGCGATCTTTGCGGGATATGTACAGATCAGTTTGGCATCACGGGATTAGCATATACGGTGGGAGGAGCCTCGGCCAGCGGCCAGTTAGCAGTCATTCATGCGATTCAGCAAGTCCTGTCAGGCGAAGTTGATACTTGCATAGCACTTGGTGCTTTAATGGATCTTTCTTATATGGAATGCGAGGCGCTAAGGGCTTTAGGCGCTATGGGGACGGACAAATATGCTGATGAACCTGAAAAAGCGTGCCGTCCCTTCGATCAAAACAGAGACGGGTTTATCTATGGAGAATCGTGCGGTGCATTGGTAATAGAACGAAAGGAGACGGCTTTACGAAGAGGTCTCAAACCTTATGCAGAATTGTCTGGCTGGTCAATCAAACTGGACGGAAACCGGAATCCTGATCCTTCATTAGAAGGAGAGATTCATGTCATCCAGCAGGCACTGGAGCGTGCCAGGCTTTTACCAGAAGATATTGATTATATTAATCCTCATGGAACAGGCTCTTTTATTGGAGATGAAATAGAATTAAAGGCGCTCCGTGCATGCCGGCTTTCCCATGCTTATATCAATGCAACAAAATCGATAACCGGACACGGGCTTAGTGCGGCGGGCATCGTAGAGATTATTTCTGTTTTGCTGCAAATGAAAAAATCTGCCCTGCATCCGAGCCGGAATTTGGATCATCCAATCGATGATTCCTTTCACTGGGTAAATGAGAAATCGATTTCATACCGCATCAAAAATGCGCTGAGCTTAAGCATGGGGTTTGGCGGAATGAACACCGCGGTTTGTATACAAAACATTGAGAAATGTGGAGGCGAATCATAAATGGTTTCAGCCGGAATAGAAGCGATGAATGTCTTTGGCGGAACGGCATACCTTGATGTCATGGAGCTGGCCCAATACAGACACTTAGATACTGCGAGATTTGAAAACTTATTAATGAAAGAAAAAGCGGTAGCACTGCCTTATGAAGATCCCGTGACCTTCGGAGTCAATGCAGCTAAGCCGATTATTGATGCTTTATCTGAAGCAGAGAAGGATCGGATTGAATTGCTGATCACTTGCTCTGAATCCGGGATCGACTTTGGGAAATCGTTAAGTACATATATCCATGAATATTTAGGTCTCAACCGCAACTGCCGTTTGTTTGAGGTTAAACAGGCGTGTTATTCAGGGACAGCGGGATTTCAGATGGCGGTGAATTTTATATTATCCCAGACTTCTCCGGGTGCCAAAGCACTGGTTATCGCCAGTGATATTTCACGTTTTTTAATCGCTGAGGGCGGAGACGCTTTAAGCGAAGATTGGTCTTATGCGGAACCGAGCGCCGGAGCGGGAGCGGTGGCCGTTTTAGTTGGCGAAAATCCCGAGGTGTTTCAAATAGATCCCGGAGCAAATGGTTATTACGGCTATGAAGTGATGGACACGTGCCGCCCCATTCCCGACAGTGAAGCGGGAGATTCTGATCTGTCTTTAATGTCATATTTGGATTGCTGCGAACAGACCTTTCTGGAATATCAAAAGCGTGTACCGGGTGCCAATTATCAGGACACGTTTCAATATCTTGCTTACCATACGCCCTTTGGCGGGATGGTGAAAGGTGCGCACCGGACAATGATGCGTAAGGTGGCGAAGGTGAAAACATCCGGGATTGAGACGGATTTTTTAACTCGGGTAAAACCAGGTTTAAACTACTGTCAACGGGTTGGAAATATTATGGGGGCAGCCTTGTTTCTGGCATTGGCCAGCACGATAGACCAAGGGAGATTTGATACGCCTAAACGAATTGGCTGTTTTTCCTACGGATCCGGCTGCTGTTCTGAATTTTACAGCGGAATTACAACTCCGCAAGGCCAGGAGCGTCAGCGAACATTTGGTATTGAGAAGCATTTGGATCGCCGGTATCAGCTCTCCATGGAAGAGTATGAGCTATTGTTTAAGGGGAGCGGGATGGTGCGGTTTGGGACGCGCAATGTAAAGCTGGACTTTGAGATGATACCGGGCATCATGCAGTCCACTCAAGAGAAGCCGCGCTTGTTTTTAGAAGAAATTTCTGAGTTTCATCGGAAGTACAGGTGGATCTCGTGACCTATCAAACGATAAAGGTCCGCTTTCAAGCGTCGGTTTGCTATATTACCTTTCACCGTCCTGAAGCGAATAATACGATTAATGACACGCTGATAGAAGAATGCTTGCAAGTGTTAAACCAATGTGAAACATCAACGGTGACGGTTGTCGTTTTAGAGGGGCTTCCCGAGGTGTTTTGTTTCGGAGCGGATTTTCAAGAAATCTATCAGGAAATGAAAAGGGGCAGAAAACAGGCAAGCTCCCAAGAGCCTCTCTATGATTTGTGGCTGAAATTGCAGACCGGCCCTTATGTCACGATTTCGCATGTCAGGGGAAAAGTGAATGCCGGCGGTCTAGGATTTGTATCTGCCACAGATATTGCCATTGCTGATCAGACGGCGTCATTCAGTCTCTCTGAGCTGCTATTCGGCCTGTACCCTGCTTGTGTTTTACCGTTTCTGATTCGCCGTATCGGCCGGCAGAAAGCGCATTATATGACGCTTATGACAAAGCCGATTTCCGTTCAGGAAGCCAGTGAATGGGGGTTAATAGATGCTTTTGATGCTGAAAGTGACGTGCTGCTGAGAAAGCATTTATTGCGTTTGCGGAGGCTGAATAAAAAAGGAATCGCACATTATAAACAGTTTATGAGCTCACTTGATCATCAAGTCAGTCGTGCGAAAGCTACCGCTTTAACTGCAAATCAAAACATGTTTTCTGATCCTCAAAACCAAATGGGAATCATCAGGTATGTTGAAACAGGACAATTTCCATGGGAGGATCAGTAACCGTTTCAATCAGAACCGTTAGGAGGACATCATGACGCATTCTGTTGTAGAGCTTATCGAAATTGAATCCGCCATTATTCAGGTAAAGATGCAAGATCGCACTCATAAAAACGCGTTTTCACAAGAACTTACAGATGGTCTAATTCAAGCGTTTGAATACATACGGCAGAACCCCAAATACAAAGCGGTTATTTTGACAGGATATGATAATTATTTTGCTTCAGGAGGAACGCAAGAAGGACTGCTTCGAATTCAACAGGGATTAACCAAGTTCACTGATGACAATCTTTATTCTCTGGCGCTGGATTGTGAGATTCCAGTTATTGCGGCAATGCAGGGCCATGGAATTGGAGGCGGCTTTGTCATGGGGCTCTTTGCTGACATTGTCATTCTGAGCAGAGAAAGCGTGTATACGGCTAATTTTATGAAATACGGATTTACGCCTGGAATGGGCGCTACCTTTATCGTTCCTAAAAAACTGGGTTTCAGCCTGGCCCAGGAAATATTATTGAATGCGGGCAGCTACCGCGGAGCTGATCTTGAAAAAAGAGGGGTTCCCTTTAAGGTGCTGCCCCGTGCAGAAGTGTTAGATTATGCAGTGGAGCTGGCGCAAGAACTTGCGGAAAAGCCGAGAAACTCACTGGTTACACTGAAAGATCATTTGGTTGCCCCGCTTCGCGATCAGCTGCCGCGCGTCATTGAACAGGAATTGATGATGCATGAGAAAACATTTCATCATGAAGAAGTCAAAAGTAGAATCAAAGGCTTATATGGTAATTAACTGAAAATATATATAAAATTTTGCAGGTGAAATGGAGGCAGCGTGATGAGAAATAATGATAATATCCGCATATTAGCTAATCCTTCTGTCAGTCATGGTGAGCCTTTACATATATCTGAAAAGCAGCCGGCAACAATACCTGAAGTTTTATACAGAACGGCGGCGGAGCTTGGGGATACAAAGGGAATCATTTATTTGCAGCCGGATGGAACTGAAGTTTACCAATCATACAGACGATTATGGGATGATGGATTGCGCATTGCGAAGGGGCTTCGCCAATCAGGCCTGAAAGCAAAACAAAGCGTGATTTTGCAGCTTGGTGACAATTCACAGCTTCTCCCTGCGTTCTGGGGGTGTGTGTTAACAGGGGTTGTTCCGGCTCCATTAGCCGTTCCGCCAACGTATGCTGAATCGAGCAGCGGCACTCAAAAGCTGAAAGACGCATGGACGCTTCTTGACAAGCCAGCGGTGATTACGGACCGAGGGATGCACCAGGAAATGCTCGATTGGGCAAAAGAACAAGAGCTTGAAGGGTTCAGGGCAATTGCTGTAGAGGATCTGCTCAGCGCTGAAGCGGACACAGATTGGCATCAATCCAGTCCTGAAGACTTAGCGCTTTTATTGCTGACTTCAGGCAGTACGGGAACGCCCAAAGCAGTTATGCTTAATCATCGTAACATTATGAGCATGGTGAAAGGGATTATTCAAATGCAAGGCTTCACCAGAGAGGATATTACGTTTAACTGGATGCCGTTTGACCATGTCGGAGGGATCGGAATGCTGCATTTGCGGGATGTTTATCTTGGCTGTCAGGAAATTAACGTCTCAAGCGAAACAATCTTAATGGAGCCGTTGAAATGGCTGGATTGGATTGATCATTACCGAGCTTCTGTTACGTGGGCGCCGAATTTTGCGTTTGGCCTGGTTACTGATTTTGCAGAAGAAATAAAAGATAGGAAATGGGATCTGTCTTCAATGCGATACATGCTCAATGGCGGTGAAGCAATGGTAGCCAAGGTAGGGCGCAGAATACTTGAGCTTTTAGAACCACATGGACTGCCTGCTGACGCCATCCGACCTGCATGGGGAATGTCCGAAACTTCATCGGGCGTTATTTTTTCTCATGAATTTACCCGGGCTGGAACAAGTGATGATGATCATTTTGTTGAAATAGGCTCTCCAATCCCCGGCTTCTCTATGAGAATTGTGAATGACCATAATGAATTGGTTGAAGAGGGCGAGATCGGCCGTTTTCAAGTCTCGGGTCTTTCTGTTACTAGCGGTTATTACCAGCGGCCTGATTTGAATGAGAGTGTGTTTACAGAGGACGGCTGGTTTGAAACCGGAGATCTTGGCTTTTTGCGAAACGGGCGCTTAACCATAACAGGTCGTACGAAAGATGCAATTATCATTAACGGCATTAATTATTACAGTCATGCAATTGAGTCTGCAGTTGAAGAATTATCTGAAATTGAAACTTCTTATACTGCTGCTTGCGCTGTCCGTCTGGGCCAGAATTCAACAGATCAGCTGGCTATCTTCTTTGTTACTTCCGCAAAATTAAATGATGAGCAGATGTCTCAGCTTCTTAGAAACATACAATCCCATGTCTCACAGGTGATCGGAGTCACCCCGGAATATTTGCTGCCTGTACAAAAAGAAGAGATTCCAAAAACGGCTATTGGAAAGATCCAGCGCACCCAGCTAAAAACTTCATTTGAAAATGGAGAGTTCGACCACTTGCTACATAAACCCAATCGGATGAACGATGCGGTCCAGGATGAGGAGATGCAGCAAGCAGACCATGTGAAAAGAGTAAGGGAAGAAATACAGGAGCATCTGCTCACCTGTTTGACTGAGGAGCTGCATGTTTCCCGCGATTGGGTGGAGCCAAATGCAAATATCCAAAGTCTTGGTGTGAATTCTATTAAGATGATGAAGCTCATTCGATCGATCGAGAAAAACTACCATATCAAACTAACAGCCAGAGAGATACATCAATATCCTACAATTGAACGCTTAGCCAGCTATCTATCAGAACATGAAGACCTCAGCAGCTCGTCTGCTGACAAAAAGGGCACGGACACATATAAAACCGAACCGGAAAGGAGTCAGGCAACTTTTCAGCCTCTCTCTGAGGTTCAAAAAG
Organism: Bacillus sp. PS217; assembly: GCF_037963535.1. Lineage (NCBI taxonomy): Bacteria > Bacillati > Bacillota > Bacilli > Caryophanales > Bacillaceae > Bacillus > Bacillus sp. PS217. The sequence continues at coordinate 1,800,180 of NZ_CP150157.1, forward strand.
GATTATGGACATTGCAAAAAATGTCACCCGAAAAAAGTGCATATCACGTACCTCTCTGTTTTAAATTTTCGTCAGGGCTTCACCTTGAAACATTACAGCAGGCTTTCGGCCTTGTATTGAATCAGCACCCAATCTTAAAGCACGTCATCCAAGAGAAAGACGGAGTGCCATTTCTTAAAAATGAGCCAGCACTTTCAATTGAAATCAAGACAGAAAACATCTCAAGTATGAAAGAGTCTGATATTCCTGCTTTTCTTAGAAAGAAAGTAAAGGAACCGTATGTAAAGGAAAACAGCCCGTTAGTGCGTGTCATGAGCTTTTCCAGATCTGAACAAGAGCATTTTTTATTAGTTGTCATTCACCATTTGATTTTTGACGGAGTTTCGTCTGTCACATTTATACGCAGTCTGTTTGATACCTATCAGCTTCTTTTAAAAGGACAGCAGCCGGAAAAAGCTGTTTCTCCTGCCATTTATCATGATTTTGCGGCATGGGAGAAAAACATGCTTGCCGGCAAAGACGGTGTGAAGCACCGTACATATTGGCAGAAACAGCTATCGGGAACTTTGCCGAATCTTCAGCTGCCTAATGTCAGCGCAAGTTCAGTCGATTCTGAGTTTAGAGAGGATACATACACCAGGCGGCTGTCCAGCGGCTTCATGAATCAGGTCAGAACGTTTGCGAAAGAGCATTCTGTAAATGTCACGACGGTATTCTTAAGCTGCTATATGATGCTGCTTGGCCGTTACACCGGCCAAAAGGAACAGATCGTCGGCATGCCGGCCATGGTGAGGCCGGAAGAAAGATTTGATGATGCCATTGGACATTTTCTCAATATGCTCCCGATTCGGAGTGAGCTGAACCCGGCAGACACTTTTTCTAGCTTTATATCAAAATTGCAATTAACGATATTGGATGGGCTTGATCATGCAGCATATCCTTTTCCAAAAATGGTGAGGGATCTGAATATTCCTCGCAGTCAAGCAGGTTCACCGGTATTTCAAACCGCTTTTTTCTATCAGAATTTTCTTCAATCCGGAAGCTATCAAAGCTTGCTGAGCCGCTATGCTGACTTCTTTTCTGTCGATTTCGTTGAGTATATTCACCAAGAGGGCGAATACGAATTAGTATTTGAACTGTGGGAAACAGAAGAAAAAATGGAGCTGAACATCAAGTACAATACTGGGCTGTTTGATGCGGCTTCTATATCCGCCATGTTCGACCATTTTGTTTATGTAACAGAGCAGGCGATGTTGAATCCTTCTCAGCCTTTAAGAGAGTATTCTTTATTACCTGAGGCAGAGAAGCAGATGATTCTCAAAACATGGAACGCCACAGGAAAAACGTATCCATATATAACTTTTCATGAGTTGTTTGAGCAGCAGGCGAAAAAGACGCATGATAGAGCGGCTGTCAGCTATGAAGGTCAAACATTGACGTATCGGGAGCTTGATGAAAGAAGCACACAGCTGGCCATTTATTTGCAGGCGCATGGAGTGGGTCCTGACCGTCTGGCGGGGATCTATGTGGATCGATCGCTGGACATGCTAGTGGGTTTATTAGCGATCCTCAAGGCTGGGGGAGCGTATGTGCCGCTAGACCCGTCCTATCCGGCTGAACGATTAGAATACATGCTTGAGGACAGTGAAGTTTTCATTACACTGACGACATCGGAATTAGTAAATACGTTGAGTTGGAACGGTGTCACAACAGCTCTTTTAGATCAAGATTGGGATGAAATTGCTCAAACAGCCTCTGATCGAAAAGTGCTTACACGCACTGTCACGCCAGAGAACTTGGCATATGTCATTTATACATCCGGCAGCACAGGAAAGCCAAAAGGTGTCATGATACCGCATAAAGCTTTGACAAACTTTCTCGTTTCGATGGGGGAAACACCAGGTCTTACGGCAGAGGATAAAATGCTTGCTGTCACAACCTATTGTTTTGATATCGCAGTTCTGGAATTATTTTTGCCTTTAATAAAGGGCGCACACTGCTATATTTGTCAAACGGAGCATACAAAAGACGTTGAAAAACTGAAACGGGACATCCGCACAATCAAACCGACAGTGATGCAGGCAACCCCCGCTACGTGGAAGATGCTCTTTTATTCAGGCTGGGAAAATGAAGAGAACGTGAAAATTTTATGCGGTGGCGAAGCATTGCCTGAGACATTAAAACGATATTTCTTAGATACGGGCAGTGAAGCCTGGAATATGTTCGGGCCAACCGAAACAACTATCTGGTCAGCGGTTCAGCGCATTAACGATGAATGCTCTCATGCCACGATAGGAAGGCCAATCGCCAATACACAAATCTATATTACGGATTCTCAGCTCGCGCCAGTGCCGGCAGGTGTCCCAGGTGAGCTGTGCATTGCAGGAGACGGTGTGGCGAAGGGCTACTACAAAAAGGAAGAATTAACGGATTCGAGATTCATTGACAACCCTTTTGAGCCTGGGTCTAAGCTTTATAGAACGGGAGACATGGCCCGCTGGCTTACGGGAGGGCGAATTGAATATATAGGCCGCATCGATAATCAAGTAAAAATCCGCGGATTCCGTATTGAACTTGGTGATATTGAAAGCAGGCTTAGTGAGCATCCCGGCATTCTGGAATGCGTTGTGGTCGCAGATATGGATAACCTAGCTGCCTATTATACAGCTAAACATGCAAATGCTTCTCTCACAGCGAGAGAGCTGCGTCATTTTGTGAAAAACGCTTTGCCTGCCTATATGGTGCCTTCTTATTTTATTCAGCTTGATCATATGCCGTTAACTCCGAACGGAAAGATAGATAGAAACAGCCTTAAGAATATCGATTTATCAGGGGAGCAGCTAAAGCAAAGGCAGACCTCTCCTAAGAACATTCAGGATACTGTTTTTACCATTTGGCAGGAAGTGCTGAAAACGAGTGACATTGAATGGGATGACGGATTTTTCGATGTGGGCGGGGATTCGCTTCTCGCGGTCACTGTGGCTGATCGTATCAAACATGAACTATCCTGTGAGTTTTCTGTCACAGACCTGTTTGAGTATTCAACGATTAAAAATATCAGCCAGTACATCACTGAACAGCGAATGGGCGATGCAAGTGACCATATGCCGACAGACCCGGCAGCTCATATAGAAGATCAGTCTACCGAGATGAGTGATCTCCCAGACTATTATGACGATAGTGTAGCGATTATTGGCATATCGTGTGAATTTCCAGGGGCAAAAAATCATGATGAATTTTGGGAGAACCTCAGAGACGGCAAGGAAAGCATAGCGTTTTTCAATAAAGAAGAGCTTCAGCGCTTTGGCATTTCAAAGGAGATAGCGGAGAATGCCGACTATGTCCCTGCTAAAGCTTCAATTGAGGGGAAAGACAGATTTGATCCAAGCTTCTTTCAAATCTCTCCTAAAGACGCTGAATTTATGGACCCTCAGCTTCGGATGCTGCTGACTCATTCATGGAAAGCAATAGAAGATGCCGGTTATGCTGCGAGGCAGATTCCGCAAACCAGTGTTTTTATGTCGGCAAGCAATAATTCTTATCGCGCGCTGCTGCCGTCAGATACAACAGAGAGCTTGGAGACGCCGGACGGCTATGTTTCGTGGGTGCTTGCACAGAGCGGGACGATTCCGACAATGATTTCTCATAAGCTCGGGCTGAGAGGGCCAAGCTATTTCGTTCATGCCAACTGCTCATCATCTCTGATTGGATTGCATTCTGCCTATAAGAGCCTCCTGTCGGGTGAATCTGATTATGCTTTAGTTGGCGGTGCAACGCTGCATACCGAGTCAAATATCGGATATGTGCATCAGCCGGGGCTGAACTTTTCGAGTGATGGACATATTAAAGCTTTTGACGCTTCAGCTGACGGAATGATAGGCGGTGAGGGCGTTGCTGTTGTATTGCTGAAAAAAGCAGCTGATGCAGTAAAGGACGGGGATCATATCTATGCCTTGCTGAGAGGCATTGGTGTAAATAACGACGGCGCTGACAAAGTCGGCTTTTATGCTCCAAGCGTTAAAGGCCAGGCTGACGTGGTCCAACAGGTCATGAATCAAACGAAGGTACAGCCTGAATCCATCTGCTATGTAGAAGCACACGGGACCGGAACGAAGCTGGGGGACCCGATCGAGCTGGCGGCTTTAACAAACGTTTACAGGCAATATACAAATAAAACGCAATTTTGCGGCATTGGGTCGGTGAAAACCAATATCGGACATTTAGATACAGCCGCCGGTCTTGCGGGCTGCATTAAGGTCGTGATGAGTCTTTATCATCAAGAGCTTGCACCGAGTATTAATTATAGGGAGCCGAATCCAAATACAGACTTAGCCAGCTCTCCTTTTTACGTTGTCGATCAAAAGAAAACGTTAAGCCGTGAGATCAAAACGCACAGGGCTGCACTTAGCTCGTTCGGGCTTGGCGGGACAAATACCCATGCCATTTTTGAACAATTCAAAAGGGATTCAGATAAGAGAAAGATAGACGGAACCTGCATCGTCCCGATCTCGGCGAAAAATAAAGAGAGGCTGCAAGAGTATGCAGAAGACATTCTGGCCTATTTGGAAAGAAGAGGGCTTGAGAACAGCCAGCTGCCTGATTTTGCGTATACCCTTCAGGTGGGGCGCGAAGCGATGGAGCATCGCGTTGTCTTTATTGCCGATCATGTAAATGAGTTAAAACAGAGGCTCACAGATTTTATCAATGGAAAAACAGCGATTGAAGGCTGTTTTCAAGGGAGTAAGCACAATGCCAGGGAGGTTTCATGGCTGACGGAGGATGAGGACAGCGCTGAACTCATACGTAAGTGGATGGCCAAAGGAAAAGTAAACAAGCTTGCAGAAATGTGGAGCAAGGGAGCGCATATAGATTGGATGCAGCTTTACAAGGGTGAGCGCCCAAACAGAATGAGTCTGCCGACTTATCCATTTGCAAAGGAACGATACTGGCCGTCGCAGGATGACCGCAAACCGGTGGCGCAGATATCCGGAAATCAGACAGGGATCGGCTCTATTCATCCATTGCTTCATCAGAATACATCTGATTTTTCTGAACAGAAATTCAGTTCGGTTTTCACTGGTGACGAATTCTTCCTGAGAGACCATGTGGTAAGAGGAAAGCCTGTGCTTCCTGGTGTTGCGTACCTTGAAATGGTGTACGCGGCTATAAACCAGGCGGCAGGAAGTGAAATTGGCCAAGATGTCAGAATCAGATTGAATCATACAGTCTGGGTTCAGCCTGTTGTGGTTGACAGACATTCAGCTCAAGTGGATATCAGTCTCTTTCCTGAAGAAGATGGAAAAATCACCTTTGACATTTACAGTATACAGGAAGACGGGGACGACCCTGTTATTCATAGTCAAGGCAGTGCGGAGCTGGCATCTGCTGCCGAAACGCCAGTCGCAGATCTCATTGAAATATCACGCCGCTGCGGCAAAGGAAAGATGTCGCCTGATCAATTTTACGAAGAAGGCAGAAGCAGAGGAATGTTCCATGGCCCGGCCTTTCAAGGAATTAAGAATGTGAATATAGGAAACAGAGAGGTTTTGGCGCAGCTGCAGCTTCCAGAAATCGTTTCTGGAACGAATGAACAGTTTGTGCTGCACCCAAGTATCATGGACTCCGCCTTGCAGACAGCAACAATATGCATCATGCAGGAATTGACGGATCAAAAGCTGATTTTGCCATTTGCGCTTGAGGAGCTTGAGGTGATCAAAGGGTGTTCTTCTTCTATGTGGGCTTATGCCCGCTTAAGTGACAGCGATCACTCCGGAGGGGTTGTTCAGAAAGCGGATATCGATGTCATTGACGAGGGTGGAAGCGTATGTGTCAGGATCAAAGGATTCTCAACGAGAGTATTAGAAGGGGAGGTTCATCCTTCAAAGCCTTCAACACGGCACGAACGCTTAATGCTTGAACCGGTGTGGGAAAAACAGAATGAAGAACGAGAGGACGAAGATCCTTCGTACACGGAGCATATCATTGTTCTCTTCGAAACTGAACGAAGTGTCACAGACAGCATTGCCTCCCACATGAAAGATGTCCGTGTGATTACTCTAAACGAAGCTGAAGGACATATTGCTGAACGTTATCAATGTTACATGCAGAACATTTTTGAACTCCTGCAAAGCAAGGTCCGTGAGCTTTCTGCAGGCCGTATCATCATTCAAGCGATTGTTCCGCTGGAAAAAGAGAAGCAATTGTTTGCCGGCGTTTCCGGTCTGTTTAAAACAGCAGAAATAGAGTTCAGCAAACTGACTGCTCAGGTCATCGAAATTGAGAAACCTGAAGAGATGATAGACCTTCACCTCAAGCTGAAAGACGACAGCCGGAGACCATTTGACAAACAGATTCGATATGAGGCTGGATACCGTTTTGTGAAAGGCTGGAGGGAAATGGTGCTTCCTTCAGCTGATACGCTTCACATGCCGTGGAGAGACGAAGGTGTTTATCTAATCACAGGCGGAGCAGGAAGCTTAGGCCTTCTGTTTGCAAAGGAAATTGCCAATCGAACTGGCCGGTCTACTATTGTGCTGACGGGACGATCTGTTTTAAGTGAGGATAAGGAAAACGAACTGGAAGCTCTTCGAAGCATCGGAGCGGAGGTTGTCTATCGGGAGGCTGATGTAAGTGATCAGCATGCGGTTCGTCATCTTTTTGAGGAAATCAAAGAAAGATATGGCACTCTCAATGGAATTATTCACGGTGCAGGCAGCATTAAAGATCACTTCATCATTCATAAAACGAATGAAGAGTTTCAAGAAGTGTTGCAGCCTAAAGTAAGCGGGTTGTTACATGTAGACGAATGCAGCAAGGATTTCCCATTGTACTTTTTCATTTTCTTCTCATCTGTTTCGGGATGTTTAGGAAACGCTGGACAAGCCGATTATGCGGCAGCCAATTCGTTTATGGATGCATTTGCTGAATACCGCCGTTCTCTTGCGGCATCAAAAAAGAGATTCGGCTCCACCATTTCCTTCAATTGGCCGTTATGGGAAGAAGGCGGTATGCAAGTCGGCGCTGAAGATGAAAAGAGAATGCTGAAAACGACGGGAATGGTCCCGATGCCGACAGATAGTGGCTTGAAAGCATTTTATCAAGGGATAGCATCTGATAAGCCGCAAGTTTTTGTGATGGAAGGACAGCTTCAGAAAATGAAGCAAAAACTGCTTTCCGCAGGATCGAAAGCCAAGCGGAACGATCAGAGAAAGGCGGATCAGGATCAAGGACAAACTAGAAAATTGGAAGCAGCCTTAATCCAGATGGTTGGCGCAATTTTGAAAGTAAACACAGACGATATCGATGTCAACACAGAGCTGAGTGAGTACGGATTCGACTCAGTTACATTCACTGTCTTTACAAACAAGATCAACGAAAAATTTCAGTTGGAGCTAACACCGACCATTTTCTTTGAATATGGTAGCGTCCAAAGCCTGGCTGAATATGTAGTTGCTGCGTATCAGGGCGAATGGAATCAAGATGCTACTGCTAAAGGCATAGATGAAAGAACAAACTTAGTGCACAGTTTAAGCAGCCTGGAGGCATCATTAAGCAACATGGTCAGTGCAATTTTAAAAGTAAATAGTGAAGATATTGATGTCAATACAGAGCTGAGTGAATACGGATTTGATTCCGTTACATTTACGGTCTTTACAAACAAGATAAACGAAGAATTTCAGTTGGAGCTAACGCCGACCATTTTCTTTGAATATGGAAGCATCCACAGCCTGGCTGAGTATTTGACCGTTGAACATGGTGACACCCTGGTTCAGGAGCGAGAAAAACCAGAGGGGCAGGAAGAGTTACAGACAAAATCCCCTGAAGCGCCGAAAATCACATCACGTAGAAAGCGCCGCTTTACACAGCCTATTATTGCAAAAGCAGAAAGAAACAAAAAGCAGGCTGCCGATTTTGAGCCGGTTGCAATTGTCGGCATCAGCGGCCGATTCCCTGGCGCTATGGATATAGACGAATTTTGGAAAAACCTAGAAGAAGGAAAAGACAGCATCACAGAAGTTCCAAAAGATCGATGGGATTGGCGGGAGCATTATGGAAACCCAGACACTGACGTCAATAAAACCGACATCAAATGGGGCGGGTTTATAGATGGTGTCGCAGAGTTTGATCCGTTGTTTTTTGGTATTTCGCCGCGAGAAGCTGATTATGTAGACCCTCAGCAGCGCTTGTTAATGACATACGTGTGGAAGGCATTGGAAGATGCGGGTTGCTCGCCGCAAAGCCTTTCGGGGACAGGGACTGGTATCTTTATCGGTACGGGAAACACCGGTTATAAAGATCTATTCCATAGAGCGAATCTTCCAATTGAAGGCCATGCTGCTACAGGTCATATGATTCCTTCGGTAGGCCCGAATAGAATGAGTTATTTTTTAAATATTCATGGTCCGAGCGAGCCAGTAGAGACGGCTTGTTCCAGTTCTCTTGTAGCCATTCACCGTGCTGTGACTGCGATGCAAAACGGTGATTGTGAGATGGCGATCGCTGGAGGCGTGAATACGATCTTAACCGAGGAGGCGCATATTAGCTACAGCAAGGCGGGGATGCTCAGCACAGACGGCAGGTGTAAAACCTTCTCCGCCGATGCGAATGGCTATGTCAGAGGCGAAGGGGTCGGAATGGTCATGTTGAAAAAGCTGGAAGATGCCGAGCGCGACGGAAATCATATTTACGGCGTTATTCGGGGGACAGCGGAAAATCACGGCGGAAGAGCCAATACCCTGACATCGCCTAATCCGAAAGCACAAGCTGATTTGTTGGTGCGTGCATATCGCCAAGCAGGCATAGATCCAAGCACTGTCACATATATCGAAGCACATGGAACAGGGACGGAATTGGGCGATCCGATTGAAATAAATGGGCTGAAAGCTGCGTTTAAGGAACTATCCAATATGAGAGGCGAGAGCCAGCCGGATGTTCCGGATCACCGTTGCGGCATCGGCTCAGTTAAAAGCAATATCGGTCATTTAGAGCTAGCAGCAGGTATTTCCGGTTTGATCAAAGTGCTTTTGCAAATGAAGCATAAAACGTTAGTGAAAAGCCTGCATTGCGAGACGCTTAATCCTTATCTTCAGCTGACTGACAGTCCGTTTTACATCGTTCAGGAAAAACAGGAATGGAAGTCTGTCACAGATCGCGACGGAAACGAGCTTCCGCGCCGTGCCGGAATCAGTTCGTTTGGGATTGGCGGAGTAAACGCGCATATTGTGATTGAAGAATATATGCCAAAAGCCAATTCAGAACACACGGCTACAGAACAGCCAAACGTAATTGTGCTGTCGGCTAAAAATAAAAGCAGGCTGATGGATCGTGCTTCGCAATTGCTTGAGGCGATTCGCAATAAAAAATATACAGATCAGGAGTTGCACCGCATCGCTTACACCCTGCAGGTCGGACGCGAAGAAATGGATGAGCGTCTGGCATGTGTTGCGGGGACGATGCAGGAACTTGAAAAGAACCTGCAGGCGTTTGTTGACGGTAAGGAAGAAACAGACGAATTTTTCCGGGGACAGTCTCATCGAAATAAAGAGACCCAGACTATTTTTACAGCGGATGAAGATATGGCGTTGGCACTTGATGCTTGGATCAGAAAAAGAAAATACGCCAAACTTGCTGATTTATGGGTCAAAGGGGTCTCAATCCAGTGGAACACATTATACGGAGAGACCAAACCGCGCCTGATCAGCCTCCCTTCATATCCGTTTGCGAAGAATCACTATTGGGTGCCGGCAAAGGAACATTCAGAAAGAGACAAAAAAGAACTGGTTAATGCGATTGAAGATCGGGCTGCATGCTTTTTGACGAAACAATGGAGTTTGAGTCCAATTGGCTCAGCAGTGCCGGGGACAAGAACTGTTGCCATCCTGAGCAATCAAGAGACAGCAGATTTAGCAGCAGAAGTGTCTTCGTATTTTCCGAATCATCTCTTATTAGATGTGAGCCGGATAGAAAATGATCAGTCAGACATTGATTGGAAAGAGTTTGACGGCCTAGTGGATGTCATCGGATGCGGTAAGGATGATGAGGGCCGGCTGGATTGGATTGAATGGGTGCAAAGACTGGTTGAATTCGGGCATAAAGAGGGGCTCAGGCTGCTTTGTGTGACGAAGGGGCTCGAATCGTTTCAAAACACATCTGTCCTGATGGCTGGTGCGTCACGGGCTGGGTTGTATCGAATGCTCCAATGCGAGTACAGCCATCTTATATCAAGGCATATGGATGCTGAGGAGGTTACTGATCATCGCCGTCTCGCGAAGTTGATCGCTGATGAGTTTTATTCCGATTCTCATGATGCCGAGGTTTGCTACAGAGATGGTTTACGGTACCAAGCTTTTCTAAAAGCTCATCCGGAAACAGGTAAGGCCACGGAACAAAGCACGGTCTTCCCGAAAGATCATGTGCTTCTCATTACAGGCGGCACACGAGGCATCGGACTATTATGCGCCCGTCATTTTGCAGAGTGCTATGGAGTGAAAAAACTGGTGCTGACCGGACGAGAACAGCTTCCTCCGCGAGAGGAGTGGGCGCGTTTTAAGACATCAAACACATCATTGGCAGAGAAAATCCAGGCAGTGCGGGAGCTGGAAGCGAAGGGTGTACAGGTGGAGATGCTGTCGCTGACGTTATCTGATGATGCTCAGGTTGAGCAAACGCTGCAACATATCAAGCGAACATTAGGACCGATTGGCGGTGTCATTCATTGTGCAGGTCTGACGGATATGGATACGCTGGCATTTATCCGAAAAACTTCAGATGATATTCAGCGGGTGCTGGAACCTAAGGTGTCAGGTCTTACAACCTTATATCGCCATGTGTGTAACGAGCCTTTACAGTTTTTTGTCTTATTTTCTTCTGTTTCAGCCATTATTCCGGAGCTTTCGGCGGGACAAGCTGACTATGCGATGGCCAATAGCTATATGGATTATTTTGCAGAAGCACATCAGAAACATGCGCCGATCATCAGTGTTCAGTGGCCGAACTGGAAAGAAACCGGTATGGGTGAAGTGACAAATCAAGCGTATCGGGAAAGCGGCTTGTTGAGCATTACGAATTCAGAAGGCTTACGTTTTCTAGATCAAATTGTATCGAAAATGTTCGGACCGGTTGTTCTCCCTGCGATGGCGAATCAAACAAACTGGGAGCCGGAACTGCTGATGAAAAGGAGGAAACCGCATGAGGGCGGTTTGCAGGAAGCTGCTTTACAGAGCCCGCCAGCCAGAGACACTGAAGAGGCCGATGAAGTTTCCAAATGTGATGGGTTATTATCTGAAACACAGTCCTGGCTTGTTGATCTGTTTACCGAAGAGCTGAGAATAGATCGTGAAGACTTCGAGGTTGACGGGGTGTTTCAGGATTATGGCGTGGATTCGATCATTTTGGCACAAGTGCTCCAGCGTATAAACCGCAAATTAGAGGCAGCGCTCGATCCATCGATTCTATATGAATACCCAACAATTCAAAGGTTCGCAGATTGGCTGATCGGTTCTTATTCCGAAAGGCTGTCCGCTTTATTCGGAGGCAGGATATCGGATGCATCAGCACCTTTGGAGAACAAAATAGAGGCGGAGGCATCTGTTTCTGCGAAGGATCGAGCTCTTACACCTCAGATTCAGGCGCCAGCGATTTTGTCACCGGACTCTCATGCAGAAGGTATTGCCGTTGTCGGACTCTCTTGCCGATTCCCTGGGGCAGAGACATTGGAGTCATATTGGTCGTTACTATCCGAGGGGCGTTCGTCAATCGGCCCGATTCCGGCAAAGCGTTGGGGCTGTAAGACGCCATATTATGCCGGCGTGATAGATGGCGTCAGCTATTTTGATCCTGATTTCTTTTTGCTTCACGAAGAAGACGTAAGGGCGATGGATCCGCAAGCACTGCTCGTGTTGGAAGAGTGTCTGAAGCTCTTGTATCACGCCGGTTATACACCTGAGGAAATAAAGGGCAAGCCCGTCGGTGTTTATATCGGAGGCAGAAGCCAGCACAAACCTGATGAAGACAGCCTTGATCATGCCAAGAATCCGATCGTGACAGTCGGCCAAAATTATTTAGCGGCTAATCTTTCACAATTTTTTGATGTCCGCGGCCCGAGTGTTGTAGTTGACACTGCATGCTCGTCAGCTTTGGTCGGCATGAATATGGCCATTCAGGCGCTGCGTGGCGGAGATATTCAATCCGCCATAGTCGGCGGTGTCAGCTTGCTGAGCTCAGATGCCTCTCACAGGCTGTTTGACCGGCGCGGCATTTTAAGCAAGCATTCATTCTTCCATGTGTTTGATGAGCGTGCTGACGGAGTTGTGTTAGGTGAAGGCGTCGGAATGGTCATGTTAAAAACGGTAAAACAGGCACTGGAAGACGGAGATACCATATATGCTGTCGTCAAAGCGGCCTCGGTCAATAACGACGGAAGAACGGCGGGACCTGCAACACCTAACCTTGAGGCGCAAAAGGAAGTCATGAAAGATGCGCTTTTCAAAAGCGGAAAAAAACCAGAGGACATCAGCTATCTTGAGGCAAACGGATCAGGTTCAATCGTAACCGATCTCCTTGAGCTAAAAGCGATCCAATCAGTGTACCGTTCTGGGCACTCAACGCCTCTTTCTCTTGGCTCAATCAAGCCGAACATCGGGCATCCGCTATGTGCTGAAGGGATCGCCAGCTTCATTAAGGTTGTGCTGATGCTGAAAGAGCGCCGCTTTGTCCCATTTTTATCAGGTGAAAAAAAGATGGCGCATTTCGATCAACAGAAAGCGAACATCACGTTCAGCCGAGCCCTGGAAAAATGGACAGATTCGCAGCCTACTGCGGCTATTAACTGCTTTGCCGATGGGGGGACGAATGTCCATGTCATCGTAGAGGCGTGGGAAAAAGATGAAAAACACGCCATCAAGCGCAGTCCAAAATCGCCTCCTCAATTAAAGAAACGAATGCTTTCGCCAGGCGAGACAAAGCTGGAAGCGGAGACTTCGAAAATGACTGCGGCAAACATATGGGATACTTATGAGGTGGAGGTCTAACGTGAAAAAGATAACGAAACAACTCACATTATCGTTAAAAAATCCGTTTATTTATCACCATGTGGTTTACGGACAAAATGTCCTGCCGGGATTGGCTTATATCGATATAATCTACCAGATATTCAGAGAACACGGCTTCTCCTGCTCAGAGCTTCAGCTGCGGAATTTATCCATCTATCAGCCATTGACGGCGGACCAGGATGCAGTAATTGTTCTGAATATCCAATGCGCGGAGAAAAAAGAAGGAAAGTGGCAAATCACAGCCAAGGGAATTGAAAAACGTGATGGGAAAGAAGTTTCAGAAGAAAAGCTCTATATGAAGGCTGATATGTACGCAGACTCCCCAGCCATATTTGAAGAAACACTGGATCTCAGTCAAATCAAAGCATCTGCACAGAACGTTGTTCAGCTTGATGATGTATATGAACAATGCAGACGTCAGGAATTGGTGCATAGCGAATATATGAAAGCAAAAGGCTGCATCTATGAAGAGGAAAATGGCGTCCTTCTTGAGCTTTCTCTCGGTTCGGAAGCCATGCTTCACGCAGAAGGCTTTATGTTTCACCCGACTCTCATAGACGGGAGCGGGGTGGGTGCCAATCATTTGCTCACATCTTTGCTTAAAGGAGAACAGAGGCTGTATTTGCCTCTGTTCTATGAATCCTTTTCCGCTTCTGCACTTTTGCAGTCGGATTGCATGACGAGAATTAAGCGCTCCTCCGTCCGGCGGGAAAAAGAGCTGATTTATGTAACACTTGAATTTTTTAATGCGTCGGGAGAAAAAGTGGCTGAGTTGAAAAACTTTACAAGCAAATTGGTGCGAGAAGCGGAGCTGATTAGCGGAAAACATCAAGATGCACAGGAGACACAGATGACAAGAGCGGACACTGCTGAGCGTGAGAAACCTGCTGACATGGTATCTTCTCCCGTTAATTCCTATAGCGGGGCTGAACAGTTCGTAAGTCAATTAATCGCAGAGAAAATCAATAAGCCGGTAGAACAAGTTGAAAAACAGGTCGGTTATTACCAAATGGGACTGAATTCATCGGGCTTGCTTGAGGTGGTAGAAACGATCAGTGATAAGATCGGTGAGAGTCTTTCGCCGACTCTTCTGTTTGAGCATACCACCATAGCGGAGCTGTCAGCGTTTCTTGCCGAGGAATATGCTGAGCATTTTAGTGCCGCTGGTTCCCTTGGCCTTGGCCAGAATGAAAGAGCACGCGTTTCCGACACAATAAACGATCGTAAGACTGTTGAAGCTTCTCGTCCTGCACCTATTGAGGCAGCAGGCGATATTGCGATTATCGGCTTGGCGGGCAGGTATCCGAAGGCAGCCAATATTCATGAATTTTGGAACAATCTGAAAGAGGGAAAGGACTGTGTTAGCGAGATTCCTGAGTCGCGCTGGGATTGGCAGCGACTTGAAGGAATCACATCTCCTTCGGGTAAGGACATTTCCAAATGGGGAGGATTTATTGATGACCCCGACTGCTTCGATCCTCAATTTTTCAGAATCACGCCAAGAGAAGTGGAGACAATGGACCCTCAAGAGCGGCTGTTTTTAGAAACATGCTGGGAAACGATTGAGGATGCGGGCTATACGCCAAAGACGTTGGCGAAGCCTAAAGGACGAAATAAAAGGCAGCATGTAGGAGTTTTTGCCGGTGTCATGCACAAGGATTATACATTAGTCGGAGCTGAAGAAGCATCAGCAGAAAACGTGTTTCCTCTCTCGCTCAACTATGCGCAAATCGCCAACCGTGTTTCTTACTTTTGTAATTTCCACGGTCCGAGTATGGCTGTCGATACGGTATGTTCATCCTCTTTGACCGCAGTGCACTTGGCGTTGGAAAGCATACGTCACGGTGAGTGCGATGTTGCGTTAGCAGGCGGAGTGAACCTGTCTTTGCACCCGAATAAATATATGACATACGGGGTCTGGGATATGTTTTCCACTGACGGGCACTGCCGTACGTTTGGAAAGGATGGGGACGGTTATGTGCCTGCCGAGGGTATAGGCGCGGTTTTATTAAAGCCTTTGCGCCAGGCGGAGAAAGACGGAGATCGCATTTATGCAGTTATTAAAGGAAGTGCTGTGAATCATGTGGGCACTGTAAGCGGCATTTCAGTGCCGAGCCCTGTTTCTCAAGCTGATCTGATTGAGACATGCTTGGAGAAAACGGGAATCGACCCGCGGACGATCAGTTATGTGGAAGCCCATGGAACCGGCACGTCCTTAGGAGATCCGATCGAAATACAGGGATTAGTGAAAGCGTTCCGCCAATATACGCAGGATCGGCAGTTCTGTTCAATCGGTTCTGTAAAGTCAAACATTGGGCACGCCGAATCCGCCGCGGGGATCAGCGGTTTAAGCAAGGTTGCCCTTCAGCTTCACCATCAAAAACTTGTGCCTTCTTTGCATTCGGAAGAACTGAATCCGTACGTTGATTTTGAAAAGTCTCCATTTTATGTACAGCATGAAACAGAAACGTGGAAGCAGCCTGTTATCAAGGAGAATGGGGAAGAGGTCCCTTATCCGCGGCGGGCGGGTATCAGTTCCTTCGGAGCAACTGGTTCAAACGCACATATTATCCTTGAGGAATATATTCCTCAAACAGCGGAGCAGGACGTTTCTTTGTCCTCAGATTCTGACATATCCGCAGTTATTCCGCTTTCTGCCCGTAATCAAGAACGTCTTCGTGTATATGCAAAACGTCTCTTGGATTTTCTTCATGATGGGATTCAGATTAGAGATTTGGCGTATACATTGCAGGTAGGCCGTGAACCGATGGAAGAACGGGTTTCTTTCTTAGCATCCGGAATTCAAGAATTGAGCGACCAATTGAAGGCTTTTATAGAAGGACGAAAAACCATTCAGCATTGCTGGAAGGGCCGCGTGTCAAGAGGAAGCGAACCATCGCGTCCCGGCGAATCGGTACATAAATTGCTGGAGCAAAGAAAACTCGATCAAATTGCGGAGCAGTGGGCGAACGGATCTGGTGTTGACTGGAAGCTGCTTTACGAGGGAAACAAACCAAAGCGGATCAGCCTGCCGACTTACCCATTTGAGAGGGTGCGTTATTGGGTGCCGAAAGCGGAGAAAAAGACTGATCGTTTAAAGGAGGAGCGACACATCCTGCATCCTCTTCTGCATCAAAATGTGTCCGACATATCGGGTGTCCGCTTCCGTTCAGCGTTTACAGGACGTGAATTTTTCTTGAAGGATCATGTCATAAAGGGCGAACACGTTTTACCTGGCGCAGCTTTATTGGAGATGGTTCGGGCAGCTGTGGAAAGGGCAGCTGCGGATCAGTTCCCGACAGGATTCCGGCTCCGGAATATCGTCTGGGTCCGGCCGTTCGCCGTCACGGAACAGCAGAAAGATATAGATGTACGTCTATATCCTGAGGAAAATAGTGAGATTACATTTGAAATCTGCCGGGACCCTGAAAGCGCAGAGGAGTCGCCGATTGTATATGGGCAAGGGAGTGCAGTGCTTTGTGAGGCTGGTGAAAATCCGGTTATCAACATTGAAGAATTGAAGGCAAGCTATAATGGCCGGACGCTGTCACCTTTTGATTGCTACGAGGCTTATACAGAAATGGGTATTCATTATGGTGACAGCCACAGAGCGATCGACAGCCTATATGCAGGCGAAAACGGAGTTCTAGTGAAATTGACGATGCCTCCTGTAATCTCTGATACAGAAGACCAATATATTCTGCATCCGAGCATGATAGATTCGGCATTTCAAGCATCTATCGGTTTGAGGCTGGGAGGAGCTACGAGTTTAGAAGACAGAAAGGCAATGCTGCCTTTTGCCATACAGGATGTCCAAATCTTCAAAGGCTGCGAGGCATCTATGTGGGCGCGGATCACATATAGCGAGGGCAGTACAGCTGGGGATCGTATGCAGAAGCTTGATATCGATTTATGCAATGAAGAGGGGCAGGTTTGCGTGCGATTGACGGGCTATTCTGCAAGAGTGTTAGAAACAGATCAAGAAGGTCCTTCTGAAGCGACTGACACGCTACTGTTCGAACATATTTGGGAAGAACGTGCTGCAGAGAGGCAAGAGCTCATAGAGTACGACACACATAAAGTCGTTGTCTGTGATGTTGGAGAACAAATGGAAAGCCTCCAAAATCATCTTGACTGTACAGTTCTGCAGCATGATACAGAGACAATTGATGAACGGTTTGAAGGTTATGCCATACAGTTATTTGAAGAAATCAAA
This sequence comes from Bacillus sp. PS217, assembly GCF_037963535.1. Classification (NCBI taxonomy): domain Bacteria; kingdom Bacillati; phylum Bacillota; class Bacilli; order Caryophanales; family Bacillaceae; genus Bacillus; species Bacillus sp. PS217. The sequence continues at coordinate 1,817,445 of NZ_CP150157.1, forward strand.
CAGCTAATGCACTCAAAAACAGGAGGACATACATTCATTCAAGTGGCGGTGCCTGCGTTGGACGAGCCTCAGCTATTAAGCGGCTTAACTGGATTGCTCAAAACGGCTGAACTGGAAAATCCAAAACTGACAGGACAGTTGATCGAAATAGAAACCGGGATGTCAGCTGGTGACCTATTCGAAATATTGGAGGAAAACAGACGCTATCCGCGTGACACGCATATCCGCCACTGGCAAGGGAAGCGATTTGTAAGCAAGTGGAAAGAAGTGTCTGGTGAGCACCTAAGTGCTGACATGCCATGGAAGGATAAAGGCGTGTATCTGATCACAGGCGGTGCGGGCGGTCTTGGATTCATCTTTGCAACTGAAATTGCAAACCAAACGAATGATGCGGTTGTGATCCTGACAGGACGCTCTCCGCTTGATGAAAGGAAGAAGAAGAAGCTTAAAGCCTTACAGAAACTTGGCATCCAAGCGATTTACAGACAAGCTGATCTGGCTGACAAACAAACGGTTGATGCCTTATTAAAAGAAACCCAAAACGTTTATGGAGACTTAGATGGCATCATTCACAGCGCCGGTTTAATAAAAGATAATTTCATTATAAAGAAAAAGAAAGAAGAGGTTCAAACCGTTCTTGCTCCAAAGGTAGCAGGACTGATTCACCTTGACGAAGCAACGAAAGATTTTCCGCTCGATTTCTTTATCCTTTTTTCCTCAGGTGCCGGAGCAGTAGGAAGCGCGGGACAGGCTGATTACGCAATGGCCAATGCATTTATGAATGCATTCAGCGAATATCGCAATGGCCAAGCAGAGCTGCACAAGCGTTACGGAAAAACTCTTTCAGTGTGCTGGCCGCTGTGGAAAGACGGGGGCATGCAAATTGATGCGGAAACTGCAAGGATGCTGAAAAGAGAAACAGGCATGGTGGCCATGGAAACAGATCGTGGGATTCAGGCGCTATATCATGGCTGGACGTCAGGGAACCCGCAAGTGTTAGTTGCTTCCGGTGTTACTGATCGGATTCGTGCATTTTTACATGAAACGGGACATGGCAAAGGCCAATCTCACAATATCAAAAAAAGCAGTCTCAATCAGGGGGCAGAAAAAGCAGACATCATCGGGGAAATTGATGAAGAGATACTAAGAGAAAAAGCGGAGAACTATTTTAAACAGGTGCTTTCTTCGGTGATTAAGCTGCCAGCTGGCCAGATTGATGCTGAAGCTCCTCTCGAGGATTACGGGATCGATTCTATCATGATCATGCATGTAACGGGTCAATTAGAAAAAGTATTCGGATCTTTGTCCAAGACGCTGTTCTTTGAATACCAGGATATTCGGTCATTAACCCGGTATTTTATTGATTCCCGCAGAGAAAAACTGCTGGACATCTTGGGATTTGAAACGGGAAAACCTTCTGTTGAAAGAAAATCAGAACCTGAAAAACAAGAAATCCCAGTTATCCCAAGAAAGTCTGGATTTCTTCCTTTGCAAGATAAAGAGCAGAAGCAGGTAAGAGAGAAGGAAACGGAAGAAATTGCGATCATCGGTATCTCAGGTCGCTATCCGCAGGCAGACAACATTGATGAATTATGGGAAAACCTGAGGGACGGGCGAGACTGTATTACGGAAATTCCTGCAGACCGCTGGGATCACAGTCTTTATTATGACGAAGATAAAGACAAGCCTGGAAAAACCTACAGCAAGTGGGGCGGCTTCATGAAGGATGTAGACAAGTTTGACCCGCAGTTTTTCCATATTTCGCCGCGTGAGGCAAAATTAATGGACCCGCAAGAGCGTTTATTTTTGCAGTGCGTGTATGAAACGATGGAAGACGCAGGCTATACAAGAGAGCACCTCGGCCGTACGCGTGATGCTGAGCTTGGCGGAAGCGTCGGTGTTTACGTCGGTGTCATGTACGAAGAATATCAGCTGTACGGGGCACAAGAGCAGGTGCGGGGAAGGTCTCTGGCTTTAACGGGAAATCCATCATCCATCGCGAACCGGGTATCTTATTATTTTGATTTTCACGGACCGAGTATTGCTTTAGACACCATGTGTTCTTCTTCTTTAACGGCTATCCACTTGGCCTGCCAAAGCCTGCAGCGCGGAGAATGTGAGGCGGCATTCGCGGGCGGCGTGAATGTGTCAATCCATCCAAATAAATATTTGATGCTCGGGCAGAACAAATTTATGTCCAGCAAAGGCCGATGTGAAAGCTTCGGACAGGGCGGAGACGGCTATGTGCCGGGGGAAGGCGTTGGAGCAGTGCTTTTGAAGCCATTGTCTAAAGCAGTTGAAGATGGTGATCACATTTATGGAATCATTAAGGGGACAGCCATCAACCACGGGGGAAAAACAAACGGGTACTCAGTGCCCAATCCGAATGCCCAAGCAGATGTCATCAAAAAGGCGTTTGTGGAAGCGAAGGTTGATCCGCGGACAGTCAGTTACATCGAAGCCCACGGCACGGGAACCTCTCTCGGTGATCCTATTGAAATCACAGGGCTGTCCAAAGTGTTTACGCAAGAAACCGATGACAAACAATTTTGTGCAATAGGGTCAGCCAAATCAAATATCGGGCACTGTGAGAGTGCGGCAGGTATTGCAGGAGTAACGAAGGTATTGCTCCAAATGAAATACAGGCAGCTTGCGCCTTCCCTGCATTCAAACGTGCTGAACCCGAATATTGATTTCCTTAACTCGCCGTTTAAAGTACAGCAAGAGCTAGAAGAGTGGAAGAGGCCGATCATCAGTGTCAATGGCAAAGACATCGAATTACCGAGAATCGCAGGAGTCTCTTCATTTGGTGCCGGGGGTGTGAACGCCCATATTTTAATAGAAGAGTATGCTCCGGAACCTGTGGAGGAACGTTTACCAGCGAGGAAACAGCCGGCTGTCATTGTGCTCTCAGCAAAAAATGAGGAAAGACTTCAGAAACGCGCGGAGCGATTGCTGCATGCCATTCGTGAACAAACATATGTTGAAGCAGATTTACACCGAATTGCCTATACGCTGCAAGTCGGCCGGGAAGCGATGAAAGAACGGCTGGCGTTCGTTGCGGAAACGATGCAAGAGCTTGAAGAAAAGCTGTATGAATGTATCTCCGGAACAGAAAATCGTGAATATGTCTATCGCGGACAAGTAAAGAGCAACAAAGAAGCCATTGCTGCTTTTGCTGCTGATGAGGATATGTCAAAAACAATTGAGGCATGGCTGCAAAAAGGAAAATATGCGAAGGTTTTAGACCTGTGGGTAAGAGGTTTGCGAATCGACTGGAGCACGCTATATCAGGATCAAAAACCGCGGCGCATCAGTTTACCTGCCTATCCTTTCTCAAGAGATCGCTATTGGATAGACGTAAATGCAAAGGCTGAGGAAAAAAGAACGGAGGAGCCATTCGCTCCAGTACAGCCCGTTATTCCGAAGCCGTCTGTAGACAGAGAAGCCAGTGGCAAGCCTGCCAATATTACGTTACAGCCTTTAATGACCAATCAGGATCGTTTAGAGCGTGTTCCATCAGATACAGAAACAGAGACGATCACGGCGGAAGCCTTGTGCGATGAACTGACAGCGGGCTTAGCGGAAGTGCTGTACATGGACCAAAACGAGATTGATCCAGACGAAGCATTCATAGATATCGGTATGGACTCGATTACCGGGCTCGAATGGATAAAAGCAATAAATAAACAGTATGGCACATCACTAAATGTCACAAAGGTATATGATTATCCGACAACACGTGATTTCGCTGTTTACTTAGCACACGAGTTAAGCACACAAGCTGGGGAGAAAAAACAAACGGAGACGTACACGCCGATCAGACAAAAAACAGCGGTACCTGCTGCTAAACCGGCTAATATATCTCTGCAGCCGTTAGAACATCATCAGCCAGTGCAAGAGGAAGCTGAAGAAACGATTCAATATGCAGCGGCAGAAATATCTGCATCAAGACAATATGCTGTAGCAATTGAAACGCTGCATGAAAACTTGAGGGAAAGCATAGCAGACGTGTTATACATGGAGCCATACGAGGTGGATATTGACGAAGCGTTCATAGATATCGGAATGGACTCGATTACCGGACTCGAATGGATAAAAGCGGTGAACAAGCAATACGGAACGTCTTTTACGGTAACCAGAGTATATGATTATCCAACGATACGTGCTTTTGCCGAAATGCTAAAGTCCGAGCTTGGAACTCATCTTGATAGAAAGATAGAGCATACTGACTCTTTCGAAGTAGCCCAGCAAAAGCCAGCAGCACCATCTCATCCAAAGCCGGCAGAACGGCCCCTACAGCCTGTTCAACATCCAATAAAGAAAGAACATGTGACGAAAACGGTTCCTGTTCTTCAAGACCGCCCGGAGGATGCGATAGCGATTGTCGGGATGTCGGGAAGATACCCTGGCGCTCGTAATGTAAGAGAGTACTGGGATAACCTGGTTCATGCGAGAAATGCCATTCGGGACATTCCAACATCACGGTGGGATGTAGACAAATACTATGATCCTGTCCTCAACAAAAAAGGGAAAGTCTACTGCAAATCAATGGGGATGCTGGATGATATTGAACATTTTGATCCATTGTTTTTTAATATTCCGCCATCAGAAGCTGAACTGATGGACCCGCAGCATCGAATCTTTTTGCAGGAAGGCTATAAAGCCTTTGAGGACGCTGGGTACAACGCCCGAACTTTAAATGAGAAAAAATGCGGTGTATATCTCGGCATTATGAGCAATGAATACGGGGTCATGCTGAACCGGCAGGCAAGAGCAAATGCCACCGGGAACAGCTTTGCGATCGCTGCGGCGCGTATTCCGTATTTTCTTAATTTAAAAGGGCCAGCGATTCCTATTGATACCGCATGTTCATCTTCATTGGTCGGCACACATTTAGCGCGCCAGGCACTTATAAACAAAGAAATTGATATGGCGCTGGTCGGCGGGGTCAGCTTATACCTGACGCCGGAATCTTACATGAGTATGTGTGAGGCCGGCATGCTTTCACCTGATGGACAATGTAAAGCATTTGACAATAGCGCGAATGGTTTTGTGCCCGGCGAGGGTGCGGGTGCGCTGGTTCTGAAAAGGCTGAAAGATGCGGAAGCGGACCGTGACCATATTTATGGCATTATCATTGGCTCGGGTATTAATCAGGACGGGAAAACAAACGGAATCACGGCACCGAGTGCAAAAAGCCAAATGGATCTGGAAAGAGACATATATGAAACATACGGCATACATCCTGAGAGTATCAGTTATGTCGAGATGCATGGCACAGGAACAAAACAAGGCGATCCAATTGAATTAGAAGCTCTGTCCACCGTATTTCAAGAAAAAACAGACAAAAAGCAGTTTTGCGCAATCGGTTCCGTCAAAAGCAATATTGGCCATACATCCGCGGCGGCAGGAGTAGCCGGGGTTCAAAAAGTGTTATTATGCATGAATCATAAAACACTTGTGCCGACATTGAACTTCACGACACCGAATGAGCATTTTGAATTTGAGCATTCTCCTTTATACGTAAATACGGAGCTTAAGCCTTGGGAAACGGGTGATGGAAAACCGCGGAGAGCATGTGTGAGCTCTTTCGGATATAGCGGAACGAATGCCCATATCGTGATAGAGGAATATCAGCCTGAAAAGAGGAGCGATCCATTAACAAAGCAGCACCGCTCAGCATTATTTGTACTTTCAGCGAAAAAAGAGAAGCAATTGAAGGCCTATGCGGAAGCAATGAAAGATTTCGTAACTTCCAATGAAGATATCGATCTGGAGGATATGGCATACACACTTCAGACGGGCCGGGAAGCAATGGATTATCGCATGGCGTTTTTGGCGGATTCGAGAGAAATGCTGATCAAAGCTTTAGATGATTATTTGGCTGAAATGCCGAACGGCAGCATATTTGCTGCTCACGTGAAAACGAAGAAGAGCGAAATCAAGCTGTTTGAAACGGATCATGATGCCAAAGCATTGCTGCAAACATGGATAGAGAAAAAAAGGCTGGAGAAAGTAGCAGAGCTATGGGTGAAAGGGCTGCAGATAGATTGGAACAAGCTTTATGGGGAATACACGCCTCGCCGAATCAGCCTGCCTGCTTATCCGTTCGCGGAAGAGTATTACTGGCTGCCAACTCAAGAAGGTGAACCCGAAACCATTGCTACAGCACTCCCTCATTCCGAACTGATGCCAAAGCGCTGCTTTCTGCGTAAACAGTGGCAGCCTTGTCCGATTGAACCGGCAGAAATGACGAATCAAACCGTCGCCATTTTGGCAAATGAGGAGACAATGGCATTAGCGGAAGAGCTTTCGACGTATTTCTCGACATACCGTATATTTGACAGCCAAGAGCTGGATCGGGTATCTGCTGCTGACTATGAACACGTTGCTGGAGCAATCGATCTGATCGGGTGCGGAACGAGCCATGAGCATTCTATGGGCTGGATAAACTGGCTCCAAAAGCTGATCGAGCAAGGACGTACAAGCAAGCATCATATGACGATCTTGGGTGTAACAAAGGGGCTGGAGGCCTACGCAAATGAAGGTGTTCTTTTGTCTGGTGCTTCACGGGCCGGTTTATACCGCATGCTTCAAAGTGAGTACAGCCATCTTACTTCAAGACATGCAGATATGGAGTGCGAAGCCTCTCATGGGGAGCTGGCCAGACTGATTGCAGTTGAATATTATGCCAAGAGCACAGAATCAGAAGTCTGTTATCGAAACGGACAGCGATATCGCGCATATTTGACAGAGCAGCCAGCAGAAGCCGCTCTAAGTCATAAGCAAGTATCGTTTTCAACAGACAAAGTCCTGCTCATTACAGGCGGGACAAGAGGTCTCGGCTTGCTGTGTGCGCAGCATTTTGTGAAAACATACGGCGTTAAGCGGCTGGTCCTTATCGGCCGTGAAGAGCTTCCACCGCGTGACCAGTGGAATTCGGTAAAAATTTCCTCGCTTGCCGAGAAAATAAAAGCCGTTCAAGAGCTAGAAGACATGGGTGCGCAAGTTCAGGTGCTGTCTCTGGATCTCACAGACAGGGTTGCTGTCGAACAGAGCCTGAAGACAATACACGAAACAATGGGGGCGATTGGCGGAGTCATCCATTGTGCCGGGATGGTGAACAAACAAAACCCGGCTTTTATCAGAAAATCACTAGAAGAGATCGGACAGGTGCTTGAACCGAAAGTCGAAGGTCTGCAAACGTTGTTTGACCTGCTTCAAGATGAACCATTGGCGTTTTTCACCTTGTTTTCATCAGTATCAGCGGCCATCCCTGCACTAGCAGCAGGACAAGCTGATTACGCGATGGCAAATGCTTTTATGGATTATTTTGCGGAGGCTCATCAAGATAAATGTCCCATTGTAAGCATTCAGTGGCCTAACTGGAAGGAGACCGGTTTAGGCGAGGTGCGAAGCAAAGCTTTAGAACAAACTGGATTGATCAGTTTGACAAACGACGAGGGATTACAGCTGCTTGACCAGATTCTATCAGACAGACAGTATGCTGTCGTGCTGCCGGCAGTACCAGATACAAACGTTTGGAAGCCGGATAAGCTGATGCAGCCGTCATTGCCTGTCGAAGCTCTCTCGCATCCTGAGATGAAAGAGCAAACCAGCACTCGCAACCTGTTCCCTGAAACAGTCGACTGGCTCGTAACTCTTTTTTCAGATGAACTGAAAATAGCTGCAGAAGACTTTGAAACGGATGAACCTTTCCAAGAATACGGAATCGACTCGATTATATTGGCCCAGCTGGTACAGCAGATGAACCAACAATTAAATGGAGATATTGATCCGTCAATTTTGTTTGAATACCCGACAATAGAATCCTTTGCACACTGGCTCATTTCGAAATATGACATATCAGCTGTTTTACAGCCATCTGTTCCTGAGAAACAGCCATCGCTCAAGCCGCAATCAGCGATGAAACAGAAGCTGGTGCCAGAACAGCGGCCGCAACAGATAAGCCATGAAAAAACGGCACTTCTTGCTGAGGACATCGCTATCATCGGTCTTAGTTGCAGGTTCCCAGGAGCAGAAACCCTAGAGGAATACTGGGAACTAATACGTGATGGACGGTCTGCGATTGCGCCTGTTCCGCCTGAACGATTCGGGAACTCCAGCTCAAATTACGCGGGCCTCATTGATGAAATGAACCGATTTGATCATGATTTCTTCATGATGTCCGAAAACGATGTCAGAGCGATGGACCCTCAAGCTTTGGCTGTATTGGAGGAAAGCTTGAAGCTGTGGTATCACGCCGGTTATACAGAGAAAGAAGTGAAAGGCATGAGGGCTGGTGTTTATATAGGAGGCCGAAGCCAGCACAAGCCTGATCCGGCCAGTCTTTCAAAAGCAAGAAATCCGATAGTCGCTGGCGGACAAAACTATTTAGCGGCTAACATCTCACAATTTTTTGACTTGAAGGGGCCGAGTATTGTCCTGGATACCGCTTGTTCCTCTGCACTGGTGGGGCTGAATATGGCCATTCAGGCTCTGCGAAGCGGAGATATTGAGGCAGCGGTTGTAGGCGGCGTCAGTTTGCTTGATGCTGATGCGCATCGAATGTTTTATGAGCGCGGACTTTTATGTGACAAACCGTCATTCCATATTTTTGATAAGCGGGCAGACGGTGTCATTTTAGGAGAAGGCGTGGGCATGGTTCTCGTCAAAACCGTCAGCCAAGCGGTTGAAGACGGAGATTCCATATATGCAGTCATTAAAGCCGCTGCGATTAATAATGACGGAAGAACGGCAGGCCCATCATCTCCGAATCTCGAGGCACAAAAGGACGTCATGCTGTCAGCGCTTGAAAAAAGCGGCAAAAAGACTGAAGAGATCAGCTATCTTGAAGCGAACGGATCGGGGTCGGCAGTAACAGATTTACTTGAATTAAAGGCAATCCAGTCCATTTACCGTTCTGAATCAAAGGCTCCGTTAGGGCTGGGATCGGTGAAACCTAACATCGGCCATCCATTATGTGCAGAGGGGATTGCGAGCCTGATTAAAGTAGCTTTAATGCTGAAGCATAGACAATTGGTTCCGTTCCTGTCAGGTAATGAAAATATGCCGTATTTTGATATAGAAAAAACAGATTTGTATTTCAGCAGATCGCAAGCCGAGTGGAAGGAGACAACGCCGGCTGCGGCAATTAATTGTTTTGCAGATGGCGGAACGAACGCCCATCTCATTGTAGAAGCCTGGAGAGAATTGGTTGATCGTTCAATTAGAAGAAAACCTCTGCCTTTACCGGAATTAAATAGGCAGCCCGTTTTAATCAAACCATCAGCTCAAAACGTGCAGAAAAAAGTGCATTCAGACACGGGGGCTTCTAAAGATATGTTTTGGAAAACTTTCAAATAAGAGAGGAGTGGGAAAATGATAACTGAACAACTGCACATTTCATTAAATAATCCAATCATGTCCAACCACAAGGTATATGGACAAGCGTTATTACCCGGCCTTGCTTATATAGATTTAATCTACCAAGTATTCCAGGAACATGGTTATGCATACCAAGAGCTTGAATTAAAAAACCTGACCATTTTTTACCCTTTGATCGCAGATGAGTCATATGACATTGCCCTGACCATTCACGTGTCTGAAAGAAAGGAAGGGACATGGTCTATCATCATCGACGGACAAAAACAGCATGGAGAATCACTATCTGACAAGAGACAATATGTGACTGCTGACATGCATCGTAAAGAGCAAACTTCTTTTGCCGAATCAATAGACCTTAATCAGTGGAAAAATACAGCTGACAGGATTCTGAATTTAGATGAAATATATGAACAATGCCGCTCTAAGGAGTTAGTGCATACCGGCATGATGAAGGCAAAAGGGCGGATTTATGAAACCAAAGAGGGGGCTGTAATTGATTTAGCAGTCGGACAGGAAGCGTTGTGTCATTCTGAAGCTTTTCTGTTTCATCCGACGCTTATTGACGGCAGCGGCATAGGTTCAAGCTGCCTGATCTCAGATCAAACGATGTACCTGCCATTGTATTATGAATCGTTTTCTGCTTCAGAACGATTGCAAAAAGGATGTACAGCACGGATCCTCTCCTCATCTGTGCGCCAAAAGAAAGAACTCACTTATATGACGATTGAATATTTTAATTCAGCAGGACAAAAAGTGGCCGAGCTGAAACAATTTGCAGGCAAGTCTGTACGGAATATGTCAGCCTTTCATTCTGCAAAAGAAATTCAAGAAGAAAGAGCTGCTGTCTCTCAGAACATCAGTCGGGACTATCCCGCATTTGAAATGTATTTGCGTCAGCTGCTTGCTAAGCAGCTTGAAAGGCCGGCAGAACAAATGGATATCCACGCTGGGTACTATGAGCTTGGTCTGGATTCTCCGTCATTGCTTACCGTGGTTCAGGAAATTGGAGATAAGATTGGAGCGGATCTTGCTCCGACACTGCTGTTTGAATTTACAACAATTGCAGAACTAGCTGCTCATCTTGCTGATCACTATTCAATTGGAGAGGCGGACGATGCTGTCCGCCAATCTCCTTCACCAATGAAGGATTCTCCTGATGGTGTTACCTCTTCACCAGAGATCGGGGAGGACATTGCCATTATCGGAATGGCGGGACGCTATCCTAAGGCAAAAAACATACAGGAATTTTGGGAACATCTTAAAGCGGGTACCGACTGCATCACAGAGATTCCAAACTCACGCTGGGAGTGGAAAGAAAACAATGGACAGGATTCACCTGCAGGCAAGCCACTCTCGAAATGGGGCGGGTTTATCGAGGAGGCTGATTGCTTTGATCCTCAATTTTTCAGAATCTCTCCGCGTGAAGCGGAAATGATGGACCCTCAGGAACGGTTATTTTTAGAGACATGCTGGGAAGCTATTGAAGATGCGGGTTATACACCAGAGACAATTGCTTCACCGCAGGGAGAAAATAAAAGACAGCATGTCGGTGTGTTTGCCGGCGTAATGCATAAGGACTATTCCCTTATAGGGGCTGAAGCTCTATCAGAACACAATCCATTTCCTTTATCGCTGAATTATGCGCAAATCGCCAACAGGGTCTCTTACTATTGTAATTTCCACGGCCCAAGCATGGCGGTGGACACGGTCTGCTCTTCCTCATTAACTGCGGTTCATCTGGCAATAGAGAGCATCCGGAATGGAGAATGCGAGGCCGCGCTTGCCGGAGGCGTCAATTTGTCATTGCATCCGGCTAAATATATCAGCTATGGCAGTGTAGGAATGCACTCAAGTGACGGCTATTGCCATACTTTCGGCAAAGACGGAGATGGCTACGTATCTGGAGAAGGTGTCGGGACAGTATTGCTAAAACCGCTGCGAAAAGCTGAACAGGACGGTGACCGAATCTATGCTGTCATCAAAGGAAGTGCGATAAATCATGTAGGAAAAGTAAGCGGAATTACAGTACCGAGCCCGGTAGCTCAAGCTGATGTTATCGAAGCGTGTCTAGAAAAAACAGGAATTGATCCGCGCACCATCAGCTATGTTGAAGCCCATGGCACTGGCACCTCATTGGGAGATCCGATTGAAATACAGGGGTTAGTAAAAGCTTTCAGCCGCAATACGCAGGACAAGCAATTCTGTTCAATCGGTTCTGTTAAATCGAATATTGGCCATGCTGAAGCTGCAGCCGGCATTAGCGGCTTAACGAAGACTGTCCTGCAGCTGCATCATAAAACCTTGGTGCCGTCATTACATTCAGAAGAGCTGAATCCTTATTTGAAGCTTGATCAAACCCCATTTTTTGTCCAGCATGAAACAAAGGAATGGGAGCAGCCATCTTTTACAGAAAACGGGGTGGACGTCACATATCCCCGCCGTGCCGGTTTAAGTTCGTTTGGCGCTTCAGGATCAAATGCGCATCTTATTTTGGAAGAATATATTCCGGCCGAGAGCCATTCAGAAACGATTTTAACGAAAAATGAAGAAATAGTGATACCTTTGTCTGCGAGAAACAAAGATCGTCTGCAGGCTTACGCTCTTAAACTTCTTGATTTTCTTAGCGAGGACGTCAATCTTTTAGCGTTAGCTTATACTATGCAGGCAGGACGGGTTGAAATGGAGGAGCGTGCGGCCTTCATTGTAAAAGACATAAAAGATTTAACGGCTAAACTTCGGGCGTTTGCCAATGGAGAAGATGAGATCGAGGGCTGCTGGACCGGACGAGCCAAGGAGAATCAGGAGGCGGCTGGGCTAGCATCGGTAAATGCGCTGAATAACAATTTGATAACAGACAGTGAAATGATGGAAATGGCGAAAGCATGGGTTCAAGGAAAGCGGGTCACCTGGGACGACCTATACGGCGATCGCAAGCCGCTTAAGATCAGTGTTCCGACCTATCCGTTTGCAAGGGAGCGCTACTGGATCCCGGTTCCTGAAATGAAAACCAGCACTGTGAATCATATCTTACATCCGCTGGTGCACCGCAATACATCAGACTTTACTGAGCAGCGCTTTAGCTCTGTATTTACAGGCACGGAATTTTTCCTGTCAGATCATGTTGTACAGGGACAGAAGATTTTGCCGGGCGTTGCCTATTTAGAAATGGCAAGGGAAGCAGCGGAAAAAGCTGCAGGCGATCTGGACGGCGAACAAAGAGTGGTGTCGCTTAAAGACATTGTGTGGGTGCGTCCTATCACGATAGAAAGTGAACCAAAAGAAATACATATTGGCCTTTTTCCTGAGGATAACGGGGACATTTCCTTTGACATTTATAGCAGCTCTGAACATAAAGAAGAAGCCCTGACGATACACTGCCAAGGCCGCGCTGTCATTTCAGATGAAGCGGACACTTCCATTTTAAACCTTTCATCAATACAGACAGAATGCAGCCTGGACACAGTGACGTCAGAACAATGCTATGCAGCGTTTCGAAAGATTGGGCTTGACTATGGAGAGGGCTATCAAGGGATTGAAAAAGTCTATGTCGGCAAAGATCAATTGCTTGCAAAAATCTCGTTACCCGCTTTTCTAAAAAACGACAAGCAGCATTTTGCGCTCCACCCGAGTTTGATGGATTCCGCGTTCCATGCCACAGTCGGTTTTATCGTTAGCTCAGTCAATGCCGCTGGACAAGCTCAGACGCTGTCTCTTCCATTTGCGTTACAGGAGGTTGATATTTTCAGCCCATGTCCAGAGAAGATATGGTCTTATATTCGATACAGTTCAGACAGTAAAGCGGAGGACAAAGTCAGAAAGTATGATATTGATTTATGTGATGAGAACGGACATGTTTGTGTGCGAATGAAGGGTGCCTCGATGCGGGCACTTGATGGAGAGCAGCATTCAAAGCCGCAACTATTAACTGATTCTCAGCTGACCGGGCATACGATGATGATCCCCGTCTGGGAACCAGTCTCTCTAGAAGCGGAGGATAATGCTTCGTTTGCTGGTACACGAGCTGTTTTATGCGGTGCTGCTGAAGCTGATCGGGCATTCATAAAGCATCATTATCCGCAAGTTTCCTTTATCGATATCCGGCCTGCAGATGACATTGAGGGAATAGCGGTCAAACTGCAAGCGTACGGAAGCATTGACCATGTATTGTGGATTGCCCCGTCACACCGGAGAAGTATAGGTAGTGATGGACAAGAAGAAGCTGTTCTTCACTTATTTAAGTTTTTGAAAGCATGCCTGCAATTAGGCTATGGCGAGAAACAACTTGAATGGTCTCTTGTGACCGTCCAAGCGCAGCCGGTTACGCAACATGAGGCAGTACAACCCGCTCATGCAAGCATTCATGGGCTTGCCGGCACAATGGCAAAGGAATATCCACACTGGAAAATCCGTCTTCTCGATCTTGAAAAAGGCTGCACATGGCCGGTAAATCACATGTTTGCGCTCCCAGCTGACCGCCTTGGCCATGCTTGGGCCTATCGTAATCAGCAATGGCATCAGCAGCAATTGATCCCATATCGGCACTCACTGTCAGGCGACACGCTATATCGGAAAGGCGGAGTCTATGTGGTCATCGGAGGAGCCGGGTATATCGGAGAGGCGTGGAGTGAGTACATGATCCGCCGCTACCAGGCGCAAATCGTTTGGATTGGGCGAAGTCAACTTAATGCTGCCATCCAGTCAAAAATAGACCGACTTTCGGCGCTTGGCCCTGAGCCTTTCTACATTGCAGCCGATGCAGCTGATAAGCATTCATTGCAGCAGGCTTATGATCAAGTGAAAATGCGCCATCCTCATATTCACGGGATTGTTCACTCTGCGATGGTTTTATTTGAGCAAAGCCTGGAAAAAATGAAGCCGGAAGAATTCACCGCTGGACTGGCGGCGAAGATCGATGTCAGTATTCGGATGGCCCAAGTGTTCCGCCAGGAGAATGTAGATTTTGTTTTATTCTTCTCTTCGCTTGTAGCCCATATCAAAAATGTGAAGCAAAGCCATTATGCCTCTGGCTGTACATTTGCAGATGCTTTTGCTCACCGGCTTTCTCAGAGCTGGGCATGCCCTGTAAAAGTCATGAACTGGGGATATTGGGGGAATAGTGAAGCGGCTGAGGATGAACATTATGTACAGCTCATGAATCAAATCGGCTTAGGTTTAATTGAGCCTGCGGAGGCTATGAAGGCGCTGGAAGCCCTGCTTTCTGGGCCAGTCAGCCAAACAGCTTTCATTCATACGACAAAGCCTGTAGCAGTCGAAGGTGTGAATCAGAATGAATTCATCACTCTTTATCCAGAGCAACCTTCAGCAGATGCAGAGAGCCTGATGGAGCGTCTGCCGACTACGGCACGATTTCAAAGAGTGACACTTGAAGAGCTTGATGATCTTCTTTACAGGCTGTTGTTAGGACAGCTGCAAACAGCCGGGCTGTTTGATGGTTATACATTATCGGTTGAACGTCTTCAACAATATAAGACTCGTGAATTTTATGGAAAATGGATTCGGCAAAGCAGCGAATTTCTCTTGCAGCATGGCTATCTTAAGAAAGTTGGAGATTCATTGGTGAGGAAGGACCAAGCAGAGGATATCGAGCTGCTTTGGCAAGAATGGAATGCGAAAAAAGAAAAGTGGCTTAAAGACAGCGAGACAAAGGCGATGGTTGTCTTAGCAGAGGCCATGCTGCAAGCATTACCGGATATTTTGACAGGGAAAGTCCCTGCAACAGATATCATGTTCCCGCATTCCTCGATGGAACTGGTGGAAGGCATTTATAAGCATAACCAAGTGGCAGACTATTTTAATAAAGTGCTTGCCGATACATTATTAGCTTATCTGGATGAACGTCTGAAGCACGACCCTGAGGCATCGATTCGCATTATGGAAATAGGCGCAGGCACAGGCGGCACGAGTGCCGGAATCTTTGAAAAACTGAAACCATATCAAAAGCACATCAATGAATATTGCTATACAGATCTGTCTAAAGCATTTTTGCTGCATGCAGAAAAGGAATATGGGGCGGAAAATCCGTACCTGACATATCAGCTTTTTGATGTGGAAAAACCGATTGATCAGCAGGAATTTGAAGCGGGAGGCTATGATGTCGTCATTGCCGCTAATGTCCTTCACGCAACAAAAAATATCCGTCAAACACTGCGGCATACAAAAGCGGTAATGAAAAACAACGGAATGCTGCTGCTGAATGAAATGGCGGGAAACAGCCTGTTCCCTCACATCACCTTTGGTCTTTTGGAAGGCTGGTGGCTGTATGAAGATCCTGCAGTGCGGATTCCCGGCTGTCCAGGCTTACATCCTGACAGCTGGAAAGCGGCACTTGAAAGCGAAGGCTTTGAATCTGTCTTTTTCCCGGCCGAGGCGGCACATGATCTGAGTCACCAAATCGTCGCAGCCTCAAGCAACGGGCTGGTTCGCCGTATGATGAAAAATGTGGTCTTGCCAGAGAAGGATGTTTCACAAGCGTCTAATCAGGAGCCAGCCTACATTCATACCATAGATTCAGAGGAAGCTGGACAATCAAAACATGCTCTCCTAAGAGTAAAAAGCACAGAATATATGAAAAAACTAATCGGGGAAACGTTGAAAATTCCTGCAGGAAAGATTGAGTCATCTGAACCGCTTGAAAAGTACGGGATTGATTCTATCGTTGTTGTCCAGCTGACGAATACATTGCGTAAAGAATTTGACCATGTAAGCAGCACTTTATTTTTCGAGTACCAGACCATTGACGCATTAGTGGAGCATTTCATCAAAACAAAAACAGAAGCGCTGATGAAATTAACAGGTCTTGACCGTCAAGTTCTACAACAGACACCGGCCGAAAGCAGAACCCAATCTTCACAGAAACCTGATCAGGCCGCTAAAAGAACACGGCGCTATCGCAAGCTTGGCTTCAGCGGGGAGAAAGAAACACCGACAAACACTCTTGTAAGCCGTGACGTTGCCATTATCGGCATTTCTGGACGCTATCCTCAGGCGGAAACAGCAGAAGACTTTTGGAACAACCTAAAAGAAGGAAGAAATTGTATTGAGGAAATTCCGAAAGATCGCTGGGATTGGAAAGCTTATTACGATAAAGAAAAAGGAAAAGAAGGATCAATTTATACGAAATGGGGCGGATTTATCAAGGATATGGACAAGTTTGACCCATTATTCTTTCAGATTTCTCCGCTTGAGGCAGAAAGAATGGACCCTCAGGAGCGATTATTTCTGCAAACCGCTTATGCAAGTATTGAAGACGCGGGATACACGCCTGACTCGCTCTGTTCAAGCAGAAAAATCGGCGTCTTTGCCGGAGTCATGAACAAAAATTATCCGACCGGCTACGGCTATTGGTCTATCGCCAACAGAATATCCTATTTACTGAATTTCCAAGGCCCGAGTCTTGCAGTCGATACAGCCTGCTCATCCTCCCTGACAGCGATTCATTTAGCGCTGGAAAGCATCTATAGCGGATCGAGTGATTGTGCCATTGCCGGCGGTGTCAATTTAGTTGTCGACCCGGTTCACTATCAGAATTTATCTGTCATGAATATGCTCTCTGCTAGTGATACATGTAAATCATTCGGCGATGATGCAGATGGATTTGTCGACGGTGAAGGCGTAGGCGCCATTGTGTTAAAGCCGCTGCAGCAAGCAATAGCGGACGGTGACCATATTTACGGTGTGATAAAGGCAAGTGCCATTAATAGCGGAGGAAAAACAAATGGATACACGGTTCCAAATCCTCATGCACAGGCACAGGTAATTAAAGAAGCAATGGAGCGCGCCGACATTCCTGCCCGAACCATCAGTTATTTAGAGGCGCATGGAACAGGCACTGCATTAGGAGATCCGATTGAGATAGCGGGGTTAACAAAAGCATTTGAGAAAGATACGCAGGAGAAACAGTTTTGTGCGATCGGCTCCAGCAAATCAAATATCGGTCATTGTGAAAGTGCAGCCGGAATTGCAGGGCTGACAAAAATACTTTTTCAGTTTAAATATAGCCAAATTGCACCATCATTGCATGCTCAGCGGTTGAATCCGAACATCGAGTTCAGCCATACGCCATTTGTCGTTCAGCAGCAACTTGGTGAATGGAAACGCCCGGTGATTGGCGGGCAAGAGGTGCCTAGGCGCGCTGGCTTGAGCAGTTTTGGCGCCGGAGGGTCCAATGCCCATATCATCCTGGAAGAATATATTCCAAGAACGGGGACGCAAACGCCGAAAGACCATCCTCCAGCGCTGATTGTGCTGTCGGCCAAAAACATGGAACGCTTGCAAGAAAAAGCGAAACAGCTGCTTACAGCCATCAAACAAAAAAGGTACCGCGAAACAGACCTGATCAGGATTGCCTATACCTTGCAAACAGGCCGTGAAGCAATGGAGGAACGGCTGGCCTTTATAGCGGAATCACTAGAGGATCTTGAGAGAAAGCTGAACGATTTTATCGAAAACAAAGCAGACAGCCTGTATCTGGATCGCATCGATGATAACAAAAAAGCGTTAGCAGTCTTATCAGCGGATGAGGATACGGAAAAAATCATAGAAGCATGGATGAGCAAAGGGAAATACACGAAACTGCTGGATCTTTGGGTGAAAGGCTTGTCTTTCGACTGGGGCATGCTGTACGGCACCCAAACGCCTGTCCGGATCAGTCTTCCGGCATATCCATTTGCGAAAGAGCGTTACTGGGCACCAGGCGCGGCAAAGGTCCCGGCGTCTATAGAACAGGATCATGATCAGCAAACAGAAGAACCTTTCAAGGTTATGACTTTTCAAGAAGTGTGGATAGAAGAGGCGGCGACTCTCACATCGAAACGTATCAAAACGCTCATCTGTTTTCTGACTGAAAGAGAAAAGCAAAACGCATTTGCTTCAGCCCTGAAAAACGTTGATCAAGACACCAAGGTCATTTTTATATCACAGGGCGAAGTGTACAGCAAACAGTCTGAATATAGCTACCAGATTGTGCGGCAAGAACCCGTTACTTTTGAAAAGGCCTTCCAGAGCATTAAAGAAGAACTTGGAGAGCCAGATGCAATCCTCTATATGTGGCCTATGGAAGACAAGCGCTGTATAAAGGACCATTCCTGTATTGTTTACCTATTACAAGGTATGTCCGCAGCAAAGCTTCATCCTTCACGGCTGCTGCTGGCAGGATGTTTTGAAGATAGTCTTGACCGAAGTTATCTGGAATCATGGATTGGCTTCGAACGTTCACTCGGGCTTGTCCTTCCGCACACAAAAGTAACTGGAATCTTTCAGCCCGCGGAACAAGGATCGATGGATGATTGGACACGTAATATATGGGCAGAATTACAGGCTTCAGCTGAACAAACGGTTTTGTATCAGAATGCGAAACGATATGTAAATCACATTGAACAGACAACGATACAACCGGACGACAGCAAATTGAAGTCTGGCGGTACTTACCTGATTACAGGCGGTGTAGGAGGGCTTGGTTATTTATTTGCCAAGCATTTGGCCAAAAACTATGCCGCAAACCTGATTTTGACAGGGCGGTCGCCTTTTAATGATGAAAAGCAAAAGCAAATAAAAGAATTAAAGGATCTAGGCGGCGAAGCGATGTATGCAGAAGCAGATGTGTCTGATCCTATCGCAATGGGAGACTGCGTAAAAAGAGGGAAAGACCGATTCGGTGCCATCAACGGTGTCATTCATGCAGCCGGGATCGAGAGCGACTCTGCTATTTTTGACAAAAAGATCGAAAGCTTCCAGCGCATCATTGAACCGAAAATCAACGGCACGATAGCGCTTGATGAATGGCTTAAAAATGAAGACCTTGATTTTATGTGTTATTTTTCTTCTTCTTCTGCGGTTTTAGGGGATTTTGGATGTTGTGATTATGCGATTGGCAATAGGTTTCAGATGGCTTACGCACAATACAGAAATGAGCTGCATAACGGTAAAACGTTTGTCATCAACTGGCCTGTATGGAAGGATGGCGGAATGAAGATCGGTGATGAGGAAACAACGGATATGTACCTGAAATCAAGCGGCCAACGCTTCCTAGAAGCCGAGGAAGGCATCCGTATGTTTGAGCACATCCTAGCTCAGCAGGATGCTCAGCATCTCGTGATAGCCGGTCAGCCCAGCCGTGTCAGCAGATTTTTAGGAATGACTGAACCAGCTATTCCAGAACCGGCCACTCAAGCCCCTCTAGCACAAGAAAACAAGGATGAGGTAAAAACGTTAAGCATTGAAAAGCGTTTAGAACACGACTTGAAAGAGCATATTCACACATTGCTTAAGATTTCAAAGGACAAGCTGAATTTGAACAAAAATTGGGCCGACTTCGGATTTGATTCAATCTATTTGGCTAAATTTTCGAATGTGTTATCAAAGCATTTCAACATCGAAGTGACACCGGCTTTATTTTTCGGCTATTCGACTTTACAAGAATTGATCGGCTTTTTCTTAACCGATCATAAAGAGCTGATTGAAGCATTTTACCGGGATGATGCATCAGAGGCGCAAAAGCCCCCTGAAGATTATGCAGCAATTCCTGTAGCTTTAGAACCAGAAGCCAGTAAAAAAAGCATTCGGCAGGTTCACGATGAGCCTATTGCCATTATCGGCATGAGCGGCAGGTTCCCTCAAGCTGATTCGGTCCATGAGCTGTGGGATAATCTGAAAAACGGTAAATCGTGTATCTCTGACATTCCGGGCGAACGCCGGGACTGGGGGAGAGCTAACAGAGATCCAGAAAAAGCAGTGCCAAGGTGGGGTGCATTTTTGAAGGACATAGACCGGTTTGATCCGCTGTTTTTTCAAATATCGCCTAAAGAAGCCGAAAGCATGGATCCGCGCCAGCGCATTTTTCTAGAGGAAGCATGGCACACGTTTGAAGACGCCGGCTATATGGGAGATCGGATAAAAGGAAAATCCTGCGGTGTTTATGTAGGTGTGGAAGAAGGGGAATATGCGCATCTAACCGGAGATACGGATTACATTAACGGAACACAAAACGCCACATTGTCTGCGAGAATCGCATACACATTGGATTTAAAAGGGCCTAATATGGCTTTGACAGCAGCATGTTCATCTGGACTGGTGGCGATTCACCAGGCATGTTCAGCTCTGCGTCAGGGGGATTGTGAAATGGCTTTAGCCGGCGGCGTCAGCTTGAATATTTCTCACATGTCTTTTGAGGCGCTGACAAGGGCCGAAATGCTGTCTCCGAACGGACAATGCAAAGTGTTTGACCAGGATGCCAATGGTCTTGTGCCAGGTGAAGCGGTGGCTGCTGTTCTCTTGAAACCATTATCAAAGGCAATTGAAGATAAAGATCATATTTATGGCTGCATCAAAGCCAGCGGTGTGAATTACGATGGCAAAACCAACGGCATTACTGCGCCAAATCCTTTTAGCCAGGCAGAATTGATCGAAAACATTTATGAAAAAAATGAAATCAATCCGCTCGATATTCAATATGTGATGGCGCACAGTACCGGCTCGAATCTTGGTGATCCGCTTGAGGTCCAAGCGTTAACGAGCGTGTTCAGCAAATATACGAAGCAGAAGCAATTCTGTATGATCAGCTCAATTAAACCTTTAATCGGACATACATTTGCAGCGTCAGGAACGGTTGCTTTAATCAGTATGCTGATGGCTATGAAAAACCAGATCATTCCGGCCACTCATCACTGTGAATCGGAAAACCCGTATATTCCGTTTAAAGAAAGCCCATTTGTGCTTTGCAAAGAAAACCGTTCGTGGATCAGGAAAAATCAGAAGCCGAGGATGGGAACGATCAGCACGACTGGAATCAGCGGCACCAATGCACATGCAGTCATTGAAGAATACATCCCGGATGATCAGCCGTCCACACAGCGGCATCAAGGGTCACCGCAGATCATTGTGCTTTCAGCCCAAAATGACGATCGGCTTCAGGATGCTGCCTGCCGCATGATTGCGTATCTGGAGCAGAATCATAACCTTTCTTTACCTGATGTGGCATATACGCTTCAGGTTGGGAGAAAAGCCATGGAAGCAAGGCTCGCGCTCGTTGCAAACAATCAGAAGCAATTGGTGCGAAAATTGAAGGAATATGTGGAAGCAATGAAGAATGGTGGGGTATCAGGCCAACAGAGATCCCTTTATACAGGATATACAGAAGGGATTTTAGAAGAACAAGATGAAGCAGTTCTGCAAGCTCTCGCAAAAGAAAAAAATTTGGAAAACATCGCGGAATGCTGGGTGAAAGGATATCAGATTCCTTGGGAACTCTTTCATGATGGCGATCACGTTCGGATGGTTTCTTTACCTGGTTATCCATTTGCAAGGGAACGGTATTGGATTTCGTCAGGCACTCAGCAATCAGAGGCCGTTAAACAGCATTCACAAGATATGAAAACAGAGATTGACGAGCCGAATGGCAAAACCCACATTCAAAAGATCATTGTTCAATTTTTAGCACGAGAATTGGGCATATCTGAGGATCGAATCAATTTCAAAAGAAACTTCCTGGATTATGGGATGGATTCAATTCTTGGCCGAAAATTGATGCGGCATATCGAAAAAACCACGCAGCTGAAGATGGCCGGCCGGGAAATCCTTGAATGTCAGACAGTCCAAGCTCTATCTGACCATTTGGCCTTAAAAGCGGAAAAACAAAATCATAGCGCAGCAGCACATCAAATAAAGGACACGTATACAGACGAGCAAATCATCGGATTGATGCAAGAGGTGGCGCTAGGGAAATTGGATTTTAAGAGTGTGCAAAACATCATAGAAGGGAGTAAATCGTATGAATCATAAAGAAATTCTCGATGCCTTCAGATCAGGAGAATTAACCATTTCTGAGGTGGAAGAACATCTTAAAGGCATGAAGCGGCAGTTGAAAAGCCCGCTTTCAGAAGGGCAAAAAGGGCTGTGGATGCTTCAAAAAATGTCTCCTGGGATGAGTGCATATCATATTCCTTTATGCTTTCGCTTCAGCAAACCAATACATGCAGAGATGTTCAAGAAAGCCCTTCTGTTTGTACAGAGACAATATCCGATCTTAGCCAGTGTGATTCAAGAAGAAAATGGCATTCCATTTCAATCGGTTCAGTTATCAAAGGATCTTTATTTTGTGGAAGAGAATATATCAGCAATGAAATCAGCAGATATCTTTCCTTTTCTAAAAGAAAAAGCAAAAGAACCTTTCCAGTTGGATGCTGGTCCGTTATGGCGCACACACCTTTTTCATCGGTTAGAAGAATGCATTGTTCTTATAACAATTCACCATATCATATTTGATGGTGTGTCGATGCTGACATTGATATCGGCGCTATTCGAAGCGTATCAACAATTGCTGAATGGGATTGAGCCCTTGCAGCAGCCATTAACAGCTGATTATTACGATTTTGTCGATTGGGAAAAACGGATGCTGACTGGCAGAGAAGGGGAAGAGCATCTCGCTTACTGGAAAGAACAGTTGTCTGGGAGTCTGCCAGTTCTTGATTTGCCTGCTGACCGTCCGCGGTCTTCAGCACGAAAATTCAAGGGGCAAGCTTATAAAAGCTTGCTCCCTCATCACCTGAGCAATCAAATTAAATCGTTTGCCCGCACCAATCATGTGAATGAATCGGTTGTGTTTCTCTCCATTTACAAAGTGTTGCTGCATCATTATACAAAACAAAAGGATATCATTGTTGGCGTTCCGACAATGGGTCGGCAAGAAGACAGATTTGAAACCCTAATCGGTTATTTTATCAATATGATGGCTGTTCGGAGCAAGAATATCGGATCTCAGCCATTAACAGCATTTATTCGGGAACTGCAGCTGACAGTGGCTGACGGCCTGGATCATGCGGCGTTTCCGTTCCCTGCATTGGTAAGAGAGCTGAATGTAGACCGCTCGGCCGCGGATTCTCCGGTTTTTCAAACAGCTTTTCTGTACCAAAACTTTTTTCAAGCAACAGGCTTGCAAAAAGTGCTCGAACCGTATCAAACGCTTGGCATCGAATATATTGAAGACATTCGGCAAGAGGGTGAATTTGAGCTGGCGCTCGAAATATATGAGCAAGAAAATGAAACAGTGCTTCATCTTCTGTACAACCCTGATTTGTATGAACTGTCCTCCATTGAAAGCATGATGGAGAACTATATGAAGCTCGCGCAGCACATGATGGAGGACCCGTCTTTGCCGCTTGAAGCCTACTCTTTGCGATTAAATCAAGAACAAACTAATTTGGTGGAACAATGGAATGCGACAGGGACAAACATCGCAAATGACAAGTGTATACATGAGGTGTTTGAGGAAAAAGCGAAACAAACCCCCGATGCGGTTGCTGTGATGTTTGAAGACAGATCACTTACATATAAAGAAGTAGATGAAAAAAGCACATCTGTGGCAGTCTACCTTCAACATCAGGGTGTTAGACCTGAACAGCCCGTTGGCATTTGTGCAGAGCGTTCGTTTGATATGATCATCGGAATTTTAGGAATACTGAAAGCTGGCGGAGCGTATGTGCCGTTAGATCCAAGTTTTCCGCAAGAACGATTAGAGTACATGCTCAAAGACAGTCAGGCATCCATTGTCCTCAACCAACCTAACGTTCATGATAGGATCAACGGATTAACTGGCAGCCGTGTAAAAGCGATCAATATCGAGTTAGCTTGCCGAAACGATTATACAGACCAGCAAAGCAGCGGTTTAAAGCGGGAAGTAAAACCGGAACACCTCGCTTATATTATTTATACATCGGGAAGCACTGGAGAGCCTAAAGGGGTTATGGTAGAGCATCGGAGCATTATGAATACCCTGAATTTTCTTGAATCTCACTATCCTGTAACGGCTGAGGATGCATATTTATTGAAGACGAACTATGTGTTTGATGTATCGATCTCAGAATTATTCGGATGGTTTATTGGAGATGGCCGTCTAGTGATTCTTCCGCCTAATGGGGAGAAATCACCGCAGCTTTGCATGGATTATATTGAAACATATAAAGTGACTCACATTAATTTTGTGCCGGCCATGCTGCATGTTTTTTTAGAAATGGCGAAAGACAACAAGCGATTCACAGAGGACGGTCCGCTGAAGTATATGATGGTTGCAGGTGAAGCCTTCCCTAAAGAATTAGTGAAAAAGGCGGTATCGCTCTTTACAAACTGCCGTGTTGAAAATATATACGGACCGACGGAAGCCTCCATTTACGCTGCGTATTTCGGATGCGGAAAAGGAGATATCGCAAGTCACCATACACCGATTGGAAAGCCTGTTTCCAACACGAAAATTTATATTGTGGACCAGCATTTGAAGCCTGTCCCGATCGGAAAGCCAGGTGAGCTTTGCATCGCTGGAGCCGGCTTAGCAAGAGGCTACTTTAAAAAGCCGGGGCTTACGGCTGAAAAATTTATTGATAATCCCTTTGAATCAGGGACGAAGCTATATAAATCGGGTGATTCAGCAAGGTGGCTTCCTGACGGCAACATAGAATACTTGGGACGGATTGACAGCCAAGTCAAAATACGCGGTTTTCGCGTCGAGCTGGGCGCAATAGAAACAAAGCTGGGTGAATTTCCGGGCATTTTAGATCAGGCGGTAGTGGTGAAGCAGCTTGAGGGCCATCAACAGCTCGCTGCTTATTATACAGAGGAAAGCGGACATGCCTCTGCCAATCCAAAAGATTTGCGCCTTCATCTAAAATCGAGTCTGCCCGAATATATGATACCTTCACACTTTATCCGCTTAGATGAGCTTCCATTATCGCCCAGCGGAAAAGTGAACCGTAAAGAATTAGAAAAACGCGAGATCGTGTTCAACAGAAGGAAACCAAATCACTTGCAATTAACGGAAATAGAGGATCAGGTGCTGCGTATTTGGGAGGAAACGCTCAAGGTCAGCGGATTTGGGCCGGAAGACGGATTTTTCGATGCGGGCGGCGATTCGCTTCTGGCTGTAGCTGTGGCTGAACGAATCAAAAAAGAATTCGATTGTGAGTTTCATGTTACTGAGCTGTTTGAGTTTTCCACGATCCGTGCAATCAGTGAATATATTTTGGAGATGAAAAACTCAGATCTAGCCGGGACACAAAATGAAGATCATTATGATATCAAAAAAGATAGAAAACACCTAGAACAGAAGATTCCCCCTTATTTTGATGACAGTGTTGCGATTGTGGGGATATCTTGCCAGTTCCCGGGTGCGAAAAATCATCATGACTTCTGGAACCACATCAAAGAAGGCAAAGAAAGCATACGATTCTTTTCTGAAGAAGAGCTTCGCGCAAATGGAGTTCCCGAAGAATTGATACAGCATCCTGACTATGTGCCTGTGCAATCTGTGATCGAAGGGAAAGACTTATTCGATCCCGGTTTCTTTCAAATCTCGCCAAAAGATGCTGAGTATATGGACCCTCAGCTCCGCCTCTTATTGCTGCACTCCTGGAAAGCGATTGAAGATGCAGGATATGTGGCTAAGGAGATTCCGGCAACAAGTGTATATATGTCTGCAAGCAGCAATTCATATAGAACGTTATTGCCGAAGGAGACAACAGAAGGACATGAATCACCGGATGGCTATGTCTCATGGGTTTTAGCCCAAAGCGGAACCATTCCCACAATGATCTCACATAAGCTCGGATTAAAAGGGCCAAGCTATTTTGTTCATTCTAACTGTTCTTCATCACTAGTCGGTTTATATCAAGCATACAAAAGCCTGACATCGGGCGAATCACAATATGCGCTTGTCGGGGGCGCAACATTGCACGCACAATCAGCGATCGGCTACGTGCACCAAAACGGGTTGAATTTTTCAAGCGACGGGCATGTGAAGGCGTTCGATGCTTCGGCGGACGGAATGGCCGGAGGTGAAGGCGTAGCAGTCATCCTGCTGAAAAAAGCTGTGGATGCCGTAAAAGACGGAGACCATATTTATGCCATTATGCGCGGAATAGGCATCAATAATGATGGGGCAGAGAAGGCAGGCTTCTATGCGCCTAGTGTAAAAGGCCAAACAGAAGTAATACAGCATGTATTGGATACAACCAAGATCCATCCTGAAACGGTCAGTTATATTGAAGCGCACGGGACGGGAACGAAATTAGGCGATCCTATTGAAATGTCTGCACTAAATAAAGTGTACAAGCAATACACCGACAAAACACAATTTTGCGGAATCGGTTCAGTGAAAACGAATATCGGCCATTTGGATACAGCTGCGGGGTTAGCCGGATGCATTAAAGTTGCGATGAGTTTATACCATAATGAACTTGCACCGACCATCAATTGTACGGAGCCGAATCCGGATATAAAGTTTGAAAGCTCTCCTTTTTATGTTGTCCGTGAACGAAAATCGTTAGAGAAACACGCAGGTGTCCATCGGGCGGCTCTGAGCTCATTCGGCCTTGGCGGAACTAACGCCCATGCAATATTTGAGCAATATGAAAACACTTCTGATGCAGGTACCGAAAACGAAGGCAATCAGCCTTACATCATTCCTATATCAGCTAAAAATAGTGAACGGCTCCAAGTATACGCGAAGGAAATGCTGTCCTATATCAGGCAAGACGAGCAAAGGTATTTCTCTTTAAGAGATATTGCATATACCTTCCAAGTCGGCCGTGAAGCAATGGATAACAGGATCGTTTTTATAGTGAACGATCTGGAAGAATGGAAACATCAGCTGGAAGCTTTTGTGACTGGAAAGCCGCTCATAGAAGACTGTATTCAAGGAGAAAAAACGAGAATGACATCCGCTGAACAGCTGCTTGGAAATGCTGAAGCAGATGATATGGCTTCATCACGAATATCAAAAGAAGAATTGAGAAAGCTTGCCAAGATGTGGGCAAATGGTTTTCATGTTGAATGGCGCAGGCTCTATCCAAATACAAAGCCACGCCGCATCAGCTTGCCGACATACCCTTTTGCCGAAGAACGATACTGGCCTGAAAGCAGCACCGGCGCTATCACAACAATTGAACCATCTCGCTTGCATCCTTTGGTGCACCATAATACATCGGTTCTGTCAGAGCAGCGTTTCAGCTCCATTTTCACAGGACAAGAGTATTTTATTGCCGAGCATATCATTAAAGGCATGGCGATTTTGCCGGCGGCGGTCACGCTTGAAATGGCAAGAGCCGCTATAGAACAAGGAATTGGCGGATTGGAGGATCATGAAACTGGAATCAGGCTGAAAAATGTCGTGTGGGTTCGCCCGGTTGTAGCAGGAAGTGAGCCGGTTCAGGTAAATATCGGACTTTACGATGAAGATGGCGAACATATTGCTTATCGGATGTATGGTGATCCGGAATCCGCTGATGCAGAACCAGTTGTATATAACCAAGGTAAAGCGGAATTGATTCAGTTAAAGCGAGAAAAAGCACTGGATCTTTCTAAGATCAAGAAACAATGTGATCAAAGCAGAATGGATGCTGCCTCGTTTTATGAAGGGATGATCGGCGCCGATTACGGTCCAGGTTACAAGAGTGTAGAGGCCGTATATAAAGGCGACGGCCAGCTGCTTGCCAAATTATCACTGCCAGAATCTGTTGCACATACGTTGGGCGATTATGTTCTTCATCCAAGTGTAATGGACGGGGCGTTACAGGCGGCTGAATATTTGCAAAATGTCGTCAGAGCGGAACTTTCAGACACTGAAGACTTTAAGGCAGCACTGCCATTTGCCCTGGAGGAACTTGAGGTCTTTCGTCAGTGCGTTTCTGACATGTGGGTTTATGTTCAATTCAACTCGAAAAACAAACCAGGAGATTTGATACAGAAAGTCGATATTCACCTATGTGATGAGCATGGCATGATCTGCGTGCGGCTGAAAGGATTTTCGACGAGAGTGATGGAGGCAGATATACAAACCGAACCATCAAAAATCAACGCTGAAACTTTATTGCTTCAGCCCGTTTGGCAAGAACAAAAGGCTGCTGACAGCTTAGCTGCAAAAAAATATGCAGAGCATCTCGTATTCCTATGTGAATATGATCATGAGACGAGAAAACAAATTGAAGCAGCTATCGAGGATGTCCATGTATACAGCCTGGAAGCAAGGCCTTCTTCAGTAGATGGGCGTTTTCATTCTTATACAGAACAAGTGTTTAAAAAGGTACAAGAGATCATTCGTACGAAACCGAAAGACGGCATTCTCGTTCAGATCGTAACCTCTGCAGAGGGAGAACAGCAATTGTTTTCAGGATTGACAGGACTGCTGAAAACAGCTTGTCAGGAAAATGCCAAACTAACCGGCCAAATGATTGAAGTCAGCAGTGAAGAAAGTGGAGAAAGCATTGCTGGCAAACTGTTAGAAAATCAAATGAGCAGCGATTCATATGTCAAATATCAAAACGGGACACGGTATATTGCTGATTGGCGTGAAATCAAACAGGCAAAAGGAGACGGCAGCAAACCGTGGAAAGACAATGGCGTTTATCTCATTACAGGAGGTGCCGGCGGACTAGGTCATATTTTTGCAAAGGAAATTGCGGAACAAACGAAAAATGCGACAGTCATTCTGGCGGGCCGCTCACCTCTTAGCGAAAGCAAAAGCAAAAAGCTGAAAGAGCTTCATAGCAAGGGGGCTGACATCACCTACCGGCAAACAGATGTTACCAATAAAATTGAAGTCTATCAGCTCATTGACGACATTCAAAAAAGATATGGCCGTCTGAACGGTATTCTTCATAGTGCCGGAATCATCAAGGACAGCTACCTGGTTAATAAACAGGCAAAAGATCTGCACGATGTACTGGCGCCTAAAGTAAAAGGGCTTGTTTATCTAGACGAAGCGAGTAAGGATTTGCCTTTAGACTTCTTTATTCTCTTTTCATCTCTTTCAGGAAGTTTAGGGAGCATTGGTCAGTCTGACTATGCGGCAGCCAATGTATTTATGGATATGTATGCAGGCTATCGAAATCGGCTTGCCGACCTCAGCCAGCGGCATGGGAAGACGCTTTCTGTAAACTGGCCTTTATGGAGAGATGGAGGCATGCAGGTCGATCAAGAAACTGAGAAAAGGCTTGTGCAACTGGCCGGTATTGTTCCTATGAGGGCGGAAAAAGGAATTCAGGCATTATATCAAGCACTTCATTCAGAGGCAAACCAAGTAATGGTGATCGAAGGCGATGTGCAGAAAATAAAACAAAACATGCTGGCCAAAAACGCCTCAGCACCTATGGAAAAGAAGGAAGCAGAACACATGACTGAACAAATAAATAGCATTGATACAGACAGTTTGCTGGATAAAGTAAAGGCGATGTTAAAGCGAGAGATCGCCAAGCTGTTAAAGGTCAAGCTTGAAACGATTGATGATCATGCCGAGATGACGGTGTATGGTTTTGATTCTATCTCCATGACTGAATTCACCAACCATATCAATCGCGCCTATCAGTTAGAGCTGACGCCAACCGTATTTTTTGACCACCCGACGATTCATGCGTTTGGTAAGCATTTGTCAGAAGAATATCAATCGGTATTTGCGAAGACATTTGCTGTGCGCGCTGCATCGGCTCAGCTTCAGCCTGCTGCGAGACAGGAACAAGCCGTGCGTACCAAAGCTAAAAGACGCAGAAAGCAGCAAGTCATGCTGCCAAACGCCATACAGAGTGATGCAGGGCCTGAGCCAATTGCCATTGTGGGCATAAGCGGGATTTTTCCTATGGCGAAAGATGTTGAGGCGTACTGGAACATCTTAAAAGAGGGCAAAGACTGCATGACGGAAATCCCGAAAGATCGCTGGGATTGGCGTGAATATGAAGGTGATCCGGCGAAGGAAGTCAATAAAACGAACGTGAAATGGGGCGGTTTTATTGACGGTATTGCAGATTTTGATCCATTATTCTTTGGCATTTCCCCACGTGAAGCTGAACAAATGGAACCTCAGCAGCGCTTACTGCTGACTTACGCCTGGAAAGCGATCGAAGATGCAGGATATTCGGCGAAAAGGTTGTCAGGCACAAAAACCGGCGTCTTCATCGGAACGGGAAATACAGGATACAGCTCTCTTCTATCTAAAGCGAACTCGGCAATAGAAGGATCAGCGGCAGCCAATACGAGCCCATCGGTCGGTCCGAACCGTGTCAGTTATTTCCTTAATCTGCACGGGCCGAGCGAACCGATTGATACAGCGTGCTCTAGTTCACTAGTGGCGATCCACCATGCCATCTCTTCAATTGAGGAAGGCACTTGTGACATGGCATTAGCCGGCGGTGTAAATACGATTATCCTTCCTGAGGTGTATATCAGCTTTGATAAGGCGGGAGCACTGAGCAAAGAAGGAAAATGCAAGACGTTTTCAAATCAAGCTGATGGTTTTGCGCATGGGGAAGGTGCCGGCATACTGTTCCTGAAAAAATTAAAAGCGGCTGAAGAAGCGGGAGACCACATTTACGGAGTCATAAAAGGCAGTGCAATCAATCACGGCGGCCGTGCAGCCTCTTTAACGACTCCCAATCCGAAGGCGCAGGCAGATGTTATTCAGTCGGCATATCAAAAAGCGGGAATCGATCCGAAAACCGTGACCTACATTGAAGCCCACGGAACCGGGACGGAGCTTGGAGACCCGGTTGAAATTAACGGTTTGAAATCAGCTTTTAAAGCATTGGGTGTAAATGAGGGAGACACATCAGCCAATCCTTACTGCGGTTTAGGTTCTGTAAAGACAAACATTGGCCACTTATCGCTGGCAGCCGGTGCAGCAGGAGTTATTAAAATATTATTGCAGCTTAAGCATAAAACCTTAGTGAAAAGTCTGCATTGCGAAAACGTGAATCCATACATTCAGCTGAAAAACAGTCCGTTCTATATCGTACGGGAAACGGAAGAATGGAAAGCGCTGAAAAATGAACGGGGAGAAGAGCTTCCTCGACGGGCAGGTGTCAGTTCATTTGGAATCGGCGGAGTAAACGCCCACGTGATTATCGAGGAATATATTCCGGAAGCATCCGATGAGAATATACCATCCATCACGCCGGAACATCCGGGTATCTTCGTTTTATCGGCTAAAAATGAAGCGCGGCTAAAAGAACATGCACAGCAGCTGGCAGATGCGCTTGATAAGCAATCATATAGTGACGTAAATCTCGCCCGAGTCGCTTATACACTGCAAGCCGGACGGGATGCGATGGAAGAACGTCTCGGGATTATCTCCGGTTCCATTGAGGATGTACAGCAAAAGTTAAAAGAATTTGCAGCAGGCAAAAGCGGTGTGGAGGATGTATTTAAAGGCAGGATTGATAAAGGCACACTCCAAATGCTGACAGAGGACGAAGAGATTCAAGAAGCCGTCGAGAAATGGATGGAACGGGGAAAGTATGCAAAATTGCTTGAATTATGGGTAAAGGGGCTTGATGTAGACTGGACGAAATTGTATGGCGAGAATCTGCCAAAGCGCATCAGCTTGCCGACGTATCCTTTCGCAAAAGACCGTTATTGGATTTCTGATCATATTGAAAAAAGCAGCAGCATTGATGCAAATCAAGCAGCCTCCCGCCTTGGCGGAGCCGTGCTGCATCCATTAATGCATCAAAACACATCGAATCTCTCGGAACAAAGGTTTAGCTCTATTTATACGGGAGAAGAGTTTTTCCTCGCTGATCATGTTGTGAAAGGCCAACGGATTTTGCCGGGAGTGGCTCATCTTGAATTGGCGCGGGCAGCTGTTGAGCAGGCCGCAGAGGTACAAGGTGTACCACGCATCATGAAGCTAAAGAATGCGGTGTGGGTGCGGCCTATTGTTGTAGAGGATCAGCCGCAGCAAGTACACATTAGGCTTTTACCGGGAGAAAATGGTGAGATATCTTATGAAATCTATGGTCATTCAGACGTTACTGGCGAACAGTCAATCGTCTACAGTCAAGGCAGCGCGGTATTGAATCCTGCTGAAAATCTGCCGGCGGTTGATTTGCAATCTCTGCGGGAGCAGTGTCAGGAAAGCCATTTCAGCGTAAACGAAGTATACGACACCTATCGAATGATTGGATTTGAATATGGTCCTGCTTATCGCGGAGTGAAAAAAATCTATACAGCTGAACAATTTGTTTTGGCAAAATTGTCATTGCATCCGTCAGCTGCAGATACGCTCAGCCAATACAAAATGCACCCTGGGCTGATGGATTCTGCTTTGCAGGCGTCAAGCATTTTGACAGGCGCCGGGGATAACCAGCTGACACTGCCTTTTGCGGTCCAGGAGCTTGAAGTCTTCGGAGCATGTTCGTCAGAAATGTGGGTATACGCAAGATACAGCCAAGGCAGCAAGGCAACTGATAAGGTGCAAAAGCGCGATATTGATATTTTAGATGAGAGCGGCAATGTTTGCGTACGGATGAAAGGATTATCTTTCAGAGCAGCAGAAGGCGGCTCTGGATCGGCGGAATCTGATCAAACGCTGGCAACCCTGATGTTTGAAGAAAAATGGGTGCCTAAGGATTTTAAAAAAGATAGTCCTGAGCCTCATTACGAACGGCACATTGTCATGCTTTGCGACATGAATGGCCTCTCAAAAGATCGCATTGAATCAAGAATGACAGGAGCGGAATGCATCGTTTTGGAGTCATTCCGCGAAGGACTTGCAGAGAGGTTCCAAGATTATGCCGAACAAGCGCTTGAGACGGTCCAGGGTCTTCTCAAAAGCAGACCTCAGGGCAATGTTCTGATCCAGCTACTTACCTCTGCACAAAGAAAGCAGTACTCATTCTCAGGGCTATCGGCGCTCCTTAAAACCGCCGGCCTGGAGAATAAAAAACTAATCGGCCAGACGATTGAAATCGATTCACATGAAAATATTGAAAGTGTAATAGAAAAACTGAAAGAGAATAAAAGGCACACAGAAGATCAGCACATCAAATATGAAAAAGGCAAACGGTACATCAATGATCTGGATGAAATGCAAATAGATGATCGGGAAATAAGCATGCCGTGGAGAGATAAAGGTGTTTACCTCATCACGGGCGGCGCAGGAGGACTTGGGTTTATTTTTGCAAAAGAAATTGCTCGTCAAGCCGAACAGCCTGTGCTCATTCTGACAGGCAGATCCGAGTTGAATGCGGATCAGCAGGCGGAGCTTAACGAACTTCAGCAATTAGGGGCTCGCGCAGAATACAGGCAGGTTGACGTGACACAAACGGAAGCAGCCTCCGAGCTTATCACAAGCATTACGTCTGATTACGAAGACTTGAATGGTGTCATTCACAGCGCTGGGCTGATTAAAGATAACTATCTTATGAGCAAAACCAATGAAGAGCTGACACAAGTTCTCGCTCCTAAGGTGAAAGGGCTTGTGAATGTGGATGAGGCAACCGAGCATCTTGCGTTAGATTTCTTTATCCTCTTTTCTTCAATATCAAGTGTTGCCGGCAGCGCGGGACAGGCCGATTATGCAATGGCTAATGCATTTATGGACAGTTATGCTGCTTATCGAAATGCGCTTGTAACCGCCATGTACAGGCACGGACAAACGTTGTCAATCAATTGGCCGCTCTGGAAAGAAGGCGGCATGCGCGCGAATAAAGAAATTGAAAACATGACGTTGAAAAACACAGGTGTGACTCCAATGCGGACCGAGACCGGCATTCAAGCGCTGTATAAAGGTTTGGCATTTGGCAAAGATCAAGTCATCGTCATGGAAGGATTCAAAGACATGATGAGGGAAAAGCTGACTCAAAAGCCGTCTTCTGATGAAGTGCCAATGAAAACAGTGCAAGTACCGGTGACATCTGAAGCAAGAATGGATCAAGGGAATATGTTCGATCACATTCAAGAAGTTTTAAAGCAAACAATCTCTCAATTGCTCAAAATCAAACCTGAAGAGATCGACCCGGACATGGAGTTTAATCAATATGGATTTGATTCGATTACGTTAACTGAATTCGCAAATACACTGAATGAGAAGTACAAGCTGGATCTTACGCCTACGATCTTCTTTGAGCACGCAACTGTTTATGCATTTGCAGGGTATCTGTCAGAAGAATATCCAAATGCTTTTACAGCTCAAACGCCTGCCAAAGCTGGGGTGCTGATGCAGCCTGTCGAACAGAATATAAAAAATATGACGTTTTCGACTGAAAACCGCTTTGTAAAACCTTCGGTAACACCAATGCAAAAGGAAGCTGATCACAAGCCTGAGCCTATTGCGATTGTTGGGATGAGCGGGGTTTTCCCAAAGGCAAAAGACGTTGAGGAATATTGGAAGAACCTGTCATCGGGCACAGATTGTATTACAGAGGTTCCAAAAGACCGCTGGGATTGGCAGGAGTATTACGGAGACCCTCTGAAAGAAGCGAATAAAACAAACGTCAAATGGGGCGGTTTTATTGATGAAGTAGCTGACTTTGATCCATTGTTCTTCGGCATATCTCCGCTGGAGGCTGAGCAGATGGAGCCTCAGCAGCGCCTGTTAATGACCTATGCGTGGAAGGCGGTAGAAGAAGCGGGACACTCAGCGAGAAGCCTGGCAGGAACCAAAACGGGCATCTTCATCGGGACAGGAAACACAGGGTACAGTTCACTTCTGTCAAATGTAGACATCGAAGGCTCAGCGGCTGCGAATATGAGTCCTTCTGCAGGACCGAATAGAGTCAGTTATTTCCTGAACATTCATGGGCCGAGTGAACCGATCGACACTGCGTGCTCAAGCTCTTTGGTCGCCATTCATCATGCGGTTTGCGCCATTGAAAATGGAAACTGTGAAATGGCGATTGCGGGAGGGGTCAACACGGTCGTAACTCCGCAAGGCCATATCGCCTATGATAAGGCCGGGGCGCTGAGCAAAGAAGGAAGATGCAAAACATTTTCTGACAAAGCCGATGGATTCGCAGTCAGTGAAGGTGCCGGCATTCTCTTTCTGAAAAAGCTGACAGCGGCTGAACGAGACGGTGATCATATTTACGGTGTCATTAAAGGAAGTGCGGTAAACCACGGTGGCCGCGCAAATTCTCTAACGACTCCTAATCCGAAAGCTCAGGCGGATGTCGTAAAAACAGCATATGAAAAAGCGGGAATTGATCCAAGAACCGTAACTTATATTGAAGCGCATGGGACTGGAACCGAGCTGGGCGATCCAGTAGAAATCAACGGCTTAAAAGCGGCATTTAAAGAGCTGTATGAAAAAACGGGGGACCCGGCTGTTCATGGCAGCCATTGCGGACTTGGATCAGCGAAAACAAACATCGGTCACTTATCGCTGGCGGCCGGTGTGGCGGGTGTCATTAAAGTGTTATTGCAGCTCAAGCATAAAACGCTTGTCAAAAGTCTGTACAGTGAAACTGTTAATCCATATATCAGACTGGATGACAGCCCGTTTTATATTGTGCAGGAATCGAGAGAGTGGCAGGCGCTTCGGGATGAAGCCGGCCGAGAGCTGCCGCGCCGCGCAGGCATCAGTTCGTTCGGGATAGGCGGCGTCAATGCCCACGTGGTCATTGAGGAATATATTCCGAAAGAAACAACCCATCCTGCAACAGCACCAGCTGTGACAGCACAGCACCCGGGCATCTTTATTTTGTCGGCAAAGGATGAAGATCGTCTGAAAGACCAAGCCCGGCAATTAGCAGACTTTATCAGCAAGCGATCTATCACTGCTCGTGACCTCACTGATATTGCTTATACACTCCAAGAGGGGCGTGATGCAATGGAGGAGAGATTAGGGATCATCGCTGTCTCGACTGGGGACTTGCTGGAAAAACTAAACCTCTTTATAGAAGGAGGCACCAATGCGAAGTACATGTACAGAGGCAGAGCAGAAAAAGGTATCGCACAAACATTGAGATCAGATGACGAAGTACAGAAAACGCTCAACAATAGCTGGGAGCCTCACATATATGAAAGACTGCTTGATTTATGGGTAAAAGGCATGGAAATAGGCTGGAGTAAACTGTATGACGGCAAACAGCCGAAACGCATCAGCCTCCCTACCTATCCATTTGCGAAAGAACGCTACTGGATAACGGATACGAAAGAGGAGGCAGCCGCCCATCAAACAGCTTTAAAAACAGTCGAATCAGCAGCTTTGCATCCATTGATACATGTCAACACATCTGATTTGTCAGAGCAGCGTTTCAGCTCGGCCTTTACAGGTGCTGAGTTCTTTTTCGCCGATCATAAGGTGAAGGGAAAACCGGTTATGCCGGGCGTGGCATATCTTGAGATGGTTCATGCTGCCGTTACAAGAGCAGTGAGAAGAACCGAAGATCAACAATCTGTTATTCACATCAAAAATGTTGTGTGGGTGCAGCCGATTGTGGCGGATGGCCAGCCTGTTCAAGTGGATATCAGTCTAAATCCCCAGCAGGACGGCGAGATTGCTTTTAACGTCTATACAGAGGCTGCACACAATGATCGAAAGATACATTGTCAAGGCAGTGCTTCAATCCGCGGGGCAGGAGACATTCCAGTCCAGGATATCAGCGTGCTTCAAGACCAATGCAGTTTAAGCACACTCTCACACGACCAATGTTATGAATTGTTTAAGGCGATCGGCATTGACTACGGACCTGGTTTTCAAGGGATAGATCGGCTTTACATCGGCCGCAATCAAGCCTTGGCAGAGCTTTCTCTGCCTGCTGGTGTAACTCACACACTGAATGAATTCGTTCTTCATCCAAGTATGGCCGATTCTGCTTTACAAGCGTCGATCGGGCTAAAGCTGAATTCCGGTGACGAGCAGCTTTCTCTGCCTTTTGCGCTGCAAGAGCTAGAAATATTCAGCCCGTGTACAAATAAAATGTGGGTGTCTGTGACATCTCGTCCTAATGAGGACAAAATACAGAGACTGGATATTGATTTGTGTGATGAACAAGGCCGAGTGTGTGTAAGAATCAAGGGGATTACCTCAAGGCTGCTGGAAGAAGGCATACAACCGCCAGACGGGCCGACATCACTAGGAAACTCCAAAGCAACTCTTAACGGAGCGCTTCTTATGGCGCCGATATGGGATCGAGTGCAGCTGGAGAAGAGGATCATTTCGCCTGCTGATGAGCGTGTTGTCATCCTCGGAGGGGATGACAACAGCAGAAAAGCTGTTCAAAGGCAGATCCCATTTGCCAAGGAGCTGTACATTGAGCCGAACGCATCAATTCATAGAATTGCAGGACAGCTTGAAGCACTCGGATCGTTTGACCACATCGTGTGGATGTCTCCTTCTCGTGTGACAGAGTGCGAAGTCGGCGATGAAATGATTGAAGCCCAAGATCAAGACGTCATTCAAATGTATAGGCTCATTAAGGCAATGCTTTCTTTAGGCTATGGACAGAAGGAGATAAGCTGGACGGTCGTGACGGTGAACACACAATATGTTGATCAGCATGATATTGTCGATCCGGTCGATGCCGGGGTGCACGGCCTGATCGGTTCAATGTCAAAAGAATATCCAAATTGGCAGACAAAGCTGATCGATGTTAAAAAATACGAAGACCTGCCGTTATCTCAACTCCTTTCCTTGCCTGCCGATCAAGAAGGGAATACGTGGGCCTATCGAGACAAGGTCTGGCATAAGCTTCGTTTGATTCCAGTACACAACAATCAACCGGTGCACACGAAGTATAAGCACGGAGGTGTTTATGTTGTCATAGGCGGAGCTGGCGGTATTGGTGAGGCGTGGAGTGAATATATGATCAGAACATATCAGGCGCAGATCGTTTGGATTGGCAGAAGGAAAAAGGATGCAGCCATTCAAAGCAAGCTGGACAGACTTGCACGTCTAGGGCCAGCCCCGTATTACATTCAAGCAGATGCGGCTAACCGAGAGGAATTAGAACGCGCGTATGAAACAATGAAACAAACGCATCATGAAATCAACGGCATCATCCATTCTGC
This sequence comes from Bacillus sp. PS217, assembly GCF_037963535.1. Classification (NCBI taxonomy): domain Bacteria; kingdom Bacillati; phylum Bacillota; class Bacilli; order Caryophanales; family Bacillaceae; genus Bacillus; species Bacillus sp. PS217. The sequence continues at coordinate 1,855,614 of NZ_CP150157.1, forward strand.
GATTGTCTTACAAGACCGAAGCCTGATGAATATGAGTGAGGAATGTTTCAGAAACGTTCTTGCTGCAAAGGTTGATGTAAGCGTGCGAATGGCCCAAGTTTTCCGGCATGAACCACTGGATTTTGTTTTGTTTTTCTCTTCCGTACAATCGTTTGCAAGAGCTTCCGGACAAAGCAATTACGCTGCGGGCTGCAGTTTTAAGGATGCTTTTGCACAGCGGCTGTCTCACGTATGGCCTTGTACAGTAGCCGTGATGAATTGGAGTTATTGGGGAAGCATTGGTGTTGTTTCATCACCGGATTACCAAAAGAGAATGGCTCAGGCAGGCATAGGCTCAATTGAAGCCCCTGAAGCAATGGAAGCTTTGGAATTGCTGCTCGGGGGACCGCTGAAGCAGCTAGTAATGATGAAAATGGCAAACGAAACGAATGATGAAGCGGAACAGACAGAAGAAACGATTGAAGTGTACCCGGAAACTCACGGCTCCGCCATGCAAAAGCTGCGAAGCTATCACCCGGGTGACAGCACAAAGATTCAACAACTGTTATAGGAGGAGAAGCGCCAATGCTGAACACAGAAGACATTCTCTGTAAAATGCTTTTCGCACAATTACAGTCCATAGGGTTTTTCACAGAAAGTAAATCCCAGCCGGTATTGGAGAATTTCTATGGCAGATGGTTTGAAGAAAGCCAATCGATTTTAGAACGGCATCAATTTCTCAAGCGAACGGAGAACGGACATGTTCCAACACGCTCAATAGGCACCATGAGCGAGCTGTGGAAAGAATGGAATGAACAAAAATCTGACCTGCTTCAAGACAATAATATGAAAGCCATGGTGACATTGGTGGAGACAGCACTTAAAGCCTTGCCGGAGATTCTGACCGGCAAGGCGTCAGCCACCGATATCCTGTTTCCGAATTCATCTATGGATTTAGTAGAAGGGGTCTATAAAAACAATCAAGTCGCAGACTATTTTAATGATGTGCTTGCAGATACGTTAACAGCCTATCTGCAAGAACGCCTGAAGCAAGAGCCTGAGGCGAAGATTCGAATATTAGAAATCGGAGCCGGGACCGGCGGGACAAGCGCGGCTGTTTTTCAAAAATTGAAAGCATGGCAGACACATATAAAAGAATATTGTTATACAGATCTGTCTAAAGCTTTTTTAATGCATGCAGAAAATAAGTATGGTCCTGACAATCCATATTTGACATATAAACGATTTAATGTCGAGGAGCCGGCGTCTGAACAGCATATTGATGCGGGAGGCTACGACGCGGTCATCGCGGCAAATGTGCTTCATGCCACAAAAAATATCCGGCAGACATTGCGAAATGCAAAAGCAGTTTTGAAAAAAAACGGGCTGCTCCTTTTAAATGAAATAAGTAATCATAATATATATTCGCATTTGACGTTCGGCCTTTTAGAGGGCTGGTGGCTGTATGAGGATCCTGATCTCCGCATACCGGGCTGCCCGGGCCTGTATCCAGACACTTGGAAAATGGTGCTTGAGAGTGAAGGATTTCGCTATGTTTCCTTTATGGCTGAACAATCGCATCAGCTCGGCCAGCAGATCATTGCCGCTGAAAGTAACGGAGTCGTCCGTCAAAAGAAGAGAACGGGGGCAGAAGAAGATCCAAGCCATATACAAATGAATGCTGAAATCGATCATTCACAGGAAAGCGATTCTCTCATCGAACAAACGGCACAATTTGTGAAGCATACGCTGGCAAAATCAATCAAACTATCATCAGAACGTATTCACGAAGATACGACATTTGAGAAGTATGGAATTGATTCGATTTTGCAGGTGAATTTCATTCGTGAATTAGAAAAAGTGACGGGAGAGCTTCCAAAAACCATTTTATTTGAACATAACAACACAAAAGAACTCGTCGAATATTTAGTAAAGGGGCATGAAAATAAGCTCCGGACAGCATTGTTAAAGGAAAAAACGAAGCCTGCAAAAAATGAAGCTCCACTTCAAACAGAGCGTACAGATCCTAATAAGCCATTTACTTTTCATACACGCCGCTTTGTTACAGAGCAGGAAGTCACTGAAACTCAGCTAGCAAATACCGAACCATCAAAAAAAGAAAAGACAAGTAATTTGCAAGGAACACATTTTAATGATTCTAGTAGAGAAGATATCGCAATAATCGGGGTGAGCGGGCGCTATCCGATGTCTAACAGTTTAGAAGAGCTTTGGGGGCATTTAATCGCCGGAGACAATTGTATTACAGAGGCACCGGAATCCAGATGGCGCACATCTTTATTGAAAACATTATCAAAAGATCCAAAAAAGCCGGCAAATAAGAAACGCTATGGCGGATTTTTACAAGATATAGAGGCATTTGACCATCAGCTTTTTGAGGTGGAGCAAAACCGGGTGATGGAAATGACACCTGAACTCCGTTTATGTTTAGAAACCGTCTGGGAAACGTTTGAGGACGGCGGCTATACGCGAACCCGGCTGGATAAATTGCGGGATGATGACGGAGTAGGTGTTTTTATAGGGAATATGTATAACCAGTATTTTTGGAATATCCCATCTTTAGAGCAGGCAGTCCTCAGCTCAAATGGGGGAGACTGGCACATTGCAAATCGCGTTTCCCACTTTTTTAACCTGACCGGACCGAGTATCGCTGTCAGCTCAGCATGCTCTAGTTCATTAAACGCCATACATCTTGCGTGTGAAAGCCTGAAATTGAAAAACTGCTCAATGGCGATTGCTGGAGGTGTCAATTTAACACTCGATCTCTCTAAATATGATTCTTTGGAGCGTGCCAATCTGCTGGGAAGCGGCAATCAAAGCAAAAGTTTTGGCACCGGAAACGGGCTTATTCCCGGGGAAGGCGTCGGAGCTGTCCTGTTAAAACCACTTTCGAAGGCGATGGAAGATCAGGATCATATTTACGCTGTGATCAAAAGCAGTTTTGCTAACCATAGCGGCGGAAGACAGATGTATACAGCTCCGGACCCGAAGCAGCAAGCAAAGTTAATTGTCAAGTCGATTCAGCAGTCGGGCATTGATCCAGAGACTATCGGCTATATTGAATCGGCGGCAAATGGTTCGGCGCTGGGCGATCCTATTGAAGTAATTGCCTTAACAAACGCGTTTCAACAATATACAAACAAGAAACAGTTTTGTGCGATAGGCTCTGTCAAATCCAATCTGGGGCATTTAGAGGCGGCTTCCGGTATTTCTCAGCTGACAAAAGTGCTGCTGCAGATGAAGAAAGGGACGCTGGTGCCGACAATTAACGCGATGCCTGTCAATCCAAATATTAAGCTGGAACACACGGCTTTCTATCTTCAGGAACAAACAGAGCCATGGCATCGCTTGAATGATCCTGAAACTGGAAAACAATTGCCGCGCAGAAGCATGATCAATTCCTTCGGAGCGGGGGGAGCCTATGCCAATCTTATTATAGAAGAATATATGGAGACGGCCCCTGAGAAAGAACATATCGCTCCCCGCCAGCAGGAATTCACTGCCGTTTTTTCAGCCAAAACAAAATGGAGCCTGCTTAGCTATCTAGAAAATATGCAATTGTTTTTAGAGAAGGAAGCTTCTCTGGATATTGAACCCGTTGTACAGGCTTTACACAGGAGAAACCATAATTTAGAGCATAGGGCTGCATTTACAGTGGCATCGACTCAAGAGCTGATCGAAAAACTAAAGGTGTTCCGAACATCAAGAGAAAGCTCACTCCAGCAAGGCATCTATACATCATTCGATTTACAGCCATGTGCGGAATCAGCATCTAGGGATAGAGAAATAAACGCAGCAGAGCAATGGGCACAAGGGGCATCGATTGCTTTTAAAGAAGCTGATATAGGGAACCGAACAGGCTGGGTTCATCTGCCTCACTATGCATTTGACCATAATACATCATTTCATTTCGATGTATCGTCTATCAATGAGAAATCGTCAGATGTTGAAGACAATATCAATCAGCCGGTCATTCAAGATCAATTCACTTATGATGAGCCTTACGTTCAAGGACACGTCTTCAACAATGAACGGGTGCTTGTCGGTGCCACATATGGCAGTCTGGCCATTGAAGCATTTTTTAACCTGTTCCCTGAGGAAAACAGCGGCCGTATCAGCAAATTAAGTTATATCAGTCCAATTGTCATCAAACAAGGCGAGACCATTGAACTTCAGGCAAAGCCGCTGCAAAAAGATCAAGTCATAGAACTGCAAATCATGTATCGCGAGCCGTCCTCTGGTTTGTGGAAGCCTGCCGCAATCGGACAATGCGGAATCGGTTCTTTTGAGCCCAAAAAAGTCAATATCGAGAACGTTAAGCATTCATTAACTAAGCTTCATCACATCGATCAGATGTATAAAACCGGAAACGGTCCTGAATGGGGAGAGTTATTTAAGACAATTACTCATCTCTACAGAGATCACAAGTCTATACTGGCAAAAATTCGCCTGCCCCAAAGCGGGCTGGCAAACGGGCACCATTACACTGTAAGCCCATTGATGACAAACAGCGCGTACTTGGCTATCCTCAGTTTCTTAGAGCAGTTTGACATGACAGGCGGCTTCCTGCCGTTTGGAATCAATGATATCCAGTTTACAAAGCAAACGATAAAAGGGGATTGCTGGCTTTTGATTACATTGGTTAAGAATACAGGTGACATGCTGCTGTTTGATGTAGATGTGATCAATGAGTCGTCAGAAACAGTGCTGCACTACTCGGGCTACTCGCTTAAACAGCTTCGTATTTCGAATCAAAGAGGAAATCAAAATAAGGCCATCAAAGCCAGCAATCTGAAAGATCGTATCAGAAGCTATGTAACAGATAAACTGGCAGTATACATGGCCGATCCGTCAAAATTGTCAATTGCAAAAGCGCATATCATGGATTTTGGAATTGATTCTTCTCAATTGGTTGCACTGACAAGGGAGATGGAAGCAGAGACAAAGATCGAATTAAATCCGACTCTGTTTTTTGAATATCCGACTATTCAAGAGTTAATCGCCTTTTTTGCGGACAAACATGAAGCATCTTTTGCTCAGCTGTTTGGTGAAGCTCATCAGCAGGAAGAACGCCCAGCTCAAATCGAAAACCAAATGAAACAGATTCCGGCATACGAGACGAACACGGATAAAACAATCGAACACGCGGCAGACGGCATAGCCATTATCGGCATGTCGGGACAGTTTCCGAAAGCAAACAGCGTAACGGAATTTTGGGATAACCTTATCCAAGGAAAGAACTGTGTCTCTGAAGTGCCGAAAGAACGCTGGGACTGGCGCAAATATGCCGCAGCCGATAAGGAAGGGCAATCAAGCCTTCAATGGGGCGGTTTTATAGAAGGAATAGGTGAGTTTGATCCCCTGTTTTTTGGCATATCGCCTAAAGAAGCGGCGCATATGGACCCACAGGAGTTTCTGCTCTTGATACATGCATGGAAGGCGATGGAAGATGCAGGCTTAACAGGGCAGGTTGTATCCAGCCGCCCGACAGGTGTATTTGTCGCAGCCGGCAATACCGATACAGCTGTGGTTCCTTCCCTAATTCCAAACCGTATATCCTATGCACTTGATGTAAAAGGGCCAAGTGAATATTATGAAGCTGCCTGTTCCTCAACTCTAGTGGCTTTGCACAGAGCTATACAATCCATTCGAAACGGTGAATGTGAGCAAGCCATTGTCGGGGCTGTGAATTTGCTGCTTTCACCAAAAGGCTTTATTGGCTTCGACTCAATGGGCTATTTGAGTGAGAAAGGGCAGGCCAAATCCTTTCAAGCAGATGCAAATGGCTTTGTCAGAAGTGAAGGAGCAGGAGTTCTCATCATTAAACCATTGCAAAAAGCCATTGAAGATTCTGATTATATTTATTCGGTTATTAAAGGTTCAGGTGTATCGCATGGCGGCAGGGGAATGTCACTTCACGCGCCAAATCCGGCCGGCATGAAGGATGCAATGCTGAAGGCTTATCAAGGAGCGCAAATTGATCCCAAAACGGTGACCTATATAGAAGCGCATGGGATCGCCTCTCCATTGGCAGACGCGATAGAAATAGAGGCGTTAAAGTCAGGCTGCAGTCAACTCGAATTGGAACTTCCACAGGAAGTACGGGAGGAAGCGCCATGTTATATCAGCAGCTTAAAGCCGAGCATCGGACACGGTGAACTCGTCTCAGGCATGGCTGCTCTTATGAAGGTCAGCATGGCGATGAAGCATCAAACAATACCAGGCATATCCGGATTTTCGTCTTTGAATGACCAGGTGTCAATAAAGGGCACCCGTTTCCGAGTGACTGCCGAGAATCAGCAATGGAGGGATTTAAGTGACGATGCAGGCAAAAAAATTCCGCGCAGAGCGAGTATCAACAGCTATAGCTTTGGAGGCGTAAATGCGCACGTCATTTTAGAAGAATATATTCCTTTACCAAAACCACCGGTTAGTATGAGTGAGAATGGTGCCCACATTGTAGTTCTTTCTGCAAAGAATCAAGACAGGCTAAAAGCAATTGCTCAACAGCAGCTTGACTATGTGAATAAACAACAAGAACTGTCATTACAAGATTATGCTTATACACTTCAAACCAGCCGAGAGGAAATGGAAGACCGCCTGGCGCTCGTCGTCCGCAGTAAAGAAGAACTGGTAATCGGCTTGCAAGCCTGCTTAGCAGAAAAAGGCGATAAGCCGAAGAGTTCTGTACCTGTCTTTAGCGGAAATGCAGAAAATGGCTCGTCAGATCTCGAAGCCTTGCTGGATGGTCCATTAAGAGAAATGGTGATCGAGACTTTGTTGTCTGAAAACAACCTTGAAAAGATCGCGTTTTGCTGGACAAAAGGGGTGCAAATCCCATGGGAAAAGCTTTATCAAGGAAAAGGTGCCCGCAGAATACCGTTGCCAACCTATCCATTTGAAAAGAGAAGCTGCTGGAACGGCTTTCAAGCAGTAGAGAATACGCCTTCTGTTTCACAGGATGAGCGTATCAACAACAGCAGCGATCATCACATATTAGCAAATGTACTAGGGATGGCTCCGGATGAACTGCAGTCTCATAAGCCATTGCAGCAGTATGGATTTGATTCAATTTCTTGCATACAGTTATTACAGCAATTGCAATCAAAGGTGGACCCTCTCATTGCCTTAACGGAGCTTCAAGCATGCCATACTGTTCAGGACATGATGGACTTGATCAAAAAGAAACAGGAGGATACATCCTTACAAAATGATCAAGCTCGCACGTTTCCGGAATTAATACCGTTAAATGACGGCAAGCGGGGGCGCCCTGTCTTTTGGTTCCATGGCGGAGTAGGAGGAGTTGAAATCTATCAGCAATTTGCACAAAAGAGCCAGCGCCCTTTTTACGGCATTCAAGCCAGAGGATTCATGACTGATTCTGCTCCTTTGCACGGAATTGAACAAATGGCTTCCTATTATATAGAGATCATTCGATCCATACAGCCTGAAGGTCCTTATGATGTAGGCGGATATTCCTTAGGCGGGATGATTGCATATGAAGTCACTCGCCAGCTGCAAAGCCAAGGCCTTGCTGTCAAAAGCATGGTGATGATTGACTCCCCATATCGTTCCGAGACAAAAGAGAATGAGGCATCTATGAAAACGTCAATGCTGCAAACAATTAATACGATGCTGGCATCGATTGCGAAACGGGAAAAGCTTACGGATGTTCTCATCAGCCGTGAAGAGGTGGACATAAGCTTAGAGGATGAAGAATTCCTGTCTGAGTTGATTGACTTGGCAAAAGAACGAGGGCTAAACAAACCAGATAAGCAAATACGTGCGCAGGCTCAGCAAATGATGAAAACACAGCGCGCCTATGATTTGGAGTCGTACACTGTTAAGCCTCTCCCTGATCCTGAGACGGTAAAATGTTATTATTTCCGCAACAAAAGCAGGTCTTTCTTTGGTGATTTAGACACTTATTTCACTTTATCAAATGAAAAAGAACCGTTTGATCAAGCTGCCTATTGGGAGGAATGGGAGCGGCAAATTCCTCATTTCCACCTGGTGGATGTCGATTCAAGCAACCACTTCATGATATTAACCGAACCGAAAGCGTCAACAGCCATGTTAGAATTTTGCGAAAAGCTCTATTCAAACAGGGGAGTAGTGAATGCGAATTTCCTTAAGGCTTTTCGGAAGAAACATGAAGCGAGGGAAGAAAAAGAAACAGATGAATTGGTGAAGCGCTGAGAAAACACAAACGCCCCCTCTTTTAAAAGGGGGCGTTTTGAATGTTATTTTGAAAGTGAAACAGGGAGACTTTCTAATCCTCTTAAAAAGACATTTTTTCTCCATTGAATGTCATCAGGTGCAACCGCAAGTTCAATATCAGGAAATCTCTTCAGAAGTGCGTTAAATGCAATGTGGCCTTCCAGCCTGGCAAGAGGCGCTCCTAAGCAGAAATGAATGCCAAAACCGAAAGAAATATGTCTGTTAGGCGACCGATTTATATTTAATATTTCGGGGTTCTCAAAAAAATTCGGGTCGCGATTGGCCGATCCAATGCCTATAAAAATCATGTCTCCTCTTTTGATCGAATGCCCCTTATATGTAAAGTCTTCGATGGCCCACCGATTTGCCATCATAACGACAGGTGAGGTGTATCGCAGCAATTCTTCAACCGCTGTAGCGATCATTTCAGGCTGCTGCTTGAGCTTCTCACATTCCTTCTTGTGCTGCAGCAATGCGAGGGTGCCTGAGCCGAGTAAGTTAACAGTTGTTTCAAGGCCGGCTACAACGAGCAAGAACAGCATCGAATAGAGCTCTTTTTCGCTTAACTTGCTGCCGTTTTCCTCAGCATGCACAAGTTTGCTGATTAAATCGTCTTTTGGCTTTATTCTTCTGTCATGGATCAGCTTGGCGATATAATCTTTAAATTCACGAAGAGCCTGATTTGTCAGCTCTCTATTACCTTCAGAGGTATCAACCATCGCATTGGTCCAGATTTGAAACTGTGACCGATCTTCTTTTGGGATTCCCATCAATTCAGATATAACAATAAAAGGCAAAGGGGAAGCGAAGGATTTCATGATATCCGCTTTATTTTCTTTTTCCATTTCATCTAAAAGCTGTTCAGCAATTTGTTCAATGCTGCCGCGCAGATTTTCAATGGTTCGGGGAGTAAATGCTTGATGAACAAGTGATCTCAGGCGGGTATGGTCAGGTGTGTCTTTTGCCAGCATATGATCGGATACAAAATCGATATCTTCACTAACGTTGAGCATTTTGATTTGTTCTTGGTTCATCACATTTTTTACGTCTCTTGTAATTCGATTGTCTTTTAAAAAGGCCATACAATCATCGTATCGGGTAATTAACCAGGCCGGATATGTGGCTCCGAACCGTTTTAATTCAAATCGGTGAATGGGCTCTTCCTCTCTAAATCGTCCTAAAACTGAAAAAGGATTGTGATGAAACTCTTTACCATGCGGATGAAACATCAATTTTTCCATTTGCATTCTCCTCGCCTAATAGGGTAAATAGATGAATCAAATTGCTGAACTAGTTTACAAAAAACAGAATGATTTGAAATGTAATCCTGTCTCTAAAACTATATATCTATTTTAGGAGTCATTCAATAGGGTGAAGAACGAAAAAAGTGAAAAAACGGCTCGATATAAAGCAGCGCCTTTGAACGAAAGCTCAAAGGCGCTACGCTGTATTATTTTGATGAAAGTGGCTTTCAGCTGTGCTGGATATCAATTGTATATACTGCACGATCTGTTACGACCTTCAATCCTTCGTTTTCTTGGTGAATATGAATGTCACCTAATAAAGGAATCTCATAGGCATTTTGCGGAAGCGGTACGTTTCCGTCCTCAGTGAATGTTGTTCCTTCGCCTTCTAAAACAAGCTCTTCTTTCGCAACATAATCATCAGGATGATTCGTACTGCGTATAGCCACTTTTTGAAGGTGGAGAACAATCTGATCCAAGTCTGATATCTCTTCATCATGGGTCAATTCACCTTTTCTAATATCAAGCGTCTGGCCGACTTTTGATTCCAGCCATTGAGAAAGCTGTGTATTCGTGTGTGCCATCAATATTCCTCCTTTTGATCTACACGATACTATTCCCAATTGCTGCATCTTTTACACGGGAAAGAGCCGCCTCACTCTTTATGTATGAAACAATTCGCTGTTGAGAGCCTTGATATAGCGTACGGCAGAACGCTGGACCGCTTCGTCGGCATTTTCTTTGACAACTTTAGAAAAAGCATTGTAAAGCCGGTTGAATTGAAGCGGTTTTACTTTGGCTGCTATTTCTTCAACTTTGGAGGCGGGAAGGGGAATGAGATTTGGGTAGCTGTACATAAAGCTGACCCAGTTTCGGTCCGCCGCAACCGTAATGATATCTCCGGTCAATAGACAGCCTTTCCCTTCATTGCCCTTGCTCCAATGCAAAACAGCACCGCCTTTAAAATGTCCGCCCAGTCGGTAAAGGTCCAGTCCCGGCTTCACGTTGAGCGTTTCCCCTGACCAGAAGTGAATGTGATTGCTTGGCCTTGTCACCCATTCTTTATCATCCTCATGGATATAGATCGGCGCCTGAAACGCTTCAGCCCACTCAACTTGAGTAGAGTAATAATGTGGATGAGACAAGGCGATGGCTTGAATACCGCCTAATTCGTTGATTTGGTCAATTGTATTTTGGTCAAGATATGTCATGCAATCCCACAGCACATTGAAGCCCTTATGCCGGATAAGATGGGCTGTTTGTCCGATCGCAAACTCTGGTTCAGTTTTGATGCTGTAAAGATGCTCTTCTTCCTTTTTGAGGATGTTTTGAAGGTTTCCTTTCTCACGCATGTCTTCAAGGGTTGTCCAACTTTGTCCATCGGGATGAATATACTGCCTTTCATCCTCGCAAATCAGACACGAGTTGGGCGGATCTACAGTCTGTGCATGTTGCACACCGCATGTGTTGCAGATATAATATGGCACTTTCTTCACTTCCTTCATCTATTTTCCATTATTTTACCTTATGATTATGAATATTCAAACCAAAACCGGCAGTTCTGCTGAGAGAGAATTGCCGGCTTTTGATGATGTTTATTGGCCGGGAACGGAATTTTCTGCGTTGACAGCGCCCGCTCCGTAGATATTCGGATCTTCATCTTTCCATTTGTCCGTGCCGTTTTTCAAAAGCTCTTTTACTTCATCAGGGGTAAGATCCGGGTTTTGCTGAAGAATTAAAGCTGCGATTCCTGCGCAAATCGGTGTTGCCATCGAGGTTCCTGACATTGTAAAGTACTGAGACCCTACACGGCTTGACTTTTGGAGCTTATCAATATAAGAATTCGGAGAGCGAAGGGAAATAATATTAACACCCGGCGCTAAAATATCGGGCTTTTCTTTCCCATATACTGTCGGGCCGCGGCTTGAGAAGGAAGCGACAGTATCATCATCGCTGCTTGCAGTATTGTTATCGTCAAGCGCACCTACTGTAATCACCTTTTCGCTCACGCCCGGGCTTGCAATGGTCTGCGAATCAGGGCCTGAGTTTCCGGCAGCGACACAGACGACAATCCCTGCGCTCCACGCTTCTTCAACCGCTCTGACTAACGGATCTTCCTGTTCATGATCATATCTAAGGGCATCGCCCCCGAGCGACATACTAATAATATCAATCGGTTCATCGGGGTTGTCCTCATTGTATTGAATACACCACTCAACACCCTCTATAATATCTGCTAACGTTCCTGAACCCTGCTTGTTTAATACCTTTACGCCGATGAGATTGGCTTCCGGTGCAGGTCCGCGGTATTGACCGGAAGAGGATGCACCGCTGCTTGCGACATCACCTGCACAGTGTGTGCCATGACCATTATCATCGTACGGCTCTGTTTTTTGATTGACCATGTCCGCGAATCCGATAATTCTGCCTTCTAGATCAGGATGCGGGTAGATTCCTGTATCGACAACAGCGACAGTAACACCTTTTCCTGTCAGGGTTTGCCCGTTTCTGACGACTTCCTTCGCATGGCTTGCTTCGGTTGCCGTGTCTAAAAGCGCTTTGACTTCGCGGTTTAAATACACTTTACGGATATTGCTGCATTCAGAGAGAAGGGAATGTAATGCTGAAGGAGTAACCTCGGCGCTGCAGCAGTTGATTTTGTTGAAGCGGCTTTTTAGCTTGCTGCGTTTTTCTTTTTGCAGCACCTCTCCAGCCATTTGAAGGCCGGTCTCGTGACAGCCTTCCTCAAATTCGATAATGACTGACATTTTTTTTCTGTTTTGCAATTTGGTTTCGAAAAATTTATGCAAGAAGCAAGGAGTCCATTTGAAGGGCTTGTAAAGCTGCAATACGGTTTCCCGTAACGGCCAATCTAGCTTGTGAGCATTTGCTCTCACCATTCGTACCATAGAGTACCCAAACATGTATTTTCCTCCTATTATAAGGTTCTCTGTATACTCTATGAACAGATGATAGGTTTGGTAAGTTTGTTTGTCCTCTGTAAGAGACAGACAAGAGTTTGTTTTTCTGAATCTTTCGCATTAGATACGATAGATTCAGAAGTTGAGGAAATCATTGGGGATTGAAAAAGAACATTTGTTCGTATTATAATGTGATCATATCAAACTGGGAAGGGGAGAGCAACCGTATGAATTTCTACTTGCACCGTTCTTTGGAAAGCCAAATGCCAATCAGCATTATATATATGAAGAAAGACGGAACGATTAGTAAAAGAACGATTATTGTGAGACAGAAAAGCAAAACGAAAATCAAAGCATTTTGTTTTTCGAAACAACAGATCAGAACATTTTTATTGGACTCTATCCTCTCCTGTGATTTTGTGAGAACAAATAAGCAAAATCTCTATTCTGCAGGCCGGTAACAGCTGTCCGTCTCAGCAACCGGGCAGCCTGTTACTAAAACCCTCCTTAAACCTATATACATTTATTTGCCAAGTGAGGTTGTTCCTACCTTTTTTGTCTTTCCTCTCAACCTTTTTTCACTCTTATTTGAAATGAACCGCTAATAACCGTGACAATCAATTGATTTTTTGAAACCGGGAACTTTTTCACTGATGATATTGTGTATATAATGGTAAGATAAAACCTATTGGCTAAACCTCATATAATGAACCGCGCCATTCTTATGAAAGGAGTTAAACATGAGAAGATTTTTACTAAATGTCATATTAGTCTTAGCCATTGTCTTGTTCTTGAGATATGTTCATTACTCATTGGAACCTGAACCATCAAATCAGCCAGATACATATTCAAATTTCAGCAGCTTGGCAGAGAATGAGAGCCCAGCCGATTACGATATTTCATATAATGAGAAAAAAGGAAGCAAAGTCTTAATTATGTCTCCGCATGGCGGAAGAATTGAAGGCGGAGTAAGTGAGCTTGTTCGTTATTTCAATAATGAATACTCTACATACCTGTTTGAAGGGTTGAAGTCCCACGATAACCAAACGCTGCACATTACAAGCACCAACTTTGATGAGCCATTGGCAAAAAAGAAAATCAAGGAGCATCAATATGTGGTGGCTTTTCACGGATATAAAGGAGAGAACAAGAATACCCTTGTAGGGGGAACAGACCGAAAGCGGGCGAAAATGATTGTGAGAGCCCTTGAGCGGAGAGGGTTTTCCGCTGAGTTAGCGTCGTCTAAAAGCGGTCTTGCTGGATTGAATGCCGAAAACATTAATAACCAAGGGGAAACGGGGCTAAGTATCCAGCTGGAAATCAGCCGTGAGCAGAGAGAAGCATTTTTTGATGATTTTTATTATAAAAATAGAAAATACACAAAGAACAGTGAATTTTATGCTTATGTCAGTGCGATCAAAGGTGTCCTGGAAAAAGAGTATTCGTAACAAGCAGATCAGAAGACAAAATAAGAGAAGATCAGTAGACTGAAATAGGATAAAAAAGGAGGCGAAACAATGGCAGATCATCATTTTTATTTAAAAGCGAATTGGCCGGGTAACCGCAATGATGTCGGTACGATTGAAAGCGGAAACCTGATCACATCGATTTCCATTCCTAAAGAAATGGATGGCCCGGGAGAAGGGACCAACCCAGATGAAATGCTTCTCGGGGCGGCAGCGACCTGTTACATTATTACACTTGCAGCGATGATGGAGAGAAGCGGGCTGGAAAAAGAAGACTTACAGATGGAGTCAGAAGGCATTGTCGACGTCACAAAAGGAGTCTTTACATACAAAAAGATCATTCACCGTCCCTCTGTCGTGCTTAAACATGATGCTTCACAAGACGACGTCGCATTGGCGCACAAGCTTTGTAAAAAAGCGGAGTCGTCATGCATGATTTCGCGTGCAATTCAAGGAAATGTCGAACTGCAGCTTGAAGCCTCTGTGAAACTGGGTGGAGAATAAAGAAAACAGACGGTCACTCACAGACCGTCTGTTTTTTATCTTCAGCGTGGGCTTTCGATTGATTTAGCACGACCACGCCTGCAATGACAAGCGTGAGACCGAATACACCTTTTAAACTGATGGTTTCGCCAAAAAGCAAAAACCCGACAATTGCTGTAAGCGCGGTACCAACGCCCGACCATGTTGCATACGCGCTTGATAAGTCAATTGTTTTTAAAGAAAAGCTTAGAAACGTAAAAGCAGAAAGAAATCCGACTATGACTCCGGCAATGGGCCAGGCTTGTGTAAATCCTTCTGAAAGCTTCAGCATCGTGCTCCCAAACACTTCAGATACAATGGCGAGAGCCAAATAAAGCAATCCTCTCATCTTCATCACTCCTTTACTGCCAATTAAGTAACACGACTCCTGATAGTAATAAAAGAATTCCGAGAAGCCCTTTGGCATTCAGATCTTCCTTGAACCATTTTACTCCGATCACTGTCGTCAGCACCGTGCCCGCCCCGCTCCAAGTCGCATAGGAGAGGCTCAGGGGAATATGGTTTAAAGTCAGGGACAGCATATAAAAGGCGAGGGAATAGCCAATAACGACCAAAGCACTTGGCTTCCACTTTTTGAAGCCATCAGATACTTTCAGCATGGCTGCTCCTATCGATTCCGAACATATGGCAATCGTGAGGAATATATATCCTATCAACATCATGAATTCTCCTCACTATATTTTTAGATTAGAAAAAAAACTTCAGCTAGAAAAATATTAGTGTATGCCTATGTATGAGTCAAGAGATTCATTTTCACACACTTAAAAAGACCCCTTTTTAAGGGGCCTTTTGCGTTTAATAATAATAAGGGAACGGGGCATACGGATAATAGGGGTATCCGCCATACAAATAAGGATTAAATAAAGCGCTTCCTATAAGCCCGCCTGCAAGGCCGCCGATAAACGGTCCTCCAAAAAATCCGAATGGCCGGCCAAACCCATAACCAAATCCGGGTCTTCCAAACCCGTAACCGAACCCGAACGGTCTTCCAAACCCAAATGGTCTCCCGAATCCGAACGGTCTTCCAAATATTCTTGTATCTTCAGGGCTGAAATGCTCTAACTCGTTCATGTTTTCTTTCCTCCTGTAATAAAGTGTAGATGATGCAGTGTATTCACCCTGCCCGGATTTGATTGGGCGAATCGAGAAAAAGGAGGATGTGAACACATTGGGCCTGTATCAGTCTGACTGGTCAAAAGCACCGCCCCACGCACATGCCTATCATGTCAAAACAACGAGAGAACAGGGCCATTATCATCTCATTGAAGGGTTTACTCAGCCGGCAAACGGATCAAATACCGATCAGCATACACATTACTATACAGGGATCACTTCATTTGAAAACGGCCATTTTCATCGGTATTACGGAATCTCAGGGCCGGCGATTCCCTTAGCAGATGGCACACATTATCATGAAATCGAAGAAACGACATATCTGGCCTATAACGAGCCGATTGAGATCCAGTACGGAGGGGTTGTGTACGATCCCGGAGATGACAGAAGAAAAACGCATCGTCATACCCTGAAAGGAAAGACAAGGGAAATTGTCGGCAATGAGCCGCTCGGCTGGTAGAAGGATGTTTACCGATGCAAAAAAAGGGCAAAATGGATAGGTGGTTGTCCATGTTGAATGCTATAATGGGGGGAGATTTATAAAAGAGAGTGATACATATTGAATAATACGAAGCAGCCCGTTGTCATTTTAGTCGGACCGACGGCAGTGGGGAAAACCAATTTAAGTATTCAGCTAGCCAAATCCTTAAACGCGGAAATTATCAGCGGAGATTCGATGCAGATTTATAAAGGGATGGATATTGGAACAGCTAAAATTACCGAACAGGAGATGGAGGGAGTGCCCCATCATCTGATTGACATTTTAGATCCCCAAGACTCTTTCTCTACTGCCGATTATCAAAGCTTAGTAAGAAATAAAATCAGCGAGATTGCAAATAGAGGAAAGCTTCCGATGATTGTCGGCGGTACAGGGCTTTATATACAATCTGTGCTTTACGATTATACATTTACGGAAGAGGCAAATGATCCCGTGTTTCGAGAGAGCATGCAAATGGCCGCTGAGCGGGAAGGCGTTGACTTTCTTCATGCCAAACTTGCTGCAGCAGATCCCGAGGCAGCAGCTGCGATTCATCCGAATAATACAAGAAGAGTCATTCGCGCACTGGAAATTTTACATACGTCCGGAAAAACGATGTCCCAGCATTTGAAGGAACAAAAACGAGAACTTCTGTACAATGCAGTGTTAATTGGCCTGACAATGGATAGAGACACGCTTTACGAAAGAATTAATCAGCGGGTCGATATGATGATGGAGTCAGGCCTTCTTCCGGAAGTGAAACGCTTATACGACAAGAACGTGAGAGACTGTCAATCAATACAGGCGATAGGCTATAAAGAGCTGTATGCATATTTTGACGGTTTTGTGACACTTTCCGATGCTGTCGAACAGCTAAAGCAGAACTCGAGGCGGTATGCGAAACGCCAGCTGACGTGGTTTCGCAACAAAATGCAGGTCACATGGTTCGATATGACACCGCCTGTTGATATGGAGCTGAAAAAAAAGGGAATTTTCACACATATAGCAGGAAAACTCGAACTTTAATCGAAAATGTATGATATAGAGAATCAAGGAGGACGAAACATGAAACCGATTAATATTCAGGATCAGTTTTTGAATCAAATCCGGAAAGAAAATACGTATGTCACTGTTTTTTTGCTGAACGGCTTTCAGTTGCGGGGCCAGGTGAAAGGCTTTGATAACTTTACCGTATTGTTGGAATCGGAAGGTAAGCAGCAGCTTATATATAAACATGCGATCTCAACGTTTGCGCCGCAAAAAAACGTCCAGCTTGAACTCGAATAGATCAAAAAATGCCATGTCAAGACATGAGGAAAGGCTGCCGGGGGTTCCCGGCGGCCATTTTTAACATGAATCCACTTTTGCTCCAAGCTTTTTGTGTAAGCTGACCATGCCAAGGCACGGTCTTTTTTTATGAGAACAACATACGGAAGTGAAAATGGTATATTATGTATAAAATGAATTTGGGAGTGATCGACCTTGTTTGAAAGTGAAGCAGAACTGAGACGAATCAGGATTGCACTTGTATGGATAGCTGTCTTTTTACTGTTCGGGGCGTGCGGGAATCAAGATACCATTATTGAAACAGACAGCGGCAATTCAGACTATGAAACGCCTCAGCCCACCTCGTTTCCACTTGAACATAACCATTTTGGCGTTATGGAGGACGGCTATATCAAAATTTATGAGTATAATGAGTCCCGCAATGAGGTAAAGCTGAAGAAAGAATACGCGGATGATGAGCTTGAATAAAATTCACAAGCATTCGAATTTACAAAGCGGATTCCAGCCGCTAAACTAAATACAGACACAGATCAAACAGAGGGTGAAAACATGAAGCATAAAGTGATCGTGAATCATTGGGAAGAAATTTGCGAAGATGATTCTTGCTATGAATACGGAACAAGTATCATTGTGAACGGAAAAGAATTAATCAGAGAAGCGTCAATTATCACTGCTTTGAAGGCGGTTTTAGAAGAGATCGGCGCGGATGTTGAAATAGAAGAAACAGTAGAGAGCGAAAAATGCTGTGATAGCTTAAGAAAAAAAAATCTAGACTACTAAGCAGTTTTTTTTCATGTTATGATAAACATCGGCTAAAAAACGACACCCCGAGTAGGATGAGAGATGATTCTCGTTCTGCTCTCTTTTTTGGGCCCTAATGAGTCTGCCCATTTGCCTGATTTGATCAAAATATGAATTTTTCATAAAAACGAATCTATATATTGTGTTTTTGCTAGAGGGTAGTATACTATATATAGTGTTAGTGATGAGAGATTCATATTTTTTGATAGGTCGTGATAAAACGTGGTACAAATCATATTTGATTCGAAAACAGGGAATGTTCAGCGGTTTGTGAATAAAACAGGCTTTCAGCAGATACGCAAGGTGGACGAAATGGACCACGTGGACACTCCGTTTGTTTTGGTCACCTACACGACAAACTTCGGTCAGGTACCGGCATCAACACAATCATTTCTCGAAAAATATGCCCATCTCTTATTAGGAGTCGCTGCGAGCGGCAACAAAGTATGGGGCGATAACTTTGCAAAAAGCGCCGATACCATTTCAAGACAATATCAGGTGCCGATCTTGCACAAATTTGAACTCAGCGGCACATCTAAAGACGTTGAATTGTTTACTCAGGAGGTAGAAAGAGTTGTCACAAAATCAAGTGCCAAAATGGATCCAGTTAAATAACGAAATCATGATCCAAAAAGATGGAAAATTCCAGTTTGATAAGGATAAAGAGGCTGTACATAGCTATTTTGTAGATTATATCAATCAAAACACAGTCTTCTTTCACGATTTAAAAGAGAAGCTGGATTATTTGGTTGAAAACCAATACTACGAAGAGGAATTCTTAAGCCTTTATTCTTTTGAAGACATTAAAGAAGTGTTTAAGACAGCTTACGCTAAGAAGTTTCGTTTTCCTTCCTTCATGAGTGCGTTTAAATTCTATAATGACTATGCTTTGAAAACGAATGACAAGAAAAAAATCCTCGAGCGTTATGAGGACCGGATCTCAATTGTTGCGCTGTTCTTCGCTAACGGCGACACTGAGAAAGCAAAAGAATATGTAAACCTGATGATCAATCAAGAATATCAGCCGAGCACACCGACATTTTTGAATGCCGGCAGAAAACGCCGCGGTGAACTTGTGAGCTGCTTCTTGCTGGAAGTTAATGATTCTTTAAATGACATTTCAAGAGCAATCGATATCTCCATGCAGCTTTCTAAGCTTGGCGGCGGGGTTTCTCTTAACCTGTCCAAGCTTCGCGCGAAAGGTGAAGCCATTAAAGATGTTGAAAATGCCACAAAAGGCGTTGTAGGCGTCATGAAGCTTCTTGATAACGCGTTCCGTTACGCTGACCAAATGGGACAAAGACAAGGCTCTGGCGCGGCGTATTTAAACATTTTCCACCGCGATATCAATGATTTTCTTGATACGAAAAAGATTTCTGCGGATGAAGATGTACGTGTCAAAACGCTTTCGATCGGTGTTGTCATTCCGGATAAGTTCGTTGAGCTTGCACGCGAGGACAAAGCGGCTTATGTATTCTACCCGCACACGATTTATAAAGAGTACGGCCAGCACATGGATGAGATGGACATGAACGAAATGTACGACAAATTTGTCGACAACCCTCGGGTGAAAAAGGAAAAAATCAACCCGCGGAAACTGCTTGAAAAATTAGCGATGCTTCGTTCTGAATCAGGCTATCCATACATCATGTTCCAAGATAACGTCAATAAAGTGCATGCGAATAACCATATTTCCAAGGTCAAATTTTCTAATCTTTGCTCTGAAGTGCTGCAGGCATCTCAAGTTTCTTCATACACAGACTATGATGAAGAAGATGAAATCGGTTTGGATATTTCCTGTAACCTGGGTTCGCTTAACATTCTGAACGTCATGGAGCATAAATCAATCGAAAAGACAGTCAAGCTTGCGACAGACTCTTTAACACACGTGTCTGAAACAACTGACATCCGTAATGCGCCTGCTGTAAGACGGGCAAACAAAGCGATGAAATCAATCGGCCTCGGCGCTATGAACCTTCACGGCTACCTTGCGCAAAACGGCATTGCGTATGAAAGTCCGGAAGCGCGTGACTTTGCAAACACGTTCTTTATGATGGTGAACTTCTATTCCATCCAGCGTTCTGCGGAAATCGCAAAAGAGAAGGGCGAAACGTTTGATCAATATGAAGGCTCAACCTATGCGACAGGTGAATACTTTGATAAATACGTTTCTACTGATTTCTCACCGAAATATGAAAAAATCGCTAATCTGTTTGAAGGTATGCATATCCCGACGACAGAGGACTGGAAAAAGCTAAAAGCATTTGTGGCTGAACACGGTATGTATCACAGCTACAGATTATGCATTGCGCCAACAGGCTCTATCTCATACGTCCAATCAAGTACGGCGTCTGTTATGCCGATTATGGAACGCATTGAAGAACGAACATACGGCAACTCAAAAACGTACTACCCAATGCCTGGGCTTGCATCTAATAACTGGTTCTTCTATAAAGAAGCCTACGATATGGACATGTTCAAGGTTGTGGATATGATCGCCACTATCCAGCAGCACATTGATCAGGGAATCAGCTTCACATTGTTCTTAAAAGACACAATGACGACCCGTGATTTAAACCGAATCGATCTGTATGCGCATCACAGAGGAATTAAAACCATTTACTATGCAAGAACGAAAGATACTGGACAAGACAGCTGCCTTTCTTGTGTTGTTTGATTAAAGGAGAGTTTATAGTGACAAAAATTTATGACGCAGCAAACTGGTCAAAGCATGAAGACGATTTTACCCAAATGTTCTATAACCAAAACGTGAAACAGTTCTGGCTTCCGGAAGAGATTGCTTTAAACGGCGATCTCCTCACATGGAAGTACCTCGGAAAAAATGAGCAGGATACTTATATGAAGGTACTGGCCGGACTTACGCTTCTTGATACAGAGCAGGGGAATACGGGGATGCCGATCGTGGCTGAACACGTAGACGGCCACCAGCGGAAAGCGGTGCTGAACTTTATGGCGATGATGGAGAACGCTGTCCATGCGAAGTCGTACTCTAATATTTTCATGACCCTTGCACCGACTGAAACGATCAATGAAGTATTTGAATGGGTTAAACAAAATAAATATTTGCAGAAAAAAGCGCAAATGATTGTCGGGCTTTACAAAGCCATTCAAAAAGATGATGAAATTTCACTGTTCAAAGCGATGGTTGCTTCCGTCTATCTGGAAAGCTTCCTTTTCTACAGCGGTTTCTATTATCCGTTATATTTCTACGGACAAGGAAAACTGATGCAAAGCGGTGAGATCATTAACCTGATCCTTCGTGACGAAGCGATTCACGGCGTGTATGTCGGTCTCCTTGCTCAGGAAATTTATAATAAACAGACAGAAGAGAAAAAAGCAGAGCTTCGTGAATTTGCGATTGACCTTCTGAATCAGTTATATGAAAATGAGCTTGAGTATACAGAGGACTTGTACGATCAAGTCGGACTCTCACACGATGTAAAGAAATTCATCCGCTATAATGCGAATAAAGCGCTGATGAATCTTGGATTTGATCCATACTTCGAAGAGGAAGATATTAATCCGATCGTTTTAAACGGATTAAACACAAAAACAAAATCACATGACTTCTTCTCTATGAAGGGGAATGGTTATAAAAAAGCGACAGTTGAGCCGCTCAAAGATGATGACTTTTATTTTGAAGATGAAAAAGAGCAGATATAATATCTGCTCTTTTCGGCTTGAAGGTTCAAATGAGGAGGACGCAGTACCCATGGGAAAAATGGACGAAATGATTTTAGTTGCCCCACGCGATGATGTGTTTAAAAAAGAAAGCTTAACCTTCCAGGGCGTGTACAGTGAAGATAGCAGAGTAGCCGAAATCATGGCTCAGATTGAAGCGGCCTATCGTGAAATGAGAAGAGGGGACGCAGAAGAAGATCCGCGTTTCAAGCAGCCGATACCTTATGTCGTCATTAAGCGTGAAGATGAAGTTTTTCTTTACGAGCGGCTGGCTGGCGGCGGTGAATCACGACTGCACAACAAGCTTTCTCTCGGCTTTGGCGGTCATATGAACGCCATCGAAGGGGCAGCTTCATTTGCTGAAGTCTTAAAGCTGAACACAGACCGTGAGCTTGAGGAAGAACTGCAAATAAATGAAGAAGATAAACAGGCGATTGTCACACTGGGATTGATCAATGATGATGAAAACAGTGTTGGCAAAGTGCATATCGGTATTCTTTCTGCGCTTCAATTAAAGCCTGGCGCACAAGTGGAAGTGAAGGAGAAAGAACAAATTGCGGGTAAATGGATGAAAGTTTCTGAATTAAAACAGGATGACATCTACAACCGTCTGGAAACATGGTCACAGTTTGTTGTTGATATTCTTGAATAAAAAAACCCGGTTTCTCGTGATGAGGAGCCGGGTTTTTTTATGAGACGCTCGTCCCCGTCTCGGCTATTCTAGGATCACAATAGCCTCAAAGCCGGCATTTTTCGCTCTGGCAGCGAGGGTGTCTGCATTGTCTTTGGATGAAAATGCGCCAATCTGCACTTTGTATAATCCGTCCTTTAAAAGGACAATCGAGTCAAAACCTTTGGCTTCGGCTTTACTTGCGAGCAAGTCGGCATTCGCTTTGACTTTAAATGCGCCGATTTGAACCTTATATAACCCTGAGCTTGAAGTCTTTTTAAGGTTAAAGGCTTGCTCCAGCCCGTTTGCATGTCCTCTCGCTAAGCTTTGAATAAAACTGCTCGTTTTCAGCTTATTTGCATCGGCAACGGTATCAATGAAACCGTTCTCGGTCAAGAGGGCAGGCATTGCCGACTCCCTTAGGACGTGGAAATTCGCTGTTTTTTTGCCGCGATCGGCAAAGTCGACAGCTTGTATCACTTCAGAGTGAATTGTCGATTGATAAGTCGTCGTCGGGACTCCTACATCTGGATAAATATAGCTTTCAAAACCTGTGCCTCCCCCGGAATTAACGTGAATGGACAAAAAGAAATCTGCTCCCCAGTTATTTGCGGCATTTGTCCGGTCGTTTAAGCTGACATATTGGTCGCTTGTCCGGCTCAGCAGCAAAGAAATGCCTTCATATTCATTAGTTAATATCGTACGTAAGGCTAAAGCGATTTGCAGGGTTAACGTTTTTTCCTGAAGGCCATTACCTGTTGCGCCTGGATCAGACCCGCCATGGCCAGGATCAATAAAAATTTTAACCATTTTTCATCACCTCATTACAGGATATGAAAAAACACAGCTTCTGCTTGTACGATTATCATTCAACTGAAAAATGAGGAAATAACCCTTTCACATCCAGAAATTATTTCTCGGGAAAGCGCACAATTCAACATGAAGCGACAACAGATACGGTCCGACATGAAATCTGTGCATACGCCATATGTTTGTATGTACTTTGAGTTCGGTTAACCTGCACTGATTCCTGTTGGTTTTAAGCTTTGCGTTCATATTAAATCAAGCATTTGAAACGTAAATTGATGAGAAAAGCTCCTTTCATTAAAGACACCACTTTATAAATCGAAAAAAAGAAAAACACTTCAGGTATCTTAGGGCGGGTAATACGCTTCGTACAAAAAACAGCCCGTTGCATGAAAAAAGGATTGGCGAATGGAGAAAATAATGAAAAAGAAGTTCACCATAATACTCTGACAAAATGATTAAAAACAAAATCTCATGGTTTGTCCACCCCATATCCGTGAATACAATAAGAAATAAAGTATTTCTCGGGAAAGCGCAGGATTCCTTATTGTTCCCGAAAAAAGCAATTGTTTCGACACATGATAGGCGTTTGTCACAATCGGCATCCGCTTGAATATCATATAGAGAGAACAGAGAGGTGAAGATGTTGGAGCGCGCTGTGACTTATAAAAACAACGGACAGATCAACATTATTCTGAACGGGCAAAAGCAGGTGCTGACGAATGCTGAGGCAGAGGCGGAATATCAGGCTGCATTGCAAAAAAACGAAGCAAAGCACGGCATTTTGAAGGAAATCGAAAAAGAGATGAGCGCATTAGTTGGGATGGAGGAAATGAAACGCAACATCAAGGAAATATACGCCTGGATTTTTGTGAACCAAAAACGCGCGGAGCAAGGCTTGAAGGTTGGAAAGCAAGCGCTGCACATGATGTTTAAAGGAAATCCGGGAACGGGAAAAACGACGGTTGCACGGCTCATCGGCAAGCTGTTCTTTGAAATGAATGTCCTGTCAAAAGGCCACTTAATTGAAGCGGAGCGGGCTGACCTGGTCGGGGAGTATATCGGACACACCGCCCAAAAGACGAGAGATTTAATCAAAAAGTCATTAGGTGGCATTTTGTTTATAGACGAAGCCTACTCGCTGGCAAGAGGCGGCGAAAAGGACTTTGGGAAAGAAGCGATCGACACACTTGTAAAGCATATGGAAGACAAACAGCATGAGTTTATTTTGATACTCGCCGGATATTCACGGGAAATGGATCATTTTCTCTCGTTAAATCCCGGACTCCAATCAAGATTTCCCATCTCCATTGATTTTCCGGATTACTCTGTGACCCAGCTCATGGAGATTGCGAAACGAATGATCGATGAAAGGGAATACCAGCTCAGTCAAGAAGCGGAATGGAAATTGAAAGATTACTTAATGACAGTGAAAAGCACGACAAGTCCCATTAAATTCAGCAATGGACGTTTTGTCAGAAATGTGATCGAAAAATCGATCAGAGCACAAGCCATGAGGCTTTTAATGGGAGACCAATACTTAAAAAGCGACTTGATGACCATCAAAAGCCAAGATCTTTCCATTAAAGAAGAAGCATCTGGATCTGCATAGACCTCTCAGTTTTTGAGAGGTCTGTTTTTTGCTCGTATTTCCGCTTTTCAAAGCAATCGATTTGTGGTATACACATGCAGGGTTTGGTATGATAATACTACTGCCCAATATGCAAAAGAAAGGAACATCCATTTGAACGAACAAGAAACGATTCAGGAGAAAGCCATTTTAGTCGGATGTCAGCTGCCGCATATCACGGATGAGCATTTTGAAAATTCTATGGAAGAGCTAGCATCTCTGACAAAAACAGCAGACGGAAAAGTACTGACCAGCGTCATACAAAAACGGAACAGGGCTGACGCCGCTACATATATAGGAAAAGGGAAGGTAGAAGAGCTGAAGGCACTGGTGGAAGAGCTTGAAGCTGATCTCCTCATCTTTAATGATGAACTGTCGCCAAGTCAGCTGAAGTCATTGGCAACAGCAATTGAAGTGAAGATGATTGACCGTACGCAATTGATATTAGATATTTTTGCAAAGCGGGCGAGAACGAGAGAAGGCAAACTTCAAATTGAGCTGGCTCAGCTGCAATATGCACTGCCGCGTCTGACGGGACAAGGGATCAATCTCTCCCGGCAAGGCGGAGGAATTGGGGCAAGAGGTCC
The DNA here is from genome assembly GCF_037963535.1 of Bacillus sp. PS217. Taxonomy (NCBI): domain Bacteria; kingdom Bacillati; phylum Bacillota; class Bacilli; order Caryophanales; family Bacillaceae; genus Bacillus; species Bacillus sp. PS217. The sequence goes on from NZ_CP150157.1 coordinate 1,881,080, forward strand.
CGGGGAAACGAAACTGGAAACCGACCGCCGCCATATCAGAAATCGCATTCATGAAATCAACACACAGCTTTCAACTGTCATTCGCCATAGAAGCCGATACCGTGAAAGAAGAAAGAAAAACGGTGTGCTTCAAATTGCGCTTGTCGGCTATACAAACGCAGGGAAATCAACATGGTTCAACCGCCTGACGAGTGCTGACAGCTATGAAGAAGATCTCCTGTTTGCCACGCTGGACCCGATGACCAGAAAAATGGTCCTGCCAAGCGGCTACAGTGTTCTTCTTTCAGATACAGTAGGATTTATTCAGGATCTTCCGACGACATTGATTGCTGCATTCCGCTCAACGCTTGAGGAAGTAAAAGAAGCGGATTTGATCCTGCATTTAATTGATTCTTCAAATGAGGATTATGCGGGACATGAAAAAACAGTGCTTCGGCTTCTCGAGGAGCTTGAAGCAGATGATATCCCGATGCTGACGGCTTACAATAAACGTGATCAAAAACTGCCTGATTTTATACCGTCCGCCGGAAGGGATCACATTATGGTCAGTGCGAAATTTGAGGACGACGCTGCAGCCTTTAAAGAAGCGATTCAGCGCTATTTGCGCCAAGAACTGTTAACGTCTTTTGAAGCACATGTGCCGGCAAGTGAAGGGAAGCTCCTTTCCAGAATCAAATCGGAAACGATGGTAGACCGCTTCTATTTTAATGAAGAAAATGAACAGTATGACATATCCGGCTATGTCCAAGAAGAGCAAAGTATCATCGGTGAATTAAAGAAGTATATGTAGGAAGGGAATATAAAGACATGTTTGACACATTAACACACGGAGAATTATTGAAGAAAACGGCAATGGAAGTGGAAGCGGACATTGCCGGCATTCATAAACAAATAGAAGAAATCAGCGAGCGAAATGAGTGGAGAGTGCTTCAAAGCTATAGAAAACACAAAGTAAGCGACACTCATTTCACGCCGTCTACTGGATACGGCTATGATGATATCGGAAGAGACACGCTTGAAAGCATATATGCGGATGTGTTTGGCGGAGAAGCGGGGCTTGTAAGGCCGCAAATCATTTCAGGCACACATGCCATCTCAATTGCTTTGTTCGGTGTCCTCAGACCGGGGGACGAGCTCCTTTATATCACGGGCAAGCCGTATGATACGCTAGAGGAAATTGTGGGCGTCAGGGGTGGAGAAAACGCTGGTTCGTTAAAGGATTTTCAAATCGGCTATAATGCGGTTGATCTGACGAAAGACGGAAAGATAGACTATGATGCAGTCGCCGCTGCGATCAATCCGAAGACAAAAGTAATCGGCATTCAGCGCTCAAAAGGATATGCGAATCGCCCTTCTTTCTTAATTAGTGAAATAAAAGAAATGATCCGTTTTGTAAAAGAAATCAATGAAAACCTGATCGTCTTTGTGGACAACTGTTACGGAGAATTTGTGGAAGAGCTTGAGCCTTGCCATGTCGGAGCCGATCTGATGGCGGGATCTCTCATTAAAAATCCCGGCGGCGGCCTTGCGAAAACAGGCGGCTACCTCGTCGGAAAAGCGAAATGGATTGAAGCTTGCTCATACCGTATGACGTCACCCGGCATCGGCAGAGAAGCGGGGGCATCTCTTTACTCGCTCCAAGAAATGTACCAAGGCTTCTTTTTGGCGCCTCACGTTGTGTCTCAAAGTCTAAAGGGAGCGGTGTTTACAGCGAGATTCCTTGAAAAACTCGGCTTCACTTCAAACCCGAAATGGGATGCGAAAAGAACGGATTTAATACAATCCGTTGAGTTTTCTGACAGAGAAAAGATGATTGCTTTTTGCCAGGCTATTCAATTTGCATCGCCAATCAATGCTCATGTGACGCCTTATCCAGCCTACATGCCTGGATACGAGGATGATGTCATTATGGCAGCAGGGACGTTTATTCAAGGAGCAAGCATCGAATTATCAGCTGATGGCCCTATCCGCCCGCCGTATGTAGCGTATGTTCAGGGAGGATTAACCTATTCGCATGTGAAGAATGCCATATGCAGTGCAGTGGATTCATTGATGGAAAAGCAATTAATTTAAATTTTTTAAAAATTTCTCTGGATTTGATGTTAAGAATCCTTACATCATATTGACACATAATATAACATCACCTATAATGAAACTAAGTTAAGAAAAGGAGGAAATTGAGATGAGTGATAATATTCGCCGCTCAATGCCTTTATTTCCAATAGGAATTGTCATGCAGTTAACTGAGTTATCAGCAAGACAAATTCGATATTATGAGGAAAATGGACTGATATTTCCAGCCAGAAGTGAAGGAAATAGACGATTATTTTCATTTCATGATGTAGATAAACTGTTAGAAATCAAGCACCTGATAGAACAAGGTGTAAACATGGCAGGAATTAAACAGATTCTGGCGAAAGCCGAAGCCGAGCCAGAACAAAAACAAAACGAGAAGACGAAAAAACCAATGAAACATGATCTGTCCGATGACGAACTGAGACAGCTCCTGAAAAACGAGCTCATGCAAGCCGGCCGTTTTCAAAGAGGGAATACATTCCGTCAAGGCGACATGTCCCGCTTCTTTCATTAATCCGTTAGCAACTGTTTTGCTATATACATTTACCTTTTAAGAGGAGGAATTTTACCAAATGGCAAAGTACACTAGAGAAGATATCGAAAAATTAGTAAAAGAAGAAAACGTGAAGTATATCCGTCTTCAATTTACTGACATTCTTGGAACAATCAAGAATGTTGAGATTCCTGTAAGCCAGCTTGGAAAAGCGCTTGATAATAAAGTCATGTTTGACGGTTCTTCTATTGAGGGATTCGTTCGTATCGAAGAGTCAGACATGTACCTGTATCCAGATCTAAATACATTTGTTATCTTCCCATGGACAGCTGAAAAAGGTAAAGTAGCACGTTTCATCTGTGATATTTATAATCCGGATGGCACACCTTTTGAAGGTGACCCGCGAAACAACTTAAAACGGATTCTGAAAGAAATGGAAGACCTCGGCTTCAGTGATTTTAACCTTGGGCCTGAGCCTGAATTCTTCTTATTCAAATTGGACGAAAAAGGCGAGCCAACGCTTGAACTAAACGACAAAGGCGGTTATTTCGACTTAGCTCCAACTGATTTAGGAGAAAACTGCCGCCGCGATATCGTACTTGAGCTTGAAGAGATGGGCTTTGAAATCGAAGCGTCTCACCACGAAGTAGCACCTGGTCAGCACGAAATCGATTTTAAATATGCTGGAGCAGTCCGCTCTTGTGATGACATCCAAACATTTAAACTAGTTGTTAAAACAATTGCCCGCAAACACGGCCTGCATGCGACATTTATGCCAAAACCATTGTTCGGTGTGAACGGTTCAGGTATGCACTGCAATCTATCACTCTTCAAAAATGGTGTTAACGCATTCTTTGACGAAAACGCAGATCTTCAGTTAAGTGAAACAGCGAAACACTTCATTGCAGGTATCGTGAAGCACGCAACAAGCTTTACAGCAGTAACAAACCCGACAGTAAACTCTTACAAACGTCTTGTTCCTGGCTATGAAGCACCTTGCTATGTAGCATGGAGCGCGCAAAACAGAAGCCCGCTTATCCGTATCCCGGCTTCCCGCGGCATCAGCACACGTGTTGAAGTACGCAGCGTAGACCCAGCTGCTAACCCGTACCTTGCACTTAGCGTATTGCTTGCTGCAGGATTAGACGGAATCAAAAACAAACTGGAAGCGCCGGCTCCAATCGACCGCAACATCTATGTGATGAGCAAAGAAGAGCGCATGGAAAACGGAATCGTTGACCTTCCAGCAACACTTGCGGAAGCGCTAGAAGAATTCAAATCAAACGAAGTCATGGTAAAAGCGCTGGGCGAGCACCTATTCGAACACTTCATCGAAGCAAAAGAAATCGAATGGGATATGTTCCGCACACAAGTTCATCCTTGGGAGCGCGAGCAATATATGTCTCAGTATTAATCTCTCAATCCCTTGGCACTAAAGGTGTCAGGGGATTTTTTATGTTAATAGGTAATAAATTATGGAGCGGCACTGCTAAAAAGCAGGGTCACTTTTAGTCTATGTCACTAATAATTCTATGTACTAAATTTTCAATTAGGGAAATAATTCCACGCTTAAGGAAGCAATACGCATAAATAATTCGACAAATTCTGTGATAATTCCATTGTTCAATACTTCTACCAGCAATAATAAGATGAGCAAGGTGGATGATTATCATTGACATCATAACCAAAAAAATCCATAATTACGTTGAAATCTAAATCAATTTTCAAAAAGGAGATTTCTATGAAAAAATTGACTATCTTTTCCGGGGGATTAGGAGTGGTTTTTTCTGTACTGGCTCAACTGTTTGCGGTTATAGATGACTCTTACACTTTGGGGAATTTATGGTTTTTAGGTGCTTTGGCGGGAATTATAACCATGCTTGCTTCAATCCAGACAAATAATAAACCAGTCTTCAGCATATTATTAATTGCTAGTTCAGTAATAGGTCTACTTGGAACTGGTCTTGTATACATCATACCAACACTTTTCAATATAATAATAATTTATAAATTTTCAAAAGTAAGCCAATGGTAAAATAAAGGTTCTTTTTTTATTTAGTATTTCTTTGACAAGGTCGGTAATGAATCGCAGAATGCTTATGCTTGCAACTGGTCCACACAGCTGGGGCTTCCGTGGGCATGATTATCGAACGCCATGTTTCTAGGATACCGGAATTGAAACATTTGCTGAGACATTTCGTGAAGCTGATCACCAAATGACCATTTTCATAGAGGCACGTCTAAAGAAGCTATCATAGGAGGACAATACTGTGTGGAAAGCTTTTAGTCAATTACTCAAGAAACAGAAAAATCAAAGTCCACTCGATGAGGGTTATATACAGATTCCAGAAAAGGATATAACTCAAGAATTAAAGCAAGTAATATTTGAGTTGGAGAGCCTGGGGGAAGTAGTATCGAAAAAGCTGCAGAATAAGTATGCAGGTGTTTTTGAAGCTCAGGATAAACCAAATCTCAGCATCAAAGTTTGTAGAGACATAGATGGAGATGTGCTAAATGATTTTACAGCTGAGAGAGTTTTGAAAAAGAATACCGTTCACAAATAGCAATTAATTACTATCAACCTGCAATAGTCTGTGATGAAGAATTAGACTGTTTCACAACGGATTTGTGGTATTACTACGGTGGATATAAAGGGACGGGTTGTGGAACATTATTCGATTTAAATAATAATGATTTAGAAAAAGAAATTGAAGAGACGCTAATATTTTTGCTCAATGACAAACAATTCGAGAAATAAAAAAGAAAGCCGCAAAGAGCTTTCAATCAACTGATGAAGCTAAGAAAAGCGTTTAAGAATTACTTTTCCGGGAAGGGTGCAGACAACATTAAAGCATTTTATCTTGATCATGCCGGCATTACAGATCAATGTATCGATCGGATTGACATGGAAATTGCTTTCTTAAGCATCATTTCTGCAAAACTTGTAAGTGCAAAGATGTGAAGATGCTTACATAGAAGAGTCCTTTTTAAAACATGAGCTGGCTAACGATTACACAAAATCAAAATTCATTATGTCTGAACAAAAGAAAACGATGAAAGACATTCTGAATAACATCATTGAATAAATAGCTTAAGAGGATAAAAAAGTGAATTGGTCAAAGGAATTGAAATATTTAAAAGGGCTATTAGGCTCCAAAACGTTTGCAAAAGATTTAAAAATCCAAATGAATGTTTAAGTATTTGTTTTCAGGTTTAGTGATAACTATGTCTATACTTAAAATTATATCCATTTGATAATCCAGAGAGAAAAACCTTAATGTCCCGTTTAATAGGGGAAAGAACTATGATATCTCCTAGTCACCAATATATAAGAAATGGGACAAGCAAAGATTTGTTAGGCGCAACTTTAATTAAATAAATAAAATAGCAATCTTGTGATAATAGTAGCTAATCTGTTGGTACCCTTGCCAGCAGCTTTTATAAAACGTTTTTTTGACTTTGAGTTGCTCTTTCTTAGTCTGATAAAACTTCTTCATTAGCGTCCGCTTCTCAATCTAGGATATGTGAAATCCTCAATCGCATTGCAAATTCCCGAAAAGCTTTTTCTGTCTTTAAATCAAGTCCAAACTTCATTCTCTCGGCCGTCTAAGAAGCTAATTTACTGCTTCTTCTTTTCAGGTTCCATGTACCGGTCTTTACAGTGTCTGGGAGAAAAAGTGATTCGGGGCATTCATCTTTTTTTTATTTCAGCTAGCGAAGTGAAAGACCGATGGCATTTTTCCTGCATATAATAGCTGGAACTATTCAAAAAGGCAGGGAATGAAGTTGAGTGAATGATGTGATTGTAAATGGAGGTTTTGAAACAGGCAATCTGACGGGCTGGGCTTCTGCAAATACGTCCGTTATTAATACTTTTGCCCATTCTGGAAGATATTCCGCACAGTTTTTCAGTAACCAGCCGTATGCTTTTTTAGGGCAGATCGTGCCTGTCGTTTCTGGACAATCTCTGATATTCATCGTTTCGCTTGGGAGAATTGGAAACAATTCAAGTCCCCAAGTAACTATACAAATTTTATTTGTTAACAGTGAAGGCGAAGAGATTGAAGGCGGACAGGAAATTATCATTGCTTCCGGAAATTTGCCAAATGTCTCATTTAATACATGGAATGAAATATATAGAACAATTGAAACCCCCGCTGAAGCAGTAAACGCAGTAGTGGTAATAAGCAAAACTACTTTTGGGTCTGTTCTAATTGATGATGTTTCTTTAATAGAGTCTGCTGGGGGAATTGGACCGACTGGACCAACAGGTGCAACGGGACCAACAGGTGCAACGGGAGCAACTGGAGTAACGGGAGTAACTGGTGCAACTGGAGATACAGGACCAACCGGATCAACAGGATCAACCGGAGAAACTGGAGCAACCGGACCAACAGGATCAACGGGAGTAACCGGAGCCACTGGATCAACAGGATCAACAGGAGCAACAGGAGTAACAGGATCAACCGGTCCAACAGGATCAACAGGCGCAACAGGATCAACAGGTGCAACGGGAGTAACTGGGTCAACGGGAGCAACAGGAGTAACAGGATCAACTGGACCAACCGGATCAACGGGAGCAACAGGAGAAACAGGAGAAACTGGATCAACCGGAGTAACCGGTCCAACAGGAGCTACTGGAGTAACAGGAGAAACAGGAGCTACTGGAGTAACTGGTGCAACTGGAGATACAGGACCAACCGGTCCAACCGGATCAACAGGATCAACAGGCGCAACAGGAGTAACAGGTGTAACAGGATCAACAGGATCAACCGGAGAAACAGGTCCAACAGGACCAACCGGATCAACTGGATCAACTGGAGCAACAGGATCAACGGGAGTAACCGGAGCCACTGGAGCCACTGGAGTAACAGGTGCAACAGGAGTAACCGGTCCAACAGGACCAACAGGAGAAACTGGTGCGACGGGAGTAACTGGTGCAACGGGAGTAACCGGAGCCACTGGATCAACAGGATCAACAGGAGTAACAGGATCAACCGGTCCAACAGGATCAACAGGCGCAACAGGATCAACAGGTGCAACGGGAGTAACTGGGTCAACGGGAGCAACAGGAGTAACAGGATCAACTGGACCAACCGGATCAACTGGATCAACTGGAGCAACAGGATCAACTGGATCAACAGGCGCAACAGGATCAACAGGCGCAACAGGAGTAACAGGTGTAACAGGATCAACAGGATCAACCGGAGAAACAGGTCCAACAGGACCAACCGGATCAACTGGAGCTACAGGATCAACTGGAGCCACCGGACCAACAGGATCAACGGGAGTAACAGGATCAACAGGAGTAACAGGATCAATCGGAGTAACGGGAGAAACAGGACCAACCGGTCCAACAGGAGAAACAGGAGCAACGGGAGAAACTGGAGCAACAGGATTAACAGGATCAACTGGAGAAACTGGTGCGACAGGAGAAACTGGTGCGACAGGAGAAACTGGTGCGACAGGAGAAACTGGTGCGACAGGAGAAACTGGTGCGACGGGAGTAACCGGATTAACTGGCGCAACAGGAGTAACCGGTCCAACAGGATCAACCGGAGTTACTGGAGCAATTGGAGCCACTGGCGCAACAGGATCAACTGGAGCAACGGGAGTAACCGGAGCCACTGGTGCAACAGGAGTAACAGGTGTAACAGGATCAACTGGAGTAACAGGATCAACAGGACCAACCGGTCCAACAGGAGTAACAGGAGCAACCGGAGCAACTGGCGCAACCGGATCAACCGGAGCAACGGGAGTAACAGGATCAACCGGAGCAACGGGAGTAACAGGATCAACCGGAGCAACGGGAGTAACAGGATCAACCGGAGCCACTGGATCAACCGGACCAACAGGAGCAACGGGAGTAACCGGAGCAACCGGAGCAACGGGAGAAACTGGTGCAACAGGAGTAACCGGAGCCACTGGATCAACAGGATCAACTGGAGCAACGGGAGTAACAGGAGCAACCGGAGCCACTGGATCAACCGGACCAACAGGATCAACGGGAGTAACCGGAGCAACCGGAGCAACCGGATCAACGGGAGAAACTGGTGCAACAGGAGTAACCGGAGCCACTGGATCAACCGGAGAAACTGGTGCAACAGGATTAACTGGCGCAACCGGAGCAACAGGAGTAACCGGAGCAACGGGAGTAACCGGAGCAACCGGAGTAACAGGAGTAACAGGATTAACTGGTGCAACGGGAGCAACAGGACCAACAGGACCAACCGGATCAACAGGAGTAACCGGAGAAACTGGTGCAACCGGATCAACTGGCGCAACCGGATCAACTGGCGCAACCGGAGCAACAGGAGTAACCGGAGCAACCGGAGCAACAGGAGTAACCGGAGCAACCGGAGCAACAGGTGCCACGGGAGTAACAGGACCAACCGGTTCAACCGGGGCAAATCCACAGCTGTTTTACAGTGAAATAGCAGGCCCCGTTCCGGTTGCTATTAACGGTACTGAAACGTCGATTGGTACTTTAAGTGTGCCAACAGTCGCAGGACAATTAATAAAATTAGACCTTGCCATTTCTGTAGATGTTACAACGACAGCTAACTCAAACTTTACTTTTCAAACCAGAATTTATAGAAATGGAGTATTAGTAGATACACGCTCCGTCCAAAGAAATATCAACGCTGCAATTACGTCAAGATTTCCAATTGCTACAACGTATGTAGATGCTACAACGGTCACAGGCACGACTTCTTATGAGATTAGGATAATCTTCACAACAGTAAGTAATGTGAGTGGCAGCAGCGCACTAAACCTAGATATAAATGCTATTAGGTTCCCTTAATAATAGAGAATTAAAAAATCACTTTTTAAAAAATTCAAGCATATGAAACAAGAAACCTACTTTTAAACAGTAGGTTTCTTTGTCGTGGTATTGAAACCTTATCATGTTCCGGAATATTCCTCCAAAAATTTTTTGAGGTAATAAGAATACTGGTTTGTATCAAACTCGTTGCCGCATGCATGTAAGACCCAAGGCTCTTTCTGATGAGGGATGCCCACTATATATCCTTTTTTTCTGAACTCAAAACATTGAGAAGTATCATATAAATGCCATCCGTCAAAAATATCTTTTCGCCATGGAACATCGTACTGAGTAGCTAGCAATAAACCATCCAATGCTTGAACTGTTTTCACAATTTCATCTATTTCATCAAATGATAAATAACTGTAAGTACTGCGGTATTCAATGACTTTTCCGGCTTTTTTAGAAGCCTCCCACCAAATCCCGCTTTGCGGCACTTCTTCACCTCCTATGACACCTATCATGCCAAGCTGATCATTCTGCTGAAAGACATGGAGAATATCATAAATAAAGGAACGATTGATGATAAATGTGTCCTGATGTAAATACACTTTATATTTTGAGTCAGAGTCCTCCATTGCCGCCTGGTAGCCGGACGCCATACTGTCTGCGTCTCGGATATTGATTAATTCTACCTTCATATGCGGCGGTACAGAAAGAGACTGAATATGTCTTAGACAGAGATCATAAAGGGTATCGTCATTCACGCATGTAATGAAGCTAATTGAATTTTCGTTTGTATGCTGATTCATCTTTTCTCTGCCTTTATGACATATTGATAGGCTCTGGCCTCCTCCTCAAGATCTGCATGGTGAATTCCCATGCATGATCTGACATAAGCAAGTTTGCTGATCATTTTTTCATAATAATGAGTCGTAAAAACAATAGGCTCGATTTGGCTGATCTTGTAGCCCGTTTCATGAAACATCTTTTTCATTTCCTCCAAGGTGAAAAAACGGAAGTGTGTTTTATCGAGCAGCCCTGCCTGTATATACGTCCATTTGCCGGACAGCAGACTTTCGAAAATCGAGATATGTCCGATATTCGGGATGCTTGCCAAGATACTCCCTGTTTCTTTTACATAAGGCTTGATGTTACCTAAAACTGCCCACGGGTCTATTAAGTGCTCCAGAACATCACCGAAGATAATGTGATCAAATGTGTTTTTTTGAAAAGGCAGCTTCAGTGTTTCAATGTCTCCCGTTATTACTTCGTCAATATAATGTGTTGCTTTTTCGGCAGCTGGTGGATAAGACTCGATCCCATAATAGGAGCAATTCGTTTTTTCCTTCACAGCTGCGCCAAACAAGCCTTCAGCACATCCGACTTCAAGAATGGTTTTCGCATGCGGTTCTATCAGATCAAATAGCTGCCAGTTGATGCCTTTGTAATACTCTTTATCTTTTAGCTCATACTCTTTCATAGAATCAGCAAGTGAATTTTTATTGATTTCCATGATGTTCACCCCCGGAGCCGGTCTGCATCTTTAGAATATCTTCAAAATATTTTTTGTTGGCTAGCATTCTTGAATCATGGGGACGGTATTGCAATGCCGATTCATTATGCTGATAGGCAAGCTGATGCTGGCCGAGTTTATCGTAGCAGACGGCTAATTGCAGGTGGGGAAGCCAGGTCGCGCAGGCGCGGTTTTGAAAAGCCAGGTTTTCTGCTCCTTTGTTTTCTATTGCTTTTTCATACCAATAGACCGCACTCTGAAAATCGTTTTTTTCTAAAAAAGAGTATCCCAGCCTGCAGCAGGTTTCTGCTCTAGGCGGTCCATAGACGAGCGTGTGGAGCACCCAGCTTAATTCTTTTTCCTTCAGCCCCAGTGAATGGTAGCAGTCTGCTAATTTATTGCACGCTCTGATATTATCCTCGACCCATCCCTGCTTCGTTTGTAAAAAACGTAAATAGTACTCAATCGCTTGCTCCATTTTTCCGTGATCACACAATTCGTTCGCATAGTAAAATAAATCTCTTGGAGAAAAATCCTTTCCTGACGAGGCCATTTTTTCATAAATTCGGAGGTTGCGATCTGCGTCATGACTAAGTGGCAGGTGAGAAACCGCTGCATCACTGTGGTGAAGTTTCCCATATACTTCTAGGTATTCATGAACCGCGCCGATCCATTTAAAGCTCTTTTCCCGTTTTACGAGCCGGTATCTCCTTAAGCTGGATGTGACGTTATTTTCTTCATCAAAAGCCAAATGGTATTTCATTGAGACCGCGTCTATATCCGGATCAAGCGTTCTTTTTATATCCAATAACAGCTCTTGATCTTTCTTGGTAAACACGTCGTCCGCGTCAAGCCATAAGATATAGTCGGATGTCGCCTGCTGAAACGAAAAATTTCGGGCTGCCGCAAAATCGTCAATCCATTTAAAATCAAAGATTCGGTCTGTATAGCGAGCAGCAATGTCTTTCGTCTTGTCAACTGACCCGGTATCCACAATATTGATCTCATCAGCTATCTCCTGCACAGAATCTAAGCATCGGCCAATAACAGCCTCTTCATTTTTTACAATCATGCATAAACTGATTGAAATCACATCGCCACCTCCGTTTTATTCTGTTTTTTCTTTATGGCATGGACAAACATGTAATCAATATGGGCATGTTTTGACAAGTGATCCAAAGACAAACCAAATTGCCCGGCAAGGAATTGAAGTTCTTGTAAAAAGAGCTGTATGTTTGATTCAGTATCGGAGGAATGGGAGGTGATGGATTTTATGTCATAAAGATATTCAGGAAATAGGGTATTTACGTTGCGAGGTGTGATGAAATGTGTGTACGTCGATGCACCACATAATAAAGAGAAAAATGTATCTGCATAGGCAGTATTTGGGATGCTGCAAATCAGCGAGCCAGAAGGCTTTAGATAAACGGCAAGAGTCTCAATTGTATGTCTGGGATTTTTTGAGCAGTTTAAAAGGTCACCGATCAAAATGACATCGAAAAAGGACTCAGGGTAAGGGAGGTCGCATGTTTCCACATCTGCCGAAATGACTTGTTCGTAATAGGGGCTTGCAATGGTCTGTAATAACTCATCCATTTCAATCCCATACAATAAACAGGATTGCCGGTTCAAAAGCTCTGTCCCCGCAGCTCCCGTGCCGCAACCGATATGTAAGATAGAGTCGGCTTCCGCTGGCACAAGTGCTGTCAGCTGGGGCTGGGAGTCAAAGAATGTTGTTACATCCACCTTCCATTTATCGATGAAGCGTTGCCGGTTTTCTTCATATAATTGACTGATGCTTAAATCTGGATTGCCTGTAAACGTTGCATGACCGTGATGGTGGACAAACGAATCAAGAGCGATTTTTAGCTGATACCCCGCTTGCAGTACGCGGAGGCTTAAATCATCATCCTCAAATGAACCGCCTACAAAACGTTCATCAAAATCGCCGACTTGATCCAACACCTTCTTTTTGACAAGCAGGCAAAATCCGACCAGTCTCAATACAGCTTTTGACCTGCCTCGCTGCTGCAAACAGTAAAGACGAGAAAAATCTTCAATTTCTTCAACGTTTGTGTAGTTAACGGGAACTTGCTGCGGACCGCTGACATAATTGCTTACAGGCCCGACCATGCCGATTTTATCATCCTGATAAAGCAGCTTGATCATTGGCTCCAGCCATTGATTTGTTACAACAGTATCATTGTTTAAAAAAAGAATATTGTCCCCTGAGGCAACTTCAAGACCCTGATTACAGGCTTTTGCGAAACCTTCGTTCGTTTTATTAAAAATCGCCTTAATTGAAGTTATCTGTTTGAGGTAGTCACGTGTACCGTCATGAGAGCCGTTATCTATAACAATTACTTCTATACAGTCATTATTCGTATGCTTCCATATGCTCTCCAAGCATTGTTTTGTTAAAGCTAATTGATTATAAGTTAGAACAATAATACTCGTTTTCACTATAACCTCCGCCCTTCGCCATATCATTCGGATACTATATGTATATCGTAATGTTCAGACGGAATGATTCTTTCCTGTAAAAAGGAGAATGCTGCTTAAACGTAAAAATGTGAATGGTTTTTTAAAGAAAAAGTCGATGAATTTGTTTTACTTTAGTTTTCCCTTAAGGGGATCAACAAGGTTGGGGAATTCAGGGGAATAGGGATGAGAAGTTGCCTTAACCAGTTTGTATGAAAGTTATATTTAATTCTTTCTGTATTAAATGGTGAATTAGGAGTTATATATTTAAAGGAGAATACCGATGGGGAGAAGGACGAAATATCGGTCAGATAGAAATTTTTATATAGGTTTCGTGACTTTAAAGGGATCAATTATGATTTATAGAATGTTTTTTGTAACTCAAACTAGTTGGGTACTACTTTAGAAAGAATCATCGTGTACATATAAACAATGATAATTTAATGAAATGGACATCAATGGTGTTTCCAGAACATTTAACGTAGTTTAAATAAGATTTGATTGAAGTATCAGAAATTGAAAAACCGTCCTTAGATGAGCAACATATTGAAGAGATGGATCTTCTAGTCTATGAGGCACTTGAATTTAACAAAGAATTGCTATCGAGACTATTTGAGATGCGTCGTAAATCCACAAATAAAATCTGTTTTTGAGAAATGTTTAATTCTTAAAATGGTTAATCAATTTAAGTGATTCATTTAAGTCTCTTATAAGCCGGTAAAGCTTACTGGAGGACACAAATCATAAAAATAATCCCCTCAAAATTTTTGAGGGGGAATAATACATATTTAAGAAGTGTGACCTCTACTTTCAACTTCAAATGAGCCTTTCTCAATAAAATATCCAATATTTTTACTCTGACTTTAGAAGAAGAGATCATTTGCTCCAACACAAGCCCTCCTATATTAAATATGTAATATTTTATCATATTTAAATGAATAAGGAAGATTAATGTTATCTTAAAAAACAAAAAAGCCTCCTGTTAAAATTAAGAGAAGGATAAGGGAATTATTTTTGAGAATCATATTCCATTGCTTGTTCACAGTCAGTAATCCTTGAGTTGTTCTAGTAAGAGGCAATATTGTTGAATAAGGATAGTTTTAAAGAGGTTATTGTTGTCTTCATATTGAAATAAAGATTAAGTATATTAGAGGGGAGTTGCTTTAATGCATATCACAACAAAAAGGTTATTGATACGTGAATTTGAATTCAAAGATTGGCAAGCTGTATATGAGTATACATCTGATAGTAATGTAATGAAGTATATACCTGAAGGGGTTTTTACTGAAGAAGATGCAAAGGCATTTGTAAATAAAAACAAAGGTGATAACGCTGAAAAATTCCCTGTCATACTAATAGATGAAGACTTTCTTATAGGTCATATTGTTTTTTATAAGTATTTTGGTGAACATACATACGAAATTGGGTGGGTGTTTAATCCCAATTATCAAAATAAAGGGTATGCTTCTGAGGCAGCCCAAGCTATCTTGGAATATGGATTTAAAGAAATGAACTTACATAGGATTATAGCTACGTGTCAACCTGAGAATATTCCTTCATACCGAGTTATGGAGAAGATCGGAATGAGAAGAGAAGGATTTTTTAAAAAATGTATTCCGAAAGGCAATGAATGGTGGGATGAATATTATTACGCTATTTTAGAGGAAGAGTGGAATTGTAAGAGGGGTAATGCAGGAATTTGAAACCATAACAGCTATAGAACGTATAGTGATAGTAGGGCTTATAGTGCTTAATATGAATGATGTGAGAGGGGTATCCAAATGCAAATTCATCTCACCAAAAGCGGAAAACAAGACAATCATCATAAATGGTTAGGAACTGTCTTGCTCAGTTGGGGAACATTCGTATTTGCTTTGTTTTTTGCTACTTTAGTCGGTTCAATGGCTAGCCAAGCAGGAGCTTCCAAGCTTTTGAAGCAAGGCATCCAAGCAGGTTTAGTCACATTAATAACTGTCCCGTTGCTCTACATTCTTCTTAAACGGATGTCTAGTAGACCCTTTTATTCTATAGGACTGTCTGAGTGGCGGCAAGCCATTCCGAAAGCCATAATAGGAGCAATATATGTGATTGTATTATCCGGGTCTGGTTTCGCTATCGCCCATTTATTAGGCTGGATCAAAGTTACACAATTCCACTTCTCTGTCCATTTAGTGACAGCATTGCTCTTAAATATGATTATCGCTTTCTTTTATGAAGCTTTTCCAGAGGAATTAACTTTTCGCGGGACGGTGTACTATGCTCTAAATAAGCGTTGGAACTGTTTTATGGCCTTACTCCTACAACCAATCCTGTTTGTGCTTGCACCAATAATTGTAAGTGTTTTGCAATATATAGTTGGAATTGAATCACCTGCTATCACATTAGATTACATCGTTTTATTGTTGACTTTTGGATGCATCCTTCAACTCCTGCGTATTGTAACAGGAAGCTTATGGACGTCTATCGCTTTTCATCTGGTCTTTCTCGAAAATTCTCGGTTCTTCGTCCTGCAGGGAGAGAAGCGCTTTATTACCTATGAAGAAATTGTTCCGGGAACAGGTGCGCTGTTTGTGATCTTTTTTATGTTGCTTATTGTCGGTACTCTACTCTTAATACCTGTTGCGATAACTCGCCGAAATACTAATCCATGGCGGAAGAATGAGAAATGCGACCAAGATGTTTAATTTCTGAGTAGAACAGTAGTTTTAAAGTGATTTTAAGGAGGATCTAGACAATGTTGAAGAATCATTCATTAAGAAAGAGGTTATAAACATGCAAGTTTTAAGGATCATATTTGTTCATGTCTTGTCCGCGTTATCAGCTGCTGTTGTTTATGTTTTTGGCATTGGTTATGACGGCTACATACCATACTTCCTAATAAGTGTTCTTCTCTTTATCTTTTATTTAATCTTTGCTGCACCTGTTCAATATTTCTTAAATCGCAATCCAAAAAGGTTTAACGCGAAATATTTACTCATATACATATTCTTTTCCTTCTTAGTATGGTTATTCTTCGCTTTCATTACTGATCCAAAAAACACCTTAAACTTTCTGATGGGATATGAAATATACTTGTTTAGTGTCTCATTTGCTGTAATATTTTGGATCTGGGACTCGGTTTTTCTGCAAAACATTGGGAGGGTAGCAGCGTAGCTTAAATCATCACAATCCTTTTCCTTATGCACGGTCAAAAATCCCTTTCATTTACCAAATTATGACACAACAGGGTAAAGGGAGAGAGGGATGAAAAGGGTTAATCGTTTAACTTTGGTTTGCTTAGGCTTAGTCTCAAGTTTTACTCTTCCGAATGCTGAAGCAAAGCTAACGGTGGATTAAACAAATGTAGACTTTGTTTTGATCGACCGGAATTTTGACCTCACTTGGTTATAAATTCACAATACACAATAATAAAGACTGTACTCTAAATATGAAACTTAGCAGAATAGCTCTAACTGATGGATATTATCAAGGAGCGAGAAAGAATTCACAGGAAGTTATTTGGACTACAGTGCAGCAGACCGAGTAGAAGGTGATCAGTTGGAAATAACAAAAAGTCCAGGCTGCGGCGATGTGTGGATAAAAGGTACTTATGGATTTGAACATGAAGAGCGGGATTATTAAATTCAGCGAGGTCAAGGATCCATTATAAACTTAATGATCATTTTAAGTGATCAAAAATAACTAAAAGGTGAGAATATGATTAAATCAAAGTTAAAAACGATTATAGACCAAAGAAAGATCAGTATCCGGAAACTTTCCAGAGATATTGATCATGAGTATCCAACTGTCAGAAAGCTATATAATAACGAAATGGAGCGGTATCCGAGAGAGCTGTTTGATAAAGTCTGGCCCTATCAAAACATCGAACTGCATGAGTTGTTGATATTCCAAAAAGATCATATTCCTAAAGTGAGAATGTCTAAATGAAGATAATGGAGTATATGGAGGAAAGGTTTCAAAACCTCGAATTTATTCCTAGCATCTATAATCAATGGGGCATAGGAATCCATTTTTGTCTTGGGGAAAATATCTATGAACTCAAAGAGAAAGAAGAATTGAATCTTAAGAGGTTCCAAGTTGTATATGAGCAAATAACAATCATTTTTAATGAATTATTTAAACAAAACGATGACATATTCCTTGTGACGAATATGTATAAGCACAAGAAAGAGAAATGTATAAGAAAATTAAAGGTCTATCAACCGTTTCTAAAGTGTAAAAATCATTTGAATCAAATTCTGGTGAAGACATATCCCTACCCTTTCGAAATCAATAAAGCTGAAGAATACGAGATGCAACAATTTTCCTTGTTATGCAAACCTCGAGACTTACGTGTAACTGAATTACTTAAAGCAGCCAGTAATGAAGATTTTCCATTGAAACCGAAATTCGGAGGCTATTCTATTGATTACCCTGATGTTTTCTTTGTGAACATTACAAAAAACATTATTTTCTTTATCTATGATGACCGTGGATGTGAAGTCATAGCTCTTGATTTCAAACGAATACGTCCACTTTATGAAAAATATCACGACTGGGTAGAAGAGTATAAGTGCATGTAATACTCTTTTATAAAACGATTTATATCAGGAAAGGCAGAATTAGATTATTGAGAGATCTGCATTTTTATTAGTACTTGATGAAAGATTAGTGGATTTTGATGCTCAAGGTGGAAACCATATTAGTGTTTATTTAGTTACTCACTTTGAGTTATCTGATCAGTCGTATAAAGATGTATTAAGCTTTAATGATGATCTTTTGGGTATGAAGCATAATTGTTCGTATGCAATGGATATTCTAAGCGTTAAAGAGGAATTTGATTTCGATTTCCCATTTAATATGCTTGCAATAAAAAGCTACGTACAAGAATTAATAAAAATGTTAGGGATTGATATAACTCTGCCTGAAATGAAAGAAAGAGATTTTGACAACTTTCTCAAGACTAAATAAAACTACGATTTTAAAGAGAACGGAGACTTGCTTTCAATATGAATGTTAGAAAAGCTGCAGCTATTTTTTCAATCACGATTCCAATTATCTCAGCTATCTTAATTATTAATTTTTTTACGGGAGTTATGTCAATTCCATGGCAAGGAATGCCGGTGTTTTTTCCATTATTACTTTCTCCTATAGGAATCATTTTAGCGTTCGTTTCAATAAAGACAAATAAACGGTGTGCAGTATATGGGATTGTCTTAAATGCAATTATGTTTCCATTTCCTTTTTTCTGGTTTATCGGAGGGGCTTTGTTTTTTTGAGTTTAAAATCCATTAGGCATTACGCTTATACATTGGTATTTTCGAACTTGTCAAAAGAAGGAATTTCAGAATTGCTTGGCTTTACTTTATGTTGAAAGGGGTCGAGTAAGGTGGATAGGAAAAAGGATGAAATACAAAGAAAATATAGGGAACAAATGAGGGAGAAGAAAGAACAAGAAAAAGAAGATGGCAGTTCACATACTTTTGAAATTGTTGTTGTGCTAGCCATTATCATTTTGATGTTTTTCTTTAATTCAGTTTTCAAGGCTTTTTAGATATTGTACAGATGACTTTCAGGATGTTTGAAAAAATAACCCTTTGAGATATATACCACATGAAAGTATTGAAGGACTTATGAAAATTCAAGAGCCAGTTGAATCTTAATAATTAATCACCAAATAATGGGGATGAAAAATGAAATTGTATAATGAATTTATCAATATAGCTAAAACGTTTAATAAAGAGTTAGACATAATTCCATTATTATATGGATCTTTAGGTCTTGAAAAGGTAACTGGGTTAGACTTTTCTCCAGAAGATATTGATCTCCTTATTCCTTTAATTTTTTTAGAGGAAAAGTGGGAAAAACTAAAAAAGTGATGGAACTGCATGGATACAAAATGGTTGATTTACATGAGCATGAATTTAAGAAAACTAATACAAAAATAGGCATTGCTTACATTGAGGATTTAAAACCATTTGCAGATGTAGACTAAGGTTTTTGAAGATGGCGGAGCGAAATATCATTTGCTAACGATTGATGATTACCTCAAGATTTATAAAAAGTCTTTATTAGATGGTTATAGAAGAAGGAAGAAGAATCATAAAGACCAAAGTAAAATTAACATATTGAATAAATTAATACGAAATTAATTTCTGTATTCTCTTTTGGTTTCCAGTCTCAATTAAAATTTTTAAGATTAAAATAAGTTTGAAAGGATAAATCATAGTGTTTAACATAGCCATTAATCCTCAGACAGTCAAATAGCCATTTCTACTCCGGTTAAAAGCTTCTCAATTTTTGCTTCTTATTTATCTTTCCTGTATTGATATATGTATGTAGGGTTGGACTTATAACATAAACTATTCTGCCATTCCTGTTCTTTCAATTCATGATCGGGCTTGCCATCAGCATAAATCTAGGCTAACAGTCTC
The DNA here is from genome assembly GCF_037963535.1 of Bacillus sp. PS217. Classification (NCBI taxonomy): domain Bacteria; kingdom Bacillati; phylum Bacillota; class Bacilli; order Caryophanales; family Bacillaceae; genus Bacillus; species Bacillus sp. PS217. The sequence goes on from NZ_CP150157.1 coordinate 1,900,825, forward strand.
CATACATCCTGTGATCACCTTTATCAAACTCTTAAATGCAACTTACCACTAACCAATTCCTTATTTCGCATAGATCATCTTTGTCATGTGTTTACACAAGAATCTGTTTTGGACTAATCGTCGTTAACTGATACATGACATTCGCAAATATTTGAGACACTGAATATAACGAAACAGTCAAAAATCAATATTTAATTCATTCTGTTTAAACTTTCTGAAAAAGATGTTGAAAAAGTTGAAAGGATTTTATAATATTAAAACAAGTTAGTTTGTTTGATCAACAAACTAATAAGATGAACTTTCATTATCCACAAGATAAGGTCTTACTGAATATGGATGGAAGGGGGATAAGAGGATCGATTTAATGGAGCTAAACAATATAAGAAACGAAAGAATGAGGCTTTTATCCTTTTCCAGGTATATAAGGTATGACCAAAAAAGATGAATTTTCTGCTTGCTGATCACCATATTTTTTTGCATTGTTTTGAAAGCGCTTTTATAAAAGTTTACTGACCGTAAATTCGAGAAATTGTTATACCGTTTCACACTGTTCCATATTAAAGGATCGAAAAGGGGAGAAATCATGCTCAGTGAAAATGTAAAGAAGATTAGCATGGTTGAAAAAGTTGGATATGCGTCTGGAGATTTTGCTTGTAATTTAATTTATGCAACAGTGTCTACGTATCTTTTGTTCTTCTATACAGATGTTTTTGGTTTATCGGCAGCAGCAGCCGGTACTATGTTTTTAGTGGTTAGAATAATCGACGCTCTCGCTGATCCTTTTATCGGAACAATAGTTGACAGAACGAACAGCAGATTTGGACGCTTTAGACCGTATCTTTTATTCGGAGCTTTTCCATTTGTCATACTGGCAATACTCTGTTTTACAACCCCAGACTTTTCGGATATGGGGAAATTAGTATATGCCTATATAACCTATGTTGGCTTGTCGCTTACATACACAACGATAAACGTTCCATATGGCGCGTTAACTTCTGCAATGACTAGAAATAATCAAGAAGTTGTTAGTATAACTTCTGTTCGCATGTTATTTGCGAATCTTGGGGGACTTGTCGTTGCATTTTTTGTTCCCTTACTGGCTGCTTATTTAAGCGATACTTCCGGCAACGAGTCTCTTGGCTGGCAACTAACCATGGGTATTTTGGGAATGATAGGCGGGTGCCTTTTAATCTTTTGTTTTAAAACCACAAAAGAGCGGGTCACTCTTCAAAAATCCGAAGAAAAAATTAAATTTACGGATATATTTGAGCAGTTTCGTGTTAATCGTCCACTTGTTGTATTAAGTATTTTCTTTATTATTATTTTTGGAGTGAATTCCATCAGTAATTCGGTTGGCATTTATTACGTAACGTATAACGTAGAAAGAGAGGATTTGGTGAAGTGGTACGGTTTGATAGGAAGTTTGCCCGCTTTGGTCATTTTACCGTTTATTCCAAGGCTTCATCAATTTTTGGGGAAAAAGAAATTACTAAACTATGCATTATTACTGAATATTATCGGCCTCTTAGCTTTACTGTTTGTTCCGCCAAGTAATGTTTACCTCATACTTTTCTGTCGATTAATCGCTGCTGCTGGAAGTCTCACTGCCGGGGGATATATGTGGGCGCTTATTCCTGAAACAATAGAATATGGAGAGTACAGGACTGGGAAAAGAATGGGTGGGCTCATTTACGCTATAATCGGATTTTTCTTTAAGTTTGGTATGGCCTTAGGAGGAGTTGTTCCGGGTCTGGTTCTTGATAAGTTTGGATATGTAGCAAATCAGGCACAAACCCCGACGGCATTAATGGGGATTTTAATTACAACAACCATTATTCCCGTGTTCTTGCTTGTTCTAGCTTTAATTGATATTAATTTCTATAACTTAGATGAGAAAAAATATAAAAACATGGTTCGAGAATTAGAGAATAGAGACAAAGTTTATTTGGATCATATTGATGATTTCAAGGCTTAAAAAAGAAAATAAACTGAGGAGGAGTCCCAAATGAAGATTACCAATCCAGTACTCAAAGGATTCAATCCCGATCCAAGTATTTGTAGGGCAGGAGAGGATTATTATATCGCTGTATCTACATTTGAGTGGTTTCCGGGAGTCCAGATACACCACTCAAAAGATTTAGTAAATTGGCACTTAGTTGCACATCCATTACAGAGAGTTTCACAATTAGACATGAAAGGAAATCCAAATTCAGGTGGGGTTTGGGCACCATGTTTAAGCTATAGTGATGGGAAGTTTTGGCTGATCTATACGGATGTTAAGGTAGTAGATGGCGCATGGAAAGATTGTCACAATTATTTAGTTACTTGTGAAACGATTAATGGTGATTGGAGTGAGCCGATTACATTAAATAGCTCGGGGTTTGATGCTTCTTTGTTCCATGATACGGATGGAAAAAAGTATTTATTAAATATGTTATGGGATCACCGTATTGATCGGCACTCATTTGGAGGAATTGTTATACAGGAATATTCTGATAAAGAGCAAAAATTAATCGGTAAACCAAAAGTTATATTTGAAGGAACGGATAGAAAACTGACAGAAGCTCCGCACCTTTATCATATCGGGAACTATTATTATTTATTAACTGCAGAAGGAGGAACACGGTACGAACATGCTGCTACAATTGCCCGTTCTGCAAATATTGAGGGGCCATATGAAGTTCATCCCGATAATCCAATCTTAACGTCATGGCATGACCCAAGAAATCCATTGCAAAAATGCGGTCATGCCTCCATTGTTCAAACACATACAGATGAGTGGTATTTAGCTCATTTAACGGGACGTCCTATTCATCCTGACGATGATTCAATTTTTCAGCAGAGAGGATACTGTCCTTTGGGCAGAGAAACAGCTATTCAAAAACTTTACTGGAAAGATGAATGGCCCTATGTAGTAGGTGGAAAAGAAGGAAGCTTGGAGGTAGATGCACCTTCTATACCCGAAACAATATTTGAAGCAACGTACCCGGAAGTTGATGAATTTGAGGATTCAACATTAAATATAAATTTTCAAACTTTAAGGATTCCATTCACGAATGAATTAGGTTCATTGACTCAAGCGCCAAATCATTTACGATTATTCGGTCATGAATCTTTGACCTCGACATTTACTCAGGCATTTGTAGCCAGACGCTGGCAAAGTCTCCATTTTGAAGCCGAAACTGCTGTTGAGTTTTATCCGGAAAATTTTCAACAAGCCGCTGGATTGGTGAATTACTACAATACAGAGAACTGGACGGCTCTTCAAGTCACGCATGATGAAGAACTTGGCCGCATTCTTGAATTAACAATATGTGACAACTTTTCTTTTTCACAGCCATTAAATAATAAAATTGTTATTCCTCGTGAAGTAAAGTATGTATATTTAAGAGTAAATATTGAAAAAGACAAATATTATTATTTCTATTCTTTTAACAAAGAAGATTGGCACAAAATTGACATAGCACTGGAATCGAAAAAATTATCAGATGATTACATCCGTGGGGGAGGATTCTTCACAGGGGCCTTTGTAGGGATGCAATGCCAAGATACCAGTGGTAATCATATTCCGGCCGACTTTAGATATTTTCGTTATAAAGAAAAATAATTTGCACATGAAAAAGGAGATTTCTATTTTAGAACTCCTTTTTCATATGAGAAGGTGCCTATGTCACTATTGAATAAAAAAGCTCATCTTTAAAGATGAGCTGTACATTCCATAAAAATTACATTGTAACCATGTCCAGAAAATGATCAATCACAATGGAGGACATTCCTAATGCCGGCGCATTCTGTCCTAAGGAAGATGGCAATAATTCATAGCTATTGCCTAATTGGGAATAAACCCTTGACGATACTTCACTTCTCATTGAATTTAAAACCATAGGATGCGATTCAATTATGCTATTTCTTAAAATTACGGCCTGTGGGTTGAAAGTATTCAAAATATTGGTAAGGCCTATTCCTAAATAGAATCCAAAATTCTGTAATGCGTTTAAGGTTCCGATATCATTCAGATGGGCGAGGTCTATGATATCTTGATAGGACAGTTTTTTCTCTTTGGTCTGAAGAGATTTTAATAAAGCCTTCTCTGAAGCATACAATTCCCAGCAGCCTCGGTTTCCGCAACTGCATTTAGGACCATTAAAGTCTATTGTCATATGTCCCATTTCTCCAGAGAAGCCGCTTACTCCTCTATATAAATGATTGTTGATAATAACACCGATCCCTATCCCTGTGCTGATACTTACGTAAATAATGTTATCGTGATTTTTTGCAGCTCCAAATACTTTCTCTCCATATGCGCCAGCGTTTGCCTCATTTTCAATAAAAACAGGCACATTGTACTTCTCTTGTATCGAAGATTTTAAGTCAATATCTCTCCAGTTGGAGTTCGGAGTGAAAACAATTTTTTGATCTTTATCAATGAGTCCAGGCACGCAAATACCTATACCAATAAGCCCGTACGGAGATTGGGGCATATGCGTAATAAAGTGATGAATCATATCAATCAGAATGTCTTGCGTTATTTCTGGAGAATTGGATTCCAAATGGCGGTATTGATCAAGAACGATCGTTCCTTCAAGGTCTGTTAAAATGCCATTGATATAATCCACACCAACATCTATTCCAACGGAGTATCCTGCCTTTTTATTAAAAACAAGCATGACAGGTCTTCTTCCGCCACTTGATTGTCCTTGACCTATTTCAAATACCAGATTTTCTTTCATTAACGTGTTTACCTGTGATGAAACAGTTGATTTATTTAATCCAGTCATTTCAGATAATTTTGCTCTTGAAATAGGTGAATTTTTAAGAATTTCTTTTAATAATAACTTTTGATTTACTTTTTTGACAAAGGTTTGATCAGCGATATCCACTTCATCCACTCCATTTGTTTAATCTTTAAATTAAGTATGAACATAGTACATAGCGAATCTTCCCTTTATTATATCTAATGTGTTCATAAAAAACTAAAAAAAATATTGAAAATACTGATGAGGTTATATAAGATGAAAATAAGTTAGTTTGTTTAAACAACAAACTAATAGGTAACTTACAATATGAAATAAAATGCATTTGTATTTGAATGATCATGTTTTGAATTTATTTTTAAGGGGGAAATCACATGGCTCAATCTCATTCCAGTTCAACCAACTATTTTGGAAGCGCAAACAAAGTGGTTTACGAAGGGAAAGATTCGACTAATCCTTTAGCATTTAAATATTATAATCCTCAAGAAGTAATCGGCGGAAAAACGATGAAAGAGCATTTGCGATTTTCTATTGCCTATTGGCATACATTTACTGCTGATGGTACAGACGTTTTTGGAGCAGCTACGATGCAAAGACCATGGGATCACTATAAAGGCATGGATCTAGCGAAGATGAGAGTAGAAGCAGCATTTGAGATGTTTGAAAAACTAGATGCACCATTCTTTGCTTTTCATGACCGGGATATTGCACCAGAAGGCAGTACGCTAAAAGAGACAAACCAAAATTTAGATATGATCGTGGGCATGATTAAAGATTACATGAGAAATAGCGGCGTTAAGCTATTATGGAATACCGCAAACATGTTTACGAATCCCCGTTTCGTCCATGGTGCCGCGACTTCTTGCAATGCAGATGTGTTTGCGTATGCTGCAGCACAAGTGAAAAAAGGGTTAGAAACAGCAAAAGAGCTTGGCGCTGAGAACTATGTATTTTGGGGCGGCCGTGAAGGATATGAAACATTGTTAAATACCGATTTAAAATTTGAGCTTGATAATTTGGCTAGATTTATGCATATGGCAGTGGATTATGCGAAGGAAATCGGGTACACAGGGCAGTTTTTGATTGAGCCAAAACCAAAAGAGCCGACCACCCATCAATACGATACAGATGCAGCAACAACCATTGCCTTTTTGAAACAATATGGCTTAGACAATCATTTTAAATTAAATCTTGAAGCCAATCATGCCACATTAGCTGGGCATACATTCGAACATGAATTGCGCATGGCAAGAGTACATGGTCTGCTTGGCTCTGTTGACGCAAACCAGGGTCATCCTCTTTTAGGCTGGGACACGGATGAATTTCCGACGGATTTATATTCTACGACATTAGCAATGTACGAAATCCTGCAAAATGGCGGCTTAGGAAGCGGCGGATTAAACTTTGACGCGAAGGTCAGAAGATCTTCTTTTGAGCCTGATGATCTAATATATGCCCATATTGCAGGGATGGATGCATTTGCAAGAGGATTGAAAGTTGCCCACAAATTAATCGAAGATCGTGTGTTTGAAGATGTGATTCAACATCGTTACCGCAGCTTTACTGAAGGGATTGGTCTTGAAATTATAGAAGGAAGAGCTAATTTCCACACACTTGAGCAATATGCGCTAAATCATAAATCAATTAAAAACGAATCTGGAAGACAGGAAAAATTAAAAGCGATATTGAACCAATACATTTTGGAAGTATAACAGGATAAGCTCCAGATCCTGCTATCAATACCAAGTCACTGAATTACCCGTCATGATTCCTTTCCTATTGCTTGTTGTTATGACGGGTAACTTCTATAATTAGGATTTATTTAGAGTGAATGGTTTTTTAAAAGGGCAAGGAGTGAAAAAATGAAGTATGTCATTGGAATAGATCTTGGAACGAGTGCTGTTAAAACCATTTTAGTTAACCAAAACGGCAAGGTTTGTGCAGAAACGTCCAAAAGGTATCCGCTCATCCAAGAGAAGGCGGGATATAGTGAGCAAAATCCTGAAGACTGGGTGCAGCAAACAATTGAAGCATTGGCTGAATTGGTTTCTATATCCAATGTTCAAGCCAAGGATATTGACGGGATAAGCTATTCGGGACAAATGCATGGATTAGTACTGCTTGACCAAGATCGTCAGGTGTTACGTAATGCAATTCTTTGGAATGATACCAGAACAACGCCTCAATGTATAAGGATGACCGAGAAATTTGGCGATCATCTTCTTGACATCACAAAAAACCGTGTTTTAGAAGGGTTTACATTACCTAAAATGTTATGGGTAAAGGAACATGAACCTGAACTTTTTAAAAAAACTGCTGTGTTTTTGCTTCCGAAAGACTATGTGCGATTCCGTATGACCGGTGCCATTCACACGGAATACTCCGATGCAGCAGGAACTTTACTTTTACATATTACTCGCAAGAAGTGGAGCAATGATATTTGCAATCAAATTGGTATTTCTGCAGATATTTGTCCTCCGCTTGTTGAATCTCATGATTGTGTAGGGTCGCTGCTTCCGCACGTTGCCGCGAAGACCGGGCTATTAGAAAAAACAAAAGTGTACGCTGGGGGAGCAGATAATGCTTGCGGCGCTATTGGAGCAGGTATCCTTTCTTCTGGAAAAACTTTATGCAGTATTGGGACGTCAGGGGTCATACTTTCCTACGAAGAAGAAAAAGAAAGAGACTTTAAAGGGAAAGTCCACTTTTTTAATCATGGAAAAAAGGATTCTTTTTATACGATGGGCGTCACGCTCGCTGCAGGCTACAGCTTGGACTGGTTTAAAAAAACGTTTGCACCAAACGAATCGTTTGAGCAATTATTGCAGGGGGTGGAAGCTATTCCGATAGGAGCCAATGGACTGCTATACACTCCTTATTTGGTTGGTGAAAGAACGCCGCATGCTGATTCTTCTATTCGGGGAAGCTTGATCGGAATGGATGGAGCCCATAATAGAAAGCATTTTTTGAGGGCAATAATGGAAGGTATCACATTCTCTTTACATGAATCAATTGAGCTATTCCGCGAAGCGGGAAAATCAGTTCATACTGTTGTTTCTATTGGTGGGGGAGCTAAAAATGATACGTGGCTGCAAATGCAAGCTGATATTTTCAATACGAGGGTAATTAAGTTAGAAAATGAACAAGGGCCAGCTATGGGGGCTGCAATGCTGGCTGCCTTTGGAAGCGGATGGTTTGAATCCCTTGAAGAATGTGCAGAGCAGTTCATTCGTGAGGCTGCTGCATTTTATCCAAAGGCGCAAAATGTTCAAAAATATAAAACACTATTTGATTTGTATAAGAACATTTATACTCACACAAAGGATCTCAATCAAGCTTTGAAGAGCTTTCGAAAAAACTAATGATGTTATTGTCTGGAGATCAACCGAAGAACAATTAATGATCAATCATCATCAAAGGCCTTTGATGACATGGCTGCCTTCTTTTGAAAAGATGGTGAGAATAAGGTATCGCAACCTTTAAACAGTATTGGAGTGTCCAGCAGACAAAACGAACGAGCGGAACCGTATTCTGTCAGCGAACACTTCAAGAAGTGAGAAAGCTTAGGAATGCCAATGGGTAAGATATATGAAACTGCGCTAACGACGGTAGAGGGATCTCTTGATTTATGATGAAATAGGAAGGATGTTTACACACAAATAACCCCCTCACATTGACGTGAAGGGGTGTTTTTTATTGTTACTATACAGCGGGAATTTTACAGGCTAGTTGCATGATTTTAGCTTGATAAGCAGAATGGAAACTAGACACGCCATCATCTCTTTCTAATTCTTTGGAAACTGCATTCTGCTAGGTTTGCTGCTTTTTTTAACAAACAGTGTTTTTCTATTTCACACAGCTATTAAATCCTCTGTTCGTCACATAACCGCTCTTACTCCAAATTGACAGTTTATCTGATTTTGCTTCTTGCTCATCTAGTCTGAATTGGTCTATGTATTTTGTGTTAGGCTCATATACATATGCTACTCTGGCCAATCCCTCTTTCAATAATGTCTCTTGAACAGATTTGCCGTCAACATAAACGTATGCTAACAGTCTTCCATACTTATCTCTGCGATCGCCTTTATCAAATTCCAGCTGTAGCTTACCGCTGTTGACCAATTCTTTATTTCGTTTCGACGCATCCTCACCGTATGGTTGAACACAAGAATTTGGTTTCTTCGTCTCAGGTGTATCAACGAGCAAGTGGCGAACTGTGTCTTTCTTTCCGTTGTAAATAACCTTAATCGTATCTCCATCTATTGCTCTATCTAATGTAACATCGATCAATTTCTTATGATTTTTTGAATGAGGCGTGCCAGCCTTTTGTTCTGTCTGACTATATTCATTAGATTGAGTATCTTGAGAGACTTGCTCCGTCCCATTAGAATCTGAATGGTTTTTGGCTGCGTGATTTGATCCGCAAGCTGCCAAAGTAATACTTAAAACGATTGCGATCATACTGATCAAAATCTTCTTCATATTGATTCCCTCTTTATCATTTTCTCTTTTTGCGATTAAACATCATCATTATAACGATATGGACATTTTTTGTGAATGGAAAACTTCAAGGGAACTTATAACACTCCAAATTGCCAATAGTTAACTTCACAACGAGGTGATCAAAACATAACCATCACATAGCGGAAATAAATAATTCTGAAAATAATATTGACTGAAAATGCTTTTGGAATTATGATAATATGAGAAATGACAATAATGTGACAAAGACATTACTACAACATAACAACTAATAGCTTAGGTTTATTCTATTGGCTAAAAATGTAAACGGTTACAAATCCAGAGGCGAAAATCTAAGATAGAGATGACTTTAGTTTTGACTCAATATCCACACTGAAAGAGCTTATTAAGTATTCTTAAAGGCAGGGGAAATGGATATGAATGAACATCGAAATCGAAGGTTGAAATTAATAATGATTTCAGCAACTTTTGGAGGGCTTCTCTTTGGATATGACACCGGAGTTATAAATGGAGCTTTACCTTTTATGGCAAGGCCAGATCAGCTTGATTTAACACCGGTTACAGAAGGGCTTGTTACGAGTATTCTTTTATTAGGTGCCGCGTTTGGAGCGTTGTTATGCGGAAGATTGGCTGATCGATATGGCCGCCGTAAAATGATCCTTAATCTTTCCTTTTTATTTTTCCTGGCATCACTGGGAACAGCGTTAGCACCTAACGTTTTCATCATGGCGGTCTTTCGTTTTTTACTGGGGCTGGCTGTTGGAGGAGCCTCGGCGATGGTGCCGGCCTTTTTAGCAGAAATGGCACCGCATGAAAAGAGAGGGCGTATGGTAACCCAAAATGAACTAATGATTGTTGGCGGGCAATTTTTAGCATATGTTTTTAATGCGATCCTCGGTGTAACAATGGCAAATACGGGACATGTTTGGAGATACATGCTAGTCATTTGTGCTGTACCGGCTATCATGTTATTTGCAAGTATGCTTAAGGTACCAGAAAGCCCCCGATGGCTAATCTCCAAAGGCAAAAACAGTGAGGCGCTGCGAGTTCTTAAACAAATTCGAGAAGATAAACGTGCAGAAGCTGAATGTAGAGAAATTCAAGAAGCGGTAGAAAAAGATACAGCACTAGAAAAGGCATCACTCAAGGACTTTTCTACACCATGGCTGCGCCGTCTTTTATGGATTGGAATCGGTGTTGCCATCGTGAATCAAATTACAGGTGTGAACTCGATTATGTATTATGGCACACAAATCCTTAAAGAATCTGGTTTTGGTACAAAAGCGGCTTTAATCGCTAATATTGGAAATGGGCTGATATCAGTTATTGCAGTTATATTTGGGATTTGGCTGGTCGGAAAAGTGAGACGGCGTCCAATATTATTGATTGGTTTGGCAGGGACGACTACAGCGCTCCTATTGATTGCGATTTTCTCAATTGTGCTTGATGGATCTATGGCACTTCCTTATGTAGTGCTTTCTTTGACCGTTTTATTTCTTGCCTTTATGCAAGGGTGTGTAGGACCTGTGACTTGGCTTGTCATAGCGGAAATATTCCCTCAAAGGTTAAGAGGACTTGGTTCTGGGATAAGTGTTTTTTTCCTTTGGATATTAAACTTTGTGATCGGTTTTGCTTTCCCGATCTTGCTTAGCTCTGTAGGTTTGTCTTTTACATTCTTTATATTTGTGGCTTTAGGTGTATTGGCAATCGGTTTTGTATACAAATTCATGCCGGAAACAAAGGGGCGTACACTTGAAGAATTAGAAGAGCATTTTCGTTCTCGACACGATCATAATACTCCTGAACAATCAATTATTGAGGTATAAATATGTTGAAAATCTCTCTTCTTATAGGAGGGATTTTTTTAGTTTCAGAAAAAACAAAATCCCTCTGGTAGAGGGATTTTGATTCAGCATTTTAAGATGTTCTACACGTATAATACTGGAGTTGATACTTTAAAAATCTCGCCATCTCTTATATAAAAACGAGGGATGCGGCGGCTTAATGTAGACACGACTTCATAGTTAATCGTATTGAGCATTTCAGCCACTTCATCAACGGAAATCTCGGCTCCTTTTTGCTTACCGTAAATCACGACTTCTTCTCCTTGTTTACCTTCACCGTTTTCTCCTAAACTGACCATGATCATATCCATTGTTACTCTTCCTGCCACTGGCACTCGTTTTCCGCGATGAAGAACAAACCCGCTATTGGAAAGGGCACGAGAATAGCCGTCAGCATAGCCAATCGGGAGTGTAGCAATTACTTCATTAGGCTCTGCGACGTATGTAGCACCATAGCTAACGGTTCGGGGTTCTGTCCGCATGGTTTTCACATAAGCGATGCGCGCCTTTAAACTTAACGCAGGTTCAAGCTTAACGAGATTTAGTTGTTTAATATAGGCTGAAGGATATAAACCATATAAGCCGATACCTAAACGGATCATATCAGCGCTAAATTCCGGAAAAGCGATAGCTGCAGCCGTGTTGCACATATGCACGGTGGGCAGCTCAATCCCCTGTTTTTTTAAAAAGCTGAGAAAACTGATGAATTTTTCATGCTGCAGCTTTGTGAGTGTTGTGTCCGGTTCATCAGCTGTCGAAAAATGTGTGAAAATCCCTGTCCATCTGAGGAATTTACTTGCCTTTAAGGCTTTCACTACCTCTAAAAGTTCTTCCTTTGTGCGTACACCTAATCGTCCCATGCCGGTATCCACGTTAATATGAATGGCCAGCCGGTTAGCACTCGCTTCTTTTTCCAATATCTCGTTTGCTTCTTTCATCCAATCAACCTGAAATGCTGATAATGTTATATTCCAAGCTGCTGACTTCTTTACACAACTAAGGGATGTAAAACCAAGCACAAGGATAGGTGCTGTAATCCCAGCTTTACGTAAAACGATTCCTTCCTCCACACTGGCAACAGCGAGCTCACTCGCCCCGTGTTCCAGTGCATGGCGTGCCACTTCTATAGACCCGTGGCCATAACCGTTCGCTTTTACAACAGCCATAATTTTGCTCTTATGTGGAATATGACGGCGGATCGCTCGCAAATTCTTTTTAACGGCATCAAGATTGACTTCGATCCAAACTTCTCGGCAAAGCTTTATCATCAACGCTTCCTTCCTTCTTATGGATTATAAATACCACCTATTGCCGCAAGAATAAATGTTAATTGTTGGATGATTCGATCTTATTTTATTCAACTTTATTTGAAATCATTCAACAGCAAATCCATGTGATACGAGAAGGTGCCTATCAATGTTCGAATAATAGCAAGTACGGGATACATGAGGCTTGTAAGTGGGTGTTAATGGATGCGGCGACCGAGGATTACAAAAATGATTATTTGTTTTGGGACATTTTTTTCTAAGGGTAGATGATAACGAGAAATCTAATCAGGAAATACTTACCGTTGTTATGAACATTGAAGAACCTTTTAAATGAGAAGGGCTGAGGAAATTCTGTAAAAGATAATCGGTTGAAAAGGCAGTCGATTCCTTGTTCCATAAACCTAACATCAGAGTATATAATTAAACTCGTATTCACAAAAATCGTTTAAGTAAGGGGTATACATGGATAGGGGAGTTAGTTTTCAAATACCGAATGAATATGGAAATTTTCTATGGAGAATACTGCAGCCGGTAGAAATAGCTAATTATAGGTGGCAAACGAGTGGGGAATCTTATTTTGTTGTAGAAGGAGAGCTCGAGGATGAGGAGCTTTTTCATGACTACGCAATTGCTGAAGGGGCAGTTTTTGAGCAACAATTAAAAACGAATCAGTACTATACCATTTTCGTTGAACTGAAAGCATTCCCATATGGAAAAATGGTTAATCAAGTCAATACATATGAAGAGTTTGCTGACAGTGATTGCGAACTTGTCCTTTTGATAGCAGATAATAGTTACGTTTCGATTTACTGTAAAAACAAAAAAATCATTGAAAAACTGTACTTCAATGCTTTACAGAATGATTTTGAAGACGTTCAATTTATAACTGATGAAAATGATACAAGAACAAGCCTTACTGTATGATAGTCAATAAAAATTAAAGGAGCTAGTACATGACAATGCAAATTAAAATCAAGTATCTAGATGAAACACAAACAAGGATCAGCAAAATTGAGCAGGGAGACTGGATTGATCTTCGGGCAGCTGAAGATGTAACAATCAAAAAAGATGAATTTAAGCTTGTCCCATTAGGTGTTGCAATGGAGCTGCCTGAAGGTTACGAAGCACATGTCGCCCCTCGTTCAAGTACATATAAGAACTTTGGCGTTATTCAAACAAATTCAATGGGTGTTATCGATGAGTCATATAACGGAGACAACGATTTCTGGTTCTTTCCTGCTTATGCATTGCGTGATACTGAAATTAAGAAGGGTGATCGTATCTGCCAGTTTAGAATCATGAAGAAAATGCCGGCGGTTGAATTGGTTGAAGTCGAGCATTTGGGAAACGAGGATAGAGGAGGACTCGGTTCAACAGGTACTAAGTAAACAAAATAAATCCTTGGCTGTCTTCATGCTGTGTGATTGATCAATGGAGGTTTCAGCCAAGGTACATATAAATATTATGTATAAAATGAATATTTTAATACGAAGGATTTAATTAAAAACAAAGTTTAAAAAGGGAAGTTTTGAAAAAGTGAAATAGTAATAACTAAAGTCGATAAAGAACCTAAAGATGTCAAAGAAACAATTTTTCTGGTGCTTTGCTTTTTTGAAGGTTTACTTAGCTCGTGGATAACTGCCCCCCATAAAAGCATGGATGCTAAAATTATAATACTTATATACATAAAGATGCTCCTTTTATTATATTTACAGTTTTTACATTTTTATCGATTTTACCACATTTAGGATTGAGTTGTCGATGAAACAAGCATCTCTATAAAGAAATACTTTTATCTAAATTTTTATAAATAGGGGAAGGCAACTAAAAACTAGTAATGCCACTAATAATAAGCCAAGTTAAATGACATGTGTTCATTAATAATTGAATTTACAGCAGCCATGAGCACAAAAAAATCTGAGTATCGTCAATAAATATCATAAAAAAGCCCCCGGTATGTCGCCGGGGAATAAATAGACGTTTAAGAGATTTAGTGATGTTTTTTATATGATTCGACAAAATCATAATAATGATCATCGTCATCATAATACTTTTTTTCGTAATGATAATCGTGATCATCGTAATACTTTTTATCATGGTCATCATACTTTTTGTCGTAATCATAATGTTTTTTATCATGATCATAATACTTGTCGCAATCATAATGCTTCTTATCATTGTCGTAATACTTTTTGTAATATGTTTTTTTCCAAGTGTAATACTCTTCTTTATATTTTTTATAATAACCCAATTAAATTCCTCCTTTATGTTATTCGAATTTAATTTATGAAGTTTAAATGATATGGTATGGTCAAATGAAATAAGAATAGTAAAAAGAGGCTGTTTAAAACACTTTCTGAAAAACAAAACGGATAGCTGTTTATTAAAACAAGAGCGAGAGAAAGCACTCAATCACTGTAAAATAATAGTAAAGTGTATAGAGAGGATTAATATACGTAAAAAGGGACTTTCTCATTGAAGAATATTTGAACGTTATGGTTAAGATTCAGAGCTCTATGATGTGATTTTTAACACTGCTTTTGAAGGATTTAAAGTTAGACATCAAAAACAAACAGCAAAACCGGTTAGAAACAGATCATATAAGGAATGAACCGCTGCCAAATATCATAAAAAAGTTGTTAATGATCAAATGAATGAAATTAGAGAGAATTTATTTTAAAGAAAGCCCAATTGCACATGGACAAATGACAATTGATATTGAGGTAAAATACAATGCATTAAATCAGAAAAAGCTATTGGAGGATTTAATGTGTTTAGACAATTTCCAATTTGGTATACACAAACACCTGACTATTTGAATTTTTATGTACCGCAATATCAAACCATTTCGTATAATCCTCAACAATGTTATCAACGGTGTATGTACCAAACTGGCGGTAACTATGAGCTATGTGACAGACTATGTTATGGAGAAATACAGGTGTAAAAGAGGGGGGATTAACTCCTCTTTAAACACACAGTGAGTGGAATAAGATCCTCACTTTATCTGCAAGTGCTTAGTATTTGCGATAATATTGCATTCGTAATAAATTATGCTTAGCAACTGAAAATGAAAGAAGGATATGAATAGTCATGACGCAATTCGATAAACAATACAATTCAATTATAAAGGATATTATCAATAATGGAATCTCAGACGAAGAGTTTGATGTAAGAACCAAGTGGGACTCAGATGGAACACCGGCACATACTCTAAGTGTAATCAGTAAGCAAATGAGATTCGACAACTCAGAGGTTCCGATTTTAACGACAAAAAAGCTTGCCTGGAAAACAGCCATTAAAGAGTTGCTCTGGATTTGGCAGCTGAAATCTAATGATGTTAATGATTTAAACAAGATGAGCGTACATATTTGGGATCAATGGAAACAAGAAGACGGCACCATCGGACATGCATATGGATTTCAGTTGGGGAAGAAAAACAGAAGTCTAAATGGAGAAAAAGTGGATCAGGTAGACTATCTTCTTCATCAATTGAAGAACAATCCATCTTCACGCAGACACATTACAATGCTGTGGAATCCTGATGAATTAGACGCAATGGCCTTAACGCCATGTGTATACGAGACACAATGGTACGTTAAACATGGGAAACTCCACCTTGAGGTAAGAGCACGGAGCAATGATATGGCATTGGGAAATCCATTCAATGTATTCCAGTATAATGTGTTGCAGCGCATGATTGCTCAAGTGACTGGTTATGAGCTTGGTGAATATATCTTTAACATTGGGGATTGCCATGTGTACACACGTCATATAGACAATTTGAAAATCCAAATGGAAAGAGAACAGTTTGAAGCACCTGAACTATGGATCAATCCTGAAGTGAAAGATTTTTATGACTTTACCATCGATGATTTCAAGTTAATCAACTATAAACATGGGGACAAGCTTTTATTTGAGGTAGCGGTTTAATGCTGCCTTTTTATTGTTATTTTTCAGAATATAAGCTGGCATTAGGCTAAAAATGAAGAAATTTCTTCTTCATATTTCTATAAACAAATAGTAAACAAAATTGGAGCCCAACGCGAAACAAAAGGATTGTTAGAAGCGTTGGGTTCTCTTAGTACAAGTGAACAACGATTGCGTGGTCTGAAAAATTAAACGAACGATATGAAAAGGCCATTGGTTTTATAAGGTGTTAATTCCTCCTATTAATATCATAAGGCTCAAGAAAATTGTAATGAAAAGAAAAGCCCATACTATAGCTGTAAAAGGATTGTTGAGTCCCATCCTTTCTTTCCAATTTATATTAGTGGATCGATTGGTTTTGTATTTTATTAACTGGATACATAAGATCACATTAAAAAAAACTGAAATAACAAGAGCTATAATTAAATAAAGGTTCATTTTCATCAACCTTTCTAGGTTTTTTAAACACTTGAATAGCTTAATTGTAAACCTAATACTAACATATACATATTTCACCTTAAAAGACCAGCATCGTGCAATGAATACAATTACTTTGTGCAGTTCTAGGTTATTTGTTTTTATTATGAAACTTTTTGGTCCCTGGCTAAAATTCAACTTAAAAATGAAAAGATTGAAATTATCCATGATTGTGTTTCTGCGATGGATTGCCTTAAAATTTGGTAGGGATGAACAAGCACTATATTAAATAATACTATACCAATGAATTTCTATTAGAAAAATTCATAATATTTTAAAATAACCATTTAAATATATTTCTAGAAATTGTATACTTATATGGTACTAAATGAATACATAGAAAGGACTGTTGTCGATGAAAAAAGTTTTTTGTAAGTTAGCCATTAGTTCTATAGCTCTATTTACCCTATCTCTTCCTAATGGCAATGTATTAGCTGCTGAAAAAGGGGAAGAAAAACCTGTCTCAATTAAAGGCGTTGAGTCACAAGTGCATACTGTATTTGCAAACGAGACAACTGGGGTAAAAAGCAACTTAGGAGGAGGGGAGTTTACTGCGCAATTTGTGAATGATTTTCGTAATGTTAAGATGAATGTAAAAACATATAAAAGCTGGTCTAGCTTTAAAAGAGTTTCTGATAATATAGCAACGGGGAGTAAAGGAGGATCTATTACTGCAAACAAAACAGTTACTTTTACAACAACTGTCAGCGGATCTATAAGTGGTTTAGGAATATCCACTGCAGGCTCTGTAGCTAGTTCTAAAGGATACACTCTAAATGTTGGAGCGAATAAAAGAGTCTATATGGCATATAGAGTTAGGTATAATGTAGAAGAAGGGTACAATTGTCGTAAGGATATAGTTACTGGTAAATGTGTATCAAAGAAAAAATACGTAGTTAAAAAACCTATGTATGGAGAATATGCACTGAAAAACTATTAATTTTATATAAAAAAGATTAGCTATAAAAGCTAATCTTTTTTATTAAGAAGAAAATATCCTAATTTTGAAACGAGATACAAAGTGAAAGCAATCATTAATGTTCTCGATATAACAATTCCATGAATAGCCAAATCATATCCAGCAGGTATCAAAGCTTTTGTATTAAACATAAAATACATTGATACCAGAAGAGCAATAATAACTAAAATAATTCCAAAAAGACCTATTTTTCCGTATTTCATACAAATTCCACCCTATATTAAAATATGATAAATAACCAAAGGAGCTGAAGATTTCGATAATTCACTTTACAATCATCAAGCAATGACCAACATTGAACCTCTGTTGGTGTAATTGTCAACTTAAGCTTCAAGTTAGTTATTTTTGTAATTAAAAAATAATTGAAAGCCCCATAAATAAGGGGCTTTTAATTTATGTAGTTCTATAGTAATTGAATTAATCATACCAAAGTTATTTCAAAATTTCAACTTTTGCTTATGATGTTTTTATCATCGAAACAAAAATGTCTTAATTCTAACGCTGTTCAAATAAAGTTTCATATAAAAAGGAAGTACTACTATTCGTAAATCTATATAGGGAGTGGATTCCGACACGGTTTTTTATGGAGATGGAAAATTAATTATAAAACCGCCAGACAATGCTGGCGGCTTTTTGCTGCTTCGTTTATTTATTAACAGAGATCGTAACGTTATTTCCTGCAACTGAAACCTTTGCGAAATCCTGTGTATCTACCACAGGAGTGACGGCTTTATTGTCGATTGTGATGTTGTTAAAAGATGTCGAAAAGGTTGCTTTGATCGCATCACGCTGGCTTTCATACGAAACAGCCGCGGTAGCAAGGGTTTTCCATTTTGAAATCGTGCCGATGTTGGTTCCTTGAATTTCTGTGATAATCCGTCCGGTGTAGCCGTCATTGTTCGTTCCCCAAAGGGTCATGCGCGTATTGCCGCTTAAATTTTTATAGATTGTCATTTGGACTGTGCTTCCAGGGCGGAAGCCTTTATTGTATGTGAATTTGTCTTTTCCTTCGATGTACGTTTCTTCATTTTTGGACCCAACCTTCATGAGGGGCTTCCAGACGTTGTATTGTTTGCTGTACTGAAGCCCGATATCGGCCTCAGTTCCGCTTGTTGCCCTAAATCCTGAATAAATATAAGGAGTAGAGACCGTATCATATTTTACAGTGTCAGGAAGATTGATTTTAGCTGTAAAAACGGCGCCCGTACTGTTCAGGTAGACACGGCCGCCGATTCCGTTAGGCAGCTGGGATGCTGCTTTTGCGACTTGAGCGTCTGCCGCGGGTAAGCCTGGTATACCTGATGAAAAGGTTCCGAAAAGAACTGCTGTTCCTACTGCACCTGCAATCAATACTTTTTTCACCCAAATTCCCCCTTTAGATAGTGGTTTCGCCATTTATTATACCTTATTTTGGAACTGGACTAATGTATATAAATCGACAAAATATTTCATTTTGAGTGAAGTAAGGGACGAAACGCTTCGCCAATCTGAAAGCTATATACCTTTATCAGAGGAAAGAATGAGATCACAATCGTTTTAGCCGATTTGAAATTTTCCTCAAAATAAAAGTACAAATGCTTAAAGAAACGATTATTAAAAGAATGCCCGCTATCGTTTCCCATCCTGTAAAAAAGAGGTGACGTTTCATCAATGTCTGTCCTTGTAAAATGATAAAAGCACAGATACCGACTAAGAAAAGAAAACAAATACTTAGGATTGCTAACGCTTTACGTGAGTATGTTTTCATTTCATCTTTAAAATACAGCAATACGAAAACAAAGCAGATAACATTGGCTATTGTTCTAATCACCTCAAAGCTTTTCATGACAACTGATATAAATAGACAAAGTAAAATGAGATAAAATACGATGTTTCTATACAAAAAACCTCTCCTTTTATGTAGGATCCTCAAAGAGTTTATAAAAGTTTCTTTGTAACTGCAATAAATTGAATGTGCTCACTTATGAACTAACTAAACTATGTACTAAATATTCACTATTCTTTTTCAGATTCAGTTACCAAGGTTTTCATAGAAAGGGAAGCTTCAAAAATATACATATAGTGCATAAACAAAAAAGACCCGGCAATAGCCGGGGGAAAGTAAAAACGAGGAGATGTTAATGGCGTTTAGTAGTGTTTTTTATGCTTTTTATACTCTACAACATAATCATAGTCTTTTTTATCGTGATCATAATATTTTTTATCATAGTCATCATATTTTTTGTCGTAATCACAGTCATAATATTTTTTATCATAATGGTCATAGTCTTTTTTATCATATTCGTAATACTTCTTATAATACGTTTTTTTGACCGTATAATACTCTTCTTTGTATTTTTTGTAATAACCCATATATACTCCTCCTTTATTTTTACTACGCTTTATTATACGGCGAGTAGATTTTGCGGCTTGGACAGTTAAAATCATAGAAGGAAAAAAGGGCTGTCCAAATGATAAAAAAAGACAGATGACACAGAAACAAAACAAAATAAAGAGCCGATTTTTCATCGGCCCAAACGATTTATCCTACATTTGTTTATCTTCTTTGTTTTCTGAGTCATTTTTTCTGATATCCTGAGTCAGTCCGCTTGTTGCTTGTTTAAATTCTGATAAGGCTTTTCCTGCTGCACGGCCAAGCGCCGGCAGTTTATCAGGCCCAAATACTAAAAAACCCACAAACAAAATAACGAGTATTTTTGTGAAGCTTAATTCCATTTCCTTTTCCCCCTGATTGAAGTACAACCTTTTAAACAAATTATAAGAGATATCAGTACAAATGGGAATGCATTTATTTTGAACATTTTAAAACCAGACAAAGACGGATTCATAAAACGGCTGCTGCTGAATATAATGTCCAATGCCACCTGCCTAAGAAGCAGGGAGGCAGGCTGGATCAATTATGTAGCTCTGCCGGAAATGATACAAACGTATCTGCGGCTATCATTGAAATAGAGGAGTGGTGTAGCTGATGAGATTCACTAAGGTAGTTGGATTTTTGTCTGTTTTAGGGTTGGCTGCGGTTTTTCCATTAACGGCACAAGCAGAAAAAGCCGGAACTGCGGGGGCTGGAGAGTGGGATAAGTTGGGGACTTACACATATACTTACTCAAGTCCGACGGTATACTCGACCGGAGGAGATTTTAGAGTGTGCCTTTCAGGAAGCACTCCTTTTTCTGTTTCACTGCACTTATATGAGGATGATCCCGGTGACAATCCTGATGATTATGTAGGGGCAAACTATTTTTCACCCGGAGAATGCCACACCTTTGGCAGTATTGGAAAATTTGTAGATGGGAGCAATAACAAGGCAGAGTTCTTTGTTACCGATTACTCTGGTAAATCTAAAACTGTTACGTTTTATGATTGATGGACTCAAATTGTGAAGTATAACTCTTGGGAAAAATAAAAAAGAGAGAGATACCTCTCTCTTTTTTATTCTTCGACAGCCTTACGAAGCCGTTCATTTACAATGCCGGTCCAGCCGCCATCCATCTTACCGCGAACGACGGAGCTTTTCTCGTTTGCTTTGCCGATCACTTCATTCGGCTCTTTCCAGCCGCTGTGAATAAGGGTAAACCCTGTCTTTTCCCCCAAGTCTTCTAATTGAAAGGTAACGACCCATCCTTCTGTATCCCATTCAAAAGAAAGTTCAGTTGGAGCTTGAACAGCCAAAACTTTACAAGGGGACGGCCCAAACGGCGATTGTAAGTGAAATTCTTGTCCTTCTTTGAGCTGAAAGTCATTGGGCATAAACCACTTGGCAATGCCTTCTGAAGTAGAGACTGTCTCCCAGACTTTCTGAATGGGAGCCTCCAGGGTAATGCTTTTTGTAATATCCGGTAATGCATTTTCGTTGTTTTGAGCCATTTCGTTTACCTCTTGACATATGATGTTTTTTTCAATTCAATCATATAATAACTAATAAGATCATGTCCATAGCGTGCATTATTTATGCTAGAGCTGCTGTTCAACAGCGTGTCAGTTGCCAGTCTGATCTGTGAATGGGAGAATTCTGCATGTTCGAGAAAGAGAGAGATGTGTATGTTGTCATTTCGTTCATGCTTGTTTGCTCAGCCGCAACTGTTATGTTTGAACTGGAATTCCTGTTTAGCCAATTTATTTTGCGATTTTTGTTTTAATAGTAAATGATCCATTTTCTAAAACAGGAGGTTTTTTATGCTTGGAAAAATCAAAGCAGCCATTGATAACAGTCCAGGGAAGCCGGCCAGAATTTTAGTTAGTGAAAAAGCGTTTCAGCAATTAGAGGAAGAAATGCGCTTTGTTTACGTATCCAAACCGAAAACGATAATGGGGATTCCTGTGGAAGTTTCAGATCAGGCAGAAAGCTTCAAGCTGGAATTTTAGTTTATCCCAGACTGCTAAAAGGCTCATTTTGTGTTTAATTATGCAAAATGGTCAGGTTGATTTCTTTAAAAGCATGATGAAATGTTCATCATGCTTTTTTTATTGAGAAAAAAGACGAACATAAAAAATAGGTATACGGGAAAAATAATCCTATTAGAGAGAGGGGAACTGACAGATGAATAACATGATATCAACACTTACTGACTGGAATGTGTGGTTTCAAGCGCTAGTAGTATTTCTCGTTCCATATGCAATCTATAAAGTGTTTACTTGGATTCATGTATAAGAAGGTGCAATGATGAGGTGGCGGAGCAATCAGTACAAAACACAGAAGCAGCATAAATCAGATCATTCAACAGCTGAAAAGGATCAGGATGTGTTAACCGGTAACATCGGATACGATTTAGAACATGTAAAAAGAAAAATAGGACATAACGGGGACGTTCATTTCCGTGAGCTTGAAATCACTCATTTACATGTGAAAGCGGCATTGATCTTTGTTGAAGGACTGTCTGATCAGGATTTGATTAATAAAGGATTATCAGTGTTAGTCATGAATCAACCTAATCAGGTAAACGATGAAATTTCTCAATCCGGCAAAGGTATTTTAACTTCGAAACAGATAAAAAATCAAATCGTATCAATCGGTGATGTCATAGAATCAGAGAAAATCAGTGATATCGTGTTGAATGTTTTCATGGGTTCGACAGCGCTTCTCATTGATGGAATACCGCAGGCGTTTCTTCTGGGAACTGTAAAAAAACAAAATCGAAGTATCGAGGAGCCGCTTTCAGAAGCGCTTGTCAGAGGGCCGCGCACAGGCTTTACAGAAGAGTTGAGTACGAATACAGCTCTTTTGAGACAGCAAGGAAAAAATGATCAATTAACATTGCAGAGATTTGAAGTAGGAACACGATTAAAAAAGGATTTAATTATCGCTTATATGAATGACATTGCAGATCCAAAAGTAGTCGAGGAAGTAAGAAAAAGAGTGAGAGGGATTGAGATCGATCATTTGCCGGAGTCAGGCTACGTTGAACAGTTAATTGAGGATAATTATTTGAGCCCGTTCCCGCAAGTACAGAGTACAGAACGTCCTGATCGCGTCATAAGCGGATTAATGGAAGGAAGAGTAGCCATTCTGCTTGACGGCACTCCGTTTGCTTTGATTGTTCCAGTCACTTTCAGCATGATGCTTCAATCGCCTGAAGATTATTATGAACGGTGGTTCCCGAGCTCGCTCATCAGATTGCTGAGGTTCATCGCAGCAATGATAACGTTATTCGCACCCGCTTTATATATATCATTTATTTCTTTTCATCCTGGGTTAATTCCGACCAAGCTGGCGATTTCAATTTCCGGGACGCGCCAAGGTGTTCCGTTCCCATCTCTGATTGAAGCCTTATTTATGGAAGTCGCGATTGAAATTTTAAGAGAGGCGGGGCTTCGTTTGCCAAAACCGATTGGACCCGCAATAGGCATAGTGGGCGGATTAATCATCGGGGAAGCAGCTGTGCAGGCGGGGATTGTCAGTCCAATCATGGTCATTGTTGTTGCGCTCACAGCAATTTCTTCATTTGCCATCCCGCATTATAGCACAGGTATAGCACTTCGGATGCTTCGGTTTGGCGCGATGTTTTGTGCGGCGGTGTTTGGATTGTTTGGAGTCATTATGTATTATCTGCTGCTAAGCAGCCATGTCGTAAAGCTAAAGAGCTTTGGTGTGCCATACGCAAGTCCGGCAGTGCCCTATCACTTAAAAGATTGGAAAGACTTTGTTATCAGAATGCCTCTTTTAGTCATGAAGCGCCGGCCTAAAATGATGAATACAGATAATACAAAACGGGTGAAGTGATGAACTCGACAGGATGGTGATAAAGTCTCATGTTCAGCCCAACCAGTAAAATCACAACCGCTCAGGCAACGATTATCATCATTAATTATATGCTTGCTGCCGGAGTTCTTACGCTCCCTCGGACAGTAACAGAACAAACACAATCTCCTGATGGATGGATTTCAGTTTTATTAGGCGGGGTCCTAGCGGTAATAGCCGGGATGATGATAGTTAAATTAAGTCAGCAGTATCCTAAGGAGACCTTTTATGAATACTCCCGACATATTGTAGGAAAATGGCTCGGGCATCTGATCAGTATTGTTTTTATTACTTATTTTCTGGCACTCGGTGCATTTGAAGTCAGAGTCATGTCCGAAATCGTGGATTTTTTTCTCCTCGAAGGGACACCGTCTTGGGCCATCATTATGACAGTTCTTTGGATTGGGCTTTATTCAATTACACAAGGCCTAGATCCGATTGCACGGCTTTTTGAAATGATTTTTCCGATTACGGTCATCATCTTTTTAACGATAGCCCTCATGAGTTTAGGCATATTTGAGATCAACAATTTGCGCCCTGTATTAGGTGATGGAATCATGCCGGTTCTTAGAGGTGTAAAGACAACGAACCTTTCATTTACATGTTCAGAAATTATGTTCATTTTAGTAGCATTTATGAAAAAGCCGAAAAATGCGGTGAAAGCAGTTGTGATCGGGACAAGCGTTGTGACCAGTTTTTATATGATTACGATGATTATGGTCATCGGTGCACTATCAGTTGAGGGAGTTGTGACGAGAACATGGCCGGGGCTTGACCTGATGAGAAGTTTTGAAATACCTGGTTTAATATTTGAACGGTTTGAATCATTTCTGCTTGTGATTTGGATTATGCAGCTTTTTGCCACGTTTATTATCACTTTTTATGCAGCTTCCCTGGGAGTCTCACAAGTTTTTAAAAAGAAACCCCTTTCATGTATGTTTGGGCTGCTTCCTGTTATATATATCCTCTCTTGCATGCCGAAAAATGAAAATGACGTCTTTATATTAGGCGATACGGTCAGTCATATCGCTTTGTATATATTTGGCGCTTTGCCGATTTTGCTGTTAGTCATTTCGAAATGGAGGAAAAGAGGTGAAAAGTAAACTAAAACGTCAATTGCCTGCTATGGTCATAGTATGTCTGCTGATGATTTGCGTAACAGGATGCTGGAGCAGTCGGGAAATAGAAGATCTGGGTCTCACATTCGCTATCGCAATTGATAAAGGAAAAGAAACGAACACTGAAAAAGAGTTAAAAGAAGAGGGCGGGAGCTATCCGAAAAAAGACAACATTACGCTGACCTATCAATTTGTTAATGAAAAAGCGGCAGGCGCGGGCACAAGCGGGGGAGGCGGTAGCGGACAAGGAGCGCAAAAAGCGTACATTAATATAAGTGAAACAGGGGATTCATTACAGCAGATCGGAAGTGAGGTTGCATTAAGACGGGACCGAGAAGTGTTTAGCCCGCATTTAAAAGTTGTTGTCATGAGTGAAGATGTGCTGCACACATTTCCTATCGACGAAATGCTGGATCAATTTTTTCGTGATAATGAAATCAGGCTGAGCTGTCTTGTTTTATCTGCTAAAGGGGAAGCAAGAGACGCTCTCCAGCTGAAAGAGAACGGAGAAATCCCGGCTTTTCGGCTGATTGGATTAGGTGAAAATGAACATAAAGTTTCCAGAATACTTCCCCCTATAACACTCGCGAAACTAATTGGAAAACTGCATTCTGGCAGCAGCTTTTTACTGCAAAATGTGGTTGCGGCCAATGGAGCGGTCAAGTATTCCGGAGCAGCTGTAATCAACGGAAAATCGAAAAAAATGATCGGCACTTTAAATGAATATGAAACTGAGGGGATTACATGGATTAGAGGAGAAGGGAAAGGCGGAGTTGTCAAAAGCCATGATAAAAAGAGCCAACAGACATTAGCGTACGATATCAATAAAATCAAAAGCAAAATTCAGCCAATCGTAAAAGGGAAAGATATTTCATTCCATGTCGATATTGAATCAGAAGGCGATTTGGTTGAAAACTGGAACACAAAAGAGGCGTTGGACACCCAGTTTATAGATCGTCTCGAAACGACTATTGAAAACGAGGTAAAGAAAATAGTTGGTCAGGTATTAAAAAAAATTCAGCATGATTATAAAGCAGATGTTGCGGGTTTTGATGAATCTTTTAGACTTACATATCCTCACTTATGGAAAAGGGTGAAAAATAACTGGGATGACACCTTCAGTAAAGCCGACATCACATACAGTGTGAACATCACAATTACTCATTTCGGCACGGTTAAAACTCAGTAATGAATCCCAAGGAAGAGAAGGAAACCTCTCTTCTCTTTTTATGCATTTTTTAGGATAAAGATACTTTTTTTGGAGAGATATACACTTTTCCTTTTCGAATCGACCAATATGCTAATATAGGAATTGCTTGAAATAGAAGGGAGAAGGGGCTGTGAGGCAGAAACCGATTTATGTAGAAATCGAAATGAAATCTGATCTGGATACACTCTGGGAATATACACAAAACCCATCACTGCATAAGGAATGGGATCTCCGGTTTTCAAATATTACGTATTTGAATAGTCAGCCATGCGAAAAACAGAAGTTTCTTTACGAAACAAGGGTAGGCTTTGGATTAAAGGTGTCAGGTACAGGAGAAACCGTCGGTGTTTTCAACAAATGTTCATCTGAAAGGTCTTCTTCACTGGCTTTTGGCTCTAATCATCCGTTATCTCTGATTCGGCATGGAAGCGGCTACTGGAAGTATATACAGAGAGAAAATGGGAAAATGACGTTTTTAACACAGTACCAATACAAAACAGCCTACGGACTGCCGGGAAGATGGATCGATCGTTTATTATTTCGACCGCTGCTTGGCTGGGCGACTGCCTGGAGCTTTGATGCATTAAGGCTTTGGGTAGAGCAAAATAAACATCCGAAGCGCTTTATTCGATCCGCTATCATCTATGTGTTCATGTGTCTGTTTTTCAGCCTGTTTTGGTTCTATCAAGGCTTTGCAGGTGTTGAGACAAGCATATTGGCAGGAACAGCGGAGATAGGCTTAGCTATTTTGTGGCTGATTCCTTTAAAAAGAAAATGGATCATTCATGGTGTCCAGGCTTGTATTTTTGCTGGGTTTGCTTGTCTAGGTTCCGAAATATTCATGTGGGTTCTATTGAGTGTGTTTTCCGCTGCAAGCGGCGCTCTTAGCCTGCAGCTCCCCAGTGCCAGGCGCACAAAACGAAAGAGAAAGAAGTGACATTGTGAGTTCGATTTATGAAAAATCAATTATTAACTATCATTTGCTGCATCCCAAGCTGCAGAAACGGTACCAATTAGACGGGTCTCATACATTCAGCGGGACGGGAACGATGTCAGAAATAAGCGGAGGCTCTTTTCTGGTTAGAATGCTGTTAAAGCTGGGTGTTTTTTTCAGATGCTTCTTTTCAGAAAGAGGCAAAGACATTCCATTTACAATACAAAATAGAACTTGTCTTTTGAAATCGCAACATACAGGAATAGAATGGAATCGTACATTTTTCTTTAAAGGCAAAAAACGTTTCTTTGATGCGTTAATGATATATGACGAGAAAGAAAATAGAATACTTGATTTCTTCGGCAAACCTCATCTGCTGCTGTCTGTTTTGACGTTCGAGGCATCTCATGACGGCTCTCTTACGATCACATCGGGAAAGCAATGGCTATTAATATGCGGAAAAAGAATCCCGCTGCCGAAATGGCTGACCGGTACATCCGTAGTTTGCGAAACGTTTGATGAAAAAAAGAATTGTTTCACCATTGAAGTGCATGTGCAAAATACAATTCTTGGCACTCTTTTCTTTTATAAAGGAACGTTTCAGGAGGAAGAGAGAGAATCATGAAACGAAATGGCATAGTCAGTGCGCTTTGTTTTATTGGATTTCTTGCAGCAGAAGCACCGGATATTTCAGTGGCAGAGGCACTCGTTTTGTTATCCATTCTATTTTTCGTGCCGGGAATTTTTCCTTTTGTTTTTCGTCAATCTCCGGTTCGTGCTGCTCAGTTTATGGAATATGGGCTAATCCAGTGGTATCCGGCAGCCGCATTCTTTGCGGTGCTGGCTCTAGTGACGGAGGTTGGGGGTTTCGCACTTATCTGGTGGATGTACACAGTTTTTATTGCATTGTATGCGATCCTCCGCCTTTGGGAAACAAAGATACATAGAATCGAAGAGACATCAGTTTTGTTCGGCCTTATTTATTTGGCGGGAGGAGGATTTTGGTTTTTTGCTTATGCTGCCCATTTGCAGATCATGCAATTTGGCCCTCTCATCATTTTGCTGACTGCTGTCCACTTTCACTATTCTGCTTTTCTGATCCCGATCTTCAACGGTTTACTCGGCAGAACCATTAGAAAACATCGGATGTTGTACAGTTGGATAACATGGGTGATTTTGCTTTCGCCCCTTCTTATCGCACTGGGCATCACATATTCAAAAACACTTGATGTCATTGCGGTTAGCATTTATATGGCGGCGATTTATCTTCATGCATTTTTGGTGTTCACGGCAGCTTTTCGCACCAAGACGGGGACATTTCTTATTCGGCTTTCTTCCGCTGTTTTAATGATAACGATTGCTTTCTCGATGATTTATTCATTTGGTGTATTTCGGCAAGAAGTTACATTGACCATCAATCAGATGATTTGGATTCACGGTTTTGTCAATGCGTTTGGTGTTATCTTGCCCGCTCTCATAGGGTGGAGAATAGAGGATGCGAAACCTTTTGATGCAGACAGTGTAAAGACATTCAGCCGTATCTACGGAAAAAGAAAGATTGGAGAAGAATTTTTAGCTAGTATTCAAGCTGAAAATAACGCTCGGTACAGCGGACTTGTGGATGATATGGGCAGCCTGCGTTCAAAAGATTTTTCACCAGAAAAACTGGCGCCGCTCATTCTTTCGTTTTATGAACAAACCATCGAATACAATATTAAAGCAAAAGTAACATGGAGCACGTGGTTTCGGCCGCTTGCAATTATTTACGAATGGTTCAGCAGAAGAATCGGTCAAATACATCTTTCGACGAACCCTGACTGGTATAGGATGTACAGCAAGATAAGAGGTGTTCATTCTAAAAAAGACGGAAGGGAAAGAGTACGTGCCTGGATTAGAACAAATGAAAAAAACGAAACCATTTTTACCGCTCTTTATTCAGTGTATCGTTCAAATGGAGAGGGGTATATGAATATTTCTTTACCGCTTCCATTCAGCAGCATGACAGGTGTTTTAAAACCATATCATCATCAGGAGAAGCTGGTTTTAACAAGCAGCCGGAGAAAAAGCAGAGCGGGGGATGAGGGGATTTATCTGCAAACAAGAGCGGGAACTTGTCCGCTTCCTTTATCTGAAACCTTTCTGATAGAAGCTGCACATGACAACAAATTAACCGCTGTTCATCATATGTGGCTGTTTGGATTAAAATTTCTAACTGTTCATTACAGCATTACACATATTAACCAGCCTATTGAAAGAACCTAACACAAAGAAGAAGCTTCGTCTGCCAGTTGCTGCATTTCAAAATTCTGCACCGCATCAAGACAGGAAAGGAAGGGTTTATGGTGTTTTATATCAGTTTATTTCTGATTCTTTGGCTGGCTGCGGGGTTTGCAGTGGGAATGAAACAAGTGTATGTCGATCAGCTGTTTGATAAAGCTGTGATCGAAAGACTGGAAAAAGAAGCGAATGATCATGGACACGCTGACCGGATGATCAAACAGCGCGTCCTTTATATTGCAGCAGTGACAGTAAGCGGGTTTATTTCTGTTTATTATGAAATGAAAACAATCCCGCAAAGGCGAAACATAAGAAAAATTGAAAAAAACATCATGAAATTAAATCAAGCAAAAAAACGAAGAATGAAGAGAAAATAAAAAATGCACAGGCCAAAGGGCAGGTGCATTTTTGTTTTGTATGGAAATGGGAGAGGTGGTGCCAGCTTACTTTTCATAAATTCAAAAATGAGAAGAACAGCGCCCGGGCTAATGGTATATAATATTGTGAATTTAACAAAAATTTAACAAGGAGGACGAGAGAATTCGTGCTAAAGCCTCAAAGAGACCTACATCCTGTTGATTTGGACTTAGAGGCGGAGTAGATGAAACCGGCCAAAGTATCCCTGCTCCGCCGTTTGCTCCATTCCTTGAAGCATGTTGATTGTAACATAGCCAAACGTTTTCCATCAACTATTAAAATTGTAAAATTATTGTTGGTTTTTATGGTGTTTACTCCGATTTCTTCAATTTATGCTGAAGATGTATATCAGAATTTTGAGGAATTAAAAAGCAATGAAGATCCTTCTGATTACGGCGTTGTTACGAAAGAAACCGGAAGCCCTGTTCTTGTTTTAGCCATTCACGGAGGAGGTATTGAAGGCGGGACAAGTGAAGTAGCGAGAGAGCTCAGCAAAGAGTACTCGATGTATTTATTTGAAGGCTTAAAATCGGCAGGAAACTCAGTCCTGCACATTACGAGCACGCACTTTGATGAACCTCGGGCCCTTAAAATGACGGGAAATCATGAATATGTCATTTCATTACACGGGTACGCAGAAGAAGATCAGCAGATCGAAGTCGGCGGTACAGATCGCGTAAGAGCGGCAGATTTAGTTGAGAAATTGCAGCATGCCGGTTTTCCTGCTGTATTGCTCAATACGGACCATCCACATGCGGGCGTTAGTCCGAATAACATTGCAAATAAATCAAAAACAGGTTTAAGTATTCAGATAGAAATGAGCACAGGGTTTCGAAAGTCTTTGTTCGGCATCTTTTCTTTAAAAAGCAGAGCTGTTACTCAAAATGAGAGGTTTTATGAGTTTACAGAAGTGATGTTCCGTTTTCTCAAAAATAGCTACTGAAAAATAGGAGGCGATAAGACAGCCTCCTATTCCTTATGCTTCTCTTTCGTTTCGGGAAACAGCTCGTCCGCGGCTTCCGTTTGATACTGCAACGTGTTATCTCTCGCTGACAGTTCATTTCGGAAATTTTCATCAAGCACATTTTTCAGTAAATACCGATGAAAAAAGTATTCAAAAACAGTAAGACAGGCAGCGGAAAGGAGAGCCGCTCCAAATGGTGAGAAATCGTTTCTTGTTTGGGTTAAAACAAATACCCAAAGAATAACGAATGAAAGGCCAAAGTCAGCCAATGAAGCTGTAATATTGTTTGTTCTGGGTAAGACGAGCATGTCACCAGAAAGATAGGAAACAAAACCTAAGAAAAGTGCAATAAACATCACACTTAAGAAGGATGCGTGATAGACTCTGTCCAAAATCACATATAAAAGGGCGAGAGTGAAAGCAATCTTTGAAGCAAGCGCAATGATATGTTTCATTTGACCACCTAAATTGTTATTTTTTGAAGAAAATTCTTGGGCGTAAACAAATGATAAATAATGCAATTCAAAACCATTCATAATGGTCATGTTACTATTTTAAACAGTCCGTTTTTGTTTACACTGGTATTTTTTTCAGCTGTATGAAACTTTCTTATGAAAAAAGTCGTATATGTGGATGATCAGCTTTCAAGGGGGGAATGATTTGTGGAGATAAAAGGAATCAATCACTTGCTATTTTCAGTTTCGCATTTGGATACATCGATTGATTTTTATCAAAAAGTGTTTGGTTCAAAGCTTTTGGTAAAGGGAAGAACAACTGCATATTTTGATATGAACGGCATCTGGCTAGCGCTTAATGAAGAACCAGACATCCCGAGAAATGACATTAAGCTTTCTTATACCCATATTGCTTTTACAATTGAAGATCATGAATTTGAGGAGATGTCAGCTAAATTAAAAAGACTTCATGTCAATATTCTGCCTGGCAGAGAACGAGATGAACGCGATCGAAAATCAATTTATTTTACCGACCCTGACGGCCACAAATTTGAGTTTCATACCGGAACCCTTCAAGACAGGCTTCGATATTACAAACAAGAAAAAACGCATATGCACTTTTATGATGAAACGGCCTTTTGATATCACAACCATATTTCATATAAGGTTAAATTTAAAGAAGGGTGTTGGTGGAGACTTTATGTTTGGGGAAGGTTTCTACCCGACTTGTTCAACGATGCCATATCTTTTGAACTGTACAAGTGATTGGGTGAAGGTGAAATTGAAATACATATTACATTTTATATGAAGAAAGCAAGCTGTTTTAACAGAGTGTTGAACTACCTAAACTATGTACTAAATTTTCAGTTATTTCAATTGCTTCGCCCCTTAATAAATATGAAACCGTATCCTTCCACGACCTAAAAAATGAAACGTTTTTAAGAAGATGGCGTCTAATATTTTAAATGTTCATATTTTGATAAAAGTTTCCTAAAGGAAAGAAAATTTCTTGACTTCAACAATATTTTGGTGGATAATTATGGTGTAAACATGATGTTCTTTTTCCTCCTATTCAGGCTCGCACCCAAAAGTCAGGGCGAGCCTGCTTTTTTTGAACAACAAACCCCCTCTCCGTAAAGGAAGAGGGGGTTATTTTATGCATCTGATAGATCAATAGATTAATGGACGGTTCTGAACACGCCAATCACTTTCCCTAGAATGCTGACATTCTGCAAAATGATAGGTTCCATCGTTGGGTTCTCAGGCTGCAAGCGAATGTGGGTATCCTCTTTATAGAATCGTTTTACAGTTGCTTCATCATCTTCTGTCATCGCAACTACAATTTCCCCATTGTTCGCTGTGTTTTGCTGTTTAACGATGACATAGTCCTTATCGAGAATACCAGCATCTATCATACTGTCTCCCATAATCTCCAGCATAAATACATGCTCGTCTGGAGGAACCATGCGGTCTGGGAGCGGAAAATATTCTTCAATATTTTCTACTGCTGTAATAGGAGATCCCGCCGTGACTTTCCCGATGACCGGTACATTAACGACCTGGCTTTGCGGAATGTCTACTTCTTCATCAAGAATTTCTATTGCTCTTGGTTTTGTCGGATCCCGTCTGATCAGCCCTTTTGTTTCCAAGCGGGCCAAATGGCCGTGGACAGTAGAGCTGGACGCAAGCCCGACAGCCTCTCCGATCTCTCTCACGGAAGGCGGATATCCTTTTGATTTAACCTCTGCTTTAATAAAACGGAGGATATCAAGTTGCCTTTTTGATAGCTTCGTCATTTTTCGCACCTCAAAACGTCGATTTTAAGAAGATTATAGCATGATTTTCCTTACAGTACAAACATAGGTTCGAAAAAACAATTGACAGAAACGTTTGTTCGTATATACTGAAATTATAAAAAATGCGAACAAACATTCCTGTTGGAGGTTATGATCATGAGTAAAGAATCTATTATTTTTGTCGGTCTGTTCACAGTGATTTTGAGCGCGGTTATCCTTATGCTGTCATATACAAGCAGCGGCCAAGAGCTTAATCAGTATGTTAAAATAGAAGTCCAGCAAGGCGACACACTCTGGTCAATTGCTGATCAGGTAGCAGATACAAAAAAGATAAACAAAAATGATTTTATTGAATGGGTAGCTGATAAAAATCAACTTCAAACCTCTGATATCCAGCCGGGTGATGAGTTAGTGATCCCATTGAAAAAGAAGCATCAGGATGCATATGAATTAGCAACTGTAAGATAGAGAGGAAAGAGAGATAAAATGAAAGCACTCATTTATGCCCGTGTAAGCACAAATAAAGAACAGCAGGAAACGTCATTAAAGCGGCAGGAGGAGGAGCTTACGGCCATTGCAGCGGAGAACGGCATGGAAGTGGTCAAAGTGATTTCAGAAAAAGCCAGCGGATATGAAATGGATCGGGATGGTGTATTTGAGCTGCTTGATGAGATTAAGAACGCTGGAATTGATGTCATTTTGGTTCAGGATGAGACAAGGCTCGGACGGGGAAACGCAAAAATCGCACTGCTTCATTGTATTTATAGAGAAGGTGTGAAAGTCTATACAACGGCTCATAGAGGTGAACTGGAGTTATCGGAGGCTGACTCAATGGTCTTGGAAATCGTTAGCATTGTGGAAGAGTATCAGCGAAAGATTCACAACATGAAAATCAGACGGGGAATGAAACGTGCAGTAAAAAACGGTTTTAAACCGCAAAAAAACTTAAAAAACCAACATGGGAACAGTGGAAAAGAAAAAATAGAGGTGCCAATCTCTGAGATCGTCCGCCTAAGAGCGAATAAACTGACGTTTGCTGAAATCGCGGCTACCCTAAGAGGGTTTGGCTATGATGTCTCTAAAGCAACCGTTCACCGGCGTTTTCAGGAATACATAGAGAATGAAGAGACAGCAGAGTGAATCAGTTGTAAAACTTTTTTTGATCTAGTACTATATAGACAAAATGCAATAAAGGAGTTTAACATGATTTCAAACGCGAAAATTGCCAGAATTAATGAACTTGCTGCCAAAGCTAAAGCTGGCGTTATTACAGAAGAAGAAAAAGCCGAACAGCAAAAGCTCCGTCAAGAGTACTTGAAAGGTTTTCGTTCTTCTATGAAGAACACGTTAAAAAGTGTGAAAATCATTGACCCAGAAGGCAATGATGTTACACCAGAAAAGCTAAAAAGAGAACAAAGAAATAACAAACTTCACTAATATAAGAGGAATACGGCAATATCGTATTCCTCTTTTGCATATACTATAATCAAAACTCTTATGTGACAAAATTCAACAAGTTTCTCTCAAATTTAAGCTGAAACAGTTGAGAAAAAGTCGTCAGACATTTATGATGTAAGGGTACAACACATAAGGAAGGGGATTTTTATGGATACAATTGAAAAGAAATCAGTTGCTACCATTCGCACACTGTCAATAGACGCTATTGAAAAAGCAAATTCTGGTCACCCAGGGATGCCGATGGGAGCCGCTCCAATGGCATACACGCTGTGGACAAAATTTATGAACGTAAGTCCGGCAAACCCTGGCTGGTTTAACCGTGACCGTTTTGTTTTATCTGCTGGACACGGGTCAGCACTATTATACAGCATGCTTCATTTAAGCGGGTTTGATCTTAGTATTGAAGATCTTAAGGGATTCCGCCAGTGGGGCAGCAAAACACCAGGACATCCGGAATTCGGACATACTGCCGGTGTTGATGCTACAACAGGTCCGCTTGGCCAAGGAATTGCCATGGCAGTCGGTATGGCAATTGCTGAACGCCATTTAGCGGAAACATACAACCGCGATTCATTTAACGTAGTCGATCATTATACATACAGTATTTGCGGTGATGGTGATTTAATGGAAGGTATTTCTTCTGAAGCCGCTTCACTCGCAGGCCATCTTCAGCTTGGCCGTCTGATCGTACTATACGATTCTAATGACATCTCTCTTGATGGAGACCTCGACCGTTCATTCTCTGAAAACGTGAAACAGCGTTTTGAAGCAATGAATTGGGAAGTTCTTTATGTTGAGGATGGAAACAATATTGAAGAATTAACAGCGGCTATCGAAAAAGCACGCCAAAATGAAAAGAAACCTACATTAATTGAAGTGAAAACGACAATCGGATTCGGTTCACCTAACCGTGCCGGTACATCCGGTGTTCACGGTGCGCCGCTTGGTAAAGAGGAAAGCAAATTAACAAAAGAAGCTTACGCGTGGACATATGAAGAAGACTTCTACGTTCCGTCAGAAGTTTATGAGCATTTCGCTGCAGCTGTTAAAGAATCAGGTGAGAAAAAAGAACAAGAATGGAATGCTCAATTCGCTAAATATAAAGAAGTTTATCCTGAACTTGCTGAACAGCTTGAACTGGCAATCAAAGGAGAGCTTCCGAAGGACTGGGATCAAGAGGTTCCTGTGTATGAAAAAGGAAGCAGCCTGGCATCCCGTGCATCTTCCGGTGAAGTTCTCAACGGACTTGCGAAAAAAATTCCTTTCTTTGTCGGAGGTTCTGCTGACCTAGCGGGATCGAACAAAACGACTATTAAAAATGCCGGTGATTTTACAGCGGTTGATTACTCAGGCAAAAACTTCTGGTTTGGTGTACGTGAATTTGCGATGGGTGCAGCCTTAAACGGTATGGCGCTTCATGGCGGTCTTCGTGTATTCGGCGGAACTTTCTTTGTCTTCTCTGATTACCTGCGTCCTGCGATTCGCCTTGCAGCGTTAATGGGCCTTCCTGTGACATATGTCTTCACACATGACAGTATTGCGGTTGGTGAAGACGGTCCGACGCACGAGCCTGTTGAACAGCTTGCTTCACTCCGTGCGATGCCAAACCTTTCTTTGATCCGTCCAGCAGACGGCAATGAGACAGCAGCAGCATGGAAGCTTGCAGTGCAAAGCACTGACCACCCAACAGCGCTAGTGCTTACACGTCAAAACCTTCCTACCATCGATCAAACAGCTGAAGAAGCATTGGCAGGAGTAGAAAAAGGTGCATATGTCGTTTCTAAATCTAAAAACGAAACACCTGACGCTCTTCTCATTGCCTCCGGATCCGAGGTAGGTCTTGCAATTGAAGCGCAGGCTGAATTGGCAAAAGAAAATATCGATGTTTCTGTTGTCAGCATGCCTTCAATGGACCGTTTTGAGAAACAATCTGATGAATACAAAAACAAAGTCCTTCCTGCAGATGTGAAAAAACGTCTTGCAATTGAAATGGGCTCATCATTTGGATGGGGCAAATACACGGGGCTTGAAGGTGACGTTCTCGGCATAGACCGATTCGGTGCATCTGCTCCTGGTGAAACCATCATTAACGAATACGGCTTCTCAGTTCCGAACGTAGTGAATCGAGTTAAGGCATTAATCAATAAGTAAGCTTTTGAAAGAGGATGAGTCAAATCATCCTCTTTTTCTTGTTTATCCGACAAAAATAGTATTGGCTGTTTAACAGTAATAGACAATTCTTTCTTTTCTTCTTTTGTATAATAGAGAGCAAATGAAATGCTGCTGGAAAAGGGGATGAAAAGATGGAACGTCACTACTATACGTACCTGATCAAAGAGGAATTTGCCAAT
Source organism: Bacillus sp. PS217 (assembly GCF_037963535.1). NCBI lineage: Bacteria > Bacillati > Bacillota > Bacilli > Caryophanales > Bacillaceae > Bacillus > Bacillus sp. PS217. The sequence goes on from NZ_CP150157.1 coordinate 1,937,777, forward strand.
CACTATTTCGGCCGGGAATCGGTTATGTTTGAGCTGTTTCAAGACTATCATTGGACAAGCCTTGAAAAGCAGCAGTATGAAATGACAGAGAAACAGATTCAATATATTACACAGCCAATCCCTATTTTACATATGCATCAGCGGTTAAAAATGAATTTAAACAAGACGGATTACAGGCAGCTGGATTATATTTATAGAATAGCTTTGCCGAAAGCAAAAGGCCACGCGACGTTTATGATGAAGGAGCACATGATAGAAATTGTGGCTTCGGGAGATTACGAGGCAGAAACGATATTCTTTGAAGTGTTAAGAAAAGTAAGCCCTTGCTTTTTAGCAATGGATTTCAATTCGAAGCGTTACGGATGGCTAAATCCGGTGAAAGAAAGAAATTTTGTCTAAAACCGAAGAAAAAGAGATGTAAATGTTGTATAATAGCTTTTGGTTTAGTACACTTTAAACTAGACAACATGAAGGAGGAAATAAAATGACTTTATGGGTTGGCATCCTAGTGGGCGTTGTTGCATTGCTCATAGGTGTTGCACTCGGGTTTTTTATTGCTCGTAAATATATGATGAGCTACCTGAAAAAGAATCCGCCTATTAATGAACAAATGTTACGCATGATGATGATGCAAATGGGAATGAAACCTTCTCAAAAGAAAATCAATCAAATGATGAAAGCCATGAATAATCAAACGAAATAATACGTAAAGATTATGATATAGAGAAACATGGTTATAAAATAAAAAACCCTTATACGGGTTTTTTATTTTGCAATCATTCATCACCCGCTACTGCTCGAAGGCGCTGCTTTTGATATTGTATGAGAAGATGGTCAAGCTCCTGACTGAGCTCTATCGTAATATGAGATGTCATTCCGTTCGCCATGACAATTTGCAGCAGCTCTGCTCTTTTTTTTTCAATTTCTTTTAATAGATGCTCTCTAATCACAGGGATGTATCCTTTCATACATTAGATCTTCAAAGTGAATGTTTATATTATATCCATATTTATACTAATTTTCAAATGAGAAGGAGTATAATGTCTCAATGTCAAATTAAATTATATAAGTTTTTTCTGAAAATAGAAATCCTTCAAGTGAAAGTGTTAAAAAAATGAAATGATTTTGTCATAACTTGAAGGAATGTCAAATCATGAAGGGATGATGACATGGGAGACGTGAATTATTTTTTGACATTCGGAGCGGGGTTTTTATCCTTTATTTCGCCTTGCTGCCTGCCGCTTTACCCAGCTTTTTTGTCATATATTACAGGGGTCAGCATGGACGATGTAAGAACTGAAAAGCTGCTGCTGCAGAAAAGAAGCTTGTTTCATACTTTGTGTTTTTTGCTTGGCTTTTCAGTCATTTTTATTGCTTTAGGCTATGGAACATCTTTTATTGGCAGCCTGTTTAGGGATTATCACGATGCGATTCGGCAAATTGGCGCGTTGCTTATTATTTTGTTCGGTTTCATTACACTCGGGGTGTTCCGGCCTGAGGCTATGATGAAAGAGCGGAGAATCCATTTTAAGCATAAACCAAGCGGGTTTTTAGGTTCGGTCATAATCGGAATGGCATTTGCAGCTGGATGGACACCATGTACCGGTCCGATATTAGCTGCTGTTATCACACTTGCAGGCACCAATCCGGGCTCAGCGGTGCCATACATGATGTTATATGTACTCGGTTTTGCGGTACCGTTTCTTTTATTGTCTTTTTTTATCACAAAGCTGAAGTGGATAAGGAAGAACCAGCTTTTCATTATGAAAGCTGGCGGCGTTTTGATGATTGTGATTGGTGTGCTGTTATTCTTTAATTGGATGAGCCTGATCATTATTTTGCTGTCAGATCTTTTTGGAGGCTTTACTGGTTTTTGACGGTAAATTACTTTCGTACTACTACTAATCCTTTTGTTTTTGGTACAATAAGACTATTATCTGTGGAAATCGATTGTTGGAGGGGAATATGACAAGAGTTTTAGTTGTAGACGACGCCAAGTTCATGAGAGTGAAAATCAGAGAGATCTTGGAAGAGGCAAATTACATAATCGCAGGCGAAGCGGCGGACGGTGAACAAGCAGCTGACCTGTATAAAAAACTGCGCCCGGACCTTGTGACAATGGATATTACAATGCCGGTGAAAAACGGCATAAAAGCGCTTCGTGATATCTTAACCTTTGATCCTAAAGCGAAGGTCATCATGTGCACCGCCATGCGCCAGCAAAGAATTGTAACGGAAGCAATTGAGCTGGGGGCAAAGGATTTTATTGTTAAGCCGTTTGAGGAAACAAAAGTGCTGGAAGCTGTAAGCCGCGTTATGGGACATTAAAGTCATTTCTTTTCAAAATGGTTTTTTTTATTGTTTTGGAGTATAGTATATAGTATCAACACTCCGAGAAACAAAGGAATGATAAGTATGATGATTATAGTTTCATCGATTATTGCTGTGTTAATGGCTGTAGCTGTGATGGTGGTCAGAATAAAGTCCTCTGACAAGCCTGTTTCACCAAAAAAAATCATTCTCCCGCCGATTTTTATGAGTACGGGAGCGTTAATGTTTTTATTTCCGGTATTTTGGGTAACTGGTGCAGAGTTTTTGGAAGCATTCACTTTAGGTGTGATTTTCTCTATTTTTCTAATCAAAACTTCTAAGTTCGAAATTAAAAATAATGAAATTTACATGAAACGCTCTAAAGCATTTGTTTTTATATTAGTCGGTCTTTTGGTGATCAGAATCGTGATGAAATCGATCTTGAGCACATCAATTGATTATGGTGCACTGAGCGGAATGTTTTGGATTCTGGCTTTCGGTATGATTGTGCCTTGGAGAATCGCCATGTATTTATCATATCGAAAACTTCATAACGAGCTGCAGTCATCTAATATTCAAATGAATTAAAAAACCTTTCCTCTTGTCAGGAAAGGTTTTTTATTTGAGAAGGGTCTGATAAGGTTCCAAATCGATTTTTTTGTCCCGCAGATGCCTTTTTAAGAAGGTATGGTCTCTTTTAGGAGTTGCGAGAATATAGCCTTTGATCATAAGTTGCTGATCAATCTTTGCTACCTTTTCTTTTATTGCAAGCTCACCGATTTTGCCTGCGATTTTGGCTTTTGCTGCATCTCTGAACAGCTCTGGCACCGGCGCAGTCAATTCATCTAGAAACTGTTTGTTTTCATCGTTCCATAAATGTCTGCTGTTTTCAATATAGTAATCCTGCCAATCAAGCTCTGATCTGCCGTCCTCTTTTGGTAAACGCTTTAAAAACTTTCGAAACATGAAAAAACCGCCGATTGATAATAAGACTACCATCATGATCACCCAAAACAGAATAAACCATAAAAACCATCCTTCCAGCATCAATCATTCCCCCTTATTCTAACCATATTGTATACGAAGAGAGATTAGAAGAACACAGTAAAAAAAGAATAGAAAAAAGTGATAGACGTCTAGTCAAAAGAGATAGTAGATCATATTCTATTGTATAGTGAATCTGCTATTTGGCCATGGGAGAGTCACTAGAGGGTATTTGACGATAAATGGACGGAAAAAAAAGTCACTTTCATAATAGGGGATGAAAGTGACTTTTTATGTTTAGCTGAGAGGAAATTGAAGAGAAAAAGAAGAGCCATCTTCTGTTTCTTTATTGACGGCGACTGTGAGTATTTGATTTTCGCATTCGGCTTGAATGGTTTTGTCATTAAAATAAAAAGGAAGCATCATTTGTTTTTCAAAAGTCTGTCCTGACGATTTGACAGTTAAGATGAACTCGCATCCAGAAAGGGTAACTGTTACTTGTGTAGGCTGTAAAAAAGTCAGATCCGCTTCTATAATATACTGCTGACTTGTTTCATATAAATCAATAGGCAATGTTTCGTCGTACCAGGCGAAGGGGTCTTCAAAAAATTGCCGAAGCCATTCATCCATACTATCGAAATCATTTGCATCGTTGCGTTTTGAATGGTCCATGGAAGCATTCCTCCACATATCAACCTTGCTTAACATCATATGCGGTGGATTATAAATGGGTGAACGCATAAAAAAACAGACACTAAGGTCTGCTTTTCTTACATATCATGGCTTGAGTTGTGCTTTTGTCTTGTATGGTTTCGGTTCTTTACTTTTTTGCTTCCGCTTAGAGGCTCAGGTTGGCCGGGATTGTGTCCTTTGGGGGCGTTTTTATGCATATCTTTACTTGTATTCTTATTGGTCATAAAATGAGAACCTCCTTAAAAGAGTTCGGTGTTATTGATTGGTTTTTCTTTTTTTGTTATTTTGGCGTTCTGCTTCAGTCAGTACAAGCTGGTCGTTTTCAATATAGCCGGCGCCTTTGCCTTGGCTTTTTGCGTCATTCATTCCGTTAATGACGTGATTCGCTTTTCTTTTGACCATCATTATCACCTCAATCATAATATGGCTTCTTTTATTGTGTTATATGAGAGAGCGTAAACAGTAAAAATTACCGGTACATTTTTCTCATAAGTCGAACTTATTGTATTTAATAAAAACATTGATATTTACTTATGTATGATTTTGTTTTAATATGAAATTGTGAGAAAATTGTGATGGAATGTAATGTTCATCTGAGAATGATCTGATCTGAAGGGGGATTTTGGAGAATGGCAAACGAGCAAAAAACTGCAGCAAAAGACGTTTTCCAAGCGAGAAAAACGTTTACTACAAATGGGAAAACATATCATTACTACTCTTTAAAAGCGTTAGAAGATTCAGGTATAGGAAAGGTTTCGAAGCTTCCTTATTCCATCAAAGTTCTTTTAGAATCAGTATTGCGTCAAGTTGACGGCTTCGTTATCAAAAAAGAACACGTGGAAAATTTGGCAAAATGGGGAACTGCCGAATTAAAGGATATCGACGTTCCGTTCAAACCGTCTCGTGTTATTTTACAAGACTTCACAGGGGTTCCGGCAGTAGTAGATCTGGCTTCACTGCGTAAAGCAATGGCAGCTGTCGGCGGAGATCCTGATAAAATCAACCCTGAAATTCCTGTTGATCTCGTTATCGATCACTCTGTACAGGTAGATAAAGCGGGTACAGAAGATGCATTAGCAGTAAATATGGACTTGGAATTCGAAAGAAATGCAGAGCGCTACAAATTTTTAAGCTGGGCAAAGAAAGCGTTTAACAATTATCAGGCAGTACCGCCTGCAACAGGTATTGTGCACCAGGTCAACCTTGAGTTCTTGGCAAGTGTTGTCCATGCCATTGAAGAAGACGGCGAGCTTGTAACGTATCCTGATACGCTTGTCGGAACAGACTCACACACAACAATGATTAACGGTATCGGTGTTCTCGGCTGGGGTGTCGGTGGAATTGAAGCTGAAGCGGGAATGCTTGGACAGCCTTCTTACTTCCCAGTTCCAGAGGTAATCGGCGCGAAACTTGTCGGCAAGCTTCCAAACGGAACAACAGCTACTGACTTGGCGTTAAAAGTAACACAAGTGCTGCGTGAAAAAGGCGTTGTCGGTAAATTTGTTGAATTCTTCGGACCGGGAATTGCTGAACTGCCGCTTGCAGATCGCGCAACAATTGCGAATATGGCTCCGGAATACGGTGCTACATGCGGATTCTTCCCAGTAGATGAAGAAGCGCTTAACTACCTGCGCCTGACTGGCCGTGATCCTGAACATATTGATGTTGTTGAAGCATACTGCAGAAGCAATGGCTTGTTCTACACTCCAGATGCGGAAGACCCTCAATTTACTGATGTGGTTGAAATTGACCTGTCTCAAATTGAAGCAAACTTATCGGGTCCAAAGCGTCCTCAGGATTTGATCCCGCTATCTGCTATGCAGGAAACGTTTAAAAAGCACTTAGTCAGCCCTGCAGGTAACCAAGGATTCGGTTTAAATGCTGAGGAAGAAAATAAAGAAATTAAGTTTAAACTCCTTAACGGTGAAGAAACAGTTATGAAAACGGGTGCGATCGCCATTGCTGCGATTACAAGCTGTACAAATACATCAAACCCATACGTTCTGATCGGCGCCGGACTGGTAGCGAAAAAAGCGGTTGAGTTAGGGCTTAAGGTGCCTAATTACGTGAAAACGTCACTTGCACCGGGTTCTAAAGTTGTTACAGGATATCTTGTGAATTCAGGCCTTCTTCCATACATGAAAGAGCTTGGCTTTAACCTCGTTGGGTACGGCTGTACAACATGTATCGGGAACTCAGGCCCGCTTTCACCGGAAATTGAAGAAGCGGTTGCGAAAAATGATCTTCTGATTACGTCTGTCCTTTCCGGAAACCGTAACTTTGAAGGACGTATTCACCCGCTTGTTAAAGGCAACTATCTTGCTTCACCGCCGCTTGTTGTGGCATATGCGCTGGCTGGAACGGTAAACATTAACTTGAAAACCGATCCAATCGGTGTGGGCAAGGATGGTCAAAACGTATACTTTAATGATATTTGGCCGTCAATGGACGAAATCAATGCACTTGTTAAGCAAACTGTTACGCCAGAGCTATTCCGCAAAGAGTATGAAACAGTATTTGATGACAACAAGCGCTGGAACGAAATTGAAACAACAGATGAAGCTTTATATAAATGGGATAGCGAGTCAACTTACATTCAAAATCCGCCATTCTTCGAAGAAATGTCTGTTGAGCCGGGCAAGGTTGAACCATTAAAAGGTTTGCGTGTTGTCGGTAAATTCGGTGATTCAGTCACAACTGACCATATTTCTCCTGCGGGGGCAATCGGAAAAGATACGCCTGCCGGAAAGTACTTGCAAGAAAAAGGTGTTTCTCCTCGTGACTTTAACTCCTACGGTTCCCGCCGCGGAAACCATGAAGTCATGATGAGAGGAACATTTGCAAACATTCGCATCAAAAACCAAATTGCACCGGGTACAGAAGGCGGATTTACAACGTACTGGCCGACTGGTGAAGTAACATCCATCTATGATGCGTGCATGAAATACAAAGAAGATAAAACTGGTCTTGTTGTATTAGCAGGAAAAGACTATGGTATGGGATCTTCACGTGACTGGGCTGCAAAAGGAACAAACCTTCTCGGCATCAGAACGGTCATTGCAGAGAGCTTCGAAAGAATTCACAGAAGCAACCTTGTATTCATGGGTGTGCTGCCGCTTCAGTTTAAACAAGGTGAAAATGCGGATACACTCGGCTTAACGGGTAAAGAAGTCATTGAGGTAGATGTTGATGAAACAGTTCGTCCTCGTGACCTTGTAACTGTAAGAGCAATCAATGAAGACGGCAATGTAACAACTTTTGAAGCAGTCGTCCGCTTTGATAGTGAAGTTGAAATTGATTACTACCGCCATGGCGGCATCCTTCAAATGGTGCTTCGTGAAAAAATGAAGCAGTCCTGATGAATCAATAGGAAGAGAAGGCATTTCGCTTTCTCTTCTTTTTATGACACAATGTGCTGCGGAGGTGGCATATGCTGAAAAAATGGCTCGCAGGGATCCTGCTTATCATGCTTGCCGGTTATACGGGATGGAATTTATATCAAACATACAGCAAAAAAGAAGTCGGAATTCAAGAGGGGAAACAAGCACCTGATTTTTCTTTGAAAACGCTGTCAGGAGAGAAAAGCTCTTTACAGGATGCAAAAGGCAAAAAAGTGCTGCTCAATTTTTGGGCAACTTGGTGTAAACCGTGCCGTCAGGAAATGCCTGCGATGGAAAAGCTGCAAAAAGAGTACGCCGACAAACTTGCGGTTGTTGCGGTAAATTTCACTTCAGCTGAGAAAAGTGAGAAACAGGTCCGAGCGTTTGCTGATACGTATGATTTAACATTCCCCATTCTGATTGATAAAAAAGGGATCAATGCTGACTATAACGTGATGTCATATCCAACGACATATATCTTAGATGAAAAAGGTGTTATCCAAGACATACACGTTGGCACCATGACAAAAAAAGAAATGGAACGAAAACTGGATCTTGATTAGATTCAGTTTTTTTTATGCTCAGATATGCTTACAAGTTTTCAGAATTGGAAAAAATAAAAGAATATGCGGAGGTGAGAAGCGTGAAGAAGATGAGAAAACGTTCTTTTCATGAGCTCGTCATGGAAAACAAAAAAGAGCTTATGACCAATACAGAGTATTTAAATCAGCTTGAGGAAAAGCTTGAACAGCGATTTAAGCAAAAATAACCTTTAATTTGTATTCATGTTTACCCCTCCTTTTGAGAAACCTATCTGTTGAGGAGGGATAAACATGGGAAACAACAAGAAAAACGGTCAGCCTCAATATGCTCCAAGCCACTTGGGTACAAAGCCTGTAAAATATAAAGCCAATAAAGGGGAAAAAATGCATGATACTTCAGGACAGCGGCCGATTATCATGCAGACAAAAGGCGAGTAGCGAAAATTCGAGTTTATTTCTAGGAGGTACATCCGAATGACAAAGAACCAAAATCAATATCAGCAGCCTAATCCTGATGATCGCTCTGACAATGTGGAAAAATTGCAGGATATGGTTCAAAATACAATTGAAAATATAGAAGAAGCAGAAGCATCAATGGAGTTTGCTTCAGGAGAAGATAAACAGCGTATCAAAGAAAAAAATGCAAGACGCGAACAGAGCATTGAAGCGTTTCGTAATGAAATACAGGACGAATCTGCAGCGAGACAAAACGGATACCGTTCTTAAAAAACCAGGGAAACCTGGTTTTTTTCTTTCTGATTTGATTATGGTAAAATGGGGCTAAATTGACGTTAAGGGAGCAGAGTAATCTTGCATGTATCAATAAAAGAAATAGAAGTGCGTTATGCAGAAACAGATCAAATGGGAATTGTCTATCACGCAAATTATCTTGTGTGGATGGAGGTCGGCAGAACGGCCTTGATTAAGGACTTAGGCTTTTTATATAGTGATATGGAAAAAAGAGGCGTTCTGTCCCCAGTCGTTGATATCAACATTTCCTATAAAAAGCCGCTTCATTACGGAGAAACCGCGGTTGTACATACATGGATAGAGGAATATAACGGCTTTAAAACCGTCTATGGTTATCACATTTATAATCCGGCCGGTGAGCTTTCCATCAAAGCCACCTCATCTCATATTTGTGTGGATAAAGAAAGCTTTAAGCCAATTCAATTCCGCAAAGCTTTTCCTGATTGGCACACATCATATGAAAAGGCCAAAAAATAGGGAAGTGAATGGGATATGGCGTTTGGTGTGAAACGGGAGGAACTTAACCGGTGGAAACAAGCAGTGAAAAGAGGAGAAATCGCATTTTTAACACATTACTGGCTGGATGACCGATTTCCAGAAGCAAGGACTGTGACAAAAGTCGGCTGTGCAGACATTGATAAGCTGGTTCAGTGGGGAGCGGCATACGGGTTAAAAAAAGAATGGATCCATAAGAAAAGTGAATTTCCTCACTTTGATCTATTGGGTGAGACCCAAAAATATATTTTGGAACAAGAAAACCTAACCGATCATCTTATACGATTTCATTTGTAAAAAAAGAACGCACATGATGTGCGTTCTTTTTTATTGGTATTCAAAAACCGGTTCATCAGCGTCTTCTGAATAGCTGACGAGAAGGTCGTGGTTATCAAAGTACCATAAATCACTTTCTTCAATAAAGAAGGTAATGCCGTCAGCTTCTGCAGTGACTCCAGCCTCTTGTGGGGCATCTTTCGCTACACCGAGAGAAAAACCCTTTTGAACGTTGCTGCAGCCACCATAGCGGACGAAAAAGCGAACCTGGTCTCCGCTTTCCAAATCGAGTTCTTCTTTATACCAGTTCAATGCGTCTTCGTTAATTGTCATATTCATAACAGAACACCCCTTTGTTCTTCATTTGAATTTTCTCTATTATAAACGTATTAGGCTATTCTGTGTCAAAAGAGAAGTTTTTTAAGCTTATAACCATTTTACTTTAGGTTCTGTTTTATTGATAATTCGTTTAATGTTCGCTCGGTGTCTGTATATCACAAAAATAGTGAGCAGGGTAACGACAATCAATAAATACGTATCATGGACAAAGAAACTATATATAACAGTATAGATCCCTGTTAACATCGATGAGAGAGAAACAAATTTAGTCAAGTATAAAAAGATGAAGAATACCGCAACCATCGTGATAAATAACAGGGGTGCGTAAAATAGCAAAACGCCTCCTGATGTCGCCACGGCTTTACCGCCTTTAAATTTGGCGAAGATGGGAAACACGTGGCCTAAAACCGCAAAGACTCCTGCAAGAAGCGGGTGAATATCAACATGCATGAGAAAAGGCAATGCAGTTGCCAGTGTCCCTTTCAAAATATCTCCGGCTATGACGACCGAACCAGCTTTTACACCCAATGTACGGAATGCATTGGTAGCGCCTAAGTTGCCGCTTCCGTGCTCCCGAATATCAATTCCCTTGGCAAGCTTGCCCACAATTAAGCCAGATGGAATGCTACCTATCAAGTAGGCCAAAATAATCAATAAAGCAATTAACATCTACATTTCTCCTTTTTCAAATTCCCTTCTTTTTATTTTAACATGAGATGTCATGATCTGATGATAAGTTTTTTTGTAAAGTTTGCTTACAAATCCAATCAAACATGCATCATATTTTGATTTCTCCTGTTTTGATCGTGTAAAATAAGTAAAAAAGGAGTGACACACGATGCAAAACCCTTCTAAAGCGGAAATTAAAGAGATTCTTCAAAGAAGCAAACGTATAGCGGTAGTAGGGCTTTCAGACCGTCCGGATAGAACATCACATATGGTTTCAAAAGCAATGCAGGACGCGGGTTATGAAATTATCCCTGTGAACCCGACAATTGATGAGGCCCTAGGTGTCAAAGCCGTTTCATCTTTAAAAGAGATTGACGGTCCGATTGACATCGTAAATGTATTCCGGCGCTCAGAACAGCTTCCTGGAGTGGCGGAAGATTTTTTAGAGACAGATGCGCCAGTATTTTGGGCACAGCAAGGGCTAGTTAATGAGGAAGCATACCAGATGCTAAAAGAAAAAGGCAGAACGGTTATCATGGATCTGTGCATAAAAGTGGCACACGCTGTAACAAAATAGGTGCAGAACTGCAAAAATCCTTGTAAATTCAAGGATTTTTGCTTTTTAATTTTAAGATATTGTTTGCGTATTACGGTGAAACAGATACAATAAAGCTTGAACAGCTTTTTTTGAATACCTTGTCCAGCTGGGTTTCGGCCGTTCGATTTGCGAAGGTCTGCTGCTTTATATATAATAAACAAACATACGTTCTTATGGTGTAAAAACAGCACTAGCCGATGTTTTGAGAAGAACTGATTCGTTAGCTCTATGTTGCGATTGCAAACATATTGGTTATAATGAGGAGTCCAAGGCAGTACTGGCTCGAGGCGAGGTTTATAAAAAATATCTTATATACAAATGATGTGTAACACTGAAAAAGAGAAAGACAATGTTAGTTTTTGAAAGGGGTTTGTACGTTTGGCTAGAAAACAGCAATTTGATTACAACGAAGATGCCATACAGGTGCTCGAAGGCCTTGAGGCTGTCAGGAAAAGGCCGGGTATGTATATTGGCTCTACTGACGCGCGGGGTTTGCACCACTTGGTTTATGAAATTGTAGATAACTCTGTCGACGAGGTGCTTGCCGGCCATGGAGATCACATAATCGTCAAAATACATAAAGACAATAGTATTTCTGTACAGGATAGAGGCCGCGGCATGCCGACCGGAATGCATAAGCTCGGCAAACCAACCCCTGAAGTGATTTTAACGGTGCTTCATGCCGGAGGAAAATTCGGCCAAGGCGGCTATAAGACAAGCGGCGGGCTCCACGGAGTTGGTGCATCAGTCGTGAATGCTTTATCTGAATGGCTGACGGTTACCATTGAGCGGGACGGTTTTGTCTATCAGCAGCGATTTGAAAATGGAGGAAAACCGGTTACATCTCTCGAAAAGATCGGCAAAACAAAAAAGACGGGAACTCTTACACACTTTAAGCCAGATCCAACGATGTTCAGCACAACCACTTATAATTTTGAAACGCTCTCTGAGCGCTTAAGAGAGTCTGCGTTTTTGTTAAAAGGACTGAAAATTGAGCTGATTGATGAACGCAATGACCAGCATGAGGTCTTTTATTATGAAAACGGCATAGAAGCGTTTGTTGCTTACTTAAATGAAGAAAAAGACGTCTTGTCTGAAGTGGTCTCGTTTGAGGGTGAGCATCATTCTATAGAAGTGGACTTTGCGTTCCAGTTTAACGATGGTTATTCTGAAAATATTTTGTCGTTTGTCAACAATGTCAGAACAAAAGACGGCGGGACGCATGAGTCAGGTGCAAAAACTGCGATGACGCGTGCTTTTAATGAATATGCGCGAAAAGTGGCTTTGCTGAAAGAAAAGGATAAGAACCTTGAAGGCACCGATATAAGGGAAGGGCTTTCAGCCATTATTTCTGTCCGCATTCCTGAGGAGCTTCTTCAATTTGAGGGACAAACAAAAGGAAAGCTCGGTACCAGTGAAGCAAGATCAGCAGTTGATGCGATTGTTTCAGAGCAGCTTGCTTACTTTTTAGAGGAAAATCGGGACACCGCAACGCTTCTTGTCAAAAAAGCAATCAAGGCGAGCCAGGCGCGCGAAGCGGCACGCAAAGCCCGTGAAGAAGCAAGAAGCGGCAAAAAACGAAAAAAATCAGAAGCGACTTTAAGCGGAAAGCTGACGCCTGCGGGTTCAAGAAACCCGGCAAAAAATGAATTGTATCTCGTTGAGGGAGATTCAGCAGGCGGGTCAGCCAAGCAGGGAAGAGACCGCAGATTCCAAGCGGTACTGCCTTTACGCGGTAAAGTCATTAATACAGAAAAAGCTAAGCTTGCTGATATCTTTAAAAATGAAGAGATCAATACGATCATTCATGCGATCGGCGGAGGAGTCGGAGCAGATTTCTCAATCGATGACATCAACTACGACAAAATCATCATTATGACCGATGCCGATACTGACGGCGCCCATATTCAAGTGCTGCTTCTTACCTTTTTCTATCGCTATATGAAACCGCTCATTGAGCATGGCAAGGTGTTCATTGCACTGCCACCTTTATATAAGGTCAGTAAAGGAAGCGGGAAGAAGGAAATCATTGAATATGCATGGTCTGATGAAGAGATGGGTGATGTCCTGAAAAAAGTCGGCAAAGGCTATACCATTCAACGATATAAGGGTCTTGGAGAGATGAACGCAGACCAGCTGTGGGAAACGACGATGAATCCGGAGTCCCGCACACTTGTTAGGGTCAAAATTGACGATGCGGCACGTGTAGAAAGACGTGTGACGACGTTAATGGGAGACAAAGTAGAGCCGCGCAGAAAGTGGATTGAGAAAAACGTCGCTTTTGGCTTAGATGAAGAAAGCAATATTTTAGAAAATGAAAACTTATCGGTCGCTGAGGAGGTTTAATGATTGTCACAGCCAGAATTATTTCATGATTTACCATTAGAAGAGGTGATCGGCGACCGTTTTGGACGCTACAGTAAATATATTATTCAAGACAGGGCGCTGCCCGATGCGAGAGACGGATTAAAGCCGGTACAGCGCAGAATTCTGTATGCGATGCATACAGATGGAAACACGTTTGATAAAAACTTCAGAAAAGCGGCCAAAACGGTCGGTAATGTCATCGGTAACTATCATCCGCACGGTGACAGCTCGGTTTATGAAGCAATGGTGCGGATGAGCCAGGATTGGAAAGTTCGTAATGTGTTAATCGAAATGCATGGAAACAATGGAAGTATCGACGGAGATCCCCCGGCAGCCATGCGTTATACAGAGGCACGATTATCTCCGATTGCATCTGAGCTTCTTCGGGATATTGACAAAAACACGGTTGAATTTGTGCCGAACTTTGATGATACAAGCAAGGAGCCTGTCGTACTCCCGGCGATGTTTCCTAACCTATTGGTCAACGGATCTACCGGGATTTCAGCAGGATACGCGACCGACATTCCCCCTCATCATCTGGGAGAAGTCATTGATGCTGTCATTAAGCGTATTCAAATGCCATCTTGCTCTGTTGATGAACTCATGGAAGTCATTAAAGGGCCTGATTTTCCGACAGGCGGTATTATTCAGGGCGTTGACGGGATAAGAAAAGCTTACGAAACCGGAAAAGGAAAAATCATTATCCGCGGAAAGGCTGAAATTGAAACAATCAGAGGCGGACGAGAACAAATTGTCATTACTGAAATTCCATTTGAAGTAAATAAAGCAAACCTTGTAAAAAAAATGGACGAGTTCCGTATTGATAAAAAGGTTGAAGGCATCTCAGAGGTTCGTGATGAAACGGATCGAACAGGGCTGAGAGTGGTCATTGAACTGAAAAAAGAAGCTGATGCCAAAGGCATTTTGAATTTCTTATATAAAAATACTGATTTGCAGATCACATATAACTTCAATATGGTGGCTATCCATAACCGCCGTCCGATGCTGATGAGCCTGCCGTCTATTTTGGATGCATATATCGGACACCAAAAGGAAGTTGTCACAAACCGGTCCGTTTACGAGCTTCAAAAAGCTAAAGACAGACATCATATCGTAGAAGGGCTCATGAAAGCTTTGTCTATTTTGGATGAAGTGATTGCAACAATCCGTTCTTCTAGCGATAAACGTGACGCTAAAAACAATTTGATCGCCAAATATGAATTTACAGAGCCTCAGGCTGAAGCCATCGTGTCATTGCAGCTATATCGTTTAACCAATACCGATATCACAGCGCTTAAGGAAGAGGCAGAAGAGCTCGGTAAAAAAATTGAAGAGCTCGAATCTATTCTGAGCAATGATAAAAAACTGCTAAAAGTGATTACAAACAGCTTAAAAGCACTGAAAAAGAAATATGCAGATACGAGACGCTCCGTGATTGAAGAAAAAATTGAAGAAATTAAAATCAATCTCGAAGTCATGGTTGCATCTGAGGATGTATATGTAACCGTTACGAAGGATGGTTACCTAAAACGGACGAGCCAGCGCTCATTTGCCGCTTCCAACGGTCAGGACTTCGGAATGAAAGATACGGACAGGATGCTGCATCAGTTTGAAATGAATACGACAGACGTGCTGCTGCTCTTTACGAACAAAGGAAGCTACATCTATTGTCCTGTTCACCAGCTGCCTGATATCAGATGGAAGGACATGGGCCAGCATTTTTCAAATCTGATCACTATTGACCGTGATGAAACGATTGTAAAGGCCATACCGATAAAAGAATTTGATCCGTCGGCATATCTTCTATTCTTTACGAAAAACGGGATGGTGAAAAAGACAGAGCTCACCCATTATAAAGCACAGCGTTATTCTAAGGCGCTTGTGGCCTTAAATCTGAAGGGTGAAGATGAACTGATTGATGTACATGTAACAAATGGGGAAAGCCAGATCTTTATGGCCACTCACTTAGGGTACGGCCTATGGTTTGGAGAAGACGAAGTGAATGTAGTTGGCGCACGTGCGGCAGGTGTCAAAGGGATTAACTTAAAAGAGGATGACTTTGTTGTCTCCGGTGAGATCCTTCAGCAATCTGATTCAATTGTCTTGTTCACACAGCGGGGAGCGGTAAAACGCATGAGTCTTTCTGAGTTCGAGAAGACATCCCGCGCAAAACGCGGTGTCGTAATGCTAAGGGAACTGAAAAAGAATCCTCACCGTGTTGTAGCACTGTTCGCTTGCGGTCTTGAACAGCGGCTAATGGCAGAAACAGAAAAAGGCGACAGAAAAGAACTGCAGGCAAAAGAGTTGCGGACAAACGACAGATACAGCAATGGCTCTTTCTTTTTTGATGAAGAGGAATCAGGTAAGGTTACAGCTGTTTGGCGCCTTCATACAGAACAATAATAAAAAACCCGCTCATACTATATGAGCGGGTTTCGTTTGTTTTTTATCAGCTTTCATGGTTGGTGAATAGATCTGTTACAGCATGAATGACTTCAATTCCCTGCCATACAAATAAATTCAGCGCTGTGAAAGAAAATAAGCCTAAAATCACCATTCTTAAGATAAACAACATGTTTAACAGCCTCCTCATATTTTCGTTACATAATCGGGTGATGTTGAACATGAAGTTTGCCGAAATAAGACGATTGATAAAATTTGGCCAGTATAAAGCTTTTTTTCCGCTGACGTCTGCGGGAGTATCCCGTACTTTTGCTTTCAGCGGTCAGCAGCAGAACAGCCATTGCCCATAAAGCGGTCAGCGTAAATGCCCCTGTGATGGATTTCTTCTCATCATCAGCATTTTGGCCGACTTTCATCTCATGCATTTCCTGCTGGTCGGCTACGGCTTTATAATGATGGCCGATATCAAAGGCGTGGGGAATTGAGAACAAATGAAAACTGGCAATCGCCAAGAATAAGATGGATGCTTTCAATATCGTTACTTTTTTCAAATGATCTCCCCCTCCTTTAATATTACTGAATATTTTTATAATAATACCCCAATCCATCCTAAAAGTAAACGTGATTTATTAAATTTAAAAATAAATTTAACCTTGTTAAGTATATATCTTTTTGCTTATTTTTGAAAGAGAAAACTTCTTTTATTAGCGTATGTATACCCGGTTTATGGTGTGAATAAAAACATATTTTAAATGATATGTTTGTTGTTTAGGGTTTATTACTTTATTTATGTGTTAAATCAAAGGGAAAGGCAAGAGAATGAGAAGAAATGATTACATTGTTAATAGGGCACTCTTTTTTAAAAGCCAGCTTGCAAGGAATGTTTTTATTCGTAGGAAAATAATAGAGAAGGGGTCGACAGAGTAACATCTGGCTACGACAATATTCTTCTCGAAAAAACTTCCTAATTCGTCATATTGTGATATAATAAAACTCGTTATGTTAAAAAATCTAACATCAAAATCGAATTCGTGTTGAATTGATGAAAACGGGAGGTAAATATGGAGTCTTTTTTCAATAGTTTAATTAATATTCCAAGTGATTTCATCTGGAATTACCTATTTTATATTTTAATAGGGCTTGGATTATTTTTTACCATACGTTTTGGTTTTATCCAATTCCGTTATTTTATTGAAATGTTCAGAATAGTAGGGGAGAAGCCGGAAGGAAATAAAGGTGTTTCATCTATGCAGGCATTCTTTATTTCGGCCGCATCCCGAGTCGGCACAGGGAATTTGACTGGTGTAGCCTTAGCAATTGCGACAGGCGGACCAGGCGCTGTATTTTGGATGTGGGTAGTAGCTGCAGTAGGCATGGCTTCAAGCTTTGTTGAGAGTACGTTAGCGCAGCTTTATAAGGTGAGAGACGGGGAGGATTTCCGCGGAGGCCCGGCTTACTACATTCAAAAGGGTCTTGGAGCCAGATGGCTTGGCATCGTTTTTGCAATCTTAATTACCGTCTCATTCGGCTTGATTTTTAACGCTGTTCAAACAAATACAATTGCTGGAGCATTGGATGGCGCATTCCATGTGAATAAAATAGTTGTAGCCATAGTTCTGGCGGTTTTAACTGCGTTTATCATTTTCGGCGGTTTAAAACGTGTTGTCGCTGTTTCACAGCTAATTGTGCCGGTTATGGCAGGCATTTATATTCTTATCGCTTTATTTGTTGTCATCACGAATATTACGGCTTTCCCTGGCGTTATCGCTACAATTGTTAAAAATGCTTTAGGTTTTGAACAAGTCGTCGGCGGCGGAATAGGCGGCATCATCGTTATCGGTGCGCAGCGCGGACTTTTTTCAAACGAAGCAGGAATGGGGAGCGCACCAAACGCGGCTGCGACGGCTCATGTATCCCATCCGGCAAAGCAAGGCTTTATTCAAACATTAGGCGTATTTTTCGATACATTTATCATATGTACGTCCACAGCATTTATTATTTTGCTGTACAGTGTAACGCCAAAAGGCGACGGCATCCAAGTCACACAGGCTGCTCTTAACCATCATATTGGAGGCTGGGCGCCGACTTTCATCGCAGTCGCAATGTTCTTGTTTGCATTCAGTTCAGTTGTCGGCAACTATTATTATGGCGAGACAAACATTGAATTTATTAAAACAAGCAAAACATGGCTGAACATTTACCGTATCGCTGTAATTGCTATGGTTGTGTATGGATCTTTATCAGGCTTCCAAATCGTTTGGGATATGGCGGACCTCTTTATGGGTATCATGGCGCTGATCAACTTAATTGTGATTACGCTGCTGTCAAACGTTGCTTACAAAGTGTATAAAGATTACGCGAAACAGCGTAAGCAAGGACTTGATCCTGTGTTTAAAGCGAAAAACATCCCAGGGCTGAAAAACGCTGAAACATGGGAAGATGAGAAACAAGAAGCATAATTTAAATATAAAACAAAGCTGCATTCAATAGTTGAATGCAGCTTTTTCATTATTGGAAATAAATTTAATTTTTCGACTCGAATGAAAAATGACGTGTAAAGTCCCAATTCAGTCCAGTTTTCTTTGTTCTATATGTGTCATGTATGTCTTATTCATTGGAGGTAGAGCAAATTGACAGGCTTTTAAACCTCCCAAAAACAAGAAATTAGGTTGATAGACAATCATGAGAAAGATTTTTACAATGAGTTCGTGCTCATAAGAAGTGGAGAGCCAAAATGATGCGAAGGAGGAAAAGATCAGATATGAAACGGTCAATCTCTATTTTTATTACGTGTTTATTGATTACGTTATTGACAATGGGCGGCATGATAGCTTCGCCGGCATCAGCAGCAGGGACAAAAACGCCAGTAGCCAAGAATGGCCAGCTTAGCATAAAAGGTACACAGCTCGTTAACCGAGACGGTAAAGCGGTACAGCTGAAGGGGATCAGTTCACACGGATTGCAATGGTATGGAGAATATGTCAATAAAGACAGCTTAAAATGGCTGAGGGACGATTGGGGTATCACCGTTTTCCGTGCAGCGATGTATACGGCAGATGGCGGTTATATTGACAACCCGTCCGTGAAAAATAAAGTAAAAGAAGCGGTTGAAGCGGCAAAAGAGCTTGGGATATATGTCATCATTGATTGGCATATCTTAAATGACGGTAATCCAAACCAAAATAAAGAGAAGGCAAAAGAATTCTTCAAGGAAATGTCAAGCCTTTACGGAAACACGCCAAACGTCATTTATGAAATTGCAAACGAACCAAACGGTGATGTGAACTGGAAGCGTGATATTAAACCATATGCGGAAGAAGTGATTTCCGTTATCCGCAAAAATGATCCAGACAACATCATCATTGTCGGAACCGGTACATGGAGCCAGGATGTGAATGATGCTGCCGATGACCAGCTAAAAGATGCAAATGTTATGTACGCGCTTCATTTTTACGCCGGTACTCACGGCCAGTTTTTACGGGATAAAGCAAACTATGCACTCAGCAAAGGAGCACCTATTTTTGTGACAGAGTGGGGAACAAGCGACGCGTCTGGCAATGGCGGTGTATTCCTTGATCAATCGAGGGAATGGCTGAAATATCTCGACAGCAAGACCATCAGCTGGGTGAACTGGAATCTTTCTGATAAGCAGGAATCATCCTCAGCTTTAAAGCCGGGGGCATCTAAAACAGGCGGCTGGCGGTTGTCAGATTTATCTGCTTCAGGAACATTCGTTAGAGAAAACATTCTCGGCACCAAAGATTCGACGAAGGACATTCCTGAAACGCCATCAAAAGATAAACCCACACAGGAAAATGGTATTTCTGTACAGTACAGAGCAGGGGATGGGAGTATGAACAGCAACCAAATCCGTCCGCAGCTTCAAATAAAAAATAACGGCAATACCACGGTTGATTTAAAAGATGTCACTGCCCGTTACTGGTATAAAGCGAAAAACAAAGGCCAAAACTTTGACTGTGACTACGCGCAGATTGGATGCGGCAATGTGACACACAAGTTTGTGACGTTGCATAAACCAAAGCAAGGTGCAGATACCTATCTGGAACTTGGATTTAAAAACGGAACGTTGGCACCGGGAGCAAGCACAGGGAATATTCAGCTCCGTCTTCACAATGATGACTGGAGCAATTATGCACAAAGCGGCGATTATTCCTTTTTCAAATCAAATACGTTTAAAACAACGAAAAAAATCACATTATATGATCAAGGAAAACTGATTTGGGGAACAGAACCAAATTAGTTAAGCTTTTTTTGGCGGACATCAGTAACGATGTCCGTTTTTATCATCTAATAGGAGGTTTGCGTTGTGGATGAAATACTGAAACAGTATATGGTGCTGTACAAAAAAATGAGTAATATGATAAATGGTCCGGACTATCCAGGTAAGGAAAAAGACATCCAGCATCAAAAAGATCAGATCGAAGTTTACGAAAAACAGTTGCAGCAAGGATTTTCTACAGATTATGACTATGATGTGTTTGCTGATTCTGTTATCAAATGCGCATATGGCGATATGACGCTGGAGGATTTAGAAGCCGTTTATTATGGATTGACAACACCATTTTTTTGATTTGTCATTCAGCAGTAAAATTTCAAAATTTCAATTTCTGTCTCACTAACTTAAGTATACTTTGATATTGAGACAGAAATTTATTTATTTTGTTTACTTCCTAGAATATATATTATGTAAACTAAAAAAGATGAAGATTAAAGCTTTGCTGTTTTTATATACTCCTTTCTTCTTCCTGTAATTCAGCAACAAAATAAAAAAGCGATTTCCCAATCGGAAAATCGCCAATTCAGACACTCTATTATTAGACACTCTATTATTTATGTGTGTCTTTGTGCTCTTAACGATTTACAACAAATGTTGTTACGCTTTGAGCTGGAAGATGGGCCCAAAAATGATTGCCTGATACAGTGAGATTCGTTCCAGGTTGTAGATTGCTGCTGCTGCTCGTGATCCATCTAGATACGTTTGAAGCAGATCCATTCTGCAAAACAAAGTTTTGGTTGACTCCTGTGTTGCTTTTATTGATAGCAACAATAACGACCTTGTTGTCACCTTTATAGGCTGACACGTAAACGTTCGCATTAGGGTTTTTCGTTGCATCAATTCTTACATAGCCGGGACGCACAAACTTTGAGAAATGAGCCATATTGTAGCCGCGTTTGCTGATCGTACCATCTTCTTTCATAGGTCCATATGATCTTCGGATGTACCACCATACATAAGCTTGAAAGTCCCCCTCTACCATCGCATTGTGAATATGTTGTGAAACATCCAATGCCTCGGGCCATCGATCCGCCGAGTTGTTATCACTGTTCGGATAGTATACTTCCGTCATCCAAAGGTCCTTCCCCGCTCCTTTTTGTTTGAAAAGAGGATAAGGGAATTGGCTGACCTGGGTGCCGTACAGGTGGGTTCCGAGAATATCCATATTGGCAAGAGCCTGCGGATCGTTCAAAATCGGGTCCGACAAATTCTTCAAGTATTGAAATGACTCAGGCGCAATGACGCGGGCATTGATCGAGCCGGCGTTTTCTCTCATAAAGCGAAGTATTTCTTGCGGCGTCCACCACGTCCACTCGTGAGCGTAATCAGGCTCGTTTTGTACCGAAATCGCGTAAAGATTCACACCATTATTCTTCATGAAGGTAACAAAATCGTTAAGATGCTGCGCGTATGCTGCGTACTTGTTGTATTTCAGCCGTTTAGCCGATGTGTCACCATTACGATTAAAGGTCTCAACCATATCACTTGGAGGATTCCAAGGAGAAGCAAAAACGATTGCTCCATGTTTGACCGCACTCTTTGCAGTCTCCACCTCTTTATACCAATTATTTCGATTTTCATCTACATGAATTCTTAAGATTGAAAATCCTAACTGGTTCTGTCCATTGCCAAAAGCAGTTTCTCTTTGAGCTGCTGTAAGATCCCCAGCCCAAGCCGGATGGTTCATCCCTCCAAAACCCCGAATCACTTGTTTCTCCGCAGATACATTAACTGTTACATCACTTGCTGCCAAAACTTCAGTAGCGCCTGGCCCTAACATGACTGGCAACAAAGTGAAACATACTAATAATACACAAATTGTTTTTTTAATGCGTGGAATCATTTATTCCTCTCCTTCGTAATGTGTCTTTTACTGTATTAGAAAATCTGACCGGCATATCCATAATGGCGGGCTGCTCCGGTATGTTGGCCGGTGCATCAACCCGTCTGTTTTTAAACGGTCCCATTATCCGTGCTATCGTTGCGTAAACTGCCAGTAATCGAAATTAAGCAAGTTTCCTGTACCTGTTCCGGTAAATACAAAGAATACTTTGTGCACGCCGGTTGCCCCGCTTACTGCAGTTTCTATTTCTCTCCAGGTTTGCGCTCCGCCTGTTGAAGGCACATTCAGAGTTCCAACAAGCTTACCATCAGCACTGTCGAGGCGCACTTCTATTTTCCCGCCTGAAGTGGATGCTACATTTGCTTTAAATGACCTGGCACCGCCCGCTCCGAAGTCTGCATTTCCTACAGCAATCCAGTCTCCATTTTGAATGCTTGTTACATGCTGATTATTTACTGGCCCGCCGGGTGCTGTGGACTTCTCTGTCAAAATGCGTCCATTCCAAGCAAACGTTTCAGCTTCTACCCGGTTATAAGGATTCAAATTGGAAAGCTGTGTTACACCTGCATAATTTGCTGCTACCTCTTGGATGGATCCATCTGGGTTATGCACCAGCTTATTAATATGGGGAGAACGGTATCCTTTGCCGGCCCCGAACAGAGCGGAACTGACAGTTTGCGCGTGGTACACCACATACCACTCGTTTTTAAAATTGAAAACAGCATGATGGTTATTTCCGCCGCCTCCGAAAAATGCACCCGGATTTTTCAGGAAGTGCCCTCTATATGTAAAGGGGCCCATGGGACTTGAACTGGTCATGTAGCCGATCTCACCCGGGGGTTTATCGGCCGGGTGCGTGCCGCCGAAATTGATGCAATAGGAGTAATAATATGTTCCGTTATACTTGTGCAATCCCGAATCTTCAAACATGAAAGGCGCATCAATTGTAGATGCACTTCCAACAACACTCGTCATATCAGGCCCCAATTTTATGACTCTAGCCGTTTTAGGATTGGCCCATTGTCCCTGCGTTGGATTTGAACCGCCAGGAACGCCTCCGCCGGCATACAGGTAACCGGTTCCGTCGTCATCTACAAATACTGCCGGATCAAAAAGCCATACAACACCAGACATTCCTGGCGTACTTGGCGTTACGAGCGGTTTTCCGATTGGGTCGGTCCATGGACCAATCGGGCTGTCTGCGGTGAGAACCCCGATACCTCCGCCGCTGTTTGCGAAATAAAGGAAGAATTTATCCTTGCCATTAATTTTTTTAACTGCGATTGACGGTGCCCATGACGCACCTGCCCATTTTGCAATTCCACGGCCTCCATTAGCTCCATTGGCACCTGCTACCGGAATGGCTCCGTGGTCTGTCCAGTTCACCATATCCGCTGAAGATATGACGAATACTCTATTCAAATTGGCAAATGAATTATCTTTAATTGTTCCGTTGCTATTATATTCATAGTCATCACTTGACATATAGATGTAGACTCTTCCGTTATAGGTCAGCGCAACCGGATCCGCTCCTAAATGATGGTCGATAAGCGGATTTGAATTCCCTATATGTTTTGCAATTGTAGTACTAGTGGCAGCATACGCAGACTTCCCAGATAAGCAGCTCAATAATAAAACTAGAATCCATAAACATACGCTACACTTTTTCCTCATCACTTCACATCCTCCTTTTTCCTTAAAATGGGGGATTTTCTTTTGGAATTTGATAACAACAGGTCACGAAGATTGCACGCATAAAGTAGCCGGAAGCTGTTTAGCAATGTTCCCAGTTGTTCTGAAAGCTCATCTTCATATGTCTCCATTCTCTCCTTTCTTCGAGGAGATCGCACCACTCCTTCAAAATTGTTCAAAAAAACTTCCCCATTCCTAGCGACCATTGTCCAGAAAATAAAAAGACAGGATTGTTCATGGCCTCCCACTAATCACATTGAACGGAGATTACATCATTATCCAAGATATCCCTTTATCTAACATCCTACATCATTAAAAAAATTGTGTATAGAAACTTTTGGAGGAGTTAGTGTTCGATTCTACAAAGGAACTGGATACATTTATTCATTGATAAGATGGGGCTAACACTCCGTTTATATTTGTATGTTTTCAGACACAAAAAACAGCCGTTCAATGCGGCTGTTTTTTCAAGAGTATAAGACTATTGAGCGGTATACCCGCTTTTTCATGTTTTGTTCATATTTTATTAATTGTTTATTCAACACTGTCCGCTATAGTAATCCATATCAACAAATATGACTGCCACTCGCATCTTTTATGAAGGGAGGTTCGTTACGCTGAAAGAAAAAATAAAGACATTAGGCCGTTTTTGCACCGTAGGCGTCGGCAATACGCTGATAGATTTTGGTGTCTTCTTTCTTCTTACCGCTTGTCATGTCTCTTATCTGCCGGCGCAGATCTGCTCCTATACTGCAGGTATCATCAACAGCTATGTGTGGAACCGGAATTGGACGTTTTGTGTGAAAGGTAAGGCTGACGGGAAAGAGATCGTGCGTTTTCTCATGATTAATATTGCCGCGTCGGGGATCACCTTTTTGCTGCTTTATTTGTTTCAAAATTGCGGCTGCTCGCTTTTGGTGAGTAAGCTCGCCGCCACTATCGGCGGAATGATGATGAATTTTATCGGAAACCGAATCTGGGTATTTGGAGATTCGCTGAAAAACATACAGGATCAGGAGTGAAGATGAATGAGAAAAAAAGTGAGAAAAGCGGTTATACCCGCAGCGGGTTTAGGAACGAGATTTCTGCCGGCGACAAAGGCGCAGCCTAAAGAAATGCTCCCAATCGTCGACAAACCAGCAATCCAATATATTGTAGAAGAGGCCGCAGAGTCAGGAATTGAAGATATACTGATTATTACAGGGAGAAACAAACGCTCGATTGAAGATCATTTTGATCGGTCGGCGGAATTGGAATTCAATCTCCGGGAAAAAGGCAAGACGGAGACGCTTAAGGAAATGCAGCAGATTGCCGATTTGGCCAACATTCATTACATCCGCCAGAAAGAACCGCTCGGATTAGGCCATGCGGTGCTGTGTGCGGAGCATTTTATCGGAGATGAGCCTTTTGCCGTTCTCTTAGGTGATGATATTATGGTGTCTGAAACACCGGCTCTTCGGCAATTAATGGATGTATATGACGTTTATGGCACAGAGGTTGTCGGTGTACAGTCAGTTCTCCCTGAGGATGTCAGCAAATATGGTATTATAAATACATCAGGGTCTCAAGGGCATATATACGAAGTGAACGATTTAGTGGAAAAGCCTTCTCCTGAAGAAGCGCCTTCGGAAATCGCAGTGATGGGACGTTATGTGCTGAATTCTTCGATCTTCTCCGTTTTGAAGACAATTGGCAGAGGCGCGGGCAACGAAATTCAGCTGACAGATGCGCTTCGTGAGGTTTGCCGTAAGGAGCCGATCCATGCCCGGCTGCTGGAAGGAAATCGATATGACATTGGCGATAAGCTAGGCTGTTTTAAAGCGAGCACCGAAATCGGCTTAATGCGTCCCGAAATGAGATCTCAGCTTTTGGCCTATTTAGAAGATGTGATCAAACGGGAAACGAAAGAAATGCTGCGGTAAAAAAATTGTAACCATCTTGCTCGTCAATCAGTCATATAATAGTGAAAAAGATTAGGACAGGTTGTGAAGAATGTGGGCAGTTTGATAAGCGAAATTTTAACATGGCTGACGAACATGGGATATGCGGGTATTGCGATTGGGTTAATGATTGAAATCATTCCGAGTGAGATTGTATTAGCTTATGGCGGCTATATGGTATCGGAGGGCACGATTGGATTTATTGGCGCAATTATTGCGGGTGTTATCGGGGGCACCATTGCCCAGATCTTTATTTACTGGATCGGCCGCTATGGCGGCAGGCCATTTCTGGACAAATACGGGAAGTATTTATTGATTAAAAAGCATCATATCGACATGTCGGAAAACTGGTTTCAGAAATACGGCGCCGGAGTTGTCTTCTCGGCTCGTTTTATACCGGTTGTCAGACATGCCATATCCATTCCGGCAGGTATTGCCAGAATGCCTTTTCTCAAATTTGTGGTACTGACTGTGCTTGCTATCATTCCATGGTCTATTCTGTTTGTTTATTTAGGCATACAGCTAGGAAGCCAGTGGGATGATGTTGAGAATATAGCAGGCACTTATACAACACCGATTATGATATTGGCTGTTGTCGTGATAGCCCTTTATTTTGTGATTAAGAAACGTACAGCCATATTTAAACGATAGCTAGCAGATATGCATAGGGGTGACTGACGCTCCCCTATGCATATTTTTTTACTTCCGATGTTGATTTGCCAGCTTCAGATTCTCCGCTAAAAATGCGACAAACACTTCATCCCGCACGAGCGATGCGGCATAATTTCTCTTAATAAACCATTCTGCCTCTTCAAACGCTGCGAATGTTTCGTCTTGGGTTTCTCCGTTAATTTGAATATTCCATTCGTTGTCTAAAGGGAAAAGAAAAAATCTCATTTGTGCGCGATTTTCATATAATGATCCATTCGCAGATCCCTTTAGATTATAGATGTTACGGAAGGCATCCGGCCGTACAGGATCAATACGGAAAGCTTCAGCTACAAACAACTCGTATACTTCATCGGTTATTGAACAGCCGGACGCTTTTGCATGCCCTCCGCCGCCATATCGGCCGGCGATTTCTGACACATCGATGTAATCATGAATGGTGCGGAGACTGACTCGTTTTGACCCCATGCTCAAAATCGCTATGTAATCGAGGTGCGGATTATCTTTCCCCAGCCTGTTCCCCAGCTCTGAATGGTACGATTCAGCGTGAACGATGCCTACACAGTGTTCGTGAACAAAGGTTTGTACCATTTCCCTTTTCTTTCTGCGGAGGTAGCGCTCGATTTTTTCGTCTTCTAAATCAAGCAGTTTTTCTTCAAAATCATCGAAGAAAAATTCGTCATGCGCGGAAAGGCGCTGGATCATTTTTGCTTCAAATTCATCGATTGACAGCAAAAAGAAAAGATCATTAAGCCGCTTCGCCTGTTTTTGATCGTACCGCTCCCACTCCCATGTATCGTATTGGCGGACGAGCTCTGTGAATTGATCTAAGGCATTTGTCGGTTTCATGAAGCCATTTTCAACGAGATAACCATATAAAAGCGATGTCGCGGATGTGAGCCTTCCATCATCGTATTCCACCTGGACAAATCCCCATTCATGCTCATTCAAATGAAGGGCTGTTTTATGATGGTCTATGAGCTTCACTTTGCCCCCTGCATGAACATACTCATTCAATCTCTCTTCGTTTTCTTCATTGACGGCGAGATCGGTGATGAATAACGCGTCCTGTCTGTTGCTCTCCTTCGCTTTTTCTAAAAAGTACTGCACCTGTGCGTTTAAACCGTTGACAGAGTTATACCGGACCTCTACGTCTTTTCCGAACGCCAATTTTGCTACGATTCCGCACCCTACTCCGTCCAAGTCGTTATGTGAATATAAATGATACATAATGTAGGCCCCTTTTTATGATAAACTGACAATTGCCGCTAGAGGTGCGGCAGCCTTTATTTACTATTCTAAAAAACCAAGCGTTTTATGCAAAGGTAATTAGTTGACATAATGTTGTTATTGTAAATATATAAAGGAGCGCTTTTTTTGCGCTCCTAAGTTCTTGCTTTTACACTGGATAAACCGGATGCTTTCGATTGGTAAATGTCATTTCCTTTGTCATGTATGCCTTTAGCCGTTTGGCCAGCTCATCACGCAGCGAATTGGCTGGGATAACAGCATCAATGATCATTTCTGAAGCCAGACGGTAGATATTGATGTCCTCTTTGAATTCCTCCCGTTTGCTGCTGATAAATGCGGCTCTCTCTTCTTCTGGCAGCTCGGCGATTTTTTTAGCGTAGACAGCGTTTACAGCTGCCTCAGGGCCCATGACGGCGATTTGGGCGGTTGGGAGCGCTAGACAGCAATCCGGTTCAAATGCCGGCCCTGCCATTGCATACAACCCCGCCCCGTAAGCTTTTCGGACAATGACAGAGAGTTTTGGAACAGTTGCCTCTGACATCGCAGAAATCATTTTCGCTCCGTGTCTGATAATCCCAGCCTGTTCTACTTTTGTGCCAATCATAAAACCGGGGATATCGGCTAAGAACAGCAATGGGATATGAAAAGCGTCACATAAGGTAATAAACTTAGCCGCTTTGTCTGCTGAATCGTGGAATAAGACGCCTCCTTTTACCTTCGGCTGGTTTGCAACAATGCCGACAGGCTGTCCGTGGATTCGTGCGAGGCCCGTCAATAATTCCGGTGCAAATAAGGCTTTGATCTCAAAAAATGAGTCTTCATCTATGACCCGCTCAATCAGCTCATGCATATCAAAAGGTGCGTTTTGATTTTGCGGAATGACGTCGGCAAGCGGGGTGTCGAAGTGTTTTGGCGGGCGTTTCTCATGAATGGGCGCTTTTTCTTGAAAATTTGCCGGAAAGTAAGACAAATAAGCCCGCGCCAGCTGTATGGCTTCTTCTTCAGTTTCTGCAAGAATATCTCCGCAGCCGGAGATTGAGCAATGCATACGGGCGCCACCCATTTCTTCGAGAGACACTTTTTCGCCAATAACCATTTCCGCCATCCTTGGCGAGCCTAAATACATGGAGGCGTTACCGTCTACCATAACGACGATATCACAGAAGGCCGGAATATAAGCGCCACCTGCTGCAGATGGTCCGAAAAGCAGACAGATTTGCGGAATGCGTCCCGATAATTTGACTTGATTGTAAAAAATTCTTCCTGCACCGCGTCTCCCTGGAAAGACATTGATTTGGTCGGTAATTCGGGCGCCTGCCGAATCGACTAAATAAATGAGCGGACAGTTTAATTTTTCGGCGGTTTCTTGAATTCTGATGATTTTTTCAACTGTTTTTGCTCCCCATGACCCCGCTTTCACTGTTGAATCATTCGCCATGACGCAAACGGTTTGGCCGCCGATTTTGCCGATAGCGGTTACAACTCCGTCAGCGGGAAGCCCGTCTGACATACATTCCGCAAAAAAAGCGTCTTCTAGCTCAATGTCATCGTCAAAGAGAAGGGAAAGCCGCTCTCTGACAAAGCGCTTGCCTTTTTCCCGATTGCTTTGATGATACTTTTCCGCTCCGCCTTTTCGAATCCGTTCAGCCCGTTCTGTTCGTTCCTTTTCATAATCCATGAGCATTGCCCCCCTTTTATATTCCCTTGTATACGGCCCGTCTTTTTTCTTGAAAGGCCTGAAGCCCTTCTCTCCTGTCTTTTGTCGGGATGGTTTGTTCATACGCTTTTTGTTCAATCGCAAGGCCTGTAGCGAGATCTGTCTCCAATCCTTTATTGATTGCAAATTTAGCCTGACGGACAGCGATCGGCCCGTTGGCAGAAATAGCTGCGGCCAGTTCCTCTGCTTTTGGCATAAGGTCACAAGGAGCCGTGACATGCTCTACAAGACCGATTTCTTTTGCTTCGTGTGCGGTCACGCGTCTGCCTGTATAAATGAATTCTTTTGCTTTTCCTCTGCCAATCAGCCGGGGCAGCCTTTGGGTCCCTCCAGCGCCCGGGATAATAGCTAACCCTGTTTCCGGAAGTCCCAGCACAGCTGATTCAGTTGCGATTCGAAGGTCGCATGCCAATGCCAATTCTAGTCCGCCGCCTAATGCGCTTCCATTTATCGCAGCTATGACCGGCTGCGGCAAGGCATCAAGTAAAGCCGCCGTTCTTTGAATGAGAGATACACTTTCCAGAACCTGATCTTCTTTCAGTTTTATCCGTTCCTTTAGGTCTGCCCCTGCACAAAACGCTTTTTCACCGGTGCCTGTGAGGATGACGCAGCGGATGTTTGAGTTGAATTCAATTTCCTGAAGAATCATTTGCAGGTTTCTAAGCATTTCCGCTGAAAGAGCATTTGCTGCCTGAGGCCTGTTTAAGGTGATCAACGCCATATGTTCATTTTTAACAGTAAAAAGAATAGAGTCTCCCATTGTATGCGTCCTCCCTTTTATCAAGATGATTTAAACACCTGTAAATTTCTGCTCGGCAGCGGTTTGCCCATTTTTTCTTCTATCCATTTGGCCGCAGATAGCAGTTTTTCTAGCTTTACATTTGTTTTGATATCCATCTGTTCAAGCATGTACACGATATCCTCAGTTGCGGCGTTTCCTGATGAACCTGGCGCATATGGGCATCCCCCAAGCCCGCCTGCCGAGCCGTCGAACACCGTGATGCCCATTTGGAGTGCTGTGACCATGTTGGCCAGAGCGGTTCCTCTCGTATCATGAAAATGCAAGGCAATTTGATTAGCCGGGAATCGTGCCAAAAGAGCTTCAAGTACAGTTTCCACTTGGGCGGGATTAGCCGCTCCAATCGTATCTCCAAGCGACAGTTCAGAAATCCCAAATTCAAATAGAGCTTCTGAAAGGCGAATGACTTGTTCAATGGGGACATCTTTTTCGTACGGACAGCCGAAAACAGTCGAGAGGTAGGCTCTTGTTGTGAGGTTTGCTTTTTTTGCGTCGTTGTTTACTTGTTTGAGTATATGAAGGGACTCAGAAGTGGATTTATTGATGTTTTTTCTGTTGTGCGTCTCGCTGGCGGACATAAAAACGCAAGCTTCGTTAATGCCTCCTTCAAGCGCATTCTCCAGTCCTCTTTGATTCGGGACAAGTGCCGCGTACGTTACCCCTTTTTCACGGTCGATGCCTTTCGCTACGTCGATAGCATCTCGAAGCGCCGGAATCCATTTCGGGTGAACGAAGGATGTGATTTCAATATACGAAAGCCCTGTCCGGGAAAGCTGGTTGATCCAGGTTATTTTATCCTCTGTTGCGATCCATACGGGCTCGTTTTGTAAGCCGTCACGCGGGCCGACTTCTTTGATTGTCACTTTTTTAGGATATGACATGGTCTTCCTCCAAATTATTGAGTGGAATCGCTCAGTTCGAGCAGTACGTCTCCTTCATTTACAAAGTCGCCTTCATTTTTTTTGACTTCTTTTACGATTCCGCTTCTATCTGCAACGATCGGGATTTCCATTTTCATCGATTCCAAAATGGCTACCTCCTGGCCCTTTTCGATTTGGTCGCCGGCTTTGACGTGGACTTTCCACAGGTTTCCTGCCATTTGTATGCTAACCGTCATGACAACTGCCTCCTTTATAGGTGTTGTTTCAAAAAGTCAGTCGTGACATCCCCTTCTTTAAATGCCTTTGTTGCCGCAGCCTGTATGAGAAGCGGAAGATTTGTTTTGATTCCCTCTACACGATAGTCGCGAAGCGCTGTCTCTAGTTTTTCAATTGCTTCTGTTCTGGTTTGGCCTTTGACAATCATCTTAGCGATCATCGGGTCATAAAAAGGGGTAACGGTGCTGTCTTTTGCTACCGCACATTCGTGTCTGACTCCTTTTTGGTCAGGAAGTGAAAACGCAGTGATCGTACCTGGTGACGGGAAGAAGGTCTTGGGATCTTCCGCGTATATTCGAACCTCTATCGCATGCCCGTTCCGTTTGATGTCTTTTTGGGAGAATGTGAGTGTATGGCCCGCAGCAATCCGCAGCTGCTGCTCAACTAAGTCCAGACCTGTTATTTCTTCAGTCACGGGGTGTTCAACTTGCAGTCTCGTATTCATTTCGAGGAAATAAAAATTTTGCTTCTGGTCAACTATAAATTCGATGGTGCCTGCGTTCGTATAGCCGATTGCCTTCGCTGCTTTTACCGCTGTTTGCCCGATCTTCATTCTTAGTTCATCGTCTACAAATGGAGACGGTGCCTCTTCAATGACTTTTTGGTGGCGCCTCTGAACAGAGCAATCACGTTCAAACAGATGTACTGTATGGCCGTGTTGATCGGCCAAAAGCTGAACCTCGATGTGACGCGCATGTTCAATAACTTTTTCTATATACATCGACCCGTCACCAAAAAAATCTGCTGCGCGCTTTTTGTTTCCCTCGTACGCTTTTTTTAATGCTTCTTCATTTTCAACACGCTGCATTCCAATGCCCCCTCCGCCCGCTGAAGCTTTCAGCATGACAGGATAGCCGATTTGACTTGCGGTGCGGCAGGCTGCCTCTATATCTCCGAGGGATTCAGAAACGCCCGGCACCACAGGGACACCTGCAGCCTCCATTGCTTTTCGCGCTTCAATTTTGCTGCCCATCTTTGCGATGATATCAGGGGAAGGTCCGATAAACACGATGTTTTCTTGCTTGCAGCGTTCAGCGAACCGGCTGTTTTCTGATAACAATCCATATCCCGGGTGGATCGCGTCGGCATTTGCTTTTTTCGCCGTCTTTATGATTCTCTCTATATTTAAATAACTTTCACTGACTCTCGATTCCCCGATCAAATATGCCTCTGTAGCGGCTTTTGTATGGAGCGCGTCCTTGTCTGCTTCTGAATAAACCGCGACCGTTTTAATGCCGAGACTGCTGCATGTTCGGATAATTCTCATTGCAATTTCTCCGCGGTTGGCGATCAGTACTTTTGTAAACATGATTTCACCTCATTGACTTGATGATAGGTTAAACATTTCAATCGTTTTTTCTCGCAGTTTATATTTTTGAATTTTGCCTGAGGCCGTCATCGGATAGTCATCCGTAAAAATAACATAACGCGGAATTTTGTGGCGGGCGATTTTCCCTTTGCAATAGGCTTTAAGCTCATCAGGTGAAACGCTTTTACCGTCTTTCAGTTTAATCCAGGCTGCAGCTTCCTCCCCAAATTTGGCGTCAGGCACACCAACGACCTGTACATCTAAAACAGCGGGATGCCGGTATAAAAATTCTTCAATTTCCCGCGGATAAATGTTCTCGCCGCCTCTGATGAGCATATCTTTTAATCTTCCGGTGATGCGGCAGTACCCGTCTTCATCCATGACAGCAAGATCTCCGGTAAACAGCCATCCGTCATGATTGATTGCTTTTCTGGTCGCTTCTTTGTCTTTATAATAGCCTTTCATGACGTGATAGCCGCGGGTGCACAGTTCTCCCTGCACGCCTCTTTGAACTTCTTGACATGTCCCAGGTTCTACAATTTTCACTTCAGTATGTGGCAGGGCGCGGCCGGTTGTTTCGACTCTTCTTATGAAGGAATCATTTGCTCTCGTTTGTGTAATGACTGGCGAGGCTTCGGTTTGTCCATAGGCGATCGTAATGTCTTTCATGCCCATCCTTTCAATCACAGCTTTCATCACTTCACTTGGACAGGGAGAGCCGGCCATGATTCCTGTTCGGAGCGTCGATAGATCATATGCATCAAAATCCGGATGATGCAGCTCGGCGATAAACATGGTAGGCACACCATGGAGCGCTGTGCATTTCTCTTTTTCTACCGTTTTAAGGACGGTAACGGGATCAAATTCTTGCACGGGTATCATGGCTGCCCCGACGGATACACATGCCAAAACCCCAAGGACGCATCCAAAGCAGTGAAAAAACGGAACAGGGATGCACATGCGGTCTTGAGAGGTTAAAGCCATACATTCAGCGATATTGGCAGCGTTATTGATGACATTGAAATGGGTCAGCATCACGCCTTTTGGAAACCCTGTCGTTCCTGATGTGTATTGCATATTAATCACATTGTCTTTATCCAGGCTGTTCATTCTCTCTTCAAGCTCAGCATCTGTCACTGTTTTCGCCAATATCTCTGTATCGTCCCAATGATACATGCCAGGCAACCGTTTATTGCCAATATAGAGCAGCGTTTTTAAAAAGGGATAGCGTTCAGATTTCAGTTGGCCGGGCTTTGCTTCTTGCAGTTCTGGAATTAAACTGTTCACGATGTCTGGATAAGAAGTGCCCCTGTATGAATCCATGATAATAAGCGCGGCGGCATCCGTTTGCTTTAACAAGTAGTCCAGTTCGTGTGCTTGATAATTGGTATTGACGGTTACGAGCACGGCTCCGATCTTCGCAGTTGCGAACTGGACGGCAAGCCATTCAGGGATATTAGAAGTCCATATGGCGACGTGGTCTCCTTTTCCAATCCCCATCCGCATAAGGCCTTTAGCGGTTTGACGGCACAGACTGTCAAATTGAGCGTACGTATAACGGATATTTCGGTCTGGATACACAACAGCGTCTCGATCGGGATACGCATCAGCTGTTTGTTCCAGCAGCCTGCCGATTGTGGAATGGATGAGTTCAGCCATTCATTGTTCCTCCTTTCTTAATGATGGGAAAGCGTTTACATTTTTATTTTAAAAGCTGTCTGGCGATCACGAGACGCTGAATTTCAGATGTGCCTTCACCGATTTCCATTAATTTTGCGTCCCGCAGCATCCGTTCCACCCCATACTCTTTCATATAGCCTGAACCTCCATGGATTTGAATGGCTTGATTGCAAGCTCTTGTCGCCATTTCAGATGCGAATAGCTTGGCGTACGCCGCTTCTTTGGTGAACGGGTGGTTATGGTCTTTCAGCCAAGCGGCTTTTAACACCATTTGCCGTGCCAGATCAATTTCCATCGCCATGTCAGCAAGCTTAAATTGAATCGCTTGAAAGGAAGAAATCGGCTGTCCAAACTGCTTTCGTTCTTTCGCATATGCCAATGATGCGTCAAGGGCCGCTTGGGCAATGCCGACTGCAAGAGCAGCGATGGAGATTCGCCCTCCGTCCAGCGTATATAGAAACTGTTTAAACCCTTTTGTTGGATCGCCAAGTAAGTTGGCCGCAGGCACTCTTACATCCTCAAGCAAAATTTCCGCTGTATTCGATCCGCGGACGCCCATTTTATCGTACGGGCTCGTAATCGTAAGTCCTGGTGTGTCAGTTGGCACGATTAATGCGGAGATGATGTTTTTTCCGTCTTTGTTTTTG
Organism: Bacillus sp. PS217; assembly: GCF_037963535.1. Classification (NCBI taxonomy): domain Bacteria; kingdom Bacillati; phylum Bacillota; class Bacilli; order Caryophanales; family Bacillaceae; genus Bacillus; species Bacillus sp. PS217. Next base: position 1,972,584 of record NZ_CP150157.1, read on the forward strand.
CCTGTTACGGCGGTTACAATAACTGTGCGTGCGTAGCTTGCATTAGTGATCCAGCACTTTTCGCCGTTGATTACATACTCGTCACCATTTGAAATCGCTTTTGTTTGAGTGCCTCCTGCATCTGAGCCGGCATTTGGCTCCGTCAGGCCGAATGATCCGAGTGCTGTGCCTGAAGCCAGCGGCGTCAAATGCGTCTGTTTTTGCTCTTCTGTTCCGAAGTAGTAAAGAGGGCTTGCGCCTAACGAGACCGCTGCAGCATAGCTTAATCCAGTACTGCCGCAGGCTTTGCCGACTTCTTCAACCGCTAAGGCATATGAAATCGTATCACCGCCAGATCCGCCGTATTCTTCTGGAAATGGAATACCCATCAGACCGAGTTCACCCATTTTTTCAAATGTTTGTATCGGGAACTCGCCTGTTTGATCTACATGTTCAGCGTGAGGAGCAATTTCTTTTTTCGCAAAATCTTTTACCATTTCACGCACCATTTGTTGTTCTTTTGTCAGCTCAAAATTCACATCGTTTCCTCCTTCACATCTTTGTAACATCCTATTAGGCGAGTTCTATAATCATTCCCTGACAAGAAAAGTCTGAAAATTAAAACTGAATCATTTTTTATGTGATAATTTCAGCGGAATGAGCAAATACATGCAGTAGGCGCATACCATCCATATCGCAAACGCAATAACTTGGCCCTTTGATAAAGCCGGGAAGATGAGGGAGATTCCAAAGGGAAATCGTATCAATCAATAAACCGACCGCTGATCCCCATATACCTAGCTTGATCACCGCGAACTGTGATTGATCGAGTTTTTGATAGAGAAAGAACACAAGGCATAAAACAAGAGCGGTGCCCGCTTCCAAGAGAAGAAAGTTCGTCAAAAAGGCTTCTTCAGCCGGATCAGTCAACACAGCATCTTCGAACAGCACAAAAAATAATGTGGCACCTAACCAGACTAAAAATGAAAACGTAAAACACGTCCTGTACGTGTTTCTCTTCGATTCTAGCTTCTCAGATTCCAATAATGGAAAATGTCCAAACACCGCCTCCATATTCATGTGAATCTCACCTTTGTTTTTTTAAAAAATACAGCGGTTTACCATCGTTTCCTGTCTCCAAAATCACTAAAAAAGACGACTTAGAAAGCCGTCCTTCTCATTTCTTATTTTGTTGTTCGTTTGGAAGCCTTGCTTTCGTTATGAAGCCGGTCTGCTGAAGTGACATAATACGTATATTTCTTGTTAGGATCTGCCGTGTTATCTAAGAAGGTTTGCTGCTCATGTGTTTTTCTTTGCGTTGCCAGCAATGTTCTCTGCTTTTTCCCTTCGGCTCTGTATATCGCATAATAGGCTGTTTCTTTCGTTTTTTGATTTGATGGGTGATCTTTAATCTGCAGAAGATTGCCGTTTTTGTCTTCGGTGACTTTCGTAAGCTTCGGTTTTTTTGGGGCGGTATTGTCAAGCCAAGGCATTTGCGGAACCAGTGCCGGCTTGCTGTAAAGATCGGTGCTGAGCCTGTCTTTGATGCCAAGCGGATTTTTGTTGAGGTCCTTGAGGCTGAAATGCATGCTTCCTTTCACCAGTTCAAGCTGGCGGTTCAAAGTGATTTGCCGCACATATTCCTCAGGGTCGGACCAAGGCGGATCAAAATTGTTATTGATTTTATATGCTGCCTGGCCAATATATAAGTGAACAGGCCTATTTTTGACTTCATTGCTCCACCAATCAGCCAGCACGTCGTACGCCGCTGCGTTAAAGCCGATACTCCAATAAATTTGCGGAGCAATATAATCGATGTCGCCTTCTTGGATCCAATGCCTTGTGTCTGCATATAGATCGTCATAATTTCTGACGCCTGCTTTTGTATTCGATCCGGTCGGGTCATCTGCGGCGTTTCTCCATACTCCAAAGGGACTGATGCCGAATTTGACATACGGTTTTGCAGCTTTAATTGTTTGGTTGATTTGTTTGACAAGCTGGTTCACATTGTCCCGCCGCCAGTCATCGATATTAGAAAAAGCGTCTTTTCCGTATTGTTCATACTGTGCTTGATCAGGAAATTCCTGTCCTGCTATTTTATAAGGGTAAAAATAATCATCCATATGAACAGCATCGATATCATAATGTTTTACGACTTCTTCAATGCCTTTGACGATAAAATCTCTCGCTTCTGGAATGCCTGGATGATAATACAGCTGGTTTCCGTAGGCGGCAACCCAATCTGGATGTTTTCTTGCCGGGTGACTCTCAGACAATTTATTAAGATCTGTATGATTCATTGTAATACGGTAAGGATTAAACCACGCGTGAAATTCCAAATTTCGTTTATGGGTTTCTTCAATTATAAATGCAAGAGGATCATAGCCCGGGTCCTTCCCTTGGACACCGGTTAAGTATTCCGACCAAGGCCCGTAAGCTGACGGATAAAAGGCATCAGCCGTCGGTTTAATCTGAACGATAACGGCATTCATTCCCATTTTTTGCACATCGTCCAGCAGTTTGATATACTCCTGTTTTTGCTCTTTCACAGATAACCCTTTTTTGGACGGCCAATCAATATTTAATACGGAAGCAATCCATACGGCTCTCAGCTCCCTGTCAGACTGCGCATTGGCCATAAACGGAACGGAAATGACAAACGTTCCGATGATCAAGCTGACAAGGAAACGGACAATCGACTTTTGGCAAACCTTCATTCTGTTTCTTCTCCCCCATTACATCACTTTCACTATTCGCTATTACGGTATTCCCGGGCTATAAAAGGGTGATTAACAGAATGTCTATCTCACTAAATAAACGAAAAAAGTCCTAAAGCATGTTGTGAGCCGCTTTTAGGACTTTTTATCATTCATCATGGTTTGCAAACTTTTTAACACGTCAATAAGTTTTACGCCGACACCGACAGCCGTTTCAAGGATCGCTTGTGCTCCGGCAATGGCTAAAATAAAGATCAGCGGTATTGCAATACGAGGCAAAAAAAGATAGCCAAGTCCGATCAAGATGGCACACCAAACACCGGCACACCAGTAGCAATTGAGCATGTATCCAAAGTTAGAAGCCGGCACGCTTTTTTCATCTACATGCCCGTTTTGATCAACAATCCTTTTCTTTTTCATAAAAGGTTTTCGGATAAATTCTGTGATTTTGTCGAATACAATCAAATGTGTCAGTCTGTAACTGGCTAGAATCAGCATGATAAACGTAAGAAAAGATAGATGATCCATGACAAGCCTCCAAGAAAAAGGATGATGTTATCATTCCCTAGTGTCATCGATCCATTCTTTGATACAAAAAGAAGCGGACAGAGAATGCCTCTGTCCGCGAATCCGCTCTATTGTTTGTGCGGGATTGCTTTATTTGAAGTGATCTTTTCTAAAATGTCGAGGATGATGTCAGCATTCTTTTCAGCATATGTTCCTTCCAGCATGTCTTTATGAGCGCCAAAACCCGTGTACTCACTATAGTTTCCGCAGGCGCCTTCCCATTTCGTTAAGCCTGTATGCCCGCTGGTTTCGGGATGGATTCCAGCTTCGATGAAATGAATGCTTGCTTTGATGTGGCCTTCATTCAGCAATTGTGCCCAATATTCCTGATAGTTTCTTTTTTTCTTCATCACCTTTTCTCTGACTGCTTCAGGCAGATATGCTGCAGATTCGTCATTCCCGGTATCGATAGGCAAAGGCTGTTCTTTTAGATAAGCGTCCACGATAATGAAGTCGCTGACTTCCAATCCTTTGCGCTCCATAGCCTGTGCCACTTCAAAAGCCAGGTTTCCGCCAGCAGAGTAGCCTAATAAAACGTATGGGCCCTCAGGCTGTATGTCCGTCATGCAATTAACATATTGTTCAATGCGGGTGTCTTGTTCAATAAAGTGAAACCCGTATACGGCTGCCTTCTCATTCAGCAATAAAGCAAGGTCTTTAAAATAAATGCCAAATCCCGATATCGGCGGGAAGCAGAAAAGATTTTGCGCGCCGTGCTGGTTCAGTTTGATCACATGCTGTTCATTTGCTGCTGTCAGCTGTTTAGAATAAAGTTTTTCGGCAAGCTGAGCGATTGTCGGATGTTCGAACAAGAAATCAATCGGTATGTCAATGTTCTGCTGATGTTTTAGTGTATGTATGACTTGCAGTGCTTTTAGTGAATGTCCGCCAATAGCAAAGAAGTCATCATCAATACTGATTGTGTTAACACCGAGGACTTGCTTCCAAATGTTCGCCAATTCTTCTTCAACCAAGTTTCTTGGCAATATGATGTTCTGTCGTTTGGCAGGCTTATTTTCTGGAATAGGCAGCGCGCTGCGGTCTATTTTTCCGTTTCCGGTAAGCGGCATCCGCTCCACACGCACCCAGTGCTGCGGGATCATATAGTCTGGAAGCACACGCGCCAAATCGGCGCGAAAATCCGTATCTGTTTTTTTGTGATCACCGACGTAATGAGTGTACAGCTGCGCCTCTCCATCTTTTTCTCTCAATGTCACTGCTGCTTCTTGAACGCCTTCCATTTCTAACAGGTGCGCTTCTATTTCGGCAGGCTCAATTCGTTTTCCGCGGATTTTCATTTGCCTGTCAATTCTGCTGATGTATTCTAAGTTTCCATCAGGCAGCCAGCGCGCCAAATCACCGGTACGGTATATTCTTTCTCCAGGCAAGAAAGGATGAGGAGAAAAAACAGCATTTGTCAGGTCATCTTTGTTCAAATAGCCTTTAGCGACCCCATCACCGCCAACACAAAGCTCGCCGGGAACGCCTATTGGCAAAAGACGTCCTTTTGTATCTAAGATGTAAGCGGTGCTATTGCTGATTGGTTTTCCAATCGGAATCGGCCCCGCATAGTCTCTCTTTATTTCAAAAAAGGTTGAAAAAGTCGTGTTTTCCGTAGGCCCGTAAATATTATGAAGCGCGAGATCTGGGCAGGCGTGCCTGACAGCATTCATCAGAGCAGGCGAAAGTGCTTCTCCTCCGACATATAACGTATCGAGTCCGCGAAACATGTCAGCTCGTACCTGTGCCAGCTGATTAAAAAGAGCTGTCGTTAAAAATAGCACTGTAATGTCATTTTCAAGCAAATATGCTCCAAACCGATCAGGTGTCAGCATTGTCGATTTATCAATGATATGAAGGCTTGCGCCATTTAAAAGTGCCCCGAACATTTCAAAGGTGACGGCGTCAAAGCTGATAGATCCAGTCAGAATAAACCGGTCATCACCGGACGCAGACGTGTAATTGCTGTTTCTGACAAGGGACACGACATTGCGATTCGTGATCATGACCCCTTTCGGCCGGCCTGTTGATCCTGAGGTATACATGATATATGCAAGATCGTCTGGACTGGAGATGGTGTTGATAGGAAAATGGTTCTCTCCCATCAATGCCTGCGCATCTGCAATCATACATGTTCCTGAGAACGCAGCATTTTGCTCCAGCCCCTTTTGAACAATCAGCATTTTTGCTTGCGTTTCCTCAAGCATAAAGCTGACTCGTTCAGGCGGAAGCTCCTCATCAAGCGGGAGGTATGCTCCCCCTGCTTTTAATACGGCAAGCACACTGATCATGAATTCGGGAGAATGTGCAGCCAATATTCCGGCTGTCTCGTTTTTCCGAAATCCCTTTTGAATTAACTCTCTGGCGAGCGCATTAGAGCGTTTATCAAGCTCTTTATACGAAATAGACATATTGCCATACACAAGTGCGGTATGGTCTGGCGTCTTTTCTGCTTGTTCGCGAAATAAATCGATAATTGTATGTTTCTTTGGATACTCCGTTTTTGTATTGTTGAACTGTGTGACAATCTGCTCTTTTTCTGTTGCATCAAGAAAAGAAAAATCAGCAATTGGCATATGAGGGTGCTGTGCAGCTGTGCTAAGCGCTTGCGTAAATTGCCTCTTGATACAGCTGATCCAGGCAGCATCGTAAACGAATGCATTATAGCTGAACTTGATGACAAGCTCTTCGCCGGGAGCAACGACAAGATTAAAGTTATATCCTGATTGCTCGGATACTTGAACTTGATCGATTTGCAGCGGTGAATCGGTCTGATCAGCGGAATCGGCGATTTTCTGCTGTAACGGATAGTTTTCAAAGACGATAATGTGATCAATCAGTTCCTGTTTTAATGCGGTGTTTGCCTGAATATCAAATAAAGGCTGGCAGGTAAACGGCTCAGCTTCCAGCATTTCTTTCTGGCATCGTATGAACAGTTCTTGAAACGTTTCGTCTTGATGTGTTTTAATTCGAATCGGTATGGTATTGATAAACAACCCTATCATTTGCTCCACGCCTGGGATTTCTGACGGTCTTCCTGATACAACTGCGCCAAACACAACGTCGTCTGTGCGGTTATATTGCTGCAGCATCACACCCCAGACAGCCTGAATAAGGGTAGCGAGCGTGACGCCGTGTTGTTTGGCAGTCTCTTTCAGCTTGTCTGTCAGTGGTTTATTTAATGAAAATATCAAATCTTCACGGTGATAACCTTCTTTTGTTTCTTTATCAGACACACGAGGCAGAGGTGATGGAGTGCTGTAGTTTTTTAAATAGGTATCCCAGTAGGCCGCTGCTTTTTCTTTGTCTCGGTTTGTCAGCCAGGAAATATAGGTGCTGTACGGACGGACAGGGTCTAATGAAAGCGGTTTTCCTGCATGAATCGATTGATAAATTTGCATAAATTCCTGCATAACAATACCTAGGCACCATCCGTCCATTAAAATGTGATGGTGACTCCAAAGACAGACATGCTCATCTTCAGCTGTTTTGAACAGAGAAATCCGCATCAGCATGTCTTTTTGCAGATCAAAGCCTTTTTGCTTGTCCTTCTCTTTAAAGCGTTCAATATACTCATTCTGGTCGTTTGTTGGCAGATGGGAAATGTCTTCGCTGTACAAATGGAATTCACGTTCTGTCATCACGACTTGCCGAGGTCCCGACAAATGCGGGACGTGCGGCAAAAACACGGTTCTGAAAATATCATGGCGGTCGATAATGGCTTGAATGCTGCGCTGAAACCATTTATAGCTGAGGCTTCCTTTAATAGTGAAGAGCGACTGCTCAACGTATGCCCCCTCCTCTTTACGGAGGAAGGAATGAAAGAGCATTCCCTCCTGCATGTGACTCAGAGGATAAATGTTCTTGATTTTTTTTATGTTATCCATAGTGTCTGCACCTTTCTTCACGGTTTCATTAGTGAAAACTGAGCATATCAGCAATCTCTTGCAGGGCATCCTCGGTCAGTTCTTGATCATCATAATCGCTGATCGTTTTTTCTGTTTCGCTTTTGTTCTGGCAGTGTTCGATCAGCTGTAATAAAAATTGACGGCATGTTTCGCTAAGCTGTTCGATGGTTTTGCGCTGAAAACGGGTAGTGTCATAAGTCATATTGACAGTCATTTTCCCTTCTGCAGCGATTGCACTGATATCCAGCGACTGTTCACGGTTCCATGTTGTGCTGATATCACCCCCGGCACCCAGCGGAGAGAATGAGAAGGCGTCCTCCTCAGGTACTTCAGCTGTGCGGCCGCTTTCAAATTGACCAAGATAATTAAAGCTGATTTCTGGTGCACCTGTGAAATTGATGTCTTTTTTGCCAGGCGGAGTCAAATATTTGATGACACCGTAGCCGAATCCTTTGTCAGGTACACGTCTCAGTGTATCTTTTGTTGTTTTTAGCACATGAACCATGTATTCTTCCGAATCTGGCAAGTCTGCGTTCAATTTAACCAATAACGGATAAATGGCGGTAAACCATCCAACCGTCCGGCTCACATCTATTCCTTCTAATACATCCTCTCGCCCGTGGCCCTCTAATGATAGTTTGAAGGCGGATTGATTGGTCCAATGGCGCAGCGCAAGAATGACAGAAGCGAGCAGCATGTCCTGCGTATCAGTGTTATATGCGCTGTTGGCGTCTTTTAAGAGTGCTGCTGTCTCTTTCTCGTTTAAGGTAAACGAAATCGTGGACCGTTGTCCCTCGTGTGCTCTAGTTCCATCAATGTGATCAAAAGGCAATGCCTCTGTTTGATACTCTTCGGCTTCGCGCCAATACTTGAGCTGTTTCATGAGCTGCTGGCTTTCAGCGTAGTCAGAGAGCTTTTTCGTATACGCTTTAAATGAGCTTGTTTTAGGCGGCAGTTTGATATCCTCCCCGCCTGCAGCTTGGCGATACCCTAAAGCCAAATCTTCAAGCAGAACCCGCCATGAAATGCCGTCAACGACGAGGTGATGAGCAGATAAAAATAAGAAATCACCGTCAATTGTGTGGAAAAGACCGGCTTGCAGCAGCGGACCATTCTTCAAATCCATTTTCTGCTGAATATCAAGTACATGACGTTTGATAATAGGCTCATACGCTCTATTTCCATCAGTGCCGTCCGGAGCTGATAAATCAATCATCTGAAGGCCGTACAACGCGTCGTCCGAATGACTGAGCGGCCGATTATATTGATCCCACTTTCCTTGTTCATTCTGTGTAAACACCATTCGCAGCGCATCATGATGACACGTTATTGCTTTTAACGTTTTGCGCAGTGCGTCTTCTTGTACAGAGGTGCTTCGATACAGCATTACGGACTGATTAAAATGGTGTTTTTCTTTTATATCTTGAGAAAGAAACCATTTTTGAACAGGCGACCATTGTACGTCTCCCTCAACCGGAGCTTGGCTGGAACTTGTATCTGAATCACGGATATAAGCTGCCAATTCTTGAATGGTCGGATGGCTAAACAAATCTTTCACTGCCATTTGCTTGCCTATCCGGTGAAGCCGCGCAGATACCTGTAACGCTTTGATTGAATCTCCGCCAAGTTCAAAGAACGAATCAGCTGTTCCGATCTTTTCTGCCCCCAGTACTTCTTGCCATATATCTGCCAGTATTTGTTCCATTTTGCTGGCTGGCGGGAGGAATGGACGTTCACCTTCGTGGTTATATACAGGTTTTGGAAGTGCTCCGCGATCCAGCTTGCCGTTTGGTGACAATGGAAGTGAGTCCAGTTTTTCAATAAACGCAGGGTGCATAAACACCGGCAGCTTGTTTTGTAATTCTGAGCGTACAGCATTTGTGCTCAACTCTGGTTTTGTCACCACATAAGCACTTAATTCGGTTTGTCCTGACGCTGTTTCATGAGCAACTACTGCGGCGTCTTTTACACCATTTATACACCGGATGACCGATTCAATTTCTTTCGTTTCTACACGGTATCCTCTGATTTTGACTTGATCATCGATTCTTCCGAGATATTCGAGTGTTCCGTCGGCCATCCATCTGGCGGCGTCTCCTGTTCGGTACATTCGTGTTTCGGGTTTAAATGGATTCTGCGTGAATGCTCTCTCTGTCAGTTCTGGAAGATTAACGTACCCTCTTGCAAGCCCTGTTCCTGCTATACAAAGCTCTCCCGCAACACCGATTGGCTGAAGCTGATGATTGCTATTTAAAATCAGCACTTGAGTCCCGTCAATCGGCTGGCCGATGCTTACGTATGCCTGCTTTTCCATATGTCTCATGACGGTAGTCGCCACGCTGTTTTCTGTCGGTCCATATTCGTTGGCGAGTTCGGTATGCGGACATATAGCTAAGCTGCGGTCGATCAATTCGCGGTCAGCCGCTTCTCCCGCCAGTGTGACGACTCTAAGCGTCTTTACATCTTCCGGCTGCACTATGTCCAAAAGCGCTCGATATAAAACAGGCACAATAATCATATGTGTAATCCGTTGACGAGACAGCTGATGCTTAATGACCAGAATATCCTTCGCTTCCTCTTCATGAAGCAAAACGGCTTTTGCACCTGACAAAAGCGGTGTAAACATACTCGTTATAAAGCCGTCAAATGAGAAAGAAAAGAGCTGCAGAATGGTATCTGTCTCGTTGAATGCATAAGCGTTTCGCCGCCACTGAAGAGTGTTGGCAATACCTTTATGCTCGACCATTACCCCTTTTGGACGGCCCGTCGTTCCAGAGGTATAAATGATATAAGCCAAATGATGAGCAGACGATACTTGCGGCAGCGGTGATTTGTCGTATGCCTCTACACTTTCTATCGCTAAGATCTCTCCTTCAAAGTCAGCAAGTGCTTCCCGATCCGCTTCATTTATTGTCATCAGCAGTTTCGTTCCGCTGTCGCTAAGGATATAGCGTTTCCGTTCTGTCGGGTATTCAGGATCGATGGGAACGTAACAGCCTCCGGCTTTCCACACACCAAGTATGGATGCTATCATACTGAACGAACGATGCATCATGATGCCTACTGGTGTGTCCGGCTTAACACCTCGGCTGCGCAATGCACGTGCGATTCCATTGGACCACTCGTCAAGCTCTTGATAAGTGAGTGTTTTGTCTCCGCTGACAAGTGCAGAAGCTTTTGGTGTTCGTGCAGCTTGCTGCTCAAACAATTGACTGATTGTTTGAACTCCGTATTGATTCGCTTGCCCGGTGTTAAACTCATTAAGCAGCTGGTGCCGCTCTTCTTGGGTCAGGATGTCGATATGGTTGAGTGTCACCTCCGGGTTTTTACCAATGATGCTAAGTACATTTGTTAAATGCGATGCCCAGCGTTCAATGGTGGTTTTCTCGAACAATGCGGTTGAATATTCAAAAAGGAAATGAATGTTTCCGTCGCCCTCAGATGCCTGTAGTGTCAAATCGAATTTAGAAACGAGATGAGAAACTTGTGCCGGCTTCATTTGCAAATCATGAAGATGCAATCGCTCGTAATCATTATTTTGAACAACTAACATCGCATCAAACACTGGATTCCGGCTCATATCCCGTGTCAATTCAAGCTTATCGACAAGTTCTTCGAACGGGTAATCCTGGTGCTCAAAGGCTTCCAATGCTGTCTCGCGCACTTCCTGCAAGTACTGTACAAACGGCTTCCCGCCCTCCGGGCGCGTCCGAAGCGCCAGCGTGTTCACAAACATGCCGAGTATCGTCTCAAGATCCTTGTGCGGCCGGCCGGCGATTGGCGAGCCGACGATGATATCCTCCTGTCCGCTTAAGCGTGACAAGAACGCGGTGTAAGCCGCAAGGAGCACCATGTACAGTGTGCTTCCGTTTTCTCGTGCCAGCTTGTGAAGGCCTGATGCAACCTCTTGATCCAGCGTAAATGAGACCTTGTCACCCGCGAAGCTTCGCACCGGCGGGCGGGCATGATCAGCGGGGAGATCCAGCACAGGCAGCTCGCCCTCGAGCTGCTTCAGCCAGTACGCCTCTTGCGTTTTGTACGCGTCTCCAGTTTTAAATTCTTCTTGCCATACGGCATAATCTTTATATTGAATGCGCAGTGCCGGAAGCTTCCGATTATTGTACAGCTCGCCGAATTCCCGAATCAGAATGTTGACGGAAACACCGTCTGAAATGATGTGATGCATATCAACCAGCAACAGGTGCCGCTCATCTGATATCTTTACGATTTGGGCACGGAACAGCGGCGCTTGGCTGAGATCAAACGGTTTGATAAATGCGGCTGCGGCCTCCTGTTCGGTTCGTGCGCCGAGAACTGTAGTCTGTAACGTAAACGGCACCTCGTCATGGATGCGCTGAACCGGATCGCCTCCTGCGTCCTGTTCGAAGGAGGTCCGAAGCGACTCGTGGCGCTTGATCAGCTCTTTGAAAGCTCTGTCCATCCTTTCAGGGTTGAGCTTCCCTTCGAGCTCTAATACAGCCGGCATATTGTAGCCTGTCCCTCCGTCCTCCAGCTGCTGAAGGACATAAATCCGCTTTTGGGCAGAGGAAACCGGATACGTTTCCTGCTTTTCAGCCGGTTTTATCGCTTTATATGGACTGTCCGTTCCTTCATGGATAACGGCCGCCAGCCCTTCTACTGTCGGATGGGCAAATACATCTTTTAGCGGCACCTGTACATCGAATTCTTTGGCGATCCGTGAGACAAGCGCCGTTGCTTTTAAGGAATGTCCCCCGCGGTCAAAAAAGTTGTCGTGAATCCCGACAGGGCCATTTTTCAGCACGTCCTCCCACAGCTGAGAAAGCTTCATCTCAGTCACGTTTCTCGGCGCCGTGTAGGTCTCCGCATCTGCCGCTCCGCCAGGAGCTGGCAGGGCGTTTCGGTCAAGCTTTCCGCTTGGTGTAACCGGCCACTGTTCCATCTCTATCATATAGGCTGGGATCATGTAGCCCGGCAACAGTCTTTCAAGCTGTGCCCGCACTTCGTTTCTCCGGAGCCCTTCTATATAAGCGCATAATTCCGGCTCCCCGCTGTCTGTCCGTACGGTAACGGCCGCCTCCCTTACACCTTCTATGCTTATTAGTGCCGCTTCAATTTCTCCCGGCTCAATCCGGTAGCCGCGGATTTTCACCTGATCATCCGTGCGCCCGAGGAATTCAACATTCCCGTCAGGGAGCCAGCGCGCCACATCCCCGGTTTTGTACATGCGTTCCCCCGGGTAAAACGGGTCTTCAAGAAAACGCTCCTCCGTTAATGCCGGCCGATTCAAATAACCTCTGGCAACACCCGCTCCGGCAATGTACAGTTCGCCGATACATCCAGCAGGCAGCATCCGCTGATTCTGATTCAGGATATATAATCTGACATGATGAACAGGTTTTCCAATTGGGATCCGTTCAAGTTTTTCATGCGGCGGACAATCAAAGAATGCAGCTTCTACGGTTGCTTCCGTTGGCCCATAGGAATTGGTTATTGAAACATTTGGAAGCAACTCGTAAAATCGGGAGACAAGATGGGTCCCCAGCTGTTCTCCCCCAGAAAACACTCGCTTGAGTCTGTTTGTCTTAATCGGTACAGAGCGATATTTTATATGTTCTAAAAATGCATGGAGCATTGAAGGCACAAAATGCATAGCTGTGATCTTTTGTTCTTCTATGGCCTTCGCGATCACTTCAGGTTCTTTTTCGCCTCCCTGAGGAAGCAGATAAACAGAAGCTCCGGCATAAGGCCACCAAAACAGCTCCCATATTGAAGCATCGAATGAATATGATGTTTTGTGCATAATCATATCTGAATGCTTTAGCTGATAGCGGGACTGTAGGGAATTCAAAAAATTCACCGCTGATCGATGTTCAATTTCAACACCCTTAGGCATCCCGGTAGAGCCGGATGTATAGATGACATAGGCTAAAGATTGCGGGAGAACATCCACATTCGGATTGGACAAACGATGTGCCAGTCCGTTATTTGTCTGATTGAGATAGACAATCTCTCCTGTAAATGCCGGAATATGAAGGCTGGCAGACTGAAGCAGGAGAATGTTTGTACCGCTGTCCTCCAGCAGAAAGCTGATTCGTTCTTCCGGATAATCCGGGTCGATGGGCAGATAAGCGCCGCCAGCTTTAAGAATGCCATAAATGCCAAGCAGCATTTCAGGTGAACGCTTTCCTATAATGGCAACAGTCGTTTCGGGTTTTACCCCCCGTCCAATTAGCTCCCAGGCGATACGGTTAGCCTGTTCGTTCAATTCTTTATAGGTCATCACTCCATCTTCGAAGATAACGGCCGCCTGATCAGGCGTTTTTGCTGCCTGCTGTTCGAGTGCATAGTGGAGCGTTTGATTCATTGAATAGCCCGTCTCCTCAAACGGATGGCATGATTCAATGAAATCTCTCTCTTCTTCTTTTGTTAAGATTGGAATATCGTCCAATTCTGTTTCAGGGCTGGCAGCTGTATGTTCCACAAGCGTGGTGAAAAGGCTGGCCCACCTTTGGATGGTTTCTTTCTCAAACAAAGCTGTACTGTATTCAAACTGACAGAAAAGCTCGGAATCATGCTCTGTAACGTATAGGGAAATATCAAATTTTGATATTGGGTGCTCCAAGTCGTTCCACTGAAGCTGTACATCATTCATTTTTAGCTTTTGCTGTTCCATATTCTGAAGGACTAGCGTTGTGTCAAACAAAGGATTCCGGCTCATTTCCCGCTGCACACCGAGTTTGTCCACAAGCTCTTCAAACGGGTAATCCTGATGCTCATACGCTTCTAATGCCGTCTGTCTGACTTCTTTCAGAAATTCCTCAAATGTCTTATTACCCGCTGGGCGTGTGCGGAGAGCCAGTGTATTGACGAACATCCCAAGAACAGCTTCAAGGTCGGCATGGGGCCGTCCGGCGATTGGTGAACCAATCACGATATCATCCTGACCGCTTAACCGAGACAAAAAGGCTGAATACAAAGCGAGAAGCGTCATATAAAGCGTGCTTCTGTTTTTATGGGCGAGCCGCTTTATGCGGGCCGTGATCTCTTTGTCCAATTGAAAGGTTACTTTTCCGCCTATGAATTGCCGTTCTGCCGGACGTCGTTTATCTGTTGGAAGCTCCAGTATAGGAAGATCCCCGCTAAACTGCTGCTGCCAGTAAGTCTCCTGCTTTTGGTACGAGTCTCCCTTTTTAAATTTCTGCTGCCATACGGCGTAATCTTTATATTGGATCCGCAATGGCTTAAGCTGCCGGTTTGCATAAAGATCGGTAAATTCTCGGATTAGGAGCTGAACGGATACGCCATCTGAAATGATATGGTGCATATCCACCAGCAATACATGCTTCTCGTTTGACACTTCTATAAGGCCTGCTCTAAATAATGGCGCCTGGCTGAGATCAAAGGGACGGACAAATCCCTCGATAGTGGTCTCTTTACTTAACGTAAAAGGCACTTCGGTGTGGATACGCTGAACCGGCTCGTCATCAGCTCCGGATACAAAGGAAGTTCGAAGCGGCTCATGCCGGCTGATCAGTTCTTTACATACAGCAGACAGTTTGGCGACATCCAGTGCACCTTCCAGTTCTAAGACCGCAGGCATGTTATAGGCGACACCCTCATCAAGCTGTTGAAGCACATAGATTCGTTTTTGGGCCGAAGATACAGGATATGTATCCCTTTCTTCTGCTGGTTCAATTGCTGCATACAGATTTTGTTCAGCCTCTCGAATAATTAAAGCTAATCCTTCAACAGTCGGATGAGCAAAGATGTCCTTAAGTGAAACTTGCACATGGAATTCCTTTGCGATCCGTGACATAAGCACTGTTGCTTTTAACGAGTGGCCGCCATTGTCAAAAAAGTTGTCTTGGATGCCTATATGTCCATTCTTTAGCACATCTTCAAATAGTTGCGAAAGCTTTGCCTCTAACAGATTTCGAGGGGCAGTATATGGGTTTCCGCTGATTGAAGCATCTGGCTCCGGAAGTGCTGCGCGATCTACTTTTCCGTTTGGGGTAAGAGGTATGCTGTCAACCCATATCCATTTCGACGGAATCATGTATTCTGGGAGCTCACTAGCCATATAACTGCGTAAATCTATTGCATTCAGCTTTTGTACACTGCAATAGTAAGCGCATAATTCATGTTCACCGTTTTGATCTTGCCAGATGAGAATGGCAGCCTCACTAATGTCCGGATGATTCATTAGCGTGACTTCGATTTCTTGCGGCTCAATTCGATAACCTCTGATTTTCACTTGATTGTCTGCCCGTCCGATATATTCGATGTTGCCGTCTTCAAGCCGTCTGGCCAAATCACCTGTACGGTACATGATCACACCAGGCCTGAATGGGTCGGATGAAAATTTGTCGCGTGTCAGTTTATCGTGATTGACATATCCTCTGGCAACACTTGCGCCGGAAATATAGAGTTCACCTGGTACGCCGCAGGGCTGCAGTTGTTTTTGATGATTCAAAATATATAGATCAGTACAGCTTATCGGTTTACCGATTGGCGGAAACTCCGGAATAGGGTCTCCCGGATGAATGGTATACGTTGATACGACATGAGTTTCTGAAGGTCCGTAATGATTGTGCAGGTGTATGTCGCGTTCACGTAACATCTCTTGGAAAAGGTCTGAAATCATTAATTGTTCCCCGGCTGCAATCAAGTGTTTGACGCCATAAGGAAACGAGTTCGCCAGTTGCTGCTCGCTGAAAATCATTTTGATAAAAGCAGTTGGGAGAAACACAATATTCGTCTGTTGCTTGTTTATAAATGCAAACAGCTGAGGCACATCTCTTTTTATGGCTTCTGGCACGATGTGCAGTGTGCCTCCTTTAAGAAGCGCAGAAAATATTTCTTGATAGCAGACGTCAAAGGCAGGTGTCGCAAATTGCAGAACATCTGCTTCGAAATCAATGCCAGAGTGTGCATATTCGAACTTCAGCAAGTTAGCCATGTTTCGATGCTCAAATTGAACACCCTTTGGTTTACCTGTTGTACCTGACGTATAAATGATATACAGCAGATCGTCAGCATTATTGACTGACTTCATGTTATTGCCGTCTTCTTTGCTTTCGATATCTTCTGCATGAGTGATAATGTAATTGTTTTCTAACGATGAGGAAAGATGCGCTTGTGAAACAACATGCGAACAGCCGCAGTCATTTAGAATATAACGGATTCTGTCAGCTGGATAATACGGATCTATCGGAACAATAGCGCCGCCTGCCTTTAAGATTCCAAGAATACCTGTGATAAACGCCGCTGAGCGTTCCATCATAATCGCAACGGGCTCCTGTCTCGCAACACCCTTCATTCGTAAATGCCGCGCCAATCTGTTAGCCGATTTATTCAGTTCTTTGTATGTTAACGAGCAGGCTTGATCAATTACCGCATAAGCATCCGGCGTCTTTTCTGCTTGTGTTTCAAACATGGCATGGATGGTTTCGTAAACTGGTGTTCGATCTGCGATTTCTCCAATCAGCTGCCGCTTTTCGGTGTCTGTCGTAATCTCGATTTCACCAGGTGAAAGATTCGGATTGTGTAAGATTTGCGATACAACATTCAGAAAATGCTCCTTGACAGAAAGCACAAAAGACCGATCGTGCTGCTCAGCATCATAGCTCATTTTCATATGGATTTCTTCTCCTGGTGCTACCATAAGATAAAAGCTGTAGTTGGTTTCATCTGCGACAGTGAAATTATGAATTTGAAAAAGATCAGAAGCATGTTCCTGTTTGTTCAGCATTTGAATCTCTTGCTGCACCGGATAGTTTTCAAATACGAGAATATGATCAATCAGCCCTTGCTTAACAGCTGAGCGGGATTGAATCTCATACAAAGGGTGGTAGCTGTACGCTTCAGCGGCAAGACGGTCTTTTTGCATATCTTTTATAAGTTGAAGAAATGGCGTTTTTGCCCCCTGCACCCGAATCGGCATCGTATTAATGAAAAGACCTACCATATGTTCAATGCCTTCGATTTCTGCGGGCCTTCCTGAAATGACAGAACCGAATACGGCGTCATCGTTATTATTATATTTTTGCAGCAGAATGCCCCAAATGGTATGAAAAATCGTACTGAGTGTCACTTCTTCTCTTGCAGCAAGCTCTGAAAGCCTGCTGCTTTCTTCCTTAGAGAATGAAAATGTAACGTGTTCCTGCCTGCTTCTTCCCTTTGTTTTTTTCTGCTTCGGGAGCACGGTTTGCTGTTCATGGCCGGAAAGATAATGGTCCCAATAAGAAACCGCCTGCTCTTTGTCTTGCTCCATCAGCCATTTGATATACTTTCCGTATGGCTGGACCGGCTCCAATGTTATTGGGGATGCATTTACATAAGATGCGTAAATATGCAGAAACTCCTTTAGCACAATGCTGAGGCACCAACCGTCCATCATGATGTGATGAAAGGTCCAAATACAAGTGTACTGGCTCTCTCCTGTTTGAATCAGAGCGATGCGCATGAGCACATCCTTTTGCAAATGAAACCCCCGGTCCCGGTCCTTTTCTTTCCATTGCTCGATAAACTGTGATTGCTCCGCCTCGTTTAAATGAGTAATGTCTTCTTCCAGTACGATGACATTTCGTTCTCTCAGAACAACCTGCTGGGGGGAGGAAACATTTTGGCTGATAAAAATCGTTCTGAAAATATCATGTCTTTCTACAAGAGCGTTGATGCTGTTTTGAAAAAACTGCGGGTTGACTTTTCCTTCTATTGTAAAAGAAGCTTGCTCAACATACGCCTGTGAATCTTTTTGCAGGAGGGAATGGAAAAGCATCCCTTCCTGCATGTAAGACAGCGGATAAATATCCTGAATTGAATTCGCTTTTGTCATGTTCATGTCTCCTGTCACGATTTTCTACAATTCTTCCACCAAGCTGGTTATGCTGTCCAAGTCCTCTGCCGTTAATGATTGACTGCTGAAATCGCTCAGTGTCTTTTCTGCTTTCTGTTGACCGGCGCAGTGTTTCATAATGTCCAGCAAAAAGTGTTCAATCCTGTTAATAAGCTGTTCCATTGTGTTTCTGTGAAAGCGGGCTGGCGGATAACTAAGATTGAAATGGAGCTTTTTGTCTGCTGCCATTGCGCTCATCTCGATGATTTGCTCACGCTTCCATGTATGAGTGATATCCTTTCCGCTCCCAAGGCTTGATGGGCGGAAGGTGTCCTGTCTTTCGATGTCGTTGAACTGGCCCAAATAGTTAAAGCTGATTTCAGGTGTTTTTGAAAACGTAATGCTTTTATTTTCAGGGTGTGTAAGGTATTTCAGCATACCGTAACCTACCCCTTTGTTTGGTATCCGGCCCAGTGTATCTTTAACGGTTTTTACTGAGGTTCCGAGCTCATCCCTATGATTTTCAAAGCTTATGAAGGCCGGGTACATGGATGTAAACCAGCCGACCGTCCTGCTGATATCTAACTCTGGCAGAATGTGTTCTCTACCGTGTCCTTCCATAGCGATACGGAGCTTACTTCCTCCTGTCCATTCACAAATCGCCAAGGATGCTGCGGTTAACAGAATATCTTGTGTATCTGTGCCATAGGCGTAATTGACATTTTGCAGCAAGACGGCGGTGTCTGCTTCAGTCAGTGAAAAGCTTAATGAGTCCCTTTTGCTGGAGTCGATGTTCAGATGATGCGGTATTTCATATGGCAGTTCTGCGGCTTGCTGTTCTTCTATACTTCGCCAATACGCCTCTTCGCGAATCAGCTTACTGGTTTGGGCATATTCCTGTATGCGTCTTGCGTATTCCTGGTAGGAATCCGTTTTAGGCGGAAGCTGGATCGTCTGGCCTGCAGCAGCTTGTTGATATCCGGCTGACAAATCCTCCAGCAAAATCCGCCATGAGACACCATCAACGACAAGGTGATGGATCGCAAGGAACAAGTAATCTCCGGTCAGTGTTTTAAACAAAGCGGCGTGCAACAATGGTCCTTCCTGCAAATTGATGCTTTGCTGAAGATCTGCAACTTCTTGTTTGATTTTCGTCTCCCAGCCGCTTTCTGACTGTGAAAGATCAGAGATTCTTAAGCTGTATAGCTGTGACTCCTTAATGCCTTGGTTGATTTGAATCCATCGCCTATCATCGTTGCGATAAACCATCCGAAGCGCATCATGATGCTCCGCCAGTTTTTTCAAGGCTGGTCTAAGGGCGTTTTCAGACAAACGTCCAGAATGGAATAGCATGACAGACTGATTGAAATGGTGTCTTTCTTCAATATCTTGTGAAAAAAACCATTGCTGAACAGGCGTCCAAGGAACGTCACCCTGAATGGGTCCTTGCTCTATGATTCTCTCTGACTTACGGATCAATGGTGATAAGTCCTTTATCTTTGGATGACGGAATAAATCACTTACCTGCAAGCTTAGTCCATAGCGCCCAAGGCGTGCAGAAACTTGAAGCGCTTTGATTGAATCTCCGCCCAATTCAAAAAACGAATCCTCTATTCCGATCCTCTGGATGCCGAGAACCTCCTGCCAGATCAACACAAGTTGGTCTTCAAGGTCATTTCGAGGTGGAGCGTACGTTTGTTTAGATGTGAAATTTGGTTCAGGAAGTGCTTTTCGGTTCAATTTGCCGTTTGATGTGAGCGGGAGAGTCTCCATTTCAATAATGTACGCCGGGATCATATAGTTTGGCAGCGAACGCGCAAGAAGAGAACGCACTTGTTCAGCATTCGTGCCTGCTTTTACGCTGATATAGCCAAACAGCTCTTTGCTCCCGGTCTGGGCTGTACGTGCTAACACTGCGGCTTCTTTGACCCCGTCTATTTGACGAAGTGCTGATTCGATCTCACCCAGCTCCACACGATAGCCTCTGACTTTTACTTGATCATCAATACGGCCAACGTACTCAATTGTCCCGTCAGGAAGCCAGCGCGCCAGATCACCTGTGCGATACAGTCGATCGCCAGGTGCAAATGGATGTGGGACAAATTTCTCTTTCGTTAAATCAGGACGGCCCAAATATCCTCTGGCGACGCCATCTCCGCCGACACAAAGTTCACCGACAGCTCCGACCGGCTGCAGCACTCCCCATTGATTTAAGATATAAGCGGTGGAATTACCAACCGGCCGCCCGATCGGAATGGAAAGTTCATATGTTTTTTGAATGTGAAGGCATGTCGAAAAAGTTGTATTTTCGGTAGGGCCATATCCATTCCATATAGATACTTCAGGGCAGACATTTCTGATTCGATTGACGTGGCTCGGCGACAAAGCTTCTCCGCCAATAATCAAATGTTTCAGCTGTGAAAATGTTTGTTCATTTTGTTCTGTCAAATGATTGAATAGAGAAGATGTCAGCCAAATCGTTGTGATTCCTTGATGTTCTATGTACCTCTTAAGCTGATGGGAATCGAGAAATGTTTGTTGATCGGACAGATGCAAAGCGGCACCATTTAGCAGCGGTCCGAAAATTTCAAATGACCCAACGTCGAAACCGATTGATGATGTCATCAGAAGGCGGTCTTCAGGTGTAAATGTAATATAATTGCTGTTTTTCACAAGACGAATTACACTTCGCTGCTCAATCATGACACCCTTTGGTTTACCGGTTGATCCAGAGGTATAAATGATATATGCGAGTGAATGTGGCCCTGCTGAAGAATCAACGTTCTTCGTTTCTCCTTGCTTTTGAATATCTTCGATTATGATTTGTTCACATTCAATGTCTAATCGTTGTTTTTCTGTTTTTTCAGATTGAAGGAGTAATGCCGCCCCGCTGTCTGACAGCATATAAGCTATTCGTTCAACAGGCAGATCAGAAGCAATAGGCAGATAGGCTCCCCCGGCTTTTAGAATGCCCAGCATTCCTGCAATGAGTTCTGGTGTTCTGCCTGTCAACAAGGCTACAACACTATCAGGCCCTACGCCCTTAATCTGTAGAACTGAGGCAATTTGATTTGCCCAGCTGTTCAGGTCCTCGTAAGTAAATACTTGGGTGTCGCTGACAATTGCTACAGCATTAGGCGTTTGTTCAGCCTGCATTTCAAAGAGTCTGCTGATGGTTTCATTTCTTGGATAATCTATTTTTGTGCGATTGAGCTCGTGGATAAGGTAATGGGTCTCATCCTCATTCAGGATATTTATTGTTCCGAGAGCGGCTTTGTTGTCTTTGATGATGGAGAGTAACATATTGATGAAGTATTGAAGCCACTTTTCTATCGTTTTTTTCTTATATAAGTCAGTACTAAACTCCATTTGGAACGTCAGCAAACCGTGGGGCTGTTCCTGGGCATATAGGGTTAAATCAAATTTGGACGTTTGATGCCCATTGTTTGCTGCAGGTTTGAGACAAAGTTCATCCAGCTCCAACGATTCCTGATCCATGTTTTGAAGAACAAACATTACGTCAAACAGCGGATTTCTGCTCATATCCCGTGTCAATTCAAGCTTATCGACAAGCTCTTCGAACGGGTAATCTTGGTGCTCAAAGGCTTCCAATGCTGTCTCACGCACTTCCTGCAAATACTGTACGAATGGCTTCCCGCCCTCCGGGCGTGTCCGAAGCGCCAGCGTGTTCACAAACATGCCGAGTATCGGCTCAAGATCCTTGTGCGGACGGCCGGCAATTGGCGAGCCGACGATGATATCCTCCTGTCCGCTTAAGCGTGACAAGAACGCGGTGTAAGCCGCAAGGAGCACCATGTACAGTGTGCTTCCGTTTTCTCGTGCCAGCTTGTGAAGGTCTGATGCAACCTCTTGATCCAGCGTAAATGAGACCTTGTCACCAGCGAAGCTTCGCACCGGCGGGCGGACATGATCAGCCGGAAGATCCAGCACAGGCAGCTCGCCCTCGAGCTGCTTCAGCCAGTACGCCCCCTGCGTTTTGTACGCGTCTCCTGTTTTGAATCCTTCTTGCCATACGGCATAATCTTTATATTGAATGCGCAGTGGCGGAAGCTTCCGATTATTGTACAGCTCGCCGAATTCCCGAATCAGAATGTTGACGGAAACACCGTCTGAAATGATGTGATGCATATCAACCAGTAACAGGTGCCGCTCATCTGATACCTTTACGATTTGGGCACGGAACAGCGGCGCTTGGCTGAGATCAAACGGCTTGATAAACGCGGCTGCCGATTCCTGTTCGGTTTGGTCGCCGAGAACTGTCGTCTGTAATGTAAACGACACTTCGTCATGGATGCGCTGCACCGGATCGCCTCCTGCGTCCTGTTCGAAGGCGGTCCGAAGCGACTCGTGGCGCTTGATCAGCTCTTTGAAAGCTCTGTCCATCCTTTCAGGGTTGAGCTTCCCTTCGAGCTCTAACACAGCCGGCATATTGTAGCCTGTCCCTCCGTCCTCCAGCTGCTGAAGGACATAAATCCGCTTTTGGGCAGAGGAAACCGGATAGGTTTCCTGTTTTTCAGAGGGCTTAATCGCTTCATATGGACTGTCCGTTCCTTCACGGATAACGGCAGCCAGCCCTTCTACCGTCGGATGGGCAAACACATCTTTTAGCGGCACCTGTACATCGAATTCTTTGGCGATCCGTGAGACAAGCGCCGTTGCTTTTAAGGAATGTCCCCCGCGGTCAAAAAAGTTGTCGTGAATCCCGACAGGGCCATTTTTCAGCACGTCCTCCCATAGCTGAGAAAGTTTCATCTCAGTCACGTTTCTCGGCGCCGTGTAGGTCTCCGCATCTGCCGCTCCGCTAGGAGCTGGCAGGGCGTTTCGGTCGAGCTTTCCGCTTGGTGTAACCGGCCACTGTTCCATCTCTATCATATAGGCTGGGACCATGTAGCCCGGCAACAGTCTCTCAAGCTGCGCTCGGATTTCGTTTCTTTGGAGCCCTTCTACATAAGCGCATAATTCCGGCTCCCCGCTGTCTGTCCGTACGGTAACGGCCGCCTCTCTTACACCTTCTATATTTCTTAGTGCCGCTTCAATTTCTCCCGGCTCAATCCGGTAGCCGCGGATTTTCACCTGATCATCCGTGCGCCCGAGGAATTCAATATTCCCGTCAGGGAGCCAGCGCGCCACATCCCCTGTTTTGTACATGCGTTCCCCCGGGTAAAACGGGTCTTCTAGAAAACGCTCCTCCGTTAATGCCGGCCGATTCAAATAACCTCTGGCAACACCCGCTCCGGCAATGTACAGTTCGCCGGCGACACCAGAAGGCTGTACGGCTAAATGTGGATCTAAAACATACAAACGCGCACCGGGTACGGGCTTCCCAATCGGAATCCGCAAACGGTCTCTGTCCCGTTCTGGATCCAATACGTAAAATGCCGCGTCTACCGTTGCTTCTGTCGGCCCGTAGCCATGGATTAATGATACCTGCGGCAATACAGAAGCAAAACGGGCTGCCGTACGCGGCGCAAGCGGTTCACCTCCGGCGAATACACGCTTCAGGCTTGTCCTGTCACTCAGCCTTTCGATTTCCGCTTGATCGAGAAAGCTGTTCAGCATAGCCGGAATAAAATGAGCCGTTGTCACGTTTTCCTGATGAATGGCTTGTACGATCAACGCGGGGTCTTTTTCCCAGCCGGGCGGAAGCAGATACGCCGAAGCACCGGAAAGAGTCCACCAAAACAGCTGCCAGACAGACGCATCAAAGGAAAAAGAGGTTTTCACCATGACAATGTCATCTTCCGAAAGCGGAAACTGGTGCTGCATACCGGTCAGAAAGGAAACAGCCTGGCGGTGCTCAACGGCCACTCCTTTTGGCTGCCCGGTAGAGCCCGATGTATAGATGACATAGGCGAGAGAACCGCCGTCAGCAGGAGTAAATAGATGGTTTTCTGCTTTTTCGCTCGCAAGAGATGTCATGTCAACTTCAAGCGTCTCTCCGGAAAAGTTCGGTACGGAACATTTCGGCTGCGTCAGCAAGAGTGATGCCCCGCTGTCTTTCAGCATGTAGCTCAGCCGCTCCTTTGGATACGCAGGATCAAGCGGCAAATAGGCCCCTCCGGCCTTCAATACAGCAAGGACAGCGATCAGCATGTCAGGTGAGCGTTCAGACAGGACACCGACGATACTTTCGTTTGTGACGCCGCGTGCCGCTAGGTGCGCAGCCAGCCGGCTGGCGTACATGTCAAGCTCAGCGTATGTCAGCAAACCGCCGGAAAAGCGAATCGCTGGCCGCTCCGGTGTGACTGCCGCCTGTCGCTCAAACAGGCCATGCAGGGTTGGCGCTTCAGGTGAAACAGATACTGTCCTGTTATTTTGAGAAACGATTTTCCGTGTTTTGTCCTCATCTAGCAACGTCATCTTTGACACAGGAAGAGATGGATCAGAGATGACGTCAGAGATCATGTGCAGTAAATAATCTTTTATCTCAGACATCATATTTGGTTGATAAGCGCCTGTATGAAAATGAATCCGAACGTACAAAGTACGCCCTGGGATCACTTTGACACTGCATCTATAATTAGTTACCTCTTCCATCTCAAAATCTTTCACGGAGAAATCAAATGATCCAGCT
This sequence comes from Bacillus sp. PS217, assembly GCF_037963535.1. Taxonomy (NCBI): domain Bacteria; kingdom Bacillati; phylum Bacillota; class Bacilli; order Caryophanales; family Bacillaceae; genus Bacillus; species Bacillus sp. PS217. The sequence continues at coordinate 1,997,169 of NZ_CP150157.1, forward strand.
TGATTCAGCTCTTCAATCTCTTGTTGAGTAGGTGTATTTTCAAAGACGATAATATGATCGATCAGCTCTTGTTTAAGAGCGCTCTGCGCCTGAATATCATATAAGGGAAAGTAACTATAAGCTTCTACCTCAGTCATGTCCTTTTGCATTCTGCTGACTAGGTCAGAAAAAGACAGAAAATCACTTTGGACTCGAATAGGAATGGTATTGATAAAAAGTCCGACCATGTTTTCCACATCTTTTAGCTCAGAAGGTCTGCCTGATATAACTGATCCGAACACAGCATCGTCGCGGCGATTGAACTTTTGGAGCATGATTCCCCATAAAGCTTGGAAAACAGTGTTAAGTGTCGCACCACAAGCTGCAGCGATTTTCTGTAATTCGGAGGTTTCTTTTTCAGGAATGGTAAACGTGATCTGCTGTAATGTCCCATCCGACATTTGATTTGTTCTTTTAGGCAGAGGCGAAGCTTTTTCGAAATGCTGAAGCCTCTTTTTCCAATACTCAGCTGCTTCTTCCCGGTCTTGCTGCATCAGCCATTTAATATACGTCCCGTACGGCTGTACGGGAGGCAAATCAGGAAACTGCCCTTTTCCAAGCGCTTGATAAATATGGAGAAAGTCTTTAATGACGATGCCTAAACACCAGCCATCCATTAAAATATGATGGTGGCTCCAGATACAGACATAATGATCAGGCGCCCATTTTAAAATAGATATTCTCATCAGCACATCCGTTTGGAGATCAAAGCCTTTGGATTTGTCCTGCTCTTTGAATGCCTCTGTACAATGTTCTTTATCTTTTTCATTGAGATGAGAAATATCTTCAACATGAACAGGGCAATGACGTTGCTTGAGCACGACTTGACGAGGTTTGGCTACATTTTTATAGATGAATGCTGTTCGAAAGATATCGTACCTGTCAAAAACAGCATCCATACTTTTCTGAAAACGCTCCAAGTCAAGCTGTCCATTGATCGTAAAAGAAGCCTGTTCAAAATAAGCTCTCGACTGTTCATCATACAGTGAGTGAAAAAGCATCCCTTCCTGCATAAATGACAAAGGGTATATATCCTGTATTTCGGGTTGCTGCGGCATCAGTGAATCTCCTCTCCTATAGTTTGTTGACGGCTCCCATAATCTCACTCAATTCATCAAGCGTTAAGTCTTCATCAGTGAAATCAGATGCGCTCCATTCTCGGTTTTCTTTGCCCGTACAATGTTTAATGATGTTTTCCAGTGTCTGTTTAAAATGCCCGGCAAATGTTTGGATTGTTTTTTCTTCGAATTGCAGCCTGTTATAGATGATGTGCATGTTCAGGCACCCCGAAGAAACGGCGCCGCTGATATCCAGTGCATAAGGACGATCCCAGTTCGGGCTGATCTCATTTCCTGGCTTGATGTCAGACACCTCAAAGGCATTTGATTGAATATCCTGATCAAACTGGCCTAAATAATTAAAGCTGATTTCTGGGCTGTTTTTCTGAGAGCCCCATCTTTTGCTGATATATTTCAGCACGCCGTAGCCCGCGCCTTTATGCGGTATACGGTGCAGCATATCTTTTGTCTGTTTAATAAGGTGGCCCAGCCGCTCTTCTTTGTCCTTATGATCGGAATCTCTCATATCAAGCCACACAGGATAAATGGAGGTGAACCAGCCAACAGTTCTGCTAATATCGATGTCCTCAAGATATGATTCCCTTCCATGGCCCTCCATGCTGATTTTAAATTGGTTATTTCCCGTCCATTTCTGCAAAGCAAGACCTAAAGCTGTCAGAAGGATATCATTCATCTCCGTGCTGTAAGCTTTATGTGCAGCCGTTAGTAGTAATTCTGTGTGATGGCGAGATAGCTCAAAATCAATCACTTCTGTATCTTTGAATGTGTTAGATGATGCGTCATTGTCTTTTGGAATAGGCTGGATGTGACGGTTCTCGCACTCATCCCAGTACGCTGCTTCGCGCTGCACCTGGCGACTTTTAGAGTAGTCAGCTATTCTTTGTGAATACGTTAAATATGAATCTGTTTTTTGCGGCAGTTTAATAGATTCTCCTGAGACTGCCTGTTTGTAAGCCGCTGAAAAATCCTCGAACAAAATGCGCCAGGAAACCGCATCAACAACTAAGTGATGAATCGTCAGAAATAAATGGTCACCATTCTCGGTTCTAAACAATCCAGCGTGAAGTAAGGGGCCGGTTTCCAAACGAATATGTTCTTGCATCCGGCTGGCTGCTTCCTCAATCGTGTTCCGGGCTTCTGTTAGGCTATCCTTTACATCAAACAGTTCAAGTGCATATAGCTCCTCATCTGAAAGATCTATCCCTCTGTTTATCTGCACCTGCCTGCCATCTTCATGCCGGGATACGATTCTCAGTGCATCATGATGAGTCACAAGGCTTTTTAGTACTTTTCTAAGCGCAGCCTCATCAAATCGTTCAGCCCGGTAGATCATAACGGACTGGTTAAAATGATGGCTTTCCAGAGATTGCGAGAAAAACCACTGCTGGATAGGTGTCCAAGTAATCTCGCCTTCGACCGGGCCTTGGTCAATGGCGCGTACGTCTTTTCGAACCCGGGCGGACAGTTCACCAAGAGTCTGATGTTCAAACATCTCACGTACTGTCGTTTCAAATCCGCGCTGCTTCAGTCTGGCACAAACCTGCAGCGCTTTAATAGAGTCTCCGCCAAGCTCAAAGAAATTGGCGCTTACACCCAGCTCATCTACATTAAGAAGCTCCTCCCAAATTTCAGCCATCACCGTTTCAATCTCATTTCTAGGACTGATATCATCAGCTGTATAAGCGTGTTTTTCAGGCTCTGGCAGGGCTTTCTGATCGAGCTTTCCATTAACAGTCACCGGGATGCTGTCAATTTGTATCATACGGGCAGGCAGCATAAAGTCAGGCAAGGCGTTTTTTAGGTAAGTTCGGATGTCTGATATATTCGCAGCCTGTTGATCTTTTATCACCATATATGCATATATAGCTGTTTGCCCTTGCTCGTCTGCTCTGGTAATGACAGCCGCCTCTTTAATCATTGGATACTGAAGAAGTGCCGCTTGGATTTCGCCTAACTCAATACGGTGCCCTCTGACTTTCACCTGCTCATCAATGCGGCCTAAGTATTCCAGCTCGCCATTTGACAGGCGCTTAGCAAGATCTCCTGTTCGGTATAATCTGTCTCCCGGAAGATAAGGATTGGATACAAAACGGTCAGCGGTCAGCTCATCTCTGTTGAGATATCCCCGTGCCACACCTTCTCCGCCTATATACAGCTCCCCTGGAACTCCGATCGGCTGCAGATTCATATGAGCATCCATCACATAAGCCTGCAGAGTAGAAAGAGGCCGGCCGATATTACTTTTATTTTTTGCAATGTCTGCTGCGGACAATTTTTTGAATGTTACATGGACCGTTGTTTCTGTAATACCGTACATATTAATCAAATCAGTATGAGGATATTTTTCATTCCAGCTTTGAAGCAATCCGGGCTGTAAGGCTTCGCCGCCAAAAATCACATAGCGGATGTTTAAATGATCTGTATGATTTTGGTCTTCAAGCATCAAGCCGTAAAAAGCAGTCGGGGTCTGATTGAGTACAGTGACGCGCTCTTTTTTTAACAATAAACGGAATGCATGGGGGTCACGGGCTGTTTCTTTAGAGACCACGACTAATGTACCTCCGTTCAATAACGCACCGAACATCTCCCATACAGAGAAATCAAAGCAATAAGAATGAAATAACGTCCAGATGTCTTCATGGTTAAATTCAAAAGGCAGGTTTTGATGCTTCAAGAGACTGATCACATTGCGGTGCTCGACTATGACTCCCTTTGGCTGGCCAGTCGTTCCAGATGTGTATATCACGTATGCGGGCTGATCTGTTACTATTTCTTGAATGTTTACATCAGCCGGAATTGAGTCGTTTTCACATTCATCGATATACAAAATATGCCCGGTGTAGTCTGCAGGTTTGTTTTGACCGCGCTCTGTCAGCAGCCGTTTTGCTCCGCTGTCATTGAGCATAAAGCTAATACGCTCCTTGGGATATTCAGGATCAATCGGCAAATAGGCCCCTCCAGCTTTTAAAATCGATAAAATGCCAATGATCATATCAGGTGACCGATCGAGCATCAGACCGACGATATCGCCAGTTCTGACCCCTTGTTTGATCAGCATAGCAGCTGCCAGCTCGGCTTTTTCATTCAGGTCTTGATACGTAAGCTGAGAATGGCCGCAAACCACTGCGATATGCTCCGGATGCTGAGCGGCTTGCTTTTCAAATAAGCTTACTATATTTTCATTTCTCGGATAAGCCGCATACTGTCCCATTTTTTCAAGGAGCAACCTACGCTCTGCAGCAGGAAGCAATTGCATGTCCGAAATTCTCATCTCGGTATCCGCCGTTACCCCTTTCACCAATTCAATAAAATAGGATGCCCACTGCGTAATGGTTTCTTCTTCAAAAAGAGCAGTGCTGTATTCAAAACGGCAGCGTATTCCACTCGGATGCTCCTCAGCGTGTAATGTTAAATCGAATTTAGATATATCATGTTTAGGAGTGACAGACGAAATCGACAGACCAGGCACTTCGAACCGGAAATCTTCACTGCTCTGAAGCACAAGCATCGCATCGAACAGCGGGTTGCGATTTACCTCTCGATTTGTATCGAGCTTATCTGCCAGCTCCTCAAAAGGATAATCCTGATGCTCGTAAGCGGTCAGAGCCAGGTGGCGAATGTCCTGCAAATAGGAGCTGAACGTTTTGTGGCCCTCGGGCTTGCTGCGCATCGCCAATGTATTGACGAACATTCCGATGACGCGCTCCAGATCAGCGTGCGGTCTTCCGGCAGCAGGCGAACCGACAACAATATCCTCTTGCCCGCTTAGCTTAGATAACAAAATAGAATAGACAGCCAGAAGAATCATATACAATGTTGTTCCCGTTTCAGCCATTAAACGGTGCAGCTCATCAGCCATGTCTTTATCAATGTTGACTTCAATTGTTCCACCGCTGAAATCAGGGAGACGCGGCCTTGTTTTATCAAGCGGTAATTCTAGTGTAGGAAGACTCCCGCCAAGCTGACCGAGCCAGTAGGCCTCCTGTTTTTTGTATAGCTCTTTCGGGTAGTTCTCTTGCTGCCAAACAGCAAAATCCTTATAATGCAGGTTTAAAGCTGGCAGCTCTTTTCCGCAATATAAGTCAGTAAATTCTTGGACAAGAGTGCTCATCGAGACACCGTCGGCAATAATATGGTGCATATCGAGCAGCAAAAATCCGCGATTATTGCCCATTGTAATGACACATGCTCTAAAAAGCGGACCGGATGATAGATCAAACGGTTTGATAAAGGTCTCGATTGCAGACTCAAGCATTTGTTCTGACTCCATTTCAAGCTCTTTTAGATCAAAAGCCATCTCTGGATAAATGATCTGCACAGGCTCGTCTCTGTTAAGCACAAAAACAGTCCGTAATGCTTCATGCCGATTCACAAGTTCTGTGAGAACGCTTCTCAACCGCTGGCGATTCAGATTTCCGCGTAATTCAAGTACAGCTGGCATGTTGTAGCCTGTGCTGTCATCTGCCAGCTGATGAAGAGCATATAATCGTTTTTGCGAGAAAGACAGCGGATAGACATCTCTTTGATCCGCAGGTTCAATCTGTGTAAAAGCGTGTTCTTTTAAGCTCATCAATTTGACCGCCATGCTTTCAACCGTCGGATAAGAAAACACCTCACTGAGCGGCAGCTCGACATTAAGCTTTTTATGTATTCTTGATACCAGTGCGGCCGCTTTTAAGGACTGTCCGCCTAACTGAAAGAAATCATCACGAATGCCGATGTGCTGTTTATTCAGCACATCTTCCCAAATATGTGCGAGATCAGCTTCGATTAAGGTTCGGGGCGCCATATATGTGACACTCGTATTGTTTTCTGGTTCAGGAAGCGCAAACCTGTCAAGCTTGCCGCTGGATGTTAATGGCATCCGGCTGATGTTGATAATACTTGCTGGGATCATATAGGACGGCAATGTCCCGGCAAGATGCTGATACAAATCTGGGAGGCTGTTTCCCTTTTCCGGAACGATATAAGCAACGAGCTCCTTTTCCTCAGCAGAAACATCACGGGCCAGTACCGCTGCTTCTTTTACCCCCGGTGCTTGTCGAAGAACTGTTTCAATCTCTCTCAGTTCAATACGATAACCCCTAATTTTCACTTGATCATCAAAACGTCCAATATATTCAATCGTTCCATCAGGCAAAAAGCGGCCTGCATCACCTGTTCGGTATAAACGCTCCCCTTCAAGGAATGGATGATCGGAGAATGCTTTCTGTGTCAGCTCTTGCTGTTTGTAGTATCCTCTCGCAAGACCCGCGCCGGAAATACACAGTTCACCCGCCGCGCCGATCGGCTGCATTTGATTTCCGTGCAAAACAAATACTTTTGTGTTTCTGATCGGGTGTCCGATTGTGATCCTCTCTTTTTCATTCAGATGCCGCAATATTGTTGTTGCCACACTGTTTTCTGTGGGCCCGTATTCATTTGCCAGTTCAGCATAAGGACAAATCATTTGACTCAACTCAAGCAGATCAGGCGTGACCGCTTCACCCGCAAATGTAACAATACGAAGACTTTTTGCATCGTCAGCAGTCATCACTTCCAATAACACCCTGTACAGGGAAGGAACAATGATCATGTGGCTGACCTTATAACGGGCTATTTTTCGCTTAAGGGCCAGCACATCCTTCGCTTCGTCATCTGTTGTCAGCAGTACGCACGCACCAGATAAAAGCGGGGTAAATAAGCTCGTTACACAGCCGTCAAACACGTACGAAAACAAATGGAGGGATATATCCTGTTCGGTCATGCTATACTCTTCCCGTCTCCATTGCAATGTATTGGCAATACCGTGATGATCAACTAAAACCCCTTTAGGGCGCCCCGTCGTTCCCGACGTATAGATCAAGTAGGCTAGATCACCTGGGGGCATATTTGGCGCTTCTGTTTGGTAACTTTCTGTATGTTCTATCGTTATCGTATTTCCTTCATAGGACGGAGGGATCAAGGAAATAAGGTCTTCTTCTATCAGTAATTGAGCCGCTTGACTGTCCTTCAGCAGGAAAGAAAGACGTTCTGCTGGAAAATGTGGATCAAGCGGCATATAAGCGCCGCCTGCTTTCCAAATCCCAAGCAAAGCTGCAGGCATTTCCATTGACCGGCCCATCATCACAGCCACGATATCTCCAGATCTAACGCCTTTTTCTATCAGGGCGTGCGCAATCTGATTGGCTCTTATATTTAATTGGCGATAGGTCCAGCAATCGTCTCCCATTTTTAATGCAGCCGCTTCAGGTGTTTTGCGGGCTTGTTCCTCGAACAATTGGGGTATCGTTTTGTTCACATAAGGACGCTCAGTTTCGTTAAACGATTGGATAACCTGTTGCTCCTCCGGCGGCACGATATTGATGTCACTGACGGCAACATCGGGATTTGTCAAAATGCAATCCAGTGCTTGCTTTAGATGCCCCTGAATCCTCAGCATCTCCTCCCGCTCGTAAACGTCTGCGTTGTAGCTGAATTTGATATAAAATGATTCTCCCGGAACGATAACGATATTAAAGTCGTAATTGGTTTGTTCCGACATTGAAATGTCACTCAGCTTCAGAGCGCCTTCGTCATTTTCACTCTCCACGCTTAATGCCTGATGAAGCTGTACAGGGTAATTTTCAAAAACAAAAATATGATCGATCAACCCTTGCTTCAATGGACTATGGTTTTGAATTTCATAAAGCGGATAATACCCATGCTGTTCAGATGATAAAATATCCTCCTGCACGGCTTTGACCAGCGAAGAAAACGTTATGCCTTCCGCAGATCGGATTCGCACTGGAACAGTATTGATAAACAAGCCGACCATTGATTCAATCCCGTCAATCGCTGACGGGCGTCCCGAAATGACGGACCCAAAAACGGCATCATCTGCAGCATTATATCGATGGAGCAGCACGCCCCAAATACTCATAAACAACGTGTTTAATGTCACTCCCCAGTTTTGGGCAGCCTCTGTCAGTTTCTCAACCATTTCCTGCGCTAATGAAAAGCTGATCTGGTCGGCTTTATAATCCCCGTCTGCCGTACGGCGCTTTATTCGGGGAATAGAAGCAGTATTGCCGTACTCCTTCAAATATTCGCTCCAGTAGGCAGCGGTCTCTTCTTGATCTTGTTCTCCGAGCCATTCAATATAACGGCTGTACGGCACCGTGCTGCCAAGCTGTACAGGTGAGTTATTTTTGAGCGAATCATACATGCTGAAAAACTCTTTAAGAATAATGCCGAGACACCACCCATCCATGATGATATGGTGATGTGTCCAGACACATGTATATTGGCTGTCTCCTCTATCAAAAAGGGCAAGACGCATTAAAGGATCTTTTTGCAAATCAAATCCTTTTTCCCGATCCTTAGTCATAAAAGCATCAATCAGCGTCTGCTGTTCTTGATCAGCCAGGCGAGAAATATCTTCTCTATATACTGTCAATTCCCGGTTTGATAAGACTACCTGCTGCGGACCTGTAAGATCTGGTACTTCTTTAATGAAAATCGTTCTGAAAATATCATATCTAGAAACAAGAAGGTTTAAGCTCTTTTGAAACGAGTCGACGCATAGATTCCCTGTGATCGTAAACGAGGTCTGTTCGATATATGCTTTCGAGCTGAAATCCATTAGTGAATGAAACAGCATTCCTTCCTGCATGTGCGATAACGGATAAATATCTTGAATTTGTGCCGATTGTGCCATCAATTCCACACACCTTTTCAAAAGTTAAAGATCTTTCACGAGATCTTCGATGCTAGATAATGCAGACAACGTTAATTCCTTATTGCTGAAATCGCTCAATGTTTTTTCGCGTGCTTTTTTCTGCGAACAATGCTCAATCGTCTCGATAAGATGCCTGTGAAAACGATCCATAAAGCACTCAATTGAGTGTTTGCTGAACGCCTGGGTGTATACCGCTTTTACTTGAAGCCGTCCGTCCGTAATGAGAGCATTGATGTCTAGCTCATACTCTCGTTCTCTCTCACCCGCTATTTCGTAACGGGGCTGGTAATATGATAATTGAAACGTATCAGCTTCTTTCTCTTCGCTAAATTGACCGAGATAATTAAAGCTGACCTCAGGCTCTTTATGCCGCAGTTCTCCTATGTGTGTTAACAATCCGTATCCAGTTCCTTTGTTCGGCACTCTTCTCAGCATATCTTTTGTCGTCTTAATTCGGTATGCGAGCTGATCCTCGAAAGGCTCGGGAATAACCATGTCTAGCAAAATAGGATAAATGGAGGTAAACCATCCAACGGTCCTTGAAATATCAATGTTTGGCACATGCCCTTCTCTGCCGTGTCCCTCAGTGCTGATCACGATTTGGTCATGCCCAGTCCATTCAGAAAGCGCCATTCCTAAAGCCATAAGCAAAAGTTCGTTGGCATCAGTACCATAGGCTTGCTGGGTTTCAAACAGCAATTTTTCAGTCCAGTCCCCGGATAGTACAAACGCTGCTGCGTCGCTGTTCATTTGGAGTCTGTCCGGCACATTTTCTATGTCCTTAGGAAGAAAAGCAGTGTGAGCGTCTAAAATCGTTTGCCAATACGTTTTCTCTGAAAGCAATTGTTTACTTTCAGCTATTTGGGTAAGACCATCGGCGTAGGATAAATAAGAATCCGTTTTTGGCGGTAATTGGATTTCTTTCTTTTCTAAAGCCTGTTGATATGCTGTAGCTAAATCTTCAAGCAGAATTCTCCAAGAAACGCCATCTATCACAAGATGATGAAGTGCAATCAGCAAATGATCCCCTTCTGCCGTTTTAAACAAACCTGCTTGCAGCAAAGGCCCTTTTTCTACATTCATTTTGCTTTGAATGACGGTTTCCTCAGCGGCAAGTTTTTCATCAAGATGAGCCCTTTCCAGCGATGCTTTTGTCCAATCTGAAATATAAAGGCCAAACAGTTCATGATCCTTGTGATTGATTCCGCGATTAAACTGAATGACATGGCCGTTTTGGTCACGTTGGAAAATCATGCGAATGGCATCATGATGCTCGGTTATTTTACGCAGCGCTAGATGAAGCGCGTTAGCATTGAATCCTTTTTCACTGAAAAGCATGACGGACTGGTTGTAATGATAGTGAAAAGCATGTACCTGTCCGAAAAATCTTCGCTGAATCGGGGTGAGTTCAGCTTCACCTTCCGCAGGTCCCTGGTCCGCTTGAGATGCCAATGGTGTGATATGTCCGCATAGTTCCTGAATCGTTGAATAACGGAATAAGTCGCGTATTGTCATGCTCCAGCCTTCAGCTGCCAGACGTGCTGCCACTTGTAATGCTTTAATTGAGTCTCCGCCAAGCTCAAAAAAGGAATCGTGAATGCCGACTCGTGACATGCTCAGTACATCTTCCCATATATACGCCATCGTTTTTTGTATGTCGTTAACTGGTGCGGTATATGGACGCGATAACACATTATTTGGAGCCGGCAAGGCATTTCTGTCCAGCTTTCCGTTTAGGGTCAGCGGCATGTTTTCTAAAGGAATCAGATGTGCAGGAATCATATACGCTGGCAGCTCCTTTGTTAAAGCAGCACGGAGAGCATTCGTATTGATGTCTGAAGGCACAATATATGCTGCCAAACCAGCCTGTCCATTTTTATCATGCTGAACGGCAACAGCAGCTTCTCTGACAAGCCCCGTTTGAAGCAGAACACTTTCAATTTCTTCTGTTTCAATTCTGTATCCATTTATCTTTACTTGATAATCCATTCGGCCAAGAAGCCTGATCGTTCCGTTTGGAAGCCAGCATGCTCGATCACCGGTTCTGTACAGCCTTTCTCCAGAGACAAATGGATTTTCTGTAAATTTCATTTGCGTTAAGTCAGGTTTATGATGATAGCCTTTCGCAACACCTGCCCCGCCGATGCACAGCTCGCCGGCAACACCGATCGGCTGAATTTGATCAGTCTGGCTGAGTACGTACATGTGTACATTCGGCAGCGGGCTGCCGATTGGTACGTTATCTCCCGTACACTCTCCACCCATACTGGTTTCATAGAAACTCGAATCAATGGTTGCCTCTGTGACACCATAGCTATTAATGATGCGCATGCTTTGGCCAAAGCGATCTGTCAATGTTTTGAAATCTTGAGCTTTCACCATGTCGGAACCAAGGATCAGCATGTCTAAGTCAGGAAGCTTGAACTGGTTACGGTATACATACTCCATCACCGGGATAATGAGAGCCGGTGTCGACTCCATCACCGTGATTCTCTGAGAGTTCATGATTTTATATATTTCAGCAGGTTCCAGCCGTGTTTCATCTGGGCAAACGATTAGAGTCCCGCCGTTGGTCAATGTTCTCGCCAAATCTCCTGAGAAGACATCGAATGAAAAGCTCGCGATTTGAAGCAGTCTGACAGGCTTCCGATCCAGTTCATAAATTTGACGCCAAGCAAGAGCAGCATGAGTAAAGTTCTGATAGGTGACAATAACACCTTTAGGCGCACCCGTCGTTCCTGACGTATAAATGATATATACCGGCTCTTCAGGAGCAGGAGATAAGTTAAGGTTGCAGTTACTTTCTTCATAAGTGCTTTCATCGTCAAGGCAGATATGAGACATCTCAGATTCAGGCAAGTTTGAAATCAAATGCTTCAATTCCTGCTGTGAAAGTAGAATATCTGCCCCGCTATCACGAAGAATATATTCAATACGGGCTTTTGGATAATGTGAATCGATTGGGATATACACTCCGCCAGCTTTCATCACTGCCAGCACTCCAACAATTGCATCAATGGACCGCTTGGCTAAAACAGCCACAGTTGGCTTCGGTCCTTTTCTGTTTTGCAATGTTCGTGCCAGACGATTGGCTCTTTCATTTAGAAGCCGATAGCTAATCTCTGTTTCGTTATCAATAACAGCTATATGTTCTGGAATTTCTTCAGCTTTCGCTTCAAATATGCGATGAAAAGGAACATCTTTTTGAGCAAATTCAACCTGAGTTTTGTTGAATTCAAAGACTATTTTTTGTTTTTCTTTATCACTAAGTATGTTTATTTGTGCAAGGCTTGTTTCAGGGGTTGAAAGTGCCGCATGCAGAAATTGGATAAAATGATCAGCCCACCGTTCAATCGTAGCTTTTAGGAATACTTCGGTACTAAATTCCATTTCGCAGCAAATAGATCCATTTATCTCCGTAGCTATTAATGTGATATCAAATAAAGAAATGTGATGTGCGAAATTGGCAGGCCGGACTTTTATTTCTCTCAGATCTATGTCCTGTTTTTCCACATTTTGAAGGATAAACATCGCATCAAACACTGGGTTCCGGCTCATATCCCGTGTCAATTCAAGCTTATCGACAAGCTCTTCGAACGGGTAATCTTGGTGCTCAAAGGCTTCCAATGCTGTCTCACGCACTTCCTGCAAATACTGTACGAATGGCTTCCCGCCCTCCGGGCGCGTCCGAAGCGCCAGCGTGTTCACAAACATGCCGAGTATCGGCTCAAGATCCTTGTGCGGACGGCCGGCAATTGGCGAGCCGACGATGATATCCTCCTGTCCGCTTAAGCGTGACAAGAACGTGGTGTAAGCCGCAAGGAGCACCATGTACAGTGTGCTTCCGTTTTCTCGTGCCAGCTTGTGAAGGCCTGATGCCACCTCTGGTTCCAGCGTAAATGAGACCTTGTCACCCGCGAAGCTTCGCACCGGCGGGCGGGCATGATCAGCCGGAAGATCCAGCACAGGCAGCTCGCCCTCGAGCTGCTTCAGCCAGTACGCCTCCTGCGTTTTGTACGCATCTCCTGTTTTAAATCCTTCTTGCCATACGGCATAATCTTTATATTGAATGCGCAGTGCCGGAAGCTTCCGATTATTGTACAGCTCGCCGAATTCCCGAATCAGAATGTTGACGGAAACACCGTCTGAAATGATGTGATGCATATCAACCAGCAACAGGTGCCGCTCATCTGATACCTTTACGATTTGGGCACGGAACAGCGGCGCTTGGCTGAGATCAAACGGTTTGATAAATGCGGCTGCGGCCTCCTGTTCGGTTCGTTCGCCGAGAACTGTAGTCTGTAACGTAAACGGCACCTCGTCATGGATGCGCTGCACCGGATCGCCTCCTGCGTCCTGTTCGAAGGAGGTACGAAGCGACTCGTGGCGCTTGATCAGCTCTTGGAAAGCTCTGTCCATCCTTTCAGGGTTGAGCTTCCCTTCGAGCTCTAACACAGCCGGCATATTGTAGCCTGTCCCTCCGTCTTCCAGCTGCTGAAGGACATAAATCCGCTTTTGGGCAGAGGAAACCGGATAGGTTTCCTGTTTTTCAGCGGGCTTAATCGCTTCATATGGACTGTCCGTTCCTTCACGGATAACGGCAGCCAGCCCTTCTACTGTTGGATGGGCAAACACATCTTTTAGCGGCACCTGTACATCGAATTCTTTGGCGATCCGTGAGACAAGCGCCGTTGCTTTTAAGGAATGTCCCCCGCGGTCAAAAAAGTTGTCGTGAATCCCGACAGGGCCATTTTTCAGCACGTCCTCCCATAGCTGAGAAAGTTTCATCTCAGTCACGTTTCTCGGCGCCGTGTAGGTCTCCGCATCTGCCGCTCCGCTAGGAGCTGGCAGGGCGTTTCGGTCGAGCTTTCCGCTTGGTGTAACCGGCCACTGTTCCATCTCTATCATATAGGCTGGGACCATGTAGCCCGGCAACAGTCTCTCAAGCTGCGCTCGGATTTCGTTTCTTTGGAGCCCTTCTACATAAGCGCATAATTCCGGCTCCCCGCTGTCTGTCCGTACGGTAACGGCCGCCTCTCTTACACCTTCTATATTTCTTAGTGCCGCTTCAATTTCTCCCGGCTCAATCCGGTAGCCGCGGATTTTCACCTGATCATCCGTGCGCCCGAGGAATTCAATATTCCCGTCAGGGAGCCAGCGCGCCACATCCCCTGTTTTGTACATGCGTTCCCCCGGGTAAAACGGGTCTTCTAGAAAACGCTCCTCCGTTAATGCCGGCCGATTCAAATAACCTCTGGCAACACCCGCTCCGGCAATGTACAGTTCGCCGGCGACACCAGAAGGCTGTACGGCTAAATGCGGATCTAAAACATACAAACGCGCACCGGGTACGGGCTTCCCAATCGGAATCCGCAAACGGTCCCTGTCCCGTTCTGGGTCCAACACGTAAAATGCCGCGTCTACCGTTGCTTCTGTCGGCCCGTAACCATGGATTAATGATACCTGCGGCAATACAGAAGCAAAACGGGCTGCCGTACGCGGCGCAAGCGGTTCACCTCCGGCGAATACACGCTTTAGGTTTGTCCCGTCACCGAGCGCTAACATTTCCGCTTGATCTAGAAAGCTGTTCAGCATAGCCGGAATAAAATGAGCCGTTGTCACGTTTTCCTGATGAATGGCTTGTACGATCAACGCGGGGTCTTTTTCCCAACCGGGCGGAAGCAGATACGCCGAAGCACCGGAAAGAGTCCACCAAAACAGCTGCCACACAGACGCATCAAAGGAAAAAGAGGTTTTCACCATGACAATGTCATCTTCCGAAAGCGGAAACTGGTGCTGCATGCCGGTCAGAAAAGAAACAGCCTGGCGGTGCTCAACGGCCACTCCTTTCGGCTGTCCGGTGGACCCCGACGTATAAATGACATAGGCGAGAGATCCGTCGCTAACAGAAGCAGACACATAACGTTTTACTTCTTCACGCTCAAGAGATGTCATGTCCACTTCAAGCGTTTCGCCAGAAAAGTTTGGTGCGGAGCATCCCGGCTGCGTCAGCAAGAGTGATGCCCCGCTGTCTTTCAGCATGTAGCTCAGCCGCTCCTTTGGATACGCAGGATCAAGCGGCAAATACGCCCCTCCGGCCTTCAATACAGCAAGGACAGCGATCAGCATGTCAGGTGAGCGTTCAGACAGGACACCGACGATACTTTCGTTTGTGACGCCGCGTGCCGCAAGGTGCGCAGCCAGTCGGCTGGCGTACATATCAAGCTCAGCGTATGTCAGCGAACCGCCTGAAAAGCGAATGGCCAGCCGCTCCGGTGTGGAAGCTGCCTGTTGCTCAAACAGCCCATGCAGGGTGAAAGCTTTAGGCGAAACAGCTTCCGTCTTGTTAAACTCATACAACAATTTTTGCTTTTCTCTTGTATTCGTCATATCTAATTCTCTTATAAAGCTGTGCGGATGTTGAAGGGCGTTTTCCAGTATGGTAAGCAAATGAGATTGTATTCGTTTAATATCCTCAAGAGAAAACAAGGTATTTTGATAGTCGAAATTTAATTGAATGGTTCCATTGTCTATCCGTTCTTGTATTTGAACTGAAAGCTCATTCGCAGTGTATCCGCTGAAATAAAGCGCTGTTTCATAGTCAAAATCATCTGCATTATGCCACTGAAGTGGCTGATACTGCATAGATATACCGATAAGGTTGTGTAAATCCTTCTGTTCATTTCTTAATTCATTTACAAGCAAATTATAAGGAAACCGTTGATGACGCATAACAGAAAGCTGTTCCCTGCCTATTGTGCGGACAAAGGAAAGAAAATCTGTGTCAGGATCAACCGTTATTCTGATTGGAAGAGAACTAACGAACATGCCGAGCATTTCTTTTTCAGCCTTTGACCCTCTGTTGCCATAGTAGGTGCCAATGGCAAGATCTTTTTTAGAAGTGATTCGGCTGATGCATATGTAAAATGAAGCCATAAATAAGGATATGATATTGATATTGTGTTCTTCGCAGAAGATTCGAATCGTTTGCTCTAGATCAGGTGAAAGAATGATGGTGTCTCTGGATGCAGATGTGCTCTGTTTTTGTAAGGACGTCTGGTCGGCTAACGAGTGGTATTCCAACGGGTGCTCAAAGGTTTGTGTCCAAAATAAACGGTCCTTTGCAAACCGTGGAGATTGTAGATATTGACTCTCTTTTTCGATGTAGCTCAAGTAAGAAGGTTCCGGCTGATCAGGTAAAGGATCTTTCTTTTTCATTTTTTGATAAAGATCTATAATTTGATTTCCCATCACATTTAAAGAGATTCCATCCATTATGATATGATGGAATTTCGCAAATAGCCAAACTTCATGAGAGTCAATTCTAAGGAGGTAAAATTGAAAAAGAGGCGAGTTGAACAGTTTAAATGGAATGCTCGCTTGATCCTGAATCCATTGCTCTATTTCTATCATTTCAACATTTGAAAAATCAATTATTCTAAGTGGATAATATTTATATTCAGTAAGGTGCAATCGCGGCTCAAGCTCTTCTCCTTCTAACAGCTGAAATCTAATGGCGTCGTTGCGGGAGATGGAATGATTCAGTGCTCCCTCCAGAGTATCAAGCTCAATATTGCCTTTAAATTTCACACAGGCTGTGAGATTGCAGATGCTGGTATCTGGCTCCAGCAGTTCGGTAAACCACACTCTCCTTTGGGCATGGGTTAAAGAATAAGTATGTTCGCTCAACGGATTCCCTCCAGTTCTCATAATAAGAGGATAAGAAAATGTAGAAAAAAGCAGAAAAATGACAATAAAAGAAATTATATGACTATATAATCCATATATGCACTATATTAACGGATATTTTTTAAAGTACAATAAAAAACATTAAATTTTTATAACATTTTTTTGAATATAGTATTATTTCTTTATTTTTCGTTTCTTTTTTTATCAAATTTCCGGATATAAAGTGATAAAAGTATTGTTTTACATAAGGTCTTATACACTACTTTTTAATCGGACTAATTTTCTTTTGCGCATCATTCTTCTAATTGTTGGAAGGTTCGACAAAGCGTTATTACAGACATAAAAAAACCTGTTTTCTCTTGGAAAACAGGTCTGCCGCTATTATTGATTTGCCAAAATGACAGCGATTTGATCCTCAATATCTTTTCCATCCTCTTCATCAATCAATCCATTTAGAAGAATAGAGAAAACAAGTTTTTTTCCGCTCTTTGTTTCTGCGTACCCCGATAGAGAGCTTACCGTACTGAGCGATCCGGTTTTTGCTCTTACTTTTCCTTGTGCAGGAGTGTCTTTCATGCGGTTTCTCAGCGTTCCGCCCACCATTCTGTCAGGATTGCCCGCAACAGGTAAAGAATTTAGATAAGCCGAGAACCAACTCTGATCCTGAATGTCATATAACAGCTGTGAAAGTTGATCTGAGGATACAGCATCAATATGTGAGATTCCTGATCCGTCCCTTAAGACGAGTGATTTAGAATCAACACCAAATTCCGGAAGCGTACTGTTTAACACTTCGAGCCCCTTTTCCCAGCTCCCTTCTCCTTTTTTCACTTTCCCCATCTCTTTTACGAGCACTTCGGCATGTCCGTTATTACTTAATTTCATGAACGGCACAAAAAGTTTCGATAAAGGCATTGAGCGATGAGAGAGCAGCACATCTGAAGAACTAGGTGCTTCACCCGTCTTGATGTCCCCTTTCACAGTAATACCTTGTTTTTTTAGTGACTGCTTAAATAAATCTAAGGCATATCCGGCAGGCTCCCAGACAGAAATCCATTCCTTTGTCTTGTTTGCGTCAACCGGTACGCTCCCTTCAATTGTAATCGTGTTTGTTCCATGCTCTCTTTCGATTGTGAGGTCTTTCTCTGAACCGGCAGCAGTCGTTTTAGCATCGTTCTTTATCGTTATATAATCGGTTTTCGGAGAGACAGACACGGCGGGCTCTTCCCCTTCTTTTTGATTTGGGGTGACCTCAACAATCACAGTGCCTGCATCATAGTCTTCGTTTGGAGACGCTGTTAGAGCGGAGATTGACGCGCCATAATATGTGTATTCATCGCTCCAAGGCATATCAGGTGATAATCGCATGTCATCATGCCACGTATCATCACCGATCAGATTGCCTTTAATTACTTTTACGCCGGAATGTTTCAATTTCTCAGCCATTTTGTCAAAATCAGATGGTAAAAGTGTCGGATCGCCTTTCCCTTTCAAATAAAGGTTACCATTCAGCTTTTTCCCTTTCAGTTTTCCATCCGTCCGGACCTCGGTTGTAAAAGAATAGTTCTCGCCAAGGACAGAAAGTGCCGCGGCTGCTGTCAAAAGCTTTAGAGAAGAGGCAGGCCTCATTCGGGTGTCTCCTGAATGTTCATATAGAACAGCACCTGTTTCCGCAGAGCGAACGGTGATGCCGGCCATTGCGCCTTCGAGGGCAGGATGATCAGCTAAAATCTTATCGATCTGCCCGGAAAGTGCATCTTGTTTTTCAGCGGCAAGCGCAGCCTGATGCATATAAGGCACCGAAGCAACGACGAAAAGCAGTAAAACAGCAACATAAAGCTTTATGCTTTTTTTCATTAATTTCCCCGCCTCTCTGCGCTTCATCATTAGCTATTGATGATTCAGTTCAATGGTGATACTGCTTTTAGCTGTCGTTTCTTCTCCCGGCTCCAGCACTTGTAAACCAGTGAGTGACGAAGGTAAATCAAGATTCACTGCGTTTGTCACCCATGTGTAAGGCTCAGGGCATAAATACCCTTGTTTTCCGTCCGCATTGTATACAACCCAATGTTTAAACTGTTCATCTGCCTTATAAATAATGCTGATATGTGCATGCTGATGATAAATGACTGCCTGGTTTTCTCCGCCCCTCTTCTGATAAGAAGATAAAAAGACATCATCCAGCTGCTTGTGGCGCAAATCCATTCCTTCATGCAAAGCTTCTTTATACGGGACATCCATCAGCTTCCCGGTCGGCAGCAGGCGTTCATCCAACTCCCATTGCTGATCTGCTGTCAGGGAAAATAATGAGCTTTCTGCCGGAAATATAAATGTAGTATGATAACCAATTCCCCAAGGAAACGCTTCCTTTCCTTTGTTCATGACCGTCGCATGTTTAAATAGGGTATTCTCCTTGATTGTGTATGTCATCCGAACGACGGCATGATGAGGAAATTGCTTCTGCACATAGGGAAGCTCAGAAAGATCAATTTCTGTTTCAACAATCACTTCTTCATCAGTTTGCTTCGTGGTCAAGACATTCCACTTTTCATGGTAAAGAAACCCGTGAAGATGGTTGTGTTTATCCTTCTCGTTGATATCAAAATGATACGTTCTGCCCCGGAAACTGAATGT
Organism: Bacillus sp. PS217; assembly: GCF_037963535.1. NCBI lineage: Bacteria > Bacillati > Bacillota > Bacilli > Caryophanales > Bacillaceae > Bacillus > Bacillus sp. PS217. The sequence goes on from NZ_CP150157.1 coordinate 2,016,309, forward strand.
ACCGTCACTTATGCGGTTAGGCGGGAACAGGATTGGAATGCCATACAATGTTGGTGTGTCGTGAAAACTTTCTGCTGTTTCCGGTTCACGCAAAAGCTGGACATTTGTTGTTTTATCCACGAGAGAAATGACGTTGCTCCCCCACTCAGGGACAACAATCATTTCTAGATGTTCGTTGCCCGCTTTGATGGCCGGTGTTCCCAAATAAGTCATTTTTTCAATAAAGTTTGCCATGTTTACTCAACCTCTCCTTGATTCATTGCTAGTATAAGAATTCAATGTACTGTACCATATTTCCTCCATTTTATATTTTCCCCTATCAAATAAAAAAACACCGTTCAAACTTATGAACGGTGTGATTCGGAGGCTATTGGATGAGACGTGTGATTTGTTTCTTTTTCCAGACGAATTGATAATACCCATAAATCAACAGCAAGCTGATGGCAAACGCAGCTGGATAACCAACCCAGACGCCGAGTATTTCAAGCTTTGTATAGTGAGAAAGGACGAAAGCAACAGGCACCTCTACTCCCCAGATTGCAAAAATACTGATGACGGTCGGCCATAAAACTGTTCCGCTTGCCCGCATCGTTGCAGAAATAATTTGGGCATTTCCAAACAGCAAATAGCTCCACAGTGTAATCATCAAAAGACGGTGCGCAATGTAAAGCGTCTCTTGCTCGGTTAAATAACGATAAAATCTGATGTGAAAAAACATAGATCAGAATGATCAGTACGCCGCCAATGATATAATTCAGCCAAATCCCAACGCGAATGACCTGCTTTAAGCGGTCAAACTCGTTTGCTCCGATCGATTGCGCAGCGAAAATAGAAACAGCAATACCAAGGCTGACGGCCGGCATCTGTACATAGCTGGCCACCTGGTTGACCACTCCGTATGCAGCTGTTGCATTAGAGCCGTAATGATTGACGAATGAAATAACCGCTATCTCTGATAATGAGACAAGAATCATATTGATGCTTGCTGGGACCCCAAGACGCAGCAGGAGAATCAGCAGTTCCTTATCCATTTTCAAATAACGACGCACTGTTTTATCAAATTGCAGCGGGTGTTTTCGCTTTCGTAAATACACCATTAACACGAGAAAAGTCGCAATCGTGGAAATGACAGTTGCATATGCAGAGCCGTATATGCCCAGTTTCGGAAGACCAAACATGCCAAGGATTAAGACAGGCAAAAGCGCGATGTTGATAACCGTGCTCACAATCAGCGTATAAAACGGTGTCTTGGAATCTCCTGTTCCGCGCAAAAAGGTAGTATATGCAAAATATAAAAACATAAACGGCATAGCATAAAATAAAATACGTGCATAGTTAGCGCTGACATGAATGACATTTTCAGGCGTGCCCATTAAACGAAGGATATCCAGGGTGAAAATACTGCCGATGACGGCTAACACAACGCCTAATAAAAATGTAAACGTGAGCGTCGTCCCGACAACAGCCTTTAGCCGTTCCTCATTTTTCGCTCCGTAAGCTTGTCCGATCAGAATCGAACTTCCTGAACCGATCCCAATTGTAAATGAGATTAAAAGAAAAAATAACGGGAAAAAGGATGATACAGCTGCCACTGCATCAACACCGAGCCATCTGCCTACAGCCATCATCCCGACTAGCTGGCCGACTGATTGCAGCACATTGCTCAGCAGAAGCGGCACTAAAAAGAGTGACATCGACCGCCAAACTGATGGTTTGCTTTTCTTTTGAGTTACAAGAGGTTCTTGTGATGTTTCCATATTAAAGGACTCCTTTATTTGAAATCGTTTTTAAACATGCCCTCTTTTTGACAAAAACAGGATATGTAACATGTTATTATTCATCACTGCACATATGAAACCCTTCCCGATTCTTCTAATTTTACACATCTTTTTAGCATATGAAGAATAAACTAGCAAGTAATGGCGTATTTTTTGTGAGTAAAAGAATAAAAAATAATTTATGCAAAAGTATTGTAATCTATACGTAATTATTGTAACATTTGTAACATAAGAGAAAGAGATTTTGAAGGAGAGAGCGATAATGAAAAAATGTCTTCTATTTCTAACAACCATTGCACTTATTCTGTCATTAAGCACAAATGCATTTGCGAAAAATACATCAGGCGATTTATCACAAAAACAAGCATTACAGTTGGCATTATCCGCTAGAGAACATTTTTGGAACACCATGAGCGGCCACAATCCGAAGGTGAAAAAAGCAGTTTGCCCATCAGGCACATTCGAGTATCAAAATCTTCAATATGTATACATGTGCAGTGATCTAGGCACTAAAGCAAAAGCGGTGAATTATTTAACTCCTATTTTTACAAAAACAGCAATCGAAAAAGGCTTTAAAGATTATCATTTCACTGTTTCAAAAGGAAAACTTGCTGTTCCAATCGGTGACGGAGACAATCTTTTGAATTGGAAAAAATCAACTGCTAAACTGATCTCTAAAAAAGGCAGCACAATCACATACGAATTTACCGTCCCTACATTAGACGGATCCCCTTCTGCAAAACGGAAAGTGACATTTGTGAAAGAAAATAAAAAATGGAAAGTCAATCAATTTGACGCAGTTATATAAGAATAACGCCCGGTATAAGCGGGCGTTTTTTATTTGGTTTGCATAAAGAAAGACAACAGGCGAAAAGTGCCTGTTGTCTTTTTGTGAATATAACGCTCTAGGAGAGATTCGAACTCCCGACCTGCAGTTTAGGAAACTGCTGCACTATCCGCTGTGCTACTAGAGCTTTTGGTATTTATATAGTAGCTCTGATGATCAATATTTTCAAGCGATTTGTATTAAAGCCCTCCAAAAACCTTATATGCGGCTCTTGTCGTATCTTCATCAATACCGATATACCGCATTGTAATTGATGGTGATGAATGATTCAGTATTCTCTGCAGCTCGGCGATGTCTTTCGTTCGCTGATAAAAATGATAGCCAAACGTTTTCCGGAGTGTATGCGTTCCTATCTCCTCAAGTCCGCACGCCGCAGCGGCCTCTCTTAAAATTCTGTAGGCCTGTATGCGGGAAATCGGCTTCCTGGTCCGCACTGATTTAAAAAGATATTCGTTTTCCTTCATGTCTTTCGTATACTCGTATATTTCCTGTTTCAGCGATTCTAAAATAAGAATCTTTCTTTTCTTTTTCGTTTTGCTTTCAGTCGCCCATAAATGATCTTTATTTTGAACGTCCTTCACTTGCAGCGGCAGAATATCAGAAATGCGGAGCGCGCTGTTGATGCCGAAAATAAACAGAAAATAATCCCGCTTGTTTTTGTTAAGCAAATACTGTTTGACTTCTTGGATTTTTTCTAGACTGCGAATCGGCTGTACAATATGCATCAAAAAACTCCTTAAAAACCGTTATGTAACGTTTTGAGGTCTATGTTACTATTATAGCTGAAAAACGTTGAATGTCAAAGTGCGGCGGCATTTATGTAACATAATATACATAGTGTTACATAAGCTTTTAAAAAAGCTTCTTAAAACCTTCACCCTATAAAATAAGCTTTAAAGCCTCTTATAAAGCTTTTAACCTCTTGGATACTTATCCCCATACTAATCATCAAAAAACCTCTTAAAACGAAATCTGACACTCCCAATTTTCTGGAGCTTCCGCAAAAATATACAAAAAAAGACACAATTTCAAATTGTGTCCTAATCCTCATCCTTTACATCAATATCTTCCGGGATCGGTTCATTTAATATTTCCTGCACCAGTGCTTTGTAATTCTCCAGCTGTTCGAGATGCGTTTTGAACTGTTCCTTATAAATCAAAAATTGCTCCCCGTCATGAACGGCTCTGATTTTCCCTTCGAGCACCAAGCTTTTAATATAATCCTCTGAAAGATTTGTATATTCTGCTGTTTCTTCAATCGTTAAATACATATAGCAGTCCCTTCTTAATCCGTATGCTGATTCTAATATAGCACATGGCTCATATCAATATAATCAATTTTGCACAGAAAAACGGCTTTATGTACTATATAATATACCATTTGTCACTTGTGAAAACGCTGTAATTTTTTTACGCTAAGATTGTAACAATACAGCTTCATATAGGAGGGAGAACATGAAAAGAACGTGGAACGTCTGTTTAACAGCTCTGCTTAGTGTTCTGTTAGTCGCTGGAAGTGTCCCTTTTCACGCGGAAGCTAAAAAACCGCCTAAAAGCTACGATGAGTACAAACAAGTAGATGTAGGAAAAGACGGCATGGTTGCGACCGCACATCCTCTTGCTTCTGAAATCGGTGCTGATGTGTTGAAAAAAGGAGGAAATGCTATTGACGCAGCGGTTGCCATTCAATTTGCACTCAATGTAACAGAGCCGATGATGTCAGGCATTGGCGGCGGCGGTTTTATGATGGTGTATGACGGAAAAACGAAGGATACAACGATAATCGACAGCCGTGAGCGTGCTCCAGCAGGCGCAACTCCTGATATGTTTCTGGACGAAAACGGCAAAGCAATTCCTTTCTCTGAACGTGTAACAAAAGGTACTGCAGTTGGTGTTCCAGGCACTCTGAAAGGGCTGGAAGAAGCCTTGGATAAATGGGGAACCCGTTCGATGAAGCAATTAATTACCCCTTCTATTAAACTCGCTGAAAAAGGCTTTCCGATTGATTCGGTGTTGGCAGATGCCATTTCTGAATATCAGGAAAAACTTTCACGGACTGCCGCAAAAGATGTATTTTTACCAAATGGCGAACCGCTTAAAGAAGGAGATACCCTTATTCAAAAGGATTTGGCTAAAACATTTAAGCTTATTCGCTCCAAAGGCACTGACGCTTTTTATAAAGGAAAATTCGCCAAGACGCTTTCTGACACTGTCCAGGATTTCGGCGGATCAATGACAGAAAAAGATTTAGAAAATTACGACATTACAATTGATGAACCGATTTGGGGAGATTATCAAGGCTATCAAATCGCTACTACTCCTCCTCCAAGCTCCGGCGGTATTTTCTTATTGCAAATGCTAAAAATCCTTGATCATTTTAACCTTTCACAATACGATGTCCGCTCATGGGAAAAATATCAGCTGCTTGCTGAAACGATGCATTTGTCATATGCCGACCGTGCGTCTTACGCAGGTGATCCCGAATTTGTAAATGTTCCTCTCAAAGGCCTGCTTCACCCCGATTATATTAAAGAACGCCAGCAATTAATCAACCTAGATCAAGTGAATAAAAAACCGAAAGCCGGTGACCCTTGGAAATACCAAGAAGGATCAGCAAACTATAAACAAGTTGAACAGCCGAAAGACAAAGTAGAAGGCCAAACAACCCACTTTACAGTTGCTGACCGTTGGGGAAATGTTGTTTCTTATACAACAACAATCGAACAGCTATTCGGAACGGGTATTATGGTCCCTGATTACGGTGTCATCCTAAACAATGAATTAACGGATTTTGATGCGATACCAGGCGGAGCTAACGAAGTACAGCCAAACAAACGGCCTTTAAGCAGCATGACCCCGACGATTTTATTTAAGGATGACAAGCCTGTCCTCACTGTTGGATCTCCTGGCGGGGCTACAATTATTTCATCCGTTTTGCAAACCATTCTCTACCACATTGAATATGGTATGGAATTAAAAGCAGCTGTTGAAGAGCCGAGAATTTATACAAACAGCATGAGCTCTTACCGTTACGAAGACGGAGTTCCTAAAGATGTCCTCAGCAAGCTAAACGGTATGGGCCACAAATTTGGCACAAGTCCGGTGGATATTGGAAACGTGCAAAGCATATCGATCGACCATGAAAACGGCACCTTTAAAGGTGTAGCTGATTCAAGCAGAAACGGCGCGGCGATCGGCATTAATTTAAAACGTAAATAAATTAAAAAACTGTACTCGCTTCAAATGAGTACAGTTTTTTCATGCTGATCTTTAATAACAACGAGCATTGCTGATGCTCTGTATCCCTGATTGCAATCCAAAATGACAGAATGATGACTGCTTCTTTGACAAACGTCTTTATTCTGCTAATGCACGTCTATTTTCATCTTTTCATTTCGTTTATCTCATCAAGAAATGTCTGAAACGCACTCGTAATAAAAAAGTCTTTCCTGTATATAAAGACGATCTCTAAGTCTTGATATGATGGCGGCAATTGATGAATCCATACATTTGTACGATGCTCGGAGCAGTCAACAGCGGACTTTGGGAGCAGCGCCGTACCCATCCCGGCGGAAACACCTTTTATAATAGCCTCCAATGTGCCAAACTCTATGATTTTTTGATTGTGTATGCCTGCTTCCTCTAGTAATCTTTTGACCCTGTCACGATGAGAACAGCCAGCCCCAAAAAAGAGCATCGGCTGCTGAAGCATGTCTTCTGCCGTCCCTTCTCGTGATGAAATCAAAACTAATTCATCATGGGAGACATGGAGTTGTCTAACTGCAGCGTGTTCAACCGGCCCATATACAAAAGCGCCATCAACTTTATGATCAAGAACCTGTTGAATCAAATGATGCGTATCAGCTGTGTTCACTGATAAATCCACTTCAGGATAACGCCTGAGGAAGGATGCTGCATGCTCAGGCAGATGCGTTACCGCCGTCGTTTCCAGTGATCCGATCCGCAAAGGCCCTTTTGGTTGCCTGCTCATTCGGGTCGATTTTTCAGCTTGGTCTAACAGCGATAATACTTGATCTGCATATTGTAAAAGATTTTCTCCTGCAGCAGTCAGCTTCATTCCCCGATTCGTTCGATGAAAAAGCCTGATATTCAAATCTTCCTCAAGGTTATGCACTCTGGCTGTCACATTCGACTGAACATAATTCAGCATTTGGGCTGCTTTCGTTATGCTTCCTTCGCGAGCAACAGCCTGAAAAATCTTTAAATCTCCGCTTTCCACGCGCTCTCACCTGCTTGCTATGATGAAAAGTGATATTGGCTATCATATTTGTTCATTTTACTCGAAGAAAACCGCTATGTAAAATATGTAAAGATATGAAAATACAATTAATGAGGAGGCAGACAGCATGAAAGCTGTAATTCACAACGGAAAAGCCGGTCTTCTGGGGTTATCAGTTCAGGACGTTCCATCAACAAAGCCTGGATACGGAGAGGTAAAGGTTAAATTAAAATCTGCAGGCCTGAATCATCGTGACTTGTTTCTTATGAAAAACAAATCTGAACAAGATCCTCACATAATACTGGGTTCTGACGGCGCGGGTATCATCGAAGAGATTGGTGAAGGCGTGAAAAATGTTACTGTTCAGACAGAAGTAGTCATTTTCCCGACATTGAACTGGGATTTGACAGAAAATGTTCCACCTGTACCTGAGATTCTGGGAGGTCCTTCGGACGGAACACTTGCTGAATATGTGATCATTCCTTCACAAAATGCAATCAAAAAACCTGCTTATTTATCTTGGGAAGAAGCGGGCGTTTTACCTTTATCCGCTTTAACTGCATATCGGGCTCTGTTTACAAAGGGGCAATTAAAAAAAGGCGAGCATCTATTGATACCCGGCATCGGCAGCGGTGTAGCAACCTACGCTTTATTTATGGCTAAGGCGATTGGGGCAACAGTAAGCGTGACCTCCCGCAGTGAGGAGAAAAGAAAAAAGGCGCTGAAATTAGGTGCTGATTACGCATTTGACAGCTACAGCAATTGGGATGAGCAGTTGCAGGGAAAAAAGGCGGATGTTGTTCTTGACAGCATAGGACCTGCCCTCTTTTCGGAATACTTCCGCCATGTAAAACCAAATGGCCGTATTGTCAGCTTTGGGGCAAGCTCAGGGGATAATCTCAGTTTTCCGGTGCGTTCTCTATTCTTTCCTCAGGTCAATGTTTTGGGAACCTCGATGGGAAGCGGTGAGGAATTTCAAGCTATGCTCGCTTTCATTGACAAACATAAGCTGCGGCCTGTAATTGACCGGATATATCCTTTAGAAAAAGCATGTGAAGCATATAAAAGAATGCAGGAAGGCAGACAGTTTGGAAACATCGGGATCGTAATGGAATAAAAAAAGAAACCGGCTGGCAGCCAGACCGGTTTCTCTTATATGATAATCCCCTTTATTTACGGAAGAACTGAACTCCCCATCAAATATCGATCCACTTCACGCGCCACTTCTCGGCCTTCATTAATCGCCCATACGATTAAGCTTTGCCCTCTTCTTGCATCCCCTGCGGCGAATACACCATCGATATTTGTTTGATAATCCCCATATGCTGCACTGATTTTGTTATTTACAGAATCAACACCGAACTGTTTCAACAGCGGCTGTTCTGTGCCTTCAAAGCCGATAGCGATAAAGACAAGCTGAGCAGGCCATACTTTTTCCGTTCCAGGCAGCTCGCGGAACTCGTATTTCCCATGCTCATTTTTCACTTTTTCCATTTGGATGGTATGAAGCTCTTTCAGCTTTCCGTTTTTATCCGCAACCATTTTTGTCGTTTGAATGGAGTATTCTCTCGGATCTCTTCCGAATTTTGCTTCTGCTTCCTCGTATGCATATTCAAGCGTAAAGACGTGTGGCTGTTCAGGCCACATATTGTCATTCGTGCGGGCTGGCGGAAGTTTCGGGTGTTTGCCGAATTGGTGCACGCTTTTGGCTTTTTGACGCAGAGCAGTAGCCACACAGTCAGCTCCTGTATCTCCGCCTCCGATTACGATGACATCCTTCCCTTTAGCATCAATGAATTGCTTGTCTTTAAAATTAGAATCTAAATAGCTTTTTGTTGCAAGTGTCAGGTAGTCCATTGCGTAATGGACTCCTTTTGAGTCGCGTCCTTCAATTAAGAGGTCCCGCTGTTTTTGAGCGCCTGTGCATAGGATCACAGCATCAAATTGCTCCTTTAGCTCATCAGCTGTAATATCAACACCGATTTCTGTGTTCGTGACAAAATCAATTCCCTCTTGCGTCAGCAATTTAATTCGGCGTTCTACAATGCCCTTCTCAAGCTTCATGTTTGGAATGCCGTATGTTAAAAGGCCGCCCGCTCTGTCTGAGCGCTCAAAAACAGTGACAGAATGCCCCGCTTGATTCAGCTGGTCAGCACTCGCCAGTCCGGCTGGGCCCGACCCGACGATAGCAACTTTTTTGCCTGTTCGTTTTTTTGGAATTCTAGGTTGAATCCAGCCGTTCTCAAATCCTTTATCGATAATGGTCCGCTCGATGTTTTTAATTGATACGGCCGGGTCTGAAATCGCTAAAGTGCATGATCCTTCACAAGGAGCGGGACATACCCGCCCTGTGAATTCAGGAAAGTTGTTTGTTTTCAACAGACGTTCCAATGCTTCCTTCCATCTGCCCCGGTAGACAAGATCATTCCATTCAGGAATTAAGTTGTAAATCGGACAGCCGGATGTAAATCCGTTAATGTCCGCACCGATCTGGCAAAACGGTGTACCGCAATCCATACACCGCGCCCCTTGCCGTTTCGATGCTTCTTCTGAAAAAGGAGCAGAATATTCTTTCCAATCCTTTAAGCGAGTGAGAGGGTCCCGCTCCGCAGGTTTTTCTCGTTTGATCTCCATAAATCCAGTTGGTTTCCCCATGTTCCTCTCCCCTTCCTTACTGTACTACCGCTTGTTTTTGTCCCGATGCTGCTGTATTCTGCTTTGGCTTCGTGTTGGCCTCAAAAGCGAACATGATGGCTTCTTCATCTGATAAACCTGCAGCTTTTTGCTCTTCGATGCTTGCGAGCATTTGTTTATAGTTTTTCGGAATGACTTTGACGAATTTTTTCACACTGTCTTCCCATTGATCTAGCAGATCTTCTGCTTTTTGGCTGTTTGTATACGCAGTATGTCTTTCAAGCATTGCTTTGATTTGCTGGATTTCTTTCTCATCCTCTAATGATTCAAATAAAATCATCTCAAGGTTGCATTTGCGTTTAAACGCTTTGACATCTTCGGTCAGTACATAAGCGATTCCGCCGGACATACCTGCCGCAAAGTTTTTGCCTACATCACCGAGAACGACAACGCTGCCGCCAGTCATGTATTCACAGCCGTGGTCGCCGATGCCTTCTACAACTACGTTCACACCGCTGTTTCGAACGGCAAAGCGTTCACCAGCACGTCCGTTAATATATGCTTCTCCGCTTGTCGCACCGTAAAAAGCCACGTTGCCGATAATGACATTGTCATCCGAAGCAGAGTTGAATCCTTCTGGTGACTTGACGATGATTTTTCCGCCAGAAAGCCCTTTTCCGACGTAATCATTTGAGTCTCCGTCTAAATAAAGCGTCATCCCTTTAGGAACGAAAGCTCCAAAGCTTTGGCCGGCTGATCCGGTAAAGTGCAACTTGATTGTATCTTCAGGAAGACCTTCTTCTCCGTAACGCTTTGAGATTTCACTGCCGGTTATCGTTCCGGCTACACGGTTTGTATTGTTGATTTCGATAGAAACTTCCGCTTCTTTTCCAGATTCGATGGCTTCTTGTACGGCCGGGAGAATCGCTGTAATATCAAGTGATTGATCAATTTTATGATTTTGCGGCGATTGGAACGTCCGCACCCCATCAGGCTGATAAAGAAGGGTAGACAAATCAAGCTGGCTTGCTTTCCAGTGCTCCTTTGCCCGTTCACTTACATGAAGTACATCAGTGCGGCCGATCATTTCATCAAATGTCTTGAAGCCTAACGCAGCCATATACTCACGAACTTCTTCGGCAATGAACAGCATATAGTTCACAATATGGTCAGGATCTCCCATGAACTTTTTGCGAAGCTCTGGATTTTGTGTCGCTACACCGACAGGGCATGTATCCAAATGGCAGGCACGCATCATGACACAGCCGAGTACAACTAACGGAGCCGTTGCGAAACCAAATTCTTCGGCGCCGAGCAAGGCAGCCATCACAACGTCGCGGCCCGTCATGAGCTTTCCGTCTGTTTCTAATACAACACGGTCACGAAGTCCGTTCAGCATTAGTGTTTGATGTGCTTCTGCAAGGCCAAGCTCCCACGGAAGCCCTGTATGTTTAATACTGGTTTTCGGAGAAGCGCCTGTACCTCCGTCATAGCCGCTGATCACAATGACATCTGCAGTCGCTTTGGCAACACCTGCAGCGATTGTTCCTACACCTGCTTTTGACACCAGCTTTACGCTGATTCTTGCGTCACGGTTGGCATTTTTCAAATCGTGGATCAGCTGGGCTAAATCCTCAATCGAATAAATGTCATGGTGTGGCGGAGGTGAGATTAATCCGACACCTGGCGTTGACCCGCGGACATCGGCAACCCATGGATATACCTTGTTGCCAGGAAGCTGCCCGCCTTCACCCGGCTTAGCACCTTGAGCCATTTTAATCTGCAGCTCATCAGCATTGACGAGGTAATGGCTTTTGACACCAAACCGTCCGGATGCAATTTGTTTGATCGCACTTCTTCTATCATCGCCGTTCTCATCTGGAACAAAGCGTTTGGGATCTTCTCCGCCTTCACCGCTGTTGCTTTTTCCTCCAAGACGGTTCATTGCGATTGCTAAAGCTTCGTGCGCTTCCTTACTCAAGGACCCGAATGACATCGCACCCGTTTTAAAACGTTTGACAATCGATTCAGCGGATTCAACCTCCTCCAACTTCAAAGGCTTGCGGTTTCCGTCAAATGCGAACAAGTTCCGCAAAAATCCGATGCGTTCTTCATCAGCCGCTTTTGTATACTGTTTAAACAGATTGTAATCATTTCTGCGGCACGCCCATTGCAAAGTATGAATCGTTTTCGGATTAAACGCATGATGCTCTCCGCCATTTCTCCATTGAAAGTCACTTCCCGGTTCAAGCGTTTTGCTGTAATCATCCTGATACGCTTCCCGGTGGCGGCGCTGTGCCTCTTCTGCAATTGTTTGTAAATCGATGCCGCCTAGCTGTGATGCAGTACCTGTGAAATAGCGGTCGATCACATCGCGGCTGATTCCTACCGCTTCAAAGATTTGGGCGCCTCTGTAGCTTTGCACAGTTGAAATTCCCATCTTGGACATCACTTTTACGACGCCCTCAGTAATGCTTTTTCCATATTTGCTGACCGCTTCTTCATAGCTGATATCCAAACGGCCTTCATCAATTTCCTGCTTGTAGGTCGCATAAGCGAGATAAGGGTTAATCGCATCTGCGCCATAACCGATTAACGCTGCAAAGTGATGCACTTCACGTGCTTCTCCCGATTCCACAATAATGCTGACCTTCGTACGCAGCCCTTTGCGGATTAAGTGCTGGTGCAGCGCGCTTACTGCCAGAAGCGGCGGAATTGGTGTCAGTCGTTCGTTCATCTTTTTGTCTGATAAAATTAACAAACTTACGCCTTGGCTGATGGCTTTCTCTGCTTGTGTGAACATGTCCTTTAATCCGCGTTCAAGATCCTCTGAAAACAGCACATCAATTTTTTGGCTTTTTAAATCAGGATGAACAATCGTTTTCAATGCGTAAAACTGTTCATTGGATAAAACAGGTGTATACAGTTTAATCCGGCGAACATTTCGTTCACTCGGATGAAGAAGATCGCCTTCCGCACCGAGCCAAGTCATCGTTGAAGTGACAAGCTGCTCACGAATCGCGTCGATTGGCGGGTTCGTTACTTGTGCAAACAGCTGTTTAAAGTAGTTAAACAGTGATTGCGCTCGGTCAGATAGTACAGCAAGCGGAGCGTCATTCCCCATTGAACCAAGGGGATCTTTGCCTTCTTTAATAACAGGAATTAGATACTTTTGGATATCCTCATATGTGTATCCGAATGCCTTCTGGCGAGTAAGAAGATCACTAAATTGTTCTTCTTCTCTTGACTCCGGATCAGGATTTACTTGTACAAGCTCTTCTTCAAGCCATTTTTGGTACGGATACTCAGTTGCAATTTGTGTTTTGACTTCCTCATCGGAGATAATACGGCCTTCTTCCAGGTCGATTAAAAGCATTTTCCCAGGCTCAAGGCGGTTTTTATATAAAACGTTCTCCTGTTCAACTTCAATAACGCCTACTTCAGATGAGAAAATAATATAATCATCTTTTGTGACATAATAACGGGCCGGACGGAGACCATTCCGGTCAAGGATTGCCCCGATTTGTTTACCGTCAGTAAATGAAATGGCTGTCGGTCCGTCCCAAGGCTCCATCAGGGAGCTATGGTACTCGTAGAACGCCCTTTTTTCCTTGGACATATGCGTATTTTCCGTCCAAGGCTCTGGAATGAGCATCATTGCCGTATGTGCCGGTTTGCGTCCAGCCATCACAAAAAACTCAAATGCGTTATCCAAAATGGAAGAGTCACTGCCATCAGCATTGAGAATCGGCAAAATCTTGTTTAAGTCCTCACCGAAGCTTTCAGAAACAAATTGCTGCTCACGTGCTCTCATCCAGTTGATATTTCCGCGAAGGGTGTTAATTTCACCGTTGTGAACCAAATAACGGTTAGGATGCGCTCTTTCCCATGTAGGGAATGTATTGGTACTGAAGCGTGAATGAACGAGCGCAAAAGCAGAAACGAATGCTTCGTCTTGCAGATCAGAATAAAATGCATCAACCTGTTCAGGTGTTAAAAGGCCTTTGTAAACAATGGTCTGGCTTGAAAGACTGGCAAAATAAAAATCAAGATCTTCCGTTACTCCCCAATTTTCAGCCTGTTTACGAATGACATACAATTTTCGTTCAAAAGATAAATTGTCCTTTAGATCAGAACTTGCGCCGATAAATACCTGACGGACAAACGGACAGCTTTTTTGCGCTACTGTTCCGATTTTTCCGACATTTACAGGTGCAGTTCTCCATCCAAGAACGACTTGGCCTTCTTGTTCAATCAGTGCATTGATTTGCTTTTCAATTTTTTTTCTTTCATCTTCTTTCTGTGAGAAAAAGACCATTCCTACCCCGTAACGTTCTTTTTCTGGCAGATTGATGTCTTTGCACTCTTTTCTAAAGAAAGCATCAGGGATTTGAACCAGTAAGCCGGCTCCGTCTCCTGTATCCGGATCACTGCCTTGCCCTCCTCTATGGTCTAGCTGGCAAAGCATCTTGAGTCCTTGTTTGACAATGTCGTGAGTCTGCTTGCCCTTTAAGTGTGCATATAGGCCGATTCCGCATGCATCATGTTCAAATTCAGGACGGTAGAGACCTTGAGCTTTTGGCATTTGATTGTACGTCATAATTCCTCTCCCCCGATCAATTTCCGATAATACCGGTCATAAAATCTAACAACTCTATAATCATTGTAGGTTTTCAAAACGATATAAACAATATATAATTTAGATCAAAAGAATCTCAAAATGAGATAGATGGATGTGAGACAAACATGGAGCTGCGCCAACTGCGTTATTTCATGGAGGTGGCTGAAAGAGAACACGTTTCAGAAGCCGCTGATCATTTGCATGTGGCCCAATCAGCAATCAGCAGACAAATTGCCAATCTTGAAGAAGAATTAAATGTGACCTTATTTGAGCGTGAAGGGAGAAATATCAAACTCACGCCAATCGGAAAAGAATTTTTGATTCATGTGAAAACGGCGATGAAAGCCATTGATTATGCGAAAGAGCAAATTGATGAGTATCTTGACCCGCATCGCGGAACGGTAAAGATCGGCTTTCCTACAAGCCTCGCCAGCCAGCTTTTGCCGACTGTCATTTCAGCGTTTAAAGAAGAATATCCGCACGTCGAATTTTTGCTGCGCCAAGGCTCCTATAAGTTTCTGATTGAAGCTGTCAGAAACCGCGATATTGATCTGGCCTTATTAGGACCGGTGCCGACGAATTTCTCTGACATAACGGGAAAAATATTATTTACTGAAAAAATTTACGCGCTTGTTCCATTAAATCATCCGCTTGCTAAACAAAAAACGGTTCATTTAATCGATTTGCGCAACGACCAATTTGTATTGTTCCCGGAAGGATTTGTACTTAGAGAGATGGCAATCGATACTTGCAAACAAGCAGGCTTTGCTCCTCTCGTTTCCACGGAGGGTGAGGATTTGGATGCGATCAAAGGGTTAGTGTCCGCAGGAATGGGCGTTACCCTTCTGCCTGAAAGTACTTTTGCTGAAACAACACCTCGTTTTACTGTGAAAATTCCAATTGAGTTCCCTCAAGTAAAACGGACTGTCGGAATCATTAAACCGAAAAATAGAGAGCTTGCGCCTTCCGCGAATGATTTTTATGAGTTTGTCATTCAATTTTTCTCTAAGCTGGAGCAGTATCAATAAAAAAATGAACCCGAGCTTCTATATAGAAGCTTCGGGTTTTTTTCTGCAAATTAATTTACAGGTAAAGAAAAATCCACATGGCAAACAAAGGCTTCTTGATCAATTAGAGCTCTGTTTGTCAGTTCCTTGTTCTTTTCCGGTTCTTGAAGCTGTACAGAAGAGTAATTGACGATTCCAAGGCCGATTTCCGTCCCTTTTGAATCCATTAGCCGAACAACTGAACCGCTTTTAAATTTCCCTTTAATCTTCTGTACACCGTCTAGGTATAAACTCGATTGGCCGTTTGTTATTTTTCGTGAACAATCATCTGATAAAATCATTTCACCTTCCGGACCGGAATTAAAAGCGATCCATTGCTCCTTTTGATTCAACGGAAGCGTTCCTTCTGCTTCAAAATAGGTGCCTTCCGCCTGTTCATGAACGGCGTGATATAAAATATCGCCGACATCTGCCTGACCTAGGAAACCTTTAATGCCAGACGCCATTACGATTTTAAACGCATCAAGCTTAGAGCGCATGCCGCCGGTGCCAACGATGCTTCCAGTGTCACCTGCGCATGCTTCGATGTCAGGTGTTATTTCACTCACCCGCTGTATCCTTTTCGCTTCTGGATTTGTGCGCGGATTGCCGTCATATAATCCGTCGATATCTGATAAAATCACAAGCATATCTGCATCAATCAATCCTGCGACTTTTGCTGCGAGCGTATCATTGTCGCCAAACTTGAGCCGATTGACGGTAACTGTGTCATTTTCGTTTATGATCGGGATGATGCCGCGCTCGAGCAGTACATTCATTGTATTCCTGACATTGTTGTATCGATATTCATCAGAAAAATCGCTTCTCGTAATTAAAATTTGGGATGCGACATAGCCGTGTGCCAAAAACAGCTTTGAATAAGCCTCCATCAGCAATCCCTGGCCGATTGAAGCTGATGCTTGTTTTTCTGGAAGCTTCTCGGGCCTTTGGATAAATCCGAGCTTCCGATATCCCGCCGCCACTGCGCCTGAGGAAACCAAAATCACTTCATAACCGGCGTCTTTGAGTTTGACGACCTGGTCGACCAGCGCTTCTAATTTACGAATGCTGATTTCTCCATGAAGGCTTGTTAATGAACTGCTTCCAATCTTCACAACGACTCTTTTCATGCTTGTATCAGGCGTCACTTTATCACTCCTGATAGCGGCGCTGCAGTTTTTTCGATACCTTCGCTGATTTCCTTTGAACGCTTAGCCGCATGCTTTATCGCTTGAGAAATCGCTTCTCCGCCGCCGCTTTTTTTCAAGGCTTGCAGCCCCGCTGCTGTCGTTCCGTTAGGTGACGTGATATTATCTCTTAAGATCTCAGGATGTTCTCCTGTTTCCATGAGCATTTTTGCGGCACCTAAAAGTGTCTGTGCGCCGATGCTTCGAGATAACTGTTTATCGAGGCCCGCTTCCTCGCCTGTCTTTTCAATGAATTCCATTAAATAATAAAAATACGCGGGGCCGCTGCCTGCAATTCCGGTGAATATATCCATTTGATTTTCTTGGATTGTATAGACTTCGCCCATGCATCCGAGCAATGCTTCGGCCAGCTTCTTCAGGTCTTCCGACACATATTTGCCAAGGGCAATAGCTGTTGCAGAAGCGCCAATCATACTGGAAGTGTTGGGCATCACTCTGACAACCGGCTGTTCATTAAGCAATGATTGTTCAATAAAAGAGGTGGTTATGCCGGCAAGGACCGACAATATTAATTGATGGGGTTGAATACGTGATTTTAGTGATGACAGAGCGTTTTCGGCGTCTTTTGGCTTCATTGCCAAAATGAGTACATCCATGTCTTCAATACATAGTTGGTTCGGCAAGGCGCCTTTGATTCCATATTGAAGTTCAAGTTCAGTTAATCGCTCTGTATTGCTGCGGTTTGTAACGCAGATGTTTTGTTTCGGGATTTTGTTGGCACGAACGATACCTGATATCATTCCTTCCGCCATAGATCCTGCTCCTATAAAGGCTACTTTCTTTTGATCAAAGATCGGTAACATCTCCTTTGTTCGCTTTTTTGTTCGCATTTTCACACGTTTAAAATGTTACCACGTGAGGAAATGATGTCAAGTTTGAAGGTCATCATTGATTTGTATTGTTTCTTTTCGACAAATATGTATAATGAAAAGCAGAAAACACCCGGTTCATACTGCTGCGCCGGGTGTTTGTTTCTATTAAAAATTATCTGAGAGAGCTTTTTCAATCAGTTTTTTACAGCGATCCAGCTCTACCTTCAGCTGTTTTTTATATAGCTTGGCAGCTTCGTAATCTTTAAATTGATAGAGGACGACTTCCTGGAGCTTAGCCCCTTCTTTTTTTACTTTAATTTGTTTTAATATCCCGTCATCAAGAAGCTCATGCAAAGACCGGTATACTTCTGTATGATTTGGTTTAAAACCAATCTCTTTAAATTCAGACCGAAGTACTTCAAGCAGCTTTAACCCATAGAGTCTCTCTTGCTCTGTCATCGTTATCATATAAAGCTTCAAAAATGCGCGCTGTTTCACTAAAAAGCCTGTAGAACTCCTTTTTTCTTCTTTCATCATATGCACTCCTTCTTCTGTCACTGACAACACTATGTACTAAATATTCAATTTTCTTTTATTGTTTTCCTCCTTAATATTAAAGACTTATCGTCCAGTTATCTCATGGCTGCTGATTATAGGTGCAGTGGAAAAATAAATAGGATATTGAACATTTGGTACATAGTTTCCTTAGTTCTATTATAACCTACATTCACTGCCAGCTTCAATTTAAAACGATTGTCAGATTTGCATATGCCGGTATGAATTTCATTCAAATAAAAAAACCTGTCGAAAGACAGGTTTTCATTTTTACGGATTTGTTGACCATAATCCCGCTGTTTTGATGAAAATACGAGGATCTAATTTCAATTGTGCCACCATGTATTCAGCAAGATCCTCAGGCTGCATCACTTTTTCAGGATTACCGTCTGTCAAGTTCAATTCGATAGACATATCACTAGCGACAGTGCTCGGCGTTAACGCGCTGACTCTGATATTATGTTTTCTCACTTCTTGCATAAGAGACTCTGTTAACCCTAGAACGGCAAATTTAGAAGCGCTATAAGCACTTGTTACAGCAGCTCCTCTTTGGCCCGCTGTAGACGAAATATTAATGATATCTCCGGCTTTGCGTTCGATCATTTCCGGAAGCACCGCGCGAGTCACATGATACACACCCATTAGGTTGACTTGTATAATATTTTCCCATTCATCGGCTGACAGATCTAAGAAACCGCCAAATTTGCTGATTCCCGCGTTATTAATGAGAATATCGATATCACCAAGCTGTTCTTTCACTTGAGCGACGGCTTGGTTAACCTGCTCGGCATCTTTTACATCTGCAGCAGCAAATGCAGCTTTTACACCAAGCGCTTTGACTTCTTCTGCCACTTTTTCAACATTAGCGGCAGTCCGGCCGATTAACCCAATATTTACGCCTTCTTTCGCAAGAGCAAGAGCTGTAGCACGGCCGATCCCTCTGCCTCCGCCTGTGATTAAGGCGGTTTTATTTTGTAAACTTTGCAATTGAAGCACCCTTTCTTTGTTTACCTATGTACGATATCACATTATAAGTAGAATACATCCAATACGCAAATCAAACGAACTGTGCAATCATCATTTCTTTGGATTAAAAAAGCGGAAACAGGGTAATGACAAAAGAAAAAAGGAGTGAACATATGGTTATTGTTTATATCAGCCTGGCAGTATTGGCTATTTCTATCATATTTTTAGGGTTTAATGTGATCCAAAACAAGAAAAAAATAGACCCCGCACTAAAGGAGCTCACTTCTGTTACGCAGGCTATGCAAAAACAAATCGAGGGATTAAAAACAGAAGCAGAGCTGCTGACGCAAAAACAAAAGAAGATTCAGCATGATGTCCAAATGAAAAAATACGCGTTTCAGCAGACAGCAGCTGAAGTGAAAGAAGTTCCCCAAGCAGTCAAAGAGGTGTGGCAGGCAGGACATTTTAATAGCAGATAAGGATGAATGAGATCCCGTTGTTACGATCAGAATGGACAAATGGGATCTCATTTTTCGAGGAGGCTTACACATGATTATAAACCGCAGCTGCTTAAAGGAGTTCGCAGAAAAAGTACATTTTCTTCCCTCTTCATTTACAAAGTCCGATTTACTTACTGATCCATTTCGTCTCCATCAAGAAAACGAACTTGGCATCTACTATTCACCTCATAATGAATTTATCAATCGGGATGCCTCGCTTGTGATTGCCGGGATCACGCCTGGTTTTTCCCAGATGAAGACAGCGTACGAAACAGCCGCCGAAAGCCTGCGGCAAGGCGGGACTCTTGAGCAAATGGCAGTAGACACAAAAATAGCAGCGGGTTTCTCCGGATCGATGAGACATAACCTTATTACCATGCTGGATTTATGCGGGCTGCCGCAAGCTTTTGGCATTCAAAGCGCCGCAAAGCTTTTTGGAGAATTACGGCATATGCTCCATACAACTTCCGTTATTAAATATCCTGTCTTTATCCAGCAAAAAAACTATACCGGATACAAACCGGCTATCACTCATTCTCCTATTCTAAGCACTTATGCTTTTGGGCACTTCCCTGCGGAGCTTAACCATGTGACGGGACCAGCTCTTCTCATTCCGTTAGGAAAAGCGGCCGAAACAGTATGTGAAACATTGATCAGACAGCACAGCCTCCAGAATTTGATTTGCCTTAACGGCTTTCCCCATCCATCAGGCGCGAACGGCCATCGTTTGAAACAATTCAGCAAAAACAAAGAGCAACTAGAAACACAAATTCGCTCCTTTGCTGCATTGGTTGATTTCACTATAGAAAAGAGGAAATAAAAGGGATATGATAAACAAAGACACAAACGCGGGGAGTGGTTGAATGTTTCCTATATTAGAAACCGATCGGCTTACACTTAGGCAAATCACAGATCAGGATGCGGAAGCCATTTTTGCTTGTTTCTCAAACGATGAGGTGACACGCTATTATGGGCTTGAAAACATGGAATCTATAGAACAGGCCATTTCAATGATTCAAACGTTTGCTGCCCTCTATCAAGAAAAACGCGGTATACGGTGGGGAATTGAAAGACGGGACACTAAAGAACTGATCGGAACAATAGGCTTTCACGCTCTGGCCCAAAAGCATAGGCGCGCGGAAATCGGTTATGAAATCATCCCGGAGCATTGGCGAAACGGATTTGCATCAGAAGTCATTTCAAAGGTCGTATCTTACGGATTTTCTGCCCTTGGACTGTCGCGTATTGGCGCAGTTGTATTTACCGATAATGAAGCATCAAATCGTCTGCTTCTAAAAATGGGGTTTCAAAAAGAAGGCGTTTTAAGACAGTACATGTATCAAAATGGGACTCCATATGATACAAATGTGTACTCTATTGTGAAACCAAGAGAATGACGGTATTCTCTTGGTCTGTGCCACATCCCTTTTCCTTTAAAAAGATAAAAAGCGACCCTCAAACAGGGCGCTTTCTAATTAAGATGCATATTGAGGAGATGTTTCCTCCTTAACTGCTTTTTCCTCAGGTATATGAATACATTTTGTCAAGACCGCACTTGCAAGGTAAAGGGCTGCAAAGATCCAGACCACGCCTTGCGCGCCGACGAGACCGATGAACAGCCAAGCGAGTGCGGGGCCGACAAACGCTGATAAACCTGCAGCCAAATTCAATACAGACATGGCTGCCCCTTTATCTTTTCCTGCCACCGTCGGCACAATTGCACCAATAGGCACATAGCCTGCCAGCAAACCGCCCCAAATAAAGCCGATCACGCTGACAACCGCTAAGCTTCCGCCGGAGAAAACAGGTGCGTAGTATAATAAGAGGGTGAAAATGCCGCAGCCGACTCCGCCGAACCAAATAACAGTATTTTTCCAGCCGAATTTATCGCCGACAATACCAAAGATAAGGTTAAACACAATGTTCCCCAGGAAAATCGTTCCCCAAATTTGCAGCCACACATTGGTTGAAATTCCATGCTGGGCCATGTGCATCGGCAAAAAGACTGGAAAACCATATGTACCAATGCTGTTGATGATTCTGATGATTCCGCCTGTAAGCACGCGCGGATTTGTAAATAAAATCGTAACCCCTTTTAAAAGCTCCTCGGCTGTTTCTGATCTTTTTCTTTTCTTTTCAAAACGGTCTTTATTGATAAACAATGCAAAAAATGCACCGAGACATACCCAGAAAATAGAGCTCCAAAGCGTATTCAAATAACCGAACGCTTTGATCGCGTAGCTTGAGTACCAAGCGCCGAACACAAACATGCCGAGGCAATATGCTATCCAAAACCAGCCGACAGCAGTGCTCAGTTTGCTTTGCGGTGTTCTGTAAATGACCCATGTCAAGAAAGAATAAGCAAAAAGCGGGTAACCTAACCCTTTTACGAAGTAAGTCACATACATCACTGGCAGGTTCAGCTGTTCAAATCCAAATACGATAAAAGCAGCTGTACCGATCACATAAAACAACAGCCCCATAAACATCGTTCGTTTTGCGCCAAATGCTTCGAGACATACACCCGAAAACCAGGAAGCTATGGCAAGCGCAATTCCGTATATACTAAAAATAGAAGCGGACTGCTGAACGGTGAGCCCGTTTTCGATCAAAAAAGGACTGAGCCAGCCTTGTTCAAGGCCATCTCCCATCATAAACAAAACAACCCCTAAAAATCCCCAGGCAAGCCGCTTCGGTATTCCTATTTTATCCAACATATCTGTCTCCTCCTTAGATGCTAATATTCATTACCGTATTACCTTATTAAAGTTGAAAATTAAATGATTCCTCAAAACAGCAGAAATGCCGTCTTAAATTAATACTTTGCTTTCTGATCCTGAAAAAAAGCGCTGTGTTTGCTTCCATTCCTCATATAAAGCCAATTCTATCTGACAGTCCTTCGGTTCGATCACCCGGACATTTGCTGACATCTCCTCCGTTAATTGAAAGGTTTCATTGCAAATGACTGCAGCACCGACGACAGATGCCTGATGATATCCCTCTTGGACATAGACCTTTTTTTGAAGAAGATCCGCGATATATTGAGTGAGCGCTTTGCTTTGGAATCCCCCTCCGCACACCCAAACATAGTCACGTTCAAACGGAGTAACCTCTGTTAAAATGTCAAAGTTCCATTTGATTGAAAATGCGATCTCTTCTAGCGCTGCACGTACAAAATGTGCCCTCTTTAAATGTGCTGACAGCGGGGCATCAAAAAGAAAACCGCCTCTCGTTAACGCATTCTTTTCAGCCGATAAATAAGAGCCGAGAGCCGCTACACATGCATGGTCTTCTTTTGCAAGTGCAGAAATCTCCTCCTCCATTACTTCGTACGTTTCATTCGGATAAAAAATCTGTTTTAATTTTTGATAATTCAAGCCGGTAATTCCCGGATTCGTTTCCACAAGCCAATGCCCTTGATCCGTATGACAGTTCAGCCAGGCTTTATGTTTTGTGTCGCCATAATCCGCAGTAATTTTGGTTATTGGCGTTGTTGTCCCTGATACAATGACAATGTCCTCAAGTCCAGCTCCGGTGCTTTTGACAGCTAGCTGTGTATCCCCGCCCCCTGCTATAACCTTAGCATTTATTGAAAGGCCTAATTCGGATGCATATTCATTTGCTATCGTTCCAATTGCTGTTCCCGCTCTTACAAGAGGCGGAAGGATAGATGGAGAAAAGCCGAATATGTCGCACATCTCTTCTGACCAAGTGTTTTGCTTCACATCAAACAGCAGGGTTTCTGTTGCCTGTGATGGTTCATATGTTAATATTCCGCTCAGTTGGTACGTCACCCAATCACTGATGCTAGTAAAGCTTGCAGTCTTTTCCCATAAAGAGGGCTGGCGCTGTTTTAATCCATAAAGCTTGAGCGCGGAAAAAAGCGCGGTTGGCAGGCGGCCTGTGCGGCTGTATATCTCTTCCCGATTGGGAATGCTCGCCTCCCACTCTCGACCGCGGTTATCGATGTTCGGCAGCCCGAGAAAAGAATCGCCGTTTTGATCGATCAGAACAATCCCCTGTCTTTGACTCGTCGATGTCAAACCAATGATGTCAATATCACACGAACGGGATAGCACACGTTTTGCCAAATTCATCACCTGCTTCCACAGCACCTGAGGAGAAAAATAACGGCTGTCCGGGTAAAGCGTCTCTGTGGAATACACGATGTCCTCCCGTTCAACTGTTAAAACACTGCCGGTTACACTCACGACCGCTACCCTCGCATTGCCTGTGCCAATATCAAAAACGAGATAGCCTTTTTGTTTTTTCATTCTGTTAGCCTCCTTTCTTATACCCCTGTTTTCAGTTCGTCCTTGTTATACATTGTCGGAATATTAAGAGTTTTTTCACCCTTCCACTTTTTGAGGGCTTTATTCAGTATCGTCACGTGATGATCCTCCACTTCAAATGTTGCTCCAGCGAGATGCGGTGTTGCCAGAACATTAGGCAATGAAATCAATTCATAATCTGATTCCTCTGGAGGTTCATGATAAAAAACGTCTAATATCGCACCTCTGATTTTATGTTCTTTTAATACAGATAAAAGATCTTCACGGTTTACAACAACTGCTCTTGAAGTATTGACGAAAATCGCACTCTGTTTCATCAGATCAAAATACTTCCGATCAATAAGTCCAAGTGTTTCCTCAGTACGAGGCAGATGGACAGAAACGATATCACTGTCTGAAAACACCGTTTTAAGAGATACTTTTTCATACAGCGGATGATCGTCTTGAATGAATGGATCGTAATACTTTATTTTACAGTCAAACGCAGTCAGCAGTTTTGCAACCCTTTGACCAACCGCCCCGAACCCAATCATGCCAACCGTTTTTCCTGTTAATTCATTTCCTTTAAATTTGACATAAGCCTGCAGGTAATCACTGTTCCACTTTCCATCCTTCAGCCATTGATTCGAGGCGCTGGTATGGCGCAGAAAGGAAATCACATTTCCAATAAACATTTCAGCAACGGCTTGTGCATTCCGCCCTGGTGTATAAAAAACAGGTATGCCTCTTTTTGAGGCAGCTGCCACATCCACATTGGAGGGCATTCCCCTGCAAACACCGACAAATGAAAGTTCGGGAACAGAAGCAAATACGCTGTCTGTTACCTGATCAAGTTCAGTAATCAAGCCTGTCGCATTTGTTGCTTTTAGCAGCTGAATGAGTTCATCCTCCCGATATGCCCGGCCTTGTTCCTTCCAAGATTGATAAGCAACTGAGCCAAACAAGTTTTCTAGCTCTTTTCGTCCTTCTTCGTTGTACGGTGCTGTAACCAAAACCGTCATGGTGCAAAACATCCTTTTCATGGTATTTTTCATAAAAAAAATCTCTTTCCGAAGATGGAAAGAGATTCATATATAGGCGCGCTCTGTTACAGGCAGACGCCGGTATAAACCTTGCTTTCCTATCTTTCAAGCTGACGCTTGCTGGAATTGGCACAATAATGTTGCCGAGGTTTCATAGGGCCAGTCCCTCCACCTCTCTGGATAGAAAATGTTGAGTATGTAATTTTCAGAATAAAGAATACGTTTATCATAAAGAAGTCTCAGATTGATGTCAATCTCTTTTTTTCAGAATTGACGTTATGATCCGAAATGTTATAATTCTTACAAAATATCTAACTAGAGAGAGGAACTGGGCCATGAAATCTTTTGCCACACAACAAAACGGCATTTTCAAATCCGTTTGCTCGCTGGACTGCCCGGATCAGTGCGGATTGTTAATACATAAAAAAGACGGGAAAATCGTAAAAGTGCAAGGAGACCCTGATCATCCTGTCACAGCCGGAAACATATGCAACAAAGTCCGGAATATGACGGAGCGCATATATGATAAAAAGCGGCTTACTACACCGCTCAAACGAACAGGTGCGAAAGGCCAAGCGATATTTGAACCGATTTCTTGGGAAGAGGCAATCGATACGATCACCTCCCGCTGGAAACAGCTGATTGATGAAGAGGGAGCTGAAAGCATACTTCCTTACAGCTTTTACGGAAACATGGGGAAATTGACAGCTGAAGGAATGGACCGCCGCTTTTTTTACCGCATGGGGTCAAGCCAGCTTGAACGGACGATTTGCAGCAAAGCGGGATCTGAAGGCTATAAATATACAATGGGCATAAGCGCGGGAATCGACCCTGAGGAAACCATTCATACAAAACTATTTATTTTTTGGGGAATCAATGCGGTCAGCACAAATATGCACCAAATTACGATCGCCCAAAAAGCGCGAAAAAAAGGTGCCAAAATTGTCGTGATCGATGTGCATAAAAATCAAACAGGACGTCTTGCAGATTGGTTTATCCCAATAAAACCGGGAACCGACAGTGCACTTGCTCTTGGCATCATGCACATTTTATTTAAAGAAAACCTTCATGATGAAGCATTTCTGTCCGAGTACACGGTTGGCTATGAAGAGCTCCGTGAACACGTGAAACAATATGATCCTGAAAAGGTATCGACGATCACCGGTGTCAGTACCGAAGATATTTACCGACTGGCAAAAATGTACGGGGAAACCTCCCCTTCTTTTATCAGAATCGGAAACGGACCCCAGCATCACGATAACGGGGGGATGATTGTAAGGACGATTGCCTGTCTTCCGGCGATCACCGGCCAATGGCTGCACACAGGGGGCGGCGCAATTAAGCATAACAGCGGAATTTTAGAATATAACACAAATGCCTTGCAGCGGCCCGACTTATTGAAAGGGCGCACCCCGAGGTCGTTTAATATGAATCAGCTTGGCAGGGTGCTTTTGGAAACAGACCCGCCGATTCGCTCTCTATTTATTTACGGAACGAACCCTGCCGTCGTCGCGCCCGAAGCAAACAAAGTCAGACAGGGCTTGCTGCGGGAAGACTTGTTTACTGTGGTTCATGATTTGTTTTTAACGGAAACGGCTGCATATGCGGACATTGTACTGCCTGCAACATCCGCTTTTGAAAATACTGATTTTTACACCTCCTACTGGCACCATTACATTCAGCTTCAGCAGCCGGTGATTGAGAGATATGGGGAAAGCAAGTCTAACACTGAGGTTTTCCGATTACTGGCTGAAGCCATGGGATTCACAGACCAGGAGCTTAAAGATTCAGATGAAGTATTAATCCGCCAGGCGCTTGACCATCCAGATAATCCGCATTTGGCAGAGATTGATTACGATGCACTTGCTAAGCATTCATTTATGAAAGCAAAACGCGAAAAGCCGCTGTTTCCGGGCGAACTTCCAACGCCAAGCGGAAAAATAGAATTATATTCAGAAAAAATGAAACAAGACGGCTTCCCTGCTTTACCGACATATACACCTCTTGTAACCGATAATGAACATCCGTTTATGTATGTTCCGGGGCCAAACCATAATTTCTTAAACTCAACATTTTCCAATAATGAAAAACACATCAAGCTTGAAAAGACGCCAAAGCTCTTTATCAACACAAAAGATGCTGAAGAACACGGAATCGTTGATGGGGCACCTGTACGAATTTGGAACAGCCGGGGAGAATGCCAACTGACCGCTGCAGTTGGAGAACAAGTGCTGCCAGGTGTCGTTGTCAGCCAAGGATTATGGGCGGATGAACAAGGAAAAAAACAGCTTGTAAACGCGCTAACCCCAGACCGATTGTCCGATATGGGCGGCGGCGCCACCTTTTTTTCAGGCCGTGTACAGATTGAAAAGGTTTGAAAAATAATGAAACCCGGAGTATGCCAAGCCCGTATAACATAACATTGACATAATGGAGGCATACACATGGACGTTTTTTTAGGAATTGGTATTGCTTTGGCAGGATATTTTATCGGTGAAGGCTTAAAGCAGATGAACCATACAAAAGGTAGTGAACAAAATGATATCTTGCTTATAAAAGAACGGGATATTTACTTTTACATCGGACTTTTTTTAGGAATAACAACGACTGAAGCAAAACAGTTAGCTGGAGACATGGCAGACCTGCCTTACATTGAAATAAACGGAAAAAAATATGTACAGAAACATATGTTAAAAGATTGGACATTCACATTAGTTGAAAAACATCAGGGTGAATAAAACAAATCTGAGGAGAGCGAGATTCATTGTCACGCTCTCCTCTCTTAGCTTTATGGATTGACCGCCACCAAAACTTTGTTCTATAAGCGCTGATAAAACGATAAACCACTATCTATGTTCTTTCCTCAAACGGCTCGAGATGCCCGTTCCACAACAATAGTTTTTATATTCCTTTGATGACGTGATGTTCTTGATGAACGTATGTATCGTAAAACACTTAGAAAACCTATTCGGTTCGAATGTGTGCTCTCATTATGCCCCCATACTGCGCCTTTATCCGCGGAGGATTTTTTAAAAAAATATGAAACCTAAAGCTTTTAGATCCTGAATTTTTATTGAACCTCCATATTTCTCCGATTGGTAAAAATTAGCCTATACACCGGAAGCTGTACGTTTATAAAGGATCAGAGAATCCCATAACCAGTAAATCACTGCAGCCGCAATACTTAACATATAATAAAAGTACGATTGCAATGTCCATGCTATTGACGCAGGTTCATTGATAACAAAAAACAGGAAAGCTGCGATAAAAGCAACCACACTGTAAATCAATAGGTACATGACATTGAATGTTCTCGCTTTTTTCTGCAACTTCATTTGGAGCGGAACAGCAAAAAGGCCATACACCACAAAACCGTATAATAAAGCAATTGCTGCCGTAAACAATGCAATTATCATATCGCCATACATAACGAAAGAATAAAACCCTAAAAACAAACCAAATGTAAGGCTGGATAGCCCTAATGTCATTAAATAATATGATGCGATTTTTTTCATTTTTTCACCCCCCTTGTTTGATTTATTCACAGTGCTGTTAGTATAAATTCACAACCTTTGTATTTCTTTTATCGAGATGTCTTCCCCAACGGGCTATACGCAATGCGCTAATAAAAGGTTTCAAAAATGACGTTCTTTTATTAGATAATACGCTGGCATGAAAACGCCTCTCCTGATTGGCGAAAGCGCGAATGAAAAAAGTGAATGAATACCTGATCAACAGACAAAATAAGAAGAGTTGATATTCAACACTTTTCGTAAAGGAGTGAAACCAATGAGTAAAAAGGGAATTCAAAATTCAAGTATTGAACAAATGAGAAATGACCATGAGACTGAAACAGCTTTTAAAGCAGATGATCCTAAAAAACATGGTTCTGATCCTAAAAGAACGAAATAAGTTCTTACCCCACTAAAATATCAATAATCTGGAGGAAGTAAAGTGACTCAAAAAAACGGTGCAGACAGACCTGATGATTATAAAAGATTTTCTTCATTAGACAAGGAATATGATTTTCAGCAATCTATAAGCAGCAATACTGAGACAGAAAGTGTAAACACTGAAACACAAACTCATAACAAAGAAAACAAAAATGACACAACAGATGTTGCCGGGAAATACTTTGAGCCCTCAGATTATAAAGGAAGCACGCAATTAGAAAAAGGATTGGCTGAAACTCATGAACAGGTCAGCGATGACTATTTTGAAGGGACAATCGATCAAAATTTGGACTAGCCATACAAACGGAACTAACTTAAAAGAAGTCAGTTAACTCTGTTTTTAGAAACAACCACAGTAAAAGTAGCCAACCCCCACCGAATAAGATGGGGGTTGCACGTAAGTAGCCTGTTTAATATTTAAAACGATTAATGACGGTTTGAAGTTCTTCTGCCAACTGAGATAGAGATTCTGCGGCATAGGAGATTTCCCCCATTGAATGAAGCTGTTCCTGTGATGAATTTGCAACCGCTTCTGTATTTGCAGACGTTTCTTTTGTTCCAGCGGCCAATGTATGAACTGTGTGCTGAATCACTTCAACGCCTGATGTAAGCTGTTGAGTTGCCGCTGCGACTTCTTGTATTTGAGAAGTGACCTGTTCCACAAGGTTCAGTATTTCATTGAAATTTCCTGTTGCCTCATGAGAAAGAACAATACCTGAGCTCACATTTTCTTGAACAACCTTAATATTATTTACCGTTTCTATCGATTCATTTTGGATGGTCGCTACCACCGATTGGATGTGGTTTGCAGATTTATTTGTTTCATCCGCCAACTTCCGAACTTCTTCTGCCACCACAGCAAATCCTTTTCCTTGCTCTCCGGCTCTGGCCGCCTCGATCGCTGCATTTAGTGCCAACAAATTTGTCTGCTCTGAAATCGTCGTGATAAGCGAAGAGATATCGCTGATTTCTGCTGTGCTCGCTACCAATGTTTGCAATCCATTGCCGGCTGAATCTACAGATTTATCAATGAATTTCATCTGGTCTAACATCTTGTTGACGGACTTAGAGCCTATTTCAGCCTTGTCTCTCATCGAAGAAGAAAGATCCGCTATGTTCCCTGTATTTGAAGCGACTGATGATATACTGTCTAATAATTCAGTGATGGATTCTGCGCTCTTTTCTGTCATTGAGCTTTGCTTCACATTGCTGTCGGCAGCCATCTGCATGGCTCGGGAAATATGTTCAGATGTTGATTTCGATTCTTCCGCGCTTGCCGATAATTCTTCGGAGGAAGCGGCGACTTGTTCAGATGAGCTGCTGATCTGCTCCACAATTTGAGTTAATGAATGAGTAAAAGAATTAAACGATTGGGCAAGCTGGCCAAATTCATCTTTATTTTTCACAATGACTTTTTTGGTTAAATCAGCGTCACCGTGTGCAATTTCCTCCAGCTGCTTATTTATGCTTCTTAGGGGCACCATTATAGACTTTAACAGCATTATGCTTAAAACAACGCCTAATATAACTGATATTCCGGTGACAATGATGATGAGCCATTGACTCATTTTCCCATTGCCTCGTATTTCATCTTTTAGATCCTCCACCTCTTGATCCAGGCGATCAGACAGCTTATTGACAGCCGGATCTACGCCTTCTTTTCTTAGTGTTCTTTCTTCTCCAAAATGGATGGTTTCTGCTTTTTTCGGATTTGAAGAGTAGGCTGTTACTACTTGCTGATTCAAAGCTCTATACTGAGTAAAACTTGTCTTAATGTCTTCGATATTTGATTGATATCTCTCTTCATCAATCAAGTCATTAACCCGGTCAAGACTCTTTAAGACATCGTCTGCTTTTTCCTTCATACCCTCGTCGTATTCTTTGTCTCCGGTAATCAAGAAGCCTCTTTCATCATTTGATAACCCGGTCAATTCATATTGGATGTGTTTTATCTCTTTTTGGAATTCCATTTTGTCTTTAAGTTCTTCATTCTTTTTCACAGTAGAAGAAATCATAAATACTGAGGAGCCTCCAATTCCAATAATTGAAACAACTAATATTGATATAATCCCCAGCAATTTTGTTTTCACTTTCATGTGTCGTTTTCCCTTTCCGCACAATGTAATGGCTGAAATAAAATATGTTCAAGCGCGTTTAAATCCAATTCGCTTACGCCCATGTCCATAATATCGACACGTGTTATCAAGTTTTATAGTGCCATTTTCATATGAATAAGCAAATTCTTTACGGCTCTGAATCTTCAAAAAGGCTTCAAGAAAAATTGGCTGTCTTTTGTCGTATAAGCTTCTTATTTTCTATTAGGCATACAAAAAAGGCTTTTCCCACCTCAAATTGGCTGAACCGGCTGTTTTCTCGAAAATATAATACAATACGCAGCATAATATGAAGGAGCGAAACTTAAATGGGGATCATCAATGGTAAAGAATTCATTGACCGATTGAATAAACTAGAAAACGAAATATGGTATGATGGCGAAAAAATAAAGGGTAACATTTCTGAGCATCCTGCATTTAAAGGAATAATCAAAACAAAAAGCTCACTTTATGAATTGCAAACAAAGGATGAGTTAATACATGAAATGACTTATTGCCTTCCTGGAGATCATAATCGAATCGGCCTTTCCTATCTCCAGCCTAAAACCAAAAATGATTTGAAAAAAAGAAGGACCATGATTGAACATTGGGCTAGACATACTCATGGAATGATGGGGAGAAGTCCGGATTACATGAATACGGTTATGATGAGCTTTGCTTCGTCAGTGGAGCTTCTAAAAGATAAAGAGAATTGCTTTCCTGAACATATACTAGATATGTATGAACAAGCTGCTAAGCATGACCTTTCCTTTACCCATACATTCATTACTCCGCAAGTGAACCGGTCACAGTCCTATTTTGGGCTAAGTGAAAAACCGATATCTGCTAAAGTCATTGATAGAACCGAAAAAGGTTTAATGATTCATGGCGCACGACTGCTTGCAACACAAGGCGGGTTGACCGATGAAATCTTGGTTTTTTCAGCGCCTAAATTTTTCTTTGAAACAGATGAAGCTTATGCTTTTTCAATCCCTTCTAATACAAAAGGCGTAAAATTCATCACAAGAGAATCATTTGTATTAAGCGACTCTTCCTTTAATCATCCCTTAAGCTCAAGGTATGAAGAAATGGATTCAATTGTGGTTTTTGATCATGTGTTAGTGCCGTGGAATCGTGTGTTTTTTTACGATAATGCGGAAGCAGCTAAAGCTTTTATGACAAAAAGCTCTTTTCATGCCTTTACCTTTCACCAGGTTGTCATTAGGCAAATGATAAAAATTGAATTTCTATTAGGTGTTG
Source organism: Bacillus sp. PS217 (assembly GCF_037963535.1). NCBI lineage: Bacteria > Bacillati > Bacillota > Bacilli > Caryophanales > Bacillaceae > Bacillus > Bacillus sp. PS217. Next base: position 2,048,136 of record NZ_CP150157.1, read on the forward strand.
CACAGCTTCTTGTCGACACCATTAATGTTTCCGAATATCAGCACATCCAAGAAAAGCTCTCAGAAATCATTGTGGGATTGGAAACAATCAAAGCGCTCATTGACAAATCGGAAAATGATGCTCAGTTAGATGAATTCGGCTATATGCGCCCCTGTTTAATTCCTCTTCAAGTCATCAGTACAATCATTCCTAAGCTATATCCTCGATTTACTGAAATCATACAATTAATTGGAGCTAGCGGAATGGTGACACTGCCTACCGAAAATGCATTTGACTCAGAGATACGGGAAGATCTTGACCAATATCTTCAAGCAACCAATACAAATGCTGAAGAACGTGTGAAAATTTTCCGTTTGGCATGGGATTTAACAATGAGTTCATTCGGAACTAGACAAACTCACTACGAAAGATATTTTTTCGGAGATCCTATTCGGATTTCAAGCAGGCTGTATACCAGTTATCCAAAGCAGGAGCAGTTGAACATGATTAAAACATTTTTACATGCAGATACAGAACATTGAAAAAACAGCGGGAAAAGATCCGCTGTTTCGTATTTTTTATTCAGGAAACTGAACATGGCCCGGTACTGTATAGGCTTTGGACGTTCCGCTTTCAGGCAGCTTTGGAATGGTGTCTTTCACAACTTTTCCGCGGATGTCAGTCATTCTGACTTTGAGAGAGCCAGTACCTAAATTCGTACTCACAAAATGGTTATAGTCCATTTTCTCCATGTTGATCCACTTACCATCCTTTTCATATTCCATTTTCATAACAGGATACTTGTGATTTCTGACTTGGATTGCTGCCCACCACCTGCTGCTGCCTTCTTTGATCCGGTACGTGAAATTGCCGGTGATTGGGGCTTTGACAACACGCCATTTAATATTGATTTTTCCGTCTTTCATATTGCCGATTTTACGGAAGGCATTAGGTGACAGATCAAGAGCTCCCCGAGCGCCTTCGGGATAAAGATCAGTAACATATACGGTTGTTTTCCCTTTTGGCCCTTCAACTTCCAAATAAGAGCCGGCAAGTGCCGCTTTTACTCCTCCGTAATTGAGATCCGCCGGATTTATTGCAGTAATCTCCATATCGGAAGGAATGGGATCCAGCAGGAAAGCTCCTCCTGAATAACCTGACCCTGTATACGTTGCATAACCTTCATGCAGGTCGTCATATGCTGCCGAAGCTTGCGGGGAAAAACAGAAGATCGTCAACAAAACCATACCAACAAATGCACTCATGATCTTTTTCATATTTGGTCCTCCTCAAACCAGACTTCAAATGAGAATCATTATCATTATAAGACTCAATCCATCTGGTTTGAAAGAGGAAATAGATTCATAGATGATTTTAAGGCAAATTCACTATCATTCATATATCAAATGTAGGTACTTATGAAAAAGCCAATACAAATGAACGAATGTGCACTTCAGCCGAATGTCTTATTTTTCCCTCTCAAAATTCGCACTTCAATAACGAAATGAAACAGGCTGTTGGCCTGATAACAGCTATACAGGAAAAGCTATTTTTCCCCGCTCAGTTTCAACTTAGCTGTCATCATGATGCCAAAGATCAGCACAATCGGAACCCAAATAATGAAGTGATAAAAATCAGGCTCAGCCAGAGCAACAATAATAGCCCCCACACAATATAAAATAATAGCCAGTGCTCTTAACACAGTATCTCTTAAGAAAGTCTTCTTTTGCTTCTTAAAAAACAAACGGCCGGATATATCCTCTAAAAGAGAAGCCAAAGTGCCGGTCAACACAGTTGAAGAAATACCTGCGATCCCCAGTTTTTTTGCTGCTGTAGTTTGAATCCCCATAGAAATGCTCATGAGTATAATTAGAATGTGCACAGGAACAAATGCCCGGTAAAAAGAAAGACAAGCAAAGACAAACAAAATGAATGCTTCAAGTGCGAGGGCTTTTGTCACAGCAGAAGGCCAAAGGGTATTTTCCGCCTTTCCGACCATCAATGTAGCAATGATCACGCCGCATATAAATCCGATTAGCGCAGTCAAGGAATTAAAAACAGTGACCTGAATGGATTTGCCGATAGCTAACCCCAATAATACAATGTTTCCAGTCATATTAGCTGTGAACACATGTCCCAGGCTTAAATACCCGATTACATCCACGATTCCAGCTGTTAAACATAAAAGTGATAGCAAGGTGTTTCGATAAGCTGCTGCAGTCAACGGTGTATCAATCCTTTCTTCTATTTCAATTGTTAGTATGTCTTTTGGCGCAATCTCTATTTTTTAAGTAACCCAACATTAATTAGGAAGATAGAACCTATCATTCCTTTCCATTAACTGTAATAATAATCCCCGCAAGGAAATGATTAAAATTGAAAGGAAGCATATTGTGATGAAACGACTTTGTTTATGGTTCACCGTCTTTAGCTTGTTTTTGGTTCTCTTGCCTGGAAAAGCATTAGGTGCAGTCGATTTTCCGAATACCTCAACAAATGGCCTTTTAGGTTTTGCCGGAAATGCCAAAAATGAAAAAGGCATCTCTAAAACGGGCACAACGGGTGGAAAAAACGGGCAGATTGTTTACATTCAAAGCGTAAATGATTTAAAAACCCATCTAGGAGGATCCACTCCGAAAATTTTAGTGCTTCAAAATGATCTTTCCGCATCTGCGAAAACAACAGTTACCATTGGCTCAAATAAAACACTCGTGGGCTCTTACGCGAAAAAAACGCTGAAAAATATTTATTTAACAACTTCATCAGCTTCTGGAAATGTCATTTTTCAAAATTTAACGTTTGAACACAGTCCGCAGATTAACGGAAATAATGATATCCAGCTTTATTTAGATTCCGGTATGAACTATTGGATTGATCACGTCACATTCTCAGGTCATAGCTATAATGCAAGCGGAACCGATTTGGACAAACTCGTGTATATCGGAAAATCCGCAGATTATATCACGATCAGCAACTCAAAATTTGCGAATCATAAATACGGTTTGATTTTAGGATACCCGGATGATTCTCAGCATCAATATGACGGCTACCCCCACATGACAATCGCCAATAATTATTTTGAGAACTTGTATGTTAGAGGCCCAGGTCTGATGAGATACGGTTACTTTCATGTTAAAAACAATTACAGCAATAATTTTAACCAGGCGATTACAATTGCTACAAAAGCAAAAATATATTCCGAATATAATTACTTTGGGAAAGGCAGTGAAAAAGGCGGCATCCTTGACGACAAGGGCACTGGTTATTTCAAAGACATAGGCAGCTATCCATCACTCAACAAGCAAACCTCTCCGCTGACTTCTTGGAATCCCGGGTCAAACTATAGCTATCGTGTCCAAACGCCGGAATATACAAAAGAATTTGTCACGAAATATGCCGGATCACAAAGTACAACTCTGGTATTTGGCTACTGATATAAAAGAGGCCCTGCGTTAAAAACGCTGTGCCTCATTTTATACTTATAGGCTATTTTTAAGCGATCCTTGTAACTCCATCAAGATCCAGCGTCGGTCAAACTAAAAAGCATATGTTTTTTTCTACATAACTTCTTAAATGGCTTTCTTATTATACCAGTTTATCGCAAGTAAAAAGAAATCATTGTTCTGAACCTGTATTAAATGAACGTTCGTCCCACAAACTATTCAAAAACCCCTAAAAAGGATGATGGATATGTGCGGCAGGTTTACTTTGTACTCTGCATTTGATGATATTATTGACCAGTTTGACATCGATCAATTTTTTCCTAAAGGTGAATACCAGCCAAGCTATAATGTCGCACCATCACAAAACATCCTTGCAATCATCAATGATGGATCAAATAATCGCTTAGGCAAGCTTAGATGGGGACTTATTCCACCTTGGGCAAAAGATGAAAAGATCGGTTATAAAATGATCAATGCTCGAGCCGAAACAATTACCGAGAAACCGGCCTTTCGAAGACCGCTTGTCAGCAAACGCTGCATCATACCAGCAGACAGTTTTTATGAATGGAAACGGCTTGATTCCAAAACCAAAATCCCAATGCGGATTAAATTGAAATCATCTACTCTTTTTGCGTTTGCTGGCTTATATGAAAAGTGGAACACACATCAAGGATACCCTCTTTATACCTGCACCATCATAACAACTGAGCCTAATGAGTTCATGAAAGATATACACGACCGAATGCCGGTTATATTGGCCCATGATCATGAAAAGGAGTGGCTTAACCCCAAAAATACAAGCCCTGATTATCTGCAAAGTTTGCTGCTGCCTTATGATGCTGATGACATGGAAGCATACCAGGTTACATCATTAGTAAATTCACCCAAAAATAATTCAGCTGAGCTTCTTGATGCAGAAAATCATATGTAGTGATTGAAATTCTCTAGCAAGTACTTGTCAATAGCTTTGTTCCTTAGGGCCAATCCCTCTAGTAATTATGAATATTTAGTACATAGATCAATTAGTTTTCGGTATCAGTTCGAAATAATTTTATTATGTAAACTTAAATAAGCAATGTTATCCCTTTCATATAAAATAGTTTACATTTTTATAAAATCGCTTCACCTTTCTATTTTGTCAGCAAAAAAACTGAACCACATTAAACTTATGAAACCTACCGCACCTGTGATTGCAAATATGATATAAGCCCATAGAGGTAAATCCATACACTTTCCATCCTAAGAATTAAATGAAATTTCTTTCATCTTACATGAAGGTCTTCTTTCTTTTGTTTATCCAGTGTAATACTTAATAATATGTTGATGAATGCAGCTGGAAAATATATAAATCCCACTCCAAGAATGCCTAGTATCGTACTTAAACTTACTATGTAATTCTTTGTCATCGTTTGACTGTCAATCAATATTAGAAGTGAAATCAATCCAGCTAAAACACCTATAAACCAAGCATCGCCAACAGCATAAGAATCATCCAGCATCCCTAAACATCGCCCCAATATAGAGCTCCCAATGGCATTCAAACTGGATAAAAATATGAGTGCTTTCATTTCTTCTCCTCCTTTAAAGCCAATCAAACTGGTAGAAATCGGCCATTGAATTCCCATTATCGAATGGTTACCATTTCCACATTAACACCTTAAAGCTCATTACAATACGATTCAAGCAGAAAAACCCTACATAACGTTATATAGGGATTTGATAAAACACAGGCCAACACCCAGCTCTAGTTACTTTAAGACCACTGTGTGATCGGTTCAGTCTTTACGTACCGGGATATTTCACAACAGGCACTTTCTTCTTACGCAGAGAATCAAGCATGACTGATCCAGCATTCAAGTTGCTTTGCACTAATTCTTTAGGCGTCAATGCCATCCACTGATTGAGTGACACATCTGCATAGCGGTTACTTTTGAACATTTCTAAAAACCATAATGTTTCTGTACCAGTATTTTGTATATAGTGGCCAGCATTAGAAGGCACGTATCCAACGTCGCCTGCTCTATAATCAAATGTGCGGGCAGTCCCATTTCCGATAAATACCGTCATTCGTCCCTGTCCTGTTAGATAATATTGCCACTCATCGCTATTGGGATGCCAATGAAGCTCTCTCATCGCGCCAGGCTCAATCTGAACAAGTGCAGCGGCTATCGTTTTTGAAATTGGGAAGTTAGAAGAATCCACAATTCGTACACTCCCCCCTGGCATTTGAATTGGGGGTTGATTTAACAACTCGTGTTTAAAGGTCATGGGGACTTTTCCATATGGTGACTGAATGTCTTCACTGGCGACTGATCCCGGCACATTCCCTTGGTAGATATAGACTTGCTCAGACGGAAGAGAGTTGAAAGCATTCTCCGGGACACCGAAATTTGCAGACAGAACATCTTTTGGTGTGTGTGCAAGCCAATCTGAAATGGTTAACGTTGAAAACTCAGAAAAGTTCCCATCATCGAAAACGAGCAGAAACTCGCAGTGTTCCAATCCCTGTATGGAATGCGGAATTCCTGCCGGGAAGTACCAAAGGTCGCCGGGACCAACATCAGCAATGAAATTTCGTCCGTCTTGGTCAACAGCGGTGATACGTGCCCGTCCCAAAAGCATATAAGCCCACTCCGCTTGCTTATGCCAATGAAGCTCACGGACACCTCCCGCAGTTAAGCTCATGTTTACACCTGCAATCGCAGTCGAAATCGGAAGCTGTCTTACAGTGATTTCTCTTGACCAGCCGCCATGATCTAATTTCATGGGAGCGTCTGAGAATGAAAATCTCAAGTTAGGAATCATACCCTCATCTGTAACAGGCGGAACAAGTATATTCGGATTTTGAATATCCCGCATCATATTTCGCGGGCCTGCATCAATAGCTCCAGCTCCATCACTTCGAATAGGCTGCGGCACGTTTCTGTCTTCATGATTGATTGGTTGTTGTTCCAACAGCATGCACCTCGTTTTAGAAATGAACAAGATTTTATTTCAGCCTATGCAGAATCTTAGATTGCTGTGCCTAGGAATCCGCAAATAAAAAAGTGACCACCAATGTGATCACAAATACATCAAATAAGCTATTTTTTATACCATAGCTTCTTATGTAATTTGATTTCTTCTGTCTGTCTTTTCTGGCCTGTCCTCCACTCCACTTTTACTAATACATCATGTCCTATCACTTCATCTTCAGGCATATAATCAAAGGTGGCAATATGGTCCATGCGTCCCCCACCCGGCATTTCATCACCTGTGTACTCTGACAAATCATAATTTTCCCTGTCATCATACATTTTACCATCTATGTATAAGGTGATTTTTTCTATGACAGTCCTCTTTTCGTCCTTCTTACTCCCCTGCCAATACAGATTTAGAAAATAATTGGGGCCAATTGAAGTTTTTCCTGATTTTTCAAGGTTAGACATCCACAGTCCGCTTTTCCCGCTGCCCTCATATTTCACTTCGTTTCCTGACACCATTACAAATAATGTGGTGATGCAGATGATCAAGAATCCAGCAATGATCAATAGCCATTTCTTAATATTGTTCTTTTTTCTCATGTTTTTCCCCACTTTCCTAACTTTTTAGTAGGAAAATATGATCAAAATGTTACCGAAAAGAAAATAAAAAAGGGCTAATGATCTAACAGATGACTGTCTAAACTTTTGACTTAAATTAAAGTGCTCTCTAAAGACAAGATTAAAACGTAACAGCTCTTAAATGCATTTTTTGTTTCATTGAGTCAAGAACCTTAAAATGGCTTTTTATTATTAAAAATCAAGCTAGTGTATTAAGTAACTTTTCAAATTTATTTATACTCATGATCTCGTGAGTCACAAATCTCCCATCAAAAAAAACGCTAAAAGTTGTCCAAATAGCTGGTGACTTTTGTGCCTCTTCTTTCGATGATAACTGAATTGACTGAAATTGAACCCCTTTCTTTTCAGTCAATTCCCGCAAATCATTTATCATGCCCACTGCAAACGGACACTGAGCTGTATAGTATATCGTAATCCCCTTTTCATTGATAGAATCACTTTTCACCTGGCTCTTAAATGCAGGAGAAGCTGCAAGGCCATTCCAAGTCAAAGCCATTAATTGAAAATAAGGGGCAGCTTCATCTTGTAGAGTAAACCCCATATGCTCAAAGAAATGCTTATCACTTAAATAGGGCAGTTTTTTCTTGCCTGCGATATGGATAATGCCATCCATGCCGCACGCTTTCGCATCTGCTATACATTTGTCCAACAATCGTTTCGCATGACCGTTATTTTTATATCTGCCAGACACCCACAGACAATTAATGTACATAAAATTAGGCGCATTGATAGGCACCCATGCCTCATTCGCAGGTAGATATTCAATAAAGACTTTTGCCCGTTCATGTAAGCGATAGAACACCAATCCTTCATCCATTCGAGCTTTGAGCCATCTCTTCTTTTCATTAACTGCATGCTCATATTGTTTCGCGCCTAATGCACAGCAAATATGATTGTCTTCAATATTGTCCTTTGTGATTTCAATGTAGCACATCTCCTCTTTTCCCCCTTTAACATAATTTCATGGAATTCAACTTTCGCTGGCACACTTTACATGCCTAATAGAATAAATACCCGTTCCAACTTAAATACTTTTTCTTTTCCATTTTGCCAATTAACTGAAAAACCCTTCTTCTATTCAGATATTATCTTGATTCCTATATCACCCATTTCAAATCCAAAGTGTGTTCATCTTTGAGGATTAGATGCACTGCTTATGCTATAAATACAGTACACGAAGTTTATATTTGAAGTAATATTTGTTACGGGACAGCAATAGTAAATAAGTGATAAAAGGGGAATTAAACTTGGTGGAAAAATGTTATTCTTGTTTAATTTGCGGATACAAAGGATTAATTCAAAATCCTTTGTATAAAGGCGAGTACTAAAAAACGTTTGACATTTGTCCATGTTGCGGTTTTGAATTTGGCTACAGTGAGGATCATGATGTGAGGTTAGGTTTTATTGTAACTCCTGATCATTTAGTTGAGGCTGCATTTCAATTGTATCGCAAACAATGGATTGAGAGCGGGATGGTAATTGCTCATCCGGAAGATATTCCAGAAGAATTGAAAAATGGCAATTGCTTAAAATTTGAAGTTTTGTTGAAACAATTGAAAAAACTAAATCTTGACATAGAAAATTTTGAAATTAGCGGTTTTTAATGATGAAACAGGTTGCACTTGTTTAGGTTTCACTGTCATTATCAGTAAAATATTAAGCCGAAATGCGCAGTCAGTCACAAAGTCTCTATTCGTATTCAATAAAGACTCTGTGATCATCAACAAACATTTCACTCCCATCGGATAATGTATCCAAAAGGCCTCTGATTCTTCTCTATAGTCATAAATCACAGTCACTTTAACATTTAACTCAGCTATGATTGGTTTTCCAACAATTATTTTCGTTTTTTCCTCAGGCAAAGTAAGAGATCGAATCACCAAAGCCATTCCATCTTTACTGTCTAATTAACGCCATCTTCAGTGAATTTAAAGGTCTGTTTTAAATTGCGTCCTTCTTGCCCCTTCTGTGTCCAAATTATAACAACCTCTAATTCAGAGGCCTTATCTGCCAGCATAAAATGATTGAACTTCAGCGGTGAGCCATCATTTAAACTTTCAGCTAACATTTTAGAATCTTCTTTTGGTTTGACACAATTTTCATCGGGACATCCAAAAAGCGAAAACCTTGTGATTGAATTAGGGTCATTTCTATACAATTGCACATCCACTGTAGCTGCTTTTTCCCCTATATTTTTGACTTCCAAGGAATATACTTGATATTCTCCTTTTTGAGATCTCGTAAATTCCTTTACATTTTTTGCTTCACTTACTTTTACTGACCACTGGTCTGTTTTTTGTGTAATAGGCAACACCGTAAAAGTCAGGGCATGCGCTTTTGATTGGCAAAACGTAAATCCAACTGCTGTAAAAACAATTACAGAAAATAATACCCTTTTCACTTCATTTATCCCTCCTTCCTTTCACTGGCCGCTCCTTAAAGAATTGATTTTGAGCAATCTACAAGCTCTCTTAACCAAAACCTTACCTGAGGTTTTGTCTTTACTGCTCTGCATTTATTTCTTTCGGTATCCGAGATGGAGCTTTGGGGATTTTTCTCAATTTGCTGTTAATCACATCAGAAGAGTATAGCGTAATAATCATACTTCCCCCATACCTTTTTGCCCGAATTAAGATTGGTTGGTTATATTGGTTTTGAAAGCGAAAGTCAGGACCTCCCCAGCTTACCGTCGCATCCCGTCCGGGCGGTACATATGGTACACTTCTAGTATGAGAATAGCGCTGAACGATCTGCAGTCCTGCACGATCGACTGCATTAAATAGAGTTGAGGACACCTGACAAATTCCTCCTCCTACACCTTCAGACAACTCCCCTTTTACAATAATGGGTGCACTTTTATATCCTTTGTTCCGAGTTCTCATTCCCACAACTTGGTTAAACGAAAACGTCTCATTAGGGAAAACAACGTGATTGTCGATTGCTTTTGCAGAAAGAGAAATATTGTGTGAACGGCTTTTATTGCTTGAGTTAAAATACGTCACGTACTGACCAAGCTGCTGCGTACTGATGTGAGCTAGCAGCTCGCTGTCAACTTTCGGATAAATGTTCATTTCCGGCACTTCTATCTTGGAGGGACCTTGCCCATAAAAATACGCATAAAACTTTTCCATAAACGCCTGTTGATACAGTTTGTAGCCAACCCTGCCCGGGACGATGCTTCCATGATCGTTAAGGACAGCATTTATCGGCTCACGGTACACTTTCTGATCAAGCTGTTTGATGAATTTACTGTATTTTTCATAGTCAACCATTGGAGTGCCGGGAAGAGGCATTGTAAAGTCTTCACGGTTAACAGTGGCAATCGTCCGTCCTTGCTGTGTGACCGTTAAACTGTCCTGCGGCTCACTCGGCTGAGCCAATAAAAAAAGACCAGTGATCAAAATTTGTATCATAAGTCGGTTTACCTCCCGATCATTAGTATGAACAGCCGCTTATCCTTTGATGTATTTCTTCCCATCGTTTGTTTGAATCTTTGACGTTGATAAAAACCTTCATAAAAGAGCTTAGCTTTATGTTCACACCGATCCCTGAGCTCACTGAGGGACACGGTTCATTCAGTCGGCAAGTTTGAAGTAGTTCAGCATCTCTCAGTGATGAGGGATGCTTTTTTGTCTTGTCAAAAATGAAAAGGGTCTCCTATAACAACAAAAAATCAATCCATTTCAATATTTTTTTATTGAGAAACGATAAATTTTTTGTTACATTCAATTAGACAACAAATAAATGAGGTGCTTGTTATGAATCGAATGTCGACAATTTTTTTAAAGATAGCTTTGGTTCTTATTGGAATTCCAATTCTTGCTTTATGCATTTTTTTAGTGCCTAAGATAGCCAACTATTCAGCAGAATTATTTCCAAATATCGCTTATATAAAATATCTCGTTTTCATCTATTTGTATGTAACGGCGATACCTTTTTACTTTGCTCTTTATCAAGCGTTCAAACTTTTAAGCTATATTGACAAAAACAAAGCTTTCTCGGGTTTGTCTGTAAGAGCTTTGAAGAATATAAAATATTGCGCAGTCACTATCAGTATCTTTTACGCAGCAGGCATGCCTGTCTTTTATCTGATGGCCGAGATAGACGACGCCCCGGGTATCATTGTGATCGGATTGGTTATTATTTTTGCTTCAATGGTGATTGCGGTCTTTGCTGCTGTTCTTCAAAAACTGTTAAAAGAAGCGATTGATATAAAATCAGAAAATGACTTAACGGTCTGAGGTGATGACATGGCGATTATTATCAACATTGATGTGATGCTTGCTAAGAGGAAAATGAGCGTAACAGAGCTTTCAGAGAGAGTTGGCATCACCATGGCTAATCTTTCGATATTGAAAAACGGAAAAGCAAAGGCTATTCGATTATCAACTTTAGAAGCGATTTGCAAGGCTTTAGAATGTCAGCCCGGGGATATATTGGAATACCGAAGTGATGAAGACACACAGGATTCGTAAAAAAATAGGTAAGATCAACAGAAAAATAAAGTGATTGGCGGTGAGCTTATGGACATAAACTTATATCCATCTAGCTGCTATACTAAGCGTCCCTTTCATACACGAAGAACACAACTATGGAGGAGGCATACATCATGAGAGCCATAAAACAAATCGTCCATTTTGGCTGGGAACAAGCCCTTTCATGTTTGTTTCCTGCCGTTATTTTTGCCTCTTTGGCTATTACGCAAATCATCCCACTGCCCTTCTTGCCGCGGTATGACTGGCTGCTCATTATCTGCGTTCTCATGCAATTGTGGATGGTGCGTTCCGGTCTTGAGACACGGGATGAATTAAAAGTGATCACATTATTCCACCTTATTGGGCTTGCTCTGGAACTTTTTAAAGTCCATATGGGCTCCTGGTCTTATCCAGAAGAAGGATACTCCAAAATATTTGGAGTACCTTTGTATAGCGGCTTTATGTACGCAAGTGTAGCCAGTTATTTGTGCCAGGCATGGAGAAGGCTTAATGTTGAACTGGTTAAGTGGCCGCCTTTTTTTGCAGTTGTTCCGCTTGCCGCAGCGATTTATTTGAATTTTTTCACCCACCATTTTTCTATAGACATTCGATGGTGGCTATCTGGGCTTGTCATCATTGTCTTTTGGCAAACATGGGTTACATACGAGGTGAATGGAGCTCGTTACCGTATGCCGCTCGCACTTTCTTTTGTACTCATCGGATTTTTTATATGGATAGCGGAAAATATCGCTACGTTTTTTGGAGCTTGGAAATATCCAAACCAACTCGATACATGGAGTCTTGTACACCTTGGAAAGGTAAGTTCATGGCTCTTGCTAGTGATTGTTAGCTTTCTTATAGTAGCATCATTAAAACAAGTTAAGGAGCAGAGTCCCACAAAGGCAGAGATGGAGGAATCTTTTTCTTAGCATACAAGGTCCCAAATAGAGTGAAAAGCAACGTTCAAATGGTTGCTTTTTTCTTTTATGTAACTCTGCCGGTGAGTATCCATCTTCTTCAATTTCATCGCAACACGATAACTGATTCAGATTACAACTGCTTTCAACACCTTGACAAACTCATGCGCCGCCGGCGTTATCTCTTCAAATGAATGTGCGATGACGCCAATATCGCGTGTGACCCTAGGAAAGATGTCCTTTTTAATCAATTGATGCGGGATGGATGAAAGTGTAAAGTTTGAAATGATGCCGATGCCCAAGTTATTTTTGACCATATTAATCAAGGTTTCGGCATTTTGCACAGTCAAGTTTTCCTTTAATTCGATGTTGTATTGCGAAAATGCGTTTGACATCGCGATTTCATGACCGCCTTTACAAAAAATGAGGTCATCTTGATATGTTTCAAGGTCGACATGCTTTTCAAGTTTTAATTCGTTACGCTGCGGCGGGATGACGGCCACCATATAGTCGTTACACAGCAGCTGATTTTCAAATGGTTCAAATGGAGATGCTGCGATCCCAATATCAACCGTCCGATCCTCAACCCATCCTTTTATTTGGTCAGAGGTTCCTTCGATCAATTCTATGCGGATCAGCGGGTAGTTTGATCTGAATGCAGCAATCGCCTGTGGCATGATATTTGTTGAAACTGCAGGAAATGAACCAATTTTCACCTTCCCGTTTAACAGCTTGTTTTCCCGGTTGGCTACTTGATATATTTTGCTTTCAATTCCCTTCATTTGCCTCGCCAGCAGCAAAATTTCTTTTCCGATGTCAGTCAGCATTAAACCATGATGCTTATCCCTGATCAATAATTTGATCTGCAGTGAGCTCTCCAGGTTTTTTATCGCTTTGCTTACCGCCGGCTGAGAGATGAACAATTCTTTTGCCGCTTCTGTAATATTCAATTTCTCCCCGACTTTTACAAATATGTGAAGATGGTTCATGTTCATAACCATTTGGTTATACCCCCAATAATAAAAATGTATTTCAGTTATACATAAATGTAACATATGATAGAAACCAGCACGATATTTAAACAAGAAAGGCGGCTTCATTATGGTAAAAGTTATGCTGGGAATCATATCTGTCACACTTATTTGGGGTTATACTTGGGTTGCGATGAAAGTAGGAATTCATGACATCCCCCCGCTTTTATTTTCGGGTTTGCGCCTGTTCATCGGAGCGGTTCCTTTATTTCTCATTCTCTTCATTCAAAGAAAAAAGCTTTCAATTAAAAAAGAACATCTCAAAAGCTATATCATCATGAGCCTGTTGATGGGGCTGGGCTATATGGGGATTTTGACGTATGGAATGCAGTTTGTCGATTCAGGGAAAACCTCTGTTTTGGTATATACAATGCCTATATTTGTTACAGTGATCAGCCATTTTACATTAAACGAGAACATGAATGTGTATAAAACGCTGGGACTGGTCTGCGGCCTCTTCGGACTGTTATTTATATTTGGAAAGGAAATGCTCAATATCGATCAAAGCGCTTTATTTGGGGAGCTGTGTGTCCTTGCAGCAGCGCTTAGCTGGGGAATCGCGAATGTGTTCAGCAAGCTACAATTCAAGCATATCGATATTATTCACATGAATGCCTGGCACCTTATGATGGGAGCCGTCATGTTATTGGTGTTTTCCTTTATATTTGAGCCGGTCCCTTCAGCCGAGTGGACATATCAGGCGGTGTGGTCATTGCTGTTTAATGGCTTGCTTTCCACCGGCTTTACCTTTGTCGTATGGTTTTGGGTGCTCAATCAAATCCAAGCGTCAAAAGCATCCATGGCATTAATGTTTGTTCCCGTATTGGCCCTATTCTTTGGATGGCTGCAATTGCACGAACAGATCACCATCAATATTATCCTCGGCGCACTGCTGATATGTTGCGGGATTTTTATGAATACATTTACATTTTCACGACGGAAAGTGTGAATGATATACATTTCCCCTGTCATTTGGGCTTCATGTGACAGGAGACGACTATTACGAGAAAGTCTTCTAGAATCCTGACGACAGCCTATTAAACAATGAAAAAAGCTAATGTCTGCATGTGAGACATTAGCTTGGCTGGCGTTTAGGCTGGTGAGAATCTAGATTCTTTTTTATTACCATTCTGGCTGATCAAACTGAAAACCGTATAGACCTTTTACTTTAACATCTCCGCAATCTGGATCTTTTGTCAAAATCAAATAATGAGTCTTATAAGGCATCGTCTCAACTCGATCAGTTGCACTCAAATCAAAATGATCCCCTGAGAAGTTTTTTTCACTAACGGTTATTTCATATCCTGACAAAGTCATTCGCATGATTCTTGCGTTAATTGTACATCCTTCAGTATCGAAAATGGTGAATCTGTACCCAAAGTGAGATATCCAATGGTTTGAATTTAGGTCATCAGACTTCATAAACCATTTTTCATTCTCTGTCATTGTAAAACTCACTTTCTCCTCATCTTTCACGATAACGGCCGAAGCTTCCCCTACATGGATAGTCAAAGCCAAAAGAAATGTAAAAGCTAACATCAACATCTTTTTCAAAAGAGTTCCTCCCGATATCTTTTACTTCAATATATTGGAAGGGTCTTTTCTGATCAAGACAGTCTTCTCCAAATGAATCTATAGCACCATGAAATGAGCCTTAATAAGAACAGTTTTAACCCAAATCAAACTCTATTCGAAATAAGGCCTACCAATCTATATTCTTTTTAAAAGTTTCTGCATTTCTTTATATAGCTCCTAGACACATATAAAAAATGCTCCCATAAGTTCAGGAGCACTACAAAAAACTGCTAAAGTGTTTTCTATCGATTTATTGTATTCATTAGCTCAAAGAAGTATTCAGGCTTTTGAGTCTTATTTAGCTTATACCATGAACGCAATGTATCTGGTGCAAATACATCTAATTTTTTCAATACTTCTACCGCAAATTCCAGAGGAGCAATTCCTGATGCAGTAACCAAATTTTCATCAGATACTGCAGGCCCCTTTTCATATAATGTTTCTCCTTTGTAATTAGGGCAGACCATATTCATATAGTCTAGGTCATTGCTTGTGTGCTTTCTC
The DNA here is from genome assembly GCF_037963535.1 of Bacillus sp. PS217. Taxonomy (NCBI): domain Bacteria; kingdom Bacillati; phylum Bacillota; class Bacilli; order Caryophanales; family Bacillaceae; genus Bacillus; species Bacillus sp. PS217. The sequence goes on from NZ_CP150157.1 coordinate 2,063,662, forward strand.
GAATTTAAGTATCCTTCATTCGCGAGGCCTAAGGTTGCCCCACAAATTGCAGCAATAGTCGTGCCGAGCTTTAAAGCATCGCCAACTTTTTTCAAGATCGGCTGATGAATATCTTCTCCCCAAGTGTTTCCTCCGGGTAAAATGATAAGATCTTGACTCCCAAGAGTACATTCGTCAAGAGAAATATCTGGTTTTATGCTTAATCCTCCCAACGTAGTTATCATTTCTTTATTAGCCCCTACAGTAACTACTTTTAAAGATGCTGCATCTTGTTTAAAGTATCTCCCTGAGTTTAGTTCCGCAATTAAATATCCATATTCCCAGTCTGACATTGTGTGAAATACGTAGAGATAAACTTTTCTCGTTTGCATCCAATAACACTCCAATCACAATTGATAAAGCTTTCTAATAGATGACTTTGCTGACAGCCATTGTCAGCTTTTTTGTTGATTCTATTCTTATGCCCTTGTTCTCCCAACTTATAAAAATATAAGATCAATTGATTCTATGTTTACTAGCGCAAAGGGGTTTGTTACACTAACTGTCATGGGGAACATTTCAAAGGTAATACAAAATCATTTGAATGAGGAGGCTTGATGAAGTTGAAAAATAAAGCGTCAATAAAATTCGGAATATGTGTTGGGCTTTTATGTTTAAGCATTACTGGTTTCACACCTTTTTACAGCTCAACGCATGCCGAAGCAAAATCCATAGAAGACACAAACATGGCAAGCTGTATAACGAATAAAAAATTTGTTCAACTTGAGAAAAAATTTGATGCCAGGCTTGGTGTTTATGCAATTGATACAGGTTCAAACAAGACAATCGCCTATCGGCCGAATGAGCGATTTGCTTACGCATCAACCTATAAAGTTCTAGCCGCAGCTGCTGTCCTGAAGAAAAACTCAATTGAAAAACTTAATGAAGTCATCCACTACAGCAAGGACGATCTTGTTACATATTCTCCAATCACAGAGAAACACCTAGATACAGGCATGAGCCTAAAAGAAATCTCGGAAGCTGCTATACGTTACAGCGATAATACCGCTGGGAACATCTTGTTGCAACAGCTTGGCGGCCCTAAAGGTTTTGAAAAGTCACTGAAACAGATTGGGGATCATGTAACGAAAGCTAAACGATTCGAGACGGATCTAAACTCTGCGATTCCTGGTGATATTCGTGACACCAGCACCGCAAAAGCACTGGCAACCGATCTTAAAGCTTTCACTTTAGATAACACGCTCACGACTGACAAACGCACGATCTTAACCGATTGGATGCGAGGCAATGCTACTGGTGACGAACTGATTCGGGCAGGCGCTCCAATAGGATGGGAAGTTGGCGATAAATCCGGAGCCGGAAGTTACGGGACACGAAACGACATTGCTATCGTTTGGCCTCCTAACAGAGCTCCTATTGTTTTGGCAATTCTGTCAAACCGCTTTACGAAAGATGCTAATTATGATAATGCTCTTATCGCTGAGGCTGCAAAAGTCGTCTTTAACGATCTCAAATAATATGTTTAGCCTTTTGCCACAAAGGAAAAGACATTACTTTTTTAACCCCTACCGTTCATTTTTTGATGAACGGTTCTTTCATAGGACCTCTAGAATCATATATTTAAACACCACAAAATTAAACGTTATTATAATTAACGGCAAGTTTTCATTTTATGGAACAAGTAAAGTTTGACCTGACAAGAATTAAGACTAAGCACCCTAAAATCCGTTTTCTTCTCCTTCAAGTAAACATACAATGCAGACAACTCTCTTAAGTCTCTTATTCTGTGACCAATTTGTAATACTCATTGATATTCGGACTCTCTTCCCAATATTTCGTCTCGTTCGAAGACACTAACATATCAAACCACTTGAATTAACATAACTGAACTTGATATTGGTCACTGGCAGTTTCAATGCAATAGAACAACATTTGTTGTCTCAGAGGTTATCTATATGAGAATTCAACAATTTTTTTTATAATAATTCATATTTTTGTATCGTTGCACTTGGTGGATTTGACTCTTTTAGTGTATGGAACCACACTTTTATTTTTTCACCTCTTTTGAGATCATCTGTGTTATCAATCTCACTTAATCCTACAATTACTATGTTATTTTTAAACTTGTTCATAAGTTGTCCTTCAGAAAGATCGTAATCTTCTTTTACTGGAGTTTCTGTAGTGGTAATGAGAATTGCCCTATTATTGTCTTTAAGCACGACATAGCCTACTAGGCTCTGCATCTTTGTTTCGTCTCCGTTTTGTTCATTTTTATTGCAGCCTGCAAGGAAAATAATGAGCACTATCAAGCTTACTCCGATTTTCGGCAACCTTTCTCACTCCCGTCATGTTTAACAATCTCACTCCATAACTACATATCAATAAACTGTAGTGTAAACCTATCCAGAAACTTCTTCATTTTCTCATATTGAATCTTTTACAAGCTGGTAATACACAGACTAAATCGGGTAAAAATTCGTAGAGGTGATTTCATTGAATGATGATCATAAAGTAACTCATTACTCTTCATTTATTTTTTCAACAATCATGGTATTGGCGGTCGCCATCTTTCCACAATACACTTCTTGGTTTGTAACAGTTTTCTTCTTGGGTTTTGCACTTATCTATACATTCCCAAAACATAAAACAAGTTCATCAAAAGCAATATCTTATATTTCGTATTTTTTATTCATTGTTTCATAGACTTACACTTTAGTTAATATGTAAGGGACATTCACCAAACGGATCTACTTCTTTTTGTTCTTTCTCAAATGTTCGTATGTGGTTGCCTTCGAACCATACCCTTACTCTTATTCCGCTTTCAAACTCATTATTGCATGCTGCTTCTTTTTGGGTTCCAGCATAAATATACTTATCATTACTGTCGTCTACTATACATATATTTGCTCCCTTTAAAATCGAGATTTTTACTTTTTATGATCCATTATTCACTTTCAAAATAACTTCCAATTACAACATAATATATGTATAAATTGTAAATGGAGTTGATGTAATTGAAGATTAGGAAAATCTTATTGAGTTCTGCTTTATCCTTTGGCATGCTCATATCCGCGGTTCCCGCATTGGCTGCTGGCACTTCGTCTGAGGTTGCAGTAAAAAGTGATGAATATGATTATGACACTATATACCGCATTAGTCCTCTGCCAATGGACTTCCAGCCAACGATAGAATACAACGGTTATACTTATAAGCTTACACGTCATTATTTTGATTACTCAATCGGGTTTTACACGGCTATTTATACAAAAGTTGTTTAAATTTATAAAGGAGCTTTTTAGCTCCTTTTTCTCTTGTTTTAAGCACAAATACAAGTTTAAATGCTGGTAATAAAAAATTCACTTTAAAGAAGCGCCGCCCGCAAAATGAGGCTTTTGCACACTACGCCAATTTTATATAGAAAAGCCAGACTTCCTCCAAGAGGTTCCAGCTTTTCTTAATGTGCTATCGATCTTCGTTAGTTCAACGGGAACTTTATCATTCGGTACAATTGCAGCCTCCCAACTTCTAGTTAGGGCTGATGGCGGAATATCTGATGGCTCTCTACACACATCAGACATTATAAAATTTCAATGTAGCCTTCTGTACCATGAACGCGAATTCGTTGCCCATCTTTTATCAGCTTGGCAGCATTTTCAACGCCAACAACTGCAGGTAAGCCATATTCACGGGCTATAACAGCTCCATGGGTCATCAGTCCACCAACTTCGGTGACTAAGCCTTTTATGGATACAAACAATGGTGTCCAGCTTGGATCAGTAAAGGAGGTAACTAATATATCTCCATCTTCTAAATCAGCATCTTCCATGTTTAAAATGACACGCGCTCGCCCCTCTATCACTCCGGAGGAAACAGGTAGACCTACAATCGCTCCGGCTGGGAGATTTTCTCGTTTATACTCACCTGTAACGATTTCACCATCAGACGTGATAACACGTGGTGGAGATAGTTTTTCATATAGTTTGTACTCGTCTTTTCGTGTGCTGATGATTTGATAATCCAGTTTATGTGTGCGTACGACTTCGTGAAGTTCTTCAAAAGTGAGATAATATATATCTTCTTTCTCATGAATAACGCCCGCTTCCACGAGTTGTTCGGCTTCTTTCAGTAAAGCCTGCTTATAAACGAAGTATCGATTAACCATGCCGTATTTTGGATATTCCCTAAACCCGCTGAAATTCCGGATGATATCTATCATTCGTTTTGTTTCTTTGGCTTTTTGTTCACCATCCGGTAATTGCTTCAATCGATCTAATAACTCTTGTTCTTTCTCCAAAGCTTCCTGTCGCCCTTGCTCAAATTTTCGATGGCTGGCATTTGGCTCACTGTTATTGATATTATTAAGAATCATTGGGATAAGTGTAGTTGGTTTTTCACTCCATCGAGTTCTTGTAATATCAATTTCTCCGGTACATCGCATTCCGTATTTGCTGAGATAATCATAGATCGCGTCTCGGGTTTTGCTTCCGCCATCAAACTTAGCCAGTTCATCCAAAAAGTTATCATCTTTTACATGTTGTAAGTAATCAATTACCTCTGGATAAGGACGGATCACATCTGCGACGTCTAATAACGCAAGACCCATTTCGGAAGTAATATTATGGGGTACAGATTGAGAAAGCGTATCTGCTGCGTTTTTTTCACCTAACCACTCGTTCATTTTTTCGTTAATCCATAATGAAGCATTCATAGCAGTTCGAATCACAACCGAACTTTCTGGGTTAAATAAAATCTTCTTTAATTCCTGGATATCTTCCAGAATAAAACGAAATAAATCTGATCCTGATTTCGTTTGGATGTTTTGTTTTAACTCTTCTATCGATGTTTGACTGCTCTCAATCAAATCAGACACGATTGTCGGATCGTTTTCAACTTGAGCCGGCATATCTGCATTGCCTCTGCTGGGATTTGGTGCTGTTTTATCATTTGGTATCGACTTTATGAAATCTCGTCGCTTTATTATAGTCATAAGTGCGTCTTTTAAGAGCTGATCGTGCTGCCCCATGCCTTTTAAGAAAACTTCTCTGCTGTCAGGGGATGCTAGATGATGTGTGACATCAACAAATAGCCTTCCACCGGCTTTACGCATGGGTGCAGCAGTCGTCAACAGAAAAAAAGACAACCCCAGTGGTTTTATGGGATCCGTCATCATTTGTTGATGACCAACAGAAATATAGACGTGATTTTCTTGGTCACTCGCTTCAGGGATGGGGAATAAAGTAGTGATTGGACGACTCTGTACAATATAAAAAGTATCGCGGGCCAAACACCATTCGATATCTTGCGGCTGGCCGAAATGAGCTTCGATCTGTCTTCCAATGCGTTCCAGCTGTAAAATTTGTTCATCAGTCAGTGTTTGAGCCTTTTGCTGATCAGAATCGATCTGCTGTGTTTCTGTTCCGCCTTCTTTTCGTCCGTAGATAGCCAATTTTTTAGTTGCTATTCTCTTATCGATGATTTGCCCATCCTGTACTTTATAACAATCGGCAGACACCAATCCGGAAACCAGTGCTTCACCAAGTCCAAAACCGGCATCGATGGATAACACCTTTCGGCTTGAGGTAATCGGATCAGCGGTAAATAAAATTCCCGAAGCCTGAGGGAAAACCATCCTTTGAACGATAACGGATAAATAGACTTGGCTGTGGCCAAATCCATTTTGCATACGGTAAATAACCGCGCGATCCGTAAATAGGGACGCCCAGCATTTACTGATATGCTGCAAGATTGCATCGACGCCGATAATATTTAAATAGGTGTCTTGTTGACCGGCAAATGAAGCATGTGGTAAATCTTCAGCAGTTGCACTAGAACGCACGGCATAGGCATGTTCCTCGCCGAACTGGGAGAGATAGTGAGCCACTGCTTTCACAACATCGGAAGGAATGTCTACTTCCATAATGATTTGCCGAATCTTCCGGCTGATGTTACCAATCTGATCTCGGTCCTCAACTTTTAGCATCGCCAACTGATCCAACAACACTTGTAACGTTTCGTTTTGTTCGATGGCTTTTTGATATCCTACTGTTGTGACACAAAATCCTTCTGGTACTTGTATACCTTGAATTTTTGATAATTCCCCTAAATGTAACCCTTTTCCTCCAACGAGCGAAAGCTGTGTTTTTTCAATTTCATGTAAACCGAGAACCAAAGAACTCATTCTACATCTCCCCTTCAAAAAAATATTGACAAGAGCTTCCTAGCAGGATATAATAAAATTATAAGATGGATATCTATAACTTTTTAACTAGAAAGCGCACGTAGTATGATTATATCACCGTGTCTGTTTTTGTGCAATATAAAAAGAACCTGGGCAATTTCACCAGGTTCTTTTCTTAATTTCCATAGCTAGTCGCATTAAAAAACTTGGTTCGAGCTGATTCAATCCTCTAAGGAAATCCTAAAGTTGGGTTCTTTTTGAATTTACTTGCTTTGTTCGTAGAGTCCCCATTTATAAATTAGACTTTTTGTTCTTAACAGTCCCACCGTTAACTAGTTTAAAGTTATGAGGATTCTGGTTAACTACTGAGATATTTTTATTTTGAGTAAGGCTTATGTTTTATAAAGAAGGGTTATGTAAAGGTGTCTGTTGTGAGCAAGCGCTGACTACAAAAAATTGATAGCATTCTCATTTAAATACCATTCTATTAACCTATAGGAAAAGTTATAAAACCAGATGGAGAATACCCTACCTCCAGCAATTCCAAGGCCGTTCACCTAGTAGAAAACAACCTTTAAGCATTACTAACGACTTTAATAATCATTGATTATAAAACTTCTCAAGGAACGATCAGCAGCCCGTTAGCTACCCCTAATTAAAGATGATCTGCTACCACACTGTTACGTTAGAACTTCCACTACTTTGATATCCTTCTGTCGCCATGACTTGGTAAGCCCAATTACTGCCCAGATTCATTCCATGGCTCTTCCATGCGTTCACATGATTGCTGAAAGTGATTGTAGCGTTGCTTCCAGTTGGTCTCTTCGTCTGGCGAACACTCCAGTACTGCGTAAAAGTAGTGCGATCGCCATCAATGGAAGGTGCGTTATAACGTGTAGTTGTATATATGTCATATGTACCCCCATCACTTTTTACAGTACCTTTATACGTTCCAGTAGGTCTATAAGTACCCCATGAATCCACTACATAATATTCTATGAGAGGTGATCTCGTCCAACCATATAAAGTTAAATATCCATTGCCATTCGGCGCCCAAACTCCGGCATTATAGTTTATCGTCCTAAATGGCGAACCTGTAGTCCAACCTTTACCAACAACAAAATTTCCGGTATTAGACCAATTAACACTGTAATTCCCGCCAGACCCATTGACAGCGTTTACTATACCGCCCCCATCAGTCCAATTTTGCCAGTAGTCTGTGCTAGCTGCAGAGGCGGTTGCCGAAAACAAGCTAATACTCATTAAAGCTGCCGATAATCCAACTAAGAAATTCTTTTTAAACTTAAACATATGTTACCTCCTATAATATTTTTTCCGACTTTGAGGTAGCACTCGTATACATTTAAAACATTCTTAATTACTAACGCCAAAGCTTTTGATCGTCCCCTTCAGTATAATACCACGAATTCATGAGCAAATATTAAAAGTATTTGTAATTTAATTACAAATACCTAGAAACACATTATAAGTGGTCTTCTTCCACCATATCCTGATCCTTTTTTCGCAGGATCACAATTCTTGTTTCTAATTCAGATGGAAGTAATATCTGCAATGAATTCCCATTGAACCATTTCAAATAAAGGAGATACACATTAGAGATTGTGAAATTATTGTAGCTGCCGCTTGTCTAATGAAGGGAAGCAAATCTATGAAGAATATGAAGAACTGAAGAAGAAAACAATTAAGGTTATACTAAGAAAGAACTGCTCAATTAGAATTATTGACCAAAAATTTGAGGATGATAGCTTAGATCAGTTTTACAAAGAAGTTGCAAGATTGTTATTTGAAAGGACTCTGAAAAAGAAAAATAAGAATTGACAATCGGGGTAACTGTGGAATGTAACCGAGCCTCCAATTCAAAATAAATTTCTTTAAAATACTTATTTTATTTAAAGAGGGACTGTATATCCCTCTTTAAAATTAAGCTTTAGATTGCTGCTGAAAGTAATAAAAATTGTACTTTTGATCAAACCCTTCTTCGCTTCCACAAAGAAAAATAATGAATTCAATAAATGCGATAATAGACGGAATACCAGTCCAGCAAAACAAAATATATTAGAATACCTTGTCCTACTCTTCCCAAATAAAACTTATGTATTCCCAGACCCCCGAAGAAAAATGCTAATAATGCCGCTACAATTTTGTTCTTCTTGCTTACCATGACTTCCTCCTAGTTCATTGCTACCATTTTTAAAGTAATGCTTTCACATTATAATGCATTTTCCGCCAGAAATCGTGAAAATTTTGAAATTCTTTTGAGATTTTTTATTTTATTGAGAAATGAAAGCTCATATAATTGAACTAGATGGTTTTGGGAGGCGTTTATTCAAAATGTATGGCCAAAGATTACGTCAATTACGAAAGGCACACAAATTAACAATGGAACAGTTAGCTGAGAAAATTGGAATTGCAAATCAAGTTACGGCGGGTATGAAGCTGAAAGCAAATAACCACCATTGGACAAGTTGGTTATTTTAGCTAGACTATATGATGTTTCAGTTGATTACATACTTGGATTAACAGATGATCCTGATCCTAAAGTGGAAAGAAAAAATCTAAAAGAGTTTTTAGAAAAACCAGATATTCACTGGGATGGATATAAACTTACCCCTGAGATATTAGATCCTATCCGGAAAATTTTGAAGTTGGTTACTGCAAACAACAATTAGTAAAGTCCGCATAAGGGCTTTTGCATAAAACAATTATATCATTGAATTTTCCAACTCATTTCAATAAGTTTATTCATGATGATAGCTAAACTTTCACCAGCTTTTTGTGGCTTCTCACCTGCTTTTATCAGAGTAATTAAAGCACTTAAATAGTCCACTAAGCTATTTTGATTTATTGTAACTGTTTCTTTATAGCTTTGTAAGCTTCCTCGAACTGATCAAATTGCACACCCTTCATAGCAGCAAACAGCTAATTTATCAGAAATATTTCCATATGACTCTGTTACACTAAAAAATCTTTTGACATTGATTAGTAAGGCAACGCACTTTAAATAATCATACCCCAGACCAATATGTAAATTGCCTGCAGCAAACAGCAAATCATTCAAACTGTGTACGGTTCACCATTCCTTGCAACTGTCTCAATCCCTTTGTGTAAGTATAATAAAAAGACAAATGAATTTTTATCTGTGGAACGCTCAGGTAATAAGGACACTATAATAACTTACTTTAAGCCAAAACATCCAAATAAAAAGGCTGGTTATAATTATTATAAAAATCAATAGGAGCTATAAATATATAAAGAGGGATTGCTATGCCAAAATTATATACATGTTTAATTTGCGGATATAAAGGATTAATTCAAAACCCATTAAACAATGATGGTGAGTATCAAAAAACATTTGAAATCTGCCCTTGTTGTGATTTTGAATACGGCTACAGTGAAGATCATGAAGTAAGCTTAGGTTTTATTGTAACGCCAGATTACTTAATTGAAGCTGCAATTCAGTTATACCGAAAACAATGGATTGAGAATGGCATGAAAATTGCAAATCCTAAATATATTCCAGATGAATTTAGAAACGGTGACTGCTTAAAATTTGAGGTGTTGTTAAACCAATTGAATAGCCTAAATCTCGATACAGAAAACTTTGAAATCAAGGGATTTAATGGTTATTAAGCAGATCCAAGCCCCCATATGGGGGCGTTCTTATTATTGTACAGTCTATCAGAACTATTTATAGAAAAACTATTTAATGTATTGTATAAATATCACTGACCTTTTCTTTCTCCATTCAACTTCCTTAACCCTCAACTGTTTGCTGCTGCATCACATTCCTCCTTTTTGATTTTTGTGTATCAAGCCTGTACAATATTCAAAAACCCTAAAGGATGATGAACATGTGTGGCAAGTTCACTTTATTTTCTTAGTTTGATGACATCATTGAGCAATTCAACATAGATCAATTCTTACCTGAAGGTGAATATCACCCTAGCTATAATGTCGCTCCTTCACAAAACATCCTGACAATTATCAACGATGGATCCAATAACCGGTATTATCCCTCCATGGGCTAAAGATGAAAAGATCGCCTATAAAATGATTAATACCCGCGCTGAAACATTGTCCGAGAAACCCAGCTTTCGAAAGCCGCTAGTAAACGAATGGAAACGCCTTGATCCAAAGACATTGTATTGTCATTCTGGTCTTTTACATGAAGCCTGTGTTGTTCAAAATTAATGTAATGGACTCTGCCGGTGACATTTTCAACGAATCCATTGTTAAAGAGTTTGAATTTCAACTCTTTATTAAATTCAAGTACCTCAGAGACAACTAATCTGCCCTTGCATCAAAGGAGCTCCTATTTCTGATAAATCGATTCCATGAGCATGATAATACAACTGGTTTCCCATTATTCCGAACTTCTTTTCAAGCAGCTCTAAAGGAAATTTGGCTAACTGATCTACAGTCGATATTGCCATCCGATTTAGGTTTCTTTCCATCCTCCCTCCTATCCCCCACATTTTAGACCACGGGTGAAACTTCCAGAGTTTATTTGGCACATCCTCTTATCTCCAACGTGCAATGCCACTCTTTGTTTTCTTACTTTCCAGGTCAAGCGCAAGCTTACTCAGCAACATATTATCTCCAATGCCTACTGTGCACATCAAACCAAATTCTCTCCATATGCTGAAAGCTGTTAGATGCAGTGAATGGCCTTTTCGTCAATTTGTCTTTTTTTAAAAAAGGCCTATCTAAAAGCTCGGGAAAGAAATGCTTATCTTTGCTACACTGATCATATTTTCATAAACGTGCTTTATCTCATTAAACAGCCAAGGTCACTCTTGCTCGCGATATTCTGTGTGTAGAATTTTTACAACCGGCCTTCTGTTCAAACAAGAAATTTAGTTTATTTACAGAAACACACCTTTTCAATTTATCGAAAACCTTAAAAATTAAATTTTTTACTTTATTTATTAAGTAAATAAATATATAATATAAAATTGAAGCGCTTTCAAAATTAAATGATTAAAAGGAGGAACTGGTTTGCTGAAAAAAGGATGGATTTCTTTTACGGGTGCTTTCGTTTTATCTTCTTCTCTTCTTATGCCTTCCGCACAAGCCCAGGAGCAGATTATTAATCTTGTAGATGCTGAAGCATCAACGTCGACAAAACAGCTGTTTTCTTATTTGCAAAGTATTAGCGGCGAAAAAGTTTTGTTCGGCCAGCAGCACGCAACGGATGAGGGAATTACCGTTACCGGACCCGGTCTGCGGACAGGTTCTACCGAATCTGAAGTGAAAAACTCGGTCGGTGACTATCCCGCCCTCTTTGGCTGGGATACGCTCAGTCTTGATGGCTATGAAAAGCCGGGATCACGTGAACAATCTGCCGCCGAAAATCGAGCCAATCTGATAAAATCGATGAAAACCGCACATGAACTTGGTGGCATCTTAACGCTTAGTACTCATCCGCATAACTTTGTAACCGGCGGCGACTTTTATGACACAAGCGGCCGTGTAGTCAAAAATATCCTGCCGGGCGGAAGCTATAATGCTAGATTCAATGAATGGCTTGACAACATTGCTGCTTTTGCAAATGATTTGAAAGACAACGAAGGCAAAGATATTCCTGTGATTTTCCGCCCGTTCCACGAGCAAACCGGCGGCTGGTTCTGGTGGGGAGCTCAAACCACTTCGGCTGCAGAATACAAAGAACTTTACCGATATACTGTAGAATACTTGCGTGATGTAAAAGGCGTCGATAACTTTTTATACGCTTTTTCACCAGGTGCATCTTTTAACGGAGATGAAGAGAAATACCTAAAAACCTATCCTGGAGATGATTATGTTGATGTTTTAGGATTTGATCAGTATGATAATCCAAACAATCCGGGGTCTGAAGGGTTTTTAAATACTCTCGTAGTAGATCTTGGCATGCTCTCAAAATTAGCAGACTCGAAAGGGAAAATAGCTGCTTTAACTGAATATGGACTTGGATTAAAAACAAACGGAAACCTTGACACACAATGGTTCACGAGAGTGCTTGATGCCATCAAAGCAGATCCCTATGCAAGAAAAATTTCTTATATGCAAACCTGGGCTAACTTCGGGCTTAATGGCAACTTGTTTGTTCCATACAAAAATGCACCAAATGGGCTCGGAGATCACGAGTTACTTCCTGACTTTATCAATTTTTATAAAGACCCCTATTCTGCTTTCTCGAAAGATGTTGGGAATATATACGGAGGAGCAGTACCGGAAACAGTTGCAGAAAAGCCGTTTATGCATATTGTTTCGCCAATTGACCGTAGTCTTTCGCTCCAAAAAGTTACACCAATCAGCGTTAGTGTGATTCAGGGTAAACCCAAAGATATTTATTATACCGTGAATGACAAAGCGAAGAAGTACCCTCTTGTCAAAGGTGATGGTTATTATTATGAAGGGTCTGCTGCTTTAAAAGGTGACAAAGCAACTATTCATGTAACAGCCGAATTTGCTGATGGAACCTCTCAAAAACAAACGATTAAGGTGTATTTAAAAGAGCCAGAAAAACAGCCACCAACAGTTGTTGATACATTTGAGACATATTATGGCGATGATGAACAGCTGCAGGCTGCCTTTGCTACTCAAGGTGATCCCTTAAAGCTATCGTTAACCAGTATCGTAAAAACGGAAGGTTCCTATGCATTAAAATATGACTATTCACTAGCTGGAGCAGGTTATACTGGCATGACCAAATCTCTAGATAGTGTTGACTGGGCTGAAGCAGATTCAATTGATTTCTGGCTGAAAGCAGACGGTGGAAATCAAAAAATGGTTGTTCAACTCAATGCCGGAGGAATCGCCTTCGAGGCGTATCCGTCACTTGCTTCTAAAACAGCCAGCGAGGTATCAATCCCATTTTCCGAATTTAAACCGGCCCCATGGGAATCTGCCGAACGGCAAAAAGAAACATTAACAGCTGAACACTTGAAAAGTGTAAGGGCGTTTTCTATTTATGTAAATGCTACGGGATCAGAACCTGTTAACGGCACGATTTACCTTGATAATATTCGTGTATCATCTTCTGGAAAAACAGACTTTACCGATATACCGGCCAGCCACTGAGCACATATATATAATGGCTACTATTCTGATTCGGGCCTATGAATGGAAAAACGGATCTGTTTCAATTAACATCTTTCCTTTATAATTCAGAATATATAGTGAAGCTGTTGGAAAAGCCCAACAGCTTCACTTAATAGGTGTCAAATGCTCTCCGCTACAACAACTTCGTATAGCTTCTCTTTGATTAGAAAACATTAAAATTACTTTGTGCAAAGCTTATTAACTTACTAATTTTTATTAAAACTATGATTGTAATAATTTGAATATAAAAAAGCATAGACAAGAGGTCTATACTCATTGGGGAGAGGCAGTTGGAGAACTGACAGAATCGCGGTAAATGATACGACCCTTTACTTGGACCCGACCAAATTTTTTAGAAGGATCGTTTACTTTTTCATACATAAATTGAACAGCGGTACGTGCCATTTCTTCCACATCGACAGCTACAGTTGTTAATTCAGGAAACCCGATTGTTGCATAAGCATCATTGTCGAAACCAACTACTGATACATCTTCCGGTACCTGATATCCGTGTAAGACGAGCTTATTAATCAAGAGGCGTGCTACCTGGTCACAGTTACAAACAAAGGCAGTTGGCATTTGGTCTGGCAATTGAATATCTACAAATTTCCCCTCTTCATTCCGGTCATTTAAAATATAATTGTCGTTTCTTTCTAACCTGTGTTCAAGGAGCGATTTATAATAACCCAAAAAGCGGTCTTGAATACTGCTTGTCGCGTATAAATTACCGACGTATCCGATTTCCTTGTGTCCTTTGCTGATCAAGTAGTTTGTTAAATCGTAGGCGCCATAAAAGTTATCCGTAATAACCGCATCCATATCTGTTTTCTCATCATAAAAATCCATAAATACTACTGGAATATTTACGGACTGCATCATCTCAATGTATTCTTTACTGACCTGCCCCAATATAATCAGACCATCTACTTTTTGTTCCGAGTAAATACGTGGCGGCACTAAAGTTTTTTCATCATTTGAACTTAAAATGTGAAGGATGCCGTAATAACCTTTTTGCTCCAGCGATTTAGACAGAGACTGATAGATGTTTAAATAAAATGACTGCGTCATGCCCGTAAATCGTTCTGGAATAGTAACACCAATATTATAAGAACGCCCGTCTTTCATGGCACGGGCTGATGTGTTGTAGCGATAACCCATTTCATCAGCTACTTGTTTGATTTTTAATTTGAGATCAGCACTGACTCCTTCTTTATCATTTAAAGCTTTCGATACTGTTACGCTGCTTACACCAAGCTTTTCTGCAATATCTCGCATGGTAATATTAGTTTTCAAATCCTCGCTCCTCTCTGAATTATTGTTAATCGATAACTTAATTTTATGGCTAATAAAATCTTTTGTCAATGAGGCTTACTGAAATCCACCCCGAGAGCGTGCACAGATTGGTACGTAAATTTTAATACAACAGCAGCGAATAGTATGAGCGGAACAATTAAAGCCTATATTCACTGTTTTTAAAATAAACAATGGATATAGGCGGAGTATGGCAAATCATTAATTATCAACGTTTTAAATCTAGCACAAAACTATTATTTGTTTATAACTTAACCCCGTTTGAAGAAATTACTCCCTTAAACCAATCGAAGCTTTTCTTCTTATATCTATTCAAATCTCTTAAATTTGTTTCATCTCTGTTTACGAAAACAAAGCCATAACGCTTCTTCATCTCACCTTGAGAGCTTAAAATATCCGTTGATCCCCACGAAAGGTATCCGATAACATCTACACCTTCTTTCATGGCCAGTTTCATTTGTTCAATATGTTCCCTTAGATAATCAATACGATACTGATCTTCCACTGTTTGGTTTTCGTCCAGCTCTTCTCTTACACCAATCCCATTCTCTGTTATGAAAATAGGCAGCCGATAACGGGCATACATATCTTTTAAAGCCACTCTTAAGCCAATTGGATCAATTGCCCATCCCCACTCATTGGTATCTAGTTTTGGATTCGGACATACACCTGAAATAATGTGTCCATCCGTTTCCGGCAGGTGCTTAACCGTTTGACTCTGATAATAGCTGAGGCTTAAGTAATCAACTGTGTTATCCTTAAGTAATTCAGCATCTCCCTCTTCAAACACCGGCATTATGTTGTTCTGCTCAAGATGACTGGTAACATAAGATGGATACTCGCCGTGCACAAATACATCAAAATAAAAGTCTGTCAATAACTCTTTTGCTTTCATATTTGCTATAGCATCTTTTGGATCACAGGTCGCTGGATACGTTGTTAGGTAGGTTACCATTCCTGCCATTTGTCCATTTGGCACTAACTCATGCAGAGCTTTTACCGCCTTAGCATGTGCAATAAAAGCATTGTGGCACACCTGATATCTTAAAGCCTCAACTGATTCATTATCAGCCAATGTAACTCCCCAATATTGCGGGTTTGTTAAAACAAGATTTTGCTCATTAAAAGTAAGCCAATATTTAACTTTTCCTCCAAATCGTTTAAATACTGTCCTTGCATATTTATCAAATAACTCTACGACTTTTCTGGAAGCAAAACCGTTATATTTTTCTGCCAACGCCAAAGGTAAATCAAAATGATAAAGAGTGATAACAGGCTGGATTCCGTTTGTCAGCATCTCATCAAATAATTCATCATAAAACTTTAAACCTTCTTCATTAGGTTCTCCTTCTCCATCTGGAAAAACCCTTGACCATGAAATGCTTGTGCGGTAGGCATTAAATCCCATTTCTTTAAAAAGCGCAATATCCTCTTTATAGCGATGATAAAAATCCACTGCTACCTTCCAATTTGAATGATTATTCTTTACCGGCCTTGCATCTACTATAGACGGGCCCTTCCCTCCCTCATTCCAAGCACCTTCAGTTTGAAAAGATGTTACCGCTCCTCCCCAGAAAAAACCCTCGGGGATAATATTCTTATTATTCATTTCTTTGCACTCCTTAATTGTGAAATAACATTGCAGGCTTACCTCAAGAACATTCTTTCAAGGCGTATGTTTAAGCGAAAAAAGAAATCTTATGTTGTATTACCTTATAATTATCGCTCTCCGCCATTCTGGTAGAGTTCTCTCCAGAATAGTTTTACTGCTTTTGCTGAGTCTTCCGCACAAACACATCTATTACGCACCACTATAGAGCAGGAACATAAAAAGCGGAAGCAGGCTACATTTGATAAACCTTAGGTGCATCCTGCAAACAAATAACGGTCTAAGTCAGATCTAGTATTCTTAGTTCAAAACTTCACTTTTGTAGATTTTTCTCAATATCATAGTCCCACACATAACATAGAGAGAAGGAGCAATGAATATAAGAAAAATTAAATTCATCTGACTTAATAAAACTATGACTAAAAATACAGCAAATAATAAAACAGATCGTACAAACCTTTTAAACATTAAATAAAAACCATAAAATAAAGCTTTCTTTACACTTAAATTCAACTTAACCAAGTTCCACGATACATATGTGAATAGCACCACTCCCAATAAATACAAATAAACAAACGCAAACTTTGTAAAAACTCCTATATCTGCCGGTACGGATTCAGGTAATGGAAATATGATAAACAGCCCTGTATAAATAAAAAAACAAAAAGTAAACAATGAAATTTTTTTATAACCTTTGTATTTTTGGCTTCTCTCTCGAAGTCCTTCCCTAATAGAAACCCCGTTCCCCAAAAGAACTTCATCCATCATTTCAACCAATGTACAGAAAGAAGCAACAAGACCAAATATAAAGAACTCTTTTATCAACGCTACCCAAAAGAATACACTCGTTTTAGCCAGGCTAAAGACCAAATCCATTATCCAGAAAACCTTGCTGTCTAAATACGTACTTTTATCCATCCGTTTCACCTTCTTGAAATAAGGTACTTGATTTAACAAGTACCTTTTCGTTATTATTTCAGGTTATATTCTTTGCGAATCTGATCCGCAATTTTTTTCAATTCTTTTTCCGCATCGAGATCCTTCAAATTAATATTGTCAATGACCGGCTGGATTTTATTTGCAATCTCGGCATAATCAGGTGTATACGGTGCATTCATAACAGTTTTGCCTTCTTGAAGAAGCGTTCCTAATGAAGCTGCATTCTCCGGCGCGTTTTTCATAGTAGTTATTTTATCTGCATGACGCTTTACCACTGGAATTGCGTTAATTGTATCAATCTGGATATCCTGCCCTTTACCGGTTGATAGGAACTTCAGCAACTCAAATGCTTCTTCAGGATGTTTTGTCCCTTTTCCAATACCGATTGGCAGATAAGAAGCTGCAGATACATTGCCGGCTTTTCCTGCTGGCATTGGTGCCACATCCCACTCAAAGGAAACGTTTTTCTCTGTATCTGCCCAGTCCCATGGGCCCATTAATTTCATGCCCGCTTTTCCAGTTAGGAACAAATTAGACATGCCCTGTGCTTGAGCTGAAGTTGGTTGAACTTTATATTTGTTGATAAGATCGGAGCCAAACTGGATTGCTTCAATTGTTTCCGGCGAGTCCACTGTCACTGTCTTGCCATCTTGACTTATGTATGATCCCCCGTTTTGAACCAAAATTTCCCCAGTATAGTAGTTTTCAATTCCAAACTGTACTGTTTTTCCACCTTCAACTTTTGTTAATTTCTTCGCTGCATTAAGGAAGTCATCCCAAGTCCAATCATCTGAAGGATATGGCACTCCTGCTTCATCAAACATATCTTTGTTATAGCCCATCTGGAATGTCGCTGCATCACGAATCAGCGCGTATTGCTTGCCATCAACCTTACCCATTTCAAGAATGTTAGGCAAGTATTCATCTTTATTGATCTCTTTATCAGATAGATCCATCAATACATTTTTAGATACTAACTGTCCAAAGGCAGATGGTTGGATCCAAACTAAGTCTGGCTGGTCACCGCCGGCAGACATTGTTAGGAACTTGTCGTTAAACTTATCGTATGGAGCATAAACCATTTCAACATTGACACCAGGATTTTCTTTCTCAAATGCTTTAAAGATTTCATTTTCCAGTTTTGTACCTTCTGGATTGTTATTCCAAACTAATATACGGAGCGTCACGCCATTCTTTGAGTCCCCACTTGACGTATCAGATCCAGAACATCCCGACAAAAAGGCTGATAAAGCCAGCACAAGGGTTAAAAGGAAAACACCTAATCCTTTCTTCTTAAACATCGAATTACTCCCCCCTATTTATTTAGTAAAATATAGATAAGGTTCCAGAAAAGGTCATTATCTAGCGTGACCCTCACTAATCAAACCTAGCTATTACTTTCCACCAGTAGTAGCGATACCTTCTATGAAATACTTCTGCCCAACAAAAAACATGATTATCAAAGGCAGAATAATAAGCACACTTGCTGCCATCATTGGTCCCCATTCTATCAATAATGCACCCTTGAATTGGAGAATCCCTAAAGCTAGCGTGAATTTAGAATCGTCATTGAGATAAATTAACGGTCCCAAGAAATCGTTCCAAGTCCACATGAAGCTCAGCAAGGCAACAGTAATGACTGCCGGAGTGGATAACGGAAGGACAATCCGCCAGAAGATTCCCAGAGTGCTGCACCCATCCAAATAAGCTGATTCTTCAAGCTCTTTTGGGATGGTTTTAAAAAACTGTCGAAGCAAGAAAATAAAGTAAGCGTTACCAAAAAAAGCAGGAACAATTAGCGGCAAAAAAGTATTTGTCCAACCAAGTTTCGCAAAAATCATGTATACAGGAATCATGGTGACTTGCGGAGGGAGCATCATAGTTGCCAACAACAAGATAAACCAAACATCCCGTCCTTTTCCCTTAATTCGTGCAAAACCGTAAGCTACCAATGTCGAGGATAAAACCGTCCCAATTACCGTTGCTACAGTAACAATGATGGAGTTTAAATAATATTGACCAAAGTCCACGATAGTGAATACGTCTATATAATTCGCAAAATCCCATACCTTCGGCAGCAAACTAGGTGGAAAAGAAATGGCTTCATTTTCAGGCTTTAGTGATGTCCCAACCAACCATAAAAATGGAAAGATGAAAACGATAGATAAACTGACAAGAAGTCCGTATGTCAGAATTCTTTCAAAAAGTTTACTTTTTTTTATGCTGCTCTCTTTTTTTATCCTCACTGCTTTGGTTTTTACTTTTGCGATTTCCACTTCACTTTCCCTCCCTCACTTATTCGTCATATTCATAGTAGACTTTTTTTCCAAATACCTTAAATTGAATCAGTGTGAAAACTAAAATGATGAGAAATAGAATCCAAGCAAGAGCGGATGCATACCCCATCTTAAAAAACTTGAATGCATCTTGATACAAGTAGAAAACATAAAATAGAGATTTATAATTTGGTCCACCGTTTCCACTGCTTACAACATACGCTTGTGTAAAAATTTGAAAAGCGCCGATGAGTCCCATGATTAAATTAAAAAAAATAACGTTTGATGTCATAGGTATTGTTATATTCCAAAACTTCGATAACTTCCCTGCTCCATCAAGCTCAGCAGCTTCATAGAGAGAGGCAGGCACATTTTGAAGGCCGGCCAGGTAGATAACCATTCCTCCACCTGCTCCCCATAGACTCATAATTATTAAAGAAGGTTTAACCATTGCCTCACTCAGCAACCAATTCGAGGTTGGCAGATGAAAAAATGAAAGGATCGCATTCGCAATGCCAAAATCCGGCTGAAAAATCAAGATCCATAATAAAGAGCTGGCAACAGTGGGAACAAGAGACGGTAAATAGAATACAGTTCTAAAAAACCCCATAAACTTTACTTTTGCGTTTAAAAGGACCGCTAACAGATAACCAACTATCAATCCAAGCGGTACTGCAAAAACGGTATAAAAAAGTGTATTCCATAATGATTGCCAAAACAAAGGATCTTCTGTAAATATCTTTTGATAATTTTCAAATCCTACCCAATTTGCTGATCCAAGACCCGAATAGTCAGTAAAGGACATATATAACGAATACACCATGGGCCCCGCTGTAAAAACAAAGAACCCAATCAACCAAGGTAAGATGAACATGTAGAACAAAAATGTTTTCGATTTATGCATTTTCCACCCCGCCTTATCTAATTTTTAATAAGGAACTCCACATGACTTTATCAAATATCCTGGGAATTCTCGAAAACCTTCAAACCCTTTAGATCAGTTTTCAAAAAATTCTTTGTTTTTCACTCCCTTTTAAAAAAATTAAATCACTAATCAGTTAACTTAATTATTAACTTAACTTAAACAACCATTAATCGCTAACTTAATAAAATAATTATATATTCACCAGAATTAAATGTCTATACTTTTTTTGAAATTTTCAAAAATAAAGCAGAAAACGCTTACAAATACTGATTTAATTCTAATTTGTTCCTAACTATCAAGAAATAACTAAGATTAGACACATGATTTGTGATGAGTTCGTTTATTAAGTAACGGTTTAGTTTTAATTTAAGTTTATATTGTCAAAAAATAAATAGTTTATTTTGATAATTTTTGTTATAATTTAAGTCGCTTGCAACTTTCTTTTTATTTTCTCTATTATTTTGTAAGTGCTTTCTAAAATAAGGGTTTATTATTAGTAAGGAGTGGTGAATAGTAATGCCGATTAAGGTCAATGAGGAAACGAAAGAATTTCATCTTTTCAACCGAAATATTAGTTATATTTTTAGGGTGTTAGAAAAAAGCAAGCAACTAGAGCACCTGTATTATGGAAAAAAAATAAAACACCGGGAGTCATTTAAGCATCTTATTGAGCGCGAAATAAGACCTTCTTGCAATATGTTTGAAGGCGATCACACTTCATCATTAGAACACATAAAACAAGAATACCCAAGTTTTGGAACTACAGACTATCGATATCCCGCCCATATGATAACAAATGATGCAGGCAGCCATGTTACAAATTTTCAGTTTGAAAGCTATGAAATTATTCAAGGAAAGCCCCTACTCAATCAATTGCCTGCGACTTATGTAGAAAATGAGAGTGAAGCGGAGACCATCGAAATCACATTAGTGGATCATACTTTAAAGAGCAAATTAATTTTAAGTTATTCTATTTATGCGGATAGAAGTGTTATTTGCCGAAATTCTAGATTTATCAATACCGGTGAGGAAGCATTTTATCTTAATAATGCTATGAGCATGAATGTTGATTTCCCAGACGACAACTATGAAATGGTTCATCTAGCAGGAGCTTGGGCCCGTGAAGCTCACATGGAAGTGCAAAAAATATCAAAAGGAATCCAATCTGTCTATAGCACGAGAGGTGCCAGCAGCCATGTCCACAATCCTTTTCTTGCTTTGAAGCGGCCGGATACCACTGAACACACCGGTGATGTATATGGATTCAGCCTGGTATACAGCGGTAACTTTTTAGCCCAGGTTGAAGTAGACGCATATAGTGTAACCCGGGTAATGATGGGAATTAACCCTTTCTGTTTTAAGTGGAAATTAAATTCAAAAGAATCCTTCCAAACCCCTGAATGTGTTATGGTGTTTTCTGACCAAGGATTAAACGGAATGAGTCAAACATTTCATGAGCTTTACCGTACAAGGTTGGTTAGGGGAAATTGGCGTGATAAAGACCGCCCTATCTTAATTAACAACTGGGAAGCCACGTATTTTAATTTCAATGAAGAAAAAATCTTAACAATTGCCAAGGCGGCCAAGGACTTAGGAATTGAGTTATTCGTTTTGGATGATGGCTGGTTTGGAGAAAGACATGATGATACAAGTTCACTTGGGGACTGGTTCACAAACAAAGAAAAATTGCCAACTGGCATTAAAGGCTTATCTGAAAAAATAGATGTATTAGGGTTAAAATTCGGCTTGTGGTTTGAGCCAGAGATGGTATGCAAAGGTACAAAGCTATTAAATGAACATCCGAATTGGATTATCGCCACTCCTGGCCGCTCGCCTTCACATGGCCGCAACCAGTTTATTTTGGATTTTACAAGAGAAGAAGTGGTCGATCATATCTTCTCGCTCATGGATGAGATTATCACGGGTACAAAAATAAGCTACATCAAATGGGATATGAACCGGTATATTACAGAAGCTTATTCAATGAGCCTGGCTGCAGATCAACAAGGGGAGGTTTATCATCGGTATATTCTAGGAGTCTATAGTCTTTACGAGCGTTTAATCCAAAAACATCCACAAATTTTGTTTGAATCTTGTGCAGGAGGAGGAGCTCGTTTTGATCCGGGGATGCTATATTATGCTCCCCAAGCTTGGGCCAGTGATGACACAGATGCAGTTGAACGATTAAAAATTCAATATGGGACTTCTATGGTTTATCCACTAAATTCTATAGGAAGCCACGTTTCGGCTGTTCCGAACCATCAGGTCGGCAGGACCACACCGATTGAATCTCGGGCAAATGTTGCCTATTTCGGCACATTTGGTTACGAACTTGATGTAACAAAACTAAATGATGAAGAAAAAAGAAAAGTGAAAGAACAGGTTTCCTTCTTTAAAGAAAAACGCAATCTAATTCGTAACGGACAGTTTTACCGGCTGCAAAACCCTTTTGAATCCAACGAAGTGTCTTGGATGATTGTATCAGAAGATCAAAGAGAAGCAATCGTGGGATATTATAAGATCCTCGCAAAACCAAACGATAAATACTACCGTATTAAATTAAAAGGCCTAAACCCTGAGAAACTTTATCATATTAAAGAGCGGGGCAGCAATCATTACGGTGATGAATTAATGAATATAGGAATTATTTTAGCTGAGGACTACACAGACCGCGCTTATGAATATTGGCAAAGGGAGTTGCCAGGTGACTTCTCTTCCGAGATATTTGTACTGAAGGAAGTAGAAACTGCGTTGTAAAAAGGGGGATACCTATGAATAATTACATGGTTTTTGATATAGGCGGCAGTGCGATTAAATATGCTGTTATTAATGAAAATGGTGATTTTCTTACCAGGGGTTCATTTCCTTCTTCACCCCTTGATTTTGAAAAGTTCATCTCTGAATTGTTACAAGTAACGAGAAAAAATCAAGATAAGTACCAGATTTCCGGGATTGCTCTCAGCAGTCCTGGGGGAGTTAATAGCGACACCGGCATTATAGGGGGAACCAGTGCCCTTCCTTGTATACACGGCCCTAATATAAAAGAAATAATTCAAAACAAAAGCGGTTTGCCAGTTGAAATCGAAAATGATGCAAACTGTGCGGCTTTATGTGAGGTTTGGAAAGGTACAGCTGTAGGTAACAATGATGTTTTATTTGTAGTAATCGGTTCTGGAATCGGCGGTGCAGTTGTAATAGACCGAAAAGTTCATAAAGGAGCTAACTTGCACAGCGGAGAATTCGGCAATATGATCTTGGATACTGTTGATGATATAAACAATATTTCTTTCCGGACATGGAGTGAATTAGCTGCAATAGGTGCTCTCGTTCGTCGGGTTGCAGAAATTAAAGGAATCGATGTATCGAATTTAGATGGAAAACAAGTATTTGCAGCAGCTGAAGCAGGTGATCGGGAGTGCATGAAAGCCATCGATGATTTTCATTTATCTTTAGCTAAGGGTATTTTCAACCTCCAGTATGTTTATGATCCGGAGAAAATTATTATTGGCGGCGCAGTCAGCAGCAATGAAAATCTTATCAAACAAATAAATAAAAAAATTGATATCATAATGAATTCATTGCAGGGTGCAAAAGTACGTCCAATAATAGAAGCATGCAAATTTGGAAATGATGCTAATCTTCTCGGTGCTTTATTCCATTACTTTCAGTGTCGAGATATAGACTGGAAAAGAACAATGCCTGATACTGACCATGAAACTTACGACAGAAGTCCTGCATAAATGCAGAGCTTCTTTTACGAAATTAGTTACAAGCCAATGGCTGTCCCCCAAGACAATTGGGATAAAAACTATTCTTTTAAATCTTTATATTCCTTACAAACCATCCCTAATATTACCCAGTCAGAAAAAAATTTGCTCAAGAATCAGGTCACGAGACGTCATATTTTGAAGGTGTAGAACGAGGTGAATGTGTTATTAAGTATGGAACTTCTTGAATCAAAAGAAGCAGCAGATGAATATTTTAAGCAACTCAAGGACCAAATTATTTATTAAAATATAATTAATATTAAGGATTTATAAAAAAGATTCCTTGTCCAATTTTAATGGCCAAAATCTCTGATTTTATTAAAAGCTGATTTTTTGGCTTATTTTTATACTGTTGGATGAGTTTTTTAGGATTTGAAATAAAGAAGAACTTGCATTAAAGCACGTCCATTTCACATTGGTAATTTATTATGGAATTATAACGACAAGAACATTTATGTATAGTATATTTTTTCCTGTACATTAATTTTCTCACTCAAGGGAGTCTTGCTCATCCCCTATGAAAGAGGGTGAGGCTATGTCAACATCCAGGCATTAATGCTAATGCTTGCATTCGGGTCATTTGTAATTGCTCTGTTGACATATATAAATAAAAAATAGACCTCCCTTGAGCCTAAGAACCTGAAGGGATAGGTCTACCAAGAAATCACATCGAGCAAGCCCTTTAGTGGGTAGCTTTAGTACAGAGACGGGGTGTTGATAGCACCCTAGTCTTTTTATTTTATGCATTTTTTATACCTTAAAAAGCATAATCCTTATCCTAATTATAACCATATAGAAATGTTATTTGAATACAATTGCTTTATGGATAAAACCATTATTTTATTTAGATTGAGGATGTGCAACTCAAGTGTATCTATTGAGCAATTGTAATATTTTTACTTAATCGTTCCAGTCTTCATCCTCTTCCCAATCATCTTTCGCTTCCTGAATCTTATTATAAAAAAATTCAATAAAGCTTTCTGCAACAGTATCTTGATAACCAACTACCCTATCCCATTCAACTACAGGGCATTCTCCGTCTTTCATTTTATTTGTATCTAGACAGTAAGCAAAGTAATCAACATCTTCAATAACCACAAGTCCATCAGTAAGGCCATAGTGTTCTTTATATTCATTAGTTCTATTTACAACTGATGCATGATCAAAGTTGTAGCCTAAAACCAAAACGCCGAATAAACCACCAGCACCGTATTTTTCTAAAAACCATTTATAACTGTTGGGGAGATCGCATTGGAGGTTTTCTTCAATGCGACCAATGTTTTCATGACTTGCACCTTCTGTAAATATAGCATTTTGTTTATTTTCATTAATAAAGTTCTCAACCTTCGAATAAATCATATAAACACCTCAATTCTCATTTTCAAATTGTTTCGCTCTCCATTTCCAATATCTCTTTCTAAAGCTCTCGTATTGTGCTTTTAAAACCTTATCATTTCTAAAACTTTCCCCATCAGACTTAAGCTGATGAATGACATCACTATATTTTGTATGTAAGCTGTTCGGGATTTCAAGCATTGGGCCAGGTTCTTCTTGAATCAAGTGATGTAAATTAATCTGTGTACCGTCTTTTGCATAAGGGGCATTCCCGTTTTTCATTAGCTGAAGATTTGTAACACCGAATTCTGTTTTTTGATTAATATCAATATCTTTCATAGTATACACTCTACGGCTTACATCTTTAACTTTCCCCTTCGCCTTTACCTTCCCCTCTATTTCATATGCATCATACTTTTCTTTATTTAGCCAAGGGGGGCTTATCTTTTGGCCAGTAAACGGTTTTCTTGTTCCATCCGGTATTTTCTTCGCATTAGTCAAAAGTTCATTCTTAAGGCTTTGGCTATCAACCACATTGTACGGCACGTTATCGGCTAGAGCAAAGTCGTACTTAGGATTATAAGGCAGCAAATCTGGAATCTTGACGTCCTTAATTTTCTTCCCTGCCTGACTTGCTTTGTTTATGACCTTCCCCGCTGCATCTGCTTTGTTAATGGCTCCTGCACCTTTTGTACCAACAACAGCTACAGCCACTGAACCAATAGCATAGGTAACCCATCTTGATCTAGAATAGGCATCTCCATTCACCATATCCTTTTGATATGACTCTTCTATTGCTGCTGAAATGGCATCGTAAGTTTTCACTGGATGAATAACTGCATTCCCCAGTGCTGAGAGTGTTTCTCCCGGATCGGTGATGAAATCCCATATGCCAGTTACAGTGTCTTTGCCAACATTATATAAGCCTACTCCGACACCTTTTACGATGTCCCAGGTGATTTCTCCTGCTCCTTCTAGCTGCTTTGCTTGTTCAATTTGCACTGCAAGCTGTACTTGAGCGGGCTCCAGATTCTCGTACCCTGCTTTCTTAGCAATCTCTAAATATTCATCAGTGTCAGAGACACCGTAATTAAGTTTTTTCTTTAATTCCTTGATTTCACGTTCCTTTGCTTCTTCTTTCTTCACGCTTAAGTAAGCTTCAGAATGCTTCTCTATGTCGCCTTTTTTCTTATGTATGTCACTTTCTCTATACGCTTTGGCGTTATAGTGAATCGGAGTGGCGTTCTTCCCTTTGCCTGTTGATTCCTGCAGCTTTTTAAAATCTTGCTGGATGAACTGTTCGTTAGGCTCTGTTTCAGCGTATTCTGTTTTTAAATCCTCATCAAGCTTGTTTAGCTTATCGATTGTTTTTTCACGTTTGTCATCTGCAGAAGAAAGTTTGTCTTTGAAGTTTTCTGTTGAAAATATTTCAAGGGGAAGAATATCATTGATGTCGTTTAATATGTCTTTCATTGCTTTTTTCTGTTCAGACATAATGGATTTTGATTTTGTATAGGCGTTAGCCAACTCGTGTTCTAAAAAGGATTCTTCTATGTAAGCATCAGACATCTTAGCATCTTCAAGTTTTGCAGACATGCTGCTTAAGAAAGCAATCTTCATGTCAATTAAATCAATCCATTGATCAGTAACACCGACATGATCATGATAAAATGCTTTAATGTTGTCAGCACCCTTGCCTGAAAATTCACTGTCATCTAGGTTAGCTACGTTTTGAAAAGCTTTTCTTAGCTTCACCATTTGCGACCTTAGTTCCTTATACTCTTTGGTTCTTTTATCGGCCTCAAAGAGTAATGAATCAGCCTCAAATACCTTCATATCATTCTCCTTCCTAGACTACTCTATGTAAATTTTACCACAGTAATCTATTTGAATAACAGAAAAAGACAGCCAAAATGACTGTCTTATACATCACACACTATCTTGTTCTATAATAATTTTCTGCGGTATAGTAGCGCCAATCCCAAAAAGGTTCCCCATTGGCCAATATATACCGGTCTAAAAATATTTCAAAGTTTACGTTTAATGGATTATATTCTAAACCACTTTCAAATATATAGAGATAGTTGGGATCACCTAGGTTCACTTTATCTTTATCAATCATTAAATGGCATTCTTCCAATAAGTAGCCAATTGGAATACCATTGATATCTTCAAACAAATCCTCATATTTTAATTCTTCTTCAATCTCTTCAAGGCTAAATAAATAAAGTCCTCCACCTATATTCTCCCCATCAGAAAGAATTTCAAAAATTTTCGCACCGTTATGTAGTGTCATGAACTTCTGATAATCCTCTGGAAGGGTAATCTGATGTTTAGCTTCAAAACTTTGAATGTCGTTAAGGGTTGCTTTGTCCTGTGAAAATATAACAAGGAACTCCATGATATCTCCTTCAGAACAAAACAATTGAATGGCTCCTTTTTCATCTAAAAGACTTTTCAAGCCATTTACCGTCTTATGAACAAAGTTAGTCACATACATCACCCCTTTATTTCCTTTTAACAATAACCTTTCAAATTCCAAAAGATGTGAACAGATCGTGATAGGTGCTCTTTTCAGTGAATATAATGCAATAAATTCTAAAAAGAGGTGCCTCCAAAAATTGAATTCTCTAATGAATGATGACATGGTAAAGATCATTAGAAATGGCCTTAGCGCATCGCAGCATCCAAAGCACATTCTTGTTATAGGAGCTGGATTGTCCGGGCTTGTATCAGCATCATTGCTGAAAAATGCCGGTCACAGAGTAACAATTCTCGAAGCGAGCGGCAGAGCGGGCGGCCGTGTCTGCACTTTGAGATCTCCCTTTAGTGATGATTTGTATTTCAACGCTGGTCCGATGCGCATACCGAATAACCATTCGTTAACCTTAGAATATATCAAAAAATTCAAATTGCCAACAAATGTATTTATCAACAGAACCCCGATGGACATCATTTATGCAAATGGAATCAAAACACGTCTCCAAGTTTTTGAACGAGCTCCTGAAATATTGAGATATCCAGTTGCACCAAATGAACAAGGGAAAACGTCTGAAGAGCTGTTGCTTTCTTTACTGCAGCCTATTCTAAATTTTATCAATCAAAATCCAGCGAGAAATTGGCGGATTGTCGAAGAACAATACAAAAATTATTCGTTAAGCTCTTTTTTAAACACGTATTTTTCATATGGCGCGATCGATATGATCGGTGTACTTTTGGATATGGAAGCGTATATGGGGATGTCCCTTGTTGAAGTATTGCGGGAATCTATCTTTTTTTCATCGCCCGCTCACTTCTATGAGATAACTGGCGGTATGGATCTGCTGCCTCACGCGTTTCTTCCTCAATTAAAAACAAACATTCTATACCATCAAAAAATGATGAAAATGTCTCAGGGTGAAAATCGTGTTACGATCCATTGTCAGCATCAACAAACGGCAGAATTTGCATCGTTCACAGCAGATCTCGCTATTGTAACCATTCCTTTTTCAACATTGCGATTTGTAAAAGTCGAACCATACCATTCATTCTCTTACTATAAACGGAGGGCCATCCGTGAGCTAAACTATATCAGTGCAACAAAAATCGGCATAGAGTTTAAAAGCCGATTTTGGGAAAAAGCCGGTCAGCGCGGCGGCAAATCTATTACTGATCTTCCGATTCGTTTTTCATATTATCCAAGCAGAAATATTGGAGCAAATGGACATGCTGTCATTCTGGCCAGCTATACATGGGCCGATGAGGCACTAATATGGGACAGTCTTTCAGAAGGAGAGCGAATCCAGTATACTTTACTGAATTTATCTGAAATCTATGGTGATATTGTATGGTCTGAATTTGTGTCTGGCACTTCTTTTAGCTGGAGCCAGTACCCGTATTCTGCGGGAGGTTTTACAGCTTTCGAACCAGGACAAGAATTAGAGCTGTATCCCTATATTCCTGTCCCTGAGGGCAGAGTTCATTTCGCCGGAGAACACGCCTCACTCACTCATGCGTGGATGCAAGGCGCGATTGAATCTGGAATACGTGTTGCTTATGAGGTCAATCGCTTACCTTAGATCATGCTCACCTTCTGTACTAAAAAATTATTACATTTCATATAATAAGATCTTGATTAGACGGACAAATTCAATCACAAAAACAAAGTAATCCTTGCAATCCTTCGCCCTCCATGCTATATTCATATAGCGATGAGCTGAATTGTGTAAGCCGATGTACATGCCTTTACGGCACACACGAATGTGGCGTGTGGTGCATCGCCTCAATACGCAAAAGACGTTTGCCTTAGGCAAACGTCTTTTTTTGCGTTATCCGATTTTTGTGCCGTTTGGGACAGGCTGATCCGGCTGCAAAAGGACGACGTCGCCCTGGCCGGGTATGCCGCCGAGGACCAAGACTTCCGATTTAAATCCGGCGATCCGGCGGGGCGGAAAGTTCACGACTGCTATGACTTGCTTGTTGATGAGACCTTCCGGCTTGTAACGCTTCGTGATTTGTGCGCTCGATTGTTTTATGCCGATTTCAGTCCCAAAATCTATCACAAGCTTGATTGCCGGTACTCTTGCTTCAGGAAATTCTTCCGCTTTTACAATTGTTCCCGTTCTGATATCCAATTTCTCAAAGTCTTCAATAACTGCCATATCAATAACTCCTTTTTCTCCTATTGTAAAGGAGATATACAATATTCTTTTAACTAAAGAGCCATCATTTTTTATCCGAATATAAGGTGTTTCGATACAGGCGGGGCGGCATTCCTGTGCTTTTCGTGAACCATCTTGTAAAAGAAGAAAGGTTTTGAAAGCCCAGCGCCTCGCTCACGACGGTAAGGGTTTCATTTCTCTCCATCAGCATTCGTTTTGCTTCCTCAAGGCGAAGGTCGGCAATATAGTTCTGCGGGGACTTCCCTGTCTGTTTTTTGAACCAGCTTGAATAGTAAGCTGGGTGATAATGCTCGATTTCTGCCAGCTTCTTAATTGTCAGCCGCTCAAATAAATGGCTGTGAATGTATGCAATTGAGGCATAGCTATGGGATTGAAGCTTTTCTTTTATGTATTGTACTAGCATATGAAGCGAGTTGGCTGTTCCGGCCTTTGCTTCCTCTGTCAGCAAGTACCTGATCGAAGACCAGAAAGGATCGAGTGCAGCTTCAATTCCCGATCCTGCACGATACTCATCAATTTTCATTGCATGAAGCGGAACATCCAGTACAAGACATTCATTTCTTCCGATAGAACGGAAACGATGCTCACACTCCGGAGGAATATATAAAAAATGATCTGGCTTTAATTTCACCTGGCGCTCTTCAGTCTCAAGATCAATACTCCCTTCAAGCGGAAAAAGAAATTGGCTGTACGCGTGCTTATGTGAATGATAAAGGCGTGTGTATGTCCGTTTTTCGCAAATCATCTCTTGAAGCGAATCCATCAGCAACCCCCTTCCTTTGGTCAGCTTTTAATCCGGTAATGGTGTTCCGATATAGGCGAAAAGCCGATTTTTTCATATAAAGAAACTGCCGCCAGATTTTCTTTCATCACTTGTAAAAACATGCGTTCCGCTCCGTTGTTTTTTGCCCATTCAGTCAATACCCTGATCACTTGGGTTCCTGCCCCTTTTCCTCTGTGCTCCTCAGCTACAACGATATTACTAAGTCCGCCATAACCATCAATGACAGAAACCGTGCCAAGCGCTGTCAGGCTTTCTTTGTCATACATCTTGAAAAAAGTTTTACACGGCGGCATGCGTTCGAAAATGTGTTTGTAACCTTTGTGACGCTCGGGTGAAAACCCTTCTAATTGAATAAATTCATCTATCCAAACAGATGATGGCTCTTGTTCCCACTTGTATGTAATTCGGCTGTTGTCATTTGTTCGGCTCATAATTGACCGGCACAACGCTGTCATCTGGAAGCACTCGTCTACCTTTTCATAACGGCTGTCTGCCAATGCGTCATCAAGCCCTTTCGGTGATGCGTTGCTAATATGAAAACAAACAGGTAAGCCTAAATTTTGATAAAAAAGTTCGGCCTCTAGCTGAAAATCCCCTTCAGGCATATCCGCAGACGTCCATACGCTATTTGCCCTTTTGGTTACGCCAAAATTCGCTCTGAGAAGCCATTGCCCTATGCTTTTTTGAAAATAAGCCGGCCATGAAGCTGCCGCTAATCGTTCAATCTTGTGAATGTCTTCCATTGCATAATGCCTCTCCCCTATGTATACTCCCTTGATATTATACAATATTCAGAAATATAAGACATCCATTTATTTGTTTACATAATATTTTTATTGTTTATTAATAATCCTGACAAAAATGTCCTAATTGAAAATGACAGGCTTTCTAAAATGTCCTCCTCACGTTCAAATGCTTCTTTTGCGATTAAAGCAGTAAAGCCATGCAGCAGGCTTCTGAGCCCCCTTGTCGCATGAATGGCAGTCTTTTCACTTGCATAGCCGTTTTCAATGAGCAGCTTCGTCACAAGACAGACAATTTGGTCAGAGACGATTTCCGTCCGTTTGTCCTGAACCTTAAGCAGAGCCGCTTCATAATATCCGGGATTTTCAATTGCAAAATCAACATATGCATGAGCTAAAGAAAGCATAGCGGAATCTCCCTTTCGTTCGGTTACGGAGTCCGCCATTTGATCAAAAAGCTTTGTCAGTCCTCTGACAGCAAGTTCTGCTTTGATCGCTTGCAGCCCGTTGATATGGTTATACAATGACGGGGGGCGAACATTCATTTTTTTAGAAAGTGCGGCAAGTGAGACACCATTTACCCCTTCCTGATCGGCAATCTCTGCTGCAGCGTCTACAATCATTTTTTGGGTCAAACCTATTCTCGGTGACATGCTCATCATCCTTTCTTTGCTTTTTGGATCGCCTGTCTCATCCGCTCTGAAGGTGATCGCAGGAATTTTCCATGTCCGACAGCGAGACAGGAAGGCGCCTTATCTGCGAGCAATTGTGCACTTTTGATGGCCTCCTCCTTATTCCATGTGGCGAAAGCGGGAAAAGGAAACGTCCATTTTATCTGGCCTGATACAGCGATTCCTCCGCGCAACTGAAACGCATCTCCTGCTATTAAAGTGCCGTTTCTTGTATCAAGAAATGACATGCTGCCCGGTGTATGGCCCGGTGTTGGAATGGCAAGCAGAGAACCAATTGTTTCACCGCCCGTCAGCAGTTGGTGAGGCTTTGTTTGTATGTGTTTCGGAATACCTCCTTTTATAGGCGTCTGCGGCTCATCTTGCCGCAAGGATGTGTCACCTTGGAGCAAGAATGAATCCCGTTCCGAGATCATGACCTTTGCATGCGGAAATGTTTGTGCCAATGTATCCAGTGATCCGACATGGTCCCCATGTGCATGAGTCAGTAAAATATGCTGAAGCGGTTTTCCAAGCTGATTCACAGCTTGAATAATCCCTTTATAGCTGCCTGGCAGTGCGGCATCAATAAGGGTGACTTCGTTTTCTTCCTCTACTAAATAGCAATTAACCGGAAACAATGCTGGAAAAAAAGTCAGCTGCCAAACCGTTTGGTACTGAGTCATTCTCATCTTTTTATTCCTCCTAACAAAACTAATGGCGTTAGTTTTATTATTAACTAACACCATTAGTTTTTCAAGAGTTTATTATTTTTTTATCGCTACATAAATGTTAACTTGTGCTCGCTGTGGCACTGCGGCACTTTGATCATACATCTCAAAATCACCTGTAAACGTGCGCAGATGCCGCTTATCCCAAGTCCAAATTTCCTTCCACGTTTCAAGCACAATCTCTTCAATAGGACCGATTCTGGAAGTGAAAACGGCGTAAGCGGAAGCCGGCAAATCAATGTTTTCATATGGTCCCGGAAGAATGTCGTCGTATTCCTGAAACGTTCCGACTGAAAACGTATAAAACCCATTCGTCTCTTGTTCATAATTCGAATATAAGGCAATAATGCTTTTGTCTTTTTCAGCCTGTGATAAAAGAGCGCTCATATCCTGCTTCCAGAATTGGTCCCACAGTGCCGGAATCCTCCTTTCTTCCGTCATTTCCAGTGCGTTGCTTGTCCGTTGTGACAGTCCGGCAAATCGTTTCCGGTCTAAGTGTGTTATATGTGAAAAGCCCATACGATCTCCTCCTTTTTTTAAGATTATAGACAAAGAAACCTGACAGCAGTGTGTCAGGTTTCATATATTTTTTGCATGTGATGAATGGTTTCTTTTACTTTATCCCGTATATGAAGAGGCTGCAGAACCTCAATATCCTTTCCGAACTGGAGCAAAAAACCGATCAGCCATGGATCTTCTGGAAGTGAAATCACTGCCCGGCAGATTTCATCTTCCTCACAACAGTGAAGGACATCATATCCGAACCATTCACCTATGCGCTGACGTGCTGACGGCTGAACAAGAATAACCAATTCAGTTAAACGGTCCTTTTGGTACCAACTCTTATCCCATGGCAAAGTGTCCAGCTGAATGTCTTTTCTGATAAATGTCTGATGTAAGATAGCCAGATCTTTCATCCGGTTCAGTTTAAAAAAGCGAAAATCATTTCTTACCAGGCAGTAGGCATATAAATACCAGTGCCCCGCCTTGCAAACCAATGTATAAGGTTCAGTTTCCCGAAGTAGTGTTTCCCCGCTTGCGCTTGTATATGTAAAAGATATCGTTGACAACCGATCGATGGCAGCGCTGATTTTCTCGCGCAGCGTCTTTTGATCCTCAGTATGGCCCCAAGCCGTCATGTCAATAAACCATTTTTCTGTTTGGTGCTTAAATGCTTGAGTAGATTGCTCAGGTATAAGGTGTTTGATTTTTTGATAGGCTGTGCTGTGAGAAACGGGTTCATACATAGATGAAACGCTTTGCAAAGCGGAAGCAATTGCAAACAATTCCTCCTCCTTCAGCCACTCTCTTTCAAGCCGATACGTTTCCATGATGCCAATTCCGCCCCCGGAACCCTGTGAGGTCACAATCGGAATACCAGCCCTATTGATCGTCTCAATATCACGGTAAATTGTTCTGACAGATACTTCAAACAGCTCAGCAAGCTCTGCAGCCTGCACTTGTTTTTTGCTGATCAATAACACAACCATCGCTAACAAACGTTCCAGTTTCATTCTGCGCACCTTTTCTTCTTGTATTTTCCAACAAAACAATCATAACATTTTGATAAAGCTTGGGCATATCTATTATGCGGCGGAATACACCTCGCATATGCTATGAAAACAGGGGTTTCCCCTTCTTTTTTGTGTTCAGTATTTATTTCAGCTACTATTTCCGACCGGATAAGCATACACTTCTCAACGGAGGGGATTTCACATCATGCATCTTACACTTCAGAGCGTTTATCCTGCCATGATCATCATCTTTTTTCTGTATAAAAAAATTAAAAGGTCCATCGGATACCAGCCGCTGAAGCCCCGCTGGCTGTTCACCCGTATCATTCTTTTCTCGCTGTTTGCTTTTGGCCTTTCAATCTTCAGCGCCATTCACCCTTTTTTATATGGATATCTCATTTTGGGCATTCTTGGCGGATGGCTCCTTGTCTTTTTCGCTAAGAAAAACATCTCCTTTGAAAAACGCAGAGGAAAGATCTATTTTCGGACTCATATTTGGGTAGAGGTGATTCTCTTAACTTTATTTCTATCAAGATTTCTGTATCGAGTGACGGAGCTTTATCTTACCTCACCTGATCTAAACCGCCTTGGATCATACAGTCAGTCAATCGGAACGGACCCTCTGACAATTGGCGTCTGTTTTCTGATAGCCGTTTATTATATCGGTTTTTCTTCTTTTGTCATCAAGCTCAGCAGAAACGAACTCGAACAGCACGAATACAATAAAGAAAAAGACATCCTTGCCCGCTAACAGCGAGTTAAGCAAGGATGTCTTTTTCAATCATGCTGTGTATGATGGATCATTTGCTGAAGAACATCTAAAACATGTTCATCCTCCGGAGAGTAATAAATCGATGTTCCTTCTCTGCGCGATTTGACAAGCCGAAGATTTTTCAAAAATCTAAGCTGGTGGGACACGGTGGATTGCAGTAAATTCAGCTTTTCTGCAATTCCGTTTACAGCATGCTCACCCTGGGACAATAAATGGAGAATCCTGATTCGGGTTGGATCAGAAAGCGCTTTGAATGTTTGCGCGACTAGAAACAGCGTCTCCTCGTCCAGATCAGCAGCCGATTGTTCCGTTTCTCTAAATTCAGTCATATGTATCACCTTTCTTTATTCATAGTTTTATCTTATAACAAATGCGCTTGAGTGCAAACCAGCCTGCTTGTATTCCATTTCAATCTCATAGTTTAAATTTATGTTTCAAATCAGGTTTTTACTTGGTCTGATATACCGTCTTATGTCATAATAAAAAAGGTCATACTGCTCCAAACATTGAGGGTGAAACACAGTGAAGAAAAAGAGAAAAGGCTGTTTCGCTGCTGCGGGTTTTATGATGATTTTTGTCTTTGTCATCGCCTCTTTTTTATTGGTCCTGCTTTTTTTCAACCGGGATTTAATCAAAAAACTTCCGATCGATACGAAAACGATTGTTTTGGAACGTTTAACCGATTACAAACCCTTGGTGGAAGAAGAGCTTGAAAGCCAAGGACTCTCTAATTATACATCACTCATATTAGGCATGATGTATCAGGAGTCAAAAGGAAAAGGCAATGATCCCATGCAGTCCTCTGAATCTCTGGGGTTAAAACGCAATGAGATAACAGACCCTCAACTCAGTGTTAAACAAGGCATCAAGCAATTTACCCTCATGTACAAGACCGGTAAGGAAAAAGGCGTGGATTTGGATACCATTATTCAAAGCTACAACATGGGGGCAGGTTACATTGATTTTGTAGCTGAACATGGAGGAACGCATACTGAGGAATTGGCAAAACAATACTCCGAGCAGCAAGTCAAAAAAAATCCTGATCTGTATACTTGCGGGGGAAATGCGAAAAATTTCCGCTATCCGTATTGCTACGGTGATTATACGTATGCAGAAAAAGTAAAAGAAAAAACAAAAACTGTTGAAGAATCTTTGCAGGTTGCAACACTTGAAACCATGGAATCCAAGGCTCATGAATAAGAGTCTATCAATTTACTGACAAAAGCCCAAAAATGAATTTGGGCTTTTGCCATGTTTACACGTAAAAAAAGCCATACTGAGTATGGCTTTTAATAATACGGTGAAATCATCAAATATACAATAACGCCTGTAAGGCTTACATACAGCCATAGAGGCATTGTCCATCTCGCAATTTTTTTATGGCGCTCCACCTGCATGCTGAAGCCTCTGATTAGCGTAAACAGCGCAAGCGGCACAATAATTGCAGAAAGGCAGATATGTGTAATTAAAATAAAGAAATAAATCGGGCGCATAATACCTTCTCCGCCATAGAGCGTGTTTTCCGCAATCGAGTGGTACGTCACATAGCAAATCAAAAATAGTAATGTTGTTGTGAATGCGGCCAAAATAAAGCGTTTGTGAGCTTTGATATTTTTCTGTTTAATCATAATCAGCGCGGCCAATAAGAAGATAAACGTAAAGCTGTTGAATATCGCATTCAGCATTGGCAAAATGTGAATATTCGCATGGCTGAACTGATCTAATTTAGGCATAAAAAACAGCACTGCGATTAAACCGTTAATCAGAACTGTCAGCGTAAGGACAATCCCCGTGTAATTTTTCGGTTTATTTTCTGTTTGGTTCATTTGGTGACCTCTCCTAATTTGTACTGGCTATCCAAATCGTATGCAAATTCAAAGAAGATGTCAACGGTTTCGATTGCTTCGTCAGAAATTAGACACACTTCAAAGGCCGGAGGCTATTAGCCCCGGCCTGTTAGGTTTACGCCTCTTTTATCAAATGTTCAATGACCTTATGTTCATTTTCATTCAGCAGGTTCTTTTGAATTTTCGAATGAATGGGTTTATTCATATGCTGATCCAAGATATCGGCCGTTTCTTTATCCCCGGCAATAACCATTCGTTCCCATCTTTTCACGGCAGCTTTTTGATCAAGGCTGGCAGCCAGCCGCTTATACAGTCTCGATTGGTTCTCTGTTACATGTTTCCTCATCCGGTTCTCTTCAAATGGTGGCGCTTTGTCTACAGCGGAATGGCTATTCTTCCAAGACTCATTGATCATATCATACTCATAACGCTCCACCGCCTCAATTTTTCCTAAAACGGTTTCAATAATTTTCACTTCATGCTGCTGAGTTAAAATAAACGCCGTACTTGGGTATGCCTGGCGCAAACCCTTCAGCTGATCCAGGACAGCTGTTTCTTCCCAGTAAAATCTTGTATCTACAGGGACTTGAAGCTTAATAGGTTCCCATATGCCGCTGTCGGAAACAAAAAACACGAGACTGCGGGGCATGTCTTTTCCCATTGCATTCAAGTATTGATTCATTTTAGCCCTGATTCCATCCAGACACTTTTCCTCCTCTGGATCACTAGCTGCCAAATACTCTTTTAATCGGCTGAATCCTGACTTTAGGGCAATCTTCCATTCTCCCCCCTGCTGCTCTGGATCTCTCATGTCTGTATTGAGATACAGAGAGAGAATTTTATCCGGCGATTCCAATTGGACATACTGTAATTTGTTAATCAATGAATCAATCGCCATTCCGATTCCTCCTTTTTCACAGGTTAGTTTTCTTTTTCCTCTCTTAAAAACGATCAAACCTGACTTTCCGCTAATTTCTAGTAATAATGGAATTGTTGTTTACAATACGCCTCTCTTCTAATACAATTGGTAACTGTGTTTCTAAGCTGTTTTTTGAAAGGAGTTTGATCTTGTTTACTATTAAAGAAAAAAATCGTCAAGAGCTTGAAGAAGAACTAAATGATTTAGAATTTCAAATTTATCGCATGCAGGAGAATATGAAGGATTTATCTAAAGATGCCAAAGTGCTTGGTATTGATCAATCGAAACATGATGAGTGGATGATTGTTTCCTCGATTGATGATGGCCAAACATGCAAAATTATGCTAACTGATTGTAAAACGGCTTACCGAGGAAAAGGCTGTTTTTCACTTGTAGCGTCTTACAAGGACGATGCCATTCATATAGGCGATATAAAAGGCCCTCCGAATCACGGGTTTGGTTCCATTTGCATGAAATATTTAAAAGATATAGCAAGAGACCACAATATACCGAAAGTCACAGGAGACATCGCCAAACGGGATTGGAATCATGTAGACCGGCTGATTCACTTTTATGAAAAACATCAATTCAAAGTATGTATCGATCATGATACCCAATCCGGCAGCATTAAGTGGGTTGATTTGTAGAAAAGTCTGGAAGAAAGAGCCAAGATATGCTGTAATGGTAAAAAACCATTGATGGAGGGTTCTATGTACGCCTCAAAACTGAAAAAGGGAGACGAAATCCGGATCGTGTCTCCCGCGACCAGCATGTCTATATTATCAAATGAAGCAAAAATCCGAGCAAAAACGGCGTTAGAACGCTTAGGTTATCGGGTAACCATCGCTGAACACGCAAATGAATGTAATGAATTTGATTCATCCTCTATCGAGTCAAGAGTCCATGATCTGCACGCTGCCTTTTTTGATCCAGGCGTCAAAGCGATTTTAACGACACTCGGAGGGTTTAATTCAAATCAGCTGCTGCGTTATCTTGATTACGAGAAAATCAAACGGCATCCAAAAATTCTGTGCGGCTATTCCGATATAACCGCTCTTTGCAACGCAATTTATCGAAAAACGGGTCTTGTTACGTATTCAGGCCCCCACTTCTCAACATTTGCAATGAAAAAAGGGCTTGATTATACACAAGAGTATTTTCTTTCTTGCTGCGCTTCGGACGACCCGTTTGAAATTCTTCCTTCAAGTGAGTGGAGCGATGACCGCTGGTTTTTGGATCAAGAAAACAGGCGTTTTTATCCTAATAACGGCCCTGTTGTAATCTAAGAAGGTTATGCGGAAGGCACTTTAATTGGCGGAAACTTATGCACGCTTAATTTGCTGCAGGGAACGGAGTATTTTCCCGAAACAGAACATACTATTTTATTGATTGAAGATGATTATATGTCAGACATCCATATGTTTGACCGCGATCTGCAATCACTCATCCACCTCCCCGCTTTTTCACATGTAAAGGCGATTTTGATCGGCAGATTTCAGAAAGCATCAAACGTATCAATGGATCTTGTAAAAGCCATGATCGAAACAAAAAAAGAATTATCCGGCATCCCGATCATCGCAAATATAAATGCCGGACATACCTCGCCAATTGCCACGTTCCCTATAGGAGGAACATGCAGGATTGAAGCTATTTCGGGTACATCACGAATATGGATTGATAAACATTAATCAGCTTGTAAATTTTTTTACAAGCTTTTTTAGCGCAATCGGTTATGCATGCCGCACGAGACATGACAAATGTCATATAGGAGGCATGATGTGTGCTACTACAAAAGACTTCTCTCATTAGCGTATACTGAACCGAGACACACAATGAGAGGATACTTACTATGACTGAACAAACCATTGCACATAAACAAAAACAGCTGACAAAGCAAGTCGCTGCATTTGCTCAGCCTGAAACAAAAAACAGCCTGATTCAGCTTTTAAACACGTTTATCCCATTCTTCGGCCTATGGTTTCTTGCTTATCTCAGCCTCGATGTCTCCTATCTTCTTACGTTAGCATTAACGGTGATTGCCGCAGGTTTTCTGACAAGAATTTTTATCATCTTCCATGACTGCTGCCATCAATCTTTTTTCAAACAAAAACGCTATAACCACATTCTCGGTTTTCTGACAGGTGTCCTGACTTTATTCCCGTATCTTCAATGGCAGCACAGCCATTCGATTCATCATGCAACTAGCAGCAATCTGGATAAACGCGGAACAGGAGACATCTGGATGTTAACAGTAAACGAATATAAAGCTGCATCCAGACGAACAAAGCTTGCATACAGACTTTATAGAAACCCGTTTATCATGTTTATTCTCGGACCGATTTATGTTTTTCTGATCACGAACCGTTTTAACAAAAAAGGAGCAAGACGAAAAGAACGTGTAAACACATACCTTACGAATCTGGCAATTGTCGCGTTGGCTGCCGCTTGCTGTCTGATCTTTGGCTGGCAATCGTTTTTACTGGTGCAAGGCCCGATATTTCTGATTTCAGGTTCAATCGGTGTTTGGCTGTTTTATGTGCAGCATACCTTTGAAGATTCTTATTTTGAAGCGGATGAAAACTGGAGCTACGTTCAGGCTGCTGTTGAAGGCAGCTCATTTTATAAACTCCCGAAACTGCTTCAATGGCTAACAGGCAATATTGGTTACCACCACGTTCATCATTTGAGTCCAAAGGTGCCTAACTATAAGCTTGAAGTTGCTCATGAACATCACGAACCATTAAAAAACGTACCGACAATCACCTTAAAAACAAGCCTGCAATCACTTGCGTTCCGTCTATGGGATGAAGATAACAAACAGTTTGTGTCATTTCGGGCTATAAATCATATAGCTGTAAGCCTTCCGCCTGATTCACCAGAAAAACAGAAGCTGCGGAAGAATGCCTGATGATAAAGGAGGTCTTCTAATATACTAGAAGGCTTCCTTTTTATTGTTGGAGGGTGCATTCTGGCTTTCACAATGATAAAGTTACAAGTAAGATGAAAAGCTGAAAATGAGGTAAGATCATGATTAAAAAGCATTTAACATTTCAAAAACTAAACGGGATTACGCCCTATATATGGACGATATTTTTCATCCTCCCCTTCTACTTTATATGGAAATCATCATCTACATTTGTTATTATTGTCGGCATCATTTTGACGCTTTTATTTTTTTCGGTATATCGATTTGCTTTTGTCTCAAAAGGCTGGACCATTTATTTGTGGGGATTTTTATTAATTGGCATTTCAACCGCTTCCATTACCCTGTTCAGTTATATTTATTTTGCTTTTTTTATCGCGTATTTTATTGGAAACATTAAGGAACGCGTCCCTTTTCATATTTTATATTATGTCCATTTAATAAGCGCAGCCGTCGCAGCCAATTTCAGTCTCGTATTAAAGAAGGAATTCTTTCTGACACAAATTCCTTTTGTCGTCAT
This sequence comes from Bacillus sp. PS217, assembly GCF_037963535.1. Taxonomy (NCBI): domain Bacteria; kingdom Bacillati; phylum Bacillota; class Bacilli; order Caryophanales; family Bacillaceae; genus Bacillus; species Bacillus sp. PS217. The sequence goes on from NZ_CP150157.1 coordinate 2,105,188, forward strand.
TACCCTCATCAGCGCAATTTTATTGCCCTTTAGTATAAGAAGCCGCAAGGAGCGCGAACGGCTTGAAGAAAAGCTCGAGGATGCAAATGAACGGATTGCAGAACTGGTAAAATTAGAAGAACGTCAGCGAATTGCCCGCGATCTCCATGATACGCTTGGGCAAAAGCTTTCTCTTATTGGTTTAAAAAGCGACTTAGCAAGAAAATTGATATACAAAGATCCCGAACAAGCAGCTCGTGAACTGAAAAGTGTTCAGCAAACAGCGCGAACTTCTTTAAATGAAGTAAGAAAAATCGTTTCCTCTATGAAGGGCATCCGGCTCAAGGATGAATTGATCAACATCAAACAAATTCTCGAAGCAGCTGACATTATGTTTATCTATGAAGAAGAGAAATGGCCCGAAAATATCTCATTGCTGAATGAAAACATTTTGAGCATGTGCTTAAAGGAAGCTGTCACAAATGTCGTCAAACACAGCCAGGCTAAAACTTGCCGAGTTGACATTCAGCAGCTCTGGAAGGAAGTTGTGATAACAGTGTCTGACGATGGAACATTCAAAGGAGAAGAAAATTCCTTTTCAAAAGGACATGGCTTACTCGGGATGAGAGAACGGCTTGAGTTTGCAAACGGAAGCCTTCACATCGATACCGAAAACGGAACCAAGCTTACCATGGCAATTCCTAATAATTCAAAATAAACATAAAGGATGGCTTATATGATTAGTATATTTATTGCAGAAGATCAGCAAATGCTGCTGGGCGCTTTAGGATCACTTCTAAACCTCGAAGACGATATGGAAGTCGTAGGCAAAGGTACAACCGGCCAAGATGCTGTTGATTTTGTCAAAAAACGCCAGCCTGATGTATGTATTATGGACATTGAAATGCCCGGAAAAACAGGGCTTGAAGCTGCTGAGGAGCTAAAAGATACAGGCTGCAAAATTATCATCTTAACCACCTTCGCCAGACCCGGTTACTTTCAGAGAGCTATTAAAGCTGGCGTTAAAGGCTATTTGTTAAAAGACAGTCCGAGTGAAGAGCTGGCCAACGCCATCCGTAGCGTCATGAACGGAAAACGCATCTATGCACCTGAGCTGATGGAGGACTTATACAGCGAAGCTAACCCTCTTACAGATAGAGAAAAAGAAGTGCTCGAACTTGTGGCTGACGGTAAAAACACAAAAGAAATCGCTCAGGAACTCAGCATCAAAAGCGGGACGGTGCGGAATTATATCTCAATGATTCTAGAAAAGCTTGAAGTGAAAAATCGAATTGAAGCCATTACCCGGTCAAAAGAAAAAGGCTGGTTTAAATAAAAAAGGATCTTGGCATCTGCCAGGATCCTTTTTGTTAACCTGAAATTCCCGTTTGAGAACCTCGCCGCAACCAGAATTAAATTGATCCATATCCTCGCTCCTACGCCCGCTGAACGATTGCTTGGTTAACAGCCCAATAAAAGACTGGATTGAATGATATCCCTGTTAAAATGGTCGGCCATTGCACATCAGCAGAATTTCTGATATTGATTATATTGTATTTTCAGTATGACAAAGTTGTGCCACTTCTCTCCCGAAGCTGCCATGCCCAACTGCAAGAGCCTAATATCACAATAAAAAACCGTCTGAAATCAATCCGATTCCGTAAATGGCATTTGCTACATCCAACTGCTTATTATCTGCCAAAAAAGATACAACACCAGTCGTTTCGCTGATCAAAGATAGTAACAACCAGCTATAAATGTCATGATGCCGAATGTCTCTGTAATGTGGAATCAATCTTTTAACCCGAGAGCCCCTGAATCGCACATAAAGAAAAACGGGACCACTTTCTTTTATCAGCATATGATATAAACAGCTCTAAGCAGAACAAAAAAAGACACAAGCCAAAAGCTTATGTCTTTTATCACAATCTATATTATTAGTTTAAGACTTTAACACTTACAGTTTTGACGCCCCAATTAGAAGCATCACTTTTACTTGGTACAAATACGTCGATTTTATTTCCTTTAATAGCGCCGCCAGTGTCTGCTGCTGTTGCTTCCCCGTAGCCTTCAACATAGACTTTAGAACCTAGCGGAATTACATTAGGATCAACCGCAATAACTTTCGCGTTCGGGTTCTTATTTAAGTCAATGCCTGTAGCTGTAACGCCGGAAATGCCGCCGTCGTTAGCAGTGTAAGCAGTAGCAGTAACTGTTAGTTCTTTTGAAGCTTCTTGATTATTTGTATTTGATTGAACAGCCTTCTCCTCTGTGTTAACAGAAGTTTCTGCCTCAGCCTTTGTTTCTTGTTTAGGTTGCTGTTGTACAGCTTCTTGTTTAGGTTGCTCTTTTTGCACAGCCTCTTGTTTTGGCGCAGCTTGAGGTGCGTTTGTTTGCGCATTCTCAGTAGCTGTGTTTGCTGCTGTTGCCTGACCTTTTACTGAAAGAGTTGATCCAGCATAGATCATGTCAGAGCTTAAGTTATTCCAAACTTTCAGGTTGTTGACTGTCGTGCCGAATTTTTGAGCAATCTTAGAAAGCGTATCTCCCGCTTTAATTGTATATTGCCCAGTCGTGGTTGTTTCTTCTGAAGAAATGGTCAGTTTTTCTCCTGCAATGATTTTATCAGAAGTTAACTTGTTCCATTCTTTTAAGTCCTTTAGGTTCACTCCATTTTTCTGAGAGATTCCCCAGAGCGTATCACCCTTTTGCACCGTAATTTCTTTTGCAGAAGCGTGAGCTCCGAATGCAGTTGTTGAAAGTGCAGCAACTGCCACAAAGGACATAATCGTCTTCTTCATAAGTAAATCCTCCCTTGTTAGCTTTTTATTGGCGGCTAACAGGTGATATCGTAACACACGTAAATGTCAAATCAATAACAAAAAGATATGATTTAGATTACAGTTCCTTTACATGAAGGATTTCTCTCTGATGGAAAGACTTGCTGAACCCTTGATATAATAGGCTTCGCAGGTCTTTTTATTTTGAGGCGAAACAGAGAAAATAAAATGTGTTTTTTATAGAAAAAAAGATTGTTTTTCTGTTTTTTTAGTCTGTCATCCTTGCATAAGCTTGTATTTCTTGTAAAAAAAGCCGGCCGTATTTTGCTCTTTTTTGTTCTCCGACTCCTTTTATAGACAAAAGTTCATCATCATTTACGGGCTGTTTTCCTGACATTTCTTTTAACGTTTGGTCAGAGAAAACAACAAATGGCGGAACACCCTGCTCAGCCGCAATTTCTTTCCGAACCATGCGCAATCGTTCAAATAGCTCGTCATTTTCAGTAATCGCTGCCGCTTTTAACGCTTCTTTTCTCGCTACTGATAATTCTCCTTTCAGCACATTCCTTCCTTTACTGCTGACAAAAAGAGTCGGAAACGTTCCGTCTGACATCCTGATGAAGTCGTCAGAAATAAGAAATTCGATAAAATCACTGATTTCGCCAACGGATTGGTGTTTTAATATCCCGTATGTTGAAAGGTCGGAAAAGCCGTTTTCAAGAACTTTTTTATTTTTGGAGCCGGAAAGCACCTGTGCAACCATCGTCTTGCCAAACCGTTCTTTCATGCGAATGATACAAGATAAGACCATTTGCGCCTCCCGCGTCACGTCATGGGCCGCTCTTGTATCGGTACAGTTTCCGCACTGTCCGCACGCATCAGGCTCCTTTTCTCCGAAATACATAAGGATAAAACGCTGCAGACAATCTTCCGTATGACAGTAGTCGACCATTTGTCTCAGCTTTTTTAAATCCTGCTTTTGTTTCTCTTCATGTTCTGATTGCTCAATTAAGAAACGCTGCACCATAATATCCTGCGGTGAAAACAGGAGAACACATTCACTGGCAAGACCGTCCCGTCCAGCTCGTCCTGCCTCTTGATAATAGCTTTCCATATCTTTCGGGATTTGTGCATGCAGAACAAATCTGATATTTGATTTATCAATACCCATTCCAAAAGCAGAGGTTGCCACCATCACTTGAAGCTCATCATTAAGAAACCTTTCCTGCTGCTCTTTTCTCTCATCATCAGCCATACCTCCATGATACCGGCCTGCCCTGACCTGATTTCGTTTCAATCTCTCATATATCCGATCAGCTTCTTTTCTGGTCGCTGTATAGACAATTCCTGCTTCATGCCTGTTGTTTTGTACATATTCGTCTATAAACCGATCTTTATTTTCTCCTTTTACTACTTTAAAGGTTAAATTATCTCGGGAAAATCCGGTATATACCGTGTTTTCTTTTTGAATATGCAGCTGTTTGCAAATATCATCATGAACCTCGGGTGTGGCTGTTGCTGTTAACGCCATGATGACAGGCTTGTCGTGTAATTCACGGAACAAGATTTCAATATTCCTGTAGCTTGGCCTGAAATCATGGCCCCATTGAGAAATACAGTGCGCCTCGTCTATTGCGACCAGAGGAACATCTATGCCCTGCAAAATCCGGATAAACTCTGTGGACGTTAGTCGCTCTGGTGTAATGTAAAAAAGCTTATAAGCCCCTTCTTTGAGTCCGTTCAGCCTCTCATATATTTCCTGATTGGATTGTGTGCTGTTAATGTAGGCGGCGTTAATCCCCGCTTCTTCTAACGCATCAACTTGATCCTTCATCAAGGAAATCAACGGTGAAATGACGATCGTCGTCCCTTCAAACATTAATGCCGGAATCTGATAGCAAATCGATTTGCCGCCTCCCGTCGGCATAATGCAGGCCGTATTTTGCCTCGCTTCCGTCACCAAGCGGATCGCTTCATCTTGGCCGCTCCGAAACTTCTCATAACCAAAATAATGAGCCAGAAGGGATTGGGCTCTATGTAACATAACGTGTAAACCTCGCTTTTCCTTGAATTTCTCCCATCATATCATAAAAAAGCGGCCTTCATTTCTTTCACATAAAAATGGAATATTCACTATACCAAACCTTTTTAGATAAAATAAAAAGCCATTTCCGAAAAGGAAATGGCTTTCGCTACGTCTTGCCGTATGCAAGTAAGAAAGTTTTAAACCACCACTCCTCAAAGTGGGTGTTTGCAGAAACGTTCCTGTCGTCCTCTGCAATGGAGGCATGACATTCCGGCTTCGATATAAAACTCCCTATTACAGCTTAAAGGTTAAAACTTAATTAACAATACGCACAAAGTAGCTTCTTTAATATAGTACACCATCAGGCGCTTTTAATCAAGAGGCCAAAACAATTGTTTAGAAAAACTTTTTCCAGTGAATAAAACTGCTTTTTCTCCAAAATACCTGACAATTCGACAAACAAAAAAATATATTACAATAAAAAAATAGCCTTTTTTGCTAAAAGCGAATGATTATTTTCTTCTATATTAATGTGTATATACAAAAAGACTCCTATTTGTAACGATAGGAGTCTTGGCTTTATTAGAATTTTGCAGCAAGATCTTTTGCTTCTTGTAAACCTTTTTCAACGATTTCTTGCGCTTGATCAGGTGCTGCGTTATGTCCTTCGATGACAACTGTGTGCAAGTCTTGAACACCCCAGAAACCAAGAACTGTTTTCATGAAGTTTAATGACATTTCAAGTGCAGCCATTGGTCCTTCTGAGTAGACACCGCCGCGAGCGTTAAGAAGCGCAACTTTTTTGCCGCCCATTAAACCGACTGGTCCTTCTTGTGTGTATTTGAATGTAACGCCTGCGCGAGACAGATAATCAACATAAGTATGAAGCACTGCTGGCACTGTGAAGTTCCAAAGCGGGAATGCGAAAACAACTTTGTCAGCTTTTACAAACTGGTTCAGATATTTGTCAGCAATTGCTGCTTGTTTTTTCTCATCTTCTGTCATTTCCATTCCTTGACCTGCTTTAAATGTTCCGTTAATCATATCTCTGCCAAGGTAAGGAAGGTTTTCCTTATGAAGATCTAATTCAACCACTTCATCATTAGGGTTGTTTTCTTTATAAGCAGCTAAGAAAGCTTCGTAAAGTTTAGTTGAAACGCCTTCTTCAGCTGTACGGTCGCTTGATTTTACAAATAAAACTGTAGACATTTGTATTCCTCCCGGTAAACTTTTTATATTTACTTACAAATAGTATGTTACTTTCTTTTTTACGCAAAGTCAATCATTTTATTTTGAATATGAGATTTTTTTTCAAAAAAAAGCAAGTACATCTAATATCGGTGTACTTGCTTGCCATTTTTACTTCGAATCTTGTTCACGATCCAAGATTTCATACGTCTGCGAGCTTTTTTGATCAATTGTTTCTTTGTTGGATAAGTCTTTTACCTGTTCATGAAACTCTCTTTCATAAGAAGGAGCATCTGTCTCCAGATCATCCTCCACATCAGCTTGGGCCTCAACTGTCATTCTTGCATAAGGAACAGCTTCAAGTCTTTCGTAAGGAATCTCTTGGCCGGTTTTTTCACACACGCCGTAAGTTCCGTCTTTCATCTTTTGTAATGCACGGTTGACCTCCTCTAACAGCTCCCGGTCAATCTCTTTCACTGTTTGGTCTGTCATCCGGTCTGTGACGAGCGTCCCGTGGTCTGCCATATGGTTGTCAACCCCGTTGGAAAGCTCCCCCACTTCTTCCGTCATTGATTCTGTTTCCTTTTTCTCGCCAGACAATTCTTTTTGCATATCGAGCAATTTATGATAGAGATGCTGTGTTTGTTCTTTTGTCAGTGCCATGTATATCCTCTCCTTTCTATCCTGTTTCCCGTTTTGCCTTCTGTCAAACATGGAAACATCGATGGAAAGATGAGCTACTGCCTTTTTGAACGGATCGTGACCGCTGGCGTCGATGGTGCTTCGGGTTTTCGTTGGCACTTTTTGTCCTTCTCTTCTGGCGGTATATAATAGGTTGCGCCTATATTTAATCTGCCGCTCAGTTCATCAATGGTCAGCTCGCCGAATTCAAGATGATAGTCAACCTTTTCGACATTCAGCGTTTCAATATGTATATAGGTTTCTTCAGACTCTTGTTTGCTGCTTTGTTTTTGTTTCTCAATCACTGAGAGTCTTTCTTCACATTCACGCAGTTTGTCAAGTTCTGGTTTCAAGCAATGCCTGATCAGCGACCGGAACATTTTTTTCATGACATCACGACCCTTTGCATACTCCTCTTTCGTCTACATATATAATGAGGTATATCCCATAGAAAGGAGAGGTTTTCATGCTTCCGACTAACATCAATATTTCTCATCTCAAGACTAACTCGATAGGCACCGGCTCATCCCTTACCTTTGGTTCTGCGGAGTTAAGGAACAGGTGCTCTGCTATCAAAAGAAATAACGGTTTTGGGGAACAAAATGCAGATGTTATTGTCATGGTCATTCCGATTGAATCAATTGATGACCGTGATGGGTCAGATGCACTCAGTATGAAAATCAATCATCAATAACAATGGTTTTCGCTTGACCTTCGTCTTTTTGAATAGTGATGTATAGGATTCCGTCTTTAAAAATGGCATTCATCTTTCCATGAAGATGATCGGAAAGCGGAATTTTCTTTTCAAAACTTCCGTATTTCCCTTCTTTTTGGCGAAAGTCCTGTTCATTAAAATAGGAAAAGCGCTGCCCCTTCACCACTAAATAATCTCCGTACGATAATATGTGAACGTCTTGTTTACGGTAGCCTGGAAGATAAATTAAAAACTGCACTTCCGCAACGGTATCTACAATATCCATGCTCGGAAATGAAGCATCTCCTTTCCCTCGCTGATCTTGCTGCGAAAACGGAAACGGAGATTGGCCATTTGTCATAAAAGGGGTTTTTTGGTCTTCATCAAATACCTGTTTCCAAAAGTCACCGCCGTACATCTGCTGTGCGAATTCCATCCACTGCTTCATCTTTTCGAAATCCATTTGAAGCCCCCTGTCTTAACATACTTTATAACCGCCAGCATACAACTATAGAAAGGAGGTTTGCCTGTGGTTCAACCAACTCCGTATATCAATATTAATATTTTCATGCTGAAAATTAATTCCTTTGAAAATGCTTCAGCTGTAAACGTAGGACAAAATTTATTGGCAGAATGGCAAAATTCAGATAAAAAAAATCAAGGCTACGGACAGAATTTTGGAGATGCGAGCGGATTTATGGGCACGAGAAGCCATGTGGATGACAGAGACCAAATTGATTCTCCGGCCTCTTTTGAAAGTGAAGCGGTTAACTCCTCAATCAAAAGGAAGTGATGAGATGTTCTTTTCACCCTCCGTCGTGAATGTCGGCGGATTTAAAATCAATACGATGGACCGTGGTTCCTCTTTAACACTCGGTCCGTATCAGCAGGTCGATTACTTTTTATCAGCTAAAATAAATCAAGGGTTTGGAGAAGAAAATGGCGACTTTACTCCTCTTGTCGTGCCGATTTCAAATGTATTAGATGCAGATCTTGTTGATTCGAACTCAGCGAAAAACAGTGTGGTGTAATAAGAACAGGGCGCACATGCCCTGTTCTTGTTTTTATATATAAAAAAAAGCCTAACCATTTTTTGAACGGCTGGCTCATCAAATGTTCAGCTGCACAAATGCTTTGTCAGCACCGCCTGAACCTCGCTTAAATCGGTGTCTTTCGCAAATTCTAATTCGAACGTTTTGCTTCTTGTCATCAATAAAAGCCCAGTGTCCGGATCAAACATTCCCGCTTCTTGGATGGCAAAGCTTTCAATTGTTTTATATGGAAGAAATACACGAACCTTCTTTTTAGAAAACATTTTATTGTCAAAGAAAATGATCCGCTTATTTGTAAAGCAAATTTGGTCCACTCGGAGCTTATAAATCGATTCTATTCTTTCCCCTTCAACGAGCAAAGCCTCAAGCTTCTTTGCGTCCGTTGATCTGCTAACAGAAAAAATACCCAATGAAGAACCCCTCTTTCTGCATTTATCTATTTGTTTTATCATTCACTACATAAAAATAAGTCCTTTATCCCTATATAAGAATACGACATAGAAGACATTTAAACCATTACGAACAGATTACATTTTTCAAATTTTTGATTTGTTTTTTGGCTTTTAAGCTGTTGTCATCAAGTAATACGCACATATAGAGAAAAAAGTTTCAATATTCAGCAATGTTTTTATAAAAAAGCGGTTTTTAATGATTTTTTTAATTTTGTTTTATATTTCCTGTTTTAACCACAAAAAAACCGCAGCTGAGCTGCGGATTATGTATCGATGTTTTAACAAAATCTGTCTGATGCTTCAAGGAAACATTACATCTCTTCGAAGTATTCTTTATAATAGCCGCCGACTTTATTCGTATTGTCGACCACAAAGAGAAACTCCTCTGTTTCATTTTTTACTTCATATTCTTTTCCCGGCGTTAAAACGCGGTTTACGATATATTTTTTTGCGTTTGTCTGCACACACTTTACTTTTTTAATGGTTTCTTTTTCAAGCCAATTTTTATGAATCATGATGAAATCTCCTTTTCTTATCTATAAGCTTATTGTAGCTTTTTTCTTTTGTAAATTGCAATATCGGTTATTCATTGATTTTGCCTTGATTTCTATTATAGAATGTTTGTATACGCTTACGTTTGAAGCAACTATCACAGCTTATTTCTGCTATTCAATCCAGGAATCAATGTGCTATCACCAAGAATCTCAGAACAGACCATAAAAAATGACTGGAGGTTTGTTACGGATGAGTTCTTTAACGATGCAAGTGACGAAAAGGCTGGAGACATTTTTACAGGGAACAAAGAAGCTTTATATTGACGGAAAGTTTGTTCCGAGTGCCTCAGGGGCAACCTTTGACACTCCAAACCCGGCGACCGGCGAAACCTTGATGACGCTGTATGAAGCCCAGGCTGCGGATGTGGACAAAGCTGTTAAAGCTGCCCGGAAAGCCTTTGACCAAGGTGAATGGAGAACAATGTCTCCAGCTTCGAGAAGCAGACTGATGTATAAGCTGGCAGACTTAATGGAAGAGCATAAAACTGAGCTTGCTCAGCTTGAAACACTTGATAATGGGAAACCGATCAATGAAACGACTAATGGAGATATTCCGCTAGCTATTGAGCATATGCGCTATTACGCCGGCTGGTGTACAAAAATAACAGGACAGACGATTCCGGTTTCCGGCGCTTACTTTAATTATACGCGTCATGAGCCTGTCGGTGTCGTCGGCCAGATCATTCCATGGAATTTCCCGCTCCTGATGGCGATGTGGAAAATGGGCGCGGCACTTGCAACAGGCTGTACAATCGTCCTCAAACCGGCTGAACAAACACCGCTTTCAGCTCTTTATTTGGCAGAATTAATTGACCAAGCCGGTTTCCCTGCCGGTGTAATCAACATCATCCCAGGATTCGGTGAAGATGCGGGAGAAGCGCTGACGAACCACGAAGCGGTTGATAAAATTGCCTTTACCGGTTCCACTGAAATCGGAAAGAAAATCATGTCCACCGCAGCGAAAAGCATTAAGCGTGTGACATTGGAGCTGGGCGGAAAATCGCCTAATATTCTTCTGCCGGATGCGAATTTGAAAAAAGCCATCCCGGGCGCTTTAAACGGTGTGATGTTTAACCAGGGCCAAGTCTGCTGTGCGGGCTCACGTGTCTTCATTCATAAAGACCAATATGATGAAGTTGTTGATGAAATGGCGTCCTATGCTGAGTCACTCCGCCAAGGAGCGGGACTTCATAAAGATACTCAAATCGGGCCTCTCGTAAGCAAGGAACAGCATGAGCGCGTTCTTTCCTATATTCAAAAAGGAAAAGATGAAGGAGCAAAAGCAGTGACCGGCGGAAGCTGTCCTTTTGAAGCAGGATATTTTGTCGCACCGACTGTGTTTGCGAATGTTGAAGACGAAATGACCATCGCAAAAGAAGAAATTTTCGGACCCGTGCTGACTGCAATTCCGTACGAAACAGTCGATGAAGTTATTGAACGGGCAAACCATTCAGAATATGGGCTTGCGGCCGGACTATGGACAGAAAACGTCAAGCAGGCTCACTATATCGCGGACCGACTTCAAGCCGGAACCGTTTGGGTGAACTGTTATAATGTGTTTGACGCGGCGTCTCCATTTGGCGGTTATAAACAGTCAGGACTCGGACGAGAAATGGGATCATATGCCTTGGATAATTACACAGAAGTCAAAAGTGTATGGATAAACCTTGAAGACTAACATGTATGTTTAAAAAACTGCTGCCTGCCAGCAGTTTTTTTCTTTCTGTAATGGCAGTAAAAGACGCTGAATATATATGCTTCTGAAGGAGTTGAGCGTGATGGGCACACTTCAGGAGAAAGTGAGGCGTTTTCAAAAGAAAACCATTACGGAGTTAAGAGATAGGCAAAATGCTGATGGATCATGGACATTTTGCTTTGAAGGACCAATCATGACAAATTCCTTTTTTATTTTGCTCCTTACCTCACTAGATGAAGGCGAAAATGAAAAAGAACTGATATCATCCCTTGCAGCCGGCATTCATGCAAAACAGCAGCCAGACGGCACATTTATCAACTATCCCGATGAAACGCGCGGAAATCTAACGGCTACGGTCCAAGGATATGTCGGGATGCTGGCTTCAGGATGTTTTCACAGAACTGAGCCGCACATGAAGAAAGCTGAACAATTTATCATCTCACATGGCGGTTTGAGACATGTTCATTTTATGACAAAATGGATGCTTGCCGCGAACGGGCTTTATCCTTGGCCTGCTTTGTATTTACCATTATCACTCATGGCGCTCCCCCCAACATTGCCGATTCATTTCTATCAGTTCAGCTCATATGCCCGTATTCATTTTGCTCCTATGGCTGTAACACTCAATCAGCGATTTTTCCTTATTAACCGCAATATTTCATCTCTTCACCATCTCGATCCGCACATGACAAAAAATCCTTTCACTTGGCTTCGGTCTGATGCTTTCGAAGAAAGAGATCTCACGTCTATTTTGTCACATTGGAAACGCGTTTTTCATGCACCATTTGCTTTTCAGCAGCTGGGCCTACAGACAGCTAAAACGTATATGCTGGACCGGATTGAAAAAGATGGAACATTATACAGCTATGCGAGCGCAACCATATATATGGTTTACAGCCTTCTGTCACTTGGTGTGTCACACTATTCTCCTGTTATCAGGAGGGCGATTACCGGCATTAAATCACTGGTGACTAAATGCAACGGGGTTCCTTATCTGGAAAACTCTACTTCAACTGTTTGGGATACAGCTCTAATCAGCTATGCCCTACAAAAAAATGGTGTGACCGAAACGGATGGCTCTGTTACAAAAGCAGCCGACTTTTTGCTAGAACGCCAGCATACCAAAACAGCAGATTGGTCTGTCAAAAATCCAAATTCAGTTCCTGGCGGCTGGGGGTTTTCAAACATTAATACAAATAACCCTGACTGTGACGACACTGCAGCCGTTTTAAAGGCGATTCCCCGCAATCATTCTCCTGCAGCATGGGAGCGGGGGGTATCTTGGCTTTTATCGATGCAAAACAATGACGGCGGATTTTCTGCTTTCGAAAAAAACGTGAACCATCCGCTGATCCGCCTGCTGCCGCTTGAATCCGCCGAGGACGCTGCAGTTGACCCTTCAACCGCCGACCTCACCGGACGTGTACTGCACTTTTTAGGCGAGAAAGTTGGCTTCACAAAAAAACATCAACATATTCAACGCGCTGTGAACTGGCTTTTCGAACATCAGGAACAAAATGGGTCATGGTACGGCAGATGGGGTGTTTGCTACATTTACGGCACTTGGGCTGCTCTTACTGGTATGCATGCATGCGGGGTTGACCGAAAGCATCCCGGTATACAAAAGGCTCTGCGTTGGCTCAAATCCATACAAAATGATGACGGAAGCTGGGGAGAATCCTGCAAAAGCGCCGAAATCAAAACATATGTACCGCTTCATAGAGGAACCATTGTACAAACGGCCTGGGCTTTAGACGCTTTGCTCACATATGAAAATTCCGAACACCCGTCAGTTGTGAATGGCATGCAATACCTTACCGACAGCAGTTCGCATAGTGCCGATAGCCTCGCATATCCAGCAGGGATCGGATTGCCGAAGCAATTTTATATTCGCTATCACAGTTATCCATATGTATTCTCTTTGCTGGCTGTCGGGAAGTATTTAGATTCTATTGAAAAGGAGACAGCAAATGAAACGTGAATCTTATCAAACGGAGATGTTCAATTGGTGTGAAGCCCTGAAAGACCAGATTCAAAAGCGGGGACAGCTTGACCAGTTTGAAGATCAAATCGACAAGATGATTGAGGCTCTTGAAGATGATCAAACAACAGAAGAAGATTGGTATAAACAGGCCGCTGCCCTTTATCGGGATATAACAGAATCAGATGATACAAGTGAAAGACGCGCTTATGTCCCTATAGGGAAACACGTGCTGCCAAAGCTTCCCTACAAATACTCCGCCTTAGAACCTTATATTTCACGCGATATTATGGTCCTTCATCATACAAAACATCATCAAAGCTATGTCGATGGCCTGAACAAAGCAGAATCAGAGCTTAAAAAAGCGAGAGCGACAAAGAATTATGACTTAATCACTCATTGGGAAAGAGAGCTTGCGTTCCATGGAGCAGGCCATTATTTGCATAGTATTTTTTGGTTTTCTATGCATCCAAACGGAAAACGGCGTCCTACAGGGGCATTGTTCCAAATGATAGACCTTTCATTTGGAAGCTATTCCGCTTTTAAAGAACATTTTACCCAAGCCGCTAAAAAAGTGGAAGGCGTCGGCTGGGCCATTCTGGTCTGGGCACCTCGATCAGGACGGCTGGAGATTTTAACGGCAGAAAAACACCAGCTCTTCAGCCAATGGGATGTAATCCCCCTTTTACCGCTTGACGTATGGGAGCATGCCTACTATTTGCAATACAAAAATGACCGGGCCAGCTATGTCGATCACTGGTGGAATGTCGTGGATTGGCGCGAGGCTGAAAAACGTTTTGAGCAGGCAAAAGAAGTCGTTTGGAAGCTCTATTAAAAAAAGCCCCCTTTCCTCGGGGGCTCCGTGTTTTAAAAAATCCCTACCACATGCAAAAACACGATGATGATGGCAACAGGAGATAGATATCGAATGAGCAGCAGCCAAACCGCAAACCACTTTCGTTTGAGATTGGAACCGCTTTTCAGCTCGTCAAACAAATCCTGTTTCGGTATTTTAAGCGGGACAAAAATCGAAATCAGTAACGCACCTAACGGCATTAAAATATTGCTCACAAGATAGTCGGCCGCATCAAAAATAGACAGATGAAATATAGTGACGTCACTTAAGACACCGTATGATAATGCAGACGGCACACCGACAATAAAAATAGCAATTCCGCCTAACCAAGCGAATCGTTTTCTCTTATTGACATCGCCTTTCGACAGTACTGCGACCAAAATTTCCAGCATTGAAAAAGCAGATGTCAATGCAGCAAATAAAAATAGAAGTAAAAATGCTAATAAAAAGATAATTCCGAACGGCATTTGATTAAACACAGTCGGCAGCACGTTAAATAACAGAACCGGGCCTTGGTCTGGTTTGAGGCCGAATGAAAAGACAGCTGGAAAAATCGCAATTCCGGCCATTACAGCAACAAGCATGTTCATAACAGTTACAGATACAGCGGACTGTACCAGATTTTCCTGTTTCTCTAAATAAGCGCTATACGTTACCATGACAGATACACCGACACTTAATAAGAAAAAGGATTGTCCCATTGCATATAAAATGGTATTGGCATCAATTGCAGTTAAATCAGGCATCAGGAAAAATTTGATTCCTTCCATCGCGCCATCAAGTGTAACCGAACGCACCATTAAAATGATGAATAATAGAAAAAGCGCCGGCATTAATACTTGGCTTGCTTTTTCAATTCCGCTGCTTACCCCTTTTGCAACAACTAAAATTGTTACCACCATAAAGAGCAGCTGGCCTCCTACAGCCAAATAAGGATTTGAAATGGTACTTGCAAATATCGTATCAAAACCAGATGTTTGCGATAAACCGCCAGTGAAGCCTTTTATAATATAAATTAAAATCCATCCGCCTACGACACTGTAGAAAGATAGAAGAATAAAGCACGTCACCATACCTAAATAACCGATCCAATGCCACTTCGTTCCTGGAGCAAGTGTTTTATAGGACTGAACGGCATCTTTCTGTGTTCTTCTGCCTATGATGAATTCACCTAACAATAAAGGCAGTCCGATTAAAACCGTAAATAAAATAAAAATAAGTAAAAATGCGCCTCCTCCGCTGGTTCCGGCAACATATGGGAATTTCCATATCGCACCAAGCCCGATAGCTGATCCTGCCGCGGCTAAAATAAAGCCGAGCTTCGAAGACCATTGATTTGCTTCCTTCACCGTATCACTCCTATTTGATCTAACCATTATAAAGGTTCATTGTAAGAATATCTTCCTATATAGTCAAGAACATTTTAATTAGTTTACATTATATATCTATAGACATCTGCTAAAAACTAATATTGAATTATTCAGAAAATTATTTATAATAAGAGAATGTTATGAAATTTGTAAGAATTTCTGCTGAAGTTCTTGATAAGTGTGTTAGGAGTGTTTTTATGGACATCATTAGAAAAATAAGTCATTTTGCAGGACAAACCTTTGGCATATGGGTCATTGTTTTTGCAGTGCTGGGATTTTCTTTCCCATCTTTATTTACGTGGATCAGTTCTTATATTACGATTTTTCTTGGCATTATCATGTTTGGGATGGGCCTTACACTGCAAGCCGATGATTTCAAAGAGCTGGTAAGAAAGCCTTGGCAAGTTATTATTGGAGTAATAGCCCAGTATACGATCATGCCGCTCGTTGCTTTCGGCCTCGCATTTGGGCTTCATCTTCCAGCTCAAATCGCAGTTGGTGTTATTCTTGTCGGCTGCTGTCCCGGGGGAACTGCATCTAATGTTATGACATTCTTAGCAAAAGGAAATACTGCCCTTTCTGTTGCGGTTACGACAATTTCTACCTTATTGGCACCTGTTGTAACACCGTTGTTGATTATGCTGTTTGCCAAAGAATGGCTTCCTGTCTCGCCAGGGTCTTTGTTTATCTCAATCTTACAGGCGGTTTTATTTCCGATCATTGCAGGTCTGATTGTCAAAATGTTTTTCAGAAAACAAGTGGCAAAAGCCGTACATGCCCTTCCTCTTGTTTCTGTCATTGGCATCGTTGCGATTGTCTCAGCTGTCGTCAGCGGCAATCGGGAAAATCTGCTTCAATCGGGGTTGCTCATTTTTTCAGTTGTTATCCTGCATAACGGTATCGGTTATTTACTTGGGTTTCTTTGTGCAAAGCTTTTAAAAATGGATTACCCGTCTCAAAAAGCGATCGCAATCGAAGTCGGCATGCAAAACTCCGGACTTGGGGCTGCACTTGCCACGGCTCATTTCTCACCGCTATCTGCCGTACCAAGCGCAATATTCAGTGTGTGGCATAACCTTTCAGGTTCTATGCTTGCAACATATTGGTCGAAAAAAGTGAAAAAGAAACGAGCTGGATCCAAAAGCAGCAATCTATCACTTTAAATATGCATCAAAAAAGGTACATCACTTTATCGTGATGTACCCTTTTTTATTATCCTTCTAATAAAAGCTGTTCAGGATCTTCCAGTAAATTTTTGATTGTCACGAGGAAACCAACCGCTTCTTTACCGTCTACAATTCGGTGATCATAAGATAAAGCGATATACATCATCGGACGGTTTTCGAAACGCTCTTCATCAATGGCTACAGGGCGCAGTTGAATCTTATGCATGCCCAGTATACCGACTTGCGGGCTGTTTAAAATTGGAGTTGACATCAATGAACCGAAAGTCCCTCCGTTTGTAATCGTGAAGGAGCCTCCCTGAAGCTCGCTAAGGGTTAATTTATTGTTTCTTGCTTTTTTCGCAAGCTCGCCGATCTCTTTTTCGATTCCTGCAAATGTCAGGCGATCCGCATCCCGCACAACCGGAACGACAAGGCCTTCATCAGCAGCAACAGCGATTCCGATATCGTAGAATTTTTTAACGATCAACTCATCGCCTTGAATTTCTGCATTCAACAGCGGATATTTTTTCAATGCAGCCACGACCGCTTTCGTGAAGAAAGACATAAAGCCGAGCTTCACTTCATTTTGCTCAAAGAATTGATCTTTGCGGCGTTTTCTGAGATTCATGACAGCCGTCATGTCCACTTCATTAAATGTGGTCAGCATCGCTGATGTTTGCTGTACCTCTACAAGGCGTTTTGCAATCGTTTGTCTGCGGCGTGACATTTTTTGCACTTCAACAGGTTTGTCAAAGCTTTGCTGTGCTTTTTGAGCCTGAGGCTGCTGCTTTTGCTGAGGAGCCGGTTTTGATGCCGGTTTTTCGTACGCTTCGACATCCTGCTTGCGCACTCTTCCAAGCGGATCTCCAGTTGGAACTTGAGACAGGTCAATTCCTTTTTCTCTCGCCAGCTTACGGGCCGACGGAGAAGCAATTGTTCTTGATTTTGCTTCAGATTGTGCTTCCTCGCTCACCTCTTGTGCAGCTGGTTCAGCCTGTTTCTCTTCTTTTACGCTTTCCTTGCTTTCTGCTTTCTCTGTAGGAGCAGGGGCAGAACTTTCACCCGCGCCTTCTGAAATCGTACCGATAATTTCTCCGACCTGGACGGTATCACCCGAATCTTTCAATACCTCTTGAAGTACACCCGATTCTTCTGCTGTCAATTCAACATTCACTTTATCCGTTTCTAGTTCAAGCAGATATTCACCCTGTTCTACATAGTCACCAGGCTGCTTTAACCATTGGGCTATTGTTCCTTCTGAGATTGATTCTGCTAATTCAGGTACCTTAATTTCCGCCATTTTTTCATTTCCCCCTTAGTTTTTGCGAGTCAAGCTATCAGATACAATACGTTCCTGTTCTTTTTTATGAACTGTCGGATCTCCCTCTGCAGGGCTGGATCGTCTTCTTCGTCCAATATATTGAACGCTTACTCCCTCTGGTGCAATCTCTGTCAAATACGGGCTGATATAACCCCAAGCCCCCATGTTCTGCGGCTCTTCCTGCACCCAAACGATTTCTTTCAGGTTCGGAAGTTTTGCAAATAATTCTTTGACTCCTTTTGCCGGGAATGGATACAGCTGTTCGATTCTCGCAATGTGAAGCCACTCTTTACCGTCTTCTAACTTATTAAAATGATCACTGATGTCTATAGACACTTTACCGCTGGATAATACAAGTCTGGTTACTTTTTCATAGTCATGAGAAAGTCCCGACTGTTCATAAACAGGCTGGAAGCGGCTTTCGCTGAGCTCCTGCACTTCCGACACCGTATTTGGGTTGCGAAGAAGGCTCTTCGGCGTCATAATGACGAGCGGTCTGATTTCTTCACGAAGCAGCATTTTAGCCTGTCTTCTTAAAATATGGAAATACTGTGCCGCGCTTGTCAGGTTGGCAACCGTCCAGTTGTTTTCCGCTGCAAGCTGCAGGAATCGCTCGATTCTTCCGCTTGAGTGCTCAGGCCCCTGTCCCTCGTAACCGTGCGGAAGCAGCATGACTAATCCGGATTTTTGGCCCCATTTCGCGCGTCCGGCAGAAATAAATTGGTCAAAATACACTTGAGCAGCGTTGGCAAAATCTCCGTACTGCGCTTCCCACAAAACAAGCGTTTCCGGTGAATGCACGTTATAGCCGTATTCAAAACCGAGAACCGATCCTTCAGACAGCGGGCTGTTATGAACAGCAAATGATGTGTTGCAGTCAGATAAGTGATGAAGCGGCACAAATTCTTCGCCCGTCTCACTGTCATGAAGCACAAGGTTTCTTTGGGCAAACGTTCCGCGCTCGGAATCCTGTCCTGTTAAACGAATCGGTGTTCCGTCTTTCAAAATTGAAGCAAACGCGAGTGATTCTGCCAAAGACCATTCCACTTTTCTGTCATCATCGAACGCCTTGGCGCGTCTTTCTAAAATGCGCTTTAGCTTGCCGAAAACATTAAATGACTCCGGCCAGTTGATCAATTCGCCATTCAGCTTGCGGAGCACATCAAAATCAATCGAAGTGTCCACATCTGGGAAACCGTTTGATACAGGCTCTGGAAGTTCAATTTCACAGGCAGTGTGTTCCTTTTTAGACGGAACTTTCTGATATGCATCTTCAATGCGCTTCGTTACCGATTTTTCGATGTTTTGAACAACTTCCTCGGTAAGCACGCCTTCTTTTACCAGCTTTTCAGCGAAAATTTGTTTGACGGTCGGATGCTTTCTGACAGCGTCATACAGCATTGGCTGAGTGGTTGACGGTTCATCCATTTCGTTGTGTCCATAGCGTCTGTACCCGATCAAATCAATCAGAAAATCTTTGTTGAATGTTTTTCGGTATTCGACCGCAAACTTAACAGCTGAAAGACAAGCTTCAGGATCGTCCGCATTCACGTGAACAATCGGAATTTCATAACCCTTGGCCAGGTCGCTGGCATATTTTGTCGATCTGGATTCAGCGCTTTCTGTTGTGAATCCGATCATGTTATTGGCGATAATATGAATCGCACCGCCTACTTGATACCCTTTTAAAGAGCTTAAATTCAATGTTTCAGCTACAATTCCTTCCCCAGGGAATGCAGCGTCTCCATGGATTAAAATGGCCAGCGATTTTGTTTCATCTTGTACCGGGTATCCGCTTTGTGTTCGCGTTTCCTGTGCCGCTCTTGTGCTGCCTTCAACAATCGGATTGATAAATTCCAAGTGGCTCGGGTTGTTCGCTAACGTAATGCGCGCTGATTTTGTTTCAGCGTCTTGAAGCTCCCGATTCGCCCCCAAATGGTATTTGACATCCCCTGTCCATCCGTAGCTGATTCCAATTGATCCCTCAGACGGGACAAGATCTTTGTTCGGCGCATGCTGGAATTCAGAGAAGATGATTTCATACGGTTTGCCGAGCACATGTGCCAAGACATTCAGGCGTCCCCTGTGCGCCATCCCGATGTTGACACTTGTCGTACCTGATTTGACAGATTGTGCAATAATGTCATCAAGCACTGGAACAAGAGCGTCCAGACCCTCAATGGAAAAGCGCTTCTGCCCTACGAATGTGCGGTGCAAAAACTGCTCGAAGCCCTCTACTTCAGTCAGTCTTTCCAGCACAGCCGACAGTTTTTCAGCTGAGTTCTTCTGGAACAGCTCGCCAGATTCAATCTTTCTTGTCAGCCACTCGCGCTCTTTGAAGTCATGCACATGGTCAAATTCAAAAGAGATGGTTCTTTTATACGTATTTCGTAAATACTGAATGGCTTCTAAACCGTTCGTAATGTTTTTAGGAGCGTCTTTGCAGATGACAGACGCAGGTATTGCTTTTATTTCCTCTTCTGTTAGCCCGTAATCGGATAATGGAAAAAGTTCGCTCTTTTTCCCATCCTTTCTGAGCGGATTGACGGAAGCGTTCAAATGGCCATAGGTTCGGATATCTTCTGCAAGTCTGACTGCGGATGCGATCTTTTGAATCAGATCGGCTGTAACACGTCCCTTTTCTTTTGTTCCCGAGGCCTCTTTTATATCGCTTGGCGGAGCACCGAGCTCGTCGAACATTTCCTTCAAATCCGGGTCAATGCTGTCCGGATCCTGGGTATATTGATCGTAAAGCTCCAGCGCATAGCCGAGGTTCGGACCGTAAAAATCTTCCCAATTCATTCGTTGTTTCATACTATTTTGAAACATTTGAATATTACCCCCAACTTAGATAATCAAGTGATTGATTCACTATCTTGAAATAACTTTCGAACGCTGTGTCCAAAATTATGTAATAAAAACGCTTCCAACGATATTTTACCACTGTTTGCAATTTGATTCTACCTTGATTGTTCACAAAATAGTAAAAAACCTTTATAAAAAACAAAAAATTTAATCATTCGAAAAAACAAACGCCAAAAAGCATAGGATTAAGGGCTACCCTATGCTTTTATGAAGCAGTTTTTTCAGCAACGGATACAGAACATCCGGTAACTGATCAACATCCGGGACAAATATACTGAATTTTCCGTACATATCCTGGATCGTCTTCATTTGCGATTCTTCTATTTCTGAGTTGGAGAGAAAAACATTTATCACTTCTATTCCTCTTTTTCGGGCTTCGATAACCGCCTCACTTGTATCGACGATCCCATTTTGTTCGTAGCCAAATGCGGCCGGCTCTCCATCTGAGAAAACAATTAAGAACTTTTGCGCCTCGCTGCGATGCAGCATTTTTTTCGTCATCTGCCTAATTGCGTACCCGTCACGGTTATCTTCTTCTGGCTCAAGCTGCATAATGGCCGGTCCAGACTCTTGTCTTAATGATGATCGGAAGGGAATAACCGTATTGAAATAGTTTGGCTGGCTTGTTTCGGTTGCATCATTTGTGTCCTCCCAGAACCCGACAATCTGATGCGGAACCGCTACCGATTTCAACGCTTCGTGAAACAGCACGATTCCTCGTTTTGTTTCGTCCATTTTGTCGAACATGCTGGCTGAACAATCGACCAGCAATGTAAAAACTGCGTCGATTTCTGAAGATGGTTCTTGCTTTTTGTAGAACAGGCGCGGATTTCGCTCAGTGAAGTAGCGAAGAAGCTTATTGTTCAGTCTCCCGACATGAAGGTCTGTTCTCGGCAATGTTTTTTTATGCTCCAGTGTTTTTTGAATCATTTGTTTCAAACGCTTTTGATACGACTCAATCGTTTTTGCCTGCTGTTTATAAGAAAGCTCTTCTTCATTTGTTGCCGGCTGCGGTTCTTTATAAATTGGAAATGCGTATTTATTTTCTTTGCCGTCAGCCATACCCGCTCCGTTCGGCTGGTCTTTTTGGGACTCCAGCGCTTCAAGCTTGGAATAGTCTTTCCGTTTCGTTTGTCTGGCTGATCCTTGAACAGAGCCAAGGGCCTGATCTCCATCGTCGCCTTCCCTTGAAGCATCTTTTCCTAAATCTGATTTTGCGCCGTGTTCAATATCAAATTGAAGGAAGCTTTTAGACGGTGCTTCTGTTTCCCGGTGCCATGTCGGCATTTCTTCTTCATGGATATCCTCATCACCGTCTGATTGTTTTGGAAGCGTGATGTCATCACTCAGCTTCGGCGCTTTTTTCTCTTCTTCAAATAACGGCTGTTCTGCAGCTTTTGCGTAGTCAAGCTCAGGCAAAAAGAAGTAGGTGTTCAACATGTCTTTATCGAGCACCTCTTCAAGTCCGTCCATGAGGTCCTCAACAATTTTCAGAACCTGCCGTGTCGAATCTGCTTCATACACACGCAAGAGCTGCTGCTCAATAAACGGGCGCATCAGATCGATATCTTCACGTATGGATGGAAGGGTCTCGAGCGGCGATTCCGCTGTGAGCTTGACATAGATCGCGCAAAAGAGCGCATCGGTAAAAATGCTTCGTTCCAAATTTAAGGTCAGCTGGGTTGAGAAATGTTTTCTGTACATGTCTTTTCGCTTCGCAAATACATGTTTCGTACCCGGACGCTCACGTTTGATGCATTCTTCGATCCTAATGTCTTCAAGCAGCATAAAGAGCTGCTTGGCAAAACTTTTAAAGGTGAGATGACGATGGATATCATTCAAAAAGTTCGCAAACTCATGCAGCGAGCTATATCTTGTTCCGACTGAACGCAGGTAGACGTCGCTTTTCAGACCCGCTTCCATGTCCTCAGCTGCCCTGTCTTTCCAAAAGTGGCTCATATAGATTTTCTTTTCAAATGGATTGTAATAGGACTGAACGCCATACTCCACTTCTACCGCTTCACTCTTGGTGAGTGTTTTGGCCAAATCAGTCAGCATCATAAATAAAAATGAATCAATCGTGCTGTCGTTAAATTTGATAAATTTCATCGCAGCCCCCTCATTCAAATAGAGTTTCTGCAATATTTCGGACGGCCGCTTTTTCCCGATCATCATCAAGCTTTTCTACAATTCCCCGCTCAATGGCACGACGCGGCGGAATATAAGCAGCTAAATCACATGTATCGAGTAAAGCTCTGATGGATG
The DNA here is from genome assembly GCF_037963535.1 of Bacillus sp. PS217. NCBI lineage: Bacteria > Bacillati > Bacillota > Bacilli > Caryophanales > Bacillaceae > Bacillus > Bacillus sp. PS217. Next base: position 2,128,114 of record NZ_CP150157.1, read on the forward strand.
CCGCTTCTTCAGACACCTGTCCGTTATTGGCCTGAACGATCAAGTCAGAGGAAAGCGTGATAAATCTGTCAATCAATTTCTCGTCTTTCAGGGCTGACTGAGACATGAGCACTTGTTTCAGCAGCTCGCCTTTAATATAAGGCACATCAATGATGACAAAACGGTTTTTCAACGCTTCATTCAGAGGAACAGTTCCGACATAGCCTTCATTGATGGCTGCAATGACTCCGAAACCGCTTTTAGCCCGTATGACCTCGCCTGTAAACGGATTTGTCATCATTTTTCTGTAATCTAATACACCGTTTAAAATAGGCAGTGTTTCTGGCTTCGCCATATTGATTTCATCTATATAAAGAAAATGGCCTTCCTTCATTGCCTTTGTAACAGGTCCTGAAACAAACTCGATTGTCGCCTGGCCAGATTGATTTTCAATCGTTTTATAACCGACCAATGCCTCAGCATCCAAGTCGACTGAACAGTTGACGCTGTGCATCGGTTTATGAAAATAGCTGGACAATGTTTCTGCCAACTTTGTTTTTCCTGAACCTGTAGGCCCTTTCAGCAGGACATTTTTCCCCATGGCTAATGCAATAATGGCGTCAAATAGAATGGCTTCATCCTCCGCCTCATAGCCTGATGTTCCTATAAGCGATTGAAACTCCGGGGAAATAGGCTGCTCTTTATATGATAAAAGCTTTTGTTGTATATCTTCCGGCAATGTTAAGTGCTGTAGTTGAGTTGTCATAGACAGATTCCCTTTCCTATTCATATTCCATTAACGAGTATACTAAAAAAGCCCCTGTATGCTCAATACAAAAGGGCTTGGATGATATTACTGCTTCTCGTTATTTCCCAAAAGGGCTCCGCAGACAATACGCGCACCGGAATTGCCGCTTGGGTTTGTCAGATAATCGTCCGCTTGTTCATGAATAATAAATGCACTTCCGTCCTCGTCGAGAATATTTAGTTTACTTCCTTTTTTCAGTGAAGTGTCAGGCGCATTCATTATGACATCTACCTTTCCATCAGCACCGACTTCAAGGTTCGGCAGATCTCCGGCATGATGCCCCATCGGATTATTGAAGCCGTGTTCTTTGTTCAGCGGATTAAAGGGACCGCCCGCTGATTCAAAATCCGGCCTGACACAAGAACCTTTCTCATAAATATGAAAACCGAGAGAAGCACCTGGACGCAGGCTGTTTGCGGAAATATGAATATCGAGGCCTTCATCATCTGATTCTTTGATCTCTATAAAGCCGACTGCTTTCCCTTCACGATTGACCAACTGGACATGATGACCAAACGCTGACGTTTCAACCACTTTTTTTTCCGGCACCCGGTTAGGAGGGTCTGGAGGTTTTTTTTGTCCGCATCCGGCAACTCCCAGTGCCGTCAGCATCATCAACAGCAAGAGACGGTACATACTGTCTCCCCCTTGTTTTTTCTAACAGTGTGGTCAATCATTGTCTGGTATAAACAAAAAAGCCTATAAAAGGCTTTTTGTCATACTCATTTTTAAAAATAACTTCTTGCGCCCAAGTACCGCTGTTTCCAATACGAATTGCTGAGATTGGAAATGTCGACGCCCGATGAGCTTGCATGAATAAAATCACCGCCGCCTAGATAAATCCCCATGTGAGACGGGCCGGATTTATATGTGGTAAAGAAGACAAAGTCTCCTACTGACGGCTGGCTGACTTTCTGCATGACATTCCAATACCCTGCCGTACTCAATCTTGATATAGATGATACATTATTAATGAGGTAATAAATGAAGCCGCTGCAATCAAAACCGGCAGGCGTGTTTCCGCCCCATCGGTAAGGCACTCCGACATATTTTTTCGCTTCCGTTATCATTCTGTCAATCTTCGAACCTATTTGAATGTTTGACCCTGAGTTATCTTTTGGCTTTGTTGGCTTTGTCGGATTTGAAGGATTAGATTTTGATGCTCCCGAAATAGTCAGAACCTGCCCGATTTGCAGCACATCCGATGATAAATTGTTTTTATCACGGATGCTTTGGACAGTGACTCCGAGCCGATTTGCAATTTTCCACAGTGAATCGCCTGCTTTTACCTTGTACGTCGTTGTTTTTGAGGGATTGGAGTTTGACGGCTTTTTGGAACCGCTGTTTCCGTTCTTAGGTGAACTGCTTCCTTTTATTTTGAGCACCTGTTTAGGATAAAGTGTATCTGATGTTAAGCCATTTAAGGTTTTTAATTCGGCTACAGTCATATTTAAGCTGTTTGCGATTTTCCACAGTGAGTCACCAAGCTTGACCGTATATGTACTTTTTGAAGAACCTGAAGAATTGGAACCGCTGTTTTTCTTTGGTCCATTTGATCCGCTTGAACTGCTTGTCCCTTTGATCTTAAGCTTTTGCCCCGGACGAATCAGGTCACTGCTCAGGCTGTTTAAGCTTTTAAGCTCAGAAACACTCATTTTATGATTTTTAGCAATCATCCATAGGGAATCACCATATGCAACTGTGTATGTTGATGTTTTGCTTGAGTTAGATGGGGATGTCGTGCTTTTTTTGCTGCTTTCAGGAACCTTAAGGCTTTGTCCGACATAAAGCACCGTTGATTTCAATTTGTTTTCGGATTTCAGAGCTGATATTGTCGTATCATACTGGCGGGAAAGTTTCCAAAGAGAGTCACCGCTTTTTACTTTTATCGTTTTTGCTTCCGCGGGTGCTGCGGCCATCGACGACCCAACAACTGCAGAAACAGCCAAGCCGGCTACAATCTTCTTTTTCATTCATTCAACCTCCTAAACTGTTTTTTTGTAAAAACAGCTAGTATTTTGTTTCCAAAAATGGCACACAACTGTTTTATCGTCAATTTTTCAGCAAGTTAAACCCTTTTCAAACATTTGGCGCAGCATTTTCAGCATCGTTCGACCTTTAAACCTTCAAATAAACATCTAACATTTTACATAAGCACGATATGTTTTTCGAAAGTCTAAGGAACTATTTAAGTGAGGGTAAAAATGATGGTTTTCTATCGATGAACGAAGCAGTTTCTCCTCCTTTCTTGTCTATTTTTCTAATCAATTCTCTATCGGCGTGTCAAATCCCTTCCTCTGCATTCTTATGAAATGGCAAAAAGCCTGTTCTTTCGATAAGAACAGGCTTTTACACTATGCATTTGCTGATTGAGTTTTTTGTTTTACAGCTTCAAGAATGCTGTCGGCTGCTTTTTTAGAGCCGCCTGCCGCTTTCAGTGATTGTCCAATTTCTTTTGCCTTTTCAGCATACGAACGATTATTCATTACTTCTTGTATCGTCTCTTTCAGTAGGCTTTCAGACAATTCTTCCTTTTTAATTACTTTTCCTGCGCCGACTTTTTCTACCTGATCTGCGACAACAAATTGGTCGCCTCCCATCGGAATGACAACGAGCGGGGTTTCAAAATACAAACCTTCACTTGTGCTGTTCATTCCGCCGTGGGTCACAAATAAGCTGGCTCTTTTCAAGATCTCAAGCTGAGGGACATACGGGCGTACAATGAAATTCTCCGGAATGTCGTTTAACTCACTTGTTTTAATATGCTTGCCGATGGAAAGCACAACTTTACCGTCAAAGTCCTTACACACTTCAAGGCATTGATTAAAAAACTGCTTTTGATTATTAAAAATGGTTCCCATTGAAATAAACAGCACGTTTTCATTGTCAATCTGATCAAATGGGAAATCATTGTTTCCGGCTCTTTCTGTAATGGAAGGACCGACAAATACATATCGCTCGCCAAATTGCTCAGCCAGTGGCTGAAATCCCCTTGATGTAAAGACGATTGTCAAGTCACCATCAGCTAAAAAAACATCAAATGGCTTCTTGATCTCTGCTTGAAAATCAGCATTTAACGTTTCTGCAAGCTGCTGGTATGATTCATAATGAGGTGAATCTTCAAGTGATCCTTTCATGTACGCTCCCATCATTTCCTTCGCAAATTCCTCATTCATCGCAAAGGTTGTACACAATGAAAATCTTGGCAGCTTCAGCATGTTGGCAATGACTTTACCCGCGAGAAGATGGTGATCATATATGACATAATCATACGATTCATGTTTGACTTCCTCATAAATATGAGTCGCGATATCCTTACAGGCTTTCAAAAAAGCGCAGAGCATTTCTGTGAAATCTCTTTCTTCATCGCCGGTTGCGTTTTTCCCGAAGTAATCTCCCCTGAAATCATGATACTCACGAAACTCTATATCAAGAGCTGTGATTTTTTCTTTATATTCCTTCACTGCGTAGTACGTAATGTTTTCTCCCCGGGATTTCAGCTCCTTCATCACACCGATAGAGGGATTAATATGCCCTTCACCGGGGAAACCGATCATTAATACATTTGCCATGCGGCAGCACCCTTCCTTTGAAAATTTATATAATATTTTATACGGTACTATAAATACATAAACAGGTAAAGTATTTCACTTTATTAATATTCATTACATATAACTTTTCTACCAGCTTATATTCCCTGTCTTCAAGACAAAAAGCATTCAGCTTGAAGCGAATGCTTTAATAAAGATACGAATTCAGTCATTTTGTCTCATGATAGGATTCTTAATCAGGCCCTTTTTATTATTTTTACGTTCTTGGTGAAATTAACGGATATAATACACCGTCTTTGGCAAACGACATCTTCCCTGTTTCCTCTGAAACCACGAGCACCAGTGCATCCGTATAGCCCGACATACCGAGAGCCGCCCGGTGCCGGGTTCCCAAATGGATATCCACTTCCTTCGTCGTCAGCGGGAGCACATTGGCTGCTGACACGAGTTTGTTTTCCCTCACTAATAAAGCGCCGTCATGAAGAGGGTTTCCGGGAAAAAAGATGCTTTCAATTAATGAAGAGCTGATCTCGGCGTGTAGGGAGGTGCCTTTTTGAATAAAATGTTCAACCGGGTCTGCTCTTTCAATCACAATTAAAGCTCCATGCTTATGTTCCGATAAGGCTTTAATCGCCTTGGCCAGCTCAATAAATGCCGGCGTAAATTCCTCAATGTATGATTGCAAATAAAAGGAGGATGCAATCCCCTGCATGTCCTGAAATATGTGCCCCAAATCATCTAATTCACAAAGGAGACACTGGTCTTTTTCGTGAAGCGTTTTCAAGATTAGAGATGCATCACCTAATATTTGCTCTAGGTACACCTGTATTTTCCCCTTGAACGCATTTTCTGATATCTGCTCATAGCGCATAATCTTCATCTCCTGTTCAAATTTCCAACTTTTCACGAATGCTTATCTTATTGATGCACATTCTATTGGTAAAGGAGGGATGTAAAGAATGGAAATCGAAAGAATCATTCAGTATATTTGCACCTTTTTAGGCGTGATTTCGCTTTCTTTTATTTATGCCCAAATGTTTAGAAAAACGAAACCAACAAAAAAAGAATAGGCCCGGCGTTCATTGCTTTTTATACATAAAATGTTATAATTTCTCTCGTTATGAAAAAGAAACGGAGATCAATGTATGAAAGAAACTCAAAACGCCCGGGAAAAAATCAAACAGCTCTTGCACATTTTAATACCGATATTCATTACCCAGGCGGGGCTTTCTCTTATGACTTTTCTAGATACGGTGATGTCAGGGAAAGTCAGCCCCGCTGATTTAGCGGGTGTCGCGATTGGCTCAAGCCTTTGGACCCCTGTTTACACAGGACTTGCAGGTATATTAATGGCGGTCACCCCGATTGTCGCTCAGCTATTAGGCGCAGAGAAAAAACAGAAGATCCCCTTTACTGTTTTACAGGCTGTATACGTGGCCGCGCTACTTAGCATCGCCGTTTTATTGATTGGATATGCTGCAGTTGACCTTATTCTTGGCCGATTGAACCTTGATATTCACGTGCATCAGATTGCTAAACACTTTTTAGGCTTTTTATCACTGGGAATTTTCCCTTTATTTGTTTACACCGTGTTGAGATCATTCATCGACTCATTAGGAAAAACGAGAGTCACCATGATGATTACACTCAGTTCTCTTCCAATCAATTTTGTATTGAATTATGTATTTATCTTCGGGAAGTTCGGAATGCCGGGACTTGGGGGTGTAGGCGCGGGGCTGGCATCCGCGTTAACTTACTGGTGTATCTGCATCATCAGTTTTTTCATTATTCATAAAAACGCACCGTTTTCTGAATACGGGATTTTCCTTACCATGTATAAGTTCTCTTGGAAAGCATGCAAAAATTTGCTCAAAATCGGGCTGCCTATTGGGTTCGCCGTGTTTTTTGAAACGAGCATTTTCGCAGCTGTCACGCTTCTCATGAGCCATTTTCATACAGTGACCATCGCGTCCCACCAGGCAGCCATGAATTTTGCGTCTCTTTTATATATGCTGCCGCTTAGCGTGTCCATGGCTCTAACAATTGTTGTCGGGTTTGAAGCGGGTGCAGCCCGTTTTAAGGACGCACGCTCATATAGCTTAATCGGCATCATGATGGCGATCGGCTTTTCTTTGTTCACTGCCGCCTGTATCCTTTTATTCAGAGAGCAAATTGCGGGCATGTACACTTCTGACCCCGATGTGCTCCGGCTGACACAGCACTTTTTAATTTATGCGCTATTTTTTCAGCTTTCCGATGCTGTTGCCGCACCGATCCAGGGAGCACTCAGAGGGTACAAAGATGTGAACTATACGCTTGCGGCAGCTTTTGTCTCTTACTGGGTCATTGGCCTTCCGGTCGGTTATATGGTCGGTACGTTTACAAGCCTCGGTGCATTCGGCTATTGGATTGGATTAATAGCAGGACTCGCCGCCGGAGCAGTTGGGCTGTTTTTCAGGCTGGCAAAACTGCAAAAACGTTATTCGCAAAAACAACACATTTAAAAGAGGTGATCAATCATGGCAAAAAACAAAAAATTATTCGAGTATCTTTCCCAGCATGCGAAAACCATCAGTTCAACGTGGTATGAAACAATCGAGGAGACTGATCCCAATTCCATTTATGCCTCAACAGATCCTGTTGTCATTCACAATTTAAAGAGCCAGAATCTTGCCTTTAACTATAAAATAAACCGTATTTTTATAGATGATGAGGACGTATACTTGCCTATACTGAAAGATTGGGCCTTTGAAGTCACACAGGATCAAGAGCATTTAAAAACTCCTATCCACTATATTATTCGGGAGTTTGTCAGAGTGAGAGATTTATATGTTTCCTATGTGAAAGAATTTGTCCATCTCAATCAGGATACTGTGAAAAGCGAAGAAGCCGAAGACCTGTATCACGCCCTTATAAAAGCGTTTGATCTTGTGATTCATATTTTTATAGAAGAAATGTACAAAAACACAAGCCTTCAGCTTCAGGCCCAAAAAGATATGATTACTGAATTGAGCGCTCCGGTCATCGTGCTGTTTCACAGCGTCGGACTGCTGCCTTTAATCGGAGATATTGATACAGTCCGCGCCAAGCTGATTATGGAAAACACACTGCATCAATGTGCGAAAAAAAAGGTGACACAACTGTATATTGATTTGTCAGGAGTAGCTGTGATTGATACGATGGTTGCCCATCAGCTGTTCAGTCTGATTGAGGCGCTTCGTTTAATCGGTGTTTCTTCAACTTTGTCTGGAATCCGTCCGGAAATCGCGCAAACAGCGGTTCAGCTAGGTTTGTCTTTCGAAGGTATTTCCTTGAGATCCACTCTCGCTTCAGCAATTGCATCGGACTTAAAATTAAAAAAGGTATAAGGCTTAAGGCCTTATACCTTTTTGATTAATCATTCCATTGATACGTCCAATATATTTCTTCTTCAAACCATGTTGCCATAACAGGTTCATTATTTTTCAATTTCTCTTCAAGCTCTCTGAGCATGCCTTCTGTTTGTGTGCGGTGAGCTCTTAACGCATTCATTTTAATATCAGCTACTTCTTTGATATCAAGCACGACATCAGCTTCGCCGAGAACCTCTTCTCTGTTGCGGGTAATGGCCATGCAGATTGTACGCGGACGGTCTTCTTTCTTTTTGCGATATAATGCACGGATAACCGCTTCCCCGCATGCATCATGGTCAGGGTGCACACCGTGTCCGGGATAAAATGTGACAATTAAACTTGGTTTTACATCATCTATGATCTCTTCCATGATATCAGCTAAATACTCATCATCTTCAAATTCGAGCGTTTTGTCACGGAGTCCAAGCATACGAAGGTCATTGATATCCATTTCTTTGCAGGCATTGATGAGCTCTTGTTTTCTTAATAGCGGCAACGTTTCCCGATTCGCGAAAAATGGATCGCCCATATTTCTGCCCATTTCACCTAAAGTGGCGCAGGCATACGTAACGGGAATGTCTTTTTTTCTGTTTAAGGCAATGAGGCCTGCCACTCCATATGATTCATCATCAGGGTGAGGCAGGATTACTAGTACATGTTCTTTCATTATTATTCACCCTTTTCTTTAAACTGTGAACGGTTTTTCGCTGATTTGCAGAGAAATAGCCAGTTTACCGCCCGGCAGGTGTCCCGCCATTAATAAACGGTTTTCTTCATCTACCGTGTATTCAGTCAAGCCTTCAGCATAAATCCAGCCTTCTTCTGTTTTCAAGCCAACGCGGTAAGGCCCGTTGCCTTTGATTTTTGCCTGATGATAAGTGACTTTTGCATTGCGGATATACGCAACAACCGTCATGTTCTTTTCATTTAAATGCGCTGAATAAGAACCTGTGGTGGTTTCTAAATGGATATATACAGGGCGGTCCGCATATCGTTCTAAAGATGCTTGCACATCTTCTTTTATGATCGCTTTCATGATTGCTCCCCTCTTTCTTCTTTTAAATACTCTGCACGTTCTGTATGTAATTTGACCAGCTGATATTTCACAGCCGGTTCGAGCTGTGAATTCACAATGCGCTGAATCGCGGCAAAATATTTTTCCAGCATCGGTTTTCGGAGTCTTGGATGTGTTCGTTTATCCAAGAGCTCGAGATCAATCGCCTCTGCTACCGCTTCTGCGTCATCATGTGCGAGAGATCGGTTATTCCAAAGTGAAGCATAGGCTTTCACTATCTCTTTATCATTGTCCATTGTCTTGCTCCTTTATGTCTTACATACATGAAATGATTATACATAATATATGCATCAGCTGAAAAGCCAAAGGCCTCAATGGCTTTTTGACGCCCGTTTCCACTTCACTTGTGAAAACGTAAACAAGATCAGCGCAGCCCATATACAGCTGAATGTAAAAGCCTTCGAGCTGGAAAATGGTTCATTGTAAACAAACAGCCCGATCAGAAGGGTAATGGTCGGCGCAATATATTGTAAGATACCGACTTGATACAGTGGCAGCCGTTTCGCTCCTTCCGCAAACAATAAGAGCGGCAAAGCCGTAAACACACCGGCCAAAAAGAGAAGCAGCCACGTCCCTCCGCTTTCTGCACCCGCTGGCTGAACATGTCCGCTGAACAGCAAATACCCTAATGCAATCGGCATAATCATGAATGTTTCCAGCGTTAAACCGATTGCGCTCGGCAGGCTTGTTCTTTTTTTGCTTAACCCGTACAGCCCAAAGCTGAATGCGAGGAGAAGCGCAACATAAGGAATGGAGCCGTATTGGAACGCCGAGATGATGACACCGGCTGCCGCAATCGAAACGGCCACTAATTGCAGGCGATTCAGTTTTTCCTTTAAAAATAAAATCCCAAGGAGCACTGATACAAGCGGATTAATGTAATAGCCAAGACTAGCCTCAAGCAAAAAGCCATGGTTGACAGCCCATATGTATACAAACCAGTTGATCGAAATCAGGATAGAAGCAAGAAATAAAGAGAGGATCCCTCCGTTCTTTTTCAAAGAGCACAGTTCCTGCCATCCTAATTTCCATTGCCGCAAGAAAAAAAGTACGATACACATAAAAACAAAAGACCATATAATACGATGAGCCAAAATATCAAGAGCCGGCAGCTGTTCGAGAAGCTTCCAATAGAGCGGAAACAGGCCCCACATGATAAAGGAAACGGCTGTGTAAATAACGCCTTTTTTTGTTTCTGAATATTGCATTTATATCCCTGCCTTTCTTTAGAGCATCTTATATTATATCACGTGAAAGATCTGGCGGGCATATACTATTTTGTCCGTGAAGAAAGGATGTGAAGACAATGTTTGAGTGGAACAAGTACTTTCCTTTCCACAATCAATTTTCTAAAGAAGCATTAAAAAAAGCTGATCCGAAAGAAGTTGAAACGTATGTCAATCGTGTGATGGAAAGTGTGTTCGGCAGTGATTATGCGGCTCAATTTCCTTTCCGCGATCCTCTCCCCCAAAAAGAACATCCCGCCAAACCTGATGTCAAACCTGATATTGATATATTCGAAACTGCTGACCATGTGTTTGTAAAGGTGCCAATCAGCGAAGAATGGCTGGAACAAGTGAGAATCAAACACACATCTCACGAATTATGGTTGGAAAACCTCCCAAGAGCAGATCATCCGAAAAAAGTAAACCTTCCTTGTTTAGTCAAACGCAAAGGAACAAAAGCCGTCTATAAGGATGGCCTTCTGGAAGTCATGTTTCAAAAGCAGCAAGACTACAATATGTCCGAGGTAGAAATCATCCGATAAAAAACGGCCTGCAATCGATGCAGGCCGTTTTTTATTAATAGAAGCCGGGATATCCCCCGTATGGCACGCCAGCACCAAAACCGTACGGTCCGCCTCCATATCCATAAGGGCCAGGAGGATAGGCATAGGGACGAGAATAGTTAAACAGCGCACTCCCGAGAAAACCGCCTAATAAACCGCCGACTAGAGGAGCGCCAAACAAAAAAGGACTACGCGCCGGATATCCGGCTGGACCTGGGATTCCGCGTAAATACGAATGATGAGGGTACATGATTTTTTCCTCCTTTATGTCTGCCTATACGTAAAGTATTCAGCAAGGAAGAAAAACGATTGGGCTACGGACTGTCTATGATTGTTACATCACAAGCCCTGCCAATAACACACAGCCGAGCCCTGTAACCGAAAGAATTGTTGTAAGCAGCGTCCAGGTTTGAAATGTTTCTTTCATGCTCAAGCCGAAAAATTCCTTTACCATCCAAAATCCTGCATCATTTACATGACACGCAATGACACTGCCGGCTCCTGTTGCAAGCACCATTAACGCGGGGTTTACACTGCCAGCCTCCATAAGCGGAGCTGCCATTCCCGCTGTGGTAAGCGCAGCCACGGTAGCAGAGCCTAGACACAGACGCAGAACCGCGGCGATGGTCCATGCAACGAATAGCGGCGACATGTTTGTTTGACGGAAAAAATCAGCGACATAATCGCCGACCCCGCCGTCAATCAGCACCTGTTTAAACGCTCCTCCCCCTCCTATGATGAGCAGCATCATCGCAATTTGCGAAATTGATTCTGAAATAGATCTGCTGATTTCCTGCATAGATATTTTACGGGCATATCCCATCGTATAGAGTGCAAGCAACAGCGAAATGAGCATTGCCGTTCCCGGAGTGCCGATAAATTCTATAATGTCTTTTCCTTTTGAATGTTCACTCAATAATAAAGAAAAAACTGTTGCCATTGCCATAAAGATAACCGGGAATAAAGACGTGACAGCACTGATCGCAAAGCCCGGTGTTTCATTCAGCTGAAATTCTTTCCTTGGTCCTAACCCCGATAGGTTTCCATGCTTTTGATACGCACCAGGAAACCGTTTCATCGCAAATTTATTAAATAAAGGCCCGGCAATCACAGTTGTCGGAACAGCGATGATGATTCCAAAAAGCAGCACCTGGCCAATATGGGCACCATATGCAACTGAGATAGCAGTTGGAGCAGGATGCGGGGGCAAAAATCCGTGAGTAACATTTAAGGCGGCGGCCATCGGGATTCCCAGATACAGAAAAGACATTTTTAATTCTTTAGCAATCGCGTAAACAATCGGTATCAACAGAACAAGACCCACTTCAAAAAACAGCGCAATACCGATGATAAAAGAGGCAACCACAACCGCCGCCTGTATTCGTTTCCTCCCGAATTTGCCAATCAGCGTAATGGCAATCCGATAGCCGCCCCCAGCATCTGAGACAAGCCTCCCAAGCATCGCGCCAAGTCCAAACACTAAAGCTAAATGCCCCAGCTGCCCGCCAATTCCAGCCTCAATTGAAAGAACAATTTTATTGATATCCATTCCAAGTCCGATGGCTACTAAAAATGAAACGACAATCAGTGAGACAAAGGTATTTAATTTTACTTTAATAATGAGAAATAACAGAATCAGCACTCCGACAGCTACAATTAAAATCGGCATGGTACCCCTCCAAAAGTGTTTTATATGATTCTCGCGACAATGTTTTGGCGCTTTTCATGCCTAGACGAACAGAAAACGCTTTCATTAATAACTAAAAACGTCTTGGTTATATGATTGTTATCTTTTGATCAACTAATATGTTCATACTAATCTCCTAATCAATGACTGTCAATCGTTTTTATGAGCTTGTCTCGATTACCTACCGCCTAACCCAATGATTTATTAGTTATATGTTGATTAACTTTTGGTTATATGTTATGTTTTTTAAAGTTGACTGCCAATCATTATATCTATTCATTGTCTGGAAGCAAATGAGACAATATGAGAACAGACGGATAACAACTTCACAGAAGGAGGAGTACACATGCCATTATTGCGTTTTGATGTAATTGAGGGCCGTGATGAAAAATCGCTGCAATTGTTATTAGATACTGCTCACCAAGCGATGGTTGAAGCATTTGGTGTTCCGGAAAGAGACCGTTATCAAATTGTCCATCAGCATCCCGCAAACGAGCTTATAATCCAAGATACGGGATTAGGGTTTCAGAGAACCAAGGATCTGGTCATCATTAGCATGACAAGCAAAGCAAGAACCGAAAGCCAAAAGGAAAAATTGTATGCTCTGCTTGCTGAAAGGCTAGAAGAAAAATGCGGAATTTCCCCTGAAGACCTCATGGTATCTATTACTGAGAATGGTGACGCAGACTGGAGTTTCGGTCTTGGTGAGGCGCAATTTTTGAATGGAAAACTATAAGATTTCGTCTCCCCACAAAAAAAAGAAGAGAGAGCTCCAAGAAGCTCTCTCTTTTTTTCATAAATGCGGAAGTCATCAGTCTAGAAGCATCCAGCAATACGAAAAACCTGGATCTCCTTTTAGATCCGGTTTAAATGCCAATTGGAAGCTGACTTTGGCCGAAAATATAAAATTTTGCTGATTTGCATAATAAGATACATCATAATCCCCATTTACAACAGGTTGGATGCTATAACTTATTGATCATTTCCATGAACATGACACTTTTGCAATCCGGAAATGTCAGTCTGACAAATGTAAAAAGTCATGTAAACGGGTGTGAACCGTACTTACATGACTCACCATGGAAACAAAGGCTCTTTTTCAGGTGCCGCTTTCCTTATTTCTCTTCTTCACACACTGTGTCACCAGGCTCGCAAAATTGATCGGCCCATGCCTGCATTTCTTGAAATACAGCTTGAAGCGCTGTTCCTTTTTCAGTCAGCGTGTAGATGACTTTGACCGGCGTTTCAGGGAGAACCTGCCGTTCGACAATCTCGTTTTGTTCAAGCTCCTTCAAGCGCTCTGCCAGCATTTTTTGGCTGATCATCGGTATTGTTTCCGTTATCTCTTTAAACCGTTTCGGCCCATCCATTAGCACATGGATGATCAGACCGTTCCATCGTTTTCCCAGCAATGAGAATGCGGATTCCATTTTAGGGCACATCGTATTTCCCACAAGTCTTCATCCCTTCATCTATTGATTGACATGTATTCAATGATCCATTACAATAATCTTTCAAGTTACATTTAGTAAGCTTCTAACTTTTCTATTATCATACCACGTTTATCCGAAGGAGGAAACACTATGACGAATACTCTGGATGTTTTAAAAGCACGTGCATCTGTAAAGGAATATGATACAAATGCCCCGATCTCTAAGGAGGAGCTGACTGAGCTATTAGACCTTGCCGCTAAAGCGCCTTCCGCTTGGAACCTTCAGCATTGGCATTTTACAGTATTCCACAGCGATGAATCAAAAGCGGAGCTTCTTCCTGTAGCGTATAATCAAAAACAAATCGTTGAGTCTTCTGCTGTTGTTGCCATTTTAGGCGATTTAAAGGCAAATGAAAACGGTGAAGAAGTTTATGCTGAATTAGCAAGCCAAGGCTATATTACGGATGAAATCAAACAAACATTGCTCGGCCAAATCAACGGTGCTTACCAAAGCGAGCAATTCGCACGTGATTCAGCTTTCTTAAATGCTTCTTTAGCTGCTATGCAGCTTATGATTGCCGCAAAAGCAAAAGGTTATGACACTTGCGCAATTGGCGGATTTAACAAAGAGAAGTTCCAAAAGCAATTTGATATCAGTGAGCGCTATGTTCCGGTTATGCTAATTTCAATCGGCAAAGCAGTGAAGCCTGCCCATCAAAGCAACCGTCTGCCGCTTTCAAAAGTATCAACTTGGCTGTAAGGATATGAAAAACCTTAGTCCGAAATCCGGACTAAGGTTTTTTTATACAATCGCCTCTTTGTACCATTCACGAGCCTGTTCAGCTTCATGCTGAGTCAGCTGATGGCCCCCGTCCTGCCAGAAAACGGAGGCTGATGCCCCGCTGTCACGTAAATAGCGGTAAAGCTCTTCTGATTCTTCCTTCGTGCAAAGAGGATCGTATTTCCCGGCACCGATAAAAACAGGGAGCCCCGCCATATCAGGCAGCTCGATACCCCGAATCGGAACCATTGGATGATGCAGAATAGCCCCTTTTAACACATCTTTATAATGAAAAAGCAGGCTTGCCGCAATGTTTGCGCCGTTTGAATAACCGACTGCAATCACTTTGCCGCGATCAAACTGATGCGTTTCTGCAGCCTCGTCGATAAAATCTTTCAATTCTCTTGTCCGCACCACAAGATCTTTTTCATCAAAAACTCCTTCACTCAGACGTTTGAAAAATCGCGGCATTCCATTTTCAAGCACCGATCCTCTGACACCAAGCAAATGGGCATCAGGGTCTATAAACCGCCCCAATGAAAGCAGATCGTGTTCATTACCGCCCGTGCCATGCAACAGCAAAAGTACGTTGTCAGATGTTCCTTTTTCATAAATATGCTTCATTATAAATTCCCCCTTTTAAAGTTCAGGTAAAATGTCTGTAATTTGGTGTCTATGTTTCTCCAGCCATTCAGGCAGTTTTAAGGAAGTCCCTAGCTCAGAAAACGTTTCATCTGTCATAAAGCCCGGTTCATCTGTGGCAATTTCAAATAAGATACCGCCTTTCTCCCTGAAATAAACTGATGTAAAGTATTCCCTGTCGAGAATTTCTGACGAAGGCAGATGGTTTTCAGCAATAATCGGCAGCCATTTCGCCTGTTCGTTTTTCTTTGTCCGAAACGCTACATGGTGTACCGTACCATATCCTCCGACTCCTCTTTTTTCAGGGTGTAAATGGACATCAATGACACCGCCGACGGCCGCTGAGGTTGCCAGTCTGACAATCTGGTCTTCTTCGGCCACTTTGGTGTATCCAAAGCTTTCCGTTAACAATTGTATGGTCGCCTGCGGGTCGTAGGAATATAGCAGCACACCTTTCATTCCCGTAATTGCTTCATTTGTTGTGATCCCGTCAGGCGTCCACTCGCTTTTGCCGCTTTTCGCATCCTCCATGATCGCCAGCGGAAGGTCTTCTGTATCATCAAAAATAAGACCTTTTTCACCAAACAACGTTTTTTCCTCTAGGCTCAGCCCGCTTTTCTCAAGACGCTCCTTCCAAAAAGACAGGGAGCCTGAGGGAACTGAAAAGTACACCCGGCCCGCTTGGCCTTTTCCTACCGTTCCCTGTCCGCTTCCTTGGAACGGAAAAAAGGTCATTATTGTACCGGGATCTCCGTTTTGATTCCCAAAGTAAAAATGATACGTTCCGGGATCATCAAAGTTTACTGTTTTTTTAACAAGCCTGAGCCCAAGCACTTCTGTATAAAATCGCAAGTTTTCTTGCGGATCTCTGGCGAATGCTGTGACATGGTGCAATCCTTCTGTTTTCATTTTCTCACTCCTATTTATCTCGATTTCAAGATATTTATTATTTTAAACCTTTATTGAAAAGGTTGCAAACCATGTGTTTTGATTAAATAATTGAAAAAATCATTTTTTTCTAATAATTATCTTGTGATCTTTTCTTACAACTGCTATTATAGTGAGCATTATCATGTTTCAGGAGGAAAGTAAATGGTTAAAAAAGCACTTATTGTTATTCTCATTCTTTTGCCATTCGTTCAGCTCGCGCTTTTGCCGCTTGTGAATCGAATAGAACCGATTATGTTCGGCCTGCCGTTTTTCCACTTTTGGCTGCTGCTGTGGATTATTGTTACGCCGTTATGCTCGTTTGGCATTTATCAGATGCAAAAAAAAGATGGAGGACTTGAATAATGCAAGGGAATCTGACTGCACTTCTCATTACTGCTATTATTGTTTTAACCGTTGTCTGTATCGGCTTTCTCGCCGGAAGAGACAAATCCTCACGCACTTCTGTGGAAGAATGGTCTGTCGGCGGCAGACGTTTCGGCGGTCTTCTCGTCTGGTTTTTAGTAGGCGCTGACCTTTATACGGCCTATACTTTCTTAGGGTTGACCAGTACTGCTTTTACAGGCGGAAGTGTTGCATTTTTCGCCATTCCTTATTCTGTGTTGGCCTACTTTATCGCCTACTTCTTCTTGCCAAAACTTTGGAATGTTGCGAAAATTCATAAACTAACAACACTCGCGGATTATGCCCGGGAACGTTTTAACAGTAAGCTTTTGGCAAGCCTCGTTGCCATCGTCGGGGTACTCATGCTTATTCCGTACATATGCCTTCAGCTGAGCGGCATTCAAGACACGCTTCAGGTTGCCGGTACCGGATATATTAACGTAAAATTCGTTGTGATCATTTCATTTATTCTTGTTGCTCTTTACACATTCTTCAGCGGGATTAAAGGGCCCACATATACAGCCATCATTAAGGACATTTTAGTATGGGTCATTATGCTGTTTATGGTGGTGTCCCTCCCTCTCATTCATTTTAATGGCTGGACGCCAATGATTGACACGTTAGTGAAGGAAGCGCCGCAAATGCTGACGATACCGTCAGAAGGACCAAAAGGCATTCCTTGGTTTATCACAGCATCTATTGTTTCCGCTTTGGCACTTTTTATGTGGGCACATGCCGCTACAGGTGTTTTCACGGCGAAAAGCGCTGATGCAGTAAGAAAAAACAGCATGTTTTTGCCGCTTTATAATATCGTGTTAATATTGGTTATTTTTCTTGGCTTTATCGCCTTTCTTGTCCTGCCGGAAGATACAAATCCAAGGCTGGCGCTGCTGCATTTGATTCAAACATCTTACGGCGGCGTGGCACAAGGCTTTGCATATGCCACTATCGCTCTTGCTTCATTAATACCTTGTTCCATTATGGCAATCGGCGCATCGAATTTATTCGCCAACAACCTATACCGGGATTTGATTCATCCGAATGTGTCGCAAAACAAGCTGACCCTCGTCACACGTTCAATGGTCTTTGTTGTCATCGGTCTTGCGCTGCTGTTTGGAATGCTGTTCCCGACTGCCTTAGTGACACTTCAGCTATTAGGTGTATCCGGTATGGTGCAAATCTTCCCTGCGATTGCTGTCAGCCTGTTCTGGAAAAACCAAACGAAAGAAGCAACGGTTATCGGATTATTAGCCGGCCTAGCGGTAACGTTTATTGTGTATATCACTCAATCCGCACATGGCATTTATGAAGGATTCTGGGGATTGGCCGCCAACATGATCGCTGTGGTCATCCTGAATCCGCTGTTCGTTAAAAACGCGGGATCCAATCCTGTCATTGAAGGTTTATTTGGCAAAAAACAAGACGCTAATCCAAATCAAAAGGGCGCATAAAAAAACCATACGCGGCAGCCGCGTATGGTTTTTTTTACATTTCTTTTTTCAGTGTTTCAATTGCCTTTTCCATTTGCGTATCATTATCAGACAGCTTCTTTTGAAGTTCTATCATTAATTTCGTTGTTGTATCGACAGTCAGTATGCCTGTTTCATTCAGCTTCTCTTTTTTCTGGAACTGTTTGACGACAGATACAAAATCCTGGTCATACATACTGTTAACCTTTACCTTGTAACCAAGTGCTTTGAGCATTTTCTGAGCCACTTTGACGTTTGTGCCTGTATCACCTGATTTGTACGTTTTATCTGCGTCCAAATACGGCAGCTTCGCGTAATCAGGCAGCTCTGCTTTCACTTGAGGCTTGATGCCTTTTTTGTGAATCCATTCGCCGTCAGCAGTCAGCCATTTGGCAACTGTCAGTTTGACGGTAGAGCCATCATCATATTCTTTTGCCGTTTGTACTGTACCTTTGCCGAATGTCGTCTCGCCGATTAACGGTACGTCTGACGATTCATGAAGGGCAGCGGCCATAATTTCGGCTGCGCTTGCTGTACCGTCATTTACTAAAACGACGGTCGGCTTGGTCACTTTCCGTTCTTTTTCGGCCTTCATGACTTCTTTTGAACCGTTTTTGTATTCAACCTGCATGATGTTTTTCCCTTTATCAATGAACAGGTTGCTCATCGTAATCGCCTGTTCCATTAAGCCGCCCGGGTTGCCTCTCAAATCTAAAATATAGCCTTTGGCGCCTTTTTTCTCTAAACTGTCAATCGCATCTGTCAGCTCTTTAGCTGTTGTTTCAGAGAAAGAAGTGATTTGAATTTCTCCGATGTTGTTGTCTTTCATCTCTGAATAGACAGTCTCTACAGGAATGGTATCGCGCTTAATGGAAAGATCGATATTCCCCACTCCCGCTCTGTTCAGTTCAAGCTTCACCTTTGTGCCCTTTTTGCCTCGGATTAAAGCGACGGCTTCATTTACATTCATGCCTTTTACGCTTTTTCCATTCACCTTAATGATTTGGTCTCTCGGTTTGATACCGGCTTTTTCAGCAGGTGAACCTTTAATTGGGGATACAATAAGGATTTCTCCGTCTTTCTCCTCTACTTGGGCTCCGATTCCTTCAAAAGATGCTGAAATCGTCTCGTCGAATGATTTCGCTTGCTCTTGATCCATATATGTAGAGTACGGATCATCCAGTGATTGAATCATTCCTTTAATTGCTCCGTCTACTAATTTGTCATCATCTGTTTTTTGGTAATAATCACTTTTGATTTGCTCATACGCTTTATTTAATTTGTCGAACTTACTGTCTCCTGTGCTTGCTGATTTTTGGCCCAGGATACTGGAATTGCCCGTAATAAATAAAGTAAGCGCCGAAGCGACAACTGCAGTGATCAGCACAATAAAAAACAGTTTTAATTGCCGTTTCAATTAAACACCACCTTTTTCTTCTTACATTATTATCATGGACGAATTCTTATTCGTCAACTCGGAGCAGAAATGAAAGAGAAACGCCCTTCTTTTGCTTTTCATAAACCTATGTCTTTATACGACATATGATAAGGAAAAAGGAGGATTCGATATTGAGCCGATATTTAGAAATGCTGTCCTTATTCGGTGTCGCAGGGGCGCACCCAGGCGGGCTGGCTTTTTCAAAAGCGGTCTTGCAAAAGGCTGCGCCCTCCCCGGATCAGCCGATTCTTGATGCCGGATGCGGAACAGGGCAAACGGCGGCTTATTTAGGACATTTGCTGTATCCTGTAACAGTCGTTGATAAAGATCCTATTATGCTTGAGAAAGCGAAAAAAAGATTTGCGAATGAAGGGCTTGCCATCCCTGCATATCAGGCGGAGCTGGAACATCTCCCGTTTTCTTCTGAGTCCTTTTCCTGCGTCCTGTCAGAATCAGTCCTCAGTTTTTCACGCCTGACATCCTCTCTTCAAGAAATTTCAAGAGTTTTAAAACCCGGCGGGATGCTGATTGGTATCGAAGCTGCTTTAAAAAAACCGATGCCCCCTGCAGAAAAGAAGCAAATGATGGATTTTTACGGATTTACTTGCTTACATGAAGAAAGCGAATGGCATAAACTCCTAAGATCCTATGGCTTTCAAAAAACAGAAGCGATGACACTTCTTCCGGAAGACATGGAATTTGAACCAACCACAGAAATGGATTTATCGCAAACGATTGATCCCATCTATTACGATACGCTTCAAACACATTATCAGCTCATGCAGTTATATAGTGAGTACATGGGTCATTGTATTTTTATCGCGTACAAGTAAAACGGCGTATCGCCCCCTGTTTTCGTCCAACCTTTTTTTCCTATCTATCATATGCTGATAGAAAGTCAGGATAGGAGGGGAACAATATTGGAGAGATATTATCATCTTTGCAAAAACCATCAAGGTAAAGTCGTCAGAATTACAGAGAGAGGCGGGAGAGTTCACGTCGGCAGAATTACCCGTGTAACAAGAGACAGAGTTTTTATAGCTCCGACCGGCGGAGGGCCAAGAGGTTTCGGTTACGGATATTGGGGCGGTTATTGGGGATACGGAGCAGCTTACGGTATTTCCCTCGGTTTAATTACAGGGGTCGCTCTTGCTGGTTTATTCTTCTGGTAAGCATAGAACAAATGCTAGATTCACCAGACACAATGAAGCCCGCTTATCTAGTGTAAGCGGGCTTTTCATTTTAAATTTTCTTCACTTTTTCAAAGTACTCTTCAAGCGTTAAATCATTATCTTGGATGACCTTTGCGGCTTTTTTGCCTACATAGCGCAGATGCCATGGCTCATATTCATATTTCGTGATATCTTCTTTATTTTTCGGATAGCGAATGATAAAGCCATATTTATAAGCATTGTCCTGCACCCATTTCCCGTCTGCCGTGCTTCCGAACGCTTCATTTAGCTCAAAGCCATTGCTCCGGCTCGAAATGTCCATCGCGAGGCCTGTTTGGTGCTCGCTTTCACCCGGGTAAGCAACCGCTTCCTTTGCCTTCTTTTCCCCTTTTAGGCTTACTTCATTGTCAAAAATGACTTTCTGTCTGTCATACGAACGGTACCCTGAGACAGCTGCCAGTTCATAGCCTTCCTTTTTGGCAGCATCGAACATTGTTTTTAATGCGTCGGCCGCTTCTTTTCTGATGTAACGTTTTTGAATCTTTTCTTCAAAAGAAAACTCTACATCTGGTATGACAAGATCGCTAGGTTCATAGTTTCCGGGCAGTGCATATTGTTTATTGACAAGCGCGAGTATATTTTCTGGATTTTGAATGGTTTCCAGACCATCGACTTTTTTAATATCATTGAAATACTGGCTTTCCAATGAAAACTCACTGTTTTGAGTGTTTGATTTTTTGCTGTCAGCTGTTTTTTGTTCTGTTTGCTTTGTTTCTGCTGTGCTTTTCGTATCCTTTTGAGCATCTCCGTTCGACATGCTGCAGCCGGCTCCGACTATTGCCGTTACACTCAGAGCGGCAGCCAGTGAGAACCATTTACCGGACTTTTTCATATTACATTACCTTCCTTTTATCAATCGTTTCCGCATTCATAAAGAAGAGGCTGCCGGCACCCAGCACGCCTCTTGATATATTTTATTGTGATACGGAATGTAAAGCCACTTCTATCATATCATGAAATGTCGTTTGACGCTCTTCCGCTGTCGTTTCTTCTCCTGTTAATACGTGATCACTCACGGTGAGAATTGACAGGGCTTTTCTTCCGTGCTTCGCTGCTAATGTATACAATGCAGTTGTTTCCATTTCAACGCCAAGCACACCGTATTTTGCAAGTTTTTCAATTTGCGAATCGTCATTGTAGAACTGGTCAGCTGTAAATACGCTTCCTACAGTCACCGGCACACCTTTATCCTTTGCGACATCATAGGCATTTTTTAAAAGCTCGAAATCTGCGCAAGGCGCAAAATCAACGCTTCCGAAAGCAACTCTGTTCATTTGTGAATCAGTTGAGGAGGTCATCGCCAAAATGACGTCTCGCACTTTGACATCTTTACGAATAGCGCCGCAGGAACCGACTCTTATTAGATTTTGCACATCGTAGCTTTGAATTAATTCATTCACATAAATTGAAATAGACGGAACGCCCATTCCCGTGCCTTGTACTGAGATTTTTTTACCTTTATATGTACCCGTAAATCCATACATGCCTCTGACTTCATTGTAGCATTCTACATTTTCAAGATACGTTTCTGCAATAAATTTTGCTCTGAGAGGATCTCCCGGCAAAAGCACAGTATCCGCAATTTGTCCTTTTTCAGCACCTATATGTACACTCATCTCATATCCTCCTGTAAATCTAAATTATCATCCAGCCCGTCCATTTTACAACGAATGTCATGATGAAACAAACTTCAGCATTGATTATAAAGGAATATGTCGAAAAAAGAAATGTTCGAGGATCTGTTAGGCACTTCCTCAGAAAAACGGATAATCGGGGTGTTAATTTGAAAACCTAACCGCAGGAAGGAGGGGTAGGACATGGGTAAAAAACATCGTAACCGGATCACCGGCCAAAAAAAGAACAATCATATACCTGAAAAAGATATCATTGCAGCTGAAGAAGCACACGGGAAAGAATATTCTGCTGCCAAACGCAAGCCTTAAAACTGCAGAAAACTGCGGGTTTCCGCAGTTTTCTTTTCATTATGTCGTTTGTACAATCAGACGATTGATTTTCCTCCAGCCGGCGGGAAGCAGTTGATAATATGTTTTCCCTTTTCTGCCCTCGTCAATCAGGATCACGTCCCCTGTGGCCATGAATCTTGCATCATAATCACTCGGAACAGTGTCGAATACATTAAACAAAGAGAATGCTCTTTTCAGCACGTCTTGATGATCGCTCCCGTTCAGTTCAGTTCGATAGACGGCTCTGTAGCCCTTTTTTTCGCCAAACCGGGGTGTCTGAAATATTGTCACGTCATAGGAACAAGACTTCTTTTTAAACACGGATAACATCATCAAGATCCCCTCCCTCTTATTTCTTTAACATATTGGCGTTTTTGCTGTGTTTTCCTCTCTCTATTTTTGTCGAAACCGCTTAATCTTTTCGTCAAAACCTTTTACTAGGAAAAACAGAAGCAAGCCGAGGCTAAAGCCGCCTAACACATCCGTCACAAAATGAACCCCCAGATACACTCTGCTTATGCCGACTAAAACAGCAATTACACCGGCTATGATATATACCATTTTTTTATGCTTGGACAAAAACGGGAGGTGTTTCACTAAAAAGTAAGCAATAGCAGGATAGACACAAGCAGCATTCATGGAATGGCCGCTCGGAAAACTGAAGGATGATTCATGAACCAGCGGTGCAAAATCAGGCCTCACTCTTTCGATCCATTCTTTTAAGACTTTGTTTAACAGCCGATCTGTGCCGAATACTAAGAGCATCAACAGGCCGTCCCATGTTTTTCTGTAGAAAAACATGCCTGCTCCAATGATGACAATTAGAGGGAGCAGAAAAGAAGAAGCACCAAGATGCGTGATCCCCGTCATGACTTCATTAAGCCATGGCTGACGGATCAAAACAGCTGCCTTGCTTATTGCTTCATCTGCAGATTGAACAGCATTTGTATGAATGGCCGCAGCTAGAATGAGAAAGAAAAGAAACAAACTAACGGGCTTGTACAATTTAACCACCTCAATTTTCACAGAAGTCATAGAACACGAATAATAAAACCGGAGCTGACCGCTCCGGTTTTAAGCCTCACTCACCTTCATCCAGCTCTTCATCTATCATACATTTTTCTATCAAATAATCAAAGGTAATATCAGCGATTTCAAACAGCTCATCCTCACTCGGTATGTAGCCCCGTCTTGCAAGCTCTCTGTAAAAAAATTCAGCGATTTCTTCCGTATCAATCACAAGATCTATTTCTTTCATCTCCGTACCGCCTCCTTTTTTATGTTTTATGAAAAAACAGGCTGAATTATACCCGGTGTTCTAAACAATTCTTTCAGTCATATATTGAATAAAAAACGAGCCATGGGAGGCTGACGCTATGATTGCTAAAATGATGGAAGCACTGGACGGAGAAAGATTTGATATCATAATGGAAAAAACGCTCAAAGGAAT
The DNA here is from genome assembly GCF_037963535.1 of Bacillus sp. PS217. NCBI lineage: Bacteria > Bacillati > Bacillota > Bacilli > Caryophanales > Bacillaceae > Bacillus > Bacillus sp. PS217. The sequence goes on from NZ_CP150157.1 coordinate 2,152,135, forward strand.
GACGCGTGTGATGATTTGGGGCTGTCTGCCATATTTTTTATATGTCTTGATCCGTATGTTCACAAACTAACTGAAATGCTCTTTTAAACTTTCCAAAACAAACATCATCATGTCTTTATATTCTTCATCCTGAAACATTTCGTACAGTATTTTGTAGTCATTATAAATATCCAGAAGCTCATCAACAATTGACACAGCAAGGATGTGAAGGGTATCTTGATCTTCATCATCGCCTTCAAACTGAAGAAGAGCAGACGATGCGATATCTTCGCCGATCTCATGGCCAGTTTCTCCGACATAATGGACAAACAACAGCTGATGCACAAACTGGTCCATTTCATATTTTCTAAGCACCAGCGTGAGATCCTCTTCCTCCGTTTCAAGCCACTCTCCATCCTTTAAACGGGTCAGTTCATAAATGATATCTTCCCAGCCATCTTCTAAATATCTCCAAATTTCTGTTCTATGGCCGATAATGCGAAAGAGTTCTTTTCCATAATCTTTTACATAAACAACGTCCCCAATAAGGAATTCATACTCAATATCAAGCTTCTCCATGTCGACAATGACACCCTCATAATCTTTATAAAGCTGAATAGATGATTCAAAGTATAAAACTTCGTTATGATTGACTTCATAAAGATAGTGTTTATCAATTTGGTGCACTTTTGTGATGGTGCCGACTGTTCCATACATAATGACGACTACGATATCCCCTACTTGGAATTTCGGTTTATTTTGCTTCATGGTGTCTCCCCCTCGCCGCAACATTTCTCATACGCTATCGTATGCCGGGTGAAGCCAATTCGCATGGGCATGAAAACCAAAGGAAATATCCAATTATAGTATGGGGGACATAAAAAAATCCGCAGTGATCTGCGGATGAAACAGCTATTATCTGCCGTGCACTTCAGACTCGTATTGATCCCAAGCTTCATCAAACGTCGCCATCGTGTGAAGGTAATCAGCATTCAGCTCCAAATATGAACTGATTTCATGATAATCGGTAGATGTTTTTGGAAAGCTGTGATCCTCATACGCCTGATTGGCAAATTCACTGATGCTGTCCTTCGGCTTAGGGTGCCTGTATTTCAATAAATAGTGATAAAAGGATTTCATGGGTTTCCCCTCCTGGTGTCTGTCTTTTGTTGTTCTATTATACAGTTCAAGTGTAAAATTACAACAAAAGAATACTGAAACATGACTCAGGAGAAGTCAAAATAGTTGCGTTTCAAAATTCTTTCTGTCTCCATGAGCTGCTGATATGTCAGGCTTTCAGGCAGTTTTTTTGTTTGAATTAAAAGCAGCTGATCCTCAATCTCTTTAACCGTGTTTTCCTCTTGATAGGTCATACCGCAGGAAGAACATACCATGGCAGGGGTGTCTGTCAGTTCTATAGCCCTCGTTCCATCAGGGAGCTCCCAGTACACCGTGTTCCTGCCGGGCACCGCTTCGAGCTCGCCGCACCATTCGCATGTTTTCATGAAGAATCCCCTCCGCATTCAGTCTCTTTCTGTTTTTTCTGCTGCGCCAAAAATTTCTTTTCTTTGAGCTGATCTCTTTTCTCACGCCGATCTTTTAATGTTTCATGCTCCGGATTTGCGATGTATGCCTCTCTCCTTTTGATTCTGTCTACATTTTCAGGTGTAAACGAAACTTCTTTGTCAGCAAAAATGGCACTCAGCCCGATCGGCTCCTTTTTGTCAGCGGTTTCAGGGAAAACGGACTCAAAATAGGCGTCTGCCTGATTGGGGATATAATTCTCTGGTTCCGGATATGACGTAATCACACCTTCAAAATTTCTTAAGATCACTTTGTCAGGACTTTGTGACAGGACATAGTTTGGCTGCAGGGCGATTTTACCTCCTCCGCCTGGTGCGTCAACGACAAAGGTAGGAACCGCATAGCCTGAGGTATGACCTCTCAGCCCTTCAATGATCTCTAAACCTTTGGAAACAGGAGCTCTGAAATGCCCGATTCCTTCTGACAGATCACATTGGTAAATATAATAAGGACGGACTCTGATTTTTACCAAGTCATGCATGAGCTTTTTCATAATTGGAACCGAATCATTAATACCTGCTAATACGACAGCCTGATTTCCGACCGGCACTCCCGCGTTCACCAGCTTTTCACATGCCTCAACGGATTCTTCTGTCATTTCGATGCTTGTGTTAAAATGGGTGTTCAGCCAGACCGGATGATATTTTTTCAATATCTCGCACAGATGATCGGTAATGCGCTGCGGAAAGACAACGGGCGCTCTTGTTCCGATTCTGATGACTTCCAGATGCGGAATGCTGCGCAGCTCTTTTAAAATATATTCTAAAATTTGGTCGTTGATGAGCAGCCCATCACCGCCTGAAATTAAACAATCTCGGATTTCAGGTGTTTCCCGGATATAAGCAATTGCATCATCAAGCTGTTTTTTGGGGACTCCCATTCCGATTTGTCCGGAAAAGCGCCTTCTTGTGCAGTAGCGGCAGTACATGGAACATTGATTCGTGACAAGAAACAGCACACGGTCGGGATAGCGGTGTGTCAGACCGGGTACCGGTGAATCTTCATCCTCATGAAGCGGGTCTTCCAGATCGTATTTTGTTTTGTGCATTTCTTCAGAAAGCGGCACAGACTGCATGCGTACCGGGCATCTCGGATTGTCGGGGTCCATTAAAGAAGCATAGTAAGGTGTAATATTTAAGGGGATCGTTTTAGTAGAAATTCTGACGCCTTCCTCTTCATCCTCAGTCAGATTGATGACTTTCTTTAAATCATCTAACGTTCTTACAGTATGTGTCAGCTGCCAAAGCCAATCGTTCCATTTCTCTTCCGGAACGTCCTTCCATAACTCGATCTCCTTCCAATGCCGTTTCGGTTTATACCATTTGTTTTTCAAACGAATTCCTCCTCGCGCATATTTTGACTTACAGTTGCTTGCACCAAATATTCATGTTTTCAAGGCCTTCGGCTATAAAGCAATTATTGATCAGCCTTCCGCCATATTGATAACCTGAATGGTACAACACAGCATTCATCCCAAAAGACGAAGCACGGGCGAGAGAAAATACATGAAAGATATCCTTTCCAGCCATTTCTTTTTCTAACGCCTCGATTAAAAAGCTTGTTAACGAATGGCCGCGATATTCCGGCAGCACAGCGCAATCGGTTATTTCTGCATGCCCAAGCTCTGGATTGATTTCTGCGCTTGCTGAGCTGATCAGGCGGTCATGATCAAGCATGATATAATACACCGTATTTGCATTCATCGTCTTTTCAATATAAGCGGGGTCAAATACCGGTGTTGGGTACGTGCGGAATACTTTTTTATACAGCATCGATAGCTGGTACATGTCGTTTGTTTCTGCTTTTCTCATCGTAAAAACGGGTGTACTGTCGTTGCGAAGACGGGGCGCTGTGCGATATATGGCTTCGATGATCTCCTGTTCCTCTGTATAAGAATCTGTTTGTCTCCGGCTTTCTGAAAGGTAACGTACCATGACACAAGCCGAATAGCCGAGATAATAGCCCTTTAGATAGCCCTCCGGCGCAAATAATTGTTTGGCAAGGATCGGCTCATCATGCTGCTTCGCATAGACAATGATTTTTTCTGCATTCTCTTCTTTTGCCGCTGCCAAGATATCCGGCAGGGCCTTCTCAATAGCTCCGTCATAACGGACCACTCTGATTCGTTTATTAAAGCCGTCATGGTCCAAAACTGCTGTGACACCGCTACTCTTTATTGACTTGAGCATCCGCATCCTCCCCATCTGTATGAAGCCCGCACCAATCCATGACAAAAAGTGCAATAATTTTAGCAGATTCTATCATGGCTTCAACCTCAATGTATTCATTGGCCTGATGAGCCGTTTTTGTTTCCCCCGGCCCGAAAACGATCACTGGTGTATCTCCTGCATGGTACAAAAGCCCTCCATCCGTTCCCCACGGGGAAGCCTCAATAATCGGCTCTGTCTGTTTCATTTTTTGATAGGCTGATTGCAGCACAGAAATTAAAGGGTGATCATCAGGTAAATCATTCGGCAGCCATTGAGCGCCAAACCATTCGACTTGTACGGGATGGCGTTTAAACCATTCGTCATGGTATTCTAAATCCTTCAGCCAGTTTTCCAATTCAAGTTTTACAGCTTCTGGTTTCTCATGGGGAGCAATTCCGCATCTCCCTTCTATAACGACACGGTCTGCAACTGAAGATGGCCAGGCACCGCCCGAGATCGTGCCGATATTCACCGGTACCGGTATTGGGATATTGTCATACAGCGGATCTGAAATTCTCGCATTGCGGACTTTCTCCAGCTCTTGTATCGCTGTGATAACGTGCATGCTTTTTTCAATCGCGCTTACCCCTTCATAGCGTGTGCCCCCATGTGCGGCTAATCCCTTCACAGTGATCCGAAACCACATCGAACCCTGCTGCTTAATAAATAGTTTCATATTCGTCGGTTCAGGAATCAACGCCCCGTCAGCACGATAGCCTCTCATGATGGCGGACAGTGTACCGGCGCCGCCGCACTCTTCATCTACAACACTCTGAAACAATACATCTCCCTTCAATTTGACATCGCAAGCGTGCAGGGCTTCTAAAGCAAAAAGAAGGGCTGTATTGCCTCCCTTCATATCCGTTGAGCCGCGGCCGTATATTTTACCGTTTTCTTCGACAGCTTGATACGGTTCATACTTCCAATCCTTTACGCTTCCTTCAGGCACAACATCGATATGGCCGTTCAAAATCAGGGACCTGCCTCCGCCGGCTCCCGTTTTTTTAGCCACGATATTCGGGCTCTCATGAAAATCGGATCGGTTAGATTTAAAGTAGGGATGCTGTTTTAATTGCTTTATACTTGGCTCCCATACATCAATGTCCATATGAAATTGCCGCAGCTTTTCAAGCACAACAGCTTGGGCGTTAAACTCTGACCCCAATGTGCTTTTTTCCCCAATCAGCCTTTTGAGAAGACGAATGGCTTTGGCCGAATGCTGATCAAGCCACCCGATTACTTTTCTTTCAATGTCTTGCATCCTCATTCCCCCTCTTAAGAAAAAGGCATATCTATTTTGATTTCAGCTTCTGTCAGCCTCGTCACCTCATCGATTGTCGAGCCATTCATCAGCTCTTTTAAAATGAAGTGATGGCTATCGACCTCAAGAACCGCTTTTTCGGTAATAATCAAATCTACACAGCCTGCAGCAGTTAATGGCAGCGTACATCTTTCTGTTAATTTAGGCCTTCCCTTTTGATCTGTATGACTCATGACGACAACCACTTTTTTCGCTTTTTGGGCAAGCTCCATCGCCCCGCCCATACCAGGCACCTTTTTTCCCGGAACAAGCCAATTTGCCAAATCTCCTGATTGGCTCACCTGCAGGGCGCCTAAAATCGTAATATCAATTTTGCCTTTTCTGATCATCGCAAAAGACATGGTTGTATCAAAATAAGACGCCCCTTTTACAGCGCGGACAGGATAGCCCGCGGCGTTGCATAAATGCGCATCCTCTTCTCCCTTTTCGGGACTTTCTCCAATGCCAAGGACACCGTTTTCCGCTTGAAACATGACCTGCATGTCAGGCGGCAAAAAGTTCGGTACCAAGGATGGGATACCGATACCGAGATTCACAATCATGCCCTGCTTAATTTCAGCAGCAGCCCGTTTTGCAATCTGTTCTCTTTCTGCTACTCCCAAGCCCATTTCCACTTCACTCCCTCGCTTCTTACAACTCCCTCAACAAAAACCCCCGGTGTGACAATCATTTCTTCAGAAATCTCACCTATCGGAACGATACGCTCAGCTTCGGCAAAGGTTCTCCTGGCGGCCATTGCCATAAGCGGATTCATATTGCGCGCGGTTTTGTCATACGTTAGATTGCCGAATTCATCTGCAATGTAAGCATTGATGAAAGCAAAATCAGCCGTCAGCGCCTCTTCAATCAAGTATCGTTTTCCCGCCACTGTTACGATGTCCTTTTTTTCGCAAACCATTTGATTATCAATGCCCACGTCGGTTAAAATACCGCCAAGCCCCGCTCCGCCGGCGCGAATCCGTTCCGCAAGCGTTCCCTGAGGTGAAAATTGAACCTCTAACGTCCCCTCTGTCATCTGTTTTCCGGCTACAGGATTGGAACCGATATGCGAGGCGATCAGGGTTTTGACCCGTTGATTAACAATAAGCGGGCCGATCCCTATATCCGGGAAACCGGCGTCATTGCAGATCACAGTTAAATCCGTTACACCGCTGTCCAATATCGCTTCAATCAATGAAGGAGGCGACCCGACTCCCCCAAAACCGCCAAACATCAGAACCGATCCATCCCGAACATCTGCAATTGCTGTGTCAATGCTGATTGCTTTTTGAAATGACGCCATTTAATGTCAATCCTTTTTTAAGTTTTTTTCGACCGCTGCAACTGTTTCTGAAAAAATAGAGATAAGCTCTTCCATTTCACCGTCTGAAATGGTAAAAGGAGGAGCAATAATGACAGCATCTCCTTCTCCACTGTCTATTCCAGCTTTGGAAGGATAAACAATCAGCCCGCGTTTTTTCGCCTCGCTGACAATAATCTGAGTTATCGTCTGCTCTTGCGGAAACACTTTCTTCGTTTTTTGGTCTGCCACAAATTCAACGCCTAATAGCAGTCCTTTTCCGCGCACATCACCTATAATGCCGCTTTGAGATGCCGCCTCATCAAGCTTTTTCTTCAGCACAGCGCCCTTTTTTTCTGATTGTTTGATCAAGCCGTGCTTTAACACATATCGCAAAACTTCAAGAGCAGCTTTGGCTGAATAGGGATGTGCACTATATGTGTGACCGCTCATAATCACACCTGACCCTTGTTTTATCGTTTCAATAATAGAATCAGATACGACGGCAGCAGCAATAGGCGCATAACCGGCACCGAGTCCCTTCCCCAGTACAGCAATATCAGGTACGGTGTCCCAATGCTCTGTCGCGAGCATCCTTCCTGTTCTCCCAAGCCCCGTCATCACTTCATCTGCAATAAAAAGCACATCGTGTGTGCGGCATACCTCACTTAATCTCTCATAATATCCCGGAGGCGGAGTAATCGCTGCTCCTGCAGCACCAATAATAGGCTCAGCCACAAAGCCGGCGATGAATTGGCTTCCGATTCTTTTGATCATAGTGTCCAGTTCATCAGCTGCAGTCTGAACAAAGTCTTCTTCTGTCTCGTGATTCAGCCGATAAATATGTGGAGCTGAGATAGCTGGATACCGTTCAATGAGATGGGTGAACCGGTATCTCCTTTCATAAAAACCAGATAATGAAAGCGCTCCCAAAGTTATTCCGTGGTAACTGCTCCATCGAGACAAAAAGATGGATTTTTGTGTTTGCTTTTTTTCCTGCCAATACTGAATGGCGATTTTCATAGCTGTTTCTATCGCTTCTGATCCGCTGTTGACAAAAAAAGACCAATTCACATCTCCGGGCAGCTCCTGTGCCAAGAGCGCGGCTAATTGCTCGGCGGGCTCACTCGTAAACTGTGAGCGGTAAGCAAAAGACACCTGATCAAGCTGTTCTTTCAGCTTCTCAGTCACATCACGAACTCCGTGGCCGATATTACATGTCACCGCTCCTGACGAGCCGTCGAGATATTTTTTTCCGGTCTGATCATAAACATATGAACCCTTCGCATAACTGACAACCGGATAGGCCGAGCTAAGCTCTGGCTTAATCAAATAACTGCTCATGCTCCCACCTCAAAACCCCTTTTACCATATTGTATGAGTGTCCAAATGGCGGCATGACGTTCCCCGCAAAAACTTTTTCACATAAAAAGAGCCTTCCTAATAGGGAAGGCTCTTTTGGAATTTCAGCATCTAGCAAATAAAAGCGGCTCCAACAATAATTAATAAAATGAACAAGACAACAATTAACACAAATGTATTTGTCCCGCAGCCAAATCCGTAACCGTACCCAGAGTATCCATACATGCTGTTTTCATCCTTTCTTATCACGATATACGGCATTTTATGCGGGCCAAGTCCCAAATGGTTTGTGCAAACGCCTATTTCATGTAAGGAAATAATGAAATACAGTATGCACCCGCTCATATTTTTTAAACGTCAGCTTTTCGTAAAACTGAGTTGCACCGTCAGTGCTTGCAGCAACTAAGTAGGCTGCTTCCATTCCTAGTGATTTGGCGATGGACAGCATTTCTTTCACTAAGATACTGCCGTAGCCCTTCCTTTGAAACTGATCTAAAATTGCCACTTCTTCGATTTTAGCCGTTTTCTCTTGATGATCGATAAACAGCTCGCCGCACCCAATGGGAACTTTCTGTGCCTGGTCGCTGTAACAAACAACAAGAATGATTATACCTGCTTCATAGAAAGGATATTTTCTTTTTAATTTTTGTTCAGCGATTGCTTCTCCAATATAAATGGAATCGTAAATTTTCATAATAGAAGATCCGTCGCTAAGACTTTTCGCCGTCCCCCATGCGGTTAAAGGATGTCCCATCTGCCCCTTCCAGTCACTAAGCTTCATGTCATATAGTAGCTCATCCTCGACGACAAAACCGCTTTTTACAAGCGACTGCTTCAAGCCGAGCGGAAAAACATGCTGCGGCGACGCTTTTAAATGGAGATAATTCGCATCAAGCAGCTTTGGTACGGAGGGTAAAAAGTTAAGTAACCGCTCCAATGGAAACGTATCATGGAGCTGAACAAAGTTATGAGAAAAAATTTGCGGAAGCTGCGGATCTCTGTATACGCTGTAATGATCAAACGATGCCGATTCAGACGTTAACAATATATATTGATGTTCCGTTTTTGAATAATGTCCTGTCATGAACGTCTCCTTTTTATGACCTATGCCTTTACTCTGTTGCAATATTCAATTTCTTTATAATCTCATCGTACACCGGATAAAACGGCTTTCCAATTGGAAATTGCTGAATATTTCGGAAAGAAGCGGAGATTGGCTTCTGATGTAAAAAAAATTTCCTTGTTACTTGTTCACTAATCGGGTGAAAGACGCCGTTTAGAAACAAAAACGGCTCGCGTTCGATGAAAAACACCCGTCGGCCAGGTGGATTTTTGATCAATTCAGATCGTTTCCACGTAATCGGCGGCCCTTCCGGAAGCATCTCCATCTCTTCTTTTCCAATTGTCACTATGTCTTTTCTTTGAAATTGATAAAATTGAAACGCATACTGGTCCACAATTCGCCTTTTTTTTCCGGCTTCGATATAAAATATTGCAGGATGGTCAGCTTCCTTTACTAAAATATAATTCGGAATGTTTAAAATTTTGCCAATCCTATATTGGAATAAATATGGGTCTGGAACAGCGACAGTCCGATTTAGATACAAAAAACCCCACTTTTCTCCAACAGGATGCCTCACACCCTGATCATAAAAATACACATTTTGATCTGAACCTTTTACAAAAGAGCCGTCAATCAAATCGGCGGGCAGAAACCGATATGCATTTTGAAATGAATCTGGGGTTTTATAGGTTGTGTCTAATACTTCATTTATCGGCAGAAATGGGGTAAAGTTGTTGAGTCTCGCCCAAAAAATTGCGTCTCCATGATTCCAATGCTTCATATCATCATCCCAGTAGCCTCCAAATTTATGGTGGATGAGATTAAGTAACGAACGGCGATGCATAACGGAGCAATGATCAACTTGAAAAGCGGCCTGATCAAGCACTGCATTGGCATTTCTGTAGAAATGTGAGATTTCCTCTCCCCTTTCGTTTACATGTACAACTTTTTGTTTTGAATAGACCGCCTGCGCTTCAGGCTTATGTGAAAACTCTTGCACCATACGGCTCAGCCGCTCAGGATGATAAACAGTGTCGTCAGTAAGATAGGAAATGTAATCGCCGTCTGCAAATGGGAGCGCACTGTTAATTAATGTGGCATAACGGGCTGTTTTTAATCGATCTGCAGGATGCACGAAACTGTTATGATATTGAATGCGCCGGTCATGGAGATACTTGTGAATCACCGCAGTTGTTTCTGCATTCGAATGATCATCCATGATAAAAAGCTCCCAAAGATCATGCGTTTGCTGTATCACGCTTTCGATCGCTTTTTGCAAATAATCGGGTTTGTTGTAACTTGTTAAAATAATAGACACTTTCTCTCCCATCTATACCGCCTCCCGCCGTCAAACATAAAAACGGCTCCGCAGCAAGCAGAGCCTCTGTCATCATTTAAAAAGCACCCCAGCTTACAACACTTGAGAGTGAAACATGAGATCTCGTGTTATTTAACGGGTTTTGGAAAATAACCAAATCAGTCAGAACTTCTTTTACGATGACATTTTGAAGTGTATCTCCGTTGATCAAATTGACTTTTGAAACCGGTACGCCCAGCTCTTTTGCAAAAACAAGCTGGCGTCTGAGGTCAGATGGATTTCCTTCAGAAGACGATTGACGTATAAGCAGAATCAGCAAAAGCAAAATAAAATGCAGATCATCTTGGTTTTCTTCTCGATCCACTTGTTTCTCTAAATCCAAATCATCCCTCTCCCTTATCATTATCTCTGTTTCACAATATGTGCGACTTCGATTTATGGTATAGGCTATGTCCACTCCATTAAAAAATCAGCATTTTCCTTAAATAGATGAAAAATAGATCAGGTACGGCGTTCGACTCATACCAAATAACAGCCGGAAGAATATGAATAACGTGAGTTCACTATCGAATAGGAGGTGTGTGTAATGAGCTCTGAAAATGCACAGTTAAAAAAGGATTTAATTAAAGCCGTTTTAAGCCCTTTATTTCCAACTGCAACAGAAGGAGGAGAAAATATGGATAGTAATCTTAAAGCCTTGCTTGATGCTGCCATCGATCAAAAAGTAGATGAAAGTGAAACGGTTACGGCAGAATCTCTTTTAGACCCTTCTCTTCCGGCAAGATGGATTTTTGCCAGAATTACGCCAGGCACTACAATCAGCATTGTGACTGATTCAGGTGACATGATCGGACCGGTTGTTTTCGTTGCTTTCGATCAGGTTCACGGTATCGTCTTTGTAACACAGGAAAGCTCCGTCACTCCGGCAGGCCAAGCTACAACATTAATTGATGTAGACAAAGTAGAAAGCGTTACGTTCTTTTCATAACATCCGATGAAAGTCTTGTATATCCAGTCGGGATACGGAGGAATATACAGTTATTTTGATCGCTGGGCTGAAGAATGTTTTCAGAACACTCATACAGAGTATATGATTGCAGATAAACCTGAAGCAGAATCTTTGATGAAGATCGAAGCGTTTCAGCCGGACTTCACACTTATGATGGTTGGAGACCGCGTTCCTCACGACTGGCTGACCTGGTTAAAGGGTAAGGATATCCCCGTGTATGTTTGGCTGACCGAAGACCCATTTTATATGGATATCAGCCTTCAGGTAATTAAGCTTGCTGACGCCATATTAACGATAGAACAAAATGCAGCTCTCTACTATCAAGAGCTCGGCTACCAGAACGTCTATTATGTTCCGATACCAGTTAACCATCGGCTGTTTAAAAAAATGGGCACCGAACATTCCTATCATTCAAATCTGTTAATCATCGGCTATCCTTACCCTAATCGGGTTCAGCTTATGAAAGAAGCGGTCCATCTGCCATTCACGGTTCGGGTAATCGGCAAGGAATGGGGAAAATATCTGCCTAAAAAAGTGCTCAAACAGCCGCATATTGATGTCGTCAGCACATGGGTTCCACCCGAACAGGCCGTTCATTATTATAATGGGGCAGACATCGTAATTAATGCGCATCGTCCCTATCATTTTGCTTTCAACCAAAATACTATGCGCATCAAAAATGCCAGTTTTAATAACCGAACGTTTGATATCGCTGCATGCGAAGCATTTCAATTAACAGATTTACCCGCGGCACATCCTTTTTCATCCTTTATTTCTTATCACGGCATGAACGACTTTAAGGAAAAAGCCGCTTTCTATATCTACCACCCTGAAGAACGGCAAAAAGCTGCAGCAGCCAATTATAAAGAGACCGTACCCGCATTTACGTTTGATGAGCTTCCTGCAAAACTAAAAGCGATTCATCTGGCGCTTTCTTGAAAAATCGTTCATTGCTATGAACGATTTTTTTATTCATAGAAAAAAGCAGCTGCACAAGCTGCTTTCTATTCTAGCCGTCAGAACGGTCTTTCAGCTTCCTCGGATTTACCTGTTTATGAAGATCAGGCATTTCGCCGAGATGCTGTGCAATTTGTTCCCACGATACAATTTTGAAATTTTGATTGACGGCTTGTCCGTTATCGATATTTTCGCCATCCTGCGCCACAAAAATCCCGTACGGATATTTTGGGCCAAGTCCGAAACCGAGAACATCAATACCATCCGTGTCACTAGTACCGTCTATCTTCTCGCCATCTGTAATCTCAAAGTTGGCTACATAGCGATTTTTCCCCTGCCGTTCATACATTGCATAGCTGTTATTTCCTTGACTTGAAGCCATAAGATATCCTTTGCCATTTGGTGCATAATAGATTGTCAGTCCTTCAATATCAGCTGTCAAATGATCTCCTGTCGCACGGTCAACAACCTGCCCCTTTGATCCTCCGCCGGGCTCAGCGTTAAATTTCCAGATGGCCTCATCTTCCTCTGCTATGTATAGGTTTCCGTACTCATCATCCGCAACAAGGCCTTCGGTCTGAGAATTCAACTTAAATTCACGCACCTTTTTCCCTGTTACATAACCCTTTCCACCATCAACAATTTCATACTGCTCAAATTCCCCTTGTTTGCCTGTCACTAATGCGTAAAATGCTCCTGTTTTCTGGCTGTGATACAGGCCGAATCCATAAACCTCAGAAATATTGGTGGAAATAGGATGTTTTGGATCTGTAATGCTTTTCAATTTTCCTTTATCCCCGTCTATTGCATATACTTCAATTGTATTTTTTCCTTCGGACCGGTTGGATGCGGCAGCAATATCAATTTTTTCGCCATTCAATGGAAAATCATAGCGCAGATCGACATTATTGAGCTTGCCAAACTCATAAGAATGAAGCTGTTTTCCGTCTAAATCATACACGACGAGCCCCGACTTCTTATTTGTCGTAATCAGCTTGCTTTTTTCCGGGTGTTTTTCATGAACCCAAATGGCCGGGTCATCTGCTGCGTCATCGCCAGATGCGACCGGATCTGTCTCCGTGTGTGCAGTCACTTTGAAATGATGTTCCTCATTCACATAATGAGCCGACACAGAGGTTGCTGTCAGGCTAAGCAATAAACCCGCGGCAGTGCTTAGCAGCATTGTTTTTGAAACCTTCATTTGGTACCCTCCTCTTTTATCACTATCACTACTATTGTAAAATATATACAGGTGATTACCGTGAGGAAAATGAACCTTTTTTTATAGGGTTTCTGACTCATAAACAACTTTTCCCCAAAGAGGTACATGGACTTTGCCAGATTTCCTTTTGCGGAGCGAAATAAAAATATGTTGAATATTTAGTACATTGTTTATTTAGTTTTGTTGTTCCCTAGTTACGTCCGTTTTTCCATTTTCTATTAAAAAAGAACACTTTGTGACATGATCATTCCCCTAAATTTTGTTTTATTGGTTGCTTTCATTAATTCGATTACAAAGTTGAACATATGATGCATGGTAGAGAAACGAGAGTTGGAGGATAAGCCATGCCTAAACAGCAAACAGCAGAACTAAAACCATTTTTCCATAACAAAACAGTTTTAGTCACTGGCGGAACGGGTTCAATCGGGAGTCAAATTGTCAAACGCCTTTTGCTGCTTACACCTAAACAGGTGATTGTATTCAGCAAAGACGACAGTAAACAGTATGTCATGAGCCAAAAGTATGCGGAGGATAAGCGGCTATTATTTGTACTTGGAGATGTACGCGATCACAGAAGGGTGAATCAGGTGATGAAAGGCGTCGATATCGTCTTTCACGCGGCTGCGCTGAAACAGGTTCCGACATGTGAGGACCATCCATTTGAAGCGATCCAGACCAATCTCATCGGCGGACAAAATGTGGTGGAAGCTGCCCTTTCACACCGAGTGCAGCATGTCATTAATATCAGTACAGATAAAGCTGTATCTCCTGTGAACACAATGGGTGCCACCAAGCTGTTATCTGAAAAGCTGTTTCATCAAGCAAACCGCCACGTCCAAAACAAAGGAACCTTGTTTTGTTCGGTCCGCTTTGGAAATGTTCTCGGTTCCAGAGGTTCGGTCATCCCCATATTATTTGAACAGATGATGGAGGGTGAACCCCTGACCATCACAGACAAAAACATGACCAGATTTTTCATGTCAATAGACGATGCAGCTACATTGACATTACAATCGGCTGCTATTACAAAAGGCGGAGAAACCTTTATTTTCAAAATGGAATCACTGAAACTTGAAGAACTGATTCATGGGTTTGAAGAATATGCATCGCAGCACGGGCTCCCGCGGCCGGCTGCAGTAGAAGTGGGCAAGCGTCCAGGTGAAAAGCTTCACGAAGAATTAACATCTCCACATGAAATTGAATCACTGTATGAATGGGGCAACCTTTATGCGATCCTTCCAGAGCCGGAAAAACATCCTGACTTTCGCAAAGTCAATCTGCCTGGGTATCAATCAGATCAAGCCCCGCTCATTACGAAAGAAAGAATTGCTCAGATTATTGAAGAATTGCATCAAGAGAAAAAGGCATAAAAACAAGCCTGTCTATCCATTAGGCAGGCCTGTTTTTAACACTTTATTTATTAAAGAGATGCAGATAGCTTTCGTATCCTTCTTCTTTTAGCTTATGCTTCGGAACAAACCGCAGCGCTGCTGAATTTATGCAGTAACGAAGTCCGTTTGGACCAGGTCCGTCATTAAATACGTGGCCAAGATGAGAATCAGCAGTTCGGCTTCTTACTTCTGTGCGAATCATGCCGTGGCTCGTGTCCAGTTTTTCTTCCACTTCTTCTTCTTCAATCGGCTTTGTAAAGCTTGGCCAGCCGCAGTGGGAATCAAATTTATCCTTGGATGTAAACAATGGCTTGCCTGACACAATGTCTACATACAACCCTTCTTCCTTATGATCCCAATATTCATTTTGAAATGGCGGCTCCGTGCCGTTATTTTGCGTTACTTCATATTGCATGCGATTTAATGACTTCAATTTTTCTTCTTTATTGTACGCCATTTATTTAGCCCCCCAATGCTCGCTGATAAATCCCGCTCGTCCGGAACCTGTCCGGTAGCGCTGATAATGTGCTGGATTCTTTTTATAAAAATGCTGATGGTAGCCTTCCGCTTCATAGAAAGGTTCAGCTTTTAAAATGTCCGTTACAATCGGATCTTTAAAGATGCCGCTTTCCGCCAGACGTTGCTTGGAAGCTTCCGCAAGCTCCTTTTGTTTTTCATTATGATAAAAAATGGCTGCGCGATAGGAACTGCCGCGATCAGCAAACTGCCCCCCGGCATCTGTCGGATCGATTTGCTGCCAAAATAATTCAAGCAGTTTTTCATAAGGGAATACATCAGGATTAAACGTGATTTGAACGGCTTCACGATGTCCCGTCGTTTCACTGCACACCTCTTCATACGTAGGGTTTTCAGTATGGCCGCCTGTATACCCGGACACCACTTTTTCAATTCCCGGCTGTTCGTCAAAAGGTTTAACCATACACCAAAAACAGCCTCCTGCAAATGTGGCGATTTCTTTTTTTTCAGACATACTGGTGCCTCCTTTGTTAATACGTGGTATTATTATATTATAGCATGTAAAAATAGAATGAAAATGATTCTGCTTTTCAATAAAATCTATAGGTTTTAAGCAATATGCTTATGTAATGGAGGTTCACAAATTTGAAAGTAAGAACACAGATGATGTACGATATGGAAACTTTACTCCGTAAAGTCTTTAAACAAATACGCAATGAAATCAATGAAATTTTAGATAAAGAGCTGTCGCGGAATGAATTCACCATTCTTCGGATCCTCAGTGAACAAGGACCTAAAAAAGTCACTGAATTTGCGCCTATTTTAGAGGTATCGGCAAGCCACATTACGGCTGTGACCGATGCGCTGGTAGAAAAGGAATGGATTACGAGAATCAGATCGAAGGAAGACAGACGCATCATCCGCATTCATATCACTGAAGCGGGCGAAAAAGTCCTTCAGCACTTTAACGAGAAAAAAACGGAATATTTCTTTAAACGCTTTGACTGCTACACTGATGCTGAACTTGCCACGTTAATCGAGCTCTTCAGCAAACTTGATAAAAAACGGTGAAAAAAAGCACATACCGATATATAGGTATGTGCTTTTCGCAGTGCTTCACTTATTTTTCAGTAAACAGCTTCATTGCTTTCCAGCGGCCATATCTATAATACAAAAATGCCGCGCAGCTGCTAAATAAAAAACTCATTCCGATTCCAAGCCCGATTCCTTTTTGTCCAAGCCAAGCTGAAAATAGAGCTGTGAAAGGGTATCTCAACACCCAAAACGAGATCAAATTTAATACCAGAACCTGCAGCATCGCTCCCGCGGCCCTGACGATTCCGTTCAGCACAAAATTAATCCCAATAAAAGGGTAGAAAAACGCGATCCACTTCAAATATTGTTCACCAAATGCGACCGCATCGGGCTCACTGATAAATAACCTTATGAGATATTTACCAAATACCCAAATCATAACCGCAATCACCAGCATGCAGGAAATAACAGCCATCACACCCAGCCTTGCAATCGTTCCCACTCTTTTTTCGTTTCCAATTCCAATATTTTGCCCTGCCATACTGTTGACGGCTGTACCGGCAGCCATTGCTGGAAGCGTGATGATGCTATCGAGCCGCTGCACCGCGCCAAAGCCTGATACCACGTGATCCCCGTATGAGTTGACAACACTCATAATCGCCATCATACCGCCTGTAATCACCATCATCTGCAGACCTGCCGGAATCCCGAGTTTCAAAATCAGCGCGGACTCTTCCCACTTGGGCATTCTCGGAATTGAGAATGGCACAAGCTTGTGTTTGATGACATAAAACAACCCATACACAAACGCAATGCCCTGTGACAAAATCGTTGAATAAGCCGCTCCCGCTATTCCCATGCGGAACACAGAAATAAAGAGCGGTGCAAGCACTGTATTCAGTACAACAGCAAACGCAATAAACCGGAGAGGTGTCTTGCTGTCGCCCAGCGCACGAAGCACAGTACTGATAAAGTTATAACCAAACAAAAATAAAATGCCGATAAATTGAATCTGTAAATACGTCTCAGCAAGCGGAATCATTGACTCCGGCGTTTTTAGAAGACGCAGCAAAAGCTCTGAGAGAAAAAAACCGGCAACGCCGAATCCGATGCTTAGGCCTGTTAATAAAACAACAAAAGCGTTAATATACGACGCCATTCCTTTTACATCATCTTTTCCTTTTTGCTGAGATAAAATGGTTAACGTCGCATTGTTAAGACCCAAAATAAAAGACAGCACGGTCAAAACAATCGTGCTTGATACCGCGGCTGCCCCAAGGGCCTTTGCCCCCAGTAAATTGCCGATCCACAAGCTGTCTATAAATTGAAAGGAAACCTGCAATGCGTTTCCGAGCATAATAGGCATTGAAAACAGTACAAGCTGTTTCAGCACGTTCCCCTGTGTAAAATCGTATGCTTTCATCTTTTCTCCTTGTGTTCTCAAATTTTCTTCGGACCGCACGAAAAAAGAGACGTTGTTTCATGTCTCTTTTTTCATGACTTATCGGTTTTTTTTCGGTCTCGCATACCGAATGTAAACACCATCACACTTAGGAACAAGGCACAATAGGAAATATTCAAATACATTTGATCCATGTCTTCAGCAGTCAGATGATGATAAGCAAGCCAGCCGAAGTACAGGGAAAATGTAAAAGATAATAAACTGAAATACTGGTAAATCCGTTTCATTTTCAGTCACCTCTATTGTTTGGGATGGTAATAGGAAAACTCAATTTCATCTTTTTCTAAATTTATCTTATCCGCTTTGACATACATTCCATTCGTTAAAGGCATTTCTGACAAACGCACTTCAATGCTTTTATCTCCGGGGTGAACATGGACAAATGACGGCAATTCATAAAAGCTGTCCATATAATTTAACACAAAGCTAATTGGTATACTCAATTTCCCTAACGAAAATTTCGTGACATTCAGCTCTACATCACCGTTTTTTTTCACGGTCGGCTCAAAAGCGATAAACGCATCAATAGACGTGGAAAATGCCTTGATTTTCCCTGCGACATGAACATCATCATCAATCTCTACTTTATAATCAAGCTTGTTTGATGCTTTGTCGTTTAAATATGAGTTAACAAACGCAGCTAATGATTCTTTTGTGCTTGTCACTTGAAATCCATACTCGCTCTCAGATGAATCCTTCACCTGAGCCTGTTCCCCCGGGAGCAAAACAAGTGCCACAAACCCGGCGGCGAGGATAAAATTGATTGCAAGCAATATAAAAAACAGTCGCTTCCACTTATTCATGCTGTCACCCTACTCTTTCGGTAATCCTTCTTTTTTAATGGCTTGATAGACGCGCTTTGCGATAAGAGAATAACCCGTACCATTAGGATGAAAATCATCTTCCTCGGAAATTCGGCTGCTGTCACTTTTTTGATTGAACAAATCTTCGATATGAACGATTTTTGCATGTTTATCTTTTTTCAGCTCTTTTTCAGCAATATGGTTCCAATCCGTGACGACACCATTTATTTCATTTAGTTCTGATAACGTAAACGTAAACGGATTGTACATGCTGACATAAATCAGCTCAGCGTGATCATTCAGCTCGCGAATTTCAGAAATGATTTTTTCAAAGCGCTTTTCGTACGGTTTTTCCGCTTCCTGAAACGGTTCAACGGTTAATTGCAGAAAGTTTTGGCGAAGGATTTTCATCAAATCATTACCGCCAATTGTAAAAAAGACATAATCTGCGTCCTTTATGCCTTTTTGAACCTTTTTATCTTTTAGTTTTTCTAATAAATCATCCGAACGGTTCCCTTTTACGGCATAATTTTTCACGTCGACCGTTTTGACTTGTTTATCTGACCGGATAGAATCCGCCACCTTGCCGACATATCCCTTTCCGTCGGGATCTCCGACTCCTTCTGTCAGCGAATCTCCGACAGCCGCTATGACAATGTGTTCTTTTGTTTTCGTTTCATGGGCTTTTTGTTTTCCCTCAGATGATGTACGTATGCTCGTACACGCAGTAAGAAGCAAAATCAAACTGGCCATGATTGAAAAAATGCGCAGCTTCAATCTTGTTGCTCCTTCCCATTCTACTAGTGGAAAGTGTATCATGTTTTAGAAGATTTGCAAATGCCTAGTCTCTTAGCTTACTTGAGTGTAGTGGCTGACTTCACATCGGAAATGATATCATCGTACGGTGTATTCTCTACTCCATTGTAATCTTTCAGCACCTTACCGTCCGGACCTACCAAATAAAAAGAAGATTGATGAATCACTTGGTCCTCTCCCTCCGGCTTCTTTACGATCGCTTTAAAGCTCTTAAGTGCGAACTCCTCAATCTCACTCTGGCTGTATCCCGTGAGAAAATCCCAGTTATCAAAAGATAATGGATAATTTGCGGCAAATTTCTTCAGCTGTTTCGGCTTATCGTTTTCTGGGTCAACACTAAATGATATGATGCGGACATCTATATTTTCGGCTTTCAGTTTTTTTTGCAGATCGGTCATATGAGCGGTCATTGGCGGACATACAGTTTCACAATTGGTAAAAATAAAATCCGCCAGCCATACTTCTCCTTTTAAACTCTCTAAAGAAACGTTCTTGCCGTCTTGGTTTTGAAATGTAAAAGGCTCCACCTCGTAATTGAGCGGATTTTCAATCTGCTGTCCTCCGCATGCACACAAAAACAGAAAAATCAGCCCAGCCGTTAACCCCTTGATAACCTTCATGACATCCACCCTTTCCAGCCATCATAAAAACGCTTTCTAAAACCGTCCTTACTGTCCCATGTTTGTATTCGATACTGAGCAAAAAAAATCCTGCATGCCTCCCATTAACGATTACAAAGGAGGGCATGCAGGTAAAAAACGGCATGTTACGCGTTGTGCTTTAACACCTCTTGATGAAATACAGCCTGATAATCTGCCCACTTCATCCGGCGCTTCATATAATGTCGGAAAGAATACACTTTTGCCCTGCTGTTTGATGAAAACACTTCTTTTAAGTAGAATTGCAAATGGTGATGTAACATAAAGAAATAGTGCTCATCTTCCTTTAATACAGGTATTTCTGTCACTTTCACCTGAATCCCGTCACCGCGTTTGAACTCTAGGCTTTTGAGTAACAAGCTATCAATCCTCTTTTTTGTTTTTCTTCTATTATATATGATGCCAGCCGGGCTGTCTGTCATTTTGCGCGGTTGTGTAAAAAAATTAGATCAGCAAATGGAACAAGTCCTCATCCTTGTTCACCTCTACATAATGAAACGGTTTTTTGTTCATTCGTTCAATCAGCGGCCCATAATCGGCTTTGTTCTGCAGCTCGATGCCGACAAGAGCAGGTCCGTTGCTTTTATTATTTTTCTTCGTATATTCAAATCTTGTAATGTCATCATTCGGCCCGAGGACTTCGTCAAGAAATTCGCGGAGCGCCCCCGCTCTTTGCGGAAAGTTGACGATAAAATAATGCTGAAGACCTTCAAAAATCAAGGAACGCTCCTTCATTTCCTGCATTCTTCCGATATCGTTATTCCCCCCGCTGACCACACACACCACATTTTTTCCTTTGATTTCATCTTTGTACAAATCAAGCGCTGCGACAGAAAGAGCTCCGGCCGGTTCAGCAACAATCGCACATTCGTTATATAATTCAAGAATGGATGTACATACTTTTCCTTCAGGCACAAGGAGAATGTCATCAACGACAGTTTCCAGCGTCTGGAAGGTTTCCTCGCCAATTTTTTTAACAGCCGCCCCATCTACAAACTTGTCAATTTTATCAAGTGTGACGACATGCCCAGCTTTGTTTGATTCAAAGTAGGATGCCGCTCCCGCCGGCTCAACAGCAATTACCTTTGTATCAGGAGACACGTTTTTCAAATATGTACCTGCCCCAGAGAGAAGGCCGCCGCCTCCGACACTTGCAAAAAGAAAATGCGGTTCTGCATCAATGTCGTTTAAAATCTCGACTGCGAGCGTCCCCTGTCCGGCCATCACATCCGGATCATCGAACGGATGGATAAACGTCCGAGATTCAGCCTCACAGCACTCAACGGCGCTTTTATACGCGTCGTCAAACGTATCACCTGTCAAAATAATATCGATAAATCCTTTTCCGAATAGTTCAACTTGAGATACTTTTTGTCTCGGTGTAGTAGACGGCATAAAAATTTTCCCGTGAATGCCAAGATGTTTACACGAAAATGCCACACCTTGAGCGTGGTTTCCGGCACTTGCACACACAACTCCGTTCTCTGTCTGCTCGCTGGAAAGCTGTTTCATTTTATGATAAGCCCCTCTGAGCTTAAAAGATCTGACAACTTGCAAGTCTTCACGTTTTAAATAGATATTGCATTCATATCTCTCAGAAAGTCTGTCATTCCTCTGCAAAGGTGTGTGAATGACAACGTCCTTTACGTTTTGGTGAGCCTTCAAAATGTCTTTCACTTGGATGTGAGAGTTTTCTTTCAACAACGGTTTCATGTACAGATTCCTTTCTTGTTTTAAATCCCTATTTAATATGCCATTATAACACGAATATTCAAAAAATAAGACAATTATTTTTATTTAATAATTAAAAAAATACAAACTATGTCCACCACATCTTGTGGTAACTTCTGTTCAACCATTATCCTGCAGAGCCAAAAAAAAGATGATCGTAAAATAAAGGGTGTTTTCAACCAAAAGGCATGATATAATGAAACCAATTAGAACCAAAAGGAGCCAATTGATGAATAGTGCACCAAAACTCAATACATTTCAACATCTAATCGGAGAACATCAAACTTTCCTGGAAGCGAAGCGAATCGCCAAGCAGTTCTCGTTATCGGAGCTTCCTGTCTTAATAACAGGAAAAATCGGAACAGGCAAAAATCACTTCGCACATGCCATACACTTGGAATCTTCGAGAAGCAATGAACCGTTTATAAGCGTCAATTGCAGCACCCATTCGGAAGAAACCCTTATTCATGAGCTTTTTGGCCCTAACGGAAACACAGGTGTTTTTCAAAAAGCGGTACGAGGAACCCTTTTTCTTGATGATGTATGGCGCATGCCTGCTTCTGTACAAGCTCAGCTGTTAAAAGCGCTTGATTCAGACACGGAGAAACCGCGAATGATCTGTGCTTCTGCAGACCGATCCGTGGAACATACATTCAGGCAAGACTTATTCTACAGACTGAACATTTTAACGCTCACACTGCCCGAATTATCGGAACGAAAAAGCGATATTCCGCTTTTGACACAGCATTTTCTCTCAAATTCCGGTCAGCAATTGTTAATCGATCCCTCCGTTTTTCCCGTGCTTGAGAAGCATGCATTTGAAGGCAATGTCAGGGAATTAAAAAACGCTGCAGATTATATGGCGGCAGTATCAAGCGGAGGAACGATCCAGCCATATGACCTGCCGCCATATATTAGAGGCGCGATAGACGGAAAAACGTCGAAGAAAAAAGCGAAGCTGCTGACTTTAATGGAAAAAGCTGAGTTTTTGTTTATTTTGGAAACAATAAAAGTATTGAACGAAAAAGGAGAACCTGCCAGCAGACGGATCATTTCTGAACACAGCAAAAATACCCAAACCTCGTTAACTCCTCAGCAGGTCAGAAGCCGTCTCGACTATTTGGAGAAAAAAGATTATGTCACCAAAAGCCGCGGACGCGCAGGCACAAAAATTACCTTTGAGGGCTTGAGCTTTATAGAGACGTTAAAAAATCAAATGATCTAGCGATCGAAAGGAGAATGCACTTGTTTACAATCAAAGAAGAGATCGCCAATGCGATTACACACGGCATCGGTGTCCTCTTATCCATCCCAGCATTAGTGTTTCTAATCATATTTGCGGCTAATTACGGGTCTGCATGGGACATTGTCAGCTTTACAATATTCGGTGTCTCTATGCTGCTGTTATATTTGAGCTCCACCCTGCTTCACAGCATCACACATAAAAAAACGAAGGACATTTTGGAGATTATTGATCATAGCGCGATTTACGTACTCATCGCCGGAACCTACACGCCTTTTTTGCTTGGGCCGCTGAAAGGCACACTCGGCTTTACCCTGTTGGTTATCGTATGGTCACTTGCCCTAGGCGGAATCGTTTTTAAAATTTTCTTTGTGAAACGGTTTATCCTATTGTCAACCTTCGTGTATTTAGTCATGGGGTGGCTGATGATTATTGCAGTTAAACCTTTATATGCTTCACTGAGCGGAGCGGGATTCAGCCTCCTTTTTCTCGGCGGCATTTTATACTCTGTCGGAACCATCTTTTACATTTGGAAAAAGATCCCCTTCCATCACGCCATTTGGCACAGCTTTGTATTGGGCGGGAGCGCTGCTATGTTTTTCTGCGTGCTCTTCTATTGTGTAAAGGTGCCGTTCCTTTCGTAACAGTAACAGAAAAGCGCAGTCTTCACGACTGCGCTTTTTTTATGCACGTAATTGTTTTTCATTGGCAGGTATATAAGCTTTTGAAAAGGACAATTCAATGTCTGCCGGTTTTAAGCGTTTAAAAAACGAGCCCTTTTGCATGTTATCTGTTCCTTTCGTTTCCACCATCACCAACGGAAGATGATAGCGGGCCGCAAGTTCTACAGGATCAATAGAACCATCTAGTGAAAGAATCAGGCTTTGTCCCTTTTCCAGCTGTTTTGTCACATCTTCATATACCTTTTCTGAATCCCCGTCTGAAATCACATCCATCCGATCCAGCCATTGCCCGATAAAAGGCAAGCGGAACACTTTTGGGTTGGCGATAAAGCCGGCCGGTTCCTCAATATATCCAGCAATTAAGGCCAGTTCAGCCAAACGCAAACGGGGATGCACATACAAAACAGGACCGTGTGGTATTGGCTCTGGCTGATGGATCGTCACAACTGAACCGGAGATGCCGATACAGCCTTCCAAAAACGCCTTTGGCTGTTCGTACACAAGAGTCATCTGTTTTTTGTATGACAGACGGGGATCGAGCATTGTTTGATTAAATAATTGTTTCATATTTTTTAACAGCATATACACAATATAAACCACTAGAAGGCTGTAGCGAACCAATTAAAATCCTCCCGCTTTAGAAGAATTCTTTTTTTCATACATTAGAAATTCGTAATCATACGGGTTTTTTTCGTCTTTGGTCCCCTGCTCAGAAGAAACCAACTTCCAATTGGATTCATCAAATTCAGGAAAGTGACGGTCACCCTCAAACTCGTGATGAATTTTCGTCATATACAGTCTGTCCGCATAAGGGAACAGGTCCGTATAGAGCTGAGCCCCTCCGATCACAAAGCATTCTTCAGGGCCTGAACAAATGTCCAGTACATCCTTTAATGAACCGACAACCGTGCATCCCGGAAATTCTGAAGCCGGCGCTGAGGTAACGACAATATTTTTCCGATTTGGAAGCGGACGTCCGATCGATTCAAATGTTTTTCGGCCCATAATGATTGAATGGCCCGATGTTACTTTCTTAAAGTATGCAAGATCATTGGGCAAATGCCACGGCAAATCATTATCTTTGCCGATAAGCCTGTTGGCATCCATCGCAAAAATGAATGAAATCATACGCTGACCGCCCCTTTTATATGAGGATGCGGATCATAATCCTCGATGATAAAGTCCTCAAATGCAAAGTTAAAAATAGAATCAACCTTTCTGGCGAAACGAAGCTGCGGAAGCGGTCTAACATCTCTTTCAAGCTGCAAATTGACTTGTTCAATATGATTTTGATAGATATGAACATCACCAAATGTATGGATGAACTCGCCCGGTTCAAGCCCAGTCACATGAGCAATCATCATGGTTAGCAGGGCATAAGATGCAATATTAAACGGCACACCTAAGAAAACATCGGCAGAGCGCTGATACAGCTGACAGGACAGCTTGCCGTCAGACACATAGAATTGGTACAGGCAATGGCACGGCGGCAACGCCATTTTATCAATTTCACCAACATTCCAGGCGCTGACGATTAAGCGTCTGGAGTTCGGATTTGTCTTAATATCTTCAATAAGACGGGAAATTTGATCAATGGTTTCTCCATCAGCTCCCCGCCAAGAACGCCATTGGGAGCCATATACAGGTCCAAGTTCACCGTTTTCATCAGCCCACTCATTCCAAATTCGCACTCCGTTTTCCTGCAGATAGCGTACATTCGTATCTCCTTTTAAGAACCACAGCAGTTCATGCGCAATTGATTTAAAGTGGAGTTTTTTAGTGGTGAGCATCGGAAAGCCTTCCCGTAAATTAAATCTCATTTGATATCCAAAAGTGCTGATTGTTCCGGTCCCTGTCCGGTCTCCCTTTTTCTCACCATGCTCTAAAACATGTCTGCATAAATCCTTATACTGTTTCATTTTTTTCATCCTTTAAAAGTAGTCTTCTAGTAGTGTAACACAATAAAAAATCATTTCTGAACCCAGAAATGATTTTTTTATAGTCAGCTGACGACAGGCTTTTCATCCTGTTCTTTTTCTTCATCTTGCAGATCCTGATGCGTATGTGCAATTCTGCTCGCCGCTGCTGCAGCAAGTGCTGCCACAATATCATCCAAAAAGGTGTGAATACCGTCTGGACTTTCATCAAGTTCCTTAATAATTCCAATCTTCTCTTTATCCAAATAACCGAAATTGGTCAAACCGATCGACCCGTACACATTAACGATTGAAAGCGGGATAATTTCATCTATGCCGTAAAGCGGTTCATCCGTTTCAACAAGGTGCTGCAGCGGTTCGGGGAGAAGCTTCTGTTCTGCAAGCTGATCGAGTGCAAGGCCTGTCAAAACAGCATGAATAATTTCACGTTTGTTCAGGACTTTTTCTACATTCTCCATGCAAACACTGAGCGGCAGATTTGGATTGTATTTTTCCTGAAGTTTTTGAACAATCCGTGCAATATCTTCTATCATAACGCCCCGTTTGTTCAGCATATCCTTTGTTATATCGACCATTTCATTCATTGTGTACTTTTTCATGTCTAATGGCATCTCCTTTAGGCACTCATCCAGTTGGGAGGCGTGTTGCGGTCCCAGTAAATGCTCCCAAGCTCATGATGTGATTGAAATCCATCTTCTGCTGTATGATAATGAAAATTAAACCAGTAGCCGTCATGAGGCGGGTGGTCTCTTCGCACATGGAATCTGAGAAGATCTTCTCCAGTTGTCCGATTGTAAACGTTGAAAATTTTTTCCGTTTTGCCCGCTGAAGGCATGCTTGAGATCACAACATCTTGGTACGCCTCATCATCTTGCAATGTCGCTAAATAATCACTAATCACATTTTCGATTTTTGGCAGGATCTCTTTCCGATAGTCATCCTCAATGACAGGAGCGATTCTGCTGCCGAATTTTAAAAAGGACTGATCCTCAGCGCTGTCAAGGAGCTGTTCCTTGTACGATTGAAAAAGCAGTTCAGGATCTCGCCTGTCATCCGACTCATCATCGTACAGGTCATGCTCATCATAAAAAGCGGTGTAATCATTCTGCTCAAGACTGCTCGGCTGTCCGGAAGGCTTGTCCGCCATAAGGGCAGCCGGAGGAGATACGAGCCCGAACGTTACAATGGTAAATAAAACCACAAGGGTCTTTCTCATCCACAATTTCATGACTGCTTATTCCTCTCTATTTTATTGTCATGTTTCTCTTATTTTAGCACATCCAAAACATGCAAGTCATGTACTATATGAAACTGATATGCAAATTAGGAGATTCGTTGCTATGCACTTTGTGTAAAAACGCTTACAATATTTCATGAAAGGAGGCTTTCCGCATGATTGACGCTCTGTTTGCCACAGTTTCACTCTTAACATTATTATACTTTGTCGTCATGGAGGTCACCGATTAACAGAAAGCCCGTGATATGAATCACGGGCTTGTTTGAATGACTCCATAATGGAACAGTGCTGTTTTTCTTTTCATGACGTTAAAACCAAACTGTTCAAACCGCGGGCTTTTCCAGTGGTCTTTTAACACAACGCTTTTTCTGGCGACTCGTACCGCTTCATTGATACATCCTTCGTGCAAAACGGAATCCCCTGCCAAATCACGTAAAGGCGCGATGCCATCAGAGGTTTCTACAGGTTCATGAAACATTGGATCGAAATAAACCACATCAACAGAGTTGTCAGGAAGCTGCTTGATGTGTTCAAAGCAATCACCATCCTTCACCTGGATTCTTCTCATCGCAGTTTGAAGCTCTTCTATACCCGTTTCCCATGAATGCAGCCCCATCCTCACTAAAACAGACACAAGATGGTTTTTTTCAATCCCAACAACAGAACCCGTTTCGCCTACTGCCATACTTGCGATAATGGCATCTGACCCCAGCCCGAGTGTGCAATCTAAAAACGTATCCCCTTCAGATAAGCCGGCAGCCCGAAGCATAGGCTCTTGCTCTCCCTGTAAGAAGCGTTTGGCTCTAAACATCGCTGTATTCGGATGAAAAAAGAATTTGGCACCTTGTTTCGTATACAGCTCAAACCGCTCTTTGCCGACCACAAGCAAATCACGTTCAGCTGACCTCAGCAGGTGTTCAACCGTTTGTTTATTCCGGCCGCAGTATGGCATATTTAGCTCTTTAGAAAGCTGCTTTGCGGTTTTTATGGTGTGTTCAGACGGTCTATAGCTTGTTGTTATCATCTTCTGTACTCCCAAAAAGAAAATGCCCGGAAAACGGGCATTTAGCAGTGCGCATCGAAGGCAGCAGTCAGATTTTTCATGATTTCTTCCATATCGTGTCCTTCAATTTCATGACGCGGAATAAAATGTACGACTTCTTTGCCTTTCAAAAGAGCCATTGATGGTGAAGAAGGCTCCTGGCCAGTAAAATACTCACGCATTTTCGCAGTAGCTTCTTTATCTTGGCCCGCAAAAACAGTCACCGTATTGTCAGGTGTTTTGTCATTCTGGAGGACTGCCTGTGTAGCCGCAGGACGCGCAAGGCCTGCCGCGCAGCCGCATACAGAGTTAACGACTACAAGAGTTGTGCCCTCTGCCTTTTCCATAAAGTTTTCTACTTCTTCTGCTGTTGTTAACTCTTCAAAACCTGCTCCAGTCAGCTCGCGGCGCATCGGTACGACAAGCTGGCGCATGTATTCTTCATAAGCCATTGACATAAAAAAAGCCCCCTCTAGTATCCTTCATCTGAAGTAAAGGATACTATAGAGAGGGCCGGATTTCAAATGTTCACACCTTAAAATAAAAGAAAGTGTCCCCAATATCTAGATTTTCATAATACCGCCGGTGTTGGCACTTGTCACAAGTTTAGAATAACGTGCCAGGTAGCCGGTTTTCACTTTCGGTTCAAAACCTTTCCAGTTCGCTTTTCGTTTTTCCCACTCTTCTTCTGGCACTTGTACATCCAAGATACGTTTTTCAATATCAACGATAATATGGTCTCCGTTTTCAACAAAGGCAAGCGGCCCGCCCTCAGCGGCCTCAGGTGATACGTGGCCGATTGAGAGGCCACGGGAGGCTCCGGAAAAACGTCCGTCCGTAATCAATGCCACTTTTGGTCCGAGTCCCATTCCAACGATTTGGGATGTTGGCGCCAGCATTTCCGGCATGCCAGGTCCGCCTTTTGGCCCTTCGTATCTGATAATGACAACGTCGCCTTCTTTTACTTTTCGGTTGATAATGCCGTCAAGCGCCTCGTCCTGAGAATCGAATACGACAGCCGGCCCTTCGTGTCTTGTAATCCCATTCTGTACGCCGCCTGTTTTAATGATAGCGCCGTCCGGAGCTAGATTACCGAATAAAACAGCAAGGCCTCCCTTTTCAGTGAATGGTTGATCCAGCGGGTGAATGACGTCATAATCCTTTACTTCATGTCCGGCAATGGTTTCTCCAAGAGTTTTTCCTGTAACAGTCAGCGCGTCTAAATGAAGCGCTCCTTCTTTCTTGGAAAGCTCATTCAGAGCCGCTGACACGCCGCCCGCTTCATGAAGATCTTCAATAAACACATCCGATGCAGGCGCCAGCTTGGCCAAGTGCGGCACGCGCTCAGCGACTTCGTTAATGCGTTCTAAAGAGTATTCAACGCCGGCTTCGTTTGCAAGGGCAAGGGTATGAAGAACGGTATTTGTAGAACCTCCGAGCGCCATATCGAGTGCAAACGCGTTATCAATCGCTTTTACTGTAACGATATCACGCGGTTTGATATCTTTGCGAATCGTTTCCATTAATTGCGCAGCCGATTTTCTCACAAACTCTTTGCGTTCCGGAGATGTCGCCAGAATGGTTCCATTACCCGGCAAAGCAAGACCAAGTGCTTCTGACAGACAGTTCATTGAGTTCGCCGTAAACATGCCTGAGCAAGACCCGCACGTTGGGCATCCGAACTGCTCTAGTTCTTGAAGCTCGTTTTCGTTGATTTTCCCTGCTTGGTAGGCGCCTACCCCTTCGAATACTGAGGAAAGGGAGATTTTTCGCCCGTCACTTGTTCTTCCTGCCGCCATCGGTCCGCCGCTGACAAAAATCGTCGGAATGTTGATGCGCATTGCCGCCATAAGCATTCCCGGTGTGATTTTGTCGCAGTTCGGAATACAGACCATTCCGTCAAACCAGTGTGCGGATACAACCGTTTCCACAGAGTCTGCGATAATTTCACGGCTTGGCAGCGAATATCTCATACCGATATGCCCCATTGCGATGCCATCATCTACCCCAATGGTATTAAATTCAAACGGCACGCCCCCTGCTTCTCTGATTGCTTCTTTTACGATTTTCCCAAACTCCTGCAAGTGAACATGACCGGGAACGATATCAATGTATGAATTACACACCGCAATAAACGGCTTGCCGAAATCCTCTTCTTTTACTCCTGCTGCACGAAGCAAACTGCGGTGCGGAGCTCTATCGATTCCTTGTGTGATCATATTACTGCGTAATTCTGCCATGGTGATCCTCCTAAATTCTTTCAATTGTTTGATTGGATTTTATTTTGAAAATTTTCAGTTTATTTATGAGCTGTTTTTGCAAATAAGATAAATTCAGGCCGCCCTCACCTTGTTTTGTTCTTTCGTGTTTTTATATTTATATAGCTTTTCTTTCGATTTGAACCCTCCAACTATTAATATTGTTACTTACTATAAATAGTTTTCGGATATTTTTCAACAATATTCGAAATAATTTTTATAAAAAGTGAATTCACATAAAAAAGGTGCATGATCTGCACCTTTTTTATCTTTATTCGCCTTTTTTTCTGCTTTCCGTCATTTGTTTCCAAACAGAACCTTTTGCTTCTTCTCCATGCTCAATACGTTCAAGCGCCATTTTGACTTGAAGGCTGACCTCAAATTCGGGGTCATCTTCTGCAGCGCGCAAAGCTTCAATTGCACTTTCATCGCCGACTTCGTACAGGAACATGGCCGCACGCCAGCGAACAAGCTTGCTGGAGTCGCTTAATGACTTGATCATAGCAGGAATGGCTTGAGGATCGCCGATATCAGACAGGCAGTCTCCGGCCGTTCTTCTGACTGATACAGCTTTGTCCTCAAGTGCTTTATACAATAGAGGAAGAACATCAGGTGTTTCAATCATTCCTAAGTACACAACAGCCTGTCTTCTGATGGACACCTTTGGATCATCCAATGCCTTCTGTAAAACCGGGATATCCTCTTCTTTCGGATCCATCTGTTCCAAGTGTGCATAACGCTTTTTCCAGTCCTCATCATCCAGCATGTCAAGCGTTACTTTATACGCTTTGCGCTGTACAGCTTGTTTTGCTTCGCCCTTTCCTTGAGCGGCTGCTTCAGTCAGTCGTTTCAGCCGTTCATCACTGTATGCCGCCTGAAGCTCTTCTGTCACGTCATGGCCGATTTCATTAAAGTCACCGAACCTGACTCCTTGTTCTTTCCAAGCCCGCTCAAACACAACATTGGAAGCTTCAGATCTAAGTTTTAAGATGGCCTGCTGAAAGCGTTCAGGTAAGCCGAAGCGTTCTTCCCGCTCTCCATCGGTTAATTTAACTTGCATAGGAATGCCGCTGAACATCTGCACAAAAACTTTTACCTCTCCAAAAGATTCTTGATCAGAACGATTTTCTTCTCCGCTTTCAGCACTTTCCATCCCAAATGCAGTGCGGACTTGCGGTAAAATGTCTTTCCAGTCGTATCTTGCATTCCGTTCAACAGCAAGAAAATCTGCGACGTGATATACCCCTTTAACTCCATCTATTTTAAGGATTTCCGCTATAACAGGCGGTGCGCCTTCTGCTTGCTCAAGTTTATAGTTATTGCTTTTCCCCGCCGGAAGCTCTTCCGTTAAGATGACTTTCATTGTATTCGGGCTTGGTGTAGGTTCAATTGATTTTATCTTCATGATCGTCCTCCTATAGCATATCTGTGACTTATTCTATCATAGTCGCTCCAAGCCTTCTATTACGACGTTTTGGCATCAATCCCGGGTATTTCTTTTTCTAATTGGCGGACAAACTGAAGCATAAAATTGTGTCTTTCTTCTGTCAGTTCCCGTGCAGCGTCTGTATTCATCATATCTTTCAGCCGCAGCAGCTTATGAAAAAAATGAGCGTAGGCGCTTCGATCATCTCCATAAAGGCCATGGCCGTTTGCGCCTGCAAACATGAAAGCTCTCGCAATGCCGACAGCACCAATCGCATCAATTCTGTCAGCATCCTGTACGGCTTTTCCCTCAATTGAGAGCGGCTCCTTCGCCAGCTTTTCCCTGTCTCGAAAGGACATCCTTGTTATAATATGAATCACCCTGTCAGCATTCTCTTTTCCTACTCCGAAAAAAACGAGCTGATCATATACTTCGCTCACAGAAAGCCTGACCGTGTCAGGCAGCTTCACATCAATTAAATCATGAACCAAAGCCGCCGTTTCAACAATGAACAAATCCGCTTTTTCCTTTTCTCCAATATACACTGCAAGATCTGCTACTCTTGACACATGATGCCAGTCATGTCCAGAGCTTTCGTCAGTCAGGATAGATTGAACCCATGTCCTGATTTGCTCTGCCTGCTTCAATTCCTTCACAAAAACACCCTCTTTTTATTGCTCTAATAGCTTCACGATAGTGTCTTCCAGCTCTTTCGGATTTGTATTTGGTGAATAACGGCCAACGATTTCTCCATTTCTATTCACTATAAATTTCGTGAAATTCCATTTGATCGCCTTAGTTCCCAGCATCCCTTTCGCATGTTCTGTCAAATACACAAACAGCGGGTGGGCGTTTTTCCCGTTTACATCCACTTTTGAAAACATAGGAAATGTAACACCGTAATTTGTTTCACAAAATTCCTGTATGTCAGCCTCTTCACCAGGCTCTTGGTTCATGAATTGATTGCAGGGGAACCCTAAGATCTCCAGCCCCTCCTGCTGATATGTATCATATAATTCCTGCAGCTGCTTCAATTGGGGAGTAAAACCGCAATTACTTGCTGTATTCACGATTATCAGTACCTTTCCCGCGAAAGGCTGAAGTGTCATGTCTTTCCCTGTGATTGTACGTACCTTCATATGATAAATAGACATGTAAGTCCCTCCTATGTCCCTGGTGCTGATTATTTTACCTTTTTTAAATCGCAATTCACGATATGAGCGTCCGTTCATTATCAATTCATATGGCTCGTTTTTTATCTTATCATTCTATAAAACATTACAATTCCCTCTGACATCTTTGAAAATCATTTTACTGTGAAACCAAAAGGCGTGTCAGTGCGTTTTATTTAAAGAGTTTTCTGTTGTTTCCCCCTCAACACGTATAGATAGATTGAAAATTGGCGTGAAAATTCCTATAATGAAGAAAATTAAACGGGGAAATAATGGAGGTGGCACGTTGCCTATTAATATACCAACACACCTGCCGGCAAAACAGGTGCTTGAAAGTGAACATATATTTGTAATGGATGAAAGCAGAGCATTTCATCAGGATATCCGGCCGCAAAAAATTATTATATTAAATTTGATGCCGAAAAAAATCCAAACAGAGACTCAGCTTCTCAGATTGCTTGGAAATTCGCCTTTACAGGTTCATTTCACATTTTTAATCCCAAGCACACACACGCCGAAAAATACTGCGAGAGAACACCTTGACGAATTTTACACGACTTTTTCCAATATCCGTCACAAGAGGTTTGACGGCATGATTATCACCGGTGCGCCGATCGAGCATTTGGCGTTTGAAGAGGTTTCATATTGGGAAGAGCTCAAGGAAATCATGGAGTGGAGCAAAACAAATGTCACTTCAACCTTGCATATTTGCTGGGGTGCTCAAGCAGGTTTGTACTACCATTACGGTGTGGAAAAAATTCAAATGCCGAAAAAAATCTTCGGTGTGTTCGAACATACCGTTCTTTCAAAACACGAAAGATTGGTAAGAGGTTTTGACGAGCTATACTACGTGCCGCATTCCCGGCATACAGATATAAATATGGAACAGCTTCAAGCAGTGCCCGAGTTAAACATTCTTACCGCATCAAAGGAAGCCGGGGTGTGCTTAATTGTGTCTAAAGACGAAAAACAAGTCTTTTTGACAGGGCACCCTGAATATGATACAAATACGCTTCTTCAAGAGTATGAAAGAGATTTGGAACGAAACCTTTCTACTGTCGAGGAGCCTAAACATTATTTTGCAAAAGGCAGCAACGAGCCAGTGAATCGCTGGAAAGCGCATGCCACATTATTGTTTATGAATTGGCTGAATTATTACGTTTACCAAGAAACTCCTTATGAATGGGACTAATTTTTCTTTTTTTAGTGATACGCTGAGCAAAAAATATGATAAAATACATCTGATTCAGTCTGCGTATAACAAAAATTTAAAATACTGGAATCCAAATCATTTAAAATTAGCTTAACTTTTTCACTGCATTAATAATTCGATTATGTATTTGTGTTATGTTTATGTATAGACAATAACTCCTTACGATGCATGAAGCTTGCTTGTTGTTGATTACATTGAGGTGAATTTACTTGAATACCAATAAAAGAGTATTAATTTTGACTGCAAATTACGGAAATGGACATGTGCAGGTAGCCAAAACACTTTATGAACAATGTGTACGGCTCGGCTTTCAGCATGTAACAGTTTCTAATTTGTACCAAGAGTCAAATCCGATTGTTTCAGAGGTAACTCAATACCTTTATTTAAAAAGCTTCTCAATCGGGAAACAGTTTTATCGTTTGTTTTATTACGGAGTTGACAAAATCTATAATAAACGTAAATTCAATATTTACTTTAAAATGGGTAATAAAAGATTGGGCGAACTTGTCGATGAACATCAGCCCGATATTATTATTAATACATTTCCGATGATCGTCGTGCCGGAATACAGACGCCGAACTGGAAGAGTCATTCCTACCTTCAACGTTATGACTGATTTTTGTCTTCATAAAATTTGGGTTCACGAAAACGTGGATAAATATTATGTGGCGACAGATTACGTGAAGGAAAAACTGCTGGAGATCGGCACTCATCCAAGCAACGTAAAAATCACAGGAATTCCAATCAGGCCGCAATTTGAAGAATCCATGCCGGTTGGCCCGATATATAAAAAGTACAATCTTTCACCAAACAAAAAAGTGCTTCTGATCATGGCAGGTGCTCACGGTGTATTAAAGAACGTAAAAGAGCTGTGCGAAAACCTTGTCAAGGATGACCAAGTGCAAGTGGTTGTCGTGTGCGGGAAAAATACGGCTTTAAAAGAATCTTTGAGTGCGCTTGAGGCGGAAAATGGTGACAAATTAAAAGTTCTGGGCTATGTGGAGCGCATTGATGAGCTATTTCGGATCACAGATTGCATGATTACCAAGCCCGGCGGCATTACTTTGACAGAAGCCACAGCCATTGGAGTGCCTGTCATTCTGTACAAACCCGTGCCTGGCCAGGAAAAAGAAAATGCAAACTTCTTTGAAGACCGCGGAGCTGCCATCGTTGTGAACCGTCATGAAGAGATTCTCGAGTCAGTCACTTCCCTTCTTGCAGATGAAGATACCTTGCATCGCATGAAGAAAAACATTAAGGACCTTCATTTAGCAAACTCCTCTGAAGTGATTTTAGAGGATATCCTGAAGGAATCAGAAATGATGACTGCCAAACAAAAAGCCAAAGCACTATCTTAATGGCGTACTTGAGAGCATACGAAAATCGTGTGCTCTTTTTATTTATATTCAGCCATTAATAAAAGCGGTTACATTTTTTTATGAAACTTGCCCTTCTTTTGAAAAATAAGCCGTTTCGAAACTTGACGGGTGCTCCCAGATGGTGTATAGTTGAACCATCATTTAACAATGAATCAAAGTTAGATGATGACAAAATTTTTTTTAGCACATGGGTGCTACAGTACTAGGAGGAATTAAGCAATATGCAAAACGGTAAAGTAAAATGGTTCAACAACGAAAAAGGATTCGGCTTCATTGAAGTTGAAGGCGGAGACGATGTATTTGTTCACTTCACAGCTATCGAAGGAGATGGATACAAATCATTAGAAGAAGGACAAGAAGTTTCTTTTGAAATTGTCGAAGGTAATCGTGGACCTCAAGCTTCTAATGTTGTAAAACTCTAAACTCAATACATGATGATGAGATGACAAATAGAGGAGAGGCATTCGCCTCTCCTATTTGATTTTCATCTGGATTTCAATCGCCAAAATGTTTTGTTTACACCTCTGTTCAATCTCTTCAACATACTTTTCCATTGATGGTTTTCCTTTTTTCGCGATATCCGCCAGTTCTTCTAAATCACTGTATATTTCTATAAATGTTTTGTGAAGGATCAACTTCAAGTCTTTATCATCCATAGCTGCGTTCCCCTTCTCTATCAAGATACCTCAAATAGTAAAACAGTCCTATTTATTCTGGTTCAATAGTTATATCGGCTTATTTTTATTTTCTTTTCTATTTTGGTACATAAATTTCAAAAAAACTCTGCAAAATAATGGCGGAGGTGTTTTTTGTGACTTCAGAATTTCATAATGAGGATCAGACTGGCTTTACGGATAAGCGGCGGCTGGAACTAGCGGTGGAAACAGCGCAGAAAACAACAGGAGCCGCGACGAGAGGCCAAAGCAAAACATTAGTCGACTCTGCATACCAAGCCATTGAGGATGCTAGAGAACTGTCACAATCTGAAGAGCTGGCAGCTCTCGATGATCCTGAATTTGTAAAGCAGCAACAGCAGCTGCTAGATGACAGCGAGCATCAGCTGGATGAATTCAAAGAATAAAAACCGCAGCTTCTGCGGTTTTTATTTTTAGTGATTGGTTAAGACATCTCCGTATTGTTTCAACTTTTCACCAACCGTACATTTATTGATACAAAATGAATGCGCATAAGTTTTGCCAAATTCTTTGCGAAACTGCTTCTTAATAAAACAGTCCTTGCAATATTCATCGTGCAGTTCTGTCAGTTCTTTAAAGATCATTTTCTTATCCAATATCGTCATCTCCGTTACGGTCTAATTTCGTGTGGCTTTCTACGAATTGATGGGATAGAATTTTTTTAGCGAGGCCGTCAGCTTCCTGATTGTCTTTTCGTTGTATTGTTTCGTAGGTTGGAGTAAGCTTCAGCGATTCAAGGAGTGCTTCTATTTTGTCAAGCCATTCATTATGAGATGGATCATAACAAGGCCAGCTGCCGTCAAGCTGATTCAGCACAACAAGCGAGTCCCCTTTGATTGTAATTGAATTTCTGCTTGCCCCCAGCTCTCTTACTTCTCTTATTGCTTCATAAAGCGCTGCGTATTCAGCTTCATTATTGGTTTTCAGCCGGAAGCTTTTATTTTTTCTCAAGCGATGACGGATTCCTCCCAATGAATAATAGATGACGATCCCGAGACCGGCCAGTTCGCTCTCCTTATCGAAACTGCCGTCAAAATAAACAGTAATGTCATCAGGCTCTTGAGCAAGCTCCTCTGTCAGCTTTTCCAATTCCTTCAGCGTCCAGCTGCCGCCTTTCTCGTCTTCGAACTCTAGCTCTTTCATGTATGGAAAACGTCCAAGTTCTCTGGCGAGCATACGTGCCTGCTGTGCTGTCAGCCAGTCTTCGCTAAAAAATGAGACGGATCCTGTTCCTTTTGCTTCTATTTTCAAATGCGGTCTGAGCTTCATTACAATCACCTTACCATTCATTAGTTGTCGGGCTTATGCTATAATCAAACCAATCTTACCCCGGAAAGGAAGCTTTTTCATCTTGTTTAATAATTCGTTTTGGATCTTTTTTGCGATCATTCATTTTATCATTGTTCTTTTATTTTATAAAGGATTTGGCAAAATGGGGCTGTTTGTTTGGATCGGTTTTGCGACAGTCTGCGCCAACCTCCAAGTCGTCAAAACAGTCGAACTGTTTGGCTTAACAGCGACACTTGGGAATGTGATGTATGGCACAATCTTTTTTGCGACAGATGTGCTGAATGAAAAATACGGGCCAGCTGAAGCCAGAAAAGCGGTATGGCTCGGATTCTCAACGCTCCTGACGCTGACATTTGTCATGCAGGGCGTGCTGCTTTTCGAACCGGCTTCCAGCGACATATCACAAACAGCGCTGGAAACGATCTTCGGATTCCTTCCGCGAGTTGCGTTAGGAAGTCTGCTTGCCTTTATCTTCAGCCAAACGCTGGATGTTTATGTATATTCGGCAATTAGAAGGATATTTCCTTCTGATCGGCTTTTATGGCTCAGAAACGGCGGCAGTACAGCAGTCAGCCAGTTGTTTGATACATTCATATTCACTGCAGTCGCCTTTCTCGGCATTTATCCGGCAGGCGTGTGGCTTCATATTTTTATTTCTACATATTTGATTAAGTTTGCGGTATCTTTGATTTCATTGCCTTATGCTTATGCAGCCAAAAAAATGATACCTAAAGATGAAAGGAGTTCATAATGCCTACAGAAATATACGTAGACGGCGCAAGCGCCGGTAATCCCGGACCTTCCGGTATCGGCATTTTTATCAAACATGAGGGAATAGCAGAATCCTTCTCTATTCCAATCGGAGTGCATACAAATCAAGAAGCGGAATTTCTTGCATTAATTGAAGGGATGAAGCTATGTGCAACGCGCGGGTATCAATCGGTTTCCTTTCGAACCGATTCAGATATTGTGGAACGCGCAACTGAGCTTGAAATGGTTAAAAATAAAACGTTTCAACCGTTCGTAGAAGAAATCATCCGATTAAAAGCGGCATTCCCTCTTTTTTTCATCAAATGGATACCGGGCAAGCAAAACCAAAAAGCCGATCTTCTGGCAAAAGAAGCGATTCGGCTGAATGAAAAGAATTAAATCTTGATCATTGGTTCATCCTAATGGCGAGGTGAACTAACATGAAAAAGAAAGATAAAGGCCGGCTGACCGGCGGTGTTACTCCGCAAGGCGACCTGGAAGGCAATACACATAATGACCCTAAAACAGAGCTTGAGGAGAGAGCAAAAAAAAGCAATACAAAACGCTAGAGAAGATCTAAACGATCTCTCTAGCGTTCAGCTTTTCAAGCATACGCTCAATTCCTTTGATTTGGTGGCGGCGAAGCATGTCAGCCGCCTGCTTCATTTGCAAAGTAAATAAAGCGTCTTTCAGTGTGCAGGCCAGCGGCACTGAGCAATGAATTTCCGCCAGCTTCCTCGACATCTCCAAATCGCTTAAACCTTGCTGAATTTTTCCCTGCTGTCCTTTTGGAAGAAGAGAAAGATTTTCCAATAAACGGTCAATCGTTTCATATTCACGAATCAGTTTGTAGGCTGTTTTTTCTCCAATGCCTTTGACTCCGGGATAGTTATCACTGGAATCACCCATAAGCGCTTTAATATCAATCAAAGCCTTCGGCATTACGCCTGTTTCTTCATAAAAAGTCTCTTTTGTATAGACTTTATAATTTCCGATTCCTTTTTGAAGCAAAGCAACGCTTA
Organism: Bacillus sp. PS217; assembly: GCF_037963535.1. NCBI lineage: Bacteria > Bacillati > Bacillota > Bacilli > Caryophanales > Bacillaceae > Bacillus > Bacillus sp. PS217. The sequence continues at coordinate 2,191,160 of NZ_CP150157.1, forward strand.
CTTTATCCGTTAACAGCTGAAGTAAATCTCTGTCCCCTGTTACGACCGTAATGTCCGCTTCATTCGCAAATAAATCGGCAAGAGTACCGATACAGTCATCCGCTTCATAGCCGGCAAAGCCAATATTCATGATTCCAAGCTCTGCGGCTGCTTCCTTTGCCAAATCAAACTGCGGAATCAGCTCCACAGGCGGCGCGCTGCGGTTGGCCTTATAATCTTGGAACAAGTCATTTCGGTACGTTTTGCTCCCCATGTCCCAGCAGCAGACGACGTGTGTCGGCTGGAATGTTTCCACAGCTGTAATCAAATGCTTTAAAAAGCCGTTGACGCCGTTCGTCGGCACCCCGCTGTCATTTATCATAAAGTTGCGATGTACGGCCGTGGCAAAAAAGGCCCGGAATAAAAGAGCCATGCCGTCAACCAGCAATAGTTTATTATTATTCATCAAATAACTCCCTTTTCTTTCATTCCTTCTATTTTATCATAAAGCAGCCCAAAAATAAAAAACAGTATCTCTTTAATTAGAGATACTGTTTGGATATTTATCAATCGTTGTGTCTTTTGTTGCTGGCGATCAGCTTTTCAGCTTCGCGTCCTGCGTAAGAGTCAAAATGGGTTTGAAATCCGTTTTTCTTTTTGGCATTGTTATTCGCCTGTGCATTTCTGTTTCCGAGCTTTGTTCTGCCCAACATGAATCCCCCCCTTACGTCGGATGCATATAGTATATGCTTCCGGCAGGAGGTTCACTCGCGACAGGATCATCCAGCTTACATGCGGCTTACGTATTCTCTGACCATTTCTTTTGATACAAGCCGTCTTGTCGGGACGATGCCTTTTTTAGCGAGCTGATTCATTTGCTCGGTAATTTCATTAATTGCATCTGTAGTATAAGGCTCATCGTTTCTGCATTTAGCAACAGCTTCTTCAATCGCCAATTCACGCATATTTTCAAGACGCATAAATGCTTTGATATGCTCGTGCTGTTTTGATGAATGTGCTGAAATTGCTTTATGTACCTCTGACATTAATCGTTCATCTCGCTTTTTTCTATTTAGTCTATCATGACTTGAAATACAAGCCAACTGAATTTTACATTTTTATTGTATTGTCTGAATTTTTCCAGGAGATGCAAGCCTGATACGCCATTTCAATCTCTTTCGCATGTTCCCCTTCCGCATATCCTCTTAAATATGTCTCTTTTTGATCCGTTATTTGCGCGATTGCTTTTTCGCCCATATCTTCCTGTAAGCGTCTGAGGTGAGCTGTGTAATGAGAGATCAGGCTTTCTTCTTCATTTTTTATCCATGCCTCTGTGATTTTCGTAAGTTTCATCCGCACAGCTTCGATAAAGGCCGCTTTTCCTTTCTGCTCAAAAAACTGCTTCGGTGATTTGATCTCTTTTAGTTCCTGCTCAAAAGCACGTTCTTCTATTTCCGGTTCAACTTCCTTCAACTGTATGCCGTTCGAATGCTGATCACCCGCATAAACGGAAAAATAACCGTCCTCGTTTAATGTTTTTTGAAAATGATCCAGCCATTCTTCATTGATATGCCGTTCGATGAAACCGCTCATGCGAACATCAAGCGTTTTGATTTCCTGAATATATTCAAATTGATATTCATGTAAGGCTGTTGTCATCGCCTTACTGACGTTCTTTTTCCAATCCCCGTTTTGCAGCCCGGGATGAAATGCGGATTTTAATAAATCATTTGCAAAATATGATAATCGCTGTGTAATGTGATATAGCTGCTCTCTTGTATCTTTTTTTACTTTTTCAATGATGGTTTTTGAGTTCCGCCGTTTCTCGATATCGGCGGCTGTCCGCTCAAATGACAGCATAAGGCGCTGTTTCTGCGCTTCCTTCTCTTCTCGGGACTGATGCTGGGATTGGTGAAGCTGAAAAACGGTTTCGCATAGTTTGTCTGCCTCCGAACTGAGCTGCGCTGCTGACGCTTTTTTTACATCCACTTCGATAAAACGGTCTAAGTGTTTTCTTACTTTCGAGAACTGATTATAAAATGACTCCGGTTTTCCCACCAGTTCCTCCTTACTTGATACGGTAAAGAGCTGCGGCTCATAAACCCCTTCTTTTACAAGCTCTGTGCTGACATAATCGGTCACTGTTTCGAGTTCTGTTTTATCTTTTGCAAGGTCTGCAGCATTAATAATAAAAAACATTTTATCCATGCTGAGCGATTCTTTCACAAGTCCAAGCTTTCGCAAAAATGAACGGTCTCCTTTTGAAAAAGAGTGCTGATAATAAGTCATATAAAAAAATGCATCAGCATCTTTGATATATTGGAATGCCAGTTCTGTATGCCGTTTATTCATGCTGCTCGCGCCGGGTGTATCAACGATCGTAATCCCTTTTTCAGTGAGCGGGCATGTATAGTAGACCGTTACCTCTTTCACAGCACAGGCCGTTGTTTCCTCTGCTACATACGGCTTTAATTCAGAGAGCGGAATCGTTAATTTCTTCTGTTCCTGTATATACTGCTGATACTTCTCGTATGCAAGCAGGAAATTGCTGATCAATTTCACGTGTTCTTCCTGCAGCCTGTTTTTTTTGACTGCCTTTTCCCACTTCTCTGTGAAGGAACAGCCTGCCGGCTCCTTTGGTATTCCGGTGAGCTGCAAAATTTCAGCCGTTATGTCATCCTCTGTCTTAAACACTACATCCGCTGTTTTGTTTAAGTTGCCATTGATTGGCTTTGTGATCTTGTTAATTGTCGCTGTGGTTGGCGTTGGTGAGGATGGCAGCACTCTTTCGCCGACAAGCGCATTGGCAAATGATGATTTCCCCGAGCTAAAGCCTCCAAAAAGAGCGAGTGTAAATTTACGTTCCTCAAGCCTTTTCACCCTTTCACGAAACGCTGAAGTTTGCTTTAACAACATGCTGCATTCGCCTAAAATGTCAGACAAAGTGTAAAAGCGTTTGATTTGGTCTTGAAGCGGCATTTCTTGTTCCATTTTGATTTCTGATTTCGGCATCGGCTGCGCCGTCAGCTGGCTTCGGCCTTGTTTCTGCTCTGGAGCCGCCACTCTTGTTTTCTTCGATTTAAACCATTCTGTGTCTATATGCATTGGGCATGCGGACTCTTCTTCCCAAATGGCCCACAGGCGATCGGTTTTCTCTCGGGCATTATTCTCTAAACGTGCCTGTTCTTGAAGAAAGACAAGTTTTTCTGATTCTTGGACGAGCCGGTCGTTAATTGTTTGCACATCTTTGGAAACACGCTCTTTCACCATAGCGGAGAGCACCTTTATGATGTCTGCGGCTTCTCTTTTCGCCTCTTTCCGGATGAGCTCTGCCAAGTCTTTTGTATATTGCAATACATATTCAGAGGAAAAGGCTGCACCATGCTTGACCGCGCGTTCAATGATGCTTATATCAAGCGGTGTGCGATAGGCCTGAATCAGCTTTTCACTTTCAGCGGTATAGACATCAAATGCCTTGGCGAGTTTATGAAGCGTGTCTATCATATGCCAATCCGCTTCGGCCTCTGTTCGTTTTGCCACATCAGAGAAAAAAGCATTCCGCCTTTTATCTCTTTCCTGTGCAGTTTTCGCTTTAGAAAAGAAAAAGCCGGTTTTAAAGGAAGGCTCTAGTGATTCTAAAAATGCAGCCGCCAATTCACGCATTTCAAAAGGCGTCAGGTTGGCGTTTTTTAAAATAAGATTGATTTCTTCCTGCATCCTCTTCTCTGCCTCAGTCGTTTGTTTTTCGGCCTCATCCAATTGATCACGCAGCGATTGGACCAGTCCAGTTTGGATATTAAGCTGTTCAGCGAAACTCGGAGCGCCTGTTTCGTCTTTCTTCAGCATTTCCGTATGTTCCTTTAGCAGATTACGGACTTTTTGTTCCGTTAAAGCTTGCATATTGCTTTTTGATTGCTGTTCTATTCTTCTTAACTCTTCTCTCAGGGCCCCCATCTGATTGAACGGGTGATCCGGTTCTGTTACTGATGTAAAATAGAGCGCTTCCCTTGAAATCCCTTCATTGCAAAGCATCTCCTCTACCTGCGCTTGATAGTCTCCAAATTTCGTCTCCGTCTCATCATGGCGGTCAATTTGATTGACGATAAAATACACATTCGGAATGCTTTCTTTTATTGATCTGAGAAACTTTACATTTTCCTCAGCGTGCACGTGATTATAGTGAACGACGTAAAACAGCGCATCCGCTTGGTGAAGAATAGAAGCAGCCGATAGAAAATGAGCATCATCTGTTGAATCTATCCCTGGAGTATCAATATACGCAACCCCGGGATCGATCTCAGTATACCTGTCAAAAATTTCGACGCTTTCAATCTGTTCCCCGTCTTTACAATATTGCTGCACCTTGTCTTTCTGGTAAGCCCCTTCCAGCTCAGCACACGCTCCGTCTGTTGTATGAAGCCGAACTCGCTTTTCCCCGTTTCTGATCACAACAAGGTTAGCGCTTGTCGGAATCGGGCTTGTCGGCAAAATATTCTCCATTAACAGGCAGTTCAGCAGTGACGATTTTCCCGCTGAATAATGCCCGGTAAACGCGATATAAACCTCTTCATCAGCCGCTTTTTTCATGACCGCAGCCAGTTTAGCAGCCCTTTGTTCATCTTGATTCTCAATAAATTGCTTATAAATTTCCCCAGTTTTATGCAAAAGCTCTTTTCTGTTTTGATCTGTCATAAGTCTGAACCCCTTTGTGCCGTTTCAATTGTGAACCTTTTTCGAAAGATCTGAATTCATTCCCTTTTCATTTTACACAAGAATAAACCAAATTTCTTTAGGAGAATAGAAAAAAGCCGCCATTACGGCAGCTTCTATAAAAGAAAATCTGCAACTTTTACAAGTTCCAGATTCATCAAACAGATTTATTAGAGATTCCTTTTAATACAAAACCAATTAATACACTATATGTACAAACCGCTCCAAGCAAAAACAGCATTGTCATTTGCTTCACCATCCTGATTGAGAATCTTTTTCAAATTCATTTTAACATGGTTGAGAATGATTTTCAATCGCTATTTTACGCTGTATTCCTGTAATGCTTTGTCTTCTGCGCGAATTCTGATGCTTAACAACACGGCATTGAAAATGGAAAACAGACACATGGTGACGTATGCTTGATAAAGCAGCGGAATCAGCAAAATTTCGAGTATAACAACGGCATAGTTTGGATGTTTCATCCATTTATATGGACCTTTTTTTACAAGCTCTACACCTGGAACAACAAGGATTTTCGTATTCCAATATGCCCCTAAGGAACAAAGCGCCCAATACCGTACGATCTGTACGCTTAAAATCACTGCAGCGATACCGAGCCACCAGCTGGACGGCTGTTTATTCATCAGCAGCACCTCGGCAATTAAGGACAGGAAAAAAAGGATATGCATCGTAATGATATACGGATAGTGGCTCTCGCCAAATTCAATTGCTCCTTGCTTCTTTACCTTTTGTTCGTTTTGCCTGGCCACTGCCATTTCTGCTGCTCTTTGAACAATGAGAATGGCGATCAACAACCAAAACATGAGTCAGGCCCCCTTTTCCCAGCTGAATAACAGCAACTCTGATGAGAAACCCGGCCCTAAAGCGCCAATCAGTCCTCGTTCAGCTTCCTTTTTATGTCCGTTCTGCAGATGGTCTTTGATCACATACAAGATTGTGGCTGAAGACATATTTCCGTGCTTTTGCAAAATGCTTAGCGCAGATGAAAGCTTTTCTGACGACAGCCCGAGACTTTTGATGTATGCATCGATCACTTTTTTTCCGCCTGGATGCGCCAAAAAAACACAGATATCATGGAATGACAGCTTATGTTTGTCCAAAAAAATCTGTACATTTGTTTTGAGCCATTTTTCCACCAAGGTCGGAATGTCTCGTGAGAAAATGACTTTGAATCCTTGATCGGTAAAGTCCCAGCCCATGACATCTTCTGATTGTTTCATCAAAACAGATTGGGCGTCCATTATCTTCGGCGCAAGCTTCAGCTTTGACATCCTGCGGTCCGCCTTCTCTCCGCATAATAAAGCTGCGGCAATGCCGTCACCAAAAAGCGAGGTGCCGATCAGATTGCTTTTCGTTTTATCTTCCGGCTGGAATGTCAGGCTGCACAGCTCGGCAGCAATGACAAGCACAAAAGCCTCAGGATACGCTTTGCAGTATTCGGCTGCACGCGCAAGTCCGCTGGCTCCTCCTGCACAGCCAAGCCCCCAAATCGGAATCCGCTTCGTATATGGAGAAAACGGAAGTTCATTCATAAGCCGCGCCTCGATACTCGGTGTGGAAAGACCTGTACTGGAGACGAAAAAAACAGCTTCCACTTTCTCATAAGGAATGGCTTCTTGAAAAAATTCCGGATGAGAGAGGCACTCACGAACAGCCGCTCTGCTGTGTTTAAGTGTTTCTTCTATGTATATTTGATTTTTTTCTTCAAAGCTGTGCCCCTCTTTATACCATTCAATCGGCTTAACAAACTGTCTCGAATGGATTTGCCCGTTTTTAAAGGAGGATAACAGCCGGTCAATATCCTTAAAAGAATGCTGAAACATATAGCGGGCGAACTCGGCCGCTTTCTCTTGGTTTACATTATACGCAGGAAGACTTGTTCCAATGGATAAAATAAACGCCATGCGATCACCTCTTTGCATACATTGTGCCGCAACAATCTTTTTTATATGCAAAAAAACTCCGCCGCGGCGGAGTTAGACTGCTGTTTTTTGTTCAGCGAGGTCAGCTTCTTGTTCTATTTTTTTAGCTTTAGAAAAAACGTTATATACAATATTTAAGACGACTGCAGTAAAGCTGCCCACCACAATGCCATTCGTTGTAAGCAGCGTTAAGGCACTCGGAAGCTGTTTGAAAATATCCGGCACAACGGTCACACCGAGCCCCAATCCCACTGAGCAAGCAACAATCAGCAGATTTTCCTGTTTCGCAAAATCAATGCGGCTGAGCATTTTAATTCCGTAAGCAATCACCATTCCAAACATCGCCACCATTGCACCGCCCAAAACAGCGGATGGAATAATAGTCGTGAAAGCAGCGATCTTTGGAAACAGCCCAAATGCCATTAGGATCACACCTGTGACCACAATGACGGCATTTTTTTTGATCCCTGTGAGCTGAACAAGCCCGACATTTTGAGAGAATGCCGTGTAAGGAAAAGCGTTAAAAATACCGCCCAGAAGCACAGCCAGTCCTTCAGCTCGATAGCCTTTAGACAAATCTTTCTCTGTCAAACGGCGGTTTGTCAGGTCACCTAAAGCAAAGTAAACACCAGTTGACTCCACAAGGCTGACAATTGCAACGATGGACATCGTAATGATAGGCGCTGCGTGAAAAGACGGCGCTCCGAAGTAAAATGGCTGAATCATTTGAACAACTGCCGCGTCCGAAACATTATCAAATTGAACTTTTCCCATAAAATATGCGATGAAGGTGCCAATCAAAATACCGATCAAAATCGAGACGGACTTGATAAAGCCTTTTGTAAAACGGTATAGAAGCACAATGATACTCAACACGGTAAAAGCAAGCGCAAGATTGGAGAGATCTCCGAAATCTGCACTTCCTTCTCCGCCGGCCATGTTATTCATGGCAACCGGCATCAGTGTAATACCGATAATCGTAACAACAGAGCCTGTCACGACCGGCGGAAAAAACGATACGAGCTTTCCAAAGAAAAATGAAATAAGAATGACAAGAATGCCTGAAGCGATAATGCTGCCGTAAACTGTTGAAACCCCATATTCAGATCCAATCGCTATCATCGGCGATACAGCTGTAAAGGTACAGCCAAGCACTACCGGAAGCCCGATCCCAAAAAATCGGTTGCTCCACACTTGCAGAAGTGTAGCCACACCGCACATAAAAATATCAATCGATACTAAGTAAGTCAGCTGCTCGACAGTCAGTCCCATTGCTTTTCCGACAATCAGAGGAACGACAATGGCGCCGGCATACATGGCAAGAACATGCTGAATCCCTAAAGACAGCGTTTTGCCGAATCCATTTCTCATGAATGAACCTCCTGTACGAAGGACACTTTTCCTTCTTCTAAAGACTGAATTCTTGCCAAAGATTCCACTCGGTAGCCCAGTTTTACAAGTTCATCTCTTCCCGGCTGAAATGACTTTTCAATAACAATGCCGATTCCCGCAATAGAAGCTCCCGCTTGCTTCACAATCGACACAAGCCCGTGCGCTGCCTGTCCATTTGCCAAAAAATCATCGATAATCAGCACATGATCCTGATCCGACAGGTGGGTCCCAGACACTGCGATTTGGCTTTCTGTTTGCTTCGTAAAGGAATAAACAGACGCTGTCAGCAAGTTGTCGGTGAGTGTTAACGATTTATGCTTTCTCGCGAAGACAACTGGCACACCCAGCTTCAAGCCCGTCATTACAGCGGGAGCGATACCTGATGATTCGATTGTCACAATTTTGGTAATACCGTCTTTTGCAAACCTAGACGCAAATTCATCACCAATTCTCTGCATAAGCAGCGGATCAATTTGGTGATTCAAAAAAGAATCCACTTTCAATACCTGATCAGATAATACGACGCCTTCTTCCTCTATTTTCCGTTTCAGTGCTTCCATCTTGTCTTACCTCCGTTATGAGAATAAAAAAAGCATTGCCCGCTCAAATAAAGAGCAAGCAATGCTGATATCACAAAAAACCGTACACGTGCGGTTCCATTGCTCACCCATAGTCGGACATTTACGGTGCCCGGTAGAAACTTGCGTGCCATATCCACGCGATTATATGAGTGTTCCTATTATATTGTAATAAATTATATCAAGATTCTAATCCCTTGCATAGGCTGAAAATAAAAATTCCCGAACTTTATTTTTGTTTTTTTAGATATCATTCGTATTTCAAGGGAATTCGATATAAAAGAGCCTGACGACCGCGCCGCCAGGCTTTTGATTATGACAGATAGAGATTTGAATATTTGTTTGATAAATAATCAATTAAATAGCGAACATTCAGCTCTTCTCCTGTTGCATCTTTAATAATGTCTAACGGCTTTTTCCGTTTTCCGTGAATGTGCACCTTTTCCGTCAGCCATTGCTTTATCGGATGGAACTCTCCTCTTTCCAAGAGAGCGTCAAATTCAGGGAGATCCTCAAGCATTTTTTGTTTCAGCTGAGCCGCATACATGTAGCCGAGCGCATAGGATGGGAAGTAGCCGAAATCACCACCTGCCCAATGGACGTCCTGTAAAATCCCCTCTGCGTCGGTCTGCGGTGTAATCCCTAAATAATCCTGGTATTTTTGATTCCAAAGCGACGGCAGATCTTCCACAGACACTTCATTGCTGAAAATCGCTTTTTCAATTTCATAACGGATGATGATATGAAGAGGATACGTTAATTCATCCGCTTCGACCCTGATAAATGAAGGTTTTGATTCATTGATTGCCCGGACAAAATCATCCAGGGAGATGTCCTTGAACTGTTCAGGTGATGCTTCTTGAATCTTCTGATAGTACGGTGTCCAAAAATGCTTGTTGCGGCCGATAAAATTCTCGTAAAATAATGATTGCGATTCATGAATTCCCATTGATGCGCCGTCTGACAAATTCGTACCACTGAGTGCTTCATCAATATTTTGCTCGTAAATCGCGTGCCCGCACTCATGAATGGTGCCAAAGATCGCCGTCCGGAAATCTTTTTCATCATATCTCGTCGTGACCCGAACGTCTCCCCGATTCAGCGTAGTTGCAAACGGATGAACGGTTTCATCAAGTCTTCCGCCATCAAAATCGTAGCCAAGCTCCTGTAAAAAATACAGACTGAGCTCTTTTTGCTTTTCTTTCGGGAACGCTTTTGTAAGAAAGCTTGTATCTGGTTTATTTCCGGAAGCTGTCACCTGTTTAACAAGAGGGATAATCGCTTCCTTCAGCTCAGCAAACAGCTGATCAAGCACCTTTACCGTGACGCCGGGCTCAAACAAATCAAGCAATGCATCATAAGGATGCTCTTGATATCCCCAATACGTAATAAAACGTTTATTGAATTCAATCAGCTGTTCTAAATAAGGAGAAAACAAGCTGAAATCAGATTTTCCTTTCGCTTCCTCCCACGCTGTTTCTGCCTTTGAACAGAGAATCACGTATTCTTTGTATTCAGCCTCAGGGATTTTCTTATTCTCTTCATACTCTTTTTTCGCCAGTTCCACTGCTTTTTTCGTATCTTCCGACAAGTCATCAAATCGTTCATACAGGACATCGATAAGCTCCTTCATTCGATCTGATGTTTGGATATTGAATATATCTGTTGAAAGCTGGCCGATACTTTCGGCACGATCCTCTGAGCCGTTTTTCGGCGCGCCTGTTCTGGAGTCCCAGTGCATTAACGCAACTGCTTCGCTGTAATGTGAGATTCTTTTTAAAAGATCAAAAAATTCTTTTTCATATGTATGTATCTCCATATCCATTCCCTCCCTATTCTAGCCGTTCCATTACAGGCTAATGGAAGGGGGTATGAAAGTCAAATTGTTTGTATAAAAGGCTGCCGGTATGTTTTGTGGCAGCCTTTTTATTCAGTTGATCGTCATTTGATTTTTTGGCGGAGGTGTTCTCCGCTTTTTCTGCTTGATTTTTTTATCTACCCACACTGTTGCCAGCGGGGTTAAGAGCGAGGTGACAATAACGCTTGTCGCGATAATTGCAGTTGCCGACTCAGCAACTGGCGCAAATGAGGCATTCGCTTCCGCTAATGCATATGGCACGGCTACAGCCGCCCCTGCCGTAGAAGAAGCGGCCACTCCCGCGACACCATCTCCCCGCGCAATAAAACGATCAAGCAAAAACAAAGAACTGCCCGATAAAATGACGACAGAAACTCCGATAAAAATGCCGAGCAGCCCTGATTGGATCAGCATTCCAAAATTCAAGGTATTGCCGAGCGAAAAGGCGAAAAATGGAATGATCGCCGGCACAACCTTGCTGAATAAGTCTCTGAGATCATGATCCAGATTTCCAAGTATACATCCAAGTAAAAACGGGATGACTGTCGCTGCCAGCGTTTCCCATGGGAATGCGGCAAGTCCCGTCACACCAAACGTCACCATGGTCATAAAAGGACCAGATTCTGTACTGATAAAGGCGAAAGCGCCCGCATCCTCTTTTCTTCCCATGTGATTCATGAGCGCCAAATACAGTCCGCCGTTCGTTTCATTCATTACCGCGACAATTGCTAAAACAGAAAGGCCTGCAAAAAAGCCGGATTGTATGCCTTCGTCAGGTATAAATTGCGCTGCGATCACGCCGAGCAGCGCCGCAAATCCGACCTTTCCCAATAATAACGTGATTCCTTTTCTTGCGATATAGCCTGAAGAACGAAAATCAATCGTTGCTCCTACGCAAAAGATAAAAACACCCAGTATCGGCAGCGTTCCGGTAATCAAAGCACCCGTAAACCCTCCAAAGAACTCCGCTGTTCCAGGCGCAAACGTGTTGAGCGCCGCTCCAAGAAATAGCGGAATAATCATCATTCCGCCAGGTACCCGTTCAATTGTCGCCTTGATTTTCATATTGTGGATTCTCCCATCCTCCGGTTATGAAAAAACAATTCCACTTACACTTGGAAAACAGCCTGCAAATCCTCTTTTGAACAGCTGCCCAGCTGGCTGCCGACTCCGACGGCGCCAGCTCCGGCTCTAAGCCAATCCGGCACTTCAGACGGATGTATCCCGCCTGTCGGAATAAAGGTCACCTGCGGGAAAGGACCCGCTAAATTTTTCATAAACGGGATACCAAACACACCGCTTGGGAACAGCTTTAATGTCGTAAAACCGAATGTCAGCGCTTCCATAATTTCGCTCGGAGTCAAGACGCCGGGGATATAATGTGTCTTTACAAAAGATAGATGTTCAGCAAGATCAGCTGAAAAACCCGGACTGACAATAAACTGCGCGCCAGCCTCAGCAGCTTCCCCAGCTTGCTGCGCGGTGATGACCGTGCCCGCGCCAATTAAAATATCTTCCCTATTACGGAAGGATTCGATAATATCTGATGCCCCGGGGGTCGTATACGTCACTTCAACTGCACGAATCCCTTTATCTAATAAACTCTCAATCTGCTGACAGGCCTCCTGCTTATCCTTTGAACGAATGACTGCAATCAGCTTTGCTTCTTTCAGACGGTTTTCAACGACTTTGGACTCCATATTAATAATCCCCTTTCTTTTGGTGAACCGTTCTTTGAGCAGATAAAAAAGAAGCTAATTTCTCCCTGGTCGGCAAACCGTCCATATCCCCCGGTGCCTGCACTTGCAAAGCGCCAATCGCATTTCCCCTTTGCACCGCATCCTTGTACGACAAACCGTCTAGGATACCGCTGATTACACCGACTGCAAATCCGTCTCCGGCGCCGACCGTATCAACCACCCGGTCGACCCGGCAGCCTTCTAGAAATCCTTCACTTGTCCCCGTTTTAAAGTAAGCGCCTTCTTTTCCAAGTTTAATAGCAACAAAGCTGGCACCTTTTTTCAAATAATAGTCGGCAATGCCTTCAGGTGTTTTTTCTCCGGTCAATAGCTCTCCCTCTGCGATACCCGGGAAAAACCAGTCTGCAAGCCCAGCCAGATCATTGATTGTATGTACCATTGTTGCTTGATCAGGCCAAAGCGAAGGTCTTACATTAGGGTCGAATGAAATGGTCTTCCCTGCGTTTCTCATGTCGTTCATGACATGATACGTGAAGTCTTTCATCTCGGCTGACAAGGCAGGCGGAATGCCTGTCACATGCAAATGGCCTGCGCATTGAAAATAATCTCTCGGATATTCAGCTGAAGTTAATGTGCTTGCAGCTGAGTTTTTCCTATAGTAGGTAACTTGCGGGTCGCCTTCTTTCACTTTTGACTTCAGCAGCAGCCCGGTGGGATTTTCGTCCTGCGAGCGGATCACGCGGGACACATCCACTCCCTCTTTTTTAAGCTCTTGTAAAATAAATGTTCCGAGCTGATCATTGCCGACCTTGCTCATCCATCCTATTCGAAATCCGAGTCTGGCAAGGCCGCAGGCGACATTGCTTTCTGCTCCGGCAAGCCCTTTAGAAAAAGTAGATACTTCATGAAGGCCTCCATACTCATTTGCATAAAACATGGCCATTGATTCCCCGAATGTCACCGCATCAAGCTTCATCTCTTCCCAACCTCCTCTTAGTTGAGGGCACCTAGGATTAAAGTGACTTTCTCATGATGACTTTTGCCTCTAATTCAATGGTTTGAGGCGCTCCTTTGTCACCTTCAATCCTTTTTAATACACGTTCCATCGCCGTCCTGCCCATATCATGTGACGGCTGGGCGATCGTTGTAATACCTGGACCGATCAGTTTATACCATTCCGTATCATCGAATCCTGCAATCCCTATATCTTGAGGGATGCGCAGGCCAAGCTCTTCCATACAGCTGATGATTTTCAGCATAATCAAGCCATTCAAAGCCAGAATCGCTTTTTTTTGCTCCGGCATTTCCTTGTGAAAAGAACGAAGCGCCGCCTTAAGCTGCTCCTTGTCCTTTACGTCAATTTCATGCAATCTGACAAGCCCGTTCACATTATGAACCGAAGCCATTTCCTGATACACAGCTGCTCTTTCTGCACGAGGGCTGATAGAGGAAATCGGTTCGGTAAACAGCGCGACATCAGTATACCCTTTGCTGTACACCTTCTGAAGAATCTCTTTTGTGATCCATCTGTTGTCAGTCGTTACGGTATCCAGTTTCAGATCCGGCAGTTTCCGGTCAATTAAGATTGTTGGAATTTGCTGTTCAGCAAAAGCGCGCAGTACATCCTTGTTTTCCCCTGTTGCGTTTAAAATCAAGCCCTCAACCGAATGGGCTTCTAGCTTTAAGAGCATTTCCCGCTCTTTTTCAGGACTGTTATCTGTGTTGCACACCATAATGCTGTATCCATATTGATCACAAACCTCTTCGACTCCCCTGAAAGCAGCGACCGAAAAAGGATTTGTAATGTCAGCCACAACAAATCCGATTAACTTGCTTTTTTTTATTTTCAAACCTTGTGCCATTTTACTCGGCCGATAATTCAATTCTGCGATTGCCTTTTTAATGTTTTTCACTTTTTCAGGAGAAATCGCGTCAATTTTTCCGTTAATATAGCGGGAAACTGTCGATTTCGAAACTCCTGCACATTCAGCTACATCTTTGATGGTTGTATGGCCTGTTGTTTTCTTTTTCATTCAAGTGCTCCTGTATCTCATATATTTGAAACCGATTTCAAAACCGTTACAACAAAAGGATACCATAATTTTAAAATTTGGAAAGAGTTTTTTTAATAATGTGTCAATTCATTATTTTTTCGTTGACTCTTTTCACTATTTATCCTAAAATTTTCTTTGAAACCGTTACCAAAATATTTTCATTCAAGTGATGTTGAAATCCTAACCAAGGGGGAAATATAATGGAAAATCGTTATTCTGTACATCCTGAACAAGTAAAACGCTTTACAACAGAGGAGCTTCGCAGTCATTTCTTAATGGATCCTTTATTTACAGAAAACAAACTTACGATGTATTACTCACATGAAGACCGGGTTGTCATCGGCGGAGCGGCTCCAGGGCAAAGTGAACTGAAGCTTGATGCAGGTGATTTTCTAAAAACAGACTTCTTTTTGGAACGGCGTGAAATCGGGATTATTAATGTCGGCCAGCCTGGCGCTGTCAGGGTTGGCGATGATGAATATGTGCTTCAAACAAAGGATTTTCTCTATATCGGAATGGGCAATCAGGATGTATCGTTTTCAAGCCTGAACGGGGAAAAAGCGAAGTTTTACTTCGTCTCCGCTTGCGCCCACAAAAGCTATCCGACACAAAAAGCCGCCCTAGCTGAACTGACACCGGACCGCCTTGGTGATGATGCAGCGTCTAATGTCAGAAGTCTGTACAAAGTCATTCATCAGGATGGCATTAAAAGCTGTCAGCTGATGATGGGAATAACGATGTTAGATCAAAACAACAACTGGAATACCATGCCAGCACACGTTCATGACCGTCGGATGGAGGCTTATCTTTATCTGGATCTTGAAAAGGACTCAAAGGTATTTCATTTCATGGGCCAGCCGGACGAAACACGCCATCTTGTTGTTGGAAATGAGCAGGCTGTTCTTTCTCCCGCTTGGTCTATTCATTCTGGCGCAGGAACATCAAACTATAGCTTTGTGTGGGCGATGGCTGGAGAAAATTACACATTTACGGACATGGATCTCATTCCGATGGATGGGCTGAAATAAGATGGGTTATCTACATGACGCCTTTTCATTAGAAGGAAAAACAGCGCTGGTGACAGGCCCAGGAACAGGGATCGGTCAAGGAATTGCCAAAGCCCTAGCCGGAGCTGGCGCTGATATTATCGGCACATCACATAAAAGCAGCCTGTCTGAAACACAGCAGCTTGTGGAACAGGAAGGCCAGACATTTACATCTTTTACATTGGACATGAGCAAGCCGGAAGCGATAAAGGATTCTGCAGCTGAGCTGTTTGAAAACAGTCAGATCGACATCCTTGTCAATAATGCCGGCATTATTCATCGGGAAAAAGCGGAAGATTTTTCAGAAGAGAACTGGCAGCACGTACTGAATGTCAATCTAAACAGCCTGTTTATTCTGACACAGCTTGCTGGCAGGCACATGCTGAAAAGAGGTCATGGAAAGATTATTAATATTGCCTCTCTCCTGTCTTTTCAAGGCGGCATCCTCGTTCCGGCTTACACCGCGAGCAAACACGCTGTTGCCGGTTTGACAAAATCATTTGCAAATGAGTGGGCAGCGTCAGGTATTCAGGTCAACGCAATCGCCCCAGGCTATATTTCTACTGCGAATACAAAGCCTATTCGGGATGACGAAAAGCGAAATGAGGACATTATAAAGAGAATTCCTGCCGGCCGCTGGGGCCAAGCGGATGATATGGGGGGGACTGCAGTCTTTTTGGCATCACGTGCTTCAGATTATGTAAATGGACATATTTTAGCAGTTGATGGCGGCTGGCTATCCCGCTGACAAATAAAAAAAGCTGACGAACGATCGTCAGCTTTTTTCCATTACATCATGTGCGGTTCAACAGGCAAGACCTTTTTGACCTCATCAATGATGCGTTCATTTTCTCCGCCAGCGTAAATGTGAATCGAGCCGCTGTCTTGATTCGAGCGAATCAGGCGCCCGATGCCCTGCCGTACACGTAACAACATATATGGCAGATCAACTTCTTCGAACGGATCTTTTTTCGCTCCGTTGCGCTTCGCTGTAAATACAGGATCGTGTGGCGGGAACGGCAATGACCAAATGGTAACATTCTTCAATGCGTCACCGGGAATGTCGAGTCCTTCCCATAAGTGAACTGAACAAAGTACTGTTTCTTCTTCCTCTTGGAATTTCTCTACTAAGCTGCTGATTTCCTCATCACCTTCGAAGAAAATTGGATACGGCAGCTCCCATGCCGCCGACAGCTCTTTAAATTCGTTTAATTCTTCAAAAGAAGGGAAAAGCACCAGCGTTCTTCCTTTGTAACGTTTGATTGTTTCAATCGTTTCAGCCGTTTTTTGTTCAGCGTCCATATCTGTTTTTGCGTATAGATTAATACTCATTTGCTCGTCATAATCATAAGGGGAATCAACAGTTAATGACAAATAATCATGAATCCCAAGACTGTCGGCAATATAATCAAACGAACCGCCTTCTGACAGCGTAGCAGAAGAAAAGATATAAGGAATTTTCTTAGAAAACACTTTTTCGCCAAGTACTTCTGCTACCGTTCTCGGCATCACGACAAAAGTTGATTCTGCTTCCTTTTTCTCCAGCCAGCTGATCGCATCCTTTTGATATAGAGATAATGAATACGCCATTTGTTCAACATATTCTTCCACTACTGACAGTTCGTATTGATCAATCGTATACATTTCAGACTCAAATACAAGTGCCTCACCGATTTTATCAAGTAAACGGCAAAGCTCGTCCGCCGCCTTTTTGACACGCTGGTCATTTTTTATTTCTAAACGGTGTGAACCGGCTACTTCCTTTGATTCTTCAGAAAGAACATAGAAAAATTCGTCGTTTGCGAGAAGCGCATCTTCAATCAATTCTGCAAACTCTTCTCTGATGTCATTTTGCAGCAATCGTTCTAAAAACAATTCAAGAGTAGACTGCTTCACTCTATAGGTTAGCGCTTTTTGCGCAGCAAACTCTAACAAGTGCCCCTCATCAAATACAACTGCACTATGATCAGGCAAGAGCGGCAGCTGGCCCTCTCGTTTGCGTGATTCTTCCGTCCACACATGCTCCATATAAAAATCATGGGAACAAATGATTAAGTCCGTTGACTTGCGGTAGTAATCTCTGGAAAGTGTCAGACCGCATCTGTGTCTCATATCACAAGTCAGACAGTCCTGAAACGAGTCGTAGCTTACGTCAGACCACTCTTCATTCGATAGATTTGCGTACTGCTTACGGTCGCCATACGGATAAAAGCGCTGCATCGCCTGTGACTCGTGGACAAATGACGGTAACGACTCATAAAAATCCAGCCATTTATCATCATCAGAACGCTGCATTGTTTTTTCAAGCTTCTTCAAGCATAAATATTGCTCATGTGATTTTGACAGCCTTGTATCAATTTTCAGATCAAGATGCTCAGCCAGCTTAGAAATATCGCCCTCTTTTTTCACTAGCTGTTCAATTAATGTTTCATCTGCACAAGCGATGATGGCGGGTTTGCCGACATATCTTGCATAGCTGATTGCAAAAAGAAGATAAACCAGCGTTTTCCCCGTTCCCACTCCAGCTTCGGCGAACATGACTTTTTTCTCTTTAAACGCCCGCTCCAGCTGAAAAGCCATAAATACTTGCTCGTCCCGAAGATCAAACCCTTTTTCGGGAAGGATATCGTAAAACACGTCACCAATCCAATTGTTCAATTCTTCATAAAAATTCTTTGTTTTCGTTAAAGAAAAAGGCAAACGTGATGTTGTCACCTAGTTCCAACCCCCAACTATTCGACATTCAGACCACCAATAATATCATTTTCCGCTGATGAATACAATAAAAAAACTTGGCAATGCCAAGTTTTTTGCAGTTTACTTACGATTGATCACATGCGACGATAAAAAAGGATGGTCTGTTGAATAAATATGTTCTACCGCTTTTTCTAAATCAGTTTGCGCATGCGAAATCACAGACGGAGACGAATCAGTTCCGAGCTCCTTCAGCTCGTTTGCTGTTGCGTCAAGCGCCCTTTGAATAAGATTAAAATGTTCGCTGTTCAGCATGAGATCACCTCTGATGGAAATAATCATCATTGTATGCGAACTTTTCATTTTATATACATGCTTTACCGCATGTTATCACCGAAACATGCACAAACTACACTTGATATTCCGTCTCCGGATTATCCGTCTTATCAACAATATTCTATCAGGGAGTGATGTTGACATGAGTTATAGAAACCGATTAGATCAGCATTCTGAACTGTTTCATCACAATTGGACGCGGCCTAAACGTTCTAAGTCTCAAGTAAACGGTCACACTGAAATGTCCCAAACCAACATTATATTGAGAAGCAACGCGAAAGCTCACCGTTGGTAACGATAGAATAGGGCTGAAAGATGAAAGAAGACGCATGCAGAGCGTCTTCTTTTTATGCGTTTTCTGTTTTCTTGCGCTGCGGTCTTACTTTTGACCAGTATTGATAATAATCCGTTTTAATAAACCCGTTAAAGAGTTTTCGTTTCTTCGTTGCTTTTCTGCCATATGCTTCCTCAAAGTTTTCATTTGATGTCAGCATATACACAGACCAAGTATCAAGCGGCTCGAACGCCTGCCCCATTTCTTTGTACATCTGCTCAACGGCTTTTTTCTCGCCGAGACGCTCTCCATATGGCGGGTTGCCGACAATTACGCCAAATTCCAGATTTGTGGTAAAGTCTTTGACCTGCATCTGTTTGAACTGGATTAGATCTCCCAATCCTGCTTCCTCTGCATTTTCTTTTGCGATTTGAACCATGCGGTGGTCTATGTCGCTAGCGAAAATTGTAAGCGGCTGATCATAATTTGCCTTTTCTTCGACTTCAAGCCGCGCTTTGTTCCACAGATCTTTACCGATCCATTCCCAATCCTCTGAAACAAAATCGCGATTGAATCCCGGGGCGATGTTTTGGCCAATTAGCGCCGCTTCTATCGCGATTGTTCCGGAGCCACAGAAAGGATCAACAAACGGGCGGTCCGGCGTCCAATTGGTTAATTGCACCAAAGCGGCAGCAAGTGTTTCTTTAATCGGCGCACCGCCCTGATCGACACGGTATCCTCGTTTGTGAAGGCCTGTCCCTGATGAGTCCAGTGTAATCAAAGCCTGATCTTTCAATAAAGAAATTTCGACTTTATACTCGGCACCTGTTTCTTCAATCCAATCATTGGCTTTGCCGGACTGCAGCTTGAGCTTTTCGACAATTGCTTTTTTGACGATCCGCTGACAGTCGGGAACGCTTGCAAGTGTTGATTTTACCGATTTTCCGATGACAGGGAATTTCCCGTTTTCAGGTATAAATGAGCGCCAGTTAATCGCTTTCGTTTTTTCAAACAGTTCATCAAATGTTTTCGCTTTAAAAGAAGCAACCTGAACCTTTATACGGTCGGCTGTTCTAAGCCAAAGGTTCGCACGGCAGATGGCAAGTGCATCACCTTCAAAAATAACTTTCCCGTTATCAACCTTGCATTCGTATCCTAAATCTCGTACTTCCTTTGCGACAACAGCTTCAATGCCCATCGGCGCCGTTGCAATTAGTGTATACTTCTTCATCGTATCACCCTGTCTTTTAAAACTTTTCTCTTTTCAAGATAAAAGCTCTCCTTATACGGGAGAGCTTGTTTTCATCATTTTAAATGTAAGTGGTCTAACGTTCTGTAAGCCATGTTTTGTTCCGTCGTACTGCAAACGGCTCATCACCTCGTACTCAGGCGGCAATCATCTATCTACAGAAAGCATTCTGTCCTTCTCTCCGTTGAATTCCGTTAAGAAGGTTCCCCTACCAAAATTTGGGTTTCTCGCTCGAGGGGTTTACCGCGTTCCACTCTCACCATTTCTAGTGAGACTTCGTCACTGTGGCACTTTCAAGGATACTCAGCCATATCCGAAGACGTAGGCTTTTTTCCTGCCGTCAGCCTCTAAAGACTGCCCTAGCTTATGACTTCGCTAGGCACGAACACTACGGGCATCTCAGCACCGTGCGAGCATGGACTTTCCTCTACAGATTCAAGATCTGCAGCGATTACCCGAACGTTAAGAACATGAATTATTATATAACAACTGATTACAATTTACAAGCGCCATTTTTTTCAAGCGTGATCAATCATAAAGCTTGCTGCCAAAAACGTGTTTTTCTAAGTTAGACAGCCGTTTTAAAATATCAAAGTTTGTTGTGTTAGATTGCACAGGCTGTTTTTTGCTGGCTTCTTCAAGCTGTTTTTTCAGCTGCAGATTTTCCTGCTGCAGTTCTTCAATTTCTTGATGGAAGGTTTCATAATCCTTAATAATCATATCTAAAAATTTGTCAACGTCTTCTTGCTTGTAGCCTCTAACGCCTGTTTTAAATTCTTTTTCCAAAATTTCTTTCGCAGAAAGCTTTACTTTATCAGCAAGCATCTTTTTCACCTCGTATCGTGAATCATCACATATATTTTTTCAGAAATCTGTACGGTTGTCAAATTTCTCTCTCTTTGTTAGTAGCTGTCTTCCTCCACTGTCACTCTCAAGTCATCCATTGTAATAAAGTAGATGGGATAGCTATCCTGTTCGCGCCTTTTTTCCGCTGTCCCAAGCATATACTTAGGGGAGCCTTCCTTTTCCGGGTCATATAAAAGCAGAAGCCCGTCGGACTTATCAATGAAGAACTGATTTTTTTGTTTGAATTGAAGCGGGCTTTCATAAGGACGGTGAGTCAGGCTTGCTTCATAGTCTGCCTGAGCCAGAACTGCTTCATACTGTTCCTTATTCGGTTCTTTCCAGTTCTTTTCCTGCTCGTAAAATGGTGTGATGACAGCTACCTTTAAGTCAGGGTATTCCTCCTGCAAATCATATGCAACTTCTGCCGCCCACAGCTCAACTCCAAGCTGGCCCGAAATTAAAATCCATTCTAATCCTTCATCCAAAAAAGCAATCAGCCGGTTCTTAATGGCTTTTTTTATGTAATACAGCGCCTTGTCATCCTGCTTAAATATCCCCAGTTCAAACGGTTTATAGCCCGTTATTGCCAATACTTTCATCATTTCACCTGCTTTAAAAAATGGGGCTCCCGTGGGCCCCATTTGTTGTGCTGCATTGTTTACACCATCAAGCTGCACGTTTTCCATACTAGTAGTCGCAGCAAGGTTTTCCTGCTTGAAAATGCTGATGCGTAGCCGGGTCAACATTTGAGAAAGTGTGTGGAAAGTAGTGAACGTGCTGAAAATGCTGGTGGTTTACGTTTGTTGTATGCTGTGGGTGAATGTGCGGCACGATAGTCTTCGAAAACGTATGGTGTTCACAGCAATGAGTAGGATGGACAATTGGCGCCATCATATGCGGTCTGCAGTGATGCATGATAAAATCCCCTTTCCATAAACTTTATTACAATACTAAGCTATGAAAAATAAGGGGTACATGTTCTGATGCAAAGACCTATTTTAAAAGTGTGCAATTAAGCTGTCTTTAAAGTTTGAAAACACAAAAGCAATCAAAAATACCACAACAAAGAACAAGTAAAAAACACCCTTATACATACCAACTCTCCCTTTAAAAATAACTAACGTCATTTTACAGGATTCGCCGCTATTCTACAACAAAATCAATGTGAATTCAGCAAAAAAAATTCATGGCGAAACAAGTCGTCTTTTGCGCTTTCCCGGGGAATATTTAAGAGGAATATTTCCTCTTCAGCCGGGCAATTCTCACATGCAGTTTTTCAGTTTCTTTCTCTGATAAGCATGCCGCATCGCTAAGCAATTGCTCTGCTATTTGCAATGCTTTTCCGAATTCTTTTTTCTTATGCTCAAAATATTTCGCGAGCTCTATTACAGCAGCGTACCTGCACTTCTGGTTTTGCGAGCGGGACAGCTTTTCCCAAAGCGGCACTGCTTCTTCCAAGCGATTTTGTTTTTTGTACAGGAGCGATAAATCCAGCCGTGCACTGTCCTGGTCCTCAAACGATTTTTCTATAAGCCTTTCCAACTGCTTGATCGCTTGGTCCGTTTCTTTATGAGCCATAAACCATTTCGCCATAGCATAGGCTTCACTGTGTTCTTTTGGCGCATGTGATTCTGAAAGGATTTTTTTAGACATATGGATGTACAATGAAATGAGTGATAACACATCCATTTCATTATGATGCAGGACACCTTTTAAAAGATCCGGCTCTTGCGCCTTGATAAAATGAAAGTAAAGCATTGGCGCCAAGTAGCCCGGTGTGTCTTCTAGCCTGCGGATGCCGAGCTCCTCTTTTTCAACCGTGCCAAGAGATACACGGTCCATTTTGTGTTTCCACAGGCGTCTAGCTCCATGCAAAAGATCAAAGTGGCCAAACTCCGGAAGCTTCGGAAGTCTGTCACGGATCAAGGTGTGCCTTGTTTTCACCTGCGGCCAATCAAAGGCTTTGCCGTTGTAGGTCACAAGTGATGTAATGTCAACCTCGCTTAAAAAGCTTTGGTACAAGGCGACTTCGTTCCCCGGTTTGGGCAAAAGATGCTGTTTGACTGTCACTCGGTCTTCATATACTCTCGCATGCCCAAGCAAAAAAATGGTATTCCCAGCTCCACCCCCAAGACCGGTTGTTTCTGTATCAAAGAAAAAGAGGTTGTTTTTGTTATACCCTTTTGCTGACAATGTATGCGACAGGCCGCTTTGATTCCACAGTGTGATCACTTCCTCAAGCTCAGAAAAGCTGTATAACCCATGGCGGTGAGAAAGCGGATATTCTACTTCTCTGATGAGGCAATATTCATCTTCGAAGATGAAAGGCTTCATGCCAAAAGCCTCCCACTCTTCTAAAAACGGAATGTCATCAAAGTGGTTTTCTTGTTTGCCTGCTTCTATTTTTTGTTCTCCTTCGTCGAGCGCCATGTGCTTTTTCATCCGTTGGAGTTTCCCTTTTAATGACATATCCGGCCTCCCTCCTTACGACATTTGATCCAACAGCTGCAAAATTCTTTCCTTTGCTTTTATCCCTTCTATTTCCGTACCTATACAAGACGGACAGCCGTCATGACAAGGACAATGTGTAATCAGTTGTTTCGCCGCTTCATTAATGTCTGAAAAACGTTTAAAGACTTCCTCCGCCAAACCGATACCGCCCGGATAATGATCATATAAAAATATGGTTGGCAATCCGGTATGGGCTGCTTTAATTTGAGAAACAACATGAACATCATTTCGATCACACATGATATACACAGGGACAATATGCTGCAGCACATTCGAGATGCCAAGAAGCAGCTGTTCCAGTGTCTTTTCCCCGATGTCTTCATCCGCTGTTTTGATTTCGAGCCAAGCTGCACTTGTATGCAGTTCTTCTTCCGGCAAATGAATAGGTCCAGACCCAATATTTTCAAAAGTGGTCATTTTTATTTTTTTAAAAATGGTCGGCAGGGCATTGACAGTGACGTCTCCGTAGTGCAATGACGTACGGCTTTTTTCTTTCGTTTTATCGATTTCTAATACCTTCAGCTGAACTGCCAGGTTTGCATCCGTATAATATTCGACATCGACTTTTCTGACATACGCCTTTTTATGGTCCCAATCGAGCTTCTCAACTTGATACTGAACGCCTTCATGCAAATAAATCGCTTCATCATGCAAAAGCGTCATCGCACTAAAACGGTCCATTTCACCGATAATCCTTACATTTGCAATATCCGACTGATCAACTATAACGACATTTTCCTGGGAGGCGGAACGCAAACTGATGTTTGAAGCAGGGAACGACTCACTTGCCCAATGGTACCGTTCGCCGTTGCGGTGAAGAACAGCCTCTTCCTCAAGATACTCAAGAATATCACTGACTTCCATGGGTCCAAATTCTTCATCAGCTCTAAAAGGAAGCTCATAAGCCGCACACTTTAAGTGGTCTACTAAAATAATCAAATTCTCCGGATTGATTCTTGCAGATTCAGGCGAACGATTAAAGAAATATTCAGGATGCCGCACAATATATTGGTCAATCGGTGTTGAATTGGCTACCATGATAATCAAAGATTCACCGTGTCTTCTGCCGGCTCGTCCCGCCTGCTGCCAAGCACTTGCAACACTTCCGGGATACCCCGTCATTACACACACTTGCAGCTGGCCGATATCAACACCAAGCTCTAAGGCATTCGTACTGACCACTCCTAAAATGTCGCCTTCTCTCAGGCCTTTTTCGATTTCTCTTCGCTCTTTCGGCAGATAGCCTCCCCGATAGCCTCTGATTGATTTTGTTCCAATCTCTTTTTTCACAAGCTCCTGAATATGGCTTAAAATAATTTCCACCCGAACTCTGCTTCTGGCAAAAACAATGGTCTGCACTTTGTTTTTAAGGAACTCTTTCGCCAGTTCATTCACTTCTGCGGTTGCGCTCCTTCTAATATTGAGCGGTTTATTCACAATTGGCGGATTGTAAAACACAAAATGCTTGCGTCCGCTCGGTGCGCCGTTGTCATCGACCAGCCGCATCGGTTTGCCTGTCAGCTGCTCTCCCAATTCCTTTGGGTTGGCAATTGTTGCGGAAGTACAAATAAAAACCGGATCACTTCCATAAAACCGGCAGATCCGCTTTAGCCGCCGGATCACATTTGCTACATGGCTGCCGAACACACCTCGATACGTATGAAGCTCATCGATGACGATATACTTAAGGTTTTCAAACAAACTGACCCATTTCGTATGATGCGGTAAAATGGCAGAATGCAGCATATCGGGGTTTGTAATGACAATATGACCTGCTTTTCTCACCTTTTGTCTGATTGCCGGAGACGTATCCCCGTCATATGTAAAGCTTTTAATATCAATGCCCATTTCATCAATAATTTCATTTAACTCGCTCTTTTGGTCTTGTGCCAGCGCTTTAGTCGGAAATAAATATAACGCCCGGTTTGTTTCATCTTGGGCGATGGACTGCAGGACTGGGAGGTTGTAGCATAACGTTTTTCCTGATGCTGTTGGCGTTACGGTAACGATGCTCTCTCCTTTTTGCACATATTGAAAAGCGGAATATTGGTGAGTATATAGTTCATCAATGCCCCTTTTCGAAAGGGCCGCTTTAATTCTCTCGTCTATACTTTCGGGCATAGGCCTTGTTTTTGCTTCCCGAGGCTCAATTTCATGCCAATTCACAACGTTTTCATTTCCTTTTAAATCAGAAATGAGTTCAGTCAGTGATTTCTTTTTCATTCTTTACACCTCTTTGTCAAGTACAGTTTACCGAATATTTGTTTGCATGGCTAGGTGCAAATTTTATACAGTTGAATAAAAAAAGCAAGGCATACGCCCTGCTTATTTCGCTTTTATTGTAAGGAGCTTTGATTCGCCTTTACGAGCAGCCTTTTCGCCTGCCGGCACAATTGATCCTACAGCCTCACCATTCATTATAACGATTGGGATGACTGTGCTGCTCGCTTTTTCTTTTATTAATTCCAAATCACATGTAATCAGCGGGTCACCGACCTTCACTTTATCCCCTTCTTTAATGTGGGCAGTAAATCCTTCTCCGTTCATATTGACTGTCTCCAGCCCGACATGAATTAACAGCTCAATTCCCGAGCGAGTCCGAATGCCAACGGCGTGTTTGGTGTGGAAAATCTGAATGACTTCACCTTCAGCGGGAGAAACGATTTCACCGCTAGAAGGTTCCACCGCTATTCCTTCTCCCATCATTTTCTGTGAAAAAACAGGGTCCGGCACATCTGACAGGTCCATTACTGTACCGTCTGCCGGAGAATAAATAACCTCTTCTGTCACCTTTTCCTGAGTTTTGCCCATTCCGAATAATTTTTTCAGCAATGTATTTTCTCCCTTCTCATTCACTTCAACCGTTATCCCTTCATTCACCACTATTTAACCACACTTTCAATTTTGCTTCAATTTATAACAACATCTGGCATAGACGCATAATCTGGTTAAAAAAGGCGGTGGCGAAATTGGAATTCTATGATGACAAAAAGAACGAACTGCAAAAGAAAGAAGAAATCATAACGGAGGCAATCGACACTCTTTTTCAATCCTCAGCGTTCGGCAACCTTATAAACGGATTTCAGAACCTGATCAACTCGAGTTTAAAGGATGTGCAGACGACCATACATGTCAGAGAAAAAGATACTGGGCTGTATATCGATATTACCATTCCGGCGACGTTTCGAGATGGCGAGATCGTCGTTGATGTTAAATCGAGGTATCTCCATGTAACACTCCAAGAAAAACAGAAACACCAAAATGAGGCTACCTTTACAAGCATGACAAGAACGGTTCAGCTGCCTTATGAAGTTCGCCAAGAAGATATGGAAACGTCTTGGAACGAGCAGACAATGACACTTTTCTTTCCAAAAAATAAGCATGAATGAACGATTCATTCATGCTTTTATCATTTAAAAAAGCTGGTAAATCCCTTTATTAAAGATCCGACCTGATTCATTGCACTCATTACTTGACCTGTCGTATCCATCATTTTATTAAAATCAAATTGCCCATTGGCTTTTTTGAACTGCGACATAATGCTTTGAAATTGCGAAGGCTGCTGTTGATTAGGCCTTGGGATAGGATAAGGGTTAGAAAATACAGGCGGCTGCATAGGCATAGGCTGGATCGGAGCATAGGGCTGATAATAATCCTGCTGTCCATAATGCTGCTGAGGCAGTTGTTGCTCTAAATAACCGGGTGCAGCCTGCTGATAATATCCTTGCATTTGCTGAGGATAATAATAGCCCATTTGCCGAGGATAGCTTCGAGAGCTCCTGTTCATTGCGATTCCCCCCTAAACACAACATATTTCTCTTCTATATATGTATGAATGACTTCTATTGTTTGTGTCACAAGTGATGATTAGCATTTGTCAAATTGTGTCGAAAGTTTAAATTTTTTAAAAACAGAAAAAAGTCGAATCATTATGGTACCATATTTTCAATACAGATGAGAGGGGATGCACCATAATGAACGTATCATACTTAAGCAAACGTTTTGCAGAAATGAAGAAATATGAAACAGACTGTATGAATAAACTGATGGACTTTGCCAAGTTCCTCTATATTCAAGGACATCTCAGCATAACTGAGTTTCGTAACAGTATGAAGGTTCTCGAAGCAAATGGAGCAGAAAGCCCGGCATATGAGATGAATTAACGTCCGGCCCCCTATAAAAACGAAAAGAAGACAGCCTTTTACCGGCTGTCTTCTCTTGCAATTTCATCCTTTACTGCGTGCAATGTATAAAGGACTGACTCAGTGATGTCCTTGAATCGTTTTTTATGAATATGATGAACATATGATTGAAGGACCAATTCCAGGAAATTATCTTTTACGGTCTCAATTTGCTCTTTATGCACATATTTTGGCCGGTGGGCTTTTATCAATTCAAGAGCACCCTCTGCCCAGCGGGCCGCCAGTTCATCATTCTCTTCAACTGCAGGCTTTATCGTCTCAAAAAAATCATAAGAATGATTACTGTTTTTTCCTTCCTGATACCGATCAGCGCCTTTTTCAGCAACTTCAATCATTTGCTCGGTCATTTCCAGCAATGTTTGTGATAGCAATACCTTTCACCTCAATACCTATCGTACCAAATTTCACTCACAAATTCAGCCGATGCGGTATACCTTCTCAAACGCATACCTGTGTTCAGGCGATTGATACAGCTCATTTATACAAATATGAAGATCTATGATTTCTTCTTCAAGCATACTTAGGCGATCGTTTTCCGTTTCCCGCATCTCAGCCTCTAATGCATTTACAGAATGATTCAGGCTTTGCTCAGCTCGCGTTAATTCATCTTCTATATCAGAAAGCATACGGAGAATATCTGTCTTGCATACATAACCGGACATTCGTGTACCTCCCTTTCCTTGTCTCTCCCGGTTAAAATTCTTTGCTCTCCAGGCTCTTTCCTTCCTCATGACAAAACTAGAAGCAAATCGCCAAACAAACAGGTATTCCACGAAAAGCTGAAGTTTTCGACAAAAACACCCGCAAAAATTGTATGATCCTCCTCCTTAATGCAAACGATACTTGTGAGGAGGTGCCGTATGAAAACAAGACCGAAAAAAGCCGGCCAGCAAAAAAAGACTGAATCAAAGGCAATCGATTCTTTAGATAAAAAATTAGGCGGCCCGAACCGCCCTTCTACGTAAGAAGCAAGGAATTTCCTTGCTTCTTTATTTTTTTAGCCACTGCTCCACCGCAAAAAGCGCATGAAGCTGGCGCTTTTTATGTAAATACCAGTCTGTCAATTCAATCTGCTTCGGCAATTCCTCGCGCCTAAAGAACGTTTTCTTTATCTTTCCATGAAACCAATCTGTTTTCGTTCCGTCTAATGAGTGGATTAACTCAGGGTAGCATGTCCTTAGCATAGGAGATGTTCTTTTTGTAATCCCGATCATCTTTTCCATATCAAAACGGGAACCTGTGTGCGGCACTGTGTGCAAAAAGTGATAAAAAGAGGAGAACAATTCTGGCTTGAACAGCAATTGAGACAGCTGCTTTCCCAGCCTTATCCTTTCCTCCGCCTTTGAAAAGCGTTTCACTGAAATGCCGTAAAGAAACCCATTTGAGGAAGGAAAAATAACGGTGTTAAAATGAAACCAGTCACTTAAATAAAAAGGAATCGTGTCAAAAACATTCTTTTTAAACGAAGGATTTTGTATAATAGGTGTTTGGATAGTGTTTTGTTCATTTATAATGAGGGCATACATTAGCCGCTCCGTATTTCGCTCATGCCAAAAACGGGTCCATTCTTCCGACATAAATTGCGAGACGCCAAACACATGCAGCAGATGAAACAGCGGTTTCCCAACTCTTTTTGACCAGTGGTATAGTAGAAGCTGCGGATAGGCATCCGAAAAAATAAGCCAGTTCGCTCTTTCATAGGCTAAAAAGAACCATTCTTGCTGTCTCTCACGGAGTCCAAGCTGAAACAGACTGCCTTTTAAGTCAGTCATTGACCAGCCGGCATTACGAGAAACGAAAGAAGCCAAAAGCGACCATTTGATTTCCGGATGACGGTCGTAAAATGCTTTATAAGCATTTGTTCTTGAAATGTTATCCGCGTTTTTTATTTTTGTCTGCCGCTCAATCCGGCTCAGAAGCTTTCTGATGATCTGTTGTTCTTGCACGTTCATTCACTTCCGTCATGATTAGTTTAATAAGGAGGATGAGAAAGTGATTCGGTATCCTAACGGAAAAACATTTCAGCCGAAACATTCGGTTTCATCCCAAAACAGTCAGAAAAGGGCCCCGTCTTACAGTAATCGCGGAATGACCCTCGAAGATGACTTAAACGAAACGAATAAGTATTATCTGACAAACCAAATTGCCGTTATACACAAAAAGCCGACACCTGTTCAAATTGTAAATGTCCATTATCCAAAAAGAAGTGCCGCAGTGATTAAAGAAGCTTACTTTAAACAATCATCGACAACAGACTACAATGGGATTTACAAAGGGCGGTATATTGATTTTGAGGCGAAAGAAACGAAAAACAAGACCTCTTTCCCCCTGCAGAATTTTCATGACCATCAAATCGAGCATATGAAGCAGGTAAAGGCTCAAGACGGTATTTGTTTTGTTATTATATCCGCTTTCGACCAGGTTTATTTTTTGGAAGCCGATAAGCTGTTTTATTTCTGGGACAGAAAAGAAAAAAACGGCAGAAAATCAATTCGAAAAGATGAGTTGGAAGAAACAGCTTATCCGATTTCTCTTGGATACGCACCCAGAATTGATTATATTAATATTATTGAACAGCTTTATTTTTCGCCATCATCTGGTGCGAAAGGTTGATTAACGAAAGGTTGAGATGTTATGTCAGATCAATTTAACAGCCGTGAAGCTCGACGAAAAGCGAACAGCAAGTCGAGTCCTTCACCGAAAAAAGGCAAGAAACGAAAAAAGGGCGGATTGTTTAAAAAGACCCTTTTCACTTTACTCATTCTGTTTGTTTTAGGCGTAGTTGGCGGTGCTGTTACATTTGCCGTCATGGTTTCTGATGCGCCGTCCCTTGATGAAAGCAAATTGAAGACGCCTTATTCATCAACGATTTATGATAAAAATGGAAAAGAGATCGCCGAAGTCGGCGCCGAAAAACGGACCTACGTCTCGATAGATGAAATTCCCGATGTTGTAAAAGAAGCCTTTATCGCGACAGAAGACGCTCGTTTTTATGAGCACCACGGGATTGACCCTGTCCGTATCGGCGGTGCATTAGTTGCCAACTTTAAAGACGGCTTCGGGGCTGAAGGCGGAAGTACGATCACCCAGCAGGTCGTCAAAAACTCCCTTCTTTCACATCAGAAGACGTTGAAACGGAAGGTGCAGGAAGTATGGCTTTCGATTCAGCTGGAGCGCAATTACTCTAAAGATGAAATTTTAGAAATGTATTTAAACCGGATTTATTTTTCTCCTAGAGCATACGGAATCGGAAAAGCGGCGGAAGAATTTTTCGGCGTTACAGATTTAAGCAAATTGACTGTCGAACAGGCTGCGACGCTTGCAGGAATGCCGCAAAGCCCGACAGCGTACAATCCGGTCAAAAACCCGGATAAAGCGGAAAAACGACGGAACATCGTACTCAGTCTGATGAAAAAACAAGGATTTATTTCTGATTCTCAATATAACAAAGCGAAAAAAGTGGCAGTGAAAGACGAAGGCGTCGTGTCACAGAAGGAATATGAAAAAGCAAGTACAAACAAATACAGCGCATTTGTTGAAGAGGTTATGAAGGAAATTGATGAAAAATCTGATGTCGATCCATCTGCTGACGGATTAAAGATCTATACGACATTAGATACAAAAGCACAAGATAAACTAGATGAATTAATGGATGGAGACACCGTCGGATTTACTGAAGGCATGCAGGGCGGTGTGACGCTTCTCGATACAAAAACCGGAGAAGTGCGGGCGATTGGCGCCGGAAGAGATTCAACGGTTGGTGGCTATAATTACGCGACCCAAGCCCAGCGACAGCCTGGGTCTACCATTAAACCTATTCTCGACTACGGTCCAGTGATTGAAAATAAAAAATGGTCAACTTACGAGCAAATTGATGACTCAGCTTACACGTATTCAGATGGAACACCTATTCGAGACTTTGACCGTTCCTATAAAGGGGTCATGTCTATGCGTGAAGCCCTCGCCCAATCACGTAACATCCCGGCTCTAAAAGCATTCCAAGCAGTCGGAAAAGATGCCGCGGTAGACTTCGCCAATGGACTTGGGCTGGGATTAGATAAAGATACTGTATATGAATCCTACTCTATTGGAGGATTCGGAAAAGGGAATGTCGGTGTCTCTTCACTGACAATGGCAGGAGCATACAGCGCCTTCGGAAATAACGGAACATATAACGAACCGCATTTTGTGAAATCAATAGAATTTAATGACGGCACGAAGCTTGACTTAACACCGAAATCAAAATCAGCAATGAGCGATTATACAGCCTTCATGATTACAGATATGCTGAAAACAGCTGTTAAGACAGGTACTGGACAGCTCGCCCAAGTTCCGGGAGTGGAAGTT
The DNA here is from genome assembly GCF_037963535.1 of Bacillus sp. PS217. Lineage (NCBI taxonomy): Bacteria > Bacillati > Bacillota > Bacilli > Caryophanales > Bacillaceae > Bacillus > Bacillus sp. PS217. The sequence goes on from NZ_CP150157.1 coordinate 2,222,879, forward strand.
GCAGGTAAAACAGGTACAACAAACTTTGATGAAGCGGATATGCAAAAATACAATATCGCACAAGGCGGTGTACCAGATTCATGGTTTGTAGGATATACACCTCAATATACCGCTGCTGTTTGGACAGGTGTAGATTCTCAAAATAAGATAGGAAAAAAATCTTTAAATAAAACAGAGCAACAGATTGCAAAGCGCATCTTCGCCCAGCTCATCGCCGATGTCGATGACGGAAGCGGATCATTTGAGAAGCCTGACAGCGTAGTGGAAGCCACCGTAGAAAAAGGTTCTAATCCGGCAAAACTGGCAGGGCCAAATACGCCAAGCGATAAGAAGCTCACAGAGTACTTTGTTAAAGGCACAGCTCCTTCTACTGTTTCTAAAACATATGAGAAAGAAGAAAAAGAGGAAACAGCTAAACTGTCTGGTTTAAACGTGAAATACGATAAAGACAATCAATCTTTAACGTTAAGCTGGAATTATGACGGAGATGCGACCTTTGCTGTAAAGCAATCTGTTGACGGCGGCAGCTACTCGGAAATTCAAAACAGCTCTGCAAAAGAGGCAGTTATTTCGGGTGTGCAGCCAGGATCTGTATACAAATTCGAAGTAACAGCTGTCAGTGATGATGGCAAAAGTACAGCTTCCACATCCTATGAGGTGCCAAAAGCTGAAGACGATGAAGATAAAAAAGACCAGCAACAAACGGATGATGAAAAACAAGATGATGAGAAGACTCAGGATGATACACAAAATGATGATTCTCAAAAAGATGACGGTCAGACGGATCAAGATCAGACAGATGATTCAACAAACGATCAAGACAAAAAACAAGACAATACGAACACCAATCCGTCCGACAACAATAACCAAGACCAATCAAACGATAACGATAACGACAACAGTAACAACCAGGATACGTCGGATGGTGATTCGAACTCTGGTAAGAATGATTCAACAGGTTCTGACACGAATAAAAATAAAACAGACACATCTAATAAAACACAAACAAACTCATCATCCATTGAAAAAACAAATTAAACAAAAAAGCCGTCACCTTTGGGGTGATGGCTTTTTTGGTACACAATAAAAAACCTCCCGTTTTAACAGGAGGTTTTATCGATTCATCGCATGATATTTGTAAAAATGCTTTTTCATTTCGGTAAACAGCTCATCAAGCTGAATAAAGCAATGGTATTGGGTCGGCTTAAGAAGAATAAATTCCACTCGTTCAGCCCAATTAATCGGCTTTGCGGGATATGATTTCTCCCTCAGTTCTTGCCAATCGAGCGATTTCACCGGCTCACCTGCTGTCCAATGTAACGAAGCCAGCAAACACACAATGCCCTTTAACATTTCGTTTTGGTCACATCTCGATTTTCGTGTTTGAAAGACTGGGAGAAGTGATGCTTTGATGTCATCCCACACTTCAAATAAAAGCGGAACGTATTTCCCGCTGTCCTCCCATGGCAAATCGCCTTGTAATTCCGTGCAGAAATCAAAATACACGGGATTGGTCTGCAAGGTTTTCTTCATATCCGAGGAACTCTTCTGGCCAAGACTGCGCAAGTATTGCTCATAGGAAGCCAACACTTCTTTTGCTTGCGTCATCGTTTCACCAGTCCTTTTTTATCCCTCTTCTGCCCTTCTCTGCACAAAGAAAGCAGCGGACACTCCGCACAGCGCGGAGATTGGGCTTTACAGTGATATCTGCCGAAGAAAATAAGCCGGTGATGCGTAACGGACCAGTCTTCTTTGGGAACCTTGCGCATCAGCGTCTTTTCAACTTCCAGAACCGAGTCCTTCCACCGGCAAATGCCCAATCGTTTGCTGACTCTCTCCACATGGGTATCTACGGCAATGGCCGGCACGCCAAACGCAACGGATACCACTACGTTTGCAGTCTTTCTCCCGACCCCTGGCAGTTTGACAAGCTCATCGCGGTCTCTCGGCACTTCTCCGCCGTAATCTTCAATAATCATTTTACTCAGCTTTTGAATATTTTTCGCTTTATTACGATATAAACCGATTGATTTAATATCCTGCTGAAGCTCTTCCAGCGGAACAGCCAAATAGTCTTCCGGCCGTTTATATTTTTGGAATAATGTTTTGGTCACTCTGTTTACAAGTGCATCTGTACATTGCGCAGATAAAGCAACAGCCACCACTAATTCAAAAGGATTGGAATGAACCAGTTCACACTCCGCATGAGGAAACATGTCACCTATCTTGTCTAAACAGAATTCAATTTGTTTTAGATTTAACACGATTGTCACCTTTTCACTTTATTGTTCAAGCCAATTGTAAAAAGGAACCTGCCTTTTATACTCTTTTTGCGGTTCATTTTGCTTTGCTTGTACACGCCGGAATTTTTGGCTGTGTATTTTCGCCTGCTCCACAGTTTTAAGCCCGTTTTTCTTCCATTCAAACAAAATCCGGTCAATGTAGCGGAAACTGAGTTTTCCTGATAGTACAGCCTCTTTTAACGCGTGTTTGATCAGTTGTGCGTCATGCTGATCCTGGTCCTGCCAGATCGCCAGCGTTTCACACTCCAAAGGCGATAACGGCCTTGCGAACTCTTCCTCAAAAATGGTATAAAGGCTTTTTTGTTCCCCTTCTGCTTTTCTTTCCTTTGTTTGATTCTGTGCAAGCTGAATATACTCGTACAGTTTCCCCCATAAAGGCTGAAGAGAATATTTCTCAAATTTGATGCCGTTTTGATCCTCGCATTCTTCAATAAACAGAAAGCCTTTTTGAATAAACATCCGCAATCTGTTTGTGCATTCTTCAACAGAAATTGACATACCTTCCTGCAGCTGATTCGGTGTAGGAAAATATGATCCTTTTTCTAAATGCATTTTAATTTTTAACAGCAGAATAAGTTCAGTTTCATTAAGCCCAAGCTGTTTATAATGCGTGAGCAGAAAATTGGGGATGGTTGATGTTCCCTGCTCCTGCATATCAATAAATTGCTGTTTTTTCATCGTCACACCTCTTACTGTAAAGGATTGTGATTGCCCCTTTACTGTAAAAAGTCTCCCTTGCAGGAGACTCTTTTTTGTTTCATTTGAATGTATTACGGATACAGACGGTTTAACAGTCTTGGGAACGGGATCGTTTCACGAACGTGAGGCGCTCCGCTGATCCAAGCTACTGTCCGCTCTAATCCAAGGCCGAAGCCGGAATGAGGAACTGATCCATATTTTCTAAGTTCAGCATACCATTTATATGCGTCAGAATCCAGTCCATGTTCTTTTAGACGCGATTCCAAAAGTTCCATATCGTGAATCCGTTCAGACCCGCCGATGATTTCTCCATAGCCTTCCGGCGCAATCAAGTCAGCGCAAAGCACAACGTCCTCACGGTCAGAAGCCGGCTGCATATAGAACGGTTTTAAGGACGTCGGATAGCGAGTGATGAATACCGGTTTGTCATAATGTTCAGCAATCGCTGTTTCATGAGGCGCTCCGAAATCATCTCCCCACTCGATATCGTCAAAGCCTTTTTCTTTCAGAAATTCAATCGCTTCATCATACGTAATTCTTGGGAACGGAGCTTTGATTTGCTCAAGTTTTGACGTGTCTCTTCCCAATGTGTTTAGTTCAATTTTACAATTCTTAAGAACTGATTGTACGATGAAAGAAACGTAATTTTCCTGTACTTGAAGGTTTTCTTCAAATTCTACAAACGCCATTTCCGGTTCGATCATCCAGAATTCGATTAAGTGACGCTTTGTTTTAGACTTTTCCGCTCTGAATGTCGGTCCGAAAGAGAATACTTTTCCTAAAGCCATTGCCGCAGCTTCCATGTAGAGCTGGCCGCTTTGAGACAGATACGCATCTTCATCAAAGTACTTTGTCGCAAAGAGTTCTGTTGTACCTTCAGGTGCGCTTCCAGTCAAAATCGGCGGATCCACTTTTACGAAGCCTTCGTTATTAAAGAATTCGTAAGTCGCGCGAATGATTTCATTACGGATTTTCATGATCGCATGCTGGCGCTTTGAACGCAGCCATAAATGTCTGTGATCCATCAAAAATTCCGTTCCGTGTTCTTTTGGTGTAATTGGATAATCGGTCGCTTCGTGAATGACTTCAATATCTGTCACAGCAAGTTCATATCCAAGCGGAGAACGCTCGTCCTCTTTGACAATCCCTTTTATATAGAGCGACGTTTCCTGCGTCACTGATTTAGCTGTTTGGAAAATGCTTTCTTCCACTTCCGCTTTTACTACGACACCCTGAATAAAACCGGTACCGTCCCGAAGCTGTAAAAACGCAATTTTCCCGCTTGAACGCTTATTAGCGACCCAAGCTCCGATCGTTACTTCCTCACCTACGTGCTTGTACACTTGGTTGATTGTTGTTTTCAACATATTTCCCTCCAAAACAAGAAAGACATTCGGAAGCTCATTGCCCCGCGAACTCTTTTATCATCACTTTATTATACCCGCTCTTAACTAACCGGGTCAATGCAGATAAAAAGCGGCTTTTCTGTCAGCCGCTTTTTGATCTGTTAGCTATGTTTTTCTACAAAACGCTTGATTCTTTCAATGGCTTTTTCAAGAAGATCTAACGATGTTGCATAAGAAAGACGGACATTCTCAGGAGAGCCAAATCCGGATCCTGGAACAATCGCAACTTTTTCCTCCTCGAGAAGCGCTTTAACAAATTCATCTACATCTTTGAAACCGCAAGATTGAGCTGCCTCTTTTGCATTTGGGAACAAGTAAAAAGCACCTTCCGGCTTCACACAGCTGAACCCTGGGATTTCTATGAGCTTTGCATAGATCGTATTTAATCTATGTTCAAATGCTTCTCTCATTTCTTCCAATGGCTCAGAAGGCCCGTTATAAGCAGCAATCGCTCCGTATTGTGCGATTGATGTCGGGTTTGACGTGCTGTGGCTTGCAAGGTTCGTCATCGCTTTAATAATGTCTTCAGAGCCTGCCGCATAACCGATTCTCCAGCCTGTCATGCTGTGGGACTTCGATACGCCGTTTATAATGACCGTTTGCTCTTTCAGTCTGTCTGACAGCTGTGCAATGGAAACATGTTTCTTTCCGCCGTATGTAAGTTTTTCATAAATTTCATCTGACACAATCAAGATATCATGTTCAAGGCACACTTCACCGAGCGCAGATAGTTCTTCTTCCGTATACATGACACCAGTCGGGTTGCTTGGAGAGTTAATAACGATTGCTTTTGTTTTTTCCGTAATTGCATTTTTCAGCTGCTCAGGCGAAATTTTGAAGTGATTTTCCTCAAGCCCTTCTACATAAACAGGCTTTCCGCCAGCGAGTTTCACCTGCTCCGGATAGCTTACCCAGTAAGGCGTTGGAATAATAACTTCATCTTCTTCATCCAAAATCACTTGGAAAAGGGTATACAGAGCATGTTTGGCACCAGTGCAGACAATAATTTGAGACGGTTTGTATTCAATATTCTGGTCGCGTTTAAATTTCTCTGCAATGCTGTTTTTCAGTTCAGCCAAACCACCGGAAGGCGTGTATTTCGTATGGCCCTCGTTCATCGAACGCACAGCGGCATCAATAATATGCTGCGGTGTATTGAAGTCAGGTTCGCCTGCTCCTAAGCCGATGACATCATGGCCTGCGGCTTTCAGTTCTTTCGCTTTCGCTGTGATTGCCAGTGTGGTTGATGGTGTTAATGCGGATACTCTTCTTGCCAGTTTCAACTTGAACTCCCCCTAATTCGTCTTAAGGCGTGATATTTTTGAGAATCTTTCCAGTTGTAAAGTCCACATAACTTAAACTGTATTGCCCTTCTTTGTCTAAGTACGTCACTTCCCAAAGCAGGACGTTTCCTTCTCTTGCCAGATGAACCTCTTTTTGCTTTGAAACCAGCCCTTCATCCTTTATGATTTTCGCCGCTTTGTCTTCAGAGATTCCCTCTTTCGCTTCTTTTGAGAGAATTTTTGCTTTTTTATCAGCAGGAACCCAGACATATAATGCAGTGCCTTTTTTATCCGTTCCCTTTACAACATAATATTTTTCTTTTCCGACAAATGTTTCGACTTGATCAACATTGGCGAGATCGGTTTCTTTTTTAGCTTCAGCAGCTGCTGCTTCGTGCCCCTCTTCCTTTTGTGCCATGGCTGATTTATAAATGCTTGCCGAGACAAGAAGTACTGCTAAAAAAATAATACCAAAAATGACGGTAAATATTAATGCTTTTTTTCTCATCTTCTCACCTACGTACGATAAATGGTAAAAACGGCTTGGTTTTTGTTTTCTTCATCCAGTGCAAGGCCGAACATCAGATTTTCTCTTTTCAGTGTACGATTCAATGTGTCCACAATTTTATACAGATCATCAGAATGCTCTACATTAATTGTTGAAAGAATTTCGATTTTACTTTCCATTTTTTCATCCTCCAGTTTGAACAAATATTGTTAGTCATACTCCATTTCAGGACACGCCATACTAGTATCACAGAGCGGGAAATCCGCTTTTAAATAAAACACCATCCTACTCCCACACCGCAAAAGCCGCTTTATGCGGCTTTTATTCTTTTTCCCCTGCAACATAAGCTTCAAGCTCGCTGTCAGTCATTTCGGATACTGAGGTTGTCGGCAAGGCATCAAGAAACAGCCGGCCGTAACCAGCGGTTTTAATCCGTCTGTCCAATATAATGATCGTTCCCTTGTCTCCCGCAGAACGCAGCAAGCGCCCGATTCCTTGCCTGAAGGTCAGCACAGCTTCCGGTAATGACACTGTTTGAAACGGATTCTTTCCTTTTTTACGGGCAAGCTCACATTTTGCAGCATGAAGCGGGTGATCAGGGGACCGAAATGGGAGCCTCACGATCATTACTGTCGTCAGCTCATCACCAGGGAAATCAACGCCTTCCCAAAAATGATTTGTTCCGAGCAGGATCGCCTGATTGGATGTTTTAAAAGTCTTCATCAGCTTGCCGGGACTTCCGCCTGTAATCCCTTGTGCCAAGAGCTGAATGCCGGAAGCACTCATGTTATGCTTAAGCTCCTGGTGAACCTTTTTCAGCATATCATGGGATGTAAACAGCACAAGAATTTTTGGCTGTTTTTCCTTTGCCATCAGTTCGATATAACGGGCTGTATCCTGTATAAATTCAGGTTGCCCTGTATCCTGAATTGATTTCATTTCCTTTGGAATCATCACCTGCATACGCTCATCGTAAGAAAAGGGTGACTCAATTCTCATTGTCCGCGGGAAAAAGTCACTCAGTCCCAGTCGTTCAATCATAAATTGAAAAGAACCTTCGACTGTAAGGGTTGCAGATGTCAGCACCACACTATTTTTGCGCGCGAAAAACTGATCAGCCAGAAGTTCACCAGGTTCAAGAGGCTGTGCGTAAATGGCCACTGCATTTTTCGCACCCTTTGCATCTATTTCAATCCAAACCGCTTCATCGTCATCAGACCCAAAGAAGAGCTTCTGCAACGTCTGACAGTAATGCTGCAAGCCTTTCATGCTTCTTTGGTATTCATCGGCTAAAAAGACGGTTTTGCTCTTCATACCCTTCAAATGTTTTTCCATCAGGGATGACTGTGCCTCAAAAAGCTGCTGCAAATGTGTCAGCATGGAACAAAGCCTCTCCGCACCATCCGTTAAGATCGACCAGCTTTTATCCTGGCTTTCTTTGTTCACCTTAAACACTAGACGGTTTAAGTCTTCTTTAGGTTTTCTTCGTTTGACAAAAGAATGTACAGAGCTGAAGAAAGCATCACTTTCTGCTTGAACGTGCTGAAGCCACTCTTCCAATTCGAAAAATGAATCAACCGGCAGGCTGTTTCGCTGGAATAGCTGTCTCATCTTTTTTAGAAGTCCCTGCTCCTTCAGAGTGCCGATTCTGCTCAATTTCGTATGCAATTCTATGTACGTGGCTCTTTTCCCTAAATGTTCGCTTGCCGCACGTTCAAAATGGTGTGCTTCATCAATAATAAATGTGCCGCTTTCGGGAAGCCTTTTTTTCTGGCTGCCTTCATCGGTCAGCAAAAGGGAATGATTGGTGATCACCAAATCGGAGCGCATAGCAATCTGTTTGGCCCGCTCGTAAAAACCGATCACATGCTCACTGCGACTTCTTTTATAGGAGTCATCGTCATAAGCCAATCTGTCCCACAGCAATTTTCCGCCTGAAGGCAAATTCAGTTCCGCTACATCTCCTGTATTTGTCTCTGTCAGCCAAACGAGAAGCTGTGCCTTTGTCAGTACGGCATCATAATTATCATCTTCTTCATGAAGCACCTGCTCAAATTTATACAGGCATAAATAATGCGATTGCCCTTTTAAAATCGCCGCTGTTACCGGAAATGGAAACAGATCTTGGACAATCGGCAAATCCTTTGTGAGAATCTGCTGCTGTAAAAGCGTCGAATACGTGCTGATTATGACCGGCTTTTTTGATTTCTTGGCAAAAAGCGCAGCCGGAATCAGATAGCCAATCGTTTTTCCGATGCCTGGAGGAGCTTCAATCAGCGCATGCTCACGATTGGCAAACGCATCAGCCACCTCTCTCATCATCATCATTTGGCCGTCTCTTTTTTCATACCCAGGCATTAACTCTGACAGCGCTTTTTCATTTCCCGCTTCCCAGCTTTCGATCTCAAATGAGAAGTTCTCGTCCTCATTTATACGAACATCGATAGCTTCAGGTTCTCTGACAGAAAACGAAGAAAAGCGCGTATAGCCCGGTATCTCGGTATGTCTGTTTTCATTAATGAACATATCCAACAAATGCGTCAGATCACTGATGAAATGCTGCGAAAGCCTTCTTAACTGCTTTAAAGTCGGATAAGGAAGCTGCCGCAGCTTTTCAAGGATTTCCAAAAAAATAAGCCCTGTCACTTCAGCATCGCTGTCAGCCCGGTGCGGCTGATCATGCCGTAGCTGAAGCTCCTCGCTTAATTCCGTCAGCTTATACCCTTCAAATCCCGGAAAAACAATGCGTGAGAGCTCGACAGTATCAAGCACTTCACAATCTGGGAGCTGAAAGCCCGCCTTATGCAGCTCATACTTGACAAATCCAAGGTCAAAATGGATATTGTGGGCGACAAAATAAGCACCGTCAAGCAATTGGAATACTTCTTCAGCAACTGCTTCAAATGGCTGTTCATTTTCTACCATTTGATTAGAGATTCCAGTAAGCTGCTCAATAAAAGCAGGGATTGATTTATTTGGATTAATGTATTTTGAAAACCGCTCAGTAATTTGTCCATTTTCGATTACAACCGCTGCGATTTGTATGATTTTATCGCCTTTCTTCGGCGAATTCCCTGTTGTCTCTACATCTATAACAACGAACCGTTGCTTATTCATTAAAATGGACACCTCAATTCTTGCATACGACAAAAGTGTAACACGTTTTGTACGGAAATGGAGCGGCAAAACCGTTTTACTCTCAAAATCTTAAAAGAAAACCCCCGATAAAGGGGGCTTTTCTTCTACAAAATTGTACGGGCTGGTTCGTTTCCCAGCATTTGTTCAATTTTGTTTTGATCATTCAGAACAGCCACTTTCGGCTCGTGGCTTGCCGCTTCTTGATCAGACATCATTTTGTAGGAAATAATAATGACCTTATCTCCTTCCTGCACAAGGCGTGCGGCTGCACCGTTTAAGCATATGACGCCGCTTCCCCGTTTACCAGGAATAATATACGTTTCAAGACGTGCTCCATTATTATTATTCACAATTTGTACTTTTTCATTAGGAAGCATTCCCACAGCATCAATGAGATCTTCATCAATTGTAATGCTTCCCACATAGTTCAGGTTTGCTTCCGTAACAGTTGCCCTGTGAAGCTTGCCGCTCATCATTGTTCGATACATATTATATTCTCTCCATTTCTCGAATATCAATAATGATATTATCTATTAAACGCGCTTTTGAAAAAGCAACTGCAACAGCGAGAATCATCTTTCCAGCAATTTCATTCACAGGCTCGAGTTCCGGATAGGAATAAAGCTCCACATAGTCTATGGTTCCGCTAGTCGTTTCAATGATTTCTTTTGCAGCTTTTATCACCGCTTCAGGATCTCTTTCACCGGCTTGGATCAGCTCCGCACTTGTTTGAAGGGCCCGATACAGCTTAGGCGCTTCTTTTCTTTCCTCAGCTGTTAAGTATACATTGCGAGAGCTTTTGGCTAAGCCGTCTTCCTCTCTGACCGTATCGACAGGAACCAATTCAATATCCATGAAGAAGTCACTGATTAACCCATCAACAACAGCTACCTGCTGCGCATCCTTTAAACCGAAATAGGCACGAGTCGGCTTGACTAGGTTGAAAAGCTTCGTCAGTACGATCGCGACCCCGTCAAAATGTCCTTCTCTTGAGCGTCCGCATAACACGTCTGTGCGTCTTTCTACATGGATCGTGACATTCTTTTCACCGGGATACATATCCTTAGCATCTGGCGTAAAAAGAATATCGACTCCAGCTTTTTCTGCAAGAGCTGCATCCCGCTCAATATCGCGCGGATATGCTTCAAAATCTTCATTAGGGCCGAATTGTGCAGGATTCACAAAAATACTCATAATAACGGCGTCGTTTTCTTGTCTTGCTTTGTCTGCTAAGGTTAAATGCCCCTCATGCAGAAACCCCATCGTCGGAACAAACCCGATTGACTTGCCCTCTGAATGGTATTGTTTTATGGCTTCTTTCAGCTGTGAAATATCAGTAATCTGTCTCATCTTATTTTCCCCCGTACAAGCCGTCAAGCACTGTCTGGTTCATTTGAAAGGAATGCTTTTGTTCAGGGAAAGCACGATGTCTTACATCCTGAACATATCCGCTGATTGCTGTTTCGATGGTTTCATCAATGCGCGTATATTGCTTTACAAATTTAGGTGTTCTCTCAACACCGTGGCCGATAATATCATGATAAACGAGAACTTGTCCGTCTGCTTTCACACCAGCCCCGATTCCAATGACCGGTATGCTTAGCGTCTCGGCAATTTTGGCTGTGAGTTCTGCCGGCACACATTCCAGCACAAGCATCATAGCTCCTGCTTCTTCGCATTTTATACTGTCTTCTATTAATTTTTTGGCGCTTTGTTCGTCTTTGCCCTGTACTTTATAGCCGCCCAGTACGCCGACTGACTGCGGTGTCAAACCTAAGTGACTGACTACTGGAATGCCTCCAAGCGTTAATGCGCGAATGGATTCAAACACGCCTTCTCCACCCTCAAGCTTCAGTGCGTCAGCTCCGCTTTCCTGAACGATAGCCGCTGCATTTTTCAGCGTATCTTCCTTAGACAGGTGATAAGACATAAACGGCATATCTGTCACAATAAAGGTATTCGGCGCCCCCCTTTTAACGGCTTTTGTATGATGGATCATGTCCGCAACTGTCACACCGACAGTTGAATCAAGGCCGAGGACGACCATCCCGAGTGAATCACCGACTAAAATCATGTCAACTCCCGCTTGTTCAGCAAGTTTAGCTGCCGGATAATCATAAGCGGTCAGCATGACAATCGGTTCTTCAGACTCCTTCATTTTTAGAAAATCCAGTTTTGTTTTCATGTTTTCTCCTCCTTATGTTTAGAGGAGATGATCTGCCGTTTTCTTCTGCAAGCCAAAAAACCTTCCGTTACAACGAGAAGGATTCTTCACTTTCTAAAGTTCGGCGAGTTTCATCCCTCTGTCCCAGTCCTTTTTTGGATCAAGGCAGACTGCTGCAATGTCTATCTATTTTAATAATAGGTGCAGTTCGCAGGCGATACTGCCCAATGGAAGTATACCAAAATCAACGGGCTTGTACCAACACATTAGCCCAATTCGATATCGGCAGAATAGATTTTTTTAATGCCTTCGTTCGTTTCTAAAAGCAGAACGCCTTCATCATCTATACCTAACGCCTTACCGTAAAAGGTTCCGTTTAACGTTCTGGCTCTCATATTAGTGCCAATACCGAGCGCATAGCTTTCCCATAAAAGCTTAATCGGCGTAAATCCGTGCGTCATATAATCCCGGTACCGTTTCTCAAAGCATAGTAAAATATGCTGGATGACGCCGGCCCGATCAATTTTTTCCCCAGCAGCTTGGCTGAGGCTTGTCGCGATGTCCTTCAATTCATCTGGAAAATCATTAGGCTGCTGGTTAACGTTAATGCCGATCCCAATGATCACTGAACGTACGCGGTCTTCTTCAGCCTGCATTTCCGTTAGGATGCCGACTGTTTTTTTTCCGTTAATCAAAATATCATTTGGCCATTTAATATCCGTTTGGATGCCTGCTGCCTCTTCTATTCCCTGCACAACAGCTACTGCAGCAAGCAGAGTCAGCTGCGGTGTTTTTTGGAGCGGAATGTCAGGCCGCAAAATCAGGCTCATCCAAACGCCGTTTCCTTCTTGAGAATGCCATACCCTAGACATTCGGCCCCTTCCGGCAGTTTGTTTGTCAGCCACCACGAGGGTGCCTTCCGGTGCGTTATTATTCGCGAGCTCATGAGCCGTTTTTTGCGTGCTTGAAAGAACGTCATGGTAAATAAGATGCTGGCCCATCACTTCCGTTTTTAATCCAAAACGAATTTCGCTTTCACTGAGTTTTCCGGGCTTTTTGATGAGCCGATATCCTTTTCTTCTAACGGCTTCTACTTCATAACCCTCTTTCCGAAGCTCTTCAATATGCTTCCACACAGCAGTTCTTGAACAGCCGAGAGCATCACTGATTTTTTGGCCGGAAATAAATTCATTGCCGGCCTGAGAAAATAATTCAATAAGGTCTTTTCTTAATGTTGACCGCATGTCTTCAGCCACTCCTCTATGTGTTTCTTTTGATTGGAGAGCTTCCCTGTCACAACAGCCTGCTCGATCCGCTGTAATTCTTCTGACACCCATTTTCCGGCCGGCCGGTTTCGAAGCGCAAGCAAGTCCTTACCCGTGATATCAAGATCCTTAAGGCTTTTGATCGGCAGGTTTTGATAAGCGTACTGAATGTCCTTCAGTTTCTTTTCATCCAGTTTTTCGTTTTGCCGAAGCTGCGATATTTTGGCCGCTGAGAGCAGTGCTTTTTCCCCAGCTCTGTACATTGTCATTACGTCAAGGCTCTGGCCAAACGTATCGGCAATGTGAATGGCTTCCTTGATCACTTTTCCCGGGAGCTTCCAGGCTTTCAGGAAAAGGGGCGCATCTTTCAAGACTATGTCAAGGTTAATTAAAAGAGCAGCCCAAAGTTCCTCACGGGATGTTAAAGAGAAGAATGGAAACTCACTCGTTGAAATCAGGTTTTCTCGTTTATGATAAAAACCAGGAAGCTCTTCATACAATCTCGTTTGAATGAGTGTTTGAAGCGCCTGGCGAGAAGCTCTTCCCTGCAGCAATTTCTCGAACTCTATAGTTTTTCGTTCGACCGAAACATGGGAGAGGAGTGATTTTTCTTTCGCAATGGCTTCTTCTGTTTCCGGTGAAAGCGTAAAGCCAAGCTGGCTCATAAAGCGTACGGCTCTCAGCATACGAAGCGCATCCTCTTGAAATCTATCCTCAGGCTTTCCAACGGTTCGAATCACTTTCTGATCAATATCTTTCTTGCCGCCAAAATAATCAAGCACCTTCCCATCCGCTGTCATGGCCATCGCATTGATCGTTAAATCTCTGCGTTTTAGATCCTCTTCTAATGATGAGATAAATTGTACTTCTGACGGTCTTCTGAAATCAACATAATCAGATTCAGTCCGGAATGTCGTGACTTCATAGGTTTCATCCTCCCAGAGCACAATAATGGTCCCGTGCTCTTTGCCTACATCAACAGTCCGCTGAAACAGCCGTTCTACTTGATCAGGTGCCGCATCTGTCGCGATATCGACATCTCCGATCGTTCGTTTCATATAGCTGTCACGAACTGCGCCCCCGACAAAATAAGCCTGATGGCCTGCTTCGATTAAGATGCGGAGCACGGGAAGTGCTTTGATAAAAACTTTTTCCATGTGATCACTCCGGTTCTGCTAAATCGGCATAAATCTGTTCATACTGGCTGACAATTTTTTTGGAAGAAAATTCATTTTCAAGCATCTCTATTGCCGCCTTTGTAAAACGATTGCTTAGCTGTTCATCTTCTAAAATGCTCATCGCGCGGGCTGTTGCGGCCCCAACATCACCGACGTCCACCAAAAATCCGCTCACATTGTTTTTAATAACCTCAGGGATACCGCCAATATTTGTTCCGATACAAGGCACTCCGCAAGCCATCGCTTCAAGCAGGACAAGTCCAAAGCTTTCTTTTTCAGATAGCAGCAGCTTCAAATCGCTAATAGAATAAAGCTCTTCAACACGGTCTTGATTTCCAAGCATTAAGACTTGGTCTTCCAAGCCATATTTTCTGATAAGCTCGCAGGCTGTCGATTTCTCCGGACCGTCTCCGACTAAAAGCAGCTTCGCTTTCGTTTTGCCAGCGATATTGCGGAACACACGGATGACATCCTGCACGCGTTTAACTTTTCTGAAGTTGGACACATGGATGACGACTTTTTCATCTGGTAAAATTCCATGTTTCTCTTTAATTACCGCTGTGTTTTTCTTCAGATACACGCGCTCGTCTATAAAGTTATAAATCGTTTCAATTTTTTTCTCCGGTTTAATTAAATCGTATGTTTCAGCCGCAAGCGCTGAGGAGACGGCCGTCACCCTGTCTGATGACTCAATGGCAAAACGGATTAGATCTTTTAGAGACGGATCGTAACCTAACACCGTGATATCCGTGCCATGCAAAGTTGTAACAATGCCGATATTGCGTTTCAGCATTTGTTTTGCAAGATAGGCGCAAACGGCATGCGGGAGAGCATAGTGAGCATGGATAATGTCTAAATTCTCCCGTTCCGCCACCTCTGCGATTTTGCTTGCCAATGTCAAATCATACGGAGGATACTTAAAAACAGCATATTGATTAACCTCAACTTCATGAAAATGAATATTGGAATGATATGTATTCAGTCTAAACGGAATGCTTGATGTGATGAAATGGATTTCATGTCCCTTTTCAGCAAGCTGCTTCCCCAGTTCTGTCGCAATGATACCTGAGCCTCCAACGCTCGGATAGCATGTGATTCCTATTTTTAGTTTTCTCATTGTTCGCCCCCAAGCACATCATGATCAAGCATCAGCATCCGTTTGGAAAAGAAACCTTCGGCATACTCCACGCCCGCTTCTTTACCGTAAAGCTTTTCTCTCGCTTCAACGATTTCAATATACCCATTCGTCAGAGGAGTAGAAACGGAATCCTTTGACGGGATAAACTGGCTTTTGTAGGCGTTGAGGCTTTGTTTCTTTGCCTCTATTGTATCCGAGATATCAATAACAAAATCCGGCTGATGAAAACCATTTATCATATAATAGTAAACCTTGCTGACTTTATGCGCCGGAAGGCTTTTTTCGTCTTTATATTTATGGATTCCGGCGGAAAAGATCGCTTCTTCCACCAGTGCAGCCGCATTGCCGTGATCCGGATGGCGATCCTTTTTATACGGCATAAAAACCGCTTTTGGCCGACAGGTTCTGATGACAGTGACAATTGACCGAATTGCCTGATCACTCATTATTAGGCCGCGGTCTGGAAGCGTTAGCTGAATTCTTTTATCTGCGCCTAATATGCGGGCTGCTTCAGCTGCTTCTTCTTTACGCAAACTGACCGTACCGTTAGAAGAGAGTTCCGCTTCTGTCAAATCGCATATCATTACTTTTTTTTCCTGTTTGACAAACTTCGCTATTGTGCCGCCCATTCCGATCTCGACATCATCACTGTGGGCGCCAAAAGCAAGAACGTCAGCATTATACATTCGGCTCTTCTCCCCGAAGAAGGTCACGGAATTCGAAAACACCTTCATCAAGTGTGCGGACGAGAATTTCCGCAGTACCCATATTTGTGGCGAGCGGAATGGAATACACATCACATAACCGGATTAATGCCGAGACATCCGGTTCATGCGGCTGCGCGGTCAGCGGGTCGCGCAAAAAAATGACAAGATCGAGTGCATTGGCAGCGATCAGTGCACCGATTTGCTGGTCTCCCCCTAAAGGGCCGGATTGAAAACGTTCAATTTGAAGACCTGTCGCCTCATGAATTTTCAACCCTGTGGTTCCGGTTGCATATAGATCATGATTCTTTAAAATATCCCGATAGGCAGTCGTAAATTGAACCATATCCTGTTTTTTCTTGTCATGCGCGATCAAAGCAATTTTCATTGTTTATCCCCCCGTCTAATCAATGATATTTTCTAAACCATACACAAGCTGATCAATCTTCATGACTTGTTCGACTGACAGTTTAACGCCTGACATGAAAGAAGCACGGTTATAAGAATCATGGCGTATCTGAAGCGTTTGGCCATCCATGCCGAACATGACCTCCTGATGCGCGATCAGTCCCGGAAGACGGACGCTGTGCAAGCGAATGCCGTTTTGCTCCGCTCCTCTTGCTCCTGGGAGAATTTCTTTTTCATCCGGATGTCCTTGCTGCTTTTCTTTACGGACTTCTGAAATCATTTCCGCTGTTTTAAGCGCAGTCCCGCTTGGTGCGTCAAGCTTCTGGTCATGATGAAGCTCAATAATCTCAACATCCTCAAAATAGTTGGCAGCCATTTTTGAAAATTTCATCATCAGTATCGCACCGAGCGCAAAATTTGGCGCGATGATGGCTCCGATCCCTTTTTCTTCTGTTAAAGATGTGAGCTCTTTTAAATCAGCTTCTGAGAAACCGGTTGTTCCGACAACTGGACGGACTCCGTGCTCTAATGCAATTTTTGTATGTACTTTTCCGATTTCGGGCGTTGTTAAGTCAATCAAGACATCCGGTTGTGTTTCTGTAAAACAGGCATGGATATCTGTGTAAATGTAAGCATCTGACTCAACAGGCATCACATCAGATAATTTTTGCTGATCGTATGTATGGTCTATGGCCCCGACAAGGTCAAAATGAGGTGTTCGTTCTGCCAATTTAACAGCTTCCTGCCCCATTCTTCCACGCGGTCCCGCAATGACTACTTTAATTGTTTCGTTTGACATCTTGATCTCCTCTACTTTCCTTCTTCTTTTCTGGTCCAGCGATCTTTATCTCTTGTATTAAATTTATGCATGACTCGGTCGTGAGCTTCCTCTAAAGAGATATCAAGAGAGTTGGCTAAACAAACCAATACAAATAGCACATCGCCCATTTCCTCTTCCATGCTTTTATCATCTTCAGTCGCTTTTTTTGGTTTTTCTCCATAACGGTGATTCACTTCTCTGGCAAGCTCGCCCAGTTCTTCAGTCAGCCTCGCCATCATGGCCAGCGGGCTAAAATATCCTTCTTTAAATTGGCCGATGTAACGGTCTACTTCAGCCTGTATGTCTTTCATTGTTTTATCACTCACTGAACGAAACCTCCTATCATCCTCTTACATGTTAGCTAATTCAGATACGTTTGACAAATGTTTAAGCACGTTTGCTGTTTTCTTTTTCATCCACTATAATATAAACGCTATCTAATGGAAGGAAAAGGGGTTTTGTGTGATGCTTGGAGAAATTAGATTAAAAAACATATTTTTTATTTTAATCGGAGCGGCAATTTTTTCATTTGGCTTGGTTCATTTCAATATGCAGAACAATCTGGCTGAGGGCGGTTTTACAGGTATTACACTTTTGCTTTATGCCCTTTTCCACATCAGCCCCTCTATCTCGAACCTGGTGTTGAACATTCCGATTTTTTTTATTGGCTGGCGTTTGCTCGGCAGGACAATGTTTGTTTATACCCTTGTCGGCACTGTAGCCTTGTCTTTGTTCCTCAGCATCTTTCAGCGATATGAAATCCATATGCCTCTTCAGCACGACTTAGCGCTCGCCGCTTTATTTGCCGGCGTATTCATCGGAGCCGGACTGGGTATTATTTTTAAGTTCGGCGGTACGACAGGCGGTGTTGATATCATCGCACGTTTAGTGAATAAGTATTTTGGGATCCCGATGGGCAGAACGATGTTTGCTTTCGATGCCTGCGTCATCATTTTGTCTTTGCTTACTTATCTCTCCTATAAAGAAGCGATGTATACGCTGGTAGCTGTATTTGTAGCGGCAAGATTAATCGATTTTATTCAGGAAGGCGGATACGCTGCTAAAGGCGCTACGATCATCTCTTCGAAAAACGACCTGATTCAGAAAAAGATTCTTGAAGAAATGGAACGGGGCGTCACCATTTTGAAAGGACAAGGTTCCTACACAAAAGAGGATATAGATGTACTTTATTGTGTGGTGCCGAAAAACGAATTGGTGATGCTGAAAAGCGTGATTAACTCCATTGATCCCCATGCCTTTGTAGCGGTAAGCGATGTTCACGATGTGCTCGGAGAAGGATTTACGCTTGATGAAAATAAAAATCCGCTTCCGCGCTGACATGTAATAGAAAAAAGGCGGCTGACCGCCGCCCCTCATCCTTATTTAGGGTAGTCCCTTTTTTTCAGCTTGTTTTTTTCCGCCTTGTACTTTCTGTAACCGACATAGGTAAGAGCAGTAATGATGATACTGCCGGTTGTAATGATCACCCAGAGTAAAGACGGATCGGCATCATCCTCCTCCACCCTGTCAAACACATTTTTCAGGTCATGCTGAAGAAGGGAAAGCCGTTCAAGCTTCGTGCTCTCTGTCATTTGCTGAAATTCCTCTTGCTCAATAACATCTATATGTTTTCCGACAGTTTCAAGCTGATCCTCTGATACATCGATTGTAAGACTGGGGTAAATCAAGTCATATAAACTGATAAATTCATTCCATTTTTCATGAAAGCTTGTGCTTCCATTCTTTTGGACATCTCGCTTCAGTTCAGTAAAAGCTTCCATAATCGGTTTTTCCAGTGAGCCCCAAAGCGGGTCAGACTGATTGTCAACCGCATCCATCAGCATTCTGAACTGCGCGGCTGCTCTGAGTTTTTGTGTGTCTGATGTATCAGCTTGCTTTAAACTCCGAACCATATCATTATAGCCCAATGTGATTTGACGAATTTGGGCTCCCGTTAGCATGGGGTCTTGCTGTTTTTTCTCAGCGGATTTTAATGTTTTTTCAAAATACTCCAAGACTTGAAGCGCCTCTTCATATTTCGCCTGTCGGGTCATTTGAAAGACTGTATCGGATAAATCATTCAATTCCTCGAGGCTTCCCCGCTCTGCAGCCTTGGCATTTCCATTATAAAAAATAAGTGCAATCAACAAACAGATCGTCAGCTTTCGTTTCATGCAGGTCCCTCCCACTCTCTCTCCTTACAGAATATGAAGAAAGGGACAAGGATAGACCAACATTGTCTTTACATCGGCTCAAGCTTCGTTTGCTTTTTTGAGACCACAAGAAAGTAAGCAAGCGCGATTGAAAAGATACTTAGCCAAAATGTTCCGTATCCTATTTCAGTCATATAATCAGAAAGCATAGAGTATTGCGGCATCATATCAAACAAGTAGTCAATGACATCGTTATGCAGTGTCCAGACTGCAACAATTGCAAGATGCCAAAATGAAAAACGAAAATACGGACTGTATAATACGCCTTGAACTGCCATTGCAAAATGCGAAGCAATTAGCATGTAGCCCTCCCACGGCAAGTCACCAGTTACTGCAAGCACAAGAAAATTCATAGCCACCGCCCATAGGCCATACTTTACGAGGGTAACTAGCGCAAGCGCCTCAAAGAACGGAGCATTCCGTTTCATGAGAAAAGCAAGCAGCACAAACAGAAAGAAAAACGTTGCTGTCGGACTGTCCGGAACAAAAATCAGGAAACGTGCCGGTGTCTCCAAAAGCTGCGGCAAGTACCAATAGTAGCCGTAAACCGTTCCCAGAAAATTAATGGCTAAGACAAGAATAAGCATCGGCCGCTGCCCTAATACATATTGAAACCATTTCACATCGAATCAACTCTCAGTCTGTAAAAATAATAAGTCCATATAAAAAAGCTGACGCCGGGTCAGCTTTTGATATTAAAAGTATATCCTTCCATTTGACAATTCACAATACGTTATTTTGCGGTTGTTTCAGAAATAAATTTTGCAAGTTCTTCGAGCTGCTTATCATTTCCTTTGAACACACCCGCCGGCATTTTGCCTTTCCCTTCTACAGCGATTTTTTTGATTTCATCCGGTTTCAGCCCGCTGTCAACCAATGAAGGTCCGGCCGCTCCTCCCTGAAGGTTATCCCCATGGCAAGAAATACAGCCCTGTTCCTTAAAAACCTTATATCCTTCTGCATTGGTGTCAATGTCGGCTTCTTTTGTAATTTTCCCCTGTTCCTCTGCCTTGGCCCAATCATGAGTAGCAACTGACTGCCACGTCAAAAATACAGCAGCGGAAATGGCCAGAAGCATCATACCGACAGCGACCGGACGCTTCCACGGCCTTCTTTCTGTCCCTCTGTCCAGGAATGGAGCCAAAAGCAGGGCCCCAAAAGCGAGACCTGGCATAATCATGGCGCCGACCACTGTAAAGCTTCCAGCGGCGTATTCATACTTCAACAGCTGGTATAAGAAAAGAAAATACCAATCCGGCAGCGGAATATAACCAGTATCAGTCGGGTCCGCCATCCGCTCCAAAGGCGGCTGATGCACAATCGTCAAAACGAGAAAACCGATGAGAAAGACAGCTCCAACCATCCATTCCTTTAACAAGAAATTTGGCCAGAAAGCCTCTGTTTTACCGGGATACTCCGAATAATCCTTCGGTATATTCGGCTTTTTTTCAGCCGGTATCCTTGAGTCGCCTACAAATTTCATCCCTTTGCCCCGGTGCATGTCATCCCCTCCCTTTTATTCGCAGATCAAGAGTTTAAAGCGGTCCTGAAATCCCCTGCTTCCGGATCATAATAAAATGTGCAGCCATCAGCCCGAACAATGCGGCAGGAAGAAAAAATACATGGATCGCAAAAAACCTAGTCAGCGTTTGGGCGCCTACAATATCCGGATGCCCTGCAAGGAGCGTTTTAACTTGCGTTCCGATCAAAGGCGTGGCTTCGGCGATCTGCAGCCCGACTTTTGTTGCAAACAGAGCCTTCATATCCCAAGGAAGCAAGTAGCCTGTAAAGCCAAGACCGAGCATAACAAAAAAGATCAGCACACCGACAATCCAGTTCAGCTCGCGCGGTTTTTTATACGCGCCTTGGAAAAAGACCCTCAGCGTATGTAAAAACATCATCACAATGACCAGGCTCGCACCCCAGTGGTGCATCCCCCTGACAATCTGGCCGAATGCCACTTCATTTTGCAAATAATATACCGATTCCCAGGCATTTTTGATATCAGGCACATAATACATCGTTAAAAACATTCCAGATAATACTTGGATAACGGTTACAAAAAACGTCAGTCCCCCAAAGCAATACACAAACGCAGAGAAATGATGGGCGGGATTCACATGTTCCGGTACTTCGTGATCGGCAATATCCCTCCACATCGGTGTAATATCAAGCCGCTCGTCTACCCAGTCATAAATTTTGTTCAGCATGTCACCCTTCCCCCTTAGGCTTTGCTTTTCCAAGATACAGGAAGCCGTCTTTTACTTCTTGCTCATAATGATCAAGAGGCGCAAGCGGCGGCGTGCCAGGGACATTGGTGCCGTCCTTTTCATAGAGTCCGTAATGGCATGGACAAAAGAATTTATTCGGGTTTTTAGGATCACTATTCCAGTTCACCGTACACCCTAAATGTTTACAAATTGGCGAAAGTGCTACAATTTCATCCCCGTTTTTGAAGACCCAGGCTGATCTTGACTCTTCTGACTCATACCAGGCATCGACTTGATTAATTTTAAAATCAAAGCGCTGCGGCTCTTTTGTCAACTCATCAACGCTGACAACCTGAACCATATCCTGCTTCCCCGTCGATTTTAATACCGGGTCGAGTGCGAAGCGAACCATAGGCATGAGCATACTAGCCGCCATAAAACCACCTACGCCTGTGAGCGTGTAATTCAAAAATTGACGTCTGGATATATCATGTTTTCCGCCCATCTCTTCTCCCCCCTCTAGGTCACCCCTGCAAACTGACTAAAATAGAAAATATTGCAATAACTCTAGACACCCTCATAATATATGAATCTCTCAGCAAGGTCAATATAGCCAAAATATTGTTTATAAGGAAATGTAAGTGTTTTTATGAAGTGCTCCATAACTGTAACAAAACGTTCAAAATTTCAGCAGTGCGTTCATCCAATATTTTTCTTTTTAAAGAGTCATTTAAATGCTCTAATGGAACAGACGGTGTAACAATCATTTTGCCTAACGCCTCCTCAGCTCTCCAACTTTCGTCAGATGTGAGCAGGACAACATGCGGAAATTCCGTTATCAGCTCTTCCCGCAAATCCTTAAGCCCTTGAACGGTTATTTCATTTCTATCAACATATGTATAAGGCGGAAGTAAATATACCCGTCCCTTTAATTGCCTTTCAAGTTCTTCTGAGATCAGCTGCGTAAACTCGCCTTTCTCCGCCGCCATTTTAAAATGGTTATTAACCCTTATGTTAATTAATGGTATGACAGCGGTATCAATGTAATCCTTAGCTTGTAAATAGTCCTTGGCATCAGTGATTCTCCACCTCATCGTTCTCCCCCTTTACGGCAACAAGCCTTGCAATTCACTGCAAGGCTGGTCATATTATGTGAGCTGATTTAATTGGCGCGATAATTGTTCAAATGCCTCTTTATCATGACGATCTAACGCGTCGTCAATGTCTTTTAATAATTTTTCTCTTTGGAATGTGGAAATAGCGTGCTCTAAAATCTGTTCCGCCAATCCCTGATCTTTTTTATTCTCAAAAAGATCTTTCGGAATATGCGGGTTGGACTCCAGCACCGCCGCATATTCAGGTGAGCTGTAAGCCGAACGGAAATTAAGCTGGATAAACAAATCCTGCTGTTTATTTAATCTAATATCATGAAAAGATTTTTCCGCGTCGGTAGTCATGACATTCTCTTTATAGAACCGGAACGGAACTTCTTCAACACAATGTGTTGACATTATAATGCCTCTCGGGCAAAATTCAGCCTGCTCCACAAAATGAACCTTCTCCATGAGAGAATCATGGCTCATTAAGTAGTTCAAGATCCAAACGCACTCTCGGCGCTTTAACTGATAATGGTTTAAAAACCAACGGATAAAATCTTTTTTCTCATTGACAGAAACAGGGGTCTGCATGTAATTCCCTCCTCTATCGTTCGTATAATCTATATACTTATATGTTCCACATGAATGGTTAATATTCCTGCTTATCTAGAAAATTCATCCTCGATTCGCAAAATCGTTTCTTCCAGCTCTTCATTGGCTCCGTCCATTTCAAGAACCTTTTTCAAAAGCGGCAGCGCTTCTTTTTGAAGACCTTCTTCTAATAGGAAGCTTGCGTATTCATATAAGAAATCTCTATCCTCCCGGTAATGAAGATAGGCAGCCTCAAAGGATTGTTTTGCTTCCTCGTATTGCTCTAATTCAGTATATGCGCTTGCAAGATACCAATTGTATTTCGGATCTTCTTCACCGTAGCTTCGAACCTCTTGAATAAGATCAATGATCTGATCATAATCCTCTTCTTTGTGATACACGGCAAGAAGTGTATGAAGCGCCTCGACAAAGCCCGGATCAAGCGCAAGCGCCTCCTGAAGCAGCTTTTTCCCCTCTTCTGACTTCCCGATTTTTAAGGCCATTTTGGCGGCATAAAGGAAAAGTTCTTTGTTATATTCATCATATCTGATCCCCTCTTTTGCCGTTTTTAATGCCTCTTCATACATTCCTTCAGCTTCATAGCTTTTCGAGAGCGGCATATAAAGTGAAGTATAAGATGGATCAAGCTCCTTTAAATCAGACAGCTGCTTAATAGCTGTTTTCACAAGCCCCGCCTGTAAGGCTGTAAAACCATAGCCGAAAATCGTATTAGGATCAGGATTCTCATCAACAGCTTTCTCATACCATGGAATGGCATCCTCAAATTCACCTGAGGCACTTAACGATTCTGCCAGTCTTTGATGGACATTAACGCCTCCGATCTCACTCTGCTCCTCAGCCGTTGTTTTAAAATATTGAACCGCTTTTGCATAGGCTCCCTGAGCAAAGTAAAGTTCTCCCAGTGCAAAATCAATAACAGGTTCATTGTCCAGAATGGACTTTGCCTGTAAAAGCTTTTGTTCACTGACTTCGAATAACCCCTGCATCTGATAAAGATCCGCCATAAGCAGCAAACTTTCCGGATATGATGGATCTGTTTCCGGAATAGTCTCCAGCACAGCGAGGGCTTTTTCTTCTTCGTCAATATCTATTAAAAGTTCAGCGTAGAAATTCGTCAGTTCTGTTTCATTTGGATATAAATCATGTAGATCACTAATCAGTGAAATTGCTTTTTCTACATCGCCCCACTCGTAATAAAGCTGGGCTGCAATGGCTTTATCTTCATCATGCAGCTGTTTTTCAGCCTTCGAGAGTGTGTTGAGGCCTTTTTCTGTTTCACCTGCTTCAACTAATTTTATGGCTTCTTGAATCAATGTATTCAAATCGGACCGGTCCTTTCTTTTCCTATACAACATCAACCATACAAAAAAGCTTTATTTGTTCGGGTTAATCTTATCATAATTCAGACGAATGCCTCCGGCAAATAAGATGCTTCTGTACGGAAGGGAATTATTGAGTCTTATTAGTTTACCAAAAGATCTTGAGATAGAAAATGAAAAAAGGAAGATCGCCCTCTGTACAGTAAAGCAGCTCTTTGACCTGCCGGCTTGTAAGTAAAGCACATCCCCCCTTTTCGTTTTTCTATCCCCTCTATAAGACAAGCTATGTTTTTTTGCCTCAAATTATGATCTGCATAAAAAATCCTGAAGTAAAACTTCAGGATTTTTTCGAAAGCTTATTTAAATGCTCGAAGAAGGTTGGATAAGAAACGTGAATGGCATCCGTGTGCTCGATTTCAATCGGCTCCTCCGTTATACAGGAAGCAATACCAAGCATCATTCCGATTCGATGATCTCCGTGGCTGGACACTGCAGCGCCGCCTTTCAACGTTTGTTTGCCATAAACCTTCATTCCATCTGCTGTCGGTTCAATTTCAGCACCCAGCTTGCGAAGCTCAGAAACAACAGTATCAATACGGTTTGTTTCTTTCACTTTTAGCTCTGCCGCGTCCTTGATAACGGTGGTTCCTTCCGCCTGAGTCGCAAGAAGCGCGATGATAGGGATCTCATCAATTAAACGCGGAATGATATCTCCTCCGATTTCAACTGCCTTTAGAGATGACGTTTCTATAATCAAATCTCCATAAGGCTCTGCACCGCTATCAGCAGATGGTTTGATTTCAAGTTTTGCCCCCATGTTTTGAAGGACATCAATAATACCTGTCCGAGTCGGATTTAAACCTACGTTTTTCAATACAATTCTGCTGTTTGGAACCATCGCGCCAGCAGCAAGGAAAAACGCGGCTGAAGAAATGTCTCCAGGAACAAAAATATCAGCAGCTGTCAGTTTCTGGCCACCAGCAATGGAAACACTCGTTTGATCTTCAGAAAGCTTAACGCCAAAAGCAGAAAGCATCCGCTCAGTATGGTCCCGAGATTTATGGGGCTCTGTGACAGTTGTTGTGCCCTCAGCCTGTAATCCGGCCAGCAAAACAGCAGATTTAATTTGCGCGCTTGCAACAGGTGATACATAATCAATTCCTTTTAATGAAGCGCCGCTCACTGACAGCGGTGTAAACTCTCCGCCGGCTCTGCCGTCGATTTTAGCCCCCATTTTTTTCAAAGGCTCAGTCACACGCTTCATTGGGCGCTTCGCAATGCTCTCATCTCCGGCTACCGCGCTGTAAAAAGGACGGCCCGCCAATATTCCGAGCATCAGGCGAATCGTTGTACCTGAATTTCCGACATCTAAAAGGCTTTCTGGCTCTTTCAGGGCATCGATTCCTTTTCCGTGAATCACGACATCGCTGCCGCTTTGCTCAATGTGAACACCCATTTTTCTAAAGCAATCGATCGTACTCAGACAATCTGCTCCCGGCAGAAAGTTTTTAACTGTTGTTGTGCCTGCCGCTAGCGCGCCAAACATAACAGAGCGGTGAGAAATGGATTTATCACCGGGAATATGTATTTCTCCATGTAAGGTCTGCACCTTTTCTCGTTTCATTTTTTCCACCTCAATCAGCATAAAAAGTTTCATATTCCGCCCGGGCTTCAATGCATTGTTCTGCCCTTTTGCGGTCGTCATCAGACTGAAAACTGATCCTTAAAATCCCGTTAATATCCTCTCGTGTTTCGATAATGCGGATATTCGTGATACTGATGCGCTCCGCAGCTAAGATCGCTGTTATCTCGGATATTACACCCGGATGATCGGGTACATCCACATATAAATCATAAAATGCAGGTATCGCTCCCTTCTGCCGAAGCGGCAGCCCGTCACGATAATCCTTGGCGGTTTTAAAATAACGAAATAGATTTTCCGCATCTTCTTGTTCTACATATGTACGGATCTTGTCAATTTCACGAATCCACTCATCAAAACGGTCTAAGATTTTATCTTTATTATGTAATAAAATATCCCGCCACATTGCCGGGCTGCTTGATGCAATCCTTGTAATATCTCTGAATCCGCCGGCAGCAAAACGTTTAACAAGCGGATACAGGTTTTCCGAATGATGGGTTTGGTGAACAAGACTAGCTGCTACAATATGCGGAAAATGACTGATTACACTTGTAACACCATCATGCTCCTCTGGCGACATTTCCACAAAATGGGCATTCGTCCCCTTCAGCAGGTTTTTTAACTGTTCCACAGCTTGTTTGTCCGTTTTCTGGCCTGGCGTTAAAATATAAAATGCATTTTCAAACAGGAACTCCTTCGCAGCGGCCACTCCTGATTTATGTGAACCCGCCATCGGATGCCCTCCGACAAATTGATAGCGGCTAGGCAGCACTTGATCAGCGTAATCAACCACTTTTTGCTTTGTGCTTCCTACATCCGTAATCAAAAGCTCATGTTCAATTCCTGAATGAGCCAGCTCTTCAAGCATAACCAGTGTTTGTTCGACAGGTGTCGCAATGATTACTGTAGCTGCCTCTTTCGCACCGCTAATAAACGAATCAGCACGATCGTCTATCACACCTAATTTTAATGCCGCTACCGCCTGTTCATCAGAGATGTCGATTCCGATAATCCATTTGCCGGGATGATTTTTTTTGATGGCTAGGGCAATCGAACCGCCTATCAATCCGAGACCGGCGAGCAATA
The DNA here is from genome assembly GCF_037963535.1 of Bacillus sp. PS217. Lineage (NCBI taxonomy): Bacteria > Bacillati > Bacillota > Bacilli > Caryophanales > Bacillaceae > Bacillus > Bacillus sp. PS217. The sequence continues at coordinate 2,250,072 of NZ_CP150157.1, forward strand.
TTGTATCTTTCATTTGATTCATACGTCATCACCTGGTTTATAGACTAAAGAGGTGATATTTGATCACCTCTTATAAAATTTCAGCTAAAATGGCAAGTATTTCTTCATTTTGCTCTTTTGTTCCGATCGTAATCCGGAGTGATGTCGGGAAACCTAATGCGTTTCCTGACCGGACGATATAGCCTTTTTCCAGCAGAGCCTGAAACAGTTCATCAGCAGGACGTTTAAAGTCAATTAACACAAAATTTGTCTGTGAAGGGTAACACTTTAAACCATGAGTTTTCGCAAAATCATAATACTGCTGAAGGCCTGCATTATTTTGCTCGACACAGGAAGCAATAAACGCTTGATCATCAAGTGCTGCAATCGCCGCAGCCTGGCCCAGACGGCTCGTATTAAACGGCTCTCTCGCCGGCTCAATCTGGCGAATCAGGCTCTCGTCAGCAATTCCGTATCCGACTCTGAGCGCTGCCAGACCGTATGCCTTTGAAAATGTGCGCAAAATCATCAAATTGGAATACTTGCTTAAGAGCGGCACGGTTTCCGGGTAATCCTCTGCTGTTACATATTCATAATATGCTTCGTCAAGAACAACAAGGACACGTGAAGGAACGCGCTCCAGAAATGCGAGTAATTCTCCTTCAGATGTATAAGTGCCAGTCGGATTATTCGGGCTGCATATCCAAACGACTTGTGTCTGTTCGTCGATGGCTTCTAACATGGCGTCTAAATCATGTGAGCCGTCGGGACGAAGTGCAATTTCACGCACTTCAGCACCTTCAATAACCGCATTATGTTTATATTGCGGAAAAGTCGGGGCAGCAGTGATCGTATTGGTTTTATTGTTTAGAAATGCCCGGCAGATGATCTGAATGATTTCATCAGAACCGTTGCCGAAAATAAGTGATGTTTCGCTGACATTGAGGTGCTTACTGAGCCTTGTCCGCAAAGCGGCGCTATACCCGTCCGGGTAAAGGGCTAGCTGTTGAATCTCATGATGAAGCGCCTCTTTTGCAGCCTCTGAACAGCCGTAAGGATTCTCGTTTGAAGCAAGCTTCACAACTTTATCCAAGCCATATTCTGATTTCACTGCTTCAATCGGCTTTCCAGGCTGATAAGGCTTCAGCTGTTTTAAATGTTCTTTGATACGCAAATCAGTCACCTCATTTTAAACTGTACAAGCCGCTAAACGCCATTGCATAATCCTCAAACTCCTGCAGCGCCTGATTTCTCGTTTCAGCGCTGATGAGCCGGTCCTTTAATTCTTCTATTTTTCTGACGAGCGCACTTCCCACTACGACACCGTCACTAATTTCATTCATCTTTATGACCTGTTCACGGTTTGATATACCGAACCCTACAGCGACCGGAACAGTGCTGAGATTCTTCACTGTCCGAATGAACGGGTACACGGATGAATTGAACTCATTGCGGACACCGGTCACACCCAGAGAAGACACACAGTAGACGAAGCCCTCGGCTTGTTCAATAATGGTTTTCAAACGGCTTTCGCTTGTCGGCGCAACCAAAGAAATATACGTCACCTCATGGCTTTTACATTCCTCTTGAAGGCTGTTGCTTTCTTCTAGTGGCAGATCCGGAACAAGCAGACCGTCAATATGATTTTCCCGCAGTAAAGCGAAAAAGTATTCTTTGTTCAATTGTAACACAGGATTATAATACGTAAAGAGGATAATCGGAATATTCACTCCGTTTTTTTTCATTTCTCCGCCTAATTCGATTGCCTTTACGATATTCATTCCTTGATCAAGTGCCCGCTTTGAAGCCCTCTGGATCACCGGACCGTCTGCAAGCGGGTCAGAGTATGCAACACCAAGCTCCAATGCAGTGGCGCCTGCTTTTTGGAGTGACTTCGCCAGTTCAATCGAAACCTCAGGAACTGGATCGCCCGCCGTAATAAACGGGATAAACAATTTTTCTGATGGTTGAAGATCCAATTTAAACATGGGCTTTCACCTCTTCTTCCAATACCTTCATTAATGTGTTGACATCCTTGTCTCCCCGGCCTGATAAACAGACGAGAATGAGTTGACCGCGATCCATTCCTTTGGCGAGTTTGAATGCTTTCGCTAACGCATGGGCAGATTCGATTGCCGGCAAAATCCCCTCTTTTTCTGACAAAAGCTTTAATGCATCCACCGCTTCTTCATCAGTGATACTGTCATAAGTGACACGGCCGCTCTTATGCAAGTATGCGTGCTCCGGACCGATTCCAGGATAGTCGAGACCGGCTGAAATAGAGTAGGGCTCAATAATTTGCCCGAATTCATCCTGAATGAGATAAGTCAATGAACCGTGAATAACCCCTACGGTTCCTTTCGAAATAGTGGCGGCATGAAGAGGCGTATCAATTCCTTTTCCTGCTGCTTCAGCGCCGATCAGTTCAACATCTTCATTTAAAAATGCCTGAAACATACCCATCGCATTGCTTCCTCCGCCTACACATGCCACTACTTTATCAGGCAGAGTGCCTTCAATACGTTTCAACTGATCCTTCGCTTCCTCTCCGATCATTTTTTGAAATTCACGGACCACTTGCGGATAAGGATGCGGGCCGACAACTGATCCAATCATATAAAAGTGATCCTCACAATGCTGAACCCAGTACCGGATCGCCTCATTTGTGGCATCCTTCAATGTTCCGTTTCCGCTTGTTACAGGCACTACCTCCGCTCCAAGAAGCTTCATGCGGAAAACGTTCAGAGACTGGCGGGCAACATCCTCTTCACCCATAAACACAGTACAGGAAAAGCCGAATTTGGCTGCAACTGTTGCAGCGGCAACGCCATGCTGGCCGGCACCGGTTTCAGCAATGATTTTCGTTTTGCCCATTTTTTTAGCAAGCAGCGCTTGACCTAGCGCATTATTGATTTTATGAGAACCTGTATGGTTTAAATCTTCTCGTTTCAAATAGATTTTCGCGCCGCCTAAGTATTCAGTGACTCGATCAGCGTATGTTAATGCAGTCGGCCGTCCGGAATAGTCCTTTAACAGCTTATAATACTCTTCACGAAAAGCGGGATCATCCTTGATTTGTTTAAATGCTGTTTCTATTTCATCTAACGGCTGCATGAGTGTTTCCGGAACAAACTTTCCGCCAAAATCACCGTATCTGCCTATTTCATTCGGATATGGATACATATCGGTTCATCCTTTCTTCTAAAAGACTCATCAGATTCTGATCTTTTTGTCCGTTTTTTTCAATTCCGCTGGCAAGGTCAATTCCTTCTGGCTGCCATTTCAATAGGCTGGTGATGCTATCCGGATTCACGCCGCCAGCGATAAAGCAGCGTTTACCAATAGCCGCCTGCTGATATTCCGGCACACATTCCCAAGAAAATGCAACACCATTTCCGCCTCTAGACCCTTTTACAGATGAATCAATCACAAAGCCGTCAACATTATCTTTAAAGCGGGCTATTTCTTGAGTTGTGTTACCTTGATGGTGAAGCGCCTTCCATATTTCACAGCCTGTCAGCTTGCGAAGAGCAGCAGCATCCGCCGGTTTTTCATCACCGTGAAGCTGAATGACGTCGAGCTTCAAGCTCTTGGCAATACGTGACATCGTCTCTATTGATTCATTAACAAAAACACCTGCAACCTGTTTTTCGACACGAGCTTGGTTCAGCCATTTTTTCACATCTTGCGGAGATACTTTTCGTTTGCTTTCAGCAAAAATAAATCCTAGGTAATCAGCCTGTGATTCCGCCGCAAGCTGCAAATCCTTTAGTGACCGAATACCGCAATATTTTAATGCCGGTTTCTTCACAACCTCACTCCCCAAACAAAGCATGGATTTCTTTACGCTGAGAAGTTTGTCTCATCAATGATTCACCGATAAGTACAGCTCGCGCCCCATGTTCATTGACAAATGTTAAATGTTCTAAAGAACCGATTCCGCTTTCGCTGACAAGCAAGGATTCTTTCGGAACGAGAGATGCGATTTGTTCTGTCTGCTTTACAGATGTTTCAAACGTTTTTAGGTTTCGATTATTTACGCCGAGAATGTCGGGTGTGAACACTTTCAATATTTGTTCTAGCGTTGATGCATCATGAACCTCCACTAACACGTCCATCCCCTTTTCACCTGCTTCAAGATATAATTCATGAAGGTGTAAGGGATCAAGCACCTCGCCGATTAACAATATGGCATCCGCTCCGATTCTTCTTGATTCCTCTACTTGAAGAGAATCAATAATAAAATCTTTTCTAAGTACAGGAATCGAAACAGCACGCTTTACGTCTGATAAATAGCTGTTTTCCCCTTGAAAAAACGGGGTGTCTGTTAAAACGGAAATCGCATCTGCCTTCGCAGCCTCATAGTCTTTTGCAATCTGCACAGGCACAAAATTCTCTTTAATAAGCCCTTTTGACGGCGATGCTTTCTTCACTTCGGCAATCAACCCGATAAACCGATTCGGGCTTGCCAGCGCCTCCTTAAATGAACGTTTCTTGAAAGGCTGCTCTACCGGCAGAACCAGTGTTTTCACTTCTTCTTTCTTTTGTTTGATGATTTTTTCAAGCATAGATCTCTTCCTCTTTCTGCTTTAGTCGTTCAAGCTGCGCGGCAGCGCCTCCGCTTGTAATCGTCTCTAACGCCAGCTCCGTTCCTTCCTTCAGTGAGGCGGTAATTCCCGCCGTGTAAATCGCAGCTCCCGCATTAAAAGCCGTAATAGATAAAGCGGAACTGCTGCTTTTATTTTCAAAAATATTCTGAATGAGATAGGCGCTCTCTTTCGGTGACTGCACCTGTAAATCTTCAAGTCTGCCATTTGTGAAACCGAAATCTTCGGGTGAAACGGTATATTCCCGGCGCTCTCCGTCCTTTAATTCAATCACGTCGGTCGGTGCTGTAATTGAAAGCTCATCTAAACCGTCACGGCTTGATACAAACATGACGTGCTTCGGCTGAAACGTCTCCAGTGCGCTTGCCATCAGTCCAGCTTTTTCAACAGAATAGACCCCAATCACCTGACGCTTCGCCTGTAAAGGATTGCTGAGCGGCCCAAGCAGATTAAATACCGTTCTGAAACCTAGCTCTTTTCTAGTACCTGCTACATGTTTCATAGACGAATGGTAAAGCGGCGCAAAAAGAAATCCCATGTTGTTTGTTTCAATGCTGCTTTTGACCTTTTCGGGAGTCGTTTGAATAGAAACCTCTAGCTCCTCTAAAACATCAGCGCTTCCGCTTTTAGAAGAGACAGAGCGATTGCCATGCTTAGCGATTTTCGCGCCAGCTGCCGAGGCAACAATTGCCGAGGCCGTTGAGATATTAAAAGTGGAAATACCGTCTCCCCCTGTTCCGCATGTATCAACAATATCAGGAAGTCCATCGACTGTAAGAGCGTGTGCCCGCATGGCCTTCACAAAACCCGCAAGCTCTTCTGGCGTCTCCCCCCGATGAGCAAGAATAGACAATATACCACCCATTTCAGAAGGAGTCATTTCCGCTGCCATCATCATATTCATCAGCGTTTCAGCCTCACCGGCAGTAAGGGTTTTTCCATCAACGCACAATTGTAGAAATCTGTTCATCAGCTTTATCCTCCTTGCTATGAAACATGTCTTCTGCAATATGAATCGTTTTCAGCAACGCACCGGCTTTATTACAGCTTTCTTCGTATTCGGCTTCCGGAACAGAATCAGCAACAATGCCAGCACCTGCCTGTATCGATGCAACGCCGTTCTTTACACTCATCGTGCGAATCGTAATACAAGAGTCGATATTCCCGTCAAACCCAATGTAGGCAATACATCCTCCGTATGTCTCTCTCGGTGTTGGCTCGAGCTCTTGCAAAAGCTGCATGGCACGGATTTTGGGTGCGCCTGTTAAAGTCCCCGCCGGGAAAGCAGACATCAGTGCATCGACAGGATGAACCCCTTTTTTCAATCGGCCTGTAACCACCGAGATAATGTGCATGACATGTGAAAAGGAAACAATTTTTGTGAACTCCGGCACAGAAACAGAACCATACTCTGCTACTCTGCCGATATCGTTTCGGGCAAGATCAACGAGCATGTAATGCTCCGCTTTTTCTTTTTCATCCTTCATGAGTTCAACCTTCAGTCTCTCATCTTCAGCTTTGTCTGCACCGCGTTTTCTCGTACCGGCAATCGGATGGATTTCTAAGTGCCCGTCTTGAACGTGTATTAACCGTTCCGGAGAGCTGCCGACTATTTCTCTGTCTAGCAGTTTCATATAATACATATACGGCGAAGGATTGACGATCCTAAGCACTCGGTATAACTCAAAAGCATCTGCTTTTATCGGCACCTCAAATTTTTGTGATAAAACACCCTGGAAGATATCGCCTGCTTTTATATAGCTTTTGATTTTTTCTACATCAGCCATAAAAGCCGATTTTTCATAATTAGAATATACCGTCTCAAAGCTGGGTGTCTTGTATGAATCAGCAGAGAGAAACAGCTCTTTTATGTTTTTTTGGTCCATCATTTTTTCGATGAGATTTTGGAGCTCCAGATGATTTTGATGGAATACATCCATTTTTTCGTTTTCTGTTTCCTCTCCATTAAGCCTTGCATATTGGATAAAGTGGACGTTTTTGGTTTCATGATCATACGCAATTAATGTCCGGCAAACAAACAGCATGCACTTTTCCATGTCTGTTTCTTTTGTATGCGAAGGAACAGAAGGCTCAATCAGCGGGATCATATCATAGCTTAAGTACCCGACAGCTCCGCCGACAAAAGGAATGCCAAGCTGAGGTGTTTTGATTTTGTATGTGGTATTCATCCAGTTCAGCACTTCTTTTAGTTCATTTCCTGTGTAAAGAGATTTGCTGTCCTGATCAGCGGCCGAAAAACGGCCCTGCTCTTCTTTAATTGTAAGAAATGGATTCAGGCCGATAAATGAATATCTGGACCAAGTGGATGTATCGTCCTTGCTTTCAAGAAGATACGTAATCTCCCTGTCAAGCTTCTCTATCATTTGAATGGGTGTCAGTGTATCGACTGTGAAGGTCTCCACAATCGGTATCGTGTGGTGGGACAAGCTGTCCTCTAAAAATGCGGAAATGTTTGATTGGAAATTCATTGCTCTCACTCCTTATGGCAAGGAGAATGAGAAGATGGCATGAGAGGATAAAATACTATATAACAAATAAACCCAAAAGAAAGACTTCTTTTGGGTAGAATAAACATAATGTCTCAGCTCAACTAAACTCATTCTCTGCTACCCTATTCTCTAACTCAACTCATTCTAATTGCTTTATACACACTCTTGTGTATTTCTAAGCTGTTCTTATCGTATTACAATTCAGTATTTTTTGTCAATGATAAATCGGGCCTTAATACGACGGCTTTTTCTAAATATACATGTCTGATCTGATCCTGAGGGACATCTGTCTGGACCGTCATCATGACTCTTATGCACTTTTTCAGACCGCCTGTTACGTCCATTTCCTGCATACATGTTACCGGTACATACTGCCATCCTGAAAGCTCGCGAACAGCTTTTGCCGGGAAAACAGCGTGCAAATCAGGTGTAGCCGACAGAAGCATTTGAACAACATCTTCCGGTTTTGTATGATTTTCTTCTATGATTTTCTCTAACAGCTGTTTTGTTTTTTGTAAAATTTCTTCTTCAGTATCCCGTTCAACTGTAGTTGCTCCGCGAATTCCGCGAATCATCATGATGTCTCCTCCAATCGCCATTTGTTCAGCCAGCTCTCAAGTTCATTTCTGGAAAATGTATGATCAGCAACTTTTCCTAATTCGTTGAGCACAATAAACTGAATCTTCCCGCCACGGGTTTTCTTATCATTCATCATACGGTCCAAGAGAACCGAAGTTTCCGTCTCTTTTCTGATTTGACTTGGATAACCCAGGCTTTTTAGCCAGCTGACCAAACGTTTTCTGTCCATTTCACAGCCTACAGTCTTTTCGCTTATATATAAAGCAAACTGCATTCCGAGGGCTACGGCATCACCGTGAGTGATCTGCCCGTATCCATATTCCGCCTCAACGGCATGACCGAGCGTGTGCCCGAAGTTTAAGTAAGCTCTTATCCCCTCTTCTTTTTCATCCTGCTGAACGACAGACGCTTTAATTGAAATACCTTTAAAAATCATGTCATTCATCTGATCATTAGTGATATCACGCAGTGAGTGGATATTCAGCAGCTCCTCCAGAAACGCTCTGTCATAGATAAAAGCGTGTTTAATCACTTCTGCCATTCCGGACCTAAGCTCTTTTTCAGGCAGGGAACGCAGGAAATCTGTATCATAGAGCACGGCTTTCGGCTGATAAAACGCACCGATTAGATTTTTTCCAAGCGGATGGTTCACGGCTACTTTTCCTCCGACTGCGCTGTCATGCGCCAAGAGCGTCGTAGGCATTTGGATGAAATCAATGCCGCGCATAAAAGTGGCAGCCACAAAACCGGCAAGATCTCCTACAACACCGCCTCCAAAAGCGATGATGCATGAGGAGCGATCCATATGAAATCGAATCGCTTCACTCTGCAATTTTGTGTACATGTCCATGGATTTTGCCTGCTCTCCACTCGGTACCGTCACTTTTTTCACAGGCCATTTTTCTTGCAGCAAATGGAGCATTTCATCACCATACAGGCGGTCCACTTCTTCATCCGTAACAAGCATAATCCTTGTTAAAGGCCTGTTTAAAGAGGTTAATAGTTCGCAAGCCTTTTTTCTGATACCTTGTCCGATAAAAACAGGATATGACGAGGAAGCAGTTTGAACATGCAGTGTCTTCATTAAAATTCCCTCGACAGTTTTCTCATATTCTCCACATTTTCTCTAATGCGGTCAATTTGATCTAATCCGAATTGTTCAACGACTGCGTTCGCAATTTCCCAAGCGACAGCCGCTTCAGCGACTACACTTGCCGCAGGAACAGCACAGCTGTCTGAACGTTCAATGCTGGCAGAAAACGGTTCTTTCGTTTCAATATCGACACTTTTCAGCGGTTTATACAAAGTCGGAATCGGCTTCATGACTCCGCGGACAACAATCGGCATCCCTGTCGTCATGCCGCCTTCCAGTCCGCCAAGTCTGTTAGTAGCACGAGTGTATCCTTTTTCCTCGTCCCAAATGATCTCGTCATGGACTTCGCTTCCATTTCGGCCTGCCGCCTCAAATCCGATCCCGAATTCCACACCTTTAAATGCATTAATTGACAGTACAGCGGCAGCAAGCTTGCTATCCAGCTTGCGGTCATAATGGACATAGCTGCCCACGCCTACCGGCATTCCCTCGACAATGACTTCTACTATTCCGCCGATGGAATCTCCGTTTGCCTTTGCTTCATCAATGGCAGCCATCATTTTTTTGCCTGCCTCTTCATCGTAGCATCTGACAGGAGACTCTTCCGTTACGCGCTGCAGGTCTTCAATTGACGTATATTCTGTTTTTTCAGCTTTAACAGCGCCAATTTGCAACACGTGGCCCGCCACCTTAATGCCAAGCTCAGAAAGAATCTTTTTAGCTACAGCCCCTGCCGCCACTCTGACAGTTGTTTCCCTTGCTGAAGAACGCTCAAGCACATTTCTCATATCACGATGATTATATTTAATTGCACCGTTTAAGTCAGCGTGCCCAGGTCTAGGTCTGGAAATCTGGCGCTTCATTTCCTTTTCTTCATCTTCTGTAATTGGAGCGGCGCCCATGATTTTTGTCCAATGCTTCCAATCGTTATTTTCAACTACGAGAGCAATTGGTGAACCGAGTGTACGTGCATGGCGCACCCCGCTCATAATTTTGGCCTGGTCTTTTTCGATCTGCATGCGGCGGCCGCGGCCGTGTCCTTTTTGGCGTCTGGCAAGCTCAAAATTGATATCTTCCTCCGTTATGTAAAGCCCGGCAGGTACACCCTCAATAATGGTTGTCAGTTGGGGGCCGTGTGATTCTCCGGCTGTTAAATATCTCATGACTTCTTCTCCCTTCATCGCATTAACGCTTTTAAGTAAGACTACTATAACATATTTTTCAGCAAAAAGTCAGTCTATCTTTTTTGATAAAAGAATGTATCGGCTGGGACTAGGCCAAATTTCTCGGGATTGAAGATTTGCTCGGTGCTGCCGACAAAAAGAACTCCATTCTTCTTCAAGCTATGTGCCATTTTTAAATACAGCTCTTCCTTCGCGCTTTCTGTAAAATAAATAAATACATTGCGGCACACGATTAAGTCAAAGTCTTGTTCATAACGATCCGCCAGCAAATTGTGCTTTTTGAATGTAATATTCTTTTTGATTTCCGGTTTCACTTCATAACTTCTATTTGCGTTTTGCGTAAAATAACGATCTTTCACAGATAGCGGCACTTCCTGTAAAGACCGCTCCTGATAAACACCTTTTTTCGCTTTTTCCAATGCTTTTTCATCAATATCCGTCGCCAAAATCTGATAGCCCGGAAGACCTTTTTGCTGGTCCAAAAGCATGGCAAGCGTGTATGGCTCCTCCCCCGTTGAGCAGGCGGCACTCCAAATCTTTAAAGGTCTAGAGGTCTTGATTAACGGCAGAATTGCAGTCTCAAGAACTTCCCATCTTTTATAATTACGATAAAATTCTGAAACATTGATCGTCATTCTGTCCAATGTTTCATTTAAGAGAGCTTGATCCTTTTCCAATGCCGCAGCAAAGTCCTTAAAGCTTTGGAACCCCTTTTTCTCATAAAGTGACGTTAGCCTTCTCTTCATTTGTGCTTCTTTATATAGTGTTAAATCGACTCCGGTTAATTGTTTCCATTTCGTTGTAAATACGCTGTATGTATCCATCTCTACTCTCCCAGTCTCGCTGTCTTTTTGTCCTAGTATAGCTTGTTTTATCAGGAAATTGTATTGTTTCAATAAAAAAATCAGCTTTTCAGCTGATTTTAGATCGTTGGGAAAGGCAGAGGTCTGATGCACACTACCATTCAACCCTTTATTCACTTTAATGTAAACCTTTACAAAACAGATCAAAAACCGGCGGCGTTATATGATGCCGGCTCTGTTACTTATTTTCACAATGATTAATAGATCCAGCCTGCCATAAGCTGCTGATATGATACTAATTCTTCATTCTTAAAGAAAATGTTAATCTCGCGTTCTGCACTTTCGAGAGAATCAGAGCCGTGGATGATGTTTTTTCCGACAAACATGCCATAATCCCCACGAATCGTACCAGGTAAAGCTTCTTTAGGGTTTGTTTTCCCGATCAGCTGTCTCGTCACTTCAATGACATTTTCGCCTTCCCACACCATTGCGAATACAGGTCCTGAAGTAATAAACTCAACGAGCTCTCCGAAGAAAGGCTTTCCTTGATGTTCGGCGTAGTGTTTCTCAGCCATTTGTTCAGTCACTCTCATTAACTTGGCGCCAGCTAATTGTAAGCCCTTACGTTCGAATCTAGATAAAATGTCCCCAATGAGCTGACGTTGGACACCGTCTGGTTTCACCATGATAAAAGTCTTTTCCATCATATTCTCCACCCCATCATTATGTATGTATAGGCTTTCACACTGCACACCGAAATCGTAACATCTTTCTGATAATTAATCAATCCGGGGCGGAGAAATTTCTTAATATCTACAAAAATTAAAATTTTCTTTTACCGATATATTTTGCGATGGCTGCAAGAGACGAGCGTGCGCGCCCTCGAGGAAGCGTGTTTAATTTCTGAAAAGCTTTCTGCAGATACATTTCGCTTACTGCCATAGATGCTTCAATTGCATCTGTTTTTTTGATTTCTTCAATGATTGGTTCAAGCTGTTCCTGCGTTGTCTCACTGTTAATCAATTTAAGCTGGTTTTTTAATGCAGGATTTTTCAGGGCATACAGCACTGGCAATGTGACGTTTCCTTGAAGCAAATCTCCTCCAACGGGTTTACCCAGTTCTTCTTCAGTTGAAGTAAAATCAAGAATATCATCAATAATCTGATAAGACATGCCGACGTAATACCCAAACCAGTACAATGCCTTATGAATCTTCTCATCAGCTCCAGACGCAATAGCACCAAGCTGGCAGCTGACCGCGATCAAGAGAGCCGTTTTTCTTTTGATACGGCGGAGATACGTTCTGAGATTTTGTTCCATGTTGTATTTGTCTTTGATCTGCTCAATTTCCCCTAGACAAACTTCAACGATCGTCTGTGACAAAATCCTATGGGCTTTCGGTTCGTTAATTCTCGTCATCATTTCAAGAGATCCCGCAAGCATATAATCGCCTGTGTACATCGCAATACGATTGTCCCACTTTGCTTTGATTGTCGGTTTTCCTCGGCGAAGCTCCGCATCATCAATGACATCATCATGAACCAAAGATGCCATGTGAATCATTTCCAGAGTGACGGCGACATATTTAATCTTATTAATATCGTAATCGCCAAACATGCCAGAAAGCAGCACGAAAACAGGCCGAATACGTTTCCCTCCGGCCTGCAGCAGGTGAAGACCTGCCTCGCTTAAAAGCGGGTAATCGGAACGTACGGTTTGTTCAAGTTCTCTTTCGATTACATCAATATCGTCATTTAAAAAAGAGTAGGCCATTTTAAATTTCATATCATTCACCCAAACATCTGTGTTTTCATTTCCATCCGATATGCGTGGCAGCGACTCCGCCAGTAAACGAATGATATTTAACATTTTTCAGGCCCGCCTCTTCAAACAGGCCTGCCAGTTCCTTCATTCCAGGGAAATCTCTGGCTGATTCTTGAAGCCAAGAATATTCTTTATAGCTCTTCGCAAACAGTTTCCCGAAAAACGGCATAATATACTTAAAGTACATAAAGTAAGCCTGTCTGAATCCGAACATTTCCGGCTGGGACGTTTCCAGACATACCACCTGCCCGCCCGGCTTCACTACACGTCTCATCTCTTTCAGTACAGTCAAGTAATCAGGGACATTGCGGAGCCCGAAGCCAATGGTGACATAATCAAATGTATCATCATCAAAAGGAAGCTCCATCGCATTTCCGTGCAGCAGTTCAATTTGGCTGAATCCGCCGTCTTTTACTTTCTGCTCGCCGACACTCAGCATATTTTCACTGAAATCCAAGCCCTTGATCTCGCCGCTTTTGCCGGCCGCTTTTGCAAGAGCGATCGTCCAGTCAGCCGTTCCGCAGCAGACATCAAGTGCTGTTGCGCCTTCTTTTACATTCATGATGCGCATCGTTTTGTCGCGCCATTTTTTATGCTGCTGAAAACTGATGACAGAGTTCATTTGGTCATAATTTTTATATATTTTTTCAAATACTCCGTGTACGCGCTGTTCTTTTGAGTCCTGCATAATGGTTTACCCTTCTTCCACTTTCTGATGATAGGTTTGATCTTGGCTGATTGTCTTCAGACGGTTTATTAAAATGTTCTGAATAGGTGAATTTAGAGGCAGAAGTGACTCAATGCTGTTTTTCGCTTTTTTAAAACAATCTTCTAATATCTCTTCTTTTGTTTTTCCCAGCTGTATAAAACTGCCGATCACATCCAGAAATGCATCATTCCCGTTCATAAGCCGCTTAAATACAAAAAAATCACTCGACAGCTTTTTCCAGCGCGGAAGGTTGAAGTGTTCCGCCACACGATGGAATAAAGCTGATTCAACGATGCCGACACTTTCGAAAAAATCGTTTTCGTCCTTGAAAGAACGGTCATACAGACGAATTTTATGTTCGTTGATTTCTTTAATGGCTGTAGCAAGCGTCCGAATCATGTAGATATCCTTCATTTCAGATAGTAAAGAGTAGTACAGCCCGCTGAAATAATCGCCCGCGAGAACAGTCAATTGGCGGTTTTTGTTTTCGTCTCGTTTTATGACTCTAGCTGTCGTCACTTCATCATGGGTATCAAGGGCGCTTTGTACAAGCATCGCTGTTACAATATAATTTTCTCTGTCGTTGTTTTTTATGTCAGCTTCTTCAAATAAAGCATGAAAAAGAAGAAGCTTATCCTCATCAATTTTCGGCGCGGAAATATGCTTCGCTAAATAAGGATGAGACAGCTTTTGTTTTAATTTCGTGTTCAGATTGGCTAAAGTTCCGTAGATGTCTTGCAAAAATATCACCCTTGTCCCCAAATTCACATTTATTTCTTAATCTATGTATGAGTTTTATCTTTTCATTCGCTTACGCAGGTATCATTATAGCATAAAAAAAAGAAATTGGCTGTATCCTCCCGCTGTTTGCGAGCATTTGCTTTTAACAGCGGGGACAGCCAGCTTATTTTTTTTCGCTTTTCATTTCTCCGTACGCGGTTTGAATCAGTGCCTCTCCTCTGACTTTAATGGCAGAAGTATGCTCTGTAAACTGAGCGATGATCACTTCTCCCTTGTCGAGTTTTTCGGAATGGTGAAACTTTGTGTCTGTTCCTCTTGTCAGGCCGATCACATTCACTCCGTCCTCAACGGCTTTAATGACGACAAAATCACTTGAATGCTTTTGGTTCATTTATAGCACCCTCTATCTTTATTAGTCCTGGCGTTTAATATGTTCCAATACTTCTGCACGGGCAGCGGCATCATCTTTAAAAACGCCTCTGACTGCTGAAGTCACAGTTTTCGCACCCGGTTTTCTTACACCGCGCATCGTCATGCACATGTGTTCCGCTTCAACCACTACCATTACGCCATGCGGATCAAGCGTTTCTACGATGCTTTCTGCAATTGTAGAAGTGATGCGTTCCTGAAGCTGCGGGCGCTTTGCAACGGCTTCAACGGCACGGGCCAGTTTGCTGAGTCCTGTGACCTTTCCGCCTCGCGGGATATATGCAACATGTGCTTTTCCATAAAAGGGAACAAGGTGATGCTCACACATAGAATGAAACGCGATATCTTTTACAAGAACAAGCTCCTCATGGTTTTCACCGAAGATAGTCTGGAAATGTTCTTTTGGATCTTCATTCAAGCCGGAGAATACTTCGGCATACATCTTTGCGACTCTTTTCGGAGTATCAAGAAGCCCTTCTCTATTCGGGTCTTCTCCGATCGCTTCTAAAATTTGACGAACAGCTTGTTCGATTTGCTCTTTATTAACTTCTTTCATGTTCTATGTCCTCCACCAATGAATACATTTAATTTCGATTCTAGCACATATGCCCCGCTAAAAGCAAAGTGAATGCCCTGTCAGGAAGCCCATGCTCTTGAAATATGAAAAGCCCCTTAGAAAGGGGCTTTTCTGTGAAGAAATAAAGTGTATGTAAGCTAGATGCATACACGATCTATATTCACAATTATTTTCCGGCAACTGCGTCTTTAAGCGCTTTACCTGGTTTGAAAGCAGGTACTTTGCTTGCTGGAATTTCGATTTCTTCACCTGTTTGAGGGTTGCGTCCTTTACGTGCAGAACGTTCACGCACCTCGAAGTTACCAAAACCGATCAGTTGGATTTTATCACCGTTTTTAAGTGCATCTAAGATCGTATCAAAAACAGAGTCAACTGCTTTTGTAGCGTCTTTTTTAGACAATTCGCTTGCTTCTGCAACCGCATTGATAAGTTCTGTTTTGTTCATGCCTTTCACCTCCTCCCAAAAGGATACATTCAGTTCGTTTATTATCATTTCTTCACAGTTCAGTCTGATTCTAAACCTGTCTCAGAAAAAAATGAGAGCAAGTAAGAGAAAGACAATTAAACGGCTTTTTAAGAAAAACTGCACTCTGAGGAATGTTTGTCCAACAAAGTGAAGAATTTCTGTATGTAGAGTAACACATATAAAAAGCCATATCAAGCATTTTAAAGCGTCAATCCCTTGCTCGTCAAGGATTTAAGGTGATTTACCGAACAAATATTCCTTTTTTTCCTTTTTTCATCCTATTCCTTGATCCTTTTCCATTATTAAGAGCAAAGAAAAAAGACCTCCCATTCTATAAAGAGGTCTACCGGTATTACAGGATGATGGCGATTAAGCCGCCAGAGCCTTCGTTTATAATTCTTTCTAATGTTTCTTTTAATTTATACCGTGCGTTTTCAGGCATCAATGACAGCTTTGCCTGAATCCCTTCTCTCACAATTGAGCTCAGCGACCTTCCGAAGATATCGGAATTCCAGATGGAGAGCGGATCATCCTCAAAGTCCTGCATTAAATAGCGTACAAGCTCTTCACTTTGTTTTTCCGTTCCGATAATCGGGGCGAATTCGCTTTCGACATCGACTTTGATCATATGGATCGACGGAGCGACAGCTTTCAGCCTCACACCGAATCGCGAGCCCTGCCTTATAATTTCCGGCTCATCGAGACTCATATCAGCTAAAGCAGGCGCTGCAATGCCGTATCCCGTCTGTTTGACCATTTTTAAGGCATCAGACACTTGATCATATTCTGTTTTCGCATGGGCGAAGTCTTGCATGAGCTCAAGCAGATGGTCTCTTCCTCTGATTTCGACGCCCACAACTTCTTTTAGGATTTGATCATATAGATGATCAGGCGCGTACAAATCAATTTCTGCCACCCCTTGGCCCAGCTCAATTCCGGCTAATCCGGCACTTTCAATGAATTCAAACTCGCTGAATTGGCCGACAACCCTGTCTACGTCCCGGAGCCGTTTAATATCCTTAACCGTTTCCTTCACGGACTCCTGATAGCTTTCACGCAGCCAATGGTTTTCTTTCAGCACCATTACCCAGCTTGGGAGATTGACATTCACTTCTAGCACCGGAAACTCGTAGAGGGCCTCTCTGAGCACACTCAGCACATCTGATTCCCGCATGCTCTCTACACTCATTGCCAATACCGGGATATCATATTTTTCGCTTAAATCCTGGCGCATGGCTTCCGTTTCCGGGTGATACGGCCTGACTGAGTTGATGACCATAATAAAAGGTTTGCCAACCTCTTTCAGCTCTTCAATGACTCTTTCTTCAGCCTCTATATAGTCACTTCTGGCGATATCTCCAATGGTGCCGTCTGTCGTAATGACAACTCCGATGGTCGAGTGTTCTTGAATGACTTTTCGTGTGCCGATTTCAGCAGCCTCATGAAATGGGATCGGTTCTTCGTACCAAGGCGTATTGATCATCCGCGGCCCGTTTTCATCTTCATATCCTTTAGCGCCGGGCACTGTGTAACCTACACAATCTACTAATCTTATATTCACATCGAGTCCGTCTGACACATGAACAGACATCGCCTGATTCGGAACAAATTTAGGCTCTGTAGTCATAATGGTTTTGCCGGCTGCGCTCTGCGGCAGTTCATCCTGCGCTCGGGCCCGGTCTGCTTCGTTACTGATATTCGGGAGCACCACAAGCTCCATAAATTTTTTAATGAACGTGGATTTTCCTGTACGGACAGCACCTACGACTCCTAAGTATATATCGCCTCCTGTTCGTTCAGCGATATCCTTGAAAATATCGACCTTTTCCAAGTGATCCCCTCCCGGACTTCCTATCCTTTTCAATTTTATTAAGCTCTTTCAATCAAACACAGGACACTATATGTGTATGACGTTGTCCTATTTGAATATGACATCTTTAGAAAATTTCTCATCCTCAATCTATTAATATAAAAAACCTTTCTCCCTATTTGTATGCAAGGGAGAAAGGTTCATTCCTTTTTCATATCATTTTCTAAAAAAACAGGTTCCTGTTTGTCATTTACCGTATATTTTACAGAAAACGCGGGGACAAAGGGGGTTTCCTGCCAAATCATATCCTGGATTTCAGTCCCGGGTTTAAACGTTTTCTTGCTCTTTTTGAGGCAAGCAGCCAGCTCAGTCCGGTAATCGGCATATATTTCTCCGTCTCCGTCAATCATAAGCGGCAAGGAATTCCCTGAGATTGGGCTTGTCACTGCAAGAGAGCTTCCATCCCCAAGCTTCTTCTCATCGAGTGTAAATAAATCACGAGATAGCACATCCTTGTAAGGCGGATATTGATGCTCCTGACGGTACATTTGGATGCGCAATTTCACATCGCGAATTTTTTCTGCCATCTTTAGATCAATTAATTTAACAGTCGGATCGTTCTCTACGTCAACAAGCACGTATTGATAGTCTCCCCCGCTTTCAAATGCCGTACTTGGAGGTTCAGCTATGTACCTTGGCGCTAACCGATTAAAGTCTATCGGATATTTTTGATATAGCGGTGTCGACATATCTTTGGTTTGAATGGGAAGCAGGCCTCCATTTGCCTTTTGAAATTCATCAACAGCAGATTGAACCTGCTTTAGCTGGTCTTGATAAGGAATGGCATGCACACTGCTTTTCCGTTCATTTGGATATAAACATCCGGATAAAAACACGACTGCCGCAAAAATAATTGCGCACTTCAGTTTACCCATACAGCACTTCCTTTTACAGCTTTATTCATTGACAGGGCCGCTAAAAACCACGACAAACACAATAATTCCAGATATGAGCATACACATGTATGCGAATGATGAAATCGCAATCTTCAAAAAACGGTTTTGGCACTTAAAGCGGCTTAAATAGATGGAAGCTACAGCCAAAAACATCAGACCCATGGACCCTAGAGCAAACCACATTTTCATCAATGCCAGACTCAATGACGTGCGCCTCCCCGATATGTATGATGTAAGCGTTATATTATATTTTAATATACAGCGCCGGAAAAGATCAACCAGATTTTCCATCCTTTGATAGAACAAAAAAAACTGAAGCAAAGAGGGGGACCTTCGCTTCAGTCAACTTGACTATATTCACCTGCACGTTTAAGAAACACTCTCTTGGACTTCGATGCTATAGTATGCGACTTGGCATACAGATGCATCCTCTATTGCCTAAATCGGCAAAATGTTTCAGGAGATCCCAAGACTTGGGTGTTCTTCTGTTTTTCGGGCTTTCGTTCAATTAGGATATGCGATCCATCATTTGATTGACACTTTTACTTCACTGATTTTCAAACGTATTTACCAAATCCTCCATCTCGTGGGTTTTCCCTCTCGCCATTAAAGATTCAACAGCGGTTTCCACTTTTTGTCCATTGAATAGAACCTGATGGAGAGCTTCTGTAATCGGCATTTTAACATCATATTTCTTCGAAAGCTGATAAGCCGCTTTCGTCGTGCGAACGCCTTCGACTACCATTCCCATCTCTTCAAGAACATCTTCAAGCTTGTACCCTTTTCCGAGCAAATTGCCCGCGCGCCAGTTTCTGGAATGAACACTTGTGCACGTCACAATCAGATCGCCTACTCCTGTCAATCCAGAGAACGTCAAGGGATTTCCGCCCATTTTCGTTCCGAGTCTCGCGATTTCAGCAAGTCCGCGTGTAATCAAAGCAGCTTTGGCATTGTCGCCGTACCCTAAACCATCTGTAATTCCTGCAGCAAGGGCAATAATATTTTTTAAAGCCCCTCCGATTTCAACTCCGATAATGTCAGGATTTGTGTATACCCGAAAATTGTGATTAATAAATAGATCCTGCACCTCTTCTGCTGCCCTCATGCTCTTTGAAGATGCAGTAACAGTTGTGGGGTGCCGCAGCCCTACTTCTTCCGCATGACTCGGGCCGGAAAGGACAACAATATCTTTTCTGACATCACTCGGGAGCTCAATTTCCATAATTTCAGAAATGCGCAGAAGTGAATCTGGCTCGATACCCTTGCTGACATGAACAAAGACTGCCTTTTTCGTTATAAAAGGGACAGCCTGTCTCAGCACTTCCCGAATTGCTTTTGTTGGAACAGCAACGATAATGAAATCCGCGTCTGAAACAGCTGTCTTCATATCCGTTGTTGCCTCTATTGATTCTGGAAGCTTGACGTTCGGCAAATAATCTTTATTTTCATGCTGATCATTGATTTGATGGATCAGATCATCACGGTGCCCCCACATGGTTACACCGTGATGATTATCAGCTAACACTAAAGCCAGTGCTGTTCCCCAGCTCCCCGCTCCGAGCATTGTGACTTTTTTCATATTTGCTTCACACCTTTTTATTTTCTAGCTCTTGCAAATATTTTGATTGGTGTCCCCTCAAAACCGAACGCGTCTCTGATTCGGTTTTCTAAAAACCGTTCGTATGAAAAATGCATCAATTCCGGATCGTTTACAAACACAACGAAGCTTGGCGGCTTTACCGACACTTGAGTCGCATAGTAAATCTTCAAACGAGAACCGTTATGAGTCGGTGTCGGGTTCATTGCCACAGCATCCATGATGACATCATTTAAGACGTTCGTCTGAACTCGAAGTGAATGATTTTCACTCGCTTTAATAATCGCAGGCATCAGCGTATGAATCCGTTTTTTCGTTAAGGCAGACATAAATAGGATTGGCGCATAATCCAGAAATTGAAAATGATCGCGAATATTTTCTTCAAATTCTTTCATCGTGCTCTCATCTTTGTCAACAGCATCCCATTTGTTTACGACGATGACGACGGCCTTGCCCGCTTCGTGTGCATAACCGGCGATACGCTTGTCCTGTTCAATAATGCCTTCTTCGCCATCCAGCACAACCGCCACGACTTCTGAGCGGTCAATCGCTTTTAGCGCCCGCAGTACACTATACTTCTCAGTCGTTTCATAGACTTTCCCTTTTTTTCGCATACCTGCAGTATCGACAATGACAAACTCCTGCTGGTTGTAAGTAAATGACGTATCAACAGCATCTCTTGTCGTTCCAGCCACGTTGCTGACAATAACGCGTTCTTCGCCGAGCATCGCATTCACAAGTGAGGACTTTCCGACATTCGGACGTCCGATCAGACAGAATTGAACAACTTCCTCATTGTATTTCGTTTCTGGAATGTTTTTAAAATGCTCTGCAACGGCATCCAGTAAATCACCCAGTCCGAGTCCGTGTGTTCCCGAAATTGGATACGGCTCGCCAAAGCCTAGCGAATAAAAATCATAAATATTCGCTCTCATTTCTGTGTTATCCAGTTTATTAACCGCTAAAACAACAGGCTTTTTTGTGCGGTACAAAATTTTCGCCACTTCTTCATCAGCAGCTGTCACGCCTTCACGGCCGTTCACCATAAAAATAATCACGTCCGCTTCATCCATGGCGATTTCAGCCTGCTGGCGAATCTGCGCTAAGAACGGCTCATCACCGATATCAATACCGCCCGTATCAATCAAATTAAAATCATAATTCAGCCATTCAGCCGAGCTGTATATCCGATCCCTTGTCACGCCAGGGGTATCTTCTACTATTGAAATTCTTTCTCCCGCAATCCGGTTAAAGATTGTGGATTTTCCTACATTTGGTCTCCCGACAATGGCTACGACAGGTTTACCCATAGTACCCTTCCTTTCAATCCAGCCGCTTTCATTTTTACATAAATTTTCAACCGGTTATTAAAATCATTTCATTCACTTTTATGAAAAGAAACCCTTCAGAGGAAGGGCTTAACTCATTTATTATATCAGTTTTTACTGGGATCACAACTATTCTTAAAAATGTTTCACGATCAAATACACGTCATCTCCGATTCTGTGAGCTATTCCATCAAGGATCGCCTCAAGATTTTTAGCGAAAAGCTCCATCTCCTTTTGGTCATTGCAAAAAAAGACAGGTGCTCCCCCTGCAACCCGATTTCGATTTGTCGTGATTACAGACAAAATCACTTTCGTAAGAGATTCACTCATCCTATCACCTTATCCTGATTCTTGATAAATTCAGTCGGCATTCTAATCGCATTTTCCAGGGTTGGAACATTGCTAATAATTTGAACAGCCGTTTCGGGATGGTGAATTTGCGGGAGAACAAATACTGCCACTCTCCCATCATTTAAATCCCGTTTTGCAATTGGTGTCAAAGATGGCTCTCCTGAATCCCGATAAACCCCGAGCACATTGGAAACATCAAATAAAATGGCCTGACGCTGCCCTAAATTTGCTATCGTCGCTGCTGAATTAAAGTTTTTCGGCGTCAAAATAAAGCCCATGCCATGCTTTAAAATCAGTTCCTGTTTCTCTGGAAGCCCGATATTCATCATATAAATATTATCAACAAACAGTCCCGGACCGTCAAAGCGCGGCTTTATGTACTCGATATCTACAATATCCTTCAACACACTGCCCGACATAAACTTCATGGCCAGTAAAAAACAAACGACAGCCGCTATGACAGCAGCCCAGATGGATAAAAACACATACGCAGAGGTTGTCAAAAGCGCTGTAAAGATCACAATATAATTTCTGCTTTCAAACGCAATGGCAATCCCCTCAATATATGTGCTTCCCCTTGAGACAAGTTCATACGAATCCATTTGCGTCAATGTGTTCCGCTCCATGTTTCGGACATCTCTAAATTGCGTCGCTGCCAATGTTAAAAATGTGATGGCCGTAAATTCCTCCTGCAAAAGCGCCGGCATAATAATTGCACCTAAACCAGCCGCTATCAACCCCAGTGCGATGTGAATCACTTTCCCATGAACATAGGTCGGATACTGGCGGTAATCCGTTTTCAGCATATAAAGCCTTGTCGCAATTCCGGCAATGACCCCAGCAATAATCGGATAGATGTAATCACTCATGACATTTTGGTAGCTCCTTTGTTTGATCTTTTGCTTTTCTGACCAATCTGGCTTGCGAGGTGTTCGTATTTAGATATGCCAAACAGCAATATCATCCCCGCAGAACACGCATTCAGCCATTGAAAGCCGCCGACAGCCATAGCCCCGGCCAACTTCTGGATCACAAATGAATACACCAGTTCGCCTTGGCACATCCCTAGGACAAATAAGACAAGCTGCTTCTCAAAATTCCTTTCAACAGAAGCTGTTAAAAGCACTATTAATATAACAGCAGCCCACTCAGGTTTTATGATGAACCAAACCGGGTCATATAATGCAAAAAGATAAACAAACGCATACGCGGCAACAAGCGTCAGATAGACCATGATGTAACGAAAACGATACATTCCCAAATACCCGGCATAGACACATCCGCAAACGAAAAACATCATATATGCAGCATTCAGGGAAAAATATAAAGCAATGTCATGTATGCTTAGAATAATATTAGTTAAAATAAAGACAGAGACGGCAATTCGTCTTTTCGTCTTTTCAAAAATAAATGTTGTCAAAACCCACAGAAACCACATTGACCAATAGTAATAAAATTGTTCCATTTTACTTCCTCCATATTCCCAGTATGGAGTTCAAGCACATTTTTTAAACAATCGATCTCACATTAAGGAGTATGATCATGGGAAAAGACAGACAAGAGAAAAAACTCAAAGCTTCAGGCAGAGTCGAATCAGACCGCGACCAGTCCATTCACTATGACGGGGCGACAAGCCTTGAACAAAACGGAAAATTCAAAAAGCGAAAATCATAATACAAAAAGCCCAAACCACATATGGTTTTGGGCTTTTATCATTTATCGCACACTATAGCTTGATGTATTGACCCCTCTCTCTGTGAGCCAATGATGGGTTTCACCTTTGATCACAAGGGGCGCCTTTTGTAAATCGGCAATCGTTCTGGCGCCCAGCACGGTCATAATCATCTTTAATTCCTCAAGGATCAGCTGAATCTCCTCAAGCAGTCCTTCCTCACCACTGTCAGTCAGCGCTTTTAAAAAATGCCCTGCCATTCCGGTGCAAGAGGCCCCCAGCGCAATTGCCTTTGCCACGTCAAGCGCATCTTGCAGACCGCCAGAGGCGATCATGGTGCTTGCAGGAAACTCAGAGCGGATTTCCGCCAAACTTGCAGCTGTCGAAATGCCCCATGAATTAAAAAAGGAGATTTGCCGCTGTCTTCGGAGATTTTCGATTTTCGAGAAATTTGTTCCCCCATAACCGCCAATATCAATAGCTGCAGCACCAGCTTCATACAGCTTTCCTGCTGATGCTTTGCTCATACCGAAGCCGACTTCTTTCACAATGACCGGTACACTGACCCGGCTGCAAATTTGTTCAATGCGTTTCAATGCGCCGCTAAAGCTTCTGTCCCCTTCAGGCATCACAATTTCCTGAATCACATTGAGGTGGATCTGCAGTGCGTTTGCTCCAATCATCTCAACGGCTTCCTTTGCCTGAGCAGCCGTTGCCTCGCTTCCCAGGTTGGCAAAAATCAGCCCGTTTGGGTTTTCCTTTCGAACAATTTCATAGGAAAGACGCTCTGATGGATCTTTTAATGCTGACATTTGCGATCCCACAGCAAGGGGAATTCTAGCCTGAGAAGCCGCTCGCGCAAGCGATTTATTAATCTCATATGTAAGTTTTCCGCCGCCGCCAGTCATTGCATTGATAAAAATCGGCGAACTGCTTGAAAGTTCGCCGATTTTTGTGGAAATATCTACTTGTTCTAATGCAAGATCGGGCAGACTGACGTGAACAAACGTAATATCATCAAGACCTGTTTCCCGCTTCTGGCCGGTGGACAAGGCATGATTGATGTGTTGTCTTTTTCGTTCTGCTCGAGTCACGTTTATCACCAATTATTTTAGTTTATTCAGCTTATCTCCGATCAGATCTCCAAGCTGGAAGCCAGTGCTTGTTTCTTCCTTCGCTTGATATTGACGGTAATCTTCCTGATCAGCTTTAGGCGTTTCTTCAAGTTCACGCATGCTTAATGAAATGCGCTCCTCATTTTCATTCACATCAAGTACCTTCACTTTTACAGTCTGTCCTTCTTCAAGGACTTCATGCGGCGTGCCGATGTGTTTATTGGAAATTTGAGAAATATGAACGAGACCTTCAACACCTGGAAGGATTTCAACAAAGGCACCGAAGCTTACAAGACGCTGTACAGTTCCTTCAAGCACATCGCCAGGCTTCACTTTTTCGCCGATTTGGCTCCAAGGTCCAGGCAGTGTATCTTTGATCGATAAAGAAATACGTTCATTATCACGGTCAACCGATAACACTTTCACTTTTACTTCTTGTCCCTCTTCAACAACGTCAGACGGCTTCTCTACATGAGAGTGGGAAAGCTGTGAAATGTGTACAAGTCCGTCAATGCCGCCAATATCAACAAACGCGCCAAAATCAGTCAGGCGCTGTACTTTGCCATCAAGTACACTTCCAACTTCAAGAGACTGAAGAAGTTCTTGTTTTTTATTCGCTTGCTCACTTTCAACAACAGCACGGTGTGAAAGGATCACGCGGTTTTTATCACGGTCAAGCTCTACAACGAGCAGTGACAGTGTTTTTCCTTTATAGTCAGTGAAGTCTTCAACGAAATGTGCTTCAACAAGTGATGCCGGAATAAAACCGCGAACGCCGATATCAACGACAAGGCCGCCTTTCACGACATCTTTCACTTCAGCTTCAAACACTTCTTTTGTTTCAAATTTTTTCTCAAGGTCTTCCCAAGCGCGGTCTGCATCAACAGCACGTTTAGATAAAATCAAAGCATCGTCTTCCACTTTTGTTACTTTCAGGTCAAGCTCGTCGTCTACTTTAACAACATCCGATGCTTTCTCTACATGAAGACTTGATAATTCACTGATTGGAATAATACCGGATTGTTTAACATTGATGATTTCTACATCTACATGTTTGTCCTCTACCTTTGTCACAATCCCTTTAACTACATCTCCAACCTCTGGCACTTGAACATCAATTTGATTCATTTCCTCTGTCATTTGAATAACCTCCTTGGTCCAAACCTACACAGCTTAATTAAAACGGTTTGAAAGCTGAACATATAACATGCCCGCTTTTAGCCGAATATGTATTAAAGAATCATCCAAAAAAGTTTTTTGAATGATCAATAAAAAGTTTTATTAGTATTAACTTCTAATAAAAGGACAGGTTTGTCAAGCAATAACATTCTATCTTCGTTGAAAAATTCAAAAAAAGTGGCATTTGCCATCCTCAGCGGGACTTTTGCTCCACAGCCTCGAGGATTTTATCAGCTACCTCTTGAATGGAAAGCGATGTCGTGTCGATTTCAAGAGCGTCTTCTGCTTTACGCAACGGAGATACTTCGCGCTCTGAATCAAGCTTGTCTCTTCTTGCAATTTCCTCAATTAATGTTTCGAAGTTGACATCAAAGCCTTTTTTCACATTTTCTTCATAACGACGTTTCGCTCTCTCTTCAACAGATGCCAAAAGAAAGATTTTTACTTCTGCATTTGGCAGCACATGCGTCCCGATGTCACGACCATCCATGACGACGCCGCCTTTTTCCCCAAGCTGCTGCTGGCGTTTCACCATCTCTTCTCTGACACTTCTGTGCTTGGCCGCAATTGAAACTTGGTTGCTGACTTCATCTGTTCTGATCGCCTCAGTTACATCGGTGCCGTTTACAAGCACTTTTTGTCCATCTTTTGTTGTAATCAGCTCAATGTCTGTCCGCTTTAGCAGCTCAGCCAGTTTTTCTTCATCTGTCAGATCAACGTTTTCCTGTAAAGCCGCGTACGTAATCGCCCGATACATCGCTCCTGTATCAATATATATGTACGATTTTTTCTCAGCCACAATTTTGGCAACGGTGCTTTTCCCCGCAGCTGCCGGGCCGTCGATTGCAATCGATAATTTCTTTTCCATAATTCCTCTCCTTGCTCTTTTCTCCTCTATGGATTGTATCACGAACTTTATGAAAAAGGGTGAAAAATTGATGAATAATTAATGTTTGAAGGTTTCAATCCTATTGTTTTCCTCCATTTTATCCACCCCTTCATATTGAATCACTTTTGATACGTATGGTTCAATATGCTGATAGTGAAAAAGAAATTGGACACCAAGTAAAATGATGGCCTGAATGAACAATAATTTGATCAGCAGCCGTTCAAATGTTTTCATTGGAGCACCTCCATTACAAATAGTATGGAAGTGTTTGCCGATGTTTATTCCATTCGGGCCTTTCTTCTCTTATTTAACTGGCGCCTGATGCAGTATTGAAGCAAAGCCTGCTGGTCACCTGCTGCAATTTCTGAATACTCTAAAGTCATTTTTCGTTTTTCTGACTTGGGGTCATTAAAGATTCGTCTGACAACTGCTTCTGTTTCTATTTGACGTGTGTGCTCCTCTTCAGGAAGACGGATGATCAGGCGCAATGATTCCCCCGATTGAAAAGAAAGGCCATCAGCTAAAACCACGGAGATGCCGCCTGCACTGATGTTATAGGATAGTGTGCGGATCTCTTCTTCATTTCCCGGCTGAATTTGCACATCTAATACCGCATCAGTTCTTACATATTGGCGGCGCTGGATTCTTTTCATTTTTTCACGTGGAGGCACTTCAAGACAGATCATTTGAAGTTTGTCCTTCACTTTACCTTTTATACGGCTTGTAAAGCGATAAGGAACTTCGTCTTTTCCCACAAACTCTACCGTTACTTCCATATCGTTATGTAAAATCACAGTTCGCCCTGTAACTATATCAACAGGATACGCGATCAAAAGTTCATTGTTTTCAATGCTGACCGCCTTGCTTTTTGCCTTTTTCAATTCATTTTCTTCTATATATTCTAAAAGTACATTTTCTCCAATCTCTATCATCGACTTCACTCTTTCGCATTCAATATACTCACGTTTTTATTAAAGCACGTAATGAAAAAAAGGAAAAGACATTTAGTCCTTTCCTCCTGTTTTTTATAGGTCTTTATATATAGGTTCTGCATTTTTTAGTTTTTCAACCTTTTCTTCCGATCCGTCTTTGGCATTGATATACATTCTGAATGTGTCATTTTCAATTGTCCCAAGCATTTCGTAGCATAACACTTCTTGACCTAGTTCATTTGTAATCAAAGCGAGCCTTGTTTCTCTCACTTGTACATTTTTATTTAATTTAGACTTTGCCTCTGCTTCAGTAATTGCAGGCTTAGGTATGGTTCTTTTTCTGTGAGATGTGAGGAAGTCTCTTGCTGAAAAGCCGACAACCTCACCGTCATCCAAGGCCACTTTCATACGAATTGCCTCGGGGTACATCCGGACTTTATTTTCAACAGGAACATATGAAAATACACCGATTTTATCATATTGGGCACTTTCATCAATTTCCAAATCATCTGTTTCAAATCCGTTTTTCTTTAAAAATGCAAGCGCTCGGTTCGATCCGTCATTTAAACTGATTTTCTGATCTTTCACTTCTCTGTTTTGGATCAAGTATACCGGATGCCCGCCCTTCTTCGTAATATCCATATAAATCACTGCTTTATGGTCTGGGTCTTTCATGCTGATGCTATATACATCGCGATTTGTTTTTTTTCCGCTCTTTACCACTTTAATTGAATAATTGTCATCTGGGGCAAAGCGCTCAGCAATTTGTTTTGCTTCCTGTTCGGAAATTTGTTTTCCCTTCAGATGGCTGAAGCCTTTCTCTTCTTTTTTCGTACTGGTGAAACTCGGGCCAAGATCAGTGCCAGTGGAGAATGCACCAACATTTTTTTCGACTGTTTTAAAGCTGTTGATAATCGTATTATCACTTTGTTTTTCGTCAGAAGCCAGGGCCATTTCTACGTCCATCCAACGAAGGTTTTTGCTCATGACAAGGTGCTGAACATGACGCAATTCATTTTGTATATCTTCGGACTGCTGATATAGCTTATTTAGTGATGTATACTCGTTTTTATCAAGCGGCTTTTGGTCCAAATCTCTGACTGACGTTTTATAGCTGAAATCGCCGATCTTTGATAATAGCTCTTCAGTTTTATTAAACGGCATTAATGTAAGCGGCAGCTGACTGACGCTGTTATGAGCTTCTGATGTAATCCTCCACACATCGATCAATGCAGGCGACAGTGATTTTTGGCTGTTCATGGCAAGTGTTGTTCCGATTTTATCATGAAGCTGATCCACCTGATAGGTAAGCTCATGAAACGCCCGCTGATAGTTATTTTCAGCATGAAGAAGAACTGCGTCTTTTTCCTGGTGTTCTTTGTATCCCCAGTAGCCTGTACCGACTATTGCAATACCAAGCACGGCGATTAAAATTCCTCTGATCATTTATCACACCTCTTTTTATGCTTTCTCATATCTGCTACTCACAGAAAATGTGTTTACCGATTCTTTTAATCTGCGGACGCCCCCAAATCCACGGACTTGTAGCCGTATCCGGATTAAAGTAGTAAAGTGCTTCCTCTGATGGGTCCCAGCCATTGATGGCATCCAGCACTGCTTCTCGGGCCGTTTCATTCGGCTGCATGTAAATTTGTCCGTCGGCTACTGCTGTGAAGGCAAGCGGCTCAAAAATAACCCCCGCTACTGAATTTGGAAATAACGGGCTGTTCAAACGGTTTAAAATGACTGCTGCAATAGCAACCTGCCCCTCGTACGGCTCGCCCCGCGCTTCGCCATAAACCGCTTGAGCAAGCAGCCTGATATCGTTGTTGGAAAATCCACCAGGCATGTTCGCTGCTACCGCGTCCTGTTTTCTTGCTTTTGCTGGTGTATTGTTTTGCTGTTTATTCGCATTCGCTTTAGGCTGCTGCGTTGTTTTTTCCGCAGGCTGTTTCTGCCGTGCTTCTGCTTGTTGTCTTGCCTTTTGTGTTGCTGCTTTTGATGGTTTCGTCTGATACTTTAGCGGAATTTTTCCGTAATGCGTGAATGTATTCCCTTTATTGAGCTGTTCCATGACATATTCACGATAGTATTTTGATTTACATATTAAGGTTTGCTTTGTTTTAGCTCCTACAAGGCCGTCAACCTCTTTTAACCCGAATTGATCCTGAAAATTTCGAACTGCCCAGTACGTCCCCCATCCATAAACCCCGTCAATTTTTCCGTTATAATATCCGTTGTATTGAAGACGCGCCTGAAGCTCGACCACATCATCCCCGGTTGCCCCTCTTTGAATGACCTGATTCGAAAAGGCAGAGATCGTTTCAGTATTAATAAACGTCGTTATTGTAAAGGAAAAAAGGATGAGACATGCCATAATCGATCCTTTGGACTTCATCTTTTCAAGCCTCCTACTGCAAATTTTTAAGTGTAATCGTATTTTCTGTAACGAGGTTATTTTTATACACTCTTTCCTTGTTATCCCTCAGAACATAAAAACTCTTTTGTAAAAACTGCACACAAAAAAGCCGCACGGTTGCTGTGCGGCTTCTATACTTGCATCATATTAACGGAACGGGCTTTTTTCGCTTTACGCAAACCAAACCACCATAAAAATACCATAAATGGAAGCATATAATAAATCCAATTGCTAAGCGCTGTTAGGATAAAATCATATGATCCATGCAAAAGGGATGGGACAACTAAAGAAAGAGTAAGCCACTTTACACGCGCCTTATCGGCGGAAAAACGGGCTTTTCCAAGGTAAAATCCCATTATAACGCCAATCAAGGCATGGCATGAAACAGGCAGCAGCGCCCTGACAAACGCATGCTCCACGCCGTGGCCAATTAAATAAAGAATATTTTCGAGGGTTGCAAAACCGAGTGATACACTTGCACCGTACACAATCCCGTCATAATGCTCATCAAAGTGGGCGTGCGGGTAAACACTGATCATCAGTATAAACCATTTTAATGATTCCTCCAAAAACCCCGAAGATAAAAAAGAAACGAAAAAGCTTCCGCCTCCTACATTCTCTTTTTCAAGTACATACTGGATAAACATGATGGGAAATACAAGAACAACCCCGAGAAAAAACGACCGTAGCACCATATGTACAGGTTCATTATCATACTGATCTTTTAAATAAAAATAACTTAATAACGCGATGCCGGGGGCAATTCCTGCAGAGATGATTGCAAACATCAGGCAACCTCTTTCCTTTATATTCCTACGTCTATCCTACCATGTTGTTTAAAATTTTACATCTGTCTGCACTTAAAAAAACAAAAAGAGCATACGAATGCATCATATGCTCCTCATCTTTAATGGTTTTCTCTTTTGGCGATTTCCGCTGCAATATGCCCCCCGTGAAACCTGCCGTTTTCAATAAATATTTCATTTGCATTGTTTCCCGCAGCAATAACACCGGCAATAAAGACACCTTCAACGTTCGTTTCCATCGTTTCTTCGTTGAAAAATGGACGCCCTGTTTCTTTATCAATTTCAACACCAATTTTTTCAAGAAATTGATGATCGGGATGATAGCCTGTCATGGCAAATACAAAATCATTTTTAATGGCAATGAGTTCTTTCTCTCCGGAGCGAAACACAACTTCATTCTCGGTGATTTTTTCGACACAAGCGCCAAATTCCATACGGATTGTACCGTTTCTGACGAGAGCTTCAAATTCCGGCAGAATCCACGGCTTAATGCTCGGAGAATACTCATTGCCCCTATATAAAACTGTGACACGCGCCCCAGATTTCACGAGTTCAAGGGCGGCGTCCACGCTTGAATTTTTCCCGCCGATGACAACAACATCTTTATCAAAATACGGGTGGCCTTCTTTAAAATAATGAAATACTTTCGGCAAATCCTCACCGGGTACGCCCATATAGTTTGGATGATCATAATAGCCTGTGGCGATGATACAATATGGCGTCGTGTAGGTCTCTTTTGACGTCTCAATAACGAATGTGTTATTTTGCGTTTTCGTCACTTTACGCACCATTTCAAACGCATTAACACGGATGTTTTTCCGTTTAACGACTTCCCGGTAATACGATAAAGCCTGAATTCTGACAGGCTTCCTGTTCTCTGTAATAAATGCCACATCTCCGATTTCGAGCTTTTCACTTGAACTGAAAAAGGTTTGATGCGTCGGGTAATTGTAAATACTGTTAACGACATTGCCTTTTTCGATGACGAGGGCATCAATGCCAATTTGTTTTAGGTGAATGGCAGCAGATAGTCCACAAGGTCCTCCGCCTATAATAATTGCTTTTTCTTGAATCATTTCTGTCAACTCCTGCGATTGGCATTTCACTTCATATTTTCTATTTCCGAATAAAAAAATCTCCTATTTTATCATAGGAGATTTTTTATTTTTATGCAAATCATCAACTTATATCCAGCCTCTAAAACGCGAAGCTTCAGCCATTTTGCGAACGCCGACCATATATGCAGCGAGCCTCATGTCAATTCTTCGGTTGTTAGCCATTTCGTAAATATTGTTAAATGATTTGACCATCATTTTTTCTAATTTTTCTTCTACCTCTTCTTCACTCCAGTAGAAGCCTTGGTTATTCTGAACCCATTCAAAATAAGAAACTGTTACGCCACCGGCACTTGCCAGCACGTCTGGTACAAGCAGAATGTCCCGGTCTGAAAGAATTTTTGTTCCTTCAAGCGTTGTTGGTCCGTTCGCTGCTTCAACGACAATTTTAGCCCGGATATTATGGGCATTTTCTTCTGTAATTTGATTTTCAATCGCAGCAGGAACGAGAATATCACAATCCAGCTCCAGCAGCTCTTGGTTGGTAATGGTATCGTTGAAAAGCTTTGTTACGGTACCGAAGCTGTCGCGTCGGTCGAGTAAATAATCGATATCAAGGCCTTCCGGATCATAAAGTCCGCCATACGCATCTGAGATGCCGACAACTTTTGCCCCCGCATCATGCATAAATTTTGCCAAATAGCTTCCCGCGTTTCCGAAGCCTTGGACAACGACACGCGCACCTTTAATATCGATGCCTCTCTTCTTAGCCGCTTCTTTAATACAGATGGTAACACCTTTTGCTGTCGCAGATTCTCTCCCGTGAGATCCGCCAAGCACAAGCGGTTTGCCTGTAATAAATCCAGGCGAATTAAATTCATCAATTCTTGAATACTCATCCATCATCCAAGCCATGATTTGTGAGTTTGTAAATACATCCGGTGCCGGCACGTCTTTTGTCGGGCCGACAATTTGGCTGATCGCTCTGACATACCCTCTGCTCAGACGCTCCAGCTCTCTAAACGACATATCCCTTGGATCACAAACAATTCCGCCTTTACCACCGCCATATGGAAGATCAATTATGCCGCATTTTAAACTCATCCAAATTGAAAGCGCCTTCACCTCTTTTTCTGTTACATTCGGGTGAAAACGTATCCCGCCTTTCGTTGGACCGACAGAGTCATTGTGCTGCGCACGATATCCTGTGAAAATCTTAACTGAACCGTCGTCCATACGAACAGGTATTTTTACCGTTAATAATCTCATCGGCTCTTTTAACAATTCGTATACCTCTTCGGGATATCCCAATTTTTCCAGAGCCTTATGTATTACGGTTTGGGTTGATTTTAATACATCAAGTTTGTCCTCTTCTGTATGACCGGTGTTTCGATCGGCTGCCATTTGAGTTAACCTCCTAGAATCTTCTGTTTCTCACATGCTCCCTTTCAGAGAATAGTATACACCTTCATATGATCTGTGCATAGAATAAACGTTATGTTTTTCCATGTTTTTTAACGAAAAAAAACTGCTGAAATCAGCAGTTTTCCGTTGCATTCTTATGAAAAATGAGTTTGTATCGTTTCTACGGCATTACCGTCCATAATGAGCTTACCATACTCTTGCAGGCGATAAATCGTTAAAGTTGTCGGATTGCCGTATTCAGCCAGAACCGCCACAACCCCTTCAGCCGTATGTGACCCTAGATCTTCAAGGCTTAAAAAGTACTGCCCGTCATAGTGGTAGACAGTTCCCCCTGTGATACCGATTCGCTGTAAGCTTTCTGAAAGCTGAATGATATCTTCAAAGGAATGGAATTGATATATGATGTCCGCGCTTTCATCAAGCTTGACTTGCATTTCGATGTAATCATCATCATACTCATCGTCTTCTGAATCGGCGTCTTGGTTCTTTGTTACAATCACGACCATCCCTTGTGCTTGGAGAGAATACACTTCCACTGCAATCGGTCCATTCGCTTCAAAGCCGAGCTCTGTATTTGCTTCATTCATCATATCTTTAAATAACTGGTGGACTTTAAATGAGTCCTTCCAGAGGTCTTCTTTTGTCAATCCCCGGTCTGTCAAATCATCGAGGGTTAAAAAGATTTTGATCTTATTATAATTCAGACGCTCAAGCCGCATAACGTTCCCTCCTGCCTCTACTTGCACACAAATCATATAACACATTATATGAGATGATGAGTCATAGGTTCTTAATTGTTATCAGTTTACACTGAGTTCACTAGTAAGACAAGCACAATGCAGTTTTTATTGCCATACGGATTTTTGCTTTTTAGAAGTTATTCTGGCCCGCAAAGAGTCACAATGTGAGTTTCAGGCTCAGCACCTAAACGAAGAGGCACTTTTGTCGTGCCGTAGCCGTTGCTGATTAGATATGCCGCGTTTTTAACAATACCTGTTTTCCCCAGTTCATAAGGGCCGAATTTTCCAAACCTGATCTGGCCTCCATGGGTATGTCCGCTGAGTATCACATCAATACCGTCATCTTCATTGATTTGTTCATGAATCTCCGGATTATGGCAAACCAGAATATTCAGCTGGCTTTCATCAAGTTCTTTGATGGCTTCCTCATAATGATCCATCTCCATCCTGATATCATCAACCCCCGCAATCGCAATCGTATGCCCATTGTATGAAAACGGGACTGACTCATTTCTCAGAGTGATGACGCCGTGCGCTTTAAATATGGAATACAGCTTATGCTGCCTGACTTCATAATCATTATTCCCCCACACAAACACGATAGGGACCCCGAAATGTACGAGCCTTTTGATGTTTTCCTCGATTCTCGCACTGGGCACCCCGCCCTCAGCTAAATCACCGCCGATTATAACCAAGTGGGGGGCATGGCTTCGCGCTTTTTCTAAAAGGTCTTGATCGATGAGACGTTTGTGAATGTCTGAAATAAAAAAGATTGTCAGAGGCGGCTTGCCCTTCATCTTTGATAAAGGAAACGTATGTGTCTTCAAATGATTGCCTTTTGCTGTTGCATACATTTTTGCCGTCATTGCCGCTGCCGCAACAGTTAGTACACCGGCAATTTTCACTGATAGCTTCATAAAAAACTCTCCATTCTTTTTAGAACTTATCAATAAGACGGACAATAAAAAAAGACGTTTCTATCGTTTGAGAAAACGCCCCATTTTATTTACTTTCAAAATATAGATTAATGTCATATTTGTGCTTCATCATATGAAAAACAGACTCTCTCGCCTTCCATTTATCGGGCTGCGGCCAGAGATCAGTGCTTTTCTGAATAATTTCACATCTCAGTTTATGGAAATCGGTCTCGGATTTTTCTTCCTTTTTCTTGAAATAATATGAAGTGCAGTAGGCAAAAGCGGTTGCCAGCATCCAAAATAAATAAAAGGTATGGCTAAGTATTTCTTGAAGTATAAGCTGAGGCTCCGGGCTTTTGATCATGATCATAACACATAATAAGCCTAGGCAGATAAGTGAAGCCCATCGCCATCTGCGGCATTGTGCTGCATAATTTTCGAATTTTTGTTTTCGTTTTACCAGCGCTTGGAGCATCTGTTTGGTCGGCGCGTCTGTAAACTGATCCAGCTGATTCCATAAGGATTCCATACGCTTCACACCTTGTCCATTTTCATTGCTACAATATATGAACGTAAAATAAAAATAATACCCTATTCATCCATTAAAGGGATGTCCAAAACTTGTCCGGTGTAAACATCATTTCCATTCAGATGATTATATGCTCGAATTTTTTCTTCTCCTGTCCGGCTTTTATAATACTTCATGGAAATGCGGTATAGCGTTTCTTTCTTTTGGACGGTGTGCTTAACAACGCGATTCGGCACATTTTGAACTGGCTCAGCCGGCTGCTGTTGCTGTTCTTGCTGTTGTACTGTTGATTGGGAAGAGGAAGCAGCCGCGGCGGTTGCTTCCTCCTTATTTGCCGAGTCTTCTTTTTCTGCTACAGCAGTCTGTTTCTTATCATCAGCGGTTTTTGCCGGCTCTTTTGGCTTGGAATCTTCAGGCTCTTTTTTTGACTCCTTCTGCAGTGCGGTCTCTTTAGTGTCTGCGGTATCGTTTTTATCCTCTGATTTCGGGACAACCTCATATTTGCTTTGGCTGCTGTCAATAAAAACATCTTCATAATCGTCATGATTATCCGGGTGGCTCTTTAGATAAAATAAGGTGACTAAAACGATAACCGGCACAAATACAAATATTACTGCGAGTACTGTGAATAATGGCGTTTTTGTTTTGCCTTGCTTTTTTTTCTGTTCTCTTTGATTTTTTACAGATTGTCTTGTCGGAAGGCTTTCTCCATCATCGACATAATCGTCCGCCAATGCGGCGTTTTGATCTTCATAAAGATCCTGGGCTTTTCTTCTCTCTACTCTCGACATGTTCGTCATGTTTATCCCTCCTCACATGTTCAAAACGAATCTGACAGGCAAACACGGCATCAATGATAAAATGCGCCGTCATCGGAACAAATAAGTTGCCGGTCCATTCATACATCAGACCGAGCAAAAAGCTGATTGCTGTCACCATAATAAATAACAGCCATTTTGACAAATACCGAAAGTGCAGAGCGGCAAATATAAGGCTGGCCGCCCATAAACCGATATGAGTCTGCAGCACTCCTCTGAATAACATTTCTTCCGCGAAAGCAATCAGAAGCGTTAAAAATATAATATGAGGGATTGACCTCTTACTGAATATTTTTTTATTGATTCCGCCGTCATCATATAAATGAGACGGAAACCATTTCATTACTGCCATATCGGCTAAAATAACAATAACAGCTATAGAAACACCATACCAGATGATTCGCATATCGCGAATGTCCCAGAGCTTTAATACGTCCCGTACATCCTCAAAAAAGAACAGTCCTGCTGCAGCAGCGGCAAAGATGATGAGTAGCTGCGTCAAATATAACTGCTTCAGCATATCATGGTCAGTCATATGCTGAATATAATCTTTTTGCTGTTTCAGTTCAGCTCACCTACAGTCTGCAAGCTGAATATCCGGTGCAATTCCGAACTCCAGCTGTCTAATGGCGCCATTTTACTCCGTTCCCCTTTTTGTTCATACAAGGATAAATCAAAACCGCAATGTGAACAGCACGGGAGGTTTCCGTCATCAGGCTCGTATGATTCATCAAAGTAGGTTAACAGTGCCTGCCTTAAACAGCCGTCACGCTGAAGCAAAAATGATACACGGTGCATTTTTTCCAGCTTCAGCTCCATGCGATATGAAATTTCTTTCTTCATCAGTTCAACTGATGTTTTTCCCTGCATAAAGAGATGAATCATCATACGGGCCTGTGTCTCTCCGACGCCATACTGAAGTAATACGTCACGCAGCCTTCTCTCATCCCGCTCCTCCGTCTTCTCTAGCACACGGATTACGTCGGCGATTTCTTCAGCTGTGACACTCTCCATCTGGATAATTTGTTCCTGCAATTCAAAATCCCCTGGCGCCCGCAGCAAAATGCTGACACTCGGCTTTCCGTCGCGTCCCGCTCTGCCGATTTCCTGCATAAAAGCTTCTGCCGTCTGCGGGAGGTGAAAATGAATTACATATCTGATATCAGGTTTATCGACACCCATTCCAAACGCATTCGTACAACATATCACATCAAGCTGGTTATGAATAAACTGCTGCTGAATTAAAATCCTGTCCCCTGACTCCAAACCGCCATGGTAAAAGTCGGCTCTGCTGCTCGTTTTGCTTTTAATTTCACCCGCTAATTCCTCGGCCCATTTCCGTGTTGGACAATAAACAATTCCCGGACCTTGCAGGTTTTCAACCAGCTGAATGACCCTATCTATTTTTTCGGCAGTATCCGCCGCATTTTCAACCCTCAGTGCGATGTTTGGGCGGTTGACTGAGTTGAGATGGCGTACAGCATGCTGCAGCTCCAGCAGGTTCATGACATCTTGCAGCGTTTCCTTTGTAGCCGTGGCGGTCAATGCCAGAACGGGCGGGTGTCCAAGTTTTTTTCTCAGCTGTCCGAGCTTTGAATAATCAGGCCTGAAGTCGTGTCCCCATTCAGAAATACAATGCGCTTCGTCAATAACAAATAGGCTAATCGGAACGCTTTTCAATTTTTCCAATACATATGGAGACTGTAAAGCTTCAGGAGACAAGTACAAAAATTTATATCGATGAATATGTTCTAAAACAAATTGTCTTTCCTGCCTGTTAAGCATGCTGTTCAAAGCTGCAGCACGCTTTTCCCCCCGGGCTTTGAGCTGCTGCACCTGATCCTCCATTAAAGAAAGCAGTGGAGAAACGATTAATACCATGCCGTCAAGCATATAACCAGGCAGCTGGTAGCAAAGCGATTTCCCTCCCCCAGTCGGGAGCATTGCAATGGTATCCTTCCCGCTGAGTATGCTTTCAATAATGTCCTGCTGCCCTTTTTTAAAGGAAGTAAAACCAAAAAACTGATATAACGTTTGCTGTAATTTAGTCATATTGCTGCACCTGCTTTGTCAATGCCAGTCTGATTTGAAAGTAGCTGAACCGCTGTTCCAGCCCGTCGCGAATTTGTTTGATTTTATTCGTCCGCATCCGTTTGGCAAACTCTGCGATTTGAAGCTGGTCTTCTGCTGATACATAGTCATTAATCATAAACGCAGGCTCATGGAGAGAAATCTCGACAATGTGGTCTTCAATCGTCGCTGTTTTCAGCTTTCTGATTTCAGCAATTCGCTGTATCGGAAACCCTTGTTTGACCATCTGCCATGTTTTCCTCGTCGACTCTGTCAGGGCATTATCTAAGCGCACATCAGAAAGGAGATCCTTTAACAAAGCATCTTCACACTCCGGAAGAGAATGAATAAAATAATGTACCGAAGCCCAAAACATGATATAGACATACCATTCGTCTTCTTTCAGCGTATCAGCAAGCTGCCTGCTCGTATAACCTATCCGATGGTGCGAGGTTAAGGAGTAGACAAAAATTTGCGCTGCTTTGTTTTCAATCTTTTTCAAATGCGCCTCAAGCATGGCAAAAAGGCTTTTTGCCATCTCTATATGATCCGTATGCCGGGACAGGTATTTCTTTACCCAGTGAAGTGTCTTATGATCCTTTGTGACAGGGATATACTGCCTGCTCCCTTGCTGTTTATGGGATAGGACCTGCACAAGCAGCGAAAGCCTTTTCCAAAGCACGCCGGCAGCCTGCTGATAATGAGCGCCGTGACAATGAACGGGCCAAGGCCGCTCGCTAAGGGCATGTCTCAAAACTGCTGCGCCGCTGGCTGTCACTTTGTATGTATCTGATTCAGACATTGGCGCGAGATATGAATGCTTTTCAAGCTTGTCAAGCGACGCAGAAATATCGCTTCTCGAACATTTTGCCGCCATTCCAAAGTATTTTGCAGTCTGAAATAAGCCGGCATCTTGAATGGTCTGTGACGATCTCTTGCCTTTGAATAGGTGAAAAACAGCGCTTCCCGACCGTTCCCCGTTTATTTTGCAAAGACAATCGAGAACCATAATATCGAAGTAATTTAATGACAACCTATCCACCTACATTCTTCCTGACAAAAATCGTTGATTTGCTCTTTTTATTTTAACAGATTTCAAA
The DNA here is from genome assembly GCF_037963535.1 of Bacillus sp. PS217. Taxonomy (NCBI): domain Bacteria; kingdom Bacillati; phylum Bacillota; class Bacilli; order Caryophanales; family Bacillaceae; genus Bacillus; species Bacillus sp. PS217. The sequence continues at coordinate 2,289,281 of NZ_CP150157.1, forward strand.
CAGAAATCGACGTTTAAAGTCATCATTAAGGGGGATGTTATGTAGATAACCCCTTATGTGATAAGCATTCTCAATCATTTTTCTGTTGAAATGTGGCAGCAACATCATTACAATAAGTAAGAGGAATAGGTGTTAAATTGATTAAATATAAAGATTGATCCATTTGTTCCACCAAGAACAATCTGGGAGGTTTTATTCATGGCAAAGTACACAATCGTAGACAAAGATACATGTATTGCATGCGGCGCTTGCGGAGCTGCTGCACCAGACATTTACGATTACGATGATGAAGGCATCGCGTTCGTAACGCTTGATGAAAACAAAGGTGTTGTCGAAGTTCCTGAGGTACTGGAAGAAGATATGATTGACGCATTTGAAGGATGCCCTACTGATTCCATCAAAGTGGCGGATGAGCCATTTGAAGGCGACCCGCTTAAATTTGAATAGAAGTAACTAAAAAAAGCTCCCGAACGGGAGCTTTTTTATTTAATGGATATGTGCACTTCGCTGCTGCTCAATCCATGGCTTAAGCTTGATAAAAATTAGTGAGAATACAACCGTAATTACAATACCTTTTATCATGTTAAACGGCAGGATACCTGCGACGACTGCTGTTTTTAGCGCGCTGTCGGATAATGCCGGTGAATGTAAAAACCACGTGTATGCCGGAAGAATCAGAACATAATTTAAAATACTCATTAAAATGGTCATCGCTGCAGTTCCCAAAAGCAGGCTGACAGCCAAGCCCTTTGCTGAGTTGAGTTTTTTAAATAAGAAAGCAGTCGGTAATATAAAGAGCGTTCCTGCAATAAAATTCGCAACTTGCCCTACAGGAACTCCGGCCATGCTTCCCTGAATGATATACTGAAGAACATTTTTTATCGCTTCTACGGCAATACCCGCCAAAGGTCCGTAAATCAGAATGGCAATAATAGCGGGAACGTCGCTAAAATCGATTTTTAAATAATCCGGAAGACCCGGAAACGGGAAATTTAACAGCATCAAAACAAATGCAATGCTGCTCAGCATGCTGACCACAACTAATTTTTTTACTTTCACTTCATTCTCTCCTTTTCGATCACATCTTACTCGAAAACGGAAAGGTTCTTTTCCAGCCAATAAAAAAACCGCTTCATATATAAAAGCGGGGTTTCGAAAATTAGGCTAGGTAAAGAAACGTTTGAAAAATTCAATTTCAAAACGCTTATGAACCTCCATCTTCTCCCATCCAGACTGTACTGTCGGCTCCGGAATCTCACCGAATCCTGCTGTAAAGACAGCTCGCGGGCTTAGAGCCATTGGCTCATCACCGCCGGTAGGGAATTTCACCCTGCCCCGAAGATTGATCATATGAAATTTAATTACATTATAAACGATAACTGGTTTGCTGTATAGAGAATTGCTTCAAATTAAATATATTACCTGCAAGCTGTCAGATCATTGATTTATTAGGCTTTACTTTTATCCTTTACTGCGTCAATACACGTTGACACTCTTTTGAGAATATGTTAAATTATCAGATATTTAGTTTGTCAATTTAGGAGGAAATCTAACGATGTTTCGAGTATTGGTCTCAGACAAAATGAGCAACGACGGTTTACAGCCACTTATTGAATCAGACTTTATTGAAATCGTTCAAAAAAACGTAGCAGATGCAGAAGATGAATTACATACTTTTGATGCTCTTTTGGTGCGAAGCGCGACAAAAGTAACAGAAGACCTTTTCAACAAAATGACTTCTTTAAAAATTGTCGGAAGAGCCGGTGTCGGTGTCGATAATATCGATATTGATGAGGCTACGAAACACGGGGTAATCGTGATCAATGCTCCGAACGGCAACACCATTTCGACAGCTGAGCATACATTTGCAATGATCTCTTCTTTAATGAGACACATTCCGCAGGCTAATATCTCAGTGAAATCCAGAGAGTGGAACCGCACAGCTTATGTCGGTTCAGAGCTTTATGGAAAAACGCTTGGTATTGTAGGATTAGGCCGTATCGGAAGTGAAATTGCACAGCGTGCGAGAGCATTCGGTATGACTGTGCACGTTTTTGATCCTTTCTTAACGGAAGAAAGAGCGAAAAAAATCGGCGTAAACAGCCGTACATTTGAAGAAGTGCTTGAAAGTGCGGATATCATTACCGTTCACACGCCTTTAACAAAAGAAACAAAAGGCTTATTGAATAAAGAAACGATTGCAAAAACGAAAAAAGGCGTTCGCTTAATTAACTGTGCGCGAGGCGGAATTATCGATGAAGCAGCACTTCTCGAAGCTTTGGAAAACGGGCATGTTGCGGGAGCGGCTCTTGACGTTTTCGAAGTTGAACCGCCAGTTGACAACAAACTTGTTGATCATCCGTTAGTCATTGCCACTCCTCACTTGGGAGCATCAACGAAAGAAGCACAGCTCAATGTCGCCGCCCAAGTGTCAGAAGAAGTTCTGCAGTTCGCAAAAGGCCTGCCTGTCATGTCAGCTATCAACCTGCCTGCCATGACAAAAGATGAATTTGCTAAAATTAAGCCTTACCATCAAATTGCAGGAAAAATTGGCAGCCTTGTATCACAGTGCATGAAAGAACCAGTACAGGATGTTGCCATTCAATATGAAGGCACAATTGCTAAACTTGAAACATCGTTCATTACAAAAGCCCTTCTGTCAGGCTTTTTAAAACCGCGCGTAGACTCTACTGTTAATGAGGTCAATGCCGGGGGTGTCGCAAAAGAACGCGGCATCAGCTTCAGTGAAAAAATTTCCTCTTCTGAATCTGGATACGATAACTGCATCAGCGTAAAAGTGACAGGTGACCGCAGCACCTTTACTGTAACGGCTACGTATATTCCTCATTTCGGAGAACGAATTGTCGAGATCAATGGATTTAATATTGATTTTTATCCGACTGGTCACTTGGTGTATATCCAGCATCAAGATACAACAGGTGTCATCGGCCGAGTAGGACGTATTCTCGGAGATAATGATATTAACATTGCAACTATGCAGGTTGGCCGTAAGGAAAAAGGTGGAGAAGCCATCATGATGCTTTCCTTTGACAGACATCTGGAAGATAAAATTGTGAAAGAACTAACAAATGTCCCTGATATTGTGTCTGTGAAGCTCATTGATCTGCCCTAATCAAAAAAACTCAAGCTATAAAGCTTGAGTTTTTTTATTGTTCTATCCTCGTGTGTTTTTATGCAAAATGTCTAAGACACTCCTTAGCTCAGAAACAGGTATTTGACCTGGTGCGGACGCCTCTTCTCCAGCTCCAAAAGTACAAGCCGATCCAAAAACCTCACCGCTCAGCCTGCTGATGAGCCCTGTTGCAGCCATTGACATTGTAATAATGGGGCGGTCTGCATATTTTGTTTTCATTGTATACGTCGCATCAAGCAGTGTTAGGAGATCTCCAGTATCATTCGGCATGACAGCCATTTTTGGAATATGCGCGCCTAAGTCCTGCATTTTTCGAAGTCTGGAAAGAATTTCATCTTTTACAGGTGTTTTTTCAAAGTCGTGATTTGACATCACCACATAGACGTTGTTTTCTTCCGCCAGCGATACTAACGCTTTTACATTTGCATCTCCTGAAAATAATTCGATGTCTATCAGATCGATGTCTTTTGTTTGGATTGCCGATTCTAGCAAAGCAAGATAGGAGCTTTCGTCCATCTCCATGCTCCCGCCCTCTTTGTGGGTTCTGAATGTAAATAGAAATAGCTTGTCTTCTAAAGATTTACGAAGCTTAGAAATGAGCTTTGTGACCGCTTCTCTGTCATTCGCTTTTTCAAATACGTCGACTCTCCATTCAACAATGTCCGGATTCAGTAATTTTACTGCCTCTGCTTCATTCAGAATTTGTTTTTCCGTCTTTCCCATCAGCGGAACGATGATTTTCGGCATTCCTTCCCCGATGGAAACTCCTTTAATTGTTAACACGTTCACTCATCTCAAATCCTTTCAATCGTTACCTTGTTTTATTATACACGTACAACTTTTTTTTGAAAATTTCTATTATATGAATAGCAACTAAAAAAGAGCCTCAAAGGGCCCATTTTAGTTTAAGAAAATCGGATTTGGAGCAGCCGGTACCGGAATTGCATCTGATACGTCATATTTGCCGATTTTGTTTGTTCTGGTTTCGGTAAAGGTCACTTCTGTGAAGCCAAACTCTTTTGCGGTTAAAAGAAGTCCCTCAATCATTAAAATACTGGCAATAGAATCCTCAACTTCTGAGTCCTTTGAGAAACGGATATATAAGTGCTTCTGTTTCTTCGTTACAGATTGGACAGTACCCGCTTGAATAAGCGGTGTTGTATCTTTTTGACTGCTCGATTCCATTTCCTTAATCGCTTCTTTTACTGTATCAAAAGAATGATTTGACGGAACGAGAAAGTCTTGTCCTTGTTTATTTTGGTACAAGTAGTAGGATCGTTTTGACTGTTTGGAAATCGAAATTTCCGTAAAAGTGCCATATGAGCCAATCTGAACCCCACTCTCATTTTGATCCGATAGAAATTTGACTTTTTCATAAGGACTCCATTTTAAGGATTCTTTAAGCAATTTTTTTAACAGTGTATCATCTTTTACAGAAAATGCCGTAGCTGGCTGATGGACTCGTATACTTAATTCCTTCTGCTTTGGTTTTTCTTTTATTTCTACTTCATCTATGAAGGATGGAATTGTAATGGCATGATCAAGGATGCCCAATTCACTACTTTCAAACAGCATATCCTGGATCGTTTGGTGTGCATTTGTTTTTTGGATGCTGACGGGTATGATTGCGGATGTATCGGCATCAGCAACTGCTACAGTGATGTAATTGTCTTGTTCCTTTTCAGGTACAACAAACGATGTATGATCCAAGGACGATGCAGCTTTTGGGCTGTCTTCTGTCTCAGTTTTCGTTACTGCGTTCTCTTGGGACGCTTCTTTTTGTTGAGGCTGTGCCTGATCAAAGAAATGAGGAGAAATAATGAAGGCGATATAAACCGCAATTGCAGCGGCACACGCGGGGCCAATCCACCTGACAGCGGGCTTATTTTTACGCTTTGCCATCGTCAGCCGCTTGTAAATATCCTGAGGCGAACGATGGTCTTTAACTGCCGGAAGTTGACTTAACAACTCCTTTATCTGTTCTTCGTTCCATTCTGACTTCATCATCCATTAGCTCCTCCCTCAAAAGCTCCATATGTTTCCGAAGTACTTTGAGCCCTCTGTGTTGGGTCGTTTTTACTTTGCTTTCCGAGAAGCGCAGAGCCTTGGCTGTTTCCTGTATTGAATATCCCTGAATAAACCGCAAGATAATCACAGCTCTTTGATCGATTGTACATTGATCAAGCGCAGCATAAATTTCCCGGACATTTTCATGTTGAACCGCAAGTTCGTCCGGCAGCAATTGCTGATCCCTGACATCCTGTGTATCCCAGTCAAATGTACCGAGTATACGCTGTCTGATTGTTTGCTGTTTACGGAACCAGTCTATCGCAACATGGCGTGCGATAGACAAAAGCCATGTTTTTTCACTGCTTCTTCCTTCAAACGTATGATAAGAATTTAATACCCGGATATAAACCTCTTGAAGAAGGTCTTCTGTCTGGTTTTTATCCTTTACCATATAAAATAAAAATTGGTACAAATCTTGATGATATGTATCATATAATAATTGAAAGGTTTCTTCCATTTGAAACCCCTCCGTTCACTTTTTTGTCGTATGAATAGCTTGAAAAGTTACATTACAACTATATTACGAGTAACTGGAATTTGGAAGGGAATTTATATTAACATATCCTTAAATTTTATTAATGTTGGCTATTAAAAAAACACCCGCTCAGTCAGCGGGTGTTTCTTATGGAACAAGATTCTTCGGCAAATTCAGACTCGATTTTACCGTTTTGTCGGAATATAAAAAGAAAATGTTGTTCCTTTATCTATTCGGCTGTGCACAGTAATTGATCCGTTGTGGGCTTCCACGATATTTTTAACGATAGCCAGCCCTAAACCGGTTCCTGCTCTGCCCCTTGTCCGCGCTTTATCTGCCTTATAAAACCGCTCAAAGATAAATGGCAGATCTTCTTCCGGTATGCCGGACCCGGAGTCTTTGATATCAATTTTCAATCCATCCTTCACAGAATGGACTGAAATGGAGACACTGCCGCCGGCTGAAGTATGCCGCAGCGCGTTATCAATCAAATTGGTAAATACCTGCTCCATCTTGTCTTCATCAAACAGAAATTCCTCTTCTGTGAGAGAAATGTCATGATCTAAAGCAATATTTTTTTCTTTCGCAACACCCGAAAACTTCCGAATGATCTTTTCTAAAAACTCATTCACATTGATTTTTTCATAATGTAAGCCTGTATGGCCTGATTCCATTCGGGCTAAATCAAGCAAATCATTAACTAAACGGCCCATTCGGAGCGATTCGTCATAAATGATTTGGGCAATTTCTTTCCGGTCTTCTTCAGAGCTTGCAATGTCATCGACAATTGCTTCACTGTATCCCTGAAGCATGGAGATCGGTGTTCTCAGCTCATGACTGACATTTGCGATAAAGTCCTCCCGCAGCTTATCAAGGCGGCGTTCTTCTGTCATGTCACGCAGTACGGCAACCGCTCCTCTTACGTGCGATTCCGCATAAAGCGGCGACATCAAAAGCACCCATGATCTGCCTTGCAGCGTCATCTCAATCATTTGTTCTTTTTCAGTGCTGACAGCGTTTTGAAACAGCTCTTTTGCTTCAGGCGGAAGGTTGTCGCCTTCTTTGATATTCATGTTCTGTTCATAATACCAAGCCTGAAGAAAACGTTCAGCCGGCGGGTTGGTCACAAGAATCGTACCGTCAATATTAATGGTAATAACCCCGTCAGCCATACTGCTCAAAATGTTAGAAAGCTGCTCTTTTTCTTGATTGAGCGCATTGATATGAAAGTTAAGCTGCCGGCCCATTTGATTAAAAGCGGTCGCCAGTTCACCGATTTCATCCTGAGTTAAAATCGGGATTTTTGTATCGAACTTGCCCTTCGCCAAATCCTGCGCGCCTTCTCTCATTTTTCGGAGAGGGTACGTGACCCTGCTTGATAAAAAGAATGCGAAAAATGTGGTCAGCACAATCGCAATTCCAGCGGCAAGAAAAATATAGCGGGTCGTATGTTTTGTTGTATCTTTAACGGCAAGCAAAGACTGGGATAAAAAGACCATGCCTTTCTTTCCGTCTTTTTCATACGGGACACCTACAATCAGGCGTTCATTATCCGTGTCTGTATCGCTCAGTCCCGTCCGTTTGCTTACTTTTTTATGGTCTTGGAGAGCTTTATTTAAGTCTTTGTCATGCTGTATTTGCTCAACCGTAATAGACGACAGGCGATTTTTATCATTCGGAGAATACCAGTGGTTCTTCTCATCCTGGATGATGGCAATGCTTGTTAAGTTATCAGCGAGCTCCCAAGTGATTGACCTTGCCAGTGCCTGGTCCTCGTGATTTTCTAGGATGACAGCAACTTTATTCGCAAGCTGTGTTAAATCATTCTCGGCTTCTTCCACATGGTAGTTTTCAATAAACTCCAGCAAAAGAACCGTTAAAATGAACAATACGATCAAGACGAGTGAAAGGATCGTAAACCACAGCTTGCCTACTACGCTTTTCCAAAATTTCATTCAGCGCCGACCTCAAATTTATAACCTACACCCCATACGGTGACAATTTTTTTCGCAGCCTCCGGAGAAACCTTGTTCAGCTTCTCTCTCAAGCGTTTGACGTGAGTGTCCACTGTCCGTAAATCACCAAAAAACTCATATTGCCACACTTCTTTCAGAAGCTTTTCCCGATCATACACCTTGTCAGGCGTTTTCGCTAAGAAATATAGAAGCTCATACTCTTTTGGCGTCAGGCTCACTTCTGTTCCATCAGCTGTTACGCGGTGAGCATCATGGTCTATGGACAGATGTGAAAACACGAGCACATTTTTCGTCGGTGTATTGGCATTGAAATAAGAGGTTTGGGATGCTCTTCTCAAAAGGGCCTTTACACGCAGCACGACTTCTCTCGGGCTGAACGGCTTAACAATATAATCATCTGTTCCCGCTTCAAACCCCTGCACCCGGTTTGCTTCTTCTCCTTTTGCGGTCAGCATAATAATGGGTGTCGCTTTTTTTTCACGAATTTGCCGGCACACTTCAATTCCATCAGTCCCCGGCATCATCAGATCAAGCAAAATTAAGTCATAATTGGCTTCAAGCCCTTTGGCAATGGCCTCATCACCATTTTCCGCTTCATCTATAGCATAATTTTCACGTTCAAGATACATTCTTAAAAGGCGGCGAATTCTGGCTTCGTCATCAACTACTAATATTTTTGTTTCGTTCGTTTGGTCCATGTTTTCCCCCTGCTTTCCTTCTGTTACTTTCATTTTATCAAATCGTGAGAAAGTTTGAGAACTGTGTCGCTTTCAAAGGACTATGCATAAGAATGAAGTCCGGCAAGCACAAGATTTACGAATATTAAATTAAACATAATAATAGCAAAACCGATTACGGCCAGCCATGCTGACTTCTCACCGTGCCAGCCTCTTGACAGTCTTAAGTGCAAGTAAGCGGCATAGAACAAAAACGTGATCAGCGCCCATACTTCCTTAGGGTCCCAGCCCCAAAATCTGGTCCACGCGAGCTGAGCCCAAATCATTGCAAAGATCAGCGCGCCGAGTGTAAAGATCGGAAATCCGATTGATACGGCCCTGTACCCAACCTCATCCACCAGATCAAGATTGACGTTTTTCACCAGCGGATGTAATAGAGCGCTGATTCTTTTTCTGATGATCAGACGGAGAGCCCCATACAACACAAGACCTGCTCCAAATGACCAAATGACAGTGTTCACTTTTCTGCCTGAGAAAAGCGCGGGAAGATCAACAAGCGGTTCCATTCTTCCTTCGGTCAAAAGCTCTCCCTGATGCGGACCGACAAGCGCGGGCATTTCGTACACCATCACGCTTTTTTCTTTACTTTTGTCCACCCAGTTAAACTCCGCTTCATAGCCTGCAAGACGAAATGCCGATGTGATTGCAATAAAGGCGACGGTTGTGACCAGGATAAACATAATCGCTTCAAGCCAGAAGGTCTTTTTGCTTGGCTTTGTCTGGTCTACATGCTTCAAAAGAAAGATGACACCAGCGACAAAGCTGATGGCAAGTATAGCTTGCCCAAGCGCGGCCGTTGTTACGTGAATATACAGCCAGTTACTTTGGAGCGAAGGAATTAAAGGCGAGATATCTGTCGGAAACATGCTGGCGTAGGCAATCAGCAATAAAGCAATTGACAGCGTAAACAGGCCTAATGAAGGCAATCTATAGAGAAAATAAAGAATGATAAACGCCAAAACAAGCATCATGCCAAAAGCGGTGGTGAATTCAAACATATTGCTGACAGGCGCATGGCCGCTGGCAGCCCACCTTGTGATGAAATATCCTAGGTGGCAGAAAAAACCGACAATAGAAAGGGTGATTCCAATGTTGGCCCATCGGTTTGGCCTGCCCTTTTTATCTTTATTCCCGCGTATGGCCCCGCCGAAGATTGGGACAGCGATTAAATACACAAGAAAGGCCGCATAAAGAAAATTTCCGCTCAGCTCTGCCATGACATCACTCCCTTTTCGCCTATTTCTGTGTTTTGATTAATTCTTTTTGGTCCACCGGTTCAGTCAGTCCGGAATCAGCCAATATAAATGCTAAATCCTTCTTCAGGCCAAACCAGTTTTTATTGGTATGCCCTGCTACCATAACTGCACCGTCCTGTGAGTGCAGCCAAATTCTTCGATGCTGCCAGTACATACCTTGAATAACACCGATCATAAAAATGGCTCCGCCGACAGCAAGCACCCAGAGTGTCAGATCCTTTCTGACTGTAAGTCCAGTAATGTTTTTCGTTTCGACATGGTCAAATTTCAGCTTGTATTTATTATTGCCTGATCCTTCGATGGTTTCTTGGATGGCGACAAAGCTCTTTTCGCCTTTCGGTTTGTCCGGCGTTATAATATTAAAGACAAAAGCCGGATTGTTAGGGATCTTTGTTTTTGTGCTCGGCTCTCCGTCCTGATTAAAATAGAAGTCTGGCAGGTAGCTGGCGATTTCCACTTTGTAACCGTTGCCAAGATCATAGACCGAATCTGGATCCAGAAGGTTGATCTTCAGGCTCCCAAAGGATTTTTTTGTTTTTTTATCAATCAGCTGGAACACCATTTGGTCAAGCTGATTCTCTTTATAATCCACCTGGTAAACGGAAAAAGAATCAAAACGCAGCGGCTGATTGACACGGATGTCTTCTTCTGTTACTTTTTTCAGCTTCGGCTTCTCGCCATAAACAATTTTTCCTTCTCTCTTGTAGAGTACGGCCTCGGTTTGAAAGTTCTTTGCCACTCTACCGTCCCCGACTCTGTCAATGGCATCTGCAAATACCTTTTTTTCCGTTTTGCTGTTATAGGTCTCTACGCTGAATTGATTGTTTTTCAAATAATATTTTCCGTCTGTACCCGGAATTGCTGCGGTTTCGCCTTCTCTGACCCAAAGCGTCTCATCGACGTACATGCCAGGCACAAATCTCAGCATCGCACCAATCAAAAAGATGATCAATCCAATATGGTTGACATACGGGCCCCAGCGGGAAAAGCGTCCTTTTTCAGCAAGAATGCTGCCCTCTTTTTCTCTGATTCTATAATGTTTTTTCTTTAATAGAGCAACTATCTTTTCTTTCGATTCCCCGTTCAGTACAGTTACTGTTTCACTGAACAAGCGCTGCCTTCTTAAAAAAGCTGGGCTCCTTCTGACGCCTTGGTTTTTTAACGCTCTGTACAACGGAATGACCCGATCAAGGCTGCAAATCACGAGTGAAATGCCGATCGAGGCAATGAGCAGCAAATACCACCAAGAACCATATAAGTGATGAAACCCGAGCAAATAATAAAGCTGGCCGAACGTGCCGTACTGCTCCTTGTAATAAGTATCAGCCTGTGCGCCCGGAGGCAGATAGGCTTCCTGGGGAAAAATGGTGCCGAACGCTGATGCGGCAAGGGTTATGACGATAAGCCATATTCCCACCTTAACCGAGGAAAAGAAATTCCAAATTTTGTCGATGATCGTTTTGTTATAGGTTTGCGAACGTCTTGCGCTTCCGTCATATCTCATATCAGCGAGCGGAGGTTGAGTTTCCTGAAGAGCTCTTCCGCACGATTCGCATAAAACGGTTCCGACCGGGTTTATATGTCCGCATTCACATTTGACTTGCTTCATCCCGAAGTCTCTCCGGGTTTTATGAGATTCATATAATCGTGTATCATGCTTTCTGTCATAGTGCCGGTCACCACCTTGACAACTTTTCCTTCCGGATTGATCAAAAAGGTTGTCGGAAGCGGAGATACGTCATAGGCATCAAGCACTTGGCGATCTGTATCCAGAACAACCGGGAAATTGACTCCGTAGGATTTCATAAAATTATGTACTGCTATCTTTGACTCCCCAACATTTACAGCGACAATTTCAACACCTTGGCTTTTAAAATGCTTATATTGGTTTGCCATATAAGGAAACTCTTTTTTGCACGGTTCACACCATGTACCCCAGAAATTCAAAAAAACACCTTTCCCTTTTAAGTCACTGAGCTCGATACGTTTCCCATTCGTATCCTCAAGGACAAAATTCGGTGCGTCGGACCCTTCGGATATACTCTCTTTGCCGGCAAATACAGCATTGTAAATGGTATAGCCGAGTGCGCAGATTAAAACGAGAAGGATGCCGGTCCGAATGAATAAACGCCTTTTTTTCTTCATTGTCCACTGCCCCCTTCCCCCTATTGCAGATCCATTCAATTATATCATTGCACGTTCATTTCACATTTCTTACTTTTTGAAGGTTATGTGAAATTTAGAAAGCGTTTTTACCATGATCCGCCAGTGCTCTGAGCCTTTTTACTTCGTGAGGCGTAAGCTCTCTGGCATCGCCCGTGTGCAGGCCTCGCAGGTTTAAAAACGCGTATTCCTCACGCTTCAGCTTGATTACCTCATGTCCGATCGCTTCAAACATGCGGCGCACCTGTCTGTTGCGTCCCTCATGGATCGTCAGCTGAATAATGCTTGTCTGCTTTTTCTTATCCAAGGACAGCAGCTTCGCTTTAGCAGGCGCTGTTTTGCCTTCTTCCAGCCTAATTCCGCGCTCCAGCTTTCTGAGCAGCTCTTTAGGCGGGATTCCTTTCACCTTCGCCACGTATGTTTTGTCTATTTCATACTTAGGGTGCATCAGCTTATTGGCGAATTCGCCGTCATTGGTTAAAAGCAAAAGACCGCTCGTATCATAGTCCAGACGCCCAATCGGATAAATGCGCTGCGGAATATTTTTAAAAAAGTCCGTCACCACTTTGCGTCCTTTATCATCTTGCGCTGCGGAAATAACGCCTCTTGGTTTATATAAGAGAAAGTAAACCGGCTCTTCGCGTTCAACCTTTAACCCGTTTACCTCAATCTGATCAGAACCGGTGACCTTAACACCTAGCTCTGTTACTACTTTGCCATTCACCTTTACTTTTCCTTCTTTAATCAGCTCTTCTGCCTTTCTGCGCGACGCAACTCCAGCATGAGCAATCACTTTTTGCAGTCTTTCCATGTCTTTCACCTCAAGTATTATCTTACTTTTTTAAACCTTAACAAACAAGCTTTTTCAAATTCCTATGCCAAATCTAAAAAAAACGCCGTTTTCAGGCGCTCCCAAATAATAACGTAACGATGATGATAGATGCAACTACGCCGATTAAATCTGCAAGAAGTCCCACCTTTAATGCATCACCCATTTTTTTAATGCCGACTGCTCCGAAATACACAGTCAGTACGTAAAGCGTTGTATCTGTAGATCCCTGCATGACGGAAGCAAGCCTGCCGATAAAGGAATCGGGCCCGTATACTGCAATTAAATCGGTCGTCATTCCGAGTGCGGCCGTACCGGAGATCGGGCGGATCAGAGCAAGCGGCACTACTTCAGCAGGGATGCCGATAGCGGAGAAAGCCGGTTTTAAAAGATCCATTATAAAATCAAGCGCGCCTGATGATCTGAAAACAGTTATAGCGACAAGCATTCCGACTAAATAGGGGATAATGGAAAAGGCGATTTCTATCCCCTCTTTTCCGCCTTCGACAAACGATTCATATGTCGGAACCTTTTTGATCGTTCCATAAAGAAGAATTCCGGCAATAATGATTGGAATCATGGCTAAAGACAGCCAGTTGATGATTTCCATCCGCTCACCTTCCCTTCTTTTTGCGGCGGTAATAAAAATACCGATCAATGATAATGGCACCGATTCCGGAAATAAGCGTTGCCAAAATGCTTGGCCCGACGATATCTGTCGGCGTTTTGGAGGAATAAGCCATTCGGACAGCGATCACCGTTGTCGGGATGAGTGTGATGCAGGACGTATTAACAGCTAAAAAAGTAATCATTGACCGGCTTGCTTCCGATCGGTTTCCATTCAGCTTTTTCATTTGTTCCATTGCTTTAATGCCAAGCGGAGTTGCTGCATTTCCGAGGCCGAAGAAATTCGCCATAAGATTAGATAAAATATAGCCCATCGCCGGGTGATCCGGCGGTATATCAGGGAACAGTTTAGATATAAAAGGCCTGCACATCCGGCTGAAAATATCCAAAAGACCTGACTGCTCGGCGATTTTCATTAAGCCAAGCCAGAAAACAAGCACGCTCATCAATCCAAATGAAATCGTAATCGCTTCTTTCGCACCCTTAAACACGGCTTCATTTACATCTTGCAGAGTTCCGTTGCACATCGCAAAAACGAGTCCGATCACGGTTAAACTGACCCAAATTATATTGACCATTTTGCTCCGCCTGCCGCATTCAGAAAGATTGATTTAAACGTTTCAAAAAATTGTTTCTTCGGTTTTTGATGCCGCTCATTTTCATAATAGATCGGCACTTTTGCGATGGTTGCATTGTTGAACATGATCTCCATGTGCCCTACGATGTCAGGGATTTTCGAGGCATCTTTTTCCCATGCTTTTTTCGGCTTGAGCAGTGTGGTATTAATTTTCACATCTTCTTTTTCCTCTTCAGTCAGCAAATAGGTGATATCACGTTTGATAAAAGCCTTCGATTCATAAAATGTGCCTTTCAGCTTTGGAATATCCCCTTTTTTTGCAATTAAATAGGTTTGATAATGCTCAAACACATAGTTAAACATCTTCATATGGTCATCCCAATCATTAGGGTCATTAATGGTGACGGCTATCAGGTCAATGCCGTCCTTTGAAGCCGTAGAGACCAGTGTCCGTTTTGCAAGTTTTGTATAGCCTGTTTTTCCTCCTGTGCTGTACGGATATAGCATGGTCAGCAGTTTATTTTTGTTTTTCCATACGCTTTCCATCGTTTCCGCTTTGTATATTTTTGTGCCTGAAATCTTTTGATAGTCTTTCAGCTTCATAGCATACTTAGTTAAAATGGCCATGTCATAGGCTGTTGAATAATGATTTTCATGGTCGTCCAATCCGTGCGGGTTTTGAAAACGGGTGTTTTTCATACCAAGCTGCTCGGCTTTTTGATTCATCATATAAACAAACCCATCGAGGCTCCCACCGACATGCTCAGCAATCGCGACAGCGGCGTCGTTTCCTGATCTTAGCATCAGGCCATACACAAGATCTTTTAGCTTCACTTTTTGACCTTCTGTTAAATAAATGGCGGAGCCTTCTGTTCTGACAGCATTTGCCGAAACCGTCACCGTTTGATCCATTTTGCCGGATTCGATGGCGAGGACGGCGGTCATAATTTTTGTGATGCTCGCGATCCGCCTTTTTTGATGCTCATCCTTGGCATATAACACTCTGCCTGACGCACCGTCAATAATGATCGCGCTTTTTGCACTGACATCTATAGCAGCATGTGCTGTATTCACATTTACGGTTGCAATAAGAAAAGAAATCATGATCACGAATACTGCTTTTTTGAAAATGCGCATGTTTGCTCACGTCCTTGTGGTGGTTTGTACAAGTTTATGCGCATGTCCATCAGTTATGAATAACAATTATATTTCTGGAAGCAAACATAAAAAAACTCTCCCTGAAAAAGGGAGAGTAAACGTTATCTGATTGGCGCCATGCTTGATCCGGACGCTTCGTAATGAGCCAGCTCTTCCCTCATCTTCAGAAAGGCCGCGCTCAACGGCAATAATAATTGCTCAAGCGACGCAGGAACAGCATGATAAAACTCAATTGCGCTGACCCCGGTATAAGACGCCCGGCTATTTTCACACCACGTGTCTTTTTTCGGCATAAAGAACTCTTCAATGCATTGGTGATACACATTATAAAGTGTTTTTTCCGCTCTGGCTTCCTGAAAAGGCTCCTGCATCAGGAGACGACGGCACGCTTCTGCGCCTCCTTCACAAAATACTGCCATTCTTCTCAGAGTGCTAAGCACATCACAGCAGTACCCTTTTTCAATAGGCAATTCAGCCTGTAAGGACTCAAGCGTCGTTTGATTTAGGTAATCGTTCACGGTATTGACAACCATTGATAAGAATTCGCCTGTTTTTTGAGTCTGCGCTCGCACAATCGAATGTCCCATTTCGTTTGGTATCTTCCCCTCATGTCTTTGTCTCTCACATTTTGCTTCTTTCATGATAGCTTCTTCCTTATATCTTATGATGATGAAAAAGCGCGATTCATTAAACTTCTATTTTATATCTTCGAAGGTTTGGTTAAAGTTTTCAAAAAATAAATCTGCTTCTTCTTGAAGAACGTCTTCTTCCGCATTTTCAGGCAGCGGCGGAAGCTCGTCCAGCGTTTTCAGACCGAATTGTTCAAGAAAAGTCGGCGTAGTACCGTATAAAATGGCCCGCCCCGGACCATCGGCACGCCCTACTTCACACAATAGCGCCTTCGCGACAAGACTGTGTAAAATCCGCTCTGATTTTACTCCTCTGATTTCTTCAATTTCTGCTCTCGTAATTGGCTGTTTGTATGAAACAATGGCCAGTACTTCTAAAGATGCCTGAGAAAGGCCCTTTGACGGCACTTCAATCAGTTTTTTCAAGTAAGGCGCAAAGTCTTTTTTGGTAGAGAGCATGTACGTATCTGCATACTCAATAAGTTCAATCCCTCGTGTATCTCCGCGGTATTCGTCCGCCACATCCGCCATGATCGTGTTCAGTTCAGGCTCTTCGATTTCAAGCACTGTTAACAGCTGCTTTTTTGTAAGCCCTTCATCGCCTGCCGCATAAAGAAGGGCTTCCACAATAGCTTTCCAATTCACGATATCAAGCCCCATGAATGGATTCACTCCCCGTAATGTAAATATCTGAAAAATTGTGTTCCTGTTCAATGAGGACCAGCTGATTTTTCATCAGCTCGAGAACAGCTAGAAAGGTCACTACTAAATGTTCTTTTTGCTCATATGGAAACAGATCCATAAAGTTGATTCTCGTTCCTCTAGATTTCAAGCTGTGCACGATTTCGTTCATTCTGGCTTCGATTGGTATGTCCTGTCTTGTAATTGTTGTTTCCATCGGCCTGTTTATTTTTTTGCGTTTCAGCACTTTTTGAAAAGCTCCGATCATATCATAGACCGTGACAGAGAGCTTTTGCTCAGACTGTTTTACTTCTTTTGCGTATTCACTCAAATCACTCGGCGGTTTCGTGAACGATTTTTGTCTTTCTTCTTCCCGTTCTTTTAAATCCTTCGCCGCATCTTTATATTTTCGATACTCAATCAGCTTTTCAATCAGTTCCTCCCGCGGATCTTCTTCTTCAAGTAATTCATCTTCAAAAAGCTCCTCCTCTTGCTTCGGGAGCAGCATTCTGCTTTTAATGCTGAGCAGCGTGGCAGCCATAACCAAATACTCGCTGGCCATATCGAGCTCAAGCACACGCATCGTATGTACATATAATAAATATTGTTCAGTGATCTTCGCCACAGGTATATCATATATGTCAATTTCAAGACGATTGATTAAATGAAGCAGCAGGTCCAATGGGCCCTCAAACGTATCAATTTTCACTTGATATTCTTCCATCATCTCACCATTTTCAAGTATCACTCTCATTGCCGGAAAAACTGGCTACCCTATAGTATAAGCCACCAAAAAGCTCTCGTCCAATACTATTTCATTTCCTGTTTTGAACAAGTTTATACAGAATATTCAAAACACGAGAGGTATTTGCTCGGAGCGCAGAAGCGGGAGAAAAAGCCTTAGCTTCTGGTTTTCCTTTCTAAGAAGCAATAGAGGCCGAGCGTTCTTTTTTCCTTTTATCCCTTCTATGGTACACTAAAAGCACATTAAAGGAGGAAACACCTTGTATCCGAAAGCTTATATAGATTATCTCGTTGAGTTTCACGCGACACGGGATTATTTTGAATGCCATGAAATATTAGAAGAATATTGGAAGGAAGATCCGCCAAAGAAACGAAAACGCTATTGGGTCGGCTTTATTCAGCTTGCAGTTGCTTTATATCATCACAGAAGGCAGAATACAGCCGGGGCAAAAAGACTGATGGCGAACAGCATCCGGATTCTTCAAGCAGAACACCGGGCAGTCGAAGACTTAGGGCTCGATCATGGCCGTTTGCTCGAACTTATGCAATCGGTTTACGAACAAATCGAAACCGGCTCTGCCTATAAAAGCATTATGCTGCCAATCAAAGATGAGAAACTGGAGGAAGCATGCAGGATCGAATGCAGGAAAAAAAAGTATACATGGGGGCAGCCCAGTGCACTCAGGAACATATTTCTGATCGACAAACACCGTTTGCGGGATCGGACTGACGTCATCCGTGAACGTGAAAGAGAAATAGAACGCAGAAAAAAAAGCAGAGGCTGATGACAGCCTCTGCTTAATTATTGTATGAAATGTCTTGATCCTGCTGACCTTGACAACGTTCGAAAAAGCTCTGCGTTAATTCATTTGGAACCAGTACTTGCGTTTTGAATAAATGCTTTAAAGCATCCATCATCTGTTTTCCGATTCCTTGATGGCGATGAGAAGGATTCACACTGATATGCCGGATCTCAACCTCAGAATCCTTTTTTTCGACTCCGATTGCTCCGACGATATCCTCGTCCTCTTTCCAAAGAAAGAGCTGGCGGTCTGTATCCGTTTCGTAGTCCTTAATTGTCTGCTGAAGCTGCTTAAGGTCTTTTTCATTCGGCATAAACGAAAGAAGCCCCATCGCAATCTTTTCAAACGATTTTTTATAACGAATTAACATAAAAACCCCTCTATATCCAAAATGTCCAGTCTGCTATTAACGGATACGAATAGGTGATCCGTTTTCTCACATTATATCATTTTCGCCATATTTTTAAACTGTTTTCAGCAAATTATTCAAATGAGCGGTTTAAATTTGCCATTTCAATGGCAGAAACAGCACAATCTACACCTTTGTTGCCCGCTTTTGTGCCGGCACGCTCGATAGCCTGTTCGATGTTTTCAGTTGTTACAATTCCAAAGATGACAGGTACACCAGTAGTGTTTGCTGCTTGCGCGATGCCTTTTGCAGCTTCATTGCAGACATAATCGTAATGTGTCGTTGCGCCTCTGATGACAGTGCCCAATGTGATAATAGCATCATATTTTTTTGTTTCCGCCATTTTTTTCGCAGCAAACGGTATTTCAAATGCGCCTGGAACCCAAGCCACATCAATGTCATTTGTGTCTACGCCATGTCTGAGCAGCGCATCTTCTGCTCCGCTCAGCAGCTTGCTCGTAATAAAATCATTAAATCTTCCTACTACGATTCCGATTTTAAG
Organism: Bacillus sp. PS217; assembly: GCF_037963535.1. NCBI lineage: Bacteria > Bacillati > Bacillota > Bacilli > Caryophanales > Bacillaceae > Bacillus > Bacillus sp. PS217. The sequence continues at coordinate 2,308,071 of NZ_CP150157.1, forward strand.
ACCTGTACCAACTAAATTTCCTTGTATGATATTCATATGATTCCCATCCTTTTTTGTGATATTTGTGGTTAGAAATGAAGTAAATGACCTAGCTTGTTCATTTTGGTTTGCAAATATTTTTTATTGTGTTCTTTCGCCTCCATTTGAAGCGGCACTCTTTCTGAAATACTGAGTCCGTAGCCTTCAAGGCCTGCGATTTTTCGCGGATTATTCGTCAAAAGCTTCATATTCCGGACACCGAGGTCGCGTAAAATTTGTGCTCCGATGCCATAGTTGCGAAGATCCGGCAAGAATCCAAGCGCCTCATTGGCTTCTACGGTGTCATAGCCTTGTTCCTGAAGCTTATAAGCTTTTAATTTATTGATTAAACCGATGCCTCGTCCTTCTTGGCGCAAGTACAGAAGCACTCCACGGCCTTCTGCGGCAATTTGGTTCAGCGCAGCGTGCAGCTGCGGTCCACAATCACAGCGATGAGAGCCAAACACGTCACCTGTGAGACATTCTGAATGTACCCGGACCAATACCGGTTCTTCTCCGAACGGCACCTCTCCCATCACAAATGCGACATGCTCTTTTCCATCTACCTCATTTGTGTATCCATAAACCTTAAATGTCCCAAAATCAGTAGGCAGCGTAATGTCAACTTCACGCTCGACAAGTGTTGTCAGATTGTAACGGTATTGAATCAAATCCTTAATGGTGATCATTTTTAATTGATGCTTTTTCGCAATTTCAATGAGCTCAGGCACTCTCGCCATCGTTCCGTCTTCATTCATAATTTCACAAATGACGCCGGCTCCTGGAGATCCGCAAGCTTCAGCAAGATCAACAGCAGCTTCTGTATGGCCCGCTCTTTTCAGGACACCTCCTTTTTTCGCAATCAGTGGAAAAATGTGCCCCGGACGCTGAAAATCAGATGGCACGGATTTGCTGTCCAGCAATGCTTGAACGGTAAAAGATCTTTCTTGAGCGCTGATACCTGTCTTCGTTTCACGATGGTCTATGCTTACGGTAAATGCAGTGTGGTGAGAGTCTGTATTATGCTCAACCATAGGGTGAAGATCAAGCCTGTCTGCGATTTCCTCACTGAGCGGCGTGCAGATCAGTCCTCTCCCATGTGTCGCCATAAAGTTAATGACTTCCGGCGTTGCATGCTCGGCAAGAGCCACAAAGTCTCCTTCATTTTCTCTGTCTTCATCATCTACAACGATGATGACTTCGCCTTTTTTTAAAGCGTCCAGTGCTTCTTCTATCGGATGAAACATGCTAATCTTCCTCTCTAAAAGCCGTTTTCGCTTAAGAAGGCTTTTGTAATGGTTTGTTGGGTCTTATTTTCATTGGCTTTATGCAAAAATCGATACATATATTTTCCGATCATATCGCATTCGATATTCACTTTAGAGCCGATCGTTTTTTCTGAAAAAATCGTTTCGCTGATCGTATGCGGTATTAAGGAGATCGTCACTGTGTCTTCTGTCAGGCCGAATATGGTTAAGCTCACGCCATCCACCGTAATTGATCCCTTTAAAACCAATGTTTTTGTTAATGATGGGTCCATTTTTAAATCATAGTAAACTGCGTTGCTTTTCTCTTCAATTCGTGTGATTTCCGCAGTTCCGTCGACATGGCCTGAGACGAAATGGCCTCCGAAACGGCCGTTTGCCGCCATCGCTCTTTCCAGATTTACTTTGCTTCCTTTTGTTAAATCATTCAGTGACGTAGCTTTGACTGTTTCAGGCATAACATCCACTGTGAATTGATTTTTTGTAAAATCAGTGACAGTTAAACAAATGCCGTTCACTGCAATGCTGTCGCCAAGATGAACATCCTCTAAAATCTTTGAGCATTTAATAGTTAAGGCCATTGCATGCCCTGCTTTTTTCATGGATTCGATTGTGCCTGTTTCTTCGATAATTCCTGTAAACATGGTCACCATCCTATTCCTTTGTCGGTTTTGCCGTCAGTTTGATATCACGGCCGATTTGGGTTATATCAGTGAATTGTAATAAGGGGACATCTTTCATTGATTGAAAACCTTCACCGGAGATTAAGCTGGGAGCATGCGTTCCTCCGATTAGTTTAGGGGCATAATAGAAGATGATTTCTTGAAAACAGCCTTCTTTGACAAAGCTTCCGTGAACAGCTGAACCGCCTTCCACATACACCGACATGATGCCTTCCTCCGCTAGGATCTTCAAAACATCGGGAATTTGAATGCGCTCGGTTTCAAGTGTAAATATGTTCACTCCGAAAGCTGAAAGCCGTTTTTTCTTTTCCTCTTCTGCGCGTGCCGTCGTAAAAATCCATGTCGGCGCTATTTGATCACAAATCACTTTAGCGTCCTCAGGAATCGAGAGTACGGTATCAAGTATGACCCGAACCGGCTGTTTTGTTACATTCGGCAGTCTGCAGGTTAAGCTCGGATTGTCGGCTTTCACTGTGCCAACTCCGACTAAAATGCTTTGGTGTGTTTTCCTGTATTGCTGAGCATCCTGTCTTGCAGCCTCTGACGTGATCCATTTGCTGTCACCCGTGCTGGTAGCTATCTTGCCGTCAAGGCTGGCAGCCGCTTTTAGCGTGACGTACGGAAGGCCTGTCCTCATAAAGTGCAGAAATTTTTCATTCAGCCTCTCCGCCTGGTCTGCCAGGATGCCTTCCCTTACCTCAATGCAGGCTTCTTTCATCATGCTGATCCCTCTTCCAGCCACAAGCGGATTAGGATCTCTCATCGCCACGAACACTCTTTTGATGCCAGAGTTGATAATCAATTCTGCACATGGCGGTGTTTTTCCGTAATGGCTGCACGGTTCGAGTGTAACGTAAATGTCGGCACCCTCTGCATGTGCTCCAGCCATATGGATGGCATGAACTTCTGCATGAGCTTCCCCATATTTTAAATGGGCGCCCATTCCGACAATTTGTCCGTCCTTTACGACAACAGCGCCGACAAGCGGATTGGATTCGGTCTGTCCTTCGCCCTGCTTCGCAAGATCTAAGGCCAGCTTCATATAATACTCTTCCATTTGTTTCCCTCCCCTCTTTTGTTATTTACCGTCAAAAAAGCCCCGAATTTTTATAAAAAATCCGGGGCTTTAGGTATTTTACGCAATAGGAAATAACACTATGCATTTTTGAACCATTTGCATAGCGGTTCATCATCCTTCTCCCATCCAGACTTTCACTGTCGGCTTCAGCTTAAACTGAATCCACCGCGTGCTTATGCACACGGGTCACGGGCTCTAAAGCAAATGTGCTTTACTACCGCCGGTCGGGATTTCCACCCTGCCCCGAAGGATACAATCTTTATTCATTTGTCCTTATTGGCTATTATAGCGATCCTTTTTAAAGTACGCAATGAAATAAACTTACAATTTGAGAAAAACAAAACATCACCCTTCGATCCGAAAGGTGATGTTTTGTTAATCATTCACTTTTGCAACCTTGATTAATCCGTCGATCCGCTTTGATTTGCTGAAGTAAGCCTTAATCTTGTCACCTTCTTTTATATCAGATAAATCCTGATTTAATTTTTTTCCGTTGAAGATGATTTTCGTTCCGTTTTCTGCTACTCCATGATACTCTGAGCCGTCAATTTTCGTCACTTTATATTCCTGGATGGTGTATTCCTCTTCTTCCGAGGACAAGGTTTGTCCAATTGCTGTCGGAACATCCTTCAGCTCAACATCATTTATGTACATATAACCGCCTGCAAGTAAAAGCAAAAGCACTAACAGAATGGTAATCTTGGTTTTTATTCTTCCCATTTCTAAACCTCCAGCCAATATGAATCTATTCATTCATATGAGTTATTCCTTTTTTTCATGAATAAAAAACCGTAAATTCTCGTAAATTATTAATATAACGATGCATAACGGGAATATGTTTCACATTTCTGCAAAAATTTCTTTTCTATAGATATACGAATTTATGTTCTGTTTTAAGGGGATGACCGCAAAAAAGATATAAAAAAGCAGCCTCTCGGGAAGCTGCTTGATCCTAATTTGTTTTGCGCATTTCGTTAAACGGGTAGAAAACAAACTTTGACGTACCCGCAATTTGTTTTTTCGTGAAGAGGCCAAGGCCGTTACGGCTGTCCATGGAATTGCGACGATTGTCACCCATCACAAAATACTTGTTATCAGGCACTTTAACCGGGCCGAAATCATCGGTCAAATGGTCAAAACCGTCCTGTTTCGCTCTCTTTTTATTAGCCGCCAAATAAGGTTCGTCCACCTTTTTCCCGTTGATATAGAGCTGGTCATTTTTCATCTCAACCGTATCGCCGGGAAGGCCGATAATACGTTTGACATAGTGAACATCATCTCCGTTTAACACGACGATGTCTCCTCTATCAAACTCGCCGATGTATTTGACTGTCATATTAACAAAGACCCTTTCACGGTTGTGAAGTGTAGGATACATAGAGTCACCATCAACGACATACGGCGCAAAAATAAAGTTGCGGATGAGCAAAGCAAGAACGACAGCAATCACAATTGCTTTTGCCCATTCTAATATTGATTTTTTCTTCGAAACATTTTCTGATTTCAACTGATTTCCTCCAATAAACAACGGTCTTCAATTTATGTTATCACGAATCGAAAAAAAATCCCATTAGGACCATTGAAGTGATTTTACAAACACATCTTCTACCCACATCATGCCTATTTTTCTTGTCGATCATAACTAAGCCTGCAAATATTGAAAGAAATGAATCGCATAATTCAGAAGCGATGGACTCAGAAGAAAGAGAGTTCTCATATGCTAAATCTTTAGATCGTATATAAAGCATGAGGTTACGGGCAGTTTGTTCATTTACTGCATTCCATTGATCTCCCAGTCCATGATACCCATGGCACTTGACAAAACAATTCACGTCATGAAGGTTACTGGAATGTTTGCGGCAGCCTATTTCACAGGTGATAACCGCACCACGTTTTTTGCTTTCATAATATGTTTAAAATCATTCAAGCTCGAAAACATGGATCAGCCTCCAAAAAATAAATCCAATATATTCCCAGCAGTTGAAGACTCTTTATTATAAAACTCTGAATATCCGCAGTTCTTACAGTAAACCACTAGAAATCGGTTATGCTGCACGTCAAACAGCTTTGATAATCCCGTGCCGGTTGTGGCTATTTCTTTTTGTCCGGCTTCAGTACTGCCGCATTTTATACAGCCTTTGTTGTCCATATCGCGTTCTCCTTTTCATTACATCACGTTTGTTTGATTTATTTTACTACAAAATACCAATCCCAATGAACCGTACTACTTTAAAGTTTTCTTAATTTTGATCACCCGTTCTTTACATACTAATTGAGTTCGTTTCTCAGCTTGGTAAATCTTCTGGAGAAACGGAAAAGCTCCATGACCAAAACATTTAAACCAAGCCAAACACCGCCGAAGGCGTAACCCGCAGCAACATCACTCGGATACTGCTCATTAACGTACACACGGCTCAGCCCGATGAAGAATAAAACGATAATAAACAAAAAAACGCAACAGTTTGCAGACACGCCTTGTGAGAATGACGAACAAAAAGATAAGCACAAAAACCAAAAATGACAAATGCCGTTAACGTCTGTTCGCTTGGGAATGGATATAATACATGACTTTCCAAAGGAGCGTGAACAGGATGAAGGGAATGAAAGAGCCGTCTGATTCCCTCTTCATAAAGCTCCCCACCAATGACTAGGAAAAATAAGAAAGATAGTTCGATTTTCCGATCTTGCCCTCTGAATACCGTCCAAAAAAAAGTTAGAACAATAACGGCTAACAGAACACCTCTCGACGCAAAAGCTTTCTGAATTGCAGCTGGGCCCAGTCTATACCCGATCCAATACGACATGCTCACTCCCGCACAGCTCCCCAATCCGGCCGCTAACATGCTTAGCACCCAGTTTAACTTTTCTTGAAACACGAGAACACCGGCAAACTCTCCTGGTCCAAGTAAAGATAGAAACTCTAACATCAAGACAATAAACAAGACGGCATATCCGTACTGTTCGAGCAACCCCGTCAAAACTTGCATGTGATTCTCCTTAAACTTTTTTGTTCTTTTATCATTCCCAATCCACTTTTTGTATAATCAGCACAATTTCACCTTCAGTCGTCCAACAACATTGTCTATGGCGGGATCTTCTCTCCTATACTCGTCACTCATACATTCTTTTTTGACATAGGAGGAGCAATAGCATGAAATGGGAGGAAACAAAAGATACACAGGGAGTTTGCCAAAATTTTGGGCAGTTCGTTCTGCCACCGAGTCAGGTGTTTGTTTGCCTACCTCATTCCTTGGCCATTCCCCATTTTCCCCGTTTGATGTTCGCAATGATAAAGTATTTCACTTAGTTTCGTACATGAAGAGGTAAATTCTTTGCTCACCGAACTAGGATAGCGGCGCATGACGATTACTGCATTGCATAACCACTAGTTATTTAGTGAGCCGGGTGCAATGTATATGCATTTTGAGTCAGCACAGGATGATCCTATTACATTCGCCAGAAAAGCAGCTGCCGCATTCAGAGTAGTTAAAAGAATAGACAGATAGCTAGTCTTCCGGAAGCTTTAAAGGAGGCGCTTTTTTCGAGTTTTTTTAAATCAATGAAAACAGGCATCTCCTAAATATTTTTGCCGATAAGTTTACGCTAATCAACTCTAGCACTAATACATATAAAAAATAGAATGATATGAAAGGAGACTTGATAGTATGATTGATTATCCTATTAATATAAACAACGTTTCCGGGAACAGTGTAATTAACGTAGGCGGCGCTTTTATGATCAGGCCTTTAACTTTGTCGAAATCTGTGTTTGGCTCCGGAGGTTTAAACACAGGAATTGTTTTTGAAAATAACTTTGTAAGCAAGGCTAAAATGATTAATCATCAATTTACTGATCAGAACGTCACCAAAACTTTTTAATCTATTCATTACGGGGGCTTGCGATGTCTCACTAACTAAACACCTGGTTTTGCCAACCGCCATCAGCACTCGGCGGTTTTTTATTGAACATTTTTACCCAATAAAAAAGCTCCCTCTATATGAGGAAGCCTTTTGCCTGCCAATTAGCCTTCTACGCGAACTTCTTTCATGACATCGCCGTTAGACATGTTTTTCGCGAATTCTAATCCGCTTGTTACTTTACCGAATACAGTGTGAACACCGTTCAAATGAGGCTGTGGCTCATGAACGATGAAAAATTGGCTGCCGCCAGTGTCTTTTCCGGCATGTGCCATAGAAAGTGCGCCCGCCTCATGTGTATGCGGGTTTCCTTCTGTTTCACATTTGATTGTGTATCCCGGACCGCCAGTACCAGTTCCGTGCGGGCATCCGCCTTGGCTGACGAAGCCAGGGATCACTCGGTGGAATGTAAGCCCGTCATAAAAGCCTTCGTTCGCAAGCTTTTCAAAGTTTGCAACAGTTCCAGGTGCAGCTTCAGGATAAAGTTCAAATTCAATTTTGTTCCCGTCTTCTAATAAAAAGTAACCTGTTTTCAATTGTATGCCTACTTTCTTTATTTTAATTTTCAAAGGAGATTATGTATGATAGGTTATAGCCTGTCTCTCCTTGTCGCGGCTATTATACCACACCTTTCGGGGGAAAACGAATCTCCCGAGCTTTACTAAAAAATAAAAATGAAACCTGAATCTCTTTATCTCCGTCTAACCTAACGGAACTGTATTTTTCATGATTCAGGTCCTCACAAAGCAGCACTATCCAGCTGCTTGTGAAATTGAAGGAGGTCAAACTGCTTTGAAGAAAATTTGGATTGGAATGCTGGCAGCGGCCGTTTTGCTGCTGATGGTTCCGAAGGTCAGTCTCGCGGATGCCGCAGTTGGAGATGTCATTGTAACACTGGGTGCTGATTTGTCAGAATCTGACAAACAAAAAGTGCTTGATGAAATGAATGTCCCTGATAATGCCACAACGGTAACCGTGACCAATAAGGAAGAACATGAATATTTAGGAAAATATATATCGAACGCGCAAATCGGATCGAGAGCGATTTCTTCATCGTCAATCACCATTGCCAAAAAAGGCTCCGGATTGAATGTTGAGACCCATAATATCAGCGGCATCACAGATGAAATGTACCTGAATGCACTGATGACAGCCGGTGTTAAAGATGCGAAGGTGTATGTTACAGCACCGTTTGAAGTATCCGGGACTGCCGCTTTAACTGGATTGATTAAGGCGTATGAAGTTTCTTCTGACGAAGCGATCTCGGAGGATGTTAAGCAGGTCGCCAACCAAGAGCTTGTCACGACATCAGAGCTTGGAGACAAAATCGGTAACGAAAATGCGGCAGCCCTGATTGCAAAAATCAAAGAAGAGTTTGCTAAAAACGGGGTGCCTGATAATAAAGCTGACATCGAAAAACAAGTGGATGACGCAGCTTCTGATTTAAACGTCACACTTACAGACAGCCAAAAGAATCAGCTTGTCTCCCTATTCAATAAGATGAAAAACGCTGACATTGACTGGGGACAGGTCAGTGACCAGCTAGATAAAGCGAAAGATAAGATTACGAAATTCATAGAATCAGATGAAGGCAAAAACTTCATCCAGAAAGTCATTGATTTCTTCGTATCTATCTGGAATGCGATTGTATCTATATTCAAATAAGAAAAGCGCCGAAAAATCGGCGCTTTCTTTTATTGCTTTACACCCGTTTTAAATGGCAGATCAAGTTTTACAATATCTTCGTATGTTTCTCGCTTCACGACTAAATGAGCCTCACCGTTTTCGACAAATACAACGGCGGGTCTCGGAATACGGTTATAATTGTTGGCCATGCTGTATCCATAAGCGCCTGTACAAAAAACGGCAAGAAGATCGCCTTCTTTTACTTCCGGCAGGTCAATATCCCAAATCAGCATATCTCCGCTTTCACAGCACTTTCCGGCAATTGATACCGTTTTGTCATGCGCTTCTCCGATCCTGTTGGCTGCCGCAGCTTCATATTTAGCTTGGTAAAGCGCAGGACGAATATTGTCGTTCATGCCTCCGTCTACAGCCACATATTGGCGGACACCCGGCACTTCTTTTTGAGAGCCAACCGTATAAAGAGTTGTGCCTGCGTCTCCCACGAGAGAACGGCCCGGTTCGATCCAAATTTCCGGGATGTCAAAACCGTAACGGGAAGCATTTTCTTTCACAGCTTCGATAATTTTTTCAACGTATTCAGTGGCATGAAGCGGTTCATCATCTTCCGTATAACGAATGCCGAAACCTCCTCCAAGATTCAGCACCTTGGATACAAATGAATATGAATCTCTCCATTCGTCTAGTTTTTTGAAGATTTTTTCCGCTGCTAACACAAAACCGGCCGTATCAAAGATTTGCGAGCCGATATGGCAATGGACACCCAGCAGCTGAATGTGTTCCGATTGTAATACTTGTTCAATGGCCCGTTCAGTTTGTCCGTTATGAAGATCGAAACCAAACTTTGAATCTTCCTGGCCCGTTGTAATGTAGTCATGCGTATGCGCTTCTACTCCGGGCGTGATCCGAAGAAGAACATCGATGGAGTGACCCGTTTCTTTACATAGGTCTTCAAGAAGCGCGATTTCATAGAAATTATCCACCACAATGCAGCCGATGCGGTGCTCAAGCGCCATCCGCAGTTCTTCCCTGCTCTTATTGTTTCCATGAAAGTGGATGCGTTCTGCCGGAAAGCCTGCTGCAACAGCCGTATATAGCTCTCCTCCGGATACGACATCTAAAGAAAGTCCCTCTTCCTCAGCGAGCTGAATCATTGCGACTGATGAGAATGCTTTGCTCGCATATGCCACCTGTGCTTTCAGCCCTGCAGAAATAAACGCCTGCTTAAAGCTTTTAGCACGCTCACGTATTAAAGCCACATCATATACGTAAAGAGGTGTACCATATTTCTCCGCTAAATAGAGAGCATCCACACCTCCGATTTCTAAATGACCATGTTGATTTTGTCTGCTTGTGCCGTGTAAGAACAATGTCATTCCCTCTTTCTCCGCTTATGGATGAAAGGACAGTTTTATGGACTGTCCCTTCATAATTAAGACATACATTATCATACTCTTCAGTCAGTTTCAATGCGATTATGAATTGGTAGGCTGCCTTAAGCGATTTTTGGGGTGAACGATGCTGGGTCTTACTTTTGCGCCAGGTTTCGCTGTGCGGACAAGAACCTGCCACAGCGCCTTTCCGTTAAAGGGAATCAGCGGCCATAAGTACGGTGTCTGAAGGGATTTGATGCTTGCCATGGCAATAATTAGCACTGTAAATCCGATGACGAGCCCTTTTATATGAAATAAAGCAACGAGTATCATGAGGACAAGACGGCTCATTTTGTTTGCCAAGCTTAATTCATAACTAGGCGTCGTAAAGGTTCCAATCGCCGCAAGTGAGACGTACAGAATCACCTCAGGAGAAAAAAGGCCGACCTCAATCGCAATCTGCCCGATCAGAACAGCGGCAATTAAACCCATTGCTGTCGATAAAGCCGTCGGTGTGTGAATGGCAGCCATTCTGAGAAACTCGATTCCTAAGTCAGCTAAAAATATCTGCAGGATGATCGGGATATGCGTATCTTTATTTAAACCGATAAATTTCATGTTGTCCGGGAGCAGATCAGGCTGAAGCACAAAGAGAAACCAGATCGGAAGAAATAAAGTAGAAGCAAGAATACCGAAAAATCTTACCCATCTTAAAAAGGTCCCGACTGAAGGCGCCTGCCTATATTCTTCAGCATGCTGCACATGGTGAAATAAAGTCGTCGGGGTAATGATCACACTCGGCGATGTGTCCACTATAATGATAACATGGCCTTCTAGAACATGATTTGCGGCCACATCCGGTCTTTCTGTATAGCGCACGAGCGGAAAAGGATTATAGCTTTGATTAACAATGAATTCCTCGACAGTTTTGTCTGCCATTGTTAATCCATCGACATCAATGGATGCAATTTCTTTTTCTACGATCTCAACCAGATCCGGATCAGCTATATCTTCTATATAACAAATGCTTAAATCCGTCTTTGACCGCTCACCAACTTTAGTCATCTTGACTCGAAGGCGCTCGTCTCTGATCCGCCTTCTGAGAAGGGCCGTATTGACGACGATATTTTCAACAAATCCGTCTCTGGCTCCCCTGACCACCTTTTCCGTATCAGGTTCTTCCGGGTTTCTGCCCGGATAGCTTCTGACATCAATTATAAATGCGAAGCCTGCACCTTCAACAATGACAGCGACGAGCCCGGACAGCACTTGGTCGGTGGTTTCATCCAAGGTTTTTACTTTTTCGACCTGGGCGTTAAGCAGCCTGTTTTCGACGATGTCGACCAGCTCATCAGGGTCTTCTTTCCGATTGTTAATGGCAACAAGCTCTCTCATTAAATGAATAATATAGGCTGTATCGCATAATCCATTTAGATAGTAAAGCTGGATCTCTTTATCTAAAATCGTGAGCTTGCGAACACCTACATCATAGCTCGTCCCCATCCCAACACGGTTTTTGAAATACTCTTCATTTTTAGCTGGATTCCGATAAACCCGAATTTTCTCTTCCTTGTGGTCCGGCATGATACCCGCTCCTTTCTAAAATAAACTCGACCGCTTTCATGGTGATTGGCGACCCTTTTGAGATATCGTCTTTTCTGCCCATTTTGCCGATATCCCCGATACCGACAATAAGCGGGAGATCAAGTTTATCAAGGCAGTAGACTGTATCTCCACTCATTCTGTGGTCATCAAATTCCCTTTCCCCGACTTTATCGACGCCGTATTCAGTTATTTCTCCATTGCGGTCAATGCTTACATCAACCCTGGTCCATTCAGCCTGATGTGTTTTTGACGCGACCGCAATCACACCGAGCACTTCAATAGACGGATGGGTTGCGACATAGGTCAGAGCGGCTTCTCCCGGACCCTCTCCTTGAAGGCCGGAGTCGTCAAACATGACAAATACAGGATCATACGGTGCTGAGGCGATCAGCTTGACAAGCTCGGCGCCGCTGCGGGTGGAAGGATTCCCTTTTGATTGTGAAATACATCGACCTCCCACTTTGCTTGCGGCGTATTCAATTGTTTTAGCGGCATAAACATCCCCGTCTGTTACCAGTATGACCTTGCGTTTTGTCGTCATGTCGGCATTATCCTTTCGGTTTGAAAATAACAGCTACGATAAAGGCGAAAAGAATAGCGGCTGAGATACCGGCCGAGGTCAGCTCAAAAATCCCCATGCCGATTCCTATAAATCCGTGTATATGCGCCTGATGCATGGCGCCGTGCAGAAGACTGTGACCGAAGCTGACGATCGGAACGGTGGCGCCTCCTCCGGCAAATTCAATAAATTTATCGTAAATGCCGAAACCATCTAATATTGCACCGATTACAACAAATGATGTCATGACATGAGCTGGCGTCAATTTAAAAATATCCAAGAGCAGCTGGCCGACGATACAGATGGCCCCGCCGCAGACAAAAGCCAAAAGGTAGTCCATATTAAGATGCACCTCCTGCACGCTCAAATACAACCCCGTGGGCGATAGTCGGGATGGTTTCTTTTTGCTGGATCATCGTCGGGCTTAATAGCGCCCCGGTCGCCACGACAAATACACGGTTTAGTTTTCCTTCTCTCAGCTGCTTAAAAATATGAGAGTAGGTGACAACCGCTGAACAAGCACAGCCGCTCCCCCCGGCAAAGACCTGCTGATCCGGAGTGTAAATCAGAAGCCCGCAATCATCATGCTTTGTGCCGACTGGATATCCATCTTCTTTTAAAATGTCTTTTACGATTGGAGAACCGACGCCTGACAGGTCACCTGTCAGGATTAGATCATAGTCATCCGCTGTCCGGTTGAGATCTTTAAAGTGCTGCTTAATCGTATCAGCTGCAGCCGGAGCCATAGCCGATCCCATATCAAAAGGATCTGTAATTCCTAAATCAGAAACCTTCCCGACAGTCGCACTTGTGATTTGGATATCACCCGGTGTCTGACTGATGACAACTGCACCGCTTCCGGTTACAGTGGAGGTAGCAGTGTCCGGTTTTTGGCCTCCGTATTCTGTCGGATAGCGAAACTGTCTTTCCGCAGTTGCATTGTGACTGCTAGTGGCAGCGAGTGCCCTTTTGGCAAACCCGCCATCAACTAAGGCTGATGCGACAGCCACTGTTTCCATTGATGTTGAACAGGCGCCAAACATACAAAGAAATGGGATTTTCAAGTGTCTTGCGACATAGTTAGCCGTCACGTTTTGGTTCAGCAAGTCGCCTGCCAGCAATAGGTCAATATCATCTTTTGTCAGATTGTTTTTTTGAAGTGCAACATTAACAGCGTCTTCCATCAGCTGCCGTTCCGCCATTTCCCAGCTTTTTTGATTACAATGCATTTCGTCATAGGTTTTATCAAATAAAGAGCCGAGCGGTCCGTCTTTTTCCTTTGGTCCTGCTGCTGTTCCCGCTGAGTTGACAAATATGGGATGTTCAAATACCCAGGTTTGCTTTCCTGTTAATTTCATTTTCTTCTCCTCCTATGACATCAGTTTCTCAAAAGCAAACCGAATCATTCCAACGATGTATGCAGCTACAACTCCGAAAACAATAACATTTCCTGCCAGTTTAAACATATTTGTCGCTACTCCAAGCACTAATCCTTCACTTTTATATTCAAGAGCCGCGCTTGCCATACTGTTGGCAAAACCTGTGACAGGTACGGCTGAACCTGCGCCTGCGAATTGTCCGATTCTGTCATAGATGCCGAACCCTGTAAGCAGGGCGGAAATTAATATCAGCGTTGCAGCTGTTGGATTCCCCGCAGTTTTTTCATTGAAATCAAAAAAATGGATATAAAAATTTTGCAGACCTTGCCCGATTGCACAAATCAGTCCGCCCACTAAAAAGGCTTTTACACAGTTCCAGACGTAAGGCGGCTTAGGCTGATATGTTTTCACTTTTGATTTGTAATTTTCTTTTATGTTTGTCATCTTGAAACCTCCTTATGAATGGTCAATAAAGTACAGCCAATGAAATAAGGATCCCGCGATTTTCCCAATCACGATGGCCATTAACAGAATAATGATTTTACTTCTGAGCCCGATTCGTTTTGCCAAAATCGGCAGGACATTTAAAACCTCTGTAAGAGCAGCCGCTAGCATCCCGACGAACAAACCTGCCAGAAGCCCGACCGGCACAGCTATCCATTTTGTTAGATAAAGATGATTCATATGAAGCGTCTCCCATCCCCCGCAAACCGCGCCAAGAATAACAGCCGCTTCATAAGCCTGAACAAATCTCATTGTTTTGGTGAGCTGCATCAGCCGCGGAATGATTCCCATTACGGTTAAAAAAGCAACGAAACCCGCCCCCACCGTTATGCCTCCGCCGAGCCCGACAAAAATAATGAACAATACACTAACGATCATGCAGATCCTTTATGGTTTCTTGATTCTCATGCATGGCCACATATTGATCGAGATCAAGCTGATAGTTAAACATCTCAACCTCCAGCGGGCTGGGCTCTTCATTTAGGCGCTTTTTAAATATGTGGTTAAAAAACACGATCATCCCCAGTCCCAAACCGATGCTGTATGGGATTTGAAGCAAATATGGATAGTCATTCCTCTCTCCGGTTATGATTTCATATAGTGCGATATGAACATCTCTCATGCTTACATCCTCATGAAAGTTCATGATGGCAAGACACGATCCAATAAACAGAAGCAGCCAGACACCGATAAATAGAACCGTTGATAAATTTCGCTTTCGATATTGAATTTCAACAATGGTTTCTGCTCCGCCTACGGTTTGAACATCAAGTGTCGGATCTTGTAAATGAATGGCTCTGAGGACTTGTATGATATCCAGAATTACGATATTTTTATCTTTTTCGCTCACCTGATAAAGCGGCATAGCCGAAAGTTTCTTTTTCAGCTGAAGCTGCCCTTCTATTTGCGCGGCATCTCCAACGGTAATAATATCCCCTGGATGTGCCAGCACCCGGTGGCGAAGCCGGATAAATATTCGTCGTTCCATCATTGATCACCATCTTTCGGTGGTTATATATGTAGTATGTGGTTCGATTTTGTTCTCATTCATCCGCTCGAAAAGACCATAAATTACCACGCTTTTGCACACAAAAAAGCTAGCCTGCACTGCAGACTAGCCATCCGTATGATCCATTTGAACCTTGATCTGTTTTAATATTTTCTTTTCAAGCCTGGAAACCTGCACCTGAGAGATCCCGAGCCGCTCAGCCACCTCGGACTGTGTCTGGTCTTTATAATATCTGAGATAGACGATTAGTTTTTCCCTTTCCTCCAAATCGCTGATCGCTTCTTTCAGCGCAATTTTGTCAAACCATTTTTCTTCTGAGTTGTCAGCGATTTGATCAAGCAGGGTAATCGGATCTCCGTCATTTTCATAAACGGTTTCGTGAATCGAAGATGGAGCCCTTACCGCCTCCTGGGCCAGTACAACATCCTCAGCTTCAATCTCCAAATGGTCAGCGATCTCCTGCACCGTCGGCACTCTGCCCAGTGTTTTCGAAAGCTCATCCTTCGCGCGCCGGATTTTGTTTCCAAGCTCTTTTAATGACCTTGATACCTTTACGGTTCCGTCATCACGGATAAATCGTTGGATTTCTCCGATAATCATCGGCACTGCATACGTTGAAAAACGCACATCATAGGTTAAATCAAATTTGTCAACAGATTTTAACAGCCCGATGCAGCCGATCTGGAAGAGATCGTCAGGCTCATATCCTCTGTTTAAAAACCGCTGTACGACAGACCAAACAAGACGCATGTTTTTTTCTATGAGGAGGTCTCTTGCCTGCTGGTCGCCATTTTGGCTTTGTTTGATTAATTCCTTTACTTCATGATCCTTCAGCTGAGCGTTTTTGCCGTTTTTCTTAACCTCCACATCCATAACAAATCTCCTTAATTACAAAGCGCTTTGCTTTTTGATAAGTGCTTTGTTAAGCGAATCGTTGTTCCCATTTCAGGCGATGAATCGATACTGACATCATCCATGAAATTTTCCATAATGGTAAAGCCCATTCCAGAGCGCTCAAGCTCAGGCTTAGTCGTAAATAGAGGCTGACGGGCTTCTTCAAGATCTGTAATGCCTAAGCCTTCATCACGAATAGTCATATATACGACATGATCTTCCAGCGTCACTGAAATGTAAACTTTCCCTTCACAGTTCTCTTCATATCCATGGATAATCGCATTCGTGACAGCCTCTGACACGACTGTTTTGATTTCAGTCAGTTCATCCATTGTCGGGTCCAGCTGAGCTATAAATGAAGCAACTGTCACACGGGCGAACGATTCATTCTGACTGAGGGCAGAAAACTCAAGGTGCATTTCATTTTTCATGATGCCACCCCCAGTGTCAGGAGTGCCTGCTGTTCAGATTGTTCAAATCGGATAATTTTAAACAGACCCGACATATCAAACAATCGCTTCACCGCAGGAGAGATAGCGCAAACAACCATTTCTCCGCCAATTTGCTTAATTTGCTTGTATCTTCCTAAAATAACGCCAAGCCCCGAGCTGTCCATAAAGGAAAGGTCCTCCAAGTTCAGCACGATATGGCGAATATCATCCTTCTCCAATGATTGAGTCACTTTTTGCTTCAGGGTTTCAGCCGTATGGTGATCGAGTTCGCCTGTTAATCGAATACAAAGCACAGATTCTTTGACATTCATGTCAATTCCAAGGCTCATGCTCATTCCTCCTTGATATGATCGGATAATGAGTGTTTCGATTTCGACGGAATGAATTCCTTCACCGTGACAAAACTAGTGGTCATTCGGCATAATTACTTAAATTTTGTCCAGTCTCCCATCGTCCGCTTTAAGAATGTGATAAACCCGGCTTTCTTCATATCTTCTTTTGCAGCAACAGGACTTTCAGCGAGTACTTCCCCATCCTTTTTCAGAACAAGAGTGCCAAGCTCTTGGCCTTTTTGAATCGGAGCACTAATATTGTCCTTCATCTTGATTTCTTTTTTCACATCGTTCATATCCTCGCCTTTTTTCGTCAATATTGAAATCGGCTCAGATGTAGTGAGTTCGATCAATTTTTGTTTCCCTTTTTTGACCTTTACTTTTGCTACTGTTTGATTTCGTTTATATAAAGGATGCGTTTCATATTGGCTAAAGGCGAAGTCAAGCATTTTTGTCACTTGCGCGTTTCTTTCTTTAGGCGTGCTCGCTCCGAATACAACCGCTATGGCCCGCATGTTTCCTTTTTTAGCCGAAGCAGTCAGACAATATTTCGCTTCGCCTGTATAGCCTGTTTTTACGCCGTCTACACCAGGATAAAATTTGATAAGGCGATTTGTATTTACAAGCCAAAACTTTTTATCTGTATTTTCACGCAGATAATCTTCATACGTGCCGGTAAACTTCGTAATTGATTCGTATTTCAATAATTCCTTAGCCATGATTGCCATGTCATAAGCAGAGCTGTAGTGTCCTTCCTCGGTCAGTCCTGTTGGGTTTTTAAAGGATGTATTTTTCAATCCCAGCTCTTTTGCTTTTTTATTCATTTTCTTCACAAATTCTTCTTCAGAGCCGGAAATAAATTCAGCCATGGCGACGGAAGCGTCATTTCCCGAAGCGATTGCGATGCCTTTCAGCATTTCTTTGACAGTCATTTCTTCGCCGGGCTCAAGGAATATCTGTGAGCCGCCCATTGACGCCGCATGCTCGCTTGTACGGACTTTATCACTCATTTTGATTTTGCCTTTATCTAAAGCTTCCATAATCAAAAGCATCGTCATAATTTTCGTCATGCTTGCAGGCGCCAGTCTCTCATTGCTGTTCTTGTTGTAAAGCACTTTTCCTGTGTCACGTTCTATCAGCACCGCAGACTTCGCTTCATGAGCAAGCTCCGATGTACGTTTTCCGTCTTGTTTTGCAAATGCAGACGGTGCAAATGTAAGCAGCATTATACCAATCAACAAAGTGGATAAAAGACGTTTCATCTCAAAAGCCCTCCATTTCATAATCCTTTTTATTTTTTCCAAGCGGGATGGTTTTATACGCCACTGATGGAAAATCTTTCGAATTTTGGGCGTAAAAAAAGACAGCTGTGTGAATCAGACACAGCTGTCTTTTGGTCCTGCATTGATTCATTTTTATTCGTACTGAGCGACGATCGCTTTAACAAGCTTTAAGAATCCAGCTTTTACTTTTTCGGTCACTTCCATAACTTCATCGTGACTTAAAGGCTGATCCAGAATTCCGGCTGCCGCGTTAGAGATGCAGGAAATGCCAAGAACCCGCATTCCCGCATGATTCGCTACAATGACTTCCGGAACAGTAGACATGCCGACTGCATCAGAGCCCATCGTTCTTAAGAACCGGACTTCTGCCGGTGTTTCGTAAGAAGGTCCTGTCACAGCAGTGTACACGCCTTTTTGAATTGGGATATTAAGGTCTTTCGCAATCTTTTCAGCCAGGCTGGACAGATCTTTGTCATAGGCTGAAGACATATCTGGAAATCTGGCGCCGAAATCTGCTTCGTTTGGCCCGATTAACGGGTTTGTTCCCATAAAGTTGATATGATCGGTAATAATCATTAAGTCTCCCGCACGGAATTCAGTGTTGACACCGCCTGCGGCATTTGTCACGATCAACGCTTCCACACCGAGCGCTTTCATCACGCGTACAGGGAATGTGACTTTCTCCATTGAGTAGCCTTCATAAAAATGAAAGCGGCCCTGCATTGCAATGACGGAAACTCCTTCAAGAGTGCCAAGCACAAGTTGTCCGGCATGCCCTTCAACAGTAGATACCGGGAATTCAGGTATGTCTTCATATTTCAGCTTGACCGGATTTTCGATTTCGTCCGCCAAAATGCCAAGACCTGAGCCTAAAATAAGGCCGATCTTCGGAGATTCCGGCAGGTTTTGTTTAATAAAAGCGGCTGCGCGTTCAATTCTGTCCTTCAAGAAACAGTCCCCCTATTGTAATAAAGATAAAAAGCTTTTCCCGTATTTCGGTTTATTCGTTTGGAAATTATCAGCGATCGTTGCGCCAATATCGGCAAATGTATCTGCAAGCGGCAGCATTTGCGCTTTCTTATGTTTTTTGCTGTAAGCGAGAATCGGCACATACTCGCGTGTATGGTCAGTCCCATGATGAATCGGATCATTGCCGTGGTCGGCTGTAATCATTAACAGATCGTCTTCTCTCATTTTTTCAAACACTTCCGGAAGCCGCGCATCAAATTCTTCAAGCGCGCGTCCGTAGCCTTCAGGGTCACGGCGGTGTCCGAATAACGCGTCAAAATCAACAAGGTTCGCAAAGCTCAGACCCGTAAAGTCTTCTCCCAGCGTATCGATCACCTTGTCCATTCCGTCCATATTGGAAACCGTTCTGCGTGAAGAAGTAATGCCTTCTCCGTCGTAAATATCAGAGATTTTACCGATTGAAATCACATCTAAGCCGCTGTCTTTCAATTCATTCATGACAGTGCGATCAAACGGTTTAAGGGCATAATCATGGCGGTTTGGCGTCCGTTTGAATTGACCCGGCTCTCCGACGAACGGCCGTGCAATAATGCGGCCAACCATATATTTCGGATCAAGCGTCAGCTCTCTCGCCGTTTCGCAAATGCGATACAGCTCCTCAAGCGGCACAACCTCTTCGTGAGCGGCAATTTGCAGAACAGAGTCAGCAGACGTGTAAACAATTAAAGCCCCTGTCTCCATGTGCTCCTGACCAAGCTCATCCAAAATCGCTGTGCCGGAAGCCGGCTTGTTTCCAATAATTTTGCGGCCAGATCTCTTTTCCAGCTCTTGAAGCAATTCATCAGGAAAGCCTTCCGGGAACACTTTAAATGGTTTATCAATGTATAAACCCATAATCTCCCAATGGCCGGTCATCGTATCTTTTCCGTTTGACGCTTCTTGCATTTTTCCATAATAGGCAAGCGGATGTTCTGTTTTTTCTACACCTTTGATATCTTCGATAAGACCAAGGCCGAGCTTTGCCATATTCGGCATATGTAATCCGTTCATATGCTCGGCAATATGACCGAGCGTATGAGCGCCTTCGTCATTAAAGTCAGCGGCATCAGGCGCTTCGCCGATTCCGACTGAGTCCATCACAATTAAAAACACACGATTATATTTGTATGCAGGCATCTTGAAAGCCTCCTTTTTTTCTATACGTCTATTGTATCGCTAAGAGGTCTGACAACTCAAGTATAAACCGTTTTCATTCCCGTTGACAATGTATTTGGAAATAATGAGAAACTTCAATATTTTCTGTCGCTCTAAACAAAAAAGCCGCAGCCACCTGCGGCTATGCTCGCGGATGAAACTGCTTGTACACATCCTTCAGCCTTGTTTTCGTCACATGCGTATAAATTTGCGTCGTGGATATATCCGCATGACCGAGCATTTCCTGCACCGCTCTTAAATCTGCCCCGTTCTCAAGCAGATGCGTCGCAAAGGAATGCCTGAGCGTATGCGGAGTCAGCTCTTTTTTGATCCCGGCTTCCAACGCGATTTTCTTCAGGTTCTTCCAAAATCCCTGGCGGCTGATCTGTTTGCCGTGATGATTTAAAAAGAGGGCGTCAGACACATTGTTCTTTAACAGTTTTTCCCTGGCTTTTGTCATATATTCCTCAATGGCGGAAGCAGCGGCTTCACCAATTGGCACAATTCGTTCTTTTCTTCCTTTGCCGAAGCATCGGATAAACCCCATAGATAAATGAACATCTGCCGTTTTCAACTCAATCATTTCACTGACTCGTATGCCTGTCGCATAAAGCAGCTCCAGCATTGCTTTATCCCGATAGCCGAATGGGCTCGTCAGCTTAGGCGTGTCCAATAACCGCTCGACTTCATTGAGTGCGAGCACCTTCGGAAGCGCCCGTTCCGTCTTTTGTGTTTCGATATGAACGGAAGGGTCCTTATCCGTTACTTTTTCCCTGAGCAGAAATTGATGAAAAGAGCGAATGGATGCCAAATGCCGCGCCGATGTCTTACCGGATTTCCCCGAGTCCTTCAAATACTTTAAGTATTGGATAATATGTATGCGGGTAACGTGGTTCCAATCCGTCACATGAAGGGTTTCTGTTAAGTAGAGAGAATAGCTTTTCAAGTCACGTTCATAGGATACGATCGTATTTTGAGAGAGCCCTCTCTCTACCATGACGTAGTGGATGAAATCCTTTATTTGATCTTTCACTCTTGATCTACTCCCCGTTTTGGTAAAAAAAGATCAACCGGTCGAGCCATCCGCCTTTTTCATCCTGATCCATTTCAACAACTTTTACAGCGGAGCCTTCCGGTTTATCATACCGATGATAGTTTTCATACTCTTGATTCACCCATATCATAGCATAATAGAACAAAGCGGTAAAACCGGTAAACAGGATGAAAACTTTCAATGCATCGACAGCTGTTTTCAGGAATCTTCCCATGTCCTAATCGATCCTTTCCTATGGTTCCAGTTATATAAACCATATGCCAAATCAGAAAGGTTTTATACATAGAAACAGCAAAAAACCCTTTCCCCATGAGAAAAGGTTCGCGCTCGGCACCATCTATTCAGTTTCTTTTCCATTACAGCGGTGGCAAATGCCGTGAAACGTCAATCTATGATCTTTAATCTTAAATTTCCAATCACGTTCAATGATTTCTTCCACGTCTTCAAGCAAATCTTCTTCAATTTCATCAACGGCTCCGCACTCCATGCACACCAAGTGGTGATGAAAGTGAGCTGCGCCCTCTTTCCGAAGGTCGTAACGGGACACGCCGTCTCCAAAGTTAATTTTATCTACGACTTTTAATTCAGTTAATAATTCAAGCGTACGGTATACTGTAGCGAGACCGATCTCAGGAGATTTCTCTTTTACGAGGAGGTATACATCTTCTGCGCTTAAATGGTCTTCTTCGTTTTCAAGCAGCACTCTTACTGTCGCTTCACGCTGTGGCGTAAGTTTATAGCTGGATGAGTGCAGTTGTTTCTTAATTCGATCAATACGGTTTTCCATGTCTTTCCCTCCTACGCCGCATTCCATGACTCATTATAACAAAATACGCGCAGAGTTCCAACTATAATTATTATAAACTGATAAATAAAACGGTTTTCTTTTAATAATAATTTTAAAAAAGTCTAGATGTAAGCTTTTCCATTAAAACAGGAGATAAGTATGCTTCAAAGAGAGATGAGATCAGCGCTAAAAACAGAATGACCAGCAGCACAAAGGCATACCGCCCGAACCATTGAATCGGCGCGTCATGGAGGCTTCGTTTCACGAACAGCTGTCTGATTAACTTTAAAGAAAACGCAATTGCACATGTGCCCATAATGAGATAAGCCGGAATCAGCAGCACATTTTGCGGTAAAACGGAGACAAATGATAGGAAAAACCCGCTTACTCCCATCTGATTGACTAAAAACCCGACAGTAAAGCCGACGACGATCCCTTTCAGAAAGATCATGATGAAAATAATCGGCATCCCAATGACAGAAATTCCCAGTACCCACATCAGGCCTAAATACTTTGCATTATGAAAGATACTTTGCCCAAACATATCAGCTGAACTTGCCTGTTTTCCATCCGAAAGCTGTCCAAAAAATTGACTTAAGTAGTAGTATAAATCTTCTTTCTGGCTGATGGTCATACTGTTGACAATAATCGCGCCAAAGATGACACCCATGAAAAACAGCACTGACACAAATATATAAAGAGAGAGATGATCTTTGACATGCCTGAGAAACATGTCCTTATAAGAGATTTTTCGCATACCGTTTCCTCCCGCCCGTTCTAGTGATTTGATTTAATAGATTGTATGAAAGAAACGGAAAAACATGCCCTTTTTCAAAAAGAAACGATAGAGACGAATGCTAGGCGACTTTTTGGGGCACAAAAAAATCCTTATCATCAACTGCTGTATGATCATAAGGATTCTTATGCTTCCGTTTATTCAAAATCTCTTTTTTGCTTTTTGTCATTCTTTCATGTGTGCTGAAAGATGGTGTGCTGCCTCTTGATAATAAGACGTCACGTCCGCCGTTTCTCAATCGATGCTCCCGCTTCTTTTTCGCTTGGCTTTTTGCCATGTGATCACTCCCTTTTTTGTAATGATAACAAAATTGAACACTGATAAGAAAAAAAACAGCACCTGCTACGACAGGTGCTGTTTAGCTACATTTATTTCACTGCTGTAAGAGCTGCATGCTCGACAGCTGCTGCTACCGCATGATGGACTTTTGAATCAAGCGGCTGAGGGACAACATCACCTTGTTTAGTGCAGGCTGCGATGGCCTCTGCTGCTGCGACAAGCATATCATGATTAATCTCCGTGCTTTTTGCGTTAAGCGCTCCTCTAAAAATCCCCGGAAAACCGAGTACATTATTAACAGAACGCCCGTCAGCTGCATATGCGGCGCCAGCCTGCAGTGCGGCCTCCGGCTCAATTTCCGGCTTCGGATTCGATAAAGCCAAAATCACTTGACCAGAACGTACAAATGCAGGTTTTATTAAACCCGGAACGCCCGTTGTAGCAATGACAATATCACATGTTTCCATAAGCTCCTCAATACTGGAAACTGCCTGTCCGCCGTATTGTTCGAGACGGTTCATTGCTGACTCTGATTTGTCTGTTCCGTACACAGCATTCACACCATAAGCCATGAACATCCGGCAGATGGCCACGCCTGCTGCGCCAAGGCCGATTTGCCCCACTTTCGCTTCCTTCAGGTCAACCCCCGCACTCCTGCATGCCGAAATGGCAGCTGCCAGCGTCACTACAGCTGTACCATGCTGGTCATCGTGCATAACAGGGATGTTCAGCTCCTCTTTTAGGCGATCCTCGATTTCAAAACAATGCGGCGAACCGATATCCTCAAGAAGGATGCCGCTAAAGCCCGGAGAAATATGTTTTACTGTTTTGATGATTTCTTCAGGATCACTCGTATCAAGAAGTATCGGAATGCCGCTAATACCCGCCAGCTGATCAAACAAAGCAGCCTTTCCTTCCATGACAGGCATGCCAGCCACAGAGCCGATATTCCCCAGGCCTAAAATTGCGGTTCCATCCGTTACAATTGCAACAGAATTGCTGATCGTTGTATAAATAGAAGCTTTTTCAGGTTCTTTTTCGATCAGTCGGCACACGTCCGCAACACCTGGTGTATAGACACGTCCCAGCTCTGCCAGTGAACGGATCGGCATTTTGCTTTTCATTTGGATTTTTCCGCCTTCATGTGCGGACAGGACTTCGTCAGATACGGTGTGAAGCCTGATCCCTTCTCCGAGGGCCTGTACAGCCGCGATCACTTCCTGAAGCTGTTCTTCATTCTCCACTTGAACGGTAATATTCCGCATTGTGTAATTGGGTCCGACTTTTACCGTCTCCACTTCACCAATATCTCCGCCCAGAAGGCCGATTGCCGTAGCCACCCTTCCAAGATTTCCGGGAACCGAAGGCGTTTCGATCATCAGTGTCCGAATCATGTGTTTCGCTATCATTCAGTGATCCTCCCCTATTAGCCTAGTTTTTCGGCTTTAACTGTATTGTTTTTCGTATACCATATAAATTTTCCTGTATAACCATAGATAATTGCAAGACCTATTGCTACAAAACTGAGCCACATAAACGGCAGATAAGAGAAGGTAGAAACACCTAAAATACCAGCCATGTAAATCCCATTATCAGACCAAGGTACCATCCCCGAAGTCAATGTTCCCCCGACCTCTGAGTTACGTGATAATACTCTTCTGTCCAGATGTAAGCGATCATAGCTGTCTTCCATAATTTTCGGAGTCAAAATAAGGGATACATACATTGCACAGCCGAAGATGTTCGCTAAAAACGCTACAATCAGCGTAGATAAAGTGACATTGCCGGCAGATGTTAATTTCTTTTCAAACGTTGAAACAATGACTTTTAACACGCCGAGTTTCTCAAGCAGACCGCCAAAACCAAGGCCAAAGATGATGACGACGAGAGAATCAAGCATACCGACAATTCCACCGCGGTTTAACAAGCCGTTCAAAAATTCAACATCAGTTTTAATAGAGAAGCCGTTGTACGCAGTTGCAATCGCATGGGCAATATCCATTCCTTGGAAAACAACAGCCCAGATTGCACCGAGTAAAGCGCCAATTACGATAACCGGCATAGATGGCTTTTTCATCGCCAATAAGACTATGACGACAACTGCCGGGATCAGCATCCAAATATGAATGTCAAACGTGTTTTGCAAAGATGATTTTAAGAATTCAACTTTATCAAGATCAATATTTTTCCCGCCGTACCTAAATCCAACAACTGTAAAGAGTATAGCTGTAATGACATAAGCAGGTATTGATAAATAAAGCATTGCTCTCACGTGAGCCAATACATCGACTTTTGATAGTGAAGAAGCTAGAACTGTACTGTCAGACAGCGGAGACAGCTTGTCCCCGAAATAAGCACCTGAAAGAATAGCTCCCGCTACAAGAGGAAGCGGAATCCCTAAACCCTCTCCAATTGCGATCATGGCAATGCCGGCAGTTCCGACTGTTCCCCATGACGTTCCTGTTGCCACAGACATAATGGAACAAATAATTAACGTTGCCAGTAAAAAGATACTTGGGTGAATAAATTCCAGTCCGTAATAAATCAAAGTCGGCACAACGCCTCCGGCAATCCATGTTCCGATGAGCGCTCCAACTGAAACGAGAATCAGTACGGCTTCAAGGCCATTTGATATTCCATGTACAATCGCATTTTGTAAATCTTTATAAGAATAACCGAGTCTTATACCTAAAAGCATTGCAATAAACCATGAAACAAAAAGCGCCAGCTGTATCGGCAAGTCGAGAAAGACTGTAAACGATAGAACAAGTGCTAAAAATACTCCTAGTACAATAATAATTTCAAATAGTGTTGGCAATCTTACATCCTTCAAAAGAAGTCCCCCTTCATGTAAAAGCTAAAACGCTTTCAATATATAGTGCAACACGTATACTATACTTCCTCATCCCTATGTTGTAAACAGCTTATTCATCCGACTATTCGGAGATGAATAAGCTGCATTTTGTTCAAATTTTATTTTTCTAAGAGTTCTTTTCCTGCAATCCCTGGTTTTGTCATTTCATATGGATTTAAAATAATATCCAATTCTTCTTCTGTCAGCACATCATGCTGCAGGCAAAGGTCACGGACAGATTGCCCTGTCATAATCGCTTCCCTGGCAATTCTGGCAGCCGCTTCATATCCAAGATGCGGATTGACAGCTGTGATCACGCCTGCGCTTTTTTCTACGTATTGCTTCAACCGCTTTTCGTTGGCTTCAATGCCTTTTAAGCAGTTGTCAGTGAACGAACGGAAGCCGTTGTTCATGATGCTGATGGATTGAAGCAAATTAAAGACAAGCACGGGCTCCATGACGTTCAACTCAAGCTGGCCGGCTTCTGAAGCAAGGCAGATTGTATTGTCGTTTCCGATAACCTGGAACGCAATTTGGTTGATCAGCTCCGCCATAACTGGATTGACTTTCCCCGGCATAATAGATGAACCCGGCTGACGTGCAGGCAGAGAAATTTCCGCAAGTCCGGCGCGCGGTCCCGACGCCATTAAGCGCAGGTCGTTTGCGATCTTCGACATGTTCATCATGCAGACTTTTAATGAAGCTGATACCTCTGTATAGGCATCTGTATTTTGTGTCGCATCAACAAGATGGTCAGCGCCGACAAGAGGAAGCCCACTAATATCAGCAAGGTGCTTTACTACCTGTTTGATATATTCAGGATCAGCGTTCAGCCCTGTACCAACAGCAGTTGCGCCCATGTTGACTTCATACAGGTGCTGGCGCGATTGCTTGATTCGTTTGATATCACGCTCGAGAACACGGCTGTAAGCTTCGAATTCCTGGCCAAGACGGATCGGAACCGCATCTTGAAGGTGTGTCCGGCCCATTTTAATAACAGAGTCAAACTCCTGTGCTTTTTGCTTAAACACACTATGCATATCTTCCATTGTTTTCAGCAGTTTTTCCAAGAGCTTCAATGTGGAAATATGAATAGCAGTCGGGAACACATCGTTCGTAGACTGTGACATGTTCACATGTGTGTTTGGACTTAAATGGATATAATCTCCCTTTTTATGGCCCATGATTTCAAGCGCCCGGTTTCCGATAACCTCATTCGCGTTCATGTTCATAGAAGTTCCGGCACCGCCCTGAATCGGATCGACGATAAACTGATCGTGCCACTTGCCTTCCAGAATCTCGTCAGCGGCTTGTACGATAGCTTGGCCAATTCCTTCATACAGCCGTTTCACGTCCATGTTGGCAAGAGCCGCAGCTTTTTTCACAATCGCCAGTGCGTTAATCATTTCCTCATGGATTTTGTATCCTGTGATCGGAAAATTTTCAGAAGCACGGAGCGTCTGAATTCCGTAATAAACATCTGCTTCAATTTGTTTTTCCCCAAGGAAGTCTTTTTCCACGCGATATTCTTTTTGGCCGTTTAACATAATCTTTAACCTTCTTTCTCTTTGCTGGTTATCGTTTTTACATTTTACAGGACAACGTCATCAGCTATCGGCGTTTCCATAATTCTCTTGACGACAGGAAGATCCGAAGACTGACCTAGTGCCCACATCAACTTTGGCACAATTGCTTCTGTGTTCATATTTCTTGATCGGATAATTAAGTCTTGGTTGACTCTGCGGCCAACCTCGTAAATGCTCATGTCTTCGCCTTCTTCAAGACATTGAGTCGTAATGACGACGACAATGCCGCTTTCGATCAGTTCATTCACTTTTGACAAAATGTCTCTGCCTTCAAACGGCACCCCTCCGCTGCCATAACTCTCAATGACAATTCCTTTGTACATGCTTTTCAGGGCATCAAACATTTCGGGCTTTAAGCCTGGATGCAGCTTCAGCAGACATACATCTGTGCATAGTGAAGTGTCAACTGTGAAGGTGTCGTTCTCAGGTTCCGTTACTTGTTTGTTGTATTCGATCCCGTCTTCATTGATAAAAGCGATATATGGGTAATTGATGCTTTCAAATGCGTCGTAGCTTTTCGTTCTTAATTTGATCGCACGTGTTCCCTGAATGACTCTGCCGTCAAACACAACATAAACGCCGCCCACGCCTTCACAGGCAAATCGAATGGCATCTGTAATATTTTTTTTGGCATCGGTTTTTTGGAACGTGATCGGAATCTGCGAGCCGGTGATGACAATCGGCTTTTTGGCATGCTGCAGCATATACGATAGTGCGGCAGATGTATAGGCCATTGTATCTGTACCGTGAGTAATAACAAACCCGTCATAGGCATCATAATTTTCCTTAACGGCTTCTGCTATTTCCACCCAGTATTCAGGCTGCATATTGGTGCTGTCTATATTCATAAGCGACTGAGTTTCCATTGTGTAATCGTTATCAAGTTTTGATACGTAACTTAATAATTCATCAGCCTTGACTCCGGGAGCCAGCCCATTTTCCCCTTCAACTGAAGCAATCGTTCCCCCAGTTGTCAACATCAATAATTTTTTCATACCATGCACCTCTTCACTGTATCTAAAGATGGGTTGCGAGAAGGTATTCGCTTTTCGCATACTTTTAATGCAATTATAGACACGGAAAATAAAATACGCAAGACATTATTATTCAATTCGCGTACACTTCCTAATACCTATATGATATAATCAGCTCAAGGTGAAAAAGGAGCGGAAGTTCATGAATCTAGATCGTTTAACTGAATTGAGAAAAAAGAAAAATTGGTCGCTTCAATATACAGCTGACCTTCTCGGTATCGCAAAAAGCACATATGCCGGCTACGAGTCAGGCTACCGACGGCCTTCACTTGAAGCGCTTGCCATGCTGGCTGACCTCTTTGACACAACCTGCGATGAACTTTTAGGCCGCGAGAAACAAAAGCAGACTGCTCCTCAGGCCATAGAATTGGCCACGTGGAGCAGCCTTGACTTTACCATTTCTGTTGATGGCAAGCCGCTGAGTGAAGATGAAATCATCCAGCTGATTACCTTTATACGCACAAAAAGAAAAGTACAGGAGGAACTGAGTTAATCTTTAGCTCACGGTTTAATTTTACCGTAGGTTCCTCCTCCTCCGGCTTTCAATTCCAATTTTCCGGATCTCGCTTTTACGATAAGCGCCGCGGTTTTCGGCGGGACAACGCGAGCCAAATCTTCTTCTGCAGCCTCATGAAGAACAGCCATTTCTGTTCCGAAGGCTTTTTTTAGTTTGTCCAGCGTTTTCGGGCCTACACCCGGAACAAATTGCAGCGGGATCTGATGTACATATCGCGGACGCGGGACGCGATCTTCAAGCTGATCACTCAATTCACGCAATCTTTCGCTGACTCCTTTGGTAAATCTGGCATTTCCGCAATTCGCGCACGCTGTTTCCCCGCTTACAGCAGGCTCTCCGCACGCTTCGCAAGCCGTCTGATAATATTTCCCCAATAACGGGTCCAAGCCATAATTTGCGATAATTTTCCTGTCATCTTGTCCCTTTAATGCAAGAGCAAATTCAGTAAAATCAGCTGACTGCACATATAATTCATTATATTCTCTGCCGATTTTCCCCAACGAATGCGCATCAGAATTTGTTAAAAAAGGATACGGATTCAATTGCGATACGTGTGATGCCATGTCTGTATCACAGCTTAATCCAAGCTCCACCGCGTCTATCATAGATGGATCAAAAACCTCAGTTAAGCTTGATTTAACCCCTTTTCCATATAAGCTTTTATGCGGCGTAAAGATATGGGCGGGGATAAACAGGCCGCCCATATCCTGCACTTTTTTTTGCAGGTTTAAGCCCGTTTCATAAATCCGCTGCGAGCTCAAATGAATATTTTTCAGCCGGGCTGACAGCCAGTTTGAAAACTGTTTCATATCAGCCAGCGTCGGCATAAATACGAGCACATGGATCGGTCCGCTGCAGGCTTCATCATAAATCTCCAGCTCGCTCCCCAATAAAAGAGTCGTGCTGCGATAACGGATTCCTCCCCCGTCAAGCTCGCGATATTTTCCAGATGAAATGCCTTCCTCAAGCTCTAGAATGACTTCCGGAGAATGACAGTCGATAATGCCGAGGAGTTCAATTCCTTTATGTTCACTGGCTTCAACCAAAATTCTGTCCAGCGTTAATGTTTTGGCGCCTGTTATTTTGACAGCCCTTCCTGTAAAGGTTCGGCCGATATGAATGTGCAAATCCGCGTAAATCTTTTTCATTTTTGTGCTTGGAGCGCTTCTTTCAGTTGAAGATACTGAATCGCGTAGGCTGTTTTAGCATCATATACTTCACGCAATTCAACCAGCTTTAGCGCATCTTCAAGCGTCACCTCCATCACTTCAACAAACTCGTCCTCATCAAGCTCCCGTTTTTCTTCAAGCACAGAAAGCTCCTCAGCAAGAAAAACGTGAACGATTTCATCTGCAAATCCGGGTGATGTATAAAACGCAGTTATTTTTGTCAGTTTTTTTGCTGTATAACCGGTCTCCTCTTCAAGTTCCCGAAGTGCCGTATACTCCGGCTCCTCACCTTTTTCAAGCTTACCGGCCGGAATTTCAACGATCGTCCGCTCAAGCGGCTTACGGAATTGTTTGACCATGATGATTTTCCCTTCATCTGTGACGGCTAGTACCGCTACAGCTCCAGGGTGTTTCACAATTTCACGTTTACTGGCTTTGCCGTTTGGCAGCTCTACATCCTCGACATAAAGATCAATGACTTTACCCGAAAAGATCTGTTCTTTGGCAATTGTTTTTTCTTCTAATGATTTCATTTCTTCATCTCCCGTTCTGTCTCTATATGATGCCCCATACATTTTATCATACTAGAGCAAAAGGGGGCTTCTTCGTGAAAGTGCACCGCATGCCAAAAGGTGTTGTCTTAGTCGGAAAAGCTTGGGAAATTCGGGCGAAGTTAAAAGAGTATGGACGCACATTTCAATATGTGAAAGATTGGATCTCAAAGCCATAAAAGTTGAAACTTTAGCTCCTTTATATTACGGTCAATACAAAGCCTAAAAAAGGAGTGTGCACATGAGAAAGCGCAAATTGGGTACATCTGATTTAGACATTAGTGAAGTCGGACTCGGCTGTATGTCTCTTGGAACTGAAAAAAACAAAGCATTGTCCATTTTGGATGAAGCGATCGAGCTTGGCATCAACTATTTGGACACAGCGGATTTGTATGACCGGGGACGCAACGAAGAAATTGTCGGTGATGCGATCCAAAACAGACGCCAGGATATTATACTGGCAACAAAAGCGGGAAACCGTTGGGATGACGGAAGCGAGGGCTGGTATTGGGACCCTTCAAAAGCTTACATAAAAGAGGCTGTAAAAAAGAGCCTTACACGGCTGAAAACAGATTATATCGACCTTTATCAGCTTCACGGCGGCACGATAGAGGACAACATTGATGAAACGATTGAAGCGTTTGAGGAATTAAAACAAGAAGGTGTCGTCCGCTACTACGGCATTTCTTCCATCCGCCCGAATGTGATTAAAGAATATGTAAAAAAATCAAACATCGTCAGCATTATGATGCAATTCAGCCTGTTTGACAGACGCCCTGAGGAATGGCTCCCGCTTTTAGAGGAACATCAAATCAGCGTAGTCGCCAGAGGTCCTGTTGCCAAAGGGCTCTTAACTGAAAAACCGCTTGATCAAGCTTCAGACAGTATGAAACAAAACGGGTACTTGTCCTATTCATTCGAGGAACTGACAAATGCACGCAAGGCAATGGAGGAAGTGGCTCCCGATCTTTCCATGACAGAAAAGTCGCTGCAGTATCTGCTAGCACAGCCGGCTGTCGCTTCAGTGATTACAGGCGCCAGTAAGATTGAGCAGTTACGGGAAAATATTCAGGCAGCAAATGCACGGCGTTTAACCGAGGAGGAAATCAAAGCGCTCCAATCTCATACGAAACAAGACATTTACAAAGCTCATCGCTCATAGCAGAAAAACCAGCACCCGTACAGGTGCTGGTTTATTTATATTGATGCCAATCCATTTGGCTTTCATTTAGGAGTTCTTCAAAGCTCTTATTTTTTTCGATCTCTTTTTTCTTTCTGATCTGTTCTGCTTTTTCTCTTTCCTGCCTCTTTTCATCCTCTTCCTTCAATTGGCTCTTCATCTCCATAAGCTTTGCTTTGATATCGGATTGAAGGCCGTCTTTTAGCTGGTGTTTGTCAGCGGATTTTTGTTTTTTCATTCAGACTTCCCCCATGTTTTGTTTTGAAGCCAGTTTATCACGGAGCATATAAACTGAACAAGCAGACTCTCTTCTGATCACTTTCTCAGCGTAGCAGTGTTTAGGTATAATGATCTTAAACACGAATTGCCTATATATTTCGTTGAAAGGTGCTGTGACTTTTGAAGAAAATCCTTTTGGCCATTGGCGCGCTCGTAACAGCTGTCATCGCAATCGGAATTGTTTTTTCGAATATGATTCTATTCATCAAGAGAAAAACGGATGAAGACATTATCAAAAGAGAGACAGACAACGGACATGATGTGTTTGAATCATTTGAGCAAATGGAGAAAACCGCTTTTGTGATACCCTCCGCTTACGGGTACGACATAAAAGGATACCATGTCGCACCGCATGACACACCAAATACCATCATCATCTGCCACGGGGTAACCATGAATGTGCTGAATTCTCTTAAGTATATGCATTTATTTCTTGATCTCGGCTGGAATGTGCTCATTTATGACCACCGCCGGCATGGCCAAAGCGGCGGAAAGACGACCAGCTACGGGTTTTACGAAAAGGATGATCTCAATAAGGTTGTCAGCTGGCTCAAAAACAAAACAAATCATCGCGGATTGATCGGAATTCATGGTGAGTCGATGGGGGCTGTGACCGCCCTGCTTTATGCTGGTGCACACTGCAGCGATGGCGCTGATTTTTATATTGCCGATTGTCCGTTCGCTTGTTTTGATGAACAGCTTGCCTACCGGCTGAGAGCGGAATACAGGCTCCCGTCTTGGCCCCTGCTCCCTATCGCCGACTTCTTTTTGAAGCTGAGGGGCGGCTATCGCGCACGCGAAGTATCTCCGCTTGCTGTCATTGATAAAATTGAAAAGCCGGTCCTCTTTATTCACAGTAAGGATGATGACTACATTCCTGTTTCTTCAACCGAGCGGCTTTATGAAAAGAAACGCGGTCCAAAAGCGCTGTACATTGCCGAGAACGGTGAACACGCCATGTCATATACCAAAAATCGGGATACGTACCGAAAAACAGTGCAGGAGTTTTTAGACAACATGAATGATTCAACAGAATAAAAAAGCGAAAGGCCTCTTCGGCTCTTTCGCTTTTTTATGTTACAGAACGTCGGTAATGCCATCCATATTTTCTCTGATCCATTCAATCGCAAGATCTATCGTTGTAAACTCCTGCGTCTCGAAGGTCATTTCATCCTGCAATAGCCAGACATCTTTCTTGATGGACTCTGCTCCTCCGATTGACCAGTGAAGCAAGGTATAGGGATGGTTTTGATTCAGGAAGGATACCCACGTTTTATTTTGTGCTGTGTTCTTCATTGCCTTCAGCTTTTGTTCCACGTTTCGCGTCTCCTACTTTACTAATATGCTCATTCTGGGGCTGAGCATTTCAGCCGGGCTTTTCAGCGCCAATGTTTTGGCTTTTTCATTGTAATCGATCGTCATTTGATCGTCAAAAAACACTTTTTGCGACGATTGGATATACAGCGGAATGCCGTTCGTTTCCAGCTGCTCGCACTGTCCCGTTAATTCTTCTGCCAGCCAGATTGTCGGGACACCGCTTACAGCGCAGCCGCATCCTTCTGCATCGTAACGAAGCTGGGCTTTTTTTCCCGGGTTGGCGTCAAACGCCTGCTGCAGTGCCTGTTTTGCTGCATCTGTCACATGTATGTTCATAAGGTGAAACCCCCGTTTTCATCATTTTCGCTATTGTAGCATACAACACTGCCATTCGCATTGTTTCTGCCTTTTTTCCACCGCTTCGCATTTTCTTCTGCAGTCTTGATCCACTCATCTTTCCCTTGTATGTACTGATTGATGCTGTCAGGATGCTGGGCCGCCAGCCGTTTTTTGAGAACGGCGTATTCTTTCGCTATGTTTGGATGAGCTCTGAGATAATCTCTGAATAACAGATGCCTTTCAATAGCAGGGTTTCCCTGTTCGTACATATGGACATGATGAGTGCGTTTATTTCCGCCCTTTTGGAAATAACGCCTGCCCGCTATGCCGTTCTCACCTTTTGGTGTATAGCCGTTAGCCTTCATTTGTTCATCAAATTGGCTCACGGCTTCAATGCTTCTGACTTCAATTAACATATCAATGATTGGCTTCGCTGCCATGTTCGGTATCGATGTGCTTCCGATGTGATGAACAGCGATAATCTCCGGCCCGAACACAAGTTTCAGCCGTTCTTTTTCTTCATCGAAACATTCTGCCCATTTTTCGTTGTAGAGAATGACCTCAACTTTTCTTTTCGGATACAAATGAAAGACCGACAGCAATAGACCCTGCGCTGCTTTGACGGTTTCTGCCTTTTGGAATCCAGCCTGTGTATAGAGTGACACGGCCGGGGTATTGTTCTCGGCTGTGACTACTTCGATTTTCTCAGCGTCTTTATTATGATCAATGACAAATTGCAGAAGTGCTCGTCCAATTCCTTTTCTGAAACCGTCAGGATGCACAACAAGCCTGCAAATGGTGAGATGATGCATGTTTTTCTCATATGAAATGACACCGATCAGCTTGCCGTTTTTCCGATATCCCGCAAACCGTTCATGGGATGCTTGAATATCCTTCACCTTCTCTTGTAAAGCGGGAATACCGTCAAAACCGATAATCTCTGTTTCCTTTATGTAGGCGGGGATCTGTACGGCTAAAATCTCACGCGCTATAGTGGCTTCCTTATGCTGGAGAAATTCAATCATTCGTGTTCTCCTGAAACAGCCGCTGTCTGTCGACTTTTGCGACGCGGACTGCATACGACTCGTACCAAACGCTTTTTCCTTTTTCTTTTGCCGCTTGATGTTCAGTGTGATGCCTCCAATGGTTAATTGCGTCCATACTGTCCCAATAGGAAACTGTGATGCCCCTTCCATCCGCTTCACGTACGCTTTCCACGCCTAAAAATCCAGGTTGATCCGCCGCAAGTGATACCATCCGCTCCGCTGTTTCTCCATATCCTGTGTCATTTTCGCTTTTGACAGAAGAAAAAATGACTGCATAGTAAGGAGGCTCAGGTGTTTTTGATAAAAAATCCATCATATTTCCCCCTCATATGTTTTTGACAAACAGTACCCTGTCTTGGCCCGGTCCATCATAGTTTGCAAACACTGAGATGCCATTTACCGTCTTGGTGCCCTTTTCAATATCAAACCCCAATTTTGTGTGATATGCGATTGATACCTTATTCACAGGTGAAGTGACGCACTTTACCCGGGTGCAGCCTCTTTGTTTTACTGTTTCGATAAATACATCATACAATTGTTTACCTATTTGCATTTTTCTGAAATCTGGATGCACACCGGAAAAATGAATGTACGCCGTTTCAGGATCCGATTGCGATTGAAATCCGATTAAAAATCCCGTCATGCTGTTATGTTCGGATGTAATAAAGCTTGTGTCCTGAAAATGCTCAAAAAATAGTCTCGGCAATTTTTCTTTCAGCTGTCTGCCGCCCCACCATTCATTCAGTACAGACGTTACCATTTCATAATCTGAAGACGTGATTGTTCGAATATCCATTACGATTTGATCTCCCTCCGTCTGGCAAAACGAATGTCAGCTCTTTTTCTCACAATATAAAAATTATATTTTGCCTGGCTGGAATTGTAAATGCCTTCTTTCCTTTATCATACGTTTCCAGACTGCCGAGGGAACAATGTTTGATCATTTTACGCCTATCTCCCCCAAGCAGGAGGAGAGACTTTACAGCACAATATCAAGCACTTGATCAAGTTTCAGCTTATAAAGCTGATCCTCGTCTCCTTTTATCCATACTGCTTTTTCAAACTCTTCATACCGGCAGATCTTCCCGGTGCAGCGGACAATCTCACCGTCCTGAAAGCAGCTGACAGTGATATCCTGAGCGAACTCCATCGCGGCGCAAAGCGTTTGATTCATCTCTTCCAGCTTATCGGGGTCAAGGATCGGCTTTTGCAGCTTCTGTTTAAGCCGCTTTCTCTCCAGCAGGCTTTGCTTATGTTCCGGCAGAAACATCCTGCTCCCTTCCCACAGCAGGTTGCCCCTTTTTAAATGGTCGTTCATTTATAATGCCCCCCTATTTTAGCCGCACGTTCAAATGCCTGGCCTGCCGCTGTCAGTGACGCCGCCCTGATGATTGCTGTATCGCCGAATCGATTTTTAATGCCATCCATCACATAGCCTAGGCTCATTTTCTTTGCATAATCCTGAAATAAATTGAGCTGCCATATGTCATCAGATGAGAGCTGAGACAGATTGACACCGAGACGGCGGACAGGTTTCCCGTCCCAAAATGTAAGAAACAGCCGGCGTACAGCCTCATATACATCCTGCGTAGAATTAGTCGGCTCTGCCAGCTTCACTTGCCGGTTGAAGCCCGTCGGCCAATCAAAATCAGCACCCCGGCAGCTCACTGACACCGTCTGCCCCATGACCCCGGCGTTTCGGCTTCGCCTGCACACCTCTTCACTCAGCTCAAGCAATACGACCTTGATTTCTTTGTCAAAGTGTTCGTAGTCTCTCGGGAGAGTCATTCCATGGCCTATCGCCTTTTGCCCGTCCAGAGACGAAGTTGACACAGGGGAATAGTCGATTCCGTTTGCCGTCATCCACAGCACGTGGCCGTTAATGCCCCATTTCTTTTTTAAAAGATCGAGCGGAAAAGCCGCGAGCCCGCCGATCGTGCTGATGCCCATTCGATTTAAATGATGCTTCATGCGGCTCCCGACGCCAAACATGCTGCCCACCGGGAGCGGCCACATTTCGGTTTTCATATTTTCTTTCGTTAAGGTAAAAATACCGTTCTTATTCTTTTTGGCAAAATTGTCACACGCAATTTTGGCCAGCGCTTTGTTAGGGCCGATTCCGACCCGTGCATAAACGCCGATCTCCCGCATGATTCTGCTCTGAATGCTTTTCGCGATCTCCATCGGCGTCCCAAACAGCTTCTGGCTGCCTGTAATGTCCATGAACTGTTCATCGATAGAATAAGGCTCCACAAGGTCTGTATACTCCTCGAGAATGGCCGTAATTTGCAGTGATACATCAATATACCGTTGCATACGCGGCCGGAGCACAACAGCCTCAGGACACTTTTCCTGCGCCTCCCACAGCCGTGAAGCATTCACCACACCTTTTTGTTTCGCCAGCGGGCAGGCAGCCAATACGACTCCGCCCCTTTTTTCAGGGTCACCCGAAACAATGACGGGCTTATTTTTCAAATATGGATTTTCCGCTTTCTCTACAGATGCATAAAACGATTGCATGTCAACGAGAAAAATCACTTTTTCTTTCATCATACACACCTCTAAAAAGAACTTATGTTCGTTTTTCATTATATGCGAAAGTATGTTCGTTTTATACTGGTAAATGATTCTTGTCTGACAGAAAATATGATCCAAGGGTTTGAGAGAAGAAAAACATTTAGTAGAATAAAAGCGAACATAAGGATAGGAGAGTCATGATGGAGAAATTTGTCGAAAAAATGATGGAACAGGCATTGCGTCAATACGGCAGAAACGTTGCTATAGATCCGTTAAGCCCGTATGAAAAACAAAGCCTGAAAGCGGCTCTACAAGAGAGACGGAATGAAGAACCGGATGAGAATTTGCATGCGCATATAGAAGATATCATTTATGACTATGTCACAAACCAAGGCCTGTTCTCTTAAACGCATGACTGTCAGTTCTTTCAGCCGCTGATGCGGCTTCCCTTTGAAAACACCGCCTGAAACAAATAAACAGTCTCAGGCTTACAGAAAAAAGCAGGATTTTCTCACGCTCCATAGATTCATATGGCCTGGCGTAAAATTCCCCCTCAGAACTCGCGCAAAACGGAATAAGCTGTCCATGATCACGCGTATACACTTTTTCGAAGAGATGTGCTCTCTTGTTCTGTCATGCGGTCCATCGGTTTTCAGCTTACATCTTGATCTCATATCCAGTTTCACTGCCGATATGATCTACGTCCTGGCGGCTTAAACTCTTTTAATGTTTCAAACACACCCTCACTGAATTCGGACATACCGTCATTTTCCTTCTGTCATCACCTTCAATTTCAAGATGTAACCCCCGCCACACGCATCCTCAACGCATAGTATATTGCCATCCATACAATCAGGCATACTACATGTCAATAACGAAATATTTTGAACGATCTATTGGAGAAGGAAATTTTTTCATATATGATAGAGAAAGATCATACATACAGGAGAGAATATAATTCATGAAGAAATGGAAAGATATCCACCCGATCAGCTGGACAATTATAATCGGAACCATTTTCGGCAGAATGGCAACATCGATGAGCATTCCTTTTTTAGCGATTTATTTGACAGCCGTCCAAGGCGCATCAGCTTCCTATGCAGGGCTGGTCATCGCCGCGAGCTCATCAGTCGGCATCCTCGCAAGCTTTTACGGCGGATATATCTCAGATAAATTCGGCAGAAAAAACATGATGCTTGTATCGATTTTCGGATGGATGCTGGTATTTGCAGGCTTTGCGGCAGCATCTAATCTCTGGGTGTTTTTTGTAGTAAACGCATTAAACGGTCTTTGCAAATCACTGTTTGAGCCCGCTTCAAAGGCCTTGCTGTCTGATATGACAGAAGAAAAAACGAGACTGCTAGTTTTTAATTTACGCTATGCGGCTATTAATATCGGCGTTGTCTTCGGACCTGTGCTTGGCCTATATTTCGGCTCATCGCAATCGACTACGCCCTTTTTGGTGCCTGCAGTCATTTACGGACTATACGGAATTGTGCTTGCCCTCCAATTTAAAAAACATCCATCCTTATCAGCACCAGCCCAGTCCCGAAATATGAGCGTGCGGGAAGCGTTTATGGTCACGCAAAAGGATTATCTTTTTACCATTGCTTTGGTCGGCATTACGCTATGCACCTTCGGCTACTCACAATTCAGTTCCACATTCCCTCAGTATATGGCGCAGAACCCCTTGATCGGCAATGGAACGAAGCTGTATGGGCTGATGCTGACATTAAACGCAATCGTTGTGTTGGCGACGCAATTTCCCATTGTCCATTTTGCAAAACGGTTTTCGCCGCTTTGTTCTCTGATGCTCGGTAATGTGATGGTTAGCATCAGCATGGCCATTTTCACCGTATCACACGGTGTTCCATCAATTGTGATGATTGTCATCACATTTACAATCGGCGAAGTGCTTTTATTCTCTATGATGGATTTGTATGTAGACCAGATTGCAAAACCAGGATTAAAAGGCACTTATTTCGGGGCAATCGGTTTTTCACAGCTCGGAAACGTCATCGGCCCTTGGGTCGGGGGGATATGTATAGACCTGTTTGGCGCTGGCCGGCCGATTTATATTTTTTCTGTCCTGAGCGGCATTACCCTGCTCGGCCTGCCATTTTTAGCGTTCGCCTATCGGCAAATGAAAATGGAGACCACAAAACACCGTTCCCGTCTGGAAAAGCCGCTTTACATAAAAAACGGAAGAGAATGAATCTCTCCCGCAAACATGAGGTGAAGAACATGAATATAGGTGATGTGATGTTTCAGCTGTTTGTATTTATTATATTTGCCGCTGTCGTCTTTGCGGCTGTTACAGGCTTCAAGTATGCGAAAAACCGAAAAGCGCAGCTGGATCGCATTGAGAAAAAGCTGAACAGCCTGTCCGAAGATCACGATTAACAGCTTAGGGCAACGAGCTCTACCTTAATCCGGTCTGGATCCTCACAAAAGACTGCATAATGCCCGTCTCCTCCGGCAAAAGGATGCCTGTCTCGGTACAACACACGATAACCTTTTGCCGTCAATTTTTCAGTCATCTGATCGACTTGAAGCTTGGATTCAGCATGAAATGCGAGATGGTTCAGACCGACTCGGCATCTATGGTATTTCGGCTCTAGAAATGACTCTTTCGCCTGCACAATCACTAGGTAAAAACGATCTTTCTTCCAGCTGATGCCTGAGCTCCATTTTTGATACTCTTTATAACCAAGTTCTTTTAAGAACCAGCCCCAAAACCGCCTAGACGCCTCCAAATCAGAGACATACAGTTCAATATGATGCACAATTTCATACCCTCCTTACCAGCACTTCCTCGACCTTATGCCCGTCTCCCTTGCGCAAAATGAGATCTGACCTGAATTTAGTCGGCAGGATATTTTCATATAAATTTGGCCGGTTGACACTCTCCCAAATCGAGGCTGCCATCTCGTCAGCCTCCTGATCGGACAAGTCTTTGAATTTATGAAAATATGAATCAGGATTTTGAAAAGCTGTTTCCCGAAGCAGGCGAAAACGCTCTAAATACCAAGTGAAAATCCGGCTTTCCTCCGCATCCACATAAATCGAAAAATCAAAGAAATCGGAAACAAAAATACGCGGGTTTTCCCGGTCATCCTCCAAGGTGGGCGACTGAAGAACATTAATGCCTTCAATAATCACAATATCCGCCTGTTCTACAACCTCGAACACACCTTCCTCGCGGTCATAGGTTAGATGGGAATACACCGGGGCCTTTACGCTGTCCTTTCCTGATTTTAAGTCATTCAAAAATTCGAGCAGCGCCTTTACATCATAGCTTTCAGGAAACCCTTTTCTAGACATCATATTTTTCTTTTTCAGCTCGGCAGTAGGAAATAAAAAACCATCTGTCGTGATAAGGCTCACTTTTGGACGGTCAGGCAAACGCGAAAGCAGCTTCTGCAAGATCCGCGCCGTCGTGCTTTTTCCGACTGCGACACTGCCGGCAATGCCGATAATAAACGGAATTTTGGCTGAATGTGGGTGCTTCAAAAAAACATTGACATGCTTATTGCGTTCAGCCGCAGACTTGACATGTAAATGAAGCAAGCGAACAAGCGGAATATAGATCGTCTCCACTTCTTCAACAGATAGATAATCATTCAATCCTTCCACAGCTTTTGCCTCTTCTTCAGATACAGCAATCGACAAATGCCCCCCAAAACCAGACCAAGACTCCCGATTGTGCTGTGTATATAAAGTATGTAGGTTAAGTTCTTTATTTTTCACTGTTTACACCTGACTCTCTGTAGGTTAAAACCCTTACAAAGATTGTAACGGAAAACCTTTTCACTGTCTGCTTATTTTTCATTTCGTTTTTTTAGCAAATCAGCACCGATTCGGTTATACGCAGCCATTTCATCTTTTGGAACCATGCTTCCTCCCGTTCCCCAGACGACATGTACGGCATGTTCCATCTTATATTTCTGAGCATAGTGCCTTCCCTCTTCTGTCGTAAGAAGCTGAACCGGCCCGAACATGCCGGCAAGAGCAGAGGGCTCTAAATATTTATCTTCAGATACAGCCAACATATGAAGCAAAGTATAAAGCGTATTGTCCTCTACCGTATAACAGCCGCTCAGAAGCGGTTCAATCAGCTTGCCGACAAATCCTGACGGTCTCCCTACGGCAAGTCCGTCAGCAGCAGTCTGATTATCCAGGCCGATATCCTGGACGGAGATCTTTTCGTGAAGTCCTGAATAAAGCCCTAACAGCATACAAGGTGAATGAGTTGGTTCTGCGAAAAACACATGAACATGATCTCCGTATAAAAGCTTCAGCCCAAATGCTACACCGCTCGGTCCTCCGCCGACTCCGCACGGCAGATACACAAACAAGGGCGTCTCAAGACTTGGCTTTATATTCATACAGTCAAGCTGTGTTTTTAATCGGCTTGCAGCAACAGCATATCCTAAGAACAGCTGACGAGAATGTTCATCATCAATAAAATAACAGAATGGATCTTGTTCCGCCTGCTGTCTCCCTTCGTTCACCGCTTCGCTGTAATCTGTTTCGTACTCCATAACAGTGACTCCCTTTTGGCGGAGGAGATCCTTTTTCCACTGCTTAGCATCGGCGGACATATGCACTGTCACGCGAAACCCGAGTGCCGCGCCGATGATGCCGATGCTTAAACCCAGATTTCCTGTCGAACCGACAGCAATCGAATAGCGGGAGAAAAACCCGGCAAACCGCTCTTCCTGTAAGATGCGGTAATCATCGGTTTCCCGAAGCATTCCTTCTTGAAGCGCGAGATTTTCAGCATGCTTTAACACTTCATAAATCCCGCCCCTCGCTTTAATCGATCCTGAAATCGGAAGCTCATGGTCGCACTTTAAAAGCCATCTTCCGGGAAATGGCTGCTGATATGCCGCTTCCAGCTTTCCCTTCATATGCTGCACCTCAAAAAGCGGAGACTCGATGATTCCTTTAGCGCCTTTCGTCTCAGGAAACACCTCGGCAATGTAAGGTGCAAACCGCCGCATTCTTTTTTCCGCTTCCGCTATCTCGGTTGCCCACTCATCTGCACGGGGTATTGGCCCCTCTTTCTTGCCTGAATTTGCCCAGAATACAGGCTCTGCATCAATCAGTTTCTGAATAAACGGATCTTTAAGCAGAGCATGAAGGACTTCTGAATGAACTGACATTCAACAATCTCTCCCTTCCACTATCAAAAACTGCCCCGTGAGAAACAAGCCACTCCACTACAGGCAGTTCCATCATTATTTTTTCATGAGCGCGCGTCCTGCCAGCTTTTCTACAAGAGCTGGAAACAGCTGATACAGCTTAGTGCCGGCATTCATTAAACGCGGAAGATTGATCTCCCGCTTGTTCGTAAAAATTGCAGCTGTAATTTGAGCTGCTACGTCATCAGGATCAAGCATCCAGCGGCCGACATTTTTGGCGTAGTCCCCGCCTTTATCAGCAATGGAAAAAAAGTCCGTCTGAATCGGTCCCGGGTTGACTGTTGTCACATAAATGCCGGTTCCCGAAAGCTCCATCCGCAAAGCGTTTGAGTAACCTAACACGGCATGCTTGGTCGCGGAATACAGGCTCGACTTCGGTGTTGCGATTTTCCCCGCTTGAGAGGCGATATTGATGATATGGCCCTTTTTTTGCTCAAGCATTTGCGGAAGCACCGCTTTTGTACAGGCGATCAGGCCGAAGACATTCACATCAAACATCGCTTTCATGTCATCCAATGTAGAGTCTAAAACCGTTTCAAATATACCGAAGCCTGCATTGTTAATCAGTACATCAATCGAGCCGATCTGATCGCGGACCCGGGCGATATCCTCTAGGCGGCCGACATCCAGAGGAAAAATCTCACACTGTCCGCTCCATTCCTCGGTTATTTTCCTTTTGATTTCTATCAAACGATCCTCGCGTCTAGCAGACAGCAGGACATGGGCTCCCTCAGCCGCGCATAAGTATGCGATTCTTTCTCCAAGCCCTCCTGAAGCGCCGGTTATCCAAATCCTTTTTCCCGCTATATGTTTCACCCATTTCACCTCTTCATTGTTTTAAAGTATGCGGTATTTCCTTCCCAATATGACGTGATGGCTTCTTCAGCCTCCAACACATCAAGGTGACCTGCCGTTTCTGACATCGTTAAAAACAATTCCTTTTCATATACAGCAGGAAAAAGCTGCTGACAGACCTGAAAAGCGGTCATCGGCTTTTCATCCAGCATGCGACGCACATCCTCCGTCCTGTTCCTCTGCTTGTCAAAACGCTTCTCAATCAGCGCTTGTACACTGGTGATAGGCTCGCCGTGACCAGGAAATACGATTGTTGGATCAAGTTGAGACAGCCTTCGCAATGACCGCTGATAATCCACTAAAGGCTTTGACCTAACGTCTCCCGCTTTCGGCGCTTCCAAAATCGGATTAGACGAGCTGTTTGCCAGCAGTAGATCGCCGCCAAGCATCCTTCCGCTTTTTTCATGGAACAGAACGATATGCGATTCAGCATGTCCAGGCATCTCCAACACAGACCAGCCCTCAAGCCCATCTATGCCCATACCTTCTCTGATTGATTTTGTCAGAGATCTCGTACAGGAAAATGCGTACGCTGATCGAATCAGCTTTTCCGCCTTCCCCGTATCAAATGGAACGCCTAATTCAGGCAGCAGCTTTTGAAAAAAACGTTTTTGCCAATCCATAAAGGCTTGATTTCGGCTGATATAAGGTTCGTTGAACGCATGCCCAATCACTTCGATTTCATCTGAAAAGACATCAAGCAAGCCTGCATGGTCAGCATGATGGTGAGTCAGGACAACCTGCTCGATATCTGACAATTTCACATTTACAGCGGCAAGCTGCTCTTGTAAGGCTCTGGCA
Source organism: Bacillus sp. PS217 (assembly GCF_037963535.1). Classification (NCBI taxonomy): domain Bacteria; kingdom Bacillati; phylum Bacillota; class Bacilli; order Caryophanales; family Bacillaceae; genus Bacillus; species Bacillus sp. PS217. Next base: position 2,352,397 of record NZ_CP150157.1, read on the forward strand.
GCCTCTTTTGTATTCGGCCCTGCATCAATAAGTGTCAGTGCATCACCTTTTACGAGGTAAACGATAACATCGCCGACAGCAAACGGCGTCGGGACGCGGATCGTAATTACATCTTCAGTTGTCATCCTTTCGCTCCTTGTCTTCATTCATTATTCATATTTTAGCTTTTTCTCGGTCTTGTGTCATTATTGCTGAATGAGAACAAACCTTTTTGAAAAAGCTATTGACATTAGCTTATCCGCCATTGCATAATGAACAACAAACTAAAACGAGAACCATTGGAACGCTATGACGAGGAATAGTATACAAGGCAATGGCCTAAGAGAGCGATACCCCCGGCTGAAAGGTGTTGCGGCCCGCTTGTTTGTAGAACCTGCCCTCAAGTCGCGGTTAGGAAAACCTAAACGTTTCCCGCGTTACGGGATTTGAGCTGAGCACAATTTGTGCTAATGAGGGTGGTACCGCGAACCTTTTCGTCCTTTACGTGATGAAAAGGTTTTTTGTTGTTCTGATAGAAGGAGGATATCAATGAAAAAGATAGGATTTGTCGGCGCCGGGTCAATGGCAGAAGCAATGATCAACGGCATTTTGCAAAGCGGCATCACAAAACCAGAACATATCTATATTACAAATCGCTCAAATGACGAGCGTCTGATTGAATTAAAGGAAACGTACGGCGTGCGTCCATGCAGAGATAAAAATGAGTTTTTCACTCACACCGATATCATTATCCTCGCTTTCAAACCGAAAGACGCGGCGGAAAGCATCGACAGCATACGACCGTATATCAAGGACCAGCTTGTCATTTCAGTACTTGCAGGCCTTACCATCGAAACCATTCAGCATTATTTTGGCAGAAAGCTCCCGGTCATTCGCGTCATGCCGAATACATCAGCGGCAATCAGAAAATCAGCAACCGGATTTTCCGTAAGCGCTGAAGCAAGCCAGAATGATATTAGTGCCGCAAAAGCTCTATTGAAAACAATCGGTGATGCAACACTGGTTGAGGAGCGAGATCTTGACGCTGTCACTGCAATCGCAGGCAGCGGCCCGGCCTATGTGTATCGTTATATTGAGGCGATGGAAAAAGCGGCACAAAAAGTAGGATTAGATAAAGAAACGGCAAAAGCACTCATTTTGCAGACAATGGCAGGGGCAACAGATATGCTCCTTCAAAGCGGCAAACAGCCGGAAAAGCTGCGTAAAGAAATCACCAGTCCTGGGGGCACTACAGAGGCAGGTCTTCGCGCTTTACAGGACTCCCGCTTTGAAGAAGCAATTATTCACTGTATTGAAGAAACAGCTAAACGGAGCGCAGAAATCAAAGAACAGTTTGCCGTTGCCGCCTTAGAGAGACATTCTTAGATGTAAGACAAAAACAGAAGGCACTGTGCCTTCTGTTTTTTATTTTTCCCGCAGCAGCTGGCCGGCAGATTCTGATTGCTTTAATAGCGCGGAGATCGTAAATGAAAGCAAATCGGGAAGCACTTCAAAGGAATAAGGCATATACAATCTTTCCGTCCATTTATGCGGGTCTTTACCAGCCGGACCGACATTTAAAACCGGAACATATAAAGCCTGATTTTTACCGCTTGGCAATGAATATCCTCTGTTAAAGAGCGGCATATTGCTTGTGTATGCATCAACCTCCTGTTTTTCCAGCTGAAGATAACTCAAGTCCGAAAGTCCGGGGAAGTACTGAACCTCCCGTAATGCAATGCCGTATCGCTCAGCCGCATAATGCTTTATCTGATCTGCTGTATTTCTGATCAATTGATCATCCTTTGAAGAAACAGCTGGATAAAGCGGCGGACTATAAAACAGAACGATGAGCGGCGCATCCTCCTTACAAAGCGAAGCAAGCTCAGAAACAATTTTCGTCGAAAAATCCCTGTCTCCAAGCTCCCCCCTGTTAGCAAAGGCATAATTTAGAGCCCGCTCTGTTTCCGAGATCCCCGCACGCTTTTTTGCACGCGAGACCAGCTCATCAAATGTCAAAACAGTGACGTCCCGCTCAATCGGCTGAAATGGCTCAAATTGTTGAAAATCCTGTGTTTTCTTCCGAACGTTCGACATGATTTCCTCCGCCGCCTGTTCTGCTGTTTTAAGCAGCATCTGATGCAGCTCACTAGCTGAGCGTTTCATTGACAGCACATTAAATAATGTGACGGCTGTATGCGGTGTCTGGACTGAATATGCCTCTTTCAAGTCCTTTTGCATTAAGTTTACCGGCGGCGGAGTGACCTCGCCATCAACCTTTTCGCAATAATCAGCATTCAGTTCAAGCAAACGGTTAATCTCAGATACCATTAAATTTGCGTTTAGACCTGAAAACGGCTCTCCAACATGTGTCTCAATCCCCTTGCAGAAAAAACCCGCAAGCACCTTGCCAATGCTTCCTGTATAAAAATATTGCTGCTGATCGCCGGGAAATTTTTCAAACATCGGTTCGGCATTCAGGCAAGCGGTTAATGTGATATCATGCTTTTTCTCCATCTCCTTCAATGCAGGAACCGCTTCAATCATGCCTCTTGAATTCACTTCCTCGTCCGGAACCGTTATCAACAGCAGATTGCCCTCAAAATGTCCGTTCATTGCCCTCTCCAGCATCGACAGTTGAACACAAAGCCCCGCTTTCATATCCATCGTCCCTCTTCCGAACAGCCAGTCTCCGCTTTCGGCATCTCTTCTCACCCGTTCCGGGAGCAGCTCTTTTTTCTCTAAAAAGGAGCTCAAAAGCTCAGCAGGCTTGCAAGCCATATGTTTAAATTCGCCGTAATCTTCTATGTCAACGACATCAAAATGACTCAGCAGAAGCACTGTCTTTTTGACATTCTTCTTTTTGACATTCTTCTTTTTGACTAGAGCCGTAAGAAAAGATCTGCCATCGTCCATCGGATGAAGTGTTACATCATCAGGGTGCTTTTGAAAATAGGGCTTGTCCTTCAAAATAAAATAAAGATACTCTGCAAGCGCTGCCTCGCCCTTTGAACCGGTGATGCTTTCGTATTGCACAAGAGAAGTTAAAAGTGCCAGCAATTCGTCCTTCGTCTGCCAATTCATTGATTCCGCCCCTCCTATGAATAAAAATGCTTCTATACTGAAAAATAAACTGATTTCTCGTCTATTATACAGAAATGTTTGACAAAAGCGGTTCATTTGAGCAGTTTATATGACGGGAAAGAAATGACTTGATATAATCAATCTCTAAAAACCTTACGGGAGGCGAAAGAAATGGCCAGAAAATTATTTACACCTATTACAATTAAAGATATGACGTTAAAAAACCGCATTGTCATGTCGCCAATGTGCATGTATTCTTCTCATGAAAAGGACGGAAAATTAACACCGTTCCACATGGCACATTACATATCGCGCGCAATCGGCCAGGTCGGACTGATTATTGTAGAGGCGTCAGCGGTTAACCCTCAAGGACGAATCACTGACCAAGACTTAGGCATTTGGAGCGACGAGCATATTGAAGGCTTTGCCAAACTGACTGAGCAGGTCAAAGAACAAGGCTCAAAAATCGGCATTCAGCTTGCCCATGCTGGACGTAAAGCAGAGCTTGAAGGAGATATCTTCGCTCCATCGGCGATTGCGTTTGACGAACAATCAGCAACACCTGTAGAAATGTCAGCAGAAAAAGTAAAAGAAACGGTCCAGGAGTTCAAGCAAGCGGCTGCCCGCGCAAAAGAAGCCGGCTTTGATGTGATTGAAATTCATGCGGCGCACGGATATTTAATTCATGAATTTTTGTCTCCGCTTTCCAACCATCGCACAGATGAATATGGCGGCTCACCTGAAAACCGCTATCGTTTCTTGAGAGAGATCATTGATGAAGTCAAACAAGTATGGGACGGTCCTTTATTTGTCCGTGTATCTGCTTCTGACTACACTGATAAAGGCTTAGACATTGCCGATCACATCGGTTTTGCAAAATGGATGAAGGAGCAGGGTGTTGACTTAATTGACTGCAGCTCAGGCGCCCTTGTTCACGCAGACATTAACGTATTCCCTGGCTATCAGGTCAGCTTCGCTGAGAAAATCCGTGAACAGGCGGACATGGCTACTGGTGCCGTCGGCATGATTACAGACGGTTCAATGGCTGAAGAAATTCTGCAAAACGGACGTGCCGACCTCATCTTTATCGGCAGAGAGCTTTTGCGGGATCCATTCTTTGCAAGAACTGCTGCGAAACAGCTCAATACAGAGATTCCGGCCCCTGTTCAATACGAAAGAGGCTGGTAATGCCCATAAGAGATATCCTGTAGAGGATATCTCTTTTTTTATTTTTAGAGAAACGATCGGCTAAGGTTCTCCGTCTCCCTAGTAGAACCAATTAGAGGAGATGACTCCAATGAAATCAGCTTGGATGGAAAAGACATATACAATTGACGGATGTGCGTTTCATACACAGCACCGGAAAGGATCAAGCGGTGTAACGATTGTCTTTGAGGCCGGCTATGGTACTTCTTCTGAGACGTGGAAACCATTAATGGCGGACATTGATGATGAATTTGGCATTTTCACATATGATCGGGCAGGCATAGGAAAAAGCGGGCAAAGCAGAGCTAAACGAACAGCTGATCAACAAGTGAAAGAATTGGAGAGTTTGCTTAAAGCAGCTGATGTAAAACCTCCTTATTTGGCTGTTTCACACTCATACGGAGCTGTCATCACCGGTTTATGGGCCTGCAAAAACAAGTATGATATTATCGGCATGGTCCTTCTTGACCCAGCTTTAGGCGATTGCGCCAGCTTTACCTTTATACCCGAAGAAATGCACAGATCACATACGAGAAAGATGATGCTTGAGGGCACACATGCAGAGTTTTCAAAAAGTCTGCAGGAGCTCAAAAAGCGGCAAGTCCACTTAGGAAACATGCCTCTTCTTGTGTTGTCATCAGGAGAACGGACTGAGAAATTCGCTGCTGAACAGGAGTGGCAAAACTTGCACAGCAGCATATTGTCTCTATCTAACCAAAGCGGCTGGATTCAAGCTAAAAACAGCTCCCACAACATCCATCATGATGAACCTCATATCGTTCACTTGGCTATTTATGACGTATGGTGCGCAGCGTGCCAGCAGGCCGCTCCTCTTTACCAGGCAGTCAATTAACGTAAAAAAAGACCGGGCCGTAAGGGATTCCCGGTCTTTTATATTATTTTGTTTCACGGTGAAGGGTATATTTCTTTAAACGCGGTGAATATTTTTTCAGCTCCAAACGGTCTGGATTGGTGCGTTTATTTTTTGTTGTGATGTAATTTCGGTCTCCCGTTTCAGTGCAGGCTAAAGTAACATTTACTCTCATAATTAACATCTCCTTATAAAGCGTAATGATTACGTTTTATTATACAACGTCATCACAAATTGTCAAATAAGAGCTCCGCCTTCAGCCTCGCGGGACGTTTACCTCTAAGAAATCATATGCCGCCACGCTATTGGGGAAAACGTCAACCGCTTCTTTTTGAAGCTCCAAAGAAGCATCTCCCTGATATCTTGCGCTGATATGGGTTAAAATGAGCTGCTTCGCTCTTGCTTCTTTCGCTGTTACAGCCGCTTGTTCCGTTGTACTGTGATAATAATCATAAGCAAGTTTACGGTCTTCCTTAGCAAAGGTTGCTTCATGAACAAGCACATCACAATCCCTCGCAAGCTCTTTTAGTTTGTCACTTACTCTCGTATCACCGGAGAACACAACAGATCTTCCCTTTTTAGGAGGCTCCAGAAAATCATTCCCATTGATGATTCGTCTGTCTTCAAGCGTTACCGTTTCGCCTTTTTTGATTTTCTGATATACAGGTCCGGGCGGGATGTTCATTTCTTTTAATACATCAGCCTTCAAGGAACCCGGTACGTCTTTTTCCTGCACACGGTACCCGAAGGCTTCCACTCCATGAATAACAGATACCGCTGTGACAATAAACTGATCGTCCTCAAACACGATTCCTTCTTCAATTTCCTGGATCGCAAGCGGATATGTCAAATGGGTCTTCGTGACGGCAAGGCTTGTTTCAATAAACGCCTTGATCCCTTTAGGTCCGTACACTGTCAGCTCGTCCTCTCCGCCTTGAAAGGAACGGCTCCCCAGAAGCCCCGGAAGTCCGTATACATGATCGCCGTGCATGTGTGTAATAAAGATTTTCTCTATTTTACGAGGTTTAATCGTTGTATGTAAAATTTGATGCTGTGTGGCTTCCCCGCAGTCAAAAAGCCATACCGAACGCCTTTCTTCAAGCAATTTCAATGCTACAGAGGTGACGTTTCTCGCCTTGGCGGGAATGCCGGCTCCCGTCCCTAAAAAAAGTAATTCCACGTTTCCTTCCTCCTACTAGAACCAGATACCTACAAGAATACAGGATCAAGCGGAAAATGTGAATCTTGCCTCTGAAAAGAACAATCCTTTCGTGCTAAAAACATTTTTTCAGCATTCTGCTTAAAAAAGGGCTTAAATGTTTGCTTTCGTTGAATTTTAGATTTAAAATGAAGGAAATATACGGGGTGTACTAAAATAAAGCTTCGAATAAAGTGAGGTACTTTTAGTGAAAACAAACCAACAACCAAAAGCAGTAATTGTCATATTCGGTGCAACTGGAGATTTAGCAAAACGAAAATTGTATCCGTCTATTCACCGTTTATATCAAAACGGACAAATCGGAGAAGAGTTTGCAGTAGTAGGAGTTGGAAGAAGACCTTGGTCTAATGAGGATCTTCGCCAAACTGTTAAAACATCCATTTCCTCATCTGCAGATAAGCATATAGATGATTTCACGTCTCATTTTTACTATCACCCGTTTGACGTGACAAACCCTGGTTCTTATCAAGAGCTTAACGTATTGCTTAACCAGCTGGAAGATACATATCAAATTCCTAACAACAGAATGTTCTACTTGGCAATGGCTCCTGAATTCTTCGGAACGATTGCAAAAACATTAAAATCAGAGGGTGTAACAGCTACAACCGGCTGGTCCCGCCTTGTCATCGAAAAACCGTTCGGCCATGATCTGCCAAGCGCACAGGCATTGAATAAAGAAATCCGCGAAGCATTTACGGAAGATCAAATTTACAGAATCGACCATTATCTAGGCAAACAAATGGTTCAGAACATTGAAGTGATTCGATTTGCCAATGCGATTTTCGAACCGCTTTGGACAAACCGCTACATTTCAAACATTCAAATCACATCTAGCGAATCACTAGGCGTTGAAGACCGCGCAAGATATTACGAAAAATCAGGCGCCCTTCGCGACATGGTGCAAAACCATATTATGCAGATGGTTGCCCTTCTTGCAATGGAGCCGCCTATCAAATTGAACACAGAAGAAATCCGCAGCGAAAAAGTGAAGGTTCTGAGAGCACTGCGTCCTATTGCAAAAGACGAAGTGGATGAATACTTTGTGCGCGGACAATATCAAGCTGGTGAAATTGACGGTGTACCGGTTCCTGCTTATACAGATGAAGATAATGTCGCTCCTGACTCCAATACAGAAACCTTTGTTGCCGGCAAGCTCTTGATCGACAACTTCAGATGGGCTGGTGTTCCATTCTACATCAGAACCGGAAAACGAATGAAAGAAAAGTCCACAAAAATTGTCGTTCAATTTAAGGACATTCCGATGAACCTGTACTACGGTAATGAAAACAACATGAATCCGAACTTGCTTGTCATTCATATTCAGCCTGACGAAGGCATTACGCTTTACTTAAATGCTAAAAAGCTTGGCGGAGCAGCACACGCACAGCCAATCAAACTCGATTATTGCAGCAATTGCAATGACGAGTTGAACACCCCTGAAGCATATGAAAAACTCATTCACGACTGTCTTCTTGGCGATGCAACAAACTTTGCACACTGGGATGAAGTTGCCCTTTCTTGGAGCTTTGTCGACTCTATTTCTGAAACATGGGCAGCAAACAAAACCTTATCTCCTAACTACGAATCAGGCTCAATGGGACCGAAAGAATCTGATGATCTTTTGGCGAAAGACGGCTTACACTGGTGGAATATATAATAAGAAGAAAAAAGCCGAAAATGTTTACAAGCATTTTCGGCTTTTTTACGCTGAACAAAGGTATAACAATCTCCTTAATAACAAAACCCCCAAAGCTTAAGAGCTTCGGGGGTTTCTATTGATTACTTCATCCATTCAGTATGGAAGATGCCTTCTTTGTCAGTACGCTCATAAGTATGAGCGCCAAAGTAGTCGCGCTGTGCTTGGATTAAGTTTGCAGGCAGTACGGCTGTGCGGTAGCTGTCATAGTAGGCTAATGCGCTTGAGAATGATGGCACCGGCACACCTTGGGCAACTGCAAGTGAAATCACTTGGCGAAGCGCTCCTTGATAGCTTTCTACAATATTCTTGAAATAGCTGTCAAGAAGCAGGTTGTCAAGCTCAGGCTCGCGATCGTAAGCTTCTTTGATCTTCTGAAGGAATGCCGCGCGAATGATGCAGCCACCGCGGAAGATCATAGCGATTTCACCATATTTCAGATCCCAGTTGTATTCTTCAGAAGCAGCTTTCATTTGGGCAAATCCTTGCGCGTATGAGCAGATTTTACTCATGAACAACGCTTTTCTGACCGCTTCAATCAGCTCTTCTTTATTTTCTGTAACAGGCTTCACTTCTGGTCCTGAAAGAAGTCCGCTCGCTTTCACACGCTCTTCCTTCATAGCTGAGATAAAGCGTGCGAATACAGATTCAGTAATAATCGGAAGCGGAACGCCTAAGTCAAGTGCGCTTTGGCTTGTCCATTTTCCTGTTCCTTTTTGCCCTGCTTTATCAAGAATCACATCAACAAGCGGTTTGCCTGTCTCTTCGTCTTTTTTTGTGAAGATGTCAGCCGTAATCTCAATCAGGTAGCTGTCAAGCTCGCCTTTATTCCATTCAGCGAAAACTTCATGAAGCTCATCAGCAGAAAGGCCCAGCACCTGTTTCAGAATGAAATATGATTCAGAGATCAGCTGCATATCTCCGTATTCAATTCCGTTGTGCACCATTTTTACGTAATGGCCGGCGCCGTCCGGACCGATATATGTCGTACAAGGTTCTCCGTCAACTTTTGCAGAAATGGCTTCAAGAATCGGTTTTACAAGCTCATGTGCTTCTTTTTGTCCGCCAGGCATAATAGAAGGCCCTTTAAGTGCCCCTTCTTCTCCGCCGGAAACACCTGTTCCGATAAAATGAATGCCGCTTTCAGCGAGTTCTTTGTTACGGCGCTGTGTATCTTTATAGTATGTATTACCGCCGTCAATTAAAATATCATCCTTCTCTAGATGAGGAAGAAGAGATTGAATTGTCGCATCTGTTGCAGTTCCCGCTTTAACCATTAATAAGATTTTGCGCGGTGTTTCCAAGGATTGGACAAATTCTTCAATGCTGTATGTGCCAACAACATTTTTTCCTTTTGCCTCCTGTAAAAACTCCTCAGTTTTACTGCTTGATCTGTTGTAGACAGAAACAGAAAATCCCCGGCTTTCGATATTTAAAGCCAGATTTTTACCCATGACCGCAAGTCCGATAACGCCGATTTGTTGTTTTGACATATTCTAACGTCCCTTCTGCAAACGTTTAATCATTTTAAAATTTAAATTAAAATAAAATGATATTTATAATAAAGAAATTACCATACATTCACCCTTTTTTTCAAGCGATTCAGCTTTTCTTTTCATCATGAAAAAAATCTTTATTAAAGCTTGTTCCCTTTGTTTTGCTCTCCTCTTTTTTTAACGTTGCCCCTTTTCTGATCAGTTTGGTACCGTACTTTTTATTCAGCTTTTCCATCATCTGCTGAATAGGCTCATCCTTCGCATCTTCATTAAAGCTGAACAAATCGAGCTGTTTATAGGCCTGCTCTTTTTCTACTAAATCCGTTCCGGTAATGCCAAGTAGCCTGACAGGATTTTTATTCCAATGTTTAAAAAAGAGGTGCTCCGCTTCTTTCAAAATGTCATTTTTTTGATCAATCGGGTTTCTCAGCGTGGTGCTTCTTGTGATGGTTTTCCAATCCGCATATCTAATCATAATAAAAAGCTTCGAAGCCATGACTTCCTTGCGCTGTAAACGGGCACTCACAGAAGCAGCAAGCTTTCTAAAGACGCCTAACAGCTCTTCTTCATCACTGGAATCATGGGAAAGTGTCGATGAGTTGCCGACGCTTTTAAATTCGTAAATGCGCTCCGGGTCAACCGGCGCATGGTGAATGCCATTTGCTTTATTTTTAAGGCGCGGACCGTTTATGCCAAGCAGGCGTTTCAGGGAGTGTTCATCAGCTGCAGCTAGCTCTCCGATTGTATGGATGCCGAGTCCCTTCAGTTTTTCCGCTGTCTTTTTGCCGACTCCGTGCATCTCTCCAACAGGAAGCGGCCACAGGATATCAGGCACTTGCCTCTTTCTTAAAATCGTAATTCCAAGCGGTTTTTTCATATCAGACGCCATCTTAGCGAGAAATTTATTCGGCGCGATCCCTATGCTTGACGGGAGCAGCAGCTCTTTTTGCAGCCTGCTTTGGATTTCTTTTGCCGTCTCTAGCGCGCGGCTGCTGTATGGTGTATCGGTCATGTCCATATAGCCTTCGTCGATGGAGACAGGCTCCACCAGGTCAGTATATTCACGGAGAATGGTAAACATCGCTCGTGAAGAGTTTCTATAGCGGTCAAAGTTCGGCGGAAGAACGATGAGCTCAGGGCAATGGCGCTTCGCTTGCCAAACCGGCATCGTTGTTTTGACGCCGCGCGCTCTTGCTTCGTAGCTGCATGTTACCACAATGCCCTTTCGCTCCTTTACGTTTCCGGCAACTGCGACCGGCTTTCCCCGGAGAGCCGGATCATATGCCATTTCAACCGACGCATAAAAGCTATTCATATCAATATGGAAAATAATTCGGCTCTTTCCCAGCATAAACAAATCTCCTTTTCGGTCATTAGACAACAGCTTGTACATATAGTAAAATGAAGCTATTGAATGGATGTGATGACAATGTTTGTGGAATCGATAAATGACGTTTTATTCTTAGTCGATTTTTTCACAATTATTCTTCCTGCTCTAACGGCAATCGGGATTGCATTTCTCTTACGGGAGTGCCGTGCGGGCGAGCAATGGAAATCAAAACGAACAGATGAACATCAGACGGTCTTTCACATTAACCGAACAGACTTTCTTATTATTATATATCATCGCATTACAACTTGGATACGTAAAGTCTTCCGCATGAATTCGCCTGTGAACGATGAGGAAGACGCCGGTTCTCTTCTTTTATAAACCGCATTTATAAAAAGGAGGAGAACAAAATTGTTAAAAACATATCAAAAACTTTTGGCTATGGGTATCTTTTTGATCGTATTATGCTCGGGCAATGCTGCATTTGCAGCGACTAATCAGGTGGGGGGCCTCAGCAACGTAGGTTTTTTCCACGATTATTTAATCGAACCGTTTTCCGCTCTGCTTAAGGGTGTTGCCGGGCTGTTTCACGGAGAATACGGACTCTCTATTATCCTCGTAACCATTATTGTGCGTATAGTTGTATTGCCTTTGTTTGTCAATCAGTTCAAAAAACAGCGCATCTTCCAAGAGAAAATGGCCGTTATTAAACCTCAGGTTGACAGTATCCAGGTTAAGTTGAAAAAGACGAAGGACCCTGAAAAACAAAAAGAACTGCAAATGGAAATGATGAAGCTGTATCAGGAGCATAATATCAACCCGCTTGCGATGGGCTGTCTTCCAATGCTGATTCAGTCTCCGATTATGATTGGGCTTTATTACGCGATTCGCTCAACACCTGAAATTGCGTCACACTCGTTTCTATGGTTCAGTTTAGGGCAATCTGATATTCTCATGTCCCTTAGTGCAGGGATTATGTATTTTGTCCAAGCCTATATCGCTCAAAAACTGAGCGCGAAATATTCCGCTGTCCCGCAAAACCCTGCGGCGCAGCAATCCGCAAAATTGATGGTGTTCATCTTCCCAGTGATGATGACGATTTTCTCGCTTAATGTCCCGGCAGCCCTTCCGCTGTACTGGTTTACAAGCGGACTGTTTTTGACAGTGCAAAACATCGTCCTTCAGATGACGCATCATAAAAGTAAAAAAACAGCCGCTCTTACTGAGTCGGTGAAATAAAAAAGCAACCCCGCGCGAAAAGCCGGGGTTGTTTTTTGTTACTTGCAAAGCATACCGCGCCAAACAGTCTTGTTTATCATAGCTGAAGCAGAAATGGCCATCCAAAAAATAGCCGTATCGTTTAAAAAGAAGGAAATAGGGAATACCTTTACTCACCTCCAAACGAAAGGAGCATATACGTTGACGGAACACTTTCAGCAAAAAAACATTTCTGTACCTGATGGAATCTGGATCATGAGACAAACCTGGAATGATGTCTTATTTGCTCACTGGCCTGTTGATGTTTCTATCCTTCGCGCTTTGGTACCGTCCGTTTTAGAATTAGATACATATAACGGGCAAGCTTGGATCAGCATGCTTCCCTTTATGCTCACGAACCTAAGGGCGCGTTATCTTCCTGCCATTCCCGGTGCGCGTGCATTTCCTGAGCTTAACCTCCGCACCTATGTCACGTATAAAGGCAAGCCTGGCATTTATTTTTTCAGCTTAGATGCCGATCATCGTCTGGCGGTCCTTGGCGCTCGCACATTCTTTCATCTGCCTTATTTTTACGCGGATATGAAGGCCGAAAAAAACGGTGATGCCATTGACTATGTCAGCAAGCGGAAAAATGACAAAGAAGCAGCATTCCACGCCGCATACCGGCCCATTTCAGCGCCTTTTACAGCAGAAAAGGATTCGCTCGATTACTGGCTGACAGAACGATACAGGCTCTACACCACTTATCGCAATAAGCTCTATTACGAAGACATCCATCATCATCCGTGGCTGCTGCAAAACGCCGAAGCAGAAATTTCAGTCAATACGGTGACTGATGCTCACGGTATTACATTGCCCGAGTCAGACCCCTTGCTTCATTACGCTAAAAAACAGGATGTGTTATTTTGGCCGCTTAGGAAATGGAGCTAAAAAAACCCGATGCGGGAAATCGCACTCGGGTTTTCTTTTTTTTATTTTGCCGCCTCTTCAATAATGGCAACAACCATTTCTGCAGTTTTAACGAGCTCTTCGATCGGCATTTTTTCATTTTTTGTATGGATTTGCTCATAACCGACAGCAAGATTGACCGTCGGGATGCCATGACCAGCGATTACGTTCGCGTCGCTTCCGCCGCCGCTCGTTTGCAGCTCGCTTGGACGTCCGATTTTAGCAGCCGCTTTTTTCGCGATTTCAACAACTTGGTCGCCGTCTTGATATTTAAAGCCCGGATACATAACCTCAATTTCGACTTCTGCGCGTCCGCCCATATCAGCAGCTGCCTCTTCAAAAGCAGCTTTCATTTTTTGAACCTGAGCTTCCATTTTCTCAGGAACTAAAGAGCGCGCTTCAGCAAGAATATGAACTTCGTCGCACACAATGTTTGTTTGTGTGCCGCCTTCAAACCGGCCGATATTAGCTGTTGTTTCTTCATCGATACGGCCCAATGGCATTTTTGAAATGGCTTTGCTAGCGATTGTAATCGCTGAAATGCCTTTTTCAGGTTCAACCCCGGCGTGAGCGGTTTTCCCGAAAATTGCCGCTCTTACCTTCGCCTGTGTCGGCGCGGCCACAATGATATTTCCGACTTTTCCGTCTGAATCAAGAGCATAGCCGTAGGATGCAGTGATCATAGAACGGTCAAGAGCCTTCGCTCCGATCAGACCCGATTCTTCCCCTACTGTGATGATGAATTCAATCGTGCCGTGTTCAATGTTTTCTTCTTTCAGCACCTTAATCGCCTCAAACATTGCAGCCAATCCCGCTTTATCATCAGCGCCTAAAATCGTCGTGCCGTCAGTTTTGACGTAACCGTTCTCTACAACTGGTTTTACGCCGTTTCCGGGTACAACTGTGTCCATATGAGATGTAAAATAGATCGTATCTGTTTGTTTTGTCCCTTTTAGCGTGCAAATCAGGTTACCGGCTCCGTGGCCCGTGATATCCATTGTATCGTCTTCTTTAACGTCCACACCTAAATCAGAAAATTTTCGTTTCAGCACTTTGCAGATTTCAGCTTCGTGCTTTGTTTCTGAGTCAATTTGGACAAGCTCTAAAAATTCTTCCAGCAGGCGTTTTTCATTCACCATTTGTAAGTCCCTCCATATTAAAGCGGTATGTTACCGTGCTTTTTTTTCGGTCTCTCTTCTGTCTTATGTGCAAGCATATGAAAAGCTTGAATCAGTTTTCCCCTTGATTCTTCCGGCAAAATGATGTCATCGACCATTCCACAAGCGGCCGCTTTGTATGGGCCGGCGTTTTGCTTTTTGTATTCAGCTGTTTTTTCGCGTTTCGTCTTTTGCGGGTCAGCTGAAGCTTTGATTTCCTTTTCATACAAAATCGATGCCGCACCTTCTGGACCCATCACTGCGATTTCAGCATTCGGCCATGCAAACACAAGGTCCGCTCCGATTGCTTTGCTGTTCATGGCCACATAGGCGCCGCCGTACGCTTTTCTAATGATGAGTGTGACTTTTGGGACAGTCGCTTCTGCATAAGCAAACAATAATTTTGCTCCATGCCTGATGATTCCATTGTGCTCTTGCTGAATACCCGGCAGAAACCCCGGGACATCTTCGACAGTCAATAGCGGGATATCAAATGCGTCACAAAAACGGATGAACCTTGCTGCTTTATCAGCAGCGTCAATCGTCAGGCTTCCCGCCAGATGCTTCGGCTGGCTCGCCACGATGCCGATTGCTTTTTCACCCAGCCTTGCAAACCCAATGACAATGTTCTTCGCAAAAAATGGCTGAATCTCAAAAAAAGACTGCGGGTCGGCCAGCTCCCTGATTACCTTCCGAACATCATAAGGCTTTGTCGTATCAGCAGGGACAAGACGGTTTAATAACGGTCTGGACGCCTCTTTCTCTAGCTTCGGCTCTGTTGTCCGGCCATTCAGCGGCAAATAAGACAGCAGTTTTCTCACCCCTGTCAGAACCTCCTTCTCCGTATGCCCGGAAAAGTGGGCGTTTCCGCTGACGGCATTATGTATCCCCGCTCCGCCTAAGCTCTCCGCATCAACCTGTTCCCCTGTCACTTTTTCAATCACCTTCGGGCCGGTAATAAACATCCGGCCGGTCTGTTCAGCCATAAATATAAAATCTGTGAGTGCCGGAGAATATACAGCGCCTCCAGCGCACGGCCCTAAAATAACCGATATTTGCGGAATGACTCCGGAATATAAGACGTTTCGGTAAAATATGTGACCGTATCCATCTAATGATAACACACCCTCTTGAATTCTCGCACCACCTGAGTCATTCAGCCCGATAATCGGCGCCTTATTTTTTGCTGCCAGATCCATCAAAGCGCAGATTTTCCTGGCATGGGTTTCGCCAAGCGCCCCTCCGTACACTGTGAAGTCTTGCGCAAATACATAAACTGAGCGACCGTCAATTGTGCCGTACCCTGTCACGACCCCATCCCCTAACATGCGCTGTTCTCTTGTTAACACTTGACTTTCCATGAAGGGGTGTAATTCGATAAAGCTGTCCTGATCTAGAAGAAATATGATCCTTTCCCGAGCAGTGAGCTTGCCCTTTTGCCGCTGCTGAGCCAGCTTTTCCCGTCCTCCGCCTTCTTCTGCCTGCTTGCGTTTCGTGTATAAATGATCCATGTGCTCATTCATGCTCATTGTGTTGGTCTCCTTTCGGTTCACAAAGCTCTACAAGAACACCGTTTGTTTCCCGAGGGGAAATAAACGCGATCTTTTTCCCGTTCGCTCCCTGTCTTGGAAACCTGTCAATCAATTGAACATGCCGATCAGACAATGCTTGAAGCTGTTCAGATAGGCCGTTGCACAAAAACGCAATATGATGCAGTCCCTGCCCTTTCTTCTCCAAAAATAAACGGACGGGGCTGTCAGCTGTCAACGGCTCTATCAGCTCAAGTTTGACGCTACCAGCTTGAAAAAAAGCAACATTCACCTTTTGCTCTTTAACCGTTTCTTGATGAAGAAATGCAAGCCCCAATACATTTTCATAAAAGCTTCTAGCATCTTTTATCGAAAAAACGGCTATCCCGATATGGTCAAGCCTGTTCATTTGCATCCCTGCTTTCGCTAATAGATTTCGCTTGTCCGCCCATTCAAAACACGCTAAAATATAGACAGATTGTTTAAGGAGTGAAAATCATGTCTCAAAAACTGATGAAAAGCGTTTTGATCGTGATTTTGGGAGTTTTTATTCTTTCAACTGTACTCTCAGGAATCGTCATGTTTCTATAACGATAAAAAAGCAGGCGCCTTATTCAATGGGAATATCCTGCTTTTTTATCAGAGCTTTATGCTCGATGGCAATCTCCTCAAAAGAGCGGTTGTCGTCCGTGATCAGCACTCTCGTTCCTACTGGTATCGTTTGAAACAAATGAACAACCTCATCGTTATGCATACGTATACAGCCGTTAGACACAAATTTTCCTACTGATTCCTCTCGGTTTGTCCCATGAATTCCATAAATCCGCCCGTCCGTTCCTTTCGCGTCAAATCCGATCCATCTGGCCCCAAGCGGGTTGTCAGGAGATCCCCCTTCAATATTTTTCTTTCTGTAGTAAGGATTTTCCGCTTTTACCGTTACCGAAAACTCTCCTTCAGGCGTCAAATCATCTGTTTTTCCAGTCGCCACACTATACACGCCTTCTACTCTGTTGTCGAGGATAACAGCAAGTTCATTTGTTCGCTTGTTGACAATAACATACGGATCACCCGGCAGCGGATTTTCGCCGAGCGGCCAAATCGGTGAAATCATCATGAAAATCGAACATAAGAAAAAACGCATAAGCTCCTCCTTTTTCATTAGGTTGACCAATGAAGGAAGAGCTCATGCGAATCATCCGAGTGATTTTTGCGCTTTTATTCCTTTAAAATAACTTTTAATCACTAAATATTGTTCCATTTCGCCGAGAAGATGGAAGAGAGCGGCCCTCGCTTCAAATTCCTCTCTAGTCGCAGGAAGCGGCATCTCCTCAAATTCTTTTCTCATGTCAGCAAGTCTTTTCAGAAATTTGTACGCTGTATTCCCAGGGTGTATCGCCTCCCGCAAATCATGAATAAATTCAGCGATCATTTTTCCCTGATCTACCGTGATGGAGATCGATGTCACTTTAGGGAGAAGGCGTTCAATAATTTCAAATTGCTTTTCTCTCATTTTAAAATAATGATAATGCAGATTTTCGTAACGTAAAATGTGGTTTTGCACATCTCGATATGCCAGGTTTTTAGCCTCCGTAATAAGCTGGTGCGTTTCCGGAATTTCTTTTCCTGACCAATCTTGCTCACCAGTTAACAAATACCGTTCGATTTCTGCAAAAATGACAGCAAAGTTATCCTCTATCTTTTTACGGTAAGCAATCAGCTTCCGATCAAGACTCGGCATATACAAGTTCATCAATAGAGCGACGCCGATGCCGACCGTAATCAGCTGAACTTCATTCCAGATGAAAGTAGGCGTAATGCCACCGGACATGTATAAATGAAGGATAATAACAGAACTGGTGACGATACCCTCGTTAATTTTTAACAGAACCGTTATCGGAATGAATATCAAAAGAAGCGCTCCGATAACAAACGGGTGGTAGCCAATAAGCTCGAAAAAGAGATAAGAAAAAACAATTGCCAGACAGCATGCCGCAAAGCGGGCCCATGAGGCCTGAAGCGACCGTTTTTGTGTGATTTGTATGCACAAAATGGTGATGATTCCTGCTGATGCGAAGTTTTGCAAATGCAATAACTGGCTTATATAAATAGCCAAAGCTGTTCCAAGCGCGGTCTTTATTGTGCGGTAACCAATTTTAAACATGTCGGACTCCATTTCTATTTGTTTCTTCAATAAAAAAGAAGAGGCGGCCAGCCTTCTTCTTTTTTATATTCTATAATATTTTCTCTAAAAAGTCCTGCGCTCTTTTGGATTTTGGCGACATAAAAAATTCCTTCGGATTGCCGTCTTCGACAATCATTCCTTGGTCCATAAATAGCACACGGTCTGCCACTTCTTTTGCGAAGCCCATTTCATGTGTGACAATCACCATGGTCATGCCGGTTTCGACCAGCTCTTTCATCACCTGTAGCACTTCTTTAACCATCTCTGGATCAAGGGCGGAGGTCGGCTCGTCAAACAGCATGATGTCCGGATTCATCGCAAGAGCCCTGGCAATCGCGACACGCTGTTTTTGTCCGCCAGACAAACGGTTTGGATAGTCATTTCGCTTTTCAAACAAACCGACTTTGCGGAGCAGGTCCTCAGCTTTCTCCTGTGCAGCCTGTTTTGTTTCTTTTTTCACATTGATAGGCGCGTACATGATGTTTTCGAGAACCGTTTTGTGCGGAAAGAGATGAAAATGCTGAAAAACCATCCCGATGTTTTCCCGGACCTTTAATGTGTTGGTTTTTGGCTTCGTAATCTCTGTGTCTTTTATTGTAATGGTTCCGCCGTTAGGCTTTTCCAACAGGTTTAAACAGCGTAAGAACGTTGATTTGCCTGAGCCTGAAGGACCGATCACGGCAACAACCTCACCCTCAGCGATTGTTGTTGAAATGTTTTTTAATACTTCGTGTTTCCCAAATGATTTTGACAGCTTTTCAACCTTAATCATTGGATTTCAGCTTCCTTTCTACAGCCTTGCCGATAAACGTTAAAATCAGGACAAGCACATAATAAATCAATCCCGCGATAATGAGCGGCTCAAGGTAATTGTAAGTGGCGGCGCCAGCTTGATATGCGCGTCTCATGACATCACCAAGCCCGATGACGGTAACGATCGCCGATTCTTTTGTTAACGTAATTAATTCATTCACAATTGCAGGTGATATATTTTTGAAGGCCTGCGGCAGCAGCAGATCCTTCATCATTTTTCCATACGGGACACCGAGTGCAACAGCAGCTTCTTTTTGCCCTTTATCAATGGCATTGATTCCGGCTCTGATAATTTCCGATACATAAGCGGCGGAATTCAAAGACAATGCGACAACCGCAGCCCAAAACTGGTCAATTTGAAATCCGAGCAGCTGAGGAAGGCCAAAATAGACAATCATAAGCTGCAGCACTAAAGGCGTGCCTCGGAACACTGATGTATAAAAATCAGCGATCCAGATAAACGGGCGGAATGTGCTGATCTTACATAAGCTTAGCACAATACCGAGTATAAGTCCGATAATAGCAGATACAACAACAATTTTTAATGTAATTGCCAAGCCTTCTAATATAAAAGGAATTTGGGGGATCGTTGCTGAAAAATCCAAATTCATAGCCTTTGTCTCCTTTTCTTACAGGAAAAAAGTTTCCTATTCAATAAAAAGGCTCAACGAAAAAGTTGAGCCGCTTTTTTTTACTTCTCGCCAGTGAACCATTTTTTCTTCAATTTCTCAAGCTCTCCGTTATCTTCCATTTCCTTGAGCGCTTTATTGAATTTGTCTGTCAGTTCACTGTCCTTTCTGAAAGCAATTGCTGAACCGGCTTCTTCCGCTTTCGCATCAGGAATCACAAAGCCTTGCAGGTCATCATTTGATTTGAAATACCCTTCTGCAACAATGTCTTCAATAATCGCGGCATCGAAACGGTCAGATTTGATTTCCTGCACCAAATCAGAAATTCTGTTGCGGTCTTCTGTTTTAAAACCATATTCCGGAGAAAGCTCTTTCCCCTTCTCTTCCTGAATAGAGCCAAGCTGAACGCCAACTGTTTTTCCTTTCAGGTCTTTCAAAGATTGAATGCCGCTGTCTTTTTTGCTGACAATCATATGGTTCGCTGTGTAATACACATCGGAAAAATCAACTTGTTTTTTACGCTCAGGCGTTGGTGTCATTCCTGACAGAACGAGATCCACCTGTTTTGATTTAAGCGCTGTAATTAAGCTGTTGAAGTCCATATCCTGCACTTCAATTTCATAGCCTGCCTTCTTTGCCAGAGCTTTTGCCAGCTCTACATCAAAGCCGACAATATTATCTCCTTCTTTATATTCAAACGGTTTGTAATCCGCCGAAGTACCCATAATTAATTTTTTCTTTCCGCTTTCTGAACCTGAATTGCTTGAGCCGCACGCAGTTAATGCAAAGGTGATGCAAGCAGCTACAAGTAATAAGAGCCATTTTTTCATGATCCATTTCCCCCGTATTCATTACTTTTGGTGTGTTTGAATATTTATTCGTTAATTTGTATTTTAAACAGTTTCTCATTTTTATGCAATACTATTTTTAAAAATTATCTTTAAGCTTATCTTTCCAGTGATCTCTTCTGATATTACTAGATAAAAATTAAATCGCTGTACAATCCGATTGAATAATCCCTTAATATTTATTCATATATCCTTGGAAATTTATGCACAAAAAAACCCGGGCTGCTTTAAGCATCCGGGTTGTTCGTCTTATACTTCTTCACAATATTCTTCAAAGGCTTCCTGCAGCTTTGCCACTACGGCCATCGGCTCATGGCCTTCAATTTCATGACGCTCTACCATTTTCATGATCTTTCCGTCTTTCAAAATCGCAAAGGACGGAGAAGATGGCGGATAACCTTCAAAATAGTCACGCGCACGCGCTGTCGCTTCTTTATCCTGTCCGGCAAAAACGGTGACGAGCTGATCAGGTCTTTTATCATAGTGAACGGAATGGTAGGCTGCGGGTCTTGCAATTCCTCCGGCGCATCCGCAAACAGAGTTTACCATGACGAGCGTCGTTCCTTTTTTCGTAAGTGCCTCATCCACCTCTTCGGCTGTTTTAAGCTCGGTGTATCCGGCAGCTGTTATTTCTTGTCTCGCTTGGCGGACAATATCATTCATAAATAAATTAAAGTCCATGTTCAATGAAGACCTCTCCTTTTTCATCATCTGTTCTTATGATAGCAAGGAAACGTCCATATCGGCAAATGACTTTGCTTCGCCGTGCACTTTTTTTGCTCTTCGTTTACTGCTTACAGAAAAAGGGGATTATATAACCAGAAGTAAAATAAAGGAGCAGTTGTATATGAGCCACAGGAAAGCGTTACTGATTCATAACGGAAATGCCGGCAACAAAAATATAGAAAAAGCACTTGGTGCTGTGGTGCCGGTTTTATCTCACGATTTAGATGAGGTGATTATTAAGCAGACAAAGAAAAAGGATGATGCGTATCATTTTTGCCAATCCATTGATGATTCTGTCGACACCGTCTTCATTCTCGGCGGCGACGGCACGATCCATCAATGCATAAATGCTATCAGCGCTCTAGAAAGAAAACCCGCGGTCGGAATTTTGCCCGGCGGCACGTGCAATGACTTTTCAAGAGTGCTTGGCATCCCTCAAAATCTTGCAAAGGCCGCGGAAGCACTTATGGCAGGAAAAAAAACCAGCGTAGACGTATGTCAGATGAATGACCGTTATTTTTTGAATTTCTGGGGGATCGGCTTAATTGCAGAAACGTCGAATCAAATCAACGAAACGGAAAAAGCATTATTGGGAAAAATCAGCTATTTTACAAGTGCCTTGCGAACCGTCTCATCCGCTGCATCGTTTCCGATGACATTAAAAATTGATGGAGAAGAAATTAAAGAAGAAGCCGTTATGCTGCTTGTGATGAATGGCCAATACATTGGAACGAATCGAATTCCTCTGCCCGATGCCAGTATTGAAGACGGCTTACTTGATGTTCTCATATGCCGCAACACCAACCTCACCGCGCTGCGGGAGCTGATGAGCATGGAACAGGGCTCAATTGATCGTTTTACCGGAGAGCTGTCCTATGTCCAGGCCTCCCGTATCGAAATTGAAACAGACACTGCCAAAAAGGCGGATATGGATGGAGAAGTTTATACACATACACCCGCAGTCATTCAGGTCCTGCCGCAGCATATCGACATGCTTGTTCCCGCAAATGAATAACTGTCATAAGGCTTTAGAAAGATTTTGCAAATCCGTTGACTCTCCCCTAGGAGGAGGTCTTACAGTATAAGGGATACACACTTGAAAAAGGGGAAGTCATATGGAGAAGAAAAATATTACCTTAACTATATTATTAACCAATTTATTTATTGCTTTTTTGGGGATCGGGCTTGTGATTCCAGTAACGCCGACCATTATGAATGAATTGCATTTATCGGGGACCGCGGTCGGCTATATGGTTGCCTGCTTCGCTATTACACAGCTCATTGTCTCGCCAATAGCCGGACGATGGGTTGATCGCTTCGGGCGCAAGATCATGATCGTAATCGGCCTGTTGTTCTTTAGTGTGTCGGAGTTTTTATTCGGCATTGGAAAAACAGTTGAGATGTTATTTATCTCCCGTATGCTGGGCGGTATCAGCGCAGCCTTCATTATGCCTGGGGTCACGGCTTTTATCGCAGATATCACGACCATTAAAACACGGCCGAAAGCGCTCGGTTATATGTCAGCCGCTATTTCAACAGGATTTATTATCGGCCCCGGCATCGGGGGATTTTTAGCAGAAGTCCATTCCCGGCTGCCTTTTTTCTTTGCGGCAGCTTTTGCACTGTTAGCAGCCATTTTATCAATCCTCACGCTGCGCGAGCCGGAACGAAACCCTGAAAATCAGGAAATAAAAGGGCAGAAGACAGGCTTTAAACGAATTTTTGCCCCCATGTATTTCATAGCTTTTCTCATTATCTTAATTTCGTCTTTTGGTTTAGCATCATTTGAATCTTTATTTGCATTATTCGTAGATCATAAATTCGGATTTACGGCCAGCGACATTGCCATTATGATTACAGGAGGAGCGATTGTTGGCGCCATTACGCAAGTCGTCTTATTCGACCGCTTCACAAGATGGTTTGGTGAAATCCATTTAATTCGGTACAGCTTAATTCTCTCGACGAGTCTGGTATTCTTGCTGACAACAGTACATTCATATGTTGCGATTCTGTTGGTGACAGTCACCGTATTTGTCGGATTTGATCTCATGCGGCCTGCGGTAACGACTTACCTGTCAAAGATTGCGGGAAATGAACAGGGGTTTGCCGGCGGTATGAATTCAATGTTTACAAGTATCGGCAATGTATTCGGGCCTATTATCGGCGGAATGCTGTTCGATATTGATGTAAACTATCCTTTCTACTTTGCAACGGTCACCTTAGCCATAGGGATTGCACTGACCATTGCTTGGAAAGCGCCTGCACATCTTAAAGCCAGCACGTGATAAGAAGCGTATTCTTTGTGTACTGCAAAGAATGCGCTTCTTCTTTATACTGATGACAGAAGGAGTGATGGCATGAAGGAATCATATTACTCAATTGGGGAAGTTTCAAAACTGGCAAACGTGTCGATTAAAGCGCTCCGTTATTACGATAAAATTGATTTATTTAAACCAGCCTACGTCGACCCGGATACCAGCTACCGCTATTATACAGATTCTCAGCTCATTCATCTGGATTTGATCAAATCATTGAAATATATCGGCACACCTTTAGAGGAAATGAAAAAAGCACAGGACTTAGAGATGGAAGAACTGTTTGCTTTTTACACAGAGCAGGAGAGGCAAATCAGGGAGAAATTAGACTTTTTATCAGCACTGGAGCAAACCATTTCATTGGTGAAAAAGCGGATGAAACGGCAGATGGAATATCCCGCGCTCGGTGAGGTGTTTGTTTTAGATGAAGAAGAAATACGGATCATTCAGACAGAGGCAGAAGGAATCGGGCCTGAAAACGTGCTCAACGCTTCCTACAGCAAATTAAAAAAATTTATCGAGTCAGCAGATGGATTTACGAACAATAGCTACGGCGCTACTTTCTCTTTTCAGCCCTACACCAGCATTGATGAAATGACTTACCGTCATATTTTCACGCCTGTATTGACGAATAAACAGATTTCATCAATTACGCCGGATATGAAAATCACAACGATCCCTAAAGGGAGGTATGCGTGTATCGCGTATAATTTTTCGCCTGAACATTATTTTCTCAACTTACAGAAGCTTATCAAGTATATCGCAGACCGCCAATTAACAGTTGTCAGTGATGTATACGAGTTAATCATACCGATTCATTACTCCCCGAAAAAACAAGAAGAATATCGTGTCGAAATGAAAATACGAATCGCTGAATAATAGAAAAAGAGCATTTTTTGAAACAAAACTTCAAAAAATGCTCTTTTTTCTTATTTAGTAAACAGATGTCTTCTCGTCAATCGATTCTAAAATTTGTTTCACTCGTCCGAGGAATCGTCCGCACACGAGACCGTCAAGCACTCTGTGATCTAATGACAGGCACAGATTAACCATGTCTCTGACAGCAATCATGCCATTGTCCATGACAACCGGGCGTTTGACGATGGATTCTACTTGAAGAATCGCAGCCTGAGGGTAGTTGATAATGCCCATCGACTGAACAGACCCGAACGAACCTGTGTTGTTGACGGTAAACGTGCCTCCCTGCATGTCATCTGCAGTGAGTTTTCCGTCTCTTACTTTTTTAGCTAGGCCGGTAATGTCTTTCGCAATGCCTTTAATTGTTTTTTCATCAGCGTTTTTAATCACCGGAACAAATAAAGAATCCTCTGTGGCAACTGCAATTGAAATATTGATATCCTTTTTCTGAATAATTTTGTCCCCCGCCCACATGCTATTCATTTGCGGGAATTCTTTTAACGCCTGAGCGACCGCTTTTACAAAAAAGGCGAAGAACGTTAAATTAAAGCCTTCTGTCTTCTTAAAAGAATCTTTTATACTGTTGCGATATGCAACCATATTTGTGACGTCGACTTCCATCATCGTCCAAGCATGCGGAATTTCTGTTTTGCTTCGCTTCATATTGGAAGCAATTGCTTTTCTTACACCTGTGACAGGGATTTCTTTATCACCGGCTGCAGACGCAGGATATGACGTCTCTTCTTTTGGCTCAGGTTTTGATGCAGACTTCGGTGCAGGAGCTGCTGTTTTCAGCTCCTCAGGATTCTGTTCTTGCACGCCGCCTGTTTCAATTAAGCGCTGAATATCTTTTCGTGTGATGCGCCCGCCTGCACCTGTTCCTGTTACTTGTTCAAGATCAATGCTGTGCTCTCCGGCCAAACGGAGTACAGCTGGCGAGTAGCGCTTTTTATTGGGCTGATCAGCTGCTTCGGTACTTTTTGCAGCAGGAGTCTCAGCGGCTTTTGAAGCAGCTGGCTGTTCTTGTTTTTGTTCAGCCGGATTCGCGCCTTCTGTTTCAATTTTGCAAATCACTTCTCCGACTTGCAGGGTTTGGCCTTCTTCTCCCACAAGCTCTGTTATCGTACCAGTAAAAGAAGACGGAACCTCTGCATTTACCTTATCTGTCATGACTTCCGCGATCGGATCGTATTTGTTCACTTTATCACCGGGGGCGACAAGCCATTTGCTGATCGTCCCCTCTGTTACGCTTTCTCCAAGCTGCGGCATCGTCATTTGTTCAATTGCCATGATTGTATCCTCCCTTACGTCTTTAAAACTCCGCTAATTCTCTCATCGCCGCTTCCACTTTATCAGGGTTGACCATAAAGTATTTTTCCATTGTCGGCGCATAAGGCATAGCCGGAATATCAGGACCTGCAAGCCGTTTGATCGGCGCGTCTAAGTCGAACAGACAATGCTCGGATATAATTGCGGCTACTTCGCTCATGATGCTGCCTTCTTTTGTATCTTCTGTGACCAAAAGAACCTTTCCAGTTTTGGACGCAGCTTCGATAATCGCTTCTTTATCAAGCGGGTAAACTGTTCTTAAATCCACCACATGCGCTGAAATGCCATCTTTTTCGAGACGTTCTGCAGCTTGTAAGGCAAAGTGGACACACAGACCGTATGTGATCACTGTGATGTCGTCACCTTCCCTTTTTACGTCCGCTTTGCCGATTGGCAGGACATAATCATCAGCCGGAACCTCTCCCTTTATCAGACGGTATGCCCGCTTGTGCTCAAAAAACAGCACCGGGTCTTCGTCACGAACTGCGGCTTTTAATAGACCCTTGGCGTCATATGGTGTTGATGGCATGACAATTTTCAGTCCGGGCTGGTTGGCGAAAATTGCTTCGACTGATTGAGAATGATACAAGGCTCCGTGCACGCCTCCGCCGTATGGCGCTCTGACGACAATCGGACAGCTCCAGTCATTGTTGCTGCGGTAGCGGATTTTAGCCGCTTCAGAAATAATTTGGTTGACTGCCGGCATAATGAAATCAGCAAACTGCATTTCAGCAATCGGTCTCATTCCGTACATTGCCGCTCCGATACCGACTCCTGCGATCGCAGATTCAGCAAGCGGCGTATCCATAACGCGCTCTTCCCCAAATTGTTCATAGAGTCCGGCTGTCGCTTTAAACACACCGCCTTTTCTTCCTACATCTTCCCCAAGGACGAAGACGCGAGAATCTCGTTCCATTTCTTCTTTCATCGCCAAATTGATTGCATCAATATATGACATTACTGACATTTGTTCTTCCTCCCTACTTCGCATACACATAATCAAGCGCTGACTCAGGAGCTGCATAAGGGGCGTTCTCCGCTTCATCCGTCGCTTCATTTACGATTGCCATAATTTCATCCAGCATGGTTTGTTCTATCTCATCGGACAGCAGGCCTGTTTCCTTTAAGTAAGCTTGATAAGTAAGCAGGGGATCACTTTTTTTCGCTTCCTCTACTTCTTCACGCCCTCTGTAGCTGCTGTCATCGTCATCACTGGAATGTGGTGTAAGGCGGTAAGAAATCGTTTCAATTAATGTCGGGCCTTCTCCTCTGCGTGCCCTTTCGCGTGCTTCTTTAACCGCTTGATAAACTTCCAGCGGGTCATTTCCATTCACAGTTACGCCAGGCATCCCATAGCCTATGGCACGGTCGGAAATGTTCTCACATGCGACTTGCTTATCGTAAGGCACTGAGATTGCGTATTTGTTGTTTTCACACATGAAAATAACCGGCAGCTTATGGACAGCGGCAAAGTTCGCCCCTTCATGGAAATCGCCTTGGTTTGAAGACCCTTCCCCAAATGTAACAAAGGCTGCGATATCCTTTTTCTCCATACGTCCCGCAAGCGCAATACCGACTGCGTGCGGCACTTGCGTTGTAACTGGAGATGATCCCGTCACAATGCGGTTTTTCTTTTGTCCGAAATGTCCTGGCATCTGGCGGCCTCCTGAGTTCGGATCTGCTGCTTTTGCAAACCCGGACATCATTAAGTCCTTTGCTGTCATGCCAAACGCGAGCACGACACCCATGTCTCTGTAGTACGGCAATACATAATCCATTTCACGGTCAAGTGCGAAAGCCGCTCCTACCTGTGCTGCTTCCTGTCCTTGACAAGAGATTACAAATGGAATTTTGCCAGAACGGTTTAAGAGCCACATTCTTTCATCGATTTTTCTTGCTAACAGCATGGTTCTATACATATCAACGGCTTCCTGATCAGTCAGCCCTAGTGCTTGATGTCGGTTTGTACTCATTCAAGCCCCTCC
Organism: Bacillus sp. PS217; assembly: GCF_037963535.1. Taxonomy (NCBI): domain Bacteria; kingdom Bacillati; phylum Bacillota; class Bacilli; order Caryophanales; family Bacillaceae; genus Bacillus; species Bacillus sp. PS217. Next base: position 2,379,875 of record NZ_CP150157.1, read on the forward strand.
TTTATGCTTTTAAAAATGAATGGCTTTGCCATCTGCGGCAAGCGCTGCTTCTCCAATTGCTTCAGAAAGCGTTGGATGCGGGTGAATCGTTTGCCCGACCTCCCACGGCGTTGCGTCCATCACTTTGGCAAGACCCGCTTCAGAAATCATGTCGGTGACATGCGGGCCGATCATATGAACGCCGAGAATATCATCTGTATCTCGGTCCGCCACGATTTTGACAAAACCGTCGCTTTCACCGTATACAAGCGCTTTTCCAATCGCCATAAATGGGAACTTGCCGATTTTGACATTATGCCCGTTCGCCTTTGCTTCGTCTTCGGTTAAGCCGACACTGGCAGCTTCAGGGCTTGAGTAAATGCACTTCGGCACAAGCGTCGGATCAAGCGGATGCGGATTGAGACCTGCAAAATGCTCAACAGCAATAATTCCCTCATGTGAAGCAACGTGAGCTAACTGCAGGCCACCGATTACGTCTCCGATTGCATAAATATGAGATTCCTTCGTTTGGCAGCTTTCATTGACTGAAATCATGCCATTTTCAGTAACAATATCGGTGTTCTCTAGGCCGATGCCTTCGATATTTGCCTGTCTGCCGATGGAAACAAGCATTTTCTCAGCAGAGTAGGTAACGGTTTCTCCGTCTTTTTCCGCTTGTATGCTGATATCATCTGATGTTTTTGTCATTGTGTCAGGCAGCACTTTTGTCCCTGTTATGAACTGGATGCCTTTTTTCTTAAGAAGACTTTCCATTTCTTTTGAAATCTCTAGATCTTCAGTCGGCAATATGCGATCCGCGTATTCAATAACCGTTACCTTCACACCAAAATCATGAAGCATAGACGCCCATTCGATACCGATAACCCCTCCGCCGACAATGATGATTGATTGTGGCAGCTCCTCCATTTGGAGCGCCTCATCTGAAGTCAGTACAGACTTACCGTCCGCTTCAAGGCCCGGAAGCATTCTCGGTCTTGATCCTGTTGCAATGATCACTTGTTTCGGGATCAGCATGTCATTTTCTTCGCCATTTCCCCGCTCAACCGAAATTGTTCCCGGCAGCGGAGAGAAGATTGACGGTCCAAGGATACGTCCATATCCGGTGTACACGTCAATTTTTCCTTTTTTCATTAAATGATTTACACCCGCTGCAAGCTTATCAACAACGGCTTGCTTACGCTGCTGCACTTTTTCAAAGTTGAGGGACACGCCAGCCGTTTCCACCCCGAATTGATCGGCTTCACGAGCTGTCCGGTATACCTCTGCGCTTCTAAGCAGCGCTTTACTCGGGATACAGCCTTTATGCAGACATGTTCCTCCGAGTTTTTCCTTTTCCACAACGGCTGTTTTTAAGCCGAGCTGAGCGGCTCTGATGGCCGCAACATAACCGCCGGTACCGCCGCCCAGAATGACTACGTCATACTCAGTTGCCATGGTGACTCACTCCTGTCTGTCTATTCAATACGATATTGTTTGGATTGCTCTTCGCCCTGCAATACTCTGAGCGCCCCTTGGGCAAGAGACTGCAGTTCATTTTCACCCGGATAGACTAAAACGTCTGAAATCCAATCTATGTATGATCTGATAGCAGAAACAAAGCTTTTGCCGTACGCAAGGCCTCCCGTCAGCACAATCGCTTCAACTTCGCCTTTTAACGCCGCGCTGGCTGCCCCGATTTCCTTTGCTACCTGATATGCCATGGCATCATAAATGAAGCGGGCTTTTTCATCGCCCCCCTGAATCATCTGTTCCACTTTTACTGCATCATTTGTACCGAGATAGCCTAAAAGTCCGCCGGTGCCAACAAGCTTTTTCATGATTTCTTCTTTTGTATATTCCCCTGAAAAACATAGATCAACAAGATCTCCCGCAGGCACTGTTCCTGCTCGTTCAGGACTGAATGGCCCCTCGCCGTGCAGGCCGTTATTGACATCTACCACTCGCCCGCGGTCATGGACGCCAATTGTAATACCTCCGCCCATATGGGTAATAATCATTTTCATGTTCTCATATCGTTTGCCAAGGGAGGCTGCCGCTTTACGAGCGACAGCTTTTTGATTTAATGCGTGAAAAATGCTTTTTCGTTCAATTTCAGGCATGCCTGACACTTTCGCAAGCACTGACATTTCGTCTACGACAACAGGGTCGACGATATACGAAGGGATATTCAGGCCATCAGCGATTTCCCGCGCGATAATGCCGCCGAGATTAGAAGCATGCTGACCGGCGTAGCCGCTTTTCAAATCCTCAATCATGTCATCATTCACCACGTAGGTCCCGCCTTCAATTGGCCGGAGAAGGCCGCCTCTTGCGCAGACTGCATCAAACTTTGAAATATTGATTCCCTGTTCATGAAGCGTTTCGAGAATATGGTTTTTACGAAATTCATACTGATCAATAATTCGGTCAAATCGCTGCAGCTCTTCTATGTTGTGTCTCAATGTTTTTTCAAAAATGCTTCTTTCGTTATGAAAAACACCGATTTTCGTTGAAGTTGAGCCTGGATTAATTGTGAGAATGCGTTTTTCGTGTAGCACTTTCATAACCTCCAGATCAATTTCTTAACGTCTGCTTAATACACTGTGGCCGTTTTGCAAAAACTGGCTTCTTGAGCGGCGCATGCGTTCAATCCGTTCCTCTGCTAAGCGGTCAGCCGCTAAATATGCAGGAATGCCGTCACGTTGAGAAATCTCAAGTACACGCTCGATATTGCCGTAAATGCCTTCAACTTTTTTCAATGCACGTTCTGCATTATAGCCGTAAAGCTCATCTGCCACGTTGATGACACCGCCCGCGTTAATCACGTAATCCGGTGCATAAACGATGCCCATTTCGTGAATTTGATCACCATGGCGTGTCTCTTTTAATTGGTTGTTAGCCGCACCTGCGATCACTTTCGCCTTCAGCTGTTTAATGGTGTCGTCGTTAATAGTCGCACCAAGGGCACACGGCGCATAAATATCGCAGTCTTGTGAATAAATATCATCAGGGTCTACCGCACGGGCGCCAAAATCTTCAACTGCACGCTGTACAGATTGTTTGTTGATATCCGTAACGATTAAGTTTGCTCCTTCTTCATGCAGGTGGCGGCAAAGGTTATAGGCTACGTTCCCAACACCCTGTACAGCAATGGTTTTTCCTTCAAGAGAGTCGGTTCCGAAAGCAGCTTTAGCTGCTGCCTTCATTCCTCTGTACACCCCGTACGCTGTGACTGGGGACGGATTTCCAGAAGAACCGAAAGCAGGAGAAATCCCTGTAACGTAGTCTGTTTCATCATGAATGATATCCATATCCTCGACCGTTGTGCCCACATCTTCAGCCGTGATGTATCTGCCGTTCAGCCCTTGAATATAGCGGCCAAACGCGCGGAACATTTCTTCATTTTTGTCTTTGCGCGGATCGCCGATAATGACTGTTTTTCCGCCGCCAAGGTTTAAGCCTGCCGCCGCGTTCTTATAGGTCATGCCTCTAGCCAATCTGAGCGCATCTTCAATTGCCGCTTCTTCATTTTCATATGTCCACATTCTCGTTCCGCCAAGCGCCGGACCAAGCGTTGTATCATGAATGGCGATAATCGCTTTTAATCCAGATTGTTCATCCTGGCAGAATACCAATTGTTCGTAATCGTATTTCTCCATATATTTAAAAAGTTCCATGTTCGTTCCTCCTAATGTGTGTATTCTTCAGATGCGCATATTGCCAGCGCAATGGAATACAGTTTATTTTCAGCAGAGTCCGCTCTGCTTGTTAAGGCAATCGGTGCTTTTGCTCCTGTAATGACAGCCGCCACGCTGGCCTTGGCAAAATAAATCAGTGATTTATATAAAATATTGCCGGCCTCAATTGTTGGGACGAGAAGGATATCTACGTTGCCCGCTACGTCTCCCGAAATTTTTTTCTGAGCCGCGGCAATTTGTGAAACTGCGTTATCCAAAGCAAGCGGTCCATCAACAATGCAGCCTTTGATCTGGCCCCTTTTGTACATTTGAGCTAGAGCAGCTGCATTCACGGTTGCTTCCATTTTTGGGTTCACCGTTTCGACCGCTGCAAGAGCAGCTGCTTTTGGCATATTGTTCCCCACTGCATGGGCCACATGAACGGCATTTTGCAAAATCTGCCGGAGCTCTTCCAGCGAAGGAGCAATATTCATTGCCGAATCTGTCACAAACATCAGCCGGTCAAAATCCGGTATATCGAAGACAGCCACGTGGGAAAGGACACTTGCTGACCGAAGTCCCTCCTGTCTGTTCAATACCGCTTTAAGCAAAACAGAAGTCGGCACATTGCCTTTCATTAAAACGTCCGCTGTTTTATGGTGTACAGCACGAACCGCTAATTTCGCCGATTCCTCAGGAGTATCAGCATGGACGATTTCCACTTGATGCCCTTGCATGGATGATGTCAGCTCGTTCAGTTTTGTGCTGTCGCCCGTTAACAAGAAACGGGCGGATAGGTGCTCGGCTGCCAGCTTTACAGCCCGGATCACTTCCTCATCCTCAGCATGAGCAACCGCAATGGTCTTATTTTTGTGTATCGACGCTTTGTCGATTAAATCTTTCAGCTTCATCTGTTACCACCTTTCTTGTTTCGACTCCGCCTTTTATTATGCAAGTTCCATGCCAGCTCTTAAGGGTGCTGTCATACCAGATATATCGAAACATTCGTGCAGATGTTTGCGTTTATTCTGCAAATTATTGCATGCCTTCATTTGCAAGGCCATATTTATCCATTTTGTAATATAAGTTCCGAATGCTGACACCGAGAGCTTTTGCTGTTTTTGTCCGGTTAAAATGATGCTTTTCAAGCGTTTGCTGGATCAAATGTGCTTCAAATTTTTCTACTGCGACAGACAGCTTTTCGCCTTCAATATCCGGAAAATCAAAACCTGTTCCCTGGTCTGTGTCATTTTCTTTTTGCTCAAGTTCGAATACAGGCAAGTGATCTTTTTCAATCCATTCCATATGCGGATTCAGAAAAATCATGGCTCGTCCAAGGACATTTTCAAGCTCCCGGACATTCCCAGGCCAATGGTAGGCAGATAAGGCGCGCAAGGCTTGCTGTGAGAGCCCTTTTACATTCCTGCCGTAATCCCGGTTGATCTTTTGGATAAGTCTGACGCTCAATGCTTCAATGTCCTCCAACCGCTGCCGCAAAGGCGGGATGGAGATCGGATAGCGGTTGATCCGGTAATACAGGTCTTCCCGGAATGTTCCGTCCGCCATCGCCTTTTCAATATTTACATTTGTCGCCGCGATCACTCTGACATTGACAGGGATCGCTTTCGTGCCGCCCACTCTGACGATTTCCTTTTCTTGAAGGACGCGTAGCAATTTGGCCTGCATATTTTGTGTCAGCTCACCGATTTCATCTAAGAAAATACTGCCGTTATTTGCTTCCTCAAATAAACCCTTTTTACCGCCGCGTTTCGCTCCTGAAAATGCACCATCCTCATAGCCGAACAATTCTGATTCGAGCAGGTTTTCAGAAAGGGCTGCACAATTCACGCGAATAAATTTATTGTATTTCCGGTCACTTTCGTTATGGATGGCATGGGCGAACAGTTCTTTTCCTGTTCCTGATTCCCCGCGCAGCAAGATGGTTGCCGGTGTTTTCGCACCGAGCTTCGCCTGCTCAAGCGCAACCAGCATTTGCTCGCTTTTGCCAATAATGTCGTCAAACGTGTATTTCGCTTCAAGCGTGCGAATAATTTGTCTGGCGCGATTAAGCTCCGCTGTCAGCATTTTAATTTCGGAAACATCGTGAATCACGCCGACGCTGCCTTTCAAAATCCCGTCCACAATCACCGGTGCTACATTAACGATGACCTCTTTTTCATTCGGGCCGACCTTCATTCTAACACCGCGGACAGGACGTCTTGTTTCAAGCACCTTTAAATGCATGCTTTCGCCTTCGGAAATATCAGTGTTTGCAGGCTTGCCGATGACTTCTTTTTCAGAAAGCCCCGTCATTTTCGTATACGCTTTATTGATTAGCAGGCCGATGCCGTTTTCATCAACGACAGAAATCGCCTCATCGGAGGATTGAATAATCGCCTCCAGCATCGTACGGACCTGCTTTAAGTTGGTCACTTCCTCTGCCAGCTCGACCGCATCAGTGATATCTTTAAACACACAAAGAGCCCCGAGCAGACGTCCGCCTTCATCAATAATCGGCAGTCTTGTGGTCACAATTTGCAAATGATCGCCTAACAGTTGCTTCTGGTTGTATTCAGGCACTCTTGTTTTTAAAATCCGCGGCATCTTCGTGCTCGGAATCACTTCTTTTATTGGGCGCCCAATGACTTCCTCACGTTTTTTCCCGACCATTTTTTCGGCCATATGGTTAAAGAGAATGATTTCTTCATTGATATCAATAAAAATCATTCCATCATGGGTGGAATTAAAAATTCTGTCATATTTATAGGTTTGCTCTTTTAGCATTTGAATCAGGTGCTGCTTTTCTTCCATCAGCTGAAAAACGATGTATGCCATTTTTCCCGGCATGACAATGGTATCTTCATGCTTTCTTTGAAGGAGCTTGTCAAACACGGCTTGATCGCCGGTAGTATGAATGACGATATCCGGTTTTTGTTGTATGTAAGGTTTCCAATCAGATGAAACGGCAATCCCATACTGTTCTGCTTCTTTCAATCCCGGCGCCTCGGGGTCTTTGTCAACTACGGCAATGATATCTATGATGGCTGTTTTAATCAGAATATGTAATAACGCCGTTCCCCTTTTGCCGGCACCTACTATCAGTACCTTTTGCATCCCGATACCCCTTTGTATGAAAAAATTTGCACACCTATTTATTCCGTTGCAATAATTTGCACAACCCTATGTTACCACGTTTTCTTCTCTTGACAAAATATTTTTTCCGCTGGACAATAAAGGAAATGAAAAGATAAAGGGGTTTTCTGAAGATGAGCCGACTTCTTGCGCTTTTAATATTAGTCATCCCCGGGGCTATTTCTGCTTTAGGCATTAAACTGATGAGAGATACACTTTTCGGCCATACAATCAAGCCATTTTCAGCTCTTTGGCTCCAAGGGTTGTCAGGATTCATCTTTTTTGCGATCGGCCTCTATGTGCTGGCCGGGTTCATTTTATACAGAGACAGAAAACGCAATCAAGTCAGCCCGCGATTCAGAAAACGATAGCTGAAAAAAAGCCGGAGAATGCTCCGGCTTTTTTTGTTGCATTATTCGTCAGGCAAAACGGTCTTGGCAATCGTTTTGTCTAACGCTTCATAGTCATAATAAGAAATCGTATCGTACAGTTCTTTTCGTGTCTGCATATCATGAAGTCCTTCTTTTTGTGAGCCGTGCTCCTTCATCAAACCAAACATCCGCTCACAAGCTTTTGCCGCCGCTCGAAGCGAGGTGACAGGATATATCACCATGTGAAACCCCATATCTTCGAATTCATCGGCACGATAATATGGCGTTTTCCCAAATTCAGTCATATTCGCAAGGAGCGGAACGGGGATACGCTCAGCAAACTGGCGGAATTCATTCTCCGCCTGTAGCGCTTCCGGGAAAATTGCGTCCGCTCCCGCCTCAATGTAAGCCTCTGAACGTTTTATTGCGGCAGCAAGCCCTTCCTGCGCCCTGGCATCAGTACGGGCAACAACAATAAGGGAGGGTGCCGCTTGTTTAATGGCTTTTATTTTTTGCGCCATTTCCTTTATCGGAACTAGCTGTTTGCCATTTAAATGTCCGCATTTTTTTGGGAGCTGCTGGTCTTCTATTTGAACGGCTGCTACCCTTGCTTCAAGCATCTCCCGGGCTGTTCGGGCGGCATTTAAGACACCGCCAAATCCCGTATCGATATCCACAAGCAGAGGCAGATCAGCTGCACGTACAAGATCTTTGGCCCGTTCAGCTATCTCTGCCGATGTGATGATCCCTAAATCAGGCAGCCCCCTGCTGGCTGTATAGGCAGCACCGGACAAATAAATAGCAGAAAAACCGGCTTCTTTCGCAAGCAAAGCGGCCATCCCGTCATGGGCGCCGGGAATTTGAAGAATGTCCGGTGCTGACATCAGCTTGCGGAAACGCCCGGCAAGCTCCTCTTGTGACGATTGCTTATTGACGATCCACGACATGAAACAAATCCCCCTTTTACATGCAGAACATGTCTACGAATTCATTTACGCGCATCGTTTGTAATGTCTCATAGCTGGTACAGCGCTCATAAATGTGTTTGTGCTGTTTATCAGGAAAATGGGTTTTGAGATTGTCAGAAAACTTTTCCAGCAGTTTCGGCACTGCTTCCTCTCTTCGAAAACGATGGCCGAGGGGAAACTCACATTCCACCATTTCCGTGCTCGTTCCATCTTTAAAATGAACCTGAACGGCATTTGAGATGGAGCGTTTATCAGGCTTCAAATAATCCTCGGTATATGTTTTATTTTCAGTCACTTCCATTTTATCACGAAGTTTATCTATTCTCGGATCATTCGCTGTTTCAGCTTCATAATGCTGTGCGGTGATATCACCAAAAAGCAAACCGATTGCTGTAATGTATTGGAGACAGTGATCACGGTCTGCCGGATTGTGGAGCGGGCCTTTTTTATCAATGATACGGATAGCGGATTCATGCGTTCTGATGACAACTCGGTCTATCTCGTCAATCCGGTTCTTTACCTGCGGGTGAAGAATGACGGCGCACTCCGCCGCTGTCTGGGCGTGAAATTCCGCAGGATAAGACACTTTAAATAACACATTTTCCATGACATAAGCGTCGAGCGGACGGGCAAGCTCGATCTCTTTCTTATTGAATAAAACGTCTTGGAACCCCCAACCCGGTGCACTCAGGGCTGTCGGATAACCCATTTCCCCTTTTAACGACATCAGCGCCAAATGAACACCTCTGCTCGTTGCATCTCCTGCCGCCCATGATTTACGCGAGCCCGTATTCGGTGAATGGCGGTATGTCCTCAATGCTGCATTGTCAATCCATGCATTCGAAAGCGCATTTTTGATTTCTTCTCTTCCGCCGCCCAAAAGCTTTGCTGCAACAGCAGTTGTCGCAACTTTGACAAACAGCACATGGTCAAGGCCAACTCGATTTAAGCTGTTTTCTAACGCCAGCACACCTTGGATCTCGTGTGCTTTGATCATCATCTCAAGTACGTCGCGTACTGTTAACGGCTCTTTTCCTTCAGACAGCCTCACTCTTGATACATAATCAGCAGCGGCAAGGATTCCTCCCAAGTTATCGGATGGATGCCCCCACTCCGCCGCCAGCCACGTATCGTTGTAATCGAGCCAGCGAATCATGCAGCCGATATTAAACGCTGCCCTCACAGGATCGAGAACATATGACGTTCCCGGCACTTTGCTTCCATTGGGCACAGTCGTTCCTGGAACAATCGGGCCAAGCAGCTTTGCGCATTCCGGATACCGTAGCGCCAAGATCCCGCAGCCCAGGGTATCCAGCAATACATGCCCCGCTGTTGTATACGCTTCGGCACTTGTAATCTCTTTTTCAAGCACATAGTCTGTGATTTCTTCGATAACACGATCCGTTTTCGGCATTCTACCAGCTCCTTTCATGATTTTGTTTGATATCGCGGGCCCATGTAACTGACACGGGGACGGAAGAGCCGATTATTGGCATGCTGTTCGATCACATGGGCGCATAAACCGGACGTTCTTGCGCTGAAAAAGATCGGCGTATATAAAGGAATCGGTATGCCGAGCATCCAATACACTGGGGCAGCATAGTAATCCAAATTCGGGTAAAGCCCTTTTTCCTTCTCCATCAGCCGCTCACCCGCTTCGCACATCTCATATAAACGATGGTCACCGGCTTTATCGCATAATTGCTGCAGTGCCTCTTTCATCATGAGTGCTCTCGGGTCCATTTTTTTCATATACACCCGGTGGCCGAAGCCCATGATTTTTTCTTTTCTTTTCAGTTTTGTTTGCAGAAGCTGCTCAAAATCAGATGTCGTTTTTGCCTCCAAAAGCAAATACATCACAGCTTCGTTTGCTCCTCCGTGGAGATTCCCTTTCAGGGAAGCGACAGCCCCAGTCAAAGCCCCATAAAGATCTGAATGTGTAGATGCAATGACCCTGGCCGCAAAGGTTGAATTCGGCATCTCATGCTCACTGTACAGGACGAGCGACCGGTCAAAAATCTGTTCTTCCAATGCAGACGGCAATTTCCCTGTCATCATGTAGAGAAAATTCGCACTGTAGGATAGGGTTTGAAGCGGAAGAATCGGTTCTTTCTTATTAATGATCCTGTAGCTGGCAGCAGTGAGGGCAGGCATTTTCCCAAGAAGCTGATAGGCGCGTTCTTTGTTTGCGGAAGGAGACCGATCATCAATTTGCCGATCATAGCCAGCAAGTGCCGACAGGCCGGTACGCAGACTATCCATTGGATGAGTGTCCTCAGGGAGCAGCTCAAGCAGACGGAGATGATCAGCAGGCAGGCTTGAGGCACTGATTATTTTACGTTCCAGCGTCTCCATTTCACTTTCTTCTGGCAGCCTGCCCTCCAGCAATAAATGGACAAGCTCCAGATAGCTTTTTGTTTCAGAAAGTTCTATTAAATCATAGCCTCTTATCAAAATCTGGCTGGACTGCGTGTCAAGATAAGAAATATGAGTTTCTGCCGCAATTACACCGTCCAACCCTGGAGAATAATGCTGTTTCTCCTCCATATCCTCAACCTCCGTTTTTGCGTTTTTTGTCTATCAGGTTCCGCCAAGCAAATACTTGGAAATAATCAGTCTTTGAATCTCGTTCGTCCCTTCATAAATTTGCGTCACCTTTGCATCGCGAAGCAAGCGCTCAACTGGATAATCCTTCATATAGCCATATCCCCCATAAATTTGAACGGCGTCTAACGCCGCCTTTACGGCTGCATCGGAAGCAAATTGTTTAGCCATAGACGCTTCTTTTCCACAGTTTAGGCCGCGGTTATGAAGGTCTGCAGCGTGGTAGACAAGATGTCTTGCCGCCTCAGCTCTAGTCGCCATATCAGCCAGCTTAAATGATATGCCTTGATTGGCTGCAATCGGCCTTCCAAATTGCACTCGCTGCTTCGCATAATCAACGGCATGCTCAAGAGCCGCCTCTGCAATTCCGAGGGCCTGTGCCGCAATGCCGATCCGACCGACATTTAAATTCGCCATGGCAATGTGAAAGCCATCCCCCTCTTTGCCAAGCAAATTGGCTTCAGGCACTTCTGCATTATCAAAAATCAGTTCCGTAGTATTGGAGCCATAAAGCCCCAGCTTTCTTTCTTTTTTTCCAACGGTAAAACCGGGTGTGTTTTTTTCAACAATAAAAGCCGAAATCCCGTGCCTGCCTTGATCTGGAGCTGTTAAAGCAAATGTGATATAGATATCAGCTGCTCCGCCATTCGTTATGAATATTTTCGATCCGTTTAATAGGTATTTGCCGTTCTTTTTGATTGCTGTTGTGCGGAGGCTCCCGGCATCCGACCCCGAGTGAGGCTCCGTTAGTGCAAATGCGCCCAAATGGTCTCCTGACGCGAGCTTTGGTATATATTTCATCTTCTGTTCTTCGTTGCCGAAATACAGAATCGGATTCGTGCCGACTGAGGTATGAACGGAGAGAATCACGCCGACAGCCGCGCTGATTCTAGAAATCTCATGAATCGCCAAAATATAAGAAACAACGTCCGCTCCAGCACCGCCGTATTGTTCCGGCACCGGTATTCCCATCAGTCCGTGTTTACCCATTTTTTTGATCAGCTGAAAGGGAAATTCGTCCGTTTTCTCCATGATTTCCGCAGCGGGAGCAATTTCTTTTCGTGCAAAATCACGCACCATTTTTCGCATCATGACTTGCTCTTGGGTTACATGCAACTCGGCCACCCCCGGATGGAATAGACTTCAGGAAGTCTTCTCCTCATAGTCATAAAAACCGCGTCCGCTCTTTTTGCCAAGCCAGCCTGCTTTGACATACTTGCGGAGCAGCGGGCAAGGACGGTATTTGGAATCGCCAAGGCCTGAGTGAAGGACTTCCATAATTGATAAACACGTATCCAGTCCGATAAAATCCGCTAATGCAAGCGGACCCATCGGATGATTCATGCCCAGCTTCATCACTTCATCTATTGCCTCCGGCTTCGCCACTCCCTCATACACGCAATAGATGGCTTCATTAATCATTGGAAGAAGCACACGGTTGGAAACAAACCCAGGAAAATCATTGACTTCTACCGCTGTTTTCCCCATCTTTTCCGCTAATGCCATAACATCTAAGGCCGTTTCTTCTGATGTAGCCAAGCCGCGAATCACTTCTACCAGCTTCATTACAGGGACGGGATTCATAAAATGCATGCCAATAACCCGTTGAGGCCGGTTTGTTACAGCAGCGATTTCTGTAATAGGCAAGGAAGATGTATTGCTGGCCAAAATCGTATGAGGCGGGCACATGCGATCAAGCGTTTTAAACATCTCAGTTTTTGCCGCCATGTTTTCTGCGATAGCCTCAATCACAATGTCCGCATGCTCTGCCTCCTCAAGCGTTTGAGAAATCGAAATGCGGCTGATTACACTCTTCACTTCCGTCTCGGTCCTTTTTCCTTTCTCAGCATCACGGGCCAGCTGTTTCTTCAGCCGTTTCAATCCTGCCTCCGCGGCCTCTGGATTCACATCATACATCCGCACATAAAAGCCCGCGTCGGCAGCTGTTTGAGCAATTCCGCTTCCCATCTGACCTGCGCCAGCTACCATGATTTGTTTGATTTCCATTCAAATCCCCTTTTTCATCATGTTTTAATGAACCTGCACTAAGACGGCGTCTCCCTGTGCTGCCCCGCTGCAAATAGCGGCAACGCCCAGACCGCCTCCCCGTCGCTTTAATTCATAAACAAGCGTCATGAGAATTCTCGCACCGCTCGCGCCGATCGGGTGGCCGAGCGCGATCGCACCGCCATTCACATTTACTTTTTCAAGATCGAAACCTACGATTTTTTCACATGTCAAAACAACTGAAGCAAAAGCTTCATTTACTTCAAACAAGTCAATATCTTGGACAGTTAAACCGTTCTTTTTCAGGAGCTTGTTAATAGCAAACCCCGGCGCTGCCGCCAGCTCGTGCGCTGGCATTCCCGTAGTTGAAAAACCAAGAATTGTAGCCAGAGGCCGTTTGCCAAGCTCAGCAGCTTTTTCCTCAGACATCAGCACGAACGCGCCGGCTCCGTCATTGACTCCAGGAGCATTGCCGGCTGTGATAGAACCGTCACTTGCATAAATCGGAGCAAGTTTTGCGAGCTGATCCAGACTTGTGTCACGGCGAATCGCTTCATCTTTATCAACAACGTTTGGTTTTCCTTTTCGACCGATCCAGTTGACGGGAACAATTTCATCCTGAAACTTCCCTTCATCGGCGGCCTTAGCTGCCCTTGCATGACTTCTCAACGCCCATTCGTCCTGCTCTCTTCGTGAGATTGCATATTCCTTGGCAGCTGTATTTCCGTGAACAGCCATGTGCACCTCGTCAAATGCGCACGTTAATCCGTCATACACCATTAAGTCCCTAAGCTCGCCGTCCCCCATCCGTGCTCCCCAGCGCCCGGCGGGAACGGCATACGGAATATTGCTCATGCTTTCCATCCCCCCGGCAACAAGTATGTCCGCATCCTGCGCCCGAATCATTTGATCACATAAAGTGACAGCGCGAAGGCCGGAAGCACAGACTTTATTCAGTGTTTCTGACGGCACACTCCAAGGCATTCCCGCCAGACGGGCAGCTTGACGGGAAGGTATCTGCCCTGAGCCGGCCTGGACAACCATGCCCATGACGTTTCCTTCTACATCATCTCCAGAGACTCCAGCCCGTTGCAGCGCCTCCTTCATCACAATGCCCCCAAGCTCAGCAGCTTTCACCTCTTTCAATACTCCGCCGAATTTGCCAAATGGCGTTCTTGCAGCACTTACAATGACTGTTTTCCTCATGGTTTCACCTCATTCAGAAGATAGACAGCGCTTACAATTTCTAGTTGTCTTCTATGAATGTATGCTTTGAAACGGGCATGAATGAATGAAAAAAGAAGGCTGCGTCAAACAGCCTCCTTCTAACAACTATTCATTTTTCAGCAATGCCGAAGCCTTTTCTGGAAAGTCGGTAAACATGCCGTCTGCTCCCGCTTCAATGAGACGCTTCATATCTTCCGGACGATTGACTGTATACGGCCTTACCTTAATCAAACCGTTCCTCATTTTCTTCAGTACTTCATCTGTGACCCCTGGGCTGTTTAACTTCGGGTGATAGCCGGAAGCCGGAATAGACGCGATATATCGATCTGCCTGATAAAGCACATCTGAAGTTAATACTGCCCGTTCGATATGCGGTGCAAGCCGGGCGCATAGCGCCAAGCTGTCATGATTAAACGTGGATAGGATGACTCTGTCCTCTACATTAAATCGCTTCACTGCCTCCAGCACTTTTTCTTCCATTCCCTCATAGCGGATCACGCTGTTTTTTAATTCAATGTTGATGAGAAAATCCTTTTTTACCGCCCACGAGAGCACATCTTCTAGCAGCGGCACTTTTATATCGCTGTACGCTTGATCGTGACCAGCGGCCGCATTTGCAGTCTTTACCTCATCATAGGCTGTATCCTTCACGAATCCTTTAAGTGATGTCGTGCGATTAAGTCTTTCATCATGAATTACAACAATGCGTCCGTCTTTCGTCAGCTGTACATCAAGCTCTATCCCATCCGCTCCGGCTTCAATTCCTTTTTCAAATGCAAGCATTGTATTTTCGGGAAATTGACCTGATGCCCCCCGGTGGGCAAAAATCTTTGTCATCGTTTCACCTCAAACCCTAAAGTTTTCTCCATTATACTTATTTTGTCGGTTCCACTCTAGGATTAAGGCTGTATCAATCTACTGATCATAATAAGAATCAATGCCGTTGACAATCGCATCTGCGGCCTTTTGCTGGTATTCTTCACTTCCCAGCTTGTCCGCGTCAGAGCTGTTCGTGATAAACCCAAGCTCCGCCAACACACTTGGCATTTGTGAATATGTAATGACGTAAAAGTCTGATTCTTTCACGCCCCTGTCTCTCGTTTGTAAGGAAGAAACGAGCTCTGACTGAATATCGGATGCGAGACGCCGGCTGTTCTTCCCTTCATAATCAGATTGAAAATACGTTTCTGTTCCTGAAGCTGAAGCAACCCCTGAATTCACATGAATGCTGACAAAAAGGTCAGCCTGATTGGCACTTGCCTTAGCCACTCTTTCCTCCAAGGTCAGAAAATGATCGTCAGACCGGGATGCAACAGGATTGGCTCCCTCCTCTTTTAGTTTGTCTGTCACATGCTCTGAGACAGCCAAATTAATATCCTTTTCAAAGAGCCCGTTTCCGACCGCTCCACTGTCTTCACCGCCGTGTCCGGCATCAATATACACTGTTTTCCCTTCTATCGGCTCTGCTGCCTGTGCACAAGGCGCGAGCGTCAAAGCCAATCCGCACAGCGCCAAGCTCCTCCATAACATTCTCAACTTACTCCCTCCGGTCTTTTTATGACGAGTTCTTTCGCAGCTGAATATCTTCCAGCTGTAAAGTTCCATTATCCTTCTTTGTATATTTCACCAGGACATGTGTCTGATCTGGCAGTGATTCACATTCATCACGTTTATCCTTCGGAACTTGTATCATGGTTTCTTCTCCATTAAGAGAAACCGCAATCGTATGAGGATCAGCCGAGCCAATGTATTTTCCCTCTTCGGTAAACCTTGGCACTGAGTCATCCGCACTTGCGACACTGCACCCCGAAAGAAAGAGCGCAGTAAACAGCAAAAGAACCGTTTGTTTCACATGACCACCTCTTCCTGATGTTTGGCTTTTATCTTTGACCAGAATGGCAAATTTGTAAAGACAACGCGAATGCAGGCGAGCAAGTTCCATGATTTTCAAAAGGGCTATACGACCCGATCATTTCCTGTTGTTAGAAAGATAACAAGCAGATTTGTCTATGAGGATGGCTCTAATTGAGGCGCCAATTAGAAAAAATTAGCGGAAAGAAGCAACTTTTTATTCATTTTAAAAAATTTGAGAATAGGGTGAGCAAATCGTTTGACGGGTGGGTCAGCCAAGCGTAACCTTTTAAAGGATATTTACTTTATTGAAAGAAGTTAAAGCCATGAAAAAATTCGTTCTGCTGCTGGCGGCAGCTGTCATCACATGCTCCATCGGCCACCAAATCAGCGGCGGCTACAAAGGCCCCGAAAAAGAGCGGCGAAAACATCACTCTGCACTCAAGATATTCAGTCGGTAAAGCAGATCAATTGCATTAATTTTTACATATAGGCTAGAATATGTGCGAATCCAAACGAAAGAAGATGATCAAATGAATCATAAGTATAAGCCACTTTTTGAACCATTTACGTTTAAAAGCGGCGTTACAATCAACAACCGGATCGCAGTAGCACCGATGACTCATTACGCTTCTAATGAAGACGGTACAATATCTGAAGCGGAGCTCGACTACATCATCCCCCGTTCAAAAGAGATGGGAATGGTGATTACAGCCTGCGCAAATGTTACACCGGACGGAAAAGCATTCCCCGGGCAGCCGGCCATCCATGACGATTCCAACATTCCAGGTTTAAAAAAGTTAGCACAAGCCATTCAGGCACAAGGCGCTAAAGCTGTTGTACAAATTCATCACGGCGGCATCGAATGCCCGTCTGAGCTCGTTCCTCAACAGGATGTTGTGGGGCCAAGTGACGTGTTTGATAACGGCAAACAAATTGCTCGCGCATTAAAAGAAGAAGAAGTGGAAAACATTGTGAAGGCGTTTGGAGAAGCGACAAGACGCGCCATTGAAGCCGGCTTTGACGGTGTCGAAATTCACGGTGCAAACGGCTACTTAATTCAGCAGTTTTATTCTCCGAAAACCAACCAGCGCACGGATCGCTGGGGAGGAAGCCATGAAAAACGATTAGCCTTCCCGCTCGCTATTGTCGATGAAGTGAAAAAAGCCGCTTCAGAACATGCGAAGGGTGCGTTCTTAGTCGGCTACCGTCTGTCTCCGGAAGAACCTGAGACACCGGGATTGACAATGACTGAAACTTATACGCTTGTTGATGCTTTAGGGGATAAAGAATTGGATTATCTTCATATCTCACTGATGGACGTGAACTCAAAAGCGCGCCGCGGTGCAGATCCGACTCGCACACGCATGGACTTATTGAATGAACGCGTCGGAAACAAAGTGCCGCTGATCGCCGTCGGTTCCATCCATTCCGCTGATGACGCGCTTGCCGTCATCGAAAACGGTATTCCGTTAGTCGCTATGGGACGCGAAATTCTAGTTGACCCTAACTGGACGGTAAAAGTAAAAGAAGGCCGTGAAAAGCAAATCGAAACAGTGATCAAAGGCACAGATAAAGAAAAATATCATTTGCCTGAACCGCTTTGGAAAGCAATTGTGAACACGCCAGGCTGGGTGCCTTATAAAGATTAATGTGCAAAAGACTGCCGAAACGATTCGGCAGTCTTTTTCCCTTTATATAAATAGTTTGTGTACACATCTAAACAGCAAAAGAAAGAGCTCCCCACCAACTTCGAAAAGAAAATCTAGGAAAAACCCCTCACGCTTTCTTGCTTTTTTCTTTTTCATTCGTACGTCTCCTTTTAACATTAATACGCCTTACTTACGATTTTGCAGGAGAAAGGTTTCATTTTATAACGGACACATCTAGAGTCGATCATGCTTCGTGATCCTATAAGATGTATGAATGGACCAAGAGTGCAGGTAATACCGCCATTTGCTTTCCTTACTTTTCAAACCCATCCTTTACTATGTGCGGATACTTAATATTCTTCTCCCATACTAACAAATGTCCCCAAAACAAAACGCCTCCTATTTATCAGCGCAAACTAATAAATAAAAGACGTTTGATTTAATGACCACTTAATAAGCTCATGTTTAAGAAGCCTTATGCTCTAACCTCAGCTTATCCGCAACCATTGCAATGAACTCCGAATTTGTCGGTTTAGCTTTTGTCATGCTGACAGTATAACCGAACAACGAGGAAATGGAATCAATGTTTCCTCTGCTCCATGCCACTTCAATTGCATGGCGGATCGCTCTTTCTACACGGCTTGCGGTTGTGTTGAATTTTTTGGCGATGTCCGGATAGAGAACTTTTGTAATGCTGCCGAGCAATTCGATGTCATTGTATACCATTGAGATTGCTTCGCGCAGATAGAGATAGCCTTTAATATGGGCTGGGACGCCGATTTCATGGATAATGCTTGTGATGCTCGCGTCGAGATTTTTCTTCTTTGGTTCAGGCTGGCTGTTGCGTATAATACTGCTTTGCGATGATGGCGCACGATGCGTCACACTGCTGGCATTTCCGCTGACCTGGCGGATATGACCGACAAGGTTTTCCATATCAAACGGTTTGAGAATAAAGTAGGACGCGCCTAAATCGACGGCCTTTTTCGTGACATCTTCCTGCCCAAAGGCTGTCAGCATAATGACATTCGGCTGTTTTTTCAGATCTGATTCCCTCAGCCTCTCTAAAACCGCAAGTCCGTCTAAATGCGGCATAATAATATCTAATACGAGCACATCGGGATCTTTTTCTTTAAACAGCGACAGGCATTCCTGTCCGTTATAAGCAACGCCGATCACTTCCATGTCTTCCTGTCCTTCTATATATTCACTTAACAGGCTTACCAGCTCTCGATTATCATCAGCAACACAAACTTTAATTTTCTCCACGTTTCTTCCTCCCCAAATGTAGTTAACAGGATTCACCCTTGCTACATGTTTACATTCGACAAAACCGCTATATACCCTCTAAAAAAATCATAATCACCAATATTAGTGGCATATCTTTGTTATTCTATGTTTTTCTCTGTTTTTCGACTAAAAATGAAATTTGACAAACAAGGAAACGTGAATTTGTCGAAAAATCTTCTTTTGTATATTTTACCGTATGTATTCTGAGAAGTGAAGAGGGATCAAAATAAAAAAACTGCCGGAAACTCCGGCAGTCAGCTTGCTTTTTCTTTTCCATAAATATCGATTCCTGCTTCTGACAGCATCCATTCAATATGAACACCGTAGCCGCTTGTCGGGTCATTTACAAATACATGGGTGACAGCACCGATCACTTTTCCATTTTGAATAATCGGGCTTCCGCTCATCCCCTGTACGATGCCTCCTGTTTCTTTCAACAGCCTTGGATCGGTAATTTTCAACACCATTCCTTTTGTCGCAGGGAATTTTTGCGGCGTTGTGCTGACGATTTCAATATCGAATTTTTCTACTTTGTCATCATCAATAACGGTTAAAATTTCAGCCGGCCCTTTTTTGACTTCGGTAGAAAACGCAACCGGCAATGCTTGATCTGATATGTTGTTTTGAATCGGCTGATGCAGCGTGCCGAAAATCCCAAACGGGCTGTTTCTGTTAATATCCCCGATCGTTTTGCGTTCTGAGGAAAATCGCGCCAGTTTTTCTCCCGGATTACCGCCTGTCCCTTTTTCAATTGATGTTACAGTGGATTTAACGATTTCTCCATTCTCCACTACAATTGGTTTCTTTGTGTCCATATCGGAAATCACGTGGCCAAGTGCTCCGTATTTTTTTGTTTTCGGTTCATAAAAGGTCATAGTGCCGATGCCGGCAGCAGAATCTCTGATATATAACCCGATTCTGTATTTGCCTTCTCCTTCATCCTTTTCTGGGATCAGCTTCGTTTTGATTTTCTGTTTGTCACGTTTGATCAGTAAGTCTAAAGATTCACCAGTTTTCCCAGCCTTTTGAATAAATGGGGCTACATCATTCATTTTTTCAATTTTCTGTCCATTCATCTCAATAATGATGTCGCCCGCTTCAATTCCTGCCGTTTCTCCCGGAGATTTTTTGCCTTCACTTGTATTGATTTGATGAAATCCGACGACAAGAACACCGACGGAATGAAGTTTTACACCGATTGATTGTCCGCCAGGTATAACCTTTAAATCAGGAAGAACATGCACTTTTGTTTTTTTAATTGGAAATCCGGCAAGATCATATACTAATTCTGACTCACCTGATTTTTTGCCCGTCACCTTGATTTCATGCGGATCTTTCTTTACTGTAAACGCTTCTGAGGATTCTGATGTCTGAGCGTTTACCGATAAACTCGTTTCAATCGCTTGTGTTTGGGTTTCAAATACTCTCATTTGCGTTGGAATCAGTAAATATTCTTTTAGCGGTTTGCATAAACCTACACTTAATAACGAAACAAGGAGAATTAAACCTACTGCTTTTCTGATATTATCGGGCATTCACTACTTCACTCTCCTCGCTCCTATCCCACACCTTCTTTATGACTTGTTGCTACATCATTTAATTTTGCCTTCTGACGGCTTATTTATAACTGTCATATGAAGAAAAACATTGGATATACTGATGAACGAATGGATGTGCACGAAAAAAATAAGCTGCGCTTCTCGCGCAGCTTACCCAGTTGTTTTGACTTGATCCGCTTGTTTTAAAAGTTCTTTCGCATGGCGTTTCGTTAAATCGGTTACTTCGACACCTGCAATCATGCGCCCGATTTCCGCTACCTTTTCCTGCTTAGAGAGCGGCTTGACACGTGTCGTCGTTCTGCCGTCTTTTAACTCCTTCGCAATATAAAGATGCGTATCGGCCATGGCAGCCACCTGAGGCAGGTGTGTAATGCACAGCACTTGTGATCCTATTGACACCTTATGGATCTTCTCAGCAATTGCCTGTGCGACCCTGCCGCTTACACCGGTATCAACCTCATCAAAAATGATCGATGTCACATCCTGTTGTGAGGAAAAAATGCTTTTTATGGCAAGCATCACCCGTGACAGCTCTCCACCTGAAGCGACTTTCGAAAGGGATTTCAGCGGCTCGCCTGTATTGGTCGAAATTAAAAACTTCACCAGGTCAATCCCTTGTTCAGTCAGCTGAACGGGCTGGCCGTTTACAAGCGGAGCTTCTTCATTGCGTGACGCTGTTCTGACCTTAAATTCCGTATCAAAAGTTGATTTTTCCATGTACAGGCTTTTTAATTCCCGATGAATCTCATCAGCCAGCTTTTTCGCCCATGTTTTTCGGATTTGTGACACATTTGCCGCTTCCACTGCGACATCTTTGCCGACGGAGTCAAGCTCCTTTTTCAAGCTTTGAAGGTGGCTGTCCCTGTTTTCAATTTGGTCAATCTCTTCTTCAATTTTAGAAGCATATTCCAAAATGTCTTCAACAGTGGCACCGTATTTTCGTTTCAGCTGTTTGATTTCATTAAGTCGCATCTCAATATAGTTCAGGCGTTCCGGATCAAATTCAAGCTCATCCAGCATATTTCTCATCTGAAATGTGGCATCCTCAAGCAAATAGTAGGAGTTCGAAACACTTTCAGACATTTTTTTCAGCGGTTCATTAATATCAGATATATCTTCAAGCTGCGCTGATGCCATTCCAACCCAGTCCAATCCGCCCTGCTCACTGCGAAGCGCGTTATATGCATTTTGCAGCGACTCATATATCTTCTCAAAGTTTGAAATTTGCTGGCGCTCTTCTTGGAGCTGTTCATCTTCGTTAAGCTCAAGCTTTGCCGATTCGATTTCTTCGAGCTGAAATTGAATAAGATCAAGACGATGGGCCATTTCCTGTTCGCTTTCAGAAAGCTGCTTAAGCTTTTTGAGCAGCTTCATATACCGCTGGTACCCTTCCTGATACGTTTTAAGCGCGCTTTCCACTTCGGCCCCGGCAAACTTGTCCAAAAGCTGGAGATGATTTTCGTCTTCCATTAACAGCTGGTTATCGTGCTGCCCGTGAATATCTAATAAAAGCCTGCCGATCTCTCTTAGCGAAGCAATCGTGACAAGCTTGCCATTGACACGGCAAACGCTTTTCCCGCTCGTGCTGATATCCCTTCTCATGACGATCATTTCGTCTGAAACGTCGATTCCCTGCTCAGCGCATACGCCTAAAACAGGATGGCCGCTCTCCAACAGAAACAGCCCTTCAAGTTCGGCTTTTGCTTCCCCATATCTAACAAATTCAGATGATCCGCGGCCTCCGACTAAAAGAGAAATGGCATCTATGATGATGGATTTGCCGGCTCCGGTTTCTCCTGTTAAAACCGTAAGCCCGCGTTCAAAAGAAACCGTCAGTTCCTCAATAATGGCAAAGTTTTTAATCGATAGTTCAGCTAACAAACAGCATTACACCTCTTATCTTTGTTAGATTTTCTGTTACAGCAGTTCAAGGAGCCTGTTTTTTACGCCTTCTGTATCTTCAGGAGTCCGGCAAATAATTAAAATCGTATCATCTCCGCAAATGGTCCCCATCATTTCATCCCAGTCCAAATTGTCCATCAGCGCCCCGATTGCCTGGGCATTGCCCGGCATCGTTTTCAGCACAATCATATGGCTTGCTGAGTCTATTTTCACAAATGCGTCCATCAATGCCCGCTTTAGCTTTGACAGCGGATTGAAACGCTGGTCCGCCGGAAGACTGTATTTGTAAGAACCATTATTTGTAGGCACTTTTACAAGGTGAAGTTCTTTAATATCCCGTGATACCGTGGCCTGCGTTACTTTGTATCCATCCTGCTTTAGCATGTCGACCAATTCATCCTGCGTTTCGATTTCATTGCTTGTAATGATCTCTCTGATTTTAATATGCCTCTGGCCTTTGTTCATGTAAGCACCTCTATTTCCAAGCTTATCTGTTCTTTTATGTTATATGATTCTCTGCACATTGTACATGAATGCAGAAAAAAGGAATAATAGCGCCCTATTATTCCGGTACATCTGCTTTTTTTTCTTTTAACGTCTTATGTGCTTCTTCTACAACGCGCATGATCGCTTCTTCCGGCAGTTCCTGGCCTTCCTGTCCCTCTCCCGGCCAATGCAAATGAAGGAGAAACTCAATATTTCCGTCTCCTCCCGTGATTGGAGAAAATGACAAGCCTTTACAGATATAGCCTTCAGCGGCAGAAAAACTGATCATTCGCTTGAGCACATCAGCATGCACTTTAGGATCTCTAACAATCCCTTTTTTGCCGACGGATTCCCGTCCCGCTTCAAACTGAGGCTTAACTAAAGCCATGCAGTCGCTGCCCGGTACGAGCAAAGTCCTTAGGACAGGCAGGATGAGCCGCAGTGAAATAAAGGACACATCAATTGTGGCAAACTCCGGCATGCCCTTTGTAAAGTCTGCCGGTGTTGCATAACGAAAGTTCGTCCGTTCCATCACGACGACCCGTTCATCCTGTCTAAGCTTCCATGCAAGCTGATTATAGCCTACATCCACAGCGTATGACTGTTTAGCTCCATTTTGCAAAGCGCAGTCCGTAAAACCGCCGGTGGAGGAGCCAATATCAATCATAATTTTATCTTTGACAGAGACGGGAAATTCCTTCAACGCTTTTTCGAGCTTTAAGCCGCCCCTGCTCACATACCTCAGCGGGTTTCCTTTGACGGTTAACGGAAGGTCGCGGTCAATTTTTTCTCCAGGCTTGTCCAAGCGGTTTTCGTTTGAATAGACGATCCCCGCCATAATGGCTCTTTTGGCTTTTTCACGCGTTTCCGCCAGCCCTCTTTCCACTAATAATACATCTAATCGTTCTTTCTTTGACGTCATGATCCAATTCCTTTGTGTGTCTTTGGCGGCATCAGTAATCTAATACGATTTGCCACCTGCTGTTTTGTCAGTCCAATTTCCTCAAGAAGCGCTGTTACACTTCCGTGTTCAATAAACCGATCAGGTATACCCATTCTGTCAATCGGAGTATGATATTCACCTTGATCATGAGCGAATTCTAAAATCGAGCTTCCGAAACCGCCTTCTAAGACCGCTTCTTCAATTGTTAAAATTGGCAAGCCTTCTTTTAGGATACTCTTCATCATCTTTTCATCAATCGGCTTAATAAAACGCGCATTCACAACGCGCACGGAAAGGCCTTCTTTCTGCAGCTCTTCGGCTGCTTCAATCGCCATTTCGATTGTTGTGCCGAATGTTAAGATGACAGCATCGTTCCCCGGACGCAGCACCTCCCACGTACCGATCGGAATCGTTTTCAACTGTTCATCCATTTTTACGCCGAGTCCGTTTCCGCGCGGAAAACGCATCGCTATCGGGCCTTCGTCATAGCTAAGTGCTGTATGAACCATGTGCTGGCCTTCATTTTCGTCTTTCGGCATCATTAAGACCATGTTTGGAATGTGGCGCATAAACGCAATATCAAACACGCCTTGATGTGTCTCTCCATCAGCGCCAACGAGTCCTGCACGGTCAATTCCAATAAACACATTGGCGTTTTGGCGGCAGATGTCATGGACAACTTGGTCATATGCCCTTTGCAGGAAGGTTGAGTAAATCGCCAAAAACGGCTTCATACCCTGCATTGCCATAGCTGCCGCCATCGTTGCGGCATGCTGTTCTGCGATTCCTACGTCGAACATCCGGTCAGGGAATTCCTTTGCGAAGCCTTCAAGCTTTGAACCGACAGGCATAGCCGGCGTAATGGCTACAATGCGTCCGTCCTCGCGCGCCATTCGCTGCACAGTTCCGCTGACAAGACCGCTCCACGAAGGAGCTGCGGCTTTCGGCTTTACAAAGTCACCGGTATTAATTTTATATGGTCCGGTACCATGCCATGTCCCAATCGTATCGGTCTCAGCCGGTTTGTACCCCTTCCCTTTTTTCGTAATGACGTGCAGAAGAACAGGGCCTTTCGTTTTTTTGGCGTATTGAAGATTCTCAATCAGCTCATGATAAGAATGTCCGTCCACTGGGCCCAAATACGTAAAACCGAGCTCCTCGAAAAACATTCCGGAGACGAGCATGTATTTCAGGCTGTCTTTGACCCGTTCCGCCGTGGCGGCAAGCTTGCCCCCAACTGCCGGAATCTTTTTAAATAAGTATTCAAGCTCATCTTTGACCCACTGGTATTTCCCCGCAGTGCGAAGCCGTCCGAGCATAGAGTGAATGGCACCGACGTTTGGCGCAATACTCATTTCATTATCATTAAGGATGACAATCATGTCTTTTTTCTCGTCGCCGATGTGGTTAAGGGCTTCGAGCGCCATACCGCCAGTCAGCGCGCCGTCACCAATGATCGGAATAATATATTCATCCGTTCCTTTAATATCACGGGCAGCTGCCATTCCCATCGCGCCTGACAGAGAAGTCGAGCTGTGCCCGGTTTCCCAAACATCGTGCTCGCTTTCACTCCGCTTTGGAAATCCGCAAAGCCCTTTGTACTGGCGAAGCGTCGCAAATTCTTTTCCGCGTCCTGTCAGCAGCTTATGGACATACGACTGATGGCCTACATCCCATAAAAATTTGTCTTTCGGGCTGTTAAATTCCTTATGCAGGGCAACAGTAAGCTCTACGACACCTAAGTTTGGGCCGATGTGGCCGCCGGAAGCGGATAAACTTGTAATTAAAAACTGACGGATTTCATCACTTAATTTCTCTAATTCATCAATGGACATGTTTTTTAAAAACGACGGGTCCTGTATTGATAAAAGATCCAAAGCGGATCAACTCACTTTCAGCATGAATTTCTGCAATGATACATGTCTTTTGCATGCCGAGCTGACATTAATCTCAGACATAAAAAAAGACAAACGCGCTTTTCCTTTTCATTTTTCATATAAACTGCTTACATTTTACCATACCTCGTGCAGCCGCTTCAAATTAGGATCGTTTTAGTGATCTCTTGCCGCAATTAAATCACAAAGCTCATATAAAAGGTCTTTTTGAAGAGAGAGTCCGCCGATCAATCGCTTCGCCTCTTTTATATGAACATCCAATTTATGTTTGGCCCCTTCCAATGAAAGAAGCGACGGGTATGTCGATTTGTCATTTGTGGTATCCGAGCCGACACGTTTGCCGATTTTCTCTTCACTGCCTTCTAAATCTAAAATATCGTCTCTGATTTGAAATCCGATTCCAATGTGGCTGCTGAAGGTACGCAGTGTTTCAATGTCTTCCTCAGGCGCATCAGCCAAAATAGCACCGGCGATTACACAAAAGCCAAGGAGCTTGGCAGTTTTCCGTTCATGAATGGATTCGAGCTCTTCAAGCGTGACTTGTCGGTTTTCCGCTTCCATATCAGCTACTTGCCCACCGACCATGCCTTCGGTGCCTGCCGCTGAAATCAGTTCATTCACAAGGCGCAGGCGCTTTTCTGCTGACACCTCGTCTGACACGTGGGAGGTAATCAGCTTAAAGCTTTCTGTGAGCAGCCCGTCACCCGCTAATACTGCTGTCGCTTCACCAAACACTTTATGGTTTGTCGGCTTCCCGCGGCGTAAATCGTCATCATCCATGCATGGAAGATCATCATGAATTAACGAATACGTGTGAATCATTTCGACAGCACAGCCCACCGGAATGCCGTCTTTTTCGCTTTTTCCATATGCGTTTAAAACAGCCAGTACAATCAGAGGCCGCAACCGCTTTCCGCCGGCCTGTAGAGAATACAGCATAGATTTCTTTAATGAGTCCGGCATATCAAGCTTTTCTGTATAGACAGAAAGCTGATTTTCAATTGTTTTTTTCCGATCCGCCAGAAAGCTCGTTAATTTATTTGTCACCTTCGTCTTCCTCCTGAACACTGAAAGGTGCCAGTTCGCCGTCTTCTTTTAAAATGAAGTCCATTTGCTTTTCGACTTTTTGCAGCTTTTCATGGCACATTTTTGACAGAGCCATGCCTTCTTGGAAATAGTTAATGGCTTGCTCTAGAGGCACATCTCCCTCTTCAAGCTTTGATACAATGCTCTCAAGCCCTTTCATCGCTTCTTCAAATGTCATGTTTTCATTTTTTTTCACGTCTGTCATTTTTCTTCCCCTCTCTTTTCTAATACTTCACAGGTCAGCACGCCATCCTTCAGCTTGACTTCAAGCTGGTCCTGCTCTTCTATTTGACTGACACTTTTAATGAGTTTATCTTCTTTATAAGCCAAGCTGTATCCTCTTTCCATCACTTGAAGAGGACTTAGTGCATTCAGCTTGCCAAGAACGGTTTGAAATTGGGAATGCAGCTGCTTCATTTGGATATTCATATTTTTTCTCAGCTGATTTGTTTGTTCCTGGTATCGTGTTCTCGCTTGTTTCAGCTGTTCATGAGGATGCAGTGCCTCTAATCTGTACGTTTCACGCTCCAGCTGTCTGCTTTTCCGATCTAAAAGAGCGGTCAGCTGTGCTTGAAACTGCTGGTACGCGAGGTCAAACTGCTGCTCTTTTTGCGCATACAAACGCTTTGGAAAACGAAAGGCATAGGACGATTGCAGCGTTTGAATCCGTTCTTTTTTCTGGCCGAGGTGCTGCTGCATCGCTCTTGTCATTCTGACTTCCGCTGTTTTTGTGCGTTCGATTAAATCAGTGGTATGAGGCACAGCAATCTCAGCTGCTCCTGTCGGCGTCGCGGCTCTGATATCGGCGACAAAATCACTGATCGTAAAATCCGTCTCATGTCCGACTGCCGATATAATCGGAATATTGGAAGCAAAGATGGCGCGTGCTACAATTTCTTCATTGAATGCCCACAGTTCTTCTATCGAACCGCCGCCTCTCCCGACAATTAATACGTCGCAAATCTCTTTTTCATTTGCCTCTTCAATGCGCGTAACGATGGATCTGCTCGCATTTTCACCTTGTACGAGCGCTGGAAGAACAATGACTTTTACAAGGGGATATCTTCTTTTTAGAGTTGTAATAACGTCTCTGACAGCGGCACCCGTTGGAGATGTCACAACCCCGATTGTGGCTGGAAATGCGGGGATTTGTTTTTTGTAGCGGTCGTCAAATAAACCTTCTCCGGCAAGCTTCTTTTTTAATTCTTCGTACGCTAAATAAAGCGCTCCAACCCCGTCAGGCTGCATTTCTTTGGCATATAATTGATAGTTTCCGCTCGGTTCATATACGGAAATTCCGCCTCTGACCAGCACTTTCATTCCGTTTTCAGGTTTAAAAGGCAGACGCTCGCTTTGTCTCGCGAACATCACCGACTGCATTCTTGCGTTTTCGTCTTTTAAAGTGAAATAAATATGCCCTCGTGTGTGTATCTTTACATTCGACAATTCGCCTTTAATCCAAATATTTTCAAGGTGAGGATCTACATCGAATTTTCGTTTTATATACTTTGTCAGCGCTGAGACGGTCACATACGCTGCTTCACCCATGTCTAAAAACTCCTCTCCTAAGCATTCCTGCACCATAACTAAAGAAAACCCGCCCTGGCTTTAGGAGCCTGAAGAAGCGGGTATCGTGCTCATATTCAAGGCGGGTAAACATTTCGCCTGTGAATATCTCCAATTATCTATGATAACGTACGTTTCGCAGATTTAACAGTATTATGCGCAAGCATCGTGATGGTCATCGGACCTACTCCGCCCGGAACCGGCGTGATGAAGGACGCTTTTTCCTTTGCCCCTTCAAATTCAACGTCTCCGCAAAGCTTTCCGTTTTCCAGACGGTTAACGCCGACGTCAATGACAACAGCGCCCTCTTTGATCTGGTCTGCACTGATGAAGTTGGCTCTGCCGACTGCCACCACCAGGATGTCCGCTTTTTTCGTATGTTCAGTAATATTTTCTGTTCTTGAATGACAGTAAGTAACCGTCGCGTTTTCATTTAATAAAAGCTGGCCGACAGGTTTGCCGACAATGTTGCTTCGGCCGACTACAACAACCTCTTTACCGGAAAGGTCAATATTGGTTTTCTTCAAAAGCTCAACAATTCCATGAGGCGTGCAAGGAAGAAACGTATCTTCGCCAAGCAGCATTTTCCCTACGTTTAACGGATGAAAACCGTCTACATCTTTATCAGGAGAGATACGTTCGATCACCGCTTTTTCAGAAATATGGTCTGGGAGCGGAAGCTGAACGAGAATGCCATGAAACTCAGGGTCTTGGTTATATTGATCAATAATGGAAAGCAGTTCAGCTTCTGTGAGGCTGCTGTCAAATTGATCGAGCTTGAAATTCATTCCCATTGTTTCTGCCGCTTTTTTCTTTCCTCGCACGTAAGAGTGAGAAGCAGGATCATCTCCAATCAAAATAACCGCCAGTCCGGGAGTGACGCCTTGCTTTTTGAGCTCTTCTACCTCTTTTGCCAATTGTTCGCGTTTTTCTCTAGCCGTTTCTTTTCCGTCGATGATTGTTGCAGTCATTTTCTTTCCTCCTATGATTGTTCAATATCAGATTTAATGTTAGAAAGAACCCCGTTTACAAACTTTGTCGCTTTGTCATCACCAAACCGTTTTGCCAGCTCAATCGCTTCGTTCATGGAGACATTCACCGGAATGTCTTCGGCATATGCCATTTCATATGCTGCCAGGCGCAAAATCGCACGGTCAACATTGGCAATCCGATCGAGCTTCCAATTCACCAGATGCTTGGAGATCATTTCATCCAGCTGGTCTTGGTGTTCCAATACCCCGTGTACAAGCTGTTCAAAGAAAGGATCTGTTTTTTCTTCATCCAGTGCGTGTTCTATGGCTTCATTCACTGCAATATCGCTGACATCAATTTGAAATAGTGCCTGCAAAGCTTTTTCTCTTGCTGTTCTTCTTTTCATTTTCTTTCTCCTTTGATCCTCTTTATCCGCTTGTCGTTAAGCCACAAAGAGATCATAACATATTTTTTTCGTATCCGCATATTGAAATCAAGGTTTTTTTACCCTATTACCGAATATTTTCACACACCTTAATATGATTATTCGGATTTCACGTTCATGAAGAAACTCGGCTATGTAAGCCGGCTTTCTTCATGCTTTGAAATAAAGGGTAACGTGTAAAAAAACCAAAGGGCCGCCCTCCCCTTGGTTTCGTGTTAAGCCATTTACATTTCTTCGTCGATTTGGACTTCTTGGGCTTTTGTGTCAAATTGAATGCCGACGATGTGAATATTGATCTCGTTAATCGAAAGAGACGTCATATTTAATAAGGTTTGACGAATGTTTTCCTGAACGGATGCTGCAACTTTCGGAATCGAAACGCCAAATGTAACGACACAGTATACATCGATCGTAATTCCGTCATCCGCTAGGTCGACTTTGACACCTTTGCCATGATTCACTTTGCCAAAGCGCTCAACGAC
Source organism: Bacillus sp. PS217 (assembly GCF_037963535.1). NCBI lineage: Bacteria > Bacillati > Bacillota > Bacilli > Caryophanales > Bacillaceae > Bacillus > Bacillus sp. PS217. The sequence continues at coordinate 2,409,969 of NZ_CP150157.1, forward strand.
GCCTGTCGCAAAGTTTCCGCGCATTTCGGCAACCCCATCAACTTCTGATGCTGCAATGCCGGCAATGACCTCAATGACCTCCGGTGCAATCTCAACCTTACCCAAATGCGTATCTTCGTGATCCATTTTAAGCAAGCTGTTGTCTTTCATTCAATTCACCTCCGTAAAAATTATGAGCCCATTACATCATATGTTTCTAAAAATTTCGTATTAAACTCTCCGCTCACAAATGTTTCGTGTTCAAGCAGTTTTAAATGGAAAGGGATTGTTGTCTCAATGCCTTCGATGACGAATTCGCTCAATGCGCGCTTCATGCGGGCAATCGCTTCATCCCTCGTTTTTCCGTATGTGATGACCTTTGCAATCATGCTGTCATAGTACGGTGGGATGGAATAGCCAGGGTACGCAGCTGAATCGACACGGACACCAAGACCGCCAGGAGGCAGGTACATTTTAATTTCACCAGGTGACGGCATGAAATTTTTGCTTGGGTTTTCTGCGTTGATTCGGCATTCGATGGCCCAGCCTTCAAATTCAACATCCTCTTGCTTGAGGCTCAGTTCCATTCCTGATGCCACTTTGATTTGTTCCTTGATCAGGTCAGTTCCCGTCACCATTTCTGTGACTGGGTGCTCCACCTGAATTCTCGTGTTCATTTCCATGAAGTAATAGCGCTGTTCATTGTAGTCATAGATAAATTCAACTGTTCCAGCGCCTGTATAGCCAACCGCTTTTGCAGCCTTTACCGCTGCATCTCCCATTTGCTCCCTGATTTCTGAGTCAAGGGCAGGAGATGGTGATTCTTCCAAAAGCTTTTGCAGGCGTCTTTGGATCGAGCAGTCGCGTTCGCCCAAATGGATCGTATTTCCGTAGTTATCAGCAAGCACTTGGATCTCAACGTGGCGAAAATCTTCTATGTATTTTTCGATGTATACACCTGGATTCCCAAATGCAGTTGCCGCTTCCTGCTGTGTAATCTTAATGCCATTAATCAGTTCCTCTTCCGTGCGGGCAACCCTAATTCCTTTTCCGCCTCCGCCTGCGGTGGCTTTTATAATTACAGGATACCCAATTTCATTAGCAAGCGAAACCGCTTCTTCCACATTTTCTATAATTCCCTGTGAACCCGGTACGATTGGCACGCCGGCCTGTTTCATCGTTTCCCGCGCAACGTCTTTTGTTCCCATTTTTGAAATGGCGTCAGCGCTCGGGCCGACAAACGTGACATTAACTTCTTCACATAATTCAGCGAAATCAGCATTTTCAGCTAAAAATCCGTATCCCGGATGAATGGCGTCCGTGCCAGTCAGCTTTGCAACACTCACAATATTTGTAACGTTTAAATAGCTGTCTTTTGATGCTTTCGGTCCGATACAAAAAGCTTCATCGGCCATTTGAACATGAAGGGCATCTTTATCAGCTTCTGAATAAACAGCGACAGTCTCAATTCCGAGCTCTCTGCAGGCTCTGATGATTCTGACAGCAATTTCTCCTCTGTTGGCGATCAATAGCTTTTTAATCATGTTCAGTCTCCTTACTCCGCTTTTACAAGAAATAGAGGTTGTCCGTATTCGACCAGCTGGCCGTTTTCTACTAATACTTCAACGATTTCGCCTTTCACTTCTGCTTCGATTTCGTTGAAAAGCTTCATCGCTTCTACAATGCAGACAACTGTGTTTTCATTTACTTTTGAACCGGCTGTTACATACGGGCCAGCTTCCGGTGATGAAGAAGCATAAAATGTTCCTACCATTGGTGAAGTGATTTTATGCAGATTCTCATCTTGCTTTGGTGCTTCTTGGGCAGGTGCCGCTGCTTGCTGCGCTTGCGGCTGAACTGCCTGCGGAGCCTGTGCTTGTACAGGTGCTGCCGGTGCCTGCTGCATGACTTGAACCGTGCCTGCTTCGTGTTTTTTCAGTTTTAAGGATACACCTTCATTTTCATATACGAATTCGTCAATTGTAGACTCGTCAATTGCTTTAATCAGCTCGTTGATTTCTTTGATATTTAACATTCAATCGCACTCCTATGTATGAAATTTCTTTTTTATAGGTTACTACTAAAAGTACATACTATGTTCATCTTACAGGAGCGGACTTTTGAATTCAACTCTAATATGACAGCAACGCAAAAAGCCCGCTTGTTTAGCGGGCTTCTTTTTCCTCTTTCTTACTTGGATGGTTCAAATGTGACAGCGACATCTTTCATTGTTTTGATTTCTTTTGCCACAAGGTCTATAATGGCTGTCGCCTTCGATTTGGAGTGTTTGTCTGATTTGACTGTAATATTGATTTTATCTCCTTCAGCATTAACAAGCGCATCCTCGTAACCTTGTGTTTTAATCAGCGTTTCCAGCTGTTTTTCTGTTCCTTCCACTTCACTGAGAGCCGTCATTTTATCGTATGCTTCGCTTTTCTCCTTGGCTGTTGCATCATCGCTTGATACAATGGCGTTCAGCTCTTCTCTTTCTTTGCTTCTGGCATCTTCTAAATCAAGACGGTACGTTGTAAACAAATCATCATCGGCTGTTTCCGTAACAACAGTTCCTTTTTCACTGGCTTCAGCGGATGTTTCCTTGTCTGCTGATGAATCTTTCGTTCCCTTTGTTCCATCTTCTTTTCCTTTTTCAGTTTCTGCACCGCTTTTTTCCTTCGTGTCTTGCTTGGCAGGCGCTTTTTCAGTTGCGACCTCTCCGCTGTCAGACGCGCTTTTTTCACTTTGCATCTGCACGGCGTTTTTGCTTTCCGGCGACATGATATAGTAGACGCTTAACACCACGACAAGACTAAGCATTGTTAATAGCCAAACGGTTTGTTTTTTAAGCATTTATGAATCCTCCTTTATTTTTTTAGGGGCAACCGCAACCCGGTGGCTTGGAACATCCAGGACCCGTGTCACCGCTTCGATAATGGTTTGTTTTATTTGAACGTTGTCCACTCCCTGAGCAACAACGAGTACACCGCGTATATCAGGTTTTTTCGTTTGGACGACGACAGGTGTTTCTTTATCGCCGTTTTTGATCATGACGATTTCTTCCTCCGATGTTTGGTCTGTAACGCTTCTTGTTCCGCCTTCTTTGTCAGTTTCTTCAGTGGTTGTATTTTTGTTTGATTTGTTTTTTTCGTATACTTTCAGCGACGTTGCATCTACATTCACGACAACCGAGACATCGTCCACACCAATGATTGTTTCAAGAATTTCTTTCAGCTGATTTTCGTATTCTTTTTCATAGTCATCGATCGAGTCTTTAGGTTTATCAGATTTTGAGGCTTTAAACACTTCGGCTGTTTTCTCTTTGCTGTCTGCGGAATGTTGTGATGATACGGCCGTTATCGTTTTGGCGTTTTCTGTTTTCTCAGGTGAAGAAAACAGCTGGCTGACAAGCATAAAGGAAACTCCGAGAACAAAAACGAATAGAAAGTAATGATATTTGGTCAGCTTCGGCTTTTCGCCGTCCTTCGTTTGTCCCGGAAGAAACTGCTTTTTCAATACATTCCATAATCCGTTTTTATTCATTGCCGACACTCTCCCCGCCTTCCATATGAACCGTAATTTTCTCACTTCCGATTTCCCAAATGTCCGCGAGCTGCGTTTTTATCTGTTTGGCTTCTTTTTGTTCGGCTGCTTCTTTCGTTACGTATGCATGATCTGTATCAATGTGGACCGGCGCGACCGTTTGGACCGTTTTTTCAGAAGACGGGGCCATATACACGCTGATTGTTTTAATATCCTCTTCTGAATCTACCTTTTCTCCTGCCGTGAGTTTGATGCGGCCTACTTTATATTCATCATGACTGAATCTCTCCTCCGCTTTCTTTTTTAGTTGGACAGCCATTTCTTCTAGAATATATGCGCGCTGGGAAGCTTGTATTTCTATTTTTTTTGAATTGATTTGATTTTTTATGTCGGCAGACTCTGACTGCCCGTTTTTTGTGAGATATTCAAAGATGATTTCGGGGTCTGTCTTGAAAAGTTTAAAAATCGGCGTAAGCATGACGACAATCAAGAGCAGGCTGACTACCATTTTTGCGTACTTTTGCATGCTGGAGCTCGGCAGCAGCATATCAATCACAATTGCAAATAGGATAAACAACACGATGGTGGTAAGCCATTCCGTTAAAAAACTCATTCGCCTGCCTCCTTCATTTCATCATCATCGTGAGGTTTCCGGCTGTGATTATGACAGTAAGGCTTAAAAAAAACATGAGAGACACAATGGCCAGAGCTGCAAAAATATAAATGACGCTTTTGCTGATGACGTCGAGGCAGGTGATGACGGGCCCTCCTCCTAGTGGCTGAAGAATCGCGGCTGCCAGCTTATAAATAAAAGCGAGGGAAAGCACTTTGATTGCCGGAAATGCCGCGATACAGATCAAAATAGCGACACCGAGAATCCCTACCGTATTTTTCAGCAGTAAAGAGGCGCTGATTACTGTATCTGTTGCGTCTGTAAACATTCGGCCAAGCACAGGAATAAAATTTCCGGTTATAAATTTAGCCGTCCTGAGCGTAATGCCGTCTGTCACTGCAGCTGAGGCTCCCTGAACAGAGATGACGCCGAGAAAGATGGTAAGAAAAACAGCCAGTGCTCCGATGGCGATATTTCTGAGCAGGTTAGCCAGCTGCGTTACTTTGTATTGTTCAGTCATCGTGCTGACAATGCTCAGAATCGCTGATAAAAAAATCAGCGGCATGACGATATTCTGAATCAAGAGACCGCTCGTGTTCATCAGGAAGAGGATAACAGGATGAAAGAAGGCAGCAGATACAGCTCCGCCTGAGGAAGCCAAAAGCGCCAAGAGGAGCGGAATGAGCGCCAGGATAAAGCTGGTCATCGTCTGAATCGCCTCAGTTGCATAGTTAATCGCCACATGAAAGCTATTAAGCGCAAGGATAATCAGCACCATGTACACAATTGAGTAAGCGACCTTACTGACGGTGCTTTGCTGAAAAGCATTTTGCAAAAGCTGCAGAATGACGCAAAAAATCGTGAGCAAAATCAATGTGCCCAGCAGCTTTCCGTTGGCAAGCACTTCATGAAACAAATAAGAAAAGAGAGCTTTCAGCCATTCTTGCGGTGAGAATGATTTATCGCCATTGATAAACTCCATTAAGCTGCCTTTTTGGCTTTCCGGCAGCAGTCCGCCGTATTCTGTCATAATGTCATTCCAAAATTCCCCGATCTTATCTGTTTCAAGCGAGGCTGCTGTCCTTTCCGCTAATTGCTCGGCTGTTTCAGCATGGTCTTCCGTTTGTTCTGCATTACCAGCTGCTTGTACAATTTCTGCACGGCCTGCTATGATCAGCACGGCCAAAAGCAAAACCCATTGAAAGCGCTTCAATCTACCGCCTCCTTTCGGTTATGACATAGAAGGTATAAGTCCGAGAATCGTTTCGATAATGACGGTTAAAATAGGCACAGCCATTACGAGTATTAAAATTTTCCCCGCCAATTCTATTTTCGAGGCGATGGCTCCTTGACCGGCATCTTTTGTGAGCTGTGCCCCGAATTCAGCAATATAGGCGATTCCGATAATCTTTAAAATGGTTTCAACATAGACCATGTTGACATTTGCATTAATCGCAATTTTTTCTATCATTCGAATAATGTCGTAGATTTGGTCTACCAAATAAAGAAAAATGGCACATCCGGCAAAAACGACGATTAAAAACGCAAAAGTCGGCTTTTGTTCTTTTACAATTAAAGAAAGGAAGGTGGCGATCAGCCCTAAACCTACAATTTGAACAATGTCAATCTGCAAGCCCCCCTATCCTTGGAATAAAAACACAGCTTTTATCTTTTTAAATAGGTCATCTACAATCGTGGCGACCATAAATAAAATATAGATAAAACCTAACAGCGTCACCCACTGAGCGTATTCTTTCTTGCCCATCTGATCCAATATCGTGTGTAAAAAAGCGACCACGATTCCCACTCCGGCAATTTGAAATATGACATTCACGTCTACTCCCATTTTATTTTTGCTCCCCTCACGTTTACATCAATAGAAGAATGAGTAACAAGCCCGCTAAAAAGCCCAAACTTTTTATCATCTTTTCATTTTTCGCTTGCGCCTGCTCAGCATCCGCTTCAGAGGCTTCCAAATGTGTCAGCGCCAGCTTGATGTGCTTTTGCTGAGAGATTCGATCATGAATCCCGAGCGTCTCGCCAAACTGCTTCAGCACTTCGTATTCGCTTTTTTTCAAAGACAGGGTGTCCCATACCTTCTTTAAGCTTTGCTCCCACGCCGTTTTCGCGGAATCACTTCCCTTGTCCAGCTGATCACTGAATGCGGAAAAAAGAGCTGAAACAGGCTGTGTGAGCTGTTTGGCAATCTGCTGTGAAGCAGTATGAAGCGGTGTATGGCCGTACATGATTTCAGCCTCGAGGGATTGAAGCGCCGCACGCAGCTGGCGGATTTGCCGCGGCCGTTCTGTATAAATCTTCGCCATCTCAAAACCTGTCCATGTTGTCGCTACCACAATAAATACAGCGCCCAGCAGCTTCAGCATGTTTTCACGCCCGTCGTCCTAGACAGCACATTTCCGTCTTTGTCATAAATTTGGCTCACTGTGCCCGGCCCTTTTGCTCTTGATAATTCCAAATAGCGGTCAAAGGCTCTTTCTTCCCACAAACGCTTCAATGAAGGCCGCTTCATCAGGTCGGATATGCTCCAGCCATGCGCCGATACGATTACTGAAACACCAGCATGCAGTGCCTCCAGAAGTGCATCTGTATCTTCCATACGCCCGATTTCATCGACAATCATCACCTCAGGGCTCATGGATCGAATCATCATCATCAGCCCTTCAGCTTTTGGACAGGCGTCTAACACGTCAATTCTCTGACCAAATTGATGCTGCGGAATGCCGCGAAGACATCCGGCAATTTCTGACCGTTCATCGACGATTCCTGTCTTAACGGGCAGCATGGGTTTTTTGCCGGTGCTTGAGAGCCTCGCAAGGTCCCGGAGAAGTGTTGTTTTGCCTGTTTGGGGCGGTCCGATAATCAGCGTATTCAGCCAGCTGTCTTGATATAAGTATGGAAGCAGCGGCTCCGCAATCCCCAGCTTTTGCCGGGCAATTCGTATATTAAAAGATGCGATGTCACGGAGGCCTTTCACACCTCCGTTTTCCGTAATGACTCTGCCCGCCAGTCCGACTCTGTGGCCGCCTCTGATCGTGACATACCCTTTCTTCAGCTCTTCTTCTAATGTATACATACTATAGTTGCTGAGCCGGCTCAGGATCAGATGGGCATCCTCGGCCGTGCCCGCATAGGACAAATAAACAGGTTGTCCTCTTCGAATCAATTCAACAGGGCGGTTGATCCGAATTCTGACTTCTTCGATTTCCAGCCATTGTTGTTCCGGTATTTCAGAAAGGGCGTTTTTCATGGATTCAGGGAGAACCTCAGCGATTTCATTCAACAGAGCCTCCTCCTTTCTACCGATTGGCTTCTTTAAAATGTATGATGTGAGGCAGACTTTATGACAAGCCTCTCTTTATTTATGAACACCCGCCAAAATCAAAACAACACCCGTAAAAATCAGAATCAGCTTTGCATACGAAAGCTGCCCGGCAATTTGGTAGATTCCGACAGTCATCGTAATGATAAAAATCAACGGACCGACAATAGCGAGAATGCTGTTAACCACAACCGCCTTCCGGACATCGTTGGTCACAAGCATGACAATTGCTGCCGTCAGCTCAATCATAGAGGATAAAACTCGTAATCCCGCCATTGTTAAAACAGTAGAATTGATATTTCCAAGTAAAAATTTCATAGCACTCTCCCAACCTCCCATTTTTTTATATGATATGCTCTAGCTTGCTGAAGTAGTCTTGTCATTTTCGTATAAAAGAAAGATTCTGTTTTTGGGCACAAAAAAAGCCTGCTCCCATTTGGGAACAGACTTCTTTTTTTCTTTCTATGCTCTTGAAACGTAAGAACCGTCTGATGTATTAACAACAAGTGTGTCGCCTTCATTCACAAAGAACGGCACGTTTACAACAAGCCCGGTTTCAGTTTTCGCAGGTTTTGTACCGCCTGACGCTGTATCACCTTTAATACCAGGTTCAGTTTCAACAACTTTCAGCTCAACTGTGTTTGGAAGTTCGATACCAAGTGTTTCATCCTGGTACATCATGATATGCACAGACATGTTTTCTAGCAGGTATTTTAATTCTTCTTCGATTTGAGTTGCGCTCAGTTCAAGCTGCTCATAAGAAGAAGTATCCATAAATACGTGCTGATCTCCGTTTGCATATAGATATTGCATTGTTTTGGTTTCGATTTGCGCTTTCGCTACTTTTTCACCAGCGCGGAATGTTTTTTCCTGAATGGCGCCAGTGCGAAGGTTGCGGAGTTTAGAGCGGACAAATGCCGCACCTTTTCCAGGTTTTACGTGCTGGAAGTCAACGACGCGCCAAATGCCGCCATCTACTTCAATTGTTAATCCTGTACGGAAATCGTTAACTGAAATCATGTTTAATGTCCTCCTATATTCCAATCACAAAATAATAAGTTCTTTTGGGGAATGGGTGATTGTCCGGTTGCCGTTTTCTGTAATCACGATGTCATCTTCAATGCGGACACCGCCTGTTTCTGGTATGTAAATGCCCGGCTCCACTGTGACCACCATACCCGGTTCAAGGATAGCTGAAGATCTGACGGATAATCCCGGCGATTCATGAACTTCCATGCCGAGCCCGTGCCCGGTTGAATGGCCGAAATAGTCACCGTAGCCTTTTGCAGCAATATGATCCCTTGTGAGGGCGTCAGCCTCTTTTCCTGTCATTCCCGGCTTAATATGTGCGACGCCAAGCGCCTGAGCATCAAATACAACCTGATAGATCTCCTTCAATTGATCACTGGGCTGACCTACAGCGACCGTCCGGGTAATATCAGAACAATATCCTTTATAATAAGCGCCAAAATCAAGCGTAACAAGGTCTCCGCTTTCAATCAGTTTGTCACTGGCCACACCGTGCGGAAGGCTTGAACGAAGGCCTGAGGCGACAATCATATCAAAAGAAGAGCTGTCTGCTCCCTGGCTTCTCATATAAAACTCCAGCTCATTGGCAACAGCGATTTCAGAAATGCCGGGTTTCATAAACGTCAAGATATGTCTGAAGGCATCATCTGCAATCTTCGCAGCTTCCTCTAATATCTTAATCTCTTCACTAGACTTAATCAAGCGCAACTTTTCCACGGATTCAGCCACAGGCACTAATTCGGCATCACTGATAACGGCGCTGTATGAAGCGTAAGTGCCATATGTCATGCTGTTCTGTTCAAAACCGAGACGCTTGATGCCAAACGATTCAACAGTGTCGGCAGTGGTCTGAATCAAGCTGCCGCCATGTTCAATGATCTCAAAACCCTTTACCTGAACCTTCGCCTGCTCAGTATAACGAAAATCCGTAATAAACGCTGCTTTGTCACCCGATATCACAGCCAAACCCGCCGAACCTGTAAACCCTGTCATATAGCGTACATTCGTGCTGCTTGTAATCAGCATGCCGTCAATTCCCAGCTGTCCAAACAGGTTTCTTAATTTCTCTAGCTTCATCTTGATTCTCCCCCTTGCTGGCTTAATAAGTAGCGAACAGCAAGCTTGTAGCCTTCAGCTCCAAGACCGACAATCTGCCCTTTCGCAACAGGAGCGATAACCGACTGATGCCTGAATTCTTCCCTGGCGTATAAGTTTGATAAATGCACCTCTACCACAGGAAGACTGATGCTTGAAACAGCATCCCTGATCGCATAGCTGTAATGACTCAGGGCGCCGGGGTTCAGAACAATCCCGCTGTATTGCTCCTCAGCCTCATGTATCGCATCTATCAAATCACCTTCGTGATTAGACTGGAAGAAAGTGAGCTGGATATGTAAGGCTTCAGCAAACTGAAAAAGATCTGTTTCAATATCGGTCAGTGTCTGGCGGCCGAATACTTCAGGCTCACGACTTCCAAGCCGGTTAACATTCGGTCCGTTCAAAATCAAAAAATGAGGCACATAATCTCTCCTTTTCGCGAGGGTTTCTCATGTAAAAAATGTTCACTTCTCGTGAACATTTTATCATACTGGAAAAGGATTATACACTATTCTCTATGCATTCCCAGCGCACGTGCAAGCTTTTCCGAATTCAGCTCATTGTATTCAAATGAAATAGAATACCCGACAAACAGCCCGTAAAGCAAATAAATGCAAATGGTCGTAATAATTGTATCTGATGTCAGTTCGGTCACCGTGCGCACATCTGGAAAAATCGGATTAAAAACAAAAAACACGAGCAGCCAAAGCACCAAGCCGTATAAAATACCCGGCCACATTGTTTTTAAACGTTTCAATAGAAGAAAATAAAGAAATGCTGCGCCAATTGAAATTACTCCAATCAAAATGATGCTGATTACCGTTCCCAGCCCATGTTTTTTCCACTCTCCGAGCACAAACGGCTGCAATATCATATTCGGGCTGATTTCGGAAAAATGAAACAAATATGCGATATAAGCAACGAAACTCCAAAGTACGCCTCCGCAAAAACCTGTTGCCGCCACCCTGCCGGCCATTGAAACAGGCGGCTTTTGCTTCTCATTCAATTCTTCATTTTGTTCTGTATCTTTTTCGCTTGTCATCATGGCACCTCCAGTTAAAGTGTGCCCAAAAAATGAAATGTCAATAAAAAAGCTCACACTTTTTGACAGCTGCGAGTAAAATTTGAAAATACCGGGTATAATGCATGTAGAAAAAGCAAGGCTATGGCAATTTTTTCAGCCTGTCAATCTAGAGGTTTAGCGCTGTTTCCTGTACAATAGAGTGAAAGGAAATGGTTAGCAATCCTAAAGAAATAGGCAGGTTGATAATATGTCAAAACATAAAGTTCCGCCCGCTTACGGCGGGCAGGCTGTTGTGGAAGGCGTTATGTTTGGCGGAAAGCATCATTACGTTACAGCCATCAGAAGAACGGATGGAAGCATTGACTTTTTTAAGCTTCCACGCAAACACAACCCGAAACTGAACATCGTGAAAAAGATCCCGTTTTTACGGGGGATCGCGGCCATTATCGAAGCGAGTGCAAACGGCACAAAGCATCTGAATTTTTCAAGCGAACGTTACGGGCTCGATCCATCTGAAGACGAGACACTTGAGCAGGAAGAAAAAAAATCCTCCGGGCTGTCTATGTATCTCAGCCTCGCAGTTATAGGCGTCCTATCATTTTTGTTCAGTAAATTCGTATTTACATTGGTTCCAGTTTTCTTAGCGGAACTGACAAGGCCGATTTTTTCCTCGGACACGGCGCAAATCGCGGTTGAAAGCCTGTTTAAGTTGATTTTGCTGCTCGGTTACATCTATTTTTTGTCCATGACACCGCTTATTAAAAGAGTGTTTCAATATCATGGAGCCGAACATAAAGTCATAAACTGTTATGAACAGAATTTGCCAATTACTGTGAGGAATGTCCAAAACCAATCTCGGCTTCATTACCGCTGCGGATCAAGCTTTATTTTATTTACGATTATTGTCGGCATGTTTGTTTATTTACTCGTTCCGACAGATCCGCTTTGGCTGCGTGTTATAGATCGTGTCGCACTGATACCGGTCGTGCTTGGTATATCCTTTGAAGTTCTGCAGCTGACCAACAAAGTGCGTGACATTCCCGGTCTGAAATTACTTGGGTACCCGGGACTTTGGCTTCAGCTGTTAACCACAAAGGAACCTAAGGATGACCAGGTTGAAGTTGCCATCGAAAGCTTTAACGAACTTCTCAGACTCGAAGCATTGTCTGAGCAAAATCAGAAGCCTTCTCACAACGTCATCTAAAATCCGTTGCCCTGCTATTACTTTCGGAGGTGGACAGTTATGAATCATCGTGTACAACCTATTATTGCTGTATTAATTGCGCTGGGAGCGTTCGGTTTCCTCTATGTGCTGGTAACCAATCCCGGAGAAATGGCAAAAATGGCGGTAACCGTCATCGTGGCAGGTATCATTATTTATTTTATTGTGAAATATGTAATGAATCGAAATGCGGGCAGCGAAGGAGCAGCCTTCAAAAAAGCGGCGAAACAATCGCGGCGCCGGATGAAAGAACAAAAAGCAAAACACCGCGCCGGACATAAGGGACGTGTCAGCCACCTGCGAAGCGTTCCGAGCGCCAGCAAGCCTAAGCCGATGATTCTCAAGAAAAAAAGCCAGACTCAGCTGACTGTTATAGAAGGGAAAAAAAATAAAAAGAAAAACAGAGCGCTTTTTTAATAGGTCCACTGCTTTAAAAACAGCTCTGTCCGTCTTTTACCTAGCTCAATCAGAGCTAGTTTTTTTTGTTGTGTTAAATGAAAATCAGTGGCCATTACGTCATCGACAGGAAGAAAAATGATATTTTGTTCATAGCGTGACGCAATGTGCCTTGCGTCATGGGCATCCTTCATCGTTTCAAACAGGGCGCCGAACAGTTCAAAAGCGTTGTGGATATTTTTTTTCGGACGCTCTCTTTCACGTGGCGCAAGCGTGACACCGATCACAGGGCGCTTTCTTTCCTTTGAGAACAGCCAGATGGGAAAATTGCTTAACACGCCTCCGTCGACAACCGTGGCGGTGCCTGTGTCCGTTTTTAATTTTATCGGTTCAAAGAAATACGGGATGCTGCAGCTCATTCTGACCGCTCTGGCAACCGGGAACATATCTGGATTTAACCCGTAACGGGCCAAATCGTCCGGCAAAACAATCATGGTGCCGTTTGTCAGATCAGAAGCAATAAGGCGCAGAGACCCTTTCTGCAAATCGCCGAAAACCCTTATGCCTTTCGCTCTTAACAGATCAGCAATCCATTTTTCTATCGTATCGCCTTTGTATAAGCCAAGACGCCAGTAGATGGACACCCACTGGAGCATCTTTAAGGGGAGAAATGAGTACCTCTGATCCAGCAATTTCTCTCCGTCCACTTCTTCAATTAAAGCGTGGATTTCCTTACTGGTGTAACCTGACGCAATGAAAGCGGCAATAATGGCGCCGGCGCTTGTACCCGCAACTCTTTTAAAGCGGAAGCCTTTTTCCTCAAGCACTTCATAAGCGCCTGCGAGCGCAATGCCTTTTACTCCTCCGCCGGAAAACACACCGTCAATATACATCTCATTCCCTCCCCCTCCATCAGATCGTTTATTACCATTTTAAGAAAACACGCGAAGAAATAGACCAACGAATGACGGGTGGCGTCAGCGTATCAAAAAAGACGGCCTCCTTCGAGACCGCCTTTTTACTGATTATGATGTTCTGTTTTCTTTTGGATTGATTTCAGATCTTTTTTACGGGCATCATCTTCTTCAAAATATTGAACAAGATCCCCGATGCGATCAATACTGTTCCAGCTTAAATGATGTTCGATTCCTTCGACATCGTTATATATTTTCTCTTCATCAACACCAATGATTCTTAAAAACTGCTCAAGCAATTCATGTCTGTATACCAGCCGTTTGCCTATTTTTTTCCCTTTAGACGTTAACACGAGACCGCGATATTTTTCATAAATTAAATATTCGTCTTTATCTAGTTTTTGAACCATTTTTGTTACAGAGGAGGGATGGACTGCCAATGCTTCCGCGATATCGGAAACTCGTGCATATCCTTTTTCTTCAATCAGCATATAAATCTGTTCAATATAATCTTCCATACTTGGTGTTGTCATCGAAACCCTCCCAAAAAGCACCTTAACTTTATAAACCATTACAAGTTTACACTAATGAACTTGAAAAAACAAGGATGCTCCGCGGGTCAAAAGCCCTGTTTACCGCTTATAATTCCATTCATCTGAAGCGTACTTTGTTTCAGCCAAGTGATGAACAAAATCAAGCTCTTCCTGAGAAAGTTCATATGGCTCCAAATGAATGTTAAGACCTGTTTCAAATCCTTCTTTAAAGGCTTTACGAGCCTCATCCATCGTCACCCGCTTTTCGGTGAGTTCATTAATGGCAACCGCTTTATTTTTGAAATTGCGCTGCATCCGCTCTCTTACTCTTTCACTTGGATATAAGAACAGATCGAACAGCTTGTCCTCATCTAAATCAAGAAGAATGGAGCCATGCTGAAGAATCACGCCTTTTTGTCTCGTTTGCGCGCTTCCCGCCACCTTGCGCCCCTCAACCACTAGTTCATACCACGAAGGCGCGTCAAAACAAACAGATGACCGCGGATTTTTTAAGCTTTCTTTTTCTTTTTCAGTTCTCGGGATGGCAAAGTAAGCGTCCAGACCGAGATTTCTAAAGCCTTGAAGTATGCCTTCTGAAATAACCCGGTAAGCCTCAGTAACAGTCGCCGGCATCTCGGGGTGCTCTTCCGAAACAATTACGCTGTATGTCAGTTCCTGATCGTGCAGCACACCTCTCCCGCCGGTCGGGCGTCTGACGAATCCGAGATTATATTTATGTACTGCTTCAAAATTGATTTCCTTTTTAATATTTTGAAAATACCCTACAGAAAGTGTCGCCGGATTCCAGCCGTAAAAACGGATAACCGGGGGGATTTTCTTTTCGCTGTGCCAATATAAAAGCGCTTCATCAAGCGCCATATTGAATGCAGGACTTGCATTGCCTGAGTCTATAAACCGCCAAGTTTCTTTTTGCATTTTAAGACCTTCCTTACCGTTTTAATAGAATCAGTTTATCAAACTGTCGGGAAAATGAAAAATATTTTAGTTCCATTATAGATGACAATCACGCTGTGCTTTACTATAATAGTATTTGTCGAAAACGGCTCTATGACCTTGTTTTATGAAGCAGGGTTTTGATTTTATATGCTAAAGGAGTAGAATCACATTGTCTAATATGATCGTTTTGATTATTTTTGCTGCGTTTATCATCTATATGATTGCTTCATATGTCTATCAGCAGCGAATTATGAAAACACTTACCGAAGAAGAATTCCGCGCGGGTTACCGCAAAGCGCAGCTTATTGATGTTCGTGAGCCAAATGAGTTTGAGGGCGGACATATTTTAGGCGCCCGCAACATCCCGCTTTCCCAGCTGAAACAGAGAAAAAATGAGATCCGTACGGACAAGCCTGTTTACCTGTACTGCCAAAACAGTGTCCGCAGCGGACGCGCGGCACAAACCCTGCGCAAAAACGGCTGCACTGAGATTTACAACCTAAAAGGCGGCTTTAAAAAATGGGGCGGAAAGATTAAAGCGAAGAAATAAAGCAAACAGCTGTCTGGTAGACAGCTGTTTTTATTTATCTTTCTACCGCCTCGTATCTGAGCACCGGGTGTCTCGCCGCTTTTGTTTCATCCATTCTTTTTACAATCGTTGTGTGCGGGGCCTCCTGAACAAGCTCCGGATTCTCCTCCGCTTCTTTTGCGATTTGAATCATAGCATCAATAAACGCGTCCAGTGTTTCCTTTGATTCGGTCTCTGTCGGCTCGATCATGATGCATTCTTCAACATTAAGCGGGAAATAAATCGTCGGCGGATGATAGCCGAAATCAAGAAGCCGTTTTGCTATATCAAGCGTACGCACTCCCAGCTTTTTCTGCCGCTTCCCTGATAATACAAATTCATGCTTGCAATGGCGGTCAAACGGAAGATCGTAATAAGGCGCGAGCTTTCTCATCATATAGTTGGCGTTTAACACTGCGTTCTCAGTAACAGCCTTTAATCCGTCAGGCCCCATGGAGCGAATATACGTATACGCTCTCACATTAATGCCAAAGTTGCCGTAATACGGCTTCACACGGCCAATCGCATGAGGGCGGTCATAATCAAACGTAAAGCGCCCTTCTTTTTTGACTAAAACTGGCTTTGGCAAATAAGGAATCAGATCTTTTTTTACGCCGACAGGGCCTGAGCCGGGGCCTCCGCCGCCATGAGGGCCTGTGAATGTTTTATGCAGGTTGAGGTGCACCACGTCAAATCCCATATCACCAGGTCTCGCTTTACTTAAAACGGCATTTAAATTAGCGCCGTCATAATACAGTTTCCCCCCCGCTTGGTGTACAATTTCCGCCATCTCTGTAATCTGCTCCTCAAACAAGCCGAGCGTGTTCGGATTCGTCAGCATAAGAGCTGCAGTTTCTTCATTCACTGCTCTTTTTAAATCCTCTAAATCAACAAGCCCTTTTTTATTCGATTTCACCGTAACGGTTTCAAAGCCTGCTACTGTTGCTGATGCAGGATTCGTCCCATGCGCGGAATCAGGGACAATGACCTTCGTCCGCTTGAAATCCCCGCGAGCTTCATGATAGGCACGGATCATCATCAGCCCTGTCCATTCGCCGTGCGCTCCGGCAGCAGGCTGAAGCGTAACCTCATCCATTCCCGTTATTTCTTCAAGGTGCTTGCTTAAATCATATAAAAGCTCTAATGCGCCTTGCACCGTGTCTTCATCCTGAAGAGGATGAATCGCAGCAAAACCAGGAATACGTGCGATTTTTTCATTGATTTTCGGATTATATTTCATCGTGCAAGAACCGAGAGGATAAAAACCGGAATCCACCCCGTGATTGCGTTTGGACAGCGCTGTATAATGGCGCATGATGTCCAGCTCTGAAACCTCCGGCAGCGCTGCGTCTTCGTCACGAATATAGGTGTCTGACAAGAGGTCCCCCAATTCGATTTCCGGTACATCGAGCTCCGGCAGACTATAGCCGATTCGGCCTTCTCTTGATAGTTCAAAAATAAGTGCCTGGTCCTGATTACTCATGGCGATCCCCCAATTCCTGAATGAGTGCGTCAATTTCTTCTTTTGTTCTCAGCTCCGTTACAGCAATCAGCATATGGCAGTCCAGCTCCGGATACGTCAACCCAAGATCATATCCGCCAATCATGCCTTTTGCCAGCAAACGCTTGTTCACAGCTCTCACCGGCTCATCCAGTTTGATGACAAATTCATTAAACATCGGCCCGTCAAACATAACGGTAAGGCCTGCTTTTTTTGCTTCTTGCTTTGCATAGTTGGCTTTTAAGAGATTTTGGCGGGCTATATCTTTTACGCCGTTTTTTCCGAGAGCAGTCATGGCTACTGATGCTGCCAGCGCATTTAAAGCTTGGTTGGAGCATATATTTGATGTTGCTTTATCCCGGCGGATATGCTGCTCCCTGGCTTGCAGGGTAAGCACAAAGCCTCTTTTTCCGTTTTCGTCTTCCGTTTGTCCGACGAGACGGCCCGGCACCTTTCTCATTAATTTTTTAGTAACGGCAAAAAAGCCGCAATGCGGGCCGCCGTATGCTGAAGGAATGCCGAAAGGCTGCGCATCACCGACGACGATATCAGACTGAAACTTGCCCGGCGGAGTGAGAAGACCTAGCGCCAGCGGGTTGGCTGAAACAATAAACATGGATTTCCCTTGATGAGCGATAGGCTCAATATCCTTTAGCGGCTCGATCCGGCCGAAAAAATTCGGGTACTGAACGATCACTGCGGCTGTGTTCTCGCAAACGGTTTGGCGCAATGCATCAAGATCCGTAACGCCATCCGCAGCGGGTACTTCAACAACATCAATATACTGACCTTTTGCGTACGTTTTCAGCACCTCTCGCGATTCAGGATGCACGGTTTTTGACACAACAATTTTTTTCTTTTTCGTGTGGCCTGAAGCAAGCATTGCTGCTTCTGCCAAGGCTGTTCCGCCGTCATACATCGAGGAGTTGGCGATATCCATGCCTGTCAGTTCACAGATCATCGTTTGGAATTCAAAAATAGCCTGGAGCTCTCCTTGTGAAATCTCTGGCTGATAAGGCGTATATGCGGTATAAAACTCAGAGCGCGAAATGACATGATCCACAATGACAGGCTGATAGTGGTCATATACACCCGCTCCTAAGAAAGAAGCGTATTGTACGGTATCACGATTTTTAGAGGCCAGCTTTGTCAGTTCCCTTGTTAATTCTGTCTCTGATTTCGCTTTTTTGATTTGATACTCTTTTTTATATTTGACGTTTTCCGGTATATCAGCAAATAAATCATCGATGCTGCTTACGCCGATAGTAGCAAGCATCTCCTGTTTATCCTTTTCTGTTGCGGGCAAATAACGGTGCTTCATGTGTTGTCTCCTCTCTCCAAGAAAAAATATTAGCGTTTATAAAATGGTGTTTTGACAACCTTTGCTTTCACTAATTTTTTGCGTATTTCTACATCTACAACAGTCCCGATCTCACTCGTTTCCGAATCAATTAAGGCAAGGCCGACGTTTTTTCCTAATGTCGGTGACTGCGTGCCGGTTGTCACCTTTCCGACAGACTTGCCATTTTGGAAAACCTCATATCCGTGCCGCGGTATCCCTTTTTCAATCATTTCGAGACCGACAAGTTTGCGCTTCGCTCCGTTTTCTTTTTGTTCACTCAATACTGACTTACCGAAAAAGTCAGACTCCTTATTGTGCTTTACAGCAAAGCCTATACCTGCTTCAATCGGTGTAATATCCCGGGTCAGCTCCTGACCGTAGAGCGGGAGCTTCGCTTCAAACCGGAGTGTATCACGTGCACCAAGACCGCATGGAATCAATCCGTATGCATCCCCTGCATCGATGATTTTTTTCCAAATATGCATAGCATCATCACTGCGGCAGTAAATTTCATATCCGTCTTCTCCCGTATAGCCAGTGCGTGAAATAAGTGCTTTGCGGCCGCTGATATCGGCTTCATCAATAAACGCAAACGGCTTTAATGCAGACACATCTGCATCTGTCAGATTTTTTAAGACCGCTTCTGCTTTCGGTCCCTGTACAGCCAAGAGCGCGATTTGATCTGACTGGTTGTCAATCTGTACATCACCTGCTGCATGTTCTTTCATCCAAGCCAAGTCTTTATCTATATTAGAAGCATTAATGACAAGCAGATAGCGGTTCTCTTCTTTTTGATAGATAAGCAAATCATCGACGGTTCCGCCATCCGGGTAACACATCGCTGTATATTGAGCACGGCCTGGCGTTAACGCGGAAACATCATTTGTCATCAATCTTTGCAAAAAAGACAGACTGTCGTTCCCTGACACTTCGACTTCTCCCATATGAGATACATCAAACAAACCGGCTGCAGTTCGGACAGCCTCGTGTTCTTTTTTTATAGAAGAAAATTGAACAGGAAGCTCCCAACCTCCGAAATCAATCGTTTTTCCTCCATATTCCTTATACAGGTCAAATAACGGCGTTCTTTTCAGCATCTAATTCCTCCCCTTTATCAACGGCGCAGCTAAAAAACATACAAAAAAGGACAGAGAAACACCTCATGTAAAATGAAGGTTCTCTGTCCTGGCACCTGAAAGTTTACTTTGCATACGCAAAGACGTCCCCTTTGGTGGTTTGCGCATCCGCACAAACACTCTCCAGAGTTGCGTCGAGCAAGAGTTCTTTTGCCTGAGAGATTCACTCCGCAGTTTGCTCCTTCGGCGCCTGTATCCCGAGGTTTTCGGTCAGGTCTCTCCCCTTGCTGTCATTCGCTCATATTTTCATGCTGTTATGGACATACTATAGCAATATCTTACATCAAATACATACTCATATCCTACCATCATCACTATATGCTGGGCAACAGCAATTTGGGCAGATTTTTCTTATATTATTCATCTTAAGAATCGAAGAATAAGAAAGGCGGTTTCAAAGCAATGAATACAGAAATGATCTACGATGCAAAATGGCCTGAAGAATTTGCTGAAAGACTGAAAAACGATGGCCCTTGGGCAAACTGGGAACTGTACAAGCTCTCTGCAGAAATCCAGAAAACATTAGCAATTCCAGATTTTGAAGGCTTACGGGCTCCTTTATATCTGCCTTCCTTTACGCCGCTCCCCCACCAGCTTGAAGTGGCGCAAAAAGTGGTTGAAAAAATGAACGGGAAAGCGATTTTAGCAGATGAGGTTGGTCTCGGGAAAACGGTTGAAGCTGGACTGATTCTAAAAGAATATATGATTCGCGGGTTAGCAAAAAAAATTTTGATCCTTGTGCCCGCTTCCCTTGTGTCACAGTGGGTCAAAGAGCTTCAGGAAAAATTTTTGATTCCGGCTGTTGAACAAAAGAAAAGCTATGTGTGGGAGCAATGCGATATTGTCGTCTCATCAATAGACACCGCGAAGCGCTCGCCCCATCGAGAAATCGTTCTGTCTATCCCATATGATCTTGTCATTATTGATGAGGCACACAAACTGAAAAATAGCAAAACGAAGAACTATGAATTTGTCCGGAATCTCGTAAAAAAATATTGCCTGCTTCTTACCGCGACGCCAATCCAGAACCGTATCGAAGAGATTTTCAATTTGGTGTCCTTATTAAAACCCGGCCATTTAGGCAGTCAGAATCACTTTCAGGAGGAGTTCGCCAAGAAGAAATCCAGTTTAGAAGCGCATGAACATTTAAAAGATCTTGTGAATAAAGTCATGATCCGTAACAGGCGGCATGATACAGGGCTGAATTGGAAACAGCGCCATGTTGAAACAGTGCCGATTCAATTTTCTCCATCAGAGCAGGCGCTTTATGATGAAATTTCTCGCTTGAAGGAAAGTATCAATAAACCAGCCAGCATGTTCTCGATTATGACCTTGCAAAGAGAATGCTGTTCGAGCAGAGAAGCGGTGTATATGACGCTGAAAAAGATGCTTGATCAAAAAGAGAAACAAGCACCTGCCATTGATGAGGATACGATTTCAGTTTTAATAGAGCGCATCAATCAAGTGACACAAAATTCTAAAGCGCTTCAAGTTGTTGATTTGATCAAAAAGATCGACGATAAGGTCATCATTTTTACAGAATACCGTGCAACCCAGATTTATCTGCAGTGGTTTCTTCAGCAAAACGGCATCAGTTCTGTGCCGTTTAGAGGCGGATTTAAACGTGGGAAAAAAGACTGGATGAAGGATCTTTTCCGCGGAAAAATCCAAGTCCTTATTGCAACTGAAGCAGGCGGTGAGGGAATTAACCTGCAATTTTGCAATCACATGATCAACTATGACCTGCCATGGAACCCGATGCGGCTTGAGCAAAGAATCGGAAGAATTCACAGACTCGGGCAGGAGCGTGACGTCCATATTTATAACATGGCGACAAAACATACGGTGGAAGAGCATATTCTAAAGCTTTTATATGAAAAAATTCATTTGTTTGAAAAAGTGGTCGGTGAACTTGATGATATTTTAACGAAAATTCAAGTGAACAATTTTGAAGAGCACCTTCATGACATTTTGTATCACTCAGCAACAGAAGAAGAAATGAAAATAAAAATGGATAACTTAACCTCATTTTTGTCTTATAAAAAACAGCTGCCTGCTGAAAAAAGAGGATCTTAGCCTGTAAGGAGGTTTTATTAGTGAGACAGCAAGAGGTTCACGATTTTCTGCTGCGTTTTTTTCAAGCAAACAGCTGCCAAATCGTCGATCAAGGCTTAGGCTATATGACAGTGCAGCTTACAGTTGAAATGGACAAACAAATCATGAACCGCCCTTTCTACTGGCATTGGCGCGAGAAGACAGGCGGTGATCCGAATCCAATGAAAATCACTTTTATTACAGATAAAGAAAATGCGCCAAAAGACCTAGATGGTGAATTTATATATTTTGGGGCCCCGCGTCTTTTTCAAATATTTAAAGCTGTTAAACAAAATGGGAGATTTACCAGAATGTATGAGAAAATTGAATCAGCCGGAGCTAAAGTCCCACTTCAGCCTTGGCTTGGTATAAATGTCACGATTTCATACCAGTCCGACATGAAAAAGGATAAGTTATTGTCACTAGGTCTTCACCTAGTCTCTGGAACGATAATTGAAGATTTTCAAAGCAAGCTGACCCAGTTTTCACTGACGTCTCAAATATGTGACTATTGCTTCACCATTTCACCTATGATCAAACCAGAAAGCGGACTTAAGCGTATGGAAAACTATATTTCCAAATCCGCTATGCAGGAGCCGTCCGACTGGGCGGAACAGGCGGTTAACAGGTGGAAGAATGATATGACATTGCTTGATAAGTTTTACGAGCATATAGAAGAAAAACCAGAAGAATACCATCTAGAAAAACAGGCGCTGAAAACCTTGTATCAACCAAAGATATCAGTTGAAATTGAAAATGGCGGATTGTTTTATCTGCAAAATAATATTTCAAGCTAACTTTTTTACCATTCGACATCATTCTCGTTTTTTTTGAGAAAATACGATTATAATAAAGGTATATTGGAAAAAAATTCTGGTGATTTAATGGCAAATGACTTCCAGAGACTAATGAAGCATACAATAAGTCATGGCCGGACTGGCTGAAATACATAAACAAGTATTTTAGGAGGAGAAACTGCATGAAGAATGCAAAACAAGAGCACTTTGAATTGGATCAAGAATGGGTTGAATTAATGGTGGAAGCCAAAGAGGCAAATATCAGCCCGGAAGAAATACGAAAATATTTACTTTTAAACAAAAAGTCTGCTCATCCTGGTCCGGCAGCCAGAAGTCATACCGTAAATCCTTTCTGAATGTGCTATAATATCACAAGGAAGGTGATGACATTGATTGGCCAGCGTATTAAACAATACCGTAAAGAAAAAGGCTACTCACTATCAGAACTAGCTGAAAAAGCTGGGGTAGCGAAGTCTTATTTAAGCTCAATAGAACGAAATCTACAAACGAACCCCTCCATTCAATTTCTCGAAAAAGTCTCCGCTGTTCTGGACGTCTCGGTTCATACTTTGCTCGATGAGAAACATGAAACCGAATACGATGGTCAATTAGATAGTGAATGGGAGAAATTGGTTCGCGATGCGATGACATCCGGGGTATCGAAAAAACAATTTCGTGAATTTTTAGATTATCAAAAATGGAGAAAATCCCAAAAAGAGGAGTAGTGCCTGAGCAGAGGCACTAACTCCTCTTTTGTCAATAACCATCGAGACGGCCCAGTATATGAATACTGGGCCGTCTCTTTTTATGGCTGTTATTAATTTTTATCCTCGCTGTGCGCTTTTTCATTTTCTTTCACATAACCGTCTTTATCAGTATGGTCCTTTTTGATTGTCAAGCCGTTCCACTGTGTAGCTTCGAACGAGAATTGAAGCTTAATGGAGTTGCCTTGATATTTATTTTGAACCATAAGCCCGTTTTCATCTTTTGTTTTATCATCTTTGAATTGGATTTCCATTTGAACCTGATCGAAGTCAGTTGGTGTTTTTGGAACACCATCATATTCAGGAGCGGTTTTACCGTCAATTGTTGCTACATTGACTTTACCGCTTGCATGTAAGAATTTAGGGTCTATTTGTTTTTTGATTTTTTCAGCAGCCGCTGCATCATTTTTAGCAGACATCAAATACAAGTCTTTAAGGTTCGCATCATCTAAAATAATGTTTTTCGGGTAACCATTGCCGCCCTCTTTTCCAACTGTCAACAATGTCACTTCAAACTGGCTGAGGAAATCTTCTGGAGATGTATTGCTGCCGCCGTTTGCTTTAAAATCTCCATAATTAAGCGCCATTAAAACTTCTTTGATCGCAAGTGATCCGTTATTTTCAAATTGGAAATCCTTTGTCAACTTATCTCCCGGCTTTAGATTTGATAAGTTCACACTCGCTGAATTCTCTTTAGCAGATAAATCAAGCGTACCTGATGCAAAAGTAGCATCCTTTGATTTAATGTCGTTAAATGCTGCCCATGTTCCTCCTCCAACTAAAGCTAATCCTAGTGCTGCAGAAGCAACTCCTAAACTCAATTTCTTTTTCATACCCATGGTAAACTCCCCTTTTATTGAATGATTTTATATCGAAACCTGTTGCCAGGTTTACAACTGAAGTTAAGTAGACATGGTGCTGTCCTTTGTATCTGTTTCCAAGGCTTTTGTCTTTCTTTCAATTTCTCTAATGGCGCTGCTGATCGTCACAAAAGCGTACACTAACAGCATCACGCCGGGAACAATCAATAATACAGCCGTTCCAATCGGCTGACTGGCAAAATGAAGCATATAGCCGGCATATGGAAGCTGAAAACCTGTGTATTGCGCGCGAACATTTTCGTCCGATACAGGCGCTGAATCAGCTGCTGCATTATTATCACCTTGTGTTTTAAATAACAAATGGTCTCCTTGCTTTGTTATGTCAACAATTCTGTGGGTGACCGCCGTATTTGCATCCTGCATAAATGTAATAACGTCACCTTTTTGGAGCTCTTTCACATCAGTGATTTCTTTGACCAATATTAAGGAACCTGTATTGAACTCCGGCTCCATCGAACCTGACAGAACTGATTTCAGCGTATACCCAAACACCGCCGGCTCTCCCCCGGATGAACGTGTTGAAATCACGACAAGTGTCAGCACAATAATAAGAGTAAAGATGATCACGTATAAAATATTACTGATCAGCTTCATTGCTTTTTTCATCCTCTTCCCCGCTTTCCTTCTGGTCTGATTGAGTTTCATTTTCTTTGGTTACAGCTTCTTGAGATGTTTCTTCTTTCATTGTTTTTTCCTGTATATCCTTTTGTGTTGTTTCATTCTCCTTTTTGACGTCCGACTTTGTTTCTTTTTTAGGGACTGTCGGTTTTTCATTGCATTTTGCAAGCGTCATAGGCTCCGACCACTCAAATGTACTGCCGTTTGCCGGGTAGCCTGCCGGTTTATATACTTTAAATGCATAAATGCCGGGTTTCATTTTTTTCTTGGTCTCAATTTTATAAAGTGAATCGCCGAATTGATTGGAGACAAATCCTTTTTCGATCACGTTCCCATCCTTTAACGGTTTGCGGGCATTTTCAAGTTTATGAAGCTCCCACTTCCACTTTGATTTCTTAAGTTTCTCACCTGTATTTTCGAGCACAGCAAATAAGGCGAAAGGTGAGCATACAGTGCCTTTCGTATCCGTTTGATCTGATATGTGCAAATCACTTTGATCCCAGCGTTTATCATAATGGCAGTTTTTATCTGTATGCTGAAAGTCTTTACACGTTTGAAGTGAGACATCAAATGTTTCAATATCATGAAAAGCAGCGCTTGTATCATCGGAAAATTGTAAGCATATTGCGGCAGTCAGACTGAAAATGACTGAAAGCTGAAAGATAAGCAGAACTTTCAGTTTCGTCTTCGCCTTTTGCTGATTGTGAAACAATCGAAACATATCTTACCTCCTGTAAAACACTGTAACTTGATATGACAATCGTTCTCTTTAAAGAACTTCACAAATAGAGTATAATCAACGATTTATAGATTTAAAAACACCGAAATCGCTCATTTCGTTCGTTTAAAAGAATGTTTTCATCATATTACAAAGTCTTGCTCAGTATTGCTCATTTTTTCAATTTTTTAGAAATTTTTGGGATTGTTATGTGAGAATTTAAATGCATATCCCATTATTATTTGGTAATAATAAACAAAGAAAGGGTGACAGCATGATGATCAAACAATGTGTGATTTGTCTATCTCTTCTCGTCTTTGGCACCACAGCCGCTCACGCAGAAGAAACACCGCTTGTAACCGCCCGCCACATGTCCAAATGGGAAGAGATTGCTGTAAAAGAAGCAAAAAAAAGGTACCCGCTCGCACAGGTACTGTTCAAACAAAAAGTATGGGACCGTAAAAGAAAAGATGAAGCAGTGAAGCAATACCATTTAACTCTGAGGGAAGGGTCAAAAGAATTCGGCGTTTTTGTGACGATTTCATTTGATCCTTATAGCCAAAAGGTCAATAAAATCGCCATATTAGAAGAATATCAATAAGGTCCTCCATTTTTTGAAGGACCTTATTCGTTTATTTGCGGTTATTTTTTCCGTTTCAGCCAAAGTCGGAAGCCATAGGGTAAAATACCGAACCACTGCTGGGAAACAGGCGTTCTTGTTTCTTTCCGCACCTCTTTTCGTTCTTTTCGCTCATCTCTCGGAGTATCTATATATTTGACAAATTGCTGCGTCATATATTTAACATAATCATTCGTTTTCACGTGATCACCTCATCATTCAATTATTATGAGTGTTGTCTCACATGACTTTTTTTATACCCTTTACACTGTTTTATTCTGTCCATCTCAGCAGCTTTTTCTGTTTTTGGTCAAACACGATCTGTGCAGTTCTTTCTGTTCCCGACTCCGTTGACACTCTTAAGTTGATTTCTTTTTGTTCTTTTATCGATGTATCATGAATGTAATAAGAAACCCGTCCATATGGAAATTGCTCCGTACCCTCCTGGCCTTTCCGTTCTTCTAGAACATGCCGAATCGAAAGAAGCACCCCATTTTGAAGCAAATTCTCTCCTATGTATAACTCTTTTGTTTCCTTCTCAAACATGCAGCGTGAAATATATTGAGCAGCAGCAAAGTTCACGATTAACAGCACAAGCGCTGACACAAAAAGAACAGCTGGATAAATAAACCCTCTTGTACGATACATTCACCCCCCTCCTAAATACGAATAGACTGGAAAAGCAGTTTGATACACTTTTTGGTCCTCACTCTCAATTTTCAGCAAAACAACACCATTTTCAATATCAGCTTTCATGGCAGTAATATGATCTAAAATCGGAACATGCCCTTTGCCATCCACTCTTTTTCTTATCATTGAATGATAAATGTCAAAACGGATGTCTTGTCCGGAAAGATTGGTGCAGATTAACACGCTCCCATGCTCGGCTGTCTTAACTGCCTGTGACTCCTTGCATTCATTCATCATCTGTTCTATAGAAATCATCCATTCTTGCTGTGTGAAACCGTCATGTTCCTGCTGTCGAGACAAAAACAGATGGAAAATCGCAGCTAACGATCCTGATATGAGCAAAAAGACTGAGAGCGAAAATAATACGTTAAGAAGGGTGTAGCCATTCTGTCTGCAAAATGCTGAGGCAAAATGATTTTTCTTTATAAGCTGCGGCTTTGATACATACGTTTTGATATTCGCCCTCCTCCTCCCACTTCATTGCATAGATATGATTGTTCTTTGTAATCGTTTTTGACGCGGCTCCTTCACCACTCATGACATATTTGCTAATGCTCTCATTCATCATCTGATAGCCAATTTCTCGTGATTCCGCCATTTTTTCATCAGACATCAGCTTGTCCCACAAGGGGACGACTGTCAGCAGCACAAACAGCCACAGGCTTAGCGCAGACATTGTTTCTATTGTAGAAAAACCTTTATTTTCTCTCCACATTGACTCTCCCGCTCCCTAGATAAACTGTTATGTCATAAGCGTCATGGCCTATTACTCGTATTTTTCCGCCTGCATTCGGGTGCCCTTTCTCATTAAATTCCAAACGGTCTTTTAATGTCAGCAGTTCTATAGAAAGTCCCGTTGCATACGGACGTTCAATGACCGTATCACCAATGACTAATTGATATTCTTTTTTATGAAAGAGAATTTTTGTTCTTTGTTGACGGGAAATAGCAGTCTGCTGTGTGAGCATAATATCATTTTTCAGCTGCCTTGCTGCCTGTCGGACAGCTGTATTGTCATAAGCAGGAGGAAGTGTAGTGAAGACGGCCACCAGGAGGATAGAGGCAAGGCTTAACACAAGCAAACTTTCTAAAAGGGTAAACCCCTCCTCCTCGTTTAATTTAATGTTCAACCTTAACTTCTCCGCCGGTGATGATAATGCGCTTACCATTTGGACAGACAGCATCCTTTTTCACATAGCCCTCTGACTGTAAATCGGCAAGGCTCGGAGTTTGTCCTTCATGATCAAGCTCAAATGCAGTCATTTGTGCCTTAACCATGTTTTGTAAGCCTTCACAGCCCTTTTTTTGAATGGTTTGGTTATGTTTCGTGACGTTCGGTATCGTAATTAAAAGCAAAATCGAAATAATAAAGAGCACGATTAACATTTCAACAAGTGTAAATCCTTTCTCATTCATCAGCCTCTTCCTTTCACATTTGATTCATCATCTGATACATAGGCACAAGCATAGATAAATACACAAGTAAGATCATCGCTGCAACAAATCCATAAATCATTGGCTGAAGGATGCCTGTCCATTTTTGCGCTTTGTGTTCCAGCCGCTGTAATATGAATTGGCTGTATGTGAAAAGCTCCCGATCCAATCGGCCGCTCAGCTGGCCGTGAGATATGACTTTTGATAAATCAGTTTCATAAAAAGGGCTTCCACAAATAGCGGATTCAATTGACTCACCGGCTTTTAGCCGTTCAATCAATTGTTCAGCCTCGCAGCGGTAGAAAGGGAGAAACGTTTGATGTTTAAATGCATTAAGGCTGTCATAAATTGAGAGGCCTGATTTTAAAAGACTGCTTAGCTGCAAAGAAAAAAAGTAGCTGTTAAACAGCTTGACAAGCTTTCCAACCAAAGGAATCCTGATACAAATCAGCATTTGCCGGGCAGGTGATTTTTTCTTAAACACAAGCCAATAATAAATCCCGATACCTGCTGTAAAAAGAACAAGCAAAATGATCACAAGATCAATATGCTGAAAAAAAGCAAAAAGCATATCGGTTGAACGTGAGGTTTCCATATTCATCGATTGATAGATACCGGAAAACTGAGGAATGATGATGGACTGTAACATATAAAACATGACAGCGACCGTAAAGATGAGGAAAAGCGGATAGCGCAGCACTCTTTTCAGCTGGTCTGCCTGTGCAATTTTTCGTTCCAGCAGCTCTCCGCTCTGGATCATTGAAGCAGGCAGTTCACCATGTGTTTCAGCAAAATAACAAATACCTACGGCTTCCTTATGAAATGACAAACTCTTTAGTACTTGATAAAACGGAGCCCCTTCCCTCAAACAAGTGACCGAATCAGTCAAGTCAGCAGCCTGCCTCTTATTCATCTGAAGTTCCATCAGGCGTAATCCATCCAGAAGTGTATATCCGCCCGCAGTCATTTCACCGAGCCTCTTTAATAACCTCGCTTGATCCTTTAACAACCAGACTTTTCTAATCTTTTTCATGATAAACCCACCGGTCATAGTTGTTTGTCGTTAAATAGCCGAGCGCAATTCCTTTTCTGATAATTTGACGAAGCGTTTGATATTGGTAATTTGCATGATTTCCTTTTGCCTCCTGGATACATTGCTGAAGATTTTTCCCGTATAGAAGCTCATAAACGCTAGCTCTCCTAGTATTTCGTGACTGTCGGCAATACACTGATGAACATCCGTTTTCACAAAACGGGCAAGCCAAATCAACCAAGCGCTGAGCCGCTATTGCAATGACAGTCTGTTCGATTTCATTCATATTGATACCGAATTCAAGCAGTCTGTAAATTGCGCCCTTTGCGTCTCTCGTATGAAGGCTCGTTAGTACCAGATGTCCCGTCATCGCTGCCCGCACCGCAATTTCAGCTGTTTCCGCGTCTCTGATCTCACCTAAAATAATCATATCGGGGTCATGGCGCAAAATTGCTTTCAGACCTGCGGAATAAGTTACACCGGCTTTTTCATTCACCTGAACCTGAAGAACATCTTCGTCCCTTGTTTCAACAGGGTCCTCTAATGTGACAATATTTCGATTAAAGTGTTTTTTTGCATATTGAACGAGAGAGTATAATGTGGTAGTCTTCCCTGAACCAGTTGGCCCGGTAAAAATGAGCATGCCATGGGAATGTTTTAAAAACGAGAGTAATGTGGCTCCTGTCTTCGGAAATAGCGACAATTTATCAATCGAAGGGATATTGTATTGGGGCATCACTCTGATCACGAGGCTTTCTTCATTAATTGTGGGCAGCGTTGACATTCTTAAATGAACATTTCCCTCTTTCAGCTTTAACGTAAGCGAACCGTTTTGCGGCTTTCGCCTTTCACCTATATCCATTGCTGAAAGAAATTTAAAATGTGAAATCAGTCTTACGCTCTCTTCTTTTTTCATGTCCCTTTTTTTCAGCAAGGCATGATCGACCCGAAAATGAATGATAGCGTCCCGCTCCCTCGGCACGATGTGAATATCAGAAGCCTTTGTTAGATATGCCTCTTCAATCAAGTTTTTGCTTACCTTTTCTATTGAATCCAATTTGATTCCCTCTCCTTTCAACGCATATTGTAGAAAAAGAAGAAAAGGTAATCAAACAGGGAAAACGTGATTTTGTGAGATGTTATATGCTGAAAAACCAATTCTTTCTGGCAAGAAAAAAAACTTTCAACTGAATGTGCCCCTTTCATTATGATTTTCCCAATAATAAAAAAGCAGACATGGTCACCATGCCTGCTTGATTCCATTTTCATTATGCTGTTTTCGCTTTTTGACCAGTATCTTTCTCAACGGAAAGGTCGCCTAATGCAACAATACCGGTCATTTGGTCATTTTCAAGAATCGATAAACTGTGGATTTGATGCTCTGTCATAAGCGCCTTGACATCGTATCCGGTCACCCTGATATGTCTGGTGAAAAAGCGGGGCACGCTGCACAAAATATGAAACATCCTATAGAGTCCGCCTTTTTCGAGGTTTCTTTTTCTTCTTCCGCTCCTGCAGCATATCTCCCGTCCAGCCTTTTTTCCTCAAATAGAGATAGATCAGGACTGTAGATGCGACAATCAATAAGAGAGAAAAAAGATATCCGTATTTCCAATTCAGTTCCGGCATCACTGAAAAGTTCATCCCCCATAAGGCACCCAGAGCTGTAATCGGCGTAAAAAGCGTCGTGAAAATGGTCAGTGCTTTTACAATTTCATTCCCCCTGTGTGAGGTAATGACTTCCTCTGAATGCAGCAGATTGTTAAGCTCCCCTTCAAATTCGCTGATGTATGTAAATCCCCTGTCAATTTTCAGTTGTGTCCGCTGATAATCCTTTTTCCCTTCATTTTGAGGTAAAAAGGTTTCTTTCAACGCCATTTCAATTTTTTTGGCGCTTAATATTAAATTTTTCCAAATCATCAGTTCATGGCGCAGGAGATGGACGCGGTTTAAAATGCTTTTGCTATTGTCGTCTTTAATTTGCCATCTGAGCTTTCTCAGCTTTACTTCAAATTCATCAACACCGATTAAATACGCATTCATTAGTTCGCCGAGAAGAATTAAAAACCCCTCTATCGCATTGTCCGCTCTTTCCATTTGCCGAACAACTTCTTTTCCTTTAATCTCTCTCAAAATCGAAAAATCAAAGTTGATTGTAAAAAAATATTGTCTGGTGATATAAAAGTGAAAAACAGTATGATCTTTTTCTTCACCAAGCCCCTGATCATAAACAATCGACCCAAATACCGCTTCATTTTCCGTTTCAGTTGTATCTACTCGCAAAAAATTAACGTGATGGTTATTTTCAAACCACTTTTCACACTGAGGCCAGTGAGAAAAATGGATTAGATCCCTTGCCTTACTTCTTTCTTGAGGCCCCATTTGGTACCAAAACCAATCCTTTCCCGTATGTGCCTTCATATCAAGCTCCTCCAAACTTTTGTTCTTTATTCTTTAATTGCCCAATAACCGCGTCACTAAACCAATCTGCCGCTTCAACACATGTTTTATGAGCATTTTCAGGTGGTATGGAATGTAGAAAGACATCGGAAAAGGGAGGTGCATGCCTTCCTTGGAGAAGGCAGTTGTTTTGGAATTTGTCAATTTACTAGCAGTCGCTATTCTCATTTTGTTAACAGGATTTTTTGTTGCCGTAGAATTTTCAATCGTAAAAGTGCGGCGATCCAAAATTGATCAGCTTGTCGCAAAAGGAAAGAAAGGTGCTAAAGCGGCAAAGCATGTCATCACTCACCTTGATGAATATTTATCAGCCTGTCAGCTGGGCATCACAGTCGCAGCTTTAGGACTGGGATGGCTTGGGGAACCGACTGTGCAAACTCTGCTTCGACCGCTTTTTCATAAAGCAGGCTTAAATGAATCGCTTACCCACCTACTTTCACTCGTCATCGCATTTTTAGTGGTTACGTATTTAAATGTCGTTATTGGGGAGCTGGCTCCAAAGAGTTTCGCCATTCAAAAAGCAGAAAGCATTACCTTGTTGTTCGCTAAACCGCTTATTTGGTTTTATAAGATCATGTTTCCATTCATTTGGCTGTTGAACCACTCTGCCCGATTGATTACAGGAGTGTTTGGGCTGAAGCCGGCATCAGAGCACGAGCTGGCATATACAGAGGAAGAACTTCGGGTCCTCTTGGCTGAAAGCTATAAAAGCGGCGAGATCAGAAAAAGTGAATTAAAGTACATGAATAATATCTTCACCTTTGATAAACGAATGGCAAAGGAAATTATGGTGCCGCGAAATGAAATGGTCAGTTTGTCACTAGATGAAGACTCCATTTCAAATCTTCAGGAAACAGTCAAGCAAACAAAATATACACGGTACCCAGTTGTAAGAGAGGATAAAGATAACGTTATTGGCGTGATTAATATGAAAGAAGTGCTGTTTTCCATGCTGACGAAAGATTTTTCAATCAAGAAGCATCAAATTGAACCTTTCGTACAGCCCGTTATCCATGTCATTGAGACGATTCCTATTTATAAACTATTGCTGAAAATGCAAAAGGAACGCACTCATATGGCGATCCTCATAGATGAATATGGCGGAACGTCCGGTTTGGTCACTGTCGAGGATATTATCGAAGAAATTGTAGGAGAAATCCGTGATGAATTTGATGCGGATGAAGTGCCTCATATCCGCGAACTTGGAAAGGATCATTACTTGTTAAATGCAAAATTATTAATCAGCGATGTTAACAGCCTGCTTGGAACTGATTTATCAGACGCTGAAGTAGACACCTTGGGCGGCTGGTTTTTGACACAAAACATAGACGCTGAGCCTGAAAGTACCATAGAATATGATGGCTACTCTTTTAAGGTAAAAGACATCAACAGCCATCACATTTTATTTATAGAAGTTAAAAAAAGCTGAATAGCCCGTGAAAGGCTGTTCAGCTGCTATCTTTCAAGATAAACATGGCAAAGGCATCAACACTCTTTTATTTTAAACCCTTTATTGGCCAGGGCTTTAGCAAGACTTTGCTCGGTTTTCACATTCGAAAAATCCAGACCCAGCTTCACGACAGTTTGGGCAATTTCCGGCCTGATTCCTGAAATAATCGTCTCAATGCCGAGCAATTTGGTGCTGTCAATCACTTTAAAAATTTGATAGGCTACCATGGTATCAACGATAGGAACGCCCGAAATATCTAAAAATAAATACGAGAGCTTTAACGCTGAGCACTGCTCCAGCACAGACTCCAAAATCGTCCTCGCTCTGTGCGTATCAATTTCACCGACAAGCGGAAGAATCCCAATTCCATCAGTAATCGGCATAATCGGCGCACTCAATTCATTAATCATTTCTTTTTGCGCGTTTAATTGTATCATGGTCACCTGGTGATATTCTTCCGTAAATACTTCGATGATCTCATCAATGTTTTGATTCAAGATCCGGCTCCACTCATAAAATTCCTGAATGCTGATGTCTTGAGAAGAAGCTTCGCTGAATTTATGAATCCATTCAAACATGATGTGCCTGAAAGTGTTAAACTGGCCGACACTTTGTGTAACCGTCACTTCATGAACGGCACGGTCTCTGGCGCATTGAAGAGACCACCTGTTGAGCTCATCCTCTACGTCTTCTTTTCTAAGGGATTTTGCTACGATGGTCACCAATAATTCATGCTGGTCTTTTAACTTTTGTTCTAGTTTTTGCTGATCTTTCGCTGAATACAGCCAGCTGCCTGTTGATGTGCAAACTTCCAGCCATTGTTGTGTGATATCTTCTTTGTGCTCTGTTAAGTGCTGATCAAGAGCTATCATCTTAATGAGCTACCTCCTGTTTTTGAAAAATGTACGCTATATATGTATAACGCGTCTGCCTTTACACATACTATGTTTAGATTCAATGGGCTATAGCCAAGCGGTAAGGCAATGGACTTTGACTCCGTGATCGTTGGTTCGAATCCAGCTAGCCCAGTTTCTGAACAGGTGAAAAACCGAAGACAAGCTGATTCGAATAAATCAGCGGATCTTCGGTTTTTCATCATGCAGATTGATGAACCGTTTTCTTCTTCGATAACTTCAACAGTTCTCCCGGGTTATAACCAATCACCAGCTTTTTGTTGTCTACTAGAATCGGGCGTCGCAAAAGCTTCGGCTTCTCGATTAAAAGTTCCAGCACCTCATTTACCGTCATTTCTTCAATGTTTAAATTTAAATTTTTGAAAGTCTGGCTTCTTGTCGCCAAAATTTCATCAATTCCTTCTGTCGTTAACGATAAAATGTACTTTAATTCTTCTCTTGTCGGGGTTTCTCTGAATAAGTGCCGTTCGTTAAATTCAATTTGATGTGCTTTAAGCCAATGTTTTGTTTTTCGGCATGACGTGCAGCTTGGATATGAGTAAAAAGTTAATTGTTGTTCCATTCGTTTTTTCCTCCTCAGTTAACCATCTCTTTGTAGAATAACTACCCGGATCATTTTTCATTTAAACCATTTACAGAACTTTTTTCGGATTATTTTTTAAAAAACATTCATACAATAGAAAACACAATCAAAGGGACAAATTCCATTTGTATATCAATAATGAAAATGTTTACATTTCTAGGTGTGATCTATTATAATAACAGTCAGAGGGACTCTCGGGAGGGGATAAAAATGAATCGCATGTTCCGGGTGTTAGGATTTTGGACGGGAATTTTTGCAGTCATGTTTTATTTAGGTGATATGAAAGATGCTTCCCTTTTATTTTTTGGACAGACGATCTTATTTGTGTTTCTATCGTATTTGAACTTAACCGAACGCATGTATATTTATATTTTTGGCGCTTATTTAACAATTTTCTTCGCCGGCTTTACATATTACTCAATTTTTATTATGGTGCCCGGCGGCGGAGGCCATTAAATGCAGAAAGAGACAAACCTTATCGGTTTGTCTCTTTTTTTACAATGAAAACCCATTTAAAAACGGATTTTGGTCCTGCTCAGTCAGTACGTCTGTTTCAGGTCCATGGCCGCTTAACACCAGCGTGTGTTCCGGAAGCGTAAGCAGTTTTTCATGAATGGACGTCAGCAGCGTCTCTTGATTGCCGCCTATTAAATCCGTACGTCCTATACCGCCTTGGAACAAGACATCTCCGGAGATAACCAAGTCTGCATCTTTCACGTAGTAAGACACACTGCCTGGTGAATGTCCCGGCGTAAATAATGTTTCCAAATGAAACGGCCCGATATTCAACTCACCGTCGCCTTCAATTAGATGATCTGCAGGCTTAGCTGTCACTTCTATCCCTCGCAGCATGCCGGAGCCGTTTAAAGAAGCATCCGTAAGCCAATTTTTTTCATTTTGATGCAGGTAAACAGGAATATCCCATTTTTCTCTCACTTCATCAAGCGCCCCAATATGGTCAAAATGGGCATGTGTAAGCAAAATGGCTAAAGGCGTCAGCCCTTTTTCTTTTATGTATTGATTGATTTTATGTCCCTCGCCGCCCGGATCAAAAATCAGGCATTGATCATCACTGATGAGAAAATATGCGTTCGCTTGAATCGGCCCTACTGGCATTCGTCTCCATTTCACTATTATCACCTCTTTCTTTTTTATGCTCTTATTATGAGGGTTTTTAAAAAAAGATTCAAACAATCGCAATGAAAACGCTATCGACAAACCTATAAAAAACAGGTAGAATAAAACTGGAAAGAATTGCAGGTTTTTCAATGTAAAGGGGGCTGTGTTATGTTACTTGTCGTGATTTTCGGCCTTGTCGCTCTTTTCGCTTTATGGGGAGTCTTGCGTTCTGTTAGAAATAAAAATATACTCGGGTTTTTATTAGCCGGTGCCACCTTATTTGTCTTTGGATGGTTTACCGTGATGACCGTAATAAACAGCGGGTATCCAACCGCACATTAAAACCTGTATCCGATCGGATACAGGTTTATTTTTATGGCTGTAAATGTTTATTGACACTTTCTATTTTGCTCTCAAGCGTCGTTTTTTTGTCACGCCTGTCATCGATACGGATATTCGTTGCCACTCTGTGCAATCCTTTTTGAAATGGCGCTTCGTGAATTGCCTGAATGACTGCAAAAAGGTCACTGAGTTCTCCCTCGATCAGCGTATTCATCGGTGTCAGCTGATATTTGATTTTCCCTTCTGCTTGATATCCTTCTAATATCTTTTGCACATCGGCTACGTAAGCACTGACACTGGGTGTTTCCGTACCGATTGGGATAATGGTTACATCTGCGATAGCCATCGTTATTCCATCTCCTTTTGATCAATGATGAGTTGCTTCGTTTCATGTGATTTCAATAAAATAATTTGCTCAAAATGAAAGCCGTATAACGCATATTTCCCGTTCGGAGATATTTGAATCGGCTCCATTTCCCGCAGAGACACAAGATCTTTTGTCTCTCCCGATGCTACATTGATTGCTGCGAGCTTATATGCATCGCCGCTTTGTTTGAATGTATAAAACAGGCCTCCTGCTTCATCATAGTCATACTCCATTGGAGCCAAACTTGTATATTTCGCTTGGAGCGGCCATTTCGCTGTAACAGGTGATGTTGATTGCGGCGTTTTAAACTGATACGTCCCTTTTCCTCCGGAAGCTGATTTGACAGTAAAACTCATTTGATGGAAAGAATCGAAGAATAGAACGTTATCCTCAAGCTTCTGTTCCGTCTTAGAAGCTGTATCGAACGTATATAAAGGCCCTGTTTTATCGTCTCTTCCCTCTTTTACATAATCAAATGTATTTTTGGATGTCCAATGAATGAACGGAACCTGTACTGGGCTTAAGAAAGATTCGTCTTTTTTAGCATTCACCTGATATGTATGGAAATTCCAGTTTTCATTGAATTCCGTCACCATCATTTGATAAGGATCATACTGATTCCAAGCAGCTTCAAGCTCATACGTTTCGTAATCTTTTTCGTAAAGCGTCTCTCCTTCTGCATTAAGCAAAACCACTGCCGTCTTTTGGCTATGTGTGATTTGCAGCAGAATCATCTGCTCCCTCGCATTGATTTGAACATCAACGATTTGACCATCCGTTTGATAGAGCTTTTTCGCTTTGCCTGTAAAGATGCGGTACGCAAAAAGCTCTGTTTTCGTCGGATTAGACGCAGTATATAATATTGTGCTGTTATTCAGCCAGCCTTCCGCCCCATCCGCTTTTTCCGCGGAAAGCGGTATGATGTCTTTTTTCTCATCTTTTGCCGCCGATGCCTGTTTTTGCTGCTGATGAGATGGTTCGCATGCCGATAAACTAAACAGCAATACCGCCAGCAGAATAAAACAAACTGATCTCATCAGCATTCCCCTCCGATCATCTTTATTCTCTCATATTTGCTTCGGCAGAAAAAATAAAAAGTTTCAGTTACTCATGAAAAAATAACGCCCTCCACAAGATGCCGCTTGTTGCGTTATATATGTGTGAAAACTGCTGAAACGGCAAAGGATTTTGGCCTTTTCCAAGTTCCACCGTATACCCTTCCTTAAAATAATAGTGAATAAACCAATCTCGAAATCCAGCATAGCTGTCTATATCCCTTACTCCCTTATAAATGTTCCCGCTTAACTCCTCAAAATCCTTTATGACGGCAGCAGATTCCTCAGGCTCAAGGCCTTTATAGCCCCAATAAATTTCTTCTCCTTGAGTATGAAGAGCCAGCAGTCTGTCAGGCGGATTCTCCGTGATCAGCCGGTACATCGCAATAGATTCCGGCTCCGTAAGCGGAGAGATTCCCGGAAAATCGCGGTAGCTGGGTGCTGTCGGTTTTCGGTATTTTTCAATTTCCCATAATGATGGAAATTGTTTATTTAAATCAACCCCGTTTATATTCGCCTTCCATTCATTAAAATTCGGACGATGTTCATTTAGCCTTTCGAGCTCATCTCTTCTGGCTCCCATGACTTCTGATCCGTTTAAAACAAGATCAACGCCATCCGGATTGACAAGAGGAACGAGGGATAAGGATGTGCTGTTAAACAGCTTCATGGGAGAAAAGCCAAAGAAAGGCGAATTGCAGCATAATGACATACAGTATTCCTTAAACCATTTTAGCAGGACAGACGTTGTAATCCACTCATTCGCATGAAATGACGCGTTCATATGGACCTTTTTTACGGCATGCTCCCCACCAGCCTTCAGCTCCCAGATAGGCCTGCCGAGTACAGAACGGCCAATTTCCCGGCATGAGACAAACGG
Source organism: Bacillus sp. PS217 (assembly GCF_037963535.1). Lineage (NCBI taxonomy): Bacteria > Bacillati > Bacillota > Bacilli > Caryophanales > Bacillaceae > Bacillus > Bacillus sp. PS217. The sequence goes on from NZ_CP150157.1 coordinate 2,447,976, forward strand.
AAAAACATCAATAATCTTCTTTATTTCCTTTTCAACAGCTGAATCATCATAGATTTTCTCTTGCTCAATCCAGCTATCTGAAAGTTTCAGCTGCCGAGGCTGTAAAAAGCCCTTTATGTCCTGAATGGTTTGAAGCTCTTTGCCGCTATGCTCCTCTATCACATAACCAGGGCAATACAATTGATGTTTTTGTGCGGAGCGATTTGCACTTTTAAGCAATTCCTCGTCTATCTTCAGTTCTTTCGCCACATTGGCCAAATTGTTCTTGATCTCAGGTTTCACAGTAATAAACGCCATCATCATCCCCCTTTTTGTTACTATATGACAGCGTATTTAAAAAAAGAAAGCCTCCCGCTCACTTTGACGCGGGAGACATTGTGATTACGATGCCTGATCAAGCATTTGTTTTTCTTTCCGTTTTGACGAATTGTCCAGCCTTTTCTGATCATAAAATCGCAACAAATCCCCATAAATGATTTCATCAGAAAGTGATAGCTCCTGTTTTGCTTTATCAGCAAATGCTTCACATTGTTTTGTCTCTTCTAACGGTTTTCCCGTCTCTTTGTCATAACACGCACCGTCTGTATAAACAACCTGATCTGTGATAAAGCTCCCGTCCCGGAGCACCGCAAAGTCCAGTTTTTCGTCTGAAAGCAGATCGTTGCCGAATTGAATTTGATCTTTCGTATCAATCCCTAAAAGATTCATCAGCGTCGGCCTAATATCAATCTGCCCGCCTACTGTTTCAATGGTTTGCGGCTTTTTATCAGTAATACCCGGAATATGAATGACCAGCGGCACTTTTTGGAGCTGTACCTCTTCAAATGGAGTTATTTCTTTTCCTAAAAACTGCCCCATCGCTTCATTATGGTTTTCTGATATACCATAATGGTCACCATATAATACAATAACAGAGTTGTCGTATAACCCGTCTTCCTTCAGCTTTTCGATAAACCGTTTTAGCGCCTCATCCTGATAACGCACTGTCGGAAAATATTTATTTAGCGTCTGGCTGCTTGAATCATATTCATCAATCAATTGATCCTCTTCATCAAGATCAAACGGGAAGTGGTTCGTCAGTGTAATCAGCCTCGAGTAAAACGGCTGAGGCAGATTTTTCATCAGCTCTGAAGACTGCTCAAAAAATTCTTTATCCTTAAGTCCCCAGCCGACTGAATTTTCGTCAGTTACATCATACGAGTTAATATCAAAAAACGAATCATATCCAAATGAGTCGTACATTAAATCACGATTCCAAAAGCTCTTATTATTAGCGTGGAGGACCGCTGAATAGTATCCGCTGTTTTTCAAAATTTCAGGAGCGGCCATATATTGATTGCCCGCATTCGTAAAAAACACGGCACCTCGTCCAAGCGGATACAGTGAATTGTCCACGATAAATTCAGAATCCGAGGTTTTCCCCTGGCCTGTTTGGTGGTAAACATTATTAAAGTTGTAGCTCTGTTTTATAAAGTCATTCAGAAAAGGCGTGATTTCTTCTCCATTCAATTTTTCATTAATCACGAAGCTTTGCGTCGACTCTAAGGATACGAGAATGACGTTCCTTCCTTTTGCAGCGCCGAATAAGCGTTTGTTGGCATCCTTCGCATTAGCGGTTACGTAGTTTTCAATTTCCGTTAGGCTGTTGCTGTCTGCCAACGCTCTCTGTGCGGATTGCTTTGACTGAAGAACGCCATCGTAAATATGAAAATTAAACAGGCTAATGTTTTTAACAAGCATTTCTCTGTCAAATGAGCGTGTCAATAGCTGGGGTCTTTCCGCCTCAGACAAGCCCAGGTTGAAGAAATAAACAGAAGCAACGAACAAAAAATAAGCCGCCCGTTCATTTTTCGTTGAGGGAATGTCCGATTGAAAAGCTTTTTGCCGGATGTGAAGCCATATTAAAACCGCAATATCCACAGCTAATAGGAGGTCTGTCGGCTCAAGAAGTGTTCCGATGCTGCTTCCGAGATCACCCATATTGCTCGTTTGAAAAAGAACAGGGATTGTTAAGAAATCATTGTAAAAACGGTAAAAAACCATATTTGCCAGCAATACAAACGTGACAAGACAGCTCATCGCGATAATGTAGCGATTTCTGTTTTTGCCTTTTAAAAACAGGCTGAGGCCAAAAATAAGCAACAAAAAACTCAATGGGTTGATAAACAGAATAAATTCCTGTGTTAGATTGTCGATTTTAATATGAAAACTGGTTTTGTAAACAGCATACGTTTTCAGCCACATCAATAAAATGGCAATCAGCATAAATGAAATCTTCGAAAAAAACGTTTTTCGCATTTCAACCTCCTATGCAGCACGCTCAAAAAAATCAGTCTATTCCCAACATTCTCATTAACACATCAAATTAAATCTTAACCTGAGCACAACAAAAAATCAATTTCATTTACACAAATTTAACAATTTTGATGTTTCAGCCATTCATTTTTAGCGATCCAAGCGCCTCCGATAACGCCGGCATCATTTCCAAGTGCTGCGATTGAAATATCAGCAGCTTGGGCTGCCCGCGGAAACGCGCATTTGCGGAATGTTTTCTCGACTTTTGATCTCAGCAATTCTCCGGCTCTCGATACGCCGCCGCCAAGAACGATTTTGGACGGATTAAGCGAGCTTGCCAAATTTCCGAGCACCAAACCAAGGTGCTTGGCTACATAATCAACCACCTCAAGGGCAATTTCATCGTTTTCACCGGCCGCTTCAAATACATCCCGCGCTGACAATTGTTCGGTTGCTTTTAAACGTGTCGTCTTTTTAGCATTTGCTATTTTTTCTTTTGCAATTCTTACAATTCCGGTTGCTGACGCAATTGTTTCGATACAGCCCGTTTTGCCGCAGTTGCAGGGCGCTCCGCCTTCAGGGATGCTGCAAATATGGCCGATTTCTCCGCCGGCGCCATTTATGCCATGTACAATTTCACCATTTGCAATGATGCCGCCGCCAACTCCTGTGCCAAGCGTCACGAGAATGACGTCTTTTGCGCCATCACCCGCTCCCTTCCACATTTCCCCGAGCGCAGCAATATTCGCGTCATTTTCTATAACAGCTGGGATGCCGGTTTCTGTCTCCAGATGGTTTTTCAAAGCATAATTTTTCCACCCTAGATTTACTGTTTCGTAAACAACTCCTGCCGCCATATCTACAGGGCCTGGTGCACCCATTCCGATGTATTTGATGATGTGCTTCGGTTTTTGCAGCTCATCCAGCTTGCTGTCGATAGTTTTTGCAATTGTGACAGTAATCGTGTCGCCGGTTTTATCAGTCGGAACTTCCCACTTATGCTGAATTTCGCCATATTGATTAATAAAAGCGAGTTTAATCGTCGTTCCTCCCAGGTCAATGCCCGCAAACCATATCTCGTCCATTTTTATCACCTTAGCCTTTATAAAAATCTCTTCCGTTTTTTGTTTGTTCTAATTCTTTTCGAAGGACAGCTGCCGCTCTGGCCCACTGCTCCTTTTCAATCATGTGGTTCATGTATAATTCCTTTAATTCATCCAGCATAAACTCAATTTCAAGCTCTCTGTCTCCAAAATAAACAATGTGGCCAAACGTTTTTAACAGCTGCTGCACATCATAAAATGTATTCATTTTCCTCACCATTTCTTGAACTTAACTACCATAAGCGTATTCATAAGGAAGCGGTCAGTCAAGAAGAAAACGCTGACAAAAAAGCCAGCCTCCTTTCCATATTCCACCTTTATGATTCTTTATTGTTTTCAATTTGTTGCTGCAGCTCCTTGTAGCGCTGCTCCTTCGGCTCCAATTTTAAAGCCAGCCTGATGGCCTTTTCTGCTTGTGCAAGCTCATTTTTTTCCGCATACAATAAGGCTAAATTGTAATAGGAAGCATGGTCTTTAGGTTCTTTTTTCACCGCTCGTTCCAAAAGGAAAACCGCCTGATCATATTCGCCGATTTGAATATCAGATACAGCAAGAATTTTCAAAAGATCGGCAGAGGCATCTTTTTGCGCTGCTTCTCCGTTCAGCAATTCTGTTACTTCTTCATACTTTCCTTCCTGATACAGCTCGCTTGCCTGCTGAATCAGCGCTGACTCCTGGTGTGAAGGCGAATGCAATCCGTAATATAAAAATCCGGCAGCCAAAGCAATCAGCAAAACCGCTGACAACAATCTTTTTCCAAAGGCTCTGGCTTTGGGCAACCCCAATGCCGCTGCAGCGAAAAAGCCGCCAATCAAGCCGCCGATATGTCCTGAATTATCAATATTCGAAACCGCAAAACCAAAGCCCAGATTGATGATAATAATGACAATAATATTGGTTCCTATGGTTCTTAAAAACATTTTTCGATTGGACAAAGCAACATACAGTAATGCGCCTAAGCATCCGAATATGGCTCCTGATGCGCCTGCCGAAGGATACGGGCTGAACACAAAACTCGCAATCGAACCCGTAATGCCAGCAGCCAGGTAAATCAGCAAAAACCTGCCCGATCCATACATCCGCTCAACCGCTGTACCAACCGACCATAAAGCCAGCGTATTAAAAGCTAAATGCGCTATGCCGATGTGAAGCACGATCGGTGTCAGAAGCCGCCACCATTCTCCTGCTGCAATCAGGCTGTTTTCTTTTGCTCCAAAAGCGACCAGCGTCTCCGTATTAGTGCTGCCTCCGTTTATTTCGAGCAAGAAAAACATCAGGATCTGAAGCGCAATAAATAAATATGTAAAAATCGGTTTTCCGTTTTGAAAAACCGCCGCTTCAGTTTTTCTCTGTTCTTCTTGTTTCAGCACTAGCGAAAGGAAGCGTTCTCGCGCCATTTGCGCGTCTTCAAACGAAGCGTGTTCCTCTGTACAATCTTCTGGACGAAATGATGGAAAAACCGCTTGAAGATCATCTCGAAGCATCGTTCCTCTAACGATCGCCGGCTCAACTGACACAGTTCCCTTCTCAAAAGTTTTTTTTGCAATCTCTTCCCAGTCATCAACAGGGGCTTCCGTTGAAAAAAACACATTCAGCAGCTTCATCCTTCGTCTGCCCAATTGATGTCTGACTCGTTCTACTCGTTCGGCCTGCTCTTCGATGTCTCTAACCATTTCTTGACGGAAATCAAGATCGTGCTTATAAAGACGAACTAGATCATGAGAGGACTTGTCCGGCGCTTCCAGCCATATTTCATCTGACTCACCGGCTTGTATGACGCCATACCCGTTATTCACCAGGTGCGCCGCAATTTTCCAATATGTATACTCCAGCAAAAACATGTTTACCGCTCCAATAGTTTTTTTTCATTATAACAGCTAGCGCTCCGAAACGCCTACTGAAAGCAAAAAATCCCGTTTTTCACGGGATTTTAGAAAGCTTGTTGTATAAACTTATTGCGGATAAATGGAATTCTTAAAAACAAATGGATAAAAGACCGCCTGATTCCTGGCTGGCTGAGTACAGTATTCATAAGACGGTAGCGATTTTGATAAAACATGACGGCAGAAACAGCGAAAATGGCATATATCAAAAGTTTTTTCATGATATCCCTCCTGCCAATAGGATTTGTTATTCTGCCTTATTTATTCTCGAATCAGGGGCAGGAAAGTTATGAAAAACAAGAAATGATCCGATCCTCTGTTATCAGCTTATGTACCGGGATGTCATGCGGCAGACTGGGTACGTGCGCAAACAGCTGGCACTCCAAAAGCAAAGAGACTGTCTTCCCTTCATATGCACTTAAATAGCGATCATAATAGCCGCCTCCAAAGCCGACCCTAAACCCGTTAACATCAAAACAAACACCTGGAACGATCACCAAGTCAATTTGTGATGGGTTTACTTCTTTTGTTTTTTCAATTACCGGCTCGAGCAGTCCGGCGTAAACGGTTTCGAGCTGATCATCGGTCTTATATGTCCGAAATTGCATTTTCTTCGTGTCCGGATGGCATTTTGGGATGCAAACTTGTTTCCCTTCTTCCCAAGCCTGCTCAATGACAGGACGCGTCGGTATCTCTAATCCTCTGGAGATGGTGACCGCAATGGTGCCGGCATTTTGCCACTCCGGCAGAGAAAACAAGTACTTATACATACGTTCCGTTTTTTGAAGCAGATCTTCATTTGATAAAGCAGACAGTGCCTCCAGCGTCTTTTTTCTTAATTGTGATTTCATCTCTCATCCCCCCTCGGAATAGAAAAAAAGCCAGAACCTTTTTCAAAGCTCTGGCTTTTTTCTTACACCTCAAACAGCAAGGCTGTTATTTTGTTTCACGGTGTAACGTAGATTTTTTATCACGTGGGCAATATTTTTTAAATTCAACGCGGTCTGGATTGTTGCGTTTGTTCTTTTTAGAAATATAGTTACGCTCACCACATTCAGTGCAAGCCAAAGTAATATTAACGCGCATTATTTTCCCTCCAAACTAAAATCATTTACTTATTCAGACTTATATATAATACCACTATAATGGACGGAATGCTAGGCTGTTTTTCAATGAATTGCTGAATTATTGAAGATACGCTCATAAAGCTGCAAATATGATGACATAATGAGTCGGGGGTGGTGGAGCTTGAACACTTGTTGTCTGCCAGCTTCTTTTATCCGGCGGGCTTTTTCCCGGTCTTTTAAAAAGCTGTCCAGCAGATCAGCCGCGTCCTGTACGAGCGTAAAATCAGCGATGACTGCCGTTTTGTCATGAACGGCATAGTCACAAAAACCACCCGACTGAGAAACGACAGTCAGCACACCTTGTTCCATGCTTTCTTGCGCGGCAAGCCCAAACGGTTCATAAGAACTAGGGAAAACAGCCATTTCACAGTGAGACAGTAACGTTCTGATGTCTTTCCAATTGAGAAACGGCAGGAATATGACGCGATCCTTCAGGTTATATGCCGCAGCTAATTTCTCATAGCAGGACAGAGACGGCCCCTCCCCAGCCAGCACTAGATAGAGGTCTGGCTGACGCTGCTTCAATATGGCAAACACCTTTAACAGCTGCGAAAATCCTTTTTCCGGAACAAACCTTCCATATGAAAAGAGGAATCTTCTATTGATGCTTCTTTGGATTTTCCCCTTCTCTTTCTCCATAGAAGCAGGGCTTGGGATAACGGTTATTTTTTTATGTGCCGCCTTATCAAGAGACCGCTTCATAAATGTGCTTAATACGATCAATGCATCAGCGGATTCTATAAGGAGCCGTTCGGTCTTGAGCCTGTATGGGTGTGGGGCTTCTCGGCACACCTTCTTCCTTTCGCTTTCAAGACCGTGGATTGTCGCAGCAAGCGGAAGGCCAAGCCGTTGTTTCAAATACTGGGCGGCAGGGGCAGTTGTGTCATCATGGGCATGAATCAGATCAAAGCGTTTATTGTGTGATAACACATGGCGAACCATTGTAAAGCTAGCATCAGCTATGTAATCTTCAAACTTCGCATACGAAAACAGCTGCCCGCTCGGAGTACAAACTGTAATGTTGATATGAGGCTTTAAATAGGAAATGAGGCGGTTTAAATGGACACCGAGCCCGCTTTTCGGCTCATCGGGATGTTCGGGTGAAAGCATGAGAATGTTCACCGTTCTTTTTCCCCTCTCCCATAACAGGTGTATGCAGAAAATTGCGCCTCCCACCTGGTGTGCGCTTCTTCAATCTGAAAACTGTTTATATGACGAATCCCATTTTCATCAAGATAGATGTCGTCTGTACCGGCAAGCTTGAGAGAGACATTCATTGAATTCACAATTCTGTATTCAGCCCGATATACAGCATCACCAGCCGCCTGTCTAATCGTCCATTCTCCTTTATCATAAGTTGTGCGTTTTGTCCTGACAGCTTCAATGTCTTTTCTTTTGATGACAATGCGCAATTCTTTTATCATATCCTGCGTTTTTTCGAAAAGGACCGCTTCAGCCAGCCGCATTGTTTCTTCTGAGATTTCCCAGCTTACGGTCAAGGTGTGAGCGTTTTGAATGATTATGTCGAATGTGTCCCTAAAAAAGGAAAGCTTATGTCGTATATTATAGGGAAATGGGTGTTTATCCATGGACTCCTAACATTCTCCTTTCCAATCGTTCACTTCGTGTTCCTATTAAACCATTACATGAAGAAGAAGCGAAGAAAGATTTCTCGACAAAATCTCGTTTTTTTCGCGAATTCCTTTAGAAACTATTGGTTTTATGGTATAAAAAAGAAGGATAAAAAAAGAATAGAAGGTGATGAAACGTGGAAATTGCTATTATTGCGTTGTTTATCGTCAGTATAGCGCTAATTGCATTCTCATATTCTCAAAGAGACCCGATGAAAGATGTAGAACAGGAGCTCGAAACACTGCAGCTTTCTGCGATGCAGGAAATTTACAAGCTCAAAAAGAAAATGACAGTGCTTGAGGAAGAATTACTGGAAACAAACCTTGTCATTCGCAAATCAAAGCAGAACGATATCAATCAAAAAATCGCTAAACAAATACTTTCTAAATATAATAACGGTATGTCAGCTGAAGCGATTGCTAAAGCTGAGCATGTATCAGTGGAAGACGTGAATACGATTATCAAAGATAATGAGAAGGTGCTCGTATGACAAAACGGGGCATTCAGGCATTTGCTGGCGGCATCATTTTAGCGACAGCCGTTCTTGCAGCTGTTTTTTATCTGACAGACGAAGACCAGGTCGCTGCTGTAAAAGATAATAAAACAGTAACTGAACAAGACGTGAACAATTACCTTGATTCTAAAAAAATGGTTTCTGTGAACCGTGATGAATATCAAAAACTTCTTGATTCAAAAGAGAAATCGTTGACCGATGACAGCAGCTCAGACACGAAAACAGACAAAGTCAAAACGTACAAGCTCAAAATTAAAGATGGCATGAGCACTGCGGATGTATCTGCTATTCTTGAAAAAGAGGGCATTATCTCTTCGGCTCAAGACTTTAATGACTATGTCATTGATGCCGGCTATCACAAAGAAATTCGTGCCGGCGAGTTTAAAGTAAAATCAGACATGAGTTTCAAAAAGATCGTAAAAACGTTAACACGATAAAAAAACAGGCTGACTCAGCCTGTTTTTTTCATCCAAACTTTCCTGAAATGTAATCGAGCGTTCTTTGGTCCTTCGGGTTAGAGAACATTTTATTCGTATTGTCGCATTCAACAAGCTCGCCCATGTAGAAAAAGGCGGTTTGATCAGAAACCCTTGCTGCCTGCTGCATGTTATGCGTGACAATGACAATTGTGTATTTATTTTTCAGCTCTAGAATGAGTTCTTCAATTTTTCTCGTTGAGATTGGATCTAGTGCAGATGTCGGTTCATCCATCAGCAAAATATCAGGATTGGTCGCAAGTGCTCTGGCGATGCAAAGACGCTGCTGCTGGCCCCCTGACAGCGAAAGAGCGGACGTATGCAATCGATCCTTCACCTCATCCCATAACGCCACGTCTTTTAATGACTTTTCCACAATTTCCTGAAGCTTCTTCTTATTTTTGGTGCCGTGGACTCTCGGTCCGTAAGCCACATTATCAAAAATAGATTGCGGAAACGGATTCCCTTTTTGGAATACCATGCCGATATTTTTTCGCAAATCCACGATGTCCACTTTATCCTTTAAAATGTTGCTGCCATTATAGTTCAGCTCACCTGCAAGCTTTACATTCGGCGTCATTTGAATCATTAAATTCAATGTCTTGATAAAGGTCGATTTCCCGCATCCGGATGGACCGATAATCGCCGTAACCTCATTTTCATAAATGCTCAAATTGATATTTTTTAAAGCATGATGCCGTCCATACCATAAGTTCATTCCATTGACTTGATAGACTTCCTGTTTCATTACAGCTTCGGTAGCAATACTCATTGCCGCCCTCCTATCCGAATTTCCCGTTAATATAATCCTCTGTCTTTTGCTTTTTCGGACTCGTGAAAATCTGTTCGGTCTGTCCGTATTCTACAAGCTCGCCGTTTAAAAAGAATGCCGTCCGGTCAGAAACCCGCAGAGCCTGCTGCATATTGTGCGTGACAATAATAATTGAGTATTCTCTTTTCAATCCTGTAATTAATTCCTCTATTTTCGCATTTGAAATCGGATCAAGCGCTGAAGCTGGTTCATCAAGCAGAAGAACAGCCGGCTTCATCGCAAGTGTTCTCGCGATGCATAAACGCTGCTGCTGGCCGCCGGATAACGAGAGTGCGGATGAATGTAAACGATCCTTCACCTCATCCCAGAGGGCCGCTTTTGTTAAACTTTCTTCCACAATTTCATCTAAAACAGCTTTATTCCGCTCTCCGGCATATTTCAATGCATGTGTGATATTCGCATAGATCGATTTCGGAAATGGATTTGGTTTTTGAAAAACCATTCCGATTTCTCTTCTCAAGCTGACAACGTTAATATTGCCGCCCAATATATTTAATCCTTCATAAAGGATTTCACCTTCCGCTCTTGCAGATGGAATTAAATCGTTCATTCGGTTAATATTTCTCAAAAAAGTAGATTTTCCGCATCCCGACGGCCCAATTAAAGCAGTCACCGCATTTTTTTCAATATCCATGTTTACATGATGAACGGCTTGTTTATTTCCGTAAAAAATAGACAGATCTTTGACCTCAAGCACGTGATTCTGCTTCGGAACAATAACAGCTCGCTCAGGTTTTTCTTTTACCATTTGTTCAGACATGTTTTTCGCCTCTTTCCGTTCTAATTTGCCGTAAGCTTTTTGTAGATCATCGTGCCAAGCCATCTCGCCGCGAGATTAAACACAAGAACAGAAATCACCAGCACGGCAGAACCACCGTTGGCAATCGCTTCAGCATCCGGAATCATTCCTTGTGTATTGACGTTCCAAATGTGGACCGCAAGTGTTTCAGCGGGCCTGAAAATATTAAGCGGTGATGTTTCCGAAAACGGGTTCCACTCCGTAAAATTAAGACGCGGTGTTGTCAGGCCTGCCGTAAATAATAATGCGGCCGCTTCCCCGAACACCCTTCCTGACGCTAAAATTGCTCCTGTGATGATAGAAGGAATCGCACTTGGAATTAAAACTGTTTTTACGGTATGCCAGCGTGATACACCTAAAGCGAGAGAGGCTTCCTTCAGATCTTTAGGGACTGAACGGATCGCGTCTTCTGTCACACGCACCATGACAGGAAGGTTAAAAACAGTTAACGCAAGCGCTCCGCCTATGATCGTATATCCCCAGCCTGTTAAGTTGACAAACATCAATAATCCAAACATCCCAATGACAATAGACGGAAGAGATGAAAGCACCTCTATACATGTTCTGATGAAGTCAGTTACTTTGTTATTAGGCGCGTATTCAGCCATGAAGACTCCGCCGCCCACACCGAGCGGGATTGTAATCAGCATTGTAATAAACAAAATATAAAAGGAGTTAAACAGCTGATCTCGTATGCCTCCTCCAGCTGCAATGGCGCTCGATTTTGTTGTAATAAATTGAAAACTGAGCTGAGAAACACCGTTTATAATAATATAGGAAAACAAACCTACTAAAATGGCAGCGATAATGGCTGCACACAAACCAAACATTCCGGTCGCCAGTTTATCTGTTATTTTGCGGTTCATTACACTTTCCTCCTAGATGACAAGTAGCGAATAAGCAGGATGAACAAGAATGACATCACCAGAAGCACAAGCCCCATTGACCACAGCGTATTGTTTTCAACGCTTCCGTATGTGGTGTGGCCCATATTCAGCGTGATGATCGTTGTCAGCGTTCCCGCAGTGTCAAACAGGCTTTCCGGCAATACTCTTGTATTTCCAATGACCATCTGAACAGCCAAAGCTTCACCGAACGCCCGAGCCATGCCTAACACAACAGCTGTCATCAATGTTGGAAAAGCTGCAGGCACAAGTACTTTTCTGATCGTCTGCCATCTTGTCGCACCAAGCGCGTAAGAACCCTCTCGTAAACTCTTCGGAAGAGAAGCCATTGCATCAGCAGAAATCGATGTGATCGTCGGCAGAATCATGACGGAAAGGACAATCGTTCCCGCCAATAAACTGTGCCCTGTTCCGCTCGATTTGAACTGGGCGATAAACGGCACCAATACTGTAAGACCTATGAATCCATAAACAACAGATGGAATACCGACTAAAAGCTCAATCACCGGCTGCAACACTTTCTTTCCCCAATTCGGGGCAATCTCTGTCATAAAAATCGCACCTGCAATGCCAAGCGGCGCAGCGATTAGAGCAGAAAGAATCGTTACTGCAAATGAGCCAAAAATAAATGGCAGCACTCCGTATTTCGGATCAGTATCTGTAGGATTCCAATTTAAGCTCGTTAAGAATTCAATTGGGCTTACACCATTTACAAGAAAAGATTGCAGCCCCTTCACGCCGAGGAAAATGGTGATCGCAACAGATGCCGCAATCATAATCAGGGCACACGCTGTCACAATCATTCTTCCCCGAACTTCATCCAATTGCCGATTTTGCCTTGAGCTGATTAAACGCTCGCTCACAGACATATTTTCTCTATTGTTTATCATTGTTTTACACTCCTATGAATGTGTTAAGAGGAGAAACGGTTGTCCCCGCACTCCTCTTTTTATTAAGATCAGCTTTGCTTCCCTTTGGCATCGCGTGTCACTTTCATATCAGTAACCGGAATGTAGCCTTGGTCAGTAACAATGCTTTTTTGAATGTCTTCACTCTTTAGATAATCAAGAAATTCTTTAGCTAAACCTGTCGCTTCACCTTTTGTATAAGAATGCTGATAAGCCCAGATCGGATACTCGCCAGTTGCTACATTTTTCGCTTCAGGTTTAACACCGTCAATAGATAGAGCAGTTACTTTGTCATCTGTTAAATATGAGAATGCAAGATATCCAATCGCTCCCGGAGTATCAGCAATGATCTTTTTCACCGTGTTGGAGGAATCTTCAGTAATGCCTTCTGCAGGCTCCGCACCGTCAAGCGCATATTTCACAAATGTAGCACGTGTGCCAGAAGAATCAGGACGGTTTACAAGTGTAATCTTTTGGTCTTTGCCGCCGAGCTCTTTCCAGTTTTTGATTTTGCCAGTGAAGATTTTTTTCAATTCATCTTTTGAAATATCCTTTACACCAGCATCAGGGTTTACAGCTGCTGCCATACCAACTACAGCGACTTGATGATCGACAAGCGCTTTTGCATCGATGCCTTCTTTTTCTTCAGCAAAAACGTCTGAATTCCCGATCTGAACAGCTCCTTCAGAGACTTGAGAAAGCCCTGTTCCAGAACCGCCAGCTTGTACCTGTATATCAGCATCAGGGTTTTCTTCCATAAATTTTTCCGCGGCTGCAAGTACTAGTGGCTGCATTGCTGATGAACCAGAAATGGTTAAAGAACCTGATGCCTTTTCTTCTCCTTTTGCAGAATCGCTATTCGATTTTTTACTTTCTCCTGCATTTCCGCATGCAGCTGCAATCATCATAAAAGCAGCCATCAGAAGCATAAGCACCAATTTGTTTTTTTTCATTTCCTGAATTCCCCCTGCGTATAATGTGTAATTTGTCCTACACGTATAGAGTAAAGGTTCTATGTAAAAAGGGTTTGAACCGAATGTTAAGGTTTTGTAAATCAGTGCGTTTTTTTGTATAAAAAAAACGCCCACATCATGTGAGCGTTTCTTTTTAATTATCAGAAGACGTTGTGTTTTCTGCATTTTCTTCAATTTTGTCTTTATTCTTTTGCTGAGTATCTTCTTTGTCCTGCTTCGATTTCAGCTCAAAATATTTATCCATTACTTCCCTGCCGATTTCGTTTGTAATGGTATATTTAGCGCTGTAATCAATATAAGCCCAAGGGACCACTACAGAGATCGCAATCTCAGGATTATCAGCCGGTGCATAGGCAACAAGTGTCGTATTATAAGTCGATGTTCCTGTTTTTGATTTATCAGGTCCATCATAGAACGATTGTGCTGTTCCTGTTTTACCGGCAGGCTGATATGACGCTGAAGCAAATTGGCTGGCGGCTGTCCCTTTTGTCATCACCCGTCTGAATCCGGCCTGAACCTCTTTAATATATTCACTCTTCATGTCGATTTTATTCAGCACTTCCGGCTGAACGGATTGTACGACAGCACCGATCCCTTTTTCAGGATTAGGATCCCTGACTTCTTTCACAAGCTGAGGTTTTAAGCGATACCCGCCGTTTGCAATCGTTGATACGTATTGCGCGAGTTCCAGCGGTGTATACGTGTCGTATTGGCCGATCGCATAGTCAAGCAAGAATCCCGTCAATCTGTCTGTTCCTTTATAGCCTGTCATTTCATTCGGAAGATCAATTCCAGTTTTGACACCCAGTCCAAATTGGCTGAAGTAATTACGGAACGTATCAAAGGCCGTCGTATCAATCGGTAAAGCTTGGTGCGGTTTATACTCACCTTTTCCGAGCGCGATCGCTGTTTTAAACATAAATACGTTAGAAGACTGCTCTAAGGCTCTTTGAATATTGACCGGTCCTAAGTTAGTCCATGACTTTTTACCGCGTTTATCCTGACCAATATATAAAGGTTCATCTTGAAAAACAGTATTCAGATTGATAGCTCCGGTTTGAAGGCCTGTCAAGACTGTTGCGCCTTTGACTGCTGAACCCATGGCGTAAGATGACGTCATTGTACCTAAAGCGTAATCATCAATTTTATATTTCCCATTTTCTTGTTTAATCTGCTTGCCCGCCATTGTAAGCACTTCACCGTTTCTTGGGTCCATCATAACAACGAATGCCCGGTCTAACAATTGCGTGCTTGGTCTTGCTTTAGCAGATTTGAGGTTCTTCTCAATGATTTTTTCCACTTCTTTTTGCAAATCAATGTCAATCGTAAGCACGAGATCCTTACCGGCTTTGCCTTCAGATACCGTTTTTGTTCCCGTGACATTGCCGTTTGAATCTGTGATATTTTCGACTTTGGCTTTTTGGCCCTGCAGAAGGCTTTCATATTGGTATTCCAGATAACTTTTTCCGACCCTGTCATTTCGGCTGTAGCCAAGCGACAGGTAATGCTCAAGCAAGTTGGACGGCAATCCTTCATCAGAGCTGGAAACACTTCCGAGCACTGAGCGAAGAAGGTTTTTATACGGATATTCACGTTCCCAATCGGACGTGACATCAACACCTGGCAGTTCGTCTAAATGTTCACTTACCACTGCCATTTCCTTCGCTGATACATCTTCGTTTTTGATATATTGAGGGGTTAATGCATAGCCCGAATCCATCTGTCTTTTGATAGCAAGGATCTGCATATCTTTATCCGTCAATTCATTCAGCTGCTTATCAGTAATCCGTTTTAGCTGAAGCTGGTATAAATCGTCATCGGATATTTTTTTGTCTTCAACCTGCTGTCTTTCTTTAGAGCTAATGAGCTTTTTCGCTTCTTTCGGTCTAGTCAAAATCCAATAATCTTTTTTATCCCGTTCTGTTACTTTTTTTGTATCGACTTTGATCATGTCAGACAGCTTTTTTGCGATCTTTAAGCGCTGTTCTTGCGTGGTCGATTTAGATCTCGTGTATGTGATTGCATTTAAAGCCTTATTTGTCACAATGGCATTAAAGTTTCGATCATAAATTTTCCCGCGTGGTACCGCTGAGCTGACTTCACTTTGTTCCTGCTTATTCGCTTGGTTTTTGTAATCATCGCCTTGCACGATCTGCTTGATGCCCAGTTCCACAATAATCCAGGTAAATATAACAAAGGCAGCTAAAAATAAAATATTCAGCCTGATCGGAAGCGACTTCTTTTTCTCTTTATGATTTTGCTTTTTTGGTTTATTTCTCCTCATAACATCACCTTTTCTATTTACAGAAAGAAAAGACACTCAAGTAAGAGTGCCAGTTTTCATTTTAAAGGTTTTTTCGACTTTTTTCTACAGATAACCCCTTTTTGGCAAAAAAATTATCTCTCGCCTTTTAACAGGGGCGGTTCTGTTACCCGTTTTTGGCCGTCTTCTTCCATGGTTTCATTTTCCCCTTCTTTCTCCTTAAAACGGATATCCTTGACAAAGTAATAAATCAAAGGATGTCCTATACCCAATATCGCAAGTGACAAAGGAATTCCCACATCCTCTTTCAGAAGAGCCACAATCAGGAGAAAGCACAAAATGGAAACAATTCTGCCGGCGTTCAAGAACATTTCTCTAAGCACGATATATTCAATTCTTGCTTTTCTGGCATGCCTCGCGCGCCCTATCACATCATATGTAAGTGATACATATGGCACAAGCAACAGAGGATAGCCGATGGCAATAAAAACGCCGTACGTTAATAATGTCGAAAAGCTCATATGGAACAGAATCAAAAACAGCGCGCCATACAAAATAAGTCCGCCCAGCAAAATCGATTTTTTTCTCGCCTTTTTCTTAATCAGCCTGGATGCAAAGTAGTAGGCAAAGAAGGAAACAGCTGAATTGACAAGACCGAATGTGCCGAGAGCAAGTTCGCTGTTTGTCTCAATAAATACAAACACACTGATTAAAAAGACAAAAATCCCTTCTCTCAAACCCTGAAAAAAATGCGCATTCGTGATTCTCCGCCAATTCATATTGCTATGGCGCTCTCCAAATACTTTGCTCAGCATAAAACGGCCCTTTGATTCTCTCCGTTTTAAGAAAAAGCTCATCACGACAGCCAGGGCAAATAAACTGAGGGAGAGACTGAAAATCACTGTATAACCCGTATTATTTTCAAGCCTTGAGATCACGAATCCGGCTACAATCGGGCCGATCATTCCTGCAGAGGAAGACAGAATGCCCATAAACCCGTTGAAAAAGTCTCGCGTATCCGGCTCTGTTATTTCAAAGGTCAGTACGTTAAACGCTAGCCAATAAAAGCCATAGCCAACTCCGAGCACCGCGCCGATTAGCACGAGGCGGCTGGCCGCCGTTTCTCCGGCTAAAAGCACACTTAAATAAAAGGCAGCTAAAAAAATGACGCCGAACCTTAAAATGAATACCCTGTCTATTTTTTTGGCTAACCGTCCAGCCAAATAAAAGGTTATCGGCTGCATTGTCACAATGGATAAATTATATATCGCCAAATCAATAAATTTCCCTGACTGCTTCCAAAGATACACATTAACAAATGTATTGGACAGTGCAATTCCCAGCGAGTAAAGCCCGCCAATGGTCAGCAGAAAGAGTAACCCTTTGTTTACGTCTACATCGCCTATCACTTTTTTTAGTTTGCTCATTACTGACTCCCCTTTACTATCCCTTAGTCTGTCTCACTCAAACCGAGATATGTAAAAAGAAGACATAAAAAAACAAGGTCCCATAATGAGGACCTTGTTTGTGCCATTATTTTGCTTCGCTGTATAGACGAGCCACTTCGTCCCAGTTTACAACATTCCAGAAAGCTGAAATGTAATCAGGACGGCGGTTTTGATAGTTAAGGTAGTAAGCATGCTCCCAAACGTCAAGACCTAAGATAGGCGTTTTGCCTTCTGAAAGCGGAGAATCTTGGTTTGGCGTGCTTGTGATTTCAAGTTTCCCGTTGTTCACAACAAGCCATGCCCAGCCAGAACCGAAGCGTCCAGCTGCTGCTGCTGCGAATTGCTCTTTGAATTTGTCAAAGCTTCCAAATACACTGTTGATCTCTTCAGCAAGCGCGCCAGTCGGTTCGCCTCCGCCGTTTGGAGATAAAAGTGTCCAGAATAATTTGTGGTTCGCGTGTCCGCCGCCGTTGTTGCGGACTGCAGTGCGGATGTTTTCAGGAACAGAATCAAGATCTGCAACAAGCTCTTCAACTGATTTGTTGGCAAGAGCAGTGTTTCCTTCAACCGCTTTGTTTAAATTTGTCACGTATGTGTTGTGGTGTTTCGTATGGTGAATAGTCATAGTTTCCTTGTCGATATGCGGTTCTAAAGCATCGTACGCATAAGGTAATTCTGGAAGTTCGTAAGCCATGATAATTCCTCCTTAGTATATATGTACTGAAATGCCGCTTCACAGCGAGCCTTTCTTCATTCAATGTAACAAAAGAATGCTTTGTAATCAATGAAAAAGCTCACGATTTGGCTCATTTCAGCGACATATTTCACTTTAACCGATAATCCGCCCCATTAAACCTGCCGCCAGCATTTCTTATAGGACTGTCCATAAAAAGTATCCGATCATCAAAAGCTGTATGATGCCCTTTGCAATAACCCCTGTTAAAAAACCAATGAGTGAGCCGAGGCCAATTTTAAACGCTGACTTTAAGTCCTTCTGATGAACGATAAGTTCTGCGCAAACAGCCCCGATAAACGGCCCCAATATGATCCCTGCAACCGGAATGACAAAAGGCCCGATTAATAAACCGATCGTGCTTCCCCATATGGCAGCTTTGCTTCCTCCGAACCTTTTTACTCCAAGCAGATTCGACACGTAATCTGCTGCGAATAATACTGCGGCAAAAACTGCCTCAACAAGCCAGAACATATATGAATACGGACTGAATGAAAATAAAAATCCGTACAATACAAATCCGGCAACAATAAATACTACGCTCGGAATAACAGGATACACCAGCCCGATAAAGGCAATGATAAAAACCGCTGCAATCAACAGCCAATACAACATATCCATAGCTTCCATCCTCCCATTTTACTCTGTCTTCTTCATGTCTTCCTTGTATTCACACGCATGCAACGATACAATAAGCAACATATATTAGTTTAGCTAGGAAGTGAAGATAGTGAATGTGTTTCAGCTTTTCATTAAAAGTACATACTCTCCCCGTGATATTGCAAAAACAAGATTTCAAGGAATCGGAAAAGCGATTCTTTATGTATTTTTGCTCTCTGTCCTGTTTGCAATCCCTACCGCTTATTATGTAAGTACAGGGACCGTAAAATCAATGAACGGTTTTAAAACTGTTTTAAACAAAGATTTCCCTGATTTCACAATTTCAAACGGCAAACTTCAAACGGATGAGAAAAAAGCCACGGAATCTCAAGCAAATGGTTTCGTTATCGTGTTCGATCCTACAGACTCCTATGGCACTGAACAAATTGAAGCAAAGCAAAACGCGATCGGCATCCTTCAGAACAAATTTGTTTTGGCCATTGACGGACAAGCCCAAGAAATGTCTTACTCAATGATGCCATCAGAGTTACAGAAAAAAGATGTCATTGCAGGGTTAAACCAAAATAAAGCGATGATTGTAACTGTTCTCTCAGCTCTTATTTTTCTCGTAACAGCAGCGGGAAAATTTATTGAAGTATCGTTTTTAGCGCTTATCGGGTTAATCATTAAGAATTCGCAGAAAAAACATTTATCCTATCATCAGCTCTGGAAGCTTTCTGCTTATTCCATCACCCTTTCAACTGTATTCTTTACAATCATGCGGGCACTAGAAGCAACCGTACCAAGTGAATTTTTGCTGAACTGGTTTGTCAATTTTGTCATCCTGTTTCTCGTTTTAAAAGAGATTCCGTCCAAAAAAGCTGCTGTATAAACCGAGGCTGCATTCGAAGTCTCTTTTCTTTTGTCATGAATCGAAATGGACAAGCATACTATGGTATAAAATTTCGTATGCGGGAGGAAAAGCGATGAAGCGTCTCACCTTAGTATGCAGCATTGTTTTTATACTTTTTATTCTTTTTTATGACCTTAAAATTGGAACCATACCCATTCAGGACCTCCCTGTCTATGAAGCATCAGCAAAAACGGCTGTACAAGAACCGGCTTATAAAACGGTGAAGGTAAAGCCGGGTGATACGGTTATGTCGATAGTCGGATCAGCAGGTTCTCCGGATGACATTGTAAAGGATTTTGAAGCACTGAATCCAAATGTGAAAGCCAATGCCATTCAAGCGGGAACAGCGTATAAATTCCCGGTCTACCCTTAATTTAACGTTAATTTCTTGTCAGTTCGGCGAAGACACTGTTACAATGTAATTTGTAAAATAAATTCACATAAACCATACTAGAATTGTTATATCTAGAAGCGGCAACTACAATTAAGGAGCGATTGCAAGTGAGTGAAATCACACATCGTACAAAAACGCGTCCCGTCAAAGTGGGACCTTTAACAATAGGCGGCAACAATGAAGTTGTCATCCAAAGCATGACAACAACGAAAACACATGATGTAGAAGCAACGGTTGCGGAAATTAACCGTTTGGCTGAAGCCGGATGCCAAATCGTTCGGGTAGCATGTCCGGATGAACGGGCAGCAAACGCCATTGCGGATATTAAAAAGCGCATTTCCATTCCTCTCGTTGTTGACATACATTTCGATTATAAACTTGCGTTGAAAGCCATTGAAGGCGGCGCAGATAAAATCCGAATCAACCCCGGCAACATCGGCCGGCGCGAAAAAGTTGAAGCGGTTGTTAAAGCAGCCAAAGACAAAGGCATTCCGATCAGAATCGGAGTAAACGCCGGTTCATTGGAAAAACGCATTTTAGAAAAATACGGTTATCCGACTGCCGATGGAATGGTAGAAAGCGCACTTCATCACATTAAAATTCTTGAGGATCTTGATTTTCACGATATTATTGTCAGCATGAAGGCCTCTGACGTGAACCTTGCAATCGAGGCTTATGAAAAAGCGGCGAAAGCGTTTGACTACCCGCTTCACCTCGGGATCACCGAGTCAGGAACGCTGTTTGCCGGCACAGTAAAGAGCGCAGCAGGACTCGGCGCCATTTTAAGCAAAGGCATCGGGAACACCATGCGCATTTCACTAAGCGCAGACCCTGTAGAAGAGGTAAAAGTAGCAAGGGAGCTTCTGAAATCTTTCGGCTTAGCCTCCAATGCTGCCACGCTCATCTCATGTCCGACTTGCGGCCGTATTGAGATTGATCTAATCAGCATTGCCAATGAAGTGGAAGAGTATATTTCTAAGATAAAAGCGCCGATTAAAGTTGCTGTTCTCGGCTGCGCTGTAAACGGACCTGGTGAAGCGAGAGAAGCTGATATCGGAATCGCCGGCGCACGCGGTGAAGGACTGCTGTTCCGGAAAGGGAAAATTGTCCGTAAGGTTCCAGAGGAAACGATGGTAGAAGAACTCAAAAAAGAAATTGACATTCTTGCTGAGGAACACTACGCAAAACTTGAAGCTGAAAAAGCAAAATTAAAAGAAGAAACACAAAAAGCTTGACGGGAACCCGTCAAGCTTTTTTGTGTTAGAAAAATGGAATAATAAATATTCCAAGCACTAATGAAACGACACCGATACCCATTGCCCAGGCGCCAAGGCCTTGAGCACCTCTTCTTCTTGCGATATAGCCGACAATAATACCGGCAGCTCCCAATAAAACAGGCAGTACAAACAATGAAATAATAGACAAGGCTAAAGCGATATATCCTATTCCCCGTCCTTCATTGACATTGCCGCCGCTGCGATCATTGTCTTGGTCATTGCTGCGGTCAGCAGCACGATAAGGCTCTGCGATTTCAGCAGCTGTTTCCTCAAAAAAACCGTCATTGTCGCGGTTAATATTTGTCCCTTCAGATCCATGATCAACATAGTAACTGTTGTTATCACGCTTTTCGTAATCGTTTGCCACCTTCAATTCCCCCTTCTGTTTTATTAAAGGAGCTTTTATAGTTTGATCCATTTTGCCTGATTCATGTTTGCTAAACTTTTCTGTTAATGTCAATTGTTTATGTTACACTTGAAGGGATGAAACTGAAGGAGTGTGGGCATGTTACGCTTAGGAATAGATATTGACGGCACAATCACGGCTCAGGATACATTCGTCCCTTATTTGAACCGTTCGTTTAATCTTTCCATTTCATTAAACGATATGACGGATTATGATTTAACAAAGCTGTTAAACATTACCCAGGAAGAATTTTGGGATTGGATGAATCAAAATGAAGCGATCATATATAAGGAAGCATTGCTTGCACAGCATGCGAAACAGTCACTTGATCTTCTCAAAGAGGAGCACAAGCTTATTTATATTACAGCGAGACGGACTCATTTAACTGATATTACCTATGAATGGTTTGACAGACAAAACATTCATTATGACCACATCGAACTCGTTGGCGGTCATCACAAAGTTGAAGCGGTCAAGAATCATAACATCGACCTGTTTTTTGAGGATCATCACGGGAACGCCATGATGATTGCGAAAGAAGCCGGGATACCGGTGATTTTGTTCAATTCCCCTTATAATCAGCTTCCGATTGATTCAAACATCATCAGAGTAAACAACTGGCTAGAAGCCGTTCAATGGATGAACAACAATAAGCATCACTTAATACGTGTCAATAACTGAAAAAGGAGCCCAAACCGGGCCCCTTTTTCATATATACGCATTTTACGCAGTAGTGTTTTCTTGGTTTTCCGCTGTACAATCAGGGCATGTGCCATAAATCTCAAATTTATGCCCACTGACCTGATAGCCATCCAAATCATCACAAAGCTTGTCCATCGGACATGATTCAATTTCCTTTGTTTTGCCGCAGGCAAGACAAATAAAATGATGGTGGTGATGGGTGAATGAACACTTAAATCGGAAGAGCTTTTCACCGGACAGCTCAGTTGTTTCCAAAATCCCAAGTTCTTCATATAAAGAAAGATTTCTGTAGATTGTATCAAAGCTTAAGCCTGGATAATCATCATTCAGTGCAGACAGTACGTTTTTAGCGGTAAGATATCTGTCTGAATCAGCAAAAAGCTGCAGCATATCCTCCCGTTTGTTTGTATATTTATATCCGTTTTCTTTTAGTAGGTTCAGCGCTTCTTGTACGTTCATGAAGGGTCCCCCTTTTCGCTTTGCTTAAGAACGTATTACATGTATGAAAAAGAAAATGGCAGCTGTCTGTCCAGCAAGCCATTTTCTTTACTGCAGATAAAATTATACCCATAAAATGAATAAAAGTAAATGAAAGCCTAGTGGATTGCGTTTTTGAATTTTCCGCCTCTCGTTTCATGAGTATTCATAATTGTTATGAATGCATTTTGATCAACTTCAAACACGATCGATTTGAGCTTTGTCACTTCCAGCCTTGTGACAACCGCGTAAATTACGTCTTTTTCTTCGTCCGTATATCCGCCTTTCCCCTTCAGCTTCGTTGTGCCCCGACCGAGACGGTGCAAAATCGCGTCGGAAATCTCATCATACTGCTCAGACACAATAATGACAGCTTTTGTTTCATCAAGCCCTTGGATCACGGCATCAATCGTTTTCATCGCAATATAATAAGTCATGAATGAGTACATCGCTTGCTCAGGACCGAACACAAAAACTGCCCAAATGAAAATGAACACATTGATGAACATAACGAACTCACCTACAGAAAACGGGAGTTTTTTGGTCAGCAAAATACCGAGAATTTCTGTACCATCCATTGAACCTCCATTTCGAATAACAAGCCCGACGCCAAAGCCGAGTAAAAGACCTCCGAACACAGTAGCCAAAATAGGCTGGGTTGTAATGGCTTCTACATGGTGAAGTGAGGATTCAATAACGGCAAGCCCGACAATCCCTATAAACGTAGAGACTAGAAAGGTCTTACCGATATATTTATATCCGAAGATCATAAAAGGAATATTTAATATGACAACGAAAAAAGCGAAATTCAGAAAGGGGTTTGACATAAAGAGGTGGTCTAAAATAAGTGATACACCGATAATCCCGCCATCAATAAAATCATTGGGGATTAAAAATAATTCAATACTTACAGCCGCAGATGCAGCTCCTACCAGAATCATAAAGACCCTGAAAATAAAATGGGTAAATGTTTCTTTCTTATGTTGTTTTGTTGGGGTCATAAAATCTCCTTTCCTGCAATAACTATTTTAAATACATTATAAATCTATTTTACCATTAAACACTGACACATTTTACTGATTTGCCCATACATTAAGTCTGGAGGTGGAATGACCGATGATTTTATTTCAAAGAATTATTTTGCAGCGGCTTAATCAGGCTACTGCTGATGATTTGCTGAAGTACTCAAAACAATACGGAATCAGCTTAACAAGATCGCAGGCCGTTGAAGTAGCGAACCTGTTATACGGGAAAAATGTAAACATCTTTAATGAGAGTGAACGAATGCGGCTGCTGAAACAAGTAGAGACGATTACATCGAAAGAAACAGCTCAAACAGTTAATGAACTATTCAAACAATTTACAAGCTAAAAAATGGGGGTGTTATCCCCCATTTTTTATTGCTGTAAAATCTTTTCAAGCAATGTATCATCAAATTGTTTTTCTTTCAGCATTTCAATCTCAAAACGGTATGGCGGTTTTTTGTTCTTTTTATCTTCACCGACGTATGGTGTTTCAAGAATTTTTGGAATGTCTTTTAACTGCTCATGGTGAACAACATATTGCAGTGCGTCAAAACCTATTTCACCAAAGCCAATATTTTCATGGCGGTCTTTTCTCGCACCTTTGACATTTTTGCTGTCATTGATATGAAGCACTTTAATACGGTCAATGCCAATGATTTTATCGAACTCATTTAGCACTCCGTCAAAGTCTTCGACAATGTTATACCCGGCATCATGTGTATGGCACGTGTCAAAGCACACTGACAGCTGCTCATTGTGTGTAACGCCTTCGATAATCTGCGCAAGCTCCTCAAAGCTTCTGCCGCATTCTGATCCTTTTCCAGCCATTGTTTCTAATGCAATCTGGACATTTTGATTCGGATCAATCACTTCATTTAAGCCTTCAATAATTTTTTTGATGCCGGCTTCAGCTCCTGCCCCTACGTGAGCGCCAGGATGAAGGACAATTTGCTTCGCTCCGATGGCCGCTGTCCGTTCAATTTCTGAACGAAGAAAATCAACACCCAGCTCAAAAGTGGACGGATTTGTCGTGTTGCCAATATTAATAATATAAGGCGCGTGTACGATAATCTCGTCAATGCCGTTTTCTTGCATATGTGCCCGGCCTGCTTCTATATTTAAGTCTTCAATTTTCTTTCGGCGCGTATTTTGCGGTGCGCCTGTATAGATCATAAACGTATTCGCCCCATAAGAGACTGCTTCCTGGCTTGCAGCCAGAAGCATATGTTTTCCGCTCATAGAGACGTGTGAGCCTATTCTCAGCAACAGGTTCCCCTACTTTCTTTTCTTAGATTGGTTTCTTCTCTGTTTTTTCTTGATTTTCTCCATCTCATAGCTCATTTTCTTTTTATACCCAGGCTTAACCTTCTTCGGCTTTTTCACGAGACGATGAGCAATTTCATCCGCTTCATTCGGCGTTTTTTTACGTTTTTTGCGGCGCTGACGGTCATCGCCTTTTTTCCATTCGCCCTTTTCAAGCTCTAAGTACTCAAATTCGATGCCCATTTTTTCAAGTCTTACTAATGCATCCTCATCAGTAAGCTCATAAATGGTCATCGCTTGTCCTGATGAGCCGGCACGAGCCGTTCTGCCCACACGGTGAACATAGAAATCGAGATCATCCGGCAGCTCATAGTTGATAACATGGCTGACACCTTTAATATCAATACCTCTTGCGGCAAGGTCAGTTGCAATGATATATGTGAATTCCAAATCATTGATCTGCTTCATGACTTTTTTCCGCTCACGTGGTGTTAATCCGCCGTGCAGCAAGCCGATTTTCATGCCTTTGCCAGTCAGATACTGGGCAATATGGTCAGCCGTATTTTTCGTGTTGGCAAACACAATCCCCAGGTATGGATTCAGATGCGACATGATGTCAAAAAGGAGCTTGTCCTTGTCACGATGTTTCGAAGGAATGAGGATATGCTCGATTTTCGCAGCAGTCACCTGTTTTGGCTCCACATGGGCGTATTTCGGATTTTCCATGTATTTCTTCAAGAATGGTTTCAGCTTTTCCGGTATGGTCGCTGAGAACACAAGCATTTGCAGATCCTCAGGCATGCGGGAACCGATGTAATCTACATCTGCAAGGAATCCCATGTCCAGCATTAAATCCGCTTCATCAATAACAAGAGATTCCGCTTTATGAACACTTAACGCCTGTTCTTTGATTAAGTCAGCAATCCGTCCAGGTGTACCGACAACAAGATGCGGCTGTATTTTCAATTTATCAATTGATTTTTGTTTATCAGTGCCTCCGATAAAACATTTCGAGCGAATCTGACTTCCTTCTTCACCCTGCGTGATTTTAAGCGCTTCCTGATAAATCTGGTTGGCAAGCTCTCTTGTCGGAGCCGTAATGACTACCTGAACGACATCCTTAGCAGGATCGATTTTGTTTAATAAAGGCAGTAAATAAGCGTGAGTCTTTCCAGTACCCGTCTGAGACTGGCCGATGACGCTTTCTTTTTTTAACACTGCAGGAATCAGCCTTTTCTGGATATCAGTCGGTTCGTAAAAACCAAGGCGATGTACTGCATCTATAATAAATGGTTTCAATTCATAAAGTTCAAATTTCGTTTCTTTCATTTTTCCCAGCTCCTTAAAGCGGCACATTATGTGTCCATCATCACATTATACCCGATTTTGCTTAAAAACACCACGTTTGCAAGGCGTTTGTTTTATTCAGTTATGTAAAGCAAATACCGCAGCCCATGCATATTCTAATAGCAGAGAGAGCTGAAAGGAGGTACAAGTATGTTTTCACCGCAGCAGCCAATGAGAAGTTACCCACAGCCCGGACCGCCCCGCCCCATGCCAAATCAGCGAATGATGGGCAGAAGACCGCCTAATATGCGAGGACCTTCATTTGGAGCACAGCAGCAAGGTTTTCAGCAAGCCGGACAATTTCTTCCTCAGGCAAATGCCGGAGCGAGAAATAGTGCAGGTGCAGGCGGAGGCTTAAAAGGAATGCTGTCAAGATTCCTACCCGGCGGAGGAGGCGCTGGCAGCGCCGGAGTTCCAGGAGCAGGTGCCGCAGCGAGCGGAGGTGCTGGCCTGCAAGGCATTCAAAATATCGCCAATCCTGCATCATTATCCAGTATGCTTGGAAATGTGCAAAAAGTACTCGGCATGGCGCAGCAAGTCACCCCTATGATCCAGCAGTACGGCCCATTAGTCCGCAATCTGCCAGCAATGATGAAGCTGTACAGCCAATTAAGTAAAAGTGATGATACTGAGACAGAGACCAATGAGGAAAGTGAAAAACAATCCGTTTCAGAAGAATCATCAGAAAAAGAAAAAGAGACTGAAACAAAAACCTCAGATGGGAACAAAAAATCAAAACCAAAAAGTTCTTCTCTCCCAAAGAAATCTAAAACAACTGACAATAAAGAACAAGAATCAAAAACATCTGCCCCGAAGAAAAAGGAAGCTGCCTCTCCTGCTCCGAAAAGAACATCAGGCAGTTCAAAACCGAGATTATATATTTAACATTCTTTGATATCTGAAGTGAGATTGGCTATAATGAGATCAGAAGAATGCAAGAATAGAGCCGTTTGATTACGGCTTTTTATATTGCCTTTACTCACTTCAGTATTGGAGGACAACCGAAAATGGACGTAATTAAAATTTCACCGCGCGGCTATTGCTATGGTGTTGTTGATGCTATGGTCATTGCCAAAAATGCGTCACTAGATAAAAGCTTGCCAAGACCCATCTATATACTCGGGATGATTGTTCATAATAAACACGTCACTGATGCGTTTGAAGAGGAAGGGATTTTTACATTGGACGGCTCTAACCGTCTGGACATCTTAAAGCAGGTTGACAAAGGAACTGTCATTTTCACTGCGCACGGTGTTTCTCCCGAAGTCAGAAGAATCGCAGAAGAAAAAGGGTTAGTCGCAATTGATGCTACATGTCCGGATGTGACGAAAACTCATAATCTAATCTTAGAGATGAAAGAAAAAGGATATCACGTGATCTATATCGGCAAAAAAGGGCATCCAGAGCCTGAGGGAGCCGTTGGCGTAGCGCCGGAGATCGTTCACTTAGTTGAAACAGAAGAAGATGTAAAGAACCTTGATATCCAAGCCGAGAAGTTAATCGTGACGAATCAAACAACAATGTCTCAATGGGATGTTCACGACATTATGGAGCTTGTCAAAGAAAAATATCCTCATGTCGAATATCACCAAGAGATTTGCCTCGCTACTCAAGTGCGGCAGGAAGCTGTATCAGAGCAGGCAAAAAAAGCGGACTTAACAATCGTTGTCGGAGACCCGAAAAGCAACAATTCAAATAGGCTTGCTCAAGTGTCAGAGGAAATAGCCGGGACAAAAGCATACCGGATCGGCGACTTAAGCGAATTGAAGCTCGAATGGCTGAAAGGCGTTAATACCGTTGCAGTTACAGCGGGAGCTTCAACACCGACGCCGATCACAAAAGAAGTCATTCGCTTTTTAGAGCAGTTTGATCACGAAGATCCATCAACTTGGACAACTGAACATAATATACCGCTCAAAAAAATACTTCCAAAAGTAAAAGCAAAAAACTGAGGCTGTAAAAGCCTCAGTTTTTTTATAGAAATGTAAATGGATTTGTATCTGTTTCAGAAACAAAGATATTCACGTCAAACTTTTTATCGTTACACATTGATGTCAGTTTTCTCGTGACGCCTTCTTTCATGATTTTTTCCGCGTAATGGCCCGGATCAACCACATTTAGGCCAAGCATCATCGCATCATGGGCCACATGGAAGTATAAATCCCCTGTGACGTAAACATCGGCTCCCTTTCGTTTTGCATGATGAATATACTTGTTTCCATCTCCACCAAGAACAGCTACCTTTTTCACCATGCTGTCTGCATCTCCCACCATTCTGACACCATTGACGTCAAGCTTGTCTTTCACAAATAAAGCGAATTCCTTAAGCGTCATCTCATTTTTAAGGGTTCCGACACGGCCGAGCCCTTTTTCGGCGGGAGTCTGTTCGACAGGATAGATATCGTAAGCAACTTCTTCATATGGATGGCTTTTTATCATTGCATTGATAACAGCTTTTTCGACGCTTTTAGGAAATACAGTCTCAAGCCTTACTTCATGAACAAGCTCAAGCTCTCCCACTTCACCGATAAAAGGCTTAGCTCCGTCCAATGGCTTAAAGCTGCCGATTCCTTCAGATGAAAACGCGCAATGGCTGTATTCACCGATATGGCCGGCCCCCGCATTTCCGACCGCGGCTCTGACCTGCTCTTCATATTCCTTCGGCACGTATACTGCCAGCTTTTTCAAAGGATCCGTATAAGTAGGTGCCAGCACTTCCATCTCACTCAGCTCTAATGCTTCAGCAAGCAAATCATTCACGCCGCCGTCCGCAACGTCTAAATTTGTATGAGCTGCATAAACAGCAATATCATGCTTCAAACACTTTTCAATTAACCTTCCGGCAGGCTGATCTGTTGAAATATGCTTTAGCGGCCGGAAAATAGGAGGATGGTGTGCAATAATCAAGTCAACCTCTTTTTCAATCGCTTCATCGATAACGCTCTCTAACACATCAAGTGTAACCATCACATTTTTAATTGGTTTGTTTAAAGTGCCGATTTGCAGGCCGATTTTATCTCCTTCAACCGCATAGGCTTTCGGGGAAAATTGTTCAAACAGCTGGATGATCTGCTGCCCATTTACACTTTTAGCCATGATCGATTACCTCCTTTAACAGCTCCATTCGATCGGCGAGCTCCTTTAATTTTTGTTTGTTTTGCTCTGTATCCGCCGCTTGGCTGATCTGTTCATAAATGCTTTGAGTGTGCTGAAGCTCTTGTGTCCACTTTTTCAAAAAGACAGCATTTTTTTCTTTTGCTAAGAAAGGGCCGACGAGCATCCCGGCTGATAAAGAAATACCGTCATAAGCCGCATCCCTGTCTCCCGCTTCTGCCACCAGCACCTCATAGCACTTTCCGTCCTCTTCAAGGATTACCTCATCTATCAGCGCATATCTTTCTTTATAAAGCCACTCCCTGATATGAACAGCATGAATATTCGGCTGTAAAATGAGCCGTTCCTTCCCCGTTAATTTGTCTTTGCCCGCTTCTAAAATGTGAGCGATCAAAGCCCCGCCCATTCCGGCAATCGTAATGGCATCAGCTTCACCTTTTTTAATCACTTCCAGTCCGTCTCCCTGCCTTACAGAAATGTGCGAGTTTAAGCCTGATTTTTCAACCTGCCGCTTTGCAGACAAAAATGGGCCGTCTGTTATTTCTCCGGCAATCGCCCCGCTGGCTTTATGATTCAGCACCGCATAACAAGGAAGGTAGGCGTGGTCAGAGCCGATATCGGCCATCACCGCTCCATTCGGTATGTACTCCGCTACTGTTTGCAATCGTTTAGATAATTTTAATTCGTTCACTTGTCATCACAACTTTTCTCAATCATTTTTTCCTTTACTATCATATAAAAAATCAGCCCGGAATCCAAGCTGAAGCAAATGATTTTGAAATTATTTCTTTTGATGCGGGTCTGCACGCGGCAGTCAAAAATAAAAGGCTGTCGAGAACATCTCGGCGGCCTGTGAATGTATAAAGAGAAAAATAGTTCTTTTATTTAATTTTTGACACCCACTCTGCCATATCATCCAGCTTATCGGCCGGAACAAGACCGGAAGGCATTCCATTACCGCCTTTTTCGATCTTTGTTTTAATTTCAGCGACATCTTTCTTATCCCCTACACCTTTTAAGCTCGGACCCGAAACACCTTCATAATTTTCACCGTGGCATGCGATGCAGTTTGCCTTGTAAATTTCTTCTGGTGAAGCGTTTGCATCTTTCTTTTCAGCAGATTTGCTTTCTCCTCCGCTCGCAATCTCCCGAGAGTCATCAAGTCCTTTTACTGATAAAAAGAAAGTTAGACCAATTCCTAAAACAGCGATCAGCAAAAATGGAATAAGCGGGTTCCATTTCATTTCCCTTCCCCCTTTTTGTTCCTTCCCCCTATGTAAACACTTCTAATTCTAACTTATTTTTACAAAAAGTAAATGGATTGCTATACAAAAGTTTTTTATTCACACTTTATACAAAATTGAATAGAAACATGCCTAAATCTCTAATATCCTTTTTATTCTATTGTATAATGTATTGTATACGCTTACAATAGAAAATATGGAATTAGATTTTGAAATTTTTCACCACAATGTTCATTTGCAAATGACATCATTTTTCAGTAAAATAAAGGCATATTATCCATATATCTTTTAAAAAAAAGAAGAACGGATCTTCAAGACCCGTTCCATCTTATTCGAGGAAATCTTTCAAACGTTTACTTCTGCTAGGATGTCTTAGTTTCCGCAACGCTTTGGCTTCGATTTGTCGAATACGCTCTCTCGTTACTCCAAATACTTTGCCGACCTCTTCTAATGTTCTTGTACGGCCGTCATCAAGACCGAATCGAAGACGCAATACATTTTCTTCACGATCAGTTAACGTATCAAGCACATCTTCCAGCTGCTCTTTCAATAGCTCGTATGCGGCGTGGTCAGAAGGTGAAGTTGCTTCTTGGTCTTCAATGAAATCACCAAGGTGCGAGTCATCCTCTTCACCGATCGGTGTTTCCAGAGATACCGGCTCTTGAGCAATCTTTAAGATTTCGCGTACTTTTTCAGGCGTTAAATCCATATCTTCCGCAATTTCTTCAGGTGTTGGTTCTCTGCCTAAGTCTTGCAGTAATTGACGCTGCACACGGATTAATTTATTAATGGTTTCAACCATATGAACGGGAATCCGGATCGTTCTCGCCTGATCGGCAATGGCGCGTGTAATCGCCTGTCTGATCCACCACGTAGCATACGTACTGAATTTATAACCTTTGCGATAATCAAATTTTTCAACGGCTTTCATCAGACCCATGTTTCCTTCCTGGATCAGATCAAGGAACAGCATACCACGTCCGACATACCGTTTTGCGATACTGACAACAAGCCGCAGGTTCGCTTCAGCCAATCTGCGTTTAGATTCTTCGTCACCTTCTTCAATCTTTTGAGCGTAGGCGATTTCTTCTTTTGCAGAAAGAAGGTTAACCCGACCGATTTCCTTTAAATACATACGAACTGGGTCATTGATTTTAACGCCAGGCGGTACACTTAGGTCATTAAGGTCAAATTCTTCTTCGGCTTTGGCAAGCTGCTGAATATTAGGATCTTCTGTTTCTTCATTCTCACTAATTAATTCAACACCTTGTTCACCTAAAAATTCATAATACTCATCCATTTGGTCTGATTCAATTTCAAAGCTGGACATACGCTCAGCAATTTCTTCATATGTCAAAACGCCACGTTTTTTACCAGACTCTGTTAATTGCTCTTTTACTTGGTCGAATGTTAATTCTGTCTCGTGGGTTTGTTTATCAGCCATTATGGATCCCTCCTTCCAAAGCTTGCAACGAATTCTATAAGCGGTATGATTCTTATTCGGTCCATTCAGGCGTTTTCTATGTGAACTGCCTTTAACAATGTGCGAATAATGAAATGACAATTCATGATGAGGTTAAGCGATCTATTTGCTCCTCCGCAAGGAATCATTGCCAATACATGCTCCTCATCAGTTCTCCAGTTATTTTAAAGATCGGTTCAATGTAACGATTTCTTGAGCCAGAGAAGCAGCTCTTAAAAAATCTTTTTGCCTTTCGGCTTCGGCTCTTTCCGCCTCTTTTTCTTTTATCATTGACCAATTTCTTTGATTCAACACTTTTTTTACATAATCTGATAACTCGGCTTCGCTAAGCTCTTGATTAACCTGAAGCATTAATATATCAGACAAGAGCTGGCTTATATGATCATCCGTCACCCTGGCCATCAGATGCTGAGGCGTCAGCTCGGCTCCCTCTTCATAAAAAGCATAAAGATAGGCGGCTAATGCCCGGTGCTCATCAATATTAAATTGAAACCCTACCCGGTCAATCACTTTTTTGATGACGCTCCGATCTCGAAGCATGTGAGCGAGTAACAGCCTTTCTGCATTTTCATACGCCGGACGCAAACGTTTTTGCCTTGCTTTTGTCGTCAGATGCGCTCGCCGCGTTTTTGTTTCACCGCTATTGTCAGCAGGTTTGTTTTGCTTGCTGAAAACAGACAGCTGCTCAGTTAAAGACTCCTGTGAAAGCGAAAACTCTGAAGCAAGCTGCTTTACATAGACTTCCTGCTCTAGAGACCCTGAAAGCGTGCTGATTTCTTTCAGTACGTCTTTAATGTAAGCTAGTCGGTCGCCTTCATCGGACAGGTTCTTTCCTTTTCGGAAATATTGCATTTTGAACGCCATTACGGTGACACTGGCATCAATAATGTCGTTTTTAAATTTTTCCCCGCCGAATTTTTTGATGTAATCATCAGGGTCCAATCCGTCAGGAATCATTGCAACTCTGACTTTGCAGCCTTTTTTTTGCAGAAGCTCCGAAGCTTTTAAGGTGGCTTCATAACCGGCTTTATCAGAGTCATAGCAAAGAATGATTTCTTCGACGTTTCTTCTCAGGATCTTGACATGATCATCTGTAAGAGATGTTCCCATCGTGGCTATGCTTTCTTTTACACCCGAGCTTACGGCCGATATGACATCAGCAAAACCTTCAAATAAGACTGCTCTTTCCTGCTTTCTGATATGAAGGCGGGCCTTATAAAAATTGTAAAGCAGTTTGCTTTTATGAAAGAGCGGGGTTTCAGGACTGTTCATATACTTAGGCTGCTGGCTGCCAAGAGCCCTGCCTGAGAAAGCAACAACAGCCCCGTGATGATCATGGATCGGAAACATGACACGGTTTCTGAAGCGGTCGAAATATCCGCTTCCGTCTTCGCGTCTGATCAGGAGACCTGCTTTTTCCATTTGCGCCTCACTAAATCCCCTCTTTACAAGGAATTTCGTGATAAAGTCCCAAGAATCAAGAGCATAGCCAATCTGAAATTCATCAATCAGCTCTTTCGTAAAGCCCCTAGAAAGCAGATAATCCAGTGCCTCTTGACCTTCTTTTGTATTTATTAACAAATGATGGTAAAATTTCTTCAGGAGCTCATGGGCCTCAGCCATTTTTTGTTCTCCAGAAGACTCTGGCCGGGCTCCGGAATGGACTGTTATATCATCTGGAAAATCAATTTGGTATTTGTCAGCAAGGTGAGAAACCGACTCGGCAAATGAGTAGCCTTCCATCTGCCTTAAAAAAGAGAAAACATTGCCGCCCGCTCCGCAGCCAAAGCAATGAAAAATCTGTTTGTCGGGCGATACGGAAAACGAAGGTGTGCTTTCTCCATGAAAAGGACAGAGTCCAAAGTAGTTTCGGCCTTGCTTCTTTATTTGAACATAATCACCTATGACTTCAACGATATCTGCCGACTTTTGCACCTGATCCACAATTTCATCTGGTATCCGATTTCCCATCTTATAACACTCCGTCGTACATTATTCGATGCTTTAGTGCAAAATCCCTTCATCGTTCGACAGGATTTTTTGCAGCAGTGTAATAAATCGTTCTCGATCTTCTTTATTCAATTTTTTAGGCCCTTTGGCATATACGCCTTTTCTTCTTTGTTTGCCGGAAAAATGACGGCCCTCTAGGGCAAAATCAATCGTGTCTTCTTTGTAAAGACGACCCCTTTCCGACATAACGGAGACATTTCTGTTCAACAGCAGAGATGCTAATCCGATGTCCTGCGTCACAACAATATCTCCCGGTTTCACGTGATTTGCGATATATAAATCAGCAGCTTCTTTATGAGGATCAACATACTTCCATTTTTCTTCATTGCTTCTGGAAAGCTGATAATGTTCAAATGAAGCGACAAAAAGAACTTGAACTTCATACTCGGATGCTGTTTGTAAAATTTCATCTTTTACCGGACAAGCATCAGCATCGACAAAAATCGTCTTTTCTTGTTCATTAAGAAGAGTAATTCTCCATCCCTCCATTAAACTCCTGCATAAAAGCAAGCAAAATCGCACATCCTTTATTATTGTGGATGTATATGAATTTGTCGAAAAATTTCCGGGAGAAATTCTTGACATCTTACCCATAATAGTTTATTCGTATCACACGATCCTTAAACCTAAAATTAATCATTTTATCACAATTTTTTATTATAATACAAACTTCACAAAGATGCTATTGTTTTTCATTATTCCCTTTTGGCACAGCCAAAAACCCAGGATAGAGCGTCCTGAGTTATATGTTTTTTGTTTTGAGATGATGGATAATATTTGCTGTTTCCTCAACCGCTTTATTTGAAACATCAACAACCTGGCAGCCGATCCGATCCACAATCTTTTCGAAATACTCGAGTTCCTCTTTGATTCTGTTGATATTTGCATAAATCGCTTTATCATTAAGCCCGAGTGATTTTAAACGTTCTTTTCTGATATGATTCAGTTTATCAGGGCTAATCTTTAAACCGATGCATTTTTTCGGATCAACGTTAAAGAGTTCTTCCGGCGGATCAACCTCCGGTACAATCGGAACATTGGCAACCTTCAGGCGTTTGTGTGCGAGATATTGAGACAGCGGTGTTTTAGACGTTCTTGACACGCCGATCAAAACAATATCAGCTTTTAAAATCCCTCTTGGATCACGCCCATCATCGTATTTAACTGCAAACTCGATGGCCTCCACTTTTTTGAAATAATCTTCATCAAGCTGGCGCACCCGCCCCGGTTCGTATTTCGCTGTTAAACCGTAGGCTGTTTCCATTTTATCAATCAACGGGCCGATAATATCATAATATAAAACATTTGCTTTTTCCGCTTCGGCTATCAAATATTCTCTGATTTCCGGCACCACGAGTGTAAAACAGATAATGCCGCCGTCTGCCTTTGCAAGTGAAATCACTTCATTGATAGTGCCTATATCTTCAACATAAGGAATTCTTCTTACATGAGTATCATCCGCCGATCCGTTAAATTGGCTGAGTGCTGCTTTTACTACCAATTCAGCCGTTTCACCGACGGAATCCGATACAACATAGATGATGCGGTTATTCATATTATCCCCCCGTTAGTTTGCAATCTTATAGGATTTCATTTTCAGATAAACTGACAAGTATTTTGGTCATATTTGTTTTTGTCACTCTGCCGATCACTTCAAAGCCTTTATCGGTGTCTTTGATGACAGGCAGTGCATCAATTTGTTTTTCTATTAAGTGCTTTGCAATGTCCATCACATAATCCTCGCGTCTGCACACCGTAATGTTCGGCATCCTTGTCATGATGATGTGAACAGGGACCGATGTAAGCTCCTGCTGGCCAATGCTCGCTCTGAGCAAGTCTTTTCGTGAAAGCACCCCGACTAAAATAGCATCGCGGTCCACCACAAACAGAGTACCTACATCTTCTAAAAACATGGTGCAAATCGCATCGTACACAGAAACGTTTTCGTGAATCACTACGGGGATAGATTGAAAGTCTTTCACCTGAAGCTTTTTGAGTTTATCCGCCAAAAGCTGTGTGCCGGTTTTTCCCGTATAGAAATAACCGACTCTCGGGCGCGCCTCGAGGAATCCTGACATGGTGAGTATGGCTAAATCCGGGCGCAATGTCGCCCTGGTTAGGTTCAGCTTTTCTGCAATATGCTCCCCTGTAATCGGCCCGTTTTCTTTTACAATCTGCAAAATATGTTCTTGCCGTTTATTTAGTTCGATCGTACTCACCACCTTTTCACTTCATAGCTATGTAAAGAAATAATAATCCATATTATAACGTAAATATCTTGTAATCAAACAAAAAACTTATAAATGGGGAAAAGACGATTACCGATCACACAGCAACCGCCTTTTCTCTCTTTATTTTACAATAAGGGCATTCATATTCGCAAAGGACTTGATCTCATCCGCCAAGCTTACCATTTGCGCTAAACGATTTGCCTTTAATGACTCATTATCCGCTATAACCATTGTATGATTGAAGTAAGCATCGATCGGTTCTTTTAAGGCTGCAAGTGAAGCAAGCGCCGCCTCATAATCTTTTTTGCTGAAGTTTTCCTGCAGATTTTGCTTCGCTGTTTGGTAGGCATCAAACAGTTTTGCTTCGTATTCATTTTCAAACAGATCAGGCTGAATGTCTCCGCGGACTCCTTTTTTGCTGATAGAGATCACTCGGCCTAACGCTTCGGCTGTTTCCTTAAAGCCAGGTGCACCAAGCTTTTGCTCCAGTACTTGTGCTTTATGCAGCGCAGAGTACGGCTCAAGCTCAGAGCTTTCCAGCACGGCGTCAATGACATCATGTCTGATTTGTTCAGCATTCAAGACATATTTCAAGCGCTGAGTGAAGAAATCCAGCAGTTCAATTTCTTTATCGGTTTGTACGAAAGTAAGCAGCTCTTCAAATGAAATTCCCCAGTTGCGGTCAAGAAGAATCGCAACAATACCGCTTGCTTGGCGGCGCAGTCCGTAAGGGTCCTGGGAACCAGTCGGAATTACGCCGATAGAGAAGAATGAAGCGATTGTGTCAAGCTTATCCGCCATTGCTACAACAGCTCCGGTGAAAGTAGAAGGCGTTTCTCCGCCCGCTGATCTAGGCATATAATGTTCATTAAC
This sequence comes from Bacillus sp. PS217, assembly GCF_037963535.1. Taxonomy (NCBI): domain Bacteria; kingdom Bacillati; phylum Bacillota; class Bacilli; order Caryophanales; family Bacillaceae; genus Bacillus; species Bacillus sp. PS217. Next base: position 2,485,227 of record NZ_CP150157.1, read on the forward strand.
TGCCGCCGCCACAGCTTCATCTTCGCCAAGCATTCTCGCATACTTTTCGCCCATAATTCCTTGAAGTTCAGGGAATTCATATATCATATGCGTCACAAGGTCGAATTTAGAAATTTCAGCAGCCCGCTTCACATGTTTTAATGTATCTTCATCAGCCTGAAGGCGAACGGCAAGTTTCTCTGCGATTGATGTGACTCTTCTAACCTTATCAGCAAGAGAACCAAGCTCTTCATGGAAAACGATATTTTCAAGCTTCTTCACATTTGCATCAATGTTTAGTTTCTGATCTTCTTTGTAGAAGAATGAAGCATCAGATAAACGTGCGCGCAGCACTTTTTCATTGCCTCGGGCCACATTTTCAATCGCGTGGCTGTTGCCGTTTCGGACTGTGATAAAGTGAGGCAGCAGGTCACCGTTTTTGTCTTTGACAGGGAAGTAGCGCTGATGCTCTTTCATTGTTGTGACAAGCACTTCTTCAGGAATTGACAGAAACTCGGATTCAAATGAACCGTAAAGAGCTGTCGGGTATTCTACTAAATGATTCACTTCATCAAGAAGGTCTTCGTCAACTGGAATGCTCCAATCGTTTTCAGCAGCCATTGCTTCCAGCTGAGATTGAATCATTTGCTTTCGGACGCTAGGATCAGCAATAACATGCTGTCCTTTGAGCTGCTCTTCATAAGCTGAAGGTGATTCAATTGACACTTCATGTCCGAGGAAACGGTGTCCCTGTGTTGTCCGTCCAGACTCAATGTTTGTGATCGAAAATGGAATGACATCCTGTCCAAATAATGCGACAATCCATTTGATCGGTCGGATATAACGCAAATCTTCATTTCCCCAGCGCATGTTTTTCGGGAAATGCAAGCTTGTAATTAAACCGCTCAATTCTGGCAGAAGCGACTTCGTTTCTTGGCCGGCTTGGAATTTTTGCACGAATACATACTCTATGCCTTTTACTTCTTTGATGTACAGGTCTTCCACATTCGCGCCTTGGCCTTTTGAAAAGCCGATTGCCGCTTTTGTCCAGTTCCCGTCCGCATCAAGGGCAATTTTTTTCGCAGGCCCTTTTGCTTCTTCTTTTATATCATCCTGCTTTTCTGCGACATCCTTAACGAACACAGCAAGACGTCTCGGTGTATTGAAGAGTTTCACTTCACCGTGAGTAATATTTTTTTCTTTAAGCCAGCCTGTCAGCTTGTCGCCAAGCTGAACCATGCTTTCATTCAAAAAGCGCGCCGGCATTTCCTCTAATCCGATCTCTAAAAGTAAATCCTGTTTACTCATGAGAAGAACCCTCCCCTTTAAGCATTGGGAACCCTAGTTTTTCTCGTTCCTCATAGTAGGTTTTTGCTACTTTTCTAGCTAAATTCCGCACTCTTGCGATATAGCCCGTCCGCTCGGTAACAGAGATCGCACCTTTGGCATCAAGCAGGTTGAAAGTGTGCGAGCATTTCAGCACATAGTCATATGCTGGATGAACAAGTCCGTTGTCCATTTGCTTGATCGCTTCTTTTTCATATGTGCTGAACAATTGGAACAGCATATCGACGTCTGATGTTTCAAACGTATAAACAGAATGCTCATATTCAGCCATCATGAATAAATCTTTTACTGTAAACCCTGACGTCCATTCCAAGTCAAACACGTTTTCTTTATCCTGGATATAAGACGCGAGACGCTCAATTCCATACGTAATCTCTACAGAAACGGGTTTACACTCTAATCCCCCGACCTGCTGGAAATACGTAAATTGTGTTATTTCCATTCCGTCAAGCCAAACTTCCCAGCCTAGACCCGCGCAGCCTAAAGACGGATTCTCCCAGTTGTCTTCAACAAAGCGAATATCGTGCTCAAGCGGATCAATTCCAAGAGCACGCAAGGAATCCAAATACAGCTCTTGAATGTTATCAGGTGACGGTTTAATAATGACCTGGAACTGATGATGCTGATACAGTCTGTTCGGGTTCTCCCCGTAGCGGCCGTCTGCAGGACGTCTGGAAGGCTCTACATAAGCCACTTTCCACGGCTCAGGGCCGATACTGCGCAAAAATGTATACGGGCTCATCGTGCCGGCTCCTTTTTCTACATCGTAAGCCTGCATAAGCACACAGCCCTGACTGGACCAATGCTTTTGCAAGGTTAGAATCATGTCTTGAATATTCATTTCAAGCACCTCCACTTTTCTTTCATAAGTTGACTGCGGCAGCAACCAAAAAACTCCCGTCTCTATGCTTGCCAGCCGCAAACATAGGGACGAGAGTTCTCCCGCGGTTCCACCCTAGTTGCTGAGAACAAAACCCCAGCCTCTTTTTTTAAAATTGCTCAAGAATGCCTTTCGTTGCGTGCTCATCCTTAGCTTACACCGCCCTAAGGTCGCTTTCATGAGGTAAACGCAAGTACTTCTTTCTCTCACTGCAACATATTTTATAATAAATGATCATATAAAAAGATGGACCAAATGTCAACTTTTGTTTTCACCCATAAGATGTTTCATGCTTTCCATTTGATCTAAAAAGCGCTTTGATTTTAAATACAATCCCGAATATTCTTCGTAATATAAATCAATCACTTGCTTTAATTCAGCTTTTGTTTCCTCTTTTAAGGACACATTGCCGAGTCTCGACAGATCAAAATAGTAAAAGAGCCTTAACAGCCTTGCCGTTTGCGGTTTAATCGGTATCCTGTAAGGATCTTTTTCAAAACAGCGGTGGCATATAAAACCATTATCACGAACAGAGAAATGAAAGGTTCCGTCTTGGCTTTTACAATGTACACAATGATTCAGCTCAGGATACAGGCCCATGACACCGAGCATCTTCATTTGAACAATGAAGGTGATAACATCCGGATCTGTTCCTTCATTCAACTGTTTTAATGATTCTAATATGAATTCAAATAAATAAGGATTTGGCTTTTTTTCTTCTGTGCCTCTGTCGACTAACTCAGCAACATAGGCAGCATATGCTGTTAAAAACAAGTCTTCCCTGATGCCTCTCATGCTGAGGATCATTTCCCCCTGCTGAAGCGTTCCGAGGCCCGATGTTTTTTGCATTAAGAAAGAACCATACAAAAAGGGCTGGCTGACTGCTGATAAACGGCTGTTCGGTTTTTTGGCGCCTCGTGCCATAACACCTATTTTTCCGTGTTCTCTTGTCAGTAATGTTACGATTTTATTCGTCTCTCCGTAATCATTTGTGCGAAGAACGATCCCTTCACATTTTGTCAGCATTTCCGCACCTTCCTCAAGCAGGAGCGGCCAAGAGGTTTATAAAATTGGAAAATCAAATCGGGCTAGCTCATCTTCTAGTTCTTCGGGTCTTTCCATGTTCTCTTTTTCCAGTTCTTTAAAAAGAAGATACGTATCAACATTTCCTGTTTGAGAAAATACGTTCCAGGTAAAATTCAACACAAGAAACCCACCTTTCTGTAGTTAAACTAGCTTACCTAAACTCCAAATTCTTACCTTTATCTTGACCAGATGTCCTCCATTTCATGTTAAACAAAATTTGCTAATGTATCCCTGTTCCTGTGAGATAATGACACACACGGGAAGAGATTAATATTCGTCCTCTTTAAAGCCAAAATCGCGAAGCTGGGACATTTTATTACGCCAGTCTTTCTGCACTTTCACCCACAATTCAAGGTAGACACGGGAGCCCAACAGTGCTTCAATATCCGCTCTCGCTCTTTTTCCAACCTCTTTTAGAAGGCTTCCTTTTTTACCGATCACGATGCCTTTCTGGGAATCCCGCTCGACCACAATCGTTGCCGCTACGTGCACAGAACCGTTGTCCTGCCCTTTGATGGATTCGATGGCCACCGCAATGCTGTGCGGGATTTCTTCTCTCGTCAAATGCAGCACCTTTTCCCTGATTAATTCAGAAATGATAAATCGTTCAGGGTGGTCAGTTACCTGGTCACTCGGATAGAATTGCGGCCCTTCCGGCAAATACGCTTCGATCTGCGCGAGCAAGGTTTCGATGTTATTTCCTTCTAAAGCAGAAATCGGAACAATTTCCTTAAAAGGATAGCGTTTGCGGTATTCGTCAATTAGCAGAAGCAATTGGTCGGGATGAATTTTATCGATTTTGTTTACGATTAAGAATACAGGCGTAGACATCGTCTGCAATTTCTCAATGATGAATTCGTCGCCCTTCCCGTAGCCTTCCTCAGCATTGATCATAAACAAGATCAAATCGACTTCTTTTAATGTATTTTGCGCCACTTTCATCATAAAGTCCCCAAGCTTATGCTTAGGTTTATGAATCCCTGGTGTGTCAATAAAAATGGTTTGTGATGTGCCTGTCGTCAGTACTCCTTGCACCTTGTTTCTCGTCGTTTGGGGCTTATCGCTCATGATCGCGATTTTTTGTCCAATGACTCTGTTCAAAAATGTAGATTTTCCTACGTTTGGTCTTCCAATAATGGATACAAATCCTGATTTAAAGCTTTCGTTCGTCATGTAAATCCTCCGATGAAAATGCGCCTGGCAATAATTCTTCCACAGTCATTTCTTTTATTTGTCCTTGTAAATTAGTCAGTACGACAATAACGTCTTTTGTGCAAAGCTCAGAAATCACCTGGCGGCAGGCTCCGCACGGAGATACCGGTCCAGGGGTGTCAGCCGCAACGGCCAGCATCTGAAACTCTGTTTCCCCTTCAGAAACAGCTTTAAATAAAGCGGTACGCTCGGCGCAATTGCACATGCTGTATGCCGCGTTCTCAATGTTGCAGCCTCTGTACACTTTTCCATCCTTGGTAAGAAGAGCGGCTCCTACTTGGAATTTGGAATACGGCGCATATGCCATATCACGCGCTTTTAAAGCTTCTGTTATTAATTCTTGTCTGTTCATGTGTACATTCCTCTCTTACCTATAATGGTACCGCTATCACTTTATATTTTACATAATCGCGCGCTTTTTTTCACGCCCATTTCTAAAAATGTAAAATAAATGTAAGAATTTTCAGCCATTACAGCTTTGGCAAAAAAATAAGTAAACCAATGATACACGAAATCACGGCAAAAACGCAAACAGCCCCGGCGGCAGCGTCCTTGGCCGCTTTAGCAAGAGGGTGATGTTTGTCAGTTATTAAATCAACCGTATGTTCAATGGCTGTATTTAAAAGTTCAAGCGAAAACATACCGCCTATCAAAAGGAATATAATCATCCACTCAATCATGCTGAGCTCTACAAGGAAGCCGCAAATGAGAACAGCGCAGGCGGCTGCGGCATGAAATTGGAAATTCCGCTCCGTCCGCGCTGTTTCCCATATGCCCCGGCCTGCATGCACGAAGCTTTTGAAGAATCGATTCAGCTCATTTCTATGATCTTTTGAGTCCATAAGCGTCCAGCAATTCCTTTTGCTTAGTAAACATCTCCTCTTCTTCCTCTTTCGTCATATGGTCATATCCTAAAAGGTGCAGAAATCCGTGTACAGCTAGAAATCCGAGCTCTCTTTTAAAAGAATGATTATACTCCTCTGCCTGCTCTCTTGTGCGATCGGCACTGATGATAATATCACCTAAAACCGGAGGCATTTCGGCGCCCACGATTTCGATCTCGCCTTCTCCCTCTTCTTCAAGAGCAAATGAGATGACATCTGTCGGAGCATCCTTTCCCCGGTATTCTTTGTTAATCTGATGTATGTCATCATTGGAAACAATCGTGACAGAAACTTCAGCCTGATCCTGAACGCCTTCACGCTCAGCGGAAAATTGAAGCAGATTTTCTACTTCTTTGAGCATCTCTTCTGAGACGCTTCCCGTTTCATCAACGATATCAATCAGTAAACTCATCTATTTCACCTTCTTAGTAGCCTCCGGATATTCAATCCGGGAGTGGAAAATTCCTTTTAATGTTGCACAGAGCGTTTTTGCGATTGTATCCAGCTCTTTAAATGTCAAATCGCATTCACTGAACTGTCCGTCCTGAAGCTTATCGGATATAATACCCCGGACAAGCTTTTCAATTCGTTCAGGATTTGGATTGTGCATGGATCTGACGGCCGCTTCAACACTGTCGGCCACTGATATAATTGCGGCTTCCTTTGACTGCGGCTTCGGCCCCGGATAACGGAACTCTTCCTCTGTAATCTGGTCGCCTTTTTCCTTCGCTTTATAGTAAAAAAACTTTAAAAGCGAGGTTCCATGATGCTGCTCAGCAATATCGACAAGCTCTTTCGGAAATTTATAGCTTCTCAGCATATTCGCACCGTCTGTCGTATGCGAGATAATAATATTTTTACTTAACTGAGGTGACAGCTTGTCATGCGGATTGTCAATATTCATTTGGTTTTCAATAAAATATTGCGGGCGCTTTGTTTTTCCGAGATCGTGATAATATGCGCCGACTCTTGCAAGCAAACCATTAGCCCCAACCGCTTCACAGGCTGCCTCTGATAAATTGGCAACCATTACACTGTGATGATATGTACCTGGTGTTTCTGTCAGTATTTTGCGCAATAGCGGATGGTTAGGATTAGACAGCTCGAGCAGCCTCATGGTGGATAAAATGCCAAAGCCCGTCTCAAAAAACGGCATCAGGCCGATGATCAATACAGATGAAGCAAACCCCGACACAACCCCCATGAGCATTAAAGTGCCGATTTCAAGACCCGACAGCGCAGTGTTCTGGATCAATAATAAGGATAGAACGACAACCATATTAATAAACGCCACGAAAAGTCCGGTCTGCAAAATCTTTGATCTTGCATTGTGTTTTCCTAAAAATAATACACCTGAAATGCCGCTGATCAAATAATAAATCCCTATGACATAATTGAATGTTCCTGTCACACCCTGATTAAACATCATACTTCCGCAAATCGCAAGAATGATACTTCCCAAAATGGCAATGCGTTCATTCATCAGCAGTTTGATTAAGATGGCGCCGGCCGCAATGGGGACCAGATAGCCGATATTATTATACTCCATCTTCTGAAACAAACTGACAACCTCCATGATCACAAGCAAAAGTGTTGTGATTATGGAGAATAACAGAATGGATTGGTTTTTAAACTTCAGATTTTGTTTCTGTTTTTCAAAATAATATACAAGTGTTGCAATGAAAAGTCCGATCATAATCAATAGCCCGCTGATCGGTTTAAAGAGATTTGAGTTATTTAATAACCCGGTCAGCTCAAGTTTCCTGTACACTTCCCGATCAATGAGGTCATTTTCTTCCACGAGCACTTGCCCCTGTTTGATTTGAACCTGCTGGACATTATCTGAGGCTTCCTGCCGTTTTGCCTCTGTTGCTTTCGGATCGAAGACGTAATTCGGAATAATAGCAAAACGCCCGATTTCTGTCGCGGCTCCCAAGTATTTAGACGGAATAGAATTGCTCTTTAGCTCTTTTTCTACTTTATCCTTTGCATCAGATAGTTTATCCGAAGGGATTTCACTGCTCATAACCGTATTTACCGCGGTAATGACCGTATCTCTGACAAAAGAAAAGTCTTCACTGTCTGCTTTCAGCAATGTCTTGATGGAATCCTCGGATATGGAATCATTCACATCTGACGTCAATTTATCCTTTACGGATTTGACCATTGATTTTTCCGATGGTGATTTGCTGCCTTCTTCCGATGATTTTTTCACTTCACTAATACTGTCGAATATTGATGACACTAGGTCTATCCGATTATCTGTGTATTCTTTTTTTAATGTATATTGATCTTCAACCGCGTCCTCAGCGGCTTGCTTTTTTTCCTCTGTGGCTTTTTGATCTTCTACGGTTGCCGGAGCGTAAATGGTCTTGTCGCTGACTGAAAACAGGTCTAAATCAAGTGTTTCCGGCTTAACATGTACAAAGAGCAAAGCAAACATAATGGCAGCCAGCAGAAGATACAGCAGTACATGCATGGAGCGGGCATTTTTAAAACTGCTCCATTTTTTTGAGCTGCTTTTGGTCTTAGCCTTCTTTTTCAACACAAGAACCTCCTCTTGAAACATCAAGCCCATAAGCAATCATAAAAATGACCCGATAACGCGCGATCGGGTCATTCAGCATTAATTTTGCTTATCGTATGCTTCAATAATTTTCGCAACAAGCGGATGTCTGACCACGTCTGTCTGGTCTAGCTCAATCATAGAAATGCCGTCTATTCCTTTCAGCATCTCCTTCGCTACTGCAAGTCCCGATTTGACGCCTTTCGGCAGATCAATTTGGCTAACGTCACCTGTAATGATCATTTTAGAGCCAAAACCCAGTCTCGTCAAAAACATTTTCATTTGAGCAGGCGTGGTATTCTGTGCTTCATCAAGTATAACATAAGCATCATCGAGCGTCCGTCCCCTCATATATGCGAGCGGAGCAATTTCAATGATGCCTCTTTCCATCAAACGTTCTGTATGATCTGCCCCAAGCACATCATGGAGAGCGTCATACAGCGGGCGCAAATAAGGATCTACTTTTTCTTTTAGGTCACCTGGGAGAAAACCAAGGCTTTCACCAGCTTCCACGGCAGGTCTTGTTAAAATGATTTTTTTGATATGTCCATTTTTTAAAGCATGGACTGCTTTTACGACAGCCAGGTACGTTTTCCCGGTTCCCGCCGGACCAATGCCGAATACAAGGTCATTCCGCTTCATAGCGGCCACGTATTCCCGCTGTCCCATTGTTTTTACACGGATTGATTTGCCTTTTGCGTTTTTTGTAATTTCTTCTTCATACATGCTTTCAAAGTATTCAAGTTCATTCTTCTTTGCCATTTTGATGGCGTAAATCACATCACGTTCAGAGATCTCTATCCCCTTGCGAATTAAAGCGAGGAGCGATCCCAGCAGCCTGTCTGCAATCTGAAACGATTCATCATCGCCTGAAACATAAATCGTCTCGCCGCGCGTAATGATATTTACATTCAGATCTTTCTCCATCAATTTCAAAAAAGAATCTTGGTTCCCGAAGAGTGAAAGCGCCTCGTCCGGGTTTTTCAGTTTTTGATTCATCGCAAGTAAATGTTCTGTCATTCTTCAGTCTCCCTGACAATAGGTGTGGTTTGAACGATATCTTCTATAACTTGGTAGAGAATAATCAACTTTACTTTACCATTCTCAACAGTCTGGTGCAAAACTTTTTCACTTTTCACCTCGCCGTTTTCGCCTATTTTATCCTCTACATCCTGTTTACCCAATTTAATGCCTTCTTGAACTGCTTCTTCTTTTGTATATTTTCGCAAAGCCTCTTCACTTTCTCTCGTTTGCTCTTTGACATAAGATACAGGGAGCTTAAATCCGAGAAAATGAAGCGAATGTTTTTCTTGTTCTGTTTTTGGATGCTTCAATTCCTCTTTTTTAAAAGTCATCCCCCAGATCGGGATTGCCAAAGAACCAAAAGAAAGCTTGTGCTTTGTCCTTACTTTGCCCGTATAGACGTTAAATAATGTTTCAAGCGGGACTGTCACTTCTGATCTATACCAGGTTTCTCCGTAAATTTCTGCTTTTGAGGCGACTTCCTGCTGATGGTCTTCGCTGCCGATCAGTCCCGAAACAAGCAGCTGCCCCTTTTCAACGTGATCGTGTATGGCGGCCATGGGCTGTCCTTTTTGCACAAACATTCTCGTAATGGTTGCTTTCTTTTTGGCGACAATATTGCGCGGGCTAACATATTTTTCTTTTTCGGGCTCATTTTTCTCCACAACTTTCATGTGAATGGTCGTCCCCTTCAGATCAACTCCGACCCAAGTGATATTGTCTATTCCATTGGTTAATGATTTCTGTATTTTTTCGGGCGACATCATTAAAAACTGCAGACGGCCCTTTTTGACGCCGATTTCATTAAGATGCTGCCTCATTTGATGTTCTGTTTCAGGCTTAGCGCCTGTCACATCAATTTTCCACACCATATTGGACAGCAAAAACAAAAGGATGAAAAAAATCGCAAAACCGATCGTAAACCCTATATTCAGCTTTGATTTCAGCAACAGGAAGGGAAATCCCTTCCGATTGATAAATCGGGCTTTACATTTAAATTTACTTCTAACCCGCCGAAAGGCATGTACATCCTGAAGCTGTATATATAACGATACGGCTTCTTTCTTTTTTTTGACATGAAAGACCGGAATCCCCTGTCTTGTGCATTCATTAAGGAGCCGCTCAATCCCTCTTCCCGTCAATTCAAGCTGGACCTTACCCGAAAAAAAAGACAGCCATTTATTTTTCACAACATTTCCCCCTCGGCTTTATGACTCAACATATCGAACGACATCAATCGTACCCTCCAAAAGTATCTCTTCCGGAAGAATCGCCTTGATGACAAAATTTTTACCAGATATGATGCACTGGCCCTGCTTCAGCATCAGCCGCACTTCATTCTCACTGAAAAGCAAAAGGCCTCTGTGGTTTTCTATGTAGATATGAAGTCTGCCAACCATTGTAATCCTCGGCAGATCCATCATAACGTCCGGGGGAATTTCCAATGCTCTTGTCAGCCAAGCTTTCATACGATTCTTTCTTTGCCCCATACAAAAAGAACCCCCTTTCATCTCATATGTATGATTTGAAAGGAGGTTCTAACACTTTAATTTTTACGGGCCGGGCGCATCGTACGGTGTGGTTTTTTCGCCCGTGGAGGTCCGAACACCTCTCCTAGAACGATCCCCTGTACGACGGTGTCTTTATTCACCTGAAGCATTTTTTGTTTTGTGTATACTGTTTTTTGTTTCGCAGCAGCAAGATCTCGTTCCAGCCCTTTCAGGTTTCTTGCTGTTTCCCTGCGTCTTTCTTCCGCTTCCCGTCTTGCCTGTTCCATACGGTTAGGGATAGGTGCAGGGGCATCTTCTTTTGACTGCTTCTTTTGAGGAGAAGCAGATTGCACGTGTTGAGGTTTTTTTCTTTTTTGGCTGTTTTGCTTTTCTTCTTTGCTCTTTTTGCCGAAAATCGCAGAAATGATTCCGATGATCGCTGCAATAATAAGCGGATTGGTCAGTAAATCTTCCATCAGCGTTCTCCCTTCTTAGAGAGATTATGATTTGCGGTCTTCATCCGAAGGGTCTTTCGTCAGCTTGCCGAATGAATCACGCATTTCTGTGTCAGCATCGATGTTCTTGATATTCATGTAATCCATGACGCCAATATTCCCTTCACGCAAAGCTTCTGCCATCGCAAGCGGCACTTCCGCCTCGGCTTCTACTACTTTCGCGCGCATTTCTTCTACGCGGGCACGCATTTCCTGTTCTTGAGCGACAGCCATCGCACGTCGTTCTTCCGCTTTTGCCTGCGCGATGTTTTTATCAGCCTCAGCCTGATCGGTTTGTAAAATTGCACCGATGTTTTTGCCGATATCTACATCTGCAATATCAATTGAGAGAATTTCAAACGCAGTTCCTGAGTCCAATCCTTTTCCAAGGACTGTCTGAGAAATCATGTCAGGGTTTTCAAGCACTTTTTTATGATTATCAGATGAACCGATTGTAGAAACGATCCCCTCACCTACACGAGCTACAATGGTTTCTTCCCCTGCTCCCCCAACGAGGCGCTCGATATTCGCTCTTACTGTGATTCTCGCTTTCGCTTTGACTTCAATCCCGTCCATTGCGACACCGGCTATGAACGGTGTTTCAATCACCTTAGGATTAACGCTCATTTGAACAGCTTCCAACACGTCCCGGCCTGCAAGATCAATGGCAGCACAGCGCTCGAATGTGAGTTCAATGTTAGCTCGCTGAGCGGCGATAAGCGCGTTGACGACTCTGTCAACATTACCTCCAGCCAGGTAGTGGCTTTCAAGCTGGTTTGTTCCAACATTAAGTCCCGCTTTATGGGCTTTAATCAGCGGGTTAACAACCCGATTCGGAATGACACGGCGAAGCCTCATCCCAACTAGAGTGAAAATGCTGATTTTCACTCCGGCTGCCAAAGCTGAAATCCAAAGCATTACAGGCACAAATGTAAAAAATACTGCCAAAACAATGATCGCTACTGCGACAATTGCCAGAATCATAAGTGTTGACGGATCCATATAACTTCTCCTCGTTTCTATTTAAATTTCTCTCACGACAATGCGTGAGCCTTCTACTTTAATCACTTTTACTTTTTTATCTTTTTCTGTAAACGATCCCTCCGAAACAACGTCAAGGCGTTCATCATCAATAATCACGGTACCGGAAGGACGCAGCGGTGTAAAGGTTATACCCACTTTTCCCATTAAGTCCGTGCGCGTTTGATTTGAAACGTAGCCGCTCTCCGTGTTTGTAGAATCATTTAATATCAATTTCTTAAAGAATTTCATACGCTTTCCCAACACCCTTGTCAGTAAAATAAAAGCTGTAATCGAAACAGCTGAGGCGATCAAGAGAGAAACCGCCATTACAGTGAAGCTCCCCGCGGCTAAAAACAGGCTCGCAATAATCGCTCCCAAGCCCAGTAATCCAATGATTCCTCCGGGAAGAAAAATCTCAAGCAGGATGAGGATCACCCCTGCTATAAAGAGGAGAACCGTCTCATACCCGGCAAGGCCGGCTGCAAGATGCCCGTAAAAGAACAGCAATAACGCAATGAGTCCAGCCGTTCCAGGGAGGCCGACACCCGGTGAAAAAAGCTCCACCGTCAGACCTAAAAAAGCGATTGTCAGCAGAATAGGGACAATGACCGGATTCGTCAGCCACCTTGCCGTCTTTTCCGCAAAGCTCTCCTTTGCGTAGCTGATCTGCGCTTTTTCGAACCCAAGCTTCTTTACGAGCGTGGACAAATTGTCAGCAGTGCCTTCTGAATAGCCTACCTCAATTGCCTTGTCTGCGTTAAGTGTCAGCAGATCTCCCTTAGGCGCGCCGACTTCCTTGGCATCTATATCTGGGTCAGCCATTGCGAGCGCATATTTTGGATCGCGGTTATTTTTCACTGCGGCATCTTCCATCTCTGCCAGCCAAAGTGATTGAGCTTTTTGGTCAGCGGCATTGCCTTGGCCATCAACAATCGCGGCGGCTCCCATTTTTCCGCCAGGCGCCATATAAATGTGACCTGCTTGAAGTGCAATATATGCACCAGCAGACAACGCGCGTTTGTTGACATATGCAGTTACGGGGATCTCGCTTTCCGTTATCAAATCGGCCATATCAATAGCAGATTTGACCAATCCCCCCGGGGTATTGATATCAAGAATAATATGGTCTGCATGTGCATCCTTTGCGTCTTGTAACGAACGGGACAAAAACGAAGCAAGACCCTGTTCGACATTTTTTTCAACCGGAATCACATAAACAGTTTGTTTTTCTGCTTTTGCGTTCAGTTGTACGCCTAATAAAGAAAGCAAAAATATACTCAAAAGAGCAGCACGGAATCCTTTGATTTGAAGCAAGGGCGGTGTATCCCTCCTTCCTTTTATAATAAGTGCCTTCTCTTCATACGTAACAAATGTATCAAAGGTTTCATTTTTTTATGTATAAAAAAAGACATCTCTCTTAGAAAGATGTCCTTTTCTTTGCCATTTAAGACAGTTGACTGCTCACAAGCTTATTAATTAAACTTCCGTCAGCTTTACCTTTTACTTTAGGCATAATTGCCCCCATCACTTTGCCCATGTCCGCTTTTGAGCTCGCACCGACCTCCGCGATGGTTTCATTTACGATTGTACGCAGCTCTTCTTCTGACAGCTGCTCAGGTAAATAAACTTCTAAAATGTCCAGCTCTTTTTGAACTTTATCTACTAAATCTAAACGATTAGCGTTTGAAAATTCCTGGAGGGAGTCTTTACGTTGCTTAAGTTCACGAGAAAGGACAGTGAGTTCCTCATCCTCGGTCAAACTGTCTTTCTTAAGCTTAATTGCTTCATTTTGAAGTGAAGCCTTAACCATTCGAACGACAGTCAGTTTGTCTTTCTCACGGTTTTTCATATACAGCTTCATATCCTGGTTGAGACGCTCAAGAAGACTCATAAATCCACCCTCTTTTAGAATTTGCGTTTTCTAGCAGCTTCAGACTTTTTCTTGCGCTTTACGCTAGGTTTTTCATAAAATTCACGCTTTCTTGCTTCTTGCAAAGTACCTGTCTTTGATACACTGCGTTTGAAGCGACGAAGAGCATCTTCAAGCGATTCGTTTTTTCTAACGACCGTTTTTGACATTCTCTTTCCCTCCCTCCGAATACACCAATCGACTACCTTTAAGTTACACATATAAACATGTACTTTGACATTATAATATAAGCCATCAGTCAGGTCAACTAAGTGAGTTCACTTTTCCGTCATGAGTGCGACTGCCTGTCTATATAATGATAGAAAGGGGTTGGTGAATAGGATGTTAATTCTGATTAGCTTTACTGCTCTTATATTATTCTTTCTCGCAGGCATGAACATGCTTCGAAAAGGCTTAATTTCTATGGCGTACTCAAAAATTGAAGAACGTTTGCTTTTATTTACGGACCATCCGTTAAAAGCGTTTCTTATCAGCATTGTATTTACGGGAATACTTCAGAGCAGTTCAGCTTTTATGGTCATTGTCATCGGCTTTGTAAGTGCGGGCGTTCTTTCTTTTAAGCGGACGATACCAATGATTCTGGGGACGAATGTTGGCTCTACTTTTACAACTGAATTTATTGCTATCAAAATGGATATTTTGATCTGGGTTCTTTTAATAGGAGGTTTATTGTTTTTTCTGACTGGCAGGTATCCTTTGAAACAGCTGGGAACAAGCTTCCTTGGACTGGGCATCATCTTCTTTTGCATCAGCGGATTCAGCCATCTTGCCGGGCCGCTGACAAAGCTGAAAACGGGAGCCGACGTTCTATACCATGTTAACGATTCAAACTGGTCCGCTTTGCTCATCGGGATGGTGTTAACTGCCATCATTCACTCCAGTTCTGTCTGTATCGGCATTTTGATGAGTTTTATGAATGAAGGGATTATCGGACTGACACAGGCGATGAGCGTCGTACTCGGATCAAATATCGGGACATGCATTACAGCTGTCATGGCTGCTGTATCCGGGGGATATGCGGCGAAACAGACAGCGTATGCGCATGTGGTATTTAACGTGCTAGGGGTGGCTCTAGTATTGCCTTTTCTGACCGCAGCGACCGGCTTTGTAGAGCAGTTATCACCCGATCCCGCCCAAAGGATTGCTCATTTCAGTCTTTTATTTAATGTAGTAACAGCTCTTTTATTTCTTCCGCTAACAAACTTGTTTTACCGATTGATTCACCTTCTTATCCCGGCTAAATAAAAAACCGGTACATTTTAATGCACCGATTTTTTAGGTTAAGAAGACAAACGCATGTGTTCAGTTATTTCATCCTCAACCACACGGACAAACTGTCCGTCGTTGTAAGGATAACCTGCTTTTAGGATTTTGACTTTTACGATTTTGCCGATCATATCTTCCGTACCTTTGAAAACAACCTTCATATAATTGTCTGTGTAACCAACAAACATATTTTCTTCTTCTGTTTCCTTAAACGCTTCCTCAGGGATAATCTCAAGCACTTCATTTTCATACTGAGAAGCGTATTCTTTTGCAAGCTGGTCAGAAAGAGCAATCAGGCGATGCACACGTTCGTTTTTCACGTTTTCATCCACTTGGTCTTCCATTCGTGCAGCTGGTGTTCCTGTACGTTTACTGTAAGGGAAAACATGCAGCTCAGAGAATTTATGTTCTTTAATAAAGTTATAGGTTTCCATAAATTCTTCTTCTGTTTCTCCAGGGAACCCGACGATGACATCAGAAGTAACAGCTAAGCCTGGCAGTGCTTTTTTCAATTTATTTAAACGGTCTGCAAAGAATTCCATTGTATATTTGCGTCTCATCCGTTTAAGCACTGTGTTTGATCCGGATTGGATAGGAATATGCAGATGATTCACTATCTTATCTGAGCGGTCTAAGACCTCGATCACTTCGTCAGTGATTTGGCTGGCTTCGATTGAAGAAATTCTGATCCGTTTCACGCCTTCCACACGGGTGTCTAATTCGCTCAAAAGCTTCGCGAAGTTGTAATCTTTCATATCTTCGCCGTAGCCGCCTGTATGAATACCCGTAAGAACAATTTCCTTATATCCGGCATCAACAAGCTGCTGCGCTTGTTTAATGACTTCTTCAGGGTCGCGGGAGCGGAGCAGGCCGCGCGCCCACGGAATGATACAGAATGTGCAGAAATTATTGCAGCCCTCCTGTATTTTCAATGACGCTCTTGTCCGGTCCGTGAAAGCAGGCACATCTAGCTCTTCATAGACTCTTGCTTTCATGATGTTGCTGACGCCATTAATCGGCTGGCGTTCTTCTCGGTATTGGTCAATGTAGCCAAGCATTTTTTCACGGTCCTGTGTTCCGACTACAATGTCGACACCGGGGATCGCCATAATCTCAGCAGGTGAGGTTTGCGCGTAGCAGCCTGTGACACAGATGACACCGTCAGGATTTTGACGAATGGCGCGTCTGATCACTTGGCGGCTTTTTTTATCTCCCGTATTTGTAACCGTACATGTATTAATGACATATACATCAGCTGTTTGTTCAAAGTCTCTTCTTTCATAGCCCGCTTCTTTGAAAAGCTGCCAGATTGCTTCTGTTTCATAATGGTTGACTTTACAGCCAAGCGTATGGAAAGCAACAGTTGCCATTACTGATCACCTCTTAATAACTCTGTTTGATAAGAAATCGCACTCAACGCGTATAGCGGAGCGGTTTCTGTCCTTAAAATTCTCGGTCCAAGGCCGCACGGCACACCGTCTTGCTCTGTGAGCCGTTCAACCTCCGCTTCTGTTAAACCGCCTTCGGGACCAAATACGATCAATAGAGATGATCCTTTCGGAAGGCTGCTTACAATCGCGCTGAATGCGCTTATTTCCCCTTGCTTCGATGACTCCTCGTATGCAACGACACATTTATCGAAATCCTGCATCCTTTGAAGAAGCTGCTGAAAAGAATGGACATCCATCACTCGCGGCACTTCGTTACGGTACGATTGTTCAGCCGCTTCCTTCGCAATTTTCGTCCATCTTTCCCGCTTTTTCTTTGCCTTTTTGTCATCCAGCTTGACAACAGAACGCGCGGCTTGGAAAGGAATAAAGGCATGAGCTCCGAGCTCAGTCCCCTTTTGGATAATCCATTCAAGCTTATCTCCTTTCGGAAGGCCGCTCGCAATATAGACCTTTATCGGAAGCTCTCTGTTTTCATTCGTCCATTCTATCACAAGGCAGGACACTTTATCTTTGGAAACAGATTGAAGTTCACATTTTGCCTCGAAGCCGTCTTGAGAGCAGCAGATAATCTGATCTCCCTCATTCATTCTCATCACGTTCACAATATGATGAACATCTTCGCCGGTAATCGAAAAAGCCGGCGCTTCCTCTATTTGCTGCTTCGTGAGCTCGATAAAATATCGTTGCATACGCTGTGACACCTACTAACTGTTATTTTTTCGCAATAATGCTGACCCAATCTTCCATTGAAAGGATTTCTACAATGGTAAAGCCAGCTTGTTCCAGTGCTTCTTTTACTTCTTGTTTTTTATGACCGATGATTCCTGACGTAATAAAGTGGCCGCCTTCTTTTAACAGGCTGTACGCTTGTGAAGTAAAGCGAAGAATGACTTCAGCCAAAATGTTGGCCACAATCACATCATGTTCCCCTTCAATCCCGTCTAACAAATTGTTTTGCTTCACTTGAGCAATATCGCTGACTTTGTTCAGCTTGAGATTAAGGCGTGCACTTTCTACAGCCACGGGATCAAGATCGTAGGCATGAACCGATTCAGCCTCAAGCATTGCAGCCGCAATACTTAAAATTCCCGAACCAGTGCCGACATCAATCACCTTATCACCCTTTTGCACAAAGCGTTCAAGCGCCTGAATGCAGAGTACGGTTGTGGGATGTGTCCCTGTGCCGAAAGCCATTCCCGGGTCCATTTCAATAATCAGTTCATCAGTATGGACCGGCGTATATTCCTCCCACGTCGGCACAATTGTAAACTTTTCAGAAATTTTCACAGGATGATAATATTTTTTCCAGGCAGTCGCCCACTCTTCTTCATTTACTTCAGAAATAGTGATGTGGTTTCTGCCCAAATCAATATTGTAAAGAAGGAGATTATTAATCGTTTCTTTAATGCCGTCTACAGTTTCGCCCAGAAAACTGTTAACCGGCAGATATGCTTTGACAATGACACCCTCATCTGGGTAATCATTGGGGTCGAGCTGGTAGATTTCCCCGTACACATTCTCACGTTCTTTAATTAAATCAAGCGGGTCCTCTATCACAACCCCACTTGCACCAGCTTCATGCAATATATTTGAGATAGGTTCGACCGCTTCATGTGTTGTGTGAATGCTTAATTCGGACCATTTCAAAACTACCAACTCCTCATCCAATAATTAATCGCCTTTAAACGCGCGTTTTACCTTGTCAAAGAAACTCATTTCCTGTTCGTCAGGCAGGTTTCCGCTGACTTCGGCAAATTCGCGGATAATGTCTTTTTGTTTATCAGTCAGATTTGTCGGCGTAACGACGCGGACGACGATATGCTGGTCACCCTGTCCATAGCCTCTGACATTTTGAACGCCTTTGCCTCTTAATCTGAATTTCGTTCCTGTTTGTGTACCGGCCGGAATTTTCAATTTCACTTTTCCATGCAGCGTCGGCACTTCTACCTCATCTCCAAGAGCAGCCTGAGCAAACGTTAACGGCATTTCACAGTAAATATCATCGCCGTCACGCTCGAAGAACTCGTGTGCGCGTACATGGAACACGACAAATAAATCCCCGGCAGGGCCGCCGTTTATTCCTGGTTCACCCTGTCCCGAGAGACGAAGCTGCTGCCCGTCATCTACACCGGCTGGAATTGTCACATTAATTTTCTTGCGTTTTTTGATTTTTCCTTTGCCGCCGCAGTCCGCACATTTGTTTTTAATGATTTTGCCTGTACCTTCACAGTGGTGGCAGACCCGTCTGTTAACGACTTTTCCAAACGGTGTATTTTGCTCCACGTTTAACTGGCCGGAGCCTCCGCAGTGGGAGCATGTTTCTGGATTTGTTCCAGGTTTCGCACCTGAGCCTTTACATGTTTCGCACGTTTCCTCGCGGGGAATTTCGATGGTTGTTTCTTTACCGAAAGCCGCATCCTCAAACGACAGGGTCATCGTATACTGTAAATCAGCACCCTGGCGCGGAGCGTTGGGATCTCTTCGTCTTGTGCCTCCGCCGAATATACTTGAGAAAATATCATCGAAACCAAAACCGCCGAAATCGCCGCCGCCAAAACCTCCGCCGCCGAAGCCTTGGTTAGGATCAGTGTGACCAAATTGATCGTAATGCGCACGTTTTTGGTCATCTGACAGCGTTTCGTATGCTTCTTTTACCTCTTTAAATTTTTCATCTGATCCGGCTTCTTTGTTAATATCAGGATGATATTTTTTTGACAGCTTCCGATAAGCTTTTTTAATTTCATCCTTTGAAGCGCTCTTACTTACTCCCAGCACTTCATAGTAATCACGCTTACTCATCTCGCTTCACTCTCCCGAATTTCTCACATAAATTAGATTGTATCATTTTGAATTATGATTTTTCAATTCCTTTTATCCCGGGCAAGAAAAAAAGTCAAAGCCAAGAGATGCCTGACTTTGACTTTCTAATCATTGAATCAGATTATGAAATGTGTTCTTTTCGGTCAGCTCCGGAAGCGGGGCTGACACTAAAAAGAACTTATTTTTTGTTTTGGTCGTCGTTTACTTCTTCGTATTCAGCGTCGACAACGTTGTCATCCGCTTTGCCTTCAGCGTTTGCTCCGCCTTGAGCTTGCTGTGCTTTAGCAGCTTCTTCATAAAGCTTCATAGAAAGCTCTTGAACGATTGTTTGAAGCTCATCTTTTTTCGCTTTGATCTCTTCAAATTCGTTTTTCTCAATCGCTGCTTTTAAAGCATCTTTGGCATCGTTGGCTTTTTTCACTTGTTCTTCGTCCACTTTGCCTTCAAGATCTTTTAATGTTTTCTCAGTTTGGAAAACAAGCTGATCTGCTTCGTTGCGGACTTCGATTTCTTCTTTTTTCTTCGCATCAGCGTCAGCATTTTCTTCCGCTTCTTTTACCATACGTTCGATCTCTTCATCAGAAAGACCTGAAGAAGATTTAATTGTAATGTTTTGTTCTTTTCCTGTGCCTAAGTCTTTTGCTCTTACGTTTACGATACCGTTTTTGTCAATATCGAAAGAAACTTCGATTTGAGGCACGCCGCGCGGTGCTGGCGGGATATCAGTAAGCTGGAAGCGGCCGAGTGTTTTGTTGTCGGCAGACATTGGGCGCTCACCTTGAAGAACATGGATATCAACAGCTGTTTGGTTATCAGCAGCAGTTGAGAACACTTGAGATTTGCTTGTTGGGATCGTCGTGTTGCGGTCGATCAGTTTTGTAAACACGCCGCCCATTGTTTCGATACCGAGAGAAAGCGGTGTAACGTCAAGAAGAACAACATCTTTTACGTCACCTGTGATAACGCCGCCCTGAATCGCAGCACCAAGCGCTACAACTTCATCCGGGTTTACGCCTTTATGCGCTTCTTTTCCAGTTTCTTTTTTGATTGCTTCTTGTACGGCAGGGATACGAGTTGATCCGCCGACAAGGATGACTTTGTCGATTTCGCTTGCAGAAAGTCCTGCATCTTGAAGCGCTTGACGGACAGGACCCATTGTGCGCTCTACTAAATGAGAAGAAAGCTCTTCGAATTTAGCGCGAGTTAATGTAAGTTCAAGGTGAAGCGGTCCTGCTTCTCCAGCTGTGATAAACGGTAAAGAAATTTGCGTAGAAGATACGCCGGAAAGATCTTTTTTCGCTTTTTCAGCTGCGTCTTTCAAACGCTGAAGCGCCATTTTGTCTTTTGACAAATCAATGCCGTTTTCTTTTTTGAATTCAGACACAAGATGATCGATGATAACTTGGTCAAAATCGTCCCCACCCAGACGGTTGTCGCCGGCAGTTGAACGAACTTCGAATACACCGTCGCCAAGCTCAAGGATGGAAACGTCGAATGTACCGCCGCCAAGGTCGTATACTAGGATCGTTTGATCTTCATCTGTTTTATCAAGTCCGTATGCAAGCGCTGCTGCAGTCGGCTCGTTGATGATACGTTCTACTTCAAGACCTGCAATTTTACCAGCGTCTTTTGTTGCTTGACGCTCAGCATCGTTAAAGTATGCAGGAACTGTGATAACTGCTTTTGATACTGTTTCGCCAAGATAGCTTTCAGCGTATGATTTAAGGTGTTGAAGGATGATAGCAGACACTTCTTGTGGAGTGTAATCCTTTCCTTCAATTTCAACTTTATAATCAGTACCCATATGACGTTTGATAGACATAATTGTGTTAGGGTTTGTAATAGATTGGCGTTTAGCCACTTCCCCTACTTGACGTTCGCCGTTTTTAAATGCAACAACTGATGGCGTTGTGCGGTTTCCTTCAGCGTTAGCAATAACTTTAGGCTCGCCGCCTTCAAGCACTGCCACACATGAGTTTGTTGTTCCTAAGTCGATTCCGATAACTTTACTCACTTGAATAACCTCCTGCTATGTAATTATTGATTCACTTTGACCATGGAAGGGCGAATGACGCGATCCTTCAGCTTATAGCCTTTTTGCATTTCCTCAACAACAATGTTGGAGCCGTAGTTTTCGTCTTCAGCCTGCATAACAGCTTGGTGCAGATTAGGATCAAATTCCTGCCCTACAGCTTCGATGGCTTCGACGCCTTCTTTTTTCAAGGCTTCTACGAGCTGACGGTGGACCATTTCCATTCCCTGGAGCAAACTTTTCGTCTGTTCATTGTCGGCTTCAACCTGAAGCGCTCGTTCAAAGCTGTCAAGAGCCGGCAGTAAATCAGTCACGATATTTTGAGAACGGTATTTTTGGGACGCTTCCATCTCTAAACGGCTGCGTCGTTTATAGTTTTCAAAGTCTGCTTGAACACGCAAAAGTTTGTTTTCTTTTTCCTCAAGCAAACCTTGCAATTCGTTAATTTGGTTTTGAAGAAGTTCGCTTTCATTTGTTTCTTCCTGCTGTTCATCAGCGGCAGCTTGTTCTTCAATGATTTCTTGCTCTTCTGTTTCGTTTTGTTCAACGGTTTGTTTTTCTTCTGACATTGTGTTCACCTCCCTCAAAGTGTAAGGAGAAGGACAGATGCTGCCCTTCGATAAAATTTGCCAAAATTCCCTTATTCATCATACAGACTTGTTAATGCTTTTGACAAGTCCGAAGTCACATGCTGAAGCAGGCTGACAACCCTGGAATAATTCATGCGGGTCGGGCCGATGATCGCAATTGAGCCGATCTGCTTCTGGTCTACGGAATAAGAAGCCGTTATCAGACTGCAATTTTCCATCTCTTCATAGTCGTTTTCTTTTCCGATTTTAATCGAAATTCCCGTGTGCGGGGATTGAACCAGCTTTAAAACATCCTGTTCCTTCTCAATTAATGAAAGGAGCGACCGAACTCGGGTGATATCATGGAACTCAGGCTGGTTCAGCATATTGATTTTCCCGCCAAAAAACAACTTTTCAACATGATTTGTGGAATGAAAGGTTGAACGAAGCGCGTCGAGTATATTGTCATAGTTCTTAATGTGCTGTCTTAGGTACATGACAACTTCCTTAAATATGCGCTCATTCAGTTCATCCATTGGAACGCCGCTTAAACGGTCGTTCAGTATATTTACCAGTTTTTCAATATCAGACAGATCCATTTTGGTCGGAAAGTTAATCGTTTTGTTTTCCACATGCCCCGTATTGGTAACGAGAATCGCTACCGCCATATCAGGCTGAATCGGAATGATTTGAATCTGTTTAAGGTAATTCTCACTCAACTTCGGCCCGAGTACGATGGATGTGTAATTCGTCAGATCGGACAAAATTTGCGCTGATTTTTGAACTGTCTTCTCCAGCTCGAAAATTTTCTCTTTGAAGATCGAGTGGATTTGGTCCAGGTCGCTTTTCGTCAATTTGACGGGTGACAGCAAATGGTCAACATAGTACCGATACCCTTTTTCTGACGGAACACGTCCTGAGGATGAATGGGTTTTTTCAATAAAGCCCAATTCCTCCAAGTCAGCCATCTCGTTTCTTATTGTTGCAGAGCTAAATGTGATTTCATCTTTTTTCGAAAGAGTTCTTGATCCCACCGGCTGTGCCGATTTAATAAAATCGTTGATTATAACCTGAAGGATCAGCAGCTGACGATTTGTTAACATCATCATCACCTCTGTTAGCACTCTCAATAAGCGAGTGCTAATTCTATAACAAAAGTATCAAACCACAAGAAAAATGTCAATTATAACTCACCCAAAAAAGCGCCAAAAACTTCATTGCCTAATAATTTCCCTTGATGAGTCAAATAAACGGCAGACTCCGAATTGTGAATCAGCCCTTTTTCAGCGAGGTCTTTTAACACGCTTGGGAAAAGTCCATCCAGGGAACGGCCGTATTTTTCTGCGAATCGTTTTTTGCTGACACCGGCTGTTTTTCTCAAACCTAAAAACATTTCTTCCTCAATCTGTTCTTCTGTTGTTACTTCATGTGTATCTCTGTACGGAAAACCCTTTTCAGCTATCAGGTCAATGTAATGCTTAACAGGTCCGACGTTCACTGTTCGTGTGCCGCCGATATATCCGTGAGCGCCGGCTCCGAAACCGAAATATTGTTCGTTGCTCCAATACGTTAGATTGTGCTTAGATTCCATGCCTGCCTTAGCAAAGTTGCTGATTTCATATTGATGAATGCCGTGAGCTTCCATCTGGCTCATCACCATTTCATACATTTCAGCTTCCTGCTCCTGCGGCGGAAGATGAAGCCGCCCTTTTTGCATCAAATTATAAAATACCGTTTTCGGTTCTACAATAAGGGAGTAAACGGAATAATGCTCGGCATCCAGTGATAAAGCAGTGTTTATGGAATGTTCCAGATGCTTGAGGGTTTGCCCCGGAAGCCCGAACATGAGATCAAGACTGATATTCTCAAAACCGATTTCCCGCGCTCTTTCAAAAGAGGTGAATACATCTTTTTGCTTGTGCACTCGGCCGATTTTTTCTAACAGATCGTCTTCGAACGTTTGCACACCAAAGCTGAGGCGATTTACG
The DNA here is from genome assembly GCF_037963535.1 of Bacillus sp. PS217. Taxonomy (NCBI): domain Bacteria; kingdom Bacillati; phylum Bacillota; class Bacilli; order Caryophanales; family Bacillaceae; genus Bacillus; species Bacillus sp. PS217. The sequence continues at coordinate 2,509,267 of NZ_CP150157.1, forward strand.
CCTGCTTCTTTTAATATTTTTAATTTCTCTGCGGACAAGTCGTCCGGATTCGCTTCAACCGCAAATTCCGATAATTCGCTTGAGGGCTTCAGCACGCGGTTGATCATGTCCATCAGCTTTTTAAGCTGTTCCTCAGACAGGGAGGTCGGCGTGCCTCCTCCGATAAAGATTGTTTTAAGATCAGGCTGCCCAGTTTTTGCTATTGTATTTATCATTTCCTGTTCGAGTGCGTTTAAATACTCGTCGACTGGCTGACTTTGAATAAAATATTTATTGAAATCGCAGTAGTGGCAAATATGCTCACAAAATGGGATATGGATATAAGCTGATTTCAACGGATTCACCTTCTTTACAGAAAGAAGCCGCAGTACAAGACTGCGGCGGCTTCTATTGTTTTTTCGGACTGTCGTCCATTTTCAGAACTGCCATAAATGCTTCTTGCGGCACTTCAACTGAGCCGACCTGCTTCATACGGCGCTTTCCTTCTTTTTGTTTTTCAAGAAGTTTCCGTTTACGCGAGATGTCCCCTCCGTAACATTTAGCCAATACGTTTTTACGCATTGCTTTTATGGTGGAGCGGGCCACGATTTTCTGGCCGATTGCGGCTTGTACCGGAACTTCAAACTGCTGGCGCGGAATGAGTTCTTTCAGTTTTTCAACGATCACTTTTCCGCGTTCATATGCGTAATCACGATGCACGATAAAGGAAAGGGCATCGATTTTTTCACCATTCAGCATAATGTCCATTTTCACAAGCTTGGACGGTTTGTAGCCGATCAGTTCATAATCAAAGGACGCATAGCCTTTAGTGCTTGATTTCAGCTGATCAAAAAACTCATATACGATTTCCGCTAATGGCATATCATAAATGATGCTGACACGGTTTGCGTCTAAATACTGCATATCAATGAAATTGCCGCGTTTTCCTTGGCAAAGCTCCATTACAGCGCCGACATAGTCATTCGGCACCATCATCGTCGCTTTTACGTATGGCTCCTCAACCCTTTCGATCTTTTGAGGATCCGGCATGTTGGACGGGTTGTCGACAACGACCTTTTCGCCGTCTGTCATATACACGTCATAGATAACGCTTGGCGCTGTCGTAATCAGGTCGATGTTGAACTCACGCTCAATTCGCTCCTGAATGATCTCCATGTGAAGCATGCCTAAAAATCCGCAGCGGAACCCGAATCCAAGCGCTTGCGAAGTTTCCGCTTCATATTGAAGGGAGGAATCATTCAGCTCAAGCTTTTCAAGAGCTTCCCTTAAATCATTATACTTCGCTGTATCAATCGGATACAAACCACAGTACACCATCGGGTTTAGCTTGCGGTATCCCGGCAGCGCTTCTTCTGCAGGATTGGCAGCGCTCGTTATTGTATCACCGACACGTGTGTCACCAACATTTTTGATTGAGGCAGTCAGGAAGCCTACATCACCGACCGTCAGTTCATTTGTCGGAGTTGCTTTCGGCGTGAACACGCCCACCTCTGTTACTTCGAATTCTTTGCCGGTTGCCATCATTTTGATTTTTTGTCCCGGCTTTACCGTTCCTTCAACGACTCTGATATAAGCCACGACACCGCGGTAGGCGTCATAAAGCGAGTCGAAGATCAGCGCTTTGAGCGGCGCCTCCGGATCTCCGGTCGGAGCTGGCACCTTTTCTACGATTTGTTCTAAAATCTCCTCAATCCCGATACCGGCTTTTGCTGAAGCAAGCACGGCTTCTGATGCGTCAAGGCCGATAACGTCTTCTACCTCTTGGCGCACACGTTCGGGCTCGGCGCTCGGAAGGTCGATTTTATTGATGACCGGAAGGATTTCAAGATCGTTGTCAAGCGCTAAGTAGACATTGGCGAGCGTCTGCGCTTCAATCCCCTGGGCTGCATCCACGACAAGAATCGCTCCCTCGCAGGCAGCAAGGCTTCGGGATACTTCATACGTGAAGTCGACGTGTCCCGGCGTATCGATTAGATGAAAGATATATTCTTCTCCGTCTTTTGCTTTATATTTAAGCTGAACAGAGTTTAATTTAATGGTTATGCCCCGCTCACGTTCAAGATCCATAGAATCGAGCAATTGTTCTTTCATTTCTCGTTGAGTGATTGCCGACGTTTTTTCTAAAATACGATCCGCTAAGGTCGATTTTCCGTGGTCAATATGGGCAATGATAGAGAAATTCCGTATTCTCGATTGCCTCTCTAAACGCTTTTCTTTATCTGTCACAATCTATCACTCCTACTATTAAACGCAAAATACACTAGCTTAGATTATATCAATAGGATTGTAAAGATTCAATGTAAAACAAGAAAGAGAAAAGTTCCCTATCATATCTGGGCTGCTTTTCTCTTTCACGTACTTATTGATTCATATCCCGTATCCATTCATACATTGACTGGGCAGTATTGGTTACGGTGTCCGAAAGCGCTTTTCCGGCTTTTGAAAACATATTGAATGTCTCCACCTTTTCCAGCTCTTTTTGTTTTTCTTCTAAATCTTTTGCCGTGACTGTTTCTCCTAGGATTGAGGCTTCTTTTTCATTATCTTTTCCGTCGGTGAGCGTAAACGCCCCCTTCAGTGAAGGGTCATGATAGCCTTTCATACTCAGCATCCCGTTGTTTGCCTGCTGCATGCCGAACAGAACGCCTAAAAACATGATCGTGACAAGCAGTAAGCATTTCCCAAAGTATGCAATCAAATCAACCACCTATTTCTTATTGTTTTTTCGTCTCCCCGCTCGCTGCGTTGACCTTTTCAGCATCCCAGTACATTTCGCTGAATACGTCCGCGGCCGCGTTAGCCGCACGCTGCAGCTCTTCGAGATTATTATCTACTCCGCCAAACTCGAGCAAAAGCGCTCTATCGGTTAAATCCTGATTGTAAACACCATTATCGCCTGGCGAGCCTTTGGAAAAGACACCTGTGCTAAGTCCGGGGTATTTTTTCTCCATCAGTTTATGAAGCTCACTCGCAATTTTATAGTTTTCTTCGAAGTTTTTGCTTTTTTTCCCGACGACAAAGGCTACCCTGGCATAGCTTTTCCCTTTAATCGTTGCGGTTGTGTCTTTTTTGCGCCGTGAGTCTCTGTGGATGTCAATGATATATTGCAGATTTTTGTTTGAAGCAAGGGCGTCTTTCACAACCGGCCTTGATTCATCATAGGACCTGGCATAGTTTAGGCCTTTTTTATTTAATTTTGACTGTATATCGGTTTTATTCACTGTGGCTCCGATTCCCTGGGATTCAAGCGCTTGTCCGAACATATCTCCTACAAGCGTGACGTTGGCTTTAGAATGGCGCGCCATGTCAGGATCGGTCTCGCCTTTTAATAGAGGGAGATATGATTCCGTATTGTGCGTGTGATAGATAAACACGACCTTTTTATCACCTGTTGTTTGTTTGGGCGGATCTTTTTGCGCATTATCTGATTGCGTTTGCTGTTTTTCAATCTCTGCCAAATTCGCTTCTCTTTCTTCCTCCATCACCTTAGACGGCGGCGGCGATTCCGCAGGCATATTCGTATAATCCGTTCCTTGTCCAGCTAACAAAATCTCGGTATCAAATTGTGCAAATCCCGGCAGCTCCCGACCGAGAAAGCTCCGCGGATCTTCGAGGTTAATGCTCGTCGCCAGCTTTAAAGAAAGACGAGAAAGATGAAATGAGCTGTCTGTTTGAGAGAGGTCAGAAGCGAAATAATGGTTTTCCATCCGCAGCAAATGTGCAAATACGTCACCCGGCAATTCTTCAGCAATCCCATAAAAAGAGTCAGACGACGGCCTAAGTTCCGGCCGGAGAGACGTCAGCACACCGGATAGAACAAAAATCACGATAAGGCTTACGATAAATAGAAAGATGGCTTTTACCGCTTTCCCTCCATTTACCGCAACAACAATCTGTCTGTTTCTGCGTTTATTTCTCATTGAATCCCTCCAGCGCTTGTCTAGTAATTACTCTATGAACAAGCTAGAGGAAGTAGAACTGTTTAGTGATTGTAGGAGCCTTTGTTTTCTTGTGACACTTTTTCATGAAGCGCTGTGTTTAATCCGTTCGCTAAAACATTTGCCATATCGTCAATAAATGAATCGACTTCCTTCGGTGTAACCATTAAGTTGTGCCCTAAAGGCGAAAGCACCTCGTGAATGAGCTGCCGTTTTTCATCTTCTTGAAGGGTTCCGACAATACCTAGGAACGATTGGCGCTGCTTTTGATCGGGAAGATCGTCTTCAGTGAGCACTTTCTTTTTCCCAAACGTCATGCCTGCCGGAACAAGCGATCTTGATGGCCTGTTATCCTTCATTTCTCTGCCAAAATGTTTTAATATGTAGTCCACCGTGTCGCTGGCAATTGTCACGGCATCAACTACTGTCGGAACACCGATAGCAATCACCGGAACACCAAGCGTGTCTTTGCTTAAATCTTTTCGTTTATTCCCCACTCCAGACCCCGGGTGAATGCCTGTATCCGATATTTGAATGGTTGTGTTGACCCTTTCCACCGCCCGCGCCGCCAACGCATCAATGGCGATGACAAAATCAGGCTTCGATTGCTCAATCACACCTTTAATAATGTCACTTGTTTCGATTCCTGTTATCCCCATTACACCCGGTGCAAAAGCACTGACAGGCCTGTAACCCTCCTGTACGTTTTCCGGCTGAAGCTTAAACAAGTGCCTTGTTACCAACAGATTTTCTACTGCCATCGGCCCAAGCGCATCAGGTGTCACGTTCCAGTTGCCGAGCCCAACGATCAAACAGCTCGCATCTTTTGAGATATTAAGGTTTTCAAGAAAAGCTGAGAATTCCTCCGCAAAGACAGCAGAGACCTTCTCCTGCATTTCCGAATCATTCTCCCTGATTCCCTGTGCTTCAAGCGTTAAATAGCGCCCTTCTTTTTTTCCCGAAAGCTCTGCGCCTTCCTTTGTAACATCAACTGTGCGGATTTTAATGCCGCCGTGATCACGCTCTTTTTCAATAAAGCCTTTAATTTCTTTTGTCGGCACAGCCTGCTGATTGGCCATTGCTTCCTTCGTTTCCACTGCCAAATCGGTACGTATCAAATACTGATTCACATCCAGCTCACTCTTTTTCATACAGGGGCCTCCTTCACATTAAGTACCTATATTGTTGCCATTTGCTGAATGAATCATGCTAAAAAGAGAACCTTCAATGAAAAATACTTTACATTTATATTGCAATCTAAAGGTGTGTTTGATAGAATACAATTTGTTCTATTGTGAAGAAGATTTAACCTTAAGACACTGTGCTACAGGTTGTATCTTAGGAGGTGAAACACATGCCAAACATTAAATCAGCGATTAAACGTACAAAAACAAACAACGAACGCCGCGTTCATAACGCGACAATCAAATCTGCTATGCGTACTGCAATCAAACAAGTTGAAGCTTCTGTTGCCAACAACGAAGCTGACAAAGCGAAAACTGCTCTTACTGAAGCAGCTAAACGTATTGATAAAGCAGTGAAAACAGGTCTTGTACACAAAAATACCGCAGCTCGATACAAATCAAGACTAGCGAAAAAAGTGAACGGACTTTCTGCATAATATAAAAACGATCCTCAATAATGGGGATCGTTTTTTTCATTTCTTTTTAACAGCTGTAAAAGGAACAGTTCGAGCAGGAGCTGCTTGTCCTTTTTCCCGGTTTTCATCTCATAGTCCATGACGGCAAGCTGTTCAATAATTAAACGGAGCTCCTCCTCTGAAAAAAGCCTTGCTTGATCCATCGCCAGCTTTACCCGAAATGGGTGAACTTTTAGATTAGAAGCGATTTGTTTTTGTCCGTATCCCTGTTCCGCGAAGTACTTCGTCTGCAGAATCAGCCGGAACTGGTTCGAAATAAGCGCCATAATTTTGATCGGTTCTTCATTTTGTTTAAGCAAATCATAAAAAATTTGCAGACTCTCTGTTCGTTTTCGGTTGACGATTTTATTGATCAGCTCAAAAATATTTTGTTCAAGGCTTCTAGCAACAAGCATTTTCACATCATCCAGCGTAATTTCTTCACGATCTCCAATAAACGTGCAGAGCTTTTGAATCTCCTGAAAAATCGATGACAGATGCCCGTTCACAAGCAGAACCAAATGCTCCGCCGCTTCCGTGCCGATTGTTTTCTGCTCTGTTTTTGCAAGGTTGACAGTAAAGTCCGTCGTTTCCTTTGCGTTTAATTCCTTCGCCTCCATCATAAACGCGTGCTTCTTTAACGCTTTCGTCAGCTTTTTCCGCTCATCAAGCTTTTCATACGGAGCAAGCAGGACAAAGACTGTGTAAGGCGCAGGTGATTGTATATATGATTCAAGCGCACTGACGTTGTGCTCAATTTTTTCTTTTTTCTTTTCACCTGTTAAAAAATATGGATTTTTCACAATGACAAGACGCCGCTCCCCCATAAACGGAAACGTTTCAGCATCTGCAATCGCTTGATCCAGCGGGTCCTCTTCCAGATCAAAAACGGATAGATTGAAATCCTTTGTCTCCTGATCAACGACCGTCTGTCTGATCCTGCTGACGGTTTCTTGCAGCAGATATGTCTCTTTTCCGTATAAACAATAAACTGGATGGACCTCTCCTTTTTTCAGGCTTTTCCACACATCAAATACCATTGTTGTACGACTTCCTCTCTTTCATCATCCCCCTCTATCCTAAATTGAGTTTGCAAAATAGTAAAGAGGAAGCCTGACTGCTGCTTCCCCATTTATATTAAACGCCTGTTCGCAAGCCCCCGGGACAGCTTGTAAAAAGGCGATAATCACCAGAACAGAAAACGTTACCTTAGCTTCTAGATTTTTCAAAACAATTCCATTATACTTAAGTCAGTCAGGAGGGATAAAGTTGAATGATTTTGAAAAAAACGTTCAAAGCAAACGAAATGATGCTGTAGATTCAGCTGTTGGTTTTGTTGTGTCCTTCGGATTTTTCGCCTTCTTGTTTGTCATGGCAACGGTTATTCACCTAGTTGGTTCATAACAGCGACTGCCCGGGCTGCTGATTTCTCGGCAGTCTTTTTTAGTTCGTCTCTGTTATATCTGATGTATCATATGGAGGATAGACAGAAAAGGTTCCAACTCTGTTTTTGTATCTATATTGGATCGTTCCGTTTTGATCTGTTCGCAGCACGCGGATAGAATGTCTCTGTAATAGTTGCAGAACTTTTTGATGAGGATGATGGTACCGATTGTTTTTCCCGGCTGAGATAATGGCCGTTTTCGGCTGAAGCTGTTGGATGAATTCTTCACCGGTAGAGCCTTTGCTCCCATGGTGCCCCACCTTTAAGACATCTGCTTTAATATTTGGAAACACGTCCATCACCTCCTGTTCCCCTTCTTTCTCCAGATCACCCGTCAAAATCCAGCTCAGAACGCCCGTCTCCATCCACAGAACGAGAGAGGAATTATTTTTGCTTGCCGGATCAGGTGTTTCAGGTGACAGTACATGGAACTGCAAATCCTTTATTTGCAATACATCGCCTCGCTTCACCTCTTCAATTGTCACTCCCTCTTCTCTGGCTGTCTGCAGCACTTTCTCATCTTTAGGTTCAGAAACGAACCCCTTCGGAATCACGAGGCGCTTTACTTTATGATGCTTCAGCAGAGTCTCCGCCTCTCCGATATGATCTTGGTCAGCGTGCGTCAGAATTAAAGCGTCAAGCTGTTTGATTCCCTTAGCAGTTAAAAACGGAATCAGCACCTTTTCCCCCAGTGAAAACGGATGCTGTTTTTCGCGCCAAGGCTCTGACGAGTAAGACAAAGTGCCGCCGGTATCAATTAAGACACGACCCCGCTGATGCGGAGCACCTACAAACATGCTGTCACCCTGTCCAATATCTATCATATCCACTTCTCCTTCGGAACTAAGACACGGATATATAAAGAGCAGAAACATCACCGTGCAGCAAATGCCGCCGGTTACCATCAACTGCGACAAGGAGCGTTTTTCAATCGCCATAAGCAATAGGATGATCGTGACCGTGAATAAAAAAAGCAGAACAGGTGCAGGATGTGCGATCATAATCGTGAACACATCAACATCTGCAATTTTTGTGATTAACCTATTGGTCCAACTTATCAATAAATCAAACCAGCTGAAAAACAATCTCCCAAACGAAGCGGAAAGACTTAATAGAAGAACACCTGCTACAGCTCCCGGCAAAATACAGAAGGTATAAAATGGTACCATCAACATATTCATCGGTACGCTGATGATAGAAAACTGATGAAAATGATACAGGAGAATCGGAAGCGAGCCCAGCTGAGCGATGAGTGATACAATTGTCAGCTGCCCCAAGGAGGTTTTAACCTGCTGAAAAATAGAAGAGGATAGAATTAAAGAAAAACTGACGGCGAACGATAGCTGAAAACCAGCTTCAAAGAGATGATAAGGATTGAAGAGCAGAAGGACGATGTATGAAAGACAAATTGCAGTTGCAGAGTGGACACGCCATTTGACAAGGCTTCCAGCTAAGTAAACACCCGACATGAGAGCGGCGCGTAGCACTGAAGGAGCAGCGCCGGTCAACATCACATAGAGCGGCAGAAATAACAGCAACAGAATTGACGCCTTTTCTCTAGTTATACCAAGGCGAATCATGATATAAAACAAACCTGCTGTCAAAATCCCCACGTGGAGTCCTGATATTGCCAAGAGATGGACAACACCAAGCTTTTGATACGCGGTAAGCACTTCATCCTCCACATAAAATCTGTCACCAACTGTAAGTGCCTGTACAATCCCTGCCGAATCAGGAGGCAAAAGGCTGTTTGTGAATGATATGATATGTTTTCTCAAGCTGAGCACCTTGTACTTAAAATTTTCAGGTTCGCTGCAGTTTTGGATAGACGTGACAGAGTAGTTCCAATGAATATGCTGCCGATAAAGATACTCGTTATAATCAAATGCACCCGGCACAGTTGCGTGATTCGGTTCTTCCAATGTACCAGTCAACTCACATGACATTCCTGGTTCTATGTATAACAGCTGTTCTTTTTCACCAGCAGACTGAATGCGATACGCAGCAGCCCATTTTTCCTTATCAGGTGTCTTAACCATCATAGACATACGGTCGCCGTCAATTTTGGGAATAGTGTCAATCACTGCCTTGAATTGATAGGTTCCCTGCCGATAGGAAGAGACATTCTGAGAATCTGTGACTGCATACAGTACAAAAAACAATATAAAAGAGAAGAAACAAACAATAATAAGAAAAGCGTGCCTCGTTTTGATTAAAATGATGAGGAGAAAGAGGATGAAAAGAAAAATAGCGGGGAAATAAGCGGCGGCAGTAATTCCAGCCGTTGCCGAAGCTGCCGCCATAGGCAATAACAAACGCGAATTACGCATTCATCACACGTAGCTCGTGAAAAGTGTATTCGCCTGTTCATGTATCTTTTTCAATTCTTCCTCCGCTAAACCGGCATCGGCCAATTTCCCTATAAGACCCGCTACAAATGAAAGCTTTTCTCTGTTTTTCAGATCAACGATCATTTCATCGAGTTCAACCTGTTCAACAGTTACACCCGCCTGTTCAAATAATTCCTGCGCATACGGATGTGTTTTGTAATCCTCAGCATAATAAACCGTTTTGATACCAGCTTGAATAATAGATTTGCAGCATTGAATGCACGGATAATGCGTCACATAAATCTCGGCTCCATCAGTCGGCACCCCAAACTTAGAGCATTGAAGAATCGCATTCATTTCAGCGTGAATCGTTCTTGCGCAATGATCATCTATCATTAAGCATCCTTCATCTGCACAATGTACACCGCCCGCGATTGACCCGTTGTAGCCTCCTGCTATCATGCGTTTGTCTCTGACTATAGTAGCGCCGACAGATAATCTCGGACATGTGCTGCGCAGCGCCAATAAATGGCTTTGAGCCATAAAGTATTGATTCCATGAAATTCGTTCCACGTTGTTCCCTCCAAATGTTGTGTTGCCTGACCTTTAGTTTACCTATCATAATGCATAACCGTCAAATCACTTTACTGTAATGGAAGACTTTATTTTCTCAAATGACTTTTCACCTATTCCTGAAACCTTAGTGATATCTTCAATTGTTTGGAAACGCCCGTTTTCTTCCCGGTATGCAACAATAGCTTCAGCTTTGGATGGCCCCACCCCCGAGATGCCTTGTAACTCCTCTAAGGTTGCTGTATTGATATTCACCAGCGGTCCCTTCCCTCCATCGCTTTGGACAGACCCTCCGGTACCTTGCTGCACTGCTGTTTCCTCTCCCTTTTTCGGGATGTACACCACTGTCCCGTCCTGCAGAATCTCGGCCAAATTTACTTGCGCTTCGTCTGCTTGTTCTTTGGTCCCGCCTGCTTTCTCAATTGCCTGAGATACTCTGTCCCCTGTACGCATTTCATAAACGCCTGGATGCTTAACAGCACCTTTGATGTCTATCACAATTGTTTCGCTTGACTCGTCGTTGTTTGCTTCCTGCTTTACCACTGTATTTTCTGTCTCTGTTGGTACAGCTTGCTTCACCGGCTCTTTATTTTTCCCTGTGGCCAGAAAGATCATAATCGCTGTGAAAACAGCCGCAGAAGCCGCTAAAATAATTGCTTTCTTATGCTGATTCAACCAATTCATCGTGCATGTTCCCCGCTTTCGTCATATTTTATTTTCATAACACATATGGTTTAGAGGATAATAGCTCAAAGGAGGGGAAACCATTGAAGATAGGCTTTATCGGCACAGGAAATATGGGCACGATCCTTATCGAATCATTTATTGAATCAAAAGCAGCCGATCCCTCAAACATGACAATCACAAACCGCACAATTGAAAAAGCGTTGCACATAAAAAACCGCTACAACAGCATAAACGTTACCGAAAGTCTCGAAAAGCTCGTTTCTGAAAACGAGATGATTTTTATTTGTGTTAAGCCGCTTGATATATATCCTTTACTGGCAAGAGCGTTACCTTATTTAAGAAAAGATCATATTCTCATCTCAATTACAAGCCCCGTTCAAACCGAACAGCTCGAACAATATGTGCCGTGTCAAGTGGCTCGAGTGATCCCAAGTATTACGAACAGAGCGCTGGCAGGTGTTTCTCTCGTCACTTTCGGCACAAGCTGCGGCGAATCTGCAAAAACGAAAATCAATGAGCTGATGCAGCATATCTCTCATCCGCTGCAAATTGAAAGTGACATCACCAGGGTTGCATCAGACATCGTAAGCTGCGGCCCCGCTTTTATGAGCTATCTGATTCAGCGGTTTATAGATGCAGCTGTTTCGGAAACATCAGTGTCTAAACAGGACGCGATTTTGATGTGTAAGGAAATGCTTGTCGGAATGGGAAAACTGTTAGAAACCGAATTGTATACCCTGCCTGCATTACAGGAAAAGGTTTGCGTTAAAGGCGGTGTAACAGGAGAAGGCATTAAAGCGCTGGAAAGCGGTGTGCAGGATATGTTTCACCGGGTATTTCAAAATACTCATATGAAGTACGAGGAGGATATTTCCGCAGTGAAAAAGCAGTTTCATGTGTAGACGAGTATGTCATACGTTCGTCTGTACTGCAAAAGCATAAAAAAGCATTTTAAAAAACCATCGTTTTAGGAAACGATGGTTTTTGATTTCTGCGCCTTGAAAAAGAGGCGTTCTGATTGTGCTGATGGCTCGGTATCCGTAAAATCAGCTGTCACGCGATGGAGCTGAAAGCCGCAGTTCTTAAGCATTTCTTCGTATTCTTCCACCGGGAACGTTCTTTGCTCGTGTGTCTCATCAAAACGATCATACGCTTCTCCGTTCCACACAAAAAACGACATATCATGAATGACAGAAAGATCGCCACTTCCGGCAAAGCTCTGCCAAATATAGCTGATATCTTCGTCCTGGTCAGCAAATGTGCTATCCGGAAAGACTTCCGCAATTTTATAAGATGAATGAACATCAAACAACAAAATGCCTTCAGGCTTTAATACCCGAAATACACTTTTAAAGGTTTCGATCACATCATTTTTTGTTTTTAAATAATTTAATGAGTCACAGCATATCACAACAGCGTCAAACTGACCGTCAAAACCGGTAATCTCTCTCATATCCTGCTGAAGAAATAAAATAGGCTGGCTACTCGATACCTTTTGCTGGGCGAAAGAAAGCATCTCTTCGCTGAGATCGATGCCTGTAACCTCGAAGCCTTTTTCGGCAAGCCGGATGGAGATTTCCCCCGTGCCGCATGCCAGATCGAGAATACGGCCTTTTTCCGGGAGAGATGCTTCAATCCATTTTGTCCATTGATCGTAAGGCGCGTGTGACATTAACTCGTCATACACGCTTGCAAAGCCTTGATAAATCATTGATTCATTCCAAGATCAAGATCTGCGAGTGGAGCGTCTCCCCACAGCTTTTCAAGGTTGTAGTAGCTTCTTTCGTCCTTGTGGAAGACATGGACAATCACATCGCCTAGATCAACGAGAACCCATCTTGCTTCATCAAAGCCTTCCATCTTTTTGACTTGAATGCCGTTTTCATCAGCTTGATCCTTGATTTCACGGGCAATAGCCTGTACCTGTTTATCTGAATTTCCGTGGCAGATCAGAAAATAATCAGCAACCAGAGAAATACCTTCCATATCCAGTGCTAAAATATCCTCTGCCCGTTTATCATCGCAAGCCGCAGCTGCGATCTTTAAAATGGACTTTTGGTTCATTCACAAATTCCTCCTGTTCAGCTGCCAGACACAAGCCAGTTATACGTTAAAAATGTGTCTGGAAAAACCGGTTGATTTTTTTTCATAAGAAAAACCATTGTATTTTTAATGGACTGAATCAGCGCTTGATTCAAATCTGTCTCAGCAAGCTTACGCACCTCATCGACACCGGGAAATGCCCGGTTTGGCTCAATGTAATCGGCAACGTAAATGACTTTTTCTAAAAGTGTCATGCCGGGGCGCCCTGAGGTATGATACCTAATGGCGTCAAGAATGTCTTCATCTTGAACCCCTGCCTCTCTTTGGACCAAATAAGCGCCGACCGGAGCGTGCCAGAGCTCCGGATTATGATCCAATAAATGCGCAGGCATTTTTTCACGCGCAATAATTTGTTTCATTTCTTCTTTCGGGCGGAATTTGGCGTAATCATGAAAGATTGCCGCTGTTTCCGCTTTTTTAGAATCGGCTCCAAAACGCTCCGCAAGTTCGATCGCCGTGTTCATCACGCCAACCGTATGGATATATCGGTGTTCGGTCAATTGCTGCTTCACGCATGCAAGTGCCTCCTCACGATTCATATAAACCATTCTCCTCTACATACTTCTTCACTTTATCAGGGATTAAGTAGTCAGTGGGCTTCTTGCTTTTAAACCGTTCCCTTATCATAGTTGATGATACCTCAAATTCCGGAACGTCTGCAAAGAGAAGCGGATAAGGGGTTTCAACATGAAAACCGGGGCGCTTTACTCCAATAAATTGAATGAGGTTCAGCAGCTCGTCCAGCTTATACCATTTCGGCAAATATTCAATCATATCAGCGCCGATAATAAAGAACAGCTGATCATTTGGATAACGCTGCTTCAGTAAAGAAACGGTATCAAAGGTATATGATGGCCCTTCTCTTTCCATTTCAACAAGCTCCAGCTTAAAGGACGGATTAGATTGAATTGCAAGCTTTAGCATTTCCACGCGATGAAAGCTGTCGGTATAGTCTTCGTTCTGTTTATGCGGCGGAATTTGATTAGGCATAAACCAAATTTCATCAAGCCCCGCCTGGTACAGCACCTCATTCGCCATTAAGAGGTGACCATTATGCGGAGGATCAAACGTGCCTCCGAAAATTCCGATTTTCTTCATTTCAACCACCTTTAAGGAAGCTCGATTTGTTTATTTTCCTTTGATTCCTTATATAACACAATCGTATTGCCGATTGTCTGCACCAATTGAGAGCGGCTTCCTTTTACAAGAGCTTCCGCTACATCGTTTTTATCCTCTTCGCAATTCTGAAGCACGCTGACTTTAATCAGCTCTCTCGCTTCAAGCGCCTCAGCAATTTGTTTAATCATGTTGTCGTTTACTCCGCCTTTACCTACTTGAAAAATCGGCGTTAAATGATGCGCTTTTGAACGCAAAAAACGTTTTTGTTTACCTGTTAACATTCTGTTCCTCCTAATTTTCCTATTACAATGGATCTCATTTTTTCAATATCAGGCTCTTGTCCAGTCCACAATTGGAAAGACAATGCTGCCTGTTCAACAAACATGCCCACACCGTCGAGTGTTTTCAAGCCTTTTTGGCTTGCTTCCTTTAAAAGGGCCGTCTGTATTGGATTATACACGATATCACATACGACGGCACTGCTCGCGGCACGCTGTAATGAAAGCGGCACATCGTCCACGTTCGGATACATGCCCACAGACGTTGTATGGATGATAACATCATACTGCTCAAGACGTTCTTCTGCTTCTTTTATGCTTAATACTTCTTTATTGTGAAACGAGGGAGTAGCTTCTGTAAGCCGCTTTGCTTTTTCTAACGTCCGGTTGCAAATGTCAAATTTTTTCGGGGTATTTCGGACAATTGTTGTAAAAATGGCTCTCGCCGCTCCGCCAGCGCCGATCATTAAGAATGACAGTTCAGAGATGGGCTTGTCTAATACCTTCATTAATGACTTCACGAAGCCTTCCCCATCGGTATTGTATCCGACAAGCTTATCTCCCTCTCTTCTGACCGTGTTTACGGCACCGAGCACTTTTGCACTCTCATCAATATGATCCAGATAATCCATAATGGAAACCTTGTGCGGAACAGTCACATTGATTCCTTGTACGCCTAGAGCTCTTATTCCTTTTACCGCATCCTCCAGATCATTCTCTTCTACCTTGAAGGCATGATAATGTCCGTCAAGCCCGAGGTCTTTCAATGATGCGTTATGAATATCAGGTGACATAGAATGGCCAATCGGATTTCCGATAACCCCGTACAGCTTTTTCATACTCCTCTCCCCTTTTCTTAAATTAATGAACGCCGAACAAATACATGAACGCCTTTTGGCGCGTATGCAGTTACCTTTTTATCGGCGTCATGGACAGTAACCCAGCCTAACCCAGAGAAAACGATATCTGTCTTTTTGTCTTTTATCGTAAACGTATGGGCGACCAATTCCGGAAACTCATCCATTTCATCTTTACCCGGAGGTGTGAGCAATTCCCCTGCATGCTTTTCATAAAGCGCGTCTGCATTTTCAAGTTTTGTTCTATGAATCATCAGTTCATTCGGCATATAGCAAATAAAAGGAGATCTTTCCCCAGACACATAATCAAACCTTGCAAGTCCGCCAAAATACAGTGTTTGCTGATCATTAAGCTGGAATGTGCGAGGCTTCAGCTCCTTTTTAGGAGATAATATTTTCAGATCCTTTTTATTGACATAATGCGCCATTTGATGGTTGTTGATAATTCCCGGTGTATCATAAAGCGATGAACCGTCATCCAGCGGGATTTCAATCGCATCAAGGGTTGTGCCAGGAAATTGGGATGTTGTAATAATATCTTCTTCACCTGACACTTCTTTAATAATCCGGTTAATAAAGGTTGACTTTCCTACATTTGTACATCCGACAACATAGACGTCTTTTCCGTTGCGGTAATGCTCAATCGCGTCAATTACTTCTCTGATTCCCTGGCCGCGTCCCGCACTGACCAAAAATACGTCAACCGGTTTTAAGCCAAGCTCTTTCGCTTCACGCTTCATCCATTGGATCAGACGCTCTCTTTTCAGTGACTTAGGCAAAATATCCGCTTTATTGCCAACTAATAAGATAGGGTTTCCCCCCACCAAGCGCTGCAGCCCATTAATCCAGCTGCCGTTAAAATCAAAAATATCAACAATTTTTACGACAAGAGAGTCCGTTTCTCCAATACCGTGAAGAATGTTCAAAAAATCATCATCAGTTAAGGAGACATCTTGTATTTCATTATAGTTTTTCAGTCTGAAGCACCGCTGGCAAATCACATTTTCTTTCGTAAGCGATGCAGGCGGCGCGTACCCCAAACCTGTTTTGTCCTCGGTTTGGATCGTAACTCCGCACCCGATACAAACAACCTTTTCCATTTCTTACTCCTCCCACTGAATGTGCCCTTTTCGTTTGAGAGCACTCAGTATTCTGCGTTCGACCTGGCGGTTAAAGCGCGTAATGAATCCGTCAGAGGAAGCGACTGGCACGACCAAAATCGTATGGTAGCCGTTTCGGTTTCCCCCGAGTACATCGGTCAGCAGCTGGTCTCCGATGACAACGCAGTCCTCTTTTTTCAGCTCCATATTGCGCACCGCTCTATTAAAGGCTTTACCCATCGGTTTTCTGGCTTTATAGATGAATGGGATTCCAAGCGGTTCTGAGAAAAGTTTCACTCTTCTTTCGTTATTATTAGAGACAATTGTCACTTTAATGCCGTGTTCCTTCATTTCTTCAAACCACTCGATCAATCGCGGCGTCGCGTTCGGCCTGTCCCATTCAACAAGCGTATTATCCAGGTCAGTAATAATTCCTTTTACATTTCGTTCCTTTAATTTCTCAGGTGTAATATGAAAAATATTTTTTACAAACTCGTCAGGTAAAAAAAACTTTTTTAACAAAACCCGCACCCTTCCCTTTTTCTTTCTTTCAAAATGATTGTCGAAAAAAATCGAACTTGCGCCTAAAGAAAAACTGAGCAAAAAAATTTCGACAAAAATTGGGTTTCTTCACCAGGTGTGGATAAATTTACACACACTATCCACTCTTATTACATCACTCTTTAGACAAATTATAAACACGATACTCACAAGTTATCCACTTTTTGGTGTGGATAACAGAACGATTGTTCTTATATGCATTTCATGGTAGATTAAAGATAACTTCAACCTCAGATGAACGCAACTTATCATTGTATGCGTTAAAATCATGAATGATTCCAACTTTTAAGGAGGTGCCTCTCCCATTAATTGGGTTCCTAGCATGAGAAAACTGTCTGATGAATTACTAATAGAATCTTATTTCAAAGCCACCGAAATGAATTTAAACCGTGACTTTATCGAGTTAATTGAAAACGAAATAAAAAGAAGATCGCTCGGACATATTATTTCCGTATCTTCTTAATAGGAATTTGTCTATTTTTTCCGGGCGTATTTCCTTTTTTTACTCAGATGACTGATATTATATCACTTTGGCTGCGCGCTTTACTACTATTTTCAGCAAAAAACACCCCTAAAAAGAGGTGTTTTAAAGGGCCGGTTATTATGCTAACCAGTATATGCCGCCCACAACCAGGAGAACAACAACTAAAACAACAATAAAAGCGTATCCATATGCTCTGCCTGCGCCATACATGTGAAGCGCCTCCTTAATAAGGTTTTATAACAGCCTATGTAGGAGAAATAAATCGGACTAGGCGGTTGTCCGGCTCAACGCTGCAGGATCTGCCCATCTTGTATTCCTTCATATACGATCCTTGCCCCTTTAGGTGTCATATGATTTCCAGAAGGATCTATTAAACCAGATTGGATAAGCGCTTCATCAGTTGCTTTTCCGCCGTCTGCTTCTATAAAATGCTTCCAGTTATCTACAAGAGGGACATCCAGGCGCTTCGACACATCTCTTGTAATATCGTTATATGAGTTGTGCCATTTCCTTGCTCCGCCTTTTGGTTCAAAAGCAGCTGCTTGATATCTGGAATAGTAAAACAGATGATGCTTCCCATTACCTTCTATAATTGGGATACACGTCATTAAGATAGGCTTGATTCCGTGTTTTCTGCTTTCTTTAATAAAATAAACCAGATTTTCTCTAAAACGCTGCTTCGACACTCTCGGTTTCCCCTCAGTCAGTATGGCAGCGTCATTGGTGCCGAACATAATAAACAAATACTTCGGTTTTTGATCCAGCACATCTGTCTGAAATCGGAGACGGGCATCCTCTGTCGTCTGTCCGCCGATTCCCGCATTGAGTATATCAAGGTTACCGCGCTCAGCTGTTTTTAATATATTGACCCACTGCTGTGCTTTTGGATAATCGCGATAATCCCAATTAGAGCCACGCGTATTGCTGTCACCAAATGCTACAACGTCTTCGTATCCCCTTCCCTCGCATCCTGCTGTAACGAACAGCAGAAGGAAAAGGATGATAAAATGTTTCATCTTTACACCCCCAAAAGCCTCACCTTAATGTTATACCTCTGTTTCTCTTCGTTCAATGAAGAGTTTTTCGCTATCACTGTTTTTTCCTATAGTTAACGTGTCCCCCTCAGTGAATATCATTCTGCTTTCATTGCGGCGCAGCTGATGATTTTTTAAAATTCCCTTCTTTCCAATCTGAAAAACACACAAACCAAAGAAAAGAAAATAACCTGAATCCGCACTGGAAACAGGTTATCCGTTAAATCCTGCATTTACTTTAACTTCGATTTAAGCTTGGCCTTTGTTTTTGGCCCATAAATCCCGTCTGCAGTTAATCCGTTCATGAGCTGAAAACGCTTGACGGCATTCGCTGTTTTCGGTCCGTAAACTCCATCTATGCCATTGTTTTTGGCTCCCTTATCAGGGTAAAAGTGAAGTGCAGCTAAAGCCTTTTGCAGCTGGAGAATGTTTGTGCCCTTTCGATAAGGCGAAGTGAGCTTTATAACCCCAGACGGCAGAGGATATGATGGTGAAGATTCTTTTGGAGGTGTATCCGAGGAAGAAATTCCGTTTATAAAAGAGTTCCAGTGGTCCAAGAGTTTCCGCGGACATTCTTTCCCGGACCATTTTTTGTGGGGAACAACACGATGTAACGGAATATTGTTTTCCTTCATCAGCTTTCTGATCAGCCACTGGGCATTTGATGTTGCTTTTTCAAAATCGCCGTCAGCATTTTCGCAGATTTCAATCCCGATCGATTTGCGGTTTCCTGTCCCGTTTGTACCGTCTCCCGCATGCCAGCCGTTTTCATCTATCGGGAGATGCTGATAAATGACTGAATCGTCAACTGTAAAATGCCAGCTTTCGGATGTGCTCGGGTTTTTCACAAAATTGGCGTGCATTTTCGCATCAGCGCCTTTTGCTGTATTCGCTGTATTATGCACCGTAATATAAGCAGGCGTCATAGAATAGCCAGGACGATTATTATTTGATAGCGGTATAAAATCCTTTTTTATGGTTACCATTTCTATCCCTCCCTATTATTAAGAATGCAGAAAACAGAGAGATGGACAGCCTTTTTTATGAGGTAAAAAAGAATTGTGTTCTTAACCTGGTTTTCAGTTGAACAGCTGAAATGGCACCAGTTATACTAATTTAGATGACGGAGGTTTTGGCTCCTAACATCACCTAAGTTGGGAGTGACCATAGACATGTTAAAAAAAGTAATAGGTATACTTGTGATTATCGCTATCATTGCAGTCGGTTTTTTTCAGAAAGAAGCTTGGCTTGATGCAATCAAAGCAGGAGGGATGTTTTCCGTTTTATTTAGTATGTTGCTGATTGCTGCCGATGTTTTTTTCCCAATAGTGCCGTTTGCTTTGGTTGCTGCTTTAAATGGCGCAGTGTTCGGGACTGCAAATGGAATTTGGATTACACTGACCGGCTCAATGCTTGGTACAATATTGCTGTTTTTTCTCGCCAGGTACAGTTTTAGAGATTGGGCCAGAAAAAAAGTTCAGGCCTATCCTGCCATACAAAGCTACGAGGCTTCCTTCAACAAAAACGCTTTTACCGCTGTTTTATTAGGAAGGCTGATACCTGTCATACCTTCACTTGTAATGAACGTGATCTGCGGGCTGAGCCAGGTTCGCTGGCATGTTTTTTTCTTTGCGTCTTTAATAGGGAAAATCCCCAATATTGTTGTTGTCACTATTGCAGGTGCCAATTTCACCAGCAATAAATTATTGTCTATCAGCATTTACGGTACATATATTCTGATCATCATGCTGGTCATTTATAAAAAGTTCCCTCATCTTCTGAAGGTGCCAAAAAAATAAGGAGGCTTGTTGGCCCCCTTACTTTTTTTCTGTCGCATGGCCTCCAAATTCATTTCGAAGCGCAGCAACCACCTTTCCTGTAAACGTATCGTCTGTTAAAGAACGGTATCTCATCATTAGTGACATGGCGATGACCGGCGTTGCCGTCTGCAGATCAAGCGCGGTTTCCACCGTCCATTTTCCTTCACCTGAGGAATGCATAATGCCCTTGATCTGATCCAGTTTCGCATCCTTAGCGAAAGCTCGCTCAGTCAGTCCCATAAGCCAAGAACGAATGACAGAACCATGATTCCACACTCTGGCAACCTTCTCGTAGTCAAAATCAAATTGGCTGTTTTCAAGCACTTCGAATCCTTCACCAATCGCGGCCATCATTCCATACTCAATTCCATTATGGATCATTTTTAAAAAATGTCCGCTTCCCGCTTCACCAGCGTATAGATAACCATTTTCGACGGCAGTATCACGAAAAAGCGGTTCCACAATCTCCCATGCTTCATGATCGCCCCCCACCATAAAACAGGCTCCATGCCGTGCGCCTTCCATTCCGCCCGACGTTCCGGCATCGAGATAATGGATACCCGCTTCTTTCATTTGATTGTAGCGGCGAATTGATTCTTTATAATGAGAGTTTCCAGCTTCGATAATCATATCGCCTTTACTTAATAAAGGTGATACATCACGCAAAACAGCATCGACAATGCCATGCGGTACCATAACCCATAGGATACGCGGCGGGTCTAATAAAGAAATGAACTCTTTAAGATTCGTTGTCCCCTCAGCCCCGTATGCTTTCAGTTCATCAACAGCCGCTTGATTTACATCATATCCAACCGCTTGATGATTGCGGTCAATGAATTGCTTTCCTATGTTTATGCCCATTTTCCCTAAGCCGATTAATCCGATTTTCATATCTGTTCCTCCTGATTGTCTAAAAAGCCTTTACTCTTTATGTTCCCTTTGGATTGTATTGTGATACGCAGAAAACAAATGGGGCTTACATCGTATGCGCATGTAAATTTTATTTTTCATGACTGACTGTGCCTGCCAGTTCTATTACTGAATCTCTTTATATCCATAATTATCACTTTATCCTTGATTTACCATCAGTTTAAGTTAAAATATGGGAAGGTATTCGATTTTTTTAGTAAAAAGAAGGTGACATGTTGCAGAATCAATCTCATACTCTTATCGGAGTTACGAAAACCGCTGTATTCTTTTTATACGCTGCACTTGCAATCATCGGTTTTGCAATCGGGTATTTTATTCCGCAGATTGCGAAATGGGCATTATCCCTCCCCTGGATCCCTCTTGAAGGACCGCTTCGGCTCATTACCTCTTTTCAGGGATCTACAGCTTCATTTATCACTGCTCTTCTCGGTATGTGTGCGGGGATTTGGTTCGCTCATTCTGTTATTGCAATGCTGCTGTCTGTCAAAATTACAGATCACACAGTGGAATTCATCAAAGGAAAAAAAGTGCAAACAATTCATTCCGATGACATCGCTCTTGTATTTATGGATCACAAACGGCTTGTCCTCCTGGGAACAGCCGGATATGAATTGGTACGGGAAGAAATTGATGAAAAACCAGTAAACGTTGAGAAGGCCTTTAGACAGCATCATTACGAATGGGCAACAGATGGTGATCCGTTTAAAGATCAATTTCGCCGATGGATTCCTGATGCACCAGACCTATCGCAAGGCGCCCATGCCTTATTAAAAGCTCGTCACAAAGCGCTGCAGGACGAAGAAAAAGACGATATTGAAGAATTCCGTCTCGAACTGGCACAGCTGGGCATCGTTGTACGGGACGAAGGCACACGCCAATATTGGCGAAAAGCAGAAACCTATCCCCCGAAAATTCAGCTCGGCGAAGGATTGTAACAACAGAGGCTCAAGAAAGAGCCTCTTCTTTATTACTGCACATTAAACAGCACTCTGGTGCCGTCAGGATAGCTGCTCATTTGATTCCCTACCCACGAGCCGGCGCCGCGATTATCAGAAGGCGTCACATATCGGACATCAGCCCCTGCGCCGCCTTCCTCGCAGACAGCCATCGGCCACTCATCCCGGTCATAGCCCGGCTTCGTCGGGATTCCCTTTAAAGATTCCTCCCGCCTTTTGTCTGCTCCATCTCTATCAATGGTACAAATATCTGGATGTCCCTCTGCAATCGCATCCCTAATATGACTGCCGGTTTCCGGATAACGAGACAGCGGAAAATATAACACTTTGTCATACGAAGATGCGCCTTGGATCTGCTGCGGAACCATTAAACAAAGAAGAACTGCTGCAGCAAGAAACAGGCCTGCCATCCATTTTTTCATTCCCATCCCCCCATACCTTTGTTCATTTCAATGTATGGGCGCTTGATAAAGATTATTTTTAACATTTGAAGTTAGTATGCTGCTTACAAAAGCCGGACTCCCCCGCGAGAAATTTCCCGGTACAGACACAGACAGCCTCCCGGTCACATACATTTACATATAGGCTTTTGCCTACATACTTTTGTGGAGGTGACGATGGTGACAGGTGTTTTCGCAGCGCTCGGCTTTGTTGTTAAAGAGCTTGTCTTTTTAGTATCTTACGTGAAAAACAATGCCTTTCCACAACCGCTCTCAAGCAGCGAGGAAAAAAAATACTTAGAGCTCATGGCTAAAGGGGATGAACATGCCAGAAACATGCTGATTGAGCATAATCTTCGCTTGGTCGCCCATATTGTGAAAAAATTTGAAAATACAGGTGAGGATGCAGAGGACTTAATCTCCATCGGAACGATCGGGCTGATAAAAGGAATTGAAAGCTATTCCGCTGGTAAAGGGACAAAGCTGGCGACGTATGCTGCGAGGTGTATTGAAAATGAGATTGTAATTACAAAAGGGGGGTGCATACACCCCTCTTTAATACGTTTCAATATATATGGTGTCAGAATCCACAATGGTAACTTCTTTCACGATAAAGTTAACAATTGTTTTTTTATCTTCAAGAGTTAAGTTATCTGCACCGATTGATTGAAAATAGTCGATGGCTCTTTTTAGAGCATTTTCACTTGAGCTCGTATCATCTAGGACTTTCATTTTTGACTGGATTTCGTTACACTTTTCAGTAAGCTGATTTTGCTTTTTTTGCAGTTCAATAATTTGTGCTTTGATTTCATCTATGTCTAAATCATCGTCATCGCTTAGGCTGATTAGCGTTAAAAGACGCTTGCGGCCTTTTTTTGTTTTCTCTATCTCTTTTTCAATAAGTTCTAATTCATCAGACAGGTGATTTGATTGTTCAGCCTCTTTAAAAGAAACATACTTTTGAGGATTTGTGATGAATTTAAAAATTTCACCCCATACATGCCGGTTCAATTTATTCTCAGACATTTCTTTTCCGCAGCCGCGGTCCTTTGCGCCAGAATAATTTTTCCGGCAAGTATATACATAGTAGTCTTTACCATGTGATTTTCTTTTCTTCCCTGTCATGGTATTTCCGCATTTTCCGCATCTAACCAAACCCGATAACAAGTAATTGTGAGGGCTGATACTCAAGTGTTTTCTTTTACTTTGACCTAAGAGTTCTTGAGCATAATCCCATTGTTCAGCTGG
Source organism: Bacillus sp. PS217 (assembly GCF_037963535.1). NCBI lineage: Bacteria > Bacillati > Bacillota > Bacilli > Caryophanales > Bacillaceae > Bacillus > Bacillus sp. PS217. The sequence continues at coordinate 2,532,808 of NZ_CP150157.1, forward strand.
AACAATTGCTGGAATTGTCACAGTGATTTGTTCTTCTTCAGGCCTTATTTTAATTATAGATTTGTTCCCTGCCTGCTTTGAAACATAGGAACCCTCTGTATCATATTTATACTGTCTATGTTCACCCTTATAGGAAGAGTTCATTAATATTTGCCGAACAACCTGCCTGTGCCATACTTTGGCGCCTTTTTTTGTTTTAACCCCCATCTGAGTTAAATGTAGAGCAATACCATTTACTCTGCCGAAAAAAGGGCTTTTATGATCGGTGAAATAGTTAAAAATCATCCGAATGATTTTTGCTTCCTCTTCTAATATCTCAAGAGTTCTTTTCTCTTTAACAAATTTATAGCCATATAGTTTAGAATCTTTAATGATCATGCCTTTTTTCATTTTTTGAAGTCGGCCGCTTGATGTCCGTTCTTTGATTTTGGCTTTTTCAAATTCTGAGATTGCCCCGCGCATTGCGAAAAACAATTGACCTTCTGGAGAATTGGCGTATTCACCATTTACAAAAATCAAAGGTATGTTTCGCTTTCGCAATTCGTCATCAATGATTAGCTGATTCATTAATTTCCGAGAAAGACGGTCAGGATCGTAACAAATGACTTGACTTATAAGTCCCTTGCTTGCATCCTCCCTCAAGCGATTCAAAGCCGGACGTTCTAAAAGCTCTCCTGAAAATCCTTCATCTGCATACTTCAGCACATCTTTAGTCCCTGCTTTCTTTATACAGGCCTCGATTTGGCTGTCGATGCTCGATCCCTTGATCGCTTGTTCCTCGGTCGATACCCTTACATATATTGCTATCACCCTGAATCTCCTTCCTATAAAGTTTTATTAAATAATGATAGCAATCGTTAATGCATTTGTCAGCTTGCGGTCCCTCGATGATTATCACTTTCATAAAATGCATCACCCCTTGGGTAATGCTATGTAACAGCTGTTTGTCCAAATGAGGAGATTTTAAATTAAACTATAGTGTTATTAAACGTTTCAATGAATATGCAAAAAATTTAAAAAAAGTTGTTGTGACTTTTCTACACTCCTTTAGGTCCTCAATAGAAAAGATTTTATTTTCTATGCCTCAACATTCGCTTATTATAGTTTTCAATGATTTATTATTATTTGAGAGTACAATGGAGTAGTGTTTTTCATTGTTAGATAGTTAATGACATTTCACTGGTGTCAAGTTCGTATAGCTAGACATTAATAAAAAAAGGACACATATAAATATGCATCCTTTAACAAAAGAGTTTATTTATTTCCCTGTTTCAGCAAATTCCTTCAACCTATTCCCTATTTCATCACGAACTCTTTGGAAAAACGCCCATTTTTCTTCTTCTGTCCCTTGTGCTCTTGCCGGATCATCAAAACCCCAATGCTCACGTTTTACATGTGGAGGCGTCATCGGGCATTTATCAGCAGCATCTCCACAAAGCGTAACAACTAAATCAGCATTGTTCAGAATATCAGAATCGATTATATCTGACGTTTGATTAGAGATATCTATACCAACTTCCTTCATCGCTTTAACAGCATTCGGATTTAATCCATGTGCTTCTATCCCCGCGCTATACACTTTCCACTCATCACCTAAATATTGTTTAGCCCATCCTTCAGCCATTTGGCTCCGGCAAGAGTTCCCTGTACATAAAAAGTAAATGATTTTATTCTCCATATATTCCACCTCTACATCGAGTGACTTCCAAAGTATTTTCGTTGAAACCATAAAGCAACCTTAACAAGTGCTATCATGACTGGCACTTCTACAAGCGGACCAATTACGGCGGCAAATGCTGCACCCGAATGAATTCCAAATACACCAACAGCTACAGCAATCGCTAATTCAAAGTTATTGCTTCCTGCTGTAAAAGCTAAAGTAGTAGTTACAGCATAGTTTGCCCCGATTTTCTTCCCTAAAAAGAAGGAAACAAAGAACATTAAAACAAAGTAAATCAATAATGGAATCGCAACTCGGACAACATCTAACGGCAAGCTAACAATTACATCACCTTTTAAGGAAAACATGACGATAATTGTAAATAGCAAAGCAATTAACGTAATTGGACTAATCTTAGGAATGAACACTTTTTCATACCATTCTTTGCCCTTCACTTTTACAAAAATATAACGTGTCACCATTCCTGCAATAAAAGGAACTCCAAGGTAAATGAATACTGATTTTGCGACTTCTGCCATCGTAATATTCACTACTGCTCCTTCCATCCCTAACCATTGCGGAATAACTGTTACAAAAATGTAAGCATAAACTGAGAAAAAAAGCATTTGGAAAATTGAGTTGAAAGCAACTAATCCTGCCGCGTATTCCGTATCACCTTTTGATAAGTCATTCCAAACAATAACCATCGCAATACAGCGAGCTAATCCAATCATAATAAGCCCAATCATATACTCCGGTTTATCTGGCAAAAAGATGATAGCCAAAATAAACATGAGAGTCGGTCCGATGATCCAGTTTTGCACTAAAGATAAAATTAACACTTTAATATCTTTAAATACCCGTCCAATTTCTTCATATCGAACCTTTGCTAGTGGTGGATACATCATTAATACTAATCCAATAGCTAAAGGGATAGATGTAGTTCCTACTTGTAATTTGTTTAATCCACCAACAAAACTCGGAAATATAAAACCTAATCCTATCCCCAATGCCATCGCAAGAAAAATCCAGATGGTTAAATAACGGTCTAAAAAAGATAAACGTTTCATTACTTTATCCTCACCTTTTTTACTAACAGCAAGAGTTCGTTGTAATATCACTTGGCGGTGTTACACAACAAGAGGAGGAATCTTGTTTTTGAACCTCGCTGTTCGATTTGGTATAGAAAAATTCCCACTCGTTCCCATCTGGATCAGTAATCCAAAATTTATCTTGGACTGCATAACAACAAGTCGTATCCATTTCTTCACGTGCAAAAAACCCTTCTTTTTCAAGCCTTTTCTTGTGTTTCAAAACTTCTTCCAAACTATCTACTTGGAATCCAAAATGATTCACTTGATTTCCCTTCACCTCATCTGCGACATTTAAAGTGAAATTCAGTCCAGGAGTCTCTAATAGAAACTTTGCATAGTCTGTTTTTACTTTTACAGCCTTTACTCCAAAAACTTTTTCATAAAAATTGATCGATTTCTCTAAACTGACAACGTTAACCCCTACATGAACATATTTCATTTTAATTCCCCCTCTTATATATTAATCAAAAAAATTTGATATAATACCTAAAAAATTTTTTTAGCAGCAATCTCCTTCACCTTTTTTTCTAAATATACAACAAAGCTCTTCTGATAATAAACCATTTACTTCCTCATCATTTAGATCATAATAACTCCATGTTCCCTTTGTCTCTTTCGTTATTAAGTTGGCATCCAATAAAATTTTTAGATGATAAGAAAGTTTAGATTGCGTCACCTCAAAAATCTCAGTCAGATCACAAACACAGGTTTTTCCCCTTTGACAAAGTTCATACATGATCTCTAATCGTTTCTGATCAGCAAGAGCCTTAAATTTTTGTTCATATTTCCGTAGCAGTTCTGATTTCGTCTCATCCATTCATATCGCCTTCTTTAATCAATTTTTTTTGATGTATTTATTATACTCATGATTTTTAAATTAATGCAAGCAAATAAATCAATTTATTTTGATTAATTGTAAAACCCGCTAAAAGCTTGTGTAACCAGATAGAGGTTTTCCATTTTTATTATTTCCTCCATCGCTACTTTGCTACTACAGCAACGGAGATCATAAACGCTAATTTCTAATTTCAAGAAAAAAACATTAAATAATTTTTGTGAATATGTAGAATCGATAATAATTCGAGATAATACGTATTTAGTCAGAGCACACAGATTTATCATCAATTAAAACCTTATGTGAAGATATAAGCCATTCAATCCATCCTTCCACATAAGGTTTTAAACAATTTAATCAGACCTTTTCTTTTTGAATAAGTTCTTCATTTTCATAAAAGGGCATTGTGACACTTGATTTTCATCATCTCGCAAGAAGTACTGTTTCCACTCCAGATTGTCTTTTTTTCCATACCATCCTAAATGCGGATGGATAGGTACTTCATCATATGCCTCAAGCCTTTTTCGAATTTGCTTACTCATATTTCGTCCAAATGCAGTAGTATCATTTAGATCCTCAAAAACCCATCTAGGCTGAAACGTCAACATAAAATAAGGAAAACTTCTGCTTTTTCTTTTGCTGTGAGCCGGTGTAGCACACAGAACAAAATATGGTTCTCCATTAAAACAGTATTCCCATTGAAAGTTATCTGGATTTTCTGGTATATCATCTGGCCAATCAGCTGGATCTTCCATACTCAATGAATTGAGCAACTGCCAAAACAACGATTCGTAATCCTCAATTTTGTAATCAGTCAGTAATTCTTCTGGTGTATGAAATATTACAGTTAATGATGCATACTTTCCTGTCTCTCGTGAAATAGTTCCATACCGAGTAAGCAATGGCGCTAATTCCTTCGCAGTCTCGGGATTCCTAGGATCACCGACAAAAGCAATTCGCAGCTGGTCGCTTAAAAATGCTTGCCTTCCCGGTATACAAGGAAATTTATTTTCTTTATCACCTATTTTTTCATTCAAATAGTTAAACGAATCTAATTGCCAACCAGGTAGCGTTTCTTTAATTTTTTCAAGATCACTTTTAGCATATAACTCAGTCAATAAATCCACCTCCGAAGGCATTTATCATAATGTATTGCGGGAGCACGAAGGAGGTGAATGTCTAATTACTTTTTCATAAATCCGAATGAATATTAATTAAATGGTTAATGCTTTAATGGGTAAGTAGTATTTGCTTATCACAAAAAACAAAAATCCAGGTTTAAGTCTGCGTTTAGACGTTCATGCACACTCAGCCCTCAAAACGTATAACGCCGGACTTTCTGGATTTTTTTATTTTAACACCAACAAACGATCTTTAATTGAGTAAAAAGTAAACATATTGGTATTATCTCTAAAACAGTATGCACTTAGATTAGTGATGATTTTGATGCTCTTGATGCTTTTTGTTATCAGGTTTAAAAACGTTCTTGTCCTCTTCAAGTAGCTTACCGACTATAACCTGTCTGGTGGGCATTACATGTGCGTCTCTTGTTTTTACATCTGCTTTAATATTATATAAGCCATCATCAGTAAATGTCTTTGTAGCAACGTATATCCCATTGTTTTCATACTCAGCTTCTACCACTTCTAAATGCTCTTTATGATTTTCTTTCCATATCTCAAACTTTACATTCGTTGCATACTCTACTTTTTTTCCTTCTTGCGTCAGTTTCATTTTTAAATTTTGTTCTTTATTCTTTGATAGGCTAGAAGGTAAAATTATCTCTACATCAAGTTGTTTTGATTGTACATACTGGTCAGCAGCATTAGGATCAACAGTGCATGAAGTTAATAGGAGCATTAATATGATTAGGAAAAAGAAAGACAATCCTCTACTATTCAAATCGACCTCACTAATCAATCAATTTTTATTAATTTATTATGGTTTTCAACTTTGAAATCCTTTTAATGAGGAGATTATCAATTATCCAGACTAGCACAAGAGATATTCCTACCAAAGGGAATAGGACACCAAACATTATGATGATAAGTATTAGGAGTTTCATGGTTTTGAGTTCGGGAGATTTTGGTGCCCCTAACTTTCCGGCAGGTTTACGTTTCCACCAAAGAATAAATCCACTTATCCCAACTGCTACAATTCCAATACAGATCATTAAACCGATCAATTGGTTAACCAGTCCAAACTGTGTCCCTTTGTGAAGAGTTATTCCAAGAGCAATTATTTTTCCCATAGTGCCGTAGTTGTCATAACGATAATCTGCTAGGACAGCCCCCGTGTATTGATCTATATGCATCGTTGCCTCATCTTGTGCTTTGGGCGGAAAAACGGACATTGTATAAACTCCGTCAGTTTTTTGAGGAATGTAAATATCATAACCAGGCGTAATGTTTTGTTCTTCTGCAATCGTTACAACATCATCAATAGAAAGTTACTTGAAACAGGAACTTCTAGATTCTCAGCTGCCCAAGGGACATCGGCAACTTCTTTTGTTTGAGTTGATGTCGGAGCTTCTCCAACCCAAATAGATGGAGGATATCCGAATCCTGAATTTGTAGTTAATTGCTGAAATGTGTTTCCCCATAAACCAGACCATGGTAATCCCGTTAAAACCAAAAATAACATGCCTGCAGAAATCCAGAATGCAGGTACTGCATGTAAATCCCTAGTCAATATTTTCTTTCCTTTTGTAACTCTGGGAATCATGACACCCCGTACCTTCATTCTATTTCTGGGCCACCATAAATAAATACCGGTCACGATAAGTATTAGCGCCCAACAAGCTGTTAATTCCACAATTCTGTCCCCTGCTGTTCCTGCCATTAATTCACCGTGAAATTCTTCGATTTTATCCATTATTCGATTATCATCAGCAAGTTGCCCTATAATTTGCCCATTATGTGGATTAACAAACACAATATAGGAACTGTCTTTGGAAACAATACCCACTTCGGCAGATCGTTCTGGATGATCACTGGGTCTATATTTTATTATTTCAGCGTCAGGATACCTTTCTTTTATTGCTTCAAATTGTACTGATGGAGAGACTGTTTTTGATTCTGCCTGAACCTCGTATAGATCTTTGTATAAATGATTTTCGATTTGAGGCTTAAACAAGTACACACCACCTGTGACAGCCAATATAAGTAAGAAAGGCAAAAAGATCAAACCCGCATAAAAATGCCATCGCCAAACTGTCTGATAAAGTGAAGTTCTCGCTGTTTTTCTCTTAGAATATTCCTTCTTTTCAATTGCAGAATAATCTGATTTTAACATTTGTTTTCTCCTTTTTATTTTCTAAAACAAATTATTGTCTTATCACAAAGTCAATATTTAATGTTGTTACAAAAAGAAATGTGCAAGACAAATTACATAGCCCCTTCCTCATTCTCTCTTTTTAAAAAAATACTAAAGAGACCCTATAACAACAATACGATCATGTTAATATTTGTTAATTTTTGTTGAATTATGTTATTTCATAACAAAAAAAGACTCTTTTAAGGTCTTTTAAGATTTTACGCATAGGTTTTGTTTAGATTCCATTTTTTCAAACAAGAATAACCTTACTTTGGTGCAAGTCATGAAATCCTAAAGAAGATTTAATAAAACTCCAAAACAAAAAAGATACCAATATAGTTTGGTATCTTAAATAAAGTGAATGCTTATGAAGTAGTGAAGTCATTCATTATATGGTTTTAAGGCTAGCACTATAATCCTTGCTTACCTCAACGCTTGTTATACTTCAGGCCTCATTTCTGTTTTTATATTCGCTATATCTTTTTCTGTTACGTAAAGAGTAGAGATTGAACCAATAGAATTAAGTGAGCTTTAGAAGACTTAAAAAGCTCTGATAACAAATCTCTTTATAATATTCATGTGAATTTATATCTTCACTCATTAGCCATTGAATGAGCAATCCATCTACAATAGATCGCATTGTTTTTGAAGCTTTTTCAACATCTATACTTTGGTCAAATACTCCTGTTTCCTGTCCAAAAATAATAATGTTAGATGTGATGCCCCAGCACTGTTGATAAAAGCTATGGTTAATTTTCCTGTACGTTTCATTTCGGGTTGCCTGAGACAAGAAATCTAAATAAACCTTGTAAAACTTTTCATTTTCCTCGGGAGAGACAAATATTGAATTTACATAAGCTTTCAACTTATCCAGTGGCGTAGATTCCGAATCCACTGCTTTCAATTCATGTTTATAAATTTTATTTGTAATCCACTCAAGTAGTTGAGAAAGGGTATCTTCCTTATTATCAAAGTAATAATGCACGACGCCCTTACTAACTCCTGCGTGATCAGCAATACTTTGTAGTGTAACTGAATTATAACCTTGTGTTGACACAGCTTGGAAAGCTGCCCTTAATATCTGATTCTTTCTTTCTTCTGCTTTTTTCTTCATAATAAACCTCCAGAAAGCTAACCTTCAATTAGTATACAACAGTTCATGAAATCCACACAAAATTATTCTGACCAGACAAAATAGTTTGACCGGTCAGAATAATTGTGTATACTTAAAGTGGTTTCACATCAAGATAGCATATTGGAGGATTTATAAAATGAAAGACGAATTCAAGGCTCTAGTTGTAAACAAAGTTGATGATGAATTTTCAATTAAAGTAAAGAATGTTTCTCCAGCGTTTTTACCAGAAAGTGATGTCCACATCCAAGTACACTACTCTGGAATTAACTACAAAGATGGACTTGCAGGGAACCCCAATGGGAAAATCGTAAGAAAATACCCATTTATACCGGGTATAGATTTAGCAGGTGTAGTCATTTCTTCTAATGATCCTCGCTTTAAAGAGGGGGATAAGGTGATTGCCACAAGTTATGATATAGGTGTTTCTCATTTTGGCGGTTTTAGCGAATATGCAAGTCTCCCTGGAGACTGGATTGTACCTTTACCCGATAATTTGACCCTCAAAGAAGCAATGATAGTAGGAACAGCTGGCTTCACAGCGGCACTGTCTATTCAACGTCTAGAAGAAAACAACCTATCTCCTGAAAAAGGAAAAGTTCTGGTAACAGGAGCAACAGGTGGTGTTGGTAGTTTTGCTGTTTCATTCCTTAACTCTCTCGGTTATCAAGTAGAAGCTAGTACAGGTAAAGAATCAGAATATGATTACTTACGAAAACTTGGAGCTAGTACAATTATTTCACGGGATATGACCTATGGAGGGAAGGTTAAAGCCTTAGGATCACAAAAATGGGCGGCAGCTGTTGATCCTGTAGGCGGGGAACCTCTTGCCTCTATCTTAAGCCAAATTCAATATGGAGGTTCCGTTGCTGTTAGTGGATTAACAGCTGGAACAAAACTGCCAACTACTGTTTTTCCATTCATCTTAAGAGGTGTTAATTTACTTGGGATTGATTCTGTATATTGTCCAATGGAAACACGGTTAAAAACATGGCATCGTGTAGCAACAGATTTTAAACCATCTAGTTTAGAGGAATTTATTTCACAAGAAATTACTTTAGATCAACTTCCTAACGTTCTTCCTGAAATATTGGAAGGACAAGTAAGAGGGAGAACGATTGTAAATATCGTATGATTATTCATCAGAACTCATCCAGTTGCTAAAGATGAAACAATGTCTTAAAGGGCTAGTAAAGAGATTCTCAACAGGAATTCCTTTACTTATTATAGCTTACTTTATGTAAATGCAAAAATATAAGGAGTGATCCTCCCCATTCAGCTTACACAGTCTTAATGATATGAAAACGCTTATTCATCGTACATTATAAATGTGGCTCCTAGTCTAGAGTTTCGTTTATGGGCAAACAAAGCTCAAATAAATAGGAACCCACCTTGTCACAATAAACTCAATAGACTAATGCTGAGAAGTCTCCATATTTACTACAATACACCCACACCCCTGTTTGACTGGTTCCCTTGGAGAGAAGAAGACTTTGAAAAAGCCAAATGCGAAAACAAGCCGTTTCTGGTCAGCATCGGTTATTCGAACTTTCATTAGTGACAAGTTCGTGTATCTACACATATCCCTTAAGATGTACATAACTTTGAAATTGTAATTAAAGACAAATAAAAAAGGAACTCATTTGAATTCCTTTTTATAACTTATTAGTTTAATCGAATGATAGTCAAGGCTGCTCCGGTTGATCCCCCTCCTAAAAGAATAACTGTAGCTACTACTCCGAATAATTGAAGTGATATTCTGTCTCCTGCATCCAAAGTAGCGAACACATCATCATTGTAACTAGAAGTTGATACTGCTGGAGAAATGATTGAACCTGGTATTGGATCACCATTACGCATTAATCTAGAACCAGCAAGTAATGAAAGAGTGGTATTGATTTGATATGAGAGATAATAACGTCCTGCCACTGGCACAGTAAACATATTATTACCTCCATTTACTGTAAAACCGTCTAAGCTTTGATTGTTCGGTAAGGGTACTGGGGAACCACCCAGTACCACTGCAATTGTACTACCAACTGTATTAGATGCATACATAGAGTTTCCTGTTACACTTCCGCCTGTTCCTGTTGGTCCGGTTATTCCTGTTGGTCCGGTTATTCCTGTTGCTCCCGTTACTCCCGTTGGTCCGGTTGCTCCTGTTATTCCGGTTGCACCCGTTGGTCCGGTTGGTCCCGTTATTCCTGTTGCTCCCGTTATTCCGGTTGCCCCTGTTGCTCCCGTTGCTCCGGTTGGTCCTGTTGCACCCGTTGGTCCGGTTATTCCCGTTACTCCCGTTGGTCCGGTTGCTCCTGTTATTCCGGTTGCACCCGTTGGTCCGGTTGCTCCTGTTATTCCGGTTGCACCCGTTGGTCCGGTTGCTCCCGTTGCTCCGGTCGGTCCTGTTGGTCCTGTTGGTCCTCTACTACTACCTCCACATGCGTTAAGTTGAGCGCACATTTCTGTCACTACTTTCAGCAAAAGTTTGTGGAATCAAAGATACAAACTGATTAATATTGATAATTTAATGAAAAAGAAACGGTCACATTTGCTGTTCCAGTTCCCCCTGCCCCAACAATACCTATTGAGTTGATATCATTCAAAGTGATTGATCTACTTTCTCCTGGTGCTACTGTAAATCCCGCAACTGCTGTTCCATTAACTGTAAGAGAAGCTGTGGGGCCTACTCCTACAATCCCATTGTTTTCTACCATTATTGTTCCATTTATAACAAAAGAAGTTGCGTCTTCCCAAACTGGTGTAGCTACAGCTCCAGTATCCCCCAAATCAATCGTGAAACATACAGCATCGTTTACAAAACCCGTTTGCTCGTTACTACAACCGCCCAAAATAGCCATAATTATCCTCCTCATTCATATTATCTTTATAAAAATATGTTATTAAAAACAATTTCGATTGGATAATCAACCAAACTTAAAAATATTTAATAGATTTAATAATGTGATTCAGCTGAACATCTATTTGTCCTTTCGATTTTCTTTTTGATGATTCGATCTTAAGACACTCAAGATCTTTAACCGTAATAGAGCAACTTTCTCCTTTATTCACACCTAATGAATATATATTTTCTTTAGTCTGAAGAATAATTTTAATCGAAGAATTCTTGGTATCTTTATGATGAAGAGTGACTGTAGCAGTATTAGCAAAGTTAGATTCGTTGTTCCATAGAACTCCTGTTTTATTTTCATTTGTTAAAAAACAAATTTCAAATTTATCTTTTATACTTGGTTTTAAAATCAGATAATCATATACAGGAATTTTAACTTCACCAATACCACAAAAAAATGAAATATCAATCAAAATACGTGAATCTGAACGATACAAAACCTTATTGGCACATAATGTTTTCATACAACAAGGAACGAGTAATTCTAGCACAACACATTTTCGCAGTTCATTAACCGAAATAACTTTAAAATAACACGTCTGAAATAGTTCTCCATTCGATATGCCAGATGCAATAAAATGTTCTCCTTCTTGATTAATTAAAAAAACTGGTGTTACAGCAAAACATTCATCAACTTTTATTTGTTTTTCACTTTGAATTCGTTTAAGTTTTTCAATGATGCAGCATGTCAAGTTAAACCAACTCAATTCATTGCTTTAAAGTTAAAGTGGCTTTTTATAACTTATAATATGTGACGTGAGATTAATTGTGCATTTGGTGAGGTACACCTTCATTGACTTGTATTTGATGCTATGTAATTGGTGATCTTCTAGACAAATTGACTAACTAAAACAAGAAGATGAGAGGCCAACAAGTGTAATAAAAAAGTTATTGCGGTCTCACCGAAAATTTAAATTGCGGTGCCCTATTGCCTTTTTCTGCGAACAAAAACTTGTTAATATTTACATTACTAGTAGAGTTAAGGGAAGGGTGAATATCTTGATATCAATCACATCAGCTGAAGTGGGAATGAAGATTAATGAATGGCATAGGCATATTCAAAAATTCAACGTTACTGATGCTGAAATGTTAAAAGCTGAAATCGAACGTGATATAGAGGTTATGGAAGAAGATCAAGATTTGCTTATTTATTATCAATTAATGGCCTTCCGCCATAAAATCATGTTGGAATACACGATGCCATCCGATGAAAACCGAATGGAACTTTCAGAATATTTAAAGAAAATCGAAGGGCATAAGAAGAAGCTAGACAATATGCGGGCATATTATTATAACTTCTTCCGCGGGATGTATGAGTTTAGAAACGGTGAATACACAAAGGCCATTACATATTACAAAAAAGCTGAACGCAAAATTCCTACAATCTCCGACAAGATTGAAAAAGCTGAGTTTTATTTTAAACTGTCTGAAGTCTATTATCATATGAAAATGACACACATTTCGATGCATTACGCTGAGCTTTCATATAACATCTATAAAAAACACGAGCTTTATTCTGTTCGGCGTATACAGTGCCATTTTGTCATTGCCGGTAACTATGATGACCTTGAAAATCATGAGAAAGCTCTCCCCCACCTTCAAGAAGCTTTAAAAGGTGCTGAGCTGCTTAAAAGTAAAAATACTCATATCTATGCCACTGCGTTTTTCAATCTCGGCAATTGTTATCACAAAATGGACAACTTAAATAAGGCTGCTCGTTACATCGAACAAGCCTTGGTTCAATACAGAAAAATTAACTCTGACGTACTTCCGCAAGCTTATCATGACCTAGCATTGATTTATTTTAAACAAGGCAAAAAAGAACAAGCAATGGATTGCTTCCGCAAAGGAATTAGAAGTGCTGTAGATTTTAAAGACGAACTTTTTATGAACTTATTTGAAGCATTAGACGTTCTTTATATAAGAAATGGCGATACACCTAAACTCCTCAACATTTTCTCTCGTTTAGAGAATGGCAAAGGATACCCTTATCTGGAAGAGCTGGCATTGTTAGGAGGCAACCTTTTCGATTATAATGGAAAAATAGAGGATAGTATCATCTGTTTCAAGAAGATGGTATATGCTCAAAAGCAAATATCGAAAGGGGAATGCATGTATGAAATCTAAATTGTTTATCAGTTTATCCGCCGTTTTAATTGGACTTGCCTTTTTCGGATCTATGTCTAATGGCGAAATGAAGGAAGCATCCCGGAATGTAACTCTAGCACCTACTCATGAATTCCTTGTTTGATTCGATAAACAACATTAGTTCTGTTTCCCTTTAGCCGTTTCATAACGGCTTTTTCTTATTTCTAATACTGAAAAAATCCATCATACATAAAGCTTTTGAGGTGAACATCTTGGACTTATTTGATGAATGCTTAGAAGCTCTAGGGAAAAACAAAGAAATCTTATCAGAAGACTTAACGACAAAATATTATGAACTGCTTTCAAACAGTTTTCCCTTTACATCTTGGGGACGAATCAAGTGGGAAGAAGTTTGTTGTCATCAATCTATAGTTTACGAGGAAGAGATTTACGATTGGCTAGCTAACCACCATTTTAAAGATAGGAACATTATTATTCTTTGGGGTTACGGAGAACAGCCAGCATTAAAAACCAGTCTTGTGCATGCCTTAAACGTAATTGATGATGTAACTGCCGTTGGATCAGATACTTTTATGTTTAGTGAATTTGGCTACGTTATCGAATTTTTTCATGATGGCGATGTTACAATTGGAAAGTCCCCTTTCATTGAAAGGATTAACAAATAGGTAAAATGACACAGATCGAATGATTCATTTCCACCATTTGATCCACATAACAGTTAGTTTCATCATTCTTCCATGGTAATATTTTGTTATGACGATTAAATGAAAGGATATGATCATGAAAGTATTTGAAGCCAAAACCTTGCTCACCGAGGCTGAAAAGCGAGCAAAGGAATACAAAGATTTAAAAAGTAAAATGGTCAAATTAAAGAAAGCGTTCAAAGCTGTTGCAGATTTAGATGATAGCGAGTTTTCAGGCAAAGGTGCTAATAACATCAAATCATTTTATGAAGATCAAGCTGGCATTGCTGACCAATGGATTGATTTAATTGAGATGAAAATTTCTTTCTTAACGAGTATTCCTGGTTTCTTAGAAGACGCCAACTTATCAGATGCCTACATAGAAGAAACCTTTTTAGCGCATGAGCTTGCTAACGCCTCCACCAAATCAAAATCCATCATGTCTGAACAGAAAAAAGCCATGCAAGATATATTAAATGATATCAACGATATACTGCCTTTGGATCTGTTCTCGACAGAAACTTTTAAAAATGAACTTTCGTCTGCCGAAAAGAAACGAAAAGAAGCCATTGAGAAAATGGATGAAGTTGACGAAAACTTAACATCAGAATACGGACTATCAGAAGCAAATGAACAAATGATTCAAGCTGATTATCAAGCTTTAATGAATGCGACAGCAAAAGGCAAAAGCGCCTCTCCTATTCACTATAATGCGATGGCTTATAGAGACAGTGAGATTCACAAGATGACTGAGGATGTAAAGAAACAATCAACAGACTACATCTCTTTTAAGGACCAACAGGCGGAACAAAGAAGAATAGCAAAAGAACAAGAAGAACTGGCGAACAGACCATGGTATGAAAAGTCTTGGGATGCTGTTTGTAATTTTACAGGAGAGGTCTCTGGATATTATGATTATAAAAGAGCCGCTGATGGGGTTGATCCTGTTACCGGCGAAAAGCTAACTGCTGGACAACGGGTCGCTGCCGGTGCAATGGCTGCGGCAGGATACATCCCTATCGTAGGATGGGCAGGTAAATTAGCTAAAGGCGGAAAATCTGTTTATTCAACAAGTAAGGCATTGTATAGAGCAGACAAAGCTCTCGATGTATACAAAACACCTAAGACATTCCATGCTCTTCAAAACTCCAGCAAAGGACTTTATGGACTTGCTTCTGCAAATGGTTTTAGCGAGGCCATAACAGGACGCGATATGTTCGGGAATAAAGTCTCTAAAGAGAGGCAAGAACAGAGCCTTAGTGGAGCAATGGCAATGTTGGTTCCTTTCGGAGCTCGTGGAATTAACAAAAAGCTTAATGCAAAATCGAGTTCCCGAGTTAGCGAAACATCTACTAACACCAGCAAAAAACCTAAAGTTCCTAAAACGTACAAAAGACCAACTTATTTCCGTAAAGGCGTTAGAGATAAGGTTTGGGAAAATGCTAAGGATTCAACCGGATCTGTTAAAGACCCGTTAACAAAACAGGTAATGAAAAAAGATGAACCATGGGATATGGGTCATAAACCAGGTTATGAATTTAGAAAACATCAACAAAGTGCAATGGAAAGAAATATTAGTCGAAAGCAATTTTTAGATGAACATAATAATCCAGACCATTATCAACCTGAATTACCTTCCTCCAATAGGAGTCATAAAGGGGAAGATATGACGGATGATTACTTTGGAGATTAAGGAGAGATTGTCTAATGGGCGTTACACAAGAAAATAAAGTAATTGCTAGAACAGTTTTAGGAGCTTTTGGAGGTAAACCGAAGGTTACGAAATATTGGGATGATAACAAGAGTAGCAGCATTGATATTTTATCGGTCAGTGACCAGCCTCAGGAAGGTATCACGTCATATTCAACTCTAGGTTTGTCGGATCATTCTATTAATTATGAGGTGAATGGCACTCCGTTGCGGATAGAAATCGTAGCTGCAATGGAGTCAGCTTCAGACATATATGCTAATGTTTTATCAACTTGTGCCTTTAATATAATCAACTCAAATTTCACTTGTGCACCAGGTGTTATTTTTAAAAATGTGATTAGTATGTATGATCAGGAAACCGATATGAAACATATTATGTTCGTTCCCCCATTTTTATGGGAGGAAGATTTAGAACTACTTGAATTTAGTAACAAAAATGTTACTTGGCTAATGGCTTTACCTATATCCGAAGGAGAATTGCAAGTAGCTGAAAAACACGGCTCAGATTATTTACAAGATCTTCTGGAATCAAAACAGATTGATATTTTTGATATAAAGAGAGAATCTGTTGTTTAATGACTTTAATAAAGAAGAGTCACTTTATAAGCCCCTCTCAATGAGAAGGGCTTATTTTATTTAATTTGAAATCAGCTGCAAATAATAGAAGAAAATGACTGAGGTAAGGAGAATTCTATGATTAATGAAGAAAAACACACAAACCCTCAAGCTAATAACAATATATTTGGAAGGATAGATACCTGGTATTCTGTTCATAGGAGTTCGAACTTGAGGGAAAATAAAGAAAGACCAGCTTATTATGTGGCTGGTCCTTATCTTTAATTAAAGAAATGGTTATGTAAAGCTTTAGAAAATCCAAAACCTTCTTCTGGTCCCTTTAACCAGAGAGAAATAAACTTTTCGAAATCCACTTCTTTTTCAATATCTTTCAAAATTCTTTTAAATTCTTCAGTAAAGTTATGAAGAGAGACCTCTTCGCCATTTTTAATCTTATCAGTGTACTGGCTCGTTAACTCTCTTAATTCTTGATACTGTTTTTCACTTAAATCATAGGCCAAAACTTGATCAAATAAGCCAAACCGATCATAATCAGCTGCTAATTGTTGGACTAACCTTAGTTGAAAAGCCTGCTTCTCGACTTTTTTTTCTAGGTTGTCAAGCCTTTCTTCTACTGTTACCAATTCAAATCACCTCAATTAAAAAGCTAAGAAAGTAAATACACTTGCAATAGTTCTAGCTGTAGAAGATTTTACACCAGCATCAATTAGATATGAGGAAACCGTGTCAATAATTGCGTCCTCCACAACGTCACCTCGTTTAACTAACTCGTCCAAAGCATCTGCTACATCATCAGTATGTTTTGCGAATGTTTTTCCTGCTGATCCACCTAACTCATCGACTACCTCACCAACAATTCTCCCACCATGTCGAAGCGCACTGGCTGTTGCCTTCATTGCTTCTTTAGCAATCCATTTTTTAATACCATTTGTGTGAAATTCACCAGATTGTTCAGTTGTATTAGTTGGTAATTCGGATAGTTTAACGGGAGTTTGATAAGTGACTTCCTGCTGTGCCTGTAATGTTACCTCTTGAGCTTTGGCATGTCCATCCAACGGAAGAACTAATGATAAAGAGAATGTTAATGCAGATGTTGCTAAAAGTAATTTCTTAAACATGAAATCAATCCCTTTCTTTTAAATTATTTACATGTAAATGATAACATTATGTTCAGACTAGAAAAATAATACTTTTTACTCAAATATTAGAATAATTTTGAACTATCTGTAACAAAATAAACATAAGTATCTCCTTGAGAAAGATACTCAAGGAGACTATTTATTTACTTCAAGAGAGCTTCAAGTTTCGCTTTCGTTTTTGGTCCGTAAATACCGTCTTGAGTAAGCCCGTACATAGACTGGAATCGTCTAATTGCATCTGCTGTTTTCGGACCATACACGCCGTCAATGCCGTTGTTTTTTGCTCCTTTATCCGGGTAAAAGTATAGTGCAGCCAGTGCTTTTTGAATTTGTGTTACCTTTTCCCCTCTCATCATTGGGCTCTTCACTTTAAAAATACCGGATGGTAGCGCATATGACGTTTTTTTGCTGCTTGTGTTTGTTGTTTTCTTTTTAGCTACACTTGCTTTGCTTGAGTTTGTTTTTCCGCCCAACTTTTTCAATTCTGCTTCAATTGCAGTCTTAACTTGAATCCATCTTCCCTCTGACAAAATGCGGTGCGGGCAATACTTACCATTCCAGTCTTGATGTTTGCGGACTCGATCAATACCCCATCCACGTTCTTTAAGTAGCTGAGCCACAAACTTAATAGCAAGCTTTTCCGCTGCCTTATATCGTACCCCTCCTGACTTGCTATAACAAATTTCGACACCAATAGACTTGCGATTCCCTGTACCGTTTGTTCCATCTCCTGTGTGCCAAGCGTTACGATTCGTTGGAATACCTTGAATGACTTGTTTATCGTCTACTGCAAAGTGAAAACTTGTTGAGCTAGAGTTATTCTTCATGTAAGAAATCTCATTGGCTGCTGAAGCATCATTCGCAGTGTTGTGAATAGTGATATATTCAGCTTTCATTGGATTAGGACATTTCAATCCATACTTTGATTTAGAGACTAGATTCTTTACAACTTTAATGGCCATATACCCTCTCTCCTTCTGTCAGTAAGATAAAAAAAGCCACTGGCTTAGCCAGCAGCTTTGTCTGCGTTATTCTTACTCTGTTCTTTTTCGTTCTCAATTGTTTGTAATCGATCTGTTATTGATGATGGTATTTTAACACCAATCTGTGCTAAGTTTTCAGTTATTGACAAACCTTCATTAGCGATATAAAAAAGAACGGTACCAAAGGTTAAGACACCGTTCAAATTGAGTACTGTATCAATCACGTTTGCTAAAATGACCGCAAAGAAATTGAGTAGCTTGCGGACATAGCCAAACCATGCGCTTCGACTTCGCAGTTTTTTGAATTTCCATGCCTTGATTACTCCTGTTAAAACGTCAATTATGCTAAGTACTAGAAGTAAATCAAGGTACTTCACCCCTCCAAATAAATATACTCTTGCTAAATCTAATGTTTCAAAATTGATAAACAAACTTGTCTCCTCCATTCTAATCACCTCCTCCGAGGCAAATAAAAAAGGACAGCCGGATCTTATGAGACGGCCGTCCCTCTAACTGAAAAGTTTCCATTTGTTAAAGCTGTAAGCTCCATAACAATTTCTTTAAAGCCAGTAATGCTAAAAGACCAAGCTTCTGATTTTCCTTTTGTGCTAGTGGCAAACGTTCCGTCATCCACTTTCTGCCCTCTAAGGGCTCTTTTTGTTCCCGATAAGGATTTACCCCAGAACTTCAATTCACTTGTCTCAGCCGTCCCATAAACCTCAATGAGCAACGTTTTGAATGATCCAACGGTGAATGGGTTACCCTCACCTATGGTTTCTGTTTTATCGTGAAAGACAATATCCATTGTTTTTGATTGAGTGTCTAATGAGCTAAGATTCAAGCCTTCAGTTTGAACTTTTAAACGACCATCATTAGTTAACCCGCTTTTATCTAACTGGACTGAGAACGGAGCAACTGCTGTAATAGGAACAGTATGGTTAATGTTTATATCCTCTTCACCTGCGCCCAATGACTGGTAAAGTAAGAATTCAGATTGCTGCAGGTTACCATTTGCGTATCTGAAACGGAAATATCGTTTAGTTAAATGAATCCACTCAGTCTCGCCAAGCGTATTTGCTTTAACAACCAATGAAGAGATTGTGGTCCATGAATTCATATCGTTACTTTCTTCAATGAATAAGGTACCTTCACGATCAGAATAAGCGTGACCTTTTACTTTTGAAATTAAAACCTGACCTAATCGATCTTGTCCATATTGCGTGTAGACTTCAGTGGCTTTTAAAACTGCGTTCGTCAGCAGCTCTGAATTACCGGAGATTGAAGCTACCGGCACAACAAAATCTCTGTTTCCTTCTCTGTATGGCTTGGCTGCCCCCGGCTTACCAGTTGCATCTGTTGAAAATTGAAAACTATATGATGCCATTATAAATCCTCCTTGCTATTGTAGATCATTAGTGGTGAGCATGGGTTTACAACGGAACCACCTCCTTTAAGGAAAAATAAAAAAGCCCTAAATGGCTTCTCCTGTGATCTCTTTATACTGTTCAGCTGTAATGAGTTTTTTCTCTATTCCTTCCTGTAAATCTTCGGGCGAACAATCTTTGAGATGAATTGCCTGTTTCACCATTTCAGAAGAAGCCCAGTTATAATGCAAAGCCAGCACCCAATAATTCATGAACCTTGCCCTCCTTGTAGAGTAAGCAGTTGCAACTTTATTTTTGAAAGCTCGCTTCCCAAAGTTTGGTTTAATTCTTCAAGCTGTTTACGAGCCAGTTTTTCCTGTGACAACTCTCTTGCAAGTAGATCCACTTGAACTGGTGGTTCATATGCAGATGTACTCTGAAGCTCTTCCCACCAAGTTTTTAACTCTGCTTCCGTGGGTATAGGTGCCCTAATATTCCACTCTGCTATATATGAGGGAGTTCCATCACCATTATTCTGGACAATAAAATCCTTTGTGGGATCAGCTGTTGGGTATTTAAAAAGAATAGCTTCACCTATATTCATCGTTACCTCCTAAAATCTTGGATAGTTTCGGCCTCCAAGTTCTTGTATATCAAAAAAGTTAAATACACCATTTTTATCATCTACTGCCCTTTTCAGTGTTTCGTCTCCTCCGTAATTACAGTAGCACCAGATTTCAACGTAATCTCCTTTATTCATGGGTACAGTCGCATTGCCGTTTAAACCAAGATTCATCCCATTATCCTTTTCCTGAAAGTCTCCTCTTACATGGTGCAGTGTTTTATATGCTTTTCCATTTAGGTAAACCTTCAAATGAAAGTTTATATAAGATGTATAATTTAAGGTATATATACTTGCCCCGATTAAGTACATTCCATCGTTCGGAGCAATAAATCGATTGTTTTTAGTATCAAAAGCATTATGGCTATCCTTGATGACCCTGTTAAATGCAATTTTAGTGTGATCAATCTTTTTTAAATACTGAACACCTGTAGTTCCAATATTCGCATGAGCAAAACCTGATATCTTTTGCCACGGAGTCCAGCCTGAACCACTCCACCAGTGTCTAATCCAAACTCCTGTACTGTCATAGTAAGTCCCAGACTCATTCCCTGTTCCGTAAAAGTATTGAGTGAAACGGTAATTATTATATTTTTCATTTTTGACAATGCCATAACCCAAGGGGTAGCCTGTAGTATTTCCCTGCCCAATGTCCATTAAGGTCAGTCCTAAAGGATATTCTTCCCCTCCTGTTCTTGCATCTTGAATAGCATTGTCTCCAGTAATTAACGTCAGATTGTTATTTTTATAGTTGGTATCCACGTAATATTTTGCATCCGATAAAGCCTTATCCGCTTTTTCCTGAGCTCCGACAATTGTTTCTTTTGCATTCCAATTCTCCCGTTCCACTGGTGTAATGTGCCGTTGTAAATCATTACGATGCTCTTCAAATTCTTTTTTCGAAGCTTGCTGTACATTATCAACGTTCCCTAGCCCGATTTGCGCCTTTGTTGTATTGTGAGGGTTGTTCATGTCATTTTTATGTACAGCTAAATCTTTATGCGCATCTTGAATGCCTTTCTCCCAACGGTTCACATCATCTTCATTAATCGGATCGTCCGGGAGCCAATCTGTTTTTGCATCATAAGCCATTGTTAAACCACCTCAAAAGTAATCCTAAAATCTAGCGTTCTATTATTACTAACGTCTAAATCTGTTGTTCTTTCCGTAATCACGTTGTTTTGATCATCAAGTATCTGAACACTCTTAATATGTTTGATGTCTTCCTCTCGTTGAGTAAGCACCGTGACAACGGCACCCTGAATGGTGAGTTCCACAATTTCTGTTTCATTTCCATTCAGCAGCACTTTCGATATTCTATTTTTCAAATCTGCAGCTGTACGCTCTCTATAAAGCTGTGTAATCATACAAGGACCACCTCGTTATTATTGAGCGTGACGGAATAACCTACCTTTAGCTCACTTGCTTTTCGATACCTTCTGTTATTCAAAATGACAGTATCTTTTATTTGGAGTGGCTCATTCAAAGCAGCTCGCAAGGTATATGCCAAATGAGCTGGCTTCATATTCTCCAATGTTTCTATGAGCTCGCTCATATGCTGCATATCATCTATATCAATATCAACCTTAAAACGGTACTCTCCGGGAAGCAGCCGAACCTGAGCTGACGGATTTTTCAGGAACCGGTTCAACGCGTGTTCAATGGCCCTATATGTTGCCGGCGGTATATTGGACATTTTAGAGATTAGGCGCAATCGGCGGATCTCATCGGTGTCACCTGATTCCCGCGGTACGTTCAAAATCTTTTCCCATCGTTCAAGCCCCCAGGTTGCCGTAGTAACAAACAGCTGATCTGTCAGATCAAAGATGCTGTTATTTTGCTTCTCAAATTCCGGAGCTTCCGCTTTAAGAAGTTCAGCCATTTCCTTTAACTTGGTAAGGAACGGCGGCAGGTAAGCAGTCATTTCATCGAGTTTGCTCAATGATGTTCACCTGCCCCAATTTAGGGATTTCGACGGCACTCAGAACCAAATTTTCGGCCACGCCGTTGATTTTAATATCTGCGTAATCACTTACTGAAGGTGAATTGTAGACGATATTATTAATCTGCGATAAACGGATGACGTTATCTTCAAAGGCAATCTTTTTAAAAAGATTTAAAACACCTGATTCAATTTCTTGCTTTACCTGATCGATAGAGCTATTGACCTCGGGAAGTACCTCGGCTGAAATCTCAACCTCTTTCCATACCGCACTCTCCACTGTGACAAAGGCACCTATTGGCGCTTGTCCCTCACCTTGTCCGGGTTCAGGATCAATATAGTTTTTCACCTTTGATATTAAAATATCGGAAGCAGGTTCCAAGTTAGCATTGGTCACGACAATTTTGACTGTACCGTCCCCGTTCCAAAGCGGAAAGACCTTTACCTTCCCCACTCCGTCTACTTCTTCAGCCCATTGTTTATAGTGTGCTTTATTGGCACTGACAGCTTCTCGACGCACGCGGGTAAAATATCTAGCTCTTAAACTGTCATCATCCTCTTCTTCACGTCCAGGAATCAGAATCTCTTTCACAATCGCTTTTTGAAGCCCAGGTATAGTGTCTAATGACAATAGATTCTGACCGGATATGTTTGCGTTCCCTGCTTCCCCCGCTGTTTCACACTCCAACGTCCCGTCAGCTGTGTATTGAAAATAAAGATTATCAACATAAAAGCGAGACCCTACAGGAATGGTCACGCCTTCAGTAAACTCCCCTGCCCTGACTGCTTTTGTGGCAGCAGTCCGCTCAATGCCTGCTTCAGTAGCTCGTCGATCTAAAAATTCCCCTTGGGCCGTGTCTGAGAAGACAAGTTCCAGAACAGTATCGAGCCAAATATAAGACTTGGCCAATTCTGCGGCTACAGGAGCTAACGCGTTATAAATCACGCTGCCTTCCCTTTTATCAATGTCCGCTGAAATGCTGTTCAACATTCGATCCATAATCGATTCATAGGTTTGATCTTCAAACATCCTCGCCAAGCACCTCCTCGATCTCCAATGTTCCTTCGTCAGTCTCGACTGTAAAGGAGACACGGAACGATTCGCCTTGTTTTTCTATTTCAAAATCTGTAACAGCAGAAATCCGATCGTCATAGATCAGTGCTTCCTCTATCAGCCGAGGGATCTCCATTTTCTTATATGCGTCTGTTGTTTCGTTATCTGCCAGCACGTCTTGAAGTTCATTTCCAATGTCATGACTGTAAACAGAATATGCGTATCGCTCAGTATGGAGAGACAAATATACAAACTGCTTGATCGCTTCAAGGCCTGTGATGATTTCATTTGTGATACGGCCATTTTCAAAATCTATTTTGTAGGTTTGCGAGGTCTCTATGACTTCGCTGTCATCTTCTATATCCTCAAACTCGATTTCCGGAGACAAAGCCATTCCAAACACCTCCTATATTTTGTCGAGAATAAAAAATGATTGCCCGCCTTTTAAGGAGACAATCATCACACGCTCACCTGTATTTAATGCTTCTTCACCGGCCCGCAGCCGCTTTGGAACAATAATCAAATCAGCAGGTATTATTAATTTGTCATTTTCATTAAGCCTTATTTCAACAGGGGAAACGGAAACCACTTCAGCCGGTAGAATATCCACTGGCGACTCAGAATCAACTGCACGGACAGCCAAATGTTTGATTGCTTCACTTAATCTCATGAGGAAACACCATCAGGGATAGAATTTTTCTCAACCACATCAATGGTCATCGTGTGTGTCGATCCTTTAAATTCGTGTTTGTCTGTATCGATCCAGTATGTTTTCTTAACCCCGACTTCCGGAATTGAGATATAGATGGGCAACCCGCTCTGAAGATCCGGAATGCCAATCGCTTGAATACTCTTGAGTTCTTTTTTAACACCTTTTTTCTGTGCCTGTTTGACTTTCGCACGCTCCTGAAGCTGCGCCTGGTTAATGTTATCAGAAACCGTTTCGACATACTGAAGCACACCATATTTACTGATCCCTGAGCTGTCACTTGCAGTGGCTGTGTATGTTTTATTGTCTTTCTGCCGGCGGAGCTTTACTTTTGTGGCCGTGTCATTAATTGAAGTGCTGTATTGATAGCCGGTGATGTTCACACCCGTCTCCAACACCCATACTTCTGACAGATCTGGCCAAGCGCGAAGGCCAAGCTTCCCCTTCGCAGAATATAATTGATAATTCCTTCCGGTTTGGCTTTTCGTTTGTTTCAAGGCTTTTAGAATCATGTCATAAAGGCTCGTATCATCTTTAAACACTAATGATTTAATGGTGTAACCTGTATTTGCAATGGATGTAGTCGGAATCTGAAAATCTCGCGCCAACCGTTTTATAATCTCGTCTGCACGTTGATTTGAGAAAACATAAACATCTTTGTTCTTGACCAAATATTGCAGCATATCATAAGCCGTAAAAGTCATCCAGTGTTCTTCCGGATTGCGAGAAAACACAATGCCCCGGAACAGTTCTTTGCCCTTCCACTTAAATAAAACTGTATCCCCTTCAGATACGCTGTAATATGAATGGGTTCCCTGTTTCGTAATGATCTTGGCCGTGATCGATCGCGGCGCCTGATACCGTTGCCCTTCGAGGGAAACACTTTCAGTTACCAGCTCAAGCCATTCCGTTTCTTTAATGACGAAAAGTTCTATCATGTCATCACCTGCTTACTGCGGTATTTTTAATTTTTGCCCAGGAAAGATCCAGTGTCCTGGCTGTCTTATATTCCGTTTGCTTCGTTTGATCATAGCCTTTTTATTGACTTTCCATATCTTGCGCCATTTTGTACTGTCTCCATAAAATTTGCCGGCAAGGTCCCACAGTGTATCGCCTTTCTTAACGGTGTATGTTTTAGGAGCTGATTTAGATGGCCGTTTCTTCTTCGTCTTTTTCTTCTGCTTGATCTTCCGCGGCGAAGCAGTTTTGTATTCCTTCAGCTTTATTTCATAATCACGATCACCTATATCTTTTTGGCCCTCTGTATAAGAAAAAACCTCGATACTGCAAGTTAAATTAATTTTCGTTCCAGTAATTAAGAATTGAACCGGCTTTTTAGATTTCACCCATTTCTCGATCTTTGCAATAGCATTTTCAGGAGAAGGAAATCCCTTATACTCAGCAAGCGGGCTGTGTTTCTTTGGAAAAAAAGAAGAGAACGAAATTTCTTTCGCTCCCGGTTTATCAATAAAAGTGATCTCCCCAAAACTAGCCACTTTTACTGATTCATTTTGAATTGTGTTGGATATATCAATTTGTTCAGGAAGGACCGGAAGCCGCAGCTTGTCCTTCCCTTGTGAAATCCAGAATTCATATATGGATTTAGTCAAAAGCAACGACTCCCTTCGTTCCAATGTTGATATCCTGTTCAAGCTCATCGACAAGGGCCTGCTTAATCTTAGCTACAAGACTGTTCATGTCTTGGTCATTGTGAAAATGCTGATCGCCATTAAACTGAATAATGACCTCTTTGCCACCTGCAGCTTTAAACGTTGTTTGATTACGACCCGTTGTGGCAGCTGTTACCTGACCTGAAGATAATTCAGTTTGACCTTTTTCAGATGGGTCTGTGACTTCCATTCCGAGTGCCTTAGCTGCTTGGGCTAATAAATAACGTCCACGGATGCCTCGCTCCTCCGGAATGATCCATTCCCTTTTGTTTCCTTCACCGACACGGGCAATCTGCTCTTTGGTAATAAGTCCGCCGTTAGCGTAGCCAACATATGGACCTCCATGTCTCATGCTTCTAATGCCTGGTACATTATTAATTGATCCATATCTGCTTTTGATATAGCCAATCGCAGCAGCAGCGTTGTGAATCGGGTTAAGAATGTTATTCATGCCCGGCAATTTGTGTGCGTTGAAGGTACTTGGGATTGTCTGCATGAGCCCCTGAGATGGATGTCCTGCTTTCGCATTACTATCCCATAAGTTGATTGCCTTCGGATTACCGCCTGACTCATGCTGAGCAATTGTCATCAGCCCTGGAAGCCAGCTCATCGGTGTCTTTGTAGCCATGATAGCAGCCATGAGCCATTGCTTCACATTTCCGCTTACTGCGCCCATTCCAGAATAAGCGGCAGCTAGTGAGCCTGCTTGTTTTTCAGCAAACTTTTTTACATCAACAGAATCCAGACCTTTTACAATACCTATAGAGGCAAAACGCCCAAGACTCATCATGACACGGGAAGGTGAATGAATATCCAGCTCTTCACGAAATGCCTTCTCAACTTTTTTCGCCAGTTCCTTGGCAGCCTCATTGACTTCACTTGCCTTAGAAGTCATGCCTGAAACAAAATTACCGATCATACCGCTTCCCCATCCGTTTGATGATTCTTTAGAGCGGATAAACGGCTTGTTAATATGAGTGCTGACGTATTGATCAGTACCAGTTTGTGAGCTATTTTGTCCGGAAGCAAAACCTTTGATCGTTCCGCTTCCCCATGATGAAGATTTATTAACAGTGTTCTGAAATGGCATTTTAACCTTCGTCTGCAAGAAGCCATCTGTACCGGTCGAAGTGCTGTTTTGACCTTTAGCATAACCATTGACCACTTGCTTTCCGTAATTCGGAGAATAAGAGATTAAATTGTTCATTGGTTGTCCAACGTTTTTCTGTTTCCATGCTTCCATAGAAACAACATTATCTCTAATTCCTTGATCAAAGCTCTTCGTGAACTGTTGACCAAATGATGTTGCTTGTTCATCAAGACTGGATGTGTCAATAATAGGAGATACAGAAGCAGTCACCGCCGCACTACGGACTAGCGGGGAAGTTGCCGGTTCACCTCCTGCAGATGAAGCAGACGCTATATCATCAACCACACTCATCCCTAATTTCGAAGCAGCTTGAGAAAGGAGCATTTTGCCGCGACCTTTATTATTCTCAACAGGGATAACGAATTCTTTACCAGCTTCACCAATCCAAGATATTGTTGGCTTCGTAATGTAACCACCAGTAGCATGTTTCTTTGGCTTTTCTTTTCCCGAACCAAATAAATAATTTACGCCACTCTTCACATATCCCCACGCTTTACCAGCAGTTTTTTTCGCACTTGAAGCTACTTTACCACCAACTTCTTTTACCCCGCCTAAAATACTGCTTCCCAATTCCTTTACACTCTGCCACTTTTCAGACCACCACTTCTTACTAAAAAGGGTTTCTGAGATGGAACTCTTAACACTTTTCCATATTGATTTAGCATTGTCCCATTTATTTTTGGACCAGCTTTTTACACTTTCCCATTTTCCTGACCACCACTTCTCGCTAAATAGAGTGGATTTCAGCTTTCCTTTAACTGATTGCCAAACAGAAGACGCGCTGTCCCACTTACTTTGAGCCCAACTTTTTACGCCTTCCCATTTACCTGACCACCACTTCTCACTAAACAAAGTGGATTTTATTTTTCCCTTTACGGACTCCCAAACAGATGATGCACTATTCCATTTGTTTTGTGCCCAGCTTTTAACGCCAGACCACTTTTCAGACCACCATTCACTATTAAATAAAGTGGACTTCACCTTTTCTTTTACATTAGACCATGTATCACTTAACCCATTGATGGAAGTCTTCGCATTACTCTTAATGCCTGACCATTTTTCAGACCACCATTTTTGATCAAATAATGTACTGTTTAGTTTCTTCTTTACTTCTGAACCATCAAACGCTTTACCTAAACTTGAGCCGCCCATGGTGCCTGCTATACCACCAACTAATCCACCAATAGCTGTTCCCACTCCTGGAATAACACTGCCAATAGCTGCTCCTGTAGCCGCTCCAGCAAGGCCACCGCCAGCTGATCCAATTTTTTCACCAACATTATCTTTATTCATCCCAATTAAATCGGTTGCCGCTAACGCTGTTCCTAATAGAGGGACTCCCTTTGCAAACTTGCCAACACTTTTCAGAGGACTTAAGACTTTCCCGAACTTCGATGTACCGCCTGCAGCTCTACCAGCTGAGTATAGCTCCGATCTCGTAGTGATTATTGCTGATCTTGAATCTCTAGTTGGATTAGTACCTACAGTTCTACCGGAACGCCTTCTCTCCAACCGTTCAGATGACACAGCAATTGAACTATCAGAAGGGTTCATTCGGTTTGGATTACCGCGTCGACCTAAAACTCTTTTCCCTCGTCTTCTACGAATGCGATCATTTTTACCTCCATCGCTACAACAGCAATATGTCAAGCTGCCGCTTCGAGGTAAACTCGTTGGACCTGTGGCAGTTTTGGATTCTCTGCCCCTTGTGCTAGCATTACGATTACTGTTTCTATTCCTCCTTTCACTTTGCGTATTAGTACCAGCTTTAGGAGTACGTTTTGGAATTAATTTTCGGATTACGCCTGCTGCATCACTTCCGACAGTACCTATGCCTTTTAACAGCGGACGAAGTATTTTCAAATAACCAATCAATCCAATTAAAGAGGGGATCACAACTTTAATCGCTGTTTTCAAATCATCCCAATGGTTGACGCTCCACTCAATGGCTACGTTTAACTTATCACCTATCTCCTCACCTAGATCAGCAATATCTTTTTTGATCTCTTTAAGTTTTTCCTGACCTTCTTTACTGTTAATGAACGAGCTGATTTTATCAAAGGCCGGTCCTAATCCAGTTAGCAGAGAGGTTCCCATATCCTTAGATATGCTTTCAAAATCTCTCATGGCATCATTAACCGGTGTCATCGGGTTATTATCCCGAAGTTTCGTAAAGCTTCGTTCCAATTCACCGCTTGTTTTGGCACTTGTACCAATACCCTCAGCCATATCTAAAATAGGCTGCTTAAGGTCTTCATATTGTGTCCCGATAAGCTCAGTCGCAATAGCAGCCCGCTTTGTTTTGTCTTTCACTTTAGAAAGGGCTTTTGCCACCCTAAATAAACTTTCCTCTCCGCTTATTGAACCATCTTTGAAGCCCTTGAACATTTTCTTAGTTTCCTTGGCTCCGAACAGTGTTTTAAATGCGTCCACTTGACTATCAGACATTTCGGTTCGGCGGATGTTAAACTCACGCATACTATCGGCTAGGTTATCGAAGTTTCTGGCTCCACCCTTTGTTCCTTTTATCATCGCGTTTGCAATTTGGCCGCCTGTGAGCTTCAAGTCTTTAAAGGTGGAACTGTATTCATTCATCGTGTCTAATAAATCATCAGCCTGGTCACCGGCATTCCGGTATACATAAGCAATTAAGTCTCCGCTTTGTTTCCCAGACAATTTCAAGTTGTTATACATTGAACTGAAAGCACGATCTACCTCTGCCTGATCAGCATTCATAAGCTGGGCAATCTTACTTGATGACTCAGTCAATTCAGCCAGAGCTTTTTTAGACGCCCCTGTCTGTTGCGATAAGTTTCTTAGAGATAAACTGACTTCTTCCCGAGAACTGCCCGCTTTATTGTTGAAATAGATCTGATCCGTCATTTTTGCAACATCTTTCTTATTAACGTTTGAAGTTGCTGACACATAAGCATCCTGAGACATTGTGCTTTTACCAGAACCCATAATTGAACCTGCAGAAAAACCACCTGCAACTGCCAGAGTAATGGTAGCACCCTTCAAGCTGTCTATTTTCGCTTCAATAGCATCCAGAGCCGCTGAAGCTCTATCCTTAATAGAAACAGTTGGCTCTGCATGTTCGCTATCTACATCAGTCACATGACGACGGATCTCATCTAATTGGTTAGAAGCATGATCACGTACTGAAACAGTTGGCTCAGCGTGCGAGCTATTCAAATCAGTGAGACCTCCACGGATCAAACGAAAACGTGGTGTAGCTTGATCATTTACGGAAACCGTCACCTCATGACTGCCTTCGGTAAGATCCTCTGCTTGCTGGCGTATAGAATGTAAGCCATTCGAAACTCGATCATCTAAACCCATTTCAAGCAATCGAGCCCGAGCCGTCAAACGGTTGGCTGATCGATCAATTTGCCGCATAACTCTTTCAGTCCGGTCTTCAGCCTCAAAAATAAGAGGGCCATTAGCAGCCCTCTTAAGTCTTTCAGCATTGCCTTGTATCATTCGAAGCTTGCGGGAAATCTTATCATGTAATTCAAACGTGGCTGTTAGTTTAGCCATAGTTAATTACCTCCCTTCTTCGCTTCTTTTTCTAACAGCTCAAGCTTAAAACCGATTAATCCATATAAGAGCGCCTTGAATGCTTTCGGAGCCTCATATAGTTCTCTTAATTCTGACGGGGCGTATTTGAGCTCATGCATAGCATAGTAAAGGTATACAGCCTCTTTGTCCCCGTCTTTTACTAGTTTTTTGCTGCTTCTTCAAGGTCTTCGAGATCATCATCAAAACCGTTGATTTCAATTGCTTTGTTCAGCCAATTTGCATATTCACCGCCGACTGAAAGAACACGTTTGGCGACTTCCACTGGATCTTCTGTTTTGTAAGCCTCACGTAGTTCCTTAGCTTTAAAGTTCGGATAAACAGTCGTTTCAACCGCAATACGAGCATAAAAGCGTTGGCTGTCCAACTCCTTCACACGGCCGCGGCCTTTTACATTTTTGTAAGTGGTGTTCTCTTTCTCAAGTTCGTCAATTCGTTCAGTCGTAATTGCTTTGAAAATGAATGGAACAACATTGCCTTCTTTGTCTACAAACCGTTTAGAAATCGGTACTTTCACTTCCTCAGCTTCAATTGTTTGTCCCGGCATAAAGAATGAAAGATCGTATACCTTTTTGTTTTGTTTTTCGCTCATGTACATTAACTCCTTTAAAATTAAATTCAATCGATTTAAGCCAACAAAAAAGACAACCACAAAAATGGTTGTCTAGTGTATAATTATTCCTGTACATTTGCACGGCTAACTCAAAGGTGGTCTGCTGGCTAAATCCCCTGAAAGGGGGTGACGCCTATGTCGACATTTCAAGCGCTTAGTTTAATGCTTGGAACGGGAATGTTTATTCTCGCCTTGTTGACGTATATAGACAAAAAGAAATAGACCACCCTTTGAGGCCTGAGAAACTTCTAGGGTAGGTCCATATCTAAATACACCTATAGCCAGCGCTCCAATGAGGAGCCAGCATTTGTACGGGCCGGAGTGTTGCAGCACTCCGGTATTTTTTTATTTTATGCATTTCTTTTGAAAGAAATACATGTTTCTATATGAAACTTGTTCAGTTGAATTACTTCTAAAGTAATCTTACCACATTTTTTCGTGAATATCTCGTGAGAGTTCACGATTTTTCGTGAATATCTTCGTTAAAGTTCGGCGATTTTTCGTGAAAGTGATTAGAATGTGGATTTTAACTGTTCAGGCACATCGAAGTCCTCAAAGGTAAACGGTACCTCTTCCTCTAATGCTTCTGAATCAACATCAAGCCCAGCGATTTTCGCAGAATCAAAGTTTACATCGTACAAGGTGACTCGTTCAGTACCACGTCCTGAAGAAGCATCATCCAGAACAGCTTGTAAGGTGAAATAAGGATCGCTTCCCTTTTTCACATAGTCCATCATAATAAGAACAAATTGAGAAGTCACTTTATAAAAAGTGGCTGTTCCCGTTCCATTTGCTCCGGTCGTTTTGTGCCCCGTCATCCGACGACCCATGATATTGACCTCGGATTTGTTTTTCTCTACATTGGCTTCAAACGTTTTGATATGGGCCATTTCTTCTCCATCAAGAAACAACCTGCCCTCTTTACCTGAAATGGTGTTTTGCGCTTTTAATGCCATTCCTATTTCACCTCAACATTAAAGTAGAACTTTTCAGCTGCATCCACCGGTTGAACTGCTAGATCAATCAGGAAGCCGTCACGATCATTATTCAGAGCAATTGTAATGTCATTCTCTGAATCAAAATCAGTAATGCCCCCATTATCTTGAAGAACACTCAAGTATTGAGTAATCAGCGTTTTTACAAACTGTAGTCCGTCATTTGTAGCAGGAACGTCACTGCCGCTTGCTTTGCGAGACTTGATCAATGCTTTCAATTGAGATGTCAGGTCATTATTGATTGCATCAAGTACACGGACAATTTTGTTTTTCTGGAACATCTTATTTTTCTCTGCTGTTAGGCTTGTGAGTGAATTAATGTCCTTTTCAACCGATACTGATTTATCACGAGAATCATAAGTAAACAAGAATTCGCCATTTGACAATCGTTCAACGATTTCATCGTTGTCAATTCGGTTAAGGACATCTACAGCTCCCTCGTATTCTACAAATGTAAGTGATTGATTAAATGTAGCCCCCGCACTTGCGCCTGCAACCCAAGCAGTAGCTTTTTCAGGAGTGATCTCCGTTCCGTCTTGAAGTAGGACGCCACCAGTTACATTGATAATACCCTCATGGTCTCCCTTGTAATTTGAAAGTACACCTTGAACCTTTTGCCCTTGGTTGTCTCTCAGCCGTTTGATAAACGCAACAAACGTTGCTTTTAATTGCTCGTTATCCTCTACAGGCAGTGCAATTGTGTCAAAGTATTCCGTTTCAGCCGCTTCCAAGAAAGCTGTATAATCAGCATTGGTCGGTGTTTTGTCTGTTCCACCTGACAAGCGGATTCCGGAAGTTGCCGGAAGAGCACCGCTGACGTCTTCAGGGGCCGTACCGGTTAACGGAATAGTGACTGTTAAATCCCCTTTCCCCGTAAACGTGACATAGTTATTTTGTTTAAGCTCTTCAGCTTTAGACACTGTTTGTTTATCCACTTCTGACTGATCAAGGTAGGTAGTGACATCAACTTTCGAAGAGTCAATAACGTTTTCTGTAATACTGATAATGATGTCATTCCCCTTTGTGCCGCCATAAAGAGCAGTAGCTTTTACACCTTCGCTAATGTCTGCTGAGGCACGAAGACCTTCCGTCAGACGATAAAGCAAGACTGTACTTGCCTTTTTCATTGCCTCACGTAAAAGCAACAGCGAAGGATCATCAATGTTCAACCCCACTTTTTTATTCAAGTCCTCGATTGAAGAGATAGAAATGAATTTCTTAACCTCACCCCAGCTGGATGCTATCGGTAGCGCAACTGTTCCACGTTCTCCGGCAGAAACACGGTTCTCCGCGGTCGTTTTAAAGTTAAAGTAAATACCGGCACGCTCTTTTTCCTTGCCGGGTGTGAATGTTCCGCCGTTCATCTATTTGACCTCCTTTTGAAGAAACTGAGTAATCAACTTCTTCGCTTCCGATTTTGTAATACTTGTTTTATGAACATGAAAAAGAGCACCGTCAAACACCTCGGGTCTTACCCCAAAGAGCTCTCGACTGTGCTCTCGCAAATCCTTAATATAAAAAGCATTTTCTGCTTTCTCTTTTTTAGTGGCCATCATTTCACCCCACTTTTAAATTTAAAACCATCAATTGAACGCTGTTCTTCCTGCTCATACCAATAGCGGCTCGTCCAGTTTAAGACAATGGTGGCGTAATCATCTGATACCCGCGTTTCTATTCGAGATAGGCGAATAAAATCCCCCGTATCCTCGCCAGATTCTTGTATAAGCGGAATTATGCCCCTTCTGCTTCTAAGTGTATCCGCAATCCTTTCTGCTTCATTATGAGCCTTCTGTGCGTTTTCGTGAAAGAGTTTTACGTTTAAAACATAGGCTTTCTGAAACGTAGATACTGTGTCCGCCCCATCGACCGTTGAAGCCGGTGGAAAGTAAAGAGACGGAACAGCAAAGTCCTGCGGTATTCCTTCTTCATACACTTGAACAGGATACAGTTTGTATAGATAGCCCATAATTGAACCTACTTCTTGATTCATGGCAGCACCGCCTTAAAATTCTTCATCGATCCATTGTTGCAGCTTCCGCTCAAGGCTTCTCTCAAACATCAACTGAAAAATAGCCATGGCGTTATCCCAAAAACCAGAACCGTCGATCCACTGGAACCTTAGCATCATTCCGGAATTTCTTTCAGCAGGGTCATACTCAAAACGGTCGCCTTTCCACCGCCCTGGAACCCACCGTCTATCCTGATTTTTAGACGGATCGATAGTAAAGTGACCATCATTGACGTATGAGGCGTATTCCAGATTTGTTCCAACATCCAACTTTAAGCTGCCTTTTGTCATTGAAAAGATATTATCCTGGTCACCTTTCTGAAAGGAATTAAGCAAGCGGCGTGTGTCTACCGTCTTCGTCCTGATAATTTCATCTTGAATAATGTCTAGGAACTCAAAACCCATAGCTTCAAGCCACTCCTCGTATTTCCCTTTCAATCCACCAAGAGAAGCACGGTTTAATGATTGAATGAACTGATCAAGACCTTTGATCTTCACAAATATTCAACCTCCCGTACTGCCGTAACTTCCCAATGATGATTCCTGATTTTGCTGGGCTTCTGTAATTTATAAGCAGTACCATCCCAAACCGCCCTGTCATTTACTCGAATATCAGCATTAGCAGGGAAATGCACAAGGAACGATTGATAAACAGCTACATTTGGCTCCTGTTGGATAATGGACTGACTCTTTTCTGTAAAATAACACGGCTGATTTTCTATGTCTGGCTCATCAGGGTACGAAAAAACCGGTTGAACATCTTCAACCGGCACCCCGAATTTTTGCTTTCTATTTTCTTTTTTCTCCTGTAGATGGTAAATGTCGCATCTGTGAGTCAGTAAAGACCGATAACTCATATTGATCTCATCCGCACTTTCGCTTCAATCCCTTCTAAATCAGGGTCAGCCGGTTTCACATAATCTTTTATTAATGCATACACATCAGGTTTTTGAAGAGAACTGCCATCCCCTAGAGTATATGAATAGTCACCAATTTTTTCAGTTGTATATCCTTTAATAATTGACTCGTCGCCATTTATAAGAGCATAAAACTGAGACAACTTTAATAGGGCCAGTCGAACCGTTTCAGGCAAAGGAATATACTCTGCATCTGAAAAATCATGTCCAACTTTAAGAATGATATCGGCAGTTGCCTCTAGTATATCCTGTTTTAACAACTCGTCAGGTCTGGTCTTTACAGATTCAAAAACTGAATAACTCTTTAATTCATCGGGAGTGATTAACAGCATAGGTCACTCCCCATTGTTATCTATTTGCTTAAGGATATAGGCAATTCTTTCATCTGCGTTTTTGAAGTCAGACGGATTGCCACCAAGATTAGAAATAATGGATTCATGCTCTGCTTTATTCATACCTTTCAATTCCGATTCAGTATAATTTATCGGATCATCTTTTTGATTCTTAAGATCTTTATCCAGCACAAAATATGGATTTTCATTTAAATACTCATAGAGCTTTTTCGATACTGTTTGACTGACACCTGCTCGAAAGGTTATTCCCATAACATTGTACGTTTTGCCTTTAATAAGCTTTGCAGTATACACGCCAGACCACCTACTCCTTCACTTTCACGATCTTGGCTACGGCGTCCTCTTCTTCAAAAACACTATCCAATTTCGCTGTCAAAACAATGATAAACATACGGCGACGAATGTCCTTATCTACTTCAATTCGAATGTTACGAGAGAATCCGAGAATAATATTCTTCGGATGAGTTAGGATGATATCAGAAACATCGGCTGCAGTATCTCCCTCTCCAATCGTATAAGGCTGTAAATTTGCAATACCTTTGATCGGAACACCAAAAGCAGATGAAAGGCCACCTTGAACAGCTGCATCCCCTAAATTTGTTTGACGATCAGCTACACGATCTTTCCATTCAACTTCAATACCAGGCGATGTATAGAAGCGGAACTCCTGCGGAATTCGCAAATATTTAGGAGGTACTGCTTTGTATCCCCGCTTGAACGTTTGCCGTGTCAGTTCCTCACCTGTAGCATCAACAATGTGAGATGTAGCTTGTTTTCTGATGCCATCTAATTGTGCAAGATATGAGTCGGATGAAGATGTATCTCCATTTACAAGCAACTCTTCAATATCAACCGCAGCACGCTCAGCTATCATTTGCATAATTGTATTTTGAAGACCATCTTTTTCGATGTTGTTTTCAAGTGTGTCATAGGTAATGTTAACTTCAGCAATAACTTCTTTTGTGCTTAAGTTAACTGTGCTAGTTGATGGAACTGATTTTTGATCTTTAGTTAGCGCAACTCCCTCTTGGGCTGCCCTTAAAATACGCTGACCAAAACCGATCTTCTCGATTTTCTGTGTGTCATGGTCCATTTGAATAACAC
Organism: Bacillus sp. PS217; assembly: GCF_037963535.1. Classification (NCBI taxonomy): domain Bacteria; kingdom Bacillati; phylum Bacillota; class Bacilli; order Caryophanales; family Bacillaceae; genus Bacillus; species Bacillus sp. PS217. Next base: position 2,569,032 of record NZ_CP150157.1, read on the forward strand.
GCGCATCTCTTAAAATAGTTGGCGTATCTTGAACCATTCGTATAAAAGTTGAAGCTTGAGTAGGATTCATAATCCCGCCGCTCTCTAAAGTAGAAAGCGTCATTTCTGCTTTATTAATAACCTCTTGATTTCTCATTCGTATCCTCCTTATACATTAAAACAACCCTGACCAGATTGATTTTTGAACTTGTTCGGAACCTGATTCTTCAGTTTGCTTAGATGTTCCGCGACTTTTTTCGATTGCTTCAATACGATCAGCGAGCGGTTGAACAGCTTCTGATATTGCCTTTTTCAACTTCTCGCCCTCTTTTTCAACCTCTTCGTCTGTTTTTTCTTTATCTGTCTTTTTAGGATCTTCTTCTTTTTCTAGATCTGCCAGCCGCTTCTCAATCGGCTCTAAAGCGGCTTGAATTGATTTCGTTACTTCCTCCGAAGTCATTTCTTCTTCCCCCTCTTCTGTTTCCACTTGGCTCAGTAAATTTCCAAGAGCGGTGTGAGCATTTTTGATTTCTTGCAGGTTTGAAGCGGAAAATTTTCTGCCCGCCTTTGTAACTGGCTCTTCATATGATTGCTGTTGTTTACCCATAAAAAAGTTTTTGAGCAAATTAAAAAGCCCTTTCTCATCTGTTTTCACTTGAGAAACGGGCTTTTCTTCTTGCTTTTCAATTGTCTCGGCGGTACCAGCCATTGAATAACCGGTAATTTCACCTTTTTTGATTTGCTCCCATACTTCTTCGGAAGCCTTCGTCACAAGGACCCATGATCCTTTTTTGATGGTTTCCCCATTCATTTCAAAGTCTGCAGGCGCGACATAGGACTCAACCACCTCACCAACACCGCCCTGAAAATCATGTTGCTTATCAATTTCTCGGGCATCTTTCAGGAATCCATGAGCGGCTTTTTCGATTTCTGCAGCTGTCATGAAATCGCCGTGGGCGTCTACTGTATCTGGTTCATATACGATTCCATAAACAAGTTTTTGCTCGTCCGCTTCTTTCGCAAGGACCTTTACTTCCTTTTGGAAGTCTGGCTGTTTTTCCGATTTCATAAAAAAGAACTGCTTTTGATTAGCAGCCTTGTCGACATAAGAAACATGTGTGATTTTTGCGTTTACCAATTCTCTTGGCATGTTGTTCACCTCCTTCCAAGAAACTAATTTGCAACTTTACCCTTCTGGTATATCTGTTTTATTGATTAACTTCTCTATTTTTAGCTTCAAAGAGGTAAATTTAATTCTCTTAATAAAGACGAATTGAACTTAGATGAGTATTTAACACAAAAGTTGTAGCCTTCTTTAGAAAAATAAATTTTATCTGATTCTATGATAATGTTATCTAGTTTATTTGTTAATTTATTCATAAAATCCATATCAGTTGTTCCTAAGGTCACTAGCATCTTTGGAGGTAATGCCTTCATAGAAATTGGTATCCAAGGTCTTTCTTTAGAAACAACTACTGCATGTGCAGTACCACTAATGACAAAATTAAATGTATCTTGATCCCTTTCTGTTTTCATTTTCAGGGTATTCTTTAGCCATTCTCGAAAAATAGGCACTGATTTTACAGGAAATCCAATTTCTCTTAGATACATGGCTTTAAGATTTCCGGATAGTTCTATCTGATTTTCTTTTATATACTCATGTGCAATTATTTCTAGAAGGTTTCCATCACCATCACGAAAATATAAGTTTTTTCTACCATTTGTTTCATCAATATACTGGCCATTTTCTTGTTTTAAGATAAATAAACCCGACTGACGTATAAAAGATGAAATATCAATAAACTGAGAGTAGGGAACTTGTATCGCGAAGTGTACTGGATAAATGGCTTCATAAGTTTCTTTAAAACTTAAAGTAGTAAATGGTGTAAGTTGAAACCTTATATAATTTCTTGATTCATGTAATATTGGCAACTGGAGACGATCAGCATAAGCTTGTTTTACCCCTTGTATTGAGACAGTCTGTAATTCTAAATCAGCGTAATGTGTAATCAAAATTTTCTTCCTCCCAATCAGTAAGCTAATTACTTCTATTATAGATATTTTATTCCTAGTTTACTAAGATTTCTTTTCGAATCTCTTCTTTTTCTTTGGGAGATAATCCTAAAATCTCGTTATCTACTACAGGGGCTAATACACAATGGCAATTTATCCGCTCCCCCGCTGAAAGTTTAGGGTCTCGCGGAAACATGCAAGTCTCGCTGCTACCTGGTATCTGAAATTCTTCATCTATTCCAATTACTGTGCCATCGAGATTGATGTGACTCTCACGCGGGTTGTTTTTCTTCCCTCCGCTGTGCCGCCATTTCTTTTTCTTTACTGCTGGCGATTGTGCATATGATTCATGCTGCGCGGCAGAGGAAGCGGCAAGCACTTCTGTGATGGCCGTTGTGCGAGCTCGCTCCCTATCAAATTGCGGCATTTCTTTGAGGGTCAACTCAATGTCCTGAATCGATGAACCGTTCTCGATGGCATCTGTCAGAATGTTCTCCACCGCTTCATGAGTGTTTAACTTCATGATCTGAGCCAGTTTCTCAGACCAATCCCTAATCCAATTAACTGTACGGGTAGATAAAACTTTAAAAGGAACTTCTGGATCTATAGAATCCATGATGACTTTAGCCAGCTCTTCAATAGTCTGTTGTAGGAATCCCTCAGTCAGTTCCTGAAATTCCTCCTCGAAATCATCCTCAGCAAATAAGTTTTGCGTAAAAAACACTAAAAGGGCTTCTAACGTCTCATTTGAGTCTTTGCTTACAAAACCTTTAAGACCATCTAAAAGCTTCTTACGCTGGCGTCTGAGTAATCGAGCGATGCCTTTTTCATATACCTCTACATATTTGGGTATATTAGATTTGCCAGGAAAGTCAGGTACCATCTCCCCCAATTGCTTAAACTGATTTTCCTCGGCTTTTAGAATGAAAACGTTCAGACTTTCCAACAACTTATCCGTTTTGTTCATCTCTTCAGATCCTCCAAAACATCCCGCATATCTTTTAGTAACCCAATCATATTAGGAGCACCGCTCTTAGATTTAAAAAGCGCAGCCAAAGGATCGGAAGCGGACGACTCGTAAGTCTTACCAAGCGGCCTGTTGTATTCTTCTTCTGGCCATTCTTCAAGTGTCTTACCAAGAACTCTACCAGCTAAATCACGTAGATCATTCGGAGAAACTGCACCAGCTGTTATAAACGGTGTTAAAACCTTAGCAATCTCAAGTGGGTCTCTAAAGTCAGGCCCTTTCAACATAAGACGAACCTTATGAATTTCAAGGTCATTTAGAAATAAAGCATTTAGTTTACCTGTGATTAATTTTCTTTCTGGCTGAAAGACTTGTTCCTCAGTGATCTTTCTTGCTGTATCAGCAGTCGCTCTGTTGTAATCTTGAGCTTCACCTGTATAAAGTGGTGGCAAACGAAAAGCCGATCTAATTTTGTCTCGGCTCTTTTGGTCATATTCAAGAAACAAGGCATCCTCTTGAAGGATTTCAGCAAGTGATTTAATATCGACTTTCACTGGAGCAATCTCTTCATCGCCATGAATGTTTTTCCCCTTCGCTATGCCTTCCGCTTCAAGTAAAAGAAACTTATGTGCATTCTCCACTCCTTCAAGCCCATTCATGTAATCCTGCAATTGTGTATATGAGTCCTCTGACAACATTCCGTTTTCAATTGTAATGGCAGCGGGAATATGTCTACCTTGCTTGAAGTACATAAAGTTCAGCTCTTCAGCTTTACGAGCACCATACAAATTAACAATATGGCCAATCCATCTGGGCTTACCATAAGTACCGCTTCCTATCTTGAAATGAACCACTTCATTTGCTCGTTTTTCAAATGGTGTTTGTTCATCATATTGGCCTGTCTCTAAATTTAAAATTCGTGGATCACCATATTCCTTAAAGTAAACGATACGACCATCAATCATCTGAACATATTTTCGGAATCGTTTCTCTCTTTTGATTGATTTCATCTTTCCTTGTTCGAAGTACGTAAAATCAACTTCGATTGGTTCAGACAATTTACAAACCCGAACATTTTGAACATCCATGTATTCAATGCCAGCTGGCTTATTTTCACCGTTTCGAATGACCTCGATAAATCCATTCCCTGTCTTTTCTCGATCTTCAATAACAAAGCCGAGTAAAGTCTCAGCTGACTCATCAAAGTGAAGATATTTAACGAACTCTTCAAGCTTAGTCCATTCACTTTCAGCTTCTGTTTTTTCTTCATTTGTCACATCTGGCGAATTCACATCAAATGAATACTCAAAATCAAACCCAAAGCCTACAATATTTGTCCTGTAGGCATCAACACATTGCTGTAAGATCGTTGAATACTCAGCAATAATCTTTAATTCTTTGAGATTATACGGAGGCGGTAAAATATTGCTGTCATAGGTGTCCACAAATTCATCCTCATAAATTTGTTTCGTTGATTCAGTTGGTGGAGTAGCTTTGATCACTCGTGCTTTAACAGATTGTTTTGACATCCTTTACCTCCTCCCTGGTCTTGTTCTTTGCGGTCTTCCTTTAGATTCTTCTTTCAGATCAGTTACCTCGTAATCATCAAGCGCATACCAAATAGCTGATAGTGTATGCGGATCTATGGTGAATTCGTCTTCTATGATGTTCCCCAGCTTATCGGTAGCATAAGTGAGCGGTTTAAGTTCATAAATCGTGTTCTCGCAACTGTCAGAGCAAATGATCTTCTTGAACCGTTTGATCTTCTTTGTGTATTGGAGGCGTGAACCCTGATACTTACGGGCGCCCACCATATTAAACCCATGCTGTTGAAAATATCGGATTGTTTTAGGCTCCGCAGAATCCGCCTTTATTAATTCCTTAGTCTCTGCAAATTCCTTGAGTTCTTCGGCCGTCTTATCATCAGTCAGTCCATTTTTGTAATACTCCCAGTAGATATAGAGATATTTCTTTTCATGATCCACAGCAACCCTAACGACGGCGTTATACGACTCAACAAAACCAAAGTCCATGCCAACCCGTTTAAGAGGGCGGTTAATATCAGCGATTGCCTTCAAAACCTCTTCATGCGGTCGCTCTTCAAACTGCGGCAGAACACGAATTCCATTCACGCCAAAATGACCTTTCCGCGCAATTCGGTAAAGGTCTGGATCATATTCCTTCAATTCTTCAAGTTGTTGCACATAGCTTTCTGGCAGAAAAAAATTATCGTCTGCCGTTGAGTGATGATAATAGGTGTCGTTGCTAACGATTATCCGCTTTTCATAAAGCTCCTTATCATCCAGTACAAATCGCTTCTCTCGATCGTCTTTAAAGAAATGCTTAAAAGTCCAATTATCTTCTCCGACTGGGTTTGTTGAGAGAATCATATGAAGCGGCAATGACGGATGACGAAGACGTCCTAATAACTCCTTGAATCCCTCATATTTCACTTCAGAACATTCTTCAATCCAAATGAGCGAAATATTATTGATTGATTTCAGTTTGGCTGGCTTATCCATCCCTTTAAAGATGATGCGACTGCCATTTGAAAATCGAATCTGCATAGGAGAAGATACACACCTAACGATATGATCTAATTTCAGATCACTTACAAGTTCATCAAAAAGAGAAAATGTGGAGTCCCTATGTGTGTCGTACACTTCTCTGATAACAAGAGCAGTCCGTTTTTCTTTAAGCAATTTCAGAATAATCTTCAAAGCAACATGATAACTTTTGGATGATCCATAACCACCAACAAGAAACTGAAACTTTTGATTCCAGTCAAAGAGAAATTCTTTAAAATGTGGATTTACTTGTTTAATCACTGTCATCACCTTTGTTCACAATGGTGATTTCAAAAGGTTTATCTTCTTCTGTAAGTTCTTCAATCTCTAATTTTTTCTTGTTGATATTTAAACACATATGCTCCAATTTAAGGCGTCGTTCGTCTTCTGCATGAGCTAATTCATCAAACTGTTTAATTAGATTCCTGAGCTCCGCCATTGCCCGAGATTGAGCATTTAAGAACGTTGCATGACGATCCCAAGAAAATTGGAATTCATACTCTTCCTCTTCAACTTCGTTTGTCTCAGATAGGACAGACTTTTTCTTTTTCAATTCTTTAATCATTTCTTCCTTATCAGAAACGAACATGATCTTTTGCGCTCTAATAATCGCGGCATATTGGATCTGTATTTGGTCCCATATCATATCGACAGGTGAGCGCTCCTGAATCTCTTCCATGATGGTTAGTGTTTCTTTTGGCAGGAACTTTGAGAAGAATCCATGTATCACAGCGTTTTGATTTCCATTTGGTGCACCACCCTTATTCCCTAAAGCATTTTTGTTACCGAGTGGTGCACCTACTTTTTTTGTGTGCACACTTTTCTTGGAGGGTGCACCCTTTTTTCTTTGCCAACCATGCCGCTGTTTCCACGATTTAATGGTGTTCACTGACACTCCGTACTTCTCGGCAAGATCCTTGTATTTCATACCTTTAACGTAATCTTTATACGCCTGTATGTGCTTTTCAATCATCTACATCCACCGCCGCCTCCTTTGAATTGAGTTGTTTTGAAATCAATGTGCTGGAATAAATGTAACCAGCAAAAAAATAAAAGCTCCCCCATGTAGGAGAGCGCATATGGTACTTTTTCTCGCACTTAAAGAACCTATTACAGTTCTATTTTTCGATAATCTTGATCATCTAATAGCCTAATAAGATAATTTATTTTTTTCCTTTCTTTTTTTTATGTTTATTATCAAAAAAACCAAATACAACTGCCAATGCAATAATTATCGCGACCCACCAAGACCAATCCACTTTATTACCTCTTTTCTATAAATATTAATTTAAGTAACCTGCTTAATTAGCTGCCTTCATCGGTACTGCTAATATTGATACGTTTATAATAAGTTCTAGGTTTCATTAATCATATCCTCTCTAAGCTAAGCCATTACTCAGAGGCTGTTAGTCGCAAATAATCTCTTCTAAGATAAAGGACATGGTTACATCGCAAATTAAAAGAGCATCCCGAGGGATACTCTTTTTTAATTAGTTTTATCTTTTTTTCACATCAAATTGCGTTACAAGTCGCATGTTTACATTCGCAATACGCTTACCATCTTCAAACTCATACCAATGTTCACATTCTTGCAATTCTTTTATAAGTGCTTTTTCAGATTCGGCAATTACTTTAGCTGTTCTTACATTTTCATTATCAAACCAAAAAACAACCTCAAATTTCATAATCTTTCACCTCTTGCTTTATTATCGGGCAAGAGGTCTTTAAATGGAATGGTTCGCAAAATTTGTCGAATGATTTATTATCCTGTGTACTATATAGTTTAGGTGGCTCAATAAAATTTCTGCCGCGCCGACCTGCCTCCCATTTTACACCACAGATTTTTTCAGATTCAACAAACGCTCAAAGTGACAATCTTGGCATAATTGGCTGATCAACACGTCTTTCATTTTGCGTACAGTTTCCCGTGAAAAGCCAAGATGAAGACTAATAGCACGGTAGCTCATTCCCTCCATCATGCAGTCATAAATGACTTTATGCTGCTCCCCTTTGATCTTTTCGGCACCTAGCTCAACTGCATATACTCGCTCTTCATAATACTTAAGACGTTTGAAAAGACGTTCCTCTCTCATATCCATTTGCCTCAGCTCAGCCTGACTCTTCCCAGGACTTCCTTTTGGCATAGCAGCTTCTAATCCATATTGTGCAATACCCCAATTCTTCATTGGAATTACGGAACCATAGAGTACTCTTTGCAATCGATGAACCTCTTTCACCATCCAGTGATAGCTATTGATTAGATTTTCAATTTCTTTTTGATTCATGATTGTGTCCTCCTTTTCAAATAAAAAACGGACACCAAACAAACAACGTAAATGCTGTAAGTTCAGTGTCCGCAGGCTTTCCGTCTTGGACTAATCTTTTAAATTTAATAATAAATCATTCAAATCGTAAATAAATTTGTAAACAACTTCGTGAAATTCTTTGCAAAATTCCCTATTTAGTATATGTATTCTGTCACGGTCATCAATTTCAATATAATTGGTTTTTCTAATAATTTGAATTAATTCTTTTTGCTTTGTTTCATCTGGTATCATTGTTATTATTCCTGAATTGTGAATATAACAATTTCTAATCTTAGAATAATCAACTATTTTATTCCAAACATTGTTCGAGAATATTTCTGACTCTTTAAATTTCTCATTACTTTTATATCTTAATTTAAAATAACTTTTGGCTTTAAAAATCCCTCTATCATACTTAACTTTTTCTAAAATTGCTTTATCTAAACATCTACTTATAAGGTGGTACTCTAAAAAGCTATATATACTTGTAAATACACTACTTCTCAAAATTGAAGGATATGTGATATTGAAGTCATGGTATTCATCAATATAATAATCCCAATAATCTTCTTCAATTTCTGGGCTTAATTCTTTTGCTTCATTTTCATATCGTTTTTTTGCTATTTCAAACCTATCTTCAACATCATCCAGATATTCTATAAATTCATTTAAAGGTGACAAAACTCTTAAATAGAAAACAGCACCTGATCCCTTTAAAAACATTACTATCCTCCAGCGTTTTAGTTTATTTTACTACAAACCAATTTTAAGTGCTTCTTAAAACAAAGTTTATACCACCTTAAACCCTATCTCATGATCAACCCGCGCAAAGCTCCCCTTCACAGTTTGGATCACTGTTTTACCGTGCTCAGGAGCATCTAAGACATGGGCAGTACCTTGATTCCCGTCTAAAACAATGATCTTAACTTTCCCTGGGTCAATCTTCTGCTGAATAGTGAAGTCTTTTTTGATGTTTATTTCTCTTGGATTGTACACTTGAAGCGCCCCCTATGTTATGATAGAAGTACCAGTTCATATCAAGAACACTGAGGCTAAGCGCTTCAGTGTTTTTTATTTTTACGCAGAAACCTCTTTTATCTTGATCTCCACCCTCGGCTCATCGCTATAAAACTTGCTGACTTTCAGATCCACAACCTGACTATCATCTTTGTATATCAGATGATTCAAAGCATCTTTCACACCCTTTACATAGTTATCAACGTCGGGCTTTGTGGTCGGCCTCAGAAGACCTTTTTCAGCTTTTTCTTTCTTCTTTGATGAGTTTGAAACTGATTTTGGCATTGGTCTATACACTTTGACATCCATTGCAACTGGACCAGTAATAATTGTTTCTGGGCGATGCTGAGATGCAACCAATGCCACATACTGCTTAAAGTGCTTTGATTTCGCTGGATCACGCATATGCACCTTCCCATTTCGTATTGATCCACGCGGCCGTCCTTGTGCGACTGGCTCACCATAAACAGTGAACTTAATGCAATCCAACTGTTCTTTACCTCCCGTCAAGCTGTTCCCATAGCTGAATTTCTTTTTCTATTCTCGATGCGGAGAGTAAAATTGTCAGCAGAGACACGACTGCTTTAAGCACTCAGCATCCGCTCCATTTGCTTTATTTTTTCCTTAAGTAAACGGATTGTTGGTGTAAGATCTTTACCTTCAGTTGGATTTGAAGGTCCAAATATATAAAGTCCACCAGTTGCTTTTACATTCATTTTCTCCTTCATTCCCAATCACCTAACCTATGATTTAATTGCATTCGATCGCCTTTAATAATCACTATGTAATCACGACACATCTGGTGAATACGTGAACCAAGAGCCTCGTCTATATCCAAAATCTCATCAATTGTTAACTCCGAAGAAATCAGCAAAGGCTTATGATTCAAATAACGATAATTTAGGACTGACTGGATTTGTTCAACCTGCCAGTCGGTTGCCCTTGGTTGACCGTTTATTGGTTTAAATAAGTCATCAAGGAATAGAACTTCGACCTTTCTCATGGCATCCAGTTTTGCTTCTAAATTGTCAAAGTCAGCTTTCAAATCACCCATGCCCTCTACATAAGGGAAATACATGCAGTGTACTGATTTTTTCTTGATCAGATTATTCATTATCGCCGTGAGCAAATGAGTTTTACCGCTACCTGGCTGTCCAAGTAATGCGATACTGTTTTGCCGTTCTCCTTTGATTTTTTGAAAATCTTTATAGTATTCCACTGCACATTCATAGGCGTCCTTGATCATGTCTGGCTTACCGTCCGTGATGAAGTTACCAAAGAGAAGCTTTTCAAACTCTTCTGTAATGCCACTAGCTGACATGAGTCTGGCTATTTTCTTTCGTCTCACACATTCACACTGTTTTGAATAAGTATCTTTCCATTCACTAGCTTTGTCCGGCGTGCAAACCTTCCCCAAAAGAAAATCATCTTCGAGTACCATTTCGTCTGGAACCATAAGATCTAACTGTTCATCTAAATGCCAAGGAGTATCTTTATGGACCCGATAAACGACAATTCCACGATCATTACAATAAGGACAATTAAATTCAGCCTTTTCTACGGATGCGGCCTGTTTTGTTCCCAAAAAGCGGGCTGACTTTTCCCGAAGTTCCTGCATGATCGTTTGAAATGCGGTGTCTATACTGACTGCTTTGTTTATAGCCATATTGTTTCTCCTTTCTCTTTTGAGTGAATGGATTTGATAAGATGGCTTGAACATATGACAAACTTGCTGATTTCCCCTTTAGCTGAAACGCTGTCTTGATAGCCTCCATCACTTTTTCTTCACCATAATCGTCGACCATGTATCCAATTCGCTGTGCCTCTATAGGACCGACTGACCGAGCAACTTTGTTTTCATATAGCTCAAAGGCATTTTTCATTTTGTCATCGACCTCCTGATGTTCAATCTCAGCTGGTTCCAAAGCTTTTTTCTTCATGTAATTTCCTAGCTGTATGTAGTCCGCATAATGAAGTATGGTGACGATGAACCCTCTTTTTTGTGGAAGACGGTGCAATTTGATATATCCCTGTTTCTCCATTCGGTCTAGTGAGTATTTGATCTGTGCAGCTGACCAGTTAAAATCTTTTGCAAGTTCCACAATTTTGATAATGGTCTGCCCAAGCTCTAGCTCTTGATTTGGCCTGTATTCAGCTCTTTTGAACAAGTGATCATAAATTTTTTCATCCCTAAACTCTTTGAATGGTAGTCGGGGTATGACCACATACCCCATTGCTTTTATGTCCAAGTCACTCACCTACTTCCTTTCACAGAGTACAGTTATGTCACAGGTGCCGGCCTCAATCGAACGGAAGTTCATCTTCTTTTATGTCTACAGGCTTACCGTCAAAAGGATCAGCTTCTTGTTCGCTTGTTTTTTCCGGTTCGTCTTTGTTTGAAGGCTCGGAATCGATAATTTCTGAGCTATCCGCTTCATTGGTAATGTCAATCCGTTCTCTTGTTTTATCTTCCTCAATAACTGCTTTTTGCATTTCCACAGAGAGAATCCCCCACTTGCTCAAAACTGCTTTTAATACAGTCTTAAGAGCCATCGCATCCCAATCATTTTTCCATCCAAAATCAGATTTGCTGAATTTCTTTTTGTGTTTCTCTACTTGTGCCTTTGTCCAGTACACTGTTTTTCGGAAGCCATTTATCAACTCAAAATAAGCTGCATAACCACTTACCGCGTCTGATTCTCGTTTTTCAAAATCAATCTCGATCTCCTCAGTCAATGGATTCCACTTCTGCAATTCTCCTTCATGAATCGGTATGCAATTGATGGACTTATATTGGCCTGTTCGTAAGGCAAGCTGGATATATCCTTTGTACCCAAGCTGGAATTGAGCCTTACCTCCATAAGGAACAATCCAGGCATATCCTAAGTTTTTATCTATAGGCAGATCGAGTGTAGCTGCCACCATTGCTGAGGATATGACACTCATAGGATCTGTTTTCTGCAGCATCTGCTCGCTGTTATATAGGCTTAAGATAGAGGCAGTAAACTGTGTAGCCCTCTTCCCTAATACTTCCTCAAATCGCTTAATAACGGATGGGGAGGAAAGTAAACCCTTCATGGTTGCTCCTTGCTGTTGCACAGGTGCGCTTTTTTGTTTCTTTTGGATGTTGTTTTTAATTGATTGATTAGTAGCCATAATCAGCTAACCTCCTTGATTCTAAAACGTCTGAAATGAGTTTCCTTTTTGACCTCCTCGTAAATATCCGGAAACTGCTCTTTCAGCTTTTTCGTGTCAACTCGATTTGAGACAACAGGCTTCCAATAAGCTTGATAGTTGCCGATAAACCCATACTCTGCATCCTTCATTTCATGTTTGATCTGGTTTTCTAATTCTTTTGCCTGACTTTGAAGCTCTGAGAGCTGTTCTTTAAGATGCAAATATTGTTGAATACGTTCTCGATTAGTCGCAGTTAAATCAATAGCTTTGTTATTTTCCGTTTCGGCATATCGCTTTTTGAGGTATTCCTCCGCAGCACTTGACCCATCTAAAGCAGGAGCTTGTCCACCTAAGACCTTTTCATTCCAGAACTCAATCTCTGCTTCAAAGATCATGTCAATTAACTCGTCGTCTCTCTCAATCTCTTTCCAAACAAACTTGTTTCCGCCAATCAGCACAGCAAAGTAAGCCTTCTGATATTCAGGTCCAAGTACACCCAGGTAATGCTGGACCTGAACGATATAGCTCTCGGGGATTTCTTCGTCCTCCCATTCTTTTAAGTTGTAAGCAGAGGTTGTTTTACATTCAAGGATCGCTTTTTCACCAACGATCATTCGGTCTACATTAGCCAAAATGAAATCATGTTCTGGATGTCTAAGTATTGCTTTTTTACGTCTAACCTTCTTGCCACTACGAATCTCAAATTCTTTTGCAACAATGTCTTCAAGCAATGATCCAAAGTAAGCAGCTTCACTTTGCGATTCACTAACAGGGACCTGTCCTGTTTTGTCTAACCATAATTCAAAAGGTGTCTTCCACTTGTTTAACCCCAAGATAATGGATGCATCTGAGCCGCCAATCCCTTTTCTTCTTTCAATAAGCCATTCATCACGGCTCATTTCAGAAGTCTTAGCAAGAACCTCAGCTCTTCTTGTCATAACCCTAACCCCCATTGTTTTTATTGAGGCTATCTGATAAAATATTTGCACATGAGTTTTTTAGATAGCCTTTAAAGAAGTCCACTTTGCCGAGTGGGCTTTTTTATTGCGCATTTTTAAATTCAAAACCAAGTTGCTCCCTTAAATATCTTTCCAAGTTCTCTCTCAGAATGATTTCGCCGCCATCAATTACATAATCATCAACTGGTGTTACTTCATCACCGTAAAAATCTATTTGCACATCCGTTTCAGTCAGCTTATCGTGCCAGTTGTTTATGACCATTGGATTTTCGACCATTCTTATTCTCCTCTCTGAATTTGTCTGCACGTCTATCCCATAACAGATGGAATTCACTATTGTTACGAATCATCGCACACCATTTACGAACTTCCAGAGCAGTTGCCGGTTTATGAACAAAATGAACCATCATCCTATACACCTGCTCACTACAGTTAAGTTGATACCTTGCTGTTGCATTTTCAATGCCGTTTCATAAAGACGTCCTTTGTTTGCAAGCCGGCTAATATCCTCAGTAAGAACCTTGATGCTTCCAGCGAGACTAATCGCTTCTTCATAATCACCATCACGTAAAGCCTCTGACAGCATGATTGATAGCTCTTCTGCTGATTCGATTTTTCTTTTTGCGATAGGAACATCTGACTTCAAGAAATGATTAGTATTCATACTGAAACCGCCTGCCTTCCTTCTTGTTTTGCCATAGCAACTTGATCAACTAGAGCTTTCCGCGTCCACCTATCTGCAAGCTCCTGCATTTTCAACCCGTGAGTACGAACAAGTGAATAAATCAATGTTTTGTTAGCCGCAATCAAATCAAAAATCTGCTTAATATCAGCCATCGGCAGCTCTTCAGTTTTACCTGGTCTATTATCAGTAAGCCAACGGGCTAAATGTTTGGTTGCTTGTAATGCTTCCTCCAATTGGTGAACCATATTAATCACCGCATTACTTGCACATTCATTGAGTGCCGGATCAATAGGAGCAGCGGCTGTGGGATGAAGTTTAAATAAGTAATGAACAAGATCAATATGTTCATAGGCATCGCACTTCTCAAACCACTTGATACATAACTCTGGAGTAAGCTTGGCAAGTCCATTTTCAACATCTGAAACATACCTTTGATCCTTACCTCCGATTAACTTTCCGATTTGGTATTGGGAAAGACCTGCAGCCTTACGGGCACTACGCATAATCTGCGGTAAATTCCGCATGTTGTATGGGTTGTTCTCCATATGTTTGCCTCCTGTTATATTAGGTTTTTAGTTTTAAAATTGAAGTTGAAAGACCATGCTGTTTATAAATGACTTAGGCTGATTCCTTTTTATTTTTTTGCGCAAGCTTCTCTTGGTGTTCATTCATACGCTGAACAAGTATGCCACTGAGGTATTTGTAGGCTTTGGCCTCTGCCTGTTCAAACAGTGGTCCTTTTTTCAAGATGACTTTCATAATTAAAAGGCCTCCTTTGTGAATTCTAATCATGCTGAATCCTTAGAATTATGTTTCGTTTCGTTACATACATCCTCAAAAAAAATAGTCCAGTCAAAGCCTAATTTCTCTCCTATTTTTTTTGAGACAATAACACTAGGCTTCCTAGTACCATTTTCTATCATGGTGTAGTATGCTCTACCAATCTGTGCAGCTTTGGCAACTTCTTCTTGAGTAAACCCTTTTTCTAAGCGGTTTTTCTTAAGCCATTTTCTCATCATTTTTCACCCCCTTAATCAGAAAATGTAACGTTTCGTTACTTAGATAATAGTATCGATTCGTTACATTGTCAACACATTTTCATAAAAAAAGTATCGTTTTGTTACCAAAACTTATATGTAACCCTTTGTTACGTTACAATGAGATATAGAATAAAAACAAAAGTCAGGTGATTAATATGTTCTCCGAGAACTTGAAAAAGTGCAGAAAACAAAAGAAACTAACCCAACAAAATATGGCTGATAAACTTGGAATTACTCGGCCTGCCTACACCGCCTATGAACTAGGTAGTCGTGAGCCTGACTATAAAACCTTAATTAATATTTCAAACATACTTGATGTTTCTTTGGATTATCTTCTTAAAGGAGAAAGCAATGAAAAAGTATTTCAGGATGAAGCAAAAAAAGTGTTAAACGATCCTGAAACATTCCTTGCAGCAAAAGACGGTGAGGTAACAGATGAGATCTTACAGGCTGCTTTGGAGATTATAACGGAGCAATTAAAAGAAAGACGGAAATCAGATAAATAAACGCAGTTAGTTTATTATTATTTATTTCTGTTTATTATGTTTAATTCTGTTTACTAATAAGATTTAGATTCTCATTTATATTTCATTCATACCCTCATTTAAAAAGTGATTTTGAATCCTTTACAAACCCTTACGTGACAAGGGTTTTTGTTGTTTTTCTCATTTATATTTTCATTTATGTTTCTTTTATATTCTCATGTAAAAAAATTGAGCGTTTATTGTGAGGGAAATTGCAGAGTATCGAAATGGGAAAAGAGGGCTTCTTGTTAAAAACCTTGCAAAGTGTATGTGAAAAAAATAAACAATACAATTATCGTAACAACAATAATTGTTTCTTTAATAAAATTTTTATTATCTTCATTCTTTTGTTTCTTTTTTTTAATCTCTTCTCTGTATTTTCTTTGAACCTCTTTCTTCTTATCATTATTTTTCATGATTAAACTCCTTTGAAGTCCATTTATTCCCTTGCCCCTATCATTTGCAATTGTAATAATTCACTAATGATTACACCAACAAAAAAGGATCGGCAAGTGCTTTTCACTCAATGGTAACCAACATAAGCACTAGCTGGACAGGTTTTAGGATGTATCTAATCGTTGAGGTTCCATTTCCTGCAACTGATCCAAAAACTTCCTTATGAAGAACAATCTCTTCTCTGTTGTGGGGATGCTACCAAAAATAGTAGGCAAATTGATAGCGGTATTAAAAAAACAGCTCATTAAATGCCATACTGGAACTGTCTTTGATTTTTGGATTTATTTTCTGATGCAGCTATTGCTATCCGTTAGTTTAATTAGAACTCAGATAATCCAAGACACGGTCAACTCTTTCATTGACTGAGCAGTCGTCTTCAATCTTTAACACTGGACAAGATAAATCTGCCATCCAATGTTCATGCAAAGCTCTACTTCTAACTTCCATTCCAGCATTATCATATAAAGAAGCCCACTCTAAAAATGTTTTTGATTGTTCATATTTACTGCCACCGGCTAACACTTCGTTTCCATAACGCTGAAATTCCCTGTGCCTTAGTCTCTCAAGCCGTATATCTTGTGGAATCCATAAGAAGACGACAAGGTCAAAATAACTTTTTAGATTATCGCCCCAGCCACACACTGCACCAGAAAGAATCCATTTTTCATTGATTGTTAAGTCTTTTTCAAGCAACTTTCTTCTTTCAGGAATTTCTCTTTTTTTAGTGAATTTGTCTAACCAATAGTAATTATCAGTATCAAGATGCGTATGAGGCAAACGCTTTGATAATGCAGCACCCAATGTTGAAGTTCCGACACCAGAGGCTCCCAATATGTGAATATTTTTTTTCATACTTCCCCTCCTTATTAAGCAACCAAACTCCCTGTTTGTTGCATAACGTACTTACTATTATTTTGACATAAATCCCTAAAAGACCTTTACTTTTCGAGGGAAATCCAGATGCGTGTTAAAATCATAATACTTACGAAAACAGTCATGATTAAACGGATTCATATTCCATCTCCTTAGACGCATTTTCCTATGAAAAAAGTCTTGATTTCCATATAATATTTAAACGAATCCAATTTTTAGATTGTCGTCTTTAAGGAGGTTTTTCATCTTGAGGTATACAAACAGTCATTTAGAGGATTGGATTGAAAACTTATACAAGAAGATTGATATTACAGAACCAGAACAAATTAATTTTGAACGGATTGCCGAGGCTTTAGATATCAGGCTTTCGTTTAAACCTGTTACAAGCTTCGCACTTAAACACAGCGGGATTTATAATATATGCTTGGACAGCCGAAAAAGCCGAACTGAACAATGGTATGATTTCGCTCATGAATTTTGCCATATATATAGACATGAAGGCGATAAAAAAACAATGCCTGCAACTTGGACAGATTATTTAGAGTGGCAGTCCAATTATTTTACATATCACTTTTGCATTCCAACTTTCATGTTGCGTAATATTAATCTTTCGTACATACAATCACATGCAATTGAAAATATAGCTTGGTTATTTAAGGTATCCCCTTCGTTTGCGAAGAAACGTTTGAGCATTTATTACAGGAAGCTGACTCAACCTTTATTTAATCAAACAGTTACGGGAAATCTGTGCACCCCCCTTTTGTAATGAATAATGAAATCCTCATGCATTTGCGCGCATTGAAAAAAACAAAAAAAGACGTCTCCCTTCACGATCCGATCGGGCAGGATAAGGAAGGGAATGAAATAAGCCTGATTGACGTTTTGAAATCAGAAAACGAAGACGTGATAGATACGATCCAGCTCAATATGGAGCTTGAAAAAGTGAAACAATACATTGACATTTTAGATGACCGTGAGAAGGAAGTGATTGTCGGGCGGTTTGGACTTGATTTGAAGAAGGAAAAAACGCAGCGAGAGATTGCCAAAGAACTCGGTATCTCACGCAGCTATGTATCGCGGATTGAAAAACGGGCGCTGATGAAGATGTTTCATGAGTTTTATCGGGCAGAGAAGGAAAAGCGGAAGAAGGCGAAGGGGAAATGATTTTGGAAAAAGCCGGATCTCATATTCCGGCTTTCTCTATTTCATTAAAGTTTTTTTAAAAAGAAATAGAGAAAAAATATATAAAAGAGTGATGAAAATCAGTTTTGTCATCACTGATAAACTCTTCGAGAAAAGCGTCTGGATCATAGCAGATGGCTTCTCTTATGGGGCGTTACTTCCCTCCATCAAGCGATTCTAAGCCGGACGTTCTAAAAGCTCTCCTGAGAAAATCCTTAGATCGGTATACTTCAGTACATTCCTAGTCACTGCTTTCTTTATAGAGGCCTCATCTATGCTGTCGATACCCTTACATATATGACTATCACAATGAGAGGACTTTTAATGAATATGAAGAATCAGTTAAAAAACATTGGTTAGCAGCAGTTCGTTTTAAAGAACTACTCATTTTATTTCTTCTTCAATTAATCACTGATCGTTTAAGTACAATTCTTCACAATCTCTTCTGTTGACTCCAATCCCTAATAAGTGCTCCTCCAGTACGGTGACACATATAGAGGGACGAGAAAATCTCATTAAAACTGCCCATCCGATGGCGGGCAGTTTAATTATTACCTCTCCTGTTCCTTTATCACCCTCTCAATCCCATATAAAATCAGTTTCAAGCCAAACTCAAATGCTCTGTCAGTCCCCATCAACTCAAACAGCCCGTTCGTAAACATCCTCCGGAATAATCCCGCATCTGTCTCGCTCATGGAATCAAGAAGGCGTATCATCTCCTCCCCCGGATGCTCTTCTTGGTCCTTTAGGATAGCAGTGACATTGCGCTCATGCTGATAATCGTCTAAAACGAAGTAGAAGACATAGTTTACAAGCGTAGTAACCACTTGCATTTTCTGCTCTTGCTTAAGTGGTGTTGATTCCACGCAGAGTAACATTCGGTTCGTGAATCGGATGATGTCCGGTTCATGGGGCAGCGTCATCATCATGAGCTGCGTAGAGCAAGGATATCGGCTGAGCACGTTCCGTACCGTTATCGCAAGCCCCATCAGCTGCTCCTTCCAGTCTCCCTCGGAGTGGAACTCCTCCAGAATCATTTTCGATACTTGGTTAGCCAGACGCTGGTAAAGCTTCTGTTTGCTCTTGAAATACCAGTACAGAGAGGGAGCCTGAATCCCTAGCCTGTTGGCCAATCGTCTCATGCTGAATGTTTCGATGCCTCCCTCCCCAAGAAGTTCCCACGAGGTTTCTAAAATCTTTTCCTCTGAAATCTGAGGCTGTTGCTTTTTCATATTATCCGTCCTTTTATCTAACAGTGTAAGTTTTTCTTTACAGGTTTATAAAATGATGATACCATCTAACACTGTAAGACTCAAACTAACAGTGTTAGATTAAATATAAACAAGAAAGAAGTGAAATATAATGGATACAGAAAACCTCTATTATTTTGAAAAAGCACCGATCGCAAAAGCTGTTGCTCACTTCGCTATACCGATGATGCTAGGTACATCAATGAGTGTCATATATTCCATTCTAAATGCCTTTTTCCTTGGTACACTCCACAATACCGCCATATTAACCGCACTCGCATTAACCTTGCCGTTATTTGCAATCATTATGGCGCTAGGCAACTTGATTGGCATGGGCAGCGGTACATTCATCTCCCGTTTGCTCGGGGAGAAAAAATATGATGATGTAAAGCATGTATCCTCATTTGCCTTTTACAGCAGTTTAGTTCTTGGTCTTATTGTGATGGCAGTGGGTCTCCCTTTAATCGATCCAATTGTTCATGGCCTGGGGGCAACATCTGACTCCTTCGGCTTCACGAAGGACTATGTCATGGTTATGCTTATTGGTTCACCTTTCGTCGTATTATTTTTCACGCTGGAGAATATCGTGCGCTCAGAGGGTTCAGCAATCACGTCGATGACCGGTATGATTCTCAGTGTTGTTGTAAATATTATGCTTGATGCGTTAGTCATCTTCGTATGCCATTGGGGTGTAATCGGAGTTGCGTCTGCTACCGTCATTTCCAACTTGGCTGCGAGTTCATTCTATGCCTTCCACATGGGATATAAGAGCCAGTTATTAACTGTCTCCGTAAAGTGGTTCAAGGTTGGCCTGGATATTCTGAGCAATGTATTAAAAATCGGCATTCCGGTCTTTATTATGAGTATTTTTTTGGGGGCAATGTCTCTTATCTTTAATCATTTTCTTGTCGAATATGGGGACAAAGCCGTTGCTGCATACGGAATTTCATCCCGCTTATTTCAATTTCCTGAATTTATTTTGATGGGACTATGTGAAGGGGTTGTACCGTTAATTGCATTCTCTTTTACAGCGGATAAATTACGCATGAAAAATACCATTGGATTTACATTAAAAGCGATTGTGACGCTAGCAGTAATGTTTGGCGTTATCGTCTATTTAATTTCCGACCATCTAATAGGTTTATTTACAAATGACCCGCAATTAATTAAAATAGGCAGCTACATTCTACATGTTACGTTTTTATCCATATTTATTACAGGGATGTCCTCATTATTTACTGGTATCTTCCAAGCTACCGCGCAAGGAACGGCCGCTTTTGTTATGTCATTTATTCAAGGAATTACTCTGATTCCTGTATTGTTCATCGCCAATCAGGTGAACGGCTTTCATGGGGTGGTTTGGTCACTTGTCATTGCAGATACAGTCGCATTCCTTGTAGGTGCCATCATGCTTTATGCTTTGAGGAACAAATTGCAGCCTGAATTGAATAGTTAAGTGCTAGTAAACATATGACATTTAAATCCGTATTGTAAACTAATCAAATATGTAAAAAAAGATAGTTTAGCCCTCATAATCGGCTAAACTATCCCCTTCTCAAATCCTCCCACTTTATTATTAATGTGGTTTAGAAGAATTGAACCCGCACGAGTTATTCCGCTCACTATCATTGATTATGAAGCTTATATATTAAAAAGTGAGCTCAAAACAGTAAACGTCGGGCTTTTTTACTCTCTTCCTTTTAAATACACGATTAGAATCATCAAAAACAATAATGATATTTACACAAATTGCGATTTACGCAAAAGTCACCACTCCTCTTTTCATGGACAGAAAAAGAGGAGCAAACCGATGTCTGCGTCTTAACGTTTTTCTTTGGCAACGTCTAGTATCTTCTTTGGAAACCATAACGTCCATTTCTTCTATGATGAGATGAATTTTTCTGTAAGAAATTCAGCTAGTCTTACTAAACCACATGAAGAAATTGTTTACTCATTATGTCCTTTGTCATTTCAGTTATTCAACTATTGGTGTAAGTGAACTACCAGCCCATACCTCTCCCTTATTAAGGGTCCAGCTGTCATTATAAAAATTAGACCCACCTTTATTAACCGAAGGGCTGTGAACCTCATCCCAAGTTAGAAAGTACACGGTTTTCGGATATTTTTGTTTGACTGTATTAAGAAACACAGCATAATCCAAATTACCATCTTGTTTTTGTGTGCCGATTTCTGTGAACGCAAATGGCTTATTAAGAGCTGTTAACTCATCATATCCTTGAATTGAAAAATTGTCTGAGAAATACGCATCTAATCCAACAATATCAACATATGAAGATCCAGGATAAAAGTCAGTCTTAAAGTCTCGATTGGCGTCCGGTGAGTAAACCCATATCAGGTTGTCCAAACCTCTTGTATCAGTCATATAATGATAGATTTTTTGATAAAGTTGTTTATAAAGTGAGAAGCGCTGGCTGTCTTTTTTGTTATATTCGGTTAGTCCCCACCAAAACCATTCTCCATTCATTTCATGAAGAGGCCTGAATAGAACAGGAACACCTTCATTTTTTAACTGATCAAGGCCATCTGCAACTTTGCTCAGAACAGCCTCTAACCGCTTGCCCTCTGTAGTTGATGAGTCTAAGATCTTTTCATACTCACTGTTTGAAATATGGGAAGCATTTTTCCCAAAAGTACTGGATGCAGGATTAGCTAGATGTAAGCTAATCTGTGGTATTCCACCGCTTTTCCAATATGAGATTAAGTCACTGTTGCAACTATAGTCGATCGTCTCAGTAATATCAGAAATATAGGGCTTCTCCAACCATCCACTGGAATAGTCACAACCATAAATTGCGGGTAGCTGGCCTGTAGCATTCTTAATTTGGTTGGCTTCTTTCATGGAAAACGAAGCATTTGTGAATCCGCCGAATGCACCTGACAGTATGCGATTTTCAGATCGGTTTGGCAGATGAGCCAGCCAATTCATCAACTCTTTCGTTGTTGCCTGTGCATTAGGATTCACAGGGTAAACTGTATGAGCAAGAGCCGACTGTGAAAAAGATGAAACGATTATGAAAGATAGTAATATAAAAACACCAATTTTTTTATACATATATATTCTCCGTCTTCTACTTTTTATTATTTTAATCATTTATTCTGTTAAAGATTTATAAAGCACAGAATCTATTAAGTCATTTACGCTTTTTCATCCCCTTTCATATTTAAAATAAGAGAGACCTTCCTAAGAGATATTTGCATTTACCCATTGTAAATATCCATTTTTTGGGCATTAATTATATTAAACCGAAAAATATCTTCTTTCATCAGACGTTTCACCTGTTTTTTACTGTATGCCTCACAGACTATAAAGCAAACTTTTCCTTTTGCATTTAAACCTTATTACCTATTTCATTAAGTCGAATTATTTTCGATATTAAGTGGTGGATGATTTTCACTCTCTTTTTTTATCCTTTTAAATTATTTTAAAAAATAATCAAAAAACAAATCATTTTGATCCCTATTCATAGCAACCAACGTTACTTTTGGTACAAAGTCCTTTATAAACAGAAAGAGGAGCAAACGTATGGTTTACTCCTCTAACTTAGTTTCTTTCTTCTTGGTTTTTCATAATCTGATGTTTTCCTTAACAGCAGTTCCAACCCGTCACTTTCTCCGCAGCATATAATCAAGATTCTAATACCAATCCAAAAGTTATTTTGATCTACTGAGAATTTTAATTTGCGGTGCCCTATTGCCTTTTTCTCTCTGACTCATAGTCAATTTTAAACCATTCAATAAAAAACCCTCAATTGATGTTTCATATTCATTTGATTTTCAAAAACTTCAGCAGTATCAACCTGTTAATCTTTCATTTTACCCGCTGACTTATATCAAAGGAGCTCTAACCAAATTTTAATGGCTGTCGCACTTATTAATAGCGCTAAAATCCATTGCAGGAATTTTGTATTTACTTTTTGCCCAACTGATGCGCCAATAGGAGAAGCAATGAAACTAGCAATCATAAGAACCAGGGCTGGTACAAAAAGAACCTGGCCCGTCATTACTTTTCCAACTGTTGCTCCAATAGATGATAGAAATGTAATCGCAAGAGATGAAGCAACAGTGATTCTTACAGGAATATTTAAAATCGATAACATAATGGGGACCAGGATAAAGGCGCCGCCAGCTCCTAAAATACCTGATACACCACCTATGATTAACGCTAGGGACGAAGCCAACCATTTATTAAATATCACTTCTTTGTCTTCGCTATGTTCTTGTCCTTTTTTAGGTATCAACATTAAAATAACTGCTAAAATAGCCAGAATTCCGTATATAAAGTTAATTCCTTTTTCAGATATGTAATGAGAAAAGTAACTCCACAATACACTCCCTAAAAGGATGCTGCTTCCCATGTAAATAATTAATGCTTTATTTAGAAGACCACTCTTACGATAAGCCCAAACACCGCCGAGTGTCGCAAAGAAAACTTGAATAGCCCCTATCCCTGAAACTTCATGGGCAGTTAATGACATCACTCCCAATAAAGAAGGAATGTACAATAGCATTGGATAATTAATAACTGCTCCGCCAATACCAATCATTCCGGAAATAAAGGCACCAATAAACCCTATAATGAAAAGAGTTGTGATAAAGGCAATATCCACTTTGGTTTCCTCCTTTCAAAGGAAAAGGGTATCTTTTTATTCGATACCCTTTCACATTATTAGCCTTTTTTAATCCAGAATTTCAATACATCACCTTCATCAGTTTGCTCTAAAAGGTCATGCCCGCCTGATTTAGACCAAGCTGCAAGATCACTTTTAGCTCCCTTATCTGTTGCATGCACTTCTAATATTTGACCTGATTCCAGTTCATCCATCGCTTTTTTTGTCCTGACGATTGGCATTGGGCATGCCAGGCCTTTTGCGTCTAATACTTTATCTGATTTCATGTTCATCTCTCCTCTTTTTAATAGAAACTTGTGTTATCGTATTGCACAGCGGTTTGGACCAATCTCCATTTCACGCTGTTTTTCTTCATCTGGGCTGATTTTCCCCATGTTTGTTTCTCGAATCTCTTGGTATGCATTTGGTTGCGGAGGCAAATGATCTGTTACTAGGTGTCTAAATTCTGTTTCATCCGCAATGTTCAAACCATGGTTCTCGCTAAATAATGTACTTAGTTTTTTACCAACACTTCCATCCTCATTTAGCTCGTCAATGATCATAAAGTGTGCCGGTAATACAATTAAATCCTTTGATAACGCTTTGTAACGGCTATAAAGCGTTTTTCTTAAATCTCCTACCCAATCTTCTGCCATACCGGCTAAGTCTGGTCTGCCGATTGAATCAATAAACAAAATATCACCTGAAAGAAGATACAGATCATCGACAATGAAAGAAGTGGACCCAATCGTGTGTCCCGGAGAATAAATCGGTTGAATTTTAATCGTTGTATTTCCAATGATCATGTCGTTTCCTTCTTCCAACGGCTGATAATCGAATACCACTTCTTCAGCATCTTTAGGCGGTAACCAGTAGGTTGCTTTTGTTTTTTCAGCAATGACTCTGCCGCCTGAAATATGGTCCGCGTGAAGATGTGTATCAAATACGTGAGTAATCGTTGCACCCTTCTCCTTCGCAAAATCCATAAAGAAATCTACCATACGTGTCGCATCAATAATTGCTGCTTCACCATTGGAAATGACCATGTATGACAGGCAGCCTTTACCGATTCGAACAAACTGATACATCTCACCGCCATCTTTTAAATCCCCGACTTTTACCGGCTCTAAATGTTCGCTCCATGCTTTCATTCCACCCTTAAGATAGGATACAGAATGACCTGCTTCAGATAGCATTTCGGATACCATGACGGATGAACCTTCTTTTGCACAAACGACCAGCACTTCTTTATCAGAAGGAATTTTCTCCAATATATCTTCTACGCCATCTAAAAGATCAAAATAAGGAACATTCAAATGGTCGAAGTCATGCCCTTCTATCTTCCAATCACTAAAATCATTTTCATTACGCACATCCAAAATAAATAAAGGTTCTTTGTTAAAGATTTTTTTTGTCACTTCTTTTGGGGTCATTGCCTTTACGGTCATGTTTCAATACCTCCTATATCGAATCTTTTAGCGGGACTAAAATGTTAAGGATACATCAGCATCTTTAGTAAAATCTAAAAAGGTAACAGCCCCGCCTACTTCGATTCCTTCCATAAAATCATCTTTTGTTAAACCCATAACGTCCATCGTTATTTGACAACCAATTCATGCAACTCCCATTTCAATCAGTTAAGAATAGAAGGCACATTTGCGTTCCTACAACCTTCTGCGACATGCTCTTTTCCTTGTCGCAATATTACAGACTTTATAAGCATCAAACAGACCGCCATTTGCCGCAATAATCGCTACTCTTGTACTCATCTGTTCATCATGCTTTTTATTTATTCGGTTTTACCTGTCCAATCCCGCATACCGGGGACAACATTAATAACCTTTTTAAAACCTTGTTTTTTCATGGTGTGGGCCGCCATTTCACTTCTTCTTCCCGAATGGCAGATAATATAAATTTCATCATTTTTGTTTAATTCATTAGAGCGCTTTTCCACTTCACCAAGAGGGATATGCACAACTCCAGGAATATGAGCTTTTTCATACTCCTCTATCTCTCGTACATCTAAAATGTTAAGAGACTCGTCACTATCCACTTTCTGTTTGAAAGCTTCTAATGAAATCTCAGGAATTGAAGATGCATTTTCTGATGAATGCTCTCCTCCTTTTCGAAGAAAATGACGAAGTATTTCTCCCTCTGCTTCAGTACCTAGATATTCATGGCCTGTACTTTTTGCCCATGCTTCCAGATCTGCTGTGGAACCTTTATCTGTTGCTTGAATTTCCAATACTTCACCAGCTTTTAAATCCTTCATTCTCTTCTTCGTTTTTACGATAGGCATTGGACACGCCAAACCTTTAGCGTCTAGTACAATAGTTGCTTTCATCATTTTTTTCCTCCTTTTCTCATATAGGGGTGGGGGTATATAAATATACAAAAAGTTTCTCACTAGAAGTTAATACCATGTATTCATGCCCCTTTTATATTTGTGATCTTTTTAAATCCTTGTTTCTTCAATATTTTTACTTGCCTTTAAACTTCTCATTCCGCTTAGCAATGAGTAAATGAGTAGCATTAGATAAATAAGTTGACACTGCCTTCCTCAGCATCTGCCAAATAAGCTGCTACACCAGCATAGTCAATATCATCTAATAGTTCTTTTTCCTGTAAACCAAGAAGATCCATTGTCATCGTACAAGCTACGAGCTTTACCCCCTGTTCTTGAGCCATCTCAATCAACTGAGGCAAAGGAAGTGCATTATGCTTTTTCATCACATTTTTAATCATTTTAGGGCCCATACCTGCAAAGTTCATTTTAGATAAACCCATCTTATCAGCACCACGAGGCATCATCTTTCCAAACATTTTTTCAAGAAATCCTTTTTTCACTGGAATCAGCTCTTCTTTACGTAAAGCGTTTAATCCCCAAAAAGTATGGAAGATCGTCACTTCATGATCGTAGGCAGCTGCACCATTTGCAATAATATAGGCTGCCATTGCCTTATCATAATCCCCGCTAAATAAAACAATTGTTGTGCGTTTTGTTTGTTCTGTCATGTTGATTCTCCTAACCAATTACCCCAGTGGGTATATTAAAGTCAAAATTTTTTCGAAAGATCTGCTTTTATTCAACTCTTTAAATACCGTAGGGGGTATAATATAACGCATATAAAAATTCGTCAACCTTAGGTTGATGAATTTTTATCGGCTCTTTACCAATAAGTCGACTGCTTCTTTTACTAAATTTTGTGTGTCTTCGCCTTTTTCTAAACTTTCACGAACACAATGTTCAAGGTTTGTGCTCACAATTAAACCCATCGCTCGATCGATCGCATTACGGGAAGCTGCTAATTGGGTCACAACCTCTCTACAATCTTTTCCTTGTTCCATCATAGTCAATACACCTTTAATTTGTCCTTCAATCCGTCGTAAGCGGTTTTTAATCTTTTGATCATACTCCATATATCAATGAAATCCTTTCTTTCATTTATTTTTACATTTACATGTTGCCAGTTCATAACTGTTTACATGGATACCTTTGCGCTTTAGAAAACGCACTCCTAAATTTAATTCCACCCGGTCACGAGCTATTATGTGTATTTTATCACGTGGAATCTCTAAATAAAAACGTTTTAGATACGCATATGGGATGTTTAAAATAATATTATCCGAAAAATTGGCTACATCGTTATAATGACGAATATCTAATATTGTGATGTCCATAGCCTCTAATTTATCTTTATGGATACAAGAGATTCCGGTTATAGGATAATAACGTCTATACGTTGCAATGATAATCACAAAAATAAGCAGGAATGCAATAACTAAATAATTGATACTATTTACACCACCTTATTAACTCTTTGTTTATTCACAAAACAATAATATACCCCCATAGGTATATAGTCAAGTGTGAAAGTTACTTTCTTTGAGCTGATAGATTCATTTCGATATCCGCGGATTGAAAAAATACTTACATTCGATAATGCCAATTCTGCTAAAAGGAACTCGAATAAAGCAATAAGCCGATTTAATTTTAAATCGGCTTTATTTATCAATTACTTAAAATTAGCACAAGACACGCTGCTTGGATATTAAATGGGGTTTCATTAGCATGGTACTGGTTCCCCATGTTTCATGCTGGATGTGACTTTAATTATTATAGAATTCTGCAGAATATCTGTGCTAATCTTCCGCAGCCACTGCATCTGCTTTGGTTTCATGAACTGTACCAAATGGATGGTTAGGAGGAGCATAAATGGAGTAAAGTTTTAATGGCGTATTTCCTGTATTAATTACGTTGTGCCAAGTGCCGGCAGGGACAACAATGGCAGAATCATCATAGACATTTCTTTGAAAGTTCAAATGATCTTTGCTCTTTCCCATTTTGACGATCCCACGCCCCTGCTCAATCCGTAAGAACTGGTCAACGTTAGGATGGATTTCCAAACCAATGTCTTCTCCAATACCAAGACTCATCAAAGTCACTTGAAAATGCTCTCCTGTCCATAAAGCAGTACGGAACGTATGGTTTTGTTTTGTGGCTCTATTGATATTTACAACAAATGGTTTTGGCCCATAATCCTTCAAGAGAAGGTTTCTATCTTCATATGAAGAGCGCAAATCGGCACCTCTGTGTACGTTCTCCATCTCATTTGGAATAGTCCAATAAACAGATCTTCCATCATTATACATCGGTACAGTCACATAATAATAACATTGAGGCGAAAAAGGGTTATAGTACATTTTTTGATCCCCACAATTATAAATTTTTGTGATAGTATCCTATGCATTTATTAAGGGAGTGTGCTAAATCAAGAAAACTCATATTAAACACAAAAATGAATGTTCGATCACCGTTTGATTCATGGATGAATAATTTATCACCGACCTTGTAATCGTTTTCTGGATGTTGAATTTCACTAGCCTTTGTTAACAAGACATCGAATGACACCTTTATATGATGGATTATCAAAGGTCGACGATCCTAAATGGCTTTTGAACATTTACATAGCACAACAACAGAGTATACGGAATTCTGTTGTTTGTCCCCCCTATCCCAGCTCTTTTAGATTTATCCCTTTGGATGCGCCTTGATGGCCAGCTTTTCAGCAGCGTAGAATTTATCGCCTCCTGAATCGTTATAGCATATTTCAACGCCGATAGACTTGCGGTTCCCAGTGCCGTTTGTACCGTCTCCTGTATGTGGGCTCGCTTTTAGTAAACCAGTTTATATTCTTTTTGGGCACACAACAGAAACAATTTTTCCATATGAAAATCTCGTAATCTTACACCTCTTTAACTTGAAGGAGGATTTTTGCATATGTATTTTCATACCCGTCAACTACCATCTCATCCAGCATATATTCCTCATATGCATTTTCCCCTATTTGCATTCCATTTCTTTCAATGAACTCAATGATTCTCCGGTACGCCTCTTCAGTATTTCCGCCTATTTCATATCCAACTGCATACAGGCCTTTTGGCCGTACATGATAATTTATGTTCTCTGCCCCATCTTTTACTTTTATATAAAAGTAACTGTAATTGTAGAAGTCTTTTTCTAAGATTTGTTCCCGTGCAAAGATTCCGCCTATCGGATATCCTTCATCTAATTCATATTGCTGAACTTCATGAATGAGTTCTGAAATGGCTGCCACATATTTTCGTTCTGGTAAGTTTAATGTTTTTCGGCTTAACATGAATGTTTCTTCATTTAAATATTCAAAAGAAATTGAGGAAAAATCAGTCTCAAGTGCTTGTTCTGTAAGCGTCACTTTTGTTTGTAAGATCGTTTGCAACTGCTTAAGCTCATTTATTTTTTTATCAATCTCAATAGACTTTTCTTTTAGAACATGCAGGATCTTGTCTGGTGTTTTTCCTTTTATTAGACACTTTATTTCTTTTAATGGAACCCCAAGCTCTTTAAATAGACTGATGACTTGAAAAATCTCAAATTGATGATAGGAATAATATCTATACCCATTTTCTTTTTTTATTTCCGGCGAGAAAAGACCAATCTCATCATAATGAAATAAGGTTTGTTTTTTTACACGGCAGAGCTTCGAAAACTCCCCTGTTGTGAAATACTTCTTAACATCTTCGCTCATAAAAACCTCCTTGACTATACGGTAACCATATACCTTATGATTTGATTGTACTTGAAAAAAGCTTCAAGCGAAAAGGATAGGTAAAAAGGGTTCAATTGAGTAAAAGGGGAATTCAGATGAAAAAATCAATAAATGAGCAAAAAACGATATTCATTATACTATTAAGCAACATCTTCGTAGCATTTCTTGGTATCGGTTTAATCATTCCAGTTATGCCTTCTTTTATGAAAATCATGCATTTATCCGGCAGCACAATGGGTTATCTTGTTGCGGCTTTTGCCATTTCTCAGTTAATTACTTCACCTTTTGCAGGTAGGTGGGTTGACCGTTTCGGGAGAAAAAAAATGATTATTCTCGGGTTGCTTATATTCAGTTTATCTGAGTTGATTTTCGGATTAGGGACCCATGTTTCAATATTTTATTTCTCGAGGATATTGGGTGGTGTAAGTGCGGCTTTTATCATGCCCGCGGTAACAGCATATGTAGCTGATATTACAACCCTAAAGGAAAGGTCAAAGGCTATGGGGTATGTTTCTGCTGCAATTAGCACCGGCTTTATTATTGGGCCTGGTGCGGGAGGATTTATTGCCGGCTTTGGCATCCGCATGCCGTTTTTCTTCGCCTCCGCCATCGCGTTAATAGCAGCTGTCACTTCCGTTTTTATACTAAAAGAGTCATTGTCGATAGAAGAACGCCATCAACTCTCATCTCATACAAAGGAATCAAATTTCATTAAAGACTTGAAGAGATCCATTCATCCTGTCTATTTCATTGCATTTATTATCGTCTTTGTAATGGCTTTTGGTTTATCAGCTTATGAAACGGTATTCAGCTTGTTTTCTGATCATAAATTTGGCTTCACACCAAAAGATATTGCAGCCATTATTACGATTAGTTCCATTGTTGCGGTAGTTATTCAAGTTTTACTATTCGGGAAATTGGTCAACAAACTTGGAGAGAAAAGAATGATTCAGCTGTGCTTAATAACCGGTGCGATCTTGGCTTTCGTGTCTACTGTTATGTCAGGATTTTTAACTGTTTTGCTTGTAACTTGTTTTATTTTTCTGGCGTTCGATTTGCTACGTCCGGCCTTAACCGCTCATTTATCCAATATGGCCGGTAACCAGCAGGGTTTCGTAGCAGGCATGAACTCCACATACACCAGCCTGGGAAATATATTTGGACCTGCTTTAGGCGGTATACTATTTGATCTTAACATTCATTATCCTTTCCTTTTTGCAGGTTTCGTTATGATTGTCGGCCTTGGTCTTACAATGGTTTGGAAAGAAAAAAAGAATGATGCTGCAGCTTTGAATTAATTCAGCCTCTATAAAGTCAAGTCATTTGGATGCAGGGAATGCCTCTGGCTAGGCACAATAAGAAAAGGTACTTAATATGATAGGCTACATGTTGCTTGACGTGAATATAGTTTAAGCTGAGTTTTAGCAATATCAGGATACCGGGATAAGAAAAAAGGAGAATGTAGTATGAGTATAAAAATAAAAGGAGTAACTGATGATAATCGTGCTGCAATTCTTGATCTACATGTCAGCCAGAATCAATTATCATATATTGAAACTACAAAAGTATGTTTAGAGGATGCAAACGAATGTCACTATTATAAACCTGTCGGGCTTTACTATGAAGGAGATCTAGTCGGTTTTGCAATGTATGGATTGTTTCCCGAGTATGATGAAGATAATAAAAACGGACGAGTCTGGCTTGACCGATTTTTTATTGACGAACGCTATCAGGGAAAAGGATTAGGGAAGAAAATGCTTAAAGCCCTCATTCAGCACCTTGCTGAGCTATATAAATGCAAAAGAATTTATTTAAGTATATTTGAAAATAATATTCATGCTATACGCCTTTCAAAGGTTTGGTTTTCAATTTAATGGTGAACTCGACTTTAATGGTGAGAAGGTAATGGTAAAAGAGCTATAGATATCCAAGCCTCCTTGTTTGCTGAGAAACGTTTGAACTTCGATAATGATTACCTACTTAAACTGCAAGTTAAAAAAGCCTGGATGAAAATTTCATCTCAGGCTTTAAGCATCTTATTAGTCAAAGTCTCATGTGTTTTATCCAGATGTTATTCTTTTTCCCGGACAATTTCTAAATAATTAATATGCCGGCCAACTGTTTTGTGTATTTTAAAAATATACCCATCGGCTTCTATAACGGATCCAACTGCAGCGTCTATTTCTTGAGTCATAAACCAGCCGCCTATCGTATCCACTTCGTCACTTGCTAACGTCGTTCCCAATAAATCATTTACATCCTCAATGAGCACTTTCGAATCTAAGATAAAGTGATTATCATTTACTTTTCTAATATCAGGCACTTCATCTTCATCAAATTCATCTCTGATTTCCCCAACAATTTCTTCAAGAATATCTTCAGCAGTGACTAAACCTGAAGTGCCGCCATATTCATCCACAAGAATAGCGATATGTGTTCGCTCTTTTTGCATTTTTACCAATAAATCATGAATTGGAACGGATTCAATAACATGGATAACAGGGTTGATATGATTTTCTAACTTGAAATCCTCTTTTATCTTCTGGTCTGTGTCAATATAAGCTGACAAGAATTCTTTAGCATTGATAAAACCAATGATTGAATCTTTATCTCCATTTAGGACTGGGTACCTTGTATAACTCTCTGTCTTAATGGTCTTAACAATAGTTTCATAAGAATCCTTACTAGAAATCGCTACGATCTCTCTTCTCGGAATCATAATTTCTTTGGCGATTCTTTCATCAAATTCAAAAATATTATTTACATATTTCAACTCATTTTG
This sequence comes from Bacillus sp. PS217, assembly GCF_037963535.1. NCBI lineage: Bacteria > Bacillati > Bacillota > Bacilli > Caryophanales > Bacillaceae > Bacillus > Bacillus sp. PS217. The sequence continues at coordinate 2,601,526 of NZ_CP150157.1, forward strand.
ATTGATTTCACCGCTCTTATAGCTTTCAGACAGTAAGATGCGCAGTTCTTCTTCAGAATGAGCAAGTTCATGTTCTGATGCAGGTTTCAAACCGAAGAGTCCTACTATAAACCGGGCTGAACCATTTAAAAACCATATAAAAGGGAACAGGATGCGGTAAAACCAAATAATTGGCTTTGCAGTCAAAAGAGTGATGGTTTCCGCTTTTTGGATAGCGAGTGTTTTAGGAGCAAGTTCTCCAACTACAACGTGCAAAAAAGTCGCCATCACAAAAGCAATCACTAAGATCAATACATGTGAGACTGTTTCACTTACATGAAAATGAGCAAATAAGGGGTGCAAAATCACTTCAAAAGTCGATTCTCCAACCCAGCCAATTCCCAACGCTGTAACCGTGATCCCTAATTGACAAGCTGACAAATATTCGTCCAAATGAGTAATGACCTTTTTGGCTGATACGGCACCTTTTTTTCCCTCTAATATGAGTTGGTCAATTTTTGATGACCTGATCTTTACTATCGCAAATTCAGTCGCAACAAAAAATGCTGTTAAGACAATTAAAATAGTAAAGATTATAAGGTTAATGGTTGTCAATGATTTGCCTTACCTAGTAAGGCGTACACCTCCGATATAAATATTTATTTTTATAACCCGTTTTTTCTGAATAAACAAAAAACAGTATATATAACATTATAAGTTCAAAAGAACCTAAAATCAACTCTGAATGATGTAAATAATCATCTTTTTCCGTATGGAGAGTGGTTCCCATAGTATTCAACTAGCGATTGGTGACGTTTTAAGGCTTAAAAAAGAAAGCAAAATAAAAACACACCTGAATTTTCTGGTGTGTTTCAATAATATCCAACCGTCTTGATTTATTTAATGTCTTTATTAAGGTTTTCTTTTAAAATTTGAATCAATTCCGCCTGTTGCTTTATATTTTTGCGGCCATTTCTATTAATTGCAGCAAGTTCACAGACAATTCCAGCTGAAATGAAAAACAATAAACCTTCAAACATTTTAAATCCCCCACCGTCTAAGTGATAGTCAAATGTGTTTTTTCTTTTTGCAATACCTGCTTATAATCTTCCTTACGCTGATATATGTTATTTAAAATGAGTCCAATAATGACAAACAGTGTTCCTACTATATCAAAAGCAGTTATGTTATATCCTTTGATCACCATGATTAACAATGTAGTGATGGGGACAAAGTTAATAAATAAAATCCCGTTAATGGATGATAGGATTTTAATGCCATAGTTCCAACTAAGGAGGGCTATGATACCTGGTAAAGTAATCATAAATAAAAAATCATACTTAATTGCTGCAATCACTTTAATACTCGGTACCGACACGTAACCTTGCGCGGTAAGTATAGCTGTCATGATTCCTGTTATAGCTGTGCCGAATAAACATGTCAAAGTTGAATAACGAAGTGTGGACCACTCTCGGAATATCTGTCCCCCCATTGTGTAGACAACCCACCCTAAAACACCAATGAATATAAAGAGTAGCGAGAATAGATGATCCCCCAATAAAAAAAAGAAACTTATATTACCTTTGGTTATGACCATCGAAGCCCCCAAAAAGGCAATCAATATACTGATCATTGTGTATTTTTTAGGTTTCACATGTTTATATCCCCATAGAATAACAATTGAAAGCATTGGCATGAGTGCCTCGGCAATGGATGCTGTCATAATTCCAGACTTCCCCATCAACCTTTGACCTAAAAAAATAAGAACATTGTATACAGTAAACGCCATCACCCCAAATAAAATGATCCATTTTGCTTTACCCTCTAAATGAAATGATTTTTTTCCTTCTCTCACCAATAATAAAATCACTAACATAATCGTTACCACACCGTAGCGAATAAATGAAAAATAAAACGGATCAATAAATTCTAATGCATGATCTGCAACTGGAAACATCGCGCCCCAAGACATACTTGCTACTAAACATGTAAGGGCACCAATGAATAATTGACTTTTTTTCATTGAATTCCCCTCCTTTTCTTTAAAATTACAATGAGAATTATAAAAAGAAGTAAGCATCAAGTAAAATGAACAAAAGTGATGAAAAACATCATTGATAATGATACTTTAATGAAGGGGGGATCTTCATGGAACTGCGAGACTTACAAATTTTCAAATGCGTAGCCCATCACAAGAGTATTACCGGTGCTGCAAAAGAGTTAAATTATGTACAATCTAATGTAACTGCGCGGATTAAGCAATTAGAGAATGAGCTCAAAACACCTCTTTTCAATCGCCATAAAAAAGGGGTTTCACTAAGTCCAGAGGGCCGAAAAATGATTGAATACGTTAACAAAATTTTGAAAGATGTTGAAGAACTGGAGCAAGTCTTTCTAGATACTGATATACCGTCTGGAATATTAAAAATCGGTACAGTGGAAACAGTGAGGATACTGCCGACCATTATAGCTTCCTATTATAAAAAGTATCCTAATGTGGATTTATCATTGCAGGCTGGTCTAACAGAGGAACTTATTAAAAAGGTCATGAATCACGAATTAGACGGAGCTTTTATTTCAGGCCCTTTGAAACATTCTATTCTGGAACAGTATGATGTTTATACTGAAAGACTTACTCTTGTAACCAGTAACAAAACGTTTAATATAGAGGATTTTTCAACGACTCCGATTCTTGTTTTTAATCAGGGGTGCGGGTATCGGTCTAGGCTTGAACAATGGCTCAAAGATGAAGGTGTGCTCCCAAACAGAATGATGGAATTTAACATCCTGGAGACAATCTTAAATAGTGTTGCACTTGGACTCGGTATAACAGTGGTACCGGAATCTGCTGTTATGCATCTTGCTGCACAAGGTAAGGTTTATTGTCACCCATTACCTGAGAAAGACAGCTGTATCTCAACAATCTTTATACGCCATAAAGATGCGTACCTGACAAATTCAATGCGCAGCCTCCTTAAGACCATTGTTGAACATAAAAATATGAGTATGTCTTAAAGTGCTTTTTCTCTTTCTATGTTAACTTCTTAAATAAAAGAGAAAGCGCATCTCCACTTCGCTACCCTTATTCACGCAAAAAATAGAGCAGTAAACATGTGAGTTACTGCTCTGCTTCGTTTATTCACCGTTCATTTGTTTTACAATGTATTCAGCATCATTTCCTACGCCTTGAAGCAATGCTGAACCTCGCTTATGCTGCCAAGGCAAACCTATAAAGTATAATCCTTCTACAGGTGAAACACCTCTATGATGTATGATTCGACCTTCTTGATCCAAAACACCTTTTATATTTATCCAACATAAGGGATTCCTGAAACCAGTAGCCCAAATAATATTGTTTACTTCTAATGTAGATGAATCTTTAAAAATGATTTCATTTTGCTTTGCGGCAATGACTCTTTTTTTTAAGATGATCTCCTTCTGTTTTATTGCATGTTTTAATTCATGCCCAAATACTGGATCACCTTTCTTTTGAATGAATTTGCCTACTACTGATGTATGACTTGCATGTAAAACTCCTAATTTATCAAACCACCAAAAGATGCTTCTTTTTCCGATCATTAAAGGGAAATAAACTAGTTTATTACTACAGGCTAAATATGTAACTCTTTCTTTGGATAATTCAACAGCTATTTGAGCACCACTATTCCCACCACCAACTACTAGTACATTTCCATATGCCAATTGTTTTGAATTCTTATATTGTGATGAGTGTAGTTGATTAATATTATCGGATAAATCCTTTGATATTGATGGAATATTAGGGGTATGAAAAGGCCCTGTAGCAATGACAAGATTCTTCGTTTGATATTCTTCCCGATTTGTTTTTATTAAGAAATAATTCTTTATTTTTAGGACACTTATTACTTCTGTCCGTAATTGGATTGGAATTTCAAATTTTTTAACATACTTCTTTAGATAAGCAACAATTTCATTTTTTGAAGGAAATCCATGTTTTTCTCCTTCAAGATGCATTCCAGGCAAAGAGCTATACATTCGAGAAGTAAATAAAACTAATGAGTCATACCGATCTTTCCAGCTCTCCCCCACCTCATGACTTTTATCCAAAATGATAAACTTTTGATCGGACTGCTTAAGATAATATCCTATTGAGATCCCTGCTTGACCAGCCCCGATTACTATAGTGTCGTACACATTATCACCCCGCCAATTTCAAATTGTCAGTAGACAGAATCTGCAAAATCCTAGTTGATCTCCTCACTATAAAGTTAGATAAAAAATTTAATGGTGATGGTGGTCACGCTGCTTCTCCATTTTGGGCTGACAAAGGATCGCATTGTCGTGATTATGCGCTTCGGTTTCTATTTGAATGGTTACGTGCGTAATGCCTTTATGCTCAAGTTCATGTTCAATTTCGCGTAAAATATTTTCACTTTCTGAAATGGTCAGTTGATCGTCAACAACTGCGTGGCAAGAAAGAGCATTCAATCCGCTTGTGATAGACCATATGTGTAAATCATGAATGTTTTGAATTCCCTCTATCCCTTCAATTGTACGAATGATATCAGAGACATCGATATTTTCTGGAGTTCCTTCCATTAAGATGTGAATGGAATCTTTAGTCACATTGTAACCGCTTCTTAGAACAAGAATAGCCACAATGATACTAGCCAATGGATCTGCCCAGCCCCATCCAAAGAAGATGATAAGTATGGCAGCTAAAATGGCACCTACAGAGCCGAGCATATCGCTTATTACATGTAAATAAGCTCCTCTTATATTCAGATTATTCTTTGTATCTCCGCCACTCATCATAATCCAAGCGACCAATAGATTCACAACTAACCCGATGATACTAATTGTAAGCATGCCGGTTGTTGCTACTTTTGGTGGATTAGAGAAGCGTTCGATTGCTTCATAAATGATATAAAGAGAAATAAGAATTAAGGCAGCACCGTTTATCACAGCTGCAAGAATCTCAAATCGTTTATAGCCGAATGTCTTATTGTGATTTGCCTTTTTTTCAGCTAATGTAAAAGCAATCAGGGCAACCATTAATGAAATTGAATCACTCAGCATATGGCCTGCATCAGATAAAAGCGCCAGACTATTTGTTAAAAATCCACCTATAGCTTCTATTATCATATAACCTGTAATCATGATAAAAGAGATCAATAAAACCTTTTTATTTGCTCCTTCATTATGATTGTGACTATGATTGTGACCCATAAAAAACTCCTCCTTACCTAAAGTTTTTAATACATATGTATTTATTATTTCAAATCTGTTATGAAGCATTCTAACATGATGCAAATAATATTTATATATGAGCATGTGTTCATATATAAATATATCTGCTCTTTACTGAAATGTCAAAATATTTTTTATAGAAATCAACAATACCTCTTTAATTATTCTCTTATAAACATAAAAAAGCGGAGCAAACACATGGTTTGCTCCGCTACCCTAGTTTCTCTATCCTTTTCTTCAATCAAGCATTTGAGGGTAGTATTCAACTACAATTTACCTGTTAAAAATTGGGCCTCACCAAGTCCAAAACTCCAGTCAGCATTATCATTTTCAACAATAGATACAATTAAATCAGTTGATGCGATACCACACTCAGATTCCAGTCTTTCAGCTAACAGCCTGTAAAATTTTTGTTTCTTCTCTTCCGGTCGGGATTTACTTGTAACTGAAAGAACAACAAGATTTTTAGTTCGGTTAAATCCTAACCCAGTATCCTCAATAATCATATGATTTTCTGGATGTTCATGAACAATTTGATAACGGTCTTGTTGAGGCACATCAAAAGCCTCTACTATAACATTGTGAGCGACATCTAAAAGTTTTTTCAAACTTGATTGATCTCGCCCTTCTATTAAGTCAAAACGAAGTAATGGCATAAAATCCCCTCCTTCTACTACAACAGTCTTTTTAATTTCATTCGTTAATGTGTCAGCTATTTCCAAGCAGCTGCTACATTTAGAATAAAGTAATTTCCCAATAACCCCTTCATTCTGGTGTTAGTCAAGCCTATGTTATGATGTGTATTTCCATAGGCAATATACAGAATCAACTTCGAGTAAATTAACCATTTTTTGAAATAGCCTTATCACTTACTTTAGAAATCATTTATTCTTCTAAGCTTTAGTTTACATGAAGCTCTGCTATCATATATAATTCAAAATTAAGATGGAAGACATCTCAAAATCAGATATTAACTATGGAGGACTAGATGAATATTCAGTTGTTACAGGTTTTTCTCACTACTGCTCGTGAAGGCAGTATTTCCAAAGCTGCTCAGACTTTAAATTATGCACAATCGAACGTAACGAATAAGATACAACAACTAGAAAACGATTTACAGACAAAATTATTCTATCGCCATAGTCGAGGAATCACACTTACTCCCCCAGGGCAAATTCTTGTTTCTTACTCAGAGAAAATTCTACATACTATTGAAGAAGCTAGAGCAGCCATGGGCGAATCATCCGCGCCTTCTGGGCCACTGCGTATAGGATCAATGGAAACAACAGCTGCAGTTTGGCTTCCTCAACTCCTTGCACATTATAATAACCTCTATCCAAATGTTGATTTGAACCTAGTAACCGGCCCTACGGAACAACAAATACAAGCAGTTTTACATTATGAGTTAAACGGCGCTTTTATTTCAGGGCCTATTGAACACCCTGATTTAGTTCAAGAAAAGGTATTGGATGAAGAGATGGTTCTTGTTACAAGCGCTTCACACCCTGTGATTTCTTCCATTCAGGATGTTCAAACACAAACAATGCTTGTATTCCGTAAAGGATGCTCTTACAGAGCAAAGCTCAATCATATCCTCCAAGAAGAAGGTTTATTACCTATAAAATTAATGGAATTTGGCATACTTGAAGCGATCATTGGCTGTGTAAGCGCCGGCTTGGGGATTTCACTGCTGCCTCGTTCAATCATTGCTTCGCATGAAAAAGAAGGCCGCATTCGCAGCCACACTATCTCTGACAAATATTCTTTCGTATCAACCATGTTTATAAGGCGGAAAGACACTTTAATTACCCCTGCTTTATCTGCTTTTTTAACGCATATGAGGGATCATTTTCAGGTAAAGAGGCCAGATCAATCGTAAATAAATGGATGGAAGGCAGGCTTCGCCTCAAAATACCTCTGATCAGTTGTCTGATATAAAAATATAGGCGCATCTCATTGTTTGTATAGAGCAAAAAAGCAAACTTCGGTATGTAGTTTGCTTTTTCTTCGTGATTTTGCACTCTGAATTGTGAAACCTAGTCGATATTAGAATGTAGATTTTCCTCATTCAAAGAATTTTGAACGAAGATCATTGCCCTAGACACTTGGTTGCGTCTTGAAGTTAAAGGCTGACTATTTCCTAAAGAGTCAATCGCTCTCACAACTATTAAATATTCACCTACAGATTTCGGGTGACAACGGAAAGATTGATATTTTCGGTTGGACAGGGGCAGAACATCCAATTGTAACAGTTGAAGTATCCACTGATGGAGGAGATCCTGCAGATCTGAGTGATATTGCTGTTGATTGATCAACTTGTTTTTGTTCGGAATATACTCAGTATATAGCCGCATATTCCCCCTGTAATAGCTGGAATGAGCCACCCCAGCCCTATGTTATACATAGGAAGAATCTGAGTGAAAATATGATTCACAACTTCAATTTTTATTCCCGCCTCCTTCAAACCGTCAAATAAGCTGATGATGAATGCGAATAATAAACTGCCTTGATACACTTCTGTCTTCCCTTTAAATACAGAATGCAAAAACGTTAAAAATATTAAGGAAATCGCGATAGGATACATCGTCAGTAAGACAGGCATTGACACCTTAATAAGCTGGGTTAATCCTATATTTGCGACAAGCGTACTAAACACTGATAAAACGACAGCAATTTTTTTATAAGAAATGTTCGGGAATAGTTCATGAAAAAATGAAGAACACGCAGTGATCAGTCCGACACTTGTCGTCAGACACGCCACTGTAATCATTAAGCCCAATAAGATTGAACCATAAGAACCAAAATAATAGGATGAAACCTTAGCCAAAACCTCTGCTCCATTTTCTAAAATCCCTAGTTCTTCAACGCTGGAAGCCCCCATATAGGAAAGAGCTGTATACATAACTGCTAAGAGTACAGCTGCAATCGCGGCTGCTTTTGCACAAACACCCATCAGCTGTTTTTTGGTAGAAGCTCCTTGTTCTTTCAATGCATTCACGATGATAATTCCAAAAACAAATGCTACAAGGGCATCCAGAGTGAGGTATCCTTCCTGAAATCCTTTAAAAAACGCTTGTGATGTGTACCCTTTTGATGGTGCTTGAATGGTTCCAATTGGGCGAATAAGAGCTACCACTACAAGCAATCCGATAAATGTCAGCTTAATTGGCGTCAAAAATTTACCAACTATATCAATGATTTTTGAAGGATTGAGTGATAACAAGCATGCCAATGCGAAAAATAATATTGTAAATATGATCAATGAGACAGGGCTTGCATCATTTGATAAAAAAGGTTTTACCCCAATTTCAAACGATACGTTTCCTGATCTCGGGATAGCGAAAAAAGGCCCGATTGCCAAATAGAGAATCGTCGTAAATACAATGCCAAACACCGGGTGAACACGGCTGGCTAACGACTGTAAGTTTTGTTTACCCGAAAAAACAAATGCTGTTATAGCCAGTAATGGCAATCCAACTCCGGTCACTAAGAAACCTGCATTAGCGATCCATACATTTTTTCCAGCCATTTGACCAAGCATAGGCGGAAAAATGAGGTTTCCTGCTCCAAAAAACAATGCAAATAGCATTAATCCTATAATGATGATATAGGAAGCAGACACTTTTTTTGACATTATATATCCTCCGATTAAAGTAGACACTTCTTGAATAGCCAGGAAACATTACAGATGCTATTTGCACTGGCACAGTGTTGATTCCAAAATAAGCTTGTGTCAGTTTTATATATTTTTATCAAGTTTAATAAAAGCATGATTTGATAGTTTCCGATATCGGTTAAAAAACCAATTGCACCAAAACCATATAAACAACGGTTCCCCCCGCTATGGAAAGAAGCATATTTTTCTTCCACAAGTGAAGCAGTACAACTGCAGCTGCTCCAACTAATTCAGGAATGCCATGACTTCCAGAAAGCAGACTCACATCTTTTAAACAATAAATGACCAAAAGCCCGATTACCGCTGATGGCAGCACTTTACCAAGATACTGTACATATTTCGGTGTCGGTTTGCCAGACGGGAAAATCATGAATGGAAGGAACCGTGTCAGCATTGTTCCTAGCACGACCATTGCAATGGTGATCATTTGCTGCGTCATAGTCATCGTCATACGGAAACCTCAGCTTTCTCCAATGGTTTTCTCAGAACAGTCAGTACCCCTAAAATGGCGAGCATAGCAGGAATAATAAATTGGTTTCCGCCAAAAAGGATAAGACAGGCTACTGAAAGTCCAAGTCCTGAGAGAGCACTGTAATGCTTTTTCTCTTTCATCCATTGTTCTATGAATATCACAATAAACAGAGCAGTCATCACAAAATCAAGCCCTTCGGTATTAAACTTCACGTACGACCCAAAAATACCTCCTATCGCTGCCCCCGCGACCCAATATAAATGATTAAGCAGTGTCACAAAAAACATAAACCAGCCCTTGTCAACATTCGCCGGAACATTAGCGGTATAATTGATAGAAAATGACTCATCGCACATTCCGAAAATCAGATAAAGCTTTTTCTTTCCAGTCCCCCTGTACTTATCCAACATGGAAATTCCATAAAACAAATGCCGGGCATTGACCATTAACGTCAAAAAAAGAGCATTCATAGGGTTGAACGCACCAAGTAAAAAATTCGCTGCAACAAACTCCATTGAGCCCGCAAATATCATAAAACTCATGATGATTGGATAGATTGCGCTAAATCCCAAAGAATGCATAAAGATTCCATAAGCTATCCCCAAAAATAAAAACCCCGCAAAAATCGGAATGGTATATGGGAATGCAGAACGAAATGCAGCCCATATTTGACTTCTCTTATTCATATGAGTGTTTATAGCAGGAGAGCTTAAATGTAACGATTCTTTATTTTTATTCAAATCAACAACCTCCTACATTTCATCAATTGGCACACTGACAGTTCTTTTTTCTGTACTCATGACTATGCTTGTGTCAACTCCACTAATAGCAGGATTCTGCATTAATGAATCAATGATAAAATTCCGATAACTCTCCATGTCCTTCGCCACAATCTTAAGCATATAGTCATGGCTTCCTGTAAGTGTGTAGCATTCTTGAACCTGTGGGAATTTGTTTATATCCTCTAAAAATGAATGAATTGTCTCCCTATTTAAGGGTGATAAGTTGATGAGAGCTAGTGCTGTGACTTCGATTCCAAGTTTTTTCTCATCAACAATAGTCGTAAACTTTTTAATTATACCTGCTTCTACTAGGTTCTTTGTTCTTGCAAGGCAAGCTGATGGTGAAAGCCCAATTTTCTTAGATAAATTTAAATTTGATATTGAAGCATCTTCCTGCAATTCTCTTAAGATGGCCTTATCAGTTTCGTCAAGCATAATACCCATTTCACAACCCCCAATACCCTTAACAGAATTATATTTCATCCAATTTAAATAATAACGAATTTTTATTCGATAATCAAATATTATTTAAATTTAAATCCCTTTAAAATATTATTCACAGAATAAAATTATCCCCGTGATTAACTCATAATGAAATTAACTTACATCAGAAAGAAGTCATGGGAGAGTTATGTACTTGTGTGACTTGATACCAACATCATAAGAAACTTATCAGAAGCCAAAAAGTTATTGCGGTCTCACCGAAAATTGAATTTGCGGTGCCCATTGCCTTTTTCCGCGAACGAAAATTGTTAAAATTCGCAAAACAGAAAGTCTACTCTATTATTATTTTAAATTCGTCCTTTAGTTCCTCTTGAGCCTCTTGTAAAACTTCTAATACATCGTCAGCGTATGAACCTAAAAATGTATGAACTCAAAATTTTTCAAGACTAAAGTGAGCGGCAAATCCACCCACCCTGTCAGGCAATCCCATAAAGATTTATCTTTTAAAACATCATGTAAAACTTCTATATTTTCAAAGTCTTTTCCATCTATCATTATTTTTCTCATTAGAAACTATGCCCTCCATTATTTTATCTTAACAAACGTTTACTATGTAACAGCTGTTTGTCCAAATGAGGCTGAAAACAAATAAAAAACACCGATAGGATGAAACTATTGGTGTTTGCAAGACATCTTCATGCCCGGTAGGCATAAATAATGCTAAACTTTGTTTTGAAAAGCTATCATATCAAATTTTTATGTTACAGCTTTTACTATCGTTTAATCTAATTGAGGAGTAAAACAAGATATGTTTGAAAATCACATATCCCCAAAAAATTAAAAACTAATCGGCAGTTCTTCGAGTGCTCTCATCAGAAAATTCCCTTTCCATTTCATTTGTTTCTTTTCGCCTTTTAACTGTATATTTGGACAGCGGCGTAATAAGGTGGAAATCGCAATCTTTGCTTCTAAGCGGGCTAGCTGTGCACCAAGACAAAAATGATTGCCATGGCCAAAAGCAATATGGCGGTTGTTCTTTCTTTCAATATCAAATATGTCGGCATTTGGAAATATCTTTTCATCACGGTTTGCTGATGCTAAAGAAATGATGATCACATCTTTCCGTTTAATCTCCTGCCCATGCAGTATAAACGGTTCAGCCGTCCAGCGAATTGTCGTTAGCTCAACAGGGCTGTGAAACCGCAATGCTTCTTCTATGGCTGAATTCATCAAGTCTGGCTGCTGGCGGAGCTTTTCAAATTGATCACCGTGACACATCAGAGCATATGTCATATTGGTGATTAAGTTTACGGTTGTTTCATGACCTGCAACGATAAGCAGCATAATCATCGAGTACAATTCTTCTGTACTTAATTGTGTGCCTTCACTTTCCGCTTGAATTAATGCACTGATTAAATCTCCTGCAGGTTCTCTCCTTTTTTTGTGAACTAAGGATTCCAGATATTCAACAAATTCCCCTAACAAATGGTCATTCTCCTGAAGTCTTTCAGGGGCATCTGAAAAATCAATAATTGCTTGCGACCACACTCTGAATTTTTGACGATCTTCCAAGGGAATGCCGAGCATTTCACTTATCACGATAATCGGCAATGGAAACGCATAATCGTCTACTAGGTTCATGAATTTGTTGGGCTGCACTTTATCCAATAAAGAATCTGCGATATGCTGGATTTTGTCTTCCAAATGCAAAATCATCCGATGCGTAAATGCTTTTTGAACAAGAGTTCGCAAGCGGTTATGATCAGGGGGATCTGAATTAAGCATATGTTTTGTTAAAGACTCTTCATTCTTCAATAGAGCAGGACGTTTTTCTTTTGCGGTAAATACATTTTCATAGTTTTTCTTTAATTTTTCATTCTTTAATAAATGTATTGCATCATCATATCTCGATATGAGCCAGCCTTTCCCCAGAGCTCCTAAAGATAATGGGTAGAGAGGCTGTGATTTTCGCAATTCTTTATAAAATTCATACGCTTCATCTTTAAATGCTCTCGAAGACAATTGACTTTCCGTCAAAATGGTTACACTCTTTTTTTCTTTTGAAGACATTCATTCGACCTCCATCTTTATGAAAGGTTATGATAATCTTTAAATATAAAATCAGGACGATTTGTAAAATGATCCATTGAGATCAGTATTCATGATAAGGGCCAAAATGCCGTCCCCGCATTTTGAAATAAAAGATATGAGACAGTCATTAATCATTTTGCTGCCTAAACTCTTTCCCTGATAAAATGGCGAAACTCCTAATACTTCTAAATACCATGCCGGCTCTTTTAAGGAATTGTAAGATTTTTTAGCCTCATTAGTCACCGTCAACATGTTCAATACTGAAAATCCCCCCATTTTGATTAATGTTATTCCACCTGCTGCTATATAATCGATCAAGTTAATGTCGGGTTTATCACGATGTTTTAATAGAGCGACAACAACCATTTCACCATGCTGAATGCCAACAAAAAAGAAATGCTTTTTAAAATATGCTCTTGTTAGTACTTTATGCATTTCAAAAATAAATGAATGATCTTTTTTTAGCGTTTGACGAGTAAATCCATAAAAGGATATTGATTGAAAGATTCATGGAATAGCCTTGCCACTTTGCTTCATTCATCTGCCCTTGCTTGTCGATAAAGAAACGTTGATACATCTCCTTTGAGCAAATAAAGCAGGAAATCGAATTAAAGCGCCCTTCCTATCGGAAAGGCGCCTGCCGCTTACTGTGCCAAAACGTTTTTCATCAGTGAGTTTTTATAAAATCATTTATTAATTGATCAGTTGTCAATATTGTGGCAAATTCATCATGCAATGTAGCTAGAGATATATTATGAATAGTCGCCGCATCATAATATGTATCATTTTGGTCTCTCATTCCGAAGGCTGCTGTTGCATCTGAAATCAGGTATGTATCAAACCCTAAATTACCACTCATTCTTGTGGTGGTTGATACGCAGTGAGGCGTGGTTAAACCAGTTATGACTACAGTGGTTATTTCATTTAATTTTAAGAATTCTTCTAAATTCGTACCAATAAAGCTGCTATTTACTGTCTTGGTTATAATGACTTCTTCATCCATAGGCTTAACTATTTCCTTTATCGCAAACCCTTCATTCTTTGGATGGAATAAAGAATGAGGTTTATCAGAAGTGTGTTGTATGTATATGACTGTCCATCCTTTTTCTCTCCATAATTTTAGTATTTTACTAATATTTTCTTCCGCCTTTACGTTATTCCGTTCCCCCCATTTTTTATCATCGAAGGCTTTTTGTACATCCACAATGATTAAAGCTTTTTTCTTTTCTTCCACAAGATACCCTCCTATGTAGAATTTCTATTTATTACTACATTCTAAATACAAATTTTACTTTTGTACAATTGTTTAATGATGAATTTCGAATGAGCGCCTTCTTTATTGAAAAATGCGTTCTAAACTGCAACTGTGCCCAAGCCGTTAACCTTCAATAATCTAATCTGAGAATCACTGGCTCTGCAGAGAATGATAAAAAGCACTCTAATAACGAGTGCCGAAATGAAAAACTATTGATTTAGAAGCCATTTGATACGCTCAGCTGAAAAGATGTAGTGGAGTATTATTAGACATAAAAAGACAATACCAACTAGTTTTAAATGACTAAAATAAAACGCTGCAACAGCCATTGCAAAGATCAATAATTCAATAACTAACCTTGTTACCCCGTTTACAGCTATTACAGTTTGTCCACTTCGACTAGGATCATTAGGTACTGCAAATACAGACCAGACAATCATAACTGCAAAAGGCAAAACCAAAGTTAAAACATATTTAAAATAACCATTAAAGCTTATCCAAGCAAACACCCCTAAGGAGATTAGTGCAGCCATTTCAAGGGTGAATCTTAAAAGTAAATTAGTCTGATTCAGTTTTTCCAACTCCTCTATAAAAAACACCCCCGTAGGAGATGCTCTTCTCTGCTTTATTTCAGCGTATAAAAACTTTTCTGTTCTTCCTCTTTAGATTCTATTGTAGTTTCGTCGAGATTACCTCTACTTTTGAAGAGATGATACCGACTGCTGCTGTTACCAATGCTCCGATTAATAGACCGATGATAAGTATAATGAAATATGACAACTTTTCCCCTCCTATCCAGTTAATTATCCAAATAATCAGGAAGTTGTCTACAATTTGCAGAATTTGTCGAACGAAGTAAAGATTATACCTGGGAGGCTTTACTCATTGTATGAATTACAGTAAATAAATTGCCTTCCCTTTTGAGAAGACGTTCCAACTCAGCTAGACTCTTCCAATAGGCTTCCTTTTGGCGCAGCTGCTTTTATTCAAAAATTGAGCAACACCTGAATGTTTCATTGGAATTTCTGAACCATCGATCGCTGCTGAATTTGTTGCAAATGCATACGTAGGAGTAGTCGAATGGTGGTTGAAAAATGAAATGCCTTCCCCACCTCGAGTGATGGCAGAAAAAGCGGGGGTTTTGTTAGAGAGGAATCTATAGATATGTGTATCGAAGATTTGACAGCATTAAAAATTATACTTACATCGTTGGGAATAGGCCAACAATAAAGCGGAAGAACGTTGTCATTTGAAGTGGTTTGGAATAAAAATGATTCGAATATGTTCTTATCATTGGTAAACGAACAAAAAAAGAACATGTTTTGAAAAAAGATAGATCAAAACATCTTCTTATATGTTGTCATAGCGTAACTTTTTTATAAAAAGGTTGATTACATTTTCGGGGCTTCCAAACCAAATTTTGCCCATTCTTCTTTTGCTGGACCATAAATACCTGGAACAGTTAACCCTGCTTGTCTCATAAGAACAGTCATTTGTCCCCGATGGTGATTTTGATGTTGAATTAAAAACATCAAAAGTGAACCGTTAGGCAATTGTTGTCCGATAAAGTTGATACGTTCTTGAAGTGTATGGTCAGTCCATTGGGTTTTTAATGCCTGTACAAATGCATTACTGGCTTGATGATAGCTGTCAGCTATAAACTGAGCCGAAGTTGGAACAGGATAATCTTCAGCTGGGGCATGGAACGTTAAGTCTGTGTTTGAGGTAATGATGCGAATGGCAGCAACAGTATGCCAAGCAATACGGCCTAGAGTCCAATTTTGTGAAGTTATTTCTTGTTTAAGTGATTCATCAGTCAGACTATTTAATAGTTTCTGTGTAGCATCTGCTTCGAACTCCCAAGATTTCAAAAAATGGTCTAAGGTTTGGAACACAAAAATCCTCCTTTACATTCTATTATTTTTTAATGTGCCTATAGGTTAATTATAATGCCTCGTTTCGTTAAAAAGAACAAAAATTTTGGACAAGAATAATCATAGTAAAATGCGTAGACATTCTTAAACATAACGATTTACGCATCTTTTTACAAACATGGTGACTCCTTGGTCTCCATTGTCAGCGAGAATCAAATATCATATGAAAACAATCCTATATTCTTATTACTTTACTGAGTAATAAATACCTTCCGTATACTTAGTGATGCCTTCATCGTAATCAGGATACTTATATGCAAGACTTTCTGATACAGCTTTTGAATACTTTCTAAATAATGCATAGCAAGTAAATAAAGACTTCCACATTTCCTGATACCCATTCACAGAATATGTAGACATGAGTTCCTCCCATTCTTTATTTGAAAGGTACCGTTTCATAAATTTATAGTTCTTCCCCATACTAAATGAATACCCTTTCTGAGATGCGATATGCCAGGCCATCATTCTCAATAAATTAGGACGTACAATTTCATTTAAATGGTCAATGGCAAAAAGGATTTCATTTCTTGCTAATCCTTTTACTACGTAAGTCGAAACCATCCAGAACTCATTACAGCAATCATCAAATTCCCTTGCAGTCGGCTTTTTCATCCAGTATTGGTGATCATTTGGGGTCACTTTATAGTTGATGAACGAATCCTTATCAAGCAATACCTTAACCAAACCATCGTTATTAGCAAAATAGTCTTCTGCTTCACGAATTGGAATAAGGGTTAGATCTAATTTGTTGCCATCCTCAAAAAGAATAATGTATGAAAACCAATTACCTAATTCGGGAGGAAAAAGCTCCATATCTTCTGGTTTTTGCATCATAATGCGCTTCCCAAAGATTTCGAGCCACTGATCATTTTCTTTAAAAGAATCTACATCAGTTACAAAATACGAGATGTCATAATCTTGGAAGTTGTCAGGAGGGATATTTCTGTTTGTACGCGACCCTTCCAAAGTGACCAATCGGATTCTCTCATCGTTCAAAGCAAAGTCCAAAAAAATGTCCATCATTTCCTGCTCACTTCGCATCGCATGTTCCTCCGTTTCAGCCTTAATATCTAACTGTAAAACCGAATATTGATCTGTACGTCTTATAGATTTTTTTACTCTTGAATGTGATGTATTCTTCTAAGCTTTATTTTACATGAAGTCCTTCTATATATCATTCAAAATTAAGATGCAAGACATCTCAAAATCAGATATCAACTATGAAGGACTACATGAATATTCAGTTTTTTGTAGAGCCGCCATGGGACGACACTCTTTGACACACTTTAATCTCCCCTGCTTTATCGACATGTTAACTGGTATGAGAGATTGACAAAAAGAAGGAAAACAATATATTTAAGCGAATACGAGTTTTTGAGTAAACTTAAAAATGACACTTTTTCAAAAATCATGTCTTAACGGGGGGATTCGGTATGAATGAATTTATGAAGAAGTTTTCCTTAACAAAACCGATTATTCAAGCTCCAATGGCCGGCGGTATTACAAAGCCCCGACTTGCATCTGCAGTTTCGAATCAAGGTGCTCTTGGCAGCTTAGCATCGGGGTATCTTACGCCAGACCTGCTAGAACAACAGATAAAAGAAATGTTTGAGCTGACAGACGCTCCTTTTCAAATTAATGTGTTTGTTCCGCTTGGTCTAGAAATGCCACCAGAAGATCAGGTTAAAAAGTGGAAAGAAAACATACCGTTAGCTAATCAAGTAAATCAATTCACATCTGTACAAGAAGAGTGGGATGACTTCTATCAAAAAATTGATCTAATTTTAAAATATAAGGTTAAGGCTTGCTCATTCACTTTTGATCTGCCGCCTGAAGACGCAGTAAAGGAGCTAAAAACCGCTGGATGCTGTTTAATAGGAACCGCTTCAACAGTAGAAGAAGCATTGTTAATGGAAGAACGGGGAATGGATATAGTAGTCCTTCAAGGAAGTGAAGCCGGTGGACATCGCGGAGCATTCTTACCTTCCAAAGGTGAATCTGCCGTAGGTTTAATGGCTCTGATTCCACAAGCAGCAGATGCACTGAGCGTACCTGTCATAGCTGCTGGGGGAATGATAGACCACAGAGGAGTAAAAGCAGCTTTAACCCTTGGAGCCCAAGGCGTTCAAATCGGTTCTGCCTTTTTAATTTGTCACGAGAGTAACGCACATCCAGTACATAAACAGAAAATACTAGAAGCAAACGAAGCAGATACAAAGCTTACGACATTATTTTCAGGTAAAGAGGCCAGAGGAATCGTAAATAAATGGATGGAAGAAAAAGAACAGTTTGAGACACAAACCCTTCCGTACCCTTATCAAAATACACTAACGAAGGCAATGAGACAGAAGGCTTCACTTCAAAATAACCATGATCAGATGTCTTTATGGGCAGGTCAAGGGATACGGTCATTGACTGAGGAAATTTCGGTTAAGCAGCTTTTAAATCAGCTTTGCCAAGAGGATATAAAAATATAGGCGCACCTCATTGATAGAGCAAAAAGCAAACTTTGACAGGCAGTTTGCTTTTTTTTTCGTAATTTCATCCACTGACTCTGGAAATCTAAATACTCCTACATTTTCAAAGCTAATTTGAATCGGGTTATCAATCATCACATTGATACGATGCGATCTTGATAATTTCACCACAACCACAATACATTACCAACATTTCGATCTTATCTCCCCTTCTCAAGTTTTGCTCCCTATTCGAATAATCGATAGCTCCCATATTAAATTTGAATAGTAAAATGGTTCTTTTTCGTTTGATTCAGATGATATAAAGTCATATGATAAAAAAAGAATGAGACAGAAAGCGTGAGAAGTGATGAAAATAGGATTTTTTGATTCAGGAATTGGTGGCATGACTGTATTGTATGAGGCCATAAAAGTTCTTCCTTATGAAGATTACATTTTTTATGCAGATACGTTAAACGTTCCATACGGTGAAAAATCAAAGGGTAAAGTTAAAGAATATATTTTCAATGCAGCTGAATTTCTGGCCAGTCAAAATATCAAAGCTCTTGTTATTGCGTGTAATACAGCTACTAGCATTGCGATAGAGGATCTTCGGAGAAACTTCGACTTTCCGATAATCGGAATCGAACCCGCTGTAAAGCCTGCTATAAATAAATGTACAGAGGAAAGAAAAAGAGTTCTGGTAGTTGCTACTAATTTGACGCTTAAAGAAGAGAAATTTCATAATCTAGTTAAAGAAATTGATCACCATGACCTTGTTGATTGCTTAGCTCTTCCAGGACTAGTTGAATTTGCTGAGAACTTTGATTTTAGTGAAGACAAAATCATTAAATATCTAAAGAACGAACTATCTTCTTTTGATCTGAAACAATATGGAACGATTGTGTTAGGATGCACTCATTTTCCGTTTTTCAAAAACAGTTTTGAAAAACTGTTTGGGATAAAAGTTGATATTATTTCAGGCAGTGTCGGTACTGCAAAACAGTTGAAAAAAGTTCTTGCAGATCGTAACCAGCTTGGTAAAGGATCGGGCTCAATCACCTTTTTCAATTCTGGCCATAAAATTGTGGACCAAGTAGTCATATCAAAGTACAAAAAATTGTTTGAAATATTAGATGAAAATCAAAGGAGTCGTGTTGGACGTTGAATGTAAGGGGCTCTGGTGATAAACAATTTTTCAGTAAATTTATAAAAGGGAGAAGTATGAATTCGGGTTTGTTATCCAATGTAAATGAAAAAGACAGTCTCCTGAAGGGAAACATGAACTAAGAAGCGGGCTGAAAAAGCCCACTTCTTTTCTAATAAACAATTGAGTTATGCACACATATCTGATTACAGTGTTTTCGCTCTTTCCCCTCTTATTTCTACCCCATCTCTATAGCTTTTCTATTACAATAAAGCACAAGTATCGATTGAAAAGTTATCGTAACATGTACACTTCACAGGACATTTTTCGAGATTGCGAATCGACCGTTTGCCAGATACACAAAGTCATAATGTGTAAATTCTGTGTCTATTTTCATGTTTATTATGGAATTATTTTCATAATGTTTTATAATACAAGATGATAACGCTTTCTAATTATAATGATAGGGGGAAATAATGATGATGAAAAAAGGACTGCTTGCGGGTGCGCTTACGGCAACTGTGCTTTTTGGCACATGTGCAGTAGATGTGCCGGGTATTATTAGCCCAAAAACCGCAGAAGCTGCATCACAGCTAACTGATGGAATCGGCGGGAGGGCTTACTTGAACAGCACTGGTGCCATTTTTGTTACGAAAATCCAGCTTCCTAGCTCCATTCAGGTTTCAAATGGGACAGCCTATATCTACTCTGGCTTTAGCGGAGGCACAGAATCCGATATCGGGTTTCAGTACAGTGATAAATATAACGTATGGAAACCATATATGAAAGTCGGTTCAAAAGGACAGGATCAGGTTCAGTACCTCGAAGGAGGAAGCCAATTCACGAATACGAAAGGCTTCCGTCCGGGCAGCACCGTACAACTTACCATCTACAAAAACCTTAACGGCAATACACGCGCTACATACTGGGGCACAAACAATGCGGGATACAACGGCCGTCTCATTTCAGAGATCAGCAAAACAAATGTCGGCTCCATCTCCAAATGGAAAGCGCTCGCTACAGTTGCAACAACAGGTTCACGCCAATCTATCAAATCAAACTTTTCAACATCTTTTACAAACATCACCATCGACAACAAAGCAATAACACCTGTAATTGATACACAAGACTTCGCTAAAGTAACAGTCTCAGGCAACAGTGTCAGTTTATCCGTTGTGAAAAATTAAAACATGTTAAACATACAATGCGTTAGGCTATTGAGAAGCTCTCGATAGTCTTAAAGGGGGCTTAACATGCCCCTTTTTTCATTTCAATTTAACTTTCAGTTAGCTTCGGTGCATGCCGTCTATCCCCGTCTTTTATCTGGGTGAAGTAAGGAGCAGCTCGCCCCTTCTGAGCCTGTTCCATTTGCTCAACGCAAAAGGTGTGCATTACTGTCTTAAAAATGTTAAAACAAATGGCAGATGGTGCACTTTATTTTTAGATGAGGCATGCTTACGCTCGATATGCAAGTCAAATGATTAAGGGTCTGCAAGAGAGAGAAGTTTTGGGTGTACTTTCATAAAAGAGGGATGTCTTCATATAGCTCGATTGCACCAGGAACATTAACCAGCGATTGGCCGAGAACAACACATCACTTTGAAACGGATTCATTCCAAAATAATAAGTATGATCAATAACTAATAAAGATCAGTTAGCAGTCCAGCCTTAAAAATATTTTTACATCAAGTAAACTAGCATCACTATCGAATAAGCTCGATCTGCATATCATGTACTATCCTCTTTTAAGGAAGGTGATGTTATGAGGTCATTTCCATTAATTGTAGTTCTATTCATCCTATTAATCATCGTTGGGACATCTTTCTTTGGTGGCTATTAAGAACACACCTTACCTCATATCCATCAGACGCCATAAGAAATCTTTATGGTGTCTGTTTTTTATTAGATTTAAACAAAACCATTAAAGTGGGGCCATGCAAACACACCTATGGAGATTACTGCCACGACTTCTTTGTGAGGGAAATATTCTTCCCTTTATGGACTATTGTCGATCAAAAGAGAAAGTTGAAATACCTTTTTATGGTGAGATGAATCGAGGCTTAGACATATAAAAAACCGCAAAGCTTTCTTGAAGAAGCTTTGCGGTCTTTGGGTCTCTTCTTTGCTTCATATAAGCCAATAGATTTCAAGCGTAATCCACTGCCATACATCCAATGATTTTTTATTTTGAAATAGGTTTCTTCTACTCTTCCTGTGAGATGACTCAAGGTATGCCACGTCACAATAATGTGGCGGATCCTGAGTGGTCTCAATCAGTTTTTTCCCCATTCTATCAATTCTCCACAGAAAAAATGGCTATGGCAGAACAACTTTCATAGAGTAATCATCATTTAATGAGCCATCATCTCATGGGCAATATCGTGTCCATCCATTTTTGACAGGTAGTAGGTAGGCCAGTTTTTGACTTCATCAAGTAAAGCTTCACGGTCGTCCCCCCAATAGAGATGGTAATGACTAGCTTTAGTCGGGTAAATACTATGATCACTAAACTGAATATACTGAGGCAGCCCTTCTGCTTTTTTAGCTAGTTTGAATATGTATCTTACCCCTCTATTGCCCGCATCATAGGTTAGAATTTCGTATCCGTCATACGTATACTTACCAGAATATTCTTTTCCATTTTTGAAGAACGTTACAGTATCTTTCTGGATTACAATACGGTCAACATCTGTTTGATAGCCTTTTTTATAATACTCTTTATATTCTTCAGCTGTCTTGCCGCCTTCGTGTTCTGATTTATATGAAAACACTTCGTCAAGAGTACCATCTTGCAGGTATGGATATACAGATTGCCAATCTCCTTCCCAATCAGAAAGTAAGCGATCCTTTACTTGGCTGTTTTTAAAATAGCCTTCATATATTTTTTCTGTTTCTTCATCATGCGCATGACTATGATCGTGAGAATGTTCTTGTGTATGACTGTCAGATGTTTGCTCTTGCGTTTTGGAAGAGTCTTCTTCAACTGCTGAGGATGATGTTGTTTGATTAGACTCACCTGCAGAAGAACCGGAAGTCTGACATCCTGCCAATACGAGTAATGAACCAATCGTTAATATGCCTAGCCGCTTTGAAAATAAAATGTTCATTCCAACACTCCTTTTTATTAAATCGAAAACATTACGATTTATATTATACATACATCTCTTGCAAACATCAAAGGGAAAATGCTCTTCATGCGGATGGACTATTTTAAAGGAATAACTGACTTTGTTCATCAGTTATTCCTTTAAAATACGAAAGTCTACGATATTTCCATATCGATCCGCTTCAATATGACAGCACCCCTCAAGCAGCTGTTTTAATTTTCCCCGTCCGCGTTGTACCCTTGATTTTGCTCCTGAGTAAGAAATGCCGAGCTTTTCACTCAACTCTTTCTGTGATAACCCCTGAAATTCAGTTAACTCGAGCGCCTCTCGATACTTTTCAGGCAACCGTTTGATGGTCGATCGAATACACACAGCTGCTTCCTTGGTGAAATTTTCTTCCTCTGCACGGTTATTAAAATGTAGATCATCAGGCAATATTTCGCTTGTTTTTTTTGTACGGTAAAAATCAATAATCGTATTTCTAGTGATCCGATAAATCCAGCTGTCGATCTTTTGTTCATCGATCAGATTTGGGAGATGCACTTGTATTTTCATAAATACGATTTGCAAGAGGTCATCAACGATAGATTGATCGTTAACCCTTTGTGAAATATATGTTTTTAACGGCTGATGAAATTGATCCCATAGATCCTCTATATTCATTTGAAAAAACCTCCTATAATTTTGCGTCTGCTTTACATTTGCTTCGTCTTTTTAATCGTAACAAAGAGCGAAACAATTGTTGAATCAATTGTATTGCAGCTGTTGCAAAAAATAATGATAAAGGAGAGGTTTGTTGTGGAGTATACCTATTTAGGGAGAACAGGATTGCGGGTGAGCCGTTTATGTTTAGGCACGATGAATTTTGGAGTTGATACAGACGAAAAGACTGCGTTCCGTATCATGGATGAAGCGCTTGATAACGGCATCCAATTTTTTGATACTGCCAATATTTACGGCTGGGGCAAAAACGCAGGATTGACAGAGAGCATCATTGGAAAATGGTTTGCACAAGGAGGACAGCGCCGCGAGAAAGTTGTTCTGGCGACAAAAGTATATGAACCGATTTCTGATCCGAATGACGGGCCAAATGATATGAGGGGCGTGTCTCTATACAAAATCAGACGTCACCTGGAAGGATCACTGAAGCGGCTTCAGACAGATCATATCGAATTGTACCAAATGCATCATATCGATAGGCGGACACCGTGGGATGAGATATGGGAAGCTTTTGAGAGTCAGGTTCGCTCCGGCAAAGTAGACTATATTGGATCCAGTAATTTTGCAGGCTGGCATTTAGTTAAAGCGCAAGCTGAAGCTGAAAAACGGCGATTCATGGGACTTGTCACTGAACAGCATAAGTATAGTTTATTAGAACGAACAGCTGAGATGGAAGTGCTGCCGGCTGCACGGGATCTTGGTTTAGGAGTAGTGGCGTGGAGTCCCCTTGCAGGAGGGCTTCTTGGCGGGAAGGCATTGAAAAGCAATGCCGGAACTCGTACAGCAAAAAGAGCAGATTTAATTGAAAAACATCGTTTGCAACTCGAGAAATTTTCAGATTTATGCAAAGAACTAGGAGAAAAAGAAGCAAATGTGGCTTTGGCATGGGTGCTGGCAAATCCAGTTTTAACTGCGCCGATCATCGGACCACGAACGGTTGAGCAGCTGCGTGATACGATAAAAGCCGTTGAAATCAGTCTGGATAAGGAGATTCTCCGCATGTTAAATGATATCTTTCCCGGACCTGGAGGAGAGACACCTGAGGCATACGCCTGGTGATACATTCATTACTCAATACTGACATTTTTCTTAAATATTTATACTGAACTATCATATTAAGAAAGACAAGAGCATGTTTGTCTCTTGTCTTTTCCACATCGTGCTGAAAATGCTGGCTAAACATCGACAAAAATGCTGCCGCTTAAAAAAGAACCCTAAACAATAGAGTAACTGGAAAGACAACTGGCTTGATCAGCTTGGGACCCCTTTCAGCTGTATTTAAATCAATCAAACTAATGATTCATTGGCAGTCTAAATATTATTATTGTTTCTTTACAAAATAGTAATAGCCCCTGTAATGATTGCTAACAACGTAATAACTAATGATGTAATTACAGCCCACTTAACGGCAAACCTTTGAAATGACCCCAAGTCCATTTTAAGCATGCTTACTAGCAATACTGTTGACGCAACCAATGGACTCATCAGATGAACCGGCTGCCCCATTATAGAAGCCCTTGCAATTTCTACTGGTTCTATACCATATGCTGAGGCAGCTTCTGCAAAGATAGGTACCATACCAAAGTAATATGCATCATTTGATAAAACAAAAGTAAACGGAATACTAGTGAGTGCTACAATAACGGGGAAAAACCCTCCCATTGATGAGGGGATGATGGATATTAATGATCCTGCTATGGCATCCACCATCTTTGTCCCGGATAATATACCAGCAAATACTCCTGCTGAAAATACCAATAATACCACGGTTATGGCATTACCAGAATGCTCGGCGATTCGCTCCTTCTGCATTTTTACATTCGGATAATTTATAGTAAGGGCAAGAACAAAACCAATTAAAAATAAAACTGACGGATGCTTAGTTCCAAGCACAATAAACACCATGATACTTATAACGAGGAATAAATTAAGATATATTAAGCGTGGCCTTTTCAATTGTTCGCTCTCCAAAGTAGCAGCCATATAAGATTGAGAGCTGTCCTTTGTTATATGTCTAGGCTCTAATTGAACGATGCCTATTCGATTCCTCTCTTTCCTTCCCATTAGAAAAGCCAGAAATATCACACAAGCAATACCTCCAAGCATGGTCGGAAGTAATGGCACAAAAAAATCTGAAGGATCCAAACCCAGCACTGAAATCGCTCTTGTAGCTGGTCCGCCCCATGGAGTCATTCCGCTAACGATACTCAACGACAGCATTGCTAATGTCGCCATAACCATGGGATTCATACCAATTCTTTTATACAAAGGTAACATTGCTGAGACTGTTATCATATAGGTTGTTGTACCGTCCCCATCTAAAGCGATAAGCATTGCCAAGACGGCAGACCCTATCGCTATTTTCACAGGGTCTCCCTTTACTATAGATAAAATTTTTTCTATTAGCGGATCAAATAAACCTGCATCAATTAAAATTCCGAAAAAAAGAATAGCAAACAATAGCAATGCCGCTGAACTTGCAACTGTTTGAATTCCTTCTAAAATCATGTCGCCAATACCCTTACCAAAACCTCCAATAAGAGCAAAAACAATGGGAGTGATGGTCAAGGCAACAATAGGCGAGACTTTCTTTGTCATTATTAATATTGTAAAAACAGTTACCATCGAAAAACCTAAAATAGTAAGCATATTACACCTCCAAGAATGCGCTTTCAAATGACTTTTGATTAACATATCTTATACGGTGTAATAAGTTAAATAAATATTTTTTTACTGTGTTTCAAAAAAAATTCTATCATAACTTTAAATGGTTACCATTTGTTCACCCTTTAAAAAATCAATGAATGCTTTAACGAGTTTGATTCCTAATGATTTTTGATCGTACATTAGCCAAGTATCTCTCATTAGAGGCTTACCCTTAGCATTATACAGTTCCATTGTGTACAAATGATCAGATTCCTGCAGGCAAATTTCTGGTGCTATGGAGTAACCAAGACCATGCTTTACCATCTCTTTGCAAGTCTCTTGTCGATC
This sequence comes from Bacillus sp. PS217, assembly GCF_037963535.1. Lineage (NCBI taxonomy): Bacteria > Bacillati > Bacillota > Bacilli > Caryophanales > Bacillaceae > Bacillus > Bacillus sp. PS217. The sequence goes on from NZ_CP150157.1 coordinate 2,627,812, forward strand.
CACTTCCATTGCAATAATGGGGGCTTGTTTTAGATTCGTATGCATCCAATCTTCTATAATCGTTTTTAAAGAAGCATCCGTTTTATATTTGATAAAAGGTAAAAAAGGAAGCTGCTCTATCGTTATTGTTTTTTTTGAGATGATATGTAATTTTTCCCGTGTCAGCCGTTCCTCCACCCCTTTCCAGCGATGGCTTCCTCTCAGTATACCGACTTGTACAATACCAGCATCTAATAATTTCATGACATCTGTGCTCCAGCCTGTTTGTACACTATATTGGACATTAGGATACATAGTGGAAAATTCCCTTAATAACTTAGGGAGCTTATATTGAGCGAAATTGCTTGATACCCCCAGCCTTAGATGTCCTTGCACCTCTTTGCTTAGATTAGAGATATGATCTTTGGTATCTTGAAGTTCCTGTAGCATTCTTCTTGCATAAGCAACCAAGTGTTCTCCTTCCGCAGTAAAGGTAATTCCTTTATGCCTTTTGGTGAATAATTCAATTCCGAAAATCTCCTCAATCTTTTTCAACCGATAAGTGATGGAAGGCTGTGATGTAAATAATCGTTCTGCTGTTTTTGTTACACTTTGTTCTTCGTGAAGAATTTTCAATAAAATCCAATCTTTCTCATCCATTTTCATCTTCCTTTCTAGTCCTTCTTTCACAATTATAAAAGTTTTTTTATCGAATATTAAGAAAACTTATATTTTATTTTTATTTTTTTACCTTCTACACTAAAAAACATAAAAAATACTACCTTTAAGATGAGGATGATGACGATGGTCAAGACGAATGTAACAATCATGAGAGGCGGAACAAGCAAAGGCGTTTTTTTCCACGAATCAGCCATGCCTAACAATAAAAACGAATGGGAGCCCTTTTTGCTTGATGTCATGGGAAGTCCTGATAAAAGACAAATAGATGGTTTGGGTGGCGGTAATTCCCTTACTAGTAAAGTTGCAATAATAAAGAAAGCATATACTTCGGATATTGATGTTCACTATACTTTCGGTCAAGTCAGCATTTCGGAAGAAAAGGTGGACTTTAAGGGGAACTGCGGAAATATCTCCGCTGCTGTTGGTCCATTTGCTATCGAAGAAGGACTTGTAAAAGCGACAGAACCAATGACTGCGGTAAGGATCCTGAATACCAATACGAATAAAATGATCATTGCGGAAGTGGAAGTGGAAGACGGTCAGGTCAAATATGACGGAGATGTTACGATATCTGGAGTACCTGGATCTGGATCTCCAATCTATTTAAACTTTCATGATGCCGCTGGTTCAGTTACCGGTCATTTATTGCCTACTGGAAATAGTTCGGAGTTTTTAGATACAAGTCAAGGCCAAATAGAGGTGTCTATTATCGACTATGCAAATCCATTAGTTTTTGTGGAAGCGAGCAGTATCGGCCTGGAGGGAACGGAACTTGCAGAAGAATTTACTGATCTACAGTTGGCTCAATTTGAAGAATTAAGATCCATTGCGTCAGAGAAATGCGGCTTTGCCAGTCGATTTTCAGCTACAAAGTTATCGCCGGCTGTCCCCAAACTGGCTATAGTAGCAAAACCAGAGAAATATAAGGATAGTACAGGTGCTTGGCATTCAAACGTTGAGATGGACTTACACATCAGGATGATGTCCATGCAAAAGCCACATCAAGCACTGGCTGTCACTGGAGCGATATGTACAACAAGAGCCCTTTCAGTGGAAGGTGCAATCCCTGCAAGAATAGCAAAAAACCACTCTACAAAGGTTCGGCTAGCTCATTCTTCTGGTATTATTGAAACAATGGTGGAGTCCACTGGTATAAAGATCGTCCGTACCGCACGACGTATTATGGACGGAACAGTTTATACGCATGGAGACTATCAAATGATGTAGATGGACTGTGCAAAAAGCCTCCCCCTTTCCATCGTTAATAGATGGATTGAATGCGCCTTCTTGCACAGATCCATTGTAATCTTGCATGGCTTTAGGAAAGCCTCTATATTGTTTTTTATGAAATCGCCAAGGTCCTTTCATGTATCTTCCTCAAGCATGACATAATCATTATAGAGAAAATTGAATACTTTTTACTGCAAATAAAAAGATACCAATATCATTGGTATCTTTTAGATTGAGTTCATCTGCAGCGGTTTCTTTTCCTCACTGCTTATTTGATTACAAAATTACCGTACTCGTTTGAACGAACATGAATCGGTCCGTTTAGATTATAGTTGTTCTCCTTGGCGATAGAGCGAAGCACGTCCACACGGGCAACTGATTCTCTCCATTCGTCACGGGTGTCATGATTGGCCGGATTCATCAGATCGTCATAGCGTACGTCCAAGAATTTATTTAACCACTTCTTCTCGTCTATTCCGTCTTTAGGTGATCCGCCCGCTTTTTTGTTCGTACGTTTAATCAAGGCATAAAAAGAGTCAGGGTCATCACCATCGCCATGCTGAATAACCGTATCGTACATCACAGCTCTAGCCAATGCTGTTTTTAGTCCGGCATTATCCGATCGTTTCATGGCAGGCTGATAATACAAATGGTCATTTACTTTGTCTTGAGCGGCGCGAAATTCCTTATCATTTGCAAGCGACTTCCAGGCAGAAGCGAATCCCTTGAGATTGCTTGTATCATAGCTTTCTTCCTTGGCCAGACGGCGCAATTCAGGCAGATACTTTTTCAGTTTGTTATTCGGAACTGCCTTTGTGTATACTTCCACTACTTCTAATGCATCCCCGGTAGCCGTTGTAAAGCCAGCCCGTCCGCATGTATAGCCTCGCCCGTCATCCAATCGCTCTACATATCCATATTGGATCTCCGTTGTGCCGTTTTCAAAGATACTTGTCAGCTGTTCCGCCCGGCGCTTTTGATCTTTATTCAGTCCCGCCGCAAAAACCGTTTCGCTCATCATGAGGGTAAAAAACATGGTGAAAACAAGTAATGAGATCGCTGCTTTTTTCCAAAAATCTGCTTTTTGCATACTGATTTTCATTTTACTTCCCCTTTCTAAATATTGTAAATACAGACTCAGTATACATGAAGAAACTGCCCTATTGTTGAAAATACATCAATTTGTCAATATTTTGAATCTAAAGTAATATAGCTTGAATCTTACTCTTTTGATTGCCAATCAGCCTTAGACCCTCTCACTGGGAAGGTCCCTTTCTTACTGCCAACTTTAATTAACAAGATGCCATAAGGCTTTACTCTATTTTATAATGGAGATGATCATCGAAAATCGTTAGGGAGGTGATGTAAATGGCAAGCAAGATGAGAATGCCAGATTCCGCAACGTCCCATGCAAAGCCTATTATTGGGAAGGCGATACTTTGCATGGGGTAGACTTTCTAAAAGATCGCCCCAGTAAGCTTTTCTGATATAGTTGCTTTGCACCTTATTTGACATAAAAAAAAATAAGGAGCTGGCAGAAATGGCATATGTAAAAGCTACCGCTATTTTACCTGAAAAGCTGATATCGGAAATTCAAAAGTATGTTCAAGGAAAAACAATATATATCCCTAAACCTGAATCCTCTCATCAAAAATGGGGTGCGTGTTCAGGAACAAGAAAGCTGATCGATGACAGAAACGCTTCTATTAAAAAAGCATTTAAAAACGGCAAAACCATTCATCAGTTATCTGATGAATATCGCCTCTCTATTGAAACAATAAAAAAAATTGTCTACTCTAAATAAACAAAACGGAAGCACTGATAAAAAATCATCAGTGCTTTTTACATGGCGAGTTTGTTTCTTAGTTATTTCCTGCATATGATACCATTGGCCAATTGTGTAAAGTTAAGGGAGATGAGAAGAAAGGAAGGTCCTACAAATGACGATAAACAATGGAACGTTGCAAGTACCCGGCGCGAACATCCACTATCAGGTGCGTGGCTCAGGTCCAATCATTCTTTTGGTCCACGGCGGAGGCGGTGATGCCGACAAGTTCCATCATGTTGCCAATCATCTGGCTAACTGGTACACGGTTGTTACTTATGATCGCCGCGGCCATTCCCGCAGCAATCTCGCCAATCAGATTGAGGGTTACCGTGTGGAAACACACAGTGACGATGCTCACCGTCTTCTAGCCAAAATCACCAATAAACCGGCATACGTATTTGGAAGCAGCTCCGGGGCTGTTATCGGGCTTGATCTGTGCATACGCCATCCCGAACAAGTACATGTCATGATCCCACACGAACCAATCTTATTGCAGCTTCTGCATGGAAATGAGCTGAAACAAGCCGAGCAATTCATGGAAGACCTTAAGAAAAATCATCGAAGTGAAGTCATTAAATTAATGTCAAGATTAGAGACAGACGAACAATCAAAGGCTGTCCTGACAAAGCGGCTTCTCGGCAATTCAACGTATTTCACTGAGTATGAAATTCAAGGAATTCTCAACTATACATTAGATTTCGAAGCATTAAAAACTGTGTTTACATCTTCACCGATAAAGGTACTCCCAGCTGGCGGAAGTGCTTCTCGGGAGCTTTTTCCTTATCGTTGCGCGAACGCCCTAGCGGAACAATTGGAAACAGAATTGGTTGAATTCCCCGGAAATCATACGGGGTACACAATGTACCATAAAGAATTTTCTGAGAGGTTACACGACATGTTAGAAAAAGAAAATAAACATACGTGTTCAAAATAGGACAGGTAAAACTAACTATGGAATTGGAGAAGATTTCACGAAGCGTAAAAAGAACTTTTCACTAACGAGAACGCAATGTGAGATGTTTAACCAAAGTGATATTAGGGATTTCATCGAAAAATAGGTTTGTACATTACGTTCTCCTATTGATTATTTCCTATCTTAATTCCGTATTTTATACCATTAGATACAACTCTAAAGCGGCTCGTTATTTTGTCCTCAACAACAACCAGTGTCTAACATCATGAATCTCTTTTGAAAATCACCACAAATGCAGGTATGGAAGACTTCATCGCAGCAAAAACCATACCAACTATTGTTGTTGGTATGGTTCGTCCTAGATAGGCCCTTAAGAAGAGATTCTATTGTACGGAGTATTTAGCTAATTGCATTTGTAACCGACAGGGCCGTCTGAACCTGTGTACACATATGTGTCAGACACATATCCAATATTCACGACACCCCGGGAATCTTTCCACTGGATTTGGTCCCAGATATTACTCGTTCCATACTTCCCTGTAACAGTCGTTCCATAAGCGTAACAATAATAAGGAACACGGGAGCCACTCGGAATGGAAAGCATAATAGGATAATTTGTACCAGGACCGCTGCGCATATTGACAGGCGCACCGCTGCTTGTTGAGACAGTAAAGTACTGAACGGCAAGTGCCTGACTGGAAAAAATGAATAAAGATGCAATCATCACGGTTAACATACTCAGCATTTTCAGTTTAGTCAATGTCATCCCTCTTTCTTCAATTCCTTCATTTTAAGAAACGATAGAACATAGGCTACCAGCTGCATTTAGGAACAACCGGACCGTCTGAGCCTGTATACATATATGTATCAGAGACAAATCCAGGAACGATCTCCCCGCTGGCAAGCGTCCGCTCTGTGTAATTCCAAATATTACTCGTTCCATACTTTCCAGTTACAGTTGTACCGGTTTTGTAGCAATAGATCGGGATGCGGGTTCCGCTCGGAATGGTCGTTACAATTCCCCAACTTGTACCTGGGCCGCTGCGCATATTGACAGGAGCACCGCTGCTTGTTGAAACCGTATAATACTGAGCTGCAAGTGCATGGCTAGAAAAAATGAACAAAGATGCAATCATCACCGTTAGCATACTTAGCCTCTTTAGCTTATTCACCTAATACCCTCCCCTTATAAATGCCGTACGTTTGACTTTCTTACATCCAGTTAAGGATTTACTTTCAGATACCATGCCCCCTCCCCTCCCATATATTTATCAATGTACCATAAACTAGATCTTTCAAAAGTGGAATTATTCCTATGTTTTCGACAATTAAGGATACAAAATAAATGGTAGTCAGGCTTGATATTGATGGTGTGTTACATTTGGCTCTTAATCATTTGTCCAGTCGGTAATCACGATTGACAATCAGGAAAAAAGACATGGATCAAGCGGTTTCGTGTCCACCAATTAACTCAATCAGTGTACTTCTGCCTTGTATCCACGCTTCTTCTCGATTCATAGATACTCCACCTTTTTCACCAATCAAAAACGGACACCAAACAAATCAGCGCAAATGCTGCAAGTTCAGTGTCCGCAACCTATTATGACTTTGCTTTCTTTTACCAGGGCGTATAAAAATGATAAGGTACGTTACGTTATTCTATGATTTTGCGAGTCGAAAAATCATAACATTTTATATATTTCAATCAGGTTATGATCTGGATCTCTGAAGTGAGCAACTCGGGCACTCCATTCCTTGCGATCATGCGGTTTATTCACACATTTAACTCCTTTTTCGTGTAAATCGTCATATGTTTTATCAACATCTTCTACCTTAAACTGAAGCAAAAATTTTGATTGAGCTTCTCCTTCCAACGATTTTTTTTCCTCTCCAACGATTTCAGCCATCGTTTCTCGAGATAAAAGCTCTATTTTCGTTTCCCCATTATCAAAGAGTGCATATTCCATTTCATTCTCTAACCAACTTATTGGAAGTCCTAATGAATCTTTGTAAAACTCGACGCTTTTCTTAAAATCATTCACCAAAAGTCTAATTTGTAACAGCTTCATATCGAGTGCCTCCTATAAAACCATACTTTTTACTGGTCATCCAATTTAACAATACAAAAGGAAACCTGACAGCACTATGTCAAGTTTCCTTTAATAAATTTTTATACTTCACCTTTATTTCAGATTTAAGTGCAGTTTATTCCATGTCATAAGAACGAGCAAAAACAGCGATTCTTAAAACAAAAAATGATACCGAGAGTACTTTCTGTATGCTTCAGCTGCATTTCGGGAAATGTAATGTTGATAAAAGGAGGTTGCATCAATATGGATCATCAAACATTAGCAGCTCACGAGGCTGTTGACTTACATGAAATCGTGAACTTTAAAACACTTTGTATAGCGAAATCAAAGTTAATGCAAGGACTTGTGTTTGACCAAGAACTGAAGGACTTGATGCAAAAAGATGTACAGCAATCCATTCAAGACCTTACTGAATTACAAGCGGTTTATGAGCGTGCCTCATTTCAGGCCCCTGTCCCTCAAAGCCGCCCAACGCCAATCATCAATTGAAAGGAAGGTAAGCCTCTTTGAATAATGATCATTTAGACCCCATTAATTCGCTGAATGTGCCTGAACTAGCAGACACTACATTCGCGATGGATTTTCTTATACGAGCTAAGGAAGGCGTAAGGAATACTGCTGTAGCTTTGACAGAAACCGCTTCACCAGATGTAAGAGCCTTGCTGCGGAAACAGCTGATGCAAGGAATTAGAATGCACCAAGAGATTACGGAACTGATGATCAGCAAAAAATGGTTCCACCCATATGAGCTGAGCGAACAGTATAAGCTGGACCAGCTCTCTGCAAAAAACACGATCATGGTCGGCAATATGAACCTCTTTCCTGATGAAACAAATCGTAAAGGGATGTTTGACCGGACACCTGATGAACACTAACACTGGAGGTTGTACAGCATGAAGGCAGTAACGTATCAAGGCATTAAAAATGTTGTTGTCAAAGATGTCCCCGATCCAAAGATTGAAAAATCCGATGACATGATTATCAAAGTCACCAGTACAGCCATTTGCGGATCAGATTTACATTTAATCCATGGATTCATTCCGAATATGCAAGAAGACTATGTCATCGGCCATGAACCGATGGGAATCGTCGAAGAAGTTGGTTCTGGTGTGACTAAACTAAAAAAGGGAGATCGGGTAATTATTCCCTTTAATATAGCATGCGGTGAATGTTTTTTTTGTAAAAACCAACTGGAAAGCCAATGTGATCAGTCTAATGACAATGGGGAAATGGGTGCTTATTTCGGCTATTCAGGGCAAACTGGCGGTTATCCAGGCGGGCAAGCTGAATATTTAAGAGTGCCGTTTGCGAATTTTACCCATTTTAAAATCCCTGAATCTTGTGAGGAACCCGATGAGAAATTAAGCGTGATTGCCGATGCCATGACCACCGGCTTTTGGAGTGTGGATAATGCCGGCGTAAAAAAAGGCGATACAGTTATCGTTCTCGGCTGCGGACCAGTCGGCCTGTTTGCTCAAAAGTTTTGTTGGCTAAAAGGCGCAAAACGAGTCATAGCAGTTGACTATGTAAACTATCGCTTACAGCATGCGAAACGTACAAACAAAGTAGAAATCGTTAATTTTGAAGACCATGAGAATACAGGGAATTATTTAAAGGAAATCACGAAAGGCGGAGCGGATGTAGTCATTGACGCTGTTGGGATGGATGGTAAAATGAGCGATCTCGAGTTCCTTGCCAGCGGATTAAAGCTTCATGGCGGAACAATGAGTGCATTGGTCATTGCCTCTCAAGCTGTTCGCAAAGGAGGAACCATACAAATTACAGGTGTGTACGGAGGCAGATATAACGGTTTTCCGCTAGGAGATATTATGCAGCGAAACATCAATATACGCTCTGGACAGGCTCCTGTGATCCACTATATGCCGTACATGTTTGAACTAGTATCGACAGGCAAAATTGATCCGGGAGATGTTGTCAGCCATGTCCTGCCGCTTAGTGAAGCCAAGCATGGCTATGACATTTTTGATTCAAAAATGGATGATTGTATCAAAGTTGTGTTAAAGCCTTAAAAAACGGAGGTTACAGAAATGGAATACGCCTTACACGAAGTGCTTGAGGTTCAGGAAATGACTGCATTTAAGACACTTTGTTTGACGAAATCTAAAACAATGAAAGCACTGGTATCTGATCCGAAGCTGAAAGAAATCATGCAGCAAGATGTTGATATCACCACACGCCAGTTGCAGGAATTTGCCTCTATCTTATCTAATGCAAAGCACGAATGAGGAGATGAATAAATCATGAATCCTATCATAGAATATCTGACTGGCATGAATGTTCTAACAGACCAAATCATTGCTATGGACTTATTAATTTCAGCAAAGAACGGAGTCAGAAATTATGCGATGGCAGCCACTGAAGCCGGAACACCTGAAGTAAAAGAGGTCCTTATCCGCCATTTGGAAGAAGCACTCGATATGCACGAACAACTCTCAAGCTATATGATGGAAAAAGGCTGGTACCATCCTTGGAACCCTGACGAACAAGTCAAGCTGAATTTAAAAAATATTGATACAGCCATTCAATTGCCAACCCTTTAACATACAATGACTGATTTGCAGAGGAACAGTATTGATTGGCCACAACTGTTCCTCAGCTTCAAAATGAGCACTGTTTGTTCGGGTCCTATGACCGTAAATAGATTAACCGCTTTTCTCCATCTGATCTCCGATAATGTTTGCAAATTCTCCAATCCAAATAAGGAATCGTAACCACCTCTTTTTATGCGATCTCTTGATGGAGAAAACAGGCCAGAAACAAAATCCTTCGTTTTTGACCTGCCCTCTTCACACGCAAAGAATGCTACCTTCTTTGCTCCACTGATCCGTGAAGACTTTCCGTTTTAGGCCTGCTTTTGAGCTTTGCCTCGTTTTCGCGCAATTTCCCATCATAATCTTTAATTTTTGTGTCTAATCTTTTAATTGTTTCATCAATTTCTTTCCGCTTCTCTATCAGCCGCTGTCGTTCGTCAGCCAGGATATTTTTTCGAGCTTCTACCGTACGGTCACCTTCGGTAAATAATGTTGTATATTCAATTAGCGCTTCTATCGATAGTCCCGCATTTCGCATGCATTTAATGAATTCAATCCATTTGATATCTTCTTCATCATAGTCGCGAATGCCGCTGTCTTTTCGTTTTACAGGCGGGATTAATCCTACACGTTCGTAATATCGGAGTGTTGCGGCTGTCAGGCCAAACTGCTTTGCCACCTGAGCAATATTCATGATCTTCACCTCTCTATCCTGTATGTTGTGAAGGTAACACTTAAAGTTAACTTTAAGTCAAGCTCAAAACAAGTGGTTAGCTGCTGAATCTGGGTTTATATATTCGGGACTTGCCTTAAAACACACTTTAAACTCTATACTTCTCCATGCACTAAAAACAGTGTAGTTGGAGAGATTGCTGAATGGCAAATAAACACACTGCCGGAAGAGAACAATTAGGAGAATTTGCGCCAAAGTTTGCTGAACTTCATGATGATGTTCTATTCGGTGACATTTGGGCAAGAGAAGAAGAACTTTCACCCCGGGATCGCAGCATGATTACAGTTTCTGCATTAATTACTGACTGTTTCTCAGCTTATAAATCAGGTTCATTTTAAATGGTTTTTTAAAAAAACCCTTGCCTTAAAGCAGACTTTAAGGTTTATCGTTATGTTGAAGACACCATAAAACATAAATAAGTGCATGTTTTTATTTACAACACTTATGATGAAGAAAGGATAGGTTCGTATGTGTAATCAACATCAAACCCGTGTATTAAGCGTGTCACATGCAAAAGCCAAATTTGAACAAACGACGATTGAGCGAAGAGAATTACGGCCGCACGATGTCTTAATCGATATTAAATTCAGCGGTATTTGCCATTCAGACATTCATAGTGCTTTTGATGAATGGGGCGGTGGCATCTTCCCAATGGTGCCAGGACATGAAATAGCCGGTGTTGTAACAGCCGTTGGAGCAGAAGTCACCAAGTTTGCTGTCGGGGACCGCGTTGGTGTCGGCTGTTTTGTTGACTCATGCGGAGAATGCGAATACTGTCTAAACGGAGAGGAACAGTTCTGCACGAAGGGTGTTGTTCAAACGTATAACTCAGTAGACTACGACGGAAACCCCACTTATGGCGGGTACAGCCAAAAAATCGTTGTCACTGACAGATTTGTTGTTCGCATACCAGATCGTTTGGAAATGGATGTTGCCAGTCCGCTGTTGTGTGCAGGTATCACCACGTATTCCCCGCTGAAACACTGGAATGTTGGCCCTGGTAAAAAAGTTGCGATTGTAGGCGTGGGTGGCCTTGGACATTTGGCGATTCAATTTGCACATGCGATGGGTGCAGAGGTAACCGTCCTGAGCCGTTCCATGAATAAGAAAGAGGAAGCTCTGGAACTCGGTGCAAATCATTACTTTGCAACAAGTGACCCAGCTACATTCACTGCATTGGCCGGGCGTTTTGACGTGATCTTAAATACGGTATCGGCAAATCTCGATGTAGATGCCTATTTATCAATGCTTCGTATAGACGGGACACTTGTAAACGTTGGAGCTCCTGCCAAGCCGGACACATACAGTGTGTTTTCCCTAATCATGGGGCGCCGCAGCATTGCAGGTTCTCTAGTCGGCGGAATTCAAGAAACTCAAGAGATGCTGGATTTCGCAGCTGAGCATGGCATCGAACCTAAAATCGAAGTCATCGGAGCTGACCAAGTGGACGAAGCATACGAACGTATCCTCCGAAGCGATGTCCGTTATCGATTTGTGATTGATATTTCCACATTGTAATAGGTTAATCCTTATATGGGCTGAACCGCTTATAATGAAACTCACGAAAAACGATCTCGTTAAGCAAATATTTTGAAGGCCGGTCAATCTTCCTGTTATTCTATGAATAGAGAGTTATTAGGAGGGTTTTTTATGAGCAAAAAAATTGCAGTTCTTGTTACAGACCAATTCGAAGACATCGAATATACAAGTCCGGTAAAAGCATACGAAGAAGCTGGCTACAGTGTTGTGGCTATCGATTTGGAAGCCGGCAAAGAAGTCACCGGTAAACATGGCGAGAAAGTAAAGATTGACAAAGCCATCTCTGATGTGGATGCAAGTGACTTTGATGCACTTCTAATTCCTGGAGGATTCTCTCCGGATTTGCTTCGTGCAGATGACCGTCCGGGTGAATTCGCAAAAGCATTTGTCGAAAACAAAAAACCTGTTTTCGCAATTTGCCACGGCCCGCAAGTACTGATTGATACGGATCTTCTAAAAGGCAAAGATATCACAGGCTACCGCAGCATCCGCAAAGATTTAATCAATGCCGGTGCAAACTACAAAGATGCAGAAGTAGTCGTCAGCCACAACATTGTCACAAGCAGAACACCTGATGATTTGGAAGCATTTAACCGCGAATCATTAAATTTGTTAAAATAAAACGAGAAGGCACAGACTGTTCAGGTCTGTGCCTTTTTTAACATTAAGACTCCTTCGTTACATTCTGAAAGACAGCAGTCGCGTCCCACACATTCAAGCCAAATTGACCTTCTGAAAATGCGGAATCATTTGCATCAATCACAAGGCGATCATCTAAATAGATTTTAAAGCGATCGCCCTCGGCCTCTGTTTTCAGATGATACTTTTGATTAACGTCTATCGGTGTTTTGTATTCAGCAATGACAGAAGCAACACCGTTCTCAAATTTAAAGAATTTCACTAGATCATGCTTTGTATCCACATTGGCAAGGTAACCGTTTTTGGCATCTTTGTCAGAGCGAAACATTAGTGCTCCTGCCCCTCTTCCGTTTCCATCCTTAATGGTGATATCAGATTCATAAGTGAAGTCTGACCCGGATGCTGAAGACAAGATAAAGGAATCTCCGTCCGACCTCCCTTGTTTCCCCTCAATTGTGTCGGCCCATGTGCCATTTACAGTCGTCCAGCCAGTCATATTGGACATAAAAGGTGACGTTCCCCATACCTTTTTTAAAGGGTGTATGGTTAAAGATTTTACCTTTACACCGCCATTTGCAGCATATAATTCAAGCCCTTTGCTTGATCGGTCTGGGAGAATAATATCCGTTATGACCTGCTTTCCGTCATTCCCAAATACTTCAACCGAGGAGCGGTCAACAAAAATGCGCATCTTAACCTTCCCATTTACCGGCTTCAATGGGGCTGTCTCTTTTCCGATGTTAAAGGCCGGATTAAAGGTGTCGTTGCCTGACTCGCTCCGGTCAACGAACAATTTGGCGTTCCTTCGGTCATAGCCGACCTTCGTAAATTGATTTTCACCTGTTCGGACCTTAAAACCAAATTCAGCAGCTGAACCAGGGCTTACTTTAAATTCTGCATTTATTTCATAGGCATCTCCAGATTGCCCCGCTAACACATTATGACTTGCAGGCGATATGGTCAGATTCTTCCACTTCTTAGAGGTTCCGCGAATGGTTTCCAGCTCTTTCACCGGTGTTTGGACCACTCTAACCCCTTCGGTAAACGCTTTCAATTTTAACTCTCTTGGAATGGACGTTGCACTTCTCCATGGGGATGTCGGAACATCATTCGCATATTGCCAATTGCTCATCCACCCTAACCATAGCCGGCGGCTGTCTGTGGATGGAATATCAGACCAGGATACAGCCGCATAAAAGTCTCTGCCGTAATCCGTCCAGAGAACTTTGTTTGGCGGGTTTTCATTTTTAAAATGAGTTCCATCAAAGTCCCCTACAAAATATTGCATGCCTGATCCTCCCGAGACCGCTCCGTTTCCGACACTGACCTGCATGACCCATTTTTTTCGATTCGGATTGCCGTCTACCGGAAGCTCAAATAAATCCGGGCATTCCCATACTCCCCCGTGGCTTCCTTGATCCTGTCCAAATTCACTTGCATACGTCCACTGCTTCAGATTTTTTGATGTATAAATGAGGATTCGGTCACCGGCCGCAAGCACCATCACCCACTTTTTTTCTTTCTCATACCAAAAGACTTTTGGATCGCGAAAATCTTTTTTACCCGGGTTTGGAATGACAGGGTTGCCAGCGTATTTCGTCCATGTTCTTCCTTTGTCGTTGCTATAGGCAATACTTTGCACTTGATGGCCTTCCCGATCCTGTGTATAAATGGCCACAAGCGGCTTCTCTTTGCCTGTTTGAAAACCGCTTGTGTTATTTTTATCTACAACTGCGCTTCCAGAAAAGATCGTGCCTTTTTCATCCGGATAAAGCGCAACAGGAAGGTGTTCCCATGTAACCAAATCTTTGCTGACGGCATGCCCCCAATGCATGGGCCCCCACTGAAGCCCGTATGGATGGTATTGATAGAACAAGTGATATTCCCCGGCATAATATACCATTCCGTTTGGGTCATTCATCCAGTTTGCCTCCGGTGTGAAGTGGTATTGAGGACGGTAATCCTCATCATAGTAGCTTGAATCGGCTGCATCTACCGAAAATGCCATAGTCAACAGCAGGGTGAACATGATCATGACTTGAATAAGTCTCTTTTTCATTTGTTCCTTCGCTCCTCTCTTCATGTTTGAACACTTTCAAGAGAGACTGCTGCGCAAGCTGGTCCGTTTCTGGCAATTCTCCTCTGTTTCGCTGTTATCCGAATGATTTATATATGAAAAGACTGCTGCAGTTTCTCTCTTTTTCCTTCACACACCTTATGCTAAGAATCCAGCCCAATACCCGAGAATCCCGATGACAAAGATGCCGCAAATAATGAGAAGAGGATTCACCCCTTTGCGAAGCATCCATGCCACCAATAACGTTAATCCGAGAGGCAGCGCACCCGGCATAATGCTGTCTAACACATTTTGTACAGTTTGAACATCTACTTTTCCGCTTTCATCCTTAATCCTGGATACAACGATTGGAATGTTGATGGTGGTCCATTTGGACACGAGAGCCCCCATAACAAATAATCCGAGAATCGAAGCGCCCTCTGTAAGCTTTTGAATGCGATTCCCCGCTAAATCCTGAAGAATCTCCATTCCTTTCACATAGCCATACTTTAATCCGTAATATTTTGTGCTTAATCTTATGGCATTCAGCAAGAAAAAGAATAGCAAAGGGCCGGCAATGTTTCCTCCTAAAGCAAGGGAGGCTCCTAGCGCAGCTAAGACAGGACGAATCGTTCCCCAAAAAATTGGGTCGCCTACGCCCGCTATTGGTCCCATCAAACCAATTTTCATTCCGCTTATCGCTTTTCCGTCAATTCCTTTATTGTTCGCCATTTCTTCTTCCATGGCTGCCGTCACGCCAAATATAGGCGCTGTCAGCCACGGATGTGTATTAAACCATTCCAAATGCCGCTGCAAGGCTTCGTTTCTTTTCGCTCCGGGACCGTACAATTTTTTGATCGCCGGTATCATGACATAACAATATCCCATTGCCTGCACACGTTCGAAGTTAAAGGAACCGAGTAAAAAATTTGAACGAATAAACATGCTGAAAATTTCTTTCTTCGTTAATCGTTTTTCTTTCTCCATTTTTTCTTCCCCCCTCATCGTTTAGGCATCAAGATCATCATCATCGTCATCATAAACAGCAACACTGCCACTGTCTGATGCGGCCGCGACTGCTCCGTGAGCGCTTTGTTTTTGCATCACCTGCTGGTATAAAAGCGCTAGACAGAGACCAAGGGCTCCAAATCCCACTAAGTTAAAATCGGTAAACGCCGCTAATAAGAAACCAATATAGAAAAATGGCTTTAAATAAGGAATATTCATCATATTGATCACCATGGCATACCCGACAACCACAATAATGCCTCCGCCTATTTGCAGTCCTTTTGTAATGACATCAGGAATATTTCCCAGGAACGCCTGAACAGCGCTGACACTAATTAAAGCAACAATCAATGTAGGAATCATGACGCGCAAAGCTTGAAACACCATCGCGGTAATATGCATAATTTCAATTCCTTTTATATTTCCCGCTTTTGCATATTGATCAGCGCGGTGGATGAAAAAGACAGTGATCGTCCGAACAAAAATCGTCAGCGCCTGACCCGCAGCTGCTAAAGCAACAGCGACAGCAATCCCTTCGCCAATTCCTTGATCAGCGGTAATAACTAAAATGGTTGAGATGACAGAGGCGATCGCTGTATCAGGTGCCATGGCAAGCCCGACGTTCATCCAGCCGAGCGCCATCAGCTCCAGTGTGCCTCCAAGAATAATTCCCGTTTTTAAGTCCCCGAGCACCAAGCCAACCAACGTACAGGCCACTAGCGGCCGGTGTGTCTGCCCTTCATCCAATACACTTGCGATTCCGGTGATTGCTGCAATGATTAACAACAAAATAATTTGTAATGAAGACATATTCTCATCCCCTTGATTATTTTGTTACGTTCCGTAAAATCTGTACAAAATCCTCACTGGCATCTGAAGGCAGCTGCCTCAATTCCAGTTTCACGCCCTTGTCACTTAATGTTTCAAATGCCTTTATATCTTGTTCTGTGACACTGACTGATTTTGTGATTTGCCTGCGATGATTTTCAAAACGCATTCCCCCGACGTTTACGGTTTTGATCGGTACACCTGCTTCTATAAGAGATACAATATCAGACGGATTTTCAAACAAGAGCATTGCCGTTACCCCTTCGTAGCGCGGACTATGAAATGCTTTTGCCATTTTAGAAACCGAGACGGCACTCGCCTTTACATTTGAAGGCGCAACAGAAAGGATCAGCGTTTTTCTCATTTCGTCCTGAGCAATATCGTCGGAGACAACGATGATTCGGTCGGCTGCATGGACTTTTATCCACCTTGTCAGGATTTGGCCGTGAATAAAGCGGTCATCAATTCTTGCTAACACAATGTTCATCATAATTCATCCTCTCTTGTATCTTGATTGGCTGTTTTTACTTTTTCTAAATGTTCACTGCACACTTGAAAGCTTTGCTGACTCATTGCTTTTAAGTTGTTCAGCAAATCTTTGAGAGCCAGATGTTCTCTCTGGCTTAATACCTCCAGCAGAATCGGCAGGTTTACGCCGGCTGCCATATCCATTCTTTGATCCTCAGCAATAAAGGAAGCTGCCGCGTTATATGGCGTCCCTCCAAAAATATCGACTAAAAAAAGCACTTCATGTTCTTCCGGGATATCCTTGAGCGCCTGATGATATTTTTCTTGCAGCGTTTGTATTCCTTCCCCTTTAAAAAACGGCACTGCAATCAGGTTATTTTCTTCACCGAATATCATCCCTGAAGACTCTTTTAATGCTATGGGAAAATCTCCATGACCGCTGATAATAACTGAAATCATATCTATTGCTCCTTTCCTGTTTTGTACATCCAAATATAATGCAAGGATCGTGCCAACACAGGTGGGTTAAGCGTTTTCATTGTTATTTCAGCCAATAGCAATTTGTTGTTGAAACACTTAAAACGAAAAAAATAAACCTGTATTAAAATGGTGTTCCATTTAATACAGGTTCATATGAAAAAACTGTTTTTAAAACAGCTGGCCATGCACTTCTTCAGCAAATATGGCGGCTATAAATAATTTTTCATCATCACTTATGCGAAGTCCGAGCTTTTCTTCATAAGGGGCTAATGTTCGCTCTGTCACGTACACCATTTCCTTCAGCTGATCATTGATCTCTTCTTCCTCTGAGAAAGCGATCGGATTCTGCTTAATTACCCTTTCAAAGGCGAAAGCCGTGTGCATAATGACTTTGATCAAAACCGCATTATTGAAAATGACCCCCAGCTCATCTTGAACGGTTTGCAGCCACTCCAATAACATTTCGATCACATGATGAGGATTCAAGAACACAAGGTATTTTTTCAGGCTATCCTCGCAAAGCTCCCTGACAATAATATTTGCTTCGTTCAATCCATTGCTCAAGGGGATGCTTCCTTTTGTAATCGCCTGTTGAATCAGCTTCTCTCCCTCCCCTTCAATTAACACTTCTAAAGATACATGCGGAGCATTGATTTTAGGGTCTTTCGTTCCGACTGTCGCAAGGATTTCATACTCTTTTTCGATTTCTTTTATGCTGTTGGCCAGCTTAATCGATGATACGGTCAATATGTGAATCGGGGTATCGGAGGCCTTGTTTACGATCGTGGTTAGAATGTCTTCCAGCTTTTTGGCCGTTCCGCTGCCCGTCGTGCAGATGGATACCAATGCCTTCTTTTTGCCGGATGCCGCTGGCTGACGCTCCCACAACTCGATAAAATCCTTCGTGACCGATTGATAGATCGCATGCAAATTTAAATTCAAATAGTTGACCTTTCTGACAGCATCCAGCACCATTGAAGTCGTAACATTGCTGATCGTTTTAATGGAAATGCCTGTCTTTTCCTCCAGCCTGCTTTCCAGCATTGCAAGCGACCCCATGTCTACCAGCATTAAAACACCTTCACCTTCATCAACCTGTTTCATTTTTTCTGCTACGCATTCAAGAATGTCCGAAGGTGAAACAGAAAGCGGCATATCGACTGCTGCAATCGGCGTGCTCCCTAGCAGTTCTGTCGCGACTTCAACCATTGAACTCGCCGTGCTGTTTCCATGAGCAGCCACGATAATACCGACTCTTTTGTTCTCCTTTAACGATTTGATGGAATGGATTAACATCGTTAAGTAGATGACTTCTATTTCAGGAATAGCCACTTTAAAATATTCCTGAATTTTATCTTTAAAAATCATCGCCACCCGATATTCTTTCACATGAGTATCACGAATTTCATCCGTCTCCTGTGTATTCAAAACATCAATTTGCTTTCCTCGCTTTAAAAATGCGTCAATATGCATACTCAAGAAATAAATAAACTTACGGTCAAATGTGCAATCCATCTCATGTTCAGCTATTTCTTTTAACTGTTTTGTCATTTGAATCACGTCATCTTCAACGAATGTCAGCAGGCTGTCTTTTTGAAAAGCTTGATGATGAAAAAAACGTCTGACATGCAAATGGACATCAGTCAAGATGTATTGGTTAATATCCTTTTTGGATAAACCTTCTTTCATAAGCGTTTTCACTTTTTCCTCAATCAAATGATATAAGTTAAATGAGAGGTCTTCGTCAATTTTTGTTGTTTCATCTTCTACAATCGGAGAGATAATCGTTGTAATATTGACATATTCAGAAATGGCTTTGCTTCTTTGCATGTTTTTGCTGCTGGACATCCATTCTTGCTTGATTTCATCAGGCAGATCGCGAACAGTCAGTTCAATAACTTCATTTCTGTCAAGGTTATGCAAAAATCCGTGTGCGCAAACTAACTGGACATTTGATTTCAGCTGTCCGACATTCCCAAATTTCGCAGAGTGAATAAGCGCATTATAGACATCGATATGCACACTCAGATTCTTCTTAATTCGCTCTGCTTCTTTCCCTAATAAAAACGTCGTCAGATCCACTCTTTCTTTAAGCGATCGTTCTTCAAGCGAAGGAATATGAATGGTCATTGGGATTCTTCGCAAAAACGTTTTCAATAGTGCAGAACTCGGATTTTCTGTAGTCGCACAAATAAACAATACGTTCGATGTTCGTTTATGTTCAGATTCTCCAAGCCTGTTATAAGAACCGCTGTCAATAAAATAAAACAGCATTTCTTGTCCCTCGGGAGGGAGACGGTGGATTTCATCCATAAAAAGAATGCCCCCATTGGCCTGTTCGACTAAACCCGCCTTATCCTCGGCAGCACCTGTAAATGAACCTTTTTTGTGTCCGAATAATTGAGAAAGCAATAATTGAGGGTTGTTGTAGTAGTCTGCACAGTTAAATGTAATAAATGGTGCGCCGGCCTTCAATATGTCAGAGTAAATGGCAAACTGGTAAATTCGGTTCGCAAAAAGGGATTTACCGGAACCAGTCGGCCCTAGGAGGAGCATATGCAGACCGGTCGGCGGATAAAAGACAGCTGCTTTTGCCTGGGAGATCGCTTTCTTCAAACTCCCTTTTGCCCCTATCATAAGCTCTAGGGGATTCGTGGAAATGTGTTGATGATTTTGCTTTGAATTTCCGGAAAACGCCTGAAGGTCTTTCACTTCCATCATCTCTGTATCCCATTTCTTGTTGAATAATTTTTCTGCTATCTCGACTGGGATGTATCTTACAGGAAACGTTTTAATTTTGATGACCTTTTTGGACCGGACGAGATTGTTCAATTCAAAGCTGACATTGGACCGCTCCATTTTCAGCTGCTCGGCAATCTCCTTTGCTGAATTCCCTTGTATTTTTAAAAGATGATCTAAGGTTGAATCATGAAAATTATGCTTGAGCTGATGGTATATTTTATCTATTCTTCTCACGTCTATCATCCTTTGTCCTTATTAGATAAGCCATTAACAAGAATATTTCGAAACTTTATAGTCCGCGTTGAGATTATCTGCTGATACACGTTTAAAAAGGTCTCTATAGCAGATTGACAAAACTGGCTTTTATGCGTATATATTTACATGTTGAATCATTTGCATCTCATATTAGTATGATAGATGCTCAGTTCTCGAGGGCCAGTCCCCTTCAAAAGTAATAATCAGTAAACAGTTTATCATTCTCGGGGAATGTAATGATGTCAAAATCATCAATGACAAAAAATGAATCTTATAGATCATGACAAATTACCCAAATATAACCCCTTAAGTTCGCTCACAACTAAAAAGACGGGCACTCTATGTGACCGCCACAGTATTACAATTTGCAAAACTTCGTCATTTTTGCAAAGTTAAGGAATCTGTAAGCTTAAAAACTTTATCTCCGATTCTCTCGATTTGATCCCCCCTGTAGGCCTCAAACATAGTGGGTATGCAATTATACAAATCGTTACCGATTAAAACTAGCCTGTCAGATTGTCCAAATGACTTTCCTGTTTTACTCTGCTATTCAGGTAGAATCACGAGTGAAAATAGAGCCACAAGACATGTAACAGCACTTAAAATAGTTTTAAAATTTAAAAATAAAAGTATCTATTCTTTTAAATGTTATAATATCCGATAAAACTTTACTCATCTTTTTATTACTGGAGGAAAATAAAATTGATAGGCAATTCTAGCAAAGACAATTTTGGCCAGCAACAGAAATTGTCTAGAGGCCTTAAAAACAGGCATATACAATTAATGGCGATTGGAGGTGCAATCGGTACAGGTTTATTTTTAGGTTCAGGTAAATCCATCCATTTTGCAGGACCATCCATTTTATTTGCTTACTTGATCACCGGCGTATTTTGCTTTTTCATTATGCGTTCGCTCGGAGAACTGCTCTTATCAAATGCGGGATACCACTCTTTTGTTGATTTTGTAAGGGACTATTTAGGAAACATGGCAGCATTTATCACTGGGTGGACCTACTGGTTCTGTTGGATTTCCCTCGCGATGGCTGATTTAACGGCGGTCGGCATTTATACGCAATATTGGCTTCCCGATGTGCCTCAATGGCTGCCGGGTCTTCTTGCGCTTATTATCCTGCTGATCATGAACCTTGCCACCGTTAAACTTTTCGGAGAATTAGAATTTTGGTTTGCATTGATCAAAGTTATTGCCATACTGGCTCTGATCGTAACTGGTATTTTCCTGATTGCGAAAGGTTTTTCCGCAGCTTCCGGCCCTGCCAGCCTCACCAACCTTTGGAGCCACGGCGGCATGTTCCCAAATGGATGGCATGGGTTTATCCTATCGTTCCAAATGGTCGTCTTCGCTTTCGTGGGTATTGAACTTGTTGGACTGACAGCAGGTGAAACAGAAAATCCCCAAAAAGTGATCCCTAAAGCCATCAATCAAATCCCTGTCCGGATTTTACTTTTTTATGTTGGCGCACTTTTCGTGATTATGTGTATCTATCCTTGGAATGTGTTGAACCCAAACGAAAGCCCATTTGTTCAGGTCTTCTCTGCAGTAGGCATCGTTGTGGCTGCCAGTTTGATCAATTTTGTTGTATTAACATCAGCCGCCTCAGCTGCAAATAGCGCTTTATTCAGCACAAGCCGAATGGTCTATTCACTTGCAAAGGATCATCACGCACCTGGACTATTAAAGAAATTAACTTATTCTAACGTGCCAAGCAATGCGCTGTTCTTTTCATCCATCGCCATTCTGATTGGCGTTAGTCTGAATTATTTAATGCCCGAGCAAGTCTTCACACTGATTACAAGTGTTTCTACAATATGCTTCATTTTTATTTGGGGCATCACGGTGATTTGCCATTTGAAATATCGAAAAACAAGGCAGCATGAAGCGAAAGCAAACAAATTTAAAATGCCTTTTTACCCATTATCCAACTATTTAACACTTGCATTTCTCGCGTTCATTCTTGTCATATTGGCACTGGCGAATGATACACGTATTGCTTTGTTTGTCACCCCGGTCTGGTTTGTTTTATTGATTATTTTGTATAAGGTGCAAAACCCGCAGAGGACATAAGGTGAAATAAAAAAAAGACAAGGGATACTCACTCCCTTGTCTTTTTATATGTGTCAAACACTAAATTAAACTTTGGTTTCAAATTTCATTCACTTCATTTAAGTGTTAACTCAAACCAGTTTTGATGCCGAAACCTACTAATATTATTCCGGTAATTTTTTGAAACACTTTCTGGAACTTCGAGTTTTTCATCCATTTTTTTGCGTAATCAATAATATAAACAAGAAACAGGAACCACAACACCGCTAATAAGGTTAGGATTGAAGCTAAAATGATGAGCTGCTGGTTTATATTTCCGTTCAAATTGATAAATTGGGGCATGATTGTAACATACACCAAAACAGTTTTAGGATTGAGAATGTTACTGAGTGATCCTTGCATAAAGGAAGTTTTATAATAACGTTTCGGAGAACTTGCCATATTTTTTGCTTGGGATTGCATGTCATCTAACGAAAACATACTTTTAGCAAAAAAGCTTTTTACACCTAAATAAATTAAGTATGCCGCTCCCAAATATTTGATCGTTGTGAAAAGAATCACTGACTTTGCGATTACCACTGATAATCCTAAAATGGCAATCACCGTCCAAAAGGAAAGTCCTGTCGCCAATCCGAGAATGTTATAACGGCCGGCTTTCGGACCATACCTAAGCGTATTTTTCATCACAAGCATCGTATCTGCCCCCGGCATGATAACCATCATGGCAGCGATCGGTATGTATGCGAGTAAGCTGTGCATTGTTCTCTCCCCCTTTAAAAATCCCCTCAATCATATAGTGACTACAAAAGTAACTACTTATAAAAGTGTATCAATGCATTTGGAATAAATCAATATGGTTTGTTAAAATAGCGATTACTAAGGCAGCGATTGCTCTTTATATTGGAGGATATATGAAAGAAAATATGTTAGACATTTTAAAAAACCTCAATTTTACAGAATATGAATCGAAAGCGTATTTGGCATTATTGCAAGAATCACCTTTAACAGGCTATGCCGTTGCCAAAAAATCCGGAGTGCCCCGTTCTAAAATTTATGAAGTCTTGGAAAGCCTTGTCATAAGGGGAGATGTTTTTGTCAGTCATGGAAATACACCTCAGTATGTTCCAGTCCCCGCAAAAGAACTGATTAAAAACCGCCGGCTCAAAGCGGAAGAGCATTTTGATCAGGCTGAGAAATATTTTGAAAAGTTCGAGCAGACTGCTAATGACCGGGAAAACATCTGGAATATCACCGGCCGCAGTGAAATTCTTGAAAAGGTGAAGGCTTGTATTTTATCTGCCAAAAAAAGAATCCTCTTAGAAATATGGAAAGAGGACTTTGAGGAGATAGAATCAGAGCTAAAACAGGCGGCAGAACAAGGCGTTATTGTCACCATTATTGCGTACGGAGACATCGTATCTGATTTTTCCAATGTTTACCTTCATGATATGAGCAGTGAAATTACAGAAGAGTATGACGGACGGTGGCTTGTCTATAGCGGAGATGATTCAGAAGTAGTAGCGGGCATTGTCTCACTTGGCAATGACAGCCGTGCTGCATGGACGATGCATGTAGGTTTAGTCATGCCTATTACTGAAGTGATCATTCATGATCTGTACCTCATGGAAATTCTGAAAAAGCATAGAGAGCTATTAGAAGAGAGCTTCGGGAAAAATCTCATCCAGTTGCGCCGTAAATTTTCTATTCACTCAGATTTCAAAAAACATTATTTGGAATAATGTTTGGCATCTCTTACCCCAAAAACAAGGCTTGTACAAAACAAGCCTTGTTTTTTTATGCATAAACCCCCCATGCTGATTTACTTCTCTCTTTTAAAAAAATGTGATTCTGCGCAAACTATTTTTCAGCCTGCCGCGTCTATCCTAGGTAACAGCCTACGATATACGTATATTCAAAAAGGAGCCCTTTATTGCAATGAAGAAAAAACAAACAACAAAAGCGTTGCTTGTCACATGCATAACTGACCATAAGCAAGATTTCTACAGGTTGGCTTTCAGTTATGTGAAAAATCAAGATGACGCATTAGATATTGTTCAGGAATCGATAAAAAAAGCGCTGAGCTCAGTTGAAACGGTCAGGAACCCTGAGACGATAAAAAGCTGGTTTTATAAAATTTTAGTGCGGACAGCCATTGATTTTTTGCGCAAACAAAAAAAGATAAGAGTGATGGACGACGAAACGATAGAATTTTTAAGCAAAGGAAAGGAAGACCATTACAAGGATACTGATCTCTATGAAGCGCTTGACGAATTGCCGTACCGCTATAAAACCGTTATTATTTTACGTTTTTTTGAAGACCTCAAATTAGAAGAAATTGCGGAAATTACAGGAGAAAACACGAATACCGTCAAAACGCGCCTATACAGAGCATTGAAGCTGATGCGCATTCAGTTGACGAAGGAGGATCTTTCTTAATGGATAAGAGATTACAGCAATTAAGAGAAGAATATAAAAATGTTCAGATTCCTAAAGAATTGGATATCATTGTTGAAAATGCCCTTCAGCAAGAACCAAAAAAGAAAAGAATCGTCATGTGGCCGACATCAGCAGCAATCGCTGCAGCTATTTTATTCACTGCGCTTGTTAATATCAACCCGGACGCCGCTCAGGCTATGTCAAAGATCCCTGTCATCGGCAAAATCGTCAAAGCGATCACCTTTATTGAAATCAAAGAGGAAAAAGACCAATCAAGCATTGATGTCAAAACACCTGCTTTGTCCGGACTTTCTAATAAAGAGCTTGAAAACAGCATTAACGAGAAATACTTGAAAGAAAGCCAGCAGCTGTATAAAGAGTTTATACAGTCCACATCCCAAAACAAAAAAGGGCATCTCAGCATCTACAGTGATTACGAGACGGTCACAGACACGCCAGATTTACTCTCTATCCGGCGCAATATTGAAACAACACAAGCATCTTCCTACACACAAAGCCGTTATATTACAATTGACAAAAAGAATGATATTTTACTTACATTAAAAAGCTTATTCAAAGATGAGCGCTATATCAAAGTCATCAGTCAAAACATCAAAGAACAAATGAAACAGCAAATGAAGGAAGATCCAAATAAAATATATTGGCTCACTGACGAAGATGCAGAACCGTTCAAAACGATTCTTCCTGATCAGACGTTTTACATTACTGAAGACCATAAACTTGTGATCTCATTTGACGAATATGAAGTCGCCCCCGGCTATATGGGCGTTACAGAGTTTACAATTCCAACCCGTGTCATTTCAAACTTGCTCGTGGGAGAACGTTATATTCGATAAAATAAAAACATCCATCTAAGATTATGGATGTTTTCTCTCTTCTCTATTCGAGGTCGTAACCTCGCTACCAAAAACAACGAGAATATTTGCATACTATTGGAGGAATACCCATGTATCACAAGACACAGCATCATCGATACATTCCTGGACTTGATGGCCTTCGGGCTTTCGCCGTCCTGTCAGTTATCACTTATCACCTAAATTTCAATTGGGCTAACGGTGGTTTTATCGGAGTTGATATCTTTTTTGTTTTATCCGGATATTTGATTACATCTATTCTATTACCGGCATATGGAAATGATATCAATCTTGATTTTCGGGATTTTTGGGTGCGCCGCATTCGGCGGCTTACCTTATGATCTTTTCCACTGTTGTGTGGGTCGTATTGTTTGATCGAGAACTATTACACACTGTACGTGGAGATGCGATCTCTTCTCTCTTTTATATGAGCAATTGGTGGTTTATTTTTCACAAGCTATCATATTTTGATAGTTTCGGTTCCCCATCACCTCTAAAAAACCTTTGGTCGCTGGCGATTGAAGAACAATTTTATATCATATGGCCGATGTTCTTAGTTGTTGGAATGTACATAATGAAAAGCCGCGCCAGATTGGCTGCGGTGATATCATTGCTTGCGCTTTGTTCAGCCGTGATGATGAGCGTACTGTATGAACCTGGCGGAGATCCGAGCCGCGTTTACTATGGCACAGACACTCGTTCGTTTGAACTTCTCATCGGATGTGCCTTGGCTTTGGTATGGCCGATGAAAAGGCTGTCTTCCAACAGGCTGCCTAGCAAACTGAAGCACACTTTGCACGCCACTGAATTTTCGGCATTTTGTATATTAGTGTTGTGTGTCTATTTCACAGATGAATACGAGCCTTTTCTTTACAGAGGCGGAATGCTATTCATTAGCGTGACTGCCGCAATCCTTATTGCATGTGTTTGCCATCCGAGCAGCTTTTTAGGCAATCTGCTTTCATGGAGGCCGCTTCGGTGGCTTGGAACGAGGTCTTACGGAATTTATCTTTGGCCCTACCCTGTTATTGTGTTAAGCACGCCAGTTCAAGAAATCGGAAACCCTGTTTTTTGGCATATCGTGCTAAAGGTCATTGTGACATGTATACTTGCCGAGCTTTCCTACCATTTTATTGAGAAGCCGATACGGACACAGGGATTTAGGTCATTTTTCCGCCGTGTTTTTATACATAGAATCAAGGAATGGAAAACGACATCTGTCATCAGCAAAATGTCAATTGGTTTCATCATTTTCGCTATACTTATTTTTGCAGGCGGGCTGTCAGGGCTAGCCGGCGAGCAAAAGCACCCTACCAAATGGACCTATAGCTCACAAGAAACAAATGCTGACACCAGCCAAGCTTCTGGGGATGAAAAGGATGCTGCAGCAGATAAAAAACACAATCCTGAACAAAAAACACCAGGCTCCAAGCAAGGACAAAAGGAAAATAAAAATAATGGGCAAGAGACTCATAAAAAGAAAGACACGCAATCTCAACAGTCGAAAGAACCCGCAGACACTGCGAAAGAAGTGTTAGCTATAGGCGATTCCGTCATGCTTGATATTTCTTCACACCTGCATCAGTCACTTTCAAATGTGACGATTGATGGAAAGGTGGGAAGACAAATGTCTCAAGCTTTGGAACTCGCAAAGGAATACAAGTCTTTTAATCAGCCCAACAAGGCTGTCATCATTGAGCTTGGAACCAATGGCTACTTTACAAACAGCCAAATCGAACAACTGCTTCAATCTTTCTCAAAAGCCCATATTTATCTCGTCAATACACGGGTTCCCCGCCAATGGGAAAGCAAGGTTAATGAATCTTTACAGCACCAGGCAAGCGCACATCAAAATGTTACGTTAGTTGACTGGCATACAGAAGCCCTTCGGCATCCGGAATATTTTACCCCTGATGGTGTTCACTTGGTTCCTAAAGGGGCAAAAGCTTTGACTGCTCTTATTGTTCAGGCGATGAAATCGTAAAAAAGAGATCCTATACGGATCACTTTTTTACTTTAGTTTCTGATCGTTGATTATGTCTTCTTTCAGCAAGGCAGCCCTTATGTTTACATGCCGGTTACGTAAGGGTAAGCCAAAATTGAATGGAGGGATGATAATGAAAGGAAATGAAGAACATGACATCCAAAAAGAGCTGAAACGATATGAGCTTTTTTTCAAAAAACGATATAAGATTCTTTATACAGTAAACGATTTTATCATCGGTGCTTTGTTCCTCGTTGGAAGCTTTTTCTTTTTCTATGACCGTTTAAAGTCGGCAGGGATATGGCTGTTTGCGGTCGGAAGCTTGCTGCTGTTAATCAGGCCGACC
Source organism: Bacillus sp. PS217 (assembly GCF_037963535.1). Taxonomy (NCBI): domain Bacteria; kingdom Bacillati; phylum Bacillota; class Bacilli; order Caryophanales; family Bacillaceae; genus Bacillus; species Bacillus sp. PS217. Next base: position 2,655,535 of record NZ_CP150157.1, read on the forward strand.
ATTCGGCTGATTCATGACCTTCATTACCGTAAACATGTGGAACGGCAATTCAAGCATCAATCTTCAACAGATGACTGATCTTAAGGAATAAGAAAGAACAAAATGCCAAAAGCCTGAGTTGAAAATCAAAAACAAGACTTTTAGACTATTTATTTTTAAAAATAAGGTAAAAAGAACTAAACTTTTGCCTCTGCATGCCGATATGAATAATAAGGCCGGCGCGATACTCCCTATAACATCCTTTTCAGTAGATTTCATTATCGTGCCGGTTTTCTCATATGCAAAGCAATCCCGCCAATCAGATTGGCGGGATTTTATATTTTACATTCCTGTCCAAACGTCTTTCACATAACGTCTTTGATCTTGCAGCTTTTGCAGCCATTCAGCTGATTCTTCCTGGCTTGCTCCTTTTTCAGCTTCATACGCCAATCGCAAAGTTTTCTCTACATCAGGAGCCATTTGCGATCCATCACCGCATACGTAAATATGAGCCCCTTTTTCAATGAGTGTCATCAATTTCTGCGTATCTTGCTTGAGCAAGTGCTGGACATATCCTTTTGGTTCGTTTTCGACGCGCGAGTAGCATCGGCGGATTGTGACCAAACCGTCCTGTTCCGCTTGATCCAGCTCTTCTCTGTAAAGGTCGTCATGGTCCGGGCGGCGGCAGCCGAAGTATAAAAGTGCTTCACCAAGGGTGCTTCCTTCCTTCTTCAAAACCGATCTTGCCTGAATAAAGCCCCTGAATGGCGCAATTCCTGTGCCCGGCCCGACCATAATCATAGGCGTTTCAGGCTCATCCGGCATCTGGAATCCGGACTGCGGTGTACGAATGAAGCAGGCTGCTGCATCACCTGTATTCAATTCTGCTAAGTAATTAGAGGCAACACCCCGGTATTCACCTCGGCCGCTCCATGCTGAGGCTTTCACAACTCCTACCGTCATGCTCACGATATTTGCATGAACTTTCGGTGAGCTTGAAATGGAATAGTATCTCGGTTTTAGTGATGGCAAAAGTGCTAAAAACCGTTCAAACGGCATTTCGCAGGCAGGATAATCCTCTAAAAAATCAAGCATGGTAAGACGTTTTGCAAGTACCTGCTCTTTGTAAATGCCAGCATCTGAAACGAGCTGTTCCAGCTCTTTTTGATGCGGCGGACAGACTGTATAAGAGGCCAGCTCCCGAAGCTGAAGCCTTGATGCCGGTTCCTGCAGCTCTACATAGGACGACAATAAATCCACTACTTTGATCGGCCGATCCATCGGCAGATGAGACATATGAGCGCTTCCGCTTACTTTTATCACATGATTGGACTGCAAACCGAATCGGCTGAGAACCCGCTGAACAAGCTCCCTGCTGTTCTTCGGCAGGATTCCGATATGATCGCCTTCTTTATATGTTTTACCAGCCGGAATTTCCAATTCAATATGGCGGGTTGAACGCGTGCTGTCAGCTGTCTGGAGTTCTCGATTCTCTAACACAATCCCTTCAAACGCGCCATATGCTTTAGCAACCGGCGTTTCCGTCGCTTCACTGAGAAAAGTAATCGATAATGAAGGCCTGTCTTCTTTCTGGGCTATTTCGTTAATATCAAATGCGTCCATCGTTTCCTTCCAGAAGCGGTTTTCCCAAGACTCACGGTGGCTTTCAAAATCATCGGCGGCGTCACCTTCCCCAATCGCTGTTAAACGCGATGCCCCCTTTGCTTTCATCATGTCATCAATCAGGCGGGGAATCCGCTGATACGTGCTGGCCCAGCTCCGGTTTCCGCAGCCGAATACCGTATAGGAAACACCTTTCAATTGGCCTTCCTCAAGCTCTTTCAGCCACTCTACAAAGCCGGCAGCATTATCAGGCGGCGCCCCATTATAAGAAGCCGTTACAATGACGACTGCCCCTTCTTCAGGGAGCTTGCCGATATAATCATCAAGCGGAGCCGTTTCAGCTGTAAAGCCCATCTGGCGGCCTTGAGCAGCCAATTCACCGGCTATTCCCTCAGCTGTCCCAAGGTTTGAACCGTAAAGAACGAGTAAAGGTGTGCCGTGTTTAGGTTTGGTTTCTTTTGGCTTTGTTTCTGCTTTGATGTCTGCCTGTTCTTTTCTCTGTACATTGATTGCCGCTGTTTTCCGCAGTTTCACAGTAATTTTAAAATCATCCGGCTTGATCGTTAATGCTTCTTTGATTTTTAGTTCATAGCCAGTATGGTTTATCAATTCAAAATGCTTTAATACAAGACCGAGAACCATTGTCGCTTCTTGAAGAGCAAACTGCATGCCAATACAAGCGCGCTGTCCGTTTCCAAACGGCTTATACGCATGGTGCGGGATACTTGAAGGATCCTCAAACCGTTCCGGACGGAAATCTTCCGCATCCGGTCCCCAAGCGTTTTGATCCCGGTGCAGTTTTGGAATTAAAACAGTGACTGGCTGCCCTTTGCTGATCGGATATTCCCCGCCTAGAACAGTATCCTCCTTCGCATATAGAGAAAAAGCCGGAGCTGTTGGATACAGTCTGAGGGTTTCATTTAAAACCATCCGAATGTATTTGAGCTGCTGGATTTGTTTATATTCAGGCGTGTCATCCGTTAACACGCGATCCGCTTCCTCCTGAGCTTTTTTCAGTTTTTCCGGATGTGTAAGCAGACAGTAAATCGCAAAGGAAAGCAAACCGCTTGTCGTCTCATGTCCAGCAATTAAAAATGTGATGATTTGATACCTTATGTTTTCATCATCCAGCGTTTCACCGGTTACTGGATCTTTGGCATAAAGCATGAGAGACAAGAGATCCTTGATGTTTTCATCCGGATTCGCCTTTCGCTCCGCTATCATTCTATCGACCAGGGAGTTCATGACTTCTATATCCTTTTGGAACTGCAGCTTTGTTTTCACCATCATTTTATCTTGCAGACCCAGTCTTTTCGATTGATTCATCGCCTCTTTTAAGGCACGGAGCATACTGGTGATAAACGGATGCTGTGAATCACGGTAAAAGCTGTTGAATCGATAGTTAAACCCGCATAACCCAATCGTATCAAGCGTCAGACGTGTCATATCGTCCGCTACATCAATTTCTTCATTAGGGTTTAACCGGCTCCACTTTTGAATCAGCTGGGTTGCGATATCCAGCATCATAGAATGATAGCCTTTCATCGCTTTTTGACTAAAACTCGGCAGCAAAATGCGGTGGGCTTTTTGCCAGTTCGGTTCGTGCGTCCAGCTTGTAAATAAGCCATCTCCCCCGAACTCACGCACCTTTTGCAAGCCTTTGCCAAGGTTCTTGTCGAAGCGTTTTTCATCACACACTTCAGCCACAAAATTGTGGCCCGAAACAAAAACACTGGATACTCCCGGAAAATCAAAACGGAAAATCGGTCCCAATTCATCAGCTATCCGCCATAAGGATTGAGAAAGCTGTTCTTTTTCCAGATGCGGAAGATTTTTTAAAGGTCCGTATGTTTTGGGCTGAGGTATTGCGCTTGCCTGTTTCATTAACATCTCCCTTTCCTTATTTTTGTGATGAATGAAGCTTAATGGCGTCCCAGCAGCATTGTTCCAATTCAGTAATTAAATCAGTGTCCATCTCTATATCACCTGTTTGAACGAGCTGATATATCTTGAGAAACGCCCCTAATACAATCGCAATTAACACATTAGAGGGCAGGCTGCGAATCACGCCTTCCGCTTTTCCATTATTAAAATAGTCATCAAGCATTTGAGTCAGATTTTCTATCATTTTTTTGCTTGTATGATTTAAGTAATGAGCATCTTTTTTGGTTTCAAGAAAAAAAAGCGCATAGTCGCTCTCTTTCGTAAACTGAACGAGACAGCAAAATACGTGGTGAAAGCCTTCTCTGACAGGCAATTCTGAAACGTCTTGCTTCAGTTTTTCCGTAAATCGCTGGATGCTTTCTTGAAACAGTACGTTGACGAGTGTTTCTTTGCTGTCAAAATAACGATAGATCGTTCCTGTCCCTACATGAGCACGTTCAGCTATCATAGGAATAGTGGTAGCGTCAAAACCCCTTTCCGTAAAAAGTGAGACCGACGCTTTCATAATCATGTCGTATTTACTGCTGGATGCGGATATCATGTAATCTGACAACCTCCGATTCGTTTACGGAATGAATATTCATTCCTTTTGTTCACAAAGAATGTCTGCCCTGTCTGATATCACCTCTTTGTTCTTTCTTCTGTTATAAGTTTATATGAAAAAAACTTTTTTTAATATAAAGTATATGCAAAAAATAAAAAATTAAGAAAATATACCCAAATCCTAATGCGAGGATCTTGGATATATTTCCCGAGAAATTTTTTATTTAACAGCCACAATACATAGACAGGAATCACGCCTGATAACAGAAAGATCCCTGAAATGCTGGTCTTTCAGCAGTTGAATATACGTTTTCTCTTTTTCACCGGTATTTGTGTCAATACTGATATAAAACCGGCCGTCAATTTGAAGCACCCTGTAAATTTCTCTTAATGCAAGCCTAATATTGGTGCAGCTTTGAACCGTATGTAAAGAAAAGACTTTATTAAAGGTACGGTCATCAAAGGGAATGTCCTCTGGATAGCCATGAAAAACCTCCCCGTTCCCCATGTTCTTTCGATTCGCACATGATATCTGTCTTACCTTTCGTTTTGAAGGATCAATGCTTTTTAGGCTTCCCTTTTCTAGTTTCTTGGTTATGCTTTTAAAGACAGTGCCGTTTCCAATTCCAATTTCTAAAATTCTGTCATTTTCTTGTATATCTATAGAGTCAATCATCATATGCTCAATTGTTTTGGTTAGCTTATATTTCCGAGAAAATAATTTCCAAAAATCCGATCGTTTATAGAGTCTATTTTCTAGCATTTTAAACACCTGCTTTTGGTTTCCTATGTTTATTTATTATCTTAAAAAAATAAATATCATCTTCATTTCTAAAAGTGAAGGAAGGTACCAACTAGACGGCAATGTATTGAAAAATGTTTCAACAGAACTAAACTTTTTCATTTTTTTCCGCAAAAAAAGCAGAAAACATAATGTTTTCTGCCCTCTTTCTAATGCCAATGATAAGGGAATACATACAGCCTTTGCTGCTGCATTGCCATCAGCCTCTGCTGTCGGAATGGATTTCCATAACCATGTTTGAACGAATGCGGCATGGACGCATAACCATGGCCAATCGACGGCAGCCTTTTTTGATAATCGTTCATCATGCCATCACCTGCCTCACAGTAACGTTGATTTATTGTATGCAGGCAGGCATTTTCTTGACAGTCGTATCGCTAAACTTGGTCCTTCTCCATTGTATAATGCATCAATAATTCCATTCTAAGCATATGCCATTCCCCCTTCAGTTTTTTTCGTTGCTTTTAGCGCCAGTTTGTTAAATAAAGATGCTTTAACTGAGACTCTTTCATTTCATCATAAATCTGCTCAATCTGCTGTTCTCGTTCGAATTCTTCCAGGCTTTTAAACCTTTTTTTTATCGTTAACGTTAAAAAGAATAGATTAATCGTCATATCGCTCACCCCCTTTCAAAGTCCGCATCAAGCGAAATAACCCGCGGCACACCCCTTCTGCCGCGGGCAAATAAAAACCGCAGACAAAAGAAGACACCAATGCCTCTACTGCCTGCGGGGAGTTGCGTATGTCCGACTATTCCGAATTTAATGCGTGCGATAAGCATCGGTTAAGGAAGGACACGAACTCTTCCACAGGCTGAATAAACCATGAACTTTTACATGTGTATCACGTACAGGTTGACGTCGTTGTCTCATTGTCATTTTGGTTCAGCCTCCTTTGCTTTTTTCTTACTTTGTAAGTATATCCATCAAATTCCATTTTGTAAACATCTTTTTCTAAAAATGGACGGAAATTGTGCAAATCATCGAATGGATTTGCCCGTTGGTCATGACACCTGCTTCATTTCTTTTCTGGAGCGGTCTTTCTTATGATATGCAATAAAATAAATGAGACCGACAAATACAGCTCCGCCGATGACATTACCGATAAAAGCTGGAATGATGTTTCCGATGAACTGCCCCCACGTGAATGAGCCTGCAAAAATGGCAGCAGGAATCACAAACATGTTGGCGACAACGTGCTGAAATCCGATAGCCACAAAAGCCATGATTGGGAACCAGATGCCAAGGATTTTTCCTGCTGCGTCTTGGGCGCCGAAAGAAAGCCACACTGCAAGGCATACAAGCCAGTTACAGCCGATGCCGGAAATGAGAACCTTGCCAAAGCTCATATCGAGCTTTCCTTGGGCAACGGCAATCGTTTTTTCTAAATAAGGACCTGTTTCAGTCAATCCAACCAAATGCCCGAAAAAGTACGCAACAAACAATGCGCCGATTAAGTTCATAATTGTGACGATTCCCCAGTTAATCGCTAACTCTTTTACTGATATTTTTCTCGAAAATAACGCCATCGCAACTGACATCATATTGCCTGTGATCAGTTCAGCGCCAGCGAGTACGACAAGGATCAGGCCGACTGGAAATACTGCTGCTCCAATCAAACTGGACAGGCTCCCCCATTCTTTCGGAAGATCGCCGATTACCCTGATATCAAGCAAATACCCAAGCGCGATAAATGCACCGCCTAAAAACCCCAGCACGAGCAGTGACGGCAGCGGAAGCTTTATTTTTTTCATCCCTGCTTCAATTGCTGCTTCCGCTATTTCATCCGGTTTTCGAAAAGCCATAATTAAACGCCTCCATTATTTCTTCTTTTTTCACAGTTATGCAAGAAAGGCAATAAAAAAGGCAGCACTCAAATAACCTGTGTCAAACCAGGCGTTTGAATGCTGCCTAACTTGTATGCATACCCATACAACAATATCAAGCAGTATGAAGATATTGAAAGAGAATATATACAGTTCGTGCATACATTCCATTGCTTTAGCCTTCTATAACTGTAGCAACATCATATCAAATGTGACAAATTTGTGTCAATGACAAATATACTAGCTTTGCAGAACTTCTTTTTGCTCATCTATTTTTCGGTCAAAAACAAATACAGATACAGCGATGTTTTCCTCAATTTTAATATCAGAAAACAAATGGACTAGCTTAGCTCCCATGAGTTCCTCCATTCCTTCCGGTGTTTGTTTGGAATAAAGGTCTTGAATTAGGCTTGTCCGGGCCGCATGTACCATCTCTCTTCCTTCAGGCGTGCGGGCGATAAACTGCTCGCTTGCACTCAGATTTCCGTATAGTGTTGAAACTGCCATGTTTTCTACAAATACAGTATGAATTCTCTCAGGCCCTTTTCCGAACAATTCTTTGCGAAGTTTTCGAATGATATCATTGAATTCATGAATTTTTTTAGACATGCTGATTACCCCTTCCGATATTGCCTTATAAAGGCTTTTCCCGGTTCCCCTCAGGACATTTCACTTGGTTAAAATTTTCCTGCCATATTGTATTATAATAAATATCACATTATAATAAAAGCAGTGTTGATGGATTTGTAATAGGATCTTGTTATGAGTCTATCGTTTTATAAAAATCAAGGATTGGTCTGTTAGTAAGACTTGCTAGTGAACTATTCCGCCATGTGTGTTTACACCTTCTTAGAATTAAGGGCAGGTGTATCTATACATGGCTTTTTTTGACTTCTTGAAAGACAGATGGAGGGGAATATGAATATGATGGACGTTAAGTCGATCAGTGTCCGTGTAGACGGAACAGAAATTCAAGCACGAGCAGGGGCCACAATTTTAGATATTTTAAATGAAAACGGAATTGAGTACCCGCAGATTTGCCACGTACCAGAGGTTGACCCGATTCAAACTTGTGATACTTGCATAGTAGAGGCAAACGGCAAGCTGGTTCGTTCATGCGCGACGGTTGCAGAAAACGGGATGTCTATTGATCTTTCAGGAAATCGAGTGAAAGAAGCGCAAACCGAAGCGATGGACCGCCTTCTTGAAAATCATTTGCTGTATTGTACAGTTTGCGATAACAACAATGGAAACTGTACGCTGCATAATACAGCGGAAATGATGGGGATCGAGCATCAAAAATACCCATACACGCCAAAAGAAGATCCTTCTTGCGCGGTTGATATGTCTCATCCTTTTTACCGCTATGATCCAAACCAATGTATTGCCTGCGGCCAGTGTGTTGAGGTCTGTCAAAACCTTCAGGTAAATGAAACACTCTCAATCGACTGGGAGCGCGAACGCCCTCGCGTCATTTGGGATGAGGGAGTTCCGATCAATGAATCTTCCTGTGTCAGCTGCGGTCAGTGTGTAACAGTATGTCCATGTAATGCACTGATGGAAAAATCAATGCTCGGGCAGGCTGGTTTTATGACAGGCATTAAAGAGGACGTCATGGAACCGATGATTGATCTCGTGAAAAATGTTGAACCGGGGTATGGCAGCATTTTTGCCATTTCTGAAGTCGAAGCGGCAATGCGTGAAACGAGAACGAAAAAAACGAAAACTGTATGTACGTTCTGCGGTGTCGGGTGTTCATTTGAAGTATGGACAAAAGGACGGGATATTTTAAAGATCCAGCCTGTTTCTGATGCTCCGGTTAACGCGATTTCCACATGTGTCAAAGGGAAATTCGGCTGGGATTTTGTCAATTCAAAAGAGCGGATCACAAAGCCTTTAATCCGTAAAAACGGAGCCTTTGTGGAGTCTTCTTGGGAAGAAGCCCTCGATCTTGTCGCAAGCAGATTAGGATCAATTAAAGAGCAATACGGTAAAGGCTCTGTAGGGTTTATTTCTTCTTCTAAAATTACGAATGAAGAAAACTACGTCATTCAAAAACTAGCGCGTCAGGTATTTGAAACAAACAACGTCGATAACTGCTCACGCTACTGCCAGTCTCCTGCTACAGACGGATTGTTCCGCACTGTCGGCATGGGCGGTGACGCCGGCACGATTAAAGATATTGCCAAAGCAGGCCTGGTCATCATTGTCGGTGCCAATCCGGCGGAAGGACACCCAGTGCTCGCAACACGCGTCAAACGGGCACACAAGCTCCACGGTCAAAAACTGATTGTTGCTGACCTGCGTAAAAATGAGATGGCTGAGCGATCTGATCTGTTCATCAGCCCTAAACAAGGCACAGACCAAGTTTGGCTGATGGCTGTTACGAAATATATGATCGACCAAGGCTGGCACGATCAGGCGTTTATTGATGAGAACGTCAATTACTTTGAAGATTATAAAGAAACCCTTAAAACGTATACGCTTGATTATGCAGAACGCATCACAGGCCTTTCAAAAGAAAACATCATTCAAATTGCTGAAATGATTCGTGATGCTGACGGCACTTGTGTCCTTTGGGGAATGGGTGTCACACAAAATACAGGCGGTTCTGATACATCAGCAGCCATTTCAAACCTGCTTCTCGCTACGGGCAACTATCGCCGTCCAGGTGCCGGCGCTTATCCTCTGCGCGGACACAATAACGTGCAAGGCGCATGTGATATGGGAACATTGCCTGGCTGGCTGCCGGGATATCAGCATATTACAGATGACAAAGCACGCGCTAAATTTGAAGAGGCATATGGTGTCGAGATTGATGGAAAGCCTGGTTTAGATAATATTCAAATGCTTCATGCCATTGAAGAAGGAAAAATGAAAGCTATGTATCTTGTCGGTGAGGATATGGCACTGGTCGATTCAAACGCGAACCATGTGCATGATATTTTATCAAGCCTTGATTTCTTCGTGGTACAGGACATCTTCCTGTCAAGAACAGCTCAATATGCTGATGTCGTCTTGCCGGCCACTCCTTCACTTGAAAAAGACGGAACATTTACCAACACAGAACGCCGTGTCCAGCGATTGTATCAGGCGCTTCCGACGCTTGGTGACGCAAAACCGGACTGGTGGATTATTCAAGAGGTGGCAAACCGTTTAGGAGCGAATTGGAATTACAGCCATCCAAGTGACATTTTCTCTGAAATGGCGAGTCTTTCTCCTCTGTTTGCCAAAGCAAGCTATGAGGTGCTTGAAGGCTGGAACAGCTTCCTATGGGGCAGCTTCACAGGTGAAAGCACACCGCTTCTGTATGAAGACGGATTTAATTTCCCTGACAAAAAAGCACGCTTTGCCCTTTCTGATTGGACCGAGCCAGCGGCATTTCCGGAGGAATATGACCTTCATATCAATAACGGCCGGATGCTGGAGCATTTCCACGAAGGAAACATGACAAATAAATCGAAAGGCATCCAAGCGAAAGTGCCGAATGTATTCGTTGAGATCTCACCTGAGCTTGCACAAGAGCGAGGTGTTTGTGACGGTTCGCTTGTACGGCTCGTTTCTCCGTTCGGAGCAGTCAAATTGAACGCGCTGATCACAGACCGGGTACGGAAAAATGAACTCTATTTGCCAATGAACTCGACAGACAAGGAGTCAGCGATTAACTTCTTGACGGGCCCTGCAGCTGATAAACGGACGAACACGCCTGCTTATAAACAGACAAAGGTCCGCATGGAAGTGCTTGGCGGCTGTGAAACAGCGCCGCTTCCAAAAACAAATCCGCGCAACAAAAAACGGCATCCGCAAAACGGAGTCGAAGCAGAAAGAAAATGGAACCGCCCTGGCTATGTCCATCTGACTGATTAAACGATAGGAGGAAAACGAATGGCCACTCCGATTACGACGATCAAAAAAGAAACAAAAACAGCTGAGCAAATGAAGCTTGAAAAAATAGAAGAACTGAAAGAGCTGCTGGCGGAAAATGAGGACGCCGTCTCTAAAACGATGACGTTAATGAATGAACTCAATGATCTTGGAATTTTTGATGCGGCAACAAGCATGCTCAGAGCGAAGGAAGACATTGCCAAGATTGCGCTTGGCCAAGTTTCCCGCGAGCCTGTCACCAACCTCATCAACACGATGATGGCTGCCGGAGGCGCATTGACAAAAGCCGATCCTGAGTTTACAGCAAAGCTTTTAGAAAGCGTAATGGCTGGGACTGAACAGGCACAAAGCTTTTTAAAAGAAGACAAGAAAGTCGGGATTCTCGACCTGTTAAAAGCAATGAACGATCCTGACATCAACAGAGCCGTCGGCTTCGGTCTTCAGTTTTTAAAAGGCATGGGAAAAGAACTTCGAGAAAAATAACAGAAAAACAGCCATCGCTTGATGATGGCTGTTTTTTTATTCGTCGGCTTCTTCCAGACGCTTCTTGTAAATAAGTGAACGGTCAGCGCAAAAGAAGGCACCGGCTAAAAATACGCAATCCGCTAAAAACATCGTCGATTTCTGGCCTAATGTTAAACCTTGATCAGGGAGAACTGCGCCTATATATAAAAAAGTGCTGACTGCAAGCAATGTAAAAGCAAAATGCTTGTAGTCTTCTTTTAAAGATTTCATTCTATTTTTGTTCAAAAGAATCACCTGCCAGATTCATAGTATACGACTATTATAATATAATCCGGCGGCTTACAGAGAAAGTAATTCTATCCATTTGTTATATATTTTCAAGCGCTTGGCCGATATCTTCCAACAAGTCTTCCGCATCTTCAATTCCTACAGAAATTCTGATCAAGCCGTCCGTAATGCCGAGCTCAAGCCGGCGTTCTCTCGGAATAGAGGCATGTGTCATTCTTGCAGGAACAGAAATTAAGCTTTCAACCGCCCCCAGGCTTTCAGCAATGGTAAACAGTTTCAGATTTCCTAAAAACGCATCAACCCGTTCTTCACTGCCAATATCAAAGGAGATCATGCCGCCGAAGCCCGATCCTTGCGTTTTTGCAAGCTCATGTCCGGGATGATTTGAAGAACCTGGATAATATAACGTTTGGACAGCAGGATGATTCTCAAGAAAGCTTGCGATTTTCCGTGCATTTTGATCAATCGCGTCCATTCTGAGTCCCAACGTTTTGATTCCTCTCATCAACAGCCAGGAATCTTGAGGGCCGAGCACGCCGCCTGTGGAGTTTTGCACAAAATGCAGCTCTTCTCCAAGCTCTTTCGAAGCTGTCACAACTAAACCTCCGACGACATCACTGTGTCCGCCAAGATATTTTGTCGCACTGTGCAGTACGATATCAGCGCCTAAAGTAAGCGGCTGCTGAAAATAAGGAGTATTAAAGGTATTGTCTACGATAAGCAGAACACCCGCTTTTTTTGCGATATCAGCCATGAGCGTCAGGTCGGTGATTTTGAGCAACGGGTTTGTCGGAGTTTCAATATAAATGGCTTTTGTATTAGGGCGAATCGCTTTTTCAACTTCTTCCCTGCTGCTCGTATCAACAAATGTTGATTCAATGCCAAGACGGTTAAGCACCTTTGTCATCACGCGATATGTTCCACCGTACACATCATCAGTCAACACGACATGATCTCCGCTGTTAAACAGCATCATAACCGCTGTAATGGCAGCCATTCCTGAGCTGAACGCATAGCCTGCTTCCCCGCTTTCCAGTTCTGTCACTAGTGCTTCGAGAGCGGTTCGAGTCGGATTGGCCGTTCTTGAATACTCGTAGCCTGTATGCTGCCCTGCTTTCGGCTGCTTGTACGTGCTTACTTGATAAATCGGCACGGAAACTGCGCCTGTTTTCTCATCACCTGTGATTCCGCCATGTATCATCAATGTTTTTTTCTTCATATCAGATGCCTCCTTCGTATATTTGTTTGCTGATATATCGATCGCTGCTGTCAGGAAATACTGTGACAATGTTAGTTCCAGCGGATGCTTTTTTCGCTTCCTCCAATGCCGCATAAAGCGCTGCACCTGAAGAGCTTCCGATCAGCAGGCCTTCTTTTTCTGCCGCTTCTTTCACAAGACTAAACGCATTCTCATCTGTTACGGTGTAGATTTCGTCAAAATGGCTCTTATCCATATAATCGGGGATAAACTCCATGCCGATGCCCTCTGTTTTATGAGCGTGGGGCTCTCCTCCGTTTAAAATCGAGCCCTCCGGTTCAACAATCACCGTTTTGACTGCTGGATTTTTTTCTTTTAAGAAGGAAGCTGTCCCTGCGAATGTGCCCCCTGATCCTGCCCCTGCGACAAATGTATGAATATTCCCGTCAAGCGCTTCCCACATTTCAGGTCCAAGCGTCTTATAGTAAGTCGATGGATTTACTCGGTTTTTAAATTGCAAAACGCAATAAGAATTTTCAATTTCAGTCTCCAGCTGAATGGCTTTTTGAATGGCTCCCTGCATTCCGTCTTGACGCGGTGTATGAATGATTGATGCGCCAAGCGCTTGCATAATTTGCTGTTTCTCTCTGCTGAAATGTTCAGGGACACAGAAAATCGCTTTCAGCCCATATTTTCTGGCACTTAACGCAAGGCCGATCCCTGTATTGCCTGCCGTAGCTTCTATAATCACTCCGCCGGGTTTCACTTTGCCTGAATCGAGCGCGTCACGAATCAGCATATCTCCCAGTCTGTCTTTGATGCTTCCCCCTGGATTCATCATTTCAAGCTTGGCATACACCGCGACTCCTTCTGGAACATCAAAGTTCTTCAAGCGGAGAAGCGGTGTATTCCCAATCAGCTCGGTAATGTCCGTAATCACTGTCATATATGTCCTCCTCCTTAATAGAGGTTGTTTTTAGAGAAAAACGGAGGAGAACGTTCTCCCCGTTTTAATGAATTCGTTTGATCACCTTTAACACAAGCTCTGTTGAATGGACAGCCGCCTGCTCTAAAAATTGGTCAAATGAAACATGTGATTCTTTTCCTGCAATATCAGATAACGCTCTGATGACGACAAACGGCGTTTTAAATTGATGGCACACTTGAGCCACTGCCGCAGCCTCCATTTCAACCGCGTACAGATCAGAAAATCTCGCACGCACCTCTTCAACCCGCTTCGGATCGTTCATGAAAGAATCGCCTGTTGCAATCGTTCCTTTTGCAACCTGAATGCCGTCGAGTTCAGATACCGCTTCTTCAGTGATGCTGATCAGCTTTTCATCCGCCGCATAAGCAGCCGGAAGACCCGGCACTTGGCCGTATTCATAGTCAAAAGCCGTTACGTCTACATCATGGTGGCGAACGTCAGTGGAAATAACAACATCCCCTACATTCAATGTATGATGAAATCCGCCGGCTGAGCCTGTGTTAATGACATAATCAGGCTTGTAACGGTCAAGCAGAAGCGTCGTGCTGATCGCAGCATTTACTTTTCCAATTCCTGATTTTAAAAGAATCACTTCAGTTCCTTCATATTCGCCTGTTGTAAATTCACAGTGTGCGATCGTTTCTGTTTTTGCATTTTCAAGTTTGTTTCTTAAGATGGTAACTTCCTCTTCCATTGCTCCGATGACTGCTAGTCTCATCTATTCACATTCCCTTCACTTTACCGTTTGATCGCCTCCATTATCCACACGAAGTCGTTTTGCTGAGTGAATCGGACTGCAAAACCTTCAGCTGTAAACATTTCTTTCAACGCATCCAATGTAGGATAATGCTCTGTCTCTAAATCATTTGCAAGCTGATAAAAGCCTTGAGAACGGGCTTTATCGATAGCCTGTTGATACGCTTGCGCATTTTCAAAGACGGTATCGGCAAACACTATTTTATCATGCAAGTGAAGGTATTTGCCATATTGCTTTATGGCAGCCCGCTTTTCTTCGTCAGTCAAATGATGAAAAGCATATGAACTGACAATCGTATCAGCCTGAAATGGCGGCTCAGGGAATGTCAGGAAGTCTCCATCAACGATTTCCGTCCTGCCTGAGAGCTTGTCAGAAGCCAGTTTACGCATTGCTGGAGAAGGTTCGATTCCAAATACAGTTTTGCCTGCATCGAGCAGCTTAGCTGTCAAATTCCCGGTCCCCGGGCCAAATTCTAACACATGCGTTCCAGATTTTCTGACGATGGCATCAAGGATATGATCGTAGCCTCTGAACGCTTCTTTATACTGAATATCTAAACCTTGTACTGTTTGATCATAAGTTGCTGCCCAATCTTCAAAGAGAGGGATAAATTCACGGCCCATATTTGTCACACTCCATATTTAATAATTCCTATAAGTATACTATGGATTAATGATGGAACAGTTCCTATAATACCACATCTTCTGAAAAGCAGGTACTAAAACACTTTGTGTATTTTATGCCATCTCATATTGCGCATTGACCGCAAAAAAGCTTATACTTCATATGACTTGTGAAAGCTGGAGGGTCAAGACATGAATTTTCAATTAGATCTGATTAAAGACAAAGTGGAATTTTTTGAAGCGGCTTCATTGCAGGAGCTTGAAAAGAAAATCAATACACAAATTGAAAACAATAAAGCCATCATGCTTCGGGTGAAATCTGTTTCACACCAAATTGCTGTGGCAGAAGGAAGAATATTGTACAGCGCGGTGGTTCATTTCGCAGCTGAAGCCTAAAACAAAAGCAGCCGGTTGTAACCCGGCTGCTTTTGTTTATTTTAGCTTTTCTACTTTTGTCGGCTTCCAGCCTTTTTCATCGACCCATGTAATCGTGACTTGATATTTATTCCCAGTCGCCTTGTCCAAAATTTTGCCTTTGGCATCCTGAGGGCTGCCGTTATTTCCGAGCCAGAGCACCGTCATGTTATCTGTTGAGACACCAGTTGCGTACGAAATGGCTTTCAGCATCTCAGCCCAGTCTTGTGAGCTTGAATCATAAGTAGCGGCATGCTCGCCAGTCTGCTCAGTTCCGACTGCTTTCCAGTCAGGATTTTCATACGTTTTTTCCACATCGCTCGATGAGCCGCCTTCTGTTACTTTTGCATCTTTAAGCCCGTCACCGGCTGAATCTGAGCTTGAATCTGAATCAGAGTCATCTTTTTTAGAAGGAGAATCATCTTTTTTGGAATCAGAGTCAGAAGACTTCTCAGAATCCTTTTCACTGTCAGATGTATCTTTCTTGCTGTCTTTTATATCCTCATCCGATTTCTTTTCCGTCTTTCCTGAAGCCGGAGATTCCTGTTTTTGCGTCGTTTCAGAATCCTTGCTGACATCTTTGCTAGAAGGACTGTTAATGAAGAGATTCGCTGCTACTACGACAATTAGTATGGATACGATTGCGATTAAAATGTTAAGCACTAAATTGGCTTTTCTGCGTTTATCACGATTTTCATAACGAGATTGATTATTGCTCAATAATTCTGCACTCCTTTATCCCTCTTGGCTCAGCATATATTTTAACATGTGCTGAGAAGTTGTTCTATTTCTGATTGATTTCAATTTCGTGTACTTTTTTAACAATATCATAAAACACCGAATTTGTCAGAGCCTTATCTCCCGGTATATCCATGTGTAAAACAACCAGAGCGTATTTCGGCTTATCCGCGGGAAAATATCCGGCAAACCATTTTTCATAGAGCGTTTCCTTCTCTTTTGAAAGCTTGCCTGTCTGGGCTGTGCCCGACTTCCCTGCTACAGTATACGGAAGATCTTGAAACCTTCTGCCCGTTCCGGAAGGAGATTCTACTACCCGCCGCAGTATTTTTTGAAGCTGCTGTGACGTATATTTGTCTATCGTTTCCCCTTTGAGCTTCTGATCTTTAAACGTAACGAGCGTTGTGCCGTTCTTATACTCAATTTGTTCGGCAATTTTCACCTGCCGTTTTTCTCCGCCGCGGGCGATTGTCGCCATCATATTGGCTACCTCCAGCGGCGTTACCTTTACATTTTTCTGCCCGATTGCTGTTTGCGCAATGGCTTTTTTGACTGATTTGTCTTTTTCATCCCCCCAAATCACGCCGCTTTTTTCGTTATACAGCTGGCGGAAATCGGTTTCGTGGTACAGTTTTCCCTCCCAGCCTGCCCGATCAGTGAGAGCCAGCTTCTCGGACATATCTTCAATAACCGAGCTGTCTTTTTTCATTAATTGTTCTGCAAGACTCGTAAATGTGTAATTACAGCTTTGTGCAAAACTTTCATCAAAAGACAAGGTTCCTTTGTCGTCCCCCGGTTCCCCGTACAGGTTTAAATTGCAATTAAAGGTTTGACTAGGCTTCACCATATTATTTTCGATTGCAGCTGCGGCAATGACTGTTTTAAAAACTGATCCGGGATAGATTGGCGTCAGCATATAATTTTGAAGTGTGTTTTGTCGGGACACATCCGCATCTGGTTTGCTTACAATTCCCAGAACACTGCTATTTTCGATGTCCAGCAGCACAGCTCCTCCCTTTTTCAGCCCCTGTTCATCCAATACCTCCTCCATCGCTTTTTGAATGCTTTGATCGATCGTTGTTTTGACCTGGAGCGGATAAAATGTATTGGCTTCAGCTGTATATTTGACGTCCATGCCAAACAAAGGGTTTCCTTTTCCGTCCACATGATATAAAAGCTTTGTGTCTTGTTCCGGAAGCAAAAACTCGTCAAATGTCCGTTCTAAACCGGTTGTTCCGATTTCTGTTGTAATCGGAAGGCTCTCCTTGTCAGGATATTTCTTGCGAAGCAGCGCCGGATCTTGGTTCGTGCTCCCTATCGTATGTGAAGCAAGGCTGGGCTTGTCTTCATTCTCCATATATACGCCGTAAATGCCGGGATATTTCAAAGAATTAATTTTTGTGATAGATTGTTTTGAAAGTGTTTTGATTTTCTTTTGCTGCAAAATGACCGGTTTTTTTGCCTTACCTAGTGTCTGGCGCAAATCATCTTCAGACATGCCGAGGATGTCCGCAACTTTTTTGATCGGCCAATCCTGCGTCAGCAGAAAAGGGAACAAAACAACCGCAGGCTCGCTTTGTCCTGTCAGCGCCCGCCCGTTTCGATCTAAAAAAGAGCCTCTTCCATCTGAAATGAGCACTTCCTCCGTCCGCTGTTTCACACTTTCTTGAATCAAATTAATTTTCTTTTTAGAAAATGATTCTGTGAAAAACAGCTGGATTTCTGCAAGCCTCAGCAGAAGCAGAAAAAATACAATCAAAAAAACGATGACTGCCAGCTTCATTCGTTTCGATATCTTCATAAAAAAACACCTCACCCACATTGTGGACGAGGTGTTTCGCTGCTAAACAGATATTATGAAATTTTCACAATTTTCACGAGCATTTCTCCGCCCGGTGTTTGTACTGTGACTTCTTCATCTACTTTTTTGCCCAAGAGGCTTTTTGCGATCGGTGAATCGTTTGAGATTTTCCCTTCAAACGGGTCAGCTTCCGCGCTTCCGACGATCGTATATGATTCTTCATCACCGTCAGGCAGTTCGACGAAAGTGACGGTTTTACCCAAACCGACAACGTTAGAGCCGCCGTCATCTTCAATGATTTTCGCATTGCGAATCATATTTTCAAGAGTCGTCACGCGGCCCTCTACAAATGCCTGCTCTTCTTTCGCTGAATCGTATTCAGAGTTCTCGGAAAGGTCTCCGAAGCTTCTCGCAATTTTGATTCGCTCTACTACTTCTTTTCGTTTAACCGTTTTCAAATATTCTAATTCTTGTTCAAGTTTTTGTTTTCCTTCTGCAGTCATAGGAAAAACTTTCTCTTGTGCCATGTCCCTTCACTCCTTCTGGTTGTCCCTCAACATCTTCGATTATGTATGAGAGCATAAACTAAAAAATACAAGAATGAGAACACAGGGCAGTCCTCGTTCTTCTCTCCCATATAGGTACTGTTTATCTTAAACTGAATCGTGTCGTTCTGCAAATATTTCGCGTTTATAAACAGGGAAAGAAGGGAATTCGCACATTCCCTTCCTGCCTATACATAATATGGTCAGAGTTATTTATGTCTATGCTATGGTATTACAAAATCGCGTTTTGTTCAAGAATGGTTTGAATTTTTGTGACCATCAGATCAATTGCGACGTGATTCTGACCGCCTTCCGGGATAATAATATCAGCGTATCGTTTCGTCGGCTCGACGAATTGGTTATGCATCGGACGGACCACTGACACATATTGTTCAATGACAGAATCAATAGAGCGTCCGCGCTCATTAATATCTCTCATAATCCGTCTGATGATACGCAAGTCAGCGTCCGTATCAACATAAAGCTTGATATCCATCAGATCACGAAGCCTTTTGTCTTCAAGAACAAGAATGCCTTCAAGGATAATAACATCCTTTGGCTCTACGTGAACCGTTTCTTCTGAACGTGTGTGAAGCTTATAGTCATAAATCGGCTTTTCAATCGGGCGGTAATTCAATAGATCCTGAATATGCTCGATTAAATAGTCATTATCAAACGCAAGCGGATGATCATAGTTTGTGTTCAGCCTTTCTTCAAACGGAAGATGGCTTTGGTCTTTATAATAAAGGTCCTGCTGGATCATTAAAATTGAGTGTCCTTTAAACTGTTCATAAATGGACCGTGTGACACTCGTTTTTCCTGAACCGGAACCTCCTGCGATTCCAATGACTACTGGATTCTTACCCATGGGCTGTTACTTCCCCTTTCTCATCATGTTGCTCGGATAAATCTTTTTGTCTAGTTTGAATTTGACAATTTGCAGGGGATGGCGGGCAGCATCTAGCTCATTTCCGTCTTCGTCCCAAATGGTTTCAATCGTATGTGTAAAGTTTTCGATTTCTGGACCGAAAAATTCCACTTCGTCGCCTTTTTTGAAGAAATTGCGCTGCTGAAGCGTGACCATTTGTGTATCTTCATCATAATTCAGCACTAAGCCGACAAAATCATATGTCGTTTTCTTGGCGTGTTCGCCGAACATTTGCTCCTCATAACCTGGCGTTCCTTCAAAGAAAGCTGTCGCAGTGTCCCTGTTGGCGCACTTATCAAGCTCTTCAAGCCATTCTTTTTGAATCACAAAGTTCTCTGGATCAGCGCAATAAGCATCGATTACTTTGCGGTATACGCTGACAACAGTTGCTACATAGTGAATGGATTTCATGCGGCCTTCAATCTTTAAGCTGTCGATCCCCATTTCAATCATTTTTGGAATGGATTCAATCAGCTTCAAATCTTTCGGGCTCATCGCAAATGGTGCATCTTCTTCACCATACAAAGCAACGGCGTTGGCACCGTCTGTTTGATAGAGATCATAATCCCAGCGGCATGACTGGCAGCAGCCTCCGCGATTGGAATCCCGCGCTGTCATGTGATTGCTCAGCACGCAGCGGCCGGAATATGCAATACACATTGCGCCATGAATGAAGGATTCGATTTCGATATCTACCTTTTCTTTCATTTCTCTGATTTCAAGAGCGCTAGTTTCACGTGCCAGCACGACGCGGTCGAGACCTTCTTCCTTCCAGAACTGGACAGCCTTCCAGTTTGAAAGAGACTGCTGTGTGCTCAAGTGAACCTCAACATTCGGCGCCACTCTGCGGCATGTTTCAATAATAAGCGGATCTGCCACAATAATACCGGCAACGTTGGCGTCTCCAAGCGCTTTTAAATAGTCTTCAAGCCCGTCCATGTTTTCATTATGGGCGAAAATATTCGTTGTTACGTAGATCTTCGCGCCATATTTCCTTGCGAATTCAACGCCTTCTGCAATTTCTTCGATCGTAAAGTTATCGGCATTCGAGCGAAGCCCGTATTCCTGTCCCCCGATAAAGACCGCGTCCGCTCCGTAATGAACAGCGATTTTCAGCTTTTCAAGATTACCCGCAGGTGCGAGAAGCTCCGGCTTTTTCGTAATCACACGCTTTCCATTAACGATTGTGGATATTTTATCATTTACGGCAGTCATAGCTTAACCTCCTTTTGATTAATAAACCGTTTCCTTGAAGAAGAATCCGGTATCAATTTTTCTGTTTACTGGCTGGATGCTTTCAATGCGTTCGATCCAGTCTTCTTTTTTCGCTTCGTATTCGTCACGGTTTTCCACGCACAAATCAATTGCTTCTCTGTACATTTTGGTGACTTCTATTAGGTATTCAGGCGTTTTCAAAACACCATCGATTTTGAAAGAATCAATTCCGGCATCTATCAATTCCTCGAGCTCATCAATGATGCACACATCGTTCGGGCTCATGATGTGAGTGCCGTTTTCATCTTCGAAAATCGGATATTTATTATCACGTTCTTTATCGTGTAAAAACATGCCTGATTCTTTTTTCTTTCTTTCAATGTCCATGACTTTGCCCTGATATTCAAAATAGTTTCCAATCAAAGAACGCTTCGATTGGAACATGCACGTCATTCCATGCACCTGGATTTCAATTTCGACTTCAGCATTTTCTTTAATCTCAACAATGCTGTCCATGTTTAATTCTCTGGCAAGCACAGAACGCGCCGCACCCTTGCGTCCCCAGTAGTTGCATGTATAATAGTTGGTACCTGTCGTTTCTGTGCTCCAATGAAGCTTCAGATCAGGCGCAGATTCACGGGCAGCCATCAGCACGGCAGGATCGCCGAATACCGCTGCATCGACACCGGCTTCTGCTAAGAAAGCCAGATATTCGCCAAGCTCACCCACTTTATCATTATGGAAAATTGCATTTACAGCAACGTATACTTTTGCCCCTTCTTTGTGAGCAATCTCTACGGCTTTTGTTACATCTTCACGAGAAAATTCTCCGGCTAATCTCAAGCCGTATCTCTGTTCCCCAACTAAAAACGCAGTTGCCCCAGCCTGTATAAGCGGCAAAATGTCCGCTGTACTCGTCGGAGTCACTAAGAGCTCTGGTTTTTTCATGACGTTCACCTCTTCTTTTTACTAATCGCAAGTCCGTCCCCGACAGGAATAATCGCAGTTTGATAATCCGGATGATTCATCAGCCAATGATTATATTCATCAATTTTTGCTACAAGCCTGCGCCTTCTCTTCGGTTCTATTTTGCTGTAATCCTCTGCCACCAGACCTTTAAACAGCACGTTGTCTGTTATAATCACCCCGTCCGGTGAAAGCATCGGTTCATATAAATGAAAAAAGTTTTGATACTGACCTTTTGCAGCGTCAATAAAAATGACATCGTAAGGCGCGGTTACATGAACGGCGTCGGCTAATTCAAGCGCATCTCCGTAAAAAACATGAATCCGGTCATCAAGCTGAAATTCCTTGATATTGTTTACCGCTTCTTCATGCCGTTTCTCATTGCGTTCAATTGTATATATTTCAGCAGACGGCAGCTCCAGAGCCATTCGAATGGCTGAATAACCAATGGCCGTTCCGATTTCTAGTATTTTTTTCGGCTGTTTCACAGACAAAATTTGAAGCAGCACCTCCATGCCCGCTTTTTCCATAATCGGGACATGATGTTCTTCTGCATATGCTTCAAGCTTCTTCACGTTATCCGGCCGAGGCTTTAATAATGCTTCTATATAGTCATTTATTTGTTCATACCGGTCAGTCACTACAAACAGCCTCCCGTTCTAAAAAGGAGTGCCCCAGTCTTATGCGCAGGACACTCTCTGAATACATCATGATACATCGGTAAACAACCCGATATATTTTATCATAAAACCTTGCGGAAAGCGAACAAAAGGAGAGCTTTTTGCTCTCCTTTTATTTCTCATTTTTTGAGGAAATGTATTTTTCTTTTGCTTTATTATGCTCTTTTAGCGTTTTTGTAAATACGACCTCACCATTTGATTTGGCCAAGAAATACAGATAGTCCGTTTTATCCGGATGCAGCGCCGCTTCCCATGACGACATGCCGGCATTGGCAATCGGCCCTGGCGTCAGCCCTGTGTTTTTATACGTATTGTATGGTGAATCGATTTCCAGATCCTTATAAAGAACCCGATCTTTATGCTTGCCTGCCGCGTACAGGACGGTCGGATCTGTTTGGAGCGGCATTTTCTTTTTCAGGCGGTTATAAAAGACGCTCGCAATTTTATGGCGGTCGGCTTTTTCAGTCGCTTCTTCTTCTATCAAAGAAGCCATTGTCAGCAGCTTATGCACAGAAACTTTGTTTTTCTTCATTTCTGATTTATATGTTTCCACATAAGAATTTGTCTGCTTAATCATTGCCTTGATAATGTCTTCAAGTGATGTGTCCGGATCGTTAAAAGGGTATGTAGCCGGGAATAGGTACCCTTCAAGCGGGTGCTTAATGTTTTTATTGAAAACATCATTTGTCACAGTGTCCGGGAATTCTTTCTTCAGCTGATTGATAAATGTTTCATCGTCCAGCTTCGCTATGACTTGTTTTTTAGAGTATTTTGTTTCATCAGCAATAGCAGCCGCGATTTGGGTCAGCTGTGCTCCCTCAGTCACTGTGATTTGAAAAGCGTAACCTGTAGCCCCGCTTGTCAGCTTCTGAATAATGGCATCTAAATCCATACCTTTATTCAGATGGTAGAATCCGGCCTGAAACCCGGAAGCACCTTTATATTTCACATAGTACTGAAACGCCTTCTCGCTTTTTATGACATCATTTTTCTTTAATATCGATGCGATGGCTGAAACAGACGAACCGCTCGGAATGTTAATATTAACTGTCGTTTTACTGTCTTTTTCAACAGGTTCAAGCAATGATTTCCCATATAAAAATGCCCCGCCAATGATGAGAAACAGCACAACAATGGAAGACAGTATAATTCTTTTTTTATTAAAAAACGATTTTTTTTGCTGATTGATATACATTAGGTCTCCTCCCATCAGCTCTTATACTACATGATTCATTGTATTTCGGCAATTTATTACAAAAAGAGGCCTGCATAAAGCAGAAAAAAGCCGGAGCAGTATAGCTCCGGCTTTGATTTTGCGCGATGTTTTACTCTTCGTCTTCGTCCGCTAAGAATGTGTTTAGTGTTTCTTCGATCATATCCCATTCTTCGTCAGTTTCAATCGGGAATAGCTCACCGTTTTCACCGTCTTCGTTTGGCGTGAAGCTGGAAGCAAGAATTTCTACTTCTTCGTCATCTTTTGATTCGATTGGATAGTACAAGACATAAGACTTGCCAAACTCTTCGTTTTCAAATGTAAACAGCACTTCACAAAGCTGTTCATTTCCTTGATCGTCAACAATTGTAATATTTTTTTCGCCGTGTTCCATTTTCTTCACCTCTGGCTTTAATTTAAGCTGTCAAGATATCCTTGTAAAATCATAACAGCCGCCATTTTATCAATGACTTTTTTTCGTTTTTGCCTGCTGACGTCAGCTGCAATCAGCATTTTTTCAGCCGCCATTGTGGTAAGACGCTCGTCCCACAGCACAACAGGAACATTGTACGTTGTTTCAAGCACTTTCGCAAATGTTTGGCTGGCTTCGCCTCTCGGGCCGACTGTTCCGTTCATGTTCTTAGGAAAGCCGAGCACGATTTTATCTATAGTATAGTCCTTTATCAGTTCAGATAAACGGGATAAACCATAATCGCCTTCTGCTTCATTTATCTTTATGGTCTCAATGCCTTGAGCAGTCCAGCCCATTTCATCGCTCAGAGCTACACCGAGTGTTTTGGTTCCTAAATCGAGTCCTAATATTCTCATTCTTTATTTACGCCTCTTTATGCTGTTCTAAATAAGACTTTACCAATTCCTCGATTAATTCGTCTCTTTCAAGTTTGCGAATTAAATTGCGAGCGTCACGATGCCTAGGAATATAAGCGGGATCACCTGACAGCAAGTATCCGACAATCTGGTTGATTGGATTGTAGCCCTTTTCCTGAAGCGCGTCATACACTGTAATCAGCACCTCATTTACGTTAGTCTCAGCAGAATCATCGGAGAAATTAAATTTCATCGTTTTATCAAACGAGCTCACCGTTTTGCACCTCTTTCCCAAATTCGCAGGCAAAGTTCAGCCTGGGGTCCTAATCTTACCATCATTCTACACTACATGGGCGAATTATAAAACGGATTTCACCCAATCTTCTACAGAAGCCAAAGCTTCTTCTAATTTTTCCGGCTGTTTGCCGCCTGCCTGCGCCATGTCCGGACGGCCTCCGCCGCCTCCGCCGCAAACTTCCGCAGCTTGTTTAACCAGCTTGCCGGCGTGAAGTCCTTTCTCAATGAGGTCCTTTGTGACTCCGGCAGAGATATTAACTTTATCGTTTTGTACCGCACCAAGCACGATCACCGCAGAGCCAAGCTTTGCTTTGAGTTCATCGACCATAGTGCGGAGATGATTCATGTCTTTTGCATTTACTTTTGCCGCAAGCACGTTTACGCCGTCAACTTCTTTTACTTTCGACAGGATTGCTCCTGCTTCCACGTTGCCTAGTTTTGCAAGAAGAGATTCATTTTCTCTTTGTGCTTCCTTCAGTTCAGCCTGCAGAGCCGCGACCCGTTTCGGCACTTCTTTGATATTTGTTTTCAGCTCGTCAGCGGTCTGCTTCAATACAGAAATCTGGCTGTTCATTTCGACGTAAGCGCCTTGTCCCGTTACAGCTTCAATCCGTCTTGTGCCTGCTCCGATTCCGGATTCAGAAACGATTTTAAACAAGCCGATTTCTGCTGTATTTCTGACATGGCAGCCGCCGCACAGCTCTATGCTGTAATTTCCAACTTGAACGACACGGACAATATCGCCATATTTTTCGCCGAACAGTGCCATCGCACCCATTTCTTTTGCTTCAGCGATCGGTTTCAAATCAATGCTGACCGGGATGCTCGCCCAGATCTTTTCGTTTACGATTCTTTCAATTTGTTCGAGCTCTTCTTTTGTCACTTGGCCAAAGTGCGAGAAGTCAAAACGAAGACGGTTTTCCGTTACAAGAGAGCCCGCCTGATTGACATGAGTTCCAAGAACATCTTTTAGAGCCTGATGCAATAAATGCGTTGCCGTGTGGTTTTTAATGACGCCGCTTCTCATATGGTCTTCAACTTCAGCCGTAACATGCAGGCCTTTTTGAACAGTACCGCTCTCCACAACACCTTCATGCACATGCTGGCCGTTCGGCGCTTTTTGAACATCTTTAATTCTTACAACTGCCTGCTCGTTTCGGAGATAGCCTTTATCGCCGATTTGGCCGCCGCTTTCTGCATAGAACGGTGTTTCATCAAGAATGATTTGAACGCTTTCTCCTTCATGAGCCTCTTCGATTAATTGGCCGTCCCGAAGAAGCACAATGATATTGGCATCAGCTTTGGTTTGAGAATAGCCGACAAATGTGCTTTCATCTGTCACGTCGCGCAGTGCGCCGCCCTGCACCTGCATGCTGCCTACATCCTGGCGGGCGTTTCTTGCCCGTTCACGCTGCTGGTTCATTTCCTCCTCAAAGCCCTCATGGTCAACCGTCATGTTCTCGTCTTCTGCGTATTCTTCAGTCAATTCAACCGGGAATCCATACGTATCATACAGTTTAAACACATCAGCACCTGAGATAACGCTGCTGCCCTTGTCTTTTTCTTTTTTGATCATTTCTGACAGGATCGCAAGCCCTTCATTAAGGGTCTCATGGAAGCGTTCTTCCTCGGTTTTAATGACTTTTGCGATGAAATCCGCTTTCTCTTTCACTTCAGGATAGAAATCAGCCATGATTTCTGCGACAACCGGCACTAAATCAAACATGAACGGACGATGGATGTTGATCGTTTTGGCATAACGCACGGCACGGCGTAATAAGCGTCTTAATACATAGCCGCGGCCTTCATTTGACGGCAGCGCACCGTCACTGACAGCAAAGGCAACCGTTCTGATATGGTCAGCAATCACTTTAAACGCAGTGTCTTTCACATTGTCTTTGCCATATGTTTCACCAGAAATCGATTCTGTTGCTTTAATGATCGGAACAAACAAATCGGTGTCAAAGTTTGTCGGAACATTCTGGATGACAGATACCATTCTTTCAAGACCCATGCCTGTATCAATGTTTTTCTTTGGAAGCGGTGTGTACGTGCCGTCAGGGTTATGGTTGAACTCTGAAAACACAAGGTTCCATACTTCCAGGTAACGGTCGTTTTCCCCGCCTGGGTAAAGCTCCGGATCTTCTGGATCATTACCGTATGCTTCACCGCGGTCGTAAAAGATTTCCGTATTCGGTCCGCTCGGCCCTTCACCGATATCCCAGAAGTTCCCTTCCAGACGGATAATTCTTTCTTCAGGAATACCGATTTTTTTCGCCCAAAACTCATATGCCTCTTCATCTTCAGGATGAACCGTAACAGAGAGAAGCTCTTTGTCGAAGCCAATCCACTTGTCGCTCGTTAAAAACTCCCAAGCCCATGTAATGGCTTCTTCTTTGAAATAATCGCCGATGGAAAAGTTTCCGAGCATTTCAAAGAAAGTGTGATGGCGCGCAGTTTTACCTACATTTTCTATATCGTTTGTTCTGATCGCTTTTTGAGCGTTTACGATTCTTGGATTTTCCGGCACGACACGGCCGTCAAAATATTTTTTCAGCGTCGCAACACCGCTGTTGATCCAAAGCAGTGAAGGATCCTCATGAGGCACTAATGACGCGCTTGGCTCTACCGCATGTCCTTTTTCTTTAAAGAAATCCAAAAACATTTGACGCACTTCCGCAGAAGTTAAGTGTTTCATTGTATTTCCTCCTCTATAAAAATCGAAATTCTCTTCAGTGACAGCAAAAAAGCCCTCCCCCTATGCAAACCAACGTTTACACAGGGACGAGAGCTGTCTCGCGGTACCACCCTGATTACGGGCATTCATGCGCCCGTCACCTTTAACCCTGTAACGCAGGATAAGCGGCAGTGATTAACTGCACTCAGGATTAGCTTCCTCCGATCTTCTGATAAAGCTCCTTTCAGCTTATGGAGCTTCTCTCTTTAACAGGGCTTCGGCGTACTCAGATCCGTCACTCGAGATTCGTATGTATTCTACGAGAAATTATAGACAAGCGGCACGCCGATGTCAATGCTCCGTCCTCATCCGCAAATAATGGATCATCATTACTTTTAAAACAGCCGTCGCAGGAACAGCCAGAATCATCCCGACGATTCCCGCAAGCTCCCCTCCGGCAAGGAGTGCAAGCATGATAACGACCGGATGCATTTTAAGGCTTCTGCCGACAATGAACGGACTGAGGATATTTCCTTCCATAAACTGCAGAATAAACACCGTAATCACCACAACAAGAACAGCCTTGACTGAGATCGTCATCGCAATTAACAACGCAGGAACAGCTCCGATGAAAGGGCCAAAATAAGGGATGACATTCGTTACTCCAGAGATAAGGCCAAGTATCAGCGGATACGGAAGCCCAAATACCCAGAACGAAATGCCTGCAATCACGCCAAGAATCAAGCAGACCAAAAGCTGGCCGCGGATATAATCGCCAAGCGAATCATCCACATCCCGCAAAAAGGCGCTGCCCCGCTTTCTCCACGACTTCGGAGTCAAGTACCATACTGTCTTTTTCATTAACTCAATGTCCTTCACCATATAAAACACGAGAAAAGGGATTGTTGCAGCAATTAAGAAGTAATCAAGCACATTGCGGATCCCGCTGATCGCACCCTCGATCGTTCCCGCAAAAAACGCCTCCGTCTGGCGGATCATTTTATCTATACGGTGATGCATACCATCAGGCCAGTCATCCGTATGGTTATGCACATGAAGAAGAAGCCCGTTATACGTTTCGGCAAACATGGGTATATTTTCTGACAAATCCGTCAGCTGCACGATTAAAACAGGCACCCCTTTATACAACGCCCAGCCAATCCCGCCAAAAAAAAGAACATAAATGACCAAGATGCTCAAAGTCCTAGGCAATCCTTTGCCATGCAGCCATTCTGTGACCGGAAGCAATAAATAAGATATAAAAATAGAAATGATCAAGGGAATAAAGATCGTTTTTATGACGAGCCAAAAGGGTGACCATAACATATCAAGCATAAAAAAGACATAGACTGTTAACAGAACCAGCAAACAAATAGCCACCCACAACAAAAGCTGCACCGGTTTTTGGAGCATCTGCTTTCACCTCACCTATATCTTTTGAGGTTTACACGGAATTATTCTTTATGTTTCTTTAGTCAGTCAGAAGTCATGGACATTTTTTCACTTTTAATTTTCAGAAAAGTTTGATCATTTACTTTTTTGGTCAAATTTTCTGATAGGAGGATTGCGATGATCACATTTCAAAATGTAAACAAGCATTACGGAGATTTTCACGTGTTAAAACAAATTAATCTTCAAATCGAAAAAGGTGAAGTCGTTGTTATCATCGGCCCATCCGGTTCCGGTAAAAGCACATTGCTCAGATGCATCAACAGACTTGAGTCGATCAATGAGGGAGTGCTTACAGTAAACGGCACCGCCATTAACGACAGAAAAACTGATATCAATCAAGTGCGGCAAAATATCGGGATGGTGTTTCAGCACTTTCATTTATATCCGCATAAAACAGTGCTGCAGAACATCATGCTGGCTCCGGTAAAAGTGCTTAGACAATCATCTGAACAAGCAAAGGAAACGGCGC
Source organism: Bacillus sp. PS217 (assembly GCF_037963535.1). Lineage (NCBI taxonomy): Bacteria > Bacillati > Bacillota > Bacilli > Caryophanales > Bacillaceae > Bacillus > Bacillus sp. PS217. Next base: position 2,684,678 of record NZ_CP150157.1, read on the forward strand.
GGTACTATCTTGAAAAAGTCGGCATCCCAGACAAGGCTGACGCCTATCCTTCCCAGCTTTCCGGCGGGCAGCAGCAGCGTGTTGCCATCGCAAGAGGACTGGCGATGAAGCCGGAGGTCATGCTGTTTGACGAGCCGACATCAGCACTTGATCCTGAAATGATCGGTGAGGTGCTAGATGTCATGAAAACACTCGCCAAAGAAGGCATGACAATGGTTGTCGTGACACACGAAATGGGGTTTGCCAAAGAAGTTGCCGACCGGATTGTCTTCATTGACGAAGGAAAGATTTTAGAAGAAGCAGTGCCGGCTGAGTTTTACGCGAACCCGAAGGAAGAACGGGCCCGTTTATTCTTAAGCCGTATTTTAAATCATTAAACCAGAAATGGGGGAGCTTGTATGAAAAAGATTTTTTCTTTAGCATTGATTTCTTTATTCGCTGTCATCTTGCTTGCCGCTTGCGGCAGCAAGGGATCAAACGGAGAAGCCTCAAAGGAGAGCAAAAAAGATACGCTAGCCGCCATTAAAGACAATGACAAAATTGTCTTCGGCGTAAAAACGGACACTCGACTGTTCGGTCTTAAAAATCCAAGCTCAGGTGAGATTGAGGGTTTTGATATTGATATTGCCAAACAAATTGCTAAAGACATTTTAGGTGATGAGAAAAAAGCTGAATTTAAAGAGGTCACCTCAAAAACAAGGATTCCTATGCTGCAAAACGGGGATATCGACGCCATTGTCGCCACAATGACGATCACTGAAGAACGAAAAAAGGAAGTTGATTTTTCTGATGTCTATTTCGAGGCCGGGCAATCGCTTCTCGTGAAAAAAGGCAGCAAAATCAAGAGTGTCGAGAATCTTGGCAAAGGCTCAAAAGTTCTTGCAGTAAAAGGCTCCACCTCCTCTCAAAACATTCGTGAAAAGGCGCCTGAAGCATCTGTTTTAGAATTTGAAAACTACGCAGAAGCCTTTACAGCCCTTAAATCGGGGCAAGGCGATGCCCTCACCACAGATAATGCGATTTTATATGGAATGGCTGATGAAAATAAAAATTATCAATTAACAGGAAAGCCTTTTACAGATGAGCCTTACGGGATCGCCGTGAAAAAAGGGCAATCTGCTCTCGCGAAAGAAATCAACGCTTCACTTAAAAAGATGAAGTCGGATGGCAGATACGATGAAATTTATAAAAAATGGATTAAAGAAGACCCAGCTGAATAACAACCATCCCGGGATGAGCAGGTGATGCTCATCCCAATTTGATAAGGAGTGAATAGGCAGATGAATGTGTCAATTCTTTTCGATAACTTCAGCATGTATATGGACGGTTTTTACCATACCTTGCTCGCAAGTGTTATCGCGCTGGCCGGCAGTTTTGTCCTCGGCGTTGCTGTAGCGGTTATGAGAATAACAGTCTTTAAGCCGCTGCAATGGTTCGGGACCGCATATGTAGAATTCATCCGCAACATCCCTCTTCTTTTAATTACCTTTGTTTTCTATTTCGGACTTCCAAACGCAGGCCTGAGGCTTGACGGTTTTCAAGCGGGAACGGTTGCTCTCACCATTTATACCTCTGCGTTTATCGCTGAAGCCATCAGAGCAGGCATCCAGTCTGTTTCAAAAGGGCAGATGGAAGCGGCACGCTCGTCAGGCTTTACCTACAGCCAAGCCATGCTCCATATCATTTTGCCGCAGGCAATCAAAATCGTCATTCCGCCTTTAGGCAATCAATTTTTAAACTTAGTCAAAAACTCTTCGATTCTTGGGGTTGTGGCCGGATTGGATCTTATGTACCAAGCCGATTTAGTTTCGTCGAGCACACTCGTTGTATTTGATGTTTATATTTTTGTGGCGCTTTTTTACTTAGTGCTGACGATTCCGCTTAGCATCGGTGTTAACTATCTGGAAAAACGGCTGGAAAAAAGCTATTGATAAGGAGTGTGTTACATTGGATTTCATCGGTGCTTATTCACAGGAGCATTTAGCGTTTTTATGGGATGGCTTTCTCGTCACCTTGTACGTTGCTTTCATCTCCATCATTCTGAGCTTTTTCTTCGGTTTAATCGCAGGCACCCTGCGTTATGCGAAAGTTCCCGTTCTTTCTCAATTGATTGCAGTTCTCGTTGAAACGATCAGAAACCTCCCCTTGCTGTTAATTATTTTCTTTACGTTTTTTGCCCTTCCGGAAATTGGGATTAAGCTTGAAATTACAGCTGCTGCAATTACAGCACTAACGATTTTTGAATCCGCTATGCTATCTGAAATTATCCGAAGCGGACTGAAATCAATTGACAAAGGACAAATTGAAGCGGCGCGCTCCTCCGGGCTGAGCTATACACAGACCCTGTTCTTTATTGTTATGCCGCAAGCGCTTCGCCGCATGGTTCCGCCCATCGTAAGCCAGTTTATTTCTTTATTAAAAGATACATCGCTCGCTGTTGTGATCGCCCTGCCTGAACTGATTCACAACGCGCAAATTATTAACGGCCAAAGCGCAGACGGCAGTTATTTTTTCCCGATCTTTTTACTTGCGGTCCTTATGTATTTCGCAGTCAACTACAGCCTTTCACTCGCAGCAAGACGCCTCGAGGTCCGGCAAACATAGAAAAGGATACTCTTTGGAGAGTATCCTTTTTGCATTAAAACATTTTCGTAATTCTTCTTCTCATCCGCTTCATGCTTCGATTATTCAGCATGTCAGATTGAGTCGCCATTCGGTACACGAGAGCTCCGGCTCCCATTGCCAAAAGAGAAGTCATCGTCCGATTCATCCTGCGCATCTCCTTTCATGATTAAAAATTGATGCTGCGTTCATCCTCAGAAAACAAATCATCCAAGCTGCTTAACGTTCCGTCTTCTTCCACCTGATGAGTTGCAATCTTCCCTTTCGCCACTGTCAGTTCAATAAAACAGCCCCAGCAATAATATTGGTTCACGCCGATTTTGCCGATATCCTTACTTTTGCAATTCGGGCATATAAGCATACCTCACACCTCTATCCGTTCAGAACGATCTCGTCTTTCCGCACCTCGACAAGCGAATCCGCTCTTTGGATCTGGCGCTTGCTTCCCGCCAGGTCAGAAAAGAAACCGTCCGAGAGTTCATATGCTACGATTATGCCCCTGTCCAAACAAAAGTATACATCTTCCAGCATCCCCAATATATCGCCCTCTTGCGATTTCACAAGCTTCATCTTCATCTGCTCGTATGTGAAGCATGATTTCGGAAGAGGCAAAAGCTGTTCTGAACTGACCGTAGCCAATATGCGGTCATCAAGAATGGAAGAGATATCACACGCCCGTAATAGCGCATGATGATGATGCAAAAAGCGTTTTTGTGCAAGAATAAACCCAAGACAATCTCCTTTCAGAGAAAAACAAATATCGGAAATTGCCCCGAGATAACAAGAAGTTCGTTCTGAGTATACTGGGAATCCTTCTACTTCATGGCATGTTCTCAAAGTGTGATCAACCACCTTTTGTTGAACAGGCTTAGGTTTTGCTTTGCGCCTTAGACTCATACGATGAAATCAATTCCACTGCAAATGAAAAAAACTCCCGCTTTCACGGGAGCATTTTATTGCTGTTCTTCTTTCATAAAATCGAATGGTGTAATGCCTTCCATGCCAATGTTGGCGTCGTGTACGCTGAACGGGAGCTCTTTTTGCAAAGCTTCAAGCTCGGCATCCATTTCCTCAACCTGTACGGACAGCCTGTTTTTTAAGGAGGTCTGTCTGACAGTTGCATCATTATTTTTCACGCCCCACTCCAGCGCCTCCTCTTCCCCGCATAAAATGAGAAATTTCTTCGCTCTTGTAATCGCGGTATAAAGAAGGTTTCTTCTGAGCATTCTATAATAGCCTTTCACAACAGGCAAAACCACAATCGGAAATTCACTTCCCTGCGATTTATGAATAGAACAGCAATACGCATGGGTAAATTGATTAAAATCTTTTTTCGTAAATGTCATTTCATTGCCTTCAAAAGAAACGACGGCCATGTCTTCTTTTTCTGTATTTTCCTTTGCATAAAATATCGACGTGATTTCGCCAATATCTCCGTTGAACACATTGTTTTCCGGCTGATTGACAAGCTGCAAAATTTTATCTCCGGTTCTGTAGACAACATCCCCGAACTTCAATTCTCTCCGTTTTTCTTTAGGAGGATTTAAAATGTCCTGCAGCATCACATTCAATTCATTAATGCCGGCTTTTCCTCTGTACATCGGAGCGAGGACCTGAATGTCCTTTGCTGTATAGCCTTTTTTCAATGCATTGGCGACAACCTTCTCAACTACTTCTTTGATTTGCGACCCGCCGCAGCGAATAAAGGAACGGTCCTTTGTCGGGGCAGTCAAATTGTTCGGCAGCAATCCATTTTTCATCTGGTGGGCAAGCTCGACGATTGATGACCCTTCTGCCTGGCGATAGATGTCTGTCAGTCTCACAGTCGGAATCACCTGGGATGCCAGCAGGTCTCTGAGCACTTGTCCCGGACCGACGGAAGGCAGCTGGTCTTCGTCTCCGACAATGATGATTTGTATATGATCAGGGATCGCCTTGAACAAATGATTCGCCAGCCATATATCAAGCATACTGGCTTCATCGATAATTAACAGCTTCCCTTCGATCGGCTGATCCTCTGTATGAGTAAAGCCTTCAGCGCCGTTCCAGCCAAGCAGCCTGTGTATCGTAACTGCAGGGAGTCCCGTTGATTCACTCATCCGTTTTGCTGCTCTCCCTGTCGGAGCGGCCAAAACAATCGGAAAAGCTTCATCCTTTTTATAAGCTGACGGGTCTAGTGACACACCGTGAAGCTCTCCGTAGAGCTCGACAATCCCTCTGATTACCGTCGTTTTTCCTGTTCCCGGGCCGCCTGTTAAAAGAAGCATCGGCGAGGAAAGGGCTTTTTGAATCGCTTCCTTCTGGCTGGGGGCATACTGAACGTTCATCCGTTCTTCCAGTTCTCCCAACGCGAGCAAAAACTCTGATTCGGGAAACTGGTTCTCATATTCGGTTTGGCTAGCGATATGTTTCACACGCTTTGCAACGTTTTGTTCTGCGTAAAACAGCGACGGAAAATAACAGCGGCCATCTTCAATGACAATGTCTTTATTTTCGCCAAGGGCAATAATCGCGTTAGCGGCATCCATTTCTGTGATGCGCTGCCCTTCCCTTGCTGACTGATTTAACAGAGATTGGGTGTCAATGATCAGCTGTTCCGTTTCTATGTACGTGTGCCCCTCTGACAGACAAGTCGTTTCAAGCGTGTACAAAATAGCAGCTTTTACCCGCTCAGGATGATTACCCGAAAGACCCATTCTGCTGCCCAGCTCATCCGCTTTTCCAAACCCGATGCCTTCTACATCCTTCACAAGCTGATAAGGATTTTCCTGAATCTTTTCAAGCGTCTCGGATTCATAGGCTTGATAGATTTTCATAGACAGCTGCGGGCCAAAGCCAAACTGATTCAAGGAAATCATGATTTGCTCCAGTCCCTGATGCCGCTGCAATGCGCCAGCCAGCGTGTCTGCTTTCTTTTTTGAGAGTCTTGGAACATCATAAAGCACTGAAGCGTCAGCCAATATTTTATTAATGGCGCTGTCGCCCAGCTTTTTCACAATTTCTTCAGCTGTTTTTTTGCCGATCCCCTCGAATAAATCACTCGATAAATATTGAATGATGCCTTCCTTAGTCGTTGGAATCTCCTTTTTGAAATGCTCCGCCTGAAATTGGAGCCCGAATTTTGGATGGGTTACGATCTTTCCGTAAAACGTGTAGGTCTCTTCTTCTTGAAGCGCAGGGAAGTAGCCCGTCACGGATACGGCTTTATCTTCAATGGCTTCGGAGGTCTCTGTGACTTTCACTTTCAGAACCGTATATAAATTGGTGTCATTATGATAGATGACTGTGTTGACTGTCCCTTTTAAATAGGGCTCTTCCTCCAGTTTAAGCTGATCCGGATGCTGCTGCACGAGCTGTCCCTCCTCCTGTGCCTGTTATGATGGATCAATCAGTTTTTTAGCATGAAGCGCAAGCATATGATCTGGCTGGATATCAATTGCCTTGTCCAGCATTTCCAGCGCTTTTTCTCGGTTTTCTTTATAAGCATAAGCGACACCGGCATTATAAAATGCATCTGCATGCCCCGGGTCTTGCTCTGTTACAGCTGCGAATTGGCTGAGCGCTTCGTCCAGCATGCCCTCGTTGGCTAAGCACATCCCGAATTGAAAACGCGCTTCCGTATCGTTTTCATTCAGTTCGACCGCTCTTTGTAAATATGGTAGTGCAAGCTTAGGCTGTTCGAGCTTGACAAGCACCGTTCCGAGCATGTAAAACAGGTCGCCGTTTTCCATCCCCGCACGAAGCGCTTTTTCAAACATGTCTTTGGCTTCTTTGTACATTTCTTTTACAACATAGACATTTCCTGCTCCATAATAAGCAGTGGCTGCGCTACTGTCTAATTCAAGCGCTTTATCATAAAACGCAAGCGCACGTTCCAGCTCGTTTACGGATGAAAGAAGGTTGGCAAAATTGATATACGGAATCGCGTCTTCTTTATTTTCTTCAATCGCTTTTGTAAATGCCTCTGCCGCTTTCTCGTAATCGCCTTCCTGCATCGCCTCTATACCGAGTTGATTATAATCCACCGATCATCTTCCTTTCATTAAAAAACCCCAACTCAGTGTTGAGGTTTTTCATCTTTTATACGTACCACAATTTTGTTCCGTCTTTGTACACATCATCAATTGTCCCGCCGCCAAGGCATTCTTCGCCGTCATAGAAGACAACGGCTTGTCCCGGCGTTACAGCGCGGACTTGTTCATCAAAGATGACTTCCGCTTCACCCTCGCCAGTCATGCGCACCGTTACTTTATGATCTTCTTGGCGGTAACGGAATTTAGCCGTGCAGGAAATCTCTTCGCCCTTCATGATATCCGAACGTACCCAGCTGATATTTGTTGCTGTGATTTTGTCAGAATATAAAAGCGGGTTATGGAACCCTTGATCCACGTAGAGGATGTTCTTTTCAAGATCTTTGCCTACCGCAAACCACGGCTCGCCGCTTCCGCCGATGCCAAGGCCGTGACGCTGTCCGATCGTATAGTACATCAACCCGTCGTGGCGGCCTTTTACTTCGCCGTCCATCGTCATCATATCGCCCGGCTGTGCAGGGAGATATTGGCTGAGAAACGTTTTGAAGTTGCGTTCGCCGATAAAGCAGATGCCTGTACTGTCTTTTTTCGTCGCCGTTGCAAGTTCTGCTTCTTTGGCGATTTCACGCACACGGCTTTTTTGAAGTTCGCCGATCGGGAACATGACTTTGCTCAGCGTATCTTCTGTCAGCTGATTCAGGAAGTACGTTTGATCCTTGTTTTCATCAATGCCGCGCAGCATTCTGACTTTTCCGCCGCTTCTGTCTACTCTTGCATAGTGGCCAGTCGCTAAATAGTCGGCGCCAAGTGACAATGCATGCTCCAAAAAGGCTTTGAATTTAATTTCTTTGTTGCACAATACATCCGGGTTTGGTGTTCTGCCTGCTTTATATTCATCAAGGAAGTATTGAAATACCTTCTCATAATATTGCTTTTCAAAGTTTACGGCATAATACGGAATTCCGATTTGGTTGCAGACGCGGATCACATCTTCATAATCCTCTGTCGCCGTGCAAAAACCGTTTTCGTCCGTATCATCCCAGTTTTTCATAAAGATTCCGATTACATCATAGCCCTGTTCTTTTAACAGCAGGGCCGCCACAGATGAGTCTACTCCGCCGGACATGCCGACAACGACTCTTGTATCCTCCGGCCGTTTTTCCATTTCATTCACTCCAATTACTACGCCGCCTTATTGTGTCAGCCGTTTGACAACGTCGGCCACATGTTTGGCAGCAGTTTTCACTTGCTCAGCCGTATTGCCGAGGCCGAAGCTGATTCGAATAGAGGACGTCAGCCGGTCACTCTCTTCGCCGAACATAGCAGTCAGAACATGTGACGGCAGGACTGAACCGGCCGTGCACGCTGAACCGCTGGAGACAGCGACACCAGCCATATCAAGATTAACCAGCAGCGCTTCCACTGACACACCGGGGAAATAAAGATTCAGAACATGCGGCAGACTATGCTCTTTGTCCCCGTTGACCTCGAATGCCACACCTGCATCTCTAAGCGTGTCGGCAAAGATTGCTTTAAACGATTGATACTTCTCGTTTTTTTCGTCACGTTCTTCACTTGACAGCTTGATCGCTTCTTTCAGCCCGACAATGCCTGGAACATTTTCCGTTCCGGCACGGCGTTTTCTTTCTTGCTCTCCTCCGAATAAAAGCGGTGAAAGCTTCACATCTTTACTAGCATATAAAAAGCCTGTCCCTTTTGGCCCGTTGAGCTTGTGCCCGGAAACAGACAGAAGGTCAATATGGCTGTTTTTCACATCAATTGGCAGCAACCCGAATGCCTGAACAGCATCGGTATGAAAATAAGCTTTGTGTTCCTTTAACAGCTCACCGATTTCTTCGATCGGCTGCACTGTTCCAACTTCATTATTTCCATACATCACTGTCACAAGGATTGTATCATCACGCAGTGCTTCTTTCACCTGTTTTGCACTGACTCTTCCATTTTGGTCAACGTCCAGATACGTTATGTCAAATCCGTCTTCCTCAAGTTTTTCACATGTGTGAAGCACGGCGTGATGCTCAATTTTTGTTGTGATGATATGTCTGCCAAGATCTTTTCTTGCAAGTGCGGTTCCCATGATCGCCAAGTTATCAGCTTCCGTTCCCCCGCTTGTAAAAATGATCTCCTGCTCTGCCGCTCCGATTTCTGCTGCGATCTGCGCTCTTGCTTCATCCACCCATTTTCGAGATTCTCTGCCAAATGAATGAATACTGGAGGGATTACCGAAACTGCCGGAGAAGTGCGGTATCATTTTTTCCAGCACGCGCTCATCCATCGGAGACGTTGCGGCATGATCTAAATAAATCCGTTCCATTATGTTTACACCTCTGATCTAAATATAGAACATATAAGCTTCTTGCTCTCCGTCTGTATAGCTGGCAAGATCCTCTAATGTTGTACTGTCTAAAACCTCTTTTACAGCATCCCGGATGCGAATCCAGAGCTCACGCTTGGCAGGCTCCTCATCTTCCAGCACTTCAACAGGGCTGATCGGCCCCTCAAGCACACGGATAATATCTCCCGCAGTAATGGCATCCGGCTCACTGCCTAATACATATCCGCCATATGCGCCTCTGATGCTTTTCACTAAACCGGCATTTCTGAGCGGCGATACCAGCTGCTCCAAATAATGCTCGGACAAATTATTCGTCTGTGCGATGCTTTTTAATGAAGTCGGGCCTTCACCGTGCTTTTTTGCAAGCTCGATCATAATGGTGAGCCCGTATCTTCCCTTAGTTGATATTTTCAACATGAACACCTCTGTTATTTCATGATTTTCCACATTTATAATGGTAATTTCTATATGTTTCGTCCGTTTATTATCTTATAGACCAACTGTTATTATAACATACCTTCAGCGAATTTTCATTGAGGCAGAAGGAAAGGGGCCTTTACCCTTTTCTAATGTACGGTTTTCCGTTACCCTGTAATTAAGTAAGGAGAGATGATAGATGAAGCCATTGGCATATCGGATGCGTCCGACAAAAATAGAGGATATTATCGGCCAGCAGCATCTGGTGGCTGAAGATAAAATTATTGGCAGAATGGTCCAGGCAAAACATTTGTCATCCATGATTTTGTACGGGCCGCCCGGAATTGGAAAAACATCAATCGCAACAGCAATCGCCGGTTCAACAAGTATTGCTTTTCGAAAGCTGAATGCTGTCATTAACAATAAAAAAGATATGGAAATCGTAGCTCAGGAAGCCAAGATGTCCGGCCAAGTGATTTTGATTCTGGATGAAGTCCACAGGCTGGATAAAGGAAAACAGGATTTTCTATTACCCTATTTAGAAAACGGAATGATCATTTTGATCGGAGCAACGACGGCTAACCCGTATCATGCCATTAATCCGGCGATCAGAAGCCGGACCCAGATTTTTGAGCTTGAACCGTTAACACCTGATCTGATTAAACAGGCACTGGAACGTGCGCTCCATGATGAGCATCGGGGCCTTGGCACCTATTCTGTATCCATTGATGATCAGGCGATGGAGCATTTTGCCCACGGATGCGGAGGAGATGTCCGCTCCGCTTTAAATGCGCTTGAGCTTGCCGTGTTGTCAACGAAGGAGTCAGCAGACGGTGAAATTCACATTACATTAGAAACCGCGGAAGAATGCTTGCAGAAAAAAAGCTTTTCTCACGATAAAGATGGTGACGCGCATTATGATGTACTGTCCGCTTTTCAAAAATCGATCCGCGGCTCTGATGCCAACGCTGCTCTTCACTATTTGGCTAGATTAATTGAAGCCGGTGATCTGGAGAGCATCGCAAGACGATTGCTTGTTATCGCCTATGAAGATATCGGTTTAGCAAGCCCGCAAGCCGGTCCTAGAGTGCTGAACGCTATTCAGACCGCTGAGCGAGTCGGGTTTCCTGAAGCGCGAATCCCGCTGGCCAACGCAGTTATTGAGCTTTGCCTCTCACCGAAATCAAACTCTGCCATTCTGGCAATCGATGAGGCCCTGGCAGATATCAGAGCCGGAAAAATTGGGGATGTCCCGAAGCATTTAAAAGACGCGCATTATAAAGGAGCTCAGGAATTAGGAAGAGGAATCGACTATAAATACCCGCACAATTACGACAACGGTTGGGTCGAACAACAATACCTCCCTGATCCTCTGAAAAATAAGCAATACTATAAGCCGAAACAGACAGGAAAATTCGAATCCGCCTTAAAGCAGGTGTACGATAAATTAATGAAAAGAAAATAAAACAAAAACAGCCTTGATCATCAAGGCTGTTTTTATGCATTATTTATCCTTCACACGTTTGATTTCAATGTCTTTCAAAAGATCCATGACAACATGTCCGCCCATAATCAAACCTGCAACTGACGGCACAAAAGCATTAGAGGAAGGCGGCATTTTTGCTTTACGGATTTTCGCTTCGTCATTCCCCACTTCTTTTCTGACATCTTCCCGAATGACAATCGGGCTTTCATCAGAGAAAATCACTTGAACGCCTTTTTTGATACCCTCCTTGCGTAATTTCGTACGGACGACCTTCGCAATTGGATCAGTGTGCGTTTTTGAGATATCAGCGATTTGGAAGCGTGTCGGATCCGTTTTATTTGCAGCACCCATGCTGGAGATGAGCGGAATATCCCGTTTCAGACATTCCTTCATTAAATGAATTTTATAACAGATGGTGTCTGACGCATCAATGACATAGTCAAGATCATAGTCAAAAAACTGCTCATACGTTTCCTCCGTATAGAACATTTTTAACGCGATCACTTCACACTCCGGATTAATGTCTGCGATCCGCGCCTTCATTAAATCAACTTTCGGCTGTCCGACAGTTGAAAGTAGCGCGTGAAGCTGACGGTTTACATTTGTAATGTCCACATCATCTTTGTCGACAAGCAGAATGCGGCCGACGCCTGACCGCGCGAGCGCTTCTGCCGCGAACGATCCGACTCCGCCGACCCCAAGCACAGCAACTGTGCTGTTTTTCAGCGTTTCAAGGCCTTCTTTTCCGATAGCTAATTCATTGCGTGAAAACTGGTGTAACAAGAACCTCACTCCACATTCGTATTCTGGTTTCATCTATAAAATGGCTGATCCATGAGCAGCCGTTTTTTCTGCGCACAAAAAATAAAGTCCCAATAGTGCCGTTGCAGCTTTCCTTTGTTTTGAACCCGCTCTCAGCAGGTGGGTGCCCTCTTTTAAATCTTGTAAGTCCTCTTTACCGAATGAAAAGAGGCATGTACGCCATTTAAAAATGCGGGCTCCCAAATCAAAAAAATGTTCGGTCAAAACTAGGTGTACAACTAACACATCAGGACTTTATTTAACTTGTCAAAATCATATCACAGACGATTTTGATTTTCAAGAATCGAACTGCACATTCAGTTCTTAACTTTTTTCTTGATAGAAAGATGAAGCTCGTCAAGCTGAGCGTCGCTTACTTCTCCCGGCGCCTCTGTCATCAGGCAGCTTGCACTTGCCGTTTTCGGGAATGCAATCGTATCTCTCAGGTTCGTACGTCCAGCGAGAAGCATAACGAGACGGTCTAAGCCGAGTGCGATTCCGCCGTGCGGAGGAGCGCCGTATTCAAATGCTTCCAGCAGGAATCCAAACTGTTCAGCCGCTTCTTCTGGTGAGAAGCCGAGAAGCGCAAACATTTTTTCCTGAATATCCTTTTCGAAAATACGGATTGAACCGCCGCCAAGCTCATAGCCGTTTAAGACGAGGTCATAAGCTTGTGCTTTCATGTCTTCAGGCGCTGTTTCAATCAGCTCAAGGTCTTCGCGGACAGGCATTGTGAACGGATGGTGCGCTGCGTAAAAACGGCCTTCTTCCGGATCATGCTCTAATAGCGGCCAGTCGATGACCCATAAGAAATTGAACAATTTTTCGTCAATCAGCCCGCGTTCTTTCCCAAGCTTTAAGCGCAGGGCGCCGAGTGATGCGGCCACAACTTCGAATTGATCCGCTCCGAACAGCAGCAAATCACCTTCAGCAGCATCAAGTGCTTCAATCAGCTTAGACTGCTTTTCTTCATCAAAGAATTTAGCGATCGGGCCTTTCACTCCGTCTGCCTCAACCTTCACCCAGGCAAGCCCTTTTGCCCCGTAGTTTGCAGCAAAAGCGCCAAGAGCGTCGATGTCTTTTCTGGAGTAATCGCCGGCACCGCCTTTTACGTTGATGGCTTTGACCACGCCGCCGTTTGCTACAGCTGATGAGAACACTTTAAATTCCGTATCCTTTACAATGTCAGACACATCCGTCAAAAGCATGTCAAAACGCGTATCCGGTTTATCAGAACCGTACTTGTTCATTGCTTCGTCATACGTCATTCGAGGAAGAGGAAGCTTAAGTTCCTCACCTTTTGTTTCACGCATAACCTTTGCCATCATCTCCTCAGCCAATGACATAATGTCTTCCTGGCTCATAAAGGACATTTCAATATCAATTTGCGTAAACTCAGGCTGACGGTCCGCACGCAAGTCTTCATCGCGGAAACAGCGGGCAATTTGATAATATCGTTCAATGCCTGATACCATCAGAAGCTGTTTAAATAGCTGCGGAGACTGCGGCAGCGCGTAGAACTCACCTTCGTGCACACGGCTCGGCACCAAGTAGTCACGTGCGCCTTCAGGCGTACTTCCTGTTAAAATCGGCGTTTCAACATCAAGAAACCCATTTTCATCTAAAAAGCTGCGAACAGCTTTCGTCACGTTATGGCGCAGCTGCATCGTCTGGAACATAGCCGGTCTGCGCAAATCTAAGTAACGGTGTTTTAAACGAACGTCCTCTGACACTTCTTCAGCTTGATCAGAAATCGCAAATGGAGGTGTCTTTGCAGCATTTAATACGTTCACTCCATCAGCATGTATTTCGATCGCGCCTGTTTTCAAATTCGGATTAACTGTTCCCTCTTCACGCGCCACCACTTTTCCTTGAATATCAAGCACGTATTCATTTCTGATGCCTTCCGCAACAGCAAGCGCTTCTTTTGACACATCAGGGTTAAAAACGACTTGAACAATGCCCGTACGGTCACGCAAGTCAATAAAAATCAATCCGCCGAGGTCTCGTCTTTTTTGGACCCATCCTTTCAGCGTTACAGATTCGCCAATTGCTTTTTCAGTTATATCACCGCAATAATATGTTCTTCCAAACAATGCGTTTCACTCCTTATCCCTTTTGGTTTGCCTTCATCACATGTATAAATTCATCAAGTGCCACTTCAATCTGTTCGCCAGTCTGTGCATCCTTTACATTGATTTTGTTTTGGGCAAGCTCATCTTCACCCAAAATCGCAATAAATCTGGCATTTAAGCGATCAGCTGTTTTAAACTGGCCTTTCATTTTCTTATTTTCATAATCGATTTCACTGGAAATGCCTGCTTCTCTCAGTTTGTACACCAATGAAACAGAATAATCCTTTGCTTTTTCGCCTAGTGTGACGATATAGCAGTCGATTCCCTTATCAACAGGCAGCTCTCTTTTTTCAGCATCAATTGCGGCAAGCAAGCGTTCGATGCTCATCGCAAATCCGATGCCCGGTGCTTCAGGTCCGCCGATCTGTTCGACAAGCCCGTCGTAGCGTCCGCCGCCGGCAAGTGTCGTAATCGCGCCAAAGCCCTCCGCATTGCTCATAATTTCAAATGCGGTGTGGTTGTAATAATCCAGCCCTCTCACAAGGTTCGGATCGATTTCATACGAAATGCCAAGATCATTTAAGTATTGTTTCACTTTTTCAAAATAAGCGGCTGATTCTTCATTTAAATATGTCAAAATCGAAGGTGCCGATTTCATCAGCTCATGATCACGGTCTTTTTTGCAGTCCAAAATTCTAAGCGGGTTCGTGTGCAGCCGGGACTGGCAGTCTGAACAAAATTCTTCGATGCGAGGCTCGAAGTGTTTCACGAGCGCTTCTCTGTAGCTTTTGCGGCTATCTTGATCGCCGAGACTGTTTATGACAAGCTTAACGTTTTCTAAACCTGCTTTTTCATAAATACTCATCGCAAGCGCCATTACTTCAGCGTCGATTGCAGGGTCTTTCGAACCAATCGCTTCAATTCCAAACTGATAAAACTGGCGGTAACGGCCCGTCTGAGGACGTTCATAACGGAACATCGGCCCGACATAATAAAGCTTTGTCGGCTGTACAGGATTTGCGAACAGCTTGTTTTCATTAAAAGCGCGAACCGCAGCAGCTGTTCCCTCCGGACGAAGCGTCAGGCTTCTGCCTTTGCGGTCCTCGAAGGTATACATTTCTTTTTGTACGATATCCGTTGATTCTCCGACGCCTCTGGCAAACAGTTCTGTATGCTCAAAAATCGGTGTGCGGATTTCTTTATATTGATAAGTGCGGCAAGTGTCTCTCATAATTTGTTCAACAAACTGCCAGCGATCTGATTCTCCAGGCAGAATATCCTGTGTTCCTCTCGGAATGTTATATCCCATAGGTAGACCTCCTTATGTATTCCTTATAAAATATCCAATGATCGTTAATGATGAAAATGAAAAAAACTCCCGCCCCTACTATACATGATAGTAGGGACGAGAGTTATACCCGTGGTGCCACCCTAGTTGGAATACGTTCATATTCCCGCTCGATCCTTTAACGCAGGTTCACGTTCACTGCCTAATGGCGTTATTCACGCGTTCAGCAGGAAACCTCCGGAGTGTTGTTTCGAGAAAGACGCAATGGGATCCGCTTTCAGCCTGGGGCGGGTTCCTCTCTAATCATGCAATCTGACCTACTCTTCTCCATTATTGGTTCAAATCTTTCATCATTTGCTATGTACTCAATTTCTATTATAATAATGGGATTGGGGTTCTCTGTCAAGCTTTATTCCGGTTGTTTTTCCTCAGCGCTGCTTCTTTGGACATAAGACCAAATTCAGATGCTGTTTCCGTAAGATAACCAGTCGTATCGGGATCTGCGTGATCGCTGTAATGCAGATTCGCTTCACCGTCGTGAAATGCACGTCCCATTTTTGGATGATATTTCATGATTTGCACACCTTTTTGATTGTATTTACGCTTAGTATAAACAAATCATTTTATTTTTATTTAAAAATCAGAAAGGACTTTACGATATTAAACAAGAATGCTTTTTTAATGATCATCAGAAAGGAGGACACAATGAACAAGAAATACTTTGTCCTTATTGTATGTATTATTTTCACCTCAGCGCTATTCCCGACCTTTTCATCCGTTACAGCTGCTCAAGGAGAAGCGGTCATCGCAACAGATGAAATGAACGTCAGAAGCGGCCCAGGGCTTAGCTACGGCATTACAGCGGAAGTAAAAAAGGGAGAACGCTATCCAATTTTAAAGGAAGATGGAGACTGGGTGCAGATACAGCTTGGTTCTGGAGAAAAGGGCTGGGTAGTCTCCTGGCTTATTACAAAGGAAGACCAGGCCAGCACAAGCTCCTCAGGAAGCAGTGACACTGTGACATCAACAGACCCCGATCTGCGGATGAGAAGCGGCCCGGGCACTTCCTACGAAGTCATCGGCAAATTCCCGCAAGGCAGCCAAGCATCTGTCATTGATAAAGATTCGGGCTGGATCAAGATATCCTATCACAGTGCCACCGGATGGGTATCATCTGAATATGTCACATCAGGAGGCAGCAGTTCAGCGTCTGATGAGAGTGACCAAACCGAGGATTCCGGTGCGTCAACGACGGGCACAGTCGGTGTTTCTTCGCTAAATGTAAGAGCCTCCGCCTCACATGACGCGGCAATTATAACAAAACTTGATCGCGGAACGAAACTGACGGTTCTCAACGAGAAAAATGGCTGGGCTCACATTGAGGTGAACGGGCTAAAAGGCTGGGTTGCAAGCCATTACCTTTTGACTAGTTCTGTTCCAGCTGATGATTCAGCAAATGCCGGCAGTTCATCCTCCGCTAAAAAAGCCTATATCATGTACGGAGGAACGAATCTAAGAAGTGATGCGTCAACATCAGCTTCGATCGTTGAGCGCGCTGCCAAAGGAGATTCATACACCATTACCGGTTCAAAGGGAAGCTGGTATGAAATAAAGCTTGATAACGGGCAGACTGCTTATGTAGCCAATTGGGTGGTCCAAACGTCTAAAAGCGCAGAAGAAGCAGGTGAACCGCCAGTCTCTGATTCCCCGTCTGGAAACGGCTCTCTAAACAATAAAACGATTATTGTTGACCCGGGACATGGAGGAAAAGACAGCGGAACGATCGGGTATTCGGGGAAATTCGAGAAAAACCTGACGATCAAAACGGCAAAACTGCTCGCCAGCAAACTTAGATCGGCTGGAGCGGATGTATATGTGACACGCCAGGATGATACCTTTGTCAGCCTGCAGTCACGGGTCTCTACCTCTCACTACCGTAACGCTGACGCCTTTATCAGCATTCATTATGACAGCTATGCGGATACCTCTACAAGAGGCAGTACAGCATATTACTACAGTCCTGCCAAAGATCAGGAACTCGCATCAGATGTCCACTCAGAAGTGGTGAAGCGTTCTTCCATTCCAGACCGCGGCGTATTATTCGGAGATTATTATGTGCTCCGGGAAAACAGACAGCCCGCTATGCTGTACGAGCTGGGATATGTAAGCCATCCGCAGGAAGAAGCCATTGTACATAGCAATTCATACCAAGAAAAAGTAACAGATGGGATCGAAAGCGGATTAGAGAAATACTTCCAATAAAAAAAGCTGCCTTTTGGCAGCTTTTTTTATTTTGAATCCATAATGAGCGTGACCGGTCCGGAGTTTGTAAGCTGAACATCCATCATTGCTCCAAACGTTCCGGTCTCCACTTTGATTCCTTTTTCACGAAGCAGGTCATTCCATTTTTCATAAAGACCTAAAGCTTTATCAGGTTTGGCCGCGTTCATGTAGTTCGGCCGGCGCCCTTTTTTCGTATCTCCATAAAGCGTAAACTGTGAGACGGATAAAATCTCTCCTCCTATATCTACAAGAGACAGATTCATTTTCCCTTCACTGTCATCGAAAATACGGAGATTGACAACTTTATCGGCTAAATAAGCTGCATCATCTTCTGTATCATCGTGAGTGATGCCGACCAGCACCATAAGGCCTTGTCCAATTTGGCCGACGACCTCTTCGTCCACTGTAACGCTTGCTTCTGTTACTCGCTGAACAACTAATCTCATTTTCTAACCCCTTTAGTTCATGACGCGGCGCACAGAATAGATATCTCTAATCTGTTTAATACGCTCGACGACTTTATGCAAGTGATTGATATTCTGGATAAAAATCGCCATATGGATGGTTGCCACTTTATTGCGATCCGATTTGCCAGAGACAGATGAAATATTGGTTTTCGTTTCATTCACTGCCTGGAGTACCTCGTTCAGCAATCCACGGCGGTCATACCCAAGAATCTCTATCTCAACATTGTATTCCTTGCGCTTTTGAACTTGTGACTCATGTTCCCACTCTACCGGGATCAGCCGCTCTTGGGCTTCATTCGTTTTGACATTCGGACAGTCTTCGCGATGGACCGAAACCCCTCTGCCTTTTGTGATAAAGCCGACAATATCATCACCTGGCACAGGATTGCAGCATTTTGATAAACGGACAAGGAGGTTGTCAATGCCCTTGACACGAACGCCAGCTTCCCGTTTTCTTCCTTGCGGGTATGGCTTAGGTTCCCCAGTGACTTCCTGAACGATCTTTTCCTGTTCTTCCTGGTCGCGCTGCTTTCTCTCTTTTTCTGTTAGGCGGTTCGCCACCTGCAGAGCTGTGATGCCGTTGTAACCGACCGCCGCGTACATATCCTCTTCATTTGAGAAATTAAATTTGTCAGCAACCTTTTGAATATTCTCTGGCGTTAAAACATCCTTCAATTCAAAATCCAAGTTTTTAATTTCTTTTTCGACCAGCTCACGGCCTTTTTCGACATTTTCTTCACGCCGCTGTTTCTTAAAGAATTGACGGATTTTATGCTTCGCTTGGGATGTTTGGGCAAGCTTCACCCAATCCTGGCTCGGACCGTAGGAATGCTTAGAGGTGAGAATTTCAACGATATCACCTGTCCGAAGCTTATGGTCAAGCGTAACCATTTTTCCGTTTACTTTGGCACCGATTGTTTTATTGCCGATTTCAGAGTGAATCCGGTAAGAAAAGTCAATCGGAACAGAACCGGACGGAAGCTCGATTACATCTCCTTTTGGCGTAAAGACATACACCATGTCAGAGAACAAATCAATTTTGAGCGATTCCATAAATTCTTCTGCATCTGTCGATTCATTTTGAAATTCTAAAATTTCACGGAACCAAGAAAGCTTTTTCTCAAAGGTTGCACCTTCATTGGCTGCTTTCCCTTCTTTATAAGCCCAGTGAGCCGCAACCCCGTATTCCGCTATTTCATGCATTTCAAAGGTGCGGATCTGCACTTCAAGCGGATCGCCTTTAGGCCCAATAACCGTTGTATGAAGCGATTGATACATATTCGGCTTCGGCATTGCGATATAATCTTTGAATCTGCCTGGCATCGGTTTCCAGCATGTGTGAATGATGCCAAGCACCGCGTAGCAGTCCTTTATGCTATTCACAAGAATACGGACAGCCAACAAATCGTAAATTTCATTGAATTGCTTATTTTGCAGCACCATTTTTCGATAAATGCTGTAAATATGTTTCGGGCGTCCCGAGAAGTCAGCCTTGATATTTACTTCTTCGACACGTTTCTTCACTTCATTGACAACCTCATCGACATAAAGCTCTCGTTCTGCACGTTTCTTCTTCATGAGGTTGACAATTCTGTAATATTGCTGAGGGTTCAAATAACGGAGCGCCGTATCTTCCAATTCCCACTTAATTTTTGAAATCCCGAGACGATGCGCCAAAGGAGCAAAAATTTCCAGCGTTTCATTGGAGATTCTCCGCTGTTTTTCCTGAGGCAGATGTTTCAGTGTCCGCATATTGTGAAGACGATCCGCCAGCTTGATCAATATGACCCTGATATCTTGAGCCATAGCGACAAACATTTTGCGATGATTTTCCGCCTGCTGTTCCTCTTGAGATTTATATTTAATTTTGCCGAGTTTCGTTACGCCGTCTACAAGCATTGCCACTTCTTCGGAAAATGCTTCTTTCAGGTCATCGAGCGTCACATCTGTATCTTCCACGACATCGTGCAAAAATCCACCCGCGATTGTGGAAGGGTCCATTTCAAGATCAACGAGAATCCCCGCAACCTGAATCGGATGAATAATATATGGCTCGCCCGATTTGCGGTATTGCTCGCGATGAGCATCTTCAGCGTACAGATATGCTTTTTCGACAAATGCGATATGCTCATCAGATAGATAGCTGCGCGCTTTATCTATAACTTGCTCGGCAGTCAATACTTGTTCGTTCGCCATGGAATCACCTTTTTTAAAATGTAAACTGTATTGTAGTTTATTATCAAGAAAAAAACGAAAGATGTAAAGAGCAGAAGTTCAAATAGCCAAATATTATATAAAATAAATGCAAAACAATAGGAAAAAAGCACCCTGACATGGAGTGCTTTTTCGTTATGCGGTTATCCTTAGTATTTCATCAATGTTAAGATGTCGTAATCTTCGAGCTTATTTCTGCCGTCAAGGTAAGAAAGCTCGATTAAGAAAGCGATACCAGCAACAACGCCGCCAAGCTCTTCAACAAGTTTGATTGTCGCTTCAATTGTGCCGCCTGTCGCAAGCAGGTCATCTGTAATAAGCACACGCTGACCAGGCTTAATCGCATCTTTGTGGATCGTTAATACGTCTTTTCCGTATTCCAAGCCATAATCCACTTTGATTACTTCACGAGGCAACTTGCCTTCTTTGCGGACCGGCGCAAAACCCACGCCAAGCGCGTAAGCAACGGGACAGCCGATAATAAAGCCGCGCGCTTCAGGGCCAACGACCAAATCAATTTGCTTTTCTTTCGCATATTCAACAATTTGATCTGTGGCATAGCGGTATACATCGCCTTTGTCCATCAGTGTCGTAATATCTTTAAATTGCACGCCCTCTTTCGGGTAATCCGGTACAATTGTTACGTATTGTTTTAAATCCATCTGTTTTATGTCCTCCTCGTACTTTCATAAGCCTCTGAATCTTGTTTCATCAGCTTATTCAGCCATTCCTTCAGCTCTTCAGCAGAAGAATAATTCAGCTTTTGATCCAGTTCCATCAGCTGCTGTTTCGCCTGATATGTTTGTGAGTCTGTTAAGTCGCGTTTCTTTGCTCCGCTCACAACAGACAGCACACCATTCTCTATTTTAACAAAACCGAGATCAAAAAACACCTTTGTCATGAAATTGATTGTTTCAACGGACCAGCCTTTATGTTTTGCAAGCTCTGAACCGTGTTTTTTCACGTCAAAAGCGCCTCTTTTCAGCAAGAACGCATAATACCATTTAAAGTGGTCTCTTGCGGGAAAAGTTGATAAAAAGTGGTCCTCATGATTGAGAAAAATAAAATATATCCGCTCAGGCGCCTTGCCTTCCAGCAAACGTGCGAGCATGTCCAGCGAAGGCGGCGAATCCAGTAATACAATATATGCACCATCGAGGTCAAACGCCTTTGCTTGATCTTCAGAGCTGATGACGTGCACTTCTCGGCGAAGGCCTTCAGTTTGAAGTAATGTTGATGAGTCTTCTTTGAAAGAGACAATGGCCCGTTTAGCAGATGGAAGGGCGGAAACTGTGTCTTCCCACGTCCGTTTTCCCCTTAAATCAAACAGCTGCCATTCAGAAACAGCGGCATCCTTTATCATAAGCTGCGGCTTTTTTCGATTGTTCCATTCGTTGATTGACATCTCACCGACAATGGAAATTCTTGAACCCGGTACGATGCCTTCTTCAAGCTCGCCTTTATTAAAACCGACGCAATCAAGCTGGGACGACTCGTTTCTGATCGTCATTTTGACATGAGTTTTATTTGCCCCTATCTTGCGGACATCTTCCAGTACTGCGTTTTCTACGAGAACGTGCGGTTTCGGGTTCAGCATGCCAAAAGGAGACAGCATGTTCATTTCTGCGATGCTTTCAACTGTAATGTCTTCGACGCCGCAGACAAGGTCGACTTCCTGTACGGGAATAAAATCCTCTTCCGTAAGCGTATTGTCCGCTATTTCATTCAGCCTGCTTCGCAAATCCGGCACATCTTCGGCTTTCAGCGTCATCCCCGCAGCCATTGGATGGCCGCCGAAATGAGGAAGAATATCTCTGCATTCAGAAAGGCTCTCAAATAAATTAAATCCTCTGATGCTTCGGGCCGAACCTTTAGCGATTCCCTTTTCTTCATCAATGCCAAGAACAATGGCCGGTCGGTAGAAACGGTCCACAAGCTTTGAAGCCACAATCCCGACGACTCCCGGGTTCCATCCGGCTTTGGCCACGACAATTGCAGTTTGATCGAGCCCTTGCTGTTCAACCATTTCAATCGCTTCATCCGTCATTTTGCTGACCATTTTTTGGCGCTCTTTGTTCAGCTGGTCAATTTCTGCGGCAAGCTCTTCCGCTTCAAACGAATCCTCTGACATAAGCAAATGAACAGCGGGATCCGCCTGTTCGATTCTTCCAACGGCATTCAGCCTTGGTGCGAGCTGAAATCCGACAGTTTCTTCGTTCGCTTCTCCGATGTCTCCGCCTGACAGCTTAATCAGCTCTTTTAAGCCGAGCCGATTTGTCCGTCGAAGCCTTTCCAGTCCTAGTGTTGCAATTAATCTGTTTTCGTCATGCAGCGGGACTAGATCGGCAATGGTGCCGATAGCCGCCAGGTCAAGCAGTTCATCAGGAAGTTCACCCAATAAAGCGTGGGCAAGCTTAAACGCGACTCCAACCCCGGCAAGCTCTTTAAACGGGTAAGTGCAGCCCGGCTGCTTCGGGTGGACGATCGCATGGACATTCGGAAGCTCCGGTCCCGGTTCATGATGATCGGTAATGATGACATCCAGTCCGAGTTCCTTTGCCACCTTCGCTTCATGCACAGCGGCAATTCCTGTATCAACCGTAATGATCAAAGAGAAGCCCCGTTCTTTAATCGAACGAAACGCCTGTTCATTAGGTCCATATCCTTCTTTAAAACGGTCAGGTATATAAAAATCAACTTGAGCCGACAGTTTTTGCAGCGTGTGAAGCATCACTGACGTACTTGTAACCCCATCGGCGTCATAATCGCCATATATCATAATCTTTTCTTGTTGTGAAATCGCCTGTTTTATTCGATCTGCCGCTTCTTTCATGCCTTTCATTTCAAAAGGATCATAAAAATCGGCATCCTTTGTATGTAAAAACAGCCTAGCGCTTTCTGCCGTATCAAAGCCTCTTTTTACAAGCAGGGACGCAACAAGAGGTGTTATATGCAATTGTTCTGTGAGTGATTTGACCTTATCCTGATCTGGTCGCTGGATTTCCCATCGCATTTTTGACGCTAACATAAATTCACCCCTCAACCACCCTATTATACTAGAGCAGGCTGAGGGGTTTCAAATAATATTCGAAAACTAGTCTTTTTTCTCAATCATGGCTGATGCATCCTGTGTGTCAGTCTGATCAGCAAGATGAGTATCCTCTTGTTTATGTATTGCTGTTCTATTTTCTTTCCGCAAGGTTTTTATTTCCCGCTTCAATTTCATTACCTGAAAAATGCCGACAGAAAATACGATCAGCGCTCCCATTAAAACTGAGCCCAAAATAACAAGAATGAGCGGCCATTCTGATCTTCCAAACAGGTAATCAACTTCTACGGATCGAACATTAATGACTGCGAAAATAGCGACAATTAAGGTGAAAATAAGTGCGAAAATAATGGTCCATTGTTTATTCATTCTCTTTTCCCCCAAA
Source organism: Bacillus sp. PS217 (assembly GCF_037963535.1). NCBI lineage: Bacteria > Bacillati > Bacillota > Bacilli > Caryophanales > Bacillaceae > Bacillus > Bacillus sp. PS217. The sequence continues at coordinate 2,708,152 of NZ_CP150157.1, forward strand.
CTTCTTATTGAGGTAACTTTCCCCATCAAGACTGGTTTTAAACATGGCTTAACACTAGGTTAAGCCCCCTTCGCTGTTAATTTTTCCCGAATCAGCCTCTTCAGTCCGGTTCCCTCACCGGAAATCACAAGTGTATCGCCTTCGTCAATGACTGTTTCAGAGCTCGGATTCAGTTGTTTATCCTGATTCTTTTTAACAATTGCAATGACCGTCACATGATATTCCTGACCCACATTCAAATCACCAATCGTCTGATGAATGGCAGGCGCTCCCGCCTCTGCTTTACACCACTCTATAATCAAATCATCAAGGGCTGACTCGACCTGTTCTAATGCTTTCGGTTTATATGCCATTCCGCCAAGAATTGCAGACATTTGCCTTGCTTCAGCGTCATCAAACTGCACGGAGGCAACACATTCCTCATGGTCGTTTTCGTCAAAATAGTAAAGCTCTCTCCGTCCGTCATGATGAATGATAATTGAAATTTTATCACGGTTTCTAGTAATCATTTCAACTTTTTGTCCTATGCCCGGCAGCTCTGATTCGCGAACCCTCATATATAAACCCTCCTACATATCTGAAAACCAGTCATAAACACTTTTAACACCATATATATGTTTAAATGTAAGCGTATGTCATTATAGCAAATGTCTATTTTAAGTTCAATGAAACTTCAAAAAACAGGCTGCCCTGCAGAGGACAGCCTGATATTTTTTATTGCGCCGAATCTTTTTTCAGTTCTCTTCCTTTCCATGCAAGCCAAATTTGTGCGGCAATGTATAGAGAAGAATAAACGCCTGTTAACAGCCCGACCAATAAAGCAATTGAGAAGTTAGTAATAGAAGATGCTCCAAAGATCAGCAATGTCACAACAACAATCACAACGGTTAATACAGTGTTAATTGAACGTGTAAAGGTTTGCTGCAGGCTCAGGTTTACAATATGGTTCAGATCGGCAAATGTTTTCGGCTTACGCTTTTTCATATGCTCGCGGACCCTGTCAAATGTAACGATTGTATCGTTAATGGAATACCCGATTATCGTCAAGATGGCCGCGATGAACGTAACATCTACCTCAAGCCTTGTAATACTGAAGAACGTGACGATAAAGAATGCGTCATATAGCAATGAGGCGATGGCAGCAATCGCCATTTTGTATTCGAATCGGATTGAAACGTAAATAATGATGCCAATAGAAGCTATAGCAACTGCGTACAGCGCATTTCTTGCCAGCTCTTTACCGACTGTCGGTGAAACTGTGCTGACATTTGGCTCAGACCCGTATTTGTCTTTAAAATACGTTTTTACTTTTGCTATGGTTTCTTTATCTGGCACCCCGACAAAACGGGCAACACCGATATTGCTCTTTTCGCCTGACAGAACGACAGTATCAGGGTCCATACCAAGAGATTCAAAGTCCTTTTCAACTTGCTCTGTCGTCAGCTTATGGTCGCTTTGCACTTCAATCCGTGCACCGCTTGCAAAGTCAATGCCAAGATTCAGCCTGAACACAAGCAGGATAATAATCCCGGCAACCGTGACTGCACTGGAGAAAATAAAGAAGTATTTGCGTTTGCTCGTGAAATCCCATTTTTGGAATGGCGTATGCGGCTCTGTATTTTCATCCGTATCCTGAATATCCATGATATGTTTCTTATTGACACCAAACCAGCCTTTTTTCCGATCAAGCCATCTGCTTTCCACAAGGAGAGCGAGGAGAAATCTCGATAAGAAAACGGCAGTGATAAAGCTTGTCAAAATCGATAGGATCAGCATTGTCGCAAACCCTTTAACAGAGCTTGTCCCAAAGATAAAGAGCACAACCGCTGCAATAATGGTTGTAATATTCGCGTCAAAAATCGTCGCAAATGACCGTCTGTTTCCTGAACGGAAGGCAGAGCGGACTGACTTTCCTAGCTTGAGCTCTTCTTTAATCCGCTCATAGGTAATAATGTTGGCATCAACAGCCATCCCGACACCTAAAATGAGAGCGGCAATTCCCGGAAGCGTGAGTACGGCATTCATCCAGTCAAAGATCTGGAGTGTAATGTAGATATAAACAGATAGCGTAATCACCGCGATTAACCCCGGCAGACGGTAATAGAAAAGCATAAATAAGAAAATAATTGCGATACCGACAATACCGGCAAACACCGTATCATGGAGAGCCTGCTGGCCGAATTGTGCGCCTACTGATGTTGAATATTTTTCAGTCAGTTTTACAGGAAGCGCACCGGCGTTTAAAATGCTGGCTAAATCTTTCGCTTCTTGAGCTGTGAAATGACCTTCAATTTTTACATCAGTTGTATTTAGTTCCTGACTTACATTTGGAGCGGATACAAATTTAGGATGCTCTTTTTGAACTTCTTTCTTAAAGGAATCACCTTTATCATAATCCAGCCAAATGACAAGCTGGTTGTTTGGCGCCATTTTCATGACCTTCTTGGTCACTTCACCAAATTTATCAGCGTCTTTCAGCTTAATCGTGACAATTGGCTCATTTGTTGTGCTATCATAAGTTTGTTTAGCGCCGTTTTCGACTAAATCAGCACCGTTTAACAGTTCCTTATCATTTGCATCTCTGAAAGAAAGCTGCGCTTCAGTCGCCAAAATTTCACGCGCTCTGTTTTGGTTTGTCACACCTGCGAGCTGAACGCGAATCCGGTTATTCCCTTCAATTTGGATGTTCGGTTCGCTGACACCGAGAACATTGGCCCGGCGGTTCAGTGCCTCTACTGTGCTGACCAGAACGTCTTTTGTGATTTTGTCACCTTTTTTTACAGGCTGTACATCATACAGCACCTCAAATCCGCCTTGCAAATCCAATCCTAACGTAATATTGTTAGCGGCAGGCTTCGTAAAGTAGCCCAAGCCCGTGCCGATCAATAGAACGAAAAGGAAAAACGCAATCAAGCGTCCTTTTTTCATTATGTATATCCTCCCTTAAACCTGTGCGAATCAACCTGCTATCTCAGCAGTTCTTCCAATGCTTCCTGGCCCTCTTCACTGCCCAGCCAATTAGACGTTTTAAATGACTCAACGGTTGCATAGTTCATAAATTCGCCAATTTTCACTGATAAAATATCACTCGCCAGTTCATAAATGCTCAGTTCCGTTTTCTTTTTCCACTTCTTATCTGTTAAGTATGACCACAAACTTTCGAGTTCAACATCATCATACCCGAGAATCTTAAACTCTTCCAGTTTGCTGTAAAGAAACGGCCTGACGTGGTCTTTATATAGATCGGCTGGATGCTTCTCCACGAATTCCACGCTCCTTTTTTATTGTTTTTCAAGAAGACTTGTCATGCTTGGACGACATATACGCATATCTTTATTGTATATGATTCCAGGTAGTTTGAGAAGGCAGGGGGTAAAAATGGCGAAACAGACGTTTTTAAAGGGCACTCTTATCCTTATCGCAGCAGGAATGGTTACAAGAATGCTCGGGTTTGTCAACCGGGTGGTTATCGCCCGTTTTATCGGTGAAGAAGGAGTCGGGCTTTACATGATGGCAGCGCCTACCTTCTTCTTGGCCACTACATTAACTCAATTCGGTCTGCCGGTCGCGATCAGCAAGCTAGTCGCTGAAGCCAGTGCGCGCGGAGATCATCAAAAAACGAAAAATATTTTAGTCATGTCTCTGACCATTACGGGAGTGCTCAGCCTCATCTTTACACCGCTGTTTCTGTTTTTCGCCCCGGTTATGGCTGAAACGATGCTGACAGATAAGCGAACACTGTACCCGCTCTTGGCCATTACGCCGGTTGTGCCGATTATTGCTATATCGAGTGTGCTGAGGGGATACTTTCAAGGAAAACAGAATATGAACCCGCTTGCTATGTCACAAGTCCTTGAACAGGTCGTCCGCATTTCACTCGTGGCTGTCTGCACAACGATTTTTCTCCCTTACGGAATTGAATATGCTGCAGCGGGGGCAATGCTATCCTCAGTGGCAGGGGAGCTGGCATCACTTCTTTATTTATTCGTTTGCTTTAAGTATAAAAAGACAATTAAAATCAGAAAGCATTTTTTCCAGTCAATTAAAAACGGAAAACAAACCTTTACCCAATTAATGAGCGTGTCCCTTCCAACAACCGGGAGCCGCTTTATCGGAAACCTCTCTTGGTTTTTCGAGCCAATCGTCGTCGCTCAAAGCCTTGCCATCGCCGGTGTGGCAACAGTTGCCGCAACAAAGCAATACGGGGAACTGACCGGCTTTGCCATGACGCTGCTGACTCTGCCCAGCTTTATTACATATTCTTTGTCGACCGCGCTTGTTCCTGCGATCAGTGAAGGAATGGAGCAGAAAAAATTGCAGGTGGTGGAATACCGCTTGGAACAGGCGATGCGTCTCTGTCTGCTCAGCGGAGGCATTTCAGTTGTTATTTTATTTGTATTTGCGGATGAGCTGATGAGAGTGATGTACGGTTCCTCAGGCGCAGCTGTATTTATAAAAGTGATGGCCCCGTTTTTTCTGCTTTATTATTTTCAAGGCCCGCTTCAAGCTGTGCTGCAGGCGCTTAATTTGGCAGGAGCTGCGATGATGAACAGCTTAATCGGAGCGCTAGTCAAAACAGGCCTTATTTTTGTCCTTGCCACAAGGCCTTCTCTTGGCATTATGGGCGCGGCATTAGCCATTGTGACAGGCATGGTGCTCGTCACGCTATTGCACGCAGCAACCGTAAGCAAAGTGCTGCCGATCAGCATCAAAATCAAGGAGTATGCGCTCAGCTTCGCTGTTATTGTAATTTGCGGATTTATCAGCTCCGCCATCAAACAATATATAAGCTTTGGAGCATCTGAGGCTGTCAATCTAGCCGGATGGATTGCGGTGAGCGCCGCCATTTATATAATCCTCCTGCTCGTTTTCCGTTTAATTAAAAAAGATGAGCTTCGCCGCATTCCCATTATCGGACGTCTGATCATCCGATAATAGTCACGTGCGGTGCCCATCTTTTTCATCAATAAATAATTCTCCGTCTGTAAACGAGCAAAATGAAATATCTGAAGGGTTTGTGTATCCGTGTTTTTGCAAACTTTCGAGCAGCCATTTTTTATCTTTACTGATTCTGGACAGGTTTTCTGTTTGAATGAAGCCGTCTATAATGAGCGGCATTTCGAGCTGCCGATGCTCTCCGCTATTTTCTTTCTTTACAATAGTCAGTTTGCCCGACGGCTCTAATATGGCAAATGATACGTCAGCTACTCTGTCGACGCTATTTTCTCTGAGCTGAACCATTAAATCATCAAAATTATAACGCTGTGATTTCATGGCTTCTTCGTCAATTTTTCCATATTTGATAATTATGGTCGGCTTACCGTCAAGAAGCTGGCGGACTTTTCGGTTTTTTAAAGAAAAGTATGCCAAAGTCACTTGAATGATCATTAATACAAGCATTGGCAAAATGGTATGAAATAGATGATCGTCTACGTTTTCTATGGCTAAAACGGCAATTTCAGCCATCATGATAAAGACAACGAGATCTAAAATACTAAGCTCTCCGATCTCCCGTTTGCCCATGAAACGAAAAATGACCAATATCACAAAATACAATACGACTGTGCGAAACGCAATAGTGAGAAGCTCTTCCATCATGCACCTCCAACTCATTATAGGTTGCAACAAAATGATCAATTTATGTAAGAAAAACCGATTGCATTTCACAAAGCTTTTACGTCTAATTCAAGGGATAAGGGAATACATTTTTACAAAGACGAGCCATCAGCATGTCTGACGGTTTTGAACAAAAAGAACAGAAGCCTTTTAATACAGGCAGAGAGGAGACAATCATGGAGGAAACGAAACAAGTTGGAAAAGGCATTCTTTACGGCTTAATCGCCATATTTTCAGCCATGCTCCTGACAAGTTTAGCGGTTTCACTTTTATTGACCGCAACCTCGCTGGAAGAATCATCATTTAACTGGCTGATCACAGCTATCTCATTTCTCTCTTTATTTATCGGCGGGTTCATTTCAGGCGGGAAAGGCAAGGAAAGAGGCTGGATGATTGGAGCATTGACTGCCATAAGTTTTTCTCTGATTATCTTATTGTTTCAGTATTTAGGATTCGGAAAGACATTTACAGCAGAACAGCTGATCTTCCATCTGGGATTTTTAGGGGTGTGCATGCTGGGCGGGATTTTCGGCGTAAACATGAGGGGAAACAGGTCTTCCACATAAAAAAGAGCGGGCTCACTTGCCCGCTCTTTTTTGTTTGCTATGTATAGCTCCTGCTGTTATTCAGCAGCAGAAACTTCTCTGATCGCGCGGCGGTCGAACGTAAGACGTGTGTTATCACCAGTCTTAATTACGACTTTGCTTTCATCGATAGAGTCAACAGTACCGTGCAATCCCCCGATTGTCACTACTGAATCGCCTTTTTTCAGTTCCTCTTGCATTTGGCGTACAGCCTTTTGCTGCTTTTGCTGAGGACGAATCAGCAAGAAGTAAAGGACCGCAAACATTAAAATAATAGGAACCAATGTACCTAAAGTGCCAGTCATCATTTTCACCCCTTTCTGTAAGCCTGTTATGTTTATTTAGAAGCTTTTCGCATTTGGCTTGTTATAGCCGTAACGCTCAAAGAACTCTTCTCTGAAATCACCGAGACGATCCTCGCGAATAGCCTGTCTCACCTGCTCCATTAAGTGTAACAGAAAATGAAGGTTATGGTAAGTTGTTAATCGAAGGCCGAATGTTTCATTGCAGCGAATCAAGTGCCTAATGTACGCGCGAGTGTAGTTTTTACATGTATAGCAATCACACTCTTCATCAATCGGACGGAAGTCTCTTTCAAATTTCGCATTTTTCATATTGAGTCGTCCTTCAGCAGTAAACACTGTGCCGTTTCTTGCAATCCGAGTAGGCAGCACACAGTCAAACATGTCGACCCCGCGGATCGCTCCGTCGATCAGTGCGTCCGGAGAACCTACTCCCATCAGATATCTCGGTTTATCCTTCGGCAAGAGCGGTGTTGTAAATTCGAGTACACGATTCATGACATCCTTCGGTTCACCTACAGACAATCCGCCTATAGCATATCCCGGAAAATCAAGCGAAATCAAGTCCTTCGCACTTTGTGTCCGCAGATCTTCATATTCTCCGCCTTGTACAATACCAAACAGCCCTTGTTCATCCTGACGATTGTGGGCATTCAGGCAGCGTTCCGCCCAACGGCTTGTCCGTTCAACTGACCTCTTCATGTAGTCGTACTCCGCCGGGTATGGCGGGCATTCGTCAAACGCCATCATAATATCAGAGCCGAGTGCGTTTTGGATCTCCATCGCTTTTTCCGGAGATAAAAACAGCTTGTCTCCATTTAGATGATTGCGGAAATGGACACCCTCTTCCTCTATATTACGAAACTTGCTTAAAGAAAAGACCTGAAAACCGCCTGAATCTGTTAAAATTGCGCGGTCCCAGTTCATAAATTTATGGAGCCCGCCCGCTTCTTTGACAATGTCTTGGCCCGGACGAAGCCATAGATGATAAGTGTTGCTCAAAATGATGCCTGCATCCATTGCTTTCAGCTCTTCAGGCGACATTGTTTTGACTGTCGCCAGTGTACCGACCGGCATAAAAACCGGCGTTTCGAAGGAGCCGTGAGGCGTATGCACTTTGCCCAGCCGCGCTCCTGTTTGTTTGCATTCTTTTATAAATTCATAGCGTATTGGTTGTTCAGCCACTTTTGATGAGGCCTCCTGTTCTCAAATTATATAATCAGCATCGCGTCTCCGAAGCTGAAGAAACGGTATTCTTCTTCCACTGCATGGTTATAGGCACGCAGAATGTTTTCTCTTCCAGCAAGCGCGCTGACCAGCATAATCAATGACGATTTCGGCAAATGGAAGTTTGTAATCATTCCGTCAATGGCTTTAAATTCATAGCCCGGATAAATAAAAATAGATGTCCAGCCGCTTGATGCTTTAAATTGCCCGTCATGTTCCCCGGCAATCGTCTCAAGCGTGCGTGTCGAGGTCGTGCCGACAGAAATGATCCGACCGCCATTTTCTCTTACTTTATTTAAGGCTGCAGCCGTTTCTTCTGACATTTGATAAAACTCTGCATGCATATTATGCTCTTCCACTTCATCGGCACTCACAGGGCGAAACGTTCCAAGGCCTACGTGCAGTGTGATGAACTCAATTTGCACGCCTTTGTCTTTCAGCTGCTGTAAGATTTCTTCCGTGAAGTGAAGGCCAGCTGTAGGCGCAGCAGCAGAGCCGATTTCTTTTGAATATACTGTCTGGTAGCGCTCTTTGTCATCAAGCTGTTCTTTGATATATGGAGGGAGCGGCATCTCTCCAAGGGATTCAAGCACCTCGTAGAAAATACCGTCATATTGAAATTCCATCTTTCTGCCGCCGTGCTCAAGCTCTTCCGTGCAGATTGCCTTCAATCTTCCGTCTCCAAATGTGACAACAGTTCCTTTTTTCACCCGTTTCGCCGGTTTGGCAAGTGTTTCCCATTTATCACCGGTTTCCTGTTTCAACAAAAGAAGTTCCACTTTGGCGCCGGTATCCTCTTTTGTGCCGAATAACCGCGCAGGCAGTACCCGGGTATTGTTCAGGACTAGACAATCGCCTTCGTTAAAGAAGCTGATAATGTGTTTAAACGAGCTGTCAGTAAGCTCTCCTGTATGTTTATCGAGCACCATCAGCCTTGAAGCATCACGCTGCTCCAACGGTACTTGTGCAATTAAACGTTCTGGTAGTTCAAAATCAAATAAATCGACTTTCATGATGATTTCACCTTTATTCTAGTCTTTTGTTATTTCATTCTGCCAAAAAGATTAAGCAAAATTGATAATACCACACTTATAATAATACAAGTGACAACCGGGAAGAAAAACGTGACATTTCCTTTTTTTACAAAAATATCTCCCGGCATCTTGCCGACAAAATGCAAAACTGCTCCGATAATAAGCAAAACAGCACCAAGAATCATGATGATCTTAGGAAATTCAGTCATATCGGGGAGCCTCCATTTGGAAATGATGATAAACGGCCGGTGTCACGATCCTTCCACGCGGCGTTCTTTGTATAAATCCAATTTGCAGCAGATATGGTTCATATACGTCTTCAATCGTATGCGATTCCTCGCCGATGGTAGCTGAAATCGTATCAAGGCCTACTGGGCCGCCGTTGAATTTTTCGATCATGCCCATCAGCAGCTTATGATCAATATGATCCAAACCGAGGCGGTCAACCTGAAGCCGCTCCAGCGCATTCTGAGAAATGTCTTCCGTAATCCTGCTGTCACCCAGCACTTGGGCGAAATCGCGCACCCTTCTCAGCAGGCGATTCGCCACGCGGGGCGTCCCTCTCGATCTTCTTGCAATTTCAAGCGCCGACGGTTTATCAATCTCAACCTCGAATACATCAGCGGTTCTTGTGACAATATCCGCCAGTTCTTCTTGTGTATAGTACTCAAGGCGAGACATGACGCCGAATCTGTCTCTTAAAGGAGCCGTCAAAAGCCCCACCCTCGTCGTGGCTCCCACCAGCGTAAAAGGCGGAAGGTCGAGCCGAACCGAGCGGGCAGATGGGCCTTTGCCAATCACAATGTCCAGGCAAAAGTCTTCCATTGCAGGATAAAGCACCTCTTCGATCGATCTGTGCAGCCTATGTATTTCATCAATAAATAATACATCTCCCGGTTCCAGCGCCGTTAATATAGCAGCCAAATCACCAGGCCTTTCAATCGCAGGCCCTGAGGTCGTCCGCAATTCCACTCCCATTTCATTAGCAACAATCGAAGCAAGCGTTGTTTTTCCGAGTCCGGGCGGCCCGTACAGAAGAACATGATCCAGCGTCTCCTGTCTCATTTTCGCCGCATCTATAAACACGCGCAAATTTTCTTTTACCTTATGCTGCCCGATATACTGTGCCAGATTTTGCGGCCTCAGGCTTTGCTCTATCACTGATTCATGGTTGTCTGCTTCACTTGAGACGAGCCGTTCATCCATGAACATCACCTTACTTTAATAGTTTTTGTAATGCTTTTTTCACATATTGGTCTGTTGTCAGCCCAATTTCTTCTTTAAGGTGAGGAAGCACCTTTTTGATTTCTTTTTCAGCATATCCGAGAACCCTGAGGGCTTCAAGTGCTTCTTCAAGAGCCGTTTCCGCTGTTTGCTTTTCAAGCCTTTCTTCATGATTAAACAGATTTTCAATCATTTCAGGCACAACATCTGCCAGCTTTCCTTTTAAATCTAGAATAATCTGGCGTGCGGTTTTCTTTCCTACTCCAGGAAACTTGACCAAAAAAGCTTCATCCTCATTTTCAATTGCTTGGATGACCGCTCCGGGATCACCCGAGCCCAAGATGGCAAGTGCTCCTTTCGGGCCAATTCCGGTCACGTTTAACAGCTTTGTAAAGAGCGCCTTCTCCTCTCTTGTTGAAAAACCGTAAAGCGAAAAAGCATCCTCTCTGATATGATGGTATGTAAAAATCGTTTCCTGGCTTCTCTCCTTATATATAAACGGATTCGGCGTGAAAATCTGATAGCCGATGCCGCCGTTCTCTATGACAATATATTGGGGAGATACATAATCAATCGTCCCTTTAACAAATTCAATCACGCAAATTCACCTCTTTGACTGTTCTTCATTGTACCATAAAAACAGCCAAAGTCTTATAGAAAAGTTAACATATGTTCGCTTCTCTCTCATTCTTTCACGAAAAAAAGACATGAATACATGTCTTCAATCAGCGGACGTTACCCGCTGTATGTCTTCATATGTTCGATGACATCCTCAAACTCCGCTTTTGTCCGAAATGGAATGCCTTTCAGCAGATTTTTTTGCATATGGCTTTCCAGCCTTTCTAAATCAATTTGAAAAAAAGACTGAATTGGTTCGGAAGCTGGCTCAGGCCGCCCATGAAAAGTGGAAATCACTCCATTATCCGATACACCGATATACCCGTTGACCTTGCTGAGCGGAGATATATCGTCCATTTGCTTCCGGAAGAGCACATATCCCTTTTTTTGTTCCACAAGCGTCCATCCGGCATAAGCTGCCCAAAAATCATCCATAGAAAACACTTTTTCATGCTTATGCTCAATGCTGACATCGCCGTCCAAATACACCTTTTCAAGCTGCACATGCACCTGCAGCGGCTCATAGTGCTCCACTTCCGCGCCAAGTGCGCGGGAAGGAGCTCCTATTAAAAATACTGCCGCTGAGCAAAGAATGCCCAGCAAAAGATACGCCGTGCTGAATCGTTTCACCCTCTACACCTCTTTGCACACGTTTATGATTAGTTTGACCAAAGAGGCTACTGCTTAACCGTTTTATCAAAATTTGTCTGCACATTTTCCCTGACAAACCGTTCCTCCGTATACACATCTGTGCTTTGCTCAGAAATTGTCAAGAATCGCGTCAGAAAGGCACTGAAAAAATACAATGCCGCAAAGATCCAAATCACGCCACCTGCACCGAGCGGCCCAATGAAAAGACTCACGATGCCCGGCGCGATAAACGCACATAAACCAGATCCCAAATTCAACACTGACATGGCAGCACCTTTATTATCAGGTGCAAGCGTCGGCAAAAGCGCGCTTAATGGAACGTACCCTGCTAAAGCCGCGCCGTAGCAGCAGGCGATAATCATGAGCACCCAATACTGATGCCCGATCAGCTGAGGCGTGTAATACAGCGCCAGCGTAAAAATACCGCATCCGACACCGCCAAACCACATGACCGTATTGCGCCAGCCAAGTTTATCTCCGACTGCACCGAAAATGATATTAAACACAATATTCACAAAAAACAGCGTCCCCCATATTTGCAGCCATTCCGAAACCGAATACCCGTATCGTGCTAAATAAGTAGGAAGAAAGATGGCAAATCCAAATTGTCCTATCGCATTAATCGTCTTGACCACTCCGCCGATGCCTACCTTAGGGTTTTCAAACATAATCGTAAATGCCTTCGACAGTTCTTTCCATTTCGGCTGATCTTGTTTTTGTATCGGAGTAAATTTATCTTTGTTAAAAAATAAGGCAAGAATTCCGCCTGCCGCCACAAACAGTAAAGCGCTCCAAAGCGTATTGATTTCTCCAAAGGCCGGAACTGCATAGCTGGAATAGAACGGGCCGAGCACGTTAAGGCCGCACGTAAACATAAACCAAAACCAGCCGACGGCTTTTCCAAGAATATTTTGAGAGGTGCTGTATGACACCCATACGAGAAAAGAGTATGCAAACAGCGGATATCCCAAGCCTCTAAGAGCATAGCTGCCCAAGAGAGCCGGATAATACATATGAGGAATCGCCCAGCCGATAAAAGCGGCCGAACCGAGGATAAATGCAAGCAATCCGACGGTCATCGTTTTTCTCGGCCCCCAAGTTTGGACAAACGTTCCTGAAAGCCAAGCTGAGATGGTGACAGCAATGCCGTACATGGTAAATAACGATGCGGATTGCTGCATACTGAGACCATGATCAACGAGAAAAGGAGACAGCCAGCCTTGTTCGAGGCCGTCTCCAACCATAAAGATGACAACGCCAATATAACCCCAAACCATGTGAGAAGGAATTCCGATTTTGTTCAAAACATTTCCTTTAGCATGTACTGTATTCATTTTCTCCACCGCCTACTTAAAGTATCAATGGAGTATATACCCAAGCTTGCTGAATTGTAATCCTGTTAGATTAAAAAGCGATTTTTTCAGTGTGCTCAATGCTGACAGGCATGCCAAAAGCAAGCGATTGCTGTGCTGCTCTGGCGATCCTTCCGGCCTGTAAACCGTCATTGCCGGTGCAGGGAGTCTCCTGGTTTGTGCCGATCGCTTCTGCAAAACGGAGAATCTCCTCCTCATATGAATCCTTATAGCGTTCAAGGAAAAAGAAATGCGGTTTATCCTTCATCACAAAATCAGCTGTTGACACCTCAACCGTTGTCGGCCTGCTATTGTCAGCCGCTGCAGAGCCTTTCGTCCCGAAAACCTCAACCCGCTGGTCATATCCGTACACAGCTTGGCGGCTGTTATCAATCACAGCCATGGCACCGTTTTCAAAAGTCAGTGTAATAACAGCTGTATCAATATCACCCAGCTCCGCAAAAGAAGGATTCACCAAAGCTGCCCCTTTGGCATACACTTCCGTCACTTCGCTTTTCATAATATATCTGGCCATATCAAAATCATGGATCGACATATCCATAAACAATCCGCCTGACGTACGGACATAATCTATATTCGGGGGTTCTGGGTCCCGGGACGTGATTTTTAATAAATGAGGTGTACCGATTTCACCATTTTCAACAATTGTTTTGATTTTCTTAAAATGAGGATCAAAGCGGCGGTTAAATCCGACTTGAAGTGTTACACCGTGTTTCCGGACAGCCGCAAGCGCTTCACTCGTTTCGTCCAGAGAGAAACTAACGGGCTTCTCACAAAATATATGCTTTTTCGCCTCGGCTGCTTCTTTGATCATCTGTGCATGTACGGCTGTAGGAGAGCAAATAAAAATAGCATCAATATCAGGATCATGTAATAAATCACGATAATCAGAGGTTATGTATTCAATCTGATGACTGTCGGCCCAGCTTTTTATACGGCTTGCCTGAATGTCAGAGACTGCTTTTATTTTCATGTGAGGAATCCGGCTTATATTTTGAACATGAAGTTTGCCGATGCGGCCTGCACCGATAATCCCTGTTACAATCTGTTTTGTCATGACTTCTTCCCCCTTGATCATTCACGAAAGCGCTTTATTTAAAATTAATACTATCCCATTTGTAAGCGCTTTTCAAGAATGGAAATTAAACGTTCTATGTCTCTTTTATCACAATTCATGCTTATAAGTAGCCTTCTTCTTCAAGACCAGATACACTAGAATTAGGCTCTTTTTCCTGAACAGTTTATGATTTTCCTATAAACAGCTGCATAAAATAGAGCAAAGAAGGTGAATGAAATGCTGACAAAAGCAGAGGCACTGGCCCATACCGTCATATACCGCAAGAACAGCAGATTTGATAAAGTCAAAGAGAAATCCGAGGAATTAACACTAATCGGCAAGGGAAGAAGCGCCTATGTGTTTGCCTTAACAGAAGGCGGTCGAAAAATGGCGCTGAAAGTATTTTTTCCGGAATATCAAGCGACAGCAGTCAAAGAAGCAGCGATCTATGAAAAATTAGCCGGGTCCGCATTCTATCCTGACATTTACGAAACTGGCGATTCATTTATTCTCATGGAATATATTAAAGGTGAAACCTTTTATAACTGTCTGAAGAAAGGCATTGCAATCAGTGATGACATGATTCAGCAGGTTGAAGAAGCGCTTTCTGACGCCCGGGCAGCCGGACTGAACCCGTCAGATATTCATTTGCGGAATCTGATATTGACAGAAACCGGGGCGGTGCGGGTGATTGATGTTGCGAGATTTGAGCAGACAAAAACATGCACGCAGTGGGACGACTTAAAATCCGCATATCATGCACTCTACAAAAAACCGATATTCCCCAAAAAGATTCCGGGTTTTTGGCTGGAGATCATCGCATTTTTATATAAGAAAGATTGGTTTCAAAAGCATTTCGCACAGCGGAAAAGAAAATATTCTTAAATCAAAAAGGCAGCCGCACAAGCGGCTGCCTTTATCATGTATTTTTTACTTTCTGACGGCAGAAATCAGTTTCATTTGTTCAGGCGACAGCTTAATTCGATAGCCTCTCACAGTTAAGTAGACCGCTTCTGGGTCCTTCTCGCCGGAATGACAATACATTTTCTCCATTTCTGTCTCCCCTCACCCTTTATTGGCTTTATTTCATCTTATCATTGCTTTATTAAGGTAATTTTAAAGAAATGTAAAGATCATATGAATCCGATATATAGTAAAATGAGAGAAAAAAAGGGAGAGAGTCACATTAAGACACGCAGCAACATCCCGCTTATTATGTTTGCCCTGCTGGTCTTCTTCGGCGGCGCCATCTATTGGATGTTATTTTCACTAAAAAACGTTCCGAAAGGCAATCTCGTCCAATCGGTTGAATCGCCGGACGGCAGCTATACGTTAAACACTTATGTATCCGAAAACACCTTGAGCTTAGATGCAGCCAGAGGTGAACTTGTAAATGAAAAAACACTTGTCAAGAGAACAATCTACTGGAATTACCCGGACAGCCGCCCAGCAGTGACGTGGATCAATCACAATACAGTGAAAATCGGCAATCAGACTTTACATCTTGATACTGGTGAAACGTATGATTGGCGAAAAGATGATCATTGGATCCGTGAAGAACCGCCGCAGGCGTCAGTGAGGTGATGAAACATGAATAAGATGAACGGAACAAATGATGACAAGCATTTCAATCATTTTGTGATTGCTTTATCCTTTATATACGGTTTGACTGAACTAGGCTATTTGTTGCTGAAGGATTTTATAACAATTGCCATAAGTTTGCCTCTGTAGAAAAACGCAGCGTAGTCGATACGCCGCGTTTTTTCTTTTTCCCTTCCTCTTCTTATTGATAATTACAGGTCATATAATGTGACAAATCGATTGTAGAAATAGTTCGATTAGACCAAAATCCTTTTTATACATGTATTCGAATTTGAAGTGAGGGGGAAGCTTGATGGCAGATTTTGTTGCTAGTTTGAATGCGGTCTTATGGAGTACGCCCGTCATTTATATTTTATTGGGAATTGGATTCGCCTTTTCAATTATGACCCGTTTTTTACAAGTCCGACATTTAAAAGAAATGATTGTTCAGATGTTCAAAGGCAAGAGCTCTGAAGCCGGCGTTTCATCTTTCCAAGCGTTATCGATTGCGCTGTCCGGCCGTGTGGGCACAGGAAACATCGCGGGAGTGGCGACAGCAATTGCATTCGGCGGACCCGGTGCAGTGTTCTGGATGTGGGCGATTGCCTTTATCGGGGCGGCGAGTGCCTTTGTAGAATCAACGCTTGCTCAAATTTACAAAGTGAAACAAGACGGTCAATATCGGGGCGGCCCTGCTTATTATATAGAAAAAGGCTTAGGCATTAAGTGGTTTGCCGTCTTATTTGCCGCTGCTGCCCTTATTGCAATGTCCTTTCTAATGCCGGGCGTACAGTCCAACTCCATTGCGGCTGGGATCCAAAATGCATTCGGCATCTCTCCTTTCGTCACAGGGTGTGGTCTGGTTTTATTATTAGGGTTCATTATTTTTGGCGGCGTCAAACGAATTGCCAATGCGGCGCAAATGATTGTTCCATTTATGGCCATTGGATATATCCTGCTGTCTTTGATTATTATTGTCATGAATGTGTCTGAATTGCCTGCTGTGATCTCATTAATATTCAAAAGCGCCTTTGCATTGGATTCCGCTTTTGGCGGCTTGATCGGCATGGCGATTTCCTGGGGCGTTAAACGTGGCATTTATTCAAACGAAGCCGGCCAGGGAACAGGCCCGCATCCGGCAGCCGCTGCAGAAGTTTCTCATCCGGTCAAGCAGGGACTGGTTCAGGCATTTTCTGTTTATATTGACACCTTGTTTGTATGTTCCGCTACAGCTTTCATGATCTTGTTTACCGGCATGTACAATACCCAGGCTGCAGATGGTTCCTTTATCGTTCACCAGCTTAAAGGCGTAGAAGCAGGACCTGGTTTCACACAAGCGGCAATTGACAGTGTTCTTCCCGGATTCGGTGCAGGCTTTGTTGCCATCGCTTTATTCTTCTTCGCTTTTACAACAATTATGGCGTACTACTACATCGCAGAAACAAATATCGCCTATTTAGCACGAGGCAGAGAAAGCAAATGGGCGATGCTTGGCTTAAAACTGATTATTTTAGCCGCCACGTTCTATGGTACTGTGAAAACAGCTTCACTTGCTTGGGCATTAGGGGATGCAGGGCTTGGCATTATGGTATGGCTGAACGTCATTGCCATTGTGCTGCTTGCCAAGCCGGCGCTCCTTGCTTTAAAGGATTATGAGCGCCAAAAGAAGCAGGGCTTAGACCCGATCTTTGATCCAAAAGCGCTGGGTATCAAAAACGCTGATTTCTGGGAGAAAGAATACACTCATGAAAGTGAACGTGTCTCCTGAACATACTAAAACCGGCCCGATATGACCTCGTGCCGGTTTTTTATGAACGATAGTTTGTATACACTTCTTGAACATCATCGTCATCTTCAAGGACGTCTATTAATGTTTCCAGCTTCTCAACAGCCTGATCATCGGCTTCTGCATAGGTATTGGGAAGCATGGTCACCTCCGCCGAAGAAATTAGATATTTCGATTCGAGGGCTGTTTTCACCTCTTCAAAATGCTCAGGCTCTGTGAAAACCTCATATAGGTCTTCTTCAATTCGCAGCTCTTCTCCTCCTGCTTCAAGCACATCTAGCATGAGCTCATCTTCTTCTATTTGCCGTTCAGTACGGTCTATCGTAATGAACCCCTTTCGTTCAAATAAAAAGGCTACACATCCGCTTTCTCCCAGACTTCCGCCATTTTTATTAAAGGCTGTCCGCACATTTGACGCCGTTCGGTTTTTATTATCTGTTACGCATTCAACCATGACGGCAATCCCTGAAGGGCCGTAGCCTTCATAGGTGATTTCTTCATAGCTGCTTCCGTCTTGGCCTCCCGCAGCTTTTTTAATGGCCCGATCTATATTTTCATTCGGCATATTGGCGCCTTTTGCTTTTTCGATGACAAGACGCAATGCTGAATTTGCTTCTGGATCCGCTCCGCCTTCTTTCGCTGCCACATAGATTTCTTTTGCCAGCTTCATAAATATTTTCCCGCGTTTTGCATCCTGTGCATTTTTTCTTTTTTGAATGTTTTTCCACTTGGAATGGCCTGCCATGTTTTCACCTTCTTTTACATTTTCTATGTACACTTTAATGGGAATTGTTCGCTGATGCAAAGAAAAAGGCTGCCGAATATCACTTCCGGCAGCCCTTCCTTCCTAGCGGTTGTTCATTTTATGAAGTTTTCTGAAGAGCCCTTTATCTGTTGATACTTGAACGTCACGGCCATTTGCATAGTTGCGCGCTGCTTTTACGACATTATCTCTGTCAGACTTTGTGAACTCTCTGTGGCTTTTGACTGCGATAACTACTCGGTCATCCGATACCATAACTTGTGTGTCATTGATGTTTTTCACTTGTTTCACACGGTTGGCAATTTTTGCAGCCAGTCTTCTGTTTTCTTGGTTGTCATACCCGTTGTTCGCTGCATTCCGATTCATGTTTCGGTTATTCGTGTTGTTATATGTTCCGTCAGTTGCTAAAGGAACACGATCGTCAGCAGTAACACGGTCACGGTTATTTACATTCGTGGTGTTTCGGTTACCGTCGTTCTGATCCTCCATTAATTCAGAAACAGGACCATCGTGGTCGATTCCGTCTCCCTGTCTATCGGCGTCATTTTCATTTGTATAATATCCGATTGGACGGGTATTGCCGTTATTGCGCGTATCATTCATAGCATTATCGTTTGCTCCGCATGCTGTTAAGCCGGCTGTCATTAGAATCAAGCTAGCGATCGTCATTTTTTTACCCAATGGAAAAACCCCCCGTGGACGAATTGAGCATGTTTGCTCGCTTTTATCATGTGCGTATGGGGGGCATGTTAAGCGTGTCAGTTCTCTCCATTTGGCAGTGATCTGCTTGAAAACAAAAAAAGGAACGATTTACATCGTTCCGAACGATCACTCATTTTCTTCTTCCGGCCGGCCAAACATTTGGTTTACAGAAGGCTGGTTCGTCATTGGCATAGAAACTCCTGCCGAATATGGGTTTGGATTTGGGTTAGCTGTGCCATATGGCATATTAGGGCTTCCATAAGCTCCCATTCCCGAATGGCCAGGCGCAGAGAAATATGGCTGATGATCACCGTCACAGCCGCAGTCGTCATGATCTTTGTATGGCATGTAACCATGAGCCGCAGCAGGCTGGTATGCTCCCATTACTTGGGGAGTGCCGTAATAAGGGCCATACGGCATATGTCCATACGGAGATCCATAAGCCGGAGATGCGTATTGCGGCGCACCGTATGAACCGTAATGTCCGTGATGGCTGTTTTCATGATGCTGGTTTTCATAACCCGGGTCATACTGAGGCGATACAAAGCCTGGCTGGTATCCATGCATCGGATGCATTGGAAAAGCTTGTGCCGGATAGTACGGATAGCATAATCCTGATCCTGGAAGAATTGGCGAAACAGGCACCGGACACGGTACGAAATGAGCCGGATAATGATAATAAGGCTGAACAGCCGGCATCGGCATATTCGGAACTGTGTGATGAACGTTTTCCTCTTCTATACCGCCTACCTCTGGCGCCTTTGGCATATTAGGCATATTCGGATAATTTGCATTTTCCATATTACTCATAGCCTCCTGTTGTGGAAATTGGTCTTGCATATGATACATATGATCCATATTTCCGTCATGATGTTTTTTCGGCTCCTCCGGTTTAGGAGGCGACCAAGGCTGGAAAAGCTGTTTCATATCATAATAATCGTTCACATCAGCTTCAGGGTACACATTTTCCTGCAAATTAGGCATCGGCGGGACATACGGCATGGACTTCTTTTCTTTCGGCTTTGTGTCTTCTACATCGACAACGGATTTAGGCTTCTCTTTCGCATATGGATGTTCTTGCTTCACACTCCCGGCCGCAGGACTTTTGCCCGCTTTTGGCTCTTTTCTGACCGGGACTCCTTCTGACGGCACTTTTATTTTCATTCCAGGCATGATTAAGTCTGGATTGCTAAGCTGTGTATTGAGTTTTTTCACTTCCTCAACATCGACTCCGTACTTTTCAGCTATTTTCCAGAGCGAATCGCCTTTTTGAACGATATGGATTTTCAACGTTTTCCCCTCCTATGCAAAACGTGAACAGTTCAGCTGTGATTACAATATGTTTCTTCACAACATATGCCTGAACAAAAGAAGTTATGAGTAAAGGAAGGGAAAATATTTCTGATCTACGTGATCGAAAGCATTCGATTCAGGGCAAGGAGTGCATCTTCCTGAATGGCTTTTGGCACCTTGATGACGCCTGAAGGTTCTCCTTTTTCAATTTGTTCCAGCGACCACAACAAATGCGGCAAATCAATTCGGTTCATTGTCAGGCAAGGGCACATGTCAGGGTTGAGTGATTCGATTTGTTTATCTGGATGCTCGTGAATGATCCGCTGAACAAGATTCATTTCTGTCCCGATTGCCCACTTGCTTCCCGCCGGAGCCTGGTTGATTGTGTCGATAATATATTTCGTTGATCCGTTATCATCGCTTAGTGTCACGACTTCGTGTGAACATTCCGGGTGCACAATGATCTGAATGTCGGGGTCTCGCTCTCTCATATCATGGATATTTTTAGTGGTGAATTTCTCGTGAACAGAGCAATGCCCTTTCCACAAAATCACTTTCACATTCGTATGCCCGGATTCAGCTACTAATTCATCTTTCATCGGATCCCACACAGCCATATCTTCAAGCGCAATGCCCAGATCATAAGCCGTATTTCTCCCTAAATGCTGATCAGGCAAAAATAAAATTTTTTTTTTCTGTGTAAACGCCCATTCAAGCACTTTTTTCGCATTCGAAGAAGTCACAGTTGCTCCGCCATGCTTTCCGACGAATGCCTTGATCTCCGCAGTGGAGTTCACATAAGTTAAAGGTATGATCGTATCTCCAAATATATGCTGAAGCTTCTTCCATGCCCTATTGGTCTGCTGCATGTCAGCCATGTCAGCCATAGAACATCCAGCTCTCATATCTGGCAGGACGACCGTTTGCTGCTCGCTTGTCAGCATATCGGCGGTTTCTGCCATAAAGTGAACGCCGCAAAATACGATATAATCCGCTTCTTTGTTTTTTTCCGCTACTTGGGCCAATTGCAGGGAGTCGCCTGTTTGGTCAGCAAATTGTATCACTTCATCCTTTTGATAATGATGGCCTGGTATAAAGAGCCTGCTGCCGAACTTTTTCTTAATGGCGGCAACGCGCGTTTCCATATCCTTTCTCGATAGTTCTTTATAACTTTCGGGCATCATATCATTCGATTGTTTGATCACATCAAGAATTGACATAACAGCATTCCTCCACAGATTCATTTGATAACGTAACATCCATGCTGATATCTAAACTTTTGACGGAATGAGTCAGAAATCCTAATGAAATATAATTCACACCCGTCCCTTTAAAAGCAGGCAAAGATTCTAACGTAATCCCGCCAGAGGCTTCAGTTTTTATATGAGCCGGTGTGAGCTTTGCAAAATGACGGACCGTATCAGGCGGACAGTTGTCAAACATAATAACATCCGCGCCAGCTGCAATTGCTTCCCGCAGCTGTCCCTCCGTTTCAATTTCCACCTCGATATTTACCATGTGCCCTGCGGCCTGACGGGCTTTTTTGCACGCCTCTAAAATAGAGCCGCATGCTGCGATATGATTATCTTTAATCATGATGCCGTCATACAAACCGAATCGATGATTATACCCGCCGCCGGCTCTGACAGCATATTTCTCCAGCATTCTAAGCCCCGGTGTTGTTTTTCTCGTGTCACAAATTTTAATCTGTTCATCATCCAGACACCGAACAGCCTCTCTTGTCATTGTCGCAATTCCTGACAGCCTCTGAATAAGATTTAATACGACCCGCTCTCCTGAAAGGAGCGCAGCTGCGGGACCATGTAACTCGGCAATCACTTCACCTTTATGCAACATGTCCCCATCTTTTTTGTGTAAAATGATTTGAACATTTTCGTCCAATAACGAAAAGCCTTCTTTTATGATCGCTGCTCCTGCAAAAATACCCTCTGACTTTGCAACAATCTCCGCTTCACAGCTCTGTTCTCCAAAAATAGACTGCGATGTAAGATCCCCTGTCCCAATATCCTCAAGAAAAAAGTGATTCAGTAATTTTTTCAGCTGTAAATGATTCATTGTTCCAAATCCCCTCGTTTTTTCTGATCTTCGTTCCTTTTTTTGTATGGACAATTTGTCTTCCTTGCCAGCTCACCTCAGCATGAGGAAAATCGGTGCGGAAGTGAGCCCCTCTGCTTTCCTCCCGCAAAAGCGCAGAAAACGTCATCAGCTTTGCAGTTTGCCATAGATGAGAAAGTTCCATCTGCCGAATTGTGATATCCTTCACATTTACTTCCTGAAAAGGCAGCGTATGAAGCCAGATGCTAAGCTCAATCAAACTGCTTTGTTCCCGCAGAATAGACATGTGGCTTGTCATTTTGCTTTGCAGTTCATGCACCTCTATATCCGGCACCTCGTAGAAGACACTGGTTTCTAGCCCTGATTGATATTGCCTGTTATAAACCGGTTTTTGGATAATATGCTCTGCTGCCCTTTTTCCAAATACCAGCGCTTCCAATAAAGAATTGCTTGCAAGCCGGTTTGCTCCATGTAAACCGGAGCATGCTGTCTCGCCAATCGCATAAAGCCCCGGCACTGTCGTTTCTCCCCAGCGATTAACTGAAACACCTCCCATTAAGAAATGCATTCCCGGAGCAACAGAAATTTTTCCGCTGTGGATATCAACCCCTGCTTTTTCACAAATAGCAGTGATGGTAGGGAAACGCGTTTCAAAATCAGAAATCGCACTGAAGTCTATATAAACGCGATTTCCTTTTGCCATTTCTTCGTGAATAACCCGTGAGACAATATCTCTTGGGGCCAGGTCACCTAAAGGATGCCGTTCAGCCATAATCCTGCGGCCGTTTTCGTCTACTAAACATCCGCCTTCCCCTCTGACAGCTTCTGAAACAAGCCCGTAGGAAACACCATTTTTCACAAGCAGTGTCGGGTGAAACTGAGTAAACTCCAAATCCGTTAATTCCGCCCCGGCCCGGTAAGCCAGAGAAAGACCGTCACCTGTGACAGTGAGATCATTCGTATGGTGAAGAAACAGGTTTCCACAGCCGCCGGCAGCCAGCACAACTTCGTCTGCGTGCCTTACCTTGAGCCGCCCTTTGCTGTCTTTTGTCATGACGCCGATACATCGTCCGTCCTCTATAAGCAAATCTGCTGCCGTTTCATTCTCGATTAACTTGATTTTGCTGTTGATCCGTTTGAGCAAATAATCGATAAGCAGCCTGCCTGTTGCGTCTCCGCCTGCATGAAATATGCGGTTGTATGAGTGGGCCCCTTCTCTTCCAAGACAAACACCGCCTCGTTCATTGCGGTCGAATGGAAATCCACGCTCCAATAGGCTTTGAACCATCATTTTTCCATCATGTAATACGTCTGCTGCAATAGCTAGATTATTATGGCCGCACCCTGCGTATAACGTATCCTCCAGATGGGCTTCAATCGAGTCATCTTTTGCATAGGCCGCAGCAATCCCGCCTTGTGCATAGACAGAATTGCTGTTTTTGACGCTTTTTTTTGTGATAACAGTCACTTCGTATGAGGGCGGGAAAGCTGCAGCTAAGGAAAGTGCCGCCGCCCCTGAACCGATGACTGCAATCGTCTTTTTAGACATATGCCATCCTCCTGTTGTTTACACCTGTCTTGACACCTATATTTACACAAGGATAAAATAAACTCAAGAGTTTTTTATGGAGAACGGATGGAGGAAGACCGGATGATTTATTTAGATTATGCAGCGACAACGCCTATTTGTGAGGAAGCCCTTACTGTATATCAGAAGCTTAGTATGGATATGTACGGAAATGCCAGCAGCCTGCATGATGCAGGAGGAAAAGCAAAGCACATACTGGAGTACTGCCGTGAAAAAATCGCCAACATCATTGGCGGAGAAGCAAGCGGCATCTATTTTACAAGCGGCGGCACTGAATCCAATTTTCTGGCCATTCAATCATTGCTAAACGGCCTGCCAAAAACGAAAAGACATTTTATTACGACTGCCATGGAGCATCAGTCCATTCACAATTGCGCTGCTTTTTTGGAACAGCAGGGGTATGATGTAACAGTCATTGAACCAAATGAATACGGGCTTATTACCGAGGAAATATTACTAGCCCATATCCGGCCGGAAACAGGCCTTGTATCTATTCAGCATGCAAATTCTGAAACCGGGATCATTCAGCCCATTCACCGCCTGTCTTCATACCTGCACAATAAGGGCATTCTTCTTCATTGCGACGCTGTTCAAACGTTTGGAAAGATCCCGATCAATACAAAAAATCTGGGAGTAGATGCACTCTCAATGTCCAGCCATAAAATCCACGGTCCAAAAGGAGTAGGGGCGGTCTATATCCGTCCGGATGTCCCTTGGAAACCCGTTTATCCTCTGACTACTCACGAATACGGATTCAGAGCCGGCACCGTAAATGTTCCCGGGATCGGTGCCTTCACTGCCGCTGCAGAATTGATCGTAAGCGAAATGGAAAAACAGATATCCCGCAATGAGGCATTAAGAACATACTTTCTAGACCAAATCCGTATTCGGTCTCTCCCTGTAACCCTTGCGGCAGACACTTCGCAAGCAGAATGTCTTCCGCATATTATAGGGTGTTTTTTTCACTCATTTGAAGGACAATATGTTATGTTAGAATGTAATCGGAGTAATATTTGCATTTCAACCGGCAGCGCTTGTTCTGCAGGTTACCACGGTCCGTCTGAAACAATGAAGGCATTAAGAAAAACCGAACAAGAAGCTCTGCAATTTATCCGCATCTCTTTTGGCAGGCATACAACAGCTGAACAGCTGGAACAGTTATTACATACGTTTACAGTGCTTTGGGAACAAAAGAAAGGAGAATTTGATATTGACCGAAGAATTAAAGCTAATGGGCGCCAACAGGCGTGACCAGCTTCTTCTGTGGCTGAAGGAATCTAAATCACCGCTGACAGGAGGAGAACTCGCAAAAAAAGCGAACGTTTCAAGACAGGTTATTGTACAGGATATATCGCTCTTGAAAGCGAAAAATGTACCGATTATCGCCACAAGCCAAGGATATGTATACATGGATGCAGCCGCTCAGCAGCACCAGCAGGCAGAAAGAATCATAGCATGTCTGCACGGTCCTGAACGGACAGAAGAGGAACTGCAGCTCATCGTCGACGAAGGCGTTACAGTAAAAGACGTAAA
Source organism: Bacillus sp. PS217 (assembly GCF_037963535.1). Taxonomy (NCBI): domain Bacteria; kingdom Bacillati; phylum Bacillota; class Bacilli; order Caryophanales; family Bacillaceae; genus Bacillus; species Bacillus sp. PS217. Next base: position 2,733,160 of record NZ_CP150157.1, read on the forward strand.
AATCGAGCATCCCGTGTATGGAGATTTAACTGCAGCCATCCAAGTAGGCACCCGGAAGGAAGTTAGCCATTTCATTAAAAAAATCAATTCTACGAATGCTGCCTACTTATCACAGCTGACCGACGGCGTGCACCTGCATACACTGACAGCACCTGATGAACATCGCATCGATCAAGCTTGCCAAGCCCTCGAAGAAGCCGGCATTTTAATTAAAGACTAAAAAAAGCCCTCTAGAGGGCTTTTTTATAATTGGTAAGACTGGTATGCACCTAGGAGCTTCACTTTGCAGCCGAGCGCTTCAAGCTCCTGCATGGCCCCTGGAATCAATACATCATCAAACGCTTTTTCAATATCAATAATAAAGAAATAATGGCCTAATCCGGTTTTAGTCGGACGTGACTCAATTTTTGACAAGTTTAAATTTCTCCAAGAAAATGCAGACAGCACTCTATGCAGCGCCCCGGACTGATCATCCTGCGGCAGCATGACCATTAAGGTCGTTTTGGGCCTAGAACTCAATTTTGAATTCACTTCAAAAGATATGTTTTCATCAGGAGACAGGATAACAAATCTTGTATGATTGTCCCTATAATCCTGTATATCCCGTTTCACGATTTTTAATTCGTATGTAGAAGCTGCCATATCATTGGCAATGACCCCGATATTCAGCTCGGGATGGTCACTGACAAACTTTGCTGCCGCCCCGGTAGAATTGGCGTATTCATATGGAACGGAAGGAAAATGTCGATGAAGAAATTTATGGCATTGCGCAATCGCGTGTGAATGTGAGTAAATTTTGTCGAGCTCTTTCCATGCATTCTCTCTAGAGGGATGGACGAGCAAGTGCTGATGAATCGGCAACGTCATTTCACCCACGATTGGCAAGGGCTGTTCATGTATTAAATAGTCTATTGTTAGATTAACAGATCCTTCTAATGCATTTTCCAAAGGAACAAAAGCAAAATCAACTTCGCCTGCAACGGCTGCATCTATACACTCCGGAATGGTGCGGTAAGCAACATGTTCGGCGCCGTTTTGAAAACAAGAACTGACTGCTAGATGTGTAAATGTAGCTGCTGGACCTAAATAACCGACTTTCATGACGATTTTCTCTCCCTTATGCACCTGAACCTAATATTTCAACCTTTTCTACAAAATCAAACTTCCTGAGCTTATTCATTAATGTATGAATGTCTTCTTCCATTGCCGACGTACTGATAGACAGTGTCACATTTGCTCTGCCTTGAAGCGGAATGGTCTGGTGAATGGAAAGAACGTTGCTTCCAGAATCAGCTACCGCCTGAAGAAGCTGAGATAACGCACCTGACCTATCCTCCAAATGAAAGAAAAGTGTGATAATTTGTTCTTTTACCATGGTGTAGAATGGAAAAACAGCATCCCTGTATTTATAAAACGCACTTCTGCTTAAATCGACCTTTTGAACGGCATCTGCTACTGAATCTGCTTTTTTTCGATCAAGCAGCTTTTTGACTTCTAATGTTTTTCTCATTGCATCGGGCAATACATCTTCACGGACAAGATAAAATGTCTCCTCTTTCATTTGCATCCCCCCTTTAAAATAGAGAGCCTGGCACCAGGCTCTCTTTTCAGCCAACATTCATTAATCAATAAATTCAAATTCAAATTCCAGAAGCCTGATTATATCTCCATCCTTGGCTCCGCGTTCTCTGAGTGCTTCATCAACACCCATTCCGCGCATCTGTCTTGCAAACCGTTTAACCGATTCATCACGTGAGAAATCAGTCATCTTGAATAACCGCTCAAGGCTGTCTCCTGAAAGCACAAATACACCGTCTGGATCGCGTGTAATGTTAAATGGCACTTCTTCATTTTCCATCGTGTACATGACACGGTTTTGTGTAAGCTCTTCCTCGTCATACAGCGGGAATTCCGGTGTGTTCTCAAGCTGATTGGCAACCTCAAACAGAAGCTCACGCAGACCTTCTCTTGTCACCGCACTGATCGGGAATACCGGATAATCATCCGTCAGCTTTTCTTTAAAGGCTTCGAGATTTTCCGCAGCCTCCGGCATGTCCATTTTATTTGCAACGATAATTTGCGGACGCTCAGTGAGACGCAGATTGTACTCGCTCAGCTCCTGGTTAATCGTAAGATAATCATCATATGGATCACGGCCTTCTAAGCCTGACATGTCAATGACGTGAACAATAACCCTTGTCCGTTCAATATGGCGCAAAAACTGGTGGCCAAGTCCGACGCCTTGGTGTGCGCCTTCAATCAGCCCCGGCAAATCAGCCATGACAAAGCTGCGTCCGTCATCCGTTTCAACCATGCCGAGATTCGGGACAAGCGTTGTAAAGTGATAGTCCGCAATTTTCGGTTTTGCAGATGAGACAACAGACAGCAAAGTAGATTTTCCCACACTCGGGAACCCGACAAGTCCGACATCTGCAAGCACTTTTAATTCAAGAACAATGTAGCGTTCTTTTCCCGGCTCGCCGTTTTCTGAAAGCTGAGGCGCGGGATTAGCCGGTGTAGCAAAGCGGCTATTCCCTCTTCCTCCTCTTCCGCCTCTTGCAATGACAGCCCGCTGTCCGTGCTCTGTTAAATCAGCGATGACCTGTTTTGTATCATCGTCTGTCACAACGGTGCCCGGCGGAACTTTAATGACCATATCATCAGCATTTCGCCCGTGCTGGTTTTTGGACATGCCATGCTCGCCGCGAATCGCTTTAAAGTGTTTTTTGTATCTAAAATCCATCAGGGTGCGGAGACCTTCATCTACTTCAAAAACGACGTCTCCTCCCTTTCCTCCGTCACCGCCGGCAGGGCCGCCTTTCGGCACATATTTTTCACGGCGAAACGCAACCATACCGTTGCCGCCGTCGCCGCCTTTTACATATACTTTGACCTGATCTACAAACATAATGTCCTCCGTTCTAAACCGTTAAAAACTCCGCTAGTCCAACCCAATTTCAATCAGACATTCGTGGCTCGTGATTTCAAAACGCATGATATCAACGTCCTCATATCCATTCTGCCGAATATCATCAAAAGCAGATGGATCGGCAAAGGCGCCGTGAAAATCAAGGTACAGAATCAGCTGTCTGTCAGGATGATCCGTTTGAAGCGAAACCGTTAAATGATTTTCACTCTCTCTGCTGACTGCTTGATCAAACAGATGAAACAGCTTTCTCATCAGTTTCGCCAGCTTTTGATCATAAGCCGACAAATCCTTAATTTCTCCGAGAACTTCATATTCAAGCGTCATATAATGGGTTTTCCAATTAAACGTAAGAAAATCAAACGCCAAATGCGGTGTTTTCAGGTTTGAGAGCTTTGATTCGTGCTTTGCGTCTATAACCATTTCTTCAATCATTTCAAAGACACGGTCATACTTCTGTAAGCTTAAGTTTCCTTTAATCAGCTGCAGCTTATTCATCCAATCATGCCGGGAATGGCCAAGCAGATGAATCAGTTCGTTTGTTAATGCCGTGTCGCTTATATTTTCTTCTTGATTTTTTGAAACATCCTTCATTTTCGCACTCCCAATCATTTAATTTCTTATTTAGGAGTCTGTATAAGTGTGTATTATGAATTATAACAGAGAAGGCTTTGTTAGAAAAACAATTGTTTTTCCCAGAAATATCATGTTCCTTTTTTCTGGCTTTGGTTGATTTGCAGCCAGGCAGAACATTTTATGTATTACTGCTTGGGGAACATATCCAGTGGGTTTGAGATGTTTATTCTCATTCTTGGCGGGGTCTGCTCGCACATACTCTGCATTTCATTCTAGGTGTTTACTCCGCATATTGCAAAAAAAACTCCAGTCATCATCGACCGGAGTTTTTTGAATCATTATTGAGCTACAGGATATACGCTCACTTTTTTGCGGTCACGGCCGAAACGTTCGAATTTAACAGTTCCGTCGATTTTCGCAAATAGAGTGTCATCTCCGCCGCGGCCCACGTTTTCACCTGGGTAAATTTTTGTTCCGCGTTGACGGTAAAGGATAGAACCGCCTGTTACGAATTGACCGTCAGCACGTTTAGCACCTAAACGTTTAGCCTCAGAGTCACGTCCGTTCTTTGTAGAACCTACTCCTTTTTTAGAAGCGAAAAACTGAAGATCTAATCTAAGCATGTAGCTCACCTCCTATATTATGTTTGTGGTCACACGCAAGTTGTCTTTGTAATCCCGTTCGATTGTCTCCAGCGAAACAATCATGCCTTCAATCAGCAGCTGAGCTTTTTGGCGTGCCTCTGGATCAAGAGATTCAGGGAATTCAAAATAAAAATAACCCCCGTCCTCCCCTATATCAAGAAGCGGCTCGAAGCCCGCGAGCACAATGACCGCGTTAACGGCTCCAAACACAACGGCTGTCACTCCGGCACAAACAAGATCTTGTCCATGTTCAGCAAAATTCGCATGGCCCGTCATTTCAAAAGACAATATGCCTTTATCATGAGACCTCCTGATTGTTGCCTGAATCATGCTTACGCGTTGATTTTTTCGATCGTCACTTTAGTGTAAGGCTGACGATGACCTTGTTTTTTATGAACGTTTTTCTTTGGTTTGTATCTGAAAACAGTGATTTTTTTCGCGCGGCCTTGTTTTTCAACTTTAGCCGTTACTGTTGCGCCTTCAACTGTAGGGTTGCCGACTTTCACGTTGTCTCCGCCAACAAACAAAACGTCTTCAAAAGTAACTGTTTCACCTGCTTCAGCAGCAAGTTTTTCGATGTAAACAGTTTGGCCTTCTTCAACTTTGATTTGTTTACCGCCTGTTTTAATGATTGCGTACATTCTCTGCACCTCCTATTAGACTAAGACTCGCCAGATACCAGGGGGCTGTAAAAGCTCTTAACACCTGTACTGAGCGGTTGTAGCAATGGTGCTACATCCATAACATTAAAAAATATACCAAAATACAAGGCGTTTGTCAATCAGTTTTAGTAGGGCAGAAGCAGTTCCTCCATGGAAGAATTCGTCCGCTTATCGGCAAAGTAAGCGTGCAGCACTTCATTCTCGTCAAGCTGGCTGAGCTTTTGGCCTGATTTTTCTATAATAATCGGATGCTTACAGCCACGTTTGAACTCGGCCATCACATGATAGACTTTATCCTCCGCCTTTACTGTCAGCGGCAGAAGTTTCTCAAGCTCCCTGTTTTTTCCGTAATACCTTTCGAGGAGAAATCTCACATGGATATAGTGCCTTTGCCGATATTCCTCAAACAAGGAAACAGCCAGAAAGACAAACAAAACCCATGCGCTGATTTGCAGAGGAATCACGAATAAAACCCAGCACCCGAGCAGCAGGCAGAAGCAGAGCGACGTTTTTAGATTAAGTCGGTGAGCCTTTTGAAAAGGCAGCTGTTTGGAAAACAACAAAAATAACAGTTTTCCTCCATCCAGCGGCCAGATCGGCAGTAAATTGACAAATAAGATAGAAAGATTATAAAAGGTGAAGAGTTCAAAGGTATGCTGATGAATCACTGAGACTTCTGCAAGCATCCAGGCGGCAAACTGAAGCCAGATGTGCTGAAGAGGTCCGGCAATAATGACCGCAAACTCTTCCTTTAACGGCCGATTCCCGTGCTCTTCCACTTCGACCGTTCCGCCAAACGGCAGCAAAAAAACACGCTTGATTCTCCAAGAAAAAAACACAGCCAGAGCAGCATGCCCCAGCTCATGAATCAATACAATCAGGAGCAGACAAAATAATGCTTTCATATGGCCTGTGAGCAAGCCCAGCGCCGCGATAATCCAAAGAAAAGGATGCACATGGATCTTTAAGATAAGGTCGAGCCATTTATTCAAATGAAATCACCTGAATCGGATCAATAAATTTATCGCCGTCTTTCATGGCAAAATAATAGACCCCTTTATTATGATCATCAAGCTTAATCGAACCGAGCTTTTTGCCTTTATCCACAAAATCATATAAAGCAACATCCACATCTTTGAGCTCGCCATAGATACTATAGGTGTTGTCAGCATGCTGCACCTTAACCGTCAGTCCCGTCTGGCTGTCTTTGCTGACTTCAACCACATAGCCTTCTTTTACACTATCAATCTTATCGCTGCTTGTTTCGACTTTAATTCCTTCCCCATTGTCCTGAAAATCCTGCTGTACTTTCCCGGATGCAGGCGCGATCAGATCTTTGCCTACTTCAATCTGCTGTTCCTTATTTTTGTGTTCAGGAGCCAGGAAAGCAAGCGGATTTCCGAATTTGGTTTCGAACCAATGGCTTGCTGAGGCAAATTGAAATTCAGTTTCAAAGGTTTTGGCTACGGCGGGTTTAATCTGACTGACGGGTCCAATGTTTGTTTTATAGGCTATAGCTGAAACGAGAACAAGGCAGGCCGACAGAAGACATTTCAGGATAATTGAATCTGTTTTCACCAATGGGTGTTTTCCGTTGAATGTTGGCATGTTATCTTCATATACCGGGAGTGTTCCATGTTTTTCCTGATCCGTTACCATCACCCAGGACGGGGGTTTCTGCTTTTCAGAAACTGTCTGAGTAGAGAAACGTTTTGAGCCGGAAAGCTGCTTTCTTCTTTTCTCTAATCGTTTTCTGATTTCATCTGCTCTGTGACTCATTGCCATCATCCTTTGCATTCGTTGGGTTTGTACATCATATGTCTTGTCCATGGCAAATATTCGGTTTAGTCAAGAACAAAGCAGGCAAAAACAAAAAAACCTGACACAGCATATGCTTTGTCAGATTCTTCTCTTTGATTCTATCACATTAAGATCTTACTCCGAAAAATGACTTAATCTTAGCCATCATTCCTTTGTTTTGCTCTTCAAGCACCTGTAAAGGAACAGATTCACCTAAGATGCGGCGGGCAATATTGCGATATGCAATAGAAGCGCGATTTTTCGGGTCCATCGCAATCGGTTCACCATGGTTGGAAGCTTTGATGACTTCATCATCATCAGCCACGATTCCGAGCAAATCGATCGACAGATGCTGTACGATTTCGTCGATATCCATCGTGTCACCGTTTTTCATCAGGTGATTTCTGATTCTGTTTACAACAAGCCGCGGCGATTCAACATTTTCTTCTTGCTCCAGCAGCCCTATAATACGGTCAGCATCACGAACAGCTGAGATTTCAGGCGTAGTGACCACAATCGCTTTATCAGCTCCGGAAACGGCATTTTTGTACCCTTGCTCGATTCCGGCAGGACAGTCTATGATGACATAGTCAAATTCCTGTTTGAGCTCTTGGACCATGTTTTTAATTTGTTCAGGAGCAACAGCTGTCTTATCGCTCGTTTGAGCAGCGGGCATTAAATAGAGCAGATCATCGAAACGTTTGTCTTTTACGAGCGCCTGATGCATTTTGCATCTGCCCTCTACAACGTCTACCAGATCGTAAATAATTCTATTTTCAAGACCCATTACAACATCAAGGTTGCGCAGTCCTATATCAGTATCTACTAAGCATACGCGCTTCCCTAAAATGGCTAAGGCGGTACCGAGGTTCGCAGATGTTGTTGTCTTACCTACTCCGCCTTTTCCCGAAGTTATTACGATAGCCTCACCCAATTCACATTCCTCCCTCAAGCCTTGTTAGATCAGGTCTTAAATGAGCCAAATGTTGAAGGCGTTCAATGACCATATTTCCGTCTGTATCTAAATAAGCACATTCCATTTCGTTCCCTTTTTGAATGTGGTCTGGGGAGCGATTTAACACATGATTGATTCTTAATTGTGTCGGAAGCATTTCAGAGGCGGCGATGACCGCTTGATTATTTCCATTAAACCCGGCATGCGCGATTCCTTTCAGTGAGCCCAGAACAAAAATGTTCCCTCCGGCCCTGACTGTTCCGCCGGGATTCACGTCACCGATCAGGAGCAAGTCGCCTTTTACCTGCAGCACTTGGCCTGAACGGACAATTTTTGAAACAGAAATAATTTCGGCTTCCTCTCTTATCTGCTGTGCTTCTTTTTTAGTAATGACTTCACTGTCAATAGAATGAACAAACAAATCTTTCTTTGACGCAATTAATTCGGTTAGCTGTTCCTCTTGCTCCTTATATAAAAAGCGATTTCCCAGCTTAACATGAACGCTGATTTTCTGGCCTTTTCCATCGGTATATTGTTCAATTGACAGCATATTCTGAAGACCATCGAGAAGCTCATCAAAAGAACATGCATCATCCAGATGCAATGTTAGTCCATTCTTTGTTCCTTTTATTGTTACATATTGCTGCTTTTTGGTCTTCACAATATTCACCTCAACAACATACTCATTTCGTCAAAAAAAGATAAAATCCTTTTTACTCATCTCTCAATTCTTTCTTTAGACTCATAAAAAACAATCTAAATGGCAGAACAAGAATAAGAGCTGCTGCAATATTTAATAAAATTGTCGGTATAAACCGGTCAAGCACAAATCCGTTAAACGTCATAATATCTTTATGAATCAAAGACTGAATGCCGAATACGTAAAATTCGAGCAGACAGACAGCCAGAACTGCTATCAATATCACTACAAATGCGTTTGTATGTAACACTTTAAACGCTTTTGAAGCCAAATAGCATAGCCCTGCAAAACCAAACATGTAAACGCCTAATAGACTTGTATAGTTCATGTCATATAGAAAACCAAAAATAAATCCGTAAATCATCGCGTGTTTTTGGTTGATAAAAGCCGACATGAATATCAATACAAGCATCAAAAAACGCGGGGCGAGCACTTGGTCATCTGTAACGAAAGGAAAATGCACCAAATCTGTAAAAATGCTTTCCGCAGAAAAAACAAGCATCATAACGAAAGGGAGAAGGAAACGTTTCACGATCCTTCCTCCTCTGTATCGACAGTCGGCACGTCACGGTTAACAACGATCACATTATTTAAATCTGTAAGGTCAGCCGCAGGTTTTACATAAGCAACCTTCGTTAATCCATAGGAATCTGACTCGATATCAGTCACTTCACCGATTGTCAGCCCTTCTGGGAAAACACCGCCTGTCCCTGATGTTTCAATAAGATCGCCTTTTTTCACGTCTTGTTTATCCTTACGCTCAATAATTGTCATCTTAAGACGTTTTTTCTCTTTGTCATATCCTTCGATCAAGCCGTAGCCTTTGCTGCCTTTTTTTCCGGAAATTTTTGTCGCGACTCTGTTATTGCGGTCAGTATCGCTTAAAAGCTGAACAGCAGACGTAAAATTGTTAAGTCCGGAGCTTTTGATCTTGCCGATTAATGCGCCTTTTTCGTTTGTAACGGCCATATCTTTCGCTACGTTTTGCTGAGTCCCCTTGTTAATGGTGACCTGTTTCGCCCAATTATCAGGGCTTCTGGCGATGACCGTTGCTAAAATCGGCTTGTAATCTTTAATCGATTTGACATGGCCAAGCTCGTCACGCAAGGATTTGTTTTCTTCTTCAAGCTCTTGAAGCTTAGCTTCATATTGTGTCTGTCCGTCAAGTTTTTCTCTTAGACGCTCGTTTTCTTTGTATGTGTTTTTTAAATCATTGATGTTCTCAAATATTCCTGCAAAAAATTCGGCAGGCGTATGAAAAATATTTTGAAATACTCCCGTCGTATCGCCGATCACTTTCTCAGGCCAGGTGGTATTGCGGCCGCCCTTCAGCGAAAATCCAATCATAGCCACCAATATGATAATACACAGAAGTAATAGCATTAACCGCTTATTCGGCATCGTGTTACACCTCTTCTATTGAACTCCCGATTATCTAGTTTTCCCTTTGAAAAGATGGATGTGCTCCAGTGCTTTCCCTGTTCCGATCGCTACACAATCAAGCGGATCTTCGGCGATAAGAACCGGCATTTTTGTTTCTTCGCTGATGACTTTGTCCAAATTGCGCAAAAGCGCTCCGCCGCCGGTTAACACTATACCTCTGTCCATGATATCTGCTGCAAGCTCAGGCGGTGTTTTTTCGAGTGTGCTCTTCACTGCTTCGACAATTGTAGATACAGTGTCGCGTAGAGCATTAGAAATCTCTTTTCCTGTAATTTCAATTGTTTTCGGCAGACCTGTCAGCAAATCGCGTCCGCGGATTTCCATGTTGTCGGATTCTTCAGGAGCTTCTGCAGATCCGATTTCCATTTTAATCGCTTCAGCCGTACGGTCACCGATCATCAGATTGTACGTTTTTCTGATGTAGTTGATAATCGCGTCATCCATCTCATCACCGGCTACACGGATTGACTGAGACGTTACGATGCCTCCGAGGGAAATAATCGCAACTTCTGTCGTACCGCCCCCGATATCAACAACCATGCTTCCAGTCGGTTCCCAAACTGGCAAATTGGCTCCGATTGCTGCGGCAAAAGGCTCTTCAATCGGATACGCGTCACGCGCTCCCGCCTGTCTTGTCGCATCGATAACAGCGCGTTCTTCAACAGCTGTAATGCCTGATGGGACACATACCATTACATATGGTTTTCTGGCAAACATGCCTTTATTTTTTATGGCCTGATTGATGTAATATTTCATCATCGTCGCCGTTGTTTCATAATCAGCGATAACGCCGTCTTTCATCGGGCGCAGAGCCACCACGTTGCCCGGTGTCCGTCCAATCATATTTTTCGCATCATTTCCGACAGCGACAATCGATTTCGTATCCGTCTGCAAAGCGACAACTGACGGCTCTCTCACAACAATTCCTTTTCCTTTTACAAAAACAAGCGTATTCGCAGTTCCAAGATCTATACCAAGGTCTCTAGCACCAATTCCAAACATATGTATGTATCTTCCTTTCTTAAAGCAAAAATACCCTAAAGGGAAAAACTCATAAACTCTATTATAGCTTAATTCGACGAAAAAAAAAGTGTTACAAATATCCTTTTTCCTTTAAACTCACAAATTTTTTATCCCCGATCACCAAATGGTCAAGCAGCTCGATGCCAATCAGGTTTCCGCATTCAAACAGCCGTCTTGTCACTTCAATATCTTCCCTGCTAGGCGTCGGATCTCCAGAAGGATGATTATGAACACAGATAAAGGAAGCGGCAGATCGTTTAAACGCTTCTTTAAACACCTCTCGCGGGTGGACAATAGATGAATTCAGGCTTCCGATAAATACGGTGCGTTTATGGATGACTTGATTTTTTGTATTTAAGTATAAACATGTAAAATAGACATAAATACAGAAAATATCTAAGGATACGTATGTTAGACGCACAGCTGCACGAAATGTTTCAAAAAAATTTTTCAGATTTTAAAAAAGGTTTATAATTTAAGTAGAAATAACCAGGGAGGCACTTATGAACATTAATAAAATAAGATCAGCGCTCTACAAGTCGGCTAAAATTTTAGGGGATGTTAATGCTGCTAAAAACGGCACTCTCGGGAAACGTATTGCCCGCCGTGCAGCCGGTAAAGCAACAAATAAACTATTACGGAATCTATTTAAATAAAAAAGGAGAATTGGGAAAGATGCAGTATTCCTCATTATAGGAAGGAGTGATTAAGATGAAAATTCAACGTGAGTTACCGGTAGGTACACACCATGACCCAGCAATTGGAATGGGTTTAGGTCGTGAAATAAGAGTAGGCGCATAAGTAAAAAGGCCTTTCGTATGACGAGAGGCCTTTTGTTTATTGATGGACACGGCAGCCGCAATCACAAAGGAAATGGACGTGCCTATTACCGTACCAATCGCAAACATAATTAGTCGATTCTTTACGGCATGATGGGCAAGTGATAGCCGGCTTTTCTGCTGGCTCTCCTTCGTGCTGCTCGTATATCTCTATAACTTCATTAAGTAGGAAGGTAGTTCTTTCAAGTTCTTCAAGTAGCTCTTTTGGCAGCTCTTTCACACCTATCACCTCAAAAAGAAGATAACAGAACATTTGTTCTTAAACAATCAAAAAACCCTCAGTTCGAGATAAAGGGGAGAAAAGTACCATGTGATTACTAGATAAGTAAAAAAGCCCTGCTCATATGAGTGGGCTCAATTATTATGGGGGCGATATTTTTTATTTGCTTCAAGTTCTTCTTTTAAAGCCTCCGCATCCTGGCGTAAAAACAAACTTGTATTCCCTATCTTTTTTACAGCTTCAATGCGTTTGTCACTTATCAACTTACTCATGCGCTGCTTATTTACCCCTAAAATCTCGGCAACTTCGGAAGTGCTGAGGACCTCAGTTTTTACGAAGCCCTCAACCTCCTGGCGACCTCTTAAATGAAATTCCATGTTATTTTCTCCTTAAAGCCATATCTTTGAGAACAGCATAAATTGTCAATGCTACAATTATAGCCATTACAGACGTTGTAAATGCGTTTGTCCAAAAGGAGCGCACGCCTATCGCTGCCGCACTCAAAAGAATTAATGAAAAGATGAACTTTTGGTTTTTCTTCATTTTTTATGCTAGACTGATTATAATGTTATTGAGAAGCGAGCTCCCACTCGCTTCCCTGCAATCGTTAATCCTTCTTATTATCTTTCTTGTTACTATCGTGGGACTGCTGAAAAATCCAACCGATAGAAACAACATAGAAGATAATTTGAAGGATTTTTATTATGTTGTCTAGCATTTCCTCACCTCCTTATATATTTATTATAGCATATGTGTAGACATTCGTCTATACATATAACAAAAAAAATTTCCCTCCCTTGGTAAAAAGAGAGGGATTTTCTATTATAGTAGGGCTTCTAATTTTGCTTTTGTTTTCGGTCCGTAGATACCATCTGCAGAAAGCCCGTGCATCAGCTGGAACCGTTTGACCGCGTTTGCTGTTTTCGGACCATACACGCCGTCAATGCCGTTATTCTTCGCTCCTTTGTCTGGGTAGAAATAAAGAGCCGCCAGCGCTTTCTGAATCTGTGTTACAGACGCGCCTTTCATCATTGGACTTTTCACTTTATAGATGCCAGAAGGCAGCGCATATGACGTTTTCTTTTTGCTTGAGCTTGTTGTTGTCTTTTTGGTTGTGTTTGTTTTGCTTGAGCTTGTTTTCCCGCCTAGTGACTTCAATTCTGCTTCAATGGCAGCCTTAACCTCATTCCATCTACCCTCTGACAAAATACGGTGAGGACAATACTTGCCATTCCAGTCTTGGTGTTTGCGGACACGGTCAATACCCCAGCCTCGCTCTTTGAGCAGCTGCGCCACAAACTTAATCGCCAGCTTTTCTGCTGCCTTATATTTAGCGCCTCCTGACTTGCTGTAGCAGATTTCAACCCCAATAGACTTACGGTTCCCTGTGCCGTTTGTGCCGTCTCCTGTGTGCCATGCGTTACGATTTAACGGTAGCCCTTGAATAACCTCTTTGTCATCAACGGCAAAATGAAAGCTTGTCGAGCTAGTATTTCCGATCATATAGCTGATCTCATTGGCAGCTGACGCGTCATTCGCTGTATTGTGGATGGTGATGTATTCAGCGTCCATGTGATTAGGACATTTCAAACCATATTTAGCTTCTGATACAAGATTCTTTTTCACTTTGATTGTCATAAGTGTTCTCTCCTTTATTTTTGATATAGAAAAAGCCGCCGGGTTATCCAGCAGCCTGTTCATCCTTTTCATTTGTTTGATCATTGTCATTTTCGATTACGTGAAGCCGGTCAGTGATGGCAGCCGGAATCTTAACGCCGATTTGTGCCAGGTTCTCCGTAATGGAAAGCCCCTCATTTGCGATATAAAAAAGAACGGTTCCAAATGTCAGGACACCGTTCAGATTGAGGATTGTATCTACGATATTTGCCACAATGACCACCAGAAAACTAAGCATTTTCCGTACATAACCAAACCATGCGCTTCGGCTCCGCAGCTTTTTGAATTTCCAAGCCTTGATCACGCCCGTTATTACGTCGAGAATACTGAGAACCAGCAGTAAATCAAGGTACTTCACACCCCCAAACAGGTAAACTCTCGCTAAATCCAATGTTTCAAAATTAATAAACACCGTTGTCTCCTCCATTTCTTGTTATCACCTCCTTAGAGGCAAAAATAAAAACGCCTATTAAGCGTTATCCTTCTTTGTTCAATTCAACCCCAGCAGGCTCGTCAGTCTCCCCAGAAGGGACGTCGCTGGGAGAAGGGTATTCCTTTCCGGTAATTTCTTTGTATTGAATATCTGTTATCTTGCCTAGTTCCACATATTTAGCAACATCTTCATCATTGTAAGCCTTCCAGCTGTAGCAGTATTGAATACATTTAAACCATTCCATTTACAACACTCCTTTTTCAGTCAAAGACATTAATAGGCTCGCTATTGTCTCGGCTTGCTCTTGCGATTGTTTTTGAGTTTCCGCCAGCTGCATGAGCAGCAACGCGTTTTGTTCTTTTAATTGGCTTACCGGCGACACTTCGGATGCCCCGGCGCTTAGAATCTCGTCAATCTCTTCCTGTGTGGCTGTCTCCGTCCATTCTTGATTCTCTGTATCGAACTTTGGTTTGAATAATGAAGGAGAATCCGGCAGCTCTACGGTCGTGCAATCTGCAGGAATGATATAATCACCTTTTTCGTCTATTTCAGTGACTAATATGGGTTCAATAAACATATAATTTTCATCATATCTATAAACCTGTAACATTCTTAACCTCCTTAGTTTAAAGCGACAACGGCATCCATGTAGTAACCCGTCACATTGCTGTCATTGTTTGAGTGAATACCGGTCAGCTTCATATCTCCGCTCGCATTAATAAATAACTTACTATACCCCGTAGTACCTGAAACCGGGACCATCACAGCCGCACCGTTTGCCGGCAATCTGTCAGATGGAATTGTTCCGCAAACTACTTCTCGAGTAGCTGTAATATGTCCGCGTAGAAGAAGTAGATTGCCCCACTTCACATACTGAAACGGTCTGTCACCGGTAGATGCGCCGTTTTTAAGCGTGACGTTTTGCCATATTAAGCTGTCGTACTCAACATCTGTAACAAGCTTTTTCCACCCTTGCCAATACGTTGTACTGCCGTCATAGTAGTTTGTAAAGACATTATTCTTGTAATCTGTAGCGTAAACCCATCCATACATACCTTTCCCGTCTGAAGAAAGGCCGGTCAGATGAAATATCCCTCTTGTTGAATATGTTGAAGGAGCGTTAACAGCTTTTCCATGCGCATAGAAAGTGCCCATCGACCGCCCCTGATCAACTATTTTTTGGAGAATGTCCTCTCCTTCATTAGCTGCGATTGATACGCCCCCGTGATCTGCAGTAATTTTAGATAATTGAGCACCATTCCACTTATCCTTATCAGCTTGCACAACGTGTCTTACGCTGTTGTAGTTATGTGCGTTAAATTCCGCTAAAGAAGCTTGCTGCACATTATCGACTTTATCCAAGCCAACTTGCGCTTTCGTAACGGCATGTGGGTTGTCCTTTCTATTTGCGTGAGCATCGACTTTCTTTTGAGCGCCAACAGTGCTTTCTAATTCAACCCATGCCGTCCATGTTATAGAATCGTTTTTTCTCAGTCTAAATAATACTTGTTCTCCCTTATATCCATCATAAGCTATTTGTACAAGGGTGTTTTTAGAGCTCATCACGAGGAGAAAGGCATAGGGCAGACCTGGACCATTTAGCCCTTTATTGTATATTAAATACATGCCTGTATCCGTTAAGTCGTTATAATCAGTGACTTCTGTTGCACTCTTATAAATCACTCTCCCATCATCTTGGGTGATTTTGTGGATCTGCGCCCCATTCCATTTAGACCTTTCAGCTGTTGAAATGTGCTTAACAGCATCCGATACATGCAGGTCAAAATCTTGTTTAGAAGCTTGCTGCACATTGTCCACATTGCCCAATCCTATTTGGTTTTTCGTCACCCCGTGAGGGTTCGACTTATTCCTTGTGTGAGTGTCCAGATTCGCCTGGACAGCGTCAGCTTTCTCCTGTGCGCCTGCCTTTGTCTCAACATTATCCAAGTCTTTAAATTTCTCCTGAAGGTCCGCCACTATCGCCTCAACTGACTGCCTCAATGACTCAAAATCTTCAATGTAATACTCAGCAATTGGGACAATATCCGAGTCAATAAGGTCTTTGTCTATCTGAAAAGCAAACTGAGTGACGCCCAGTGACTGTTTATTGTCGTAATACAAATTAAGAGACGCTTGAACCTTGCCGTAATGCTTGATTTCCTCACTTGTCAAAACGTATTCAGCAATGCCGTTCAACTTATCGACAATCGTAATATTCTTGATGAACTTACTGCTGTCGGCCATCACCAAAACAAGTTTCCCAGTCACCGCGGACAAAGGTAAAGGGACGCCATCTTTGAACACTTCAAATGTCAATTTGGCCGTCCCTATATCTTGCGTACTAAAATGTATGTTTGTTGTCCTGCTACTTGAGCTAGTGCCTACATTGGCACTTATCGCAGCATCTTTATAGATCATGAATCCCCCTCCTTACCCTATTGGGAAGACAATATTTAAGTATGTGTAAGTGACCTTGTCCACACTGTTTACATTAAAGCCCCATGCAACAATTTCACCGTTGGCACGCACATCTATTTTCCGATCCCCAGACGTTCCTGCAACCTGGCAACCGGTAAACCAGGCCTTCCCTGGTCTAGCACCTGCCGGCAGGACTGCAAATATTACCCCGTCCGTTTCCGGAATTTTAACCCTTCCGCGCAAGTAAACAAGACCGCCATTAATGGCATACTGCAGCTTATCATCTGAATCCGGATTTGAAGCCCCGTTTTTTAAAGGTAGATTTGTCCAATCTAAAGCCTGACTGGACATAAGCTCCGTCCAATCTCCGGCAACACCTGCGTTAGTTACAACACGGGTAAAAATTTTGATGGGTCGCCCTGTAGAGTTTCGTGTCAGTGTCTGAATAACAGACCCCGAAATGTCAGCCGGCGCAACATGAAACCACCAGCCCGCGTCCCCACCTGCTGGATGATCTGTAAGCTTGGAAGTCTCGGCCGTAGTCATATAATAATAGCCAACTTGGCGAAAGTCTTTTAGTTTCGTTATTCCATCGGGCAGCCGCTTTGCATTTCCGTTGTTTTTCGTTAACGGGTAGCCCTGAAACCCTTGTGATAGGTCTGTGGCAAAGGCAGCCGCATTGTCTTTTGAGTGGTAGGCATACACTTTTGCCAGGCGCTTTCCGACTGAACCCGTTGCAATCGCAGCGAATAATGATTTCTTCCCTGTCATTGGGTCTTTATAAAGAAAAACGGATTCCGGCTCCCGAAAATCCCCCTCGTATTTCCCATCAGGACCTCGGCCAAAATCACACGTAATACGTTTTTTAAGCTTCCCATCTTTGAAGCTAAACAAAGACAATTCTGCTGGGTATGTGACGCTGTTTGTATCTCCTGTGTACCAATACAAGTCGTATCCGTCGATAGTGAAGCCCTGCAGGTAATGCAAATCGTTTGGAACTGTCACTTCTCCCAGCAGGTTATCAATACCGTTTTTCACGTCATTCAATTTACGCAGCTGCACAACGCTGTCATCGTTGCTGTCTTTTAAACGTAATGCAATTAAGCCGTTTTGTTGATCAATTACAGGGATAGCATACAACTCAGTAAATTTGTTGAATCGTTTAATCCCACCGTTTCCGCCGTTGATCGTCGCACCGGCAGTGTACGGGAAACGAACCAGGTCATGACCAATCGTACTGCCGTTTGAATCGACAACATCATAGTTTGACCAGATATACATTCTGTCGTTTTCTCGTTCAAGCCCGATTGTGGTACCGTGCCCGCCATGAATGACTGTCATGCTATCAAGCATTACGCCGTTTTTATTCATCCTGGTAATGACGAAGTTTTGACTTTGATCTGTGTTGCCACTCCCCACCTGGGTAGCGTAAATATCGCCTGTTTTCTCGTCGATTACGAAACACTGCAGCACCGTTTTATCTGCAAGGTTCAAACTCGTGTGATAAACGGGCGGTATTGTCGTGTAATCGAATCCGTATTCTTTTTGAACAGAGGCATCAAGGTCAGAGAGTGATTTCTCAATCTCTACAACACGCTCATTCGCTGTGTCAAATTCTTTACCTTCACGATTTATGCGTAGGTCCAGAACCTCTTTTACGTTCGTGCCATCTGCTTTGGTAATCACGTTGGCGAAACGCTTTTTCATCGTTTCTAGTTCTGTAGAAACAGAAAGACCGCCGTGATCAATTTGACTTGATTTATGGGCGGTCGTTGAACTTTCATGATATTTAAGTTTATTGTTAAGCAGATTGACTTCCGTTTCGGTTGCCTTGGCGTTGTCATCCAACTGAGTGAACAGTTTGGCATTCGGTGCATCCCCATGCCTTTTATTAAGATAAAGCGTCATGTTTTCACCTCTATTTCTGTCCTACTATGAGGATTTTTACTTTTGAACCTTCTGGAACACCCAGAGGATCACTTATTTTTCCGTCTTTATAAAGGGTTATATTAATGATGTTTGTGTCCACATCTTCCGCGTACAACGTATAGCCCGCCTCTTTCATAATGGAATTGGCATCGCCGGTCACATACTGGATTGCATAATCATCATCCGTATTCAAAGAAAGAATGCTCGCCGCCAAGGAAGCAAAACCATCGCCAGAAGATACAGACCATTCACCATTTAAAAATTGCAAAGAGAAAGTATATGTGGTCTGCTGTGAGGCCTGCGTATTCGCAAGGCTTTGCTTTATTTGATTGATCTCAGCAAGCCCAGAAGCCAATTGATTTTGGTAATTCTTGATAGCCTGCTCCTGATTCTTCGCACGCTTTTTCTCTTCAATTTCCATGTCTACACGGCTTTTTCGTTTCCCGTCAATTGTCAGGTCAGAAGGCTGTTCTGGTCTCAATGGGTTATATGAAGCCCCAGTTGCTCTCAGCTTCCCATCAAAAGTGATTCCGTTTAGGGGCGTATCAGCATATACACGAATGGTGTCCCCTGCCATAACCGGCTCTTCTATATCAGCCAGGGCCTGATCTAACAATTCCACATAGTCGGCATCATAGGACACCTCTGCATAAGGATTGACTTTGGTCTTAAGCAGCTTAATCATATCCTCTTTTTTGGTGATAGAATCATCTGTGACCGGTTCCGCCCAGGATGGCTGCCCGTTGATTAGAAACTTTTTTTCTTCTGGGTGAACATAGGTGACCGGAGGAAAGACATACTTTTCATCCTCATTCTTGAAAGTTCTGTACACCCCAATAATGTTGCCGCGTAGGAGATACATGACCGGGTCAGCTTTCTTTGCGCCTTTGGTATTTGGGTTATTGCTGTCCCTGCCTTTAAAGGTAGCTACTACTTTATAAGTCTTATTGTCCAAGCCGCGAATGACATCAAACTCTTTTTCTGTCGGGGCTGAATCTTTATAGACAGATATGGTTTTTGTCTGATCACCTATTTTAAATTCCCATTTGCCGCCCAGCTTCGACACAAGAGTTTTGAATTTAAAGCCTGTCCCTGTGAAAGAGAAAGAAAACGTGGCTCCTATTTTCTTCGTATAATCAGCTTTTAATGAGCTATCATACGCCCAGGTGCCTGTTTTTGAATCGTAGGGAATCGATTGATCTCCCAGGATGTCTTTTTCTTCTTTGAGCTTCCCGTATCCTCTCACCCGTGTTGTCGTGTTATCTTCGCTTGTTGTGATCTGTAAAGACGTTAGATTCGAAAGGTTATCCAGCCTTTTTACAATCTCTTTGCCGGCTTTTTTGTAGATGTATAAATGCGTGTTATCCGGGATGATTTCAACCCCAAAGGTAGAAATGATTTCGTCCATCAGTTCAGAGGTCTTTTTATTGCCGAAACCTTCCAGCTTTTTAGCCCCGATCCCTTTCGCATCCGGCATAATTGTAAATGTGATTTCACTGCCTTTTACTGCGTGCTTAAGTGCTTCATTGAGAGTTTTTGTGCCTTCTATCGTCTCATGCACAACATGCTTGATCGCCCTAAAGGAATAGATGTGCGTGGCTGTTATGTCTTTCGTTAGCAGAGCGCCTTCCTGTTTGATCGTGGGCGTGTTAATGAAATACTGCTGCTTTTTATATCGCACCTCGTCGATAATAATAAAATTTCTCCCGACTAAAGCATTGAAAGGGATCTGATTGTATTCAGTCAAGGTAATTGAAAAAGATAAATCTTTTTTCCCGGTGACATCATCATTCACTTTAGGTTCAACGTGAATAAGCTCATGTTTTTGACCGGTTTTAATGTCATGAACAAACATCTGATTCAAAGAGCATCACCCCCTATTTATAATAAAAGTGTGTAATGAATCGGATATCGCTGTAGGTAGCGCCGGCAATCCTAAATTGATTCTGGCCGGCTGCTAGAGTCGGGAACCGCCCACTTCTATCGAAAATAGGCGCAGAGTTCTTCAAAATGTGATGTTTCAAAAGCGTTATCTTATCCATTTTTGAAAATTTCCCGTTCAGCGTCAGGGTCTCATTTGTTGTGATATTAGTGATTGAAATATCAGTACCCTGCAGATACATTTCGACGTTGTAATTGTAGTTAATCGGGTCCAGTCTTACGTCCCCTATGTTATCCACTACAAAAGAGTTTTTATTTTGAAAGTGAAACACAGGTGTTGAGTCCCGGCGGATATTCATGCCCAAGTGAAACTTTTCGTCCTTCAATTCCATAGATGCAGTGCTGTCATTTAAAGACTCAGCAAGACCCTGAATGGCCGTTAATGTAATATCCACTTCCTGATACTTTTTGCCGTTTTCTTGATAGATGGAAAATGCGTCATCACATGTAACAAGCCAACGTTTATAAGGCTGCTGTGTATTGATCACATAGTAGGGGTCCTCTCTTATAAAAAGGTTGTAAACGGCATCCCTTTTGATCTGGAACTGATAAGAGCTGTTTGCCTCCACAATCACTTTTATGTTGATTTTTCTTTCTGTGTAGCGCCCAGTGTTCCCCTGCTTAAGCATCATTGTCCCATTAATGAGCGCGTTTGTTCCTGCCGTCTGCCTTTCGAACACTGGCGCCTCCGGCCTAAATGAAGAAAGCGAGACACCTGGAAGAGTCTCGCTTAAATACTTGCCGTCTATTATTAGATCATAGTTTATCAACCTACCACTCTCCTAAGAGAAGCTTACATTATTCAGCAATCCCTTTTGGTTTCTTTCCTTGTTGTATGCTTCGTCTTGAATTTTATTTAATTCCTGGACACTTAGTATTACATTCGGGTCTTTCGCCACAAGCTGCGTTAATAGTCTTACCGTTTGGCTTAACAGATTAATTTCCGCTTGCTGATTGCTGTTTTGTTGCTGCAGTAAAGTCACCATGGTTTTCAATGCGTTTGCATCGCTTGAGCTTGACCGGCTTTCCGGCTCATACCCAACCATTTTACCCGCCTGGCTGAGAACCTTATGAGCTTGGCTGCGCCTAAATTGACGCAACGGCAGCAACATTTCTCCTTTATGCACCTCAGCCATATGATCACGCGTAATTAATCCGCCTGTATCGTAACCGATGTAACGGCCGCCGCGTGCCATAGACTTCAAGCCTGGATGATTCAGAATGCCCCCATATCGACTATTGAGATAGTTGATTGAAGCTAGAATTTGGTGTACAGGGTTTTTGATATTCCCGTATCCTGGTTCTTTGTTAGCTTCGAAGGTGCTTGGAATGAACTGCATAAGCCCCTGGGAAGGATGCCCCGCTTTCCAGTTTGAATCCCATCTGTTTACGACATTCGGATTTCCGCCTGATTCCTTCATCGCTATTGTCTCAAGTGCTGAGGCATATTCTGAACCCAGCCCTTTTATCTTTAAGGCTTGAGCAACCCACTTTTTGACGGCTGCAGTGCCGCCTTCACCGAAGTTGCTTGATTCTCCAAACTTATCTTTAATGAAATTAACAAAATTCTTTTTGATAAGGGAGAAAGAACCCTTTAGGACATCGCCGGTAATGCCATTTACTTTAGGCAGTTTTAACCCCAGCTTTTCAATAACCTTTTTGATAAGTTTTGATGGGTTGCTGATATAGTCAAATACATCTAAGGCAAGGTCCTTCACTTTTCCAACGGCCGCCTTTGCTCCATTCCACATTTTAGAAATGAAACCTTCTTTCTTCTTTGTTCCGTTCGCATAAGCTGGAATTCCAGAAAGAAAAGCTCTCGTGTCAATTGCTGACAAGACTTGTGTTCCTTTGGGAAGGTTCATAAGTGTATCAGTCGCCGGACTGAGTCCCATGTGACCCGAAGGGGTGATAAAAGCCTCTGGTCCTGCATTTGAACCTCTACCATCACCGAGAATTGCCGGGCCTCCTGGATGCCCACCAGTACCATTTGCATACTGCGGAACTTCCCATTTAGGGATTTTAGTATCAACCCCGATTTTTCCTAAAATCCAGTTGATACCCTGCTGAGTAAAGCCGTTGATGATTTTACCGAATCCCCGGAGCGTTCTGTTTCCAAACGCTTTTATTCCGTCCCAGGCTTTGCCTGCCATGCTCTTAATTCCGTCACCCATTTTTTTAGGCAATGACTTGGCAGCATCGACAATATCCCAGAATTTCTTAACAATGCCGTCTTTCATATCACCGACAATTTTAAACGCTTTGTCTTTAAGGTATGTGAACATTTTTCCCGCATTTGAGGCTCCATCTTTAAATAAACTTTTGATCCACCCCCACATTTTTGGAAAAATGCCCTTTAAGCCAGCGCCGAGAGCCTTGGCACCGCCGAGAATCTTGCCGAAAAATGAAAGTTGGATTGCATTCCAGACAACTTTTATCGCGCCAGAAAATATTTTCTTAATTCCTTCCCACATTTTTGAAAAATTCCCGGTTAGTAACCCAGAAAAAACGAGGATAACGCCCTGGATAATTGAAATAGCGCCAGTGATGACGCCCTTTATATTCCCCCAAACAGAACGTATGATCGCAAGTACAGCCGGCATGACAAATTGGACAACGGACCACACATTTTGGAGGGCTTGAGAGATCACGGAACCGTTTTGCTCCCAGAAAGACTTCCATTGTCCAGTGAGTTGACCAATAAACGACATCACGCCGCCTAGTGCCTGTTTGACCAGAGGACCAAGAGTTCCAAAAACTTGGGATGCAATAGTGCCGAGAGCCGAAAAGGTCGGCTTCATGGCGTCAAAACTTGCCTTCATGTTGGATATGATGGGCTGTGCCTGCTGCTTAAAGCCCGAAAAAGCTGTCTTGATATTGTTTATCCCGTCGATAATGGTTTGGACCGTTAACACCGGGAAAAAGTCCATCAGTTTATCGGCACCTTTTGACGTATCACCATTGAAAACGTCCATAATGCCAGAGAAAATAGTCTTTAGATTCTTTCCGGCATTCGCGATATTGTTAAAAGTCGGTTCAAGGCTTTTCATGCCAGACTCTAAGCCAGCCATGACCGGTTCAAGTAAGCTTAGGACCCCATTTCCAATAGGCTCTAACGACGCCAAGGCAGAACGGCCAATTTTTTTAAGCCTTGTCCCAAAATTATCTTGTAGGGCCTGGCCTGCTTTTTTGGTTGCTCCACTTGTATTTGAAAAGCTATTCTCTATGTTAGCCAGGGCAGAGACGCCTTTTTGTCCTAAATCCTCGAACTGCGTACCCATAATTTGCTGCCCTATCTTATAGGCATCGCTTTTGTTTTTCATGCCGTCAATATCTTTCATAACGGCCGAGAAAACCAGGTCGCCGCCCTTCCCAGTCTTTTTAAACTGAGCGTATAAATCTTGGGTGTGTTTTGATAGTGACTGCATGGCTTCGTCTGCTGTTCCGTCTGATAAACGAATGTTCATTTCTTTGATCAGATCGCCAACCTTATCCAGCTGGAACGCTCCTGATTCAGCACCCGCCTGAAAGACTGAAAACATTCTTTGTGTGGAGAATCCTGCAGCTGCAAACTGATTGGAATATTCGTTAATCGAATCTAAGAACTCTCCGGAATAATCAAGGCCCTTCTGAAAACCACTGGTGATCATGTCCATTGCTGCATCAGTGGAAAGTCCATCAAATGAATTTTGCATTGCGTTGATTGACTTTGTAATGTCATTCCCGTCTTGGTCAAAAGCTTTAGCGATGGTCATGGTGCCCTTCGTGACTTCTTTTACCGTGTCATCGGTTGCACCTTTTAGCGATTTCACGTTTTGTTTTACGTTGACGAGTGCGTTTTTAGCCTCCCCAACGCTGTCACCGAAACCATCAGCCCACAAGCTTTTTGCTGAACTTGCAACCTTCTGAGCCTCTTTTTCCGTAAGCCCTAATTGAGCCCGAATTTCTCCCTGGGCCGCCTGCGTATCCAGTGCCATTTTGGCACCAAGCCCGCCGATTGCAGCTGTTAGGGCACCGACACTGGCAACGCCTGCAGTCAACGCACCGACCAGGCCGACTTTTATAAAAGAACTGAATTTGGATACTTTCCCGCCGGCGTCACCACTTGCATCACCGATCTCTCTTTGGCTGTCCGTCAACTCATCTGCGCTTTCACTTGCTTGGCTTTGGGCTTGTTCTAGCCTTTGGTATTGCATCTGTGCGCGCCGCAGAGACCCTTCCAGAGAATGATACGATTGAATCTGCGTATTGAGCCGCTGGGCGTATTTCTGGGCCTGCTGTGAGCCTTCGCCGTATAGCTCAACCTGTTTCTCGTAAGATTTCCGGTATTCTTCCACAATCCTCTCTTGAATGGAAAGCTCATTTGATAAACCTTCAACCTGCTTTTTGCTGGCCGTGAGTTCATCACCCATCGCTTTAAACTCTTGAACAGTCGCTTTTGTGGCTGTCCGTGCTGTTTTGAGGTTATTTCTAAGACCGGTTATCCCTCTGTTTACGCCGGCATCGTTTAGCGTGGTGTTAATGACTAAATTTCCTATTGGTCTGCCTTCTGTCGCCAAATAGTTACCTCCCTTCTATCGTTTTTTAGAAATACAAAAAGAGCGCCTTTACAGACACCCTTTTACAAAGTTGCACCGAATATTTGATAAGCAGGGACAAGTTTGTTTTCTTCCTCATGCTTGTAAGTTGCAAGATCAAAAAAGCGTTGTACATCCATGTCATCTATTTCATGAAGCTTGTAACCATTTTCCATCAAGTCAAGATACATTTGCTTCATCCTGTTAAGATAGTCCCTGTAGGTCATTGGCTTCCCTGTTATTTTTGAGACTCCACGGCCTTCTTCTTCAATTGAGCCTTTTTTTTATCTTTAACCATAACCTGATCAATAATATCTCTGAGCCAGTCAAATAAATCATCAGATTGAACACCGTCTAGAATATCATCAAATGTAAATTGATTTTTGAATATGTCCAAAACAAGAGTGATCATGTCATCCATTACATCATGCTCTGTCATTCCCGATTCTTCATCCATTGCATTTGCATGTATTTCTAAAGCTCTATACGTATATCTTGCTGTAACAATTGGCTGAACAAATGTTTTTTCTGGAACAGATACAATTTCGCCGTTTTCATCTACTTCAGCTAGGGCATAATCTCTTAAAACTGCTTTAACCATTGTGAAACCCACCTTTTAATTTTTATAGAAAAAGCAGCCGCTGTCCGGCTGCCAGTTTATTTTCCTAAGTCTGCACTTACTTCTTCTGTTGTCATGCCGTCTGGCAGCATCCCATAAGCACGTTCATAGAATTTTTCTAATGTGAATCCATCGTTTTGATCGTAACCAATCAGGAACACAAGCCCGTCCGATTTACGCGGCAAGAATTGCCCTTCGATCGTATCTGTTTGATAGTCAACTTTATCTTCTTTCGTTTTCCCCTCCACAGAAGGGATGCCAAATTTCCCTTTTAACAGAGCGTAATACACATAGCCTTTCTCATGGTGTTTTTGACGCCATGTAATGCACACGTAAGGCGGCTCCATATCTTTGTGGTACTCTTCAATACCATCAACAACCTTCACACCTAAAAGAGTTCTTTTCATTTCGGTAGTAAGGTCTGCGACATTTAACTCAAGTTTTGTTTCACTGACTCCTGTACTTTTCACCGCAAAAATGCCGTCATCTGCATAAAGAGGTGATAGTTCAGAAGAAACATCCAGCTTCGCTTCAATTGCCCCAGGCATATCTACGATAGCAGAGGCTTTTTCATCAACAAGCTCGGCATATTTAATGCCGCTTAGTCCCGTCTTAGCCATTCATATCATCCTTTTCTATGTTTATTTTTTGAATATCAATTAATTTGGTCGCTCTGTATCTCCGGGCGTACCGGTATAGAGCAATATCTGGGTCACGGTCAAAGGCTGACGCATATTGCTTGTAGTCGTTCTCTGCCATGATCTGATCAATCACAGGCTGTATAGCCTGGGCGTCCTTTATGGTTTTAGTCCATAAATCTATTTGAATATCAACCTCAAATGTTAGGGCCCTATCGTCCGCATAGTCTTTTCTGTGGCTCTCAAGCTCGTTAATGCGAATCATCGGGGCCTTTTCTATGTCCTGATCTTCTTCTGGAACAAAGACCAGGAATATCCGGTCACTGTCCACAAGAGAAGTAAGGGTTTCGTTTTCACTTAAAAGCTTTTCAACTTCCTGAATGGGAAGCATCATAGTCCCAGCTCCCTCATGTATACTTGCTGTACGATCTGCAAAACCGTTTGCTCCATTTCGTTTGATGTCCTCTCAATGAAGTGCTGCGGGGGCTGCTTGATCGTTCCAAAGTTAGAGAAGTGCAGGCGGGAGGCTGTTTCTTTCCCATAACCCACACTTGCATATATCTCCCCGTCTTCCTTGGCCTTTGAGTACACCACATTATCTTTCATGTGTACTTTGTGGGGATCGTGGTCGCTTTCTCTGCCTCGGGGCGTATTACGTTCCAGCGCCTCAGCAAAAACCTGTGCGCCTGCCTGGACGGCTGCTTTGGCTGCCCTGGTATTTTTTCTTGCAAGCTTATCAAGCTCTTTTTCTATACCGCCGATACCGTCATCTTGCCGCGCCATCAGCTCACCTTCTCCGCAAACACATTGATCAGGTTTTTGTCCTGAGAGTTTGGGAGAATGTCTTTTATTTCATAAAGCTCGTCATCATGAAGAACATGCATGTTATTTGTCGCTTTCTTAACTTGCTGATAGCGAATAATGAACGTAATGCTGTTCTCTAAGAAGGTGCCAGCTGTCGTGAGCTTTTCTCTTAACTTCTGTTCTCTTATCTCAGCCCAGCAAGAAAACAAGGGCTCATTTACCTCAATATTCTCCCTGGTTTCCGGGTCCTTCCCGTTCTTTCGTGTAACAAAAGTGATGCGTGTATTGAGCCGGCTAAATTCCATCTGTATACGCCCCTCTGAATTGCTGAATAAAGTTTGTTACGCCGAAAGGTATTTCTTGCAACGCTTTGTCCATTGAGGATACGCGCTGTTCATACCAGGCGCCGACCAGGAACATGACAGCTGTATCAAATTTAGGGTTGTTTTGAAAGAAAGCGTCCCTGTTTGGCGAAAGCGTTACGGCATCTTTTATATAATCTTCCGCAGTATCTTTCAGCTGCTCGATGAACCCATCATCAAAGTTGTGATCTATCCTCATCGCAAGCTTTAATTCTTCCAGCGTCATTCAAACACTCCTTTACAAACAAAAAGGGACGCCGGTATGCGTCCCATTACGTCATTATTTTGCTTGTGCTGCTTGTTCCAAGGCTTCAATACGTTTAACAAGTTCATTGTATTGCTCTTCCGTCCCAAAGCCGTCTTTACCAGGGTCGCCCTTGTCTCCTTTAGGACCTTGCGGGCCAGCTTCACCCTGAGGACCCTGGGCGCCTGTCTTTCCTTGAGGACCTTGTGGGCCCGTGTCTCCTTTCGGTCCCTGCTCGCCAGGGTCGCCTTTAGGACCCTGCGGACCTGCTGGGCCTTGAGGTCCTTGTTCTCCCTGCATCCCCTTGATAAATAGGGGGTTTTCTTCACTGTTTCCGCCAAGATAAACTCGGGTAATCGGTTTTCCGTCCGTGTCCATTTCCGATGCAGTCCATACGTTTCCACTTTTATTTAGAAATTCTTCTGCCATGTTCAATCATCCTTTTCAATTATTTTTTATTGGCCCACGTCTACCGCTGACTGATCTTCTGTGCTAGTTGTTGTTTGATTAATAGTGACAAAGTAACCGGCTTTCTCATCAGCTTTTTTCACGTCAAAACGAACTGCCAGAGAAAGGACCTGACCGTAAACGTCATTCTCAACCCATTTCGCCGTAGCCTCCACACGGTTTGCGAAGAAGACGGCTTTTTTCAAGTCTCCGATAAACATAACCGCGTCGCCAGCTTTCTCACCTAGAACAGTATCGTCCACAACATTGACCTGGCTACCAAGCAGCATCTTTCCTGTTGGTGTAGAAATGTCCTGACGTAAAATGTACTGGCCGTTTTTATCTTTCAACGTATCAAGGAATTGAAACGCTGATGCAGTCGCAACAATATTTCTGGCGTATGCTTGCTTTAAATCAACATTTAAGATGCGTTTGATTTCGTCTGTACCTGTCACTGATTTGGCTGGGAATGACCGAAGAACCTCCGCCACTTTTGTATTTTTTGTGATACGTTTAACCTGCTGCAGATGATTTGCCACGATGGCAGTCAAATCCACACCCGAATCATCAATAGCCTCCTGAGAAATAGGCAGATGACCGCGATATGTTTCTACGGCCCAAGGTACTTTATTGAACTTAGGTTTCGCCAATTCAGGGTTTTTCTCTAATTCCGCCACAGAGACTAGACCTGTATCAGCGTTTGCTAGAACCGGATAACTACCGGAAGCAGTGGTCACATTCACGTTATTAACAATTGCGGCAAGGTCCACAACATCTTCTGGTTCCTGTTGGGGTTTGGTGATTACATCAATTGGAATAATCGCCTCAGCGCCATCAGATTTCAACCCGTCGCGTTTCTCCCCTTTTGATCGCAAAAACTCTTCAAAAGCTCTTACCTCTTCTGTCTTACCTGGTTTGATGATTGTACGGAAGCCTCCGCCATGCATTGATCTTTTCTCCTCGTCGTCTTCTTTACCGCCAGCTGGTGCTGGGTTCTCTGGCTTGAGTCCTGCTAACTCCTCATACTCCGCAAGCTTTTTTTGCAGGGTGTCAAGCTCTTCTTTCATGGAAGTGATTTCACCTTTCAAAGCAGTTGCTTCATCCAGCTTGTCTTCCTCTGCTCGTTTATGGGCTTCTGTGATTTTTGTATTAATAGCCGTTTGTTTTTTAGTAATCTGTGATCTTAGTTCCTTAATTTTTTCAGATAACATGTGTTTGCTCCTTTTCAAATAAAATAAGCACCCGGTTTTCGAGTGCTTTTACAATCCCATTTTTAATAAATCCAGCTGCAGCAGCAGCTTTTCTTTTTCCGGATTCCGGTTTCTTTCCTCGTACTGCTGTAAATTCCGTTTTGCAATTGTCACGTCAGTGTCTTCATAAGCCGGATAAGTAACGACTGACACATCTGTAAGCTTTGAAATGTTTCTCAAGCTCCGCAACGGCAGGCCAGTTTCCTGGTCACGAGTAAAACTGTCTCCATCCTTCCCCAGCATGAAGCCGAAAGAACAATTTGAGATATTGCCAACCCGCAGATTTTCGTATAAATCCGATGCGTACTGTGTATTCGGCAAAGTAACGTCGAATCTTAAGCCGATGTCATCAACTTCAAGCTTAAGCGTGCCGGCAGACGTACGGCCGAGAATCTTGGATGGGTCATGATCAATCAATGCCCGTACATCGCTCATGTCTGTCTGATCAAGGGCCCTTTTATCAATCATTTCAATGAAACCGCCCAAATTGTGGCTGCGGGTGCCGAATTTCAAAGCATAACCACTTATCACTTTTGGGCCGTCATCGTCTGAATGAGCTTTTAAGGCCCCTTCCTGCGACGTTCTAATCTCTACTTCCTTAGACATTCCCCTCACCTCCTTCACCTGCTGACGAGATAGGCAGGCTCTTTGCTTTTGCTTTCTGAATCTCGTCCATCGAATCAATGTTTACATAGTTCAAACTCATGTAACGCTTATCCCCGTTTGGTATTGGCTCGTAACCATACTCAGCCAGGGCATTGTTTAGAGAGAAAATACCGTTTTGCAGCAGGGCAATAACATTCTCGCGCTTTGTTTTCGCGTCCGTTTCTCTAAATCGCCGTGTGTCGAATTGAAATTTCCGCTGCAGGTTTAAAGGGTACGGCAGCATTTTGAAATTAAGCTCTGAGGCGATGGCCGCAAAATAGTTTGAAAGTGTATTTGTCAGATAGTCCAGGTTCGCTTGTTCTAGTGAGGTGTTTACCTGCTCAATGCCCAGCTTGTGCGCCGGCAGCCCGAACACTTTGGCTATCTGTTTCGTTGAATGCGTGTAGTTATTCACGACCTCAAGCACTTTTGTATTGATTTCTAACTGGCTAAACTCCATATTTTCATCAAGTACAACAACCCGTTGCTGATTCTTAATGCCAGAGTTTGCTTTTTCAAATTCATTACGGATTTTGTCCTTTGCCTCAGGAGATAAATGACCTTTTTTCATGTTTACAATACCGCTTAAGTTGACGCCTCTTCTGAAAAAGTCTGTAACAAGGCGTTTCCCAGCCTCCTGGCTTTCAATTTCATGCTTAAGACTAGAAAGAGGACTCATGCCCGTTATTCCGTCCATGCTGAAAAATTTAATGTGCAGTACATTTTCCGGCTTCAAGACTCTTTCTTTGCCGCCAGACGGATAATACCGGTACAGTATTTCATTCCGGTCCTGCAGCTGCTCGGCATAGACTTCACTGTTCAATAAGTGAATCAGCTCTAAAGGCGTTCCCTCTTTGTCCCGGACTATTTCCGCGTAAGACTGGCCATTCATTAGTGCGTTAGCCACAAGAATGAATTTAAAAAAGTACCCTGAATAATAATCATTAGGCTTCTCATTCAGTAACCTGAACAGATCGGAATCCTTTTCCTCAACACCATTTTGGTGAACCATAATTGGTGACGCTGCAATATCAGAGGAAAGAGTGAGAACCGCCGTGAATACATCGCTGTTTTTAATCGCACTGACGGACGTGTAAGACAGCCCGTCCAAGCCGAGAATGATTTCATTGAACTCTCGTGCTCCTGGGCTCTGCTTATCTAACGATCGAAAGAATGCCACTCAATCACCTCCCTTCCTCTTCTTTTGGATTCAGCAAGAAGGCAATAAGAACGAGAAAAAGACCCGCCACAATAAAGCCGGCTACTGGATGAAGATAGAAAACCCCATAGTCGATAACAAACAAGCCGGCCAAAAATAAAAGAGTATGCAAGTTCAACTTAATAAACTGACATACTCCCAACAAAAATGTATTTATTTTTCCGATTTTCATGGCGCCCCTCCTTTTCCTAAAGAGTGAATTCTTCGCTTTCGTAATAAGAGTTCCAATCAAATTCATCTGTGTAATAGTGCATCGCTTCATAGTGAGCCGTGATCATTGCCGCGATCGGGTCAATTTTCTCACGGTTCTTATCTTTATCAATCCTGATTAAATCATTAAACTCTTTGACTATTGCATTGTTTACGGCAATTGTCAGTAAAGGATTGTCAGTGTGAATGATGCGCTTATCATAAACACATAGCCGGAAGTCTTTTGCTGGTGGGGAAAGTCGCTTCGCCCCCTGCCCCACTTCAATTAACGGGTATTCTTCCAGCTCATTCAACACCAAGGAAATAGCATGAGGGTCATAAAGAATGCCTTTAACCTTAAGCTTTTGCGACTTAATTCTATGCTTAATGTAGTCGATGACCTGCTGCTGATTGATTATCCCGGTTTCTTTATCAGTAATGGTGCAGTAACCCCGGTCAGCCATCTCCCTATAGTCAATTTTGTCCCGGCTTATTTTTTGGTCTAGGCCGCCCTTTGTCGCAACAAATGAATGACTGTCAACGTAATACCTTCTTGCCTCGTCATCAAGTGGATAAATCCAGGACGCAGCCGTTAGATCGTCTGACCTTGACATGTCCAGCCCAATATAAACCTCTCGACCGACAAGGTCCGGCGCTTCGTCCACGGCACAGGCGTTCCAATCGTCAATAGAGATAAAACTTTCTTCACTCACTTGCCGCCACACATTAAAGTTTTTCACGTATAAAGCATTTAGGTTCCGCTGCTCTTTTGCGGCTATCAAGTCCATCTTTAATGACTCCATGACGGTTTCGCCAATCTCTGGATGCTCCAAGATAGGGTTTGACTTTATCCATGTTTCTGGGAGCTCCGCCTCTTTTTCAACGTCGTCCTGTTCATAAATAGCTATGAAATAGTCATCCATAGACCGCTCTTTTCTTAAAACCTTTTTCAGCATTTGAACTTCCCTATACATTGGGACGTTTGGGTTTAATCCTGCTGTGCTGATAATTGCAAGCAAGCTATTTTTTAAAGCGATCTGACCCGATTTTAAAAGGTTGTACATTTTCAAATCTTGACTTTCGTGCCATTCGTCTATGATTGCGACTGTTGCCGCAAATCCGTCTCCCGTAGACGTATCAGAGGAAATGGGATATGCCGTGCTGCCTGAATACAAGTCTTTTATTTCAGCGTCTAAAATTTTGACTCTCTTTTTCATGGCTTTTGAACCATTTGTCAATGTTCTTATTTGGTCTTTCATATACTCAAAGCCGATTCTCGCCTGTTTTAAGGCATTGGAGGCAAATACAATTTTCCTGTTGCGTTTTGGTGTTTCGCAGAGGAAAAACTCATTCGTTCCCATCGTCGAGACTAAAAACGTTTTCCCATTACGCCGGGCCTTTGTTATTAGTGCTCTTTTAAATCGTCGGTTGCCATTATCTTTTCTTTTCCAACCAAAGATACTTCCAATAATCCATTTTTGATATGACAACAATTCTACCGGTTCACCAGTCTCAGGGTTTGGCAATATTTCAGTAAAGTCAATTCTTGCGTTTGCCTCTTCCACATCAAAATAATAGTTGAAAGGTGCAAGTTTCGATCTTTCCAAATCCTCCATATGCCTTTTGCAAGCAAGAATGATATACTCACCCGCAACAATCTCGCCGCTTATAACCGCTTGGGCATATGCCTTTACATGATCAACCATTCTTACCACGGCTTTTCATGAATTTTGTGATTGGGTCCTCTTCGCCCTCATCATCACCCAAGCCAACAAGACGCAGCCTTGAGTCTAATGAAAGCCCTAACTGACCTGCTATTCCGCGTATCTCTTTTGACATGCTATTCATGATATCAACGGACGGGTTTTTCTTTTTGACAGGAAAGCCTTTGCTGTTTATTTCTTCGATCGTTTGACCGTTTTGGTTAATGTCATTTAGCGCTATCCTGTACTGTGCGTAGCTGTTACAAAACAGAGCAAAGAGCGTCCTGTCTAATTCTGATATTGGCAGCTCGCTGAGATAAGGGTATATTCTTTCCCATTCATTTTTCGCCATTGTCGAAAGCCAGTAGGGTGGTTTCTCTTGCAATGGCGTAAAACCTTTTAATTTTTCTTCCTGCTGCTGCCGTTTCTGCAATTCATCTTTAGATATTTGTCCTTTTAGTGTTTCCGTCATTTGTTTTCTTCTCGCCAATAAAAACCACCACCTTTCAGCGAATTTCCGCACTACTGATTTTCAACAAATGAACGCATAATAAAAACGCCGATCAACTTATGCTGGATAAGGGATCAAGCGCAAAGAACTCATATTCAAAAACGGCTCAAAATAGTAAAAATCAAAATTTCATTTCAACAAATTTTACGAAGAAGAGGGGGCGCCGATGCCCAGGAAATTTTTTTTGGTACCCGGTTAAAGTTCGGGGGGACTTAAAGCGACAAAATTAATGCTGTAGTGGAAATAATGACGCTGATACCACTCGCAATAATTCCGATCAAATGAAACGTTCTGTTGCTCATCTAATTACCTTCTCCTTTCCCAAACGTGATTTGGTTATGATGATACTGACATAACACCTCAAGATTATTTAAGTCAGTACGTGCCTGAATGTTGTTTAGAACGTCTCTAAGCTCTTTGAACTTGTGATGAACTACTAACCTATGAGACTTATTCAAACGTCCCTGTGAGGCACAGACGGCACAATGATAGTTACTTTCTCTAAGCTTCTGTTCACGAAGAAGCTTCCACTCTCTCGAATGGTAATAGGAATAGCGTCTATTGTTCTCCCTGTTGTACCTCACATCTTTGTTGTACTGCTTGTCAGCATAGCCCTTGTGCTTCTCACAAAAACGCTGTGTCCAGTCCACATAGTTTCGGCAGGCTGGCGCATTACATCTTTTTAACGGCAGGATTATCACTTCCTTTCCTTTTATCAACTAGAAAAATATAACACTTCAATTCCCAAATACGATATAATTTAACCAGGAGGTGATAAATATGGCTGATATTACAACTAAACCAACCCCTATTCAGCGTAATTCATTGGATGTTGCAACTGAATTAACTCAGTTACATTTAAAGGAATTTTCAATAGCTGATGAAAAGGAAATAGCTGATCTTTATGCAAGATATTACACATTAGCTGTCACATTGAAAAATAAAAGCTATGTAGAATTATTAGGTTTTCTTCCCGAAGAAATCAGAAGTAAAATTACAAGAAGATAACTCGCACCACCTATCTCTTTTGTAGCTGCAAAGTAGCATTTACAGAGAATATAAAAAAAGCACCTAATAGGGTGCTTTTTTTATAAATGTATTGCTAACAGTGAATTAAGCCATGTGTATAAGACAATTGCAAAAATAATTATAATCGGATAAATCGCGACAAGAAATTTAACAACACGATCTCGCCAAACATATTGATTTATTTTAGAGGCGTATTTTTCTCTAGTTTTTTTATTACTCACGTAGTAATCAATATCTAAATGATTCTCTTTTTCAAGTAATAATTTCTCATATTCTCTATGCAAGCCTTTGATTTCTTCATCAGTTATTGACTCTGGATCGCACTCTCTTCTCTCAATTTTATTTAATAAAATATCTAAGTTTTGATAATTCAATTCGAAGCTACTTGCTCTTTCTTTATAATTTTTAATATTAAGAAACATCGTAAAAAAAGTTAAAGAAAGAGAAAATATTAAGAGTATTTTAGTTGCTACAAGGTTTTCTTTGTCATTGCCCATATTTAAAAACCATACAGAGAAAATCAATACCAATAGAGAATAAAAATAGGAGACCTTCTCAAAAAACTCATGCCGTTCTCGCAATCTTTTTGATGCTTGTATTCTAGCCTTGCGAGTAAATCTAACTCTTCTTTTCAAGTCTTCAAATACATCAAAATTTGTTTTTTCCAACTTCTCTTCTTTGTCTAAGTTACACATTTTGTAGATCCCCCCCCCCACCTTATTATCGGTGAAAGTAAAGGACAAAGGAACAATTTGCAAAATTTGTCGAAAAAAAGTTTAATGCCCCCCTTATGCTAGTTGCTTAAGCTAATTGATCTTACAAATACTTCGAGAGGACGCCAAGTATAGTAAGACCGATCAATGAAATACGATATTACTATCCTCCCGATACGGACGCCTCAGACTAGCTGCTATCCAGGCTCAGAATGTTCCTCTCGTTTTGGCTTCATTCCTCAACACCTTTGTTCCGTATCCGAATTCGTCTTGATAAGGGAAAGACGCATCTCCCGTATATTTCGATAAGTTTTATTTATCGTATTTCGTTGATAGGTAAAGTTTATCGGGATTTCAAACATAAATAGTCTCCTTTTTTGGGCCCCTTTTTGTATCCTTAAAAGTCCGTTTTTTGTCCAAAAGAAAAAGCACTCAGATGATTCCAAGTGCTGTAGCAAGGCGGTATATCGCCCTTTTTTTCAATTCGTAATAAGTGTTTTTCTTGATACCTAAATCCATATATATACTTATGTCTTTGACTGCGGTTGCCGTTAGATATTTCTTTTCAATGATCAAACGTTCTAAATCATCCAGGCTATTTTGTAACGCTCGTTCCATTTGCTTCACCTTTAGCTCATTGATGTTATGCGAATCCCTAAGAGAAGGAAAAAGACTCATGCCCGCGCTTTCGCATTCTCTCTTGTTTTCAATTTGTACTTTTAAGGCTCTATAATCTTTTAGCTCTTTGATAACTATTTTTCTTACGGCTCTTGCATCCACTGGACTCATAAATGAAAGCTGTTCTGCTGTCATGTTAATTTCTCCAATCTTGCTTTGACTGCCTCCAATAAAGCATTTTGCCCGACGGCTTTACTCTTTAAAGCCCGCATAACATCTTCATCCACAGTGCCCTCTGTGACTAGATGGTTCACGATTACACTATGTTTTTGCCCTTGACGGTCAAGTCTTGCATTTGCTTGCTGATACAGTTC
This sequence comes from Bacillus sp. PS217, assembly GCF_037963535.1. Lineage (NCBI taxonomy): Bacteria > Bacillati > Bacillota > Bacilli > Caryophanales > Bacillaceae > Bacillus > Bacillus sp. PS217. The sequence goes on from NZ_CP150157.1 coordinate 2,769,288, forward strand.
AAGACTCCAAGTCATTCCAAACCATACAATGATATGGCCTCCATCCTGTAAATTTAGTCCGTGCCCTGTAGATGCTGGATGTGCTAGAAGCATTTCAATTTCCCCTTTGTTCCAGTCAGCTATCTCTTTGCTGCTGTCTAACGTCTTTGCCTTCTTAAATTTTTGCTGAATGCGTTCAAGATCGTGCTTGTATGAATAAAAGACAAGAATAGGCTTGCCGTTGGCTGCTTCCACTATGTCCTCTAATGCATTTAGTTTTTCATCATGAAGTTTTTGAATTTCTCCATTTTCGTCATATACGGCACCGTTCGCCAGCTGCAATAGTTTGTTTGAAAGAACTGCTGCAGTATCAGCCACAACATCGCCATCTAAAAATGGAAGAAGCAAATCCTTTTCAAGTTGTTTGTATTTCGCTTTAATTTTCTCAGGCATTCGTACTTTCACAACATTATCGATTCGCTCAGGCAGTTCAAGCCAATCTCTGGCCTGCATACTAATGCAAATATCAGACACTTTTTTATGAATGGCCTCTTCGGCTCCTTCTCTAAGCTTCCAGCTGTATATAACAGTTCTATTTCTTTGATCAGGCTGAAAGTATTTCTCTCTATAACTGGTGACGGTTTTACCCAATCGCTCTCCCTGATCTAACAAATACATTTGCGGCCATAAATCAATCAAACTGTTTGGGGCGGGTGTTCCTGTCAGGCCCACAATTCTTTTTATAAAAGGCCTAACTTTCTTCAAGGCCCGGAACCGTTTTGCCTTAGATGATTTAAAGCTGGAAAGCTCATCTATCACCACCATGTCAAAGGGCCATTCTTTGCCATAAAAATTAACAAGCCATTCAATATTTTCACGGTTAATAACGTATACGTCAGCTTTAGTATCTAGGGCCATAATTCTGGATGATTCAGGGCCCAACACCTTCGATACTTTTAAATGGGAAGTGTGGTCCCATTTTTCTGTCTCTCTTGACCAAGTATCTTCTGCCACCCTTAAAGGCGCGATTACCAAGACCTTTGATACATCAAAATAATCATACAGGAGGTCCGATACTGCTGTTAATGTACTTACGGTTTTCCCCATCCCCATATCAAGAAAAAGACCTGCTGCCTCAGTTTCTATAATGTGTTTGATCGCATGCTCTTGATATTGATGTGGTTTGAACTCCATGAAATGCCCTCCTAACAAAAGCTTTTACTGTATCTGTAGAATCTAATACTCGAACCTCAAAGCCCAAGGCTTCTAAATCCTTTTTTCGTTTCACTTGTAAAGGCCTCAACTTTTCTCCCGGCGCTTTCATTTCCGCAAAAACAGCCCTTCCCCCAGGTAAAAGCACAAGCCTATCAGGCACCCCAGATAAACCAGGGGATACGAATTTCATCGCCTTGCCTCCATACCTTTCAACCTCCCGTTTGAGAAGTCGCTCTAATTGACTTTCCTTCAAAACTGCCTTCACTCCTTTTAACCGGTATCCATAGTTGCCATAATTGCCATAGCCTATCTATGTTCATGAAATAAAGAGATTATAGGGATTTTCTTACGTGTGTACGCTATATTCTTTTATTTTTATATTTACATAGATAATATGGATACCATGGATACCAATATAGGCTGGGCCCTTGATACTGCTGGATTTATTACGGTATCCATACTCTTAAATTATGGATACTAGTATGGATACCATGGATACCGGATTTAGATTTACCTAAATTAGTATGGATACCGTTAATTCACTCTTATAAAAGCTCTTTGTACACCATACAAACGCCCAAATTTCATCCTGCCACGGCTCTCAGTGTATGGCGCCCAGCCAGGAAGCCTTCGCAAAATATCGTTTATCTCACGAGCCTGAATAGGGGTCATTTGCTTAGGGTCGCCCCCAAATAGTTCAACCCACACCTCCATGGCACAAACTCTTTCACGCTTAACGGTCCCTTTCGTCTCTCCATTGAAGTCGTAACCTTGTAGAAAATTCCTTCTTTCGCTAATGTCTTTTTTGTCCCAATCTTCGGGAAGAAGAGTGTTTAAATATTCCTCAATCAAGCCAGCTTTTGCACTGTCTTCGGTGTGAAGCTCTTGGGCTTCTTTGGCGGCCTCTTCTAACTCGCCTGTGAGATAAAGGGGCTCTTTTTCGTGCCAACAATCAACGGCCTCAGCCCATATCTGATCAATCTCATATTGGTTAAGGTCTTTCCAAATGCTTTTTGTTCTTTCCTGTGCTGCCACAACAACGGGCCAAAAGCGTCGGTTCCCTGTTCTGTCTTTCAAGAAAGTCACATCGTTGGTGGAGCCAAAGAAAACGCACTGTCTCGGGAAAACAGATATTTGTCGGCCGTATGCAACCCTATAGCTGTCCTCCTGCTTGGAAATAAAGTGCTTTACTGCCTCAGCTTCTGCTTTTCGGGTCGCAGACAATTCGGCCAGCTCTATCAGCCAGGCACCTTGCAATTGTTCATAGGCTTCTTTCCCTTGAACTGTTGTAATTGAGTCAGAATGCCAACCCATTCCAAGTTTTTTAATGATGAAGCTTTTCCCCACACCCTGGGGCCCTACCATGACCAAAACGTTATCAAATTTCACGCCTGGCTTAAGAACGCGTCCAACGGCTGCAGTGAAAATCTTTCGAGTAACGGCCCGGACATACTCCGTATCCTCTGCGCCCAGGTATTCAATAAAAAGCGTGTCAAGACGGGGCAGCCCGTCCCATTCTAAGCTGTTTAAATAATCTTGTACCGGATGAAATTTATTTTTCCCTTGAACCTCCATTAAGGCATCATGAACCTTGCCTTGTCCGGAAATTTTATAGATTGTCTCTAAGTAGTTTCTTAAAGAGGCATCGTCCCTGTCCGTCCAGTAATCTCCCTCCGATAGTTTACGCCAAGGCAGATCACCCAAAACGGCAGCCCTATGTGAAAAGTCATTCCACGCGATTTTCCCAGCAAGCCGGGGGTCATTCTGCAGAATCAAGATAATGTTTTTGGCCGTCGAAAGAACATCGCCGTTTTTCTTTACGTCCAGATGCTCTAACCAATCCATGTCCGAATCGTCAACAACCCCAAACTCTTCACTCGCCTGGGCCAGCTTTTCTTGCCCGATTGTGCGTTTTACATTTTTATCATTTAAAGCAAAATCCGACATAGCCGTGAATGATGGCAGACGAACAACCGGCGTATTTGGGTCAGCTTCTTCATCACGCATACCAAACTTATGGATTCTAACTAAATCGAAAGCATTGACTAAAAGACCTCCGACCGGGTCCGTCCCGTGATGGGAATATGCAAATTTTTCGTCGTCGTAGAGAATTAAACCGCCATTAGTGGACCCTTCTTTATAAGTGAAACGCCCTGGCCCAGCTTCTTCATAAACATCAGATAAAAACGTTTCAATTACTTCCGGAATCGAATAGGTTCGGCAGAAGGCTCCGACCATTCCGTTTTTCTCATGAGGATCACCTTGTTTATCTGCAAGCTTTTGCCGGCTCTTTTGAATCCTGGATGATTCCGGCCAATATGATGGGTCGGTCCAGTCTTCATAGCTGGCTAGAACTTCATCGGGGTCAAGCCAGGCTTCATCTTGTAATTTAAAAACGTATTCGCCGTCTTTAGACGTTGACGGCCAGTACATCAACCGGTGAGGCTGATAAGTCGTATCATCGAAAAAATCAATACCAATATCAGCTGCTAGTTTGCGCGATACTGCCTGGTATTCATCAGGTGTAACGGCCCGCCTTAACGGAATCACTAGTCTCAAGCGTGGCGTTTCTTTGCTGTGCTTATGTGTTGAATAGGCTGCACATGCAAAGTCGTACATCATTTCTACTGACGCCCAGAGATCGCCTTTTATGAAATCGGCGTCTAGGGTGACAATTTGACGCCAGGCTACTGTATCTGTTTTCCGGCGGCCACCTTTTAAAGAGCCCCCAACAAACCCGCCAACATCTTTTATTTGGTCCTGCTGTGACTTGGACATTTTTTTATATTCTGCATAGGTTTCATTCGTGTAATTTGGTGTTGATAATTTTTTCAGCAGATCGGACCATAGCATATCTTTATTTTTCCAAGCCTTATCCCAACGGTTGCGCCCAATTGCTATGGTGATAGACCCGTCATGCTGCACTCGATTTTTTAAAGCTGTTTCCATCACCGGACACTCCCCCTTTTCATTCCGCTAAAGGTACTAATTTTCGAGGCTGTTCAAGTACGCCTTCTAAAATATTTAAAACTGATTCAAAGCGCTCATTACCCCAGGGCCCATAAATTTTATTTTTGATGATCAAAATAAACTCGGTTTCGGTCCCAATGCAGCCAAAATCCCCAAGTGAATAATTTTTAATAATAGCCATCACTTACCATCCCTTTCTATCCATTCGTAATATTCGACTTCCTTTTTCCTCACTGAGAATAAAAGCCCGAACACGGCTATTAGACTTCTTATAAAACTCATAATCTCAGCCCCTACTATTAATCTTTTTTATAGTAATCTGTAACAAAGCCGTCCGCGGTCAAGGGTAGACCCTTAGCCCAAGAAATAGGCTCTCCCATAATGGCCTCTACTTTATCCAATTCATTTTTCCCTCGGGGAACATCCAGGACAGCTTCATCATGAACGTGCATGACAGTTTTATAGCCAGCATTGTCTAAACGCATAAGTGTAATAGCCAGACAATCCCGTGCAGTTGCCTGAACGATATTCTCGACAAGCTTGCCGCCGTATGTGTTCAATCGCCCCCACTTACCAGACTCAAGTTTCCCCTCATACGTAAGTGCTTCTTTACCGAAGCGCTCATCCAGTTCAAGTTTTGGCTTAGCATATGCTAGGCGTCTGCCTGACGGTAGCTGTACAAACAAAATGCCAGATTCACATAAGAAGGTTAGTCCGTGCTGAAGCTTGACTGGCTTTCTCTCTTTAACTGCTTTAATTGCTGCGGCTTCTACGTCATACCAAAACTTAACTATCTTTTTGTTTGCTGTCCGCCAAGCTTTTACAAGCTCAGGAAGTTCACCCTCTGCTAAGCCCATGTTTAGGGCACCCATCTGAATAAGTGCACCTTTTCCGCCCTGGTAGCCCAAAGCTAACTCGGCAACTTTACCTTTTTGTCTTAATGGGCTGCCTTTAGTGATTGACTCAACCGGAACCTTGAACATTTGCGCTGCCGAAGCCTCGTAAATCTTCCCGTGAGTGTTGAACACTTCCAAACGCCATTCTTCTCCTGCAAGCCAAGCAATTACACGGGCCTCGATGGCCGAGAAGTCAGAGACATAAAACTCATTACCTTCTGACGGGATAAAAGCTGTTCTAACAAGCTGAGACAGTACAAAAGGAACTTGGCCATAAAGCAATTCGATCGCTTCATAGTGTCCGCCCTTCAATAAGTTCCTGGCTGTGTCCAGGTCCTCTATCTTGTTTTGTGGCAAATTCTGAACTTGAACCAAACGTCCGGCCCATCTGCCAGTACGGCTGGCACCGTAAAATTGAAGTAAGCCGCGAACACGATTATCAGGGCAAAGAGCTTTCTCCATTGCCAGATACTTTTTAACTGAGGTTTTCGCCATTTCTTGCCTTAATCTCAAAACCCTGTGAACAGTTTCATCGTTTGTGTTTTCAATAAGTTCCTCTATTTTGTCTTTAGCTAGACTGGAAACAGTAAGCCCCTTCTCTTCAAGCCATTTTTTTAATTGCGCCGTACTGTTGGGATTGGGCAGACCGGTCAACTTCTTAGCCTCTGCTATTAAGCCGGCCTGATATTGTTCATCACAGGCTATTGCATGCTTGACTAGGTCCACATCTATCCGAACACCCCTATCATTTATTTCCTGATCTAACGCCCATAATTTATGTTCAGACTCCAAAGGTTCAAACTTGGAAATGCGGTTTTTGATTGCACGTTCTACTTCAACATCCTGGATACAATAGACTTTGAATTTCTCCCATTTCTCCGGGTCGTGCTCGGGTAGATTCCTAACCCTTTGCCCATTCGCCTTGGTTGGTTTACACGGTACTGAAAAGTAACGAATAAGGGCTTTACCTGCTTTATCCTTCTGCGCTGATAGCTTTAACGCTTTAGCCACTCCGTCAAGATTCCCAGGAAGCCCTAAAGTAGTAGCGTGGACAGCTGTACACCTCCACTGCGCCGGAAGCAGCATTAAATTAAAATGCTTTGCAATACACGTTCTTTCAAAGTTAGCGTTATATGCCGTCTTGATTACCTTCGAACTTGTCAGCGCCACAAGCACCTCATGCGGTAGCGTATCCCCCTGAGCCAGATCAATTATTTTTACAGGATCATCATCGAAAGCATAAGCAAACAACAAAATTTCAAAGTCAGGGGCTTCTGTGTACGCGTAAACGCCTGCTTTTAAAAGATCAACGCTTGAGAATGTTTCTATATCAATTGATAAAGTTTTCAATTAGAAGCCCGCCTTTTTTGAAAAAATAGCCCATTTACATCCCCGTATTTTTCTTGGAAAGCTTTACGGCCGAGTTGGGCAACCTCTTGACGTGATCTAAGGGGTGTAACTGCAGCTTCGTAAGGGTCCATTCCGCAGTTATTGACCCGGTTAATATAGGTCAGGTATTTAATGCCGTTCGACTCAGCAAGAGCTATCAACTCAGGGGAATGACGATAGTGTTTATTACGAGACGAATGCTTTTGTACTTTTTTCATGTTCTCCCTCACGTCAGATGCCGGGGTTGTCGCGGCCTTTTCTTCATCCCAGCCCAGCCTATTCACACGGGCAAAAAATAAGTTTCGGTGAATTCCGTTTGATACTGCAACATCAGCCCATTTTGACTTTGGCTTGCGTTTTTTTACTGGTGTTGTTATGGCCCTTTCTTTATCCCATCCTGAGAAACGTATTCTTCTTTCAAGGCGTATTTTGTCAATACCGTTTTTAGCTGCCCGTTCGTATTCTTGAGGTGTGATATACCAGTCTGATGGATTAAACATGTTTTCACTCCCAATCTATTAAAAAGGGGAAACTCTCGTCTCCCCTCATAGTTCTTTTAATCTAAAAAGCTTTCTTCATCGTCTTCAAAGTCATCAACTGCATCAAAGTCATCTTGAGCTCGTGAGCGACCACCCAGGTAGTCCCCATCCTCAAGTTTTTGGATGTTATTTAAACCGCAAGCAATCCCTTTGTTTCCGGCTGTGTTGAACGCGTAGAAGTTAATTGAAACGCGGCCGTAGCAACCACTGTAAAGTTCTTCTGAATCAATAATGTCATTTAGATGTCTATCTACAATGCCTGGTTTAGTCTTGCTTGAGGCATTCAAGAAATAGCAGCCTGCATATTCCTCCTGGTCTGGTCTTTCTTCATCCCCATCGCGCAAAGGTGTTTTGAGGTTTGCTGGGATTTTACCGCCCCATTTGCTGGCGCCAGCTTGTTTAGCTGCTTCAATTGCGGCCTTGATTTTTCTTAGTGTTTCCTTATCAGTTTTCGGGATAAGAATTGCAGTGCTGTATTTTGGCTCTTGGCCGTCCTCGATTGCATGAGGTTGAAAAGCGTGAAGATATGAAAAGCGTACCTTTCCTGTTACTACCTTTGTGTTTGTGTTTTTGTTAACTGCCATTTTGCATGTCTCCTTTTGATTTGAGTTTTTTATTTGAAATCAGCTATTGCTGATTCAGTTGAATTTAATTCAGGCCGTTTGTCCGATTCAGGAACAAGAGTTGGCTTCCCTGCCGGTTTTATAACCAGGTCTTGCAGTAATTCATTAAATGCTTTTTTGCCGATACTTTTTTCTAAGGCTGACACTCCCAGAACCTCCGGTTTTGTAAGCACTTGTTCTGGTTCGTAACCTTCGGCCAAGAGAGTATTTTTCACTGCATCTTTGTCCGCGTATTTCCGGTTACTTCTGCCCTCAACAAGCTTCCATCCTGGTATCTTCTCCCCGTGGTGTTCGGCTTGTGCGAGGGAATAATCTTGTACATCCTTAACCCACCTTTTGAGCTCTTCTGCTTCGTAGAGAATTGCCCCTAGGTCCTCCTTTGATAGAAGCTCAGGCTTTTGAAAATCAAACCGCGCTAACTCTAGATTTTTCTTAGCCCTTGCTGCACAGGTCGCTTTTGCCCTGCAGAATCTGCAGTGTTCACCGGCTTCAAAGTCACCCTCACCCTTCCAGGCCATTTGCGCCCGGGGTTTAACAAATTCATTGGCCCATGCCATAAGCTCAGGTACTGATAGCTCATATGTAGATACGCTATCTAGTCGCGGCTGTACAATCGTCATGCGAACAAATTCGATGTCATATAGAGCGCCAAATTGATTTAGTGCCCCTAATGCATAGAGCATCATTTGAGTGTTTTGTTCTGCTTCCACGGGTACGCCTTTCCCATATTTCAGGTCTATCACTTCCATAACTTCATCAGCTATGATCAAAGCGTCACCGGTCCCAAAGCCTTCGGGAACCCACTCGCTGAAATCTAAGCGCTGTTCAAGTAAGATAGTCGCGTCACCTTTGTCAGCCTCAAGAGCATTAAATTTTTCAATCACTAAATCTGAATAGGTCGTGACATATTCCAGCATTGAATCAGAATACAACTCATGCTTTTTTAGCTTGTTTAGTCGTCGCGTCCGTGTAGCTTTAGAAATTTGCCCAATGTGATATTGAAGCAGCACCTCTGACACTTCGTGTGCCAGGGTCCCTTCTTCTGCAAACTCACTTGTCGTTTCTTCAAACTGATCTTCTAAACGCGCGCTTGGCGTACAGGTGAGCCAGCGTTTTGAGCCTGACGCAGATAACTTCGCGTGGGCTCTATCGGCGTGCCCCTGCGTCATAGCTGCTCCGCCAGTTCAAGTAATTCCGCATAATGCTCTTTTGGAACCTCGGTCAGCTTTTTAGCGCCGTATTTCGCGAATAGCTGCTTTATCTCGGCTTGTTTGCCTTCCTGGGATTTTTCAGCCAACTTTTGGCGAACGACTTTAATATCAATTCCCTGCGCGTCCTCCTGGGCTGCTTTCTGGTTTGCTTCGGTCTCAGGCTCCTTTTTAACTTCAACTGGCTTTTTCTCTGCAGGCTTTTCCTTTTCGGCCTTAACCTCAGCAGCCTTATTTACGGACAGAGGGCTCGCAGAAAGGGCGTCTGCTAATGCTTGGAGCGATTTAGCAAGCTCTGGCGCTTCAATTTTTAAAGTGATATTCATAAGTACAACCTCCTATTTTTGATTGCGGAAAGCCGCAATTTCTTTCTTTTTTGCTTTGCGAATTTTTAATTTGTAATCCTCTTCCTCGTATTGGCAGTCTTCGACCTGGGCCGCAGTGACTTTGCCCTTTTCAACGAGTTCAGCAATCGTGATAGGATTTAACTTTGACACTGGCAGGCCTACGATGTTTCCAAGCTTTGCCTTATCGAATTTAGTAGAGACTTTTTTGACGGCTTCGATTATCGTCGCCTTGTCATCACGGTAAACAAGTACAGGACCGTTCTGTCTTAAGAAAGCGACCAAACGAGCTGTCCGAGCGTTAATACTTGAAGCTAATGCCGAACGGTCTTTCTTTGCCTGGTTAAGGTCTTGGAAAAACGCGTTCGCTTGAGAAACTGAGCTAATGGCTGACATGGTAAAACCTCCGGTTTCATATTTTTGGTCCGCATGATATAATTGCGGCGTTATTTGTTTTACAATGGGTCGCCTCGGCAAAGGCGGCTTTTTTACACTGTAGGTCTTGCTACAAGATAAGCCCTGCAGTATTTAAGCATTTGGTTGTGAGAAAAATCCGCAATTTTGGATCTATTCATTTTTCGCATCTTCTGCTCAAATTCAGCGAAGAAGGCTGCAAGTTCAATTGCCTTTTCCCTCTGCATTTGAACCCCCTCCTTTCTCCAAGGCTTCTTTTTCAAGCAACCTTGGAACTGATAGCTTCATAAAAAACTCATAAAGCTTGTCTTCTACATGTGCCGGAAGCTCTTTCATATCCACCCTCCTTAACTACTTGTATTTCCGTCATTTTTAACACATTTAAATCCAGATTTATAAAAATTGCTATTCTGGAAAGTGTCTTTGTGCTCGGCAGATATCTTCCGTTTTCGATGTCAGAAAGGTAAGTCCTAGACAGGCCCAGTGCCTGCGCCATTTCTGTCTGCTTCAAGTGCCTTTCTTTCCTTTTATGCTTGATTAAAGCTCCAAGCTTTTTCCCATCCAGCATGTTTATCACCTCCCGTTAAGGTATGGCTAAATTGTACGGTATTCACGACATTTTGTAAAAGTCGAAATATGACGAAATTCAAGCATTTTAAAGATTTAGAGAGTATTTAGCTTGTATTTCCGTCATTTTGCTAAAAAATACTTGTATTTCCGTCATTTTTAGCATTGTATTTCCGACATTTGGGTACTATAATTGTGTCATACTAAACGACACGCGACACAATGGGAGCTTTTTAGGCCTTGCTGTGTTGTAAAGGAGATAAAATCATGACTGTAGGGCAGAGAATTAAAGCTATTAGGAAGGAACGGAAGTTAACTCAAGTACAACTGGCTGACAAGGCAAATCTTTCTCGTTCATACCTTGCAGATATTGAGAGAGATAGATACAACCCAAGCCTTTCCACTTTGGAATCTGTAGCAGGGGCACTTGGTGTGCAGGTCTCTGCAATTGTTAGTGAAGAAAACCTTATAAAAGAAGAGCCTGCAGAATATAACGCTAAAGAAGAAAAAGACATTGCAAAGCGTATGGAGGAAATAAGAAGGGACTTAGAGAACTCGGACGGACTAAGCTTCTCTGGTGAGCCTATGAGTCCCGAAGCCGTTGAGTCTCTCATGGAAGCAATGGAGCACATCGTTCGTCAAACACAAAGAATCAATAAGAAATACACACCAAAGAAATACAGAAAAGACGATCAAGAATAGGGGGCCTTATACTTTGATAAAAGCAGCTGTGCAAAAACTAATTAAAAAGTATAAAACCAGTAATCCTTATGAACTTGCATCATATCTAAATATTAATGTCATTCAATGGGACTTACACCATGAAATAATGGGGTTTTATAAATACGACAAAAGAAACAAATACATCGTTATCAATTCAAACTTAAGCCAGGGTAAAAAAACATTTGTCTGCGGTCATGAACTTGGGCACGCACAATTACACCCTCGCGCTAATACCCCATTCATGAAAGAGCATACTCTTTTCTCAGTTGATAAGGTGGAAGTTGAGGCAAACACTTTTGCCGTTGAACTTCTTCTACCAGATTGGGTTATAAGCCAGTACAAAAATACGAATTTCACCCTAAAAGATGTCGCTGTGATGAATGGGGTGCCTGCAGAGCTAGCGCATTTAAAGGATTTATCCGAGTTTAAAAATTTTTAACCTCAAAACAGAACATATGTTTCCAGAAAGGAGCTTCACTTGAATCTAATGGAGGAAAGCAACCAAAAGAGTGTCGGGATATACGTTAGGGTTTCGACAGAAGAGCAAGCAAAGGAAGGCTATTCAATAGCTGCCCAAAAGGAAAAACTAAAAGCCTATTGCGTTTCCCAGGGATGGGCAAACTATAAATTTTATATAGACGAAGGAAAATCAGCTAAAGATATACATAGACCGTCACTGGAATTAATGCTCAGACATATAGAACAAGGCATAATTAACACAGTTCTAGTCTATAGGCTCGACAGGCTGACTCGGTCTGTTCGTGACCTCTACTCTCTTTTAGACTACTTTGACAAGTACAATGCCGTTTTCAGGTCCGCCACTGAGGTCTATGATACGGGGTCAGCAACTGGCCGTCTTTTTATCACGTTAGTTGCTGCCATGGCTCAATGGGAAAGAGAGAATTTAGGGGAACGGGTAAAAATGGGCCAAGTCGAAAAGGCTCGACAGGGACAATATAGTGCTCCTGCCCCTTTTGGTTTCACAAAAGAAGGTGAGTACCTGGTCAAGAATCCTCAAGAGGGTAAAATACTCTTAGATATGATTGATAAGATCAAAAAAGGTTATTCACTTAGAGAATTGGCAGACTATCTCGACGAATCTGATGCTATGCCTAGAAGGGGATATAAATGGCATATAGCATCTATACTCGTAATGTTGAAAAATCCGGTACTGTACGGCGCTTTTCGGTGGGGTGATGAAATAATTGAAGATGCTTTTGAGGGCTATATCTCTAAAGAGGAATTTGATCAGCTACAAAAAATATTACACGACCGGCAAAATTTTAAGAAAAGAGAAACCTACTCAATTTTCATATTCCAAACAAAAATAATCTGCCCAAATTGCGGAAATCGGCTTACAAGTGAGCGCTCTAAGTATTTCAGGAAAAGAGACAATAAACACGTTGAAAGTAATCATTATAGGTGCCAAGCTTGTCTTTTGAATAAACGCCCCACTATTGGGGGCAGTGAAAAAAAATTTGAAAAAGCTTTAATTGAGTATATGCAAAATTTAAAACTTAAGCGTGTACCGAAAATACCGGAAGAGAAACAACAGGACTATGAAAAGCTTCATCAAAGAATAATCAGTATTGAAAAACAAAGAAAAAAATATCAAAAAGCTTGGTCTATGGATTTAATGACAGACCAAGAGTTCGAACAGTTGATGTCAGAAACTAAAGAAGCTTTACAAAAAGCAACTGCTGAACTCGAAAAAGAGCAGATTTCCCATCCCCCTAAAAAGCCTATTGATATTGAACGAGCTAAAGAGCTAGTAAGGATGTTTAAAGAAAACTGGTCTGTCCTTACTAGTGAAGAGAAAAGACAATTTGTCCAAGAAATGATAAAACAAATTGAATTCGAGAAGAAAGACGGTAAAATCAAGGTTTTAGACATTCAATTTTATTAGTGTTTATGTAAAGTATGAGCAGACAAAATGCTCCTGGGTTAAAAAGCGCATATCCTCCATGACAAGATTAGCGCCGTCTTCCGGGGAGCGAATAACGAAATGTTCTTCGTTGGCTAATTTATGAATCCGGCTTCCAAGCTCAACTGCAGCCAGTATTTGAATCGCTTTTACCATACCGATTCCCGGGATGCTCGACAGCTCTTCAACCGATGCTTCCTTGAGCAGGCGCAGCCCGTCAAATGAGCGCAGCAGCCGGTTTGACAGGTCCAAAACAGATTCGTGTTTAGTCCCTGTCCGCAATAATATAGCCAAAAGTTCATGATTCGCTAAGTTCTCGGCTCCGACTTTCAGGAGCCGTTCTCTTGGCTTTTCTTTGATTGGGAAATCTTTGAGTTTTAATGGCAGATCGTGTATGACCAAGCACTCCTTTTCTTTCCCTTCCCGTTTATAGAACCGTCATGCCCTTATATCAAAATGGCGAAGAGCTCTCATTGTTTTTGATATAGGAAGGCCCATGACTGAATAATAATCTCCGTCTATTTTCTTTACAAAAAGCGCGCCTCTTCCTTGGATGCCGTATGCACCTGCTTTATCCATCGGCTCTTTTGTTTCAATATATGTCCAAATCTCTTCTTCACTGAGGGACCAAAACGCAACCTCTGTCTTATCATAAAAAGTCTCGCTGTGATTTTCAGCTTGAATGCTGACCGCGGTTATTACTGAGTGGCTTCGGCCTGAAAGCCTCCGCAGCATAGAAGCAGCTTCTTCTTGACCCTGCGGTTTGCCAAGGCATTCGCCGTCAAGGCATACCATTGTATCAGCACCGATAACGATTGCATGCGGGTGGAGATCAGCTACAGCCTTAGCTTTTTGTTTTGCCAACCATTGGACGTTTTCTTCTGGTGAAAAGTTTCGATTTAATTTTTCTTCTACTTCACTGACAATAATGGAGTAGGGCAGCTGGAGAAGATCGAGGAGTTCTTTCCTGCGCGGAGATTGGGATGCAAGTATTAGCGGTTTTGTCATGTTCGTCATCCTTTCAGGGTTTGCTTAAGAAAAAAAGATACTCGTTTATCCTACCAAATCACGAGGCTTGTCACAATTTCAGAAAAATAACTTTTTCATGACAAAATAAAAAAAGCCTGTCACTAAAGGACGAAGGCTCAGGGCACTATCTCTTATTTTACGACGGCTAACAGCTCCTGCTGAGCCTTCCACCCGGCTTCAGCACTTGGATCCTCTAATTCCTTTAAAGCCTGCAAAATCGCTTTTTTCTCTCCTGTTTCTGACGCTTTTATTTCACCAAGAGACTTTTCTATTTTCTCTACACTCGCTTTTGTAATGTCTTCGCCGAGAATCGCCTTTGCTGCAAGCTCCGCTGTTTCCTTAAAAGAATCTGTCATATCTGACTCTATTGATAAGGAAAGCTCCTTGCCTCCCCAGGCTTCAAAATCACTGTCGATTAAAACCTGTCCTAACTGCTGTGAGACATCCTTATCACTGGCTAAGCCCGCGATGACATACGTATACCCGTCATCCTTTGACAGTGACACGGCGGAATATCCTTTTTCGGTCAATTGTTCTGTTAACGTTTCGGCACCCTTTTCATTTGAAAATTTTCCGGCTTGTACAGCGTATGTTTTATATGTACCTTCAGTTTGCGCCGCTTGTTTTTCTGTGCCTGAAGTTTGTTTATCAGTTGAAGTATCCCCTGCTTTTGCCGTTTGGCTGCCTAGAGAATCCTCTAAAGAGGCCGGTGCTGACGCTTCTTTATTCCCCGATATGCTTAACGCGAATAGCCCTAATCCAGTGCCAATGACAGCCGCGAAGGCAATCGTCGCAGCCACTCTTTTTACTGGTTTGGCAGTCCCGGTCTTTCCTTTTGCATAAGACTTTGTTTTTTTCTTTTGATAAGGAGGAACAACTTTAGGATCCTCTTTAAACACCTTGTCTTCCTCTGAATCCCAATTGAATTCATCTTCATCAGGATGTTCCTGGGATGCCGCAACCTCTTGTTCTGCCTGTCTTTTTTCCTCCCAATTTGAAAATGTCATGCTTTTATCCGCCTCTGTCTCAGGCGTCTCTTGTTCGTAAACCGTCTCTTCTTTTCCATTAATCGTCACCTTGAGGGCTTTTTCTGCGGCTTTACTGTTTTTTTTATTCTTTCTTTTTTTCAATTCCGCTTCCTCCCTTCATTTGCTTGACCGTTCTTGTCGGCTTTTCATGCTACACACTTTAGCACAGGCAAAGAAAAAAAGAACAAGACTTTTGTCGCCTTGTCCAAAAAACGTTCGTCAAATTTTTCAGCAGTCAGCCCAATGCCATTTTGATATAAAAAGAAATGATAGAGTCACCGTATAAATAGGCTAAAATGCTCCCTGCGGCTATAGCGGGGGCGAAGGGAAGCGGCTGCCTTTTAGCGAGTCTACCAGTCAGAACAGCTGCCGCTCCATATAATGCACCTATCAAAACTGAAAAGAAAAAGGCAGCTGCCAGCATTTTCACACCAAGCATAAAGCCAATCACCGCAAATAATTTAATATCTCCTCCCCCTACTCCCCCATGGGTGATTGCGGCAATTACAGCCAGAAATAGAAATCCGGCTGCCGCACCTAGCAGGCCTGCATACCAGGAATCAAGTGGAGAAATCAATCTCGCGGCCGCCAAAAAGGGAAGAAAGAAAATCAATATTCGATTTGGAATCAGCATAAAATGAATATCTGTCACTGCAACAATAATGAGAAGAGAGATAAACACCACAGCGGGAAACAGTTCCAGCGATGTGCCAAAGCGTATTCCTGCGGCAGCAAATAAACACGCTGTCACAAGCTCTGCTGCGGGATACATAAAAGAAATCCTATGCCCGCAGCTTTTACATTTACCTTTTTGAAATAGGAATGACAGGATGGGAATTAATTCTGCAGGAGTTAATGTCCGCCGGCAAAACGGGCATGATGAACGGGGCGCAATAATAGATAGATGTAAGGGGATACGGCACCCGGCCGTATAGTAAAAAGAACCAAGGATAAGTCCGAAGATAAAAAGAATGGATAGCATAGACAACACACCTTTACTCATTGAGTTCTGGTATGGATTGTAGCAAAATGGACATCCTGAGCTCCAATTGGAAATATTCAATTTTACACATAAAAAAACGGCAGAATCTTTTTTTTGATTCTGCCGGAGCCGGATACTTTTATTTCAACCTTTTTCGAATGTCAGAAATAAAGTAAAGAGATCCGGTAATCAGCACAATTTCATTTGAGCCCTTTTTGCTTTCTATGAATTTGATCACATCGTCTGGATCTTCACTCCAGCTTTTATTGCTGATTTCACTTGCATCATAGAGATCTTTTGCAAGAGAAGCACGCGGGAAATCAAAAGAAGCAAAATGAATCGCATGAGCAATGGTTTCCAGTCTTTTAATCATGTTCTGATACGGTTTGTCCTTTAACGCGCTAAACACCACAGAAATGCGTGAATTGGCGAAACGCTGCTTCATCGTTTCCGCCAGCTTTTCAACACCTTCTTCGTTATGCGCACCGTCTAAATATACCGGAGGATGTTCCTGAACAAGCTCTAACCGTCCCGGCCAAGCAGCCTTCACAAGCCCGCTCCTTAACGCTTCGTCACTGATATGGGCGATATTCTCCTTATTGAGCCACTCCGCAGCCAAAATGGACAAAGCAGCATTTTGTCTTTGATGGGTGCCAATCAGAGATGTCCGAATATCTTCATAGCATTTCTCTTCCGTTTTGAATGAAAACTGTTCTCCTGCAGGCAGAGCCTCTTCATTGAAAATAACACATGCATCATGCAATGACTGGAACGGCGCAGCATGCCGTTGAGCTTCATGGCGGATGACCTGTAAAGCTTCCGGCTGGGTAACTGCTGTAACGATTGGAATACCTTCTTTAATAATACCGGCCTTTTCTCCTGCAATTTCTTCAATGGTGTTTCCCAAAATATTCATATGATCGTGTCCAATGCTTGTAATCACAGTTAAGAGCGGTTCAACCACATTAGTAGAATCGAATCTACCGCCCAGACCTGTTTCAAAAATAACAAAATCGACCTTATGAAACTCTGCAAAATATAAAAACGCACAAGCTGTCATAATTTCAAATTCTGTCGGCTGTCCGTATTCCGTTTGATCAAGGGCTTCAACGTGCGGTTTCATTTGATTGACGAGTGCTGTCCATTCCTCATCTGAAATCGGTATCCCGTTTACGCTGATCCGTTCATTAAACGTAATAATATAAGGCGATGTAAATGTTCCAACCGTATATCCGGCTTCCTGCAGCATAGAACGGATAAAAGCCACAGTTGATCCTTTACCGTTTGTTCCTGCGACGTGGAACGCTCGGATTTTTTTTTCAGGATGTCCTAACCGCGCCATCAGCTGTTTCATTCGACCAAGTCCGGGCTTCACCCCGAATTTTAGCCTCCCGTGAATCCAGCTGCGCGCATCTTGATATGCAGTAAACAATGATAATCCCCTCTTTTATAAGACAAGGCGGTTTCTCTAGAAACCGCCCCGGCTTTTCATTAACCCTTCAGCTCAGCCATTCGTTTTTGAACAGCGTCACGCTTCGCCACATAATCTTTTTCTTTTTCACGTTCTTCATCAATTACGTGTGCAGGCGCTTTTTTCATAAATCCTTCATTTCCAAGTTTCTTTTGGACACGCTCAACTTCTTTTGTCAGTTTATCAAATTCTTTTTGCAGACGGGCAATTTCTTCATCAATATTGATTAAGCCTTCAAGCGGAAGAATAACCTCTGCTCCTGAGACAACGGCCGTCATCGCCTTATCAACAGCCTCAATATCGGTGCCAATTTTAAGCACACTCGGATTCGTAAAGCGTTCAACATATGAACGGTTTGCTTCGAGGCGGGCTGCTATTTCGTCTGTGCTTGTTTTAATGTACAGTTCAACCTGCTTGCTCATTGGCGTATTGACTTCACTGCGGATATTGCGCACAGAACGGATCAGCTCAACAAGAAGCTTCATGTCAGCTGCCGCTTCAGTATCGGTATGCTCCGGCACTACTACAGGCCATTGACTTACTGTAATCGAGTCCCCTTGGTGAGGAAGGTGCTGCCAAATTTCCTCCGTTAAGAATGGCATAAACGGATGGAGCAGACGCATCGTTTGATCAAGTACGTAAGCAAGGATGGAACGGGTAGTTTTCTTAGCCGCTTCGTCTTCTCCATAAAGCGGAAGCTTCGCCATTTCAATATACCAATCACAGAAATCATCCCAAATAAAGTTATATAAATGGCGTCCTACTTCACCAAATTCATATCGATCAGCAAGCTGGGTCACGTGCTCGATCGTTTCATTTAATCGCGTTAAAATCCACTTGTCAGCGACTGATTTTTCGCCTGACAGATCAAGCTCATCGTACGTCATGCCATCCATATTCATTAATGCAAAACGGGAGGCGTTCCAAATTTTATTGGCAAAATTCCAGGTCGATTCCACTTTTTCATAGCTGAAGCGCAGATCCTGGCCAGGAGAGCTTCCAGTCGCAAGGAAATAACGCAGAGAATCGGCTCCGTACTTGTCAATCACATCCATCGGGTCGACACCGTTGCCAAGAGATTTACTCATTTTCCGGCCTTGCTCGTCACGGATTAAGCCGTGGATTAAAACATCTTTGAACGGGCGCTCGCCTGTAAATTCAATACCTTGGAAAATCATGCGTGATACCCAGAAGAAAATGATATCGTACCCTGTCACGAGAACATCTGTCGGATAGTAGCGTTTAAAGTCTTCAGCCGTTACATCAGGCCAGCCCATTGTGGAGAAAGGCCATAGCGCAGAACTGAACCATGTATCCAGTACGTCTGTATCCTGTTCCCAATTTTCGCTGTCTTCCGGCGCTTCAAGCCCGACATATAGCTCGCCTGTTTCTTTATGATACCAGGCAGGAATACGATGGCCCCACCACAATTGACGGGAGATACACCAGTCGCGGATGTTTTCCATCCAGTGTAAATACGTTTTTTCGAAACGGTCAGGCACAAAGTTGACCTTTTCTTCTTTCTTTTGCAGCTCAATCGCTGCATCAGCAAGCGGCTGCATGCGCACAAACCATTGTGTAGAAAGATAAGGCTCCACAACAGCCCCGCTTCGTTCACTATGGCCGACAGAGTGCATATGATCCTCGATCTTGAAGAGAACTCCCGCCTCCTGTAAATCTTTCACGAGCTTTTTGCGGCATTCAAAACGATCCATGCCTTGATATTGCAGAGCATTTTCATTCATCGTGCCATCTTCATTCATGACAAGAATGCGTTCTAAATTGTGGCGGTTGCCAAGCTCGAAGTCGTTCGGATCATGAGCAGGCGTAATTTTCACGGCACCTGAACCAAATTCCATATCAACATAGTCATCACCGACAATCGGAATTTCACGATTTACAATCGGCAGGATCACCGTTTTTCCGATAAGGTGTTTATAGCGCTCGTCTTCAGGGTGAACGGCAACAGCTGTATCACCGAGCATTGTTTCAGGACGTGTCGTCGCAATTTCAATTGAGCCTGAACCGTCAGCAAGCGGATAGCTCATATGATAGAATGCGCCTTGAACATCCTTGTAAATCACCTCAATGTCGGATAGGGCTGTTTTTGTCGCTGGGTCCCAGTTAATAATATATTCGCCTCTGTAGATCAGGCCTTTTTCATAAAGCTTAACGAATACTTCTCTTACCGCTTTGCTCAAGCCTTCATCCAGCGTAAAACGTTCACGGGAATAATCTAGGCCAAGACCTAATTTCGCCCACTGGCTGCGAATAAAGTCAGCATATTCTTCCTTCCACTTCCACGTTTCTTCGAGGAATTTTTCACGGCCTAAATCGTAGCGGGATTTGCCTTCTTCACGAAGTTTCGCCTCTACTTTAGCCTGTGTCGCGATGCCGGCGTGGTCCATGCCAGGAAGCCACAGCACATCATAGCCCTGCATGCGTTTCATTCTTGTTACAATGTCTTGCAGCGTTGTGTCCCATGCGTGGCCAAGGTGAAGTCTTCCTGTTACGTTTGGCGGCGGGATGACAACAGAGTATGGCTCTTTTGTCTGGTCACTGCCCGCTTCAAAAAATTTGCCTTTTAGCCAAAAATCATATCGGTCTTTTTCAACCGCTGCCGGATCATATTTCGTCGGCATTGTTTGTTCATTCGTTTCCATCATAACCCTCCAGCATGTTTAAAAATGGCTGAGAACGAAAAAAGAGCTCTTCATCCCTGTAAAAGGACGAAAAGCTCTTTCGCGGTACCACCTTTTTTCATGAACTCTATCAGTTCATGCACTTATAACGGATAACGGGTGTTTCCCGAATTTCTCTACTCTTCTTTCAAGAAATTATGCTCCCGGGCGACCTTCCAATCAGACAGCATAAGAAGCCTTTCAGCAAACGGCTTCTCTCTCTGCATGCGCCTTTTTTGTACTCTTCCCGTTCTAAGCAGGTGTATTTATCAGCTCATTGTATACATTATTTATGTTCTTTATTATAGTAAAAGTGTTTTTGATTCGTCAATCATCTTTTCCAAAAACACCGCTTTCTATACAGATGGGCAGGCACCTATTGCCCAAGTTTACATATGATGCTTGTAAATGCGTAGAGGAGGATGCACCGTGAAGAAACGTTTCAGCTCTTATTCACTGCCGCCATGGGTAAGGCAAATTCGGCTTGTATCCGCACAAGTGATTATTCCCATTACGATTTTTCAAGGAATCAGAACCATTTTCTTTCCGACAACCTTTGATGTTTTGCTGCTCGCAATCCTAATCTTTTTAGCTTGCGCCCTTCATTTAGAATGGATATAAACAAACAAGTCCGCGCCATTAAGACGTGGACTCGTTTTCAGCCTGAAATTTTTTCTCTTGTTCAATCTGATGAATTTTCATCACAAACGGCTCTATATTTTTCATTTGCCAATAAGCCTTTAATAATTGTGTACATTCCTCTTTTTCATGCTGTCGTTTCCCAGTTTGATAACCGTTCAGCACCTTGTACATGGCTGCCGGATATGCCATATAGCTGAGGAAAAGGCTGACTTCCGCTTCACGCAAAGGGAATGATTTCGTATATCCATAAAACCATTCGACGCATTCCGGACAAGCTTTCGGAAAGCCTCTGAACATTTTTGTATAAAAGCCGAGCAGGTCGTTTTGCGGCGGACCGACAGATGCTCTTTCGAAGTTTGTAAAATATCCGGTCCCGGCATCATTATACAGAAAATGGTGTATAGACAGGCTGCCGTGGTTCATTACAACCCTTGAAACGTCCTTTTCCTTTGCCGACTCATACCAGTCCTCCAGCCGTTCCAGCGCAAAATTCACCGCCGAAATGGTTTCTGAAAAATAGGTTATGGCCTGGAGTTCAAAAGGAGAAAGGTACCATTCCTTCTCCGCTCTATCCACAAACTGCTCATAGAAAATTTTATCTTGTTCCCACTTTTTTTTCATTTGCCCGTAATAACGTTCAATCTCATCACGTCTAACCTTTAGTTCCTGCTCGGTTCTCTCGTGAAGACGGGCTGTTTCTCTAAATAAATAAGCATGTTTCTGATCCCGTTCTTCCTCTTGGTCAAATTGGAGCCAAGGCATTAAATAGTAGGTATCTCCGTATTGTATGCCTGCTGAGAAAAACTCACCGCTATTTGTTCTGTAAACGGGAACGAATGAACGAAAGCCTTTTTCCTCAATCGCCACCATATGATCTGTAAAATGCTTGCCGCGACCCTCTTTCAATTTTTTCAGGGCAAATACACCGTAGTCTGTATACACTTTCCAAACAAGAGGACTGACAGGCTCAATAAATTGAGCAGTCAGTCCGTATTCCCGAAGAACCGATTGGGTATCTTCCATTTCATTCACCACATTTTCCGATCGCTTACGGTTTACGCATGGCTATTTTTATATTGAGGAATATAGAGAATCTGTCCTGCTTTTAATTCATCATCCAAGGCTAAAGAATTCATCCTGATCAGCTGCTGGGATGTAATTTCATACCGTTCGCATAAACGCTCGATCGTATCTTCCTGCTGCACAATACAAATTTTCATTCTCGAAAACTCATCCGCTTCTTTTGTAAAGAGTTTTGTTAAATAAAGAGAATTATCACTTTCCTTTGTTTGAGGTTCCTTCGTTTCAGGAGCAGGAGCAACCCTAGGAACAGCATCCGTTTCCTTCCTTTCAGTCTCAGAAGATTCAGGCAGCTGGAAGGATTGAAAAGGTGTTTCTTCCTTAGGCTCTTCAGCTGATGGTGTTTTTCTCACTTCAATTTCGAAGCTCTCTTCCTCTTGTTCTTCCTCCTCCAGCAGCTTAGGCGCTGAATAAAAAGAATCCTCCTCTTCTTGTTCAGGCAGGAAGGTACGGTATGCCGGTTCAGGCAATTCTTCTTGAGATGCCTCCTCCGAGCTTGTTTTTTGATTGAAATGGAAATGTAAATCGGCATTGTCATTCTCCATATATACAGCTGAAGCTGTTTCTCTGCTATCTTCTATGGAGAGAGCGGCCTCTGATACACTCTCCAAAGCTTCATCCGGTTCCGCCTCTTCTTGGCAAAGCGCAGGATCAGCCTGATCCGATTGAGCCGCTTCTTCCTTTTGAGCCTCTTGGCGCAGCGCATATTCATGATTAGGAGACACTGTTGTTTCCGCTTTTTCCTCTGCAATCACAGTCTCTGAATGAAGCTCAGCTTCCAAAGCAGGCGATTCTTCTGCTCCAGCGTGTTCACGAAGCTCAGTCTCCGCTGCAGAGTCTGCTTCTTCACGAACATCCGCTATTGCAGCTGCCGACTCAGCCGTTTCTTTTTTTGCTTTAACGATCTCTTGAATCTCTATTTCTGAAGGATCAGGTTCTGGCTCAGATTCTTCTGTTTCCGATTCAGCACGAACCTCCTTTTCCGGCACAGCAAGCTCTTCTGACTCTTCTTCCTCTTTCACATCTTCTCTGGCCTCTGGATCTGAAGCAACCGATTCAGGCGGCTCAGATTCTGCTTTTTCTGTCTCCAGTTCTTCACGGAGCCCCGCTTTCGAGATAAAAAGTTCTGGCGGTTCGGCTGGCGGTTCATGCTGAAGAACTGCTTCCTCTGCCGATGATGCACCCGGTTCTTCTACTACACTATGTGCTGGCGGCTCTGAAAGCTCTTCCTCCCTGAATGCCGCAGGAGCTTCATATAAAGGTATCTCCGGCTCTTTGTCTTGCGTATCGTCCAAAAGCCCTTCGATCGCTAAATCAGCTTGAATTGTTAAAATGCGCGAATCCGTCAATTGATAGTCAAATGCGTCAATAAAGACAAAGACATCCTGTAAATGGCTCACTTTATTTTTCGGAATGGTAATATCCACAGGAAAACAGTGAGTCAGTTCCGCACTTCCATCCTCTCTCTTTCTGACTTGTTCAACAAACCGCTTATCTGTATAAATCTCTTCGGTATGTTTGTTTTGATCTATGTTGTACTCACCTGTAAGTTCAAGCGATCCTATGATTGATACATAATCATTTACTTCCTGAACCCTAATATCAGGATCTAATGAAATAGAAAGCAGTTCAGAAACTTCCTGTCCTTTTTGGAAACAGATCGATTCTTCTACAGAAAATTGCAATCGATGATTTTGCGGCAAGTTCATATCCTCCTTTCATCTAATCCTTAAAATTAGATGTCACTAAAGGTGTATGTATGAACTGGAGAAAATATGAGTGGGAGAGCACGAAAAAACCGGCACAAGGAGTCCTTGATACCGGTTTTCACTCTTATCTGCGGCTGATCTCAGCAAATACTTTCTCAGCTGCCTGGATTGTGTTTTCAATATCTTCATCAGTATGGGCCGTTGAGAGGAAAAGACCTTCGAATTGTGATGGCGGAAGGAATACCCCTTCATTTGCCATCCCTTTATAATAGCTTGCGAACAGCTTCAAATCAGATGCTTTGGCTGTTTCATAATTGATGACTGGTTCGTTTGTAAAGAAGAAACCGATCATCGAACCTGCACGGTTAAAGGTATGCGGAATGCCATGAACCTCGGCGGCTTTTGAAATTCCTTCTTCCAGTCTGTCGCCTTTTTTGATGAAATTCTTGTAGGAATCAGGTGTCAGCTGTTTCAATGTCTCTAAGCCAGCCGTCATCGCAAGCGGGTTGCCTGACAATGTACCAGCTTGATAGATCGGGCCGCTTGGAGCGATCTGCTCCATGATTTCTGCCTTTCCGCCATAAGCGCCGACAGGAAGTCCGCCCCCGATTACTTTTCCTAAACAAGTCAGATCAGGCGTTACGCCGAAGTAGCCTTGAGCGCAGTTATAATCGACCCGGAAGCCAGTCATCACTTCATCAAAAATCAGCAGGGAGCCGTACTGCTCAGTGATATCACGCAGACCCTGCAGGAAACCTTCTTGCGGCGGAACAACACCCATATTTCCGGCAACTGGCTCTACAATGACTCCCGCAATGTCTTCACCGAATTGCTGGAAAGCAAGCTTTACACTTTCTAAATCATTGTACGGAACGGTGATGGTGTTTTTCGCAATGCCTTCAGGCACCCCCGGGCTGTCAGGCAGACCGAGAGTGGCAACACCTGAACCAGCTTTAATCAAGAGAGAATCGCCGTGTCCGTGGTAGCAGCCCTCAAATTTTAAAATCTTGTTGCGGCCCGTATAGCCCCTTGCCAAACGGAGGGCACTCATTGTAGCCTCTGTTCCGGAGCTTACCATTCGTACAATTTCTACAGATGGCACACGATCAATGACGAGCTTAGCCAGTTCATTTTCTACTTCAGTCGGAGCACCGAAGCTTGTCCCGTATTCAGCCACTTTTTTGAGGCTTTCTACGACGCGGTCATTTGTATGCCCTAAAATTAAAGGCCCCCATGACAAGACGTAGTCAATATATTCATTCCCGTCAATATCAAAGATTTTCGAGCCTTTTCCACGCTCCATAAAAATCGGGTCCATGTCTACCGATTTAAATGCGCGAACGGGACTGTTCACACCGCCCGGCATGAGTTTTTGCGCTTCTTTAAAAGCCGTTTTTGATTTTTCATAGCTTCTCATCTGCCTCAACTCCTGTCAACTGAATAAAATTACTCCGCAAGCCATTTCGCTGCGTCTTTCGCATGATACGTAATAATCAGGTCGGCACCCGCGCGCTTCATGCTTGTCAAAATTTCCAACACAATTTCTTTTTCTTTGATCCAGCCGTTCTGCGCTGCAGCCTTCACCATTGAATACTCTCCGCTTACATTATAAGCGACGAGCGGCAAAGTAAACTCATTTTTTACGTCACGCATGATATCCATATAAGAAAGCGAAGGTTTGACAATCAAAAAGTCCGCGCCTTCCTCGACATCTGATTGTGCTTCGCGGAGTGCCTCCATACGGTTGGCAGGGTCCATCTGATATGTTTTGCGGTCTCCGAATTGCGGTGTGCTGTTTGCTGCATCACGGAACGGACCGTAAAACTCACTAGAATATTTCACAGCGTAAGACATGATTGGAATATTGACGAATCCTTCTTTATCAAGCGCTTCTCTGATCACTGTAACAAATCCGTCCATCATGTTTGATGGCGCAATGATATCCGCACCTGCTTTCGCTTGGCTGACAGCTGTCTGCGCCAAAAGCTCCAGCGATTCATCATTGAGGATGACCCCGTCTTTGACAAGTCCGCAATGGCCGTGGTCTGTATATTCGCACAGGCACGTGTCAGCGACAACAACCATTTCAGGGAAGTGTTTTTTAATTTCTATGATGGCTTTTTGGACAATTCCGTGATCATGGTACGCTTGTGTTCCGCAATCATCTTTTTCTTCTGGGATGCCGAAGACGATAACAGATTGAATGCCCAGTTTGACCAGCTCCGCTACTTCATCCTTCAATAAATCTAATGATACATGGTAAACATCAGGCATTGACGGAACAGCTTTTTTGCCTTCCAGCCCTTCAACGACAAAAATCGGATAAATAAAATCTGATGGATGCAAACGTGTTTCCTTTACCATTTCTCTCATTGCTTTTGATGTCCGCAGGCGGCGGTGTCTATTAAATGATTGACTCATATTCTCTCTTCCTCTCTTGACATGCTGCACATTAACTCAAGCATGCCATCTATTGTAAATGTATCAGGCGTATGCGATGTGATGCCGTACGTCAGAAGGGCATCATTTGTTAAAGGTCCAATGCTGATACAGGCCGTCCCATTCGCCTTCCACTTTTTTAATTCTTCTCCCAAGACATGCATAAACGTATGTACGGTTGATGAACTCGTAAATGTTACATAGTCAAAGGAATATTGACCCGCAGCGTCTTTCAGTGCCTCAATGCCTTCTTCATCCGGAATCGTTTCGTAGAGAACCCATTCCTTTACTTCAAAACCGAGCGGGACAAGCTCTTGTTTTATCACATCACGTGACAAATTCCCTTTCATCACGGTAATGGGCTCCCCCGGTTCAGCATGCTGCTTAAGAGCGTCAGCCAATTGTTCAGCAATATACTCCTGTGGCATCACATCAACCGATACGTTATGCGTTTTTAAACGGCGGGCGGTTTTTTCACCGACGGCTGCAATTTTTTTATGCGCAGGGAGAATAAGCTGATTTTCCTTCAGATAAGAAAAAAAGAAGTCTGCCCCGTTCACACTTGTAAAAACAAGCCAGCCTGGCGCGGTTAGATCCTCCCTTACCTGTTCCGCAACATCATTCGGCAAAGCGCGGCGAAACGTAATCAAAGAGGTTAAAACCGCTTTACCGCCAAGCGCCTCCACTTTTTGCTGAAATGATGTTGCCTGTGCCTTATTCCGAGTGACAAGCACTGTTTTTCCTTTCAACGGAAAATCATTTTCCATCCTCATCAAGCTCCCGTTTTACACGATCAATTAAATCTTTTGCTCCTTTGTCAGCCATAAGAGCGGCACAGCGCTTTCCTACTTCCTCCGGATCGTTTCCGGTGACGGTTTCTTTAAAAATGATTTTGCCGTCAGGTGAAGCGACAAGACCTGTCATTTCAATTTCATCCTGTCCATTTAACACGGAGTAGCCTGCGATCGGAACCTGGCAGCCGCCCTCCATCGCGTTTAAAAAAGCACGTTCCGCTAAGACAGTCCGTTTTGTATATTCATCTGTAAACTGAGAAAACAACGCCAACAGCTCTTCATCCGATTCTCGGCACTCAATCGCCAGTGCTCCCTGCCCCACAGCAGGCAAACAGCGCTCAGGCTCAAGGAATTCGGTTACGACATCTTGCTTCCACCCCATTCTAGAAAGTCCGGCAGCCGCTAAAATAATCGCGTCATAATCCTCTGTTTCCAGCTTTTGAAGTCTTGTATCTATATTACCTCTAATCCATTTAATTGTAAGGTCAGGGCGCTCAATCAAAAGCTGCGCGCTTCTTCTTAAACTGCTTGTGCCAATGACAGCACCTTCCTTCATTTCTGAAAGCTTTACGCGATTCTTTGAAATAAGGGCATCACGCGGGTCCTCCCGTTCAGGAATACAGCCGATCACAAGGCCTTCAGGCAAAACAGCAGGCATGTCCTTCATGCTGTGCACAGCCATATCAATCTCTTCGTTTAAAAGCGCCTGTTCAATTTCTTTGACAAACAGCCCTTTTCCACCCACTTTTGAGAGTGTAACATCGACAATCCGGTCGCCCTTTGTCACGATCTCTTTAATTTCAAAAGCAAACGAAGGATTGATTTCCTTCAGTTTTTGAATAACCCATTTTGTTTGAGTCATAGCGAGTTTGCTTCGTCTGGAACCTACTTTAATCGTTCTCATCATTTCTTTCCTCCCGAATCTGCTTGGGACATCGTTTAACTGAACCAATGGAATTGCGACAGGCTTCCAAGCAGGAAATAATTGATCATCAGCACCAGAAAACAAGCCGTATTCCACAGTGCAGCGACCTTTCCTTGCAGCTCTTTAATCAGCCTGATATAAAGATAATAGCTGTACAGCAGCAGGACGACAAACGAACCAAGCACTTTGGCGTCAAACCAATACAGCGTTTCTAGTGAGACATATGCCCATATGACGCCGAGAATCAAACTCAGCAGCAGCATCGGAACCCCGATGACATTTAAAACATACGCCATATAATCAAGCTTAGATAAATCTTCTATTCTCAACAGCCATTTTCCCCACTTTTTCTTTTTCAGCAGATGATATTGAAACATATATAGCACAGAAAAAACGAAAGAAAGGGAAAAAGCGCCGTATGAAAGAATCGCCATTGTAATATGAATCACCAAAAGCTCGGATACAAGCTGCCCGGAAAAAGCAGCTGACTGCTGCTCTGTCGGTGAAAATGTGTGAATGGCGATCATAGAAAATCCTATAACATTTGTAAAAAACACGATAAAGTCAACACGTAAAAGCTTTGTCAGTACAAGTGACAGCGTGACAAGCACCCAGGCATAAAAATAAAGCGCCTCTGTCACATTTAATACCGGAAACCGCCCCGTCACCCACATAAAATAGGCCAAATACACGGTTTGCAGAGTCCAGACAATAGAAAGCAACCAGAAGGCCATTTTTCCAGCCTTCCGGTTGTGTTGAAGAAAATCTATAAAATAAAAGAGTACACTTAACGCGTAAATGACGATTGTCCCCTCATTAAGTCTTGCCATTGCAGTATCAATCATTCAGCTTTCACTCACTTACAAGTGGGCTAAAGCCCGCTTTTGATTCAGCCTTCTTAAAAGAGTGGACCTTTTGGCTGCTTTCAACGGTTTTCATCATTTGACGGCCCGCAGCTTCTTCAATATCAAAAATCTGCATAAACAACGCGAGCTTTTCTTCCGAATCAGCATCTGCCGCAAGCTCTTTCACCTTTAAAATCGGATCACGAAGCATTTGGTTAATAATACTTTTGGTGTGTTTGTTCAACAGTTTTTTCTCTCTTGTGCTTAAGTGAGGCAGCTTACGCTCAATGCTGTCCATCGTTTCTGACTGGATAGCAAGCGCCTTTTCGCGCAATGCAGAAATAACCGGCACAACACCAAGTGTATTCATCCATTGTTTAAATTCCACAATGGTTTCTTCAATTAACAGTTCAACTTTTTCAGCTGTTTCTCTCCGCTCTTTCATGTTCGCTTCTACAATGCCTTCCAGATCGTCGATATCATAAAGAAAAACACCTTCAAGATCATTCAGCGCCGGATCAAGATCTCTAGGCACGGCAATGTCGACCATAAACAGCGGACGTCCCTTGCGAAGCTTATTCGCGTTTTCCATCATCTCTTTGGACACGACAAATTCACTTGCACCGGTTGAACTGATTAAAATATCAGCCTCCGCAAGCGCGCTTTCAAGCTGATTCAAGCTTCTCGCTTCACCTGAGAAACGGTCTGCAAGCTCCTTCGCTTTCAAGTATGTTCGGTTAATGACAGTGACCTTGCCGATTCCCTGTCCGTGCAGGTTTTCCGCAGCAAGCTCGCCCATTTTTCCCGCACCGAGAATCAATATGTGCTTGCTTGAAAGATTTCCGAAGATTTTTTTGGCAAGTTCAACTGCAGCATAGCTTACTGACACCGCATTTGAGCCAATGTCTGTTTCGGCGTGAGTCCGTTTGCCCACTGTAACTGCCTGCTTAAACAGCTCATTAAAAATAGTCCCGATCGTTTTTTCTTGCTGAGCTGTTTTAAAGCTGTCGCGTACCTGTCCGAGAATCTGCGTTTCGCCAATCACCATAGAGTCAAGTCCGCAGGCTACACGGAATAAATGCTCAACAGCGGCATCGCTCTCATAAAACGTTAAGAACGGTGACAGCTCTTCTTTGCTTAATTGAAACCAATCAGCTAAAAACTTTTTTATATAATAACGGCCGGTATGGAGCTGGTCGACTACCGCATAAATTTCAGTGCGGTTGCAGGTTGAGACAATGATGTTTTCAAGAATGCTTTTCTCTTCTTTCAGCTGCACCATTGCTTCTGCCAGCTCATTCGGCTGAAAACTTACTTTTTCACGTATCTCAATAGGGGCGGATTTATAATCTACTCCCACAACAAGTATATGCATCGCTCTAATTACACCCCCAACACCCAATCTTAATTTATAATCATTCTAACATAGAACTCATTATTTATAATAATTATAACATAGTTTCTTTCACAAAATGTGAACAGATTTTAAAATTCTTATGCTATATTAGAAAAAGCTTCAGGGAAAAGAAGCATTCCTATTGACAATACCAAAAACAGCAGAAATTTACTACACATCAGCTCTAAAAAACAAGAAGGTGATATCATGAAACAAAAATCAATTTTATTCCCTTGTCTGCTGCTTGCCGCTTCTGTATATGCATGGCTAGAAAGCGGCCAAGCCGAACTGTTTTCAGGGCAGGATCAATGGCCTGTTCTCCTCATGCTGTTAGGCGCAGCCTTTGTATATCAAGGAAAAAAAGAAGCCGTCACACCCCATTTTTTTATCGGTTTGCTTCTCTTCGGGATCGGTTTACACTTTTTTGCCAAGCCGAAATGGGTATGGTGGCCGGATGATTTTGAAATGCTCCTCTTTATGATCGGCTTCTCACTTCTCGTTTCAACCGTTCAAAAAAAAGAATATGTATATGAAGCTGTGTCGATGATTTGTTTTTCCCTGTTTTTGTACTTTTTCAAACAAATAATGGCATGGCTTGAGTCTGCGCATATTCCAACAGCACTTCTGAAGGAGTATTGGCCGTTTGTCTTTATTGGAATCAGTTTATTGTTATTATTGATAAAACGGAAAAAATCTATACGATAAATAAAACCGGTAGAGGATTCTCTACCGGTTTATCATTTTTTTGATCGCTCCCCAAGCTTCGTCTTTCCCCTTTTTCGTTTCTGAAGAAAAGAGAATCAGCTCGTCTTCCGGATCAATATTTAATGTTTGTCGGACAACCTTCGCGTGTTTGTCCCATTTTCCTTTCGGGATCTTATCCGCCTTTGTAGCGATAATAATAACAGGAATGCCGTAATACTTTAAGAATTCATACATCTGCACATCATCATTGGATGGCGCATGCCGCAAATCAACGATCTGTACCACTGCTTTTAATTCCTCACGTGTCGTGATATAGGTTTCAATCATTCTGCCCCAAGCTTCACGCTCAGACTTTGACACTTTGGCAAAACCGTACCCCGGCACATCCACAAAATGCAGTTCATCATTGATAATGTAGAAATTAAGCGTTTGTGTTTTTCCCGGCTTTGATGACGTTCTCGCAAGATTTTTGCGATTGATTAATGAATTGATAAAAGACGATTTTCCTACGTTCGATCTTCCGGCCAATGCGATTTCCGGAAGCCCCCCTTCAGGGTACTGTTCCGGTTTTACTGCACTGATCACGATTTCTGACTTTGTGACTTTCATTTCTTCTCTCCTACTAAGGCATGTTCCAAAACCTCGTCTAAGTGGGACGCCAATATAAATGTCAGCCCCTCCCTGACGCTTTCCGGAATATCCTCTATATCTTTTTCATTATCTTTAGGCGCAATAATGGTCGTTAATCCCGCTCTATGTGCGCCAAGCGCTTTTTCCTTTAAGCCGCCGATCGGCAGCACGCGCCCGCGAAGCGTGATTTCCCCAGTCATGCCGACTTCACGCGAAACCGCCCGTCCCGTTAAAGCAGAAACAAGCGCTGTTGCCATCGTAATACCGGCTGACGGACCATCTTTTGGCACCGCACCCTCTGGTACATGTATATGAATATCATACTTCTCATGAAAGTCAGGTTCAATGCCAAGTTCTTCTGTTTTGGATCGCACATAGCTGAATGCAGCCTGAGCAGACTCTCTCATAACATCTCCGAGCTTTCCTGTCAGGATTAATTTCCCTTTCCCCGGAGAAAGCGATACTTCAATCGACAGCGTATCTCCGCCAACGGTTGTATAAGCAAGCCCTGTCACTACACCAACCTGATCCTCTGTTTCAGCTTGTCCATATCTGAAAATACGTTTTCCGATAAAGTCTTGAAGGTTCTTCTCAGTAACCGTAATCCGTTTTCGCTCTTCAGCAACAATGGCTTTTGCAGCTTTACGGCAAATCGCGGCAAGCTGGCGTTCAAGGCTTCTCACACCAGCTTCTCTCGTATAGTAGCGGATAATATCAAGAATCGCCTGATCACGCAGCTGCAGGTTGCTTTTCTTCAGCCCGTGTTCTTTGATTTGCTTTGGAAGCAAGTGATCCTTTACGATTTCAAGTTTTTCTATTTCTGTGTAGCCTGCGATATTAATAATTTCCATTCTGTCTCTGAGCGGGCCCGGGATTGTGGCCAAATTGTTCGCCGTTGCGATAAACAGCACTTTGGATAAATCAAAGGTTTCTTCAATATAGTGATCACTGAAGCTGCTGTTTTGCTCTGGATCAAGCACTTCAAGCATAGCGGATGATGGGTCTCCTCTAAAATCAGATGACATTTTGTCAATTTCGTCTAATAAGAAGACCGGATTCAGCTTGCCCGCTTTTTTCATCCCTTGAATAATACGTCCAGGCATTGCTCCGACATAGGTCCGTCTGTGTCCGCGTATCTCTGATTCGTCCCGAACTCCTCCGAGTGAGATTCTGACGAATTTGCGTCCCAAGCTTTTTGCAATTGATTTGGCTAAAGACGTTTTTCCGACACCTGGAGGTCCTGCCAAACAGAGAATCGGGCCTTTCAGGGATTTGGTCAGCTTCTGGACAGCCAAATATTCTAAAATACGTTCTTTTACTTTTTCAAGCCCGTGGTGCTCTTCGTCCAAGAGACGTCCTGCTTCTTTCAAATCAAGCTTATCATCTGTTTCATCCGTCCACGGAAGAGCAACCAGCCAGTCGATATAGTTGCGGATCACGGAGCTTTCCGCAGAACTTGACGGAATTTTTTCATATCTGTTTAATTCTTTAAGCGCTGTTTCCTTCACATGATCAGGCATGCCTGCTTCTTCGATTTTTTCCGTCAGCGTCTGAACTTCGCCAGTTTTGCCTTCTTTATCGCCAAGCTCTTTTTGGATCGCCTTCATTTGTTCCCGTAAGTAGTATTCCTTCTGCGTACGCTCCATCGAACGTTTGACGCGCTGGCCGATTTTTTTCTCAATCTCCAGCACTTCTTTTTCATTATTAATAAAATCAATGACCTTGTTCAGCCTGTCTTTGACATCAGCCGTTTCTAAAATATCCTGCTTATCCTTTAGTTTAAGGGGCAGGTGAGAAGCAACGATGTCTGCCATTCTCCCCGGCTCTTCGATATCAGTAACCGCGGCGTACGTTTCGGCCGAGATTTTTTTAGAAATTTTTATGTACTGATCAAAGTGGTCTAGCAAAGTCCGCATCAATGCTTCGTCTTCTGTATCTTTTGAATCATCTTCATGAATAAGTTGAATGTCGACCGACGTGTAATCCTCGTGTTCATTGTATTTGACGATATGGGCGCGCTTGAGGCCCTCCACCAACACACGAATCGTACCGTTCGGAAGCTTCAGCATTTGCTTAATTTTTGTATAGGTGCCGACAGTGAAAATCTCGTCTTCACCAGGTTCGTCTATCGAAATATCCTGCTGAGTGGCTAAAAATATCATATGATCATGCATCATTGCCTGTTCAAGAGCCTGAACCGACTTGTCACGTCCTACATCTAAATGCAAAACCATCGTCGGGTACACTAATAAACCTCTTAAAGGGAGGAGCGGGATGCTGCGTTTTAATTCTTCTGCCATGTGACTGACACCTCCGTGACTTTAGTATGAACCATTATAATACAACTTTTTCATCCTTGTACAATAAACGGCATGGTTCCATTTTCTATAAAACAGTCTCCTCGTAGTATACCCTTTCTTTCTGATATGAAAAAGGAAAAGATGTCCTTCATGAAAAAAACCCTATTATCAAAATAGGGTTTAAACGGATTCTTTATTGATTTCGATATGAAACGGTTTTTGTTCCGTTGGCGGATTCACCAAAATTTCATCAAGCACTTCTTGGAACGTCTTCACTGCAATAATCTCGATCCCGTCAATCTGCTTTAAGATCGCCTGCTGATTTTCATATGGGATAATCACCTTTTTCGCACCGGACTGCTTGGCCGCTTTTATTTTCGGAATGACGCCTCCGATGGGTTTCACAAGACCGTTCAGGCTGATTTCGCCCGTCATCGCAACGGTATTGTCAATAGGAATTTTGTGTATCGCCGAGAAAATCCCCGCCGCCATCGCAATGCCTGCTGACGGCCCATCAATCGGAATCCCTCCTGGGAAATTGATGTGAATATCATAATCAGAAGGCTTCATTCCCATTGTCCGGAGCACGGTTAATACATTTTCAACCGAACCCTTCGCCATGCTTTTTCGCCTGATCGATTTTGATTGGCTGCCGATGCTTTCTTCTTCAGCTATTCCTGTGATGTTAATTGATCCTTTATCTTGAGCCGCGGTTACACTTACTTCGATTTCCAGAAGCGATCCGCTGTTAGGCCCATAGACTGCAAGCCCATTTACAATGCCAACCTGTGGTTCAACACCGATTTTTTGCTCGTGCTTTGGAGTAAGCTGGCTGGAGTGAATGACCCATTCAATATCCTCAATCGTAATGTCCTTTCGATTCTCCGTTACAGCCATCCCCGCTGCGATTTGAATCATATTGACGGCTTCCCGCCCGTTCCGCGTGTAGCTGGTCAAAAGATCCAGTCCTTCTTCGGAGATATTTTTTTCAATTTTATCCGCTGCTGTTTTGGCAACCGTTTTCAGCTCGTCCTTTTCAAGCTCGCGGAAAAAAACCTCCAAACAGCGGGACCTGATAGCTGGCGGAATTTCGTTTGGCATTCTCGTGGTCGCGCCAATCAAGCGAAAATCAGCCGGCAGCCCATTTTGAAAAATATCATGAATATGATTCGGAATTTGTGTATTTTCCTCACTGTAATACGCACTATCTAAAAAGACTTTTCTGTCCTCAAGCACCTTCAGCATTTTATTCATTTGAATAGGATGCAGCTCCCCTATTTCATCAATAAACAGCACACCGCCATGGGCATGGGTGACAGCTCCCTGCTTCGGCTGCGGAATCCCAGCCTGTCCCATCGCTCCGGCCCCTTGGTATATCGGGTCATGAACAGAGCCGATGAGCGGATCGGCAATTCCTCTTTCATCAAAACGGGCTGTTGTCGCATCGAGTTCCACAAAAACAGCCTGCTCTTTAAACGGTGATTGTTTATGTTTTTTTGCTTCTTCCAACACAAGCCGCGCAGCAGCCGTTTTCCCAACTCCCGGTGGCCCATAGACAATCACATGCTGAGGATTTGGCCCGCATAAAGCCGCCTTTAATGCTTTAATGCCGTCTTCCTGTCCGACGATATCTTGAAAGCTTTTGGGGCGGACCTTCTCAGATAATGGCTCGGACAAGCTGATAGCGCGCATTTTCCGAAGCTGCTCCATTTCCTTCTTTGATTCTTTATCTATCGTGATCTTTTGTGTCCTTTGATTTTTAAGCAAATTCCAAAAATACAAACCGATGATGATCCCAAAAAACAGCTGAATAAATAACGCGATCCCTGTCCAACTCATGGTGGTCCCTCCTGAAAAACAATTTATGTATCCAATTCATTCCTCTGATTGCTAGTATCTCCCATAAAAGACGGGAATAAACGTTTTTCCGGAAGAGTTGCATGCAAAAAAACCTCCTGAGTGTTACCACTCAGGAGGTTTGTGCTTATCTTTATGCAGATGTTTTATCTTGGCTTACCTCAGTGCCGTCTTTCAATAAGAGGCGAGGAGGCTCTCCGTGTGTCACAGTTGCCCCGGTAATTACACATTTTTCAATGTCATCACGAGAAGGCAGCTCAAACATCACATCAAGCATGATGCCTTCAATGATGGAACGGAGTCCGCGTGCTCCAGTCTTGCGTTCAATTGCTTTTTTAGCAATTTCAGAAAGCGCTTCTTCTTCAAACTCAAGCTCAACGTTGTCAAGCTCAAGCATTTTCTTGAATTGCTTAACTAGAGCGTTTTTCGGTTTTGTTAAGATCGCAACCAATGCTTCTTCGTCAAGCTTTTCAAGGCTTGCAATAACCGGAAGACGTCCGATAAATTCAGGAATTAACCCGAAACGGAGCAAATCTTCAGGAAGCACTTTTGAAAGAAGATCTTCTTTCTCAAGATCAGCGGCTTTATTGTCGGCACCGAATCCAATCACTTTTTGGCCTAAACGGCGTTTGATGATTTGTTCGATACCATCGAAAGCTCCGCCGCAAATGAACAAAATATTTGTTGTGTCAATTTGAATGAATTCTTGATGAGGATGCTTACGTCCACCTTGAGGCGGCACGCTTGCCACTGTACCCTCAAGAATTTTAAGCAATGCCTGCTGTACACCCTCACCTGACACATCACGTGTGATAGACGGGTTTTCAGATTTTCTAGCCACTTTATCGATTTCATCAATATAGATAATGCCTTTTTCGGCTTTTTCCACATCATAATCAGCAGCTTGGATGAGCTTCAAGAGAATATTCTCTACATCTTCACCCACGTATCCAGCTTCAGTCAAAGATGTAGCGTCTGCAATCGCAAACGGCACATTTAAAATGCGAGCCAATGTTTGCGCCAGAAGGGTTTTACCGCTTCCCGTAGGGCCGATTAATGAAATATTACTTTTTGAAAGCTCAACATCATCAACTTTGCTGTTAGAGTTAATGCGCTTATAGTGGTTATACACAGCAACAGCAAGTGATTTCTTCGCTTGATCTTGGCCGATGACATATTCATTCAAAATTTCACGAATTTCCTGAGGCTTTGGTACGTCTTTAAATTCTACTTCTTCTTCTGTTCCGAGTTCTTCCTCTACAATTTCAGTGCAGAGTTCGATACATTCGTCACATATATATACACCAGGTCCAGCTACAAGCTTACGAACCTGATCTTGTGTTTTTCCACAGAACGAGCATTTTAATTGTCCTTTTTCCTCGTTAAATTTAAACATTCTTTCACCCCTTAATCTTGTCTCACTTTTTCTTTTACCGGCAGAGCAAAAGAAAATGATTCTTGAAACGAACGAGTATGTATTGCATTTTACCATACTTTCCAAAAAGACGGTAACAATGTGTTTCTGACTTGCACATTCTATATGTATGACAAAAAACAGCCCTGCATTAACTATATTGCCCCAAGAAAAAGAGATAACTCATAATTGTACAAAACAAGGCACGAATGATTCGCGCCCTGTTTTATTAGTACTATTATTATGCACCATATTAACGGTTTTCTACAAGAAAATCAATTGCTTTGCGAACTTTTAAATCTTCTTTCATCGCGTCAGTAGAACCGATGGCTTGTTTAATATTTTCAACAGGCATGTTGTATGCTTCAGCCATTTTAGTAAGCTCAGCATCAACTTCCTCATCTGATACTTCAAGGTTTTCCGCTTTCGCAATCGCCTCAAGAGTCAGGTTAGATTTTACGCGTTTTTCAGCATCTTCTTTCATTTGCTCTTTAAGCGCAGCTTCATCTTGGCCTGAGAATTGAGTGTAAAGCTCAAGGTTCATGCCTTGCATTTGCAGACGCTGTTCGAATTCTTTCAGCATGCGGTCAAGCTCAGTGTCGACCATTGCTTGCGGAACATCGATTTCAGCATTTTCAGAAGCTTTCAGAACAAGCTCTTCACGCAATTTAGCGTCAGCTTCGTTTTCTTTTGCTTCTTCTAAACGTTTCTTTGTTTTTTCAGTTAATTCAGCAAGTGTTTCCACTTCTTCATCGATATCTTTTGCGAATTCATCGTCAAGCTCAGGAAGCTCTTTCGCTTTGATTTCGTGAATTTTCACTTTAAACACAGCTGGTTTGCCTGCAAGCTCTTCAGCGTGGTACTCTTCTGGGAATGTCACTTCAACATCCTTTTCAGCGCCTGCTTCAAGACCAACTAATTGATCTTCGAAGCCAGGGATGAATGAACCAGAACCTACTTCTAGAGAGTAGTTTTCAGCTTTTCCGCCTTCGAATGCTTCGCCGTCAACGAATCCTTCGAAATCAAGAACAACTGTGTTTCCTTCTTCAACAGCGCCTTCTTCTTTTACAACAAGCTCAGCTTGACGCTCTTGAAGCGCTTTTAGTTCGTTTTGAACATCTTCGTCAGTTACAGTTGTGTCGTCTTTTTCAATGCCTAAGCCTTTGTAGTCGCCAAGCTTCACTTCAGGTTTTACTGTTACTTTCGCAGTGAAGATTAAGCTTTCACCTTTTTCGATTTTTTCAACATCGATTTCAGGACGGTCTACAGGCTCGATTCCAGCTTCTTCAACCGCTTTAGGGTATTCTACAGGAAGAAGAATATCCAAAGCATCTTGGTAAAGAGCTTCTACGCCAAAGCGCTGTTCGAATAATCCGCGAGGAATTTTACCTTTACGGAATCCAGGAATTGAAACTTGTTTTACTACTTTTTTAAATGCATCATCAAGTGCTGTTTTAAACGTTTCAGCATCAACTTCAACCGTTAAAACGCCTTCGTTGCCTTCTTGTTTTTCCCATTTTACAGACATGTGTTTCCCTCCAAAAATCTATTCAGGTTGTGTCGGTCTTCCATTCTAAAGCAATCATTCGGCTTCGTCCAACAAAAACAAAGCTGCCAAAGATCAGAATCATTATGTATAGATGTTAATAATGAACTGCAAAGCCTGTCCAACCGTATTTCTTATAACCCGTTATACACAAATACAACCACTATATTATAACATAACACATAGCGCTTTCAACTATATGGCGCGATTTACAAATAAGAAATTTCTTCAATATCTTTTAACATTGTGCAAGCTTCATCGAGTTCTCTGTCGGTAAATTCATACATCATATGAAGTTCTTCGCTTTCAATTTCAATCCCGTGCATCTCGTAACCGACTTTATGAAGGGCAGCCGCCCAAAGGTCAGCCGACAGCAATTTCGGCTGGAACGGATATAAAACGTACAAATGTCTTCTCCACAATTCTTCTACTGCCGCATATAAGGTTGGATTTTCATTTCCAAGTGTCTCATCCAGCACCCTGAGAACACGGTGCAGAATCGGGGCGGCATCAGGCGGAACAATCTCAGACGGTTCAATTGTCAACGACTCGCCAAATTTGCTAATGTGTACAGGTTTACTGTACTCATGCTCAGCCAACAGCATGACAATCATCGTTTTGATAATCGGATGGGCTGAGGGGTCTTGGAGGATTGTTTTGAGCAATCCTGTATACTTTGCTACGTTACGGTCTTTTAAGGAATGAATGAGATTCATTTGCTCCTCAGGGCTTGCCAGCACTTTCTCGGTGTCAATTGTATCCTCATATTCTTCGGCCCAAGCCTCGTCCTCACGATCCGGATCGGTCATTTTCCGGCTGAAATCCAGCAGCTTATAAAATTGCTCGGCGCTTTCTGCCGGCAGCTGATTTTCTTCCAAAACGGCTTCAATGGTGCTTTTGACTTCTTCGTACTTTTTGAGCTGAATTAAGATGGTCATGTACACCTGCAAAACCGTAAAATAATGGCCATAACCTTCTTTGAGCATCTTCTCGCACACGCTTTCTGCCTCTTCCAGCTCGCCCAACTCTAAAAAGCAGATGGCCATCCCTAAGTGAAGATCGGATTCAGTATCATCATATTTCATCGCTTCTGAAAACAGTTCAAGCGCTTCTTGATACTTTTTTTCCTTGAGTGATGACATCCCTTTTTCCACAAGGCGGTCTTTCAGATGAGGAAAAGGAATAATTTTTGCGTTTTTCTTGTCATGCGTCATACCTATATTCCTTTCAGGCATTTATTTTGTTCAAGTGTATCAACACCTGTGAACAAACACAAGAAATGAAAGGTTTCACCAGGCAAAAAAAGCCGCCGGACAAATACCGGCCGCTTTTTCAGTCTTGAAGCCAAGAGCTTCTTTGTGATTCAAATTGCTTGATTTCATCTTCCAGCAGCAGCGTTAATGAAATTTCATCATATCCGTTGATCAGCATCTCTTTCCAATGCGGGTCAACTTCAAATGAAATTTGATTGCCTTCACTGTCATGAATCAGCTGATTTTCAAGGTCAACAGTCATTTGCAATGACTTGTTTTCATACTGGCCGACAAGCTGTTTCCAATTGTCATATGGCATGCGGATCGGAAGCATGCCGTTTTTAAAGCAGTTCTGATGAAAAATATCAGCAAATGACGGCGCAATGATAATTTTAAACCCATAATCATCAAGTGCCCACGGAGCGTGTTCACGCGATGACCCGCAGCCGAAGTTTTCTCCTGCTATTAAAATGGAAGCTCCTTGATAAACAGGCTGGTTTAATTCAAATTCAGGGTTCGGTTCACCATTCGCATCATATCTCCAGTCAAAGAATGCAAAACGCCCGTAGCCTGTTCTTTCAATCCTCTTCAAAAATTGCTTAGGAATAATCTGGTCTGTATCCACATTGATCCGATTTAATACGGCCGCTTTCCCCGTATGTGATTTCAAAGGTTCCATCTCGCGCACTCCTTACACAACTGTTTTTTCCTGATAAAACTTTCTGACATCAACGAAGTGTCCGTGAATGGCAGCCATCGCAGCCATTGCCGGGCTGACGAGATGTGTTCTTGCACCTTTTCCTTGTCTGCCCTCAAAGTTGCGGTTAGAGGTTGATGCACAGCGCTCTCCCTCAGGAACAACATCATTATTCATACTCAAACACATGCTGCAGCCTGACTCTCTCCATTCAAATCCAGCTTCCAAGAAAATCTGGTCAAGCCCTTCTTTTTCAGCCTGAAGCTTCACGCTTTGGGATCCGGGCACGACGATGGCCCTTACGCTGTCAGCTACCTTTTTCCCTTTGATCATATCAGCAGCCTGTCGAAGGTCAGTCATGCGGGAATTC
Source organism: Bacillus sp. PS217 (assembly GCF_037963535.1). Lineage (NCBI taxonomy): Bacteria > Bacillati > Bacillota > Bacilli > Caryophanales > Bacillaceae > Bacillus > Bacillus sp. PS217. The sequence continues at coordinate 2,809,872 of NZ_CP150157.1, forward strand.
GTGCAGGAACCGATAAATACGTGCTCCACTTTAATGTCTTCAATTTTCTGATGAGGAGTCAGTCCCATATATTCATAAGCGCGAATCGCTTCTTTTTTATCATCTTCTGCAGAAAAGCTTTCCGGCGCAGGAACTTCAGAATCGACAGGAAGAACCATTCCCGGGTTAATGCCCCATGTCACCATAGGGGAAATTTTGTTGCCGTCAAGGACGATAGATTTATCATAAACAGCGCCCGGGTCTGTGCGCAGCGCCTTCCATTCCTCTACGGCCTTGTCAAATTCTTCGCCTTTTGGCGTATACTTGCGATTTTTGCAATATTCAAACGTCACCTCGTCAGGTGCAATCAAACCAGCTCTTGCTCCTGCTTCAATTGACATGTTACAAACAGTCATTCGTTCATCCATCGTCATATTTCTGAATACTTCCCCAGTGTATTCAATGACGTAGCCCGTGCCGAATTTCACACCGTATTTGCCGATGACAGCAAGGATGACATCCTTTGCCGTTACCCCTTTTTGCAACGTTCCATCTACGCGCACTTCAAGTGTTTTTGGGCGCTGCTGCCAAAGTGTCTGTGTGGAAAGGACATGTTCAACTTCACTCGTCCCGATTCCAAATGCAAGAGCGCCGAAAGCGCCATGTGTTGATGTATGACTGTCACCGCACACAATCGTTTTCCCTGGAAGCGTTAAGCCCAGTTCAGGGCCGACGACATGGACAATCCCTTGATCCACGCTGTGAAGATCGGCAAGGCGCACGCCAAATTCCTCACAGTTTCTTTCAAGCGCCGTTACCTGGCGTTTCGCAACTTCATCCTTTATCTCAAAACGATTGACAGTCGGGATGTTGTGGTCCATTGTCGCAAATGTGTTTTGGGGTCTTCTGACCTTTCTTCCCTTTTGTCTCAAGCCTTCAAATGCCTGAGGAGACGTCACCTCATGAATGAGGTGCAAATCAATATAGAGAAGATCCGGCTTTCCCTCACCATGTTTTACAATATGCTGATCCCAAATCTTTTCGATGATTGTTCGAGGCATCATCTTTTATTTCCTCCCTCTACCTAGAGCTAAGACCGCTTAACGTAAGCTGTCACACATTAGAAATTGTATTTTCACTCATGATTGCTGCCTTAACTTCCTCTGTAATGGCCTGAGTGCTGCTGAACTCTTCACCCCGTGCCAAGTCTCTTGTTCTTTTTCCGGAAGCCAAGACTTTGTTTACCGCATCTTCTACAGCTTTCGCTTCCTCTTCAAGCCCGAAAGATGTTCTCAAAAGCATTGCCGCTGACAATATGGCTGCGAACGGATTTGCCATCCCTTTACCAGCAATATCAGGCGCGGAGCCATGAACAGGTTCAAACAGATGAAGACCAGAGCTTGATAGGCTGGCTGACGGGAGCATTCCGAGCGAGCCTGTAAGCATGGACGCTTCATCGCTTAAAATATCACCGAACATATTTTCAGTCACCACGACATCAAATTGATTCGGTGCATAAATTAGCTGCATGGCCGCGTTATCCACAAGCATGTGCTCAAGCTTCACATCAGGAAACTCTTGTGCAACGTCCTCAGCCACTTCACGCCACAGCCGGCTTGATTCAAGAACATTCGCTTTATCTACAGAGGTCACTTTGCCTTTTCTGGCTGCCGCCATTTTGAAGCCCTCTCTGATCACTCGTTCAATTTCCGTTCGCTTATAAAACAGTGTATCTACTGCTTCCTGCTCACCTTCAGTGTTTACATAACGTTTGCTCGGCTGGCCGAAATACAAGCCGCCTGTGAGCTCACGAACGATAACGAAATCAACATTATCTATATATTCTTTTTTCAAAGGCGAAGCGTCAGAAAGGCTTTCAAATACCTTCACAGGCCGCAAATTCGCAAACAAATCAAGCTGTTTTCTGATGCTGAGCAGCCCTTTTTCCGGTCTCAGTTCCGAAGGATTTTGATCCCATTTCGGTCCGCCGACAGCACCAAGCAATATCGCGTCTGCATTTTTACAAGCAGCAACGGTTTCCTCCGGGAGGGGGTTATGATGTTCATCAATAGCCGCCCCTCCAATCAGGCCATATTCAAATTCAAATTCATGGTTAAAGCGTTCGGCAACACTTTTCAGTACGTCTGTCGCTGATTCTAATACTTCAGGGCCGATCCCGTCTCCGGGCAATAGAGCAATACGTTTCTTCAAGTTAACCGTTCTCCTTTCTTTTATGATCCGACAGCTGTGTGGTTTTTCAATCCGCTCATATTCGACTGGAAAACCAATTGACGGTTTACTGCGTTCAAATAGGCTTTCGCTGATGCTTCTAATACGTCTTGCGCTATGCCCCGCCCTGCTGATTCTTTTCCGTTCACCAAAACTCTTACATACACCTGGGCAAATGCATCTTCGCCTTTTCTATTAGACTGAATGCGGTAGTCTAAGAGCTCCACATCCTTATCGATGCAGCGCTCAAGCGTATTGTAGATTGCTTCCACGCTTCCAGCTCCAGTTGCAGCTTCCTGAATAAGCTGTGCGTTTTCTTGATTTTTCAAAGATAGAGTAGCCGTAGGGACCTGACTTGTTCCGTAATGTACTTGCAGAGAAAGAAATTCATACCCAATCTTGCGATCTGTTACTTTTTCTTCTAAAATAAGAGAAACAAGATCCTCATCAGTGATTTCTTTTTTCTTCTCAGTCAACTCTTTGAACATCGTAAAGAATTTATTAATCTCTTCACTGTCAAATTGGAATCCTAAAGCAGTCAGCCGGTCTTTAAATGCGTGGCGTCCGGAATGTTTACCTAGGACAAGCGCATCTGCGGTTACGCCGACAAGCTCCGGTGAAATAATTTCATAAGTCGATTTTTCCTTTAAAAAGCCGTCCTGATGGATGCCTGATTCATGAGCAAATGCATTATCTCCAACAACCGCTTTGTTGCGCGGGACAGCCATGCCTGTCAGTTTGCTTACTAAATCACTTGTTCTCTTAATCTCGTTCAGCGTAATACCTGTTTCGACTTGGTAGAAATCTTTTCTGGTATGGAGGGCTACGGCAATTTCCTCTAATGCCGCGTTTCCGGCTCTTTCACCGATCCCGTTCACAGCGCATTCGATTTGATCAGCGCCATTTTCAATCGCAGCAAGAGAGTTTGCGACTGCCATTCCCAAATCATCATGACAGTGGGCTGAAAGCTTTGCTTTGTGAATGTTCGGAACGTTTTCTTTCATATATTTAAAGATATTTCCGTATTCCGCCGGGGCCAGGTAGCCGACAGTGTCCGGAAGATTGATAACACTGGCGCCTGCGTCAATCACTTTCTCGACGATTTCTGCTAGAAACGGCAGTTCAGTGCGGCAGGCATCTTCAGCTGACCATTGCACAATCGGAAAACGTTCTTTTGCGTATTTCACCATTCCAACTGCTCTTTCAATGACTTGTTCACGTGTCATTTTCAGCTTGTGCTTCAAATGAATGTCCGATGTGGCGATAAATACATGAATTCTTGGTTGAGCGCCATCCTTTAACGCTTCCCAAGCAGCATCAATATCACCTTTTACACAACGGGCCAGACCAGTTACTGAACAATTTTTAATGGTTCTTGCGATTTCCTGAACAGCTAAAAAGTCACCTCGGGACGAAGCGGGAAATCCCGCTTCAATGATGTCTGCCCCGAGTCTTTCGAGCTGCTTAGCTATGGCAAGTTTCTCCTGTGTATTCAAGTTCACTCCAGGGGACTGTTCACCATCACGAAGCGTCGTATCGAAAAAATTAATTTTGCGCAACGGAGACCACCGCTTCCTTCTTCTTGCCTTGTTTCACAAACGGCATCATTTCACGAAGCTTTCTTCCCACTACTTCGATTTGATGTTCGTTCTCGCTTGCATTGATAGCGTTGAAACGAGGACGGTTTACTTGGTTTTCGACGATCCACTCTTTTGCGAATGTACCGTTTTGGATATCTTTTAATACTTCTTTCATAGATTCTTTTACTTTAGCGTCCACAACGCGAGGGCCTGATACGAAATCTCCCCACTGTGCTGTGTCAGAGATTGAATATCTCATTCCTGCAAGTCCTTCTTCGTACATAAGGTCTACGATTAATTTCAGCTCATGAAGACACTCGAAGTATGCAAGTTCAGGCTGATAACCTGCTTCAGTTAAGGTTTCAAATCCGGCTTTGACAAGCGCGCTTAATCCGCCGCAAAGAACTGCTTGCTCACCGAACAAATCTGTTTCTGTTTCTTCTTTAAATGTCGTTTCTAATACGCCCGCTCTTGCGCCGCCGATTCCTTTAGCATAAGCGAGGGCTTTGTCTCTTGCTTCTCCAGTCACATCTTGATAGATTGCGAACAATGCAGGTACGCCAGCTCCTTGCTCATATGTTCTTCTTACCAAGTGTCCCGGGCCTTTAGGGGCCACTAAGAATACATCTACATCCGCTGGAGGAACAATTTGATGGAAATGCACGTTAAATCCATGAGCGAATACTAATGATTTTCCTGCTGTCAATTCATCTTTGATTTCAGCTTCGTAGACTTTTTGCTGCTGCTCATCCGGAAGCAGAACCATGATGATTTCGGCTTGGGCTGCCGCTTCTTTTACTGAAAATACTTTATGTCCGTCTTCTTGGGCTTGAGTGAAAGATTTTCCTTGTCTAACACCGACGATCACGTCTACTCCGCTTTCTTTAAGGTTCAGGGCATGTGCGTGGCCTTGCGAACCGTACCCGATAACCGCTACTGTTTTTCCAGCCAATACGTTCTCTTTGATATCACCGTTATAATATACTTTTACCATTTTAATCTCTCCCTTGTTATGTTTTATACAATAGATATTGTTTTATTGGATGACGCCTTTTGCTGGGTTCCCCTCGCAAAAGCCGTTGTACCTGTTCTCGCGATTTCTTTAATGCCATAAGGTTTTAATAACTCAATAAGCGCTTCAATTTTGTTAGATTCACCCGTCACCTGAACAACGATGCTGTCTCTGCTGACATCAACGACAGAGGCTCTAAACGGTTCTATGATTCCATTAATCTCTGTTCTCGTTGAAGGTGCGGAGACAACCTTGATTAAGGCCAGCTCCCTCTGGACAATCGATTGATTTGTGATGTCTGTGACTTTCAGCACATCAATCTGTTTGTTGAGCTGTTTCGTTAACTGTTCAACATCATTTTCTCCTTCAACGTGAACGACGAAGGTGATTCTGGAAACGCCGGCTGTTTCTGTGTGCCCAACTGTAATGCTTTCAATGTTGTAATGCCTTTTTGTGAATAGACCGGTGATCCGGTTTAACACCCCGGAGCGGTTCACCACAGTCAATGTGATAATTCTTTTCAAGGTTTCACCCCCACCATTTCATGCAGCCCTTTCCCCGGAGCCACCATCGGGAATACTTTTTCTTCGCTGGCAACCCGCACGTCAATGACAACAGGTTCTCTTGATGTTAATGCCTCTTCCAGCTTTTCCTTTGCTTCCGCTTCTGATGAAATTCTGATGCCTTTAATGCCGTATGCTTCGGACAATTTGACGAAGTCAGGCTGAGAAGCGAATTTAGATTCTGAATAACGTTCTTCATAGAAAATTTCCTGCCACTGTCTGACCATTCCGAGACAAGCGTTATTTAAAATCACTACCTTGACCGGAAGATTTAATTCGCGAATAACATCGAGTTCTTGAAGCGTCATTTGGAATCCGCCGTCTCCGACAACCGCGACAACAGTAGCATCTTTTTCGGCCAGCTGTGCGCCGATCGCCGCCGGAAGACCGAATCCCATCGTTCCAAGTCCGCCTGACGTGACCCATTTATCTGCTTTTTGGAACGGATAAAATTGCGCTGACCACATTTGATGCTGGCCTACATCCGTTGCGACAATGGCCTCTCCTTTTGTAAATTGATGAATATATTCAATCAATTTCTGAGGTTTAAAACCTTCTTCTTCATTATCTACATACCAGAGCGGATACTCTTCTTTCCATTCGGCGAGCTGTTTTTTCCATTCGCTTGAATCGCTTTGTTTGCCGTCTTGTTTGATCAGCTCCTGCAGGACAATTTTGCTGTCTCCGACTACAGGAATCTGTGTTTTCATGATTTTTCCGATTTCAGCTGGATCAATATCGATGTGAGCAATCTTTGCGTTTCTGGCAAAGTGTTTCAGGTTTCCTGTGACACGGTCATCAAAACGGGCGCCGATACTGATTAATAGATCACATTCATGAAGGGCCATATTGGCTGTATAAGTACCGTGCATTCCCGCCATCCCCAGGAAAAGCGGATGGTCAGCCGGGAAGCCTCCGAGCCCCAAAAGGGTGTGTACCACAGGGATTTGCTGCTGTTCAGCATAATTTTTTAATTCTTCTGACGCTTTTCCGTGCAGTACGCCCGCACCCGCCAGGATCACCGGTTTTTTCGCACTGCTCACGGCTTCCACAAGCTTGCGGATCTGCAAATAATTCGGCTCTGTTGTCGGCTGGTATCCCGGGAGATTCATCTCATGATCGTAGCTGAATTCTCCTTCAATTGTTGCTACATCTTTCGGAATATCAATCAATACAGGTCCGGGTCTTCCAGTTGTTGCAATATGGAACGCTTCTTTAATGATGCGCGGCAGATCTTCCGGCTGGCGAACCTGGTAGCTGTGTTTTGTTACTGGCATCGTAATCCCTAAAATGTCTGCTTCCTGAAATGCATCGCTCCCGATTACAGAGGTTGCTACCTGCCCTGTAAAGACGACTAACGGCAATGAATCAATCATGGCATCAGCAAGGCCTGTAACAAGGTTTGTCGCTCCCGGCCCTGACGTGGCAATGACGACACCCGGTTTTCCGGAGACCCTTGCGTATCCCTCCGCTGCATGAATTGCTCCTTGTTCGTGACGGGGAAGGATATGTACCAACCCTGAATTGTATAGCTTATCGTAAATCGGAAGCACAGCCCCGCCCGGATAACCGAAGATCATTTCTACTTTCTCTTTTTTTAATGATTCAATCAGCATTAATGCTCCGCTCATCGTCTGTGTACATTCGGCAGATGCTGAATCCACCTGTACATTAGTCCCCATTTTAGTTCCTCCTTTTGGATTTTCATCCTTTAAAGATCATCTTTTCATTAGCTATATAGCTGATTATTCAATAAAAAAAGCCCTTCCGCCCACAATCAGCCGCGCAGTAACTGCGATAGCTAAAAGGGGCGAAAAGGCTTTTCTTTCCGCGGTACCACCCTTGTTTACGGCCTGTTAATCGGCCGTCTCATGGATATTTCTATCCGCTTTAGTAACGAGTGAATCAAGTTCACCCGGCCAAGTCCTACTGTCATTTCAGACTGGCACTCTGAGGCGAGTTCACCTTGTAAAGCTTCGCCGGTTCTCAGCTAACCCGGTTCTCTGTGGAAAGCTTTTTCAAGGCTACTTATCCTCATCTGCGCTTTTCATATTCAGCCTTCGGAACGGCTTTCCAGCTGTTCAAGAAGGTCGTTTGTTTTTCACTTTTTTAGAATCATACTGCGATGATTTTCGCTTGTGAAGCTTGCGTTTATCTTTTGTTGAACTCATATTACGCCGCTTTGGACGCAGTGTCAACAGCATTTTTTAAAATTATTAGACAATTTCGATTAATCAAACTATATTGTATACGCTTTCATTATTGGTACAAAAGGAATTGCAAATGTTAAAAGTTTTTATAATTTTTTTATTAATCTATCAAGAATAAACCAGAATTATTTAATTTTATATAAACATGTAAGATTTTATAACACGATATGGTTCGTATATGGATTGAGTCTGACAGATCATCTTGCAATCCATTTCAATTTCGGATAGGCACTTCTCTTGTTCCCTCGGCATACATTAATGATATCTTGCAAAGAAAAGGTGATACGATGAATAAATCATTTGCAGACATGCAAGGATTTCCTGCGGGCTTTCCAAGCTTCCCCAACTTTCCGCAGCAGTACTATCCTGCTGTCCCTCCCTTTTACCAGCAAAGCCAGCAGCCATTTGGAGGCTACGGATACGGACAGCCGTTCAGTCAGGCATACAGCCCGTTAACCACTCCCTCTGGAATGTACTCCTCATTCCCATACGCTTCAGGATTTTACGGACAGCAATTTTCAGGTGCAGGCTTTAGCGGCCATGGCGGCAGCTTAAGTGCTCCAGCGATACATGCCGGCGGATTCAGCGGGGCGCCAGGCGTACACGGAGGCTTTAGATATTAAAGAAAATCTCAAGGGCCGAACAACGATTTCGGCCTCTTTTTTGCTTTCAAGATCTTTTGCAACTCATACATTCCAAAAAGGCTTCAATACTGTCAGATTATCTGTCTTTATAGTTGGAAACAGGATCGAATATGATTAAGATGAATGTTTGAGGAGGAATAAAATGTATATAAAACTAGATGATTTAACTGGTCATCAGGTGGTTTCACTGGTGAATGAGCATTTACATAGCATGACGCTTATGTCCCCGCCGGAAAGCATCCATGCCTTAGGTTTAGAGAAACTAAGAGGCCCTGGAATAACATTTTGGAGTGCATGGGAGGGTGATGAACTAGCTGGCTGCGGAGCGCTAAAAGAACTAGACAGCCGGCACGGAGAAATCAAATCAATGCGAACAGCTGCATCACATTTAAGAAAAGGCGTTGCCAAACAAGTTCTCCAGCATATCATTGAAGAAGCCGAGAAGCGAGGCTATGAGCGGTTAAGCTTAGAAACGGGTTCAATGGCTTCATTTGAGCCGGCAAGAAAATTGTATGAAAGCTTCGGTTTCCAGTATTGTGAACCGTTTGCAGACTACGGTGAAGATCCAAACAGTGTGTTTATGAGGAAGAAATTGTGAGACGGCTTTATAAGGATAGATAAGTGCAGGGGAAGGTCTGTCTTATCTATCTTTTTTTATATTCACACATTTTTCACCTTTATGATACACGCCAATGTTTTCAATTTTGTTTAATTCAAAGAACAGCGGGAATTACAAACGACATGAACGATATCATGCAAATTCATAAAGGAGGAGATTGATATGAAAAGCATAGTTGGTGTATATGAAACTCCGCAGGAAACCATCGCAGCGATTGAAGGCTTACTTACAAAAGGCTATGATTCTGATGACATTTCTGTTGTGACAAGCCGGCGAGATACAGATTATTTGGAGTCACGTACAGGAACAGAAGTCAATCAAGCTATCGATGCACATCAGGACGAATCTGAATCTTTTTTCGATAAACTGAAAGATTATTTCACAATGGATGATACTGCTACACACAGCAAAGCATTATCCGACTTGGATATTAAAACTGATGAAATAGACAAGTATCAAGAAGATTTGGATGACGGAAAACTTCTGGTAGCCGTCGATACAGATGCAGATGTAATTGCTCCTATTGATAACGGCAATGCCCTTTCAGGCGGCTTTTCAAGCACAAATGAATTGGATTATACAACGAAAGAAGAAAAAACGATGCCGCTCCGGGAAGAACAGCTGAAGGTCGATAAGGAAGACGTTCAAACCGGCGAAGTAGAAATAGGAAAAGAAGTGAAAACAGAAAAAAGAGATATGGACATTCCGGTGAGACATGATGAAATTTATGTCGAACGCCGTCCAGTGGATGAAAATAAAACGGACGCTGCTCCCGTCAACGATTCGGAAGAGATCAGAGTTCCAATCGTTGAGGAAAAGCTGGAAGTGACTAAAAAACCGGTTGTTACTGATGAAGTGGTTGTCGGCAAACGCACTGTTGAAGAAAATGAACATATTTCTGAAACTGTGAAAAAAGAAGAACCTCGTCTGAATAAAGAAGGAAAAGTTGACGGCTTGGATGATGATCCGTTAAATAACAAATGAAAATCATAGACCGACAACAAAAAACCTCAAATCCTAAATGGATTTGAGGTTTTTCTTTTGGTACGTCCCAGGAGAGATTCGAACTCCCGACCGACGGCTTAGAAGGCCGTTGCTCTATCCAGCTGAGCTACTGGGACACGTTTTGTTTTTTTGTTTTTCGCTTTAACTATCAGCGACAAGATTTATTATATATGGGATGCAATAATAAGTCAACGGTTTTTTAGAATTTTTTTCATGAGGAAGAAAATTTTCTTCCTCATGACATTTTCATAGTGTGACTCGATTTTGCAGATCCTCAATTTCATTGCCTGCTTGGTCGTAAAAACGGACTGTCGCAGCATCATTTTCTAATGTCAGTATAGCATAGCTTTCTGTCCTGCGCACCCTCGGAAGCCGGATGCTGCCTGGGTTAATCATCAGTTTTCCGTGCAGCACTTCGCTTCCCGCGATGTGCGAATGCCCGAAGCAGATAACATCCGCTCCGAGCTCCTCTGCACGATAGTATACGTTTAACAAGGTCTGTTTTATACCGTGAAGGTGGCCGTGTGTGACCAGTATTTTTCTTGAACCGGCAGTCAGTAGAAGCTCGTCCTTAAAATCGCCGGCAAAATCGCAATTGCCTTTTACAACCGCATAAGGCTCCAATGCAGGATGCTTCGTTTCAAGCTCAGAGTCCCCGCAATGAATCATGAGATCAACTTCTGCCTCATGCCGTTTCGCAATGGTTTGGAGTTCTTCTTCAAGCCCATGGCTGTCACTGATAATCAGCACGTTCATGTACAAGCTTCCTCCTTATGCCTCCAAAAGCTTAGACAGCTTTTTAAGCGCGTCAGCCCTATGGCTGATTTTATTTTTTTCATCACTTGTCAGTTCAGCCATTGTCTTATCTTTATCTTTCACGATAAAGATTGGGTCATAGCCAAAGCCATATTCTCCTCTCGGTTCTTCGGCAATATACCCTTCAACATGGCCTTCGACTGTTTTTGTTTCCTCTCCGGGAATACTCACGGCCAGTGCGCAGCGGAAACGGGCGGTGCGCTGTTCTTTTTCGATACCTTTCAGCTCGCTGAGCACTTTTTCGATATTTGCCTGGTCGTCTTTCTGTTCCCCTGCATAGCGGGCTGAATAAACCCCGGGTCTGCCGCCAAGATTATCGATGGATAGACCGGAGTCGTCCGCAATCACCATTTTGTTCACTGCTTTGGCAACAGCTTCCGCTTTCAGAATGGCATTTTCTTCAAATGTATGGCCTGTTTCTTCAATTTCTTCAGTGAATCCAATTTCAGCTAAAGATTTGACATCATAGCCTCTTGGCTCAAGAATTTCTTTGAATTCCTTCACTTTTCCCGGATTATGTGTCGCAATAATTGCTTCTTTCATGATGATCAAGCCTTTCTTGTCTTTATTTCAGTTCTGGCAGAGAATCACCCAGCACTTCTTTTTGCTTGTCAATCAGCTCTTGGATTCCTTTTTCCGCAAGACCCAGAAGACCGTTCAGATCCTCTCTAGAAAAAGTCGCCTCTTCCCCGGTTCCCTGCAGTTCCACAAAATGGCCGCTGCCTGTCATGATGACATTCATGTCAACTTCAGCGGAGGAATCTTCTTCATAATTTAAATCTAACAAAATTCCCTGTTCCTTATCAATTCCAACAGAGATCGCAGCAAGAAAATCAGTGATCGGATTTGTCTTGATTGTTCCTGCTTTGATCAGCTTGCCAATCGCAATCGCCATAGCAAGAAATGCGCCTGTAATGGAAGCTGTTCTAGTTCCTCCATCAGCTTGAATGACATCACAGTCAATCCAAATCGTCCGTTCACCGAGCTTTTCCAGATCTACAACAGCTCGAAGCGCTCGGCCGATCAGGCGTTGGATCTCCATTGTTCTGCCGGAAATTTTCCCCTTAGAAGATTCTCTGATTGTTCTTTGGTTTGTTGCCCGCGGCAGCATGCTGTATTCAGCAGTAATCCAGCCTTTTCCCCCGCCCCGCAAAAACGGCGGCACGCGATCCTCAACGGACGCATTGCAGATTACTTTTGTATTTCCCGCTGTTATTAGAACAGAACCTTCCGGATGGCTGATAAAATCCAAATCGAATGTGATTGGGCGCAGCTCATCATGTTGTCTTCCGTCATGTCTCATGTTTTACCTCCGATTGTATGTACATAAACCATTTTTGTCCCGGAATTGAATAAAGAAAGAGGCAGCCGGAACGCTAACCTCTTTCTTTCTAGTATATCAAAAATCCCAATTTAAAAACTACCCGTATTCACTTGAGAAGGTCTGGAGACCGGTTCTGTGAGCTTTTCGCCTTTTTCATTTACAAGCTCTGATTTTCCGTTCACTTTAACAGAGACGCTTTTTACATCCGGCTGCTCCGTTAACGTCAGCACAATGCTGTTCAGCACTTCTGAAGAAATCATTTTCGTCTTCTCATCGGCGCTGCCGAATATAGATTGATTGAAATCCAACGTCACGCGCCCGTCTTTGATTTTCGGTTTGCTGACAAGCTTTACATCTTCACTGAAGTCTGTTAACAGCCCGCTCACCTTGCTCGGCCCTTTAGCCAATTCATTGATAGCTGCCGTAACGTCGTCTTTTTCCGAATTGTCGATTCGTTTGGTCACCGGCACGTAGTATTCACTGTCTTCGTTTTCCGCCAAGTAGTAGACTGTCAGCGGATGGGTAGCAGTGAGATCATTTACACCGGCTGTCTCCAAATTAATGCCGTCTTTGCGGCTTAAATCATCTGAGATCGGCGTCCCTCCTACAGGCATCTCCTTCAGTTCATGCCCGTTTATTCTCAGCTTCACTTTATCTATCGAACTAAATTGCGTCAGCGTCCACGTCACAGATTGAACGATTTTCTGTTCGTCTTCTTTCTTATAATTTTTGAACTCATTAGAGAAATCAGCTATCGCGGTTCCATCTTTTTTGATGTCAACGTTAACGGTGGTGTCAGCCGGCAATACAGCTCTGAAGCCATTCGGAAGAATTTCAGACACAGGCCCGCCCTGTACGAGGTATTCAAGCGCCTGCTTAGCCGTGCTCTCACTTTTAGGGAGAGGCAGCGTTTGCGCAACAACATACCCGTTTTTATCAATGAGATAAAGCTCCCTCATAACAGTAGATGAGGCTTGATCCGCTTTTGCTGTATCGCTTTTTTCGCTTTCTGTTTTTTTGGCTGCTGTTGTATTTGAATTGGCACCCGCTTCATCGTTCACGAATGTAACGTCTTGAGGCGGATCAATTTCCTCGGCTGCCTTATCAGATTGAAACAAACCGCATCCGGATAAAAGCAAGGCAGAGGTGAGACAAGTGGCACCAATGACTGCAGGTCCTTTTTTCAGCATACTTTTCCCTCCTAAGGATGTTTGTACTATTATGTATACGAGCCTCTTTAGGAAATAGACCGAAGAATTCCGGCAAAACAGAAAAAAACCCGCAACATACCGTTGCGGGGAAAACTATCTTCTAATCGGTTCTTGCAGTGAGATGCATTCCACATGGCCTACCTCATGCCCAAACCAATCGTCTGCGATTTTCGCAAACTGATCACGCGCTCCTGTTGTCAAGAACTGATGATCCGGGGCATTCGCAGACTGGTTCAGCAGCCCTTTATACGAAAGAATCGTGCTGACTTCCCGGGCTGTTTCATCGCCGGACGAAATAATGTTAACGTGTTCTCCCATATATCTTTGAATGGCTTCTTTTAAAATGGGATAGTGGGTGCAGCCTAAAATCAGCGAATCAATCGATGTATCTTTTAACGGATACAGCGAGGTTTTGACAATCTCGTCTGCTGTTTTGTCAAGAAACTTCCCGCTTTCCACAAAAGGCACAAGCAGCGGGCAGGCAAGGTTTTCAACCTTCAGATCAGGATTTAATGCCAAAAGCGCCTCTTCGTATGCATTGCTCTTAATCGTATTCTCTGTGCCGATGACACCGATATGCTGATTATCCGTCACTTTTATCGCTGCTCTCGCACCAGGCTGGATCACTCCGACCACCGGTATACCGACGCTTCGCTGGATGTCATCCAATGCGATCGCTGTTGCTGTATTACAGGCGATCACGAGCATTTTGATGTGGTGGTTTTCGAGTAAATAATTCGTCAGCTCCCACGTATATTGAAGCACCTCTTCTTCAGGGCGCGGCCCATAAGGACACCGTTTCGTATCCCCGACGTAGATAATATTTTCTTTAGGTAGCTGTCTCATGATTTCCTTCGCAACGGTTAAACCGCCAACCCCGGAATCAATGACTCCTATTGGTTGTTCCAACAAAATCGCCTCATTTTCTCTTCATTTCATGCTGCAGTTTCATCAAAGATTTTTCGAAGATGGCTATTTCTTCATCTGTAAACGATTCGAACATATCACGCAGATATTCCTGTCTTTTTGTAATGACCTCTTGGATAATCCGTTCTCCTTCAGGCAGCAGATGTATCCGGACAACACGTCTGTCCGCCGGGTCCTTGACCCGCTCAACAAGCTCATTTTTTTGCATGCGGTCGATTAAGTCCGTTGTCGTGCTGCATGCCAGATACATTTTGCCCGATAATTCACCGATTGTCATATCTCCTAATTCATAAAGCCATTGCAAGCCGACAAATTGCGGCGGCGTAATCGCATATTGGTTAAGGATTTCTCGTCCTTTTTGCTTAATGATCGCGGCAATGTGGCGGAGTGACTTTTCAATATCCGCAACATGCTCCAAAGGTTTTGATGTCATTTGTCCATCCCTCACTCAAGGATCTCTTACGCACAAAAGCGTTCCGTGTCTATTTTCCTTCTTTTTTGAAGAAAATGCAAGACTCGCAGGAGAGAAATAGAGGACTTTAGTCAAACAACATCAAGAAATAAAATTTAATTTATGACTTGCCTACGTTTTGCACAGCATTCCAAATATGGTTTCGAATGTTCCAAACAAACAGCAATAACCGGCTCCTTCCAAAAGAAGGAATACCGGCAAGGATTAAAGCTCTAGCTCACCCATTCTAAGAAGCTCAACAACGGCTTGCGAACGCCCTTTCACACCCAATTTCTGCATGGCATTTGAAATATGGTTTCGAACGGTTTTCTCACTGATAAATAGCTCGCTTGCAATCTCCTTTGTTGTCTTATCTTGAACGAGCAATTCGAACACTTCTCTTTCTCTTTTCGTTAGCAGCGGCTTCGATTGAAATTCTTTCTCCTTCAAGTATTGTAACCCTCCTTGCTAAGGTGAGAGCGAATCAGAAACGAATGGGTTTTGATATAGTCGAGATATCATATGTAAGAAGGGCGCAGGAGGTGACGTTTACAAGATAATTAGTTTATCGTGTATGAAGAAGCGTTTCTTTCTCCTCATCCGTCCAGCTGACAGCCTTGCCGCTTTCCTTTGAGACTTGAACCATCACGACTGCCCCGGTGAAGCAGGGTTCGCCTTCGAGGTTCTCTCCGAGATAGTGCAAGGTAAGAGATGAACTGCCGACTGCGCTTGTTTTCACATAGATGCGCAACTCTTCATAAGGCATGACTTGGCGCAAATAATCGCATTGCTGGCTTGCCACGACTGTCATGGTCTGTTTGTTTTCACTCATCATATTCAGCTTTTTAAAATAAGAAATCCGCGCCTCCTCAAAATATATAAAAGGGGTTACATTATTCATATGCCCAAACATGTCTGTCTCCGAAAATCTTACGGATACCTCATTGAAAAAAGAAAAGGATGTTTTCCATTCTTGAAACGGCATATCAATATAAGCGGGAAGCTTCACCTTTTTTCATCTCCTTATTGTTTAAAAAAACCTCTCCCATGCGGAAGAGGTTTTTTCTTCTTATACTCTGTCGCTTCCGAAGAAATTGCGGAACGCTTGTAAGTTTGTATCTCTATTCAAGGCTGCAATCGAAGTGGTAAGCGGAATCCCCTTCGGACAGGATTGAACACAGTTTTGCGAGTTGCCGCAATCTGCAAGGCCGCCTTCATCCATTAATGCTTCTAATCGTTCAGATTTATTCATGGCGCCTGTCGGATGCGCGTTAAACAGGCGGACTTGCGACATCGGTGCAGGCCCCATGAACTTCGATTTGCTGTTCACATTCGGGCAAGCTTCGAGGCAGACGCCGCATGTCATGCATTTTGATAATTCATATGCCCATTGACGGCGTTTTTCCGGCATTCTCGGCCCCGGTCCTAAATCGTACGTACCGTCAATCGGTATCCATGCTTTAACTTTTTTCAATGAATCAAACATTCTGCTGCGATCAACCTGCAAATCACGAACGACTGGGAATGTTTTCATTGGTTTTAAACGGATCGGCTGTTCAAGCTGGTCAATAAGCGCCGTACAAGACTGGCGGGGCTTTCCGTTTATGACCATTGAACATGCGCCGCATACTTCCTCAAGGCAGTTCATATCCCATGTGACAGGGGTTGTCTTCTCACCTTTGACATTAACCGGATTCCGGCGGATTTCCATCAGAGCGGAAATGACGTTCAGATTCGGGCGGTATGGAATCTCAAATTCTTCATCATAAGGCGTGCTGTCAGCTGTATCTTGACGTGTGATAATAAATCGTATGGTTTTTTGTTCACTCATGATTATTTCGCCACCTTCTTCTTCGAGTAATCCCGTTTCCGAGGCGTTATCAGTGATACATCGACATCCTGATACTCAAATTCCGGCGCTTCATACGGGCTTACATGTTTAGCCATTGTTGTTTTGAGCCATTCATCATCATTACGTTCAGGATAATCCGGTTTATAATGGGCCCCCCGGCTTTCATTACGGTTGTATGCGCCAAGGGTAATCACCCTCGCAAGCTGAAGCATGTTTGAGAACTGGCGTGTGAACATCGCTCCCTGGTTGCTCCATTTTGTCGTGTCATTGATGTTGATCTTTTTGAAGCGCTCCATTAACTCCTGAATTTTGTCATCCGTTTTCAAAAGCTTGTCATTATGGCGGACAACCGTTACGTTCGCCGTCATCCACTCACCGAGCTCTTTGTGAAGAACATAGGCATTTTCGGTTCCGTCCATACTCATAATATCAGCCCATTTTTCTTCTTCTTTCTTAACGTGAGCGTCGAATAAAGATGAAGACATGTCTTCCGCTGAAGATTCTAAGCCGTTTACATATTTCACAGCATTCGGACCGGCCACCATGCCTCCGTAAATCGCAGACAGCAGGGAGTTCGCTCCCAAGCGGTTGCCGCCGTGCATAGAATAATCACATTCCCCAGCCGCAAACAGTCCAGGGATATTTGTCATTTGATCGTAATCCACCCATAAACCGCCCATAGAATAATGGACCGCCGGGAAGATTTTCATTGGAAGCTTACGCGGGTCGTCTCCCATGAATTTCTCATAAATCTCAATGATGCCGCCAAGCTTAATATCAAGCTCTTTCGGATCTTTATGAGACAGATCGAGATATACCATGTTTTCACCGTTAATGCCGAGCTTCTGGTTCACACACACATCAAATATTTCGCGTGTCGCAATATCACGCGGCACCAGGTTTCCGTATGCCGGATATTTTTCCTCCAGGAAATACCATGGTTTGCCGTCTTTATATGTCCACACGCGCCCGCCTTCACCACGCGCTGATTCACTCATCAGTCTTAGTTTGTCATCGCCCGGTATGGCTGTCGGGTGGATTTGAATGAATTCTCCGTTTGCATAATACGCTCCCTGCTGATAAACGATTGATGCAGCAGATCCTGTATTAATCATGGAGTTCGTTGATTTTCCAAAGATGATTCCCGGTCCGCCCGTCGCCATAATGACAGCGTCTGAACGGAAGGATTCAATTTGCATGTTTGTCAGGTTTTGTGCAACAATTCCACGGCAGGTTCTGTCATCATCTAAAACAGCGCCAAGGAATTCCCAGCCTTCGTATTTTGTGACCAGACCCGCAACTTCGTATCTGCGCACTTGCTCGTCCAGTGCGTAAAGCAGCTGCTGTCCCGTCGTCGCACCAGCATAAGCAGTTCTGTGGTGCTGTGTACCCCCGAATCGGCGGAAATCAAGCAGGCCTTCAGGCGTCCGGTTAAACATGACGCCCATCCGGTCTAATAAGTGGATGATCGAAGGCGCCGCTTCACACATCGCCTTGACCGGCGGCTGGTTGGCAAGAAAGTCTCCCCCGTATACCGTGTCATCAAAATGTTCCCACGGAGAGTCACCTTCCCCTTTTGTATTGACCGCTCCGTTTATGCCGCCTTGCGCACAAACTGAATGAGAACGTTTGACAGGAACGATGGAAAACAATTTAACCGCCATTCCTGATTCCGCTGCTTTAATTGTCGCCATGAGGCCGGCAAGACCCCCGCCGACTACGATAATGCTTGATTGACTCATGATAGCCCCTCTCCCTCTAGTAATCTAGTACTCTTAAACAAATGCAAAAATCGCTTTTAAGCCTACGTATGACAGTGCAACAAAAATAATCAGCGTAACGTATGTCGAAATTCTTTGAGAACGAGGCGTTACCGTGATGCCCCATGTAACAGCGAAAGACCATAAACCGTTCGAGAAGTGGAAAATTGTTGATAAAACACCGACAATGTAAAAACCAAGCATAGCCGGAGAGCTCAAAATATTCGCCATCATGTCGAAATTGACCTCAGCACCCATTTGTGCGGCAATGCGGGTTTCCCACACGTGCCAGCTGACGAAAATGAGGGTGATGATACCGGTTACACGCTGCAGGACGAATAGCCAGTTTCTCATGTAGCTGTATTGACCTGCGTTATTTTTCGCAGTAAACGCTATGTACACACCATAAACTGCATGATAAATTAATGGTAAGAAGATAATAAAAATTTCCAAGGCATACCTGAAAGGCAGGCTATCCATAAAATGAGCAGCGCTATTGAATGCTTCAGCGCCCCTTGCGGCAAACTGGTTGACGACTAAATGCTGAATAAGAAAGATGCCGACCGGTATGACGCCAAGCAAGGAATGCAATCTTCGAAAATAAAACTCTCTGTTCCCAGACATTACTTTACCCCCTGTTTGATAAGTGCGAAATGTGCTAAATCTCTTCCCCCACTTCTTTCAATTGTAAGCACTTTATTAAGATTTATTGACAATTTCATTTTACTCCTCCCTCAAAAGGGCGTCAAGAAAACGCGTACATAAATTATAATTTTCCGAATTGATTAGTTGATTGAAAAATTTTATTTTATCAATATATATTTCTTGCTTAATTTTTCATAAGAATTACAGGATCATTCTGTAATCCTCCCCCCTGTTTGAGCTATAATATACGCAGGAGAGAGGGGAGACAGATATGAAGTCTAAATTTGAAGCATCTATTGACAACCTAAAAGAAATTGAAATGAACGCCTATGCCTACGAACTAATACGAGAGATCGTTCTCCCAGATATGCTTGGCCAAGATTACTCTTCCATGATGTATTGGGCAGGAAAACATCTCGCCCGTAAGTTTCCTCTTGAATCATGGGAGGAATTTCCGGCCTTCTTTGAAGAAGCGGGCTGGGGAACCCTCACCAACGTAAGCGCTAAAAAACAGGAGCTTGAATTTGAACTTGAAGGGCCGATCATTTCCAACCGGCTTAAACATCAGAAAGAACCTTGCTTTCAGCTGGAGGCTGGTTTTATCGCTGAACAAATTCAATTGATGAATGATCAGATTGCCGAATCATATGAACAAGTGAAAAAGAGAGCCGATAAAGTGGTTCTGACTGTGAAATGGGATATGAAAGACCCAGTGTAATCAAAAAGGCGGTGACTGCATAGTCCCGCCTTTTTGATTGTCATTACACAGCTGAAGGGTGTTTTGAAAGCTCAAATGCATCGTGAAGCGACTCGACTGCTTTCACCATGTCATTTTCGCTTACGACTGTTGACACTTTGATTTCAGAAGTGCTGACCATTTTGATTAAAATGTTTTTTTGCGCTAGTACAGCAAACATTTCAGCCGCTACACCAGGATTTGAGACCATGCCGGATCCAACAATGGATACTTTAGCCAATTTGCTTTCTGTCTCGATTTTCTCAAATTCCAGCGCGTCTTTATACTCTTCAAGCACCGCAACGGTTTGGTCTGCATCTTCTGTTTTGACAGAGAAGGAAATTCCAGTCTTGTCCTCGGCCTGCGTTTGGATAATGATATCCACGTTTATGTTTCTTTTGGCAAGTGTCGTAAAAATAGTAGACAAAGTTGTCAGGCCGCTAGTCAGCCCGTAAATGGTTACTCTTGTGATTTGATCTTCAAATGCAATGCCTCTGACAATTGAATTCTGTTCCATGGATGATTCCTCCTCAATTAATGTTCCCGCTTCGGTTTCTGTACTTGAACGCACTTCTAACGGCACTTGGTAATTTTTCGCGAACTCAACTGCTCTTGGATGAAGAACGCCGGCGCCTAAATTGGCAAGCTCAAGCATTTCATCGTATGAGATGCCCGCAAGTTTTCTCGCTGATTTCACATAGCGCGGATCGGTTGTAAACACGCCTGGCACGTCTGTGTATATGTCACATTTATCAGCTTTTAAAGCGGCAGCCAAAGCAACTGCTGTTGTATCTGAACCGCCCCGGCCCAATGTCGTAATTTCACAATCCTCTGTCATGCCTTGGAATCCTGCAACAATGACAATTTTTCCTTTTTCAAGCTGGTCTGCTAAAACCGAAGTGCCGATATCTGTAATTCTGGCGTTTCCGTGAATGGCCTCCGTACGGATTCCCGCCTGCCAGCCAGTATAAGACACAGCGTCATAGCCTTTTTCCTGCAATGCCATTGAAAGGAGTGAAATCGTGACCTGCTCGCCTGTCGCCAGCAGCATATCCATTTCGCGTTTGCTCGGCTGGTCAGAAATAGCTTTTGCAAGGCTGACCAATTCGTCAGTGGATTTTCCCATTGCTGAAACGACGACAACGACTTGATGGCCTTTCTGTTTTTCTGCAATTGCGCGGTTTGCCGCATTTTGAATTTTTTCGACTGAGCCGACGGAAGTGCCTCCGAATTTTTGTACAATAAGACCCATGTATTACCACCCTTTACATTTTGGTTCGTGCGGGTGAGGAGAAAGAGCGCTTTGTCCACAATAAAAAAAGCAATGAGAGGAATACTCTCATTGCTTATCAATTAATCATCATAAATGATTATGAACAACGAGATAGCCCTCCAAGAAAATGATTTCTTGACAGCCTTACATTTATTCAATGCACGGCCAGCAAATAATACCGATGGGGTTTTACTTGCTTCGGCGACGCTCCCCTTTCAGCCTTTTTCACAGAATCCATCTTTCTCCAAAGGCATACTCTTGAAGTTCGCACCTCTATCTTCACCATATAACACGATCTAACTATGAAATTAGTTCACATTTTATCAGATCTTATTTAAAAGGACAACATTATTTTTGCAATTTGTCGTAAAGGAGCTGAGCCGCCGCTGTGGGAACACCGGCTTTTTTGATGTCCTCAAGGCTTGCTTCCTTCATTTTTTTAACGGAACCGAAATGCTTTAACAGCATTTTCTTTCTTTTCTCTCCGATACCCGGGATGTCGTCCAAAACGGATTGAAACGCGCTTTTTCCGCGGATTTGCCTGTGAAAACTGATTGCAAAACGATGCACCTCGTCTTGAATGCGCTGCAGGAGGTAAAATTCCTGGCTGTTTCGTTCCAGATACACTACCTCCAGCGGCTCACCGATCAGTAAATTTGAGGTTCTGTGTTTTTCATCTTTCGCTAAACCGGCGATCGGGATATCCAAGCCGAGTTCATTTTCAATGACATCCCTTGCTGCGTTGATCTGCCCTTTTCCTCCGTCAATGATAATCAGATCGGGCAGCGGCAGATTCTCACGAAGCACTCTCGTATAGCGTCTTCTGACAACCTCTCTCATAGAACCGTAATCATCCGGCCCTGTAACAGTTTTGATTTTATATTTGCGGTATTCCTTTTTGTATGGTTTGCCATCGATAAACACAATCATCGCGGAAACCGGGTTTGTCCCCTGTATGTTTGAGTTATCAAACGCTTCAATTCTGTGCGGCGTATAAATATTTAATGCCTCACCTAGTTTCTGCACTGCCCCGATTGAACGCTCCTCGTCCCGTTCGATTAAAGAGAATTTTTCTTTCAATGCGATTTTCGCATTTTTATGGGCAAGCATGAGCAGTTCTTTTTTCGGGCCTTTCTTCGGCTGGTGAACGTTTGTTTCCAGCAGCTGCTCGATCATGGATTGATCTACGCTGTCCGGAACTAAAATCTCCTTCGGAAGGAAGTGGTTGTTTTTTGAATAGAACTGCCCGATGAACGTGAGGAACTCTTCATCTGCTTCCTGATAAAGCGGGAACATGCTGACATCGCGTTCAATGAGCTTCCCTTGGCGGATGAAAAAGACCTGCACGCACATCCAGCCCTTATCGTACGCGTACGCGAATACATCACGGTCGACTAGATCGTTCATCGTCATTTTTTGTTTTTCCATCGTTGATTCAATATGGGCAATTTGGTCACGAAGCTCTTTAGCTCGTTCAAACTCAAGATTCTCAGCAGCTTCATGCATTTTCTCTTCAAGCTCTTTTTTGACCTCATTATAGCCGCCCCTTAAGAAACGTGTAATGCTTTCAACCAGCTCTCTGTTCGTCTCTTCGGAAATATCCTTTACACACGGAGCGAGGCATTGGCCCAGATGATAGTAAAGGCACACTCTGTCCGGGAGCTTGGAGCATTTTCTGAGAGGATACAGACGGTCGAGCAGTTTTTTTGTTTCCCTTGCTGCCTGTACATTCGGATACGGCCCGAAATAGCGCCCTTTGTCTTTTTTGACATTGCGTGTGACAATCAGCCTTGGGTGGCGTTCATGGGTGAGTTTTATGAAAGGATAGGTTTTGTCGTCTTTGAGCATGACGTTGTATTTCGGATCATGCTTTTTGATCAGATTCATTTCTAAAATAAGCGCTTCAAGATTGGAGGACGTCACGATATATTCAAAATCCTCGATTTCCGTCACAAGCCTTTGGGTTTTCGCGTCGTGAGAACCGGTGAAGTAGGAGCGCACTCTGTTTTTCAGCACTTTTGCTTTCCCTACGTAGATCACAGTCTGCTGCCGGTCCTTCATGAGATAACAACCCGGTTGATCAGGAAGGAGGGCGAGTTTTTCTTTCAGTTGTTTGTTCATATGTTACCCTTCCTTATGTTTAATCCTTTATTTCCAGTTTAACACGAACGTTTGTTTTTCTCTATGGTTCACAATTGGCGAATAAAAAAAGCGATCCCTCAATCGGAATCGCTCTGGCATGTAAGCAGCGGAAAATTAAAGATGTTTGTTTACAAGCTCTTGAAGCGCTTCTTTTGGTTTGAAGCCGACTGAAGTTTCAACTACTTCGCCGTCTTTTAACACAAGAAGAGTCGGGATGCTCATAACGCCGTATTTTCCGGCAGTTTCTTGGTTTTCGTCTACATCAATTTTTACGATTTTCAGTTTGTCTCCCATTTCTTGATCCAATTCTTCAAGAACAGGTGCAATCATTTTACAAGGTCCGCACCAAGGAGCCCAGAAGTCTGCCAGTACGACGCCTTCGCTTGTTTCAGCTGAGAAAGATTGATCAGTTGCTTTTACGATAGCCATTATTGAATTCCTCCAATGTGAAATGATGATTTTTAGTATAGCATCTCCCATTCGTTCACGCTATTTTAATGCTTACAAATTATTTTTTCCTGATCACAGCCGGTTTACTCATTTTTATATGGTTGAATGGGATATGCTCTTTTTTTAAAACACAAATCTGATAATGGCCCCGATCACTACAATTGCCCCAATAATCATTAAAATGGTACGAAGCATAAGATCACATCTCCTCTTCACTGTCATGTACTTTACCATGCCCTGCCGGAGCTGTTTTAAAACCTGAAAAAGAGCGCCGGCATGAAGCTCCGGCGCTCTTGCGCGATTAAGAATCAGCACGCAGCGTAAGTAAGACGACTGACATTGGCGGGAGTTTTACTTTCAGTTTGTTTTTGCTGAGCGTGTATTGTCTGAAGGATTCCGGTTTGACATGATGAGGATCGTCAAACGTGTTATGCGCATTCATTTTTTCTGCCGTAAGAATGACTCCGGAATGGTCCGCTGCCTTGTGTAGGCCCCTCAGCTCGATTTCCGCCTCTGCTTTGTTTTGGTGATCGATGTTGCAAATTGTGATATTGATATCGCCTTCAGCTTGTTTCGACGCTGAAATGCTGATTTGCGGAAGCGTTTCACCGTTCCATTCATAGTCGGCAGACATTGTCTCTGTGGCTAAAAGAGAAGCGTCCTGGTGCACCTTAAACATATTGAATACATGGTACGTCGGTGTCAAAAGCATCCGCTCTCCCTCAGTCAAAATCATCGCTTGAAGAACATTTACTGTTTGGGCGATGTTGGCCATTTGCACCCGGCGGCAATGCTGATGGAAAATGTGGAAATGAGAAGCCGCCACCAGTGCATCACGAATGGTGTTTTGCTGATATAAGAAACCGGGATTCGTGCCTGGCTCGGGATCAAACCACGTGCCCCATTCATCAATAATCAGCCCGACCCGCTGCTCCGGATCGTACCGGTCCATAATCGTGCCGTGTTTTTGAATCAATTCATCGATGTATTTGGCTTTTTTCATCGTAATAAACCATTCATCTTCCGTGAATTCTGTGGCTGATCCTTTGCCCTTCCAGAAATCCCCCGGAATCGTGTAATAATGAAGACTCAACCCGTCCATCAGGCCAGCAGCTTTTTTCATAAGCACGTCCGTCCAATTAAAATCATCCACATTTGCGCCGCCTGCAATTTTATAAATGTCATTCCCGCTGTAATTGCGGACATAAGTCTGAAAACGCCGGTACAGATCTGCGTAGTATTCGGGATGCATGTTGCCGCCGCAGCCCCAGTTTTCATTGCCCACGCCGAAATATTTCAGCTTCCAAGGCTCTTCTCTTCCATTTTGCTTTCTCCAGTCTGACATCGGCGTGCCTTCTTCAAATGTCATATACTCAATCCACTCCGACATTTCCTGAACGGTTCCGCTTCCGACATTGCCGCAAATATATGGCTCGCATTCAAGCAGCTCGCAAAGCATCATAAATTCATGCGTTCCGAATTCATTTGATTCAATTGTACCGCCCCAGTGAGTGTTCAGCATTGTCTTACGGTCACCGACACCGTTTGCCCAATGGTATTCGTCCGCAAAACACCCGCCCGGCCACCTGAGGACAGGAATGTGCAGCTGTTTGAGCGCCTCCAGCACGTCCTTTCGTATCCCGTTGATATTGGGGATGTCTGAGTCCGTTCCAACCCAGATCCCCTCATAAATCCCTCTTCCTAAATGCTCAGCAAAATGACCGTATATATTTTTGTTAATGGTTCCTTTTACGATATCTGTTTGAATCACTGCTTGATGTTCAGACATGCCTCTGATCATTCCTTTCATACGGATATGAAAAGCACCACAGTCAAATATGTGATCTGTCTTTTGCCTGAGGAGTCAGCATGAATGTAAGCGCTTTTAAAGTAACCATATTATATATGTTCGTACATGTCAACGACATTTTCTATTGTTTTTACATTTGTACGTATGTATTTATAAATATGAAAAAATCCCGAACTTTTAAAGTCCGGGATTTCCTTTATGAGTGTATATTCAATTGTTTGAATTCCTCAGTTAATAACGGGACAACTTCAAATAAATCACCGACGATGCCGTAATCCGCTATTTTAAAGATATCGGCTTCGGGGTCTTTATTGATGGCGACGATCACCTTGCTGTTTGACATGCCGGCCAAATGCTGGATGGCGCCGGAAATGCCGCATGCAATGTACAAATCCGGAGTAACGACTTTCCCGGTCTGCCCGATTTGGAGAGCATAATCGCAATAATCAGCGTCACATGCCCCGCGAGAAGCCCCGACTGCGGCCCCTAGCACCTCTGCAAGCTCCTGCAGCGGCTGAAATCCTTCCTTGCTTTTGACTCCTCGGCCGCCCGCAACGATAATTTTCGCTTCGGAGAGATCAACACCGTCCGCCGTTTTTTTCACGACCTCTTGGATAACAGTGCGGAGGTCAGTAAGAGAAACATCAATGCTTTCGATGCTCCCCGATCTGCTGGTGTCTTTTTCTGAAGCTTGAATGTTATTGGGGCGAATTGTTGCAAAGATCATCGGATCGGTTGAAATGACGCGTTCAAAAGCTTTCCCCGAGTAAATCGGCCGTGTGAACACAACATTCCCTCCGGTAACGCTTACATCTATAGCATCAGAAATTAAGCCTGTTTGCAGACGGGCAGCAAGCTTCGGTGAAAGATCCTTGCCCATTGCCGTATGCCCGAAGATGACTGAATCAGGATTTTCTTGCTCGATAACACCTCTCATGATCTGGCTGTACCCGTCTGCCGTGTATGTTTTCAGCTTCGGGTCCTCAGCGGTAAGAACTTTATCTGCTCCGTAATGAATAAGCTCTTGTGCAATGTTTTGTACATTTTCACCGATGAGAACACCGATGACTTCTCCATCTCCTGAAATGGTTCTTCCTGCAGCTATTGCTTCAAAGGTGACATTCCGCAATTCCCCATCGCGTATTTCTCCAAGCACGATCACTTTTTTTCCCATTCTAACATCCCCCTGTTTCTTTGAATGTCCAAGCTTTAAATGACTTTAGCTTCGCTGCGGAGCAATGAGACAAGCTCTTTTGCCTGTTCGGCAGGCTCACCTTGGAGAAGCTTCCCGGCTTCTTTTTTCGGCGGCAGAAAACGTTCAATGGTTTTCAGCTTTGGTTCAGCATCCTCTTCGTCCAGGTCAAGATCATCAAGTTCAAGCTCTTCAAGCGGCTTTTTCTTAGCCTTCATAATTCCCGGAAGCGATGGATAGCGCGGCTCGTTTAAGCCCTGCTGAGCTGTGACAAGCAATGGGAGCGTCGTTTTGATTTTTTCAACATCCCCTTCGACGTCCCTTTCTGCTTCTGCATCAGTGCCGTTGATTTCGAGTTTGGTGATCGTAGTGATACACGGAATGTCCAGTAGCTCGGCAAGCCGAGGCGCCACTTGTCCTGATCCTCCGTCAATGGCAACATTTCCGCCGAGAATCAAATCAAACTCCTGATCCTTCATATAGTGGTATAAAACTTGAGAAATGGAATATTGGTCGGGTTCTTCAAGATCATCTTCTATGTTGATTAAAACAGCTTGGTCACAACCCATGGCAAGCGCCGTACGCAATTCTTTCTCCGCTTCTTCACCGCCGACTGTGACAGCGGTGATCGTGCCGCCATGCTTTTCCTTCAGCTGGATGGCTTCTTCTATCGCGTACTCATCATATGGATTAATGATCCATTCCGCTCCGTCATCCTGAATCTTTCCTGTTTCAATGACGATTTTTTCTTCTGTGTCAAACGTCCGTTTCATCAGTACAAATAGATTCATGATCATATCCCCTTTTATTCGCCTTTGAACTGAGGCTTTCTTTTTTCGAGAAATGCCTGGATGCCTTCCTTGGCGTCCTCTGACTCAAATGCTTCCCCAAATCGCTTTGCTTCAAGCTTTAAGCTGCCTTCATAGGAATACACCTTGTTGGAATAAAGAAGTTCAAGCAAAGATGCCAGCGTTTGCGGGCTTTTCTCTGCAAACTTAGCGGCAAGTGCTTTTGCTTTTTCAATCACTTCTGCCTCATCTTTCGCTCCAATTGAGACAAGTCCGAGATCAAGCGCTTCTTTTCCGGATATCGGTTCTCCTGATCCGATGAGCTCCAGTGCTTTGGCTGTACCGACATATCTCGGAAGGCGCTGTGTCCCCGCAAAACCTGGAATGATACCGAGATTAAGCTCCGGGAGCCCCAGCTTAGCATCTTCTGCCGCGATTCTGATGTGACAGGCCATTGCAAGCTCCAGCCCGCCTCCGAGAGCAGCGCCGTGAATCGCTGCGATAATCGGTTTTGGAAAACTTTCGATTCTCTCCATTAACTGCTGGCCGCGCTCAGCGAGCAATGAGGAATCCTCATTGCCTTTAAGCGATGTAAATTCTTTAATATCAGCGCCGGCTGAGAAAAATCTTCCCTCGCCGTGAATGATAATGCTTCGTACGCCTGCATCTGTCTCACATTGATCAAGACAGGAAGACAGCTCTTCTAATATCCGGCTTGAAAGCGCGTTTGCCGGCGGATTGTGAATCGTCAAGACTGCCACAAATTGATCAACCGCAAGTGAAATTGCATTCATAGGACAGAACTCCTTTACTTATTATGAATTCCGGACACCAATAATTCTAAAACGCTGTTTGAAAGCGCAACGAGATCGTACTTTTGGTCATTCATCACCCAAGTTGTCACAGTTTCGTCAATCGTTCCAAAAATCATCTGCCGGGCGAGGCGGACGTCGAGGCCTTCTTTTAATTCGCCTGATTGTATGCCTTCCGTCAAAATGCCATCCAAAATATTTAAGTAGCCTTTTAATATTTCGTTGATTTTTTGGCGCAGCTCCAAGTTGGATTGGCGGAGCTCAAGCTGCGTGACAATCGCGAGATTATGGTCACCCGCTAAAAGGGAAAAATGCTTTGAAATCACAAGCGCCAATTTCTCTTTCGCTGTTGCTTTTTCTTTAATGTCCTCTTCCATCCGCTCAATAAATTGACCCATTTTTTCTTTGAAAAGAGAAATTAAAATATCTTCTTTGTTTTTAAAATAGAGATAGATGGTGCCGTCCGCTACTCCGGCTTGTTTGGCAATTTTGGATACCTGTGACTGGTGGTAGCCGTTTTCTGCAATGACTTCTACTGCTGCATCAATAATCTGCATATACTTTGGCCGTTTTTGCTTCAATGTTCATCGTTCCTTCCTATAGAAATGAATGACTATTCATTCATAATTTCATGATAAGAAGGATTTTCATGTTTGTCAAGTTTATTCATAGGCGTTCTCTTTTTTTATTTGATATGATGATTTTCGGTTTCTTCTTCAAGTAAACGCCTTCTTAAAATTTTTCCCACCGCCGTTTTCGGCAGCTCCTTTCTGAACTCATAGGCTTTGGGCACCTTATAGGGAGCTAGACGTGATCTCGCAAAAGCGTCCAGTACTTCTGCATCGGCTTTTGCGCCTTTCTTTAATACGACAAATGCTTTTACTGTTTCTCCCCTGTAGGAATCGGGAACGCCTGCGACAACAATTTCCTGGATGGCTTCATGTTCATAAAGCGCTTCTTCTACCTCACGCGGGTAAATATTGTAACCGCCGGCAATGATGATATCCTTCTTCCTGTCAGCAATATAGAAAAAGCCTTCTTCATCCATATAGCCCATGTCCCCGGTGAACAGCCAGCCATCTCTCAGCACTGCGGCGGTTTCCTCTGGTTTATTCCAGTATCCTTTCATGACTTGCGGACCTTTTACAATGATTTCTCCATGCTCATACGGAGCGGCAAGCTCACCCGTCTCTTCAGAATAGATCGCAGCGTCCGTACTCGGCCAAGGACAGCCGATACTGCCCGGCTTGTTTTTTCCCCAGATAAAGTTGGCGTGCGTCACTGGGGATGCCTCAGACAAACCATAGCCTTCCACAAGCTTTCCGCCAGTCACCTTTTCAAATTTCTGCTTTACCTCCACGGGGAGCGCGGCTGATCCGCTAAGACAGCTTTTAATGGATGACAGATCATAATGCTGCAATTCGGGGTGATGCAAAAGGCCAATGTAAATTGTCGGTGCGCCAGGAAAGAGCGTCGGTTTGTGTTTGTCGATGATTTTCAGTGTTTCGAGCGGATCAAACTTAGGAAGAAGAATCATTTCGAAGCCTAGTTTAATCGAATAGTTCATGACTGCCGTCAGTCCGTAGACATGAAAAAATGGAACGATGCCCAGCACTTTTTCAGCGCCTTCTTTCACGTCATACATCCAAGCGGCGCACATTTCAGTATTTGCCAAAATATTTTGGTGCGTGAGCATGACCCCTTTTGGAGCTCCGGTTGTTCCTCCGGTATACTGGAGGACAGCGATATCATGCTCAGGATCGATCTTCGGGATTGTCAGGAGTTCAGTTTTTTCCTGCTTCATACTGGAAGCGAACGTGTGAATGTCAGCTGTTTTGTCAAAGTCGATATGCACTTTTTGTTTTTGCGTCAGCGGGTAAAGAATATTCTTCGGAAAAGGCAAATAGTCTTTTACGCTGGTTATCAAAATCTGGTCGACTATTGATAACGTTTTCATTTTTATTGCCTTCGGGAAAAGTAAATCTAAGGTGATGATCACACTTACCTGAGCATCTCTAAGCTGGTATTCAAGCTCATGCTCGGTATAAAGCGGATTCGTCTGCACCACGATGCCACCGGCAAACAAGACGCCATAATAAGAAATCACTGTTTGCGGGCAATTGGGCAGCATAACAGCCACTCTGTCTCCTTTTTGCAGGCCATTGCACTGCAAAAAAGCTGCAAGTTTAAGAGCATCCGTCAGAATGTCATGAAAGGTGAGTTTTTTTCCATAAAACGATATTGCGGTTTTATCAGGGAATCGTGCGGCGGAGTCTGTCAGGATGGATTGCAGGGTTTTATTCGGCAACGGAAGCTCATGCGGGATATCGTTGGGATACTCGGCAAGCCACGGCTTTTGAGACTGCATAAAACCTCCCCTTTCGATTTTAGAGATCCACCTTATCATTATAGCAGATGGACGGCAAAAAAAAGAAAAAGAAAGGTAAATCTTTCTTTTTCTCATAATATGAACAGATATATAAGACCAATTAACAAAAAGATTCCCGCTGCGGCGAGCAGTATTTTAGCAAGCTTTTCCATCTATTCTCCGTCCCCTTATATTCCGGCTGCCACCACAAAAGAAAGCCCGACAGAAATGACAAATGAAATAAAGCCGACAGCCCGGTTATCATTTTCGATTTCCTGATCAATTTTAAACCGCGGAGTCAAAAACTCAAAAATAAAGTAGCTGATCAGAAGCATAACAAACCCGTAAACGCCCCAGCCGATCATTTGCAGCAGCGAATTATGCTGGGAGATGGAATGCTGAAATACGTTTGCGATCCCCAAAATTTTTCCGCCGGTCGCCATTGCCACCGCAAGATTTCCTTTTTGAATCTCTTCCCAGTTTTTATAAGCCGTCACCAGCTCAAACACAGTCAAAAAGAGGACGAGGCAGAGAACCGCGACACTGTAATATGCCGCGATTTCCACAAGCTCGTTTTCCCAAAAATCACTCATGGCCATACTCCCTTTTATTTTAGTTCAACAACCGTAACGCCTGATCCTCCCTCACCTGCTTCACCGAAACGGGAACTTTTGACGCTGCGATGGTTTTTCAGAAGATCCTGTACGCCTTTTCTTAAAGCGCCGGTTCCTTTTCCGTGGATGATTGACACTCTTGGATATCCGGCTAACACCGCATCATCCAAGTATTTTTCAACCCGGCTTAGGGCATTTTCATAGCGTTCGCCGCGGAGATCAAGTTCAAGCGATACGTGATAGTCCT
Source organism: Bacillus sp. PS217 (assembly GCF_037963535.1). Taxonomy (NCBI): domain Bacteria; kingdom Bacillati; phylum Bacillota; class Bacilli; order Caryophanales; family Bacillaceae; genus Bacillus; species Bacillus sp. PS217. Next base: position 2,841,131 of record NZ_CP150157.1, read on the forward strand.
TTCCCTTGACCGCTGTAATGATTTTTTCTTTTTTTGGCTCCGGAGCTGATTTGATAAACTCCAGATCTTTTTCTTTTACTTTCATCTTTAAAATACCGATTTGAACATTCCATTCATTGCCGCCTGTTTTTTCGAGCAATGTTCCTTTTTGCCCGAAAGTGAGGACTTTCACCTCGTCGCCAGGCTTAAAGTCGCGTTTTTGCGCTTTCGGCTTTTCCGGTTTCTTGGACTTTTCAAAAGCCGGCATAGCGCCTTCTAACCGTTTCTTCGCGTTAATCAGCTCGTGATCCTTGAAGGATTTGTGTTCTTCTTTTATGGAGCGCAATTCATGAATAATGTCCTCGGCTTCTTTCATTGCCGCTTTTACTTTTTCAGCAGCCTGCTGTTCTGCCTCTTCAAGCATTTTGTCTTTTTTGCTGTTAAGCTCGATGATTTGCTGCTGCAGCTCTTTATGCAGTTTTTCCGCTTCTTTTCTGATTGATTCTGTCTCAGAAAGCTCTTCTTCCGCACGTTTTTTGCTTTGTTCCAGCGACGCAATCATCGTATCGACTTCGTTATGCTCGGCCGTCATTTCTGACTTCGCCTGCCCGATGATATGGTCCGGAAGCCCGAGGCGTTTTGAAATTTCGAAAGCATTGCTTCGACCCGGCACACCAATTAAAAGTTTATAGGTCGGTGACAGCGTTTCGATGTCAAATTCAACGCTGGCATTCATGACGCCTTCTCTGTTATAGCCGTACGCCTTCAATTCCGGATAATGCGTCGTAGCTAACACTCGTGCATTGGTGCGATGCACGTCATCCAAGATGCTCATGGCGAGGGCCGCCCCCTCCTGCGGATCTGTCCCTGCACCAAGTTCATCGAAAAGCACAAGGCTGTTTTCATTGACCTGTTCTAAAATGCCGACAATATTCACCATATGGGATGAGAACGTACTTAAACTTTGCTCAATCGACTGTTCATCACCGATATCAGCGAATACGTGCTCAAATACTGCCGCTTCTGACCCTTCATCTGCCGGGATATGAAGACCTGACTGCGCCATTAAGGTTAGCAGGCCTAACGTTTTAAGGGTGACTGTTTTCCCCCCGGTGTTTGGCCCTGTGATGACAATGGTTGAAAAATCGCGGCCAAGCTCGATGTCATTGGCAACAACCTGATCAGGCGGAAGCAATGGATGGCGGGCTTTTTTCAAACGGATAAAGCCGGTGTCGTTCATAATCGGTTTTGTCGCTTTAACCGCTTTTGCATATCTAGCTTTTGCAAAAATAAAGTCAAGCGTCTGCAGCACTTGCAAATCTAGAAATAGCTCCTCTGTATACTCTGCCGTTTTCTCTGTCAGCACACGCAAAATCCGTTCAATTTCTTGCTTTTCTTTCACTTTCGCCTGCTGAAGGGAATTGTTCATATCTACAATCGCCTGCGGTTCAATGAATAGTGTCGCACCAGAGGATGAGGTGTCGTGCACAATTCCTCCATAGCTGGATCTGTACTCCTGTTTGACCGGGATCACAAAGCGGTCATTCCGAATCGTAACAATCGTATCAGACAGCATTTTCGATGCGGAAGAGGAACGCAGCATCGACTCTAACCGGTCTCTGACTCTTGATTCGAGTGTTCTGAGCTGTGTGCGGATTCCTCTTAATGTTTCCGATGCATGATCAAGCACTTCTCCGTGATCATCAATGCAGGAATTAATGTCCCGCTCTAAATCGGACAGCGTGATAAGCTGTTCAGCATGCTGATGGATCAGCGGAATGTCGACACCGTCTTCAGCCATTTGCGTGATAAAATGTTTCATTTGTTTAACTGCATAAAGCAGGCCTGAGATTTCAGTGAATTCAGAAGGACTGAGAACGCTGCCGATTTCCGCCCGTCTTAACGCTCCTCTGATATCTACAAGGCCGCCAAATGGCGCTTGGCCTCTCAGCCGGATAATGTCAGAAGCTTCGTCTACTTCATCCAGCTGTTTTTTGATTTCGTCTATAGAAGCAGAAGGCTTAAGCTCGAGAAGCATTTCTTTTCCGAGCGATGAAGCGGCATGCCCAATAACCTGTTCTTTCACTTTATGAAATTCAAGAGCTGATAATACTTTTTGCTGCACGATTGTGTGAGCCTCCTTACTTAATCGTTGCGCTTCAGAAATGCCTCTACGTCTTTAAGCGACCGGGCATTCAGAACGTTTTTCGTTTCCGTCCATCCTTTGCGCGCGGCAGTAACGCCAGTTTTCATATCGTCTAACATCTCAATATTATGGGCATCAGTATTAATCACCAATGTAACCCCTTGTTCGTTTGCTTTCATTAAATGCTCTGTGCGCAGATCAAGGCGCGCAGGGTTGGCGTTGAGTTCAAGCGCCGTATTTGTTTTCCTCGCAAGCTCAATCAGCTGATCAATATCGATTTCGTAACCGGCCCGTCTGCCGATAAGGCGCCCGGTCGGGTGTGCGATAATGTCAACATGCTTGTTTGTCAGTGCCGTCTCAAGCCGTTTCATAATCACGTGTTCCGGCTGATTAAAACTGGAATGAATCGATGCAATAACGATATCCATTTCCGCAAGCACATCGTCATCATAATCGAGCGTACCGTCAGGCAGGATATCCATCTCAACGCCTTTCAAAATACGGAAGTTTTCAAACTCTGCATTCAGTGCGTCAATTTCTTTTGCCTGCTGCTTAAGTCTTTCTGCAGTAAGGCCGTTGGCGACCTTTAAATATTGTGAGTGATCGGTGATCGCCATGTATTGATAGCCTTTTTTGATGCAGGCTTCAGCCATCTCTCTGATCGAAAATGCACCATCGCTCCACGTTGAGTGCATGTGGAGATCACCTTTGATTTGCCCGGGTTCTATCAGTTCAATGCTGTCGCTGTAGGTTTCCACTTCCTGTCCGCTTTCACGAATTTCCGGCGGAATCAGCGGCAGGCCGAAGTGCGCATAAAATTCACGTTCACTCGGAAATGTTTTGATCTCTCCGGTTTCAACTGTCTCAACGCCGTATTCACTGATCCGCTCGCCGCGTTCTTTGGCGATTTGGCGCATCTTAATATTGTGATCCTTTGATCCCGTAAAATGATGGAGTGTTGTCGGAAACTGCTCTTCCGTCACAAGACGGAAATCGACGTTTGTTTCATATTCAAAGGAAAGGATGACGGACACCTTCGTATCTCCGCTTGCGATCACGCTTTTGATGTTTGGCAGCTCAAGAAGCTGCTCTCTTACTTCAGCCGGATGATCTGTAGCAATGATATAATCCAGATCCTTCACCGTTTCCCGCGCTCTGCGGAGACTTCCGGCACGAGAAAATTTGATGATATGCGTAAATTGAGAAAGATGCTCCTCAATTTCCCGCGCGATCCGGAGGGCGTATCCGATCGGGAACCGTTCAGGCTGTTTTCCGGCTTCCCCGAGCGCCTGTAATATTTTTTCTTCCGATTTTTTGCCGAAGCCCGCAAGACCCTGGACCTTTTGCTGCTCACAGGCTTCCTTCAGAGATTCTGCATCGTGTACGCCGAGCTCTTTATACAGCTTTGCGATTTTTTTGCCGCCGAGCCCCGGCAGCTTCAATAAAGGCACGAGTCCTTCCGGCACTTCTTTCTGCAGCGATTCGAGCGTGCTTGACTTTCCTTCATCTATATACTCTTTAATGACGCTGTACGTTCCTTTTCCAATGCCGGACAGCGACATCATATCGTCCATTTCTGATAAGCTTCGGTCGTCCTGTTCCAGAGCTGCCGCCGCTTTTCGGAAGGCGGATACTTTAAACGGGTTGTCCCCTTTGAGTTCCATATAGACTGCAATGGTTTCAAGCAGCCGGATAATATCTTTTTTATGCATATCATAACCCCCAGACGTTCACATATGTTTCCATCATACTTGAAAAAAACTTCTCCGGACAAGAGAAGTTTTTTTATGCCCCGTACTGTGTCCACAGCTCTTGTAGGAGCCCTGACAAGTATGGTGTATGGTTAATGATCACATTTGCGAGAGACGATTGCCCCATCATTTGCTGCAGTGCATCTATCGGAAGAACGGATGCGACATACAGCAGCACAAATGTAAATAAATAGACTTCTAGAAAACCGAGAACGGCGCCCAGCATCTGGTTGATTTGTTTAATCACCGGAATGCCGGCTACAATACTCAGGAACGAGCCGATGATTCTCAGTAAGATTTTAGCAATGATAAATAAAACGATAAACGCAATCGCATTATAGTACGCTGCTTCCAAATTCCCCGTAAAAAAAGAAAGAGCCGGCTGTCCCGCTGAAAAATCGGGTGCGGGAATCCAATGTAAATGCGGTGCCACGTTTTTATAGAATAAAGCCGCAAAGGCAATTGATAAAATAAAGCTCGTCAAGCGGATAAACTGCAGGATAAAACCGCGTTTTAACCCTAGTAAAGTCCCCATCAGGAGCAAGATTAAGATGATGATATCTAGCATAGTTGTTCAATCCTTTTCTTTAAGCTGACGCTCCAGTTTTTCACATTTCTCTTGTAATTTGACATAATCGTGCACCACATTTACCGCTGTCAGCACTGCAAGTTTATTTATATCAAGGTATGGATTTTTTTCATTGATTTCTCTCATTTTATCATCAACAATTCCGGCGACATACCTCATATGGGCTCTGCTTTCTTCACCGACAATCGTGAAGTGCTGGCCGTAAATGTCAACGGTTGTTTTTGTTTTTTTGCCGTCAGACAACGTTTCTCCTCCATTCCGCGAGAATCCTAGTTCTTATCATAACACGTTTATTAAACGAATGGAAAGACGAGCCTCCCGCTGTTATGATACACTGGTATATACAGCGAAAAGTGTAAAAAAAGGAGATTATTACGTGTCCCATTCAGTGATAAAAGTATCGTTGTCTGCTATTGACCAAATGAAAATGACATACAGCGGTTCGCTTACAGCCTCTGTTCCGCAGGGAGCCGTTTTTCAGGCGAAACCGCCCGGCTGTACCATTACAGCATATCAATCCGGCAAGGTCTTGTTTCAAGGCAAAAACGCAGCGGCAGAATCCGCGCGCTGGGGAACAGCAGAGCCGGAAAAGAAGAAAATGACCAAAAAGCCGGCTGATCCCCGCTATGCCCCTCCGGCAGATATCGCCGGAATGTCTGTTATCGGTTCTGACGAAGTCGGAACCGGAGATTACTTTGGCCCAATGACGGTTGTATGCGCGTACGTCGACAAAACCATGCTTCCTTTAATGAAGGAACTCGGTGTTAAGGATTCTAAAGATTTAAAAGATCCGCAAATCATCGAGATTGCCCGAAACCTGATTAAAACCATTCCGTACAGCCTGCTGGTGTTAAAGAATGAAAAGTATAACAGCATGCAGGAAAAAGGCATGAGCCAAGGGAAAATGAAAGCTTTGCTGCACAATCAGGCGATCACACATTTATTAAGAAAATTGGATGGAGTAAAGCCTGAAGCCATTTTGATTGACCAATTCGCTGAGCCAGGCGTCTACTTCAATCATTTAAAGGGCAGAGACATTGTGAAGGAGCGGACCTATTTTAGCACAAAAGCTGAAGGTATTCACCTGGCTGTCGCCGCTGCTTCAATCATTGCAAGATATTCATTTTTAATGGAAATGGATAAACTATCACGCGCGGCAGGAATGACGCTTCCAAAAGGGGCCGGTCCGCACGTCGATGAAGCGGCCGCCAAGCTGATCCTCAAAAAAGGGGCATCTGCACTCAGAACCTTTACAAAACTCCATTTCGCCAATACGCAAAAAGCGCAGCGCCTTGCTGATAAAAAACGTTCATAGAAAAAAGCTTGCAGATTTCTCTGCAAGCTTTTTTATCAGCCTCTTAAAACAGCTTGATATGTGTCTTCTAACGCTTTCAGCACTTTGCTGTGCGCCTTTGTCACTTCTTCTTCAGTCAGTGTTTGTTCAGGATTGACATACTGGAGTGAGAAAGCGACTGACTTCTTGCCTTCCTCCATATGCTCTCCTTCGTATACGTCAAATACGGTTACCTCTTTCAGAAGCTTGCCCCCGGCCTCTTTAATGACGCTCTCGAGCTGTCCGCTTGTGACGGTTTTATCTGTTACAAGAGCGATATCACGTGTCACAGACGGATATTTTGGAATCGCCGTGTAAACAAGCGGTGCTGTTTCTGCTGCGAGCAACGCATGAAGATCGAGCTCAAATACGTATGTTTCCTTTATATCCAGTTCTTTTTCCAATGAAGGGTGGACTTGGCCGATGAAGCCGATCAGAGAACCATTCAATAAAATGTTCGCTGTTCTGCCCGGATGCAGCTGTTTGCGTTCAGACTGTACAAATTCAATGCTGTCTAGGACGTTGAGTTTGTCTAACAGCCCTTCCACAATTCCTTTGACAACAAAGAAATCAACTGGTTTCTTTTCACCCTGCCATAGCTGCTTGCGCCATAATCCGGTAACAGCTCCTGCTACGCGTTCTGTTTCAACAGGTTTTGTGTCCTCTTCCTTCGTTAGGAAAACGGAGCCAACTTCGTACAGTGCAACTGAGTCAGTCTGCCTCGCGAGGTTGTAAGAAACAGAATCAAGCAGATTCGGAACAAGACTGTGTCTGAGAATGCTTCTTTCTTCACTCATTGGAAGCGCAAGCACAGTATTCAGTGATTTTTCAATCGCAAACGCTGCCGCTTTCTTCTCGTTTGTCAACGAGTAAGTGATGGCTTGTGATAAGCCTGCGCCTTCAAGGAAGCGTCTGACTTTACGGCGTTTTGCCTGGTATGGCGTTAATCCGCCTGTAGTTCCCGCTGTCTCAGGAAGCGTAGACGGAATGTTATCGTAGCCGTACAGTCTTGCCGCTTCTTCGATTAAATCCTCTTCTATTGTAATGTCGCCGCGGCGTGATGGGACGGTCACAACGAGAAGTTCACCCGCTTCACCGACCGTAAAACCGAGACGTTTATAAATGCTGATCAGTTCTTCTTTACTGATCGTCAGGCCTAGAACGCTGCTCACTTTGTCAGCAGATACGTGAATGTTGTTTGCTTCGATTGTCAGGTGATCTTCCTCAACTGTTCCTGCAAGCACCTCACCGCCGGCATACAGATGGATCAGCTGCGCAGCCCGTTCTGCTGCAAGACGTACGCGCGCCGGATCAATTCCTTTTTCAAATCTTACGCTTGATTCACTTCTCAAACCAAGGTCTTTGGAAGCCTTGCGAACCGTCTGCCCGTTGAAATACGCAGCCTCAAGCAAAATCGTTTTCGTATCTTCCTGAACCTCTGACTCTGCTCCTCCCATGACACCCGCAACGGCCTGCGCTTTCATTCCGTTTGTAATGACAAGGTGATCGGCGGACAGCTTACGTTCTTGATCATCAAGAGTGACGATCATTTCATTCTCAGCTGCTTTTCTTACTACGACTTCCTTAGAGCCAAATCTGTCATAATCAAACGCATGAAGCGGCTGTCCGTATTCCAACAGAACAAAATTTGTGATGTCAACGACGTTGTTGTGCGGACGAATGCCTGCATTCATCAGCTTTGTCTGCATCCAAAGCGGTGACGGAGCAATCGTGACATTTTTAATGATTTTTGCAGTGTACAGCGGGTTCGCTTCTTGATCTTCAATTTTGACTGAAATGTAATCAGACGCTTGTTCTGAAGCAGCCGGGTAATCCGTTTGCGGAAGCTTTACTTCAGTATCTAAAATCGCGGCAACCTCGTAAGCAACACCAAGCATGTTCATGGCATCCGCGCGGTTTGGCGTTAAACCCAGCTCAAGAATCGCATCGTCAAGCTGTAAAGCCGCTAAGGCATCGCTTCCTGTTTCAACGTCATTCGGGAATACGAAAATGCCTTCTGCATACTCCTTCGCCACAAGTTTGCTTTCAATACCAAGCTCCTGTAAGGAACAGATCATGCCGTTTGATTCTTCACCGCGAAGCTTAGCTTTTTTGATTTTGAAATTGCCCGGCAGCACCGCTCCGACTGTTGCAACTGCGACTTTTTGTCCCTTATCCACATTCGGCGCACCGCAAATGATTTGTACAGGGGCTTCAGCTCCGATATCCACAAGGCACTTATTCAGCTTATCAGCATTCGGGTGCTGCTCGCGCTCCAGCACATGGCCGATGACAACGCCTTTGATGCCTTCTCCTTTGTATTCAATTCCTTCAACCTCAATACCGGCTCTTGTAATTTTTTCAGCAAGAACAGCCGGGTCCATGCCTTTTAAATCAACATAATCCTCTAACCATTTATAAGAAACAAACATCCTTGCATCCTCCTCTTACGCCTGTTTAAACTGCGAAATAAATCTGACATCGTTTGTATAGAAGTGGCGGATATCATCAATGCCGTATTTCAGCATCGCGATGCGCTCAACACCCATTCCGAATGCGAAGCCCTGATATTCCTTCGGATCAAAGCCAGCCATTTTAAGCACGTTCGGGTGAACCATTCCGGCACCGAGGATTTCAATCCAGCCTGTTCCTTTACATACTGAGCAGCCGTTCCCACCACATTTAAAGCATGTCACATCCACTTCTACTGAAGGCTCAGTAAACGGGAAGAAGCTTGGACGGAGTCTGATTTCGCGGTCTTGCCCGAACATTTTTTTCGCAACGAGTTCAAGCGTTCCTTTTAAATCACTCATGCTGATGTTTTTGTCAACGACAAGCCCTTCAATTTGCATAAATTGGTGAGAGTGCGTCGCATCATCGTTATCACGGCGATATACTTTACCCGGGCAAATGATTTTAACGGGACCTTTGCCTTTATGCTTTTCCATCGTCCGTGTTTGGACAGGAGAAGTTTGCGTTCTCATCAAAGTTTCCTCTGTGATGTAAAAGCTGTCCTGCATATCGCGCGCAGGGTGTTCTTTCGGAAGATTGAGCGATTCGAAGTTGTAGTAATCCGTTTCAACCTCTGGCCCTTCCTCGACTGTGTAGCCCATACCGATAAATAAATCTTCAATTTCTTCAATGACAACAGTGAGCGGATGGCGGCCGCCGACTGCAACAGGGTTCCCCGGCAGCGTGACGTCAATTGTCTGTCCTGCAAGCTTCTGCTTCATTTCCTCTTCTTCAAGCTTCTCGTTTTTGTCAGCAATCGCATTGGCAATACGCTCCCTTACTTCGTTCGCGAGCGCCCCCATTTTTGGACGTTCCTCAGCAGAAAGCTTGCCCATTCCGCGCAGCACTTCTGTAATCGGCCCTTTTTTTCCGAGATATTGCACCCGAATATCATTGACAACCTTCAATGAGCTTGCCGCTTCTACTTGTTCTAAAGCTTCTTGTTCCAGCTGTTTTAGCTTTTCTTCCATTTTGCATCCTCCTTTTATGTAAACAAACCGTCATATGTCTTTGGAAAATAAAAAAAACCCGTCCCTTGTACAAGGGACGAGTTGTGGCCGCGGTACCACCCTTATTTCAGACAGACTGATGCTGTCGTCAGCTTCATTGACATAACGGAATCAGATTCCGGTTCACCTTTACGCGCAGTGTACGCGGTCCCGGCGACAACTCAAGAGGTGAAGCCAATTTCCGGCTGCGTTAAAAATGCTCTCAGTCAGCGGCATTTTCTCCCTGGAAAGCAGTTGATCAGAAATTGAGGTCCTCTGTCACGGTTTTTGAAATATTATGTTCTATTATAGAGAAATCCAACGCTTGGCGCAACACTATCCTCGCAAGTGATACACGAGGATGGCAGCCGCAACCGCAACGTTTAGTGATTCAGCCTGTCCGTAAAGCGGCACGTACAGGTTCAAATCCGTTTTTTCCAGCAATGCAGCATCCACCCCTGCACCTTCATTTCCTACAATGAGCGCAAAGGATTCAGACTGAGGGATCTCCTGGTAAGGCGCTCCGTTTTGCAGCGCCGTGCCGTATACTTTTACGCCCTCTGCCTTCAATTCGTCCACATATGAAGGCAGGTTTCTTCTCACAACAGGAATATGGAAGTGAGATCCTTGAGCAGATCGCAGTGCTTTTCCATTAAAGGCGTCCGCCGTGCCGTCACCGAGTACAACCGCATCCAAACCGGCCGCATCAGCCGTTCGAATCATTGTGCCAAGGTTTCCCGGATCTTGAACAGCGTCAATCAGCAGCACCTTGCGTGCCGTTGCCAGCTTTTCTTCAGGCATATGGCACACAGCGGCAATCTGCTGCGGCGTTTCGGTTTCAGTCACAGCTGAAAACGCATCTTCACTCAGCATATAGCACTGGATACCAGTCTCAAGATCTGAAGGAATCTTCGTTTCATCCTTTACAAGGATTTCTTTCACAATGCCCGGGCTTTTCAACGCCTCTTCAACGAGGTGTTCTCCCTCTATCAGAAATGTATTTGTTTTTGTTCGTTCTTTTTTTGTGTGAAGCTTTTTCCAATCCTTCACTTTTTGGTTTTTTGCCGATTCTATTTGTTTCACTGTCTATGTGGCGCTCCTTTTTTTAACATGATGTTATTATATCGCAAGAACAGCACATAATAAACCAGGTGCAGGGTTAGAATATACGTATTACATTTTAGAAAAAGGAGCGTTTTACATGGATCTTAATTTACGTCATGCCGTCATCTCCAATGTCACCGGTAATAATCAGGAGCAGCTTGAGCATACAATCGTAGATGCGATTCAAAGCGGTGAAGAAAAAATGCTTCCAGGGCTCGGCGTTTTATTCGAAGTCATTTGGCAGCACGCATCCGAAAGTGAGAAAAACGAAATGCTGAAAACGCTTGAAGGCGGATTAAAACCCGCCGAATAAGACATGAAACCGGGTGACAGCGCCCGGTTTTTTTCTTATATAATAAAAACATGATGAGGGGGAACGCCATGTTTTTACAGCCGTTATTAGCGAAAAAAATTATTGCTGAAGTTAAAAAAATGTACGAACGTGAAGTCATTATTGTAAACACGGACGGTCTTATTATGGCAGGCACAAACGATGAGCGTGTCGGACAATTTCATGAGGGAGCGCTTATCTGCGCAAAAGAAAGACGCAGCGTGATTATTACAAAAGAAGATGAAACAAGGTTAAAAGGAGTGAAAGCAGGCATAAACCTCCCTGTATTTTTTGACCATGATGTGATCGCCGTCTTCGGGCTGACAGGTGAGCCTGCAGAGATTCAGCCATTCGGAGAACTGCTTCGAAAAATGACAGAGCTGTTCATTAAGGAATCGCGGCACTTAGAGCAATCCCAGTGGCGTGAGAGAATGCTGGAGTCCTTTATGATCGATTGGCTGCAACTAAAGGAGTGGTCTCCCAGTTTTCTTGAGAAAGCTCAGCTTCTTGGTGTTGACCTTTCCTCCCGGCGCCAAATGATTCTTATTCAGGGGTATGAGTGGTCACGTCATGATATTGAACAAATGGCACGCAGCTGGAAATCCTTGTACCCTGCGGATTTGTTCATCAGGTGGGGAAATGAACGGATTTTGATTAATCATGAAGTGCCGCAGCATGAACAAAGGGATCGGCTTTTACGGAAAATCCTTCACATTTGTTCGTTTGCCAATACCGCAAGCAGCCAATATACAGCAGCTGGCGCCGGAAGGGCTGTCGCAAGCTCCAGCCTGACAGATTCATACGAGCAAGCGGAAAAAGCGCTGGCTGTCAGCCTTAAGCGAAAAACGCCCATATTTGAAGAGGATCTGAAGCTTGATATGTGTCTGACGGAGATCAGCCCGGGAACCCGAAACGAATTTCCGCAAAGAGTATTAGGAGAGGCGCTAGAGCATCAGGAACTTATGAATACGATACGGACTTTCTTTCATCACGATTTGTCTTTGAAACAAACCGCTGAAGATATGCATATTCATATCAATACATTGCGTTATCGTCTGGCTAAGGCCGAACAGCTGACGGGTTTACGTTTTGACCGTACCGAGGACGTCGTCACGATGTACGTCGCACTCTATTTTTTAGATCAAGATACAAAATAGAGAGAGTTTCAGTTTCATTTTTTGTATGTTTCTCCATGGAAGGCTTTGCTTTTTTTCTTTTACAATAGATTGAAAGCGTTTTTTGACAGGGGGATGGGTGAAATGATCACCAAGGATGTAAAGGAGCAGCTGATTCAGGTCTCCGGACCAGAAAACTTTGATGACTCGAATGCCGGCCGTCTCGTCTATTCATATGATGCGACGCCTCAGTATCAGTCTATGCCTGATGCCGTGATTGCTCCGAGGAATACTGATGAAATATCACGCATTTTAACAATTTGCAGCGAACATCGAGTGCCGATCGTTCCAAGAGGATCAGGGACAAACCTGTGCGGCGGCACGTGCCCGACTGAAGGCGGACTTGTGCTTCTCTTTAAGCACATGAACCAGATTCTTGAAATTGATGAAGAAAATTTAACTGCCACAGTTCAGCCGGGCGTCATTACGCTGGATATGATCCGCGCGGTTGAAAGCAAAGGCTTGTTTTATCCGCCTGACCCGAGTTCTATGAAAATATCAACTATCGGCGGCAATATCAATGAAAATTCCGGCGGGCTCCGCGGATTAAAATACGGCGTCACCCGCGACTATGTTATTGGACTGGAGGTTGTGCTCGCAAATGGTGACATCATCCGCACCGGCGGAAAACTCGCAAAGGATGTTGCCGGATACGATCTCACACGTCTTTTTGTCGGCTCAGAAGGAACACTCGGCATTGTGACAGAAGCCATCGTCAAACTTGTTCCAAAGCCGGAAACAAAGAAGACGCTGCTTGCCCTTTATGAAAACATCGATGCCGCTGCTCAAACGGTATCGGACATTATTGCCGCAAAAATTATACCCGCTACGCTTGAATTTCTCGACCAGCCTACACTTTTGGTGATTGAGGATTATGCCAAAATCGGACTTCCGACAAGCGCAAAAGCAGTTCTGTTAATTGAACAAGACGGGCCATTTGAAACTGTTGAACGGGATATGGAAAAGATTGAGGCGATCTGCAAAAAAGGCGACGCCGTTTCCGTTCAGACCGCACAAACAGAGGAGGAAGCGTTTGCCCTGACTGAAGCCCGGCGTTCTGCACTTTCTGCCCTAGCCCGCCTCAAACCGACGACGATTTTAGAGGATGCGACCGTTCCTCGCTCAGAAATCGCCAATATGGTTAAAGCGATTAATGATATTGCTGCTAAATATGATATTTCCATCTGCACCTTTGGCCATGCGGGAGACGGGAACCTTCACCCGACATGCACGACAGACATAAGAAATAAGGATGAAATGGAACGTGTCGAACAGGCTTTTGCCGAGATTTTTGAGAAAGCGATTGAACTTGGCGGGACGATAACCGGAGAGCACGGAGTCGGGGAAATGAAAGCGCCTTACTTGGAAATGAAGCTGAAAAAAGAAGGCATTGATGCGATGAAAGCGTTGAAAGCGGCATTTGACCCCCGGAACATATTAAATCCCGGCAAAATGTTTGCGAAAGATGCCAGAAAACGTGTGGTGGCGGAAAGATGACAACAGAAAAAGAAATGAAACAGATCCAAAATGAATTTAAAGAGCGTATGGATGAAGGCGAGTTATTAAATTGTATGCGCTGCGGTTTCTGTCTTCCTTCCTGTCCGACCTATATCGAATCGGGATTTCAGGAAACACACTCTCCGCGCGGGCGTATCGCCTTAATGAAAGCCGTAGCCGACGGTATGATTGAACCGGATGAAGATGTCGAACGGTCGCTGTCACTTTGCCTCGGCTGCCGCGCCTGTGAGCCTGTATGCCCGTCTGGCGTGAAATACGGGCAGCTGCTTGAGGAAGCCAGAGATATTATCCACCAAAATAAAAAACACTCGCTTGGTGAACGTGTCATGCGAAAGACGGCTTTTCACGAGCTGTTTCCGCATCAAAACCGCATGCGCTCAGCTGTAAGCCTTATCGGTTTGTATCAGCGTTCAGGACTGCAAACCGCTGTGCGAAAATCAGGCATGCTTCGGGTCCTGCCTGAGCATTTGCGGACGATGGAAGCTGTTCTTCCTGATGTTCCAAAAAGCAAAGACATGAAACATCGGCCGCGTTTCCTGCCGTCCATTGGCCCCATGAAAAAACGGGTCGCCTTTTTTTCGGGCTGCTTAATGGATACGATGTTTTTACCGACTAACAATGCCACATTGAAGCTTTTACAGCTGGCAGGCTGCGACATTGTCATTCCGCCTGAACAGGCTTGCTGCGGGGCGCTGCATGGACACAGCGGTGAAAAAAACACAGGGAAAGAGCTCGCGAAACAAAATATCGCTGCTTTCGAAGCATTAGACGTGGATGCAGTCATTACAAACGCAGGAGGATGCGGAGCCTTTCTGACCGAATATGATCATTTGCTGAAGGATGACCCGGAATGGTCGGAGCGGGCCGCCGCTTTTGTTCAAAAGCTGAAGGATTTTTCTTCTGTTTTGGTTGAACTCGATTTCCATCAAATGGACTTAGCGCTCGAGACGCCTCAGGTCGTTACCTACCAAGATTCATGCCACCTAAGAAATGTAATGCATACGTCGCTTGAGCCCCGCCAGCTTCTTAAAAGCATCAAAGGGGCGGAATTCAAAGAAATGGAGAAAGCAGACAGCTGCTGCGGGTCAGCGGGAATTTACAACATCGTCGAAGCTGAAATGTCTATGAGAATACTGGACAGCAAAATGGCTGCCGTTAAAGCAACCGAAGCGATCCTCATTGTAACAGCAAATCCCGGCTGCCTGCTGCAGATGAAGCTCGGCATTGAACGCGAAGGACTAAGCGGTAAAGTCAGAGCCGTTCACCTGGCTGATTTGCTATTGGAAGCAGCCGGGCACAAAACATCATGAGAAAGCCCAAAACAGATATTGTTTTGGGCTTTTGTGCGTTATTCCATCGGACTGCAAATTTCGATATAATGTCCATCCGGATCAGCGATATAGGCGACCGTCTGCCCCCATGGTTTCACTTTCGGCTCCCCGATAATCGATACGCCTTGTTCTCTCATCCTTTTGATGACCGCTTCTACATTTTCAGTAACAAACCCGATTTCAAATGTGTTTGAAGCAGATGAATCCGGAATGTCCAGCGCCGTGATGTCTCTGGCGCTTTCCCGCGTATTAAGCGCCAATATCGTAGACCCTGTTTCAAATTCGACATACGTGCCGTGTTCAGCACGAATCGGCAGTCCTAAAATATCCCGGTAAAAATGAATAGCCCGCTGGCTGTCCGATACGTATAGAATAAGATATTTCATTGATAGATTCATTGCCAACCCCCCCCTCAGCATTTTCAATAGTCCTTCTAGCCCGGTATAGATGCTTCCATCCTTAAGCTCGGATCTTTCCACATCTGCGCCCATTTTTTCACAGCCGCCACAATAATGATGAAGCCTAACACCAGCATGATGATAGATAATACGCCATTCAATACACTATATCCTGCTGCTTCAGGATTGAGATACACATTGCGCACCATCCAATAGCCCGCATAATTGACAGTGACATATAAATAGGCAAGCGGGATAAGACAGGTCAGAATGTACCGGCGTTTATCGGCGATTTTCAGCACGATCGTCGCTCCGATAATCAGCCCCACTGAAGCCATCAGCTGATTAGAAACGCCGAACAGCGCCCAAATGGAACCGATATCTCCTGAATACAGCAAGTACCCCCACATCAAACAGGCAAGCGCGCTGGCAAATACAGATCCCGGAATCCAGTCTGTTTTCTTCAGCGGCTTATACACCTCCCCGAAGAAGTCCTGAATCAAATAACGGGCGACACGTGTGCCGGCGTCAATCGCTGTTAAAATAAAGACCGCTTCAAACATAATGACAAATTGGAAAAAGTATGAGGCCAAATGGCTGAAAAACGGCATTCCGGTAAAAATATAAGTCATCCCCACCGCAAGCGTGACGGCTCCCCCTGTTCTTCCTTCTAAGTCCAAACCGATTTCCCTGCTCAATTCAGGCAAATGTACGACATTCATGCCAAGCGTACGGAAAACCTCAGGCGTGCTGTTAATCGCAAAGTAATCAGCAGGCTGTAAAGCGGTCGCTGCAATCAGCGCCATGATGCCGACAAGACACTCAACAAGCATTGCGCCAAACGCAACCGGCTTCATATCACTCCATTTATTCAGCATTTTCGGTGTCGTTCCTGAACCGACAAAGGCATGGAACCCAGAGATCGCCCCGCAGGCGATGGTTATTGAGATGAACGGCCAGACAGGTCCTGCCAGCACCGGCCCGCCGCCTTTTACGAATTCTGTAAACGCAGGGAACGGAATGGACGGATTGACGACAAACACACCAACAATCAAAGCGATAAAAACACCGATTTTCATAAAGCTGCTTAAATAATCACGCGGAGCCAGAAGCAGCCAAACGGGAAGCGCAGCCGCAAAAAACGCGTAAACAGGAAGCGCGATTGCAAGCGTTTTCGTATCTAGCGTTAAAAAGTCACCGAGCGCGGTAGTCTGTACCCATGGACCGATAAAGACTCCTGCCATTAAAAAGAGAAAGCCGACCGTTGAAGCGAGCTTTAAATTTCCCGTTTTCTTATAAAATAAGCCCACACCCATCGCAATCGGAATCGTAATCCCTACCGCAAATGTTCCCCATGGATTACGTTCAAGCGCATGCAAGACAACCATCGACAGGCCCGCCATTGTGATCGTGATGATAAACAGCATGGACAGTCCTGTACAAAATCCTGCAACAGGGCCAAGCTCATCCTTCGCCACTTCCGACAGCGATTTTCCGTTTTTGCGCATCGATGCAAACAACACCACAATATCATGGACGGCTCCCCCAATTACCGCCCCGATTAACAGCCACAATAATCCCGGCAAATAGCCAAACTGCGCCGCCAGAATGGGTCCGACCAGCGGCCCGGCCGCTGCGATCGCGGCAAAGTGGTGGCCGAACGAAACCCATTTATTTGTAGGCACATAGTCTTTCCCATCCTCAAGCGCATGAGCAGGTGTTGGCTTGTCATCATTCACTTTGAGCACCTTCACCATCATAAATGTTCCGTATAAACGATAGGCAATAGCCAAAATACACATTGATGCTATCACAATTGTAACCGCATTCATTTTCTCCCATCCCCTTTGCTGTTTTTCATAAATATATCATAATTTTATGGTGAAAAGCGGTCATTTTTTCCTATACAAAAAGCCGGCTTGAACGGGCCGGCTCGTGGCAGTTGAAAGACAAGCCGGAGATTTCTCTCCGGCTTTGCTTATTCTTATGACTGTTTTTTCAGGCGGATCACATTCCAGGAAAGCGGCGTGAAATGAGCAGTTAAGCCGTTTTCGCTGACAGACGATGATCCGTTGGAATGCGGAACGACATTTTTTCTGTTATACTGGTTTGTTGCTTTGATATCCTGATGCTCAAGTACGATGTGCTCTGCGATTTGGTAGGATTCAAAGCCTCTGAGCGAAATCTCCGTCTCCATCTGATCCTCAGCCTTGTTTACCGCAAAAATAGTGAGTGTTTCTTCCTCTTCAGAGTACACAACAGCAGCATCAACATATGGCACATCAGTGAAATCAGAACAATCGTACTTAGGAGAAGAAATAAGCGGTTTCAGTGACTCGCCCCTTCCGTAAACAGAAGCATGCATGTATGGATAGAAAATCGGCTGTCTCCATGCTTCTCCGCCTTTTTCCGTCATGATCGGCGCGATGACATTGACAAGCTGTGCAAGACACGCAATTTTCACACGGTCTGCGTGCTGCAGCATCGTAATAAGCAGAGAGCCGACTAATAAGGCATCTTCAAAATTGTAAATATCCTCTAAAATCGGACGCGCAGTGATCCACGGCTCGACTTTTTTATCAGCCTCATTTGAGTGGTACCATACGTTCCATTCATCCAGAGAGAGATTGATAGTTTTCTTGCTGCGTGTTTTTGCTTTTACATAGTCACAGGTCGCAGCGACTGATTTGATAAAATGATCCAAATCCATAGAACGTGCCAAGTAGTTTGGCAGATTGTTATCCCGGTTTCCGTAGTAAGTGTGAAGAGAGATATAGTCGACATGCTCATACGTATGCTCAAGCACCTTCGCTTCCCAATCGATAAAGGTCGGCATACCGCTGTTTGAGCTGCCGCAGGCAACGAGTTCAATTGATGGGTCAACCCACTTCATGACCTTTGCTGTCTCTGCAGCAAGCCGTCCGTATTCATCAGCTGTTTTGTGGCCGATCTGCCACGGTCCATCCATTTCGTTTCCTAAGCACCATGTTTTGATGCCATATGGCTGTTCATAGCCATGCGATCTTCTTAAATCACTCCAGTAAGAGCCTTTCGGATGGTTGCAATATTCAACGAGATTACGGGCGGCATCTATGCCTCTTGTGCCAAGGTTGACGGCCATATTGACCTCAGTGTTCACCTTTTTTGCCCAAGATAAAAATTCATTTGTTCCCACTTCATTGGTTTCTGTCGTTTGCCATGCCAAGTCAAGCCGTCTCGGGCGGTTTTCGACTGGTCCGACACCATCCTCCCAGTTGTATCCGGATAAAAAGTTTCCGCCCGGATAGCGGATGATGGGAACCTGTAATTCTTTGATCAGCGACTGGACATCTTTTCTAAATCCATCTTCATCCGCGTCAGGGTGATCAGGCTCGTATATGCCTTCATATACCGCACGACCCATATGTTCGATAAACGAGCCATAAATCCGTTTATCTACTTCACCGATTTTATATTCTTTGTCTACAATCATTCGCGCTTTTTTCATCACACGTTTCCTCCTTCATTAACCTTTGACTCCCCCTACCGTCAGGCCGGAGATAAAGTACTTTTGGAAAAACAAGAAAATGATAATCACCGGCAAAATCGCAAATACTGAGCCGGATATAAGCATGTCGTAATTATTTCCATAAGGGCTCAGCAAGCTGGACAGCCCTATTGGAAGCGTAAACATTTCTTTCGACCGAAGCACAATCAGCGGCCATAAGAAGTTGTTCCAGCTGTTTAAGGACTGGAGGATAATCATCGCGCCGAAAGCCGGTTTCATCAGCGGTGCCATAATCCTGAAAAAGATGCCGAATTCCGTACAGCCGTCCATCCTTGCAGAGTCCAGCAGATCTCTTGGAAGGCCAAGGGCATATTGCCTGAAAAAGAAAACGGCAACAGGTGAAACGATAAACGGCAATATGACACCCGTATATGAATCGATCAAGTGCAGTCCGACGGTAAGCTTAAACAGAGGAAGCATCATCACTTCCAGCGGAACCATCATGATAATCAACACAAGAACAAAGATGATATTTCTGCCCTTAAAATCATAAACCGCAAGCCCGTACCCGATCATCGAAGAAAAAAACAGAGTGAGCACGGTCGTAAAAAGTCCGAGTACAAGACTGTTAAAAAACCATTTGAAATAAATGCTGCCGCCATTAAACAGAAATGTGTAGTTATCAAAACTCATCACTTTTGGATCAATATCAAGATTCAGCCCCACACGCAAAAGCTCAGATGACGGCTTTAATGATCCTAAAAGCAAACAGAAAATCGGAAAAAGATACAATAGGCTCAGCATCATAAAAAACAGGGTAAGCGCAATTCTATAAACGCTAAACTGAGGACTGTGCCGCAACATTTATCCCTCCCCCTTAAACGAGCCTGACAGCTTTAATGAAATCAGGCTGACAACAAGGATCACAATCAAAAGCACGATGCCGATGGCCGCTCCATACCCCATTTCGTTGTAGGCAAGCCCCTGCTGATACAAATATCCGACAAGCGTCAGACCAATATTACCCGGGGAATTATTCTGCCAAAGCACGTAGCTTTCCTCAAACATCCTGAAGCCGCCGATGATGCTGATGGTCAGCACATATACGGTTACAGGCTTGAGAAACGGCAGCGTGATGTGCATAAATTTTTTCATTGTATTCGCACCGTCTATATCAGCGGCTTCGTACAGCTCTTTCGGCACATTTTGCAAACCGGCTAAAAAGTAAAGGATGTTGATTCCCATCCATCTCCATGAAGCAAGCAGCACCATCAAAAACATGCCGGTATGTTCATTGTTCATCCAGTTCTGAGGTGAAAAGCCGAGTTTGAGTAGGATGGAATTGGCCAGAGACGTTTCCATTTCTCCGAAGATCAGCCGAAAAATGATCCCCGCGACAATGGTGGAGGTCAATGCCGGGATGAATAATGCTGATTTAAATATATTTCTAAATTTGACCAGCTTTGAATTCAGGAATATGGCCAGAAGCAATGGAACAGGAATCAGCACGATCAGCGTCCAAAAGGTGTATTCCAGCGTATTCCAAAGGGCGGTATAGAACGTCGGGTTGTTTAGCGCTGTATAATTAGACAATCCGACAAAGGACACCTCTCCCGGCAAAATTCTTTGGAAGCTCATGATGAAGACACTAATGATGGGGTATAGAAAAAATACGAGAAAGGATAGAACAAATGGCGCTGTAAACAGATAGGGCGCCGCTTTTTTTGAATAAAATAGATCTCGCCAGCCTGATTGTTTCGCAGCTGAAGGAACGGGATGAACCGTTCCTGTTTTCACAGGTTTCATGAGAACCTCCCCGCTTTCACTTTTTGAATGGGATTCTATTTCTGTTTCAGTTCACCTGCCGCTCTGTCCAAGGCCTGTTTAGGCGTTTTTTGCTGAGATTTAAGTGCATCGAACAACACGCTTCTGTTGACAAGGTCTGAAGCCTTGGCAAAATCCTCATGTAAATAAATCGGATTGATTTCATCCTTGATATCGAGCAGCATGGAAAAAATGCCTGTTCCGTTTTGGAAGTAATCCGTGTATTTGTTTTTCTCTTTCAATTCCTTGGAGCTCCAAACATCCCAGCGAAGCGGGTCAAAGCCGAGTACGCTCCAAAGTTTTTTATTTCCTTCTTCAGAGCCCTTCGCAAAGGCCAAAAACTCTTTTGCTAACTCAACATGCTTGGCTTGCTTCGGCACAACGGTTGCCGTACCGCCCAAACCTGCCGAGCGGTCGCCTCCCTCTTTCCATGCCGGGAGCGGCCTGATGGCAATCTTCCCTTTCAGATCAGGCATATAATCTATAAATCTTCCCATATACCAAATCGGCATGAGGACTGAAGCAGCTCCTCCTTGGTTCATAAAACCGTAGTATTCTTCACTGTGATGCCCGCCGCCCGGCGCAGGAATCATCGTTTTATCATTGATCATGTCTTTTAAATATTGAAGTGTTTTTACGTTGGTGTCATTATTGAGGATCAGCTTGCCGTTTTTATCAAAATAGCCTGAGTTTTGCTGTGAAATCATAGATAAGAACGTTGCGGAATCATTTGTTTCCACCGTTCCCATCGGCTTCCCGGTCACTTTGCGCACTTTCTGTCCGGCTTTATGGTAATCATCCCATGTTTTAATATCGTCAGGATTGACGCCGGCTTTTTTCATAACATCCATGTTATAAAACATGACCGTTGTCCCTACATGTGTATCGAGTCCGTAAAGCTTGCCGTTTTTGCTGTACAATGTCAGCCGCGCCTCAACGAATTTATCGCGGTCCTTTTCAATCAGCGGAGTCAAGTCGGCAAGCGGTATGTCAGAGCCCTTCAAAAAGTTTGAAAAACGGGCCAATTCGACATCTGCAATATCAGGAACGCCTTCTCCCGCTATTAGGGAGATAGATAAGTTATCGTGCATTTGTCCATATGGATAAACGACCGTATTCAGCTTAATTTTGCGGTCAGGATATTTTTTGTTCCATTCCTTCACCATTTCCACATAGAACTGCTCATGAAGCCCGTTAAATGTCCAAAAGGTCAGCTCAGTTTCACCCGATTTGCCGGATGATTTTTCTGCTGAACACCCGGCAATGAGTAATGTCAATGTCAGCAACATCATGAGCACAAGAAAACAGACAGTCATTTTTTTCATCTGCGTTACCCCTTCCATTCGAGGTGCGGGCTATTCATATAGACCATGGTTGATCAGCGTTTTGTTTTCATTGATGATTCTTAATCCGGTGCAGCGGTCTCTTAAGGTGTGCGCATGTCTGAAGGCATTCTTGACGGAATCCTGCCCGACACCGATTTCGTCAAAATACGCAGGGCCTCCGGCTGATCTCAGCCAATCAGCCAGCACTTCTCCTTCCGGGAGAGTTTGATAAGCCGATTGGATGGCTTCCCGGCGGCTTGGTGAAAATTCGTTCAGCCCGTCATCCTGAGCGAGCTTTCTGTATGTGTCAGTTAATAAAACAGCTGCACAGCCCACCTTTGCCCCATGAAGAATCTGTGGCCGTTTTTTCTCCATTAATTCCATCTCAATCCAATGTGAAATGTGATGCTCTCCGCCTGATGCCGGGCGGGAATGATCTAATGCCAGCATGACAAGCCCCGATACAAGTAAAGACTCCATCAAAACCCGTATGCCTGTTTCCGTTTTCATCGCAATGTCTTCTGTGTGTTCAATGCAGGCAGCAAGCGCCTCCTGAACGATCTTAGCTCCTGCAGGCGAATAAGGCTCACCGGCAAGATTCCGGGATATTTCCCAATCTGCTAAAGACGTTATTTTACCGAGCATGTCACCAAATCCAGCCGCCACCATTGACTGCGGTGCCGCTTTTAATAGATCCAGATCAGCGAACAGTGCAGACGGGGCCTTCGTTTGAATGGTTGTTTTCGTACCGTATAAAATAATCGGCGCCCCTGCTGATGTAAAACCGTCTACAGATGGAGCAGTCGGATAAGAAATAAACGGCAAATCTCTTTGAAACGCTGCAAAGCGGACGATATCATGAATCGTGCCCGAACCGACTGCGATCATGACATCCGTTGTTTGTTTCGTATGGATCAGCACATGAATGAGCGATCGTTCATCAGCTGTCACATCTCCAGCTTCATTTTCTGGAATGATCAGGCACTCGGCCTGAAATCCTGCTTGATTCAGCTGATTTTCCAGATCAATTCCTGCAATGCGGTGTGTATTCGCGTCGCAGACAAGGACAATATGTTTATTGTTTTTTCGTTTTACATAATCCAAAAGCGAATCAGCTGCTTGTTTACCGAGAACAATTTCTTCAACTTTTATAGGCAACGTCTTTTCTCCGGCGTTTTCAAAAGCACGCTGAACGTCAGCTGCGATACGATTCATATCAGAATCCCCTCCTCAGCCAATTTGGTTACATCCTTAATAGAATCCAGCACATAATCCGGCGTGTACAAACGCTGTTCACCCTGTTTCGCAGAACCAGTTAGCACTAAGGCGCTTTTCATGCCATA
Source organism: Bacillus sp. PS217 (assembly GCF_037963535.1). Classification (NCBI taxonomy): domain Bacteria; kingdom Bacillati; phylum Bacillota; class Bacilli; order Caryophanales; family Bacillaceae; genus Bacillus; species Bacillus sp. PS217. The sequence continues at coordinate 2,864,265 of NZ_CP150157.1, forward strand.
AAGCTTCCCCATCGCAATGTCAGATTCAATGCTGTCTCCTATAATCATGCATTCATGTGCGGACAGCCCCATTGCTGTACAGGCAGCCTCCGCCATCAGCCATGACGGTTTTCCGACAACAAGTTCAGTCTTCGCTTGTGCGGAAGCCTCTATCGCCCCAATCATTCCAGCCACATCAATGGCATTTCCGTCTTCGTTCGGAAAAGAGCGGTCTTTGTTTGTAGCGATAATACGAGCGCCGCCGGCAGCCGCTTGAAAGGCTTGATTTAAATCGTCGTACGTGAGCGTTTCATGAAGGGAGATCACGAGCCAATCCGCTTCCTTCGGTTCGCTCGCGTTCTGCACACCGGCCAGCCTCAGCTCGTCAACCAAGCCTTGTTCCCCAAGCACCCATACCTTTGAAAAACGATAATGTTTTTTCAGAAAAGCCGCTGTCACGCTTGATGACAGAACAATGTCGTTTACGTCCGTTTCAATCCCCGCGCCAAGAAGTTTTTTTCTGCACATGGCACGGGAGATATTCCCCCGGTTGCTTAAAAAGACGATTTTCTTTCCCATTCTCCTAAGCGTTTTGATCGCTTCTCTTGCTCCTTCGATCAACTCATTTCCTCTGAATACAGTACCGTCCAAGTCAATCAGAATGCCAGCCGGTGACACAGGCGTATCATGACTGGCCATAATACGCATTTGCTCCGTGTTTTCGATAAAAATGCTTTTCATGCAGGACTGTATTGATTGGGGTTACATCCTTGTTTAGCACAATGGAGTGATAGGCCATTTCGGCAACCGTTTCTAATACAACTGCGTTATGAATGGCATTTAAGGCGTCAGTGCCCCAGCAGAACGGTCCGTGATTATTCACAAGCACACCCGGCACCTGTTCGTAGTTATGATGCTGAAAGGTTTCCGCTATGACTTTTCCTGTATTCAGTTCGTAGTCATGAATGATTTCTTCATCGTACATTTCACGAGTACATGGAATCGCACTGTCAAAATAATCAGCATGGGTCGTGCCTAACGGAGGGATGTCTCTGCCCGATTGTGCCCAGCTTGTCGCCCATTGAGAATGGGTATGGACAATTCCCCCGATATTCGGAAAGGCTTTATATAAATAAACATGGGTAGGTGTATCTGAAGAAGGCTTAAGCGAGCCTTCGACGACCTCTCCATCAAGGTTCAAAACAACCAAGTCATCTGCTGTCAGATCGCTGTATTCGACTCCGCTAGGTTTGATGACAATTCTTTCTTTTTCACGGTCAATGCCGCTGACATTTCCCCACGTAAAGGTTACCAGCTGATGCTCTTGAAGCTTCAGGTTGGCAGCCAGCACTTCTTTTTTTAATGTTTCAAGCATGCTCCATCACCCTTTTTCAATTCTTTTTGGCGGCAGATGAAAATTGAAGATTTTTGATCGTTTTCAGACGCTTCATGACATGGTTTTCTTTTCCGAAATAATGAACCAGCTCTTTATATTCAGCGTACAATTTTTCATAAACCGCGGCGTTTTCGGCATTTGGCGTATAAGTTATATCTTTCAGTTTTCCCATGTTCGCCGCTGCCTCTTTGATGTCATCGTAGCCGCCTTTTTCTTTGCCTGCTGCAAGCGCGCCGAAAATGGCAGATCCTAAGGCTGGTGCTTGCGGTGAACCAGAGATTTTAATGTCCATGTTTGTCACATCCGCATAAATCTGCATGACAAACGGGTTTTTCTCAGCTATTCCGCCGGCTGCGAACAGTTCCTCAATCGGAACACCGCTTTCTTTGAATGTTTCGATAATCATCCGGGTTCCGTAAGCTGTCGCTTCAACTAACGCTCTATAAATCTCTTCAGGCTTCGTCAGCAGTGTCATGCCAAGCAGCATCCCTGTTAAATCTGCATCAACAAGAGTTGAACGGTTTCCATTCCACCAATCTAAAGCAAGCAAGCCGCTTTCACCAGGCGCTTGATGGTTTGCTTTCTCACTCAGCAGCTCATGAACGCCAATGTTTTTTTCCTTTGCTTCCTCTTGATAAGCTGGCGGGACACATGTTTTCACAAACCAGTCAAAATGATCGCCGACACAGGACTGCCCGGCTTCATATCCCGCATAGCCCGGGAGAATTCCGTTGTCCACAACGCCGCACATTCCTGGAACGATATGCACCTCTTCACCAAGTAGAACATGGCACGTCGAGGTTCCCATAATCATCAGCATTTTCCCTGGCTCTGTAATGCCGACCGCCGGTACCGAAACATGAGCGTCCACATTGGCAACCGCAACAGCCGTTCCCGGGAGAAGCCCTGTCAGCTTTGCCATTTTTTCAGTCAGACTGCCGGCTTTTTCTCCTACTGAATGAATAGAACCTGACAATTTGTCCTTTGTAATCGTTTTCATTGAAGGATTTAATTTCTCAAAGAAATCATCTGACGGATACCCCGCTTTTTCACTCCACATCGCTTTATACCCTGCGGTACAATTGCTTCGCTTGAGCGAGCCGCACAGCTGGTACACGATCCAGTCTGCAGCCTCGATGATCCGGTCAGCCGCTTCATAAATGTGAGGCGCTTCCTCGGCAATTTGCATGACCTTTGGGATCATCCATTCTGATGAAATTTTTCCTCCGTACCGCTGTAAAAAAGCCTCTCCTTCTTCTTCAGCGATTTGATTGAGCCGATCAGCATGTTTTTGGGCCGCATGATGCTTCCAGAGCTTCACATAGCTGTGCGGCTCCTCTTCATATTCAGGCAGCATGCATAACGGCTGCCCGCTGCTGTCAATAGGAAGGATCGTACATGCCGTGAAATCAATTCCAATCCCGATAATGTCTTTCGGGTCAACGCCCGTCTGTTCGAGTAAAGACGGAATGGTTGTTTCCAAGACTTCGAGGTAATCAGCAGGATGCTGCAGCGCCCAGTCACGCGGCAGCTTTTGACCCGTTTTTGGAAGGACGGTATCAATGACAGCATGCCTGTATTCTTTTACAGCAGCCGCAAGTTCCTCCCCTGTTTGGACATGAACGAGCACCGCTCTTCCTGATAAAGTTCCAAAATCAACCCCTATTGTGTAAGCCATGTGACATCCCCCTCTACTTTTGAAGCCGGTAAAGCGCCTCGTTCCATTTTAACTCGTGTTTCAGTTTATGAATTGTCGTATCACGGGAAATGAGAACACTTTCGATCCCCGCCATTTCCGCCCAATCAAGCATTTGCTCCGCTGTCAGTTCATAAGACAGGCAGGTATGGTGTGCACCGCCGGCTAAAATCCATGCCTCCGCTGCTGTTTTCAATGACGGCTCCGGCTTCCAGAGAACACGGGCAACCGGTAAATTCGGCATGTCTTTTTCAATTTCCTGGCCGTTGACTTCATTCAGCACAAGGCGGAAACGCCCGCCAATATCAACAATGCTAGCTTGAATGGCAGAACCGCTGATGCCGTTAAATACAAAACGCGCAGGGTCCTCTTTGCCGCCAATCGAAAGCGGATGAACCTCGATTTTCGGCTGATCCAAAGCGACAGTCGGACACACTTCAAGCATGTGAGAGCCCAGAATCATTTCATTTCCCGGTTCAAAATGGTACGTGTAATCTTCCATGAAGGAAGTTCTTTTTCCTTTAGCCATGATTTTCATCATCCGTACAAGGGCCGCTGTCTTCCAATCTCCTTCACCGGCAAACCCGTAGCCTTTCTCCATCAGTCGCTGAACGGCAAGTCCCGGCAGCTGTTTCATTCCGTGCAGCACTTCAAACGATGTCGTAAACGCTGTGTATCCGCCTTGCTCAAGAAAAGCGGTTAAGCCAAGTTCAATTTTCGCCTGTTCTTTAATGGACGCTACCTTTGCTTCGTCACGTTTTGTTTCCTCACTGATCACATATAGTCTGTCATACTCGGCATAAAGCGTGTCAACCTCGTCGTCCGTAATGCGATCCATCACTTCAACGAGATCCCCGATGCCATATCCGTCAACCTGCCAGCCAAATTGAATATGCGCTCCCACCTTGTCTCCGTCCGTTACCGCGACATGACGCATGTTATCTCCAAATCTGGCAACCTTAATATGTCTGCTTTCATTTAATGCAGCCGCCGTATCCATCCACTGGGACATTTCTTTTTTCACTTCTTCATCATCCCAATAGCCGGCAATGACTTTTCGGCTAAGCCCCATTCTCGAGTTGATGTAACCGTACTCTCGATCGCCATGCGCGGATTGGTTGCTGTTCATAAAATCCATGTCAATCGTACCCCACGGGATATCGCGATTATATTGGGTATGCAAATGCATAAGCGGTTTTTGATAAGAGGAAAGGCCTTCTATCCACATTTTTGCAGGGGAAAATGTGTGCATCCATGTAATGATGCCAGCACATGTCTCACTGTACTCCGCTTCTCTTAACAGCTCTCTAATGGTTTCCGGTGAAGTGACGACGGGCTTATGAGTGATTTTATATCTGGAAGAAACCCCGCTGAGCCCCTCACAAATGCTTTTAGCATGCTGATCTACGAGTTCCAGCGTCTCTTCCCCATATAGGTGCTGGCTTCCTGTCACAAACCAGAATTCATAATCCTTTGTCTGAAGCATGTAAACTGCCCCTTTCTCATAAAATAAAACGCTTTCAAATACAAAAGATACGTACTAATGATAGAAAATAAACCTATAAATAAATATTTGTACGAACAATTTTATTATAGTAATTGACTATTATACTGTCAATCTTTTCTTTTAAAAAAAGCCGGGGGCAGAGCCCGGCTTTTTGATTCAATAGGACGGCCAGCCCGAGCTCCAATTCAAATCATTGATGAGAAGCTTTGGAATGCCGTTGTCATTGGCATCATAGGCATGGCGAACAAGAATGTTTCCGTTCACAATATCCTGGCCTCCAGGTCCTTTCCATTGGTCATTGCCCGAATCCAAAATGGTGCCTCCGCCTTCAAGCATGCTTTTTCCGCTTTTATCAAGATAAGGGCCTGTAATGTTTTTGGATCTTCCGTAAGCAATTTTGTACGTACTGTTTACCCCGTCACAGCATTTATCAAATGAAACCATTAAATAGTAATAGCCATTTTGATACGTAAGAGTAGGAGCTTCTAAGGCACCCCCATTATTCGGTCTAGCTGCAATCGAATAGAGCGAGCCTGTAGGCTTCATCGTACTCTTATCGAGCTTAGTCAGCTTAATGCCGCTCCAAAACGAGCCGAATGCAAGCCACGGATTGCCATCCTTGTCGAATGTCAGCTCCGGGTCAATGGCGTTATAATTATTTGAGCTTGTCGAACGGATCACCAAGCCCTCGTCCTTCCAGCTCCCCGAACTGATGCTTGTTGAAGATGCCAGGCCAATGGCAGATGTATTGCTTCCAAAAGAAGAAACGGAATAATATAGCCAGTACTTGCCGTTATAGTATTGGATGTCCGGCGCCCACTGGTTTTGACCATAATTCGGCACATAATTGGACCACCACGATAGCGGTGTAGTGAAAATGGATTTTTGTACGGTCCAATTTTTAGCGTCTGAAGACTTCAAAACCCGCAGTCCCCGTTCTTCAGTAAGCCCTGTTCCAAGCGCATACCATGAGTTCCCCTCTTTAATCATAGTCGGGTCATGAAGCAGCTCATTGGATGCACCCCAAAACGCTGCCTCTGCGGGAGCAGCAGAAGTGAATATCAAACCTGCAGCCAGAGCTGCACTCGAAAAGTGTAAGAAGCGTTTCCATGTTTTTTTCTTTTTCAATTTTGTTTAACCTCCTTTATATTAGAAAGCGCTTACAAATTAGATTGTTTATCCTCCCTTCCTGTCAAATCGAGCTGCGTATCGTATATCGTTATGTTCAGGAAATTTTCGGTATCCCCTTTATTGTAGTCACTATGCTGTAATTTGTACAGACAAAAAAATAGAATCCGCCTCAATAGGCGGATTCTTCCGTATCTTTATTGGTACGTAATTTCGTCAACCGTTTTTCGGTCTAACTTCTTAATGACTTCTGTAATTAACTTTACCGCGTTTTCATAATCATCACGATGCAGCATGGCCGCGTGCGTATGAATGTAGCGGGTTGCAATGGTAATGGACAGCGCAGGAACGCCATTTGCCGTCAAATGGATGGCACCCGAATCAGTTCCGCCGCCGGCAATGGCATCAAATTGGTACGGAATGCCGGCTTCCTCCGCAGTGGCTACAACTGCATCGCGCAAACCTTTGTGAGAGACCATGGATGCATCGTAAACGATAATCTGCGGACCTTTGCCCATTTTGCTCTGCGCTTCCTTCTCGGAAATGCCAGGCGTGTCTCCTGCTATCCCTACATCAACACCAAACGCAATATCAGGCTGAATGGTGTGTGCAGCCGTTTTCGCTCCCCTCAGCCCGACTTCCTCCTGCACGGTTCCGACGCCATACACTATATTTGGATGGTCTGTGTTTTGTAAGTTTCTTAACACATCAATTGCAATCGCACAGCCAATGCGGTTGTCCCACGCCTTTGCGAGTAGGAATTTTTCATTGTTCATGACCGTAAATTCAAAATGCGGAACGATCATATCTCCCGGGAGTACACCCCACTCCAAGGCTTCTTCCCGGCTTGAAGCTCCAATATCAATAAACATGTCTTTTATTTCCACTGATTTTTTTCTTGCTTCAGGAGATAAAATATGCGGCGGCTTAGAGCCGATAACCCCAGTGATTTCTCCTTTTTTTGTGACAACGGTGACGCGCTGGGCAAGCATAACCTGAGCCCACCAGCCGCCAACGGTTTGAAAACGGATAAAGCCTTTATCTGTGATTTGTGTCACCATAAAGCCGACTTCATCCAAATGTCCGGCGATCATAATTTTCGGGCCGTTTTCTGCACCAGTTTTTTTGGCAATTAAACTGCCCAGGCGATCTGTTGTCACCTCATCAGCAAATGGTTCTATGTATGATTTCATCACTTGCCTTACTTCTCTTTCATTGCCCGGTATGCCTTTTGCATCTGTTAAATCTTTCAGCATGGTCAATGTTTCATCTAATTTTGCCATGTTCCAAACCCTCCTTCATCAGTCCTGCATTCTTATTATACAAAACATGGCGCTAACCATACGACTATTTCACTTGAAAATCGGGTATATGTTTTTACAGCTTTCTTTTAGAAAAAGTGAAACCTTTTTCTATGCTTTTCGTATTACATCAGATCATCACCATAAGGGAGGTGCCTTCACACAATGTTTGTCATGGTTCTAAGGATTATTTTGCTTGCACTTTTTGCTTATTGTATTTATGCCGTGGTCAAATATGTCGCGAATCCTAAGAGAAGGCTTAAGCTGGCCCAATCAAAAGAACATTTTTATATTATTGATGAACAAAACAATACCCGGAAGAATTTTCAGCTGACGTATAAAGGCGTGCTTTTTGAGGGAGAAAAGCATATTCCTTCCAAGGATCATCCGCTATTTATTCACACGATCTTTGTCTGGACAGAATCTCCTGAGAAGCTGAAACATTTCTCTGCAAAAGATTTTGAGAACATTGAAGAAAAAGTGCTGGAACGATATCCAAATTGTAAGATTGACTGGGACCAGCCCATTAAACTCGCAAAAAAAGCAGAAGAGCGTTAAACGCTTTTCTGCTTTTTATAAATCAAACGGGCTGTAGTAAATAGCGATGAGAATCGCTTCAATTACCAGAAGAAGCGGTACTCCATACTTAAAAGAAGCGTGTTTCGTTTTATGTCTGAAGGTTTGCATGCCAAGCCAGACACCGAGCGCTCCAAATACGATGGCTATCAGCCACAGCCGGTCTTCAGAAATTCTCCACTTGTGCTGCTGCGCTTTGCGTTTGTCAATGCCCATCACCCAAAAACCGCACAGATTAATCAACACCAAATAAGCTGCAATAATCATGTTGCCTCATCCTTTATATAGAAAAAGCCGCTCTGCTGGAGAGCGGCTCTATATGATTACTTGTTTAATTGAGCTTTAGCAGCATCAGCAAGCTGATTGAATGCAGTAAGATCGTTTACAGCAAGATCAGCAAGCATTTTACGGTTTACTTCGATACCAGAAAGCTTAAGACCGTGCATTAAACGGCTGTAAGAAAGGCCGTTCATGCGAGCAGCTGCGTTGATACGAGTGATCCAAAGTTTACGGAAATCACGTTTTTTCTGACGACGGTCACGGAAAGCATAGTTTCCAGATTTCATGACCTGCTGGTTAGCTACTTTGTATAATGTATGTTTTGAACCGAAATAACCTTTTGCTAATTTAAGAACCTTTTTACGACGCTTACGTGTAACAGTTCCGCCTTTTACTCTTGGCATTGAATTTCCCTCCTAATTGTTCCTTATCCGATTACTTGATGTTAGCAAGCATTTGTTTGATACGTTTGAAGTCTCCTGCGCTTACAACAGCACTCTTGCGAAGCTTACGCTTTTGCTTTTGAGATTTGTTGGCGAATAAGTGACTTGTGTACGCGTGAGAACGTTTTAACTTCCCAGAACCTGTCTTTTTAAAACGTTTAGCAGATCCGCGGTGAGTTTTCATTTTTGGCATGGGATTTCCTCCTTATTGCTTTTCGTTTTTCGGTGCGAGCATTAAGAACATGCTGCGGCCGTCCATTTTTGGTTTTGTTTCGACTGTCGCAACCTCAGCACATGCTTCGGAGAAACGGTCTAACACACGCTGACCGATTTCTTTATGAGTGATTGCGCGTCCTTTAAAGCGGATAGAAGCTTTCACTTTATCGCCTTTTTCAAGGAATTTAATCGCATTGCGCAATTTCGTGTTAAAGTCATGCTCATCGATTGTCGGACTTAACCGAACTTCTTTTAAGTTAATGATTTTTTGATTCTTGCGTGCTTCTTTTTCCTTTTTCTGCTGCTCAAATCGGAACTTACCGTAGTCCATGATTCGGCAGACAGGCGGTTTTGCATTCGCTGCAACTAACACAAGGTCAAGATTTGCGCGGCCGGCGATTTCAAGTGCTTCCTGACGGGACTTGATTCCAAGCTGGTCGCCATTTTGTCCGATTAAACGGACCTCACGTGCACGGATACCCTCATTAACCAATTGATCTTTGCTAATAATGAGCCACCTCCATAGTTTCTTCGAATTGATTCACAACTCATTTTGAATGCATTTTGCAGGCAAACAAAAAGTGTGGGCATTATAAAACACCCACACTACGAACATCTGTATCAATAAAAATGTACGGTCAACCTGCCAACTACATGCATGTGTCAATCAGGTGAGAAGCGGGTGCTTCTGCTTGTGATTTATATTCAATTCAATAACTATTCTACACAATACCGGATCTTTAGTCAAGGACGACTTATCCGGAACAACTTTTACATTGTAACATGGGTTTTCTATGAGCGCAAGAGAGAAAAAGAAAATCTTTCAGCCTCACCAAGATGTAAAGAACCAACAATTCCCCCCTTATTTCGCAATTTACAACAAAACCACTGACAGGAAGAAATGTAAAACAAAGTTAATCTCTGACCGATATAAGAAGCAGAAGGGAGCCTGACACATGAACAAACTGATACAGCTTGCTTTATTTTTCACATTGATATTAACCGGATGCTCAAATAGCAGCACATCTTCCGAATCAAAAGTCGAAACTGTTAAGACAACTGCAGCATTTCCTCAAAAGGGGCTGGAGAAAGAGCTAAAAAAACTAAAACCCGTTTCATTGGACATGAAGTTCGAGAGTCCACTTGCTACTGAGTTAGGAAAGCGGAAGGCAAAAGAAGAAGCTGAAAAGCAAAGACAAATCGCCGCAGAGAAAAAGCTTGAAAAAGAACGGGAGGCGAAACGAAAGAAACAGCAGGAGGAAAAAGCGGAGAGACAGCGATTAGCAGAGCAGCAGGCGGCGGAGAATCAGCGATTAGCGGAAGCAAAAAGACAAGCTGAACTTGAAAGACAGCGGCAGGCAGCAATCCAAAAAGAGCAGAAAGCGAACGCTGAGAAAAAGCGGCAATCACAGACACAACGGCAGCAGACCGAGGCACCCTCATCTAATAGTAAAAATCCACCATCTCCCTCGAGTCAGACAGATAAAACCATTCAACAGCCAGCTTCAGAGCTTCCTGATGACGATGGTTATGGTTATGAAGAACGAAAAAAGTGGCATGACGATCAAGTAGAATGGGGCATTAAACAAGGGTATATCGATCCCGAAGACGCACCATAAAATAAAAAAAGCCAAGGCATTCAGCCTTGGCTTATCCTCCGATCAGCTGCACGAACACAGGGATGACCAGAACCGTTACCACTCCTACTACGACAACAGCAATACTTGCCATCGCAGCTTCAACTTCTCCCATCTCAATCCCGACCGCTACACCAAGTGCATGTCCGGATGTTCCAAGAGCCAATCCTTTAGAAATCGGATTTTTCACTTTAAACACCTTCAAGAACAATGCTCCGAGCGCATATACGATGACAGCGTTAAAGATGACCGCAAAGGCTGTGATGTCGCTGATGCCCCCGATGCCTTTTGATAAAGGAAGCGCAATTGCCGTTGTAGCCGCCTGCGGAAGCATGCTTTTCATTACGGCCGAATCGAGATGAATGCCTTTAGCGAGCAGATAAACAATCGTGACAGAGCAGATAGAGCCGGCAATAATGGAGGCCATGATTTGCCACCAGTATTTTTTAAGCTTATCTCTTTGTTTGTACAAAGGAATTGCAAATGCGATCGTTGCCGGTTCAAGGAAAAACTTAATGATCTCTCCCCCGTTATTATAATCCGCGTAGGAAAAACCGCCGATTTTTAAAAATGCGATCCCCAGCACCATGGCAACAAACAAAGGAGTGAAAAGGAAGAAGCCTTTCGTTTTCTTAAATAAAAAGGTGCCGATGCCGAATGCAGCAAGTGATACGACAATCCCAAAATAAGGACTCATTGTGCTTTCCATGTGAAGAACCTCCTGTTTCCCTTAATGGTGAACGAGTTCGTTATTGTTCTGCGGGCTTTGCACTGTTTTTGTTTTCATGTCCGCTGCGGTTTTGCGTTTTCCGCTCAGCGACAGAATCAGCTGAGAAAACAATCCCGTAGCCCCCAGCAAAATAATCGTTGCGAGCAGAATGACAAGAACAATTTGCAGGCCGTATTGCTGCATCACACCAAGCGAATTCATAACAGATATACCTGACGGAACAAATAAAAATCCGATCAGAGAGGTTAAAGACGTTCCGAGCGTTTCCACTTGTTCCAGTTTAATGACTTTCAAACATAATAGGAGAAATAATAAGACCAACCCTACAACCGATGCCGGGATAGGTATTGGGACAATAGCGGCAATCATATTTGAAACCAGCATAATGACGGCAAAAATAAATGCTTGTGTTAAAAACCCGTACACTTTTTTAGCACTCATTTTCTTCACCTCTTTCTCTTTGGTACCCTCATTATAAATAAGAATCCCCTGTTATAAAGCGCTTACAAGATAACATGCCGTATAGCGGGTCTGAGTTGCAGAATCAAATGGCTGAAATGCAAAAAGCCGCCCATCAAATATGGAGCAGCTTTTTCAATTCCTTCGCATATGTCCGGCTGACCGGTATTTTCGATCCGTCTTTCATGATCAGATTATACGTTGAATTAAACCATGGCTGAATTTCTTTAATATATTCGGTATTCACGACAAAGCTCCGATGGACGCGGATAAAATCAGAATCCGGCAGCTTTTTCTCAATCACAACGAGTGTATCGCTGACCGTATAAGAATGATCGAAGGTTTTTACATTGACATGACCATCTTCTGTTCCGGCATAGATAATGTCCTTCGTATCCACAATCACAATCGATTCCCCCACAGATAGCGCGAGCTTGTGCTGGCCGGCATGGCTGTTTTGCTCTGTTTCTACAATATCCCGATTGACTTTTTTATATTTTTTCAGCGTTTGCTGAATTCTTTCTTCATCGAAAGGCTTGGTTAAATAATCAAGAGCGTCCACCTCAAACGCTTTGAGCGCATACTGGTCATACGCTGTCGCAAACACAACAGCAGGAGGATGCTTCATTTTCTTCAATCGCTTTGCGATATCAAAACCGTTTTCTCCGGATAAATCAACGTCTAAAAACAGCAAATCAGGTTTTTGATCCATCATTTGGTCAAAAGCGGATTCGATATTTTCCGCTTCATTGATTTCCATTTCCTCATTGGTCCGCTTAAGCAAGTAAGCCAGTTCATCCCTTGCCAGCATCTCATCATCAACTATTAACACCCTGAGCATGTTCTTCTCCCTCTTTCATCTGTTGCATTGGCACTTGAAAGGAAACCTCTGTCCCTTTATGAACCTCACTGCTGATATGCAGTGCAGCCTGCTGTCCGAATAAACCGATCAGCCGCTGATTTAGGTTATAAAGCGCTGTACCGGTTCCCTCCTTAGACGGAAACGGTTTCTTTCCCAGTTCCGGCAAGACGTCCGGCGGAATTCCGCGTCCGTTATCCGCCACCTTCATATAGACGGATGCATCATCAGATAAGACACAGACTGTAACCTTGCATATGTCTTGTTTTTTCGGAAACGCGTGCCGAAGCGCGTTCTCGACAAGCACCTGCAAAACAAACGGAGGGATTTCAATCTGCTCCAGTCTGCTGTCGATATTAAGCTCAATTTTATATTTCCCGGGAAAACGCGCCTGTTCTAATGACAAATAGGCGTTAAGATGGTTCAGCTCCTTTGAGAGCGGAATCAGCAGCTGTCTCGCTCCTTGAAGGTTTGAACGAAAATAAACACTGAGCTGCAATAGGAGCTTACGGGTTTTTTCAACATCTGTACGGCATAGCGCAGAAATCGTGTTGATCGCATTAAATAAAAAATGCGGATTCACCTGTGCTTGAAGCGCTTTAATTTCAGCATCCTTGAGAAGTTTGCTTTGCAGCTCTGCTTCCCCAAGCTCAAGCTGTGTCGAAAACAGCATGGCCAGCCCCTCGGCAAGTTCCTCCTCTACCTGACTCAGGCCTGCCGGGCTTTTAAAGTACATTTTTAAGGTGCCGATTGTATTGCCGTTCGATGTCAGCGGCAGAACAATTGCAGCGTGCAAAGGGCATTCAGCATGCGTGCATTCAATCTCTTCCTGCGAAATCGCCTTCATAATATGCCCTGTTTTAATCACCTTTTTGGACAGGCCGGTGATCAAGCTTTTCGATGGGATGTGGTGATCCATTCCCGCACCGACATGAGCAAGGATCTTTTCTTTGTCAGTGAGAGACACCGCATCTGTTCCTGTCAGCTTATGGATAATAGCCGCTACACTTTTACAGGAGTTTTCATTTAATCCTTGGCGAAAAAATGGAAGTGTCTGATCAGCAATCGTCAGCACTCGATGCGTTTCGAGAGCCCTTGCCTGTTCTTCCTTGCGAATGATCGCTTGAATAATAGACAGAAAAATAAAACTGCCTGTTCCATTGATGAGTATCATCGGAATTCCGATCATGCTGACAAGCTCCCAAGCGTCACTGAACGGCTTTGCCATCAGCAAAATAATGATCATTTGCAGTGACTCCATGCCGATTCCCACAAGAGCGGCGATGCGCGGTGTCGGCATTCGATATCGCTTCGTAAAATACCTGCCGATCAAGCCTGCAAGAACACCCGCTAAAATAGATGATACGGCACAGCTTAAAGCCGTGCTGCCGCCGAGTGAAAAACGATGCAGGCCCGCCAGTATGCCGATCCCTGCCCCTACAAACGGACCTCCGAGAAGGCCCCCGATTTCCACGCCCAAAATACGGGTATTCGCGATAGAGCCCGATGGATCTATCGTAAACACCCAGTCATTGTTTACAATCATATTTCTTTGAATTTCGATGCCTGTATAATTGCTGATGATGCTGAAAAGAGAAAAAATAGAAATTAAAATCGCTTTTCCTTTATAGCCGTCCTGATTCTGAAGAGCTTGTCTGAAAAGTTTCGTATGGGCGAGAATGAACCCTAATATAACAATAATCCCCACTCTCTCCAGCATCATAATCATTAAATGAATCATTCATGTCACCTGTTCTTTCCGTTTTCATTCTAGCATGTTTTCGTTTTACGGCTGACTGTTTTTTTAAAATCGTCTGAAAACATATTTCACAAGGCTTTTATCTATTGTAAAATAAAATATGAGCCTTTTGGCAGAAAGATTTGAATCTGAAGCAGAGGAGAAGATCATGAAAGCCGTATTTTTTGATTTAGATGATACACTACTTTGGGACGAAAAAAGCGTCAGAACAACATTTGCAGAAACTTGCTTACAGGCGGAGAAAAAATATGGCCTTGACCCTGAGGAATTCGAAGCAGCTGTTCGCGAAGCAGCGAGAGAATTGTACATGTCATATGAGACGTATCCATATACAGTGATGATCGGCATTAACCCGTTTGAAGGACTGTGGTCCAATTTCTCAGAGCCAATCAGTGAAGGCTTTCAAAAGCTGAACAAGATTGTGCCGGAGTACAGAAGAAATGCATGGACAAACGGACTGAAAGCGCTTGGGATCGATGATCCTGCATATGGCGAATACTTGGGAGAGTTTTTTGCGGCAGAGCGCAGAAAGCGCCCGTTTGTATATGATGAAACATTTGCTGTACTCGATCAATTAAAAGGCAAGTATGAATTATTGCTTTTGACAAATGGCGATCCGAGTCTGCAAAAGGAGAAGCTTGCCGGCGTACCTGAGCTCGCTCCTTACTTCAATGAAATCGTCATCTCGGGCGCATTCGGCAAGGGCAAGCCGGATGTTTCAATTTTTGAACACTGCCTTAAGCTGATGAATATTGAAAAAGACGATGCCATCATGGTCGGCGATAATTTGAATACTGATATTTTAGGCGCTTCAAGAGCCGGAATCAAAACCGTTTGGATCAACCGGACGGATAAGAAAAACGAAACTGACGTAACGCCTGATTACATCATCAGCAGCCTTCATGATTTGTTTCCTATATTAGAGAAATAAAAAAGCATGATCTCTTCAATGAGATCATGCTTTTTTATTTTATTTTTTCGCTTCAGCTACTGCCTTTTTCACAAACTCATCAAGAGAAATCGTTTCAGAGTTCTGTTCTCCGTATTTACGCACGTTTACCGCTCCGTTTTCTGCTTCTTGGTCACCGACCACCAGCATGTACGGGATTTTTTGCATTTGCGCTTCACGGATTTTGTAGCCGATTTTTTCATCGCGGCTGTCGACTTCAACACGCAGGCCTTCACGCTGCAGGCGTTCCTGCACTTTTTTCGCGTAGTCTAAATGCACAGCCGGAGAAACCGGGATGACTTGGAACTGAACCGGTGCAAGCCATGTCGGCAGGGCGCCTTTGTGTTCTTCGATTAAGAAGGCAACAAAGCGTTCCATTGTTGAAACGACACCTCTGTGAATGACAACCGGACGGTGCTGCTTGCCGTCCTCACCGATGTATGTCAGGTCGAAACGTTCCGGCAATAAGAAATCAAGCTGTACCGTAGACAGTGTTTCTTCTTTTCCGATCGCAGTTTTCACCTGAACATCAAGTTTAGGGCCGTAGAATGCCGCTTCACCTTCTGCTTCGTAATAGTCGTGGCCGATTTCGTCCATTGCCTCTTTCAGCATGGATTGCGCTTTGTTCCACATTTCATCGTCATCAAAATATTTCTCTGTATCTTCCGGATCGCGGTAAGACAGACGGAATGTGTAATCACTTAAACCGAAGTCTTCATATACATCCTGGATTAAACGGACTGTGCGGATAAACTCATCCTTAATTTGATCCGGGCGCACAAAGATGTGTGCATCATTTAACGTCATCCCACGTACGCGTTGAAGCCCTGACAGCGCACCTGACATTTCATAGCGGTGCATCGTTCCAAGCTCCGCAATACGAATCGGAAGCTCGCGGTAACTGTGAATGTCTTGTTTGTAAATCATCATATGGTGCGGACAGTTCATCGGACGCAATACAAGTGTTTCATTGTCCATTTCCATCGGAGGGAACATGCCTTCCTGATAATGGTCCCAATGCCCTGATGTTTCATACAGCTCTTTGCTGCCAAGCACAGGTGTGTATACGTGCTCATAGCCGAGGCTGATTTCTTTATCGACAATGTAACGCTCGATGACGCGGCGGATTGTCGCGCCTTTTGGCAGCCAAAGCGGCAGGCCTTGTCCGACTTTTTGAGAGTTTGCAAACAGCTTTAATTCTTTGCCGAGCTTTCTGTGGTCGCGTTCTTTCGCTTCTTCTAGCATACGAAGATGCTCTTCAAGATCAGCTTTTTTGAAGAAAGCTGTACCATATACGCGCTGAAGCATTTGGTTTTTGCTGTCGCCGCGCCAGTATGCGCCTGCAAGGCTTAACAGCTTAAATTCTTTGATTTTTCCGGTTGAAGGAACATGGACGCCGCGGCACAGGTCAAAGAATTCGCCTTGCTCATAGATCGAAACGGTTTCTCCTTCAGGAATCGCATCCAATAGTTCAAGCTTCAGATCGTCGCCGATTTCCGCAAAACGGGCTTTCGCTTCTTCACGGCTGACTTCTTTTCGAACGATCGGAAGGTTCGCATTAACGATTTTTTTCATTTCTTTCTCGATTTTCGGCAGATCCTCCGGTGTAATCGCTTCGTCCATTTCTACATCGTAGTAAAACCCGTTTTCGATAACCGGACCGACGCCGAATTTAACATCCTTGTAGATGCGTTTAATCGCTTGAGCCAGCAAGTGAGCCGTACTGTGGCGCATAATTTGAAGACCTTCTTCTGAGCCTTCTGTAATGATTTCCACTGTACCGTCTTCATTGATCGGCGTTCTCAAATCGATTTCTTTTCCGTTCAGTTTTCCGGCTAATGATTTTTTCTTTAATCCCGGACTGATGGATGCCGCGATATCTACTGTTGTTGTTCCTTTCGCAAACTCCTTGACTGCTCCATCAGGAAATGTGATTTTTACCATATCTGACATCTTTGTCACTCCTTTTTTTGCATATAAAAACCCCGCCCCCTATGAAAGGGACGAGGTTGAATAAACGGAATCGTGGTTCCACCCTTTTTTCCGCAAAGCCAATACGGCACCTGCGGCTCTAAGCTCTGTAACGGGAGTTCCCGTCAGCCATTACTGTTCCTTTTCAAGAGGTTCACAGCTGAAGTTCAAAGGCGGTAAAGCGAATGGTCCTTAGCTGGGAAGCTTGCAGCCAGGGCTTCCCTCTCTTTGAGCCGGTATCATTCCTTCGTGTCCTTATCAATACGTGTGTCTTTCTTAATCTCCTATGTATTATAAATTGTTCAATCCAAAAAATCAACACGATCGCGTTTCCTTTTTTTAAACCGACAGCCTTATATAGACAGGCTGCCGGCCCTCATCCTTCCGAGTGCTTCACCGGTATTTCTGCATCTGTAAAAGCATGCAGCGGGAGCATTTCCACTCTCTCTTGAAATACGTTTTGAATGGTCCTTGCCATCATGTGCTCGGGCTGGTCGGTATAAAGCACGACTTCATCAGGCGCAATGGAAATCAGCGGCGCGAGCAAATGAGAATCAATATACATAGGATGATCCCGGACAAATCTTCTGTCTATGTATTTCATTTTTTCCCGTTCCGGCACATAGCGCAGCTCCCATAATGTAAAGGAACCATCATGGACAATATGCACTTTTTTGATTCGCGGCTGTTTGGCGTCCACATAGTCTCTGAGTGTTTGAATAAAGTTTTGATATTCCTGTTCCATCTTATATTCATCAATCGCTGCTTCTGTAATATCTCTCAGCTGCTTATAGTATGATCCAAGTCGGAAGGTCTGAAAGGAGCGAATGTAAAATACTCCTTCCTCTAAACAGATCGTTTGGAGTTCATCCAAAATAGATTGTTTCCGTGAAAGCTTCAGCGGCTCAAACGGAAGATCGGCTGCTTCACCTTCAATAATACTGTGTGCGAGCTGAAGGATTTGCTGCTGTTCATCCTGGTCCGTGAAACAATACGTTTCCTCAATCAATGACAGCATATGCTCGTCTTCTTTGCATTCCAAAAAAAATTTGACCAGAATCGGCTCCATAAAACGCTGAATAGGAAAAGCCGGATTCGCTTTTTCAATCCCGATTTTTCGTATGCCTTCACGGACAATGATATTGTTCCGATCGTCCGAATGCTGAATGAGATGTAAAAAAGCGGCTGCATCATGGTCATCTTCAAAGATTATTTCAAGCATGTTTGTCCCCCCTTACGGCATCTGTTACAAGTATATGGGGGATGTTTTTAAAATAGACGTAAAGGTCATTGGCAAATCTTAATTTGATTCTTGGAACAAGTTTTGCATTTTCTTTCTGAAGATGAACGGCAATGAGATAAACACGATATACAAAGCGAGCACCATAAAGAAAGCGGGCAGATTGCCAGCCAAAAAGCTCGCACCCAGCACATTAAGCGCAATCGTCCCAGGGATGATTCCCACAGCCGTTGCGGCAAAATACGGCAGCGCTTTGACATTGGAAAGGCCTGCCGCATAGCTGACGAAATCAAAATTGATCGGCAGGATTCTCAAAAGAAAGATATAGAAAAATCCGTTATCCTCCATTTGCTTCTGTATGGCTTCAAGCCTTTCGTAATGCCCGTTCTTTTTCGCCGAAAACAAACCGGCCGCAAAAAACGAAACAGCTGAAGCACACATCGAACCGAATAACGTATAAAGCGTGCCGAGAAGCGGGCCAAACGCAAGTCCGCCAGCTATTGAAATAACAGACACCGGAAATAAAACAAGTGGCCTGACGATGGATATCCCGATAAACATCAGAGGTGCAAAGACTCCGAACGACAATACCCATACCCTGATTTCTTTCGGCGATACATTCAAATACGTTTTATTTCCCCAATAGAGTAAACCAGCACCTGCAAGCACTGCCAGCCATTTGACAGCCGTTTTTCGTTTCATACCCTCAGTTCCTTCCCCTTTGAACCACAGCAATTATGGATGTCGGCGGTTTTCTCCGTCAAGGCGGATCGGAGCAGCCAAATATAATATCCGCTCCATTAATCTTGCCGCTTTTACTTCTTCTTTTTCTCCCCTCTGCGAATACGTAAAATGATGCTTCAGCTCGTCAGGTGAGAAATTAGAAGAAAAGAACGTTGGCAGCTGCTGGGACATTCTGTGCTGAAGCACCGTTCCGATGACTTCATCCCTTACCCAGCTTGTCATTGATTCTGCTCCGATGTCATCAAGCATCAATACGGGTGTGGTCTTTACCATATTGAGCTTCTCTTCCAATGTCTGGTCTTGCAGCGAATTCTTAAGCTCTCTCACAAATTCAGGCACATAGACAATCATGGAGGAATACTCTTTTTCCGCCAGCTCATTGGCAATTGCAGCGAGCATAAACGTTTTTCCTACCCCAAATTTCCCGTATAAATATAATCCTTTCCCTTTTCCCGTCTCATTATAGCTTTTCAGGAAGTCTGTAACATGCTGAAACATCGCGAGCCTGCTCGGGTCACTGATATCAACTTGCTGGAACGTCGCTCCAAGAAGATCCTGCTGGATATACATGCTTTTCATAAGAGACTTTTGTTTCTTCTGCTGGTCAAGCTTCCGTTTGACTGGACATTCATAATACTCGATATCAATAGACCGTCCATTGACAACAAGCTTTGGATGGTATCCCTCCAACAAATTGTTGCAGTTTTCATCTTCCGAACAATAGGAGCAATTCTTGCTTTGTTCGATATATTCATAAAGCTTATTTAAGCTCTTTTCGATCATTTTTTGGTCAATCACTTCTTCGTTTTCCTTCAAAAATGCTTGAACATCTTGATCTTTCATGACTTTTTCCTTCATTTGTTCAAGACGTTTTTGGAAATCCGGCCTGCCGGTTACGCCCTGCAGGGAACGGCCGATTGGTTCCATCTATTCCTTCACCCCGCATCTCTGTCTTTAATAGGCAGAGTATTTTTTCAGTTTTTGCATTTCTTCCATCATCTTTTTCTTCTGTTCTTCCAAATCCTGCGGATGCAGCTTCTGCTGTCCGGATTCTGATTCGGGCGCTGTTTCCTTTTCTGTCATCCAATCAGGAAGCTTTTCTTCACGAATCACTTTTTGGTTTCGTTTCGAAGACTTTGTTTTTCCTTCAGCCCATTCAAGGTACTGGCGGTTTTCTTCTATTGCGAGCTTCATCGCTTCCCTGACCGTTTTTACCTTTTTGCGTGCCCAATGCGAAGCGATTTTTTGGATATAGTTTTTCGACAGCTTCATGTCGGTTTTCAGCATGACATAATAAATTAACACATTTGTGACGCCTGGCTCGAGCTTCTGTTCGAACATAATTTCTTCTATGATCTTCAGATCAGCTTTTGACGGCTCTGTTCCGTCAGCAATGTCCTGCAGAAGCTTCTTCGGGGAAATCGCCTCCAGCAATGCAATCAGCTTCCCATCCAGAGAATCCTCTTCTGCCGGTTTTTCGCCTTCACGCAGATGCACCGGCTGTGTTTTTTCCACCAAATCGGGCAGCTGTCCGTTTCTTTCAATTTGATACCAGTCGCTCGCCGCTTTTCTTAATGCCTCCGTCGTAATGACGTCACGCTCATCAATTGCGCTCATCACAACGTTTTGCATTTGCAAAGGGTCAATTCCGTACAGGTAAGAAAGCTTTTTGATTGTGTCCCGCACCTGCTGGGTCATCGCTTTTCTCGGTATCATCGTCTCAGAAAGTCCCGCTAAAAACAAATCAAAATCAAACACATCCTCCGTTATGGTGTAGGACGGAGACTGTCCGACAGAAGTATACTCGGACCCCTCGGCAAGCCTTACCGTTTCCTCCATATCGGATGTGAGCTTCCATTCACTCGGCTGCAGCGATTCAAACGCATGATTAAACGGACGCGTAATGTCCTTCGCATCTTCTGAAATGGCCGGGTGCGTAAAAAATTGTTTTAATTGCTGATATTTCGTTTTTCCGACTCTATTATACAGAAAAACATTCAGCATTCCGTCTTCAAAAAATTCATTCGGTCTGAGCGGCGGAAGGAGTTCATATATAAAGAGGCGCTCCTGCCGCTCGGATTCTTTCATATATACTTTCAGCAATCCGATGCCCTCGAGCTTCCCCTGTTCCTGATGGATCGTTTTTAAGTTGGACTGTGTCATCCCCATCAGCTGTCTATGTGTGGACTCTCCGCCCCACAGACGGTTTTGTTCAAGCTCTCCCCACAATGTCATATAAAGAGAGAATGCAACAGGGCCGATTAAGGGCTGGTACAGTTGTGTAATAATTTGTCTGTCAATATCCTGCAGCATCGATCTGCTTTTAACCACATACGGGTCTACAGGCAGTACATCTTTCCAATAGTCAGCCATACATTCTCAAACCTTCCGAATTTGTTTCTACCTTTCATTTTACACCGTTTCTTATATCTATCAAATGCCAATTTTGCACATGAGAAAAGAGCTAGAAGAATCCTCTTAGCTCTTTTAACGCTCTTTCTTTATTAAGTCTTTTAATTCGTCGATAAAGACGTTTATATCTTTAAACTGCCGATAGACGGACGCGAACCGCACATATGCGACTTCGTCAATCTTAGCCAGCCGGTCCATGACCATTTCTCCGACGAGCTCACTCTTCACCTCGGAGCAGCCTTGATTGCGAAGCTCTTTTTCAATATCAAAGCACATGTCTTCAAGCGTTTTGAGTGAAACAGGCCTTTTTTCACATGCTTTTATGAGGCCGCGCAGCATTTTTTCTCTGCTGAATTCCTCACGCACACCTTCTTTTTTCACAACGATGAGCGGGGTTTCCTCCACTTTCTCAAAGGTCGTAAACCGGTAGTGGCAGGATTCGCACTCGCGTCTTCGGCGAATCGACTTTCCGTCATCCACAGGCCGTGAATCAAGGACTCGTGTTCCGTTATGCTGGCATGAAGGACATTTCAATAAAATCAGCTCCCAACTATATCGTTCCCTGCAATGTATTTTCGGCAGCCTCCGCCTTTTAAAAATAGATGTGACAGCATCTGTCGGGAGAGCCGTTGTTAAATTTGTTTCTATAGCATTAGGTGGTTTGTGAAAATCTCCTTCTTATTTTACAAAAAAAATGAAAAAAGAAAAAGCTGACACTCTCGTTTCTTTATAAAAATAAAAGGAGCATAAGCTAAAAAGCTCATAATGGCTTTCTAGCTTCAGCTCCCTTTGTGTTCGCAATTTACTTTATAGTACTTTCGCTTGCGCCTGTTTAATTTGCACAGGCCCCATTCCTCTTGGTATTTCAATGTTTTCTCTTGTATCAGCATGTAATGCCTCTGCAATGTAATCAGCAGCGACATTAGGATCTAAGTCTCCACAAGTATAAACATCAATGCTCGCATATCCGTGCTCAGGAAAACTGTGAATCGTTAAGTGTGATTCAGAAATAATCACAACTCCGCTTACGCCTTGCGGTGCAAATTTGTGAAATGCAACCTCGCGCACCTCAGCACCTGATTTTAGAGCAGCATTTACAAACGTTTTTTCAATAAAATCCATGTCATTCAGCTTATCAAAATCGCATCCCCATAGCTCGGAGATAACGTGACGCCCCATTGTTTCCATAGTCATGGACCCCCCTTAACAAGAATTAAAAAGTGAAATTCCAACAACTGGGTCGGCCATTTACCACGGGGGAAAGTTAGTCCGGAGAGGTCCTAACCCTTTAAGTAATTCCGAAACAGTCTCAAGCAAGAAGTTCACGAAAAATAGTATACTGTGTTTAAGTCTAATTTGCAAGGTGCGTTTTTTCAGAAATATGCTGTTAAGGGTTTTTTCTTTAAAATGTGTCCATGACCTTATTTTATACAGCAGAAGGATGTTTCATTCGTGCCGCTACATGGCGGATCAGATCAACAACTCTGCAGGAGTAGCCCCATTCGTTGTCATACCACGCCAGCACCTTTACTTTCCTGTCTTCCATTACCATTGTTGTAAGCCCGTCAATGACCGCTGAATGAGGATTCGTATTATAATCAGTCGAAACGAGCGGTTCATCTGAGTAATCAAGTACACCGTACATCGACGTTTTGGCAGCGCATTTAAATGCCTCGTTTACTTCTTCAGCCGTAACATCCGTTTTCAGATCAACAACGAGATCAACCAATGAGACGTTCGGAACAGGAACACGCAAGGCGAGGCCGTGAAGTTTTCCTTTCAAATGCGGCAGCACAAGTGAAAGCGCCTTTGCCGCTCCTGTTGTCGTCGGAATGATGGATTCACCGCAAGCCCGCGCCCGGCGCAAATCTTTGTGCGGGTTATCAATATTTTTTTGGTCATTCGTATACGCATGAACTGTAGTCATCAGACCGCTCTCAATGCCAAACTCTTCATCCAGCACTTTTACAACAGGCGCAAGGCAGTTTGTCGTGCATGACGCATTTGAAATAATGACGTGGCGCTCAGCGTCAAATTGGTCCTCATTTACGCCCATCACAATGGTAACGTCTTCATTTTTTCCCGGAGCGGTCAAAATCACTTTTTTTGCACCTGCTTCTATATGGCCCATCGCTTTATCTTTAGCATTAAACTTCCCTGTTGCTTCGACGACTATGTCAATATCATATTCCCGCCAAGGCAGCTGTTTTGGATCACGGCTGTTTAACAAAAGCACTTTCTTTCCATTTACGATCAGGCTGTCTTCACAAGCCACAACCTCTTTGTCGTATCTGCCGTGAATTGTGTCATACTTTATTAAATGAGCCAGCGTTTCTGCGGAATAGCTGGCGTTAATGGCCACTACTTGAATTTGATCGTCTAACATCGCTTTTCTAAAAACCATTCTTCCGATTCTTCCAAACCCGTTGATCGCTACTTTTACCTTCATGTTGGACACCCCTTATCAATTATGCCATCCTAATTTGTTACTATCTAAAATTAGTATAACACATTAAAGCAAATTCGCCAGTACATATTGATAAAAATCAACGATTATAACGCTAATTTATGATGCATCTTATGTTTTCTTGCACAGAATATCAGGCGTAAGAACCAAAAAGCAGCCAGCGCTCCGCACTGACTGCCCTCATGCTTTATGATTCCTGTTTTAACTTATCATTGAGCACACTTTCTTCTAGCACAGAAAATGTATCCCCGTACACTCTGTTAATATGATTCGCTCCCCAAGCACACAGCATATCTAAAATCCCTTCTAAGCTGCGGCCGTATTCGCTGAGCTCATATTCCACTTTGGGAGGAACTTGATTATATACGATTCGGTTAATGACACCGTCCGCTTCCAGCTCGCGCAGCTGCTGAGTCAGCATTTTTTGCGTGATATTGGGCATTAGGCGTTTTAATTCGCTTGTGCGTTTTTTTCCGTGCGTCAAATGGCATAAAATGACGCATTTCCATTTCCCTCCAATCACTTCAAGAGTCGCTTCAACAGAAATGTTATATTTTTTCTTCTCCATACAATCCATTCTCCTCACAGGCACCAAAAAGTGACTATAGCACTTCAAAGTACGTACTTTTATTTCTTAACGATATGTTTCATAATCACATTTGCCGGCTGATTTGAATCTGCTCTTTTTTATTTATATAGCTTACTCGGCAGAATTTCAATCATACAACACATCTTACAAAGGAGGAACATCATGACTTCAGCCAAAAGCAGTATTCCTGCACTACTGGCTTTGGCCGTAAGTGCATTCGCAATAGGGACAACTGAATTTATCAGTGTCGGCCTTTTGCCGCTCATTGCTGATGACCTGCATATTCCAGTCACGACAGCAGGATTAACCGTTTCCCTTTATGCGCTCGGCGTTACATTTGGGGCACCTATATTAACTTCATTGACCTCAAGCATGTCGCGTAAGACACTATTGCTTTGGATCATGTTTATTTTTATTGCCAGTAATACGATGGCAGCAACCGCTTCAAGCATCGGGATTTTACTAGCAGCACGTGTGATATCGGCATTTTCGCACGGTGTGTTTATGTCGATCGGTTCGACAATCGCAGCGGATATTGTCCCGGAAGATAAAAGGGCTAGCGCGATTTCAATTATGTTTACCGGCCTCACGGTGGCAACTGTAACCGGAGTTCCTTTTGGGACATTTATCGGCCAGCAGTTCGGCTGGCGTTTCGCCTTTATGGTCATTATCGCCGTCGGAATCATTGCTTTCATTACAAATGGCATTCTTGTACCGTCCAAATTACGAAAAGGTACGAAAACAACGATGCGGGATCAATTGAAGCTTGTGACAAACAGCCGGTTATTGCTTTTATTTGTCATTACAGCGCTTGGATACGGAGGAACATTCGTTGTGTTCACGTATCTGTCTCCCCTGCTTCAGGAAGTAACAGGCTTCAAAGCCGGGACTGTTGCAGTGATTCTGCTCGGATACGGAATAGCTATTGCTATCGGCAATATGATTGGCGGAAAGCTGTCAAACCGAAATCCGATTGCCGCTTTATTCTATATGTTTATCGTACAAGCAATTGTTCTATTCGTACTGACATTTACAGCCCCGTATCAAACAGCTGGGCTCATTACCATTCTCTGTATGGGATTGCTAGCCTTTATGAACGTGCCCGGCCTTCAGGTGTATGTCGTCATGCTGGCTGAGCGTTTTGTCCCGAGTGCAGTTGACGTCGCATCCGCGATGAATATCGCTGCTTTTAATGCAGGGATCGCGCTTGGGTCATACCTTGGCGGTGTGATCACCGATTCAATCGGATTGATTCATACCGCTTGGATAGGCGGATTAATGGTGGTCGGTGCAGTCATTTTAACAGGCTGGAGCCGCTTAATGGAAAAACGAGATCGGCAGGAAGCCTGACAATTTTAAAGGAGGAAATGAACATGACAACACATTTACAAGCAAAAGCAACACTTCATAATGGGGTGGAAATGCCTTGGTTCGGCCTCGGCGTGTTCCAAGTGGAAGAAGGATCTGAACTGGTAAACGCAGTTAAAACTGCCATTGTTCACGGGTACCGCAGTATTGATACTGCAGCAATCTATGGAAATGAAGCTGGAGTCGGAGAAGGGATTCGGGAAGGCATTGAAGAAGCAGGCATTTCAAGAGAGGATCTGTTTATCACATCAAAAGTATGGAATGCGGATTTAGGCTACGAAGAAACACTCGCCGCGTTTGAAACAAGTCTGTCCAAACTCGGTCTGGATTATTTGGATCTATACCTCATCCACTGGCCTGTAGAAGGAAAGTATAAAGAAGCTTGGAGAGCGCTTGAAACGCTGTATAAAGAAGGCCGTATCAAAGCGATTGGCGTAAGCAACTTCCAAATTCACCATCTTGAAGATCTGATGACAGCAGCTGAAATTAAGCCTATGATTAACCAAGTGGAATTTCACCCGCGCCTCACACAAAAAGAGTTGATAAGATACTGCCAAAATCAGGGCATCCAGATGGAGGCTTGGTCACCTTTAATGCAGGGGCAGCTGCTGGATCATCCTGTATTGGCTGACATCGCTCAAACATATAACAAATCTGTCGCACAAATTATCTTGCGCTGGGATCTGCAGCATGGCATCATTACGATTCCTAAATCAACGAAGGAACACCGCATTAAAGAAAATGCAAGCGTATTTGACTTTGAATTAACGCAGGATGACATGAACCGAATCGATGCACTGAATGAAAACTTGCGCGTCGGTCCTGATCCGGACAACTTTGATTTTTAATGGCAAAAAAAACACCGTTCAATATGAACGGTGTTTTTTGAATTATGCCCAGCTGTTCATGATTTCATCAAGCTGCCTTTTGGTCTCTTCAAGCGTGCCGCTGTTATCGATGACTTGATCTGCTCTTGCTGTTTTTTCCTCTAAGGGCATTTGAGAGCGGATACGGCTGACTGCTTCTTCTTCCGTCAGCTGATTGCGCTTCATCAGACGTTCCAGTTGAAGCTCTTTTGTCACACTGACCACGATAATTTTATCAACCAATGATTCCAATTTGCTTTCGAACAATAGCGGGATATCCAATACAACAAATGCCTCCCGATTTGCAACGGCTTCATCACGGCGATTGAGCATTTCCTGCCTGACTGCGGGATGAACAATTGCATTTAAAGCGAGACGTTTTTGTTCATTTGTAAATACCAGCGCTCCAAGCTTTTTTCTATCTATATCGCCATTTGAGAGCAGTATGTCTTCACCGAATTCGTCAATGATTTGCCGGTAGGCCGGCATCCCTTTTTCTACCGCTTGTTTTGCAATGATATCTGCATCTATAACTGTTATTCCTTTTTCAATCAGCATATTGGCTACCGTGCTTTTGCCGCTAGCTATTCCTCCCGTTAAACCAATGACTAAGGTCAAGAGATCCACTCCTTTTTACAATTTCCAGAGCCCAATCGTGATTAATAGAAGCCCCGGCAAAAACGCCATTTTATCGATCCATTTCCACTTAGACAGAAAATGGCCGGCATTGATTCCAATTGATACAAACAGCGAGCTCATGATTGCCACGGCGATGCTCATCACAATCGGCGAAAAACCGAGAATGGCTGCGCCTATACCTGCTCCAAAGGCATCAATCGATAAGGCAAATCCCAATAAGACCGCCTCAATTCCATTGATCACACCCGATTTGTCGATATCCGCACTCATGGGTTTTCTCAAAATATGAATCACAATTCCTAATGACCGAACCTCTAAATTAAGCAGTGTTTTTTCATGCAATAGGTATTCTTTATCTTTTGCCGGTTTGAAAAATTGATACAGAACCCACGCACCGATTCCAACCAATATCAAACCGCCAAGCTTCTCCGTCACATATACAGGAAAAAACTTCGTGAGAAAGCTTCCGATCAGCATGGATATAAACATGACAGCACCGGAACAGCAGGCGATAACCAAAATCGCTTTAAACGGTATTTTCATTTTTCTCAATCCGTACGTAAATCCGACTGAAAAACTGTCCAAGCTGACAGCCAACGCCAGCAGCAGTATAGAAACCATTTGCATATCCGTTTCTTCCTTTCTGTTGGTGCTCTTGTATCAGATGTGAAATGCCCGGGATTCATCACAATCATATATATGGGAAAGTGAAAAATCCGTGTTTCGAAAATGGCATCCTCCATTACAGAGTTACTGATATATGCACCGACAGCTTGGACGATGAAGCATTATGCTACTTTTTTTTCTGGCACTTTGCGCAAAAATGCGTGCCTCTTCCTCCAACGACAATTTTCGAAATCATCGTTCCGCAATTTTTGCATGGCTCGTCTTTTTTTCCGTACACAAAATGCTGCAGCTGGAACATTCCGATTTCCCCTTGGGAGTTGATATATGAACGGACTGTGCTTCCGCCCGCATCAATCGCCTCCTGCAGAGTGTTTTTGATTTCAGCGTGAAGGGTTTTGATTGTTTTATCTGATAATTGATTTGCTTTTATCTCGGGATGAACACCCGCTCTGAAAAGAGCCTCATCCACATAAATATTTCCTAGTCCAACTACCGTTTTTTGATCCAGTAGGGCAGTTTTGACAGCGCGGTTTGTTTTCGCAAGCCGTTCTTTTAAATACGCACTCGTAAATTCTTCTGCATCCGGCTCCGGACCTAACTGAGAAAGCGGGAGCTCGCCCGCTTCTTCTCCCGGTTTAAATAAGTGCATGGTTCCAAATTTCCGCACATCCCTGTACCGGAGCTGGGTTCCATCCGTCATCGTGAATATGACATGCACGTGTTTATCGTCAGGCTCCTCGGCTTGATGAAGACCGTATTTTCCTTCCATTCGAAGGTGAGAAACCATAACATAATGATCTAAATGAAACAGTAAAAACTTTCCCCGTCTTCCGATGGACTGTATCGTTTCTCCTGCTAGTTTTCGCGCAAATTCCTCCGGTTCGGCAGGCCGTTTGATGATATTCGGCCATCTGATCTCTACCGATTTGATTGTTTTTCCCTTTACAAGCCCGGTCAGAGTGCGCCGGACCGTCTCAACCTCTGGTAATTCCGGCACATCCATCACTTCCTATCTCTGTTTATTTCGCATCGTACCAAGATGGGCCTGATGCAAAGTCCACCTTTAACGGCACATCTAATGCAAGCGCATGCTCCATCACTTCAGG
Source organism: Bacillus sp. PS217 (assembly GCF_037963535.1). Taxonomy (NCBI): domain Bacteria; kingdom Bacillati; phylum Bacillota; class Bacilli; order Caryophanales; family Bacillaceae; genus Bacillus; species Bacillus sp. PS217. The sequence continues at coordinate 2,893,208 of NZ_CP150157.1, forward strand.
AACAAGCTTTTCAAGAATTTCAATTTCTTCCTTTGGCGCCTCAAAAATCAATTCATCGTGTACTTGAAGCAGAAGCCTTGCTTTCAACTTTTTTTCTTTCAGCTTGGCAGCCATGTCAATCATGGCTTTTTTGATAATATCAGCGGCGCTTCCTTGAATCGGCGTATTCATGGCCGTCCGCTCTGCAAAACTTCGGATATTAAAGTTCCGGCTCGTCAGCTCAGGGATGTAGCGGCGGCGATGCATAAGCGTTGTTACGTATCCTTTTTGCTTCGCTTCCTGTACTGAATCTTCCATGTACGCTTTTACGCCTTGGAAGCTTTCCAGATAGCGGTCGATAAATGCTCCCGCTTCCTTCCGGGTAATGCCGAGGTTCTGTGACAGACCGTAATCGCTGATCCCGTATACAATGCCAAAGTTGACCGCTTTCGCCTGGCGTCTCATCGCAGATGTCACTTCATCCTTAGCGACATGGAACACATCCATTGCCGTTTTCGTGTGAATATCCATATCATTTGTAAAAGCTTCGATCAGATTTTCATCCTTTGAAATATGGGCAAGCACCCGCAGCTCGATTTGTGAATAATCGGCTGCAAAAATGAGCCAGTCTTTTTCAGACGGCACAAAAGCTTGGCGAATTTTCCGCCCTTCCTCAAGCCTGATCGGAATGTTTTGCAGGTTCGGATCAGTCGAGCTGAGACGGCCAGTTTGCGTTAAGGCCTGGTTAAATCGCGTGTGCACTTTATGCGAATCCGGTCTCGTCACCTTTAAAAGCCCTTCGATATATGTTGATTGAAGCTTGCCAATTTGTCTGTACTGTAAAATATAGTCGACAATATCATGCTTGTCAGCCAGCTTTTCAAGCACATCGGCAGACGTAGAATAGCCTGTTTTCGTTTTCTTTACGACAGGAAGGCCGATCTTTTCAAATAAGATGACACCTAGCTGTTTCGGAGAATTGATGTTAAACGGCTCTCCCGCAATCTCATGGATTTTTTCTTCATATTCCTTCAGCTTCGCACCCAGTTCTTCACCCATCCGTTTTAAACGGTCAACATCGACCTTGACGCCAGTTGATTCCATTTCGCCGAGAATAAGCGCAAGAGGCATTTCCAGCTCTTCAAACAGTTCAAGCTGGTCGTTGTTTTCCAGCTCCCGAACGAGCTTTTCCCGAAGGCTTTGAATCGCTAACGCTTTTCGGCCAAGGTGCTCAGACAGTACGTCTTCTGACGGCACTGCCCGTTTTGCTCCTTTTCCATAAACTGATTCATCACTTGAAACGATATGCAGGCCGTAATCCTTAGCCACACTCGCAACGTCGTCATATGAATTGCCCGGGTTGATGATATAAGCCGCAAGGAGCGTATCAAACTCGGCTCCTTTCAGCTCAATGCCCTGCCAGCGCAAAGCGACAACAGCCCGCTTGCTGTCGAAGACCCATTTCTTCTGCTCGTCATTTTCCACCCATTCTTTAAACACCTCAGACTCAACGGCAATGTCTTTTGGAATGAAATAAGCTCCCGTTTCATTTACGATCGAAAATCCGAGGATCGGCTCTTCATGATAATTATCGCCAATCTGTTCAACGACAAATGCGGATGGAGACACCAATATATCGCTTGTCACGTCTGTTACTGTTTTGACATTAATGTCTTCCAACGATTGATCCTGTTCTGCTTCTGCACTGTCTTCTCCAAGCCGTTCAAGAAGCGTGTTGAAGCCAAGATCTTTAAAGATGGCAATGACCTGTTCACGATTAAAGCCTTGATATTCCAGGCCGGAAACAGATACCTCAATCGGAGCATCCGTCATAATTGTCGCAAGCTCCTTGCTCATCAATGCCTGATCCTTAAACTCCTCAAGCTTTTCCTTCAATTTCTTTCCGCTCACCTCGTCAATGGACTCCAGCAGCTTTTCAACGGAATCAAATTGTTTTAAAAGCTTAATCGCAGTCTTTTCTCCGACGCCGGGCACACCCGGAATATTATCTGAGGAATCGCCCATCAGACCCTTCATGTCAATGATTTGTTCAGGCGTAAGCCCATATTTCTCTTTGACATGCTCCGGTGTGTAAAATTCAACATCGGTAATTCCCTTTCTCGTAATGGCAACTGTCGTTTTGTCCGTTGCCAGCTGGGTTAAATCCTTATCTCCTGAGAAAACCTTAACTTCAAATCCGTCTTTTTCAGCCGATTTGGCCAGTGTGCCGATAATATCATCCGCTTCATATTGTTCCAGTTCATAGCGGCTGATCTGGTAGGCATCCAGCAGCTCGCGGATAAACGGCATTTGTTCGGAAAGCTCAGGCGGGGTTTTCTGTCTGCCGCCTTTATATTCTTTAAATGTGCCGTGACGAAATGTTGTTTTCCCGGCATCAAACGCAACCAGCATGTGCGTCGGTTTTTCATCCTCAAGCATTTTCATCAAAATCATCGCAAAGCCGTATACAGCATTTGTATGAACACCTTTATCATTGCTTAACAGCGGCAATGCAAAAAACGCCCGGTAAGCCAGACTGTTTCCGTCTACAAGCACTAATTTTTTTCGTTCCGTCATTCAATTTCCTCCTAAGAAGCCTCAGGCTTCCATTCATCTCTTACATAGTCATTAGCTCCTCTTATTTTAACAAAGTTCAATTTGAAAGGAAAATACGTGAACTATAAGAGAAGACACAAAAAAGGACGGGAACACAAATAGGTTCCCGCCGTCAAAATTGGCTCCTTGGATGAAGGGGTTCTACTACATCCTACCAGCATAGGTTTAACAGTGCATGAAGATATTGTTAAACCTTTGTAAACATTAGGCGGACTTTTCAGCGGCCCGTTTCAGCGTCACGGTAAAGACAGTTCCCCGTCCAGGCTCGCTTGTGACATCAATTTTCCCTTCATGAGCCTCTATTAAATGCTTGACAATCGCAAGGCCCAGCCCGGTTCCGCCCGAATTCCTGCTTCTGTCTTTATCTACGCGGTAAAAGCGTTCAAAGATGCGCGGAATTTCTTCTTTCTGAATTCCGATTCCAGAATCGGCAACCTCAATCTGAATGTCTTTTTCTCTGGGCTTTACATTGATAGCCACGGAGCCCCCCTCAGGCGTGTAGGTTAACGCATTGTTTACGAGATTAAGAAATACCTGTTTCAGCCTGTACGGGTCACCAGATACATATTGAGGGTCTTTCGGGACATTCAGGTGCAAGGAGATGCCTTTCTCATCCGCCTTATGCTTCAGAAGCGTTTCAATCTCAACAAGCATTTTGGCCGGCTCAAACGTTTCGATACTGAGCGTGAAATTTTGCTGCTCGATTTTTGAGAGATCGAGCAAATCCTGAACCAAAGACTGAAGCCTTTCGCTTTCCTTAAGAATAATAGAGAGAAATTCAGAAAGCGCCTCTTTATCCTCCATCGCCCCGTCCAATAACGTCTCCGTAAACCCTTTTATGGACGTAATCGGCGTTTTCAGCTCATGAGAAACATTGGCCACAAAATCCTTCCTCATCTGCTCTAATTTCTTTGTTTCCGTCATGTCATGGAAAACAAGCACAATTCCTTTCCATTCATCGTCCGGCCCCATAATCGGAACACCGTCCACTTCAAAATAACGCCGTTCTATTTTGATCGGTAGTCTTAACAGCTTGCATTTCTTTGTCTCCGTCATAAAAATGTCTTCGACAAGCTGGATCACTTCTTCATGTTCAAATGCATCGTGATAAAGACGGCGCAGCATATGATTCGGATTGATATGAAACTGCTTGGCGTAAGACCTGTTTACGAGATTAATAAAGCCTCTTCCGTCGATCATAATCAGCCCGGAGCCAATGTTTTCAATGACTGTCAGCAGCCGATCCCGCTGCATTTCCTGCGTTCGCGTCATTTCCATCAGATCAATGGCAAGGCTGTTCATCGCATGTCCTAGCTTATCAGAACGCCTAATATAGCCGCCGTACGTCCGTGCATCGTAGTTGCCCTTAGAGAGTTCTGTGGCTACATTTGTCGCTGACTCAATTGATCTTTTATAACGTGAGGTCATGCTGGAATAAAAATAAACAATGACGATAAATGCGGTACAAAGACTGGCCGTCAGCATCCCCCACAATTCGCCTTTTAAGCCGTCGCTTTTTTCAGAGGCGGAAAGCAGCACATATCCTGTTTTTTCACCTTCGCTTCTAAGTGAAAGTCCGTAATAAAGCTTGTTATCTGTTGTTGACAGAATACCCTCATGGCCAGAAACAAGCGCCTGCACCTTTTGGGAATCAGCCGATCTCCCGTTTGACCCATACAGCACCTTACCGTCTGTATCGATAACGGATGCGCTCACATCAAGCGCGCCGCCTGCATCTTTAATGATTTTCTCATTTGCTTGATTATTCAGATTGCCGGCATCAAGAAGCGAAGCCAAGTATTTTGCTTCTTTTTCAATGTGTTCCTCTGCTTTCCTTTGATCAGATGTTTCAAAAAGCTGCTGTAAAAACAGCCCGAGAACACAAAACACCAGAATCATACAGACAACGAATACAGAAAAAAGGCGCACACGGTATTTATTCATTCATTTTTGGCTCCTCCAGTTTATACCCCAATCCCCTAATCGTTTTAATGTAGATCGGTTTTTTGGTATTGTTTTCAATTTTGTCGCGAAGATGGCTGATGTGCACATCAACAATTCTCGTATCTCCGGCAAAATCATAATTCCAGACTGCGCTCAGCAGCAGGTCTCTTGTCAGAACTCTGCCTTTATGTCTGCCTAAATAGAGCAACAGTTCGAATTCTTTCGGTGTCAATTCAAGCTGACTTTCTTTAAAGTACGCTTCATAATGATCAGGCAGGATTTTCAGATCGCCGATTACGATCTGGCCTTCCATTTCATCATTCTTCATCTCACTAGAGGGCGCAGCTATTTCCGAACGCCTTAAAATCGCTTTGACTCTCGCATTTACTTCCCTTGGACTGAACGGCTTGGTCATATAATCATCAGCACCGAGCTCCAGCCCTAATACTTTGTCGAATTCCTCATCCTTCGCTGTCAGCATTAAAATGGGAAACATCAGTTTTTGCTGTCTCAGCTGCTTGCATACTTCGATTCCGTCCAATTTTGGAAGCATCACATCAAGCACAATCAAATCAGGCTTCTCTGTTTCCGCTTTTTTGAGTGCTTCTTCCCCATCCGAGGCGGTAATGACATCATAGCCTGACCGTTCCAAATTGTACTGTAAAAGAGTAACAATAGATTCTTCATCATCCACAACTAAAATTTTCTTGTTCATGCTGTGCCTCCAGTATTATAATTCCCCGACATCCTATTTCTCTATTTTATGTCATCTTAACATGTTTCATGATTTTATTTTAGCGAAATCAGGACATTCCGACAATTCGCCTTTTACATCATTTTTAAAAGAAATAAAGATGTGTATGATAACGCTTTCATTTATAGTAAAAAGAGAAAGGCTGTATTAAGCAAGCCTTTCTCTCTTTTTATTAGGATAATACTTTCATGACATTTTTGACAGATTCAACTGATTTATTCAGCTGCGCTCTTTCATAGTCTGTCAGTTCAAGTTCAATGATTTGCTCAAGACCGTTGCCGCCTACAATTGTAGGAACACCAAGGTAGATGCCTTCATAGCCGTATTCCCCTTCAAGATAAGCAATTGTAGGAAGAACGCGGCGCTGATCTTTCAAGATCGCTTCGACCATTTCTGTCAGAGAAGCCGCAGGCGCATAATACGCGCTTCCGTTTCCAAGAAGATTCACGATTTCGCCTCCGCCTTTTCTAGTGCGCTCCACAATTGCGTCAATCCGTTCTTTCGGAATAAGAGTTTCAAGCGGGATACCGCCAGCATAAGAATAACGCACAAGCGGCACCATATCGTCACCGTGTCCGCCGAGTACGAAACCAGTCACATCTTTCACTGACAGGTTTAATTCCTCTGCCACAAATGTTCTGAATCTTGCCGTATCAAGCACACCGGACTGGCCGATTACACGCTCTTTAGGGAAGCCTGATTCTTTGTACACCGCGTATGTCATTGCATCAACAGGATTTGTCAGCACCACAATAATAGAGTCAGGAGAATATTTCACGATTTCCCGCGTAACGCTTCTCATAATCTTTTCGTTTGTAGAGACCAGATCATCTCTGCTCATACCAGGTTTTCTTGCGATACCGGCTGTAATAACAACAATGTCAGAGCCAGCTGTATCCTCGTAATTGGATGTTCCCGTAATTTTTGCGTCAAAGCCTTGAACCGGGCTTGCTTCAAGCATATCAAGCGCTTTTCCCTTTGTCGGGTTCTCCAATTGCGGAATGTCAACAAGAACAACGTCTGCCAGCTCTTTTTGAGCGATTAAAAATGCAGTTGTAGCTCCGGTAAAACCTGCTCCGATAACAGAAACTTTTTTACGAGTATTTCCCATGTCTCTCTTCTCCTTTATGGCTAGTTTTAGGCTTTTTCCTTGCTTAGTCCATGTTTTTGATCAGTTCTTCTCCGAACTCTGAACATTTCACTTCAGTCGCGCCGTCCATTAATCTGGCAAAATCGTAAGTTACGACTTTAGAAGCGATTGTTTTTTCCATAGATTTGATAACCAAATCAGCCGCTTCGTTCCATCCTAAATGCTCAAGAAGCAGAACGCCTGAAAGAATAACTGAAGATGGGTTTACTTTATCAAGGCCTGCATATTTAGGAGCCGTTCCGTGCGTCGCTTCGAAAATCGCATGTCCTGTTTCGTAGTTGATGTTCGCTCCAGGAGCAATGCCGATTCCGCCGACTTGCGCAGCAAGAGCATCTGAAATGTAATCTCCGTTCAAGTTCATTGTCGCAACGACATCAAACTCGTTTGGACGCGTTAAGATCTGCTGAAGGAAAATGTCAGCAATGCTGTCTTTGATAATGATTTTTCCTGCTGCTTCCGCTTCGCTTTGCGCTTTGTTGGCAGCATCTTTTCCTTGTTCTTCAGCAATGCGGTCATATTGAGCCCATGTAAAGACTTTATCTCCGTATTCTTTTTCAGCAAGTTCATAGCCCCAATTTTTGAAGGCGCCTTCTGTGAACTTCATGATGTTTCCTTTGTGAACAAGTGTTACAGATTTGCGGCCATGCTCGATCGCATAATCAATGGCAGCTCTGACCAAGCGGCTTGTTCCTTCTTCTGAAACAGGCTTAATGCCGATACCTGATGTCTCAGGGAAACGGATTTTGTTGACGTTTAACTCATTTTGAAGGAAGCTGATAAGCTTTTGCACTTCTTCAGAGCCTTTTGCATACTCGATGCCTGCGTAAATATCTTCTGTATTTTCACGGAAGATGACCATATCAGTATCTTCAGGGCGTTTTACCGGTGACGGCACTCCAGTAAAGTATCTTACAGGTCTTAAGCAGACGAATAGGTCAAGCTCTTGTCTGAGCGCTACGTTCAAAGAACGGATACCGCCGCCGACAGGTGTCGTTAACGGGCCTTTAATCGCGATGAAATATTCGCGGATCACATCTAATGTTTCAGCAGGGAGCCACTCACCTGTTTTATTATAAGCCTTTTCTCCGGCGTAAACTTCTTTCCATGTAATTTTCTTTTCGCCTTTGTATGCTTTTTCTACTGCTGCTTCCAAAACCTTCGAAGCCGCGTTCCAAATATCAGGACCGGTTCCGTCTCCTTCGATAAATGGGATAATCGGGTTGTTTGGTACGTTTAATACTCCGTTAGAGACTGTAATTTTTTCACCTTGTGCCACAATAAAAACCTCCCAGTATGTAATTCATATTTAGAAAACATTTTATTTTTCTTATATAGAAAACAAAATGATTTTTCCCAACATTCAATTTAAAGTGTAACCCAATTTTGATGTTCTGAACAAGAGGCTAACCTCATTGACGCAAGCCAGCCTCCAATGGTTCTTTAGGCTCTTTCTTCAATCGGAACGAATTTTTGTTTGTCAGGGCCTGTGTAATCTGCCCGCGGGCGGATCAGACGGTTGTTGTCATACTGCTCAAGAATATGAGCGAGCCAGCCGGACATTCTGCTTACAGCAAAAATCGGTGTAAACAAATCATGGTCAATACCGAGGCTGTGATATACAGAAGCCGAATAGAAATCAACGTTAGGCGGAAGCTTTTTCTCTGATGTGACGATGTCTTCTATACGAATCGACATCTCATACCATTTGCTTTCGCCTGTCAGGTTGGTCAGGCGCTTGCTCATTTCTTTCAGATGCTTCGCGCGCGGATCACCATGCTTATACACACGGTGGCCGAATCCCATGATTTTTTCTTTCTTTTCAAGTTTAGCGCGGATGTACGGCTCAGCGTTTTCCACTTCACCGATTTCTGTCAGCATTTTCATAACGCCTTCATTCGCTCCGCCGTGAAGAGGCCCTTTCAGCGCGCCGATTGCTGCAGTAATGCCTGAATAGATGTCAGAAAGTGTTGCGACGCAGACCCTCGCTGTGAACGTTGACGCGTTCAGCTCATGGTCAGCATGTAAAATCAATGCTTTGTTGAAGGCTTCAACTTCAATTGGTGAAGGCTCTTCACCGTTTAATGTGTAAAGAAAATTCTCCGCAATACCGTAATCTTCTCTCGGTTCAACAGGCTCAAGACCCTTGCGAATTCTGGAAAACGCTGCAACCAGGCCAGGCACCTTTGCCTGAAGGCGGATCGCCTTTCTGTAGTTAGCTTCCGGGTTCATGGTATCAGCCTCGCTGTCAAGCAGGCCTAGTAATGAAATTGCTGTCCGAAGAGCAGCCATGGGATGAACATTTTCGAGGGAATAAGATTTGAAGTGCTCAATAATTTCTTGCGGAACGGCAGCTTCCTTTGCAAGCTGCTGCTTTAACTCTTCAAGCTCTTTTTTGTTTGGCAGCCTTAGATGCCAAAGCAAGTAGATGATTTCTTCAAAACTTGCATTCTCTGTCAAATCATCGATATCATACCCCACATATGTAAGGGTATCATCAATAATAGAACTAACAGATGATGTTGTTGCTACAACCCCTTCAAGACCGCGTGTCGCTGTCATATATAACATCTCCTTTTCAATAAATTTCCCCTTTAAGAGTGTTGTAAAAACATGAGGCTTACTTAAAAAGCACGATGCAAGTATTTCTCTCCCCCAAAAAGAAAATGCTTACATTTTACTGGCTGCTGGTACTAAAACCCTTTGCTTATGAAAGAACATAACAAATTCTTATAAGCTTATTTAAGTTTAAGCCTATTCTCATTATAAACAATAATCAGACATTTGTTAAATGTTTACCTATAATTTTTTTTTTCATTCTGTGATTTCCCCGAAAAAACGCCTTTATTTGCGGGTTTTTGCATACAAAAAAAAGCGGCTTTAAGGCCGCTTTTTTTTATGAAGTGAACAGTTTTACGATCTGCATGGCTAAATAAGCAATCCCCGCTCCGATCAGCGGTCCCACCGCAACTCCTCCAAAAAGCGCGACTGCAAGAATGGTCCCGATCACGAGAGCAGTTGTAATATGCGGATCATTTTCAAGCAGGGTCAGGCCGTTTTTTGCAATCAGGGCCACTGCGATCCCCGCTCCAAGAGCGATCCATGCGTAGGAAGACCGCATTGCTTCTCCAAGCTGCTTAAATCCGATTTCTCCCGTGGCAATCGGGACAAGAACGGCGATGGTAATAATGGTCACACCCCAGTTAATGCCTTTTGACTGGATGGTCGGAAATAATTTCTGATCAAGCCCTAGGATTTTGATGATCAAAAGGACGGATACAGCAAAGAGCAATGATTGGTTTTTTGCGATAAGTGCGATAGCCAAGAGTAAAATTAAAAATAAATTCGCTTGTGTAAACACATGCCATCCCTCCTTTAAGATGAATGTATTCATATTCAGCAACAGCGTGAATACATATAAAAAATAGGACATGCTGACGAGAGGAGGACCGTTTTCGTGAATCAATCTTATATCACTATTTTTTTCAGAACCCTCTTTGTCATATCAATGACCGCAGGGTCGATAGCTGCGGCCTATTATTCGTTTCCGTTAACTTATCCGTTCCTGATCGCCCTTATTCTTTCATCGGTGATTCATCCTGTTGTCGATTATTTGGACAAAGTTACAGGATTCCCCCGAACGATAAATGTTCTGGGCGTTCTTGCTTTTTTTCTGCTCGCAGCCTTCGGTGTGCTCACCCTTCTGGTAGCCGAAATCGTAACGGGAACAGCCTATCTAGCAAAAACGCTGCCTCCGCATATCAGCACGTTTATTTCATATTGCGAAAAATTGTTTACAACTCATATTCAGCCGCTCTATAACGAGTTAACTCTTTTGTTTCAAGAATTGGAAACGAACCAGCAGGCTTCCATCGTCACTCATATCCAGACACTCGGTGATTCGGCCGCTAAAAATGCCGGACTTCTGCTGTCCCACATTCTAGAGATGATCCCGAGATTTTTCGCTCTTCTTCCCAATACGGCGGCGGTTCTGATTTTTTCTCTTCTGGCAACCTTTTTTATGACAAAGGATTGGCATAAGCTGAAAGCCATGCTTGTTTTAATTCTGCCGGATCGTGTGACAGCTAACAGCAAAGCAATCAGCAGCGAATTAAAAAAAGCAATGACTGGTTTTATCAAAGCACAAGCCGTCCTCGTTTTCATCACCATGGTGATTGTATTTATCGGCCTTTCTCTCTTAAAGGTTGAACACGCCGCAACAATTGCTTTTTTAATCGGGCTTGTAGATCTTCTCCCTTACTTAGGTGCCGGCTCCGTATTTGTGCCTTGGATTTTGTATTTATCGATTACGGGCCAGCTGCCCCAAGCGATCGGAATTGGTATCCTGTACCTCGTCGTTCTTATTCAGCGGCAGCTGACAGAGCCCAAGATACTAAGTAAATCTATCGGGATCGATCCGCTGGCAACACTCATCGCCCTGTTTGCCGGCTTTAAATTATTCGGGTTTTTAGGACTGATTGCGGGACCGGCTGTACTCGTCATCATCCAAGCTTTCATCACAACAGGCGCATTAAAAGAAATATGGTCCTATATCACCGTTCAGCAAAAATAAAACGGCAGCCGTTTTTTCATGGCTGCCGTTTTTTATTTGATGATGATCCGCTTATTCTTCGACATACCTCTCAGCCATTTGAACAGAATCGGCTTACACCAGCCGCGGGTAAACGGGATAAGAAGACAGGCGCCGGCCAAATCTGATAAAAAGCCCGGAAGCATCAGCAATAGACCGCCAATGAAAATGCACAGACCGTCAGCAATCGCTTCTCCCGGCATTTTGCCATATTGAAGATCACGCTGAACCTTATAATACACTTCGGTTCCTTGTTTTTTTGCAGCTGCTGCGCCGATAATGCCAGTCATAATCATGAATAGAACTGTCGGTAAAATGCCAATCAGCTTGCCTAAAAATAGGAATATGCCGATTTCTATTGCCGGAAACACAATAAAAAGCAAAAACAAAAATCTCATATCCAAGCCCCCCACACGTGTAACACGTTCTGTTCAACAAAAGGCATGATAAAGAGAAAAGGAAGGGATTCCCCTTCCGTTTTCACCTGTAATTAAAGAACGCTCGCACGGCCTTGATAGACTGCGCCTCTGGAAGCGTCAACTGTAATATCCTGGCCATCTGTCAAAATAGATGTCGCATTTTCCAGACCCACGATAACCGGGATGCCAAGGCTTAATCCGACTACCGCAGCATGGCTAGTCAAGCCGCCTTCTTCTGTAATAAGAGCAGACGCTTTTTCAAGGGATGCAATCATATCACGGTCAGTGCTTTTGGTAACAAGTACCGCACCGTCAGTCATTTTTTGCTCAGCTTCTTTTGCATTTTGTGCAACGACAACCGGACCGTAAGCTGATTTGCGTCCAATGCCTTGGCCTTTAGCGATGATATCGCCGACAGTATGAACCTTCATTAAGTTCGTAGTGCCGGACTCACCGACAGTGCCTGCTGTAATAACGATAAGATCGCCGTGTTTTACAATTCCGCTGTTCAATGATTTTTGGACAGCATCCTCAAGCATCTCATCTGTTGAGCTCGCATTTTGGCCGCTTTCCGCGAATACGCCAGATACGAGGGCAAGCTTTCTGGAAATAGAGTCATTTACAGTAACCGCAACAATCGGAGCCTGCGGACGGTATTTTGCAATCATGCGTGCTGTATGGCCGCTTTCTGTCGGCGTCACGATCGCAGCAGCATTCAGGTTAATCGCCGTATGCGCGACAGATTGTCCAATTGCGTCTGTAATTGTCATGCCCACTTGGTCTCTGCGTTTTGAGAGAATTTCTTTATAATTTAATGCTTCTTCAGAACGGGACGCGATGTTATGCATTGTTTGAACTGCTTCAACCGGATAGCTTCCGGCAGCAGTTTCACCAGAAAGCATGATCGCATCTGTTCCGTCGAAGATCGCGTTTGCAACGTCACTTGCTTCCGCACGAGTCGGACGCGGGTTGCGCTGCATGCTGTCAAGCATTTGTGTCGCTGTAATAACAGGTTTGCCCAGCGCGTTGCATTTTTTGATCAGTTCTTTTTGCACAAGCGGCACTTCTTCAGCTGGAATTTCCACACCTAAGTCTCCGCGCGCAACCATTAAGCCGTCAGACACTTCGAGAATCGCATCGATGTTGTCAACGCCCTCTTGGTTTTCGATTTTAGGGATGATTTGAATATCCTGAGCGTTGTGCTCTTCAAGAAGCTCACGGATTTCGAGCACATCCGTGGAACGTCGAATGAAAGATGGTGCGATGAAGTCTACTCCTTGCTCAATACCGAAAACGATGTCTCGCGCATCCTTTTCAGTAATCCCCGGAAGATTGACACTTACGCCCGGTACGTTAACACCTTTTTTATTTTTGAGTGTTCCGTTGTTTAATACTTTTGTTTTAATTTCGCGTTTAGCGGCATCTACATCAAGTACCTCAAGACCGATAAGGCCGTCATCTAACAGAATCGTTGAACCTTGTTCAACGTCATGGACTAAACCTTCATATGTCACTGAAATTTTATCTGTTGTTCCTACAACCTCGTCCATTGAAATAATGAGCTCTTTACCTGTTTCAAGCTCAATACCGCCGTTTTCCATTGTATGTGTGCGGATTTCAGGACCTTTTGTATCAAGCAGAATTCCAACGTTCTTGCCAAGTTTTTTGCTTGCTTCGCGGATATTTTTAATTCTTGCACCGTGCTCCTCAAAATCTCCGTGAGAAAAGTTTAATCGAGCCACGTTCATTCCTGACTCCATTAATTTCGTAAGCATTTCAATACTTTCACTTGCCGGACCGATGGTACAAACAATTTTAGTTTTTCTCATTTGGTTCACTTCCTTCTGAAATCTTCAGCCTTCAGCTGTACATTAGATAGACAGTTCTTTTGAAAGCTGATACATGTTTTGCTCAACTGTGTGTTTTGTCTCAAGTATTTCTATAATATCATGGTCTACAAGCTTATTGTTTTGTATACCTACACAGCGTCCGCCTTTTCCTTCAAGCAGCAGTTCAACTGCATATGCGCCGAGACGGCTTGCTAACACACGGTCAGCAGCACTCGGAGAACCTCCGCGCTGGATATGGCCCAATACAGATACCCTAGTTTCAAGATTTGTTTCTTCTTCAATGCGTTTCCCGAATTCAACACCGCTGCCTACACCTTCGGCAACAATAATAATACTGTGCTTCTTGCCGCGTTCGTGGCCGCGTTTTAAGCGGGCAATGATTTCGTGCATGTCATAGTCTGCCTCAGGGATTAAGATCGATTCCGCTCCCCCTGCAAGACCGGCCCACAATGCGATATCGCCGGCATGACGGCCCATTACTTCGATTACATATGTACGTTCATGAGAAGTCGCTGTATCGCGAATCTTATCAATTGCGTCAATTACTGTATTTAAAGCTGTATCGAAACCGATTGTAAAATCAGTGCCCGGAATGTCATTATCAATTGTACCCGGTACACCTACACATGGAAACCCGTGTTCCGTTAATTTTTTCGCACCCATATATGAACCGTCTCCGCCGATAACAACAAGGCCTTCAATACCAAGCTTCTTCAAGTTTGCTATCCCTTTTTCACGGCCTTCAACTGTTTTGAATTCAGGACATCTTGCCGTATAAAGCTTAGTTCCTCCACGATGTATAATATCGCCTACTGATCCGAGTTCAAGCTTTTCAATCTTTCCGCTGATCAATCCCGCGTATCCGTTGTAAATACCGTAAACTTCAACGTCATGATAGATCGCTTTTCTGACTACTGCGCGAACTGCTGCGTTCATTCCCGGGGAATCCCCGCCGCTCGTTAATACCCCTATTCGTTTCATTCTCCATTCACCTCAGCAACATATATGATTAAACATAACATGATCATTGCCCTAAAAACAATGAAAAGGGATCTCCATCCTCCCTATGAAACCTTACCTATTATACAATTAAATAAATTGTTTTTAAATAAAATTTAAGGAATGTCACAAAAAATAAACGTGAGCCAAAGGCTTCACGTTTATTTAGTTTACCCCGATATATTGATCTTCAACCGAGACTTTGCCAATTGCTTTATATTTTTCATAGCGCTGCTGAACTAATTCTTCTTCGCTCAGCTTCAGCAAAGTTTTTAACGATTGTTTAAGGGTTTCGTCCATATAGCTTGCCTGCAGCTTCACATCATGGTGCGCTCCGCCTTTTACTTCTTTAATCATATGATCTATAATACCTAATTCTTTTAAATCCGGCGCAGTGATTTTCATTGTTTCTGCTGCTTTTTTAGCAAGACTGGAGTCCTTCCATAAAAGTGCCGCGGCACCTTCCGGAGAAATAACAGAATAAGTAGAGTTTTCCAGCATATGCAAGTGATTGCCTACACCCAGACCAAGGGCTCCGCCGCTTCCACCTTCACCGATGACGATGCAGATAACAGGCACTCGAAGGCCGGCCATCTCAAACAGGTTTTTGGCAATAGCTTCACTTTGTCCTCTTTCTTCAGCTGCTCGTCCAGGGTATGCCCCCTTCGTATCAATAAAACAGATAATTGGCCTGTTAAATTTGTCAGCCTGTTTCATCAGACGAAGCGCTTTTCTGTAGCCTTCAGGATGCGGCATCCCAAAATTGCGGACTAGGTTTTCCTTCGTGTCTTTGCCGCGCTGATGCCCGATTACCGTTACAGGGAGGCCGTGGAACTTCGCAATCCCGCCGACAATGGCTTCATCGTCCCCGTACGCTCTGTCTCCGTGACATTCAAAAAAGTCGGTAAACAGGTGTTCGATATAATCAAGAGTTGTCGGACGGTCCGCCAGACGCGCGATTTGAACCCGGTCCCACGGCTTCAAATTTTTGTAAATATCATCCTGAAGCTTAGCGAGACGGTCTTCGAGCCGTTCGATTTCCGCACTTAGATCCATATCGGAATCTTGGGTGAATTTTTTTAGTTCGGCGATTTTGGTTTGCAGTTCAATCACCGGTTTTTCAAATTCTAATCTTGGAGCCACTCAATGTCACCTCCTGTTTGATGCATATCCAGCAGATTTTCTAACGTTTTTTTCATATCGTCACGATGAATAACCGCATCAAGCTGTCCATGTTTTAATAAAAACTCAGCCGTTTGGAAGTCCTCAGGCAGTTTTTCTCCTATTGTCTGTTCAATAATCCGTCTTCCAGCAAAACCGATCAGCGCGCCAGGCTCAGCGAAATTGTAATCGCCAAGGGATGCAAAGCTTGCTGATACGCCCCCGGTAGTCGGATGCGTCATTACTGAAATAATAAGACCCTGTTCTTCACTGAACAGTTTTAACGCAGAGCTTGTCTTTGCCATCTGCATCAAACTTAATACGCCTTCCTGCATTCTAGCACCGCCTGAAGCCGTAAAAATAATAAACGGAATTTTATCAGCTTTTGCTTTTTCAATCGCAAGCGTGATTTTTTCACCGACGACTGAACCCATGCTGCCCATTCTGAATGAAGAGTCCATGACGGCGACAACAGCCGGGTGTCCGCCGATGGTGCCCTTGCCTGTCACAACAGCCTCGTTTAAGGATGTTTTCTCGCGATCTTTTTCAAGCTTTTCCAGATATCCCGGGAAACCAAGCGGATTTTCCGAGAGCATTCCCTGATTAAATTCCTCAAAGGATTGTTCATCCATCAAGCTTTCGATACGCTGTTTTGCGTTCATTGGGAAATGATAATCGCAGTTCATGCATACCCGCATATTTTTATCCAACTCTTTAGTGAGCATGATTTTTTTACACTTAGGACATTTTGTCATAATGCCTTCCGGAACATCGTGCTTCGCTTGATCAGATGGTACGGAAGCATACTTTTTCTTTTTCGTGAATATATCCTTTAACAAATGATTACCTCCCTTTTGTGAAGGGTTCTCTTCACCGCATGTCATCAAACAGATAGACTTGCTAATAACTTTACCGAAACTATTGTACTTTTTTTGTCAAACGCTGTCATCCTCAATTCGACAACTTTTTATTCGATGACGTGCTCGGAAAGGCTTGTATGAAATCAGATAAGGTGTTGAAACGACAAGGTTGACAGCGTATTCAATAATAATGTTAAACCCGGCTGAAATTTTTTTAAGGCTAACCCCCTAAAAAAATTTCAGCCGTCAGTTTAACTTGAGAACAGCGCGTCGGTCTCCGCCAACGCGCTGCCATTTTTGGAATAAATTAAAATTATTCACCAATAATCGTAAGTTTTCTTGTTTTTTCTGCGACTTCCTCAGGGTCAACAGTGATTCTTGCAACACCTGTTTCCATCGCAGCTTTTGCCACAGCCTTCGCAACAGCAGGCGCAACACGTTTATCAAACGGTGCAGGGATGACATAGTCTGCGCTAAGCTCATCTTCTGAAACCAGTGAAGCAATGGCTTCAACCGCTGCGATTTTCATTTCCTCGTTAATATGAGTGGCACGCACATCAAGTGCTCCGCGGAAAATACCAGGGAATGCAAGAACATTGTTTACTTGGTTCGGGAAGTCAGAACGGCCAGTTCCGATAACGCTTGCTCCGGCTTCACGCGCATCTTCCGGCATGATTTCCGGATTTGGATTTGCCATTGCAAAGATAATCGGATCTTTTGCCATGCTTTGAACCATTTCTTTTGTTAACGCGCCTGCTACAGAGACACCGATAAATACGTCAGCATCAACGATGACATCTTTCAGAGAACCGTCTTTGCGATCTTGGTTCGTGAACTTCGCCACTTCATTTTTGACATCGTTCATGCCGTTCGGGCGCCCTTCATAAATGGCCCCTTTGGAATCGCACATCACAATGTCGCGAACGCCATAATGATGAAGAAGCTTGATAATCGCAATGCCAGCCGCACCCGCGCCGTTTGCGACAACTTTAATGGATGACATGGATTTTCCAGACAGTTTCAGCGCGTTCACAAGACCTGCTACGGTTACAATGGCAGTACCGTGCTGATCATCATGGAAAACCGGGATGTTTGTTTCTTTTTTGAGGCGCTCTTCAATGATAAAGCAATTTGGCGCTGCAATATCTTCAAGGTTGACGCCGCCAAATGTCGGTTCCAGCAATTTTACAGTTTCAACGATTTTATCAACATCGTTTGTGTTTAAAGCAATCGGGAACGCATCTACGCCCGCAAAGCTTTTGAAAAGAACTGCTTTCCCTTCCATAACAGGAAGCGCCGCTTCAGGGCCGATGTTTCCAAGGCCAAGTACAGCTGTACCGTCAGTTACAACTGCTACCATGTTCCCCTTCATTGTATAATCATATACTTTGTTAATGTCTTCATGAATATCCTTACACGGTTCTGCAACACCCGGAGAATACGCGAGGCTTAGATCTTTCGCATTTCTGACCTCTACTTTTGATTTAGACTCCAGTTTCCCCTGGTTGACTTTATGCAGGTGTAATGCTTCTTCTCTTAATGACATTCTCCTAAACACTCCTTATGGATATTTTTTGATTCGTATACTGCTGCGTTGATTGCTGCATTCTGCGGAGTAAATCTATCTGAATATTTAAACAGGATCACATAATTGCTCCAATTGTATAACAAAAAGCGAATCGTTACCACTGTTTTAAAACGACGTTTTTTTGACCCAACAGCTCTTTTAAGCGATATAACACCTGGTGATCTGCATTGATATGGAACGACTCAGGTAGCTTAATCGTCTGTTTTTGCCTTTCATAATAGAGATAAACGCCTGTTTCCCCTTTATGCTCCAGCAAAATGCGCTTAATCTTTGCCAGGATCTCCTGGCTGTGCTGACTGCTTTCTATTTTTATATAAACCGATGGCGCTTTTTCTGCATCCATATTTTCTAATAATTCTGCCCGGGACATGATGAATTGGATCTTATCTTGTCTAACTTCACATTTCCCCGCAGTGAACAAAAGAGCGCCTTCTCTTAAAACGGGAGAAAGCTGTCTGAATTGTTCAGGGAAGACTACGGCTTCCATCTCGCCGGTTTCATCACTGAGCGTTAAAAACGCCATGTTTTGACCTGTTTTCGTCCGAATCGTTTTGATCTTCGACAGCAGAACGCCTAGTGAAAGCTGCCTTTTGACTGCCCGCTGAGCCTGCAGAATGGAGACTGCTCCTTGCGCAGTGAGCTGTTTTCGGAAGGCGGAGAGGGGATGATTTGAAAAATAAATGCCAAGCGTTTCCTTTTCAAACGCAAGTAAATCCACCAGAGGAAGCTCCTCCGTCTCCACATACTTCGGCTTAATTGAAAACGATTCATCTAAAAACAATCCCATTTGGTCATCGTCCGCGGCGAATAGCTCAGCATGTTCCAAAGCAACATCAATGGATGCGAGCAGCGTGGCCCGGTTTTGGCCGAATTCGTCCATCGCACCAGAAAAGATAAGTGCTTCAAGCATTTTGCGATTTACGCTTTTTGACGGCACGCGAAAGCAGAAATCGAAAAGATCTTCAAATGGTTTCTCTTTTCTTGCTTTATATATATCTTTGACTGCTGAGACGCCTACACTTTTTATCGCGCGGAGGCTGTATCTGACAGATCCGTTTTCAACTGTAAACGGAAAACTGCTTTTATTCACTGACGGAGGAAGGATACGAATCCCGCTCCCCTTTGCTTCGTAAAGATATTGAGAGATTTTATCCTCATTGCCAATGACGCTTGTCAGCAATCCGCACATAAAATATAACGGATAATGAGCTTTCAAATACGCAAGCTGGCACCCGATCATGCTGTATGCCACCGCATGGCTTCTGTTAAAGCCATAGTTTGCGAATTTGACGATTAAATCGTAGACCTCATTTGCAGTGTCTACAGAATACTCCTTTTTTAAGCACCCTTCAACAAAATGGCTTCGCTCTCTGTCCAGGATTTCTTTTTTCTTTTTGCTGACCGCCCTTCTCAATAGGTCCGCTTCGCCTAAAGAAAACCCCGCCATACGGGAAGCAATCATCATAATTTGTTCCTGATACACAATGACGCCATATGTATCTTCCAAAATGCTCCTTAAATCTTCATGAGGATAGTGAACAGGCGCCCGGCCGTGTTTACGGTCGATAAATAACGGAATATTTTCCATCGGACCCGGCCGGTACAGTGCATTGACCGCCACAATATCTTCTAGGCCCGAAGGTTTCAGCCGTTTCAAGACGCTTCTCATCCCTGCAGATTCAAGCTGGAAAATGCCTGTCGTATCCCCTTTTGACAGCAAGGAGAACGTTTTGTCATCGCTGTAGGAAATACTTGAAAGATCTATTTTATTATTTTCTTCTTTTTCAATCATTGAAGTGATGGATTCAATAAGTGTCAGATTCCTCAAACCTAAGAAATCCATTTTTAAAAGGCCCAAGTCTTCAAGATGGTCCATCGCGTATTGCGTTAAATAGATCCCTTCATGCCCTTCTTGAAGCGGAACAACATCTGTTAACGGTTCTTCACTCAGGACAACGCCCGCTGCGTGGGTTGATGCATGCCTTGGCAGCCCTTCTATTTTCCGGGCAATTGAATAGACTTGCTGAAGCAGGCTTGACTCCCGAAGCCGCTTATCCAGCTGCGGTGACTGCTGTCTCGCTTCATCCAGCGTCATTCCCGGTCTTGAAGGAATGAGTTTTGCAAGCTGATCTGCCTCCTTCGGGCTGACGCCGAATACTCTGCCGACGTCCCGGAGCGCCGCCTTTGCCGCAAGTGTTCCAAAGGTGATAATCTGTGCGACGTGCATCGCACCGTATTTCTGCTGAACATATTGAATGACTTCATCCCTTCTAGTATCGGGAAAGTCAATATCAATATCCGGCATGCTGACGCGTTCGGGATTTAAAAATCTTTCAAACAGAAGGTGATGCTTAATCGGGTCAACATCTGTGATATACAGCACATATGCCACAAGAGAACCCGCCGCAGAACCCCTTCCCGGTCCTGTAACAATCCCTTTTTCATGGGCGTGCTTCATAAAATCCCACACGATCAGAAAGTAATCGCTGAACTTCATCCGCTTGATGACATCAAGCTCATATTGAAGACGGCGAAGGTATCGTTCATCAGGCTTGCCGAAACGGCTGCGGAGTCCCTCCATACAGATATCCGTTAAATAATCATCAGCGGACGATCCGTCTGGGGTCGGAAAAGACGGTAGACGGGTCTGCCCGAGACTGACGTCAACCCGGCATTGTTCCGCGATCTCTACAGAAGCTTGCAGTGCCTCGGGATGCTCTCGATAAATGTTTTGCATTTCTTCGAGTGGTTTCAAATCGAGATCAGGCAAATCTTCAGCGGGTGCATCCGTCAGTTTTCCCCCCGCTTTAATCGCTTTCAAACAACGGTAGGCAGCCTTATCTTCCTTCCTTATGTAATGCACATCGCCTGTGGCCGTAAAAGGGATACCCGTTTCTTCTGATAGCTTTAGAATCTGCTCAGACAAGACTTGATTCCCTTTAAAAGGCTGATAGGAGAAATAAAAAGCTCCCTTTCCGAATATAGACTGAAATTCCAGCGAGGCTTGAGCAGCCTGTTCGAACAGTCCTCCTTCAAGAAGCGTTTCAATATATCCTTTTTCGCCGGGCGTTATTGCGATAATCCCTTCTCGATAACTGTGAAGCCATTTCGGCTTCAGTCCGCCTTTTGATTTAGATTGCAGAACGCTGCTGATTTTCAGCAGGTTTTGATAGCCTGTATTTGATTTTGCCAGCAGGACGAGCGGGTATGCTTCAAGCTCGCTGTCATCTATAAAAACAGAAGCCGTCAAACCGATTATTGGGTTGATCCCTCTCGCCTTGCAAGCTTTATAAAATTGAATAGCTCCGTACATGACATGATCATCTGTCAGCGCCAAAGACGCATATCCGAGCCTGTCAGCTTCACTGACGAGCTCTTCCACAGCCGCGGCGCTGTTTAGCAGGCTATACCCGCTATGCACTTGCAGGTGAACAAAAGACATGCTATCACCTCTTTCTCATTACGATTCATTTCTTCCCTCATTATAAGGCCGGTTTCCAAAAGAAACAAATGTTCTTTTTTGACTCATCATCATACTTGTCCTGAAAGCTCAATATGATATAAAAGGTGAGGTGATAAAGATGGATCAGGAAGCAGGATTTATGGTGAATTTTATCAATAGCTACTTCATTGCGTTAGGGGTGCTGATCGGGGGCGCACTCATTGGAGGGCTCGGAGCATATTTGGCAGGCGAACCCCCGCTTACAGCCATTACAAAGCTTGCCAACCGGTTAAAAATATGGGCGCTTGTCGCAGCTATCGGAGGCACCTTTGATGCGGTATACAGCTTTGAACGCGGCATACTCGAAGGCAATACGAGAGATATCTTTAAACAGCTTCTTTTAATTATTTCGGCCATGGGGGGCGCGCAAAGCGGCTGGCTTATTATATCATGGCTGACCCAGGAGCATCTTTCTTCATGAGGGTCCCCCAGCATTACAAAAAACCGGGATGGCAGCGTTTTTTCGCGGGAATGATGTGCGGGGCCGTAATCAGCTGGTTCTTTTTCCTGTTTACCTACGGAACATTCCAAGAGGAGCAGGTCAGCCTCATCGAAAAGCAAAATGAGCATGTAAAAGACTTGAACAATCAAATTTCGATCTATCAGGAAGACCTCCATAAACTGAATGAAGATAATAAAAGAAAACTGCTGATTCAAAGCGTCAGCGTCAAATTGCTGAATGGGGATAAATATAAAATATCACAGCCGGATAAAACGAAATTCGAGGAGCATGTAAAGGATGATATTTCAGAGGTGATTACAAAAGACATAGAGAGCGTCTATCAAACAAAGGATCTCTTGAAGCGGACAATTGAAAATAAAGTCTATATGATCAATGAAAAAAAATACGAGGCAACCGTCAGAGAATTGATTATTTATACGAGGCTGACAGTGGAACTTGAAATATCTTTCGCCACATAATTATGGATTTTTTTCAAATTCTCCAAACTTCTGTCGCTTTTTCCCATTCTTTTTTATAAACTATATGTGAGGCTTAATGGCGAAAGGAAGGAGGAAGGGAAATGGAGGTTTACAGTGACCGTCAGTTAGCAAAAGATCAAGCAGCCCGTCTCAGACAAGGTTTTTCTGCATATGCCGAAACAAACTCACTCGCTTCCCTCATCAAAAAAGAACTTCAATCACACAATCTCCAAGTCTACGAGGACCTTACTGATTTCGGCTGCTGGTTCATCCCCGTCACAGATGAACACTAAGAGAGAGGGTCTCCCCTCTACTCGTGTTCTTTACATAATGTTTCCAGATCAGCTAAAATACGATCAGCTTCATCCCAGCTGTAAATAGAGGCGCCTGAAGCTAACGGATGCCCTCCGCCGTTATATTTCCGGGCAAGTCCGTTAATGACAGGCCCCTTCGAACGGAATCTGACTCTGATTTGATCGTCTTCTTCTACGAAAAACACCCAGGCGCGAATACCTGAGATATTGCCAAGCGTCCCGACAAGCTGTGACGCTTCAGAAGCCGTTGTGCCGAATTTTTCAAGCGTATCCTTTTTGATGAAAACAGAAGCAGCCCCGTTTTCGGACAAAGACACATTTTGAAAGATAAAGCCGTTAAGCTTCACCACATTCAGTTTTGTTTCATACAATTGATTAAATAACTCTGAGGAAGAGAATGGATACTGAATGAGCTCGCCTGCATATTTTAATGTTTTTTCCGTGGTATTCGGAAATAAAAAGCGTCCGGTATCTCCAACAATGCCGGCGTAGATCAGCTCTGCCGCTTTCGTATTCAGCTTCCAGCCGTGCTCTTTTCCTTCTAAATACAGCTCGTAAATCATTTCACTTACTGAGCTGGCGCTTGTATCGACCCAGAGAAGGTCACCGTATGGATCTTCGTTCGGATGGTGGTCGATTTTCATTAGTTTGGCGCCTGAAGGATAACGCTGATCGTCGATTCTTTCCTGATTTGCCGTATCGCAGACAATGACAAGTGCGCCTTCATATGTTTCATTGTCCACCTCATCAAGGGAATATAAGAAAGAGAGGGACGGTTCAGGCGTGCCGACCGCAAAAATATTTTTTTCAGGATATGTTTCACGCAGGATTTCCGTAAGCCCGCACTGTGATCCGTAGGCATCCGGATCAGGACGCACATGTCTATGTAAGATAATCGTGTCATATAATGATATGGTTCTGATCAATTCTGTTTTCATTTGATACTCCTTTATTGTTTTTATTCATTAAATCACATTCTCTGCCGACGGAAAAGAAAAATAACGTCAAAACCAAGCCCGTTTTTGTATAAAATGGGTTTGTAAACTTTTACGATGGAGGATTTCATTTATGCTGGTTCTTGTTTTTTTGATTGGGCTTTCCGCCTGCTTTTATGTGTACTATAAAGTAAAAGGCGTACGGGCAAAGCCATCTTTGGCAAAAGAAATATGTTCAGCAAAATCAAGCATGGCCTTAGGGTCACTAGTCCTGTTCTACGGGCTCAACCAAATGATATTATTCCATTCAGTATTAACGTTAGTAATCGGCGGTATCTTTATCGTCATAGGAGCAGGAAGCGCTTGGGCAGGTTATAAAGCCTTCAGGCATTACAATCCCCTTCACGCCAAAGAAGCTGAAAGAGATCACGCGTAAGGGGCGCCTGAACGTCCCTTAGCTTCTTTCCATCAGCTGAACCATCAGCATCGCTTTAGACACGATATGACCTTGGCTGTGCACTTCCACTTCCATTTTCCCAAACTTTCTGCCGGCCTCCAAGATGCGAGGTTTGACTTCGATGACTGATTCCATCTGCACAGGCTTCAAAAAGAAAATGGTGATGCTCTCTATGACGAGTTCGCCGCGTTTTTTCGAGCGCAAAAATCGGTTTGCCGCTTGCGTCAAAATGGTCGTAAATACGCCATAAGAAATGGTTCCAAGCTGATTTGTCATTTGCGGCGTGACTTCATACTCGTAAACCGTTTGATCTTCTTTATCATCACCCTCATCTTTAAACCCCCTTGAAACGATATCATCAAGCTTCTCCCCGACCTGCGGCTGCTTTTGAATCATTTGAAGAGCTTTCAATACGTCTTGGCGGCTGATCATGCCGATGAGTTTTTGGTGGCCGTCAGTGACGGGAAGCACTTCGATCCCTTCCCATACCATCATTTGCGCAGCTGAAGCGACAGATGTTTTCCCAATAACCGTGACGGGATTTTTGGTCATAACTTTTTCTATAGATGCATTTCGGTCATGGCCAGCAATATCTTTTGATGTCAGAATGCCATGGATTTTCATTTGATCGTCGACAACCGGGAAGCGGCCGTGCCCCGTTTCAAAATTTTTCTCATACCATTTTTCAAGTTTATCCTTAGGCGAAAGATATACCGTGCGGTCAGCAGGTGTTAGGATGTCCTCCACCAAAACAATTTCTTTTTTGATCAGCTGGTCATAAATTGCCCGGTTAATCATCGCGGCAACTGTAAAGGTGTCATAGCTCGTGGATAAAATCGGCAGTTCAAGCTCATCTGCCAGCTGCACAATGCTGTCATCCGTGTTAAAGCCCCCGGTCACCAATACGGCCGCGCCCGCTTCAAGCGCCTGCCTATGTGCATTGATTCTGTTTCCGACAATCAAAAGATTCCCCGCTGCGGTGTAACGCATCATCGCGTCAAGCTCCATTGCGCCGATGACGAATTTATTCAATGTCTTATGGAGCCCTGCCCTGCCTCCGAGCACTTGTCCGTCTATAACATTTACAACCTCTGCATAGGTAAGCTTTTCAATGTTCTCTTTTTTCTTTTGTTCAATTCTGATTGTGCCCACACGTTCAATCGTGCTGACAAACCCTTTATTCTCTGCTTCCTTGATCGCTCTGTACGCGGTTCCTTCGCTTACTTTCATTTCCTTTGCAATTCTTCGGACAGAAATTTTTTCACCGACAGGCAGTGAATCGATATACGTTAAAATTTGTTCATGCTTCGTTGCCAAGCCTTTCACCTCTAAGGACAGTCTTCTTGTTTTTATTATAAGGTTTCAAAGGATTTATACGCAATGAGGCTGGAAAATAAAAAAGAAGCCCGACCGGCTTCTACAGCGTTGATTTCGTTCCAGTCAAGCGCAAGGACCCCGTGGCTCCTTTTACATCGCAAAGCGGAAAAACCTTTATTTTTCTTTTAAATGGACATCAACCGCTGTCTTAACAATATTTCGATTCCCTATTTTAGATAAAACAAATAAAACTGCGAATAGCCATATCGCCCCTATGACCGTATAGATCAATGGATAAACAGCTGTGTTTGCGATCCATTCATTTATTAATGTTCTGGCATTTACCAGAATAATAAACCCTCCTACAAGCACACCCATCAATTGCGGATGAAACTTCTGCACCAGCCATGCTGCGATAGGGGCAGCGATAATTCCGCCGGCCATTAGTGAAAACACCCATAACCAATTGACGTCCTCCCATCCTAATGAAATAAGAAAACCGGCAGTTGCAGATACCGCGATGGCAAATTCACTTGTGTCTACAGTCCCGACAACTTTCCTCGGGCTCAAGCCTTTGCGGGATAATAAAATCGGCGTGGTCACCGGTCCCCAGCCGCCTCCACCTGTGGCATCTGCAAAACCAGCGATCACGCCCAATGGGATGGATTGTTTTCGGTTTAACGGCACATGCTTCTTCTCAAGAGCCGGCTTATATTGAAATAAAAACCTGATCAATACATATCCGCCCAGAAGGAGCAAAAACAAAGAAATATAGGGTTTCGCCACATCTCCAGGTAATTGGCTAAGGAATGCCGCGCCTAAAAAAGCGCCTATAGAGCCGGGAATGACAAGCTGATAAACGGTTTGTTTGTCAACATTGCCAAATTTAATATGCGACACTCCCGATGCGGCAGTCGTTACGACTTCCGCTAAATGGACAGAAGCCGAAGCCACAGCAGGTGTGATGCCAAACGCCAATAACAAAGAAGTTGAGGTAACCCCATAAGCCATACCTAACGAACCGTCTATTAACTGCGACAATAAACCAATAAATGCAAAAACGATTAATTTCTTCATCAGAACACCCCATCTATATCAATCAGATATTTTTGACTCTTCATTCAAATCTAACAATCTCTTGGCGCTTTCATATAAAAAATAAGAGGCTTTGATAATGGCAGTTTCATCAATTGTAAATGCAGGGTGGTGCCAATCATGATCACCGTCTGTTCCAAAAAACGCAAAGGATCCCGGAATATGCTCAAGATAATAAGCAAAATCTTCCCCCGCGGTTGATGGGTCGGGATCAATGACTTGAAGTTTCGCTTTATGCGCAGCGTCTCGCACCAGCCCCGTTATTGCCTCATCATTACAAAGCGGCGGCGGTCCGGAATGCCACTTCACATTTGCCTTTAACGAGAAAGCGGCAGAAATCTGTTCTGTGACTGCAAAAAAACGCTGTTTCACTTGATTACGAACCTCTGAATCAAATGTACGAACAGTGCCCTCAATGACAACTGTATCCGGAATGACATTCCAAGTGCTGCCGCCGTTGATTTTCCCTACGGTTAAAATCGCGCTTTGCAGCGGGTTTACATTTCTGCTTACAATCGTTTGCAGGGCGACGATAAGCTGAGAGGCGCCGACAATTGGATCAAAACCATTATGCGGCAATGCTGCATGAGCTCCTTTCCCTTCTATCTCTACTTTAAATCGGTCAACAGCAGCCATAAGCGGGCCTGTTTTTAACCCTACAGTCCCAACCGCGATACCCGGTTTATTGTGAAGTCCAATAACCGCATCAATGCCATCCAGTTGGCCGTCCTCTATCACTTTTGCAGCGCCTGCACCCGCTTCCTCTGCCGGCTGAAATAATAAACGAACCTTTCCTTTCAGACTGTCTTGATTTTCCTTCAATAAAAAGGCCGCACCAAGAAGCGCTGCCGTATGAAAATCATGACCGCACGCATGCATGATCCCTTTATGTTTAGACGCATAAGGCAATCCTGTTTTTTCTTCAATTGGCAAGGCGTCAATATCAGCCCTCAAAGCAATCGCCGGACCTTCTGACTCCCCTGCTATGTCTGCGAACACACCCGTTTTTAGAGCAGTAGGGCGAATCTGTATCCCCTTTTCTTTAAGGCATTTTTTTATAAAAGCAGTTGTTTCAAATTCTTCTTTTGACAGTTCAGGATATTGGTGCAGGTGCCGGCGAATGCCGATGAGCTGCTTTTCTAGCGTTGAGAGATTTACGGGATTAGACTCCTCTTTCAACGTCAGGATGTCATTTCCTGTAGTCTGATATGGATAGGAGCCTTCTATATTTCTCCAATAATCCAAAGACATATGTACCGCTCCTTTCCCTATCCCAATATATTTTCTTCAGACTCTTCAACATAAGATGAAATAAATCGGTTCAATTTATCAGCAAGACCGCCCGCCCCAAATCTTATATACTTGCTGGAAACTTTCGGATTATCTTCTTTCAAAAAGCTTAAAAAAGATAAAATATAAATGCGCCTGTAAGCTACTTGTGTAATTCCGTACTCAAAAAACCAGTTATCAATGACATTGTATACGCCTCGGTTGACGCCATATAGGTTGTTACATTTCTTGTAAAAGCAGAGATCCGGAAGATTTAACTCCTGATGGGAAAGCAGGCTTTCTTTTTTGTTCGGTGCCATAATCCCAATCAGCTCAAAGCGTTTTGCAATGCACGAAATATCCTTTTTAATTTGCTTTGTTAAAGACTCCAAAGAATCAAACCTTCTTTCTTCTCTAATTTTAAAGAGAATGCTGCATTCGATTTTTTCTCCATAGATGTCTCTATGAAAGTCAAACAAAAAAATCTCCAATGTCCTTTTAAGGTTAGAGCCCACCGTCGGTTTCACACCGATATTCATAACCCCTAAATGAAATTGGTGATTGACTGTCGCCAGAACCCCATAAACTCCATTACGCAGCCCATGCATTTTTGCATCTACATTTGCCGTGGGGAATCCAAGCTTTCTGCCTAATTGTTTTCCTTTCACAACCGTACCGGCAATGATCGTCAAAAAAGTCAGCCTCCCCTCTCAGCTTCCGCATTCGATCAGACGAAACCTAATGATGTGATGAATGTAAAACGGATTGATGCTGCGGAATGCCAAGACCGAGATTTTCCCGCAATGTCCCGCCGCGATAATCTTGACGATAAAGCCCTCTTTCTTGAAGAATCGGAATCACCTTTTCTACAAAAGCATCAAGTGTTCCCGGTATATCCGACCCAATGATAAACCCATCCGCCGCCTCAGCGTTGAACCAAGTTTCAATTAAGGATGCGACACGCTCTGGTGTTCCGATGAATAGAGTCCGTGGAAAAGCCATTTCCTGTGCTACCTCCCGCAATGTCAGATTTCTGGCTTTTGCTTCTCTCTTAATCCGGTCTGTTGTGCTTTGAAACGCATTCTTTCCCACATCGCCAATATCAGGAAATGGCTCATCCAACGGGTAAACACTCAGATCATAATCATCAAAAAAACGGGCCAAATAAGTAACAGCATTTTCAATCGGTATCAATTCTGCAAATTCACGATACTTCTTTTCCGCCTCTTCTTCCGTATCTGCCACAATCGGGCTGATCCCTGGAAAAATCCGCACACTTGAAGGATCACGCCCTTCATCAGCAGCTCGCCTTTTCACATCCGCATAAAACGCTTTTGTCTCTTCTAATGAATTGGAATGGGTAAAAATCGCATCCGCATTTTTAGCAGCAAACTGCCGGCCTGTTTCTGATGAACCCGCTTGAAACACTACAGGCTCTCCCTGCTTAGAGCGCCCGATATTCAAGGGCCCCTCTACTTGAAAATACTTTCCTTTATGATTCAGGCGATGAAGCTTCGCCGGATCGAAAAACTGCCCTGTTTTCTTATTGTGTATAAATGCGTCATGCTCCCAGGAATTCCACAGCCCGCGCACAACATCCAAATGCTCTTGTGCGATCTCGTAACGTTCAGTGTGTTCTGGCAAATTAGACTTACTATGGTTGCGCGCCGCTCCTTCCTGTGGAGAAGTAACAAGATTCCAGCCAGCCCTGCCCCCGCTGATATGGTCCAGCGACATCAATTGTCTGGAGATAGTGAATGGCTCAGTAAAAGATGTAGAGAACGTCCCTACTAAACCAATATTTTTGGTAACCGATGCCAGCGCAGATAAAATGGTGATCGGTTCAAAACGGTTTAAAAAATGAGGAATCGATTTTTCAGAAATAAATAAGCCGTCTGCAATGAAAATAAAACTAAACAAACCTTTTTCGGCTGTTTGCGCCTTTTTCATGTAAAATTCAATATTCGTGCTGGCCGAGGGATCAACATCGGGATGACGCCAGCCGTCAGTTGTTCCCCCGACACCGTGAATCATGGCTCCAAACTGAATAAAATCTGAACGTGTCATCTTTTTGCCTCCTTTATCTGTGCATGATTCGCAAGTGCAAGATCAAGGTGTTCAATGCCGATTTCAGTTATCCCTTGATAGTGATTGCCGCGCCCGATTTCGACCACAGGCACATGGCGTACCCCATATTTCGCCTGTAAAATATCCCGAAGCTTTTCTTTCTCTGAAACATCGATATTTTGGAACGGGAACCCTTTTTCATTCAAATAATTCTTGACTTCCTCACAATACGAACAGCCTTTTTTACTCCAAACCACAATGTTCAAAACATCACTCATTCTTCTGTCCCTCCTTAACGTTTTGCAGCTAAAACTGCATCGCTCAGCAGCTGATAAGACAGCTGTTTTTCTTCAGCATTTTTGATCGGCGTAAAAATTACAAAATCATTGATTTTGTATGTGCCTGATAAACGTGTTAATTCTTCTGCCACTTCTTCCTTTGTTCCGGCAATAATCCCGGTTTTTTGCACGATGATGTCATAGGGCTCTGTGACGTTTTCCAGATAGGCCTCAGCCTGTTCGCGGGAACCGACGTTGACCTTACGCCCGTCTTTCAAAACCACTTTTATCGATTCACGCGACACAATATGTTTTTCCGCTTCTTCTTTTGTATGTGCCGCAAAAACAGCCGGGGCAAGATGAAATTCAGCCTCAGATCCTGGCGGGATATGCGCGTCAAATGCTCGGCGGGCTTCCTTCAGCACTTCCTCTTCACCGTTAATAAAGTAAGCAAAGACAAAAGAGATTCCCAGTTTTGCAGCCGAAATGGCACTCTCTGCGCTTCCTCCCAATAGAAAAATACCCGGCTTCCGATCAACCTGCGGCCTAGGACGCAATGCGGCATAGCGGTGGGTATCAGGAAAATCATCCCGAACGAAATGAGTAAGCTCCTCCAGTTTTTCATCAAACTGACGCACCGGTTTTTTATATTCGGCCTGCAGTGCGTCTGTGGACAGCTGAAACCCGCCGGGCGCTTTGCCCACTCCAAGATCTATACGGCCGGGAGCTAACGCTGATAGAAGATGGAATTGCTCCGCTACTTTATAAGAGCTGTAATGCTGCAGCATCACTCCGCCTGATGCTAAACGAATTTTTCTTGTGCTTGCAGCAAGATAGCCTAAAAGAACCTCGGGTGCAGACCCTGCAATCTCATCATTGTTGTGATGTTCGGCCACCCAAAATCGGTGATATCCACATTCTTCAGCCATTTGTGCCAATTTCACTGTATGCTGTAATGTATCAGCTGCTGTCTCCCCTTCACCAATCAAGCTTTGGTCTAAAATACTTAAGCGGATCATATCACCGGCTCCTTTATGTGTTCTTTTGGTTCAAATAAATATTCCGGCGAAACACGGCGGAGAAACTGCCTCGTTCTGTCTTTTTTGGTATGGCGGAAGACTTCCTCCGGGGTTCCTTGTTCAACAATGACTCCTTCATCCATAAAAACAACTTGATCAGAGACCCTTCTTGCAAACTCCATTTCATGTGTAACAACAATCATGGTGGCTCCGGTTTTCACGATTTCCAGCATTACCTCAAGCACTTCACCGACCAGCTCCGGGTCAAGCGCTGCCGTCGGCTCATCGAACAGCAGCACATCAGGATGAATGGCAAGCGCCCTTGCTATCCCAACCCTTTGCTTTTGTCCTCCCGATAACTGACTCGGATAAGCGTTCAATTTATCTTGAAGCCCGACCTTTCTCAGTTCATTTTCCGCTACGGCATACGCGTCTTGCTTTCTCATTTTCCGGGCAATCGTCAAGCCCTCCATGACATTTTCAATTACCGTTTTGTGAGCAAACAGGTGGTATTGCTGAAATACCATTGCCGTCTGTTTTCTGAGCCAGTGAACCTCTTTTTTCGACGGAAAGCTGCAATTAATCACTTTGTCATGTATAGAAATGATCCCTTCGTCTGGACGTTCTAATAAATTCAGGCACCGTAAAAAGGTGGTTTTCCCTGATCCGCTCGGCCCGATAATCGTCACAACTTCTCCCTTGCGTACCGTGAGATTTATCCCTTTTAATACATGGTGGATGCCAAACTGTTTATGGATATTTTTAATCTCAATCATAAAGTGCCTCCTTGAAATCTGGCTGCCTTTCTCTCTAATACTCCATTTACGGATTCTAGGATTAGAGTCAGCACCCAATAGATAATCGCTGCTCCGATAAACGCTTCTAAAAATGCATAATTATCAGAAGCAACGATAGTCGCCGTCCCTGTAATCTCTGGGACAGCCACTATAGCCGCGATAGAGGTGGTATGCAAAAAGCCGATACCCAAATTTGTGAAGTTTGGGATGGAAACCATCAGCGCCTGCGGCAATATTACACGCCGAAAGGTTTGGCTGTGTGTCAAGCCGATTGAATAAGCCGCTTCGACCTGTCCGGTATCCATCGCCAGAATGCCTGACCGGATGATTTCTGTCAGATAAGCTCCGGCAGTTAAAGACAAGGCCATGATGACAAACATGGAGACCGGTATCTCATTGGCGGACCAGCCGAGATGAAAAAAACTGCTGACTTGATCTGCAACAGGCGGTATCCCTAAATAAATCAACATAATGTGAAGGATTGCAGGTGTACTTCGAAAGAAAGACACATAAAACCTTGAGCAAGCCACCAAGCCCTTAATTCTAAAAATTCTAACAATTATATTTCCAAGAGCCACGAGAAATCCAAACACAATCGGCAAAACAGCCATCATCAATGTCAGAGGAATGCTCTTTACCATTTCTTTCATGGCGGAAACGATAAATGGAAAGTCAAATTGCAATCTTCTCCCCCCTCATCCGAAGAAATATATCAATGTATGTTCATGTCAAAAACAGTAACAATCCTTGTTTGATTCTTCTTGATTCGTTTTTCTGCCACTCGAAAGAACCATTCGAATAAAACCGCTACAGCATAATAAACAATCGATAGCGCAATGTAAACTTCAAGAGAATGGTTGCTTGAGGTAATCAGTGTTTGGCCCCTTCCGGACATATCCATAACACCTATTGAAAAGGCTAGAGACGTATCTTTTAAAGAACTGATCACCATGTTTCCCATATTCGGAAACGCCTGGACAAGTGCCTGGGGCAGAACGATTCGCCTGAAGGCCTGACTACCGCTTAAGCCAATACTGTACGCCGCTTCCGTTTGGCCTTTATCTACACTGCCCACCCCCGCTCGAATGATTTCTGCGGCTGCCGCTGCATTGCTTAACGCGTAGGTTGCGACAGCAGCATAAAACGGGTCCATTTTTGATGTATCAATCCCGATAAGCCCCGTAAGCGCCGGGATCCCGTAAAACACGATGAAAAGCTGCACCATGATAGGCGTTCCCCTGAAAAACGAGATATACACTTTTGCCAATTGATTTACAATTGGAATATTATAGATGCGGGGCAGTGCCAGAAAGAGTCCTAATACAAAACCGGAAAGCAAGGACAGTGTTAAAATGTATAATGTAACCGGTAAATAAACGGTTAACGTCGGCACAAAATCTCCAATCATGTTCATATCAAACGCTTTTTCCATCACTGCTCCCTCTCTTTTTACCTAATACTGCTCTTTGGAATAGTCGTCACCAAGCCATTTCAAACTGAGCCTTTTCAGCGTTCCGTCATCAATGATTTCCTGTAAGGCTTTATCAATATCGTCACTTAACGTTTGTTCATTTTTGTTAAACATAAAATACACTTTGGCATTTGAAAGCACATTACCGACGGTTTTTTCTTTAATAGCGCTCGTCTTGTTTTGAAAGTCTACTGCAAAAGGCGTTGAGATCGTTGCGTCCGCACGCCCCGATTTCAACTGATTCGCAGTCTCATTTGCGCCTTGGCCCTCATAGGCAATCTCAAACGGCCATCCATTATCCTCATTCCATTTTTTCAGTACAAGCGCTCCGTTGGAGGTTGCACTCGTAATCACCCGTTTTCCTTTTAAGTCTTCAATTCCACGGATCGTATCGTTATTTTGAAGCACAGTAATTTTTAAAGGAAAATGGTTGTAAGCAACCTTGTTAAACAGAAATTTTTTCTCACGCTCTTTGCTTTTCTCCATTTGATGTGCCACGATATCGACTTTATGCTGTCCGAGGCTGACAAGCAGGTTGGAAAATTCCATCGTTTTAAATGTGAATTTATAATGTGGCAGGCGCTTATCAAGCTCTTTGATCAGTTCGACATCATAACCGGTTAAATCGCCTTTTTCATCGATAAAGCAAATATTCGGAAATTGGGTTCCAGTTCCGACCGTGATCGTCTGTACCTTCTTTTGCCCGGCTCCCGTCGTTTGACTGCCTGCACCGCAAGCTGACAGAACTGTTATAAGCGAAAATAATATTGCCATGAATGCTGTTTTCGTTTTCATCTCATCGCCCCATTTATTTTTCAAAACTTGATTTTGAATAATCTGCCCCGAGCCATTTTCGGCTTAGTTTTTTTAGCGTTCCGTTTTTCTCCAGCTTTTTAATCGCTTGATCCGTGTCATCCGCCAAGGTTTGGCTGCCTTTATTAAACATAAAGTACACCTCGGTATCTAATAACGCGTCACCGACTGTCTTTTGGCGGAAGGCGTGCGTTTTATTCTGAAAATCGACGGCAAACGGTGTAGCTATCGTTGCATCTGCGCGCCCGGTTTCAATTTGATTGGCGGTGTCATTGCTTCCCTGTCCCGCATATCTCAAATGAATCGGGCTGCCGTGCGTTTTGTTGTAATTTGTAATATAATCTGCCGCATTTGACGTGGCGCCAACTATGACTGTTTTTCCGTGTAAGTCTTTTAATGTATGAATCTTGTGATTATCCTCTTTCACCGTGATGTACATCGGCGAGTAGTTATATGGGACTTTATGATACAAAAAACGCTTTTCTCGTTCTTTATTTTTGGCCATATTGTGCGCAATCACATCAATTTTTTTATTTCCGAGACTCGTCAGCAAATTTGAGAAATCCATCGTTTTAAATTCAAATGTATATTGAGGCAACTCCTTATCGATGGCTTTCATCACTTCAATGTCATACCCGGTCAAATCGCCTTTTTCATTTAAAAACGCAATATTCGGAAAATCTGTTCCAGTGCCGATTATGACTGTTTGAGCCTGACGATCTGTTTTGTTATTTGTTTGCGAACATCCCCCGCCAAGTAATGCAAACACTGACAGCAGCAAAACCAATCCTTTACGCTTATTCATAGGCTGCCTCACATCATGCCCAGCTGGGCGCACCTAAAAGCGTTGGGTTAAATCGTTCCGGAATCAGAACCTTGTGCATCATCACACCTATGTCCCCGTCTTTTTCCTGCTCAAAATACACTTCATACCCTCTCCTTCTGTACATGTCAGCAAGCCAAGGATGCTTGCGCGCCGATGTGCCGAGTGTCAGCGCAGGAGCCTTCAGCATATCTCGAAGCACTTTTTCTTCAACATACGTAAGCAGCTTACTTCCGGCGCCTTGCCCTTTATATTCCGGCAGTGTCGCAAACCACCATACAAACGGATATTTTGAAGGAGGCGTCTCACTCTCCCACGGGAACCTGATTGTAATCGTTGAAATCAGCTTCCCATCCCGCTCCAGCACAATCGCTGAATAATGTTCAATATTTTCTGATACCATTTTGATATCAGCTCTCGTGGATGGCCAATCAATATCCAGCTGCCGAATGGGCTGAAATGCGCTGTTAACCAGTTTCAACAGCTCCGGTGCATCTTCAACAGTTGCCAGTCGAAAAATATCCTCACTCATTTTTGTCACTCCTCTTCACAAAATATATAATTCCTATTTGTTTACTAAGCTTTTATTGTTTATACTATAAAGCATACTCTGATCTTTGACTAATCAAAAAAAGTAAACCTTCACTTCAGTATTTTTAATGATGAAAAACAGGAGGGAGCACATTGGAGTTACGCTCAATCAAAACGTTTCATACGATTGTAAAATTTGGAAGCTTCTATAAAGCTGCAGAAATACTCAACTACTCGCAGCCGACGATATCGATGCGTATGAAGCAATTGGAGCAGGATTTAGGCGTACTGCTGTTTGAAAGAGGAAAAAGCCTGCAGTTGACAAAAGCAGGGAAACTTTTTTATGAACGAACAGGAGATCTTTTGATGCAATACGAGGCGCTTAAACACAACCTCTCCGACTTAAAGGAAGAAGAGGCAGGCATTATCAACATAGGGATTTCAGAGCCAACCGCCAGTCTGATATTCCCCGAGATTTTAAAGGATTTCTTAATGGATTACCCAAAGATAACGGTTAATATCAAGGTTGATGACGCCAATACCTGCAGTCAAAAGCTCTTAGACGGGACGATTGATTTTGCAGTCTGCGGCGAGCCGGAGCTGATTCTTGAAAATTACTACCATCCATTTTTTTATGACACATTAAATGTGATTGTATCTGATCAACATCCGCTCGCTGAGAAGAAGGCTGTCCATTTGTCTGATTTAGCAGAGGAGCGCTTCATATTTACGCCCGCCAATTGCCCCATTCGCTTACAAATTGAACAGCACTTACATAGAGAACTCGGGAATCGCTACAAAAAAATGGAGCTCACAAGCAGCATGTCACATGAATATTACGTACGTGAAAACATCGGAATTTCAATCTTTACCAGCACCGCACATTCTAAACCGTTCAACGGCACTAAAGTTATTCCAATTCTGAACCTGGATATCACCCCGCCCATAGGGCTGTTGACAAATCAAAAAGAAGTTCATTTTGACCGCGCCACGAAGGACTTGATCGCCCGGATAACCAAACGTTTTCAGCAGCGTAGCAAAGAATTGGAAGGAACCTCTGATAAGACCATTACAGGATAACTGAAAAAATAAAAACCACCTCCTGATTCATCAGGAGATGGTTTCACGGTTTAAAGCTCGATCGTCTCACCGACCGACATGACTTTGCCGACTCCGCCCGGCAGGCTGTCAGCGAATGCTTCTGGGTCTTGTTCGATGACCGGGAATGTATTGTAATGCACCGGCACGACCTGTTTTGCGCGCAGCCATTCAGCAGCAAGCTTGGCGTCTTCAGGCCCCATCGTAAAGTTATCGCCAATCGGAAGGAAAGCAAGGTCGATATGATTCAATTCGCCAATGAGTTTCATATCAGAGAAAAGAGCCGTATCGCCCGCGTGGAAAATCGTTTTATCTTCTACAGTCAGCAAAATACCGGCAGGCATGCCTGTGTAAGTGATCGTTTTGTTTTCTTCATCTGTGACTGCTGATCCATGAAAGGCCTGTGTGAGCTTCACTTTTCCAAAATCGAACTGGCGGGAGCCGCCGATGTGCATTGGATGAACATTCAAGCCTTTCCAGCCTAAGTACACAGCGAGCTCGTTCGGTGCTATAACCAGCGCGTTATTTTGCTTGGCGATTTGTTCAGTATCACCGACATGGTCATTGTGGCCGTGCGTTAGTAAGATGACATCCGCTTTTACATCCTCCGGCTTTATATCCGTTAATGAATTCCCTGTTAAAAACGGATCAAAAATAATATGATGGTCCTTCGTTTCCACTGTGATTACAGAATGTCCGTGATATGTCACTTTCATTTCTTTCACCTCGTCACATGATTTTGATTTTTTTATTTTCCCTTTTTAAAAAGCTGAAAAACTTATGTTGTTTGATTCTTGTTAATGACATTGAGGCCTCCGGTGGCTTCAATGACAGTCCCTGTCACAAGGTCTGAGTTCTCCTCACACAAGAAAGCGATAATCCGGGCGATATCCTCGCCTGTACCGGATCTTCCTATCGGCGTTTTTTCTTTGCCGATTCGCATTCTGGCTTCCTCTATCGATGCTTCTTTCATGTCGCCGACAATGTCTCCCGGGCAAACCATGTTGGCGGTTATGCCGAATTCGGCTTCTTCAATGGCAATTGTCTTCGTCAAAGAAGCCAAGCCCACTTTCGCAGCGCCAAATGCCGATCGGTGAAGCCAGCCGGGCGCGTGAGCCGCACCTTGGAATCCGTACGTAATAATGCGTCCAAATTGCTGTTTTCTCATAATAGGAATAACCGCTTTGAATAAATGAAAGACGGCGCTTAAATTTCCTTCCAGCATGCCATACCATTCATCATCAGTATAATCGGCTAACTTTTTACGTTCAAATATGTATGGTCCAGCGTTGTTAATCAAAAAGTCGATCCTTCCGAAGCGGTTTAAGGCAGCCTCTGCAATACGCAGCAGATCTTCTTTTTTGGTGACATCACCTTTTACAAATTGCAGCCGGTCAAGACAATCGGGACAGGCTTCCTTCAGGCGGCTGACTGCCTCCTCATCCTGTCTGTAATTGACTGTTACTGAATACCCCTTTGCAAGCAACGTTTCAGTCACTTTGCGGCCTAAACCCTTCGAACCGGCAGTAATTAAAGCATGTCGCACATGAATACCTCCCAAAGCAACGTCGCCGCTTTCAATAAAGTGTTTCTTCTTCTACTTTACTATAAAAGGCTTGCAATATCACTTTTTACACTTTGGCATACAAAAAAAGCTGTCTGTACAGACAGCTTATTCTGCAGGAGATGAAGACTCCTGATCAGGCATATCGACATAACCGCTTTGATATGCTTCTGAAATGAGCCTTGTTGTCTCCTGGCTTTCTTGTTCATCATAAATATAGCGTTCCGGTTCTTTTTTCATCATTCTGCCTCCCATCATTATAGAGGTAGGTTGGCTATAATGACGGGATTTTATGAAGGAAATTTTAACAAACTCCTGCTGCCACGCAAGCTTTCGCTTTTTCAAGCGCCTGCTTTACCTGGTTGAATCCGGTGCCCCCGGCGCTCATTCTTTTTTCAACTGCGTAGTAAGGGTCTAACACAATGTAAATATCTTCTTCGAATAGTGTGCTCGCCTGCTGAAACTCGCCAAACGGCATATCGCTTAAATAGATCCCTCTTTCGATGCATGTGTACACAAGTTTCCCGACCACTTCATGCGCTTCTCTGAACGGCATCCCCTTTTTAGCTAAATAATCCGCCAGTTCCGTCGCATTTGAAAAGTCTTGTTTTGTTGCTTGCTTCATGACGTCTTTGTTTACAGTCATTGTTTGGATCATGCCTGTGAAGATTTGCAGGCTGCCCTCCACCGTTTTCACCGTGTCAAACATGCCCTCTTTGTCTTCCTGCAGATCTTTGTTGTAAGCGAGCGGAAGTCCTTTCATGATCGTAAACAGCCCCATCATATCGCCGTATACGCGTCCTGTTTTGCCGCGGATCAGCTCCGCCATATCAGGATTTTTCTTTTGCGGCATCATGCTGCTTCCTGTTGCGTACGTATCGTCAAGCTCGATGAATTTAAACTCCTGCGAGCACCATAAAATGATTTCTTCAGAGAAACGGGAGAGGTGCATCATCAGCATACTGCTGTTGCTTAAAAACTCCAAAATGAAGTCTCTGTCGCTGACGCCGTCCAAGCTGTTTTCATAAATGGCATCAAAGCCGAGCAGTTCCGCTGAATAATCACGGTCAATTGGGAAGGTTGTTCCCGCGAGCGCCCCGCAGCCGAGCGGAGATTTGTTAATCCGCTTCATTGAATCCTGAAAACGCTCCTTGTCGCGCTCAAGCATCCAGAAATACGCAAGCAGATGGTGAGCGAATGAAATCGGCTGGGCGCGCTGCAGATGTGTGTAGCCCGGCAGAATCGTTTCAACGTTCGCTTCCGCCTTTTCAATCAGCGCACTTTGGAATGCCTCAATCAGCTCGATGATGTGGCCGACATGATTCTTCAAATATAAATGCATGTCAGTCGCCACCTGGTCATTCCGGCTTCTGCCGGTATGCAGCTTGCCGCCAAGAGGACCGATTTCGTCAATGAGCATTTTCTCAATGTTCAAATGAATATCCTCATAATCGACTGAGAATTCCAATGTTCCCTCCTCTGCTTTTTGCAAAAGGGTATTCAGGCCCTCTCGGATTTTCAGCTCTTCTTCTGCTGTCAGAATACCGCATTTTTTCAGCATGGCAGCATGCGCGAGAGACCCTGTAATGTCTTCAGCAACTAAATGTTGGTCAAATGATATGGACGCGCCGAACTCGTCGACCCATTTTTCCGGTGTTTTTTGAAATCGGCCTCCCCAAAGCTTCTTCATGCTTTAATCTGCTCCTTCTTTTTCACGATGCTGTTCACTTTTGTCGGAAGTCCCCAAAGCTCGATAAATCCGATTGCTGCATGGTGATCAAATGCATCGTCTTTTGTATATGTTGCAAGTTTTTCATCATATAGAGAGTATTCCGATTTACGTCCTTCTACAATTGCA
The DNA here is from genome assembly GCF_037963535.1 of Bacillus sp. PS217. NCBI lineage: Bacteria > Bacillati > Bacillota > Bacilli > Caryophanales > Bacillaceae > Bacillus > Bacillus sp. PS217. The sequence continues at coordinate 2,933,245 of NZ_CP150157.1, forward strand.
TGGCCTTTAAACAGCTTCACGCGGACAATGCCTGTGACATGCTTTTGCGTTTCTTTCAAGAAAGCGTGCAGCGCGTCTTTTAACGGTGAGAACCATAAGCCGTTGTAAATGATTTCTGACATTTTTTGCTCGATGATCGGTTTAAAGTGGGCTACCTCTTTCACCAGTGTCAAATCTTCTAATTCTTTATGCGCTTTGATCAGTGTCATCGCACCAGGGCATTCGTATACTTCCCGGGATTTAATGCCGACGAGGCGGTTTTCCACGTGGTCGATACGTCCGACACCGTGCGCGCCCGCCATTTCATTCAGCTTCAAGATCAGCTCAGAAAGCGAGTAGGAAACACCGTCAATGGAGACAGGCACGCCTTGTTCAAATGCAATTTCAATCACTTCCGGCGTGTCCGGCGTTTTTTCCAGCGGAGCTGTTAAATCGTATGCACCTTCTGGCGGCGCCGCCCATGGATCTTCTAAAATGCCGCACTCATTGGCGCGTCCCCAGAGGTTTTGGTCGATAGAATACGGGCTGTCAAGATTGATCGGAATCGGAATGCCGCGGCTAGCCGCATATTCAATTTCTTCTTCACGTGACCACTGCCATTCGCGAACCGGCGCGATGACTTCAAGGTCAGGGTTTAATGATTTAATGGAGACTTCGAAACGAACCTGGTCATTTCCTTTCCCTGTGCATCCGTGGGCAATCGCCTGTGCATCTTCTTTTTCCGCAATTTCAACCAGTTTTTTCGCGATCAGCGGTCGAGATAATGCCGAAACAAGCGGGTATTTTCCTTCATACATTGTGTGGGCCTGCAAAGAGATAAGCGCGTAATCCTGTGCAAATTCTTCTTTTGCATCGATCACGTAGGAGTTTGTCGCGCCGACTTCAAGCGCTTTCTGCTGAACAAATGCCAAATCTTTGCCCTCACCGACATCCAGGCAGCAGGCGATAACATTATATCCTTGCTCCTGAAGCCATTTTATTGCGACGGAAGTATCAAGACCTCCTGAGTATGCTAATACGACTTTTTTCTGTTCTGACATGATAAAAATCCCCTCTCAACCGTGTTTCTATTTTGTATAAAAATAAATTATATTTAATAAAAATACATTTTGTATGTATACACTTTAACAAGTACGTTTCGTTTTTTCAAGCCTTTTATAAAAAAAACTTCACCTAAATTTCAGGTGAAGTTTCATAGTATTTATTCATTTACTTGTCTTTTCTGATTTCTCTGACCACATGTGCAAGTTCGGGAATAATCAGCTTATTCATTGCCAGCTTTACCGCGCCGCTTGAGCCTGGCGTTGAGAAAACAGCGGTATGCTGAATGACGCCGGCAGTTGCTCTCGACATGATTGCGGCAGGGCCGATATCCTCTGTATAACTCAGCATCCTGAATATTTCTCCAAAGCCGGGCAGCTCTTTCGAAAACAACGGCGTTATGGCTTCAATAGTGACATCCCGATCTGCTATGCCTGTCCCTCCGTTTAAGAGTACCGCGTCTGTCTGTTCATCCATGCAGCCTGCAAGCACTGACCGCTGCAAAGCATCCTTTTCGTCTTTTACAATTTCATATGCAGCAATATGATGACCGGCTTCTTCTAAAAATGAGATCATCAGCTTGCCGCTTTTATCGGTTTCCTCTGTCCTCGTGTCACTGACAGTAATCACTTTGCACCGAACGATATCGGGAGCTTCTTGTTTATGCTCTTGAACGCTCATTGGCCCACCTCTTTTATGTTTTCTGTCTGTCACTATCATGCATCAACAAAAAAGCACATTCAAGAGAATGTGCTTTCATGCGATTTATTTTGCTAAACGAACAACGTCGCGCGCAATCATGACTTCTTCATCAGTCGGAATGATCATGACTTTTACTGGAGAATGCGGATAGCTGATGAAAGCTTCCTCGCCGCGCACGTTATTAAGCGCAGGATCCCAGTATACGCCCATGAATTCTAAACCGCGAAGAACGCGTTCTCTGACTTCCACACTGTTTTCACCGATACCGGCAGTAAAGATGATCGCATCTACACCGCTCATTCTTGCAGCATAAGAACCGATGTATTTGTGGATTCTGCTTGCGAATACTTCAAGAGCCGTTTCCGCGCGCTCATTTCCTTCTTTCGTTGCTTCAACGATGTCACGAAGATCGCTTGAGAAACCGGAAATGCCGAGCAGTCCGCTTTTTTTGTTTAGTGTATTCAATACTTCGTCAGCCGTTTGGCCTGTTTTCTCCATGATGTATGGAATCAGGGCAGGGTCGATGTTTCCAGAACGTGTACCCATTGCTACACCGGCAAGCGGCGTAAAGCCCATGGATGTGTCAATTGATTTTCCGCCTTCAACAGCCGCAATACTTGCTCCGTTTCCAAGGTGGCAGGAAATCAGGCGCAAGTCTTTTAACGGACGGCCGAGAAGCTCTGCCGCACGCTCAGTTACATATTTATGTGAAGTGCCGTGGAAGCCGTATTTACGGATGCCGAATTTTTCATAGTATTCATACGGCAAGCTGTACAGGTAAGACTGCTCAGGCATTGTTTGGTGGAATGCCGTATCAAATACAGCTACCGCAGGAACATTTGGAAGCACTTCTTTGAACGCTTTAATTCCAACGATATTTGCCGGATTGTGAAGCGGTGCCAATTCAGAAATATCTTCGATTTCCTTAATGGTTTCATCCGTTAATAAAACAGAATCGCTGAATTTTTCTCCGCCGTGAACGACACGATGGCCAATTCCGTCAATTTCATTCAAGTCTTTAATAATGCCGAATTCCGTTAACTTATTCAGCAGCATTTTAACAGCTACCGCATGATCCGGAATATCAGTTACTTCTGTATTTTTTTCGCCGTTCACAGAAATTGTGAATACGCTGTCGGCGATACCGATTCGTTCAACTAAACCCTTCGTTAAAACGGTTTCTGAAGGCATTTCGAAAAGCTGAAATTTCAAAGACGAGCTTCCTGCGTTAATTGCAATAATTTTGGACATGATTGACGCTCCTTTATACTCTGTATCAACAACTTCGTTTTTCGTACTTTTTTCCCGGTGAATATCAACATCTTCTCCGAAAAATATCTGACTTTTCCATTTAAACATTGTCATGTCGGCTTTTCAAGTCAACTTGCGTATTGATAACGCTTACAACAAGAAGTCGTTATTTTCAGACACATTCCCTATAGGTTTTGTATTGATGAACGCTTACAATTTGCGGTTTTTCCCTCTGTATTTTGTGTTTCAAAGCTGGATTCAATTCGTCAAGTCCGGTCTTCAAAAGCATAAATAAAAGCAGCTTAGGCATCGACCTCATACGGCTGCCTAAGCTGCTTTTAAAACACTTACTTTTCTTTTTTAAACCATTCATCAAATTGAGCCATCATATCAAGCATCGCCTTTTGATTGGAGAAAGACGGAAGATTCGCAAGCAGAATTTGCCCCGGCGCTTTCGTATTCTCTCCTTGTTTCTGAAGCACAAGGATGCTTTTGGCATGAGCTTCGTCTTTAAAAATAGATTTTGGCAGCTGCAACAGTGCGTTGATATGAACCTTATCTTTGAAAAACTGTTTCAGCTTGCCGCTTTGGGAGCTCTCAAACAAATGATTCGGAATCATAAAAAATAAGTAGCCGCCCGGTTTGGTATGCTTGACGCTCTGTTCAATAAACAGATGATGAGCGAAGGAATGGCCTTCGTCAGCTTTAAGCTCAAACGCTTCTGCTCCTTCGTCATTCGGATAATAGCCGACTGGCAGATCACAAATGACCGTGTCAACTGGATCGATAAACAACGGCTCAAGGCTGTCCTGGTGGAAAAGCTCAAGCTCTTTTTTCAGAAGGTTCGCTTGGGCATAGGCGATCTTCAAGAGCACATCATCAATTTCAATGCCAAAGCTGTTTGCCGTTTTTTCAGACAGCTGGTTCAGCACGGTAAACAGAAGGTTCCCGGTTCCCAAGGCTGGATCAAGAATGGTCAATTCCTTTTTGTCCGCCATAAACTTATTCACCAAATAGCTGATGAAAAGCCCGATCGTATCCGGCGTCATTTGTCTGTTTGGATGGGAGATATCTTTCATTCCTTTAAGGACGGCAAGCTGAAAAGCCTTGCGTACCCACTCATGCTCATACGTGCCGAATTCCGCTTTTTCAAGCAGAGCCTGAAGTTGTTTGGTTTTCTGATCAGCAGGCAGTTTCAGCTGATCCGTTTTTTCAAGAAAATACATTTCTCCTGCTTCGGCCAGCGCCTCTATATATGAAATCTGCAATTCATTCTTTATCATAATCGCGGCTTCGTTTAACAGCTCATACACCGCACCTACATGGTCTTTTTGCATATTGTGTTCCTCCTTGCCATGAAAAAAGCTCCGGCGGCAGCCTGGAGCTTTTTTCCCTGCTTACTTTACTAATGCCTTAGCAGCCTCAATTGGCTTTTCATAGTTCGGGTGGTTTGTTGCTTCGCTTACATATTCAGCGTAAACGACTTTTCCGTTCTCATCAAGGACAAATACGGAACGCGCAAGCAGACGAAGTTCTTTAATATACACACCGAACGCTTCGCCAAATGACATATCTCTGTGGTCAGACAGTGTTTCCACTTTGTCAATTCCGTTAGCGCCGCACCAGCGCGCTTGCGCGAATGGAAGGTCTGCACTGATTGTGTAGACGTTGACATCTCCAAGCTTTGCAGCTTCTTCGTTAAAACGGCGTGTTTGTGCATCACAAACACCTGTATCAATTGAAGGGATAACAGAAATAATCGTTACCTTTCCTTTCATGTCAGCTAACGATTTTTCTTCAAGGCTGTTAGTCAGCACTGTGAAATCAGGAGCTTGATCTCCTACCTTCACTTCTTGTCCGACAAGTGTAACCGGACCGCCTTTGAATGTAATTTCAGCCATTATAATTCCTCCCTTTTGTATGTATGTCTCTATCATAGTAAAGTTTCCTGCAAACTGCAAAGTTTATGCCAAAAAAAAGTTAACTGCGGCCAGCGCAGTTAACCTTTTTTTAATAATTCATATTGTTCATTTGGTTTTGATTTTGGCCCTGGCCTTGGTTCTTGTTATTTTTCTTGAACATTTGCTGGATGCGTTCGAGTGTTTGAGGGGCTGCGTCTAAAATTTTCTCTATTAAATGGGTATTTTCATCTAAATGAAGCATTCTGATGCCTGTCGATCCGACAATTAAAAACGCGATCGGCGTAATGGACACACCGCCCCCGCTTCCGCCTCCGAAAGGAAGTTTCTGTTCTCTTGTCTCATCGTCTTCCGATTTCTTTTCGGCCGGCTTTCCGCCAAACTCGCTTCCGCCTGCGGCGAATCCAAATCCAACTTTAGAAACAGTTAAAATCACACTTCCATCAGGCGTTTCTACTGGATCTCCGATGATGGTGTTAACATCAATCATTTCCTTCAAGTTTTCCATTGCGGTTTTCATTAAACCTTGGATGGGATGGTCTGCCATATACGCTTCCTCCTTAAACTGATGAATCATTCTTTGAAGTCATTCTAGCCGACGGATTCTTCTTTAATACGGATAGCTCCCGTCCGTATTTGACGAATTTGAAAGCTGCAAGCATAGCATGTCCAAAGCGAAAAAAGAATATACACTGAAAATGGGTCTTGGAAACAGGGACTTGAAACGACGGGATCACCTCATAGACAGGTTTATTCACAAAGTCCAGGTGGTCGTAGAGCATTGCTGCGATACCGCCCTTCACACCCCATACAGCACCTGTTAACACACCTGTCACTGCCGCGTCCTGAATTCCGATTACTGTAACCCATTCTAGTTTTGTGATATGTAAATGCGCGAGAAAAGACGCGCTGATTTTCCGTAGTCTGGTGACCTGATGCAAAAGCATTTCGATTTTATTAATGCTATGCTGCACATCGTTTTGTGTTATTTTTTTCTTTCCGCTGCTTTTTTTCATTTTGGATTCAGTTTTTTGTTTGATATCCACTGTTCCGTCTTCTTTGTTCACCTTAATCGCCGGGATTGTTTTTTTGATCCTTATAAGGCCAAACAGCGCCGTAATCTTCAAGGTCAATTTGTCATTATCATCGGCATGAAGATACTCCAGCGCGACATGGATTTTCATTCTGAGAAGCAGTACGATCCCTATGAGAATAAGAATGGCTGTCAGTACATACACCATATTCTTCACTTCCTCTAGGAGCATTATCGCCAATTCCTAAAAAAATAAACCCGGACGGAGGTCCGGGTTTTCGGTTATTTGCGGTATAATTTTTCATGCACCACGGTGGTATCCGCGATGTAATCATGAATCCCTTGTTTTGTAGGTGAAAAAGCAACAACGATATATAAAATCCAAATCTTATCAATATATCGTCCAACCACTTCACGAAAAATCACTGTACTCCATGTCAGCTTGCTATCTTGCTTCACAGAAACCACTTTGAGGCCGAACACCATTTTACCAAGCGTCTGCCTGAAGTATTTTGTCATGAGTGCGAAATAGGCAAGATACACAATAAGCGTTGTCACACTGTAGGCCGAGAAGGTAAACATGCCGGATGTTTTCGGCAGATCCAATACGGTAAAGAGGGGAGAAACGAGCAAATGGTTTAATCCCCATATCACGAGCCAATCAAGCAGGAAAGCCCAGAAACGAACCCAAAAGCCAGCATAGGCATGTGTCAGCTGCTCCGCTTCTTGCGGGCCTTTGATGTCATTGCGCTCTAACTCTTCATATGTCGCGTCCATTATTGTTCCCTCCTACTTCGCATAGAGATACATCATTCTCGGCGAACCGGATTGCGATAGAATTTCTCTCATATTCAAAAAATCAATTTCACTTTTAAACATTTTGTTCGCGCCCATGGAAAACAGTGAGCCTAATCCGAAGCTTTCCTCATAAGAAATGACAGAGGCGTTTTTCAAATCCTTGTGATCCTTTTTCATGGCCGTAATGGTATCGTCATAAAAACCAAGCTCATCAACGAGGTTCAGTTTTTTCGCCTGCCGTCCGTCATACACGCGGCCGTCCGCAATTTTCTTTACCTCTGCTTTCGACATGCCGCGCCCTTTTGAAATGACATCAACAAAGCCTTCATACGAATTATCAACCATCGATTGCATGATGTTTTTTTCTTCTTTCGTCATCTCACGGGAAGGAGACATAATGTCCTTATGGGCCCCGCTCTTAATCGTTTCAAAAGAAATGCCAAGCTTATCGGCAAGCTTTGAATAATTGACGCTTTCCATAATGACGCCGAGTGACCCGGTCAGGGTTTCCGGTGTCGCAAAAATCTTATCAGCCGCTGTTGAGATGTAATAGCCTCCTGATGCTGCCATCGAACCCATTGATACGTAAATCGGTTTTTTCGTTTCTTTCTTGATTTCTTCCAGTTTCTTATGTATTTCAGCACTTTCATACACTCCGCCACCCGGAGAATTCACCTTCAGAACGATACCTTTGACCGTCTTGTCATCTTTTGCGCGCTCAAGGTTTTTTAAGAACGTTCTGTGGTTATATCCGTCTGCACCAAGCAGACTGCTTGAGTCCCCATTATCCTGAATGGTGCCGCTGACCTCTAATACGGCAATTTTACTTGAGAGACTGCCGTTTTCCAGCGTCTTTTCCTGCGATTCATCCGTCAGTGATGTGAGATCCGTTTGAGCGCCTTTGACGCTTTCAAAGAAACTCATAGAGATGCTGACGATAATAGACACGCCGAAAATCCCCAGAGCAATCACTAATGCAATCCATCTTTTTGCATTCATTTTTTCTCCTCCTTTTTCCTAAACTCTCTCATTATACGATTCAATATGAAAAATGTTTCACTTCATGAGAAAGCTCCGGCTTAACGGGCTGCCGGCAAACGTGGTACACTTATGGCCAAAGGTATTTTATCACAAATACTGGATGGCAGAAAAACTTAAATATGACAGCAAAGGGGAAATGGGATATGACCGATCAACGCCGTAATGTTTATTTTTTTCACAAACAGGATCAGGAAACGAACGAACAAGCCCGCTCGTTAACACAATTGGCGGAAGAGCATGGATTTACCGTTGTGAACCAGCAATCAGACGCCAATATTATCGCTAGCATTGGCGGGGACGGCACATTTTTGCAGGCAGTCAGAAAGACGAATTTTCGTGACGACTGCTTGTACGTCGGCATTACCAAAAAGGGGAAAGCTCATTTATATTGCGACTTTCATAGTGATGAGCGAGAAAAAATGGTCGATGCAATGACGTTTGAACAAATTGAAGTGAGAAAATACCCGCTGATTGAAGTGACAGTGGATCAAGCCAGTCCTTTTCACTGCTTAAACGAGGTATCCATTCGCTCAAGCATCATCAAAACCTTTGTGATGGACGTGCTGATTGACGATCTGCACTTTGAAACGTTTAGAGGTGACGGAATGATTATCTCAACGCCTACAGGGAGTACCGCCTATAACAAGTCTGTTGCAGGAGCGGTTGTTGATCCGCTGCTTCCATGCATGCAGGTATCAGAGCTTGCATCCCTTAACAATAATACCTACCGGACACTCGGCTCGCCATTTGTCCTCAGCTCTGACCGAAAGCTGACCCTTCGTGTGGTGCAGGACGGCAACGAACACCCAATCATCGGCTTGGACAATGAAGCACTCAGCACGAGAAATGTGAAAACGATCGAAATCAAACTGTCTAATAAGAAAATCAAAACAGTCAAACTAAAGGACAATTCATTTTGGGAAAAAGTGAAGCGTACTTTTTTATAGAAAATAAAAGGACCGGCTGCTGCCTGTCCTTTTACGATTTCTCATATACAATCTGGCCGTTAATCACGGTTTTTTTAATCTCTAAAAGATGAAGCTGTGCGGGGTCAATGGCAAACGGATCACCACTGAGAACTGTAAAATCCGCGTCATAGCCTTCCGCAATTTTTCCGCGTGACTTCTCTTTATAAATGATACCGGCGCTACCTTCTGTATAAAGCTTTATCGCTTCATATACAGGTAAACATTCACTTTCATTATAGCTTGGCCCGTTTTGCTCATGACTGCTTTTCCTGAGGACTGCGGACTGGATCCCTAGAAGCGGGTCAACAGGCTCAATCGGGGCGTCTGAACCGCCCGCGCATAAAATGCCTTTAGATATGAGGGTTTTCCAGGCAAATGCAGTCTTCATCCGGTCTTTTCCGAGACGGTCAATGACCCACGGAAAGTCGCTTGCAACGAAATGCGGCTGAAGATCAAGCGCGATCGGCATGCGTGCTGCTCTCTCGATTAATTCGTTATCAAGCACTTGGGCATGAATAAGCCGATCATGCCGGCCGTTTTTGGGCGGATGCTTTTCAATTGCGTTCAGCACTTTTTCAAAAGCAAGATCGCCGATTGCATGAACAGCAACCTCCATCCCTTTTTCTCTCGCTTTGCGAATGAGCCGGCAAAGGGTTTCGTCATCGTGAACCTGAACACCATTTGTTGATGGATCATCCTGATATGGTTCTTTCAACAAAGCCGTTCTCCCGCCAAGCGCCCCGTCCGCAAAGATTTTCATCGCACCAAACTCCACATAAGGGCCGGACGGCTTATCCAGCTGCTCCCATCGATCGACCGCTTCATGATGAACGAGCAAATGGCAGCGGAACGGATACTTTCCGCCATCGACAGCTTTCTCATAAGCTTTCAACGGCACCGAAACATCACCATAATAGGACAAGTCTTCCGAATGACCTCCCGTCAGGCCTTTTGTCCAGCAATCCTTTATTGCAGCCGTTAATGCCTCATCAACGTAGTGCTGGGAGACTGGCGGGACAGCGTTCAGAATCAAATCCTGCGCCTTATCAAACAGGAGTCCGGTCGGCTCGCCATTTGCATCTTTTACGATGACTCCGCCGTCAGGATCAGGAGTATTTCTTGAAATTCCCGCTGCTTGAAGAGCCGCAGAATTGACAGCTATTGCATGCCGGCATATACGCTTGAGCAAGACAGGCCTGTCAGGAAACAGGCGATCAAGATCATGCTTAGTCAAGTAGTCAGGTGTCTCAAACTGATTTTCATTCCAGCCCTCTCCAATGAGCCAATCGTTTTTAGGAAGCTGCCGCTCTCTTTCCTTCGCAGCCTGTAAAATTGCACCTTTCGACGTCAGTGCGGACAGATCGAGCTGAAGCTGTTTCTCACCGTGGCCGATCAAATGTAGATGGCTGTCAACAAAACCGGGGAACATCACTGCTCCGTTCAGGCTGATTTCTTCTGTTTCCGGCGACCCGTACTTTTCCTTCAAACGTTCATAGCTGCCGGTGCCTTTTATGACACCATCCTCAACATAAACTGCCTCAGTCCGATCACCTTCTTTGAGCATCGTATAAATGAAACCGCCGTGCCATATCGCCTTCATTCACGTTCACTCTCTTTCTTTACGCCTTTTTATTGGCTTTGAGCTGTTCTTCACGTTTTCTTAATTCCACTCGTCTGATTTTTGCAGAAGCCGTTTTCGGCAGGCTTTCCACAAATTCAATTTCTCTAGGATATTTGTATGGAGCGGTAATCGTCTTCACATGGTTTTGCAGCATTTTGACAAGCTCATCACTGCGTTTTTCATGATTTTGCAGGACAACATATGCCTTTACGATGGAGCCTCTGATTTCATCAGGACTTGCGACAACAGCACATTCTTTTACTTCTGGGTGCTTAACAAGCGCGTCTTCCACCTCGAAAGGCCCGATCGTATAGCCGGAGCTGATAATAATATCGTCATTTCGGCTTTCAAACCAGAAGTAACCTTCCTCATCTTTTCTTGCTCTGTCTCCCGTTAGGAAATAATCGCCGCGAATTTGTGTTTTCATTCTTTCCGGATCTTTAAAATACTCTTTAAAGAGCGCAGGCGTACTGAGGTGAACAGCGATATCGCCAACCTCACCAGGTTTGCAGATTTCACCGTCTTCATTTATGATCTCCACCTGGTTTCCCGGTGTCGGTTTTCCCATGCTTCCCGGTTTAATAGGCGTATCTTTCAAAACACCAACCAAAAGCGTGCTTTCTGTTTGGCCATATCCGTCCCGTACCTTAATGCCAAAGTGCTTTTGGAAAACATCAATGACTTCACGGTTGAGCGGCTCACCTGCGGAAACAGCGCTGTGCAGGGCAGAAAGATCAAAGCGGTCCAAGCCCTCGACCTTCGCCATTAAGCGGTATTCTGTCGGCGTACAGCAGAAAACATTGATTTTGTAGCGATTTAAAAGCTCTAGATATTTTTCTGCTTTGAATCTGCCGTGGTACACAAAACCGGTTGCTCCGCTGCCAAGCACCGCTAAAAACGGACTCCATACCCACTTTTGCCAGCCAGGGGCAGCAGTTGCCCAGACGATATCCTTTTCAGAAATATCAAGCCAAGCGCCGGCAGAAGTTTTTAAATGAGCAAATGCCCATCCATGTGTATGTACAACACCTTTCGGCTGACCTGTTGTCCCGGATGTATAAGATAAGAAAGCCATATCATCTCTTGTTGTGTCAGCTGTTTTAAATTGGCTTCCGTCCGCTTCAATTGATAAGAGGTTTTTCCAGCCGGCATCATTTTCACCAATAGACAGTGTAATCAGTTTGTCAGCCGTACTGACATCACGGAAAGCGCCAATAAATTCTGAGTAGACGATGGCGCCTTTTACCTCTGCATGTTCAATCCGGTATTCAAGATCTTTCGCGCGAAGCATTTCGGAGCACGGAATGACAACCATTCCTGATTTCAGGATAGCCAAATACACAGCATAGGCTTCCAGCACTCGCGGAACCATTACAATCAGCTTGTCTCCCTTTTTAAATCCAAGATCAGCTAAGGCCGCTCCGATTTTATTTGTTTCTTCCATCAGCTTTTCATACGACCAAGATTCTTGCTTGCCCGACTCGTCCTCCCACAGAAGAGCGGTTTTTTGTCCAGCGGCACTGAACTTTTCCATTTCATTCACTAAATTATATTGCACAGGGGCAATTAAATCTTCACGTTTTAACACGAACAACTCCTCACTTTCTCCACCCATTATACATAAATACAGGCTCTTTCCGTAAGGATATGCCTAAAAGCAACCTCTGTAAACATAGATTTTATAGGCCGCTGGTCCTTTTTTATATGTAAAAAATGAAAAGGAGTGGGGATACCCCCACTCCTAAGCCATTATGTGAAATTGTAAATTAGAATTGTCCTCCGCCCATGTTTTGTTGAGCAAAAGATACAAGACGTTTTGTGATCTCTCCTCCAACAGAACCGTTAGCGCGAGAAGTTGTGTCTGCTCCAAGGTTTACACCGAATTCAGAAGCGATTTCTAATTTCATTTGGTCGATCGCTTGAGCAGCTCCTGGTACTAAAAGGTTGTTGCTGTTACCTGAGTTATTGTTAGCCATGTGTCTCACCTCCTTGTGAGTATAGAATGTGTCAAAACACATGGCTTCATTCAGAAAAACTTTGGTAATTGTATACAGGAGCTGAAAATTGATTTAAAAGAGTTCAGCGAATTTATCGTTAGCTTCTTGTTCGCTATAAAGGGTTATTGTCTCAATGTTATCTACCGCTTCTTGAATATACGGCTCGAAATCAACAAAGCTTTCAAAGTGTTCAATTTTCTCTTTTTTAGGGCGTGTTTTCGGGCTTGGCGGTGTAAAGATCGTGCAGCAGTCTTCAAACGGCTGAATGCTTGTCTCATATGTGCCAATTTCCCGTGATTTTTCGATGATTTCTGTTTTGTCCATGGCGATTAGCGGACGCAAAATCGGTGTTGACGTCACCGCATTAATTGCATACATGCTTTCAAGCGTTTGGCTCGCTACCTGACCGAGGCTTTCTCCCGTAATAATGGCAAGCCCGTTTCTCTTTTCTCTTATTCTGTCGGCGATCTGAAGCATGAGGCGGCGGGTTGCCGTCATTGTGTAATTTTCAGGAATTTGTTTTTGGATGAGCTCTTGCGTTTTTGTAAATGGAACAATATGAAGTGTCATGCTTCCCCCAAAACGGGACAGACATTTCGCCAGATCCATTACCTTTTGCTTTGCGCGCTCGCTTGTGTATGGCGGGCTGAAGAAATGAACAGCTTCTACCGACAATCCCCGTTTCATCGCATAAAAACCGGCCACAGGGCTATCAAAACCGCCAGAAAGCATCAGCATCGCTTTTCCTGCTGAACCAACTGGCAGCCCGCCTGCACCTTTTTCATCACGAATTGTCAAAAATGTTGCTTCTTCCCTGATTTCGATTCTGAGCGGGATGTCTGGGTTGCGAACATCGACCGTCAATCCTTCTGTATTTCGCAAAATATGGCCGCCGATTTCAGCGTTCATCTGGTTTGTATCTAATTCAAATTGCTTATACGCTCTCTTTGTCGCGACTTTAAACGTATCACCTGGTTTATACTGATCTTTGATAGCCTTTAGTGCGGTTGCCTTAATATCATCAAGGCGGCTGTCACACTTAATTGCCAGGCTGAAGCTTTGAATCCCAAACACTTGCTTTAAATGAGGAAAAAGAGCCTCAGGATCCTCTCCATTTAATGTAATCGTCATACGATCCCTGTTGGAAAAGTATTTTAAATTCGGATAGTCTTTCAAAACGAGTCTGATGTTTTGTTTTAAGCGCTCAATAAAGCTTTTTCTGTTTTTGCCTTTGGTCGAAATTTCCCCAAAACGAATTAATATATGATCGTAATTCATGTTCTACCTCATCATTTCCCTTAATTTTTTGATGCCAGGACGAAGCGCGTTCATAAACGGTTCTGCCACATCGCTTGTCTGGCTGTAATTTAAACTGATTCTGATGCTGCTTCCGGCAATCTGCTCTCCTTTGCCCATCTCTAAGAGAACCTTGCTGGGTTTATGTTCTTTTGCCGAGCAAGCCGATGTTGTGGAGACGAAAATATCCTGTTCCTCAAGCATGTGTAAAAGCACTTCCGCTTTAATCCCCGGTACAGAGAAATTAATAATGTGCGGCGCGCTATTCATTTGAGGCGTGTTGATAACGACGCCCTCAATTTCACTCAGCCTTTTCATAAACAATTCCTTTGCGGCAGTCATCGTGTCAAGCCGTGTGTCAAAATCAGCAGAGGCCAGATTAATGGCCTTGGCAAGCGAAACCGCACCAGCAGTATGTTCTGTTCCGGCCCGTATGCCTTTTTGCTGAGAGCCTCCCGTTATGAGCGGAATAAGGCGTGTTCCTTCTTTTACAATAAGTGCGCCTGTCCCCTTTAGGCCGTGAAATTTATGCCCCGAAATTGAACATAGATCAATGCCGGCCTTTTCAATTGCCAAGGGCACTTTATAGATGCCCTGCACATAATCGACGTGAAACAAAATGTTCGAATGCTCTTTCAGCACTTCTCCTGCCGCTTCAATCGGCTGCACGGAACCGACTTCATTGTTCACATGCATCATGCTGACAAGCACGGTATCGGGACGGATGGCTGCTTTTAGATCTTCAATAGAAACAAATCCGTCTTCATTCACAGAAAGATAAGTGATATCAAACCCGAACAACTCTTTCAGCTGTTCTAACGATTCCGTAACGGATGGATGTTCAATAGAAGTGGCAATGATATGTTTGCCTGTTTTTATCTTTGACAAAGCCGCTCCTTTTAAAGCCGCATTATTGGCTTCTGTGGCGCCTGACGTAAATACAATATCATATTTTTTTAGGCCTAAGGACCTTTTGATTTGATTTTTGGCTGCTTGAAGCAGCTGTTCCGTTTCGGCTCCATATCGGTGCAAAGATGAAGGATTGCCAAAGTATCGGCTGCTTGTCTGTTCATATACGTTCAAGACTTCATCGTAAGGCTTCGTCGTTGAACTATTATCTAAATATATCATCTTTTTTACTCCTTTATGAAAGCGGTACAAGGTATGATATTTATGTTACCATAACAAAATTTAATAGAAAATTACGAAAAACTAGTATTGACTTCTAATTTTTTTACCATATAATAAGATTTGTTCGTTTCGTCATATTATCTGACAATTAATTGACAGAATATTTTAACATAATTATTAGGAGGATTTTTTTCATGAAACACTCACTGCCTGTCAAAGATACCATTATTATTGGTTTCATGCTATTTGCGTTATTCTTTGGAGCAGGAAATATGATTTATCCGCCGGAACTTGGACAAGCAGCCGGACACAACGTCTGGAAGGCCATCGGCGGATTTTTACTGACAGGGGTAGGCCTGCCGCTTCTCGGCATTATCGCCATCGCATTAACCGGTAAGGACGCTAAAGGCCTTGCTGACAAAGCGCACCCTGTTTTCGGCACAATCTTTACTGTGGTGCTTTATTTATCAATCGGACCATTATTCGCCATCCCGAGAACAGGAACTGTTTCATATGAAATTGGCGCTGTTCCGTTTTTGACTGGCGTACCAGAAAGACTTTCTTTATTAATATTTACACTTATCTTTTTCGGCGTTACGTACTATTTAGCGTTAAACCCATCCAAGGTTGTCGATCGAGTCGGAAAAATTCTGACTCCCATCAAATTCACAATTATTTTAATCATTGTTCTCAAAGCCATCTTCACGCCGATGGGCGGATTGGGCGCCGTGACAGAAGCATATAAAGGAACACCGGTTTTTAAAGGATTTTTAGAAGGCTATAAAACAATGGACGCACTTGCTTCAATTGTATTTGGCGTTGTCGTTGTAAATGCTGTAAAAAGCAAAGGCGTTACACAGTCTAAAGCTCTTGCTGCAGCCTGCATTAAAGCAGGTGTGATTGCCGCTTTAGGGCTGACTTTCATTTATGTATCCCTTGCTTATTTAGGTGCAACAAGCACAAATGCCATCGGTCCTGTTGGTGAAGGAGCTAAAATTTTATCTGCGTCTTCCCATTATTTATTCGGTTCATTAGGCAACATCGTACTCGGAGCAGCGATTACAGTCGCATGTTTAACAACAAGCATCGGCCTTGTCACATCTTGCGGCCAATATTTTTCAAAACTTATTCCGGCATTATCATATAAAATTGTCGTTACGATTGTCACGTTATTCAGCTTGATCATTGCGAATTTCGGACTCGCGCAAATTATCGCGTTTTCTGTTCCTATTTTATCAGCTATCTATCCGCTTGCCATTGTCATTATCGTTCTTTCCTTCATCGATAAGATCTTTAAAGAAAGACGCGAAGTGTACATCGCATGCTTGATCGGTACAGGACTTTTCAGTATTTTAGACGGTATCAAAGCAGCCGGTTTCTCACTTGGATCTTTAGATGTGTTTCTAAATGCGAATCTTCCTCTTTACAGCCTCGGCATCGGCTGGGTGCTTCCAGGAATCGTCGGAGCGGTTATCGGCTATGTGCTGACCTTATTCATCGGACCATCCAAACAGCTTAATGAAATAAGTTAATGTCACAGAACGCCTGCGTTATTGCGCAGGCGTTTTGTAATGAAAAAAAGAGCCTGCTCATTACACTGCGGGCTCTTTTTCATGGTCGTGATTATCTAAGCGGATATGTCAGCTTTGATTTTTTCAACTGCACCTGGCGCAGCCTTTTCTACAGCGGCAGCGGCAATTTCATAAGAGTCGTCATAATCAAAAGCATAAAAACGTCTTTCCGCTTCTTTCAGCTGTTCAGATAAAATATGATTCTGGCTTCTGAACCGGTTTCCGAACTGAATGATTTTTTCAATGAGGATGACCTGCTCGACAAGTTCCTCTGATTCCCGGCTTGCCCTGTTGACGATATCTTCTGCTTGTTTCAAATGGGCTCCGGCTTCTTCCATATTTAATGGAAGTTCGTTTAGTTGATTGACCGTTTCTTGAATATGATGATGCGCGTTCTCCAGCATCTCTTGAATATGGCTCGGAATGCCTGGAATGTTGCTAGTCTTCAGCAGTCTTGCTGTCTCAGAAATTGTTTTTTTCAAATTGCTGAGCGTCTCCCTCGCCTGAAGCTCTTCTTTTCTCAGCGCTTGCAGATTTTCACGATACTCGTCATGCTCTTTTTTCACTTCTTCAATTTGCTTCTCTATTGAAGCAACTTCTTCCACTAAAAGTGAGTAGGCAACATGCTCTGCATCGAGCTTATCTTTAACGGATGATAGCAGCTTCCCAATTTCATCAAGGCGCTTTTCAAAAGCCTGCTGTTTGCCGAGCTCACCGGCTGTCAGCCTGTAGCTTTCCTTCACCAGCTCAGTTTCCGCTTTCGTATGCTCTTTCTCTTCTTTAAGCTTGTCGTAAGCAATAATCAATTCAGGCATTTTGCTTAGTACGGATTGACCGGCTTCAACTTCGCCCTCCAGCTGCTGATAAACAGATTGAATATTTTCGTCAATGAGCTGCAGGATTGCGGATGCTTCATCAATATCCAGCTCAGTCATCAGGACATGTTCCGCTCGTTTCAGCTGGTTTGACAGATTTTCTAATTCCTTATCAAGCTGGATATGCTCAAGCTTGTACCCTTTTTCTTTCATTTCGCCATAGCCATCCTTGAGCTTTGCAATCTGTCCGGGCACCGTCTGTTTACAGTCAGCTAACAGCTTCGGCACGTCATCTATGTATGACTGAAGCCGTTCAAGATTGCGGTCCTGCTCAAGCAGTACTTTTCGTGCAGTAATATAGTTTCCGCCTTCTGTTTCTTCTTCAAATTGTTTGATGCCGCTCCAAATTTCGTCCAGATCCTTTTCAAGGCTGTCATAAAGCTCCCCGTAAAGGTGGCTGTAAGCCAGCAGGTTTTTTCGAGATTTCGAATAGCGCTCCCTCACCTGTTCAATCTCTTCACGGCTCTTTTCCTCACTTGTGACAAGATCGCTGATTTCCCGAAGAATCTTTTCAATGCTTGATTCAGCCGCTGTCAGCAGGTCGTCGATATGAACGAGCACTTGATTGGCCTTTTTAAACCGGTATTTGTCTGCATTTTCCTCGGCATCATAAAGGAGCTCTTCAACTTTCGGCATGTGGGCTGTGACAATCTCGTCCCATTCTTCACGCCACTTCTCAAAGAACTCTTCTGTCTGACCCGTCATTTTTAAATGTTTTATTTTAGACATTTCTTCCACGATCGACCGATTCAGAATTTCAATCTTCCACGATTCCAGCCGGTCGATTTCGGCGTAGATTTTTTTCCTGAAAAAGTAGCCTGCCGCAAACAGCGCAAGCAGTACAATTAATAATCCAATGACAAACTCCATAATGAGCCCCCTTGCTGTTTACCTTAATCTGTCAGGGTGTTTTATTTATTCAGAAAGATTTCAGGATATGTATTGAGAAAAACTGTCGTTTTCATTGTTATTATGATACCATGTAACAAACATTTTTTGACCAGAAATCAAAAACTTTTTGTGCAAAATCGGCAGGATTTGACTATTTTTTCATGGGGTGACATCAATGCAAAAGCGAGACGGACATATTCACACACCATTTTGCCCTCACGGCTCCAATGACACACTCAGACAATATGCAGAAGAAGCCTTAAAAAAAGGGTTCGAATCGATTACTTTTACCGAACACGCCCCATTGCCGCCCTCTTTTACCGATCCCACGCCGCTGAAAGACAGCGCGATGGCGCAAGCTTCTTTGGAACGCTATATTCATGAAATTTCCGGATTAAAAAAAGAATATCGCGGACAGCTTAGCATACGGACAGGTCTTGAAGTCGATTATATCGCTGAATTTGAAGACGAAATTACATTATTTCTGGACACATACGGGCCATATTTAGATGACAGCATCTTATCCGTTCATTTTTTGCTCACAGACTCTTCCTATCTATGCCTTGATTATGACGAGCATACCTTCAAAGAGCTGATTTCAGCCTGCGGAAGCATTGAAGCGGTATATGAACAATATTACCGGAGTATCTATTCTTCCATTGTAGCATCTCTCGGCGTTTATAAGCCAAAAAGAGTCGGTCACATCACACTCGTCCAAAAATTCATCAAGCTGTTTCCATACAGCATGTCAGAACATATTCGCGGCCTCGTTTCCCTGTGCCTGAATGCCATTGAAGAAAACGGAATGGAGCTCGACTTCAATACTTCCGGCTTAAGAAAAACTTACGCTGGCGGTATTTATATCGAGGATTGGATGCTGAATGAAGCGAAGCAAAAGAAGATCCCGCTTGTGTTTGGGTCAGATGCCCATCAAGCGGGAGATGTCGGATATGCGTATGAGGCGTTTTTGGAACGGTGCTAGTTGGTGAGCGCCACGTCTCCTGTCCGGAAGACGCTTCTGATCCAAATCTTGATTTCTTCAAAATACATTTTATAAAAATACGGCTCGTGCGGCTGCATGTAGAGTACTTCTGAAATATATTGAGGCTGGAGATAGGGCATCATCAAGAGAGATTTTAATTGGAGAATAAAATGAGGCAGCGGCAGCGTTAAATATTCACGCTGTTTTTCTCCTTCCTCAATGATCAGCTGGAAGATATACTTTTCCTTCATTAGATATGTCGACATAATTTCCCTGATTAATGTGGAGTCAATTGTGACTTCCCGGTAGACAAAACGAGTTAATTGACGATGATTATGCTGATAGGATAAAATATCGAAAACCAATTGAAGAAGCTGTTCCTGAGTGCTTTGAGAAGAGATATTGCTTGCCGCTGTTTCAAGCGTTTTGCTGTAGCCCTCGTAAAACTCTGAAACTAAGTGTTCCATCAAGCCTCCTTTGCCTTTAAAATAGTAGGAGATGTGCGCAACATTTACATCAGCTGACTTTGCGATTTCACGGACAGACGTGCCAGAAAATCCTTTTTGGTTAAAAAGCATGACAGCAGATTCAATAATTTTGTCTTTGGTGCTTACTTTCATACGGCTCACTCCTTCCTCTTGATACTATTCAAGCAGAAAGCCGCTGTTCCTGTAAGAACTTATCGACAAATGCCGGCAGAAAAGCCGGAACTTTGTTTTATATTATAGAAAAAGTGAGGGTTTTCCATGTTCCATGTCGAAAAACAATCTGGAGATAAAGAAAAAGACTATCAGCTTCTGCTAAAACAGCTCGAAGCCATGACCGAAGACGAAACAGACCAAATAGCTAACTATGCAAATGCCTCAGCACTGCTGTATCATTCGCTGCCTGAAGTCAACTGGGCGGGTTTCTATTTTGCCAAAGAAGAGGATGGACAGCTTGTGTTAGGTCCGTTCCAAGGCCTGCCGGCATGTGTTCGGATTCCTTTCGGCAGAGGGGTTTGTGGCACAGCGTACGCAAACGGAAAAGTGGAACGTGTTGAGGATGTAAACTCGTTTCCGGGACATATCGCCTGCGATGCAGCGTCTCAATCAGAAATTGTGCTTCCGATTCGTGTAGACGGAAAAATTGTCGGCGTCTTGGACATCGACAGCCCAGTGAAAAACCGTTTCGACGAAATTGATGAAAAATACTTAACTCAATTTGCCGAAACGCTAGAAAAAGCGTTAGCGCAGTAATATAAAAGCCCAAAACTGATATCGTTTTGGGCTTTTTTTATTTTATTGAGTCATGAACCATCAAGCGGTTTTTCCCGCTCCGTTTCGCGCTGTAGAGCGCTTCGTCTGCCTCATGCACAAGCTCTTTCAGCGACTTTTTTGTTTCTGTCGTCCAGCAGGAGATACCGCAGGAAATGGTTACCTCGGGTTTCGTATTTTTTCTGACCGCGTAAACCAGTCGCTCAGTAATCCGTTTCCCCACTGCAACCGGCACATTTGGCAAATAAATCGCCAGCTCCTCTCCTCCCCAGCGGGCACCGACATCATGCTTTCGGATGTTGCTTTTAATCACTGAAGCGACTTGAATTAAAATCTCGTCCCCAGTCTGATGGCCGTACGTATCATTTACATTTTTAAAATTATCAATATCAACAAGAATAAAAACACCCTTTTGATGGATTTTCATGCTGTATTGAATTTTTTCATCTAAATACGCTCGTGAATACAGTTCAGTCAGCTGATCTGTTTTCACGAGATGCTCAAGGCGGTCGCGAAGCATTGAATTGGTTACAGCCAGTGTCGCGTGATGAATCAGCGCCTGAAACAGCTTGTACATTTCAAATGTAAAAGCGTACAGCTCCTGTTTCAATAAAACCGCAAAGCCTAAAAGCCGGTCGTTTTGAATCATCGGAGCAGCCATCAGCGAGCCGTACCCCGCCTTCCCAAAAACAGACTGGCCATTCCCGATGAAAACCCCTTTTTCACCTTCATACAGCTTTTCTTTCAGCTCATTATAAAAATCTGACGGTTTCGCTTCTTTAAAAAATGCTGTGCCGCCTGGAAGCAATTTTAGATTTTCAAAATGGTCTATATGAAAAAATCCCACTTCTTCTGCCTGAAACGATTCTGCCATTCTCACAGCCAGATCATTCATTGTATCAGTCAATGTCAGCCGCTGATTCAGGCGTCGTGATGTTTCATTAATCAATTCCAAATTTGCGATGCTTGCTTTGGATTGTTCGTAGAGCTGGGCATTTTCAAACGCTTTTCCCGCGGCGTTTGCTAACAGCGACATTTCATCAAGGCAGGCATCAGTAAGAAAGCCGTCTCCCGTTCCTTCAGCCTTCAACACCCCGTATGTGCCCTGCTGTCCTTTGATCGGAATATAAGCGGCAGATTCATTTTTCCGCAAAATGTCTCCGGACAAATACACTTTGAGCGCAAAGGAATCGGATTTTTCCCCTTCCATATACAGCTCTTTTGCAGGAATCCCTAAACATTGGTCTTGATCGTGCGATATAAATAAAGAAAACTCAAAAAGAGAAAATGTGCTGGTCAAGCTTTCTAAAAGCTGCTTCAGCACATCTGTCTGATCAAGCAGTGAATGGAACAGCTCTGTCATTTTGTATATCTTTTTTTGGTAGATCGTTTTGTTATAGAGTCTTTCCTGTTTCATCGACTGGTTTAAAAATGAAGCAACCACCTCCGGAAGCCCTTCAGGAATCTCTTCATCCTGCCTGCACGCAAGATGGAAACACCTGCCGGAGCCGTCCTCAATTAGATAACATGATGCGTTTATTTTTGAAGCGGAAAAATGCGCTTCACCATCTGCCAGTTTTGTCACAAAGTCTGATGATGACGGTGTAAGCGAAACACAAAGGGTTGAAAAATAGGTTTGAATAGCAGAAATCAGCCATATGAAAGAGTCGGTGAATGTGACTTTTTCAGATTTGGTTAATAAAAAATCGAGCATATGATAATGAAAGGCGGATAATTGATCTTTAGTTTGTTCTACCATGTTTTTATCACCTAAAAGTTTACCACTAATTTTTGTTTATTATATCATAAACGGTGAAGCAATAATGGAGGAATGGTTGACTTCAAAACAAATAAATTATATAATGACCTTTGTGTGAAATATTGCAGCCTTTTTGTTCAGCTTCTATGTTTTCATTTTGTTCCTTATCAATAAGGTGTATCGTGTAACTCTCTGCTGCTGGAGCGAGGATACATGAAAACAAAATGTGCATGGTCGAATAGAGCAGACGGTTTTTATTTTCCACAAAAATAAAACCAAAGGAGGAGTCACATTATGGCTCGCTATACAGGTCCATCTTGGAAACTGTCCCGCCGTCTAGGAATCTCTCTTAGCGGTACAGGAAAAGAATTAGAAAAACGCCCTTACGCTCCAGGTCCACACGGCCCAGGACAACGTAAAAAATTATCAGAATACGGTTTGCAATTGCAAGAAAAGCAAAAGCTTCGTCACATGTACGGTGTAAACGAACGTCAATTCCGCACTTTGTTTGACAAAGCTGGCAAACTAGCTGGTAAACACGGTGAAAACTTCATGATTCTTTTAGATTCTCGTCTTGATAACGTTGTGTACAAGCTAGGTTTAGCACGTACTCGCCGTCAAGCTCGCCAATTGGTTAACCACGGTCACATTCTTGTAGACGGAAGCCGCGTTGACATCCCGTCTTACCTAGTGAAACCTGGTCAAACAATCGGTGTTCGCGAAAAATCAAGAAACCTTTCTATCATCAAAGAATCTGTTGAAGTGAACAACTTCGTTCCTGAATACCTTACTTTCGACGCTGAAAAGCTTGAAGGTACTTTCACTCGTCTTCCTGAGCGTTCTGAACTTGCTCCGGAAATTAACGAAGCGCTTATCGTTGAGTTCTACTCTCGTTAATTAAAATGCTCTTTAAAGAGCATTGGATTAAACCCTAGAAACGTTGTTATATCAACATTTCTAGGGTTTTTCTTTTGGATTCTGCTATGTAGAATCTTGTATTTCCCCTTATTTATTTGGGGGGGGATTGGGGGAGGTTTTGGGGGGATTAAAAATGATGGACAGACGCTCCCTCTCTTTGAATGATACACTCTGAAAAAGGAGCTACATATGAACATAAACAAAACAAGGGGTTTACTGTATAAGATTGCGCGTATCCTTGGTGATGTTCAAGCAGCCAAAAACGGCACACTTGGAAAAAGAGTAGCTCGACGTGCAGCCGGAAAAGCAACAAATAAATTATTGAAAAATTTGTTCAAATAAAAGGGATTTAGAAAAAATGAAGATCACACGTAAGTTACCGATAAGGAACCTTTCAAATTGATCCACCTGTAGGCACGCATCACGACCAAGCGATCGGAATGTGTTTAGGTCGTGAAATAATAGTAGGCGCATAAATAAAAAAGGCCCTTCTCGTATGAGAGAGCCTTTTTTCATCATATGGATGGTATTTCTTCCAATGTTCTTAATTCTTTTTTAGGGCTTGTATGTGGCCGGTTTTTTAACTACTCCTTAAGCCAAGCTCCCTGATACTGAGTTAAACTCGTTTTGAAGGCTTTCAGATAGCAGGCGATATGCAATAACTTTCTTTCTATACTGTTTTACTACATCAATATGATCGTCATATCTGTACACAAACAACTTCACATCTTTTTTGCCTTGTTTCGTATCTATTACCAGCGGTTTACCGCCGTTTTCTGGATTTAAATAGCGCTCTTCGTCGCCTGGATAAATATAATATTTCTCCATAAAAACAGCTTTATTAAATTGATCAACCACTTGTTTTTTTCTATTATCCTCCAAACGTTTTCCATCGAAAGAGATAACAGCATCTTCTGCGTTCAACTTAGAATGGACCGCAAATTTACCGAGGAGCCACTCTATAACACCGGACGGAAGACAAGTTAATACAATTTTCACCAAACTCATGAGGATCAACAACAAGATTGCCCAAGTCATACTTCATCATCTCCGTTAATTTCCTTGTAATTATTCTAACATAAAAACTTGTATTAAATTTTATACTTTATGTGACAGTTATATAAGAAGAACTTCGTGTTCGTGAAGTCAAAATCTGCATGTAAGTACAAGGCTTTAGTATGTTAGGCCTTTTTTCCACAAAAAAAACCCTTTTCAGGGTTCTTGTATTAAGTGCCAACAGGTCTTTCTGCAATTTGTATTTCTGTTCCAACTGGTTTTTCACTAAAATGAAAGTCAGATTGAGTAATCAAACTAGTGCCAACAGCTAATCCACTTAAGATAATAGCTGTAACAGACACACGAAGTATTAATCTTTTCATCCTATTCCCTCCAACTGCCTCATTTTCTTTTCGGCTAAAATAGCTCGTTTAGAAAATTCAAGAGCATCCTTATAACATTCTTTCTCCTCGCAGTACCGAGAGATAATCAAGGATAGATCAAGAACACTGTCTAAGTCATTCTTTTCTTGAAGGAAATGAATATAACTCAAACAATGCTCAATCGTTTCGTTTTGATTATCTTGAAGAAGTTTATAAATGATGTTTATTTTAGCCTCATACACTTTATTCTCTTTTTGGTTCAAATTTTCCTGTCCTTTTTTGTAATAATATACAGCCTTATCCTTTTGGCCCATGAGGAATAACTCTTTTGTGACCATGTAAAGAGAGTTAATGTAATAAACTGATTGTCTCCATTCTTTGTTTCGGATTGCTTTTCTTAGTGCATTAAGACAGTCTTGGGATCTATTTGCTGCTGAGTACGTAATACTTAAATTGTGATGGATTTGCGCTTCGAAAAATTTATCATCAAGCTCTTTTGAAATTCTAATCGCTTGGAAATAGGCTTCTTCAGCTTTATCAAATTGTCCTAGATCAGTATAGTTAGTTCCAACAACCATCAGTGCAGTTGCAAACTTTCTTTTGTAGTTTTCATCCCCTTTATAATTATTGAGTGCGTTGTTTATATAATTTAATGAAACGATACTTTGCCGTAGCATCATATACATTGACGCCACTTTAGAATAAAATTCAGCAGCTTCAATTTCATCCGGAATGACAGATAACTTTTTCTCTGCGATTTTAAAAAGGCTTATGGCATTCTCAAAGTTTCGATTATATGACTCGTATAACGCTTCAAATAAAAAAAAGTAATACTCTATCATGTGATCAGTTTTTTGTATTTCTTTTGCGTGTTTTTTATTGAAATATGAATGTTTGGGGAAATCTGATCCTTTTACTTGGTACAACATCATTTTATGTCTCTCTTCAAGCAAAGAGTAATACATCAATACCTCTTGATCTTCCACCATTTCATCAAACAGAGCTTTAACCTCTTTAAAGTATTTCTCGGCATCCTCTACATTTTGCTGTTTTATGGCGATATACCACTCATTTAAGATATTAGCAACATACTCAGAAGCAAGTTTACTCATAATAAACCCCTCTTTCTGTCAAAATTCTAAATACTCAAACAAATATTAACACACGTTTAACATTTTATGTCATATATAGAAATAATTTTCGACATAGCGCAATTTATTTTTCGTTATGGCGCAAATTTTCTTTAGGGTAATTTTTACTATTTTTTAAGCATGAAGAACTCATTAAAAAATGAGTCTGTCGAACTTAATACTATGCGGCCAGAATTCAACCAAGTTAATAGTACCTATGTAATTCGAATCATTCTTGTAACGACATATTTATTATCAGCTTCTCCCTCCTAAACTATGGTAAAATCCCTGTGTTAAATTCCATATGAAAGGATATGATCATGAAGGTATTTGAAGCCAAAACACTGCTTTCCGAAGCTGAAAACCGTGCAAAAGAATACAAAGATTTAAAAAGTAAAATGGCCAAATTAAAGAAAGCATTTAAAGCTGTCGCTGATTTAGATGATAGCGAGTTTTCAGGTAAAGGTGCAGATAACATCAAATCATTTTATGAAGATCAGGCCGGCATTGCTGACCAGTGGATTGATCTAATTGAGATGAAAATATCTTTTTTAACGAGTATTCCTGGTATCTTAGAAGACGCCAGCTTATCAGATGCCTACATAGAAGAATCCTTCCTAGAGCATGAGTTGACCAATGCTAATTCTAAATCAAAATCCATCATCTCAGAACAGAAAAAGGCCATCAAAGACATCTTAAATGAAATACACGATGTCCTTCCTTTAGATGTTTTTTCGACAGAAGATTTTAAAAATGAGTTATCCTCTGCTGAGAAAGAGCGCAAAAATGCAGTCGAGAAAATAAGTGAAGTCGATGAGAATCTGACGTCAGAATACGCCCTATCAGAAGCAAATGAACAAATGATTCAGGCTGATTACCAAGCACTCATAAACGCAACTGCAAAAGGCAAGAGTCCCTCTCCCATCCACTATAATGCCAAGGCTTATAGGGACAGTGAAGTCCACAAGATGACTGAGGATGTAAAAAAACAATCGACTGAGTATATCTCCTTTAAAGATCAACAGGCCGAACAAAGAAAGATAGCAAAAGAACAGGAAGAGCTTGCAAATAAGCCATGGTACGAAAAAACGTGGGATGTTGTTTGTAATTTTACAGGGGAAGTCTCCGGATATTATGATTATAAGAGAGCTGCTGATGGAGTTGATCCTGTAACCGGTGAAAAGTTGACAGAGGGCCAACGTGTAGCAGCTGGCGCAATGGCTGCAGCAGGTTATGTGCCCATTGTGGGATGGGCGGGTAAATTAGGCAAAGGTGTAAAAGCTGTGTATTCAACTAGCAAAGCGATCTACAAAGCAGACAAAGCGCTTGATGTCTATAAAACACCTAAGTCATTTCACGCTCTTCAAAACTCCAGCAAAGGACTTTACGGTCTCGCATCTGCAAACGGTTTTAGCGAAGCAATAACTGGCCGGGATATGTTTGGAAATAAGATTTCTGATGAGCAACGTCAAAACAGCCTTAATCATGCGTTATCAGTGCTTGGTGGATTCGGCTTACGTGGAGTTAATACTAAACTAAATGCCAAAAAACCAACTGGCTCTAAAAGACCATCTTGGCGCCAGTCAGAAGTTGACGTTGGAAAGGATTATCCCGGATACAAAGACCAAGTATCCTTTAAAGAGAGAATCGAGGTAAAACACGGAACTAAGGACAGCTCCCGCCCTGATTTTTATAATACAGGGCATAGCATTGAGGTAAAAAATTATAAGTTGACCACATCGTCAGGAAGAAGTAATCTTGTTAGAATTGTATCCAATCAATTTAACAAAAGGATAAAAGACTTACCAGAAGGAACAAAACAAACTGTTATAATAGACGTACGTGGTCAGACAGTATCGAGAGATATATTAAGAGATGTCAAAAGAAAAATAGATGAAAGAACGGATAATAAAGCAGAAATAATATTTAAAATGGATTAGGGGTGTCTAATATGGCAGTAGGTTTTATGGTTGACTGCTTTTTCTATGAGGCGGGACACGGCGACTTTGTTCATTCATTTTTTTCTACAATCTCATATCATTTAGAAAAAGATGGATGGGGAACAAAATATCCTTTATTAATGAATAACTTATACCATGATAAATTAGAGTGGAGCGACGTTCCAACTGCTAGAGAGAATTTAAAAGAAATTGAAGCAGAACTTTCTAAACTCCCTCCTGAAAAGGTTATTTGGGATATTGAAGACTTATCAAAAAATCCTCCTTGGGGTGATAACATAAGTCAAAAAGTAACCAATCTATCAAACTATTTCGCGACAAACGACGGACAAACTTTCTTTGAGGTGCTATATAAGGCTATGGATGCTTCAGAGGAAGATAAATGTGATATGACTATTCGAAATGTATAAAAGAGAAGCCCTTTTAATAGAGGGCTTCCTTTGTTAATTTAACAGAGCTGCCAATTTTGCTTTTGTTTTCGGTCCGTAGATACCATCTGCTGAAAGCCCGTGCATCAGCTGGAACCGTTTGACTGCGTTTGCTGTTTTTGGACCATACACGCCGTCAATGCCGTTATTCTTTGCCCCTTTGTTCGGATAGAAATAAAGAGCAGACAACGCTTTCTGAATCTGTCTTACATCGTCTCCTTTACGCATCGGGCTTGTCACTTTATAGATGCCAGAAGGCAGCGCATATGACGTTTTCTTGCTGCTTGATCCTGTTGTTTTCTTTTTGGCTGGACTTGTTTTGCTTGAGCTTGTTTTCCCGCCGCCCAACGCCTTCAATTCTTTTTCAATGGCAGCCTTAACCTCATCCCATCTTCCCTCTGACAAAATACGGTGCGGGCAATACTTTCCGCTCCAGTCTTGATGCTTCCGCACACGATCAATACCCCAACCGCGCTCTTTAAGGAGCTGCGCCACAAACTTGATTGCCAATTTTTCAGCAGCGTAGTATCTAGCGCCTCCTGACTTGCTATAACAAATTTCGACACCAATCGACTTACGGTTCCCGGTGCCATTTGTGCCGTCTCCTGTATGCCATGCGTTACGATTTAACGGCAGCCCTTGAATAACCTCTTTGTCATCGACTGCAAAATGAAAGCTTGTCGAGCTAGTATTTCCGATCATATAACTGATCTCATTGGCAGCTGACGCATCGTTTGCCGTATTATGGATTGTGATGTATTCCGCGTTCATGGCATTAGGGCATTTCAAAGCGTATTTAGCCTCAGATACAAGATTCTTTTTCACTGTGATTGTCATAAGTGTTCTCTCCTTTATTTTCGATATAGAAAAAGCCGCCGGGTTATCCAGCAGCCTGTTCATCCTTTTCGTTTGTTTGTTCGTTGTCATTTTCGATTACGTGAAGTCGGTCAGTAATGGCAGCCGGAATCTTAACGCCAATCTGTGCAAGGTTCTCCGTAATGGAAAGCCCCTCATTGGCGATATAAAAAAGAACGGTTCCAAATGTCAGGACACCGTTCAGATTGAGGATTGTATCTACGATATTTGCCACAATGACCACCAGAAAACTGAGCATCTTACGCACATAACCGAACCATGCGCTACGGCTGCGGAGCTCCTTAAACTTCCACGCTTTCACCACACCGGTAAGGATATCAATGATGTTTAGCACCAGCATTAAATCAAGATATTTCACACCCCCAAACAGATAAACTCTCGCTAAATCCAATGTTTCAAAATTAATAAACACCGTTGTCTCCTCCATTTCTTGTTATCACCTCCTTAGAGGCAAAAATAAAAACGCCTATTAAGCGTTATACTTCTTTATTCAGCCCCAGCAGGTTCGCTAGTTTCCCCAAAAGGGGCGTCGCTGGGAGTCGGGTAATCCTTTCCGGTGATTTCTTTGTATTGAATATCTGTGATCTTGCCTAATTCTACGTATTTAGCAACATCTTCATCGTTGTAAGCTTTCCAGCTGTAGCAGTATTGAATACATTTGAACCATTCCATTTACAACACTCCTTTTTCAGTCAAAGACATTAATAGACTCGCTATTGTTTCGGCTTGCTCTTGCGATTGTTTTTGCGTTTCCGCCAGCTGCATGAGCAGCAACGCGTTTTGTTCTTTTAATTGACTTACCGGCGACACATCTGTTGCTCCAATGCTTAAAATCTCGTCAATCTCTTCCTGTGTGGCTGTTTCTGTCCATTCCTGATTCTCAGGATCAAACTTTGGTTTGAACAAGGAAGGAGAATCAGGCAGAGCAACGGTCGTGCAGTCAGCTGGGATAACATAATTGCCCGACTCGTCCAATTCTGTAACTAATACCGGCTCAACATATTCTAAATTCTCATCATATCTATAAACCTGTAACATTCTTATCCTCCTTAATCTAACGGAATCGGGTTAACATCCATATAATAGCCAGTTACTGCGTTGTTATCATTGGACATTAAACCAGTCAATTTTAAATCTCCCGAGCCGAAAACAATGAGTTTACAAATACCAGTTATTCCGGTCGTTGACGCGAGAACAACCGCACCGTTACTCGGAACCACAGAGGAAGGTATTGAACCAATTACCACTTCCCGCGGTGCTGTAATCTGTCCTCTAAACAAAAGCCAGATCCCCCACTTAGCATACTGGAAGGGCCTGTCTCCATTAGCTGCTCCGTTTTTCAGTGTGACGTTTTGCCAAGAAATACCCTCGTAATCGGCGTCTGTTATAAGCTTTTTCCATCCTTTAAAAACGCCGTTAGTGTGGACTGTAGCGTGCCACATAGTGTTATCGTAACTCCTCCAAGCGAGGATTGATTTTCTCCCGGAATCCCCATCTATAACGTCATAATTGAACCATGAGCTATCATTTGAAACGGGGTTGTTTTTCACTAGATTTCCGGAAGCAAAATAAAACCCAGAGCTTAGCGTAAGAATATCAGCCCCATCAGCTAATTGGGTCCGTTTCCCGTCATCCTTTGTCAGCTTTGCCAGCTGGCCGCCGTTCCATTTATCTCTTTCAATTTGTGTAATGTGACGAATAGAATTGTAATTATGGGCGTTAAACTCCGTTAAAGGCGCCTGCTGGACATTATCGACTTTGTCTAAGCCTACTTGCGCTTTTGTTACGGCATGTGGGTTGTCTTTTCTATTGGCGTGAGCATCTACCTTCGACTGAGCACCCGTGATAGACTCTGCAGGAAACCAATTGATCTTCGTATGATTCGAATTGTAATAGAACCACCAAGCATTACCGTTCACGTCCACGGCATAGCCAATGCCGATCCCCGGCTGCCCTACCAACTGCAGACCACGCAAGCTTGATGATGACGGGTTATCAGTAACAGCATTTGTCCCATAAAAAGAGACGGTCCCGACATCTTTAAGGGAATCATAAAAAGAGCCTTCTGTGAGGTTATATTTCTGTGTCCCGTTCTCTGCCGTTATTCTGAAATTTTGACCGTTATTCCACTTTGTTCTCTCACTAGAAGAGATATGTTTGGTTGCATCCGATACATGCAGGTCAAAATCTTGTTTAGGAGCTTGCTGCACATTGTCTACATTCCCCAACCCTACTTGACTTTTTGTAACACCGTGAGGGTTGGCCTTGTCGCTTGTATGAGTGTCTAAATTTGACTGGACAGCATCGGCCTTTTCCTGCGCACCCGTCTTCGTCTCAACATTATCCAAGTCTTTAAATTTCTCCTGAAGGTCAGCAACGATTGTCTCAACTGACTGCTTTAAGTCCTCAAAGTCTTCGATATAATACTCAGCACTTGGCGCAATATCTGAATCGATTAAATCCTTGTTAATTTCAAAAGTAAACTTAATGATTCCCAGCGATTGTTTATTGTTGTAATAGAGATTGAGAGACGCCTGAACCCTGCCGTAATGCTTAATCTCATCACTTGTCAAAACGTATTCAGCCTTGCCGTTTTGCTTATCGACAATCGTTATATTTTTGATAAACTTACTCCCGTCCGCCATTAACATGACAAGCTTTCCGGTAACTGCGGACAAAGGTAAAGGGACGCCATTTTTGAACAGATGAAAGCTCAATTTGGCCGTCCCTATATCTTGTGTGCTGAAATTAATGTTTGTAATTCTGAAAGCTCCGGTGCTAGTGCCAACATTGGCACTAATCGCAGCATCTTTATAGATCATGTTTTCCCTCCTTAATTTAATGGGAAGTTAATATTGACGTAAGTGTAAGTGACGTTGTCGACACTGTGGACCATAAACCCCAATGCCGCCACTTCTCCATTGCTTCGAACAGTTATTTTTCTATCGCCCGTCGTTCCCCCAACCTGACAACCTTCAAACCAGCTTTTAAGAGGTCTTGCTCCTGCCGGCAGAATGGCAAACACGACGCCGTCTTTTTCCGGGATGTTCACTCTTCCCCGGATATGGACAAGCCCGCCATTTATGGCATACTGCAATTTATTGCTTGTGTCCGGATTGGACGCCCCGTTTTTAAGGGGAAGGTCTATCCATTCCTTTTGTTGGCTCGACATTAGCTCGGTCCATTCCCCGGCAACACCCTCACCAGTAACAACACGAGTAAAGATTTTAATTGACCGGCCCGTTGAGTTTCGTGTGAGAGTTTGGATAACAGACCCGGAGCCGTCAGCCGGTGCATTTTGCAGCCACCAACCCGCGTCGCCGCCATCCGGATGATCCGTCATCTTGTTTGATTCCGCTGTTTTCATGTAATAATAGCCAACTTTTCGATAGTCTTTGAGCTTTGTTAGTCCATCAGGCAGGCTTTTTGCAGAGCCGTTGTTTTTGGTCAAAGAATAGCCTTGGAATCCTTGTGATAAGTCTGCTGCAAATGTGGCCGCGTTATCTTTTGAGTGATAGGCGTAAACTTTCGCAAGACGTTTGCCTACTGTACCGGTCGCAATGGCTGCAAATAGCGATTTCTTCCCGGTAACTGGGTCCGTATAAAGAAAGACAGATTCCGGTTCGCGAAAATCACCCTCGTATTTCCCGTCAGGTCCCCGGCCAAAGTCACACGTAATACGCTTTTTGAGCTTTCCGTCTTTAAAACTGAATAAAGACAATTCAGCCGGATAGGTAACGCTGTTTGTGTCTCCTGTGTACCAATACAAGTCGTAATTATCTATTGTGAATCCTTGGAGATAGTTGAGGTCATGCGGTATTTCCACAGTCCCGAGAACGTTATTGACGCCCCGTTTTACTTCTGACAATTTCCGCAGCTCAACAACGCTGTCATCGTTGCTGCCTTTAATACGAAAAGCAATCAAACCGTTTTTCTGATCAATTACAGGAGTCACATAAGCATCTGTGAATTTACTGTAACGCGTAATTCCACCGTTACCGCCGTTTAATGTCGCACCGGCTGTATATGGGAATCTGACAAGGTCGTTCCCAATGGTGCTGCCGTTCGCATCCACCACATTATAATTAGACCATATATAAACCTGACCGTTTTCTCTCTCAAGCCCAATTGTGGTACCGTGCCCGCCATGAATTAATTTCATGCTATCAAGCATTACACCATTTTTATTCATTCTGGTAATGATATAGCTTTCACTCGCATCTGCGGTTCCGGTAGCAACCTGTGTCGCGTATATCTCGCCCGTCTCCTCATCAATTACAAAGCACTGCAGCACGGTCCTATCAGCAAGATTTAAACTTGTATGATAGACAGCTGGGACAGTCGTATAATCAAACTCATATTCTTTTTGAATGGCTGCGCTCAACTGATCAATGGCCTTTTCATCCTCCACTAGCCGGGCGTTTGCCGATCCAAAAAGCTTCCCTTTGTGATTCACCCTCATGTCCAAAACTTCTTTAATATTAGTGCCGTCAGACTCTGTCATCATGTTATCCCAGCGCGTCTTTAATGTTTCTATCTCTGTAGAAACAGAAAGACCGCCATGATCAATTTGACTTGATTTATGGGCGGTCAGGGCGTTTTTATGTGCATTGAGTCTGCTGTAATTTTCATTGATTGCTAACTCTGAAAGCCTCGCATTTTCATTAAGGGTATCCACTAGGCCGGAGGCGGGGTCTAATGTATGATTTTTATCTAAATAAATCGCCACTCATCTCACTCCTCCATGAATCCGTTAATCAAAACCGTTACTTTAGAGTTTTCGGGTAATGTATCCGGATTGATTTGCTTTCCATTTTGATAAAAAGTCACGATAAATTGATCCGCCGTTCTCCCGTCATAATCCACGGCCACGGCGATTCCGTTTTGTTTCAATAGCGAAGAAGGTTCAGACGACACATATTTGATATTGATTTCATTATCCGTATTGAGCACAATCTCTTTTTCTAATGTGGTACTAAACCCACCGCCAGACGGTACAGACCATATCCCACTCACGTATTGAAGCGTGTAAGGGAAAGTTTGAGGGTAATCACTTTGCTGGCTGTTTATAATTGCTTGCTGCAACTCATTTTTCATGGCTGAAATCTGTGCAGCATATTCATTTTTAATGGCCCGCAATGACCGTTCTGTCTCCTTAGCGCGCTGTCTCTCTTCTGCAATTCGATCCTCGGGGGTTTTTCTCCCGCCGTTAATCGTCAGGCTTGGTGGTTTTGTTAAATCGTTCGGATCGTACGATATGCCTGTAATTCTTATTGAATCTTCAAAGGTAACACCGTTCAAAGCAGTCTCAGCAAAAACCTCTATTGTATCGCCTTTTTCTACTGGCTCCTCAATTTCAAGAAGCTCAAAAACCTCGTGGTAATTAACTGAATAGCTTGTTTCAGCGTAAGGATTCACCTTTGTTTTCAAAACCTTGATCATGTCCGATTCTTTTGTGATGGAATCATCTGTGTAATCAGGAGCCCACGAAGGCTTTCCCTCGATCAAATACTTTTTTTCATCCGGGTGAATGTAAACAACCGGAGGGAAAACGTATTCCTCATTTTCATTCTTGAATGAACGATAGATTGTTAGAATATCCCCTCGTAACAGGTACATGACCGGCGCTGCGCCTTTAGTTCCCTTAGTGTTAGGGTTGTTACTGTCTTTCCCTTTGAACGTCGCTACGACTTTATGAGTCTTGCTATCTAAACCGCGAATAACATCGAATGTTTTTTCTTTAGGATCAGAATCGCTATAGGCCGAGATTGTCTTAGTTTGGTCATCTATTTTAAATTCCCATTTACCTCCGAGTTTAGAGACAAGCGTCTTGAATTTGAATCCTGTCCCTGTAAACGAAAAAGTAAATGTAGCCCCTATTTTCTTCGTGAAATCGGCTTTCAAAGATGAATCATAAGACCACTCGCCCGTTTTTGAATCGTAGGAAATGGACTGATCACTAAGAATGTCTTTTTCATCTTTCTTCTTGCCGTAGCCTTTTATTCGGGTATAGGTGTTATCCTCTGAGGTTGTGATTTGTAAGGACGTCAGATTGACACCTGAATGCAGCTTTTTCTTTAATTTCTTGCCGATTCTTGAATATACGTAAATCGTTGTGTTATCAACATCTAATTCAACTGAATAAGTTGATATAATATCGTTCATCAGTTCCAATGCGTATTTATTTCCAAAGCCCTCAAGTTTTTGAGGAGAAATGTTTTTTGCATCTTTCATAATGACATAGGTGAACCCACTGCCGCTCAAAGCAAATTTAAAAGCATCATCAAGCGACTTTGTACCGCTAATCGATCCGCTTCTGTAATGCTTCCCCAGCATAAAGGCAAAGATATGGGTTGCTGTTATATCCTTTGCCAGCTGTTCGCCTTCCTGTCTGATAGTCGGAGAATTAATAAAGTACCGCTGGCTCTTATGCTTGATTTCATCAACGAGTATAAAGTTTCTCCCCACCAATGCATTGAATGGAATCACATTGTTTTGAGTAAGAGTGATAGAAAACGACAGGTCCTTTGTACCGTCGATACTATCCGTCAATACCGCATCTACATCAGGAATTAGGTACGGTGTATTGTTCATCTTGTCCAAAACATACATAACACTCAAAAGGATCACCCCCTATTTATAATAAAAGTGTGTCAGGAACTTAATTTCGCTGTATGTCGCATTAATGATCTTGAATTTATTCTTACCGGGCGCCAAAGGCGGGAAACAGGCACCTTTTGTTGTGACAATCGTTGATCCGTTCACTGTATAATGCTTACGCAAATTCAGCTTGTTTTCTTTCGACTGGCTGCCTACCAATGTATAGCTTTTCCCGGTCGTTTCGTTCAAAATCTCAATGTCTTTGCCTTCAAAATACATCTCGACGTCATACTTATGATCAATCGGGGACACTTCCGCATCTCCCAAGTTATAGACTTCAAAACGATTTGTATTTTTGAAAGAGTAAACAGGGTTTTCAACTTTCCCCATATTCATTCCAAGGCTCCATTTGCCAATTTTAAAAGGTACTGAGGTATCATAAAGCGATTCTGCAAGCCCTTGAATATCAGTAAGTGTAATGTCTTGCTCTTTCCACGTTTTGTTAGAGTCTTGTTCCAAAGAAAAGCCGTCATCACCCGTTACAAGCCATCTTTTGTTAGGCTGATACGTGTAACCGATATAAAAAGGGTCTTCGCTTGTGAAAAGTCTGGACAGATCATCCCTGATCAAATGAAAATGCTGTGAGTTACGGGCATTGATAAGCAGTTTCACGACAACTTTACGCTCAACATATCGCCCCTTATTGCCTTTTCTCGGCATCAAAATCCCATTCCGTAACGGATGGGTGTTAGACGTGTTTCTTTCGAATCTCGCTGATTCCGGCTTAAATGAAAGAAGTGAGACACCCGGAAGGCGCTCACTTATATATGTTCCATCTGGCAATATTAAGTCTAGTTCTTTCATTGTCTTACAATGCTCCTCGCAAAAGGATTTTCTGATTCGCAATTCTTTCCGATCTCATCCCAATTGCATCCCCCAACGTATTTACATCGACAACGGCTGTAATCCCGCCTTCTACCGAGTTTACAATGGTCTTGAGGAAACTGTTTTGCTCCTGCAGTAATGCAATTTGAGCGTCTTGGCGCTGCGTAATCGGTTCAATTGAAGGGATTTCCGGAACAGTTTGTGATAAAACGCCAAGCTCCGCCCCGGCTCTCGCCCAAATTCCGATACCGCGCTCACGATATTTAGGATCAGTCGTGATAATATGCTCGTCATAACCTCGCTCATTCAATGCAGCAAGCTTCGTGCCGCCGACTCCCGGGGACGTGCCGCCCATAGCATAGCCGACATATGGACCGCCCTTTGACATAGAAACAAGTCCGGGATGGTTAAAGATGCCGCCGTATCTTCTATTCAGATAGTTGATTGAAGCCAACACCTGATCCACCGGATTTTTGATATTTCCGTGCCCCGGCTCCTTATAAGCGTTGAAGGTACTCGGGATGAATTGCATAAGCCCCTGTGATGGGTGCCCTGCCTTCCAGTTAGAATCCCATGTATTTACGACATTCGGGTTCCCCCCTGATTCTTTCATCGCAATTGTCTCTAATGCCGAAGCATATTGAGGTCCAAGTCCTTTTATAGATAGAGCCTCCGCAACCCACTTTTTAACGGCAGCAGAGCCGCCCCCGCCGCCTGTAAAGAATGAACCAATGGAGCCCATAAGGTTATCAACACCGATACGCGCAAGCTTGCCAATGGCTTTTAATGGGCTACCGCTGTTTTTGGTGAACCAGCTGGGAATTAACTTGTCTGCAATGCCGAACATGCCAGAAGCTTTGTCCCATAAATATTCCGAGCCTTTCATGATCCAGTCAAAATATTTACCGATACCGCCCTCATACCCCGGAAAACCGTAATTTTTCAAGAGTCGTTCCGTATGTTTATTCGGAAGAACAGAAGAACCCGGGCGAAGGTTCCGCAATTCCGGCCCGTTATTGCCTGAAAGATAAGTACCGACACCCGGCTCATGAATCAACTCGCGCCCTTTTTCACTTGTAATAGCAAGGCCGCCCGGGTGCCCGGAGGCTGACGTTCCTTTGGCATATGCTCCAACTTGGTTACCACCTAATGACCGGCCGGCAGTTTTTGGTGCTGACTTTTTCTTGGATTCTTTTGGCTTTGATTTCTTATCGTCACCTGAGAACAGACCTTTGATCCAGCTCCAAGCGCTGTCAACTTTGTCCATCATCTTGTCCCAGCCGTTTTTTACATCGCCCGTTTCTGTGTCGATCTCGTCAGCGTGCTCCCCAGCTTGCGCCTTGGCTTCCTTGACAACTTTTTTGTGCATTTTCTCTGCAGCATCAATCGAATCAGTTTTCTGGCGCTTTGCCTCTTTGATCATCTTGTCTGCTTGCTCTGCACTGATAGAGCCGGTAACATCCCGTTCATATTCGATTGCCTTTTTCGTTTCTTTGTATTTCTTTTTCGCTTCTTTGACAGAGCCGTCACGGGCTTTTATGCTGTTTTTAATTGTGTCTGCAGCTTGCCGCGCTGTGATATTGGATGACTCGTTTTTGAGCCGGCCGAGAATCATTTTTTGTTCAGCTTCGTTCTTACTCATTGTTTTAACAGCCGTATTCATCATGGTCTTTTGAATAGAATTGATTTTTTCTTGTTCTGACTTCGTCAAAGACCGTTTTTCAGTGCTGGCCTTGGTCAAAATGGCTTTGATCTGGTTTTGTGCATCGTTAACCTTTTTTGTTTGGTCATCCTGCTTTTTCTTCACGTTATCAAGAATGGCTTGCTGCTCTTTATTGCTCAACGTCTTACTGCTGGAAAGGAATTTGCTAAGGGATTGATAGCTCTCATTTCCTTTCGTCTGGATAGTCGTTTTGATTTTATCGCCCATCTGACTAAAATTCTTGCTGATATTGTCCGCAGCTTCTTTCGAAACCTTTTGCCCTGACCAATTCAGCTGATTCAATTGAGCAGTTGCCTTATCGTTTAAGTTTTTATAACCCAAAACAGCTTTTGTCGTGGATTTTGAGACGCTATCCCCGAAACTATCAAGCGTCGGGATTGTTTCCTCTTTCATATGCTTATAGAGCTTATATCCGCCTTCTGCAAGCAAGGAAACCCCCGTGATAGTCAAGCCCACAGGACCGCCCAAAGCACTGAAACCAAGGCGCGCAACGCCGGCAACACGGGCAACACTTCCGAAGCTTTTCACAAGGCCTAACGCTTTGCCGCCTAATCCGGCCAGTTTCCCGGTTGTTTGTGCTGCCCCGGTACTTAATGTGGTAGCCGCGGTGCTCGCTGTCTTTGCTTTTCCTCCAAAGCCGAGAAGCCCTGTTCCAGCAGAGGCAGCGTTTTTCCCGAAGCCAAGAAGTCCTTTTCCGCCCTTTAAAATCTCAGGGAGAAACATAGTAGCGATGCCGAGGACATTGCCCCATTTCCCGCCGTATGCAGACATAGCCCCGGAAGCCGCCACAGTCGCGGTATTCATTCCTCTCATGCCCCGAGTGGTCCGGGTAACCGCAGCGTTACCTTTTGCCAAGCTCACAGAGGCCGCAGTGTTTGCCGCTGCCAGTTGAGCTGTAGAAGTACGTGTTAATGCCGCCTCTGCACGATAACGGCCAAACGCAGACGCACCCCGCCCCATAGCGCCTACAAGGGTGCTTACGCTTGAAACAACCGCGCCTAATGCAATGACAACCGGAGGGAATGCCGCAGCCACCAGACCGGCTATAACAACGGTGTTTTGCATGGAAGGTGAAAGATTTTGAAACCACTCAGTAAAATCACTAATCATTTCACCGGTCTTTTGCAAAGCCGGTTCAATTTTATCCAGCAGAATCTCACCAACTGGAATCAAATTCGTTTGTAGCTCCCGCATGTCCTTTGTCACACGGTCACCGAAGTTGTCTTTTAATGACTGACTGGCCTTTTTCGTGGCTCCGTCTACGTTGTCGAAACTGTTCTTTACATTCGCAAGCGCAGAGACGCCTTTTTGTCCTAAGTCCTCAAATTGAGTACCCATAATGGACTGACCGATCACATAGGCTTCGCTTTTGTTTTTCATGCCGTCAATGTCTTTCATAACAGCAGAAAAAACCTCATTGCCGCCTTTTCCGGTCTTTTTAAATTCGGCGTACAACTCTTGTGTGCGTTTGGACAGTTTCCCCATGGCGTCATCCGCCGTCCCATCGGACAAACGAATATTCATTTCCTTGATTAAATCGCCAACCTTATCTAGCTGAAATGCTCCTGACTCTGCCCCAGCCTCGAAAATAGAAAACATCTGCTCAACTGAAAAGCCTGCAGATGAGAATTGATTCGAGTATTCATTGATAGAATCTAGAAATTCGTCAGAATAGTTCAAGCCCTTCTGGAAACCGGAGGTAATCAGGTCCATAGATTTATCAACGGACAGATTATCAAAAGAGTTTTGCATGGCATTGACTGACTTTGTGATGTCATTGCCCTCCTGATCAAACGACTCAGCAATTGTCATCGTGTCTTTCGTCACTCTTTGAACAGTCTCGCTCGATGCATCACCCAATGATTCAATGTTTCTGCGGACGATGCTAATTACGTTTGTAACGTCGCCAACGTCCTCGCCGAAACCCTCTTTCCATAGATTTGTTGCTGCTTTTGTGGCTTCCTCAGCTTCTTGTTTTGTGAGCCCCATTTGCGCTTGAATTGATCCCTGCGCCTTTTTTACGTCTGAAGCTGACTTAATTGCCATAAGTCCCAGCGCCCCCATTGGTGCCGTAATTCCGGCAAAACCAACGGTCCCGATAGTTTTCATTCTATTGGCCTGTTTTTCTAAATCCTCGCCGTATTCCTTTAAAGTCTTTCCGGCTTTTGTCCAAGCAGAGTTTTGTGTATTGATTTCAACCGTAGTACGCTCTAAGGCTTGTCCAAGTCGATTGTAATTAGCGACTTCTTTGTTGATTTTCTCAGCAAGATCAAGGGCTGCTTTTGAGTTATCACCCTTCTCAGCCGCCAGTTGATCATATTTTTTCTTGAGTTGCTCAATCTTTGAACCCTGTAATTGATACAGTTTTGAAAGCCCGTCTTGTTTCTGACGTAACTTATCAGAAGCATCACCTAACTGACCAAATTGGGA
The DNA here is from genome assembly GCF_037963535.1 of Bacillus sp. PS217. Taxonomy (NCBI): domain Bacteria; kingdom Bacillati; phylum Bacillota; class Bacilli; order Caryophanales; family Bacillaceae; genus Bacillus; species Bacillus sp. PS217. The sequence continues at coordinate 2,973,704 of NZ_CP150157.1, forward strand.
GGCGGAGGCTTTCATTTCACTTCGTACGAGCTTCATTTTCTCAGTGATATTTTCCATGCTGCTCGATACGCCGTTATCATCGACACCGAGACGCATAATCATATTTCCTAGATTTTCGGTAGCCATTCCCTCACCTCCCGTTAGAATACATGGTCAATCGGTACAACTTTTTTCTTTCTTCGTTCTGCTTTTCTTTTCTCCACTGGATCATTTTGTTGCTTCGCCTGATGCTCAAGCAGCTCAAAATAAAAAGGATAGTCGCTATTGTCAATTTCATTCAGCGTCCATCCTAGCTTTAATAGATCGAGATATGTGTCCTTAAGTTGAGCTATTGCTTCGTCGAGGGTGACTCTTGGTTTTCCTCCATTATTTTTTCCAGAAGCTTTCCCAAGTCAAGGTCCTCTTTTTCTTTTTCAATCTCTTCTCGTGATTTATAACCCAAAATACCAACGCCAATAATGTCATAAATGACATCTTGATGGCCGATAGCATTCAAGCCGTTTTCAAGCTGCTTTAGAGTAAACTTCCTATCGAAAATTTCAACAATCAGATTAAGATGCCTTTTTTCGATTTCTTCAATATCTGGTTTCTCTTCTTGGATGTACTTTTCAATTTCCAGCGCTTTTCTCTTTATCTTGAAAGGAACAAACTCCTGAACAAATGTTTGAAATTCGCCGTCTATTCTAAGTTTAATCTTTAAGGGCTTGCTCATTATTCAGCCACCTCCGCATTTTCCGCAGTCGCATCTGTTTTTTCAAGTGTTGCAGATGTTCCTGTTTCATCTAACTGGCTAACGTCGAACACTTCATTGAAGAACGTATCTCTATATTCTTCAAAACCTTCCACGCTGCTGTCTCCAGTAATTTTAAAAACTTTATCCGCACGTTGTACAAACGTTCCTTCGATCTCTTCAGTTTGTGCGTCTGCTTTATCTTCTTTTGTCTTATAGTTTGTTGACGGGATGCCGAATCTTCCTTTTGTCAGCCAAACATGCCGCACATTTCCGTCCTCTTTTGTACCCGTAAACCCGAATGCCACATATGGTGGGACAGCATCTTGCCGCCACACAATGACACCCTTAACAAGCTTTTGACCTGTAATATCAGCTAAAACATCTTGTGGAATCTCAGTAGTTCCGAATTTCAATTTCGTTTCACCAATATTAGACAGGACAATTACAGGTCCGTTGTCAGCGTGAACTGTTGTGTTTTCGGAACTTGTATCTACATCTGCCTGAATGGCCGGAGCAAACGGTTTGACCTCACCGTATTGAATATTTCCTTTTTCGTCTTTAATCAATTTTGCATAAACTGCATTTTCTAAACCCACGATGACGCTCATTTGTTTTCCTCCTCTAATTTAACTATGGTTCTATATAAAAAAGCCTTTCTAAACGCATCTCTTTCGCTCTCATTGAAAGAGGAAACTGTGATTCGCTTACAATTAAGAGACTTCATTTTGTTATCAACTGCCGTTTGTAATGGGCCAATGTTATCGTCAGCCTTAATCCAGATATTCACCTGAATGTCTATCTCTGACGCTCGGGCCTTATTGTCTGTATAACTCACATCAACGTTGTCCATTTCGGCAACGAGAATGTGAGGATACTGACTGGAAAATTCGCTCGGAAACTCCCCCGCATATACCCGGCCGCCCGTTAATTGATTAATTGTTTCATCTTCATATAGTTCAGTTGCAATGATCGGCTCATAGTTGATCATGGTATCACCTCATTGCCTTTTGATACTCTCGCGCAATGGCTTGCACTATTTGTTCTTTCTTAATACGAAAAGCGCGGACGGCAAACGGATTACCCCTGACGAATCGGCCGTTAGCAGCCACGAATCCGTCATGAACAAACCGCGCTCTCCACGCTGTTTCCTTACCGGGTCCAATATCAAAGGTGATGACATCAGGCATCGGCCGGTCTTTTTTAGGCGTCTGCCTGACTTTAATGTCATCCCTTATATGCACATGATCAATGTCTGAGACAGGAACCTCGTCTTTCATGCCTTGAGCAAGGACACGTCCGCCGGCTCTCAGGGCTTTGGGCGTTACTTTCTGCATGTCCTTTCCCTTTCTCTCCAACTGACTGATCATATCGTCTAAACCCTCAATATCAAGTGATACTCTCATTGTCCCACCCCTCACATTGGAGCGTCATGAGTCCTTTATTTTGTAAATCCGGAATCACTTCTTTTATTTTGTAAGGCTGCCCTTTATAAACGACACGCATTTCTCCAGCTTCTATGCCTTCTCGGTGCCTTATCCGGAACCAGACTGTTTTTTCTTGATGCTCTGCAGCTGCTTGGATGATCCAACGATCCTTTGGCTGCATAATCTCAGCCCATGATTTTGCAAATAGAGTCCAGAGATGTTTCGGCTTTCGAGTAACCGGGTCTTGCCCGGGCTCCCGTTTCTCAATTCTAATTCGATGTTTCAGATTCCCCGGATTCACTCCCACCGTCCTCACCTCTCATTTCCGCCGATATTATTAACGGCGTTAAAGCATCGACAGCAAGGGCCATACTTTTCTCTGTCACCCTGTATTCATAAAAAATACCGGCAAGCAAAATAATCAGATGATCATTCTCGTACCCTGTAGCAGCTTTGATATAATTCGTGGCCGACTCCAAATAAAAAGACAGCAAAGACTCTTCTTCGCTGTCATCTAGTTTCAAGTGCTCTATTAACCTGTCGTTAAGCCGATGTAGCGCCATCTGTTAACTCCAATTTGAATACAGTCGGCTCATACGGTCCATAGACCAATTGACCATCATTCAAATGCCAGATTTTAAAGCCCACATGGTTTGTATCGCTGTATTTTTCAAGAAGCTTGCTGACTTCCATAGAATTAATAACGTCTTGAATGTGGAATGAGCTAAAATCACCAAAATACAAACGTGGTACATCCGGCGTGCCAGCGTCTACATAATCAGTAACATCCACAGGAAAGTTGAGGATTTTGTATCCGAACGATCCTTCAATATAGGATTCACGTAAAAGTGGATTTCCGTTTTTATCTTTCAACGTTTCAATTGCCGTAAGTGCTGATCTATTCATCATCCAGCGTGCATTTTTCAGCTTTGATGTTGGTACTGTATTTTTCAAGCGTACAAGTTTGTTATAAACGTCTGTATCAGAATGTGTAAATGCAACGGCTTTTTGAATCAGAGAACCCGGGTTGTCTGTAGAATTAAAGAAATAGTTCGCTTCTTCATCAACATAAGATTTCTTTAGTTCTTCAATGACTGCTTGTTCTACAGGCATATCAGTCATAGCAAGTAATTTTTTCGTAACGAGTACAAGAGCATCGACCTCAGAAGGGTTCAAGAACACTTCATCAAAATCAATATCAGTTTGAGTAATAGGATTGTCTTGTGTTCTTTCTGTTTTAATTCGCTGCGCTTTAGCCTTTTTAACAAGAATAGGATACCCCTGTGTACCTTTTGTTTTTACCACAGAGCCATATTTACGCAGCAAGTTTTCTTCTTGCGCATAAGTGATAATTTCCTTTGACAGCGTTTCTGGAATCAATACTTTTCCGTTTGATGTTTCAACACCCATTGCACGCGCTTCAGATTCGCTGATGCGGCCGACAAGTAAGTTTGCAAAGGCTTTACGCTGCTCACCTTCTTTCGCCTTTGTACGGCTTTCAGATGACAATGAACGCATAATATTATTCACAATAGCATTTCTTTTCTCTGGATCAATGCTACTGCGATTCTCATTTGGGTCAGGATCATTCGCCGTTCGACCTTCTCCGCCGCCAGTTGTTGCAGCTGGATCATTTGCCGGGTCATCTTCCGGATCTTCGTCTTCATCTGGATTCTCTAACGCTTTTTTGATTTCTTCTAATTCTGCAGCTAAATCATCAACTTCCTTTTGTAGCTGTTCCACCGCTGAAGCTTCTGTTTTATCGCCTTCCAAATCGGCCCGGATTTCTTTCATTCGTGCTTCGATTGCCGCTTTACGTCTCATAAGAATCTTTTTCATTTTTTTGTAGCCTCCTGAATTTTATTAATGATCTGCTGTTTCTTCATCCGTAATTCGTGTTCTTTTTTCGCTCGTTTATAAATGTCACCGGAACGGAGAACCGCCTCAGTTTCCTCATAAGCCGGGAACGCCACTACGCTAATTTCAAAAAGCTCAACCTCTTGAATCGTCCGTGTCACCGGCTCAGTTTCATAGTTCCATTCGTCCTTAATGACGTTGAAACCGAAAGAACACTGATTAATGTCACCGCGTTCCATGCTGCTGCGTAAATCGCTGGCCCATGACGTTGCGGGAGGCGTAACCGTGAATTTAAGCCCCTTGTCATCCTCTTCTAACGTTAAGGTGCCGCTGCGTGTCCGACCGAGTACATAATCCCAATTGTGATTAAACAAAGCCCTTACATCTGACTGATTTGCAAGGGCTCTTGAAAAGGCACCCGGCGCAATAACCTCAGTAAACATCCCTCCGATGTTTGCCGGACTATTGAATACCGCACCGTAACCTGTTATTTGTGGTGTTTCCTTCTGTTCATCAAGACTTCTGATTTCCAACCCGCTAATATGAAACGTCCGTTGCTCCTTATCCATCATCCTCACCACCTTTCAAGCTGTCACCAAGACGATCAAGCCCAACGAGGTCCTTACTGATATAAAGCTTGCTTGATTCTTCTGTATCCAACCGTTTGAAGCCCAGCATTTCCCGAGCATCATCAGGAGCAGCAATAGAGGTTCGAACCAAGTTGTAAGCAATATCGGTTTTCGTTTTCATTCCGACATAGTCTAAAAGATTGTGACGCAGCTTGAGACGCAGCCCGCTGTTTTTGCCAAACAGCAGGATGGTCAAATGTTCTTCTATATTGCGAAAGATAGGATTTAGGCAACTTGTATAAAGTTTCATCATGGCTTGTTCCATGTCTTTCTCTTCGAGCTTGTCCAGCAAGTCCTTATCAAGCCCGAAAAACTTCCCTAAATCCTTTTTATAGATGCTCAGGTATTTGAGCGTTTTCTCATCATCGACGGGTGATTCAAGAGCCTCTATGCTGTATCCCTTACCTAGAGGAATCATTTTTGTTTTCCCTGAATCCTTAATATCTTCAAGTTGTTTCAAAATGGCTTTGACTGTTTTGTTTTGAGTTGTGTTTGTTGGTGACAAGTGAGCATCTAATTTAAGGAGGAAAGCCATGAGCCCGCCTTTTTTATACTTTTCGGTTAACGCTTTTTCAGCGTTCATCACGCCTTCTAGCGTTTCCCTCGCCAATTCTAAAAGGCCCACGCCTTCTATATGGCTGAGCCCGATGTTTTTTATATGCCTGACCATGTACCCCGGCACTACTTCGCCGGCAACTGTAATTTTTTCTACTCCTGAATTTGTTAACTCTGAATAAGCATTATTTAAAATGTGCAGCTGGCTCCCGTCATAAAACGGGTAAACATCACCACGAAGCAAATAAACGTTTGTGAGCAGCTTTTTGAATTCGAAGCTAGTCAAATAATCATTTGGGCATGATAAAACCCGCAAAGCATGAGCAGCCCGCGGGTCTTTAGATTTCTTTCCCGTCACTATGTCCTCAACATCAAATTCTGCCAAGGCAACTTGATCACTGATCAGCTTCATCAAGTTGTAAGTGTCGCTTGATTTCAGTATATTTTCATCATTTAGGTATGAACCATAATTAAAATAAGAACTGCCTACCCAATTAAAGCTCCGTTTGCTCATCCAATCCAGAACACTCCGAATAACCCCCACTTTTTCACCCCCTACCTGTACAATTCTTCAAGCATTGCGTCGTATTCGTCCCCATCATAGTCAACAAGCATCATCATAGATTCCTTATGAGCATTCAAGAACGCTACAAAGCCGTCAATTTTTGCTTTACTTTGCTTTTTCGAAGGCCGCTTCAATCCCTGAAAGTTTTTATCTGCCACAACGTTCTCAGTGCAATAAACAAAAAGGGGATTATCCGTTTTGATCCGCTCTTCAAACATTAAAACCTCTGCATCATCGAACGGAGCGTTAAGCACATTTGAATATTGTTTGACTTCTACACAGTTAAAACCCTCAGCCTCAAGCGCCTCTATTACTTTCTGAGACAAAGCCGGATCATAATTCACTTGTTCTACGCTATAGATTCGTGAGCATTCCACAATATAGTCGACAACCATGTCATGGTCTATTGTTTTACCGGGGCACAACGTCAAAAAGCCCTTTTCAGCCATATGCCGATAAGGGACGTTCTCTAATTTCTCCCTGCCCTCAAGATTGTGGTCAGGAATGAAATACATTTGTTTAACTTTTAGCATGGATTTCCCTTCCTCGTTATGAGAAAGAATGTTGATAGACACACAAGTCAGGTCGGTTGTCCGTGAAAGGTCAAGACCAATAATAGCCTGTTCCCCTGATAAGTCACCTAAATCTTTTATAAGATCACCGTTTTCATCTTCAATCATTTTTTGAACAATGTCTTTGTCAAAGTAGGTTCCGGTGCTGCGAACGAAAACGTTCAAATGTTTGGCCATAAATTCGTCTTTACGTTCTGCGGACAGCTGCGCCTCTTTAAAACGCTCATGCAAATAGTCAGCATCAACAGAAACGTTATAATTGACGTTTACCTTTTTCCAAACAGCAGGATCATCCCACTTGTCTCCTTTGTCTGGTTCGGTAATATAAACCCACCATGAATCATCATCGTGCGCCCCACTTAAAACCTGCTTTGCGTATTCATAGATTTGCAGTCCGACAGAGGTTGTCCCTTTTCCAGCTGTACTGATTATGAACATTAGAGGCTGCGCTCTTGAACCCATTCCGGATTTTAATACATCATAAATATCAGCATTTCCATGAGCATGTACTTCGTCAAGCAAAACAAAATGAGGGTTAAATCCATCTAAGCCAGTTGTATTCTTCGACAGAGGCTTAAATGTATTCTCAAACTTTTTGCCATCAACTGTATAAGAATAGACCACCTTATTTGTATTCTTATAGATTGTGGCCCGACTTTTTAAATCTGGGCTGTTTTCTATTGACGAGATAATTTTGGAGGCTGCAATGTCGGCTTGTGCCCGTTCAGTAGCTGCACAGAAACATTCCGCTCCTAACTCTCCGTCACCGAATAGCATATAATTGCCGACGCCGCCCGCAAGCGTGGTTTTATCATTTTTCCTTGGAATCTGAATATAAGATGTTCTAATCAATCGAACCTCTTTATTAAATCGATTCTTTTTAAGAAAACCGAAAATACAAGTAAGATTGAATTTTTCCCAATCTGTGAGCCGGATGTTTTGACCGGCAACCTCACCCTCTTTATATCTGCAGAAAGTTTCAATAAAATCCATAGCCCAATTTGCGCTATCAACATCCAACCGAATTCCCTTTTTCTTTTTCAAGCGAAGATAGCGCTCCACCGCTTTTATTTCCGTTTTACAGTGCAGTTTTTTGTTTTTCAGCACCTTCTCTGCATACTCTTGAGCGTAGTTCTTCCCCTTCTCTATCACTTGTCATCATTCCATTTATCGCGCAATTTCTGGAAAGCGTCACTTGTTTTATTTGACTCCCCGCCTAATAATTTTACGACTTTAGGCGTCAGGCCCAGCTGCTCTAAAAGCTTGCTTATTTTGGTATTCCAGTCAGCGACTTGTTGCGCTAATGGATGCTTCATTTCGTTTTTAGCTTTGGCTTTATTCACATGAACTTTAGTAGCTGGAAAGCCTTCATTCCGCCATTCTTCATACATTACCGTATAGACAAGGTGAGCATCTAAATATGTTTCAATGAGGGGTGTTAAGGTATGGGAATAGGTGCCGATTTCTTTCAACCAACCAATGATTTTTTCCTCTTCTTCTTTGCGAATTTTATTCAATTTTCTGGTATGTGCTGCACGCTGCTGTTTTGTCATTTTTTCCATTTTTCCTATGCACCCCCCTTTAAAATTTCATTTGAATACACGCGTGACTCCCCCTATCCTATCCCCAAACTAAAAGTATTTTTGGAAAATGGTAGGGGGGGATTTCTTTTTAATTTTGTTTTCTTCTTCGGCGTGACACTTCGGACAATACAGAATCAAATTCTCTTCATCTAGCTTTAAGTCTGGACGCTCTGAAATTGGTTCAATGTGATGAACGTGAGCATCTCGACCAAATACGAATTTGCCACAACACTGACACACGCCTTTATCACGTTGATAGACATATGATCTCATGTCTTTCCATTCATCTGTTCTATAAAATGATTTATTAGCAGACTGAAAACCGTCACGCCTTCTTTTCCTTGGCTTATGGTCAGCGCAATAGTATGTGCCTTCCTCGACTAACGAGGTGCAGCCGTTAGAAATGCAGTACCTCATTCGCCGTCAGTCGTTTCTTCTTTCTTAGTTTCTGTTTTGGTATTCTTCTGCTTTGGCTTTTCCTTTGCCTTATCTGCTGCAGGTTCTTCCGTTGTGCCTTGCTCCTTCTCAAGCTTGGCTGCTTCATCGTTTGTCATCAGGTATGAACGTTTTTCCTCGGTATCCCACACCATTACGCCGTGAGCTGTTTTGTTGATAATTTGTTTAGTCATTGTTATTCCTCCTCAATTCACCTTTTTAATTTTGGTTGTTATTCCATCAAGACATAAGAAAAACCAGAATATAAACCACGTTGTCATAAACGGGTGTTCGTAGACTGCTTCAATGCTTCAATTCCTCCCAACCGGCCCGTTAATGAGAACCATGACAATACATTTGTTTTCCAACCTCGAAAAGACCAGAATCCGGTGCTTCAATCTTTCCAATCGCTACATCCTCTATTTCAGCAACAGAAATATCAAGGCTCTTATCATAAACGTAAAAACCTTGTGCGATACCTTCTTCCAATTCGCTTTTTATTTCTTCTTTTGCTTCCTTTGTTAAATTTCTAGCATCAGCTTGAACTAATAATAATTTCATCTCTATTCCTCCCATTTTTCTAAAGCTTTTTCACCAACCGCCAGTTCCTTCGTCTCAACTGCTATTCCCTTATCGGAATCGTTGCCATGCTTGATACGAATATAGGTAGAACCAGCCTTATCGTCTCCCCTTGTTCGCCACTCGAAATCTATTGCAATACGATTGGTAATCTTCTCACCTTTGTAGAAAACACGCGGTACCGAATCAATATCCTCAAGCTCAATTTGCAGCAAAGGCGCTTTCTTTGCCGATTTTAAAGGCTGTGGTTCTAGGCTTTCGACATCTCCTGCTGGAATAGCAGTACCAATGCCAATCACAGGCGTTGCATATTTGCCACCAATATATTCAACTGCTTCCCTAACGCATTCAACAGGAGAAAAAGACTTTTCTTCTGTGAATGATTCATTTAAAAACCCTGAAACCTCAATCCACCTACTCCTTAAGAAATCAATAGTTTTTTTTGGTACTCCTTCATCACACAAAACCGTAAGAGGTAGTCCGTCACGATCAACAACCTCTTTATGCCCGAATATCTGTACATTTGGGTATTTCTTTGAGTAATCTCGTTTGAGCATTTGCCGGACAATTACAGGCAGCCGTTTTCTTTCAGCAAATAGCATTAACGCTGTTGTTTTTCCAATCTTTCTTTGCCTTTTGTTTGTAACAATCAGCTCTCTTTTTGATAGCGCTTCTTCAAGTGAATCAAAAATACTTCTGTTCGCTAATTTCAATTCCATCCAATATCGCTCCCTTTCCGCAAAATAAAAACGCCCTCCCGATTGGGAAAGCGCTTGGATACATTCTTTCTAAACCGCCACCGCACTTAAAAAAAGCACTCTACAAGATGAATAAAACCTTCTTTTCATGGAAATAATCCTTCTACGAGTGAATGCACCCACCGTTGATCCATTCGCTCTTGTTAAAGCCTCACGTTTCGAGAGAGTTCATCCGACCCTTGTCATCAAACGTGAGGCTTTATTTATTCTGTATTGTGCAGATTATAAATTGATTCAAACCATATTTTGAGTGTATACTTATATGTAAGCAGAAATATCGCTGCTTAATACCTACCTAATCCACTGAGATTAAGCCTCCCTCTATGTTGATCCTCTGTTAACATTAGGAGGCTTAACTCATATCAAAAAATAAAAGCACTCTCCCAACAGGGCGGGTGCTTTTATTTTATTACCTGTTACCATAATACCTTATTTAAAACAAAATGATGTGCCGTTAAAGTGCCAAATTTGTGCCAAAGTTATTTTACTGTCATTCCTCTGCTCAAAAGAAACACCATCCTTTTTACAAATCTCAATACATGCCTTTTTGATCTAAACGTGAACCTGTTGCACCTCTGCTCATAACTGTTCACCTCCTAATACGTGATTGTAAAAGTCATCAAACCATACCTTTTTGTTCTTTCTTTGATCCAGCACCTCTACTCATTCGGATCACCTCCTGTAACACGATAATATCATTTTCTCCATTTTCTAACATTCATTTCTATCAAATAGAAGCACTTTCCTGCCTCTTCTTGTACACTTCTTCTCGTAGAGCAAACGCTAGTCTGTAGAAAGCTTTTGCCTTCACTCGGTAATAGTTCCGATGACTCATATTCATTTCCGTATAAACTTCATAATCACACAGTTCTTCCGGCTGCATATAGAGCATGACAATGATTTGCCGTTCTCTTTGAGTAAGCCGGTTAACAGCCCTTTGAATCCTTTTCAAGAATTTGTCACGCTGAATCTCCCAATCAAGGCGTTTTAATGCTGCATCTTCTGTCGATGAATGAAATTCATTCGTAATACTCGGAGGAACAATACTATAAGTTGGTGTAACCTTTGGTAAAAAATCATCTGGCACCTGTAAGAGATATAACCGGTATTGATCAAGCAGCTGCTCTGCTTTTGCTTTAGTGGCTTCTTCGTCAATCTGAGGCAGGTTTAATGTCATTTGATTCATATTTACCTCCTGATTATTCAAAATAAAAAAGGACACCGAACAAACAGCGCTATTGCTGTAGGTTCAGTGTCCGCAGGCTTTCCGTCTTGGACATTTATTCAATTAAACAACTCACCCTCATCCCATTTAACGCGGGTAACCTTGCCTTGATTTGTAATGATCTTTGTTTCCCCATATGTGGGGAGCGGGACCATCCTCGCAGCTCCATTGGATAGAATAACCGCAAAACAATCATGCTGTTTCGTGTCTATTACAAGTTTATCTCTTTCAATTATATGATCTAAATTGATTAATCTCAAACTGTTTCACTCCTTTTAACCCGCTGCTCGTATGCCAACAAATAAGCGTTCATTTTATCCTTAAATCTTTCCTGCAAATAAAAATTAAGCGCCTGTTCCGGATCCTGCAGTTTTATGGTTTTCTTCTCATAAACCAAAAACTCTATCAGCAGAATGAGAGAATAATAATTATGCCGCAGCGCTTCTCGATACCAATCTCTAACTGTCAAATCTGCGCTCCAAATTTAAGAACAAGCCGTATTCTTTAATGAACGCCAGTGAGACAGTACCAACAGGACCGTTTCTCTGTTTTGCAATAATGATTTCAATTATGTTTTTACTTTCGCTTTCCTTGTCATAATAATCGTCCCGATAAAGAAACCCAATGACATCCGCGTCCTGTTCGATTTGCCCTGATTCCCTAATATCAGACATCATTGGGCGCTTATCCTGCCGCTGTTCAACGCCCCTTGAAAGCTGACTAAGAGCAATCACACAAATGTCTAACTCTCGTGCCATATGCTTGAGCATGCGGCTTATTTCGCCTATTTCCTGTGTTCTGTTCCCCCTATGTTTTGCTGATCCTGTAATCAGCTGCAAATAATCAATAATGATCAAGATATCTTTGCCGGCATACTCCCGTTTCATTTTCCTTGCCTTTGACCATATCTCATTTACTGTGACGCCCGGGCGGTCAAATATTTTTAGATCAGCGGAACCGAGAATACCATTTGCTTGTGAAAGCTTGTTCCAATCATTAGCCGTCAAATTTCCTGTTCTCATTGCATCTGCATTGATATTTCCGAGAATGGACGCCATTCTTTTTAAGAGCTGCTTACGTGACATTTCAAGAGAGAAAATACCTACTGCGCCGCCGCTATATTGATTTAATGAACTCCCCATAAAATTCGCCGCAACGTTTAAGCAAAAAGCAGTTTTCCCGACAGATGGCCGAGCGGCAATGATGACCAATTCTTGCTTTTGAAAACCTGACGTCATTCGGTCAAGCTCTGCAAAGCCGCTTCGCATACCGGTAATTTCCCCTTTTGGGGTCGCTAGCTCCTCGTAAATGTCTAATAGGTCATTTTGTATTGCCCCGTCCTCTTCATCGCCTGTGGCGTCTTCTAAACGCATTAAATTGGATATGCTAGTTTGAATAGTTGCGGACACATCTTCATGAGCGGCATTTTGCTTAATTTCTTCCGCAATCTTGCTCATTTCTCTTTTTTGCCAATACTCAAATATAAGCTTTTCGTAAAAAGAAATATTGGCGGTAGTCGGCACAGACTCGGTTAAGTCGGATAAATATTTGTGTCCGCCAACGCTGCCGATGTTGTCACGTCCTACTTGCTCCACGATTGCAACCAAATCTATCGGGATACCTTTAGAATCTAGTTCAATCATCGCAGCTAATAGATTTCTATGTTTGAACTGTGATAAATGTAGCGGCTTAATCCGACTGTCTTTTATTAGTTCAGGCTCTAAAAGGAGCGCCCCTAGAAAGGACTGCTCCGCATCTATGTTGTATAAAAATTGGTTCGTGTCCATTTAATCACCAATCCCAAGCATTCGTCTGATTTCTGCTTTTGATTTTTCTATGGATGCCCGCTCTTGATCTGTTAGCTCGTTAGGAGCAGCCATTTTCGCAAGATACTCTTTTGTTTCCTCTACAGACGGAATTGCATTCATCCGGTCAACTGTTGCAGGCTTTGCATTCAACAAGTCCGCAACCTTCGGCGGAAACTTATTCAAGCGGCAAAAGTTGATTAGATTGCGGCGTACTTCCTCGTATTCAGCTTCTTGCAAAAGCTCATGCCAAGAATCAATTTTGTCTTGCGTAATCTCAAAATGTTCAAAGTATTGCTTGATAAGAGACATAATTTCGAAGGTTTGTTTTTTAATCATCCAAATTAAACTCCTCTCCTTTAGGTATAACAGTTCTCTTTGATGTCTCCTGTTCTTTATCGCTCTTAATCTTGGTCACAAGTCTATCAAACTGTTTTCGAAGACTGGATGGACTTAGGATATTGGTTTTCCAAAAGCTGTCCTGTTGTGACCACTTGATTAAGTATTTAATTTGATCATCTGTCCGCTTGTCTCTTTCTCGAATTAACCTAAATTCATTAGCCCACTTTTCCAGATTGGGCTTTTTAGCTTCAGGATTATTTTTAAGAATTTCTTTAAATAAAAATTCCGCATTCTCCATGTCGCAAATTTCATATTTGAGACGAGAAGTATTTATATTCTTTTCATTCTTTACATTCTTATCATTCTTGTTTGTGTCCGCTGACAGTCCGTTCATAGTCCGTTCGTGGTCCGCTTGTGGTCTGTTTGTTTCTTCGGAATCGTGATAAACGCTGTAATTACATATGGTTATGGTGGTTTTTTTGCGGTCCGTTTTTCTAATAATCATTCCGTCCGATTCTAGCATTTCTAAAAAACTTCTCAGCTTCCCTTTTCCCCAGGACCAACGCTCCATCAATTTGAGTTCCGAAGTGATGAAACTGCCTTTTTCAACAAGCAACAGCTCATTACCCAAAAGGACTTTATTGTCTTTATGGTTGGCCAACATCAGGAGATCGAGCCAAGCCTCATATCTTGAGAACTTTCTTTTCTCCTGATAAATCCAGTGATCTTGTATTTTTCTATGAAGCTTTATCCAACCAATCATTAAAATCACCTTTTACTTGTAAAAATTCAATTCATCGCTATAAGCCACTTCTCCCATGAGATAACGGAAACCGGCTATAAATCCTGAAATAAAAGCATCCTCGCTTTCATATGCTGCTTTTGTTGAATAAGCCTCGTCAAAGTCCTGCAAAAGCGGCTTTAAATCTGTAGGCAGCTTCTCGCTTAACAATGCATAAAGCTCATTCATTCGTTCATTTGACTTACATGTTTTTTGGGACAATTCGATTTTTTCGAAATCACTGTCTAACCTCTCATGCAGAGACTTGGTTGCTATCAATTTGAGCATAGTAACCATGCCGGCGTCGTAATACTTACCGCATACAGTCGTGTTATTTATATCCGCACCGATCTGTTCACCAATAGCAGCTATTTTAGTAGGCGTACCCATTAATTTCATAATTGAACTCTCCTCGCATTTGATTTATTAGATTGATATTTTCGTTAAGTCGTGGTATTGTCTATCTGAATAAATCAAGAAAAAGTGCGGCAACACTCTTTCTTGACCGTATGTTTGACTCTTACATCTTAGAGTAATGTGAGATTTGGCCGATCCTTCTCTATTGAGGTGATGCGGCCATATTCGTCTTTTTCAGCTTTATACACTTGAATCGGTTCTTTAATAACCTCATGTAATATTTTTGAAGTATCAATCTCCCCGCTTATGATTCGATCCATTACACCTCTATAGAAAATATCAAAGAAAACATCATCATCTGGCGACTCAATATTTTTCACAAATACCTCAAGCATGAACCTATTAAAATCTATTTCATCTGGCATATTATCAATTGTGCTTCTCATTTCAGCCGCTCTTTCTTTGCTATGATCTATAGACAGAAGAGATAAAAAATCATTCTTTTTCATTTTCAAGAAATCCATTGACAAGACTAAATGCTTCTCAAGGTTTTCCGGATAAGAGGGACTTAAATTAACTGCTTTTTCAATTTCTTGCTTAATATCAACAATGGAATTTCCGCCCATTTTCCCTGTAGATTCATTCGCTGCCTCTAAATCCTCAATCTCGGCTAAAATGGACAGCAACCGCTGGCGATATTTAGAAGCGGTGATTTCTCCACGATTCATTTCCCGCTGTAATCGTTTGATCCACACCAAGCTGTTATACGGACTATATTTTGAAACGGATATAATTTTATCTACGTTGAAAAATTTGCGTAGGTCTTCACTCACTTTTTCAGGAATATCCGCCTCAGTCATGCCAACAAACAAATACATCAAATTAGATTCCGCGATACGATCAACACCACGCCAAAAGGCTTTGTATGTGTCATTGATGAAAGCATGAAATTCCTTCGTTACATGATCCACTTCTACTTTTAAAGCTTTTACACGACTATAAAACTCAAATTTATTCATATTCTCATCCTCCTAAATTAACGGCCGCCATGTTTTAATCCATGCCTTAGCATCCTCAAAATCTAACTTTCTTAAATCCCTGTATGAAGGCACTGCGAAAGCGTCTCTAAAATTTCGGTAAATACTTGAAAATAGGCGACGTGTCCCCTCTGGGCTGTCATCGTATCTATCACGTATTTCATACACACGCTTTTTAATTTGCTTTTGGATAACATTTTGTTGAAAGGAGTCGATACTCAAATTGTTTTCAAGTTTGCCTAAACGTTTGTCTTGTTCGTTCTGTTTTTGCTCAAGACGGATCATATGTTGAAGCTGTGGGCTTAACTGTGAATAGTCCGTTTGTAAGTGGCGCTCCATTTCATTAAATCTTGTAACGTATTCAGCTGTGAATAACACACCCTTTTCACCTGTCATTTTATTTGCAACCATTTCACAGCCTCTTTTTGTTAATAAATAATGTGGTCTCAATTCTCCTTTTCCATCTTCATAAGTTGAAGGTATGAAGAAATCTAACGAACGCAATTTTGCGTTGGTTGTTATCGTATCAATATAACTTTTAATCGTTCTAATCAAATCAGAGTGTCGTTTACCAGTCAATTCAGCTATTTCTCGACTGTCAGCAAGAAATTGTCCGTTTGATTCGATTAAATTTAAAGTGTTATTCATGTTGTATCCTCCTATTGGTATAATGTCCCTGTATAAGACAGGGGGGTGAAACTATGCTGAGTAAAGACATTTATAAAACAGAAGAAGATTTCCATTATTATTGTCCCTGTGCATTTAAAATGGAGTCATTTATAGAAAATGAGCTTGAAACGGATACTAAATGGTTTTTTCATCGCTGCTACTCCTTCCATAAGGAAAAGAGACATACAGCGATATTTAAGTCGTATGATTTTCCTGATTACCGCGATTATTCTCTTTCTCTTGAAGGAGTTCTAAAAGATGGAGAATATCAGATTCGGATCGTTCAAAAAATTGATGGTTTGTTGAAATAAACACTCCTGGTGCTTTTTCCTCTAAAGTTAACGTGCCGATTTTCTTTCTACTCTGGCTGTTGGCTATTTCCAATTTACAGCAGTCAGAGCTTTTTTCATCTACAAAAATATGGAGATTCCCTATCATAATTCTCACTATTTCTTTCCTCCTCCCATTCTTTCTAATTCCCTGCGTCGGACTTCAATTATTTCTTGTTCCTCCGCCTCACACATATGTACGCAGTATTCTTTACCTGCGCTGGCAAACTCAAGCATCACACGGCCTTTTACAGGCTGTGTCTTTTTTGTCACCTCAAACTTCAAACCTGAATTATCACTTGGATTTTTTGAAAACGCGAAAAGCGGTCCACTATTGAACAAAAAATCAATGAAATTGTAAGATGCTTCAATATCTAAGTCCGGTTCCGGATTTATTATTTTAATCTTATTGAGATTCATCGTTTGACCCCTTTCAATTTATAGTCATACAAACTGCAATGTATTGTGTGCGTCTGTCCACGCTTTTTTTTACCATTCATCCATAATTTCTTTCATAACTTGTTTAGATTCCTCGTAGAACCAAAAACGTTTGCCTTTTTCCTTTCGGCGCTCAAGTAGTTTCATTCTCGGGTCACGCAAGAATTCATTTTCTAAGAACGACTTACTCATACACGTTCTTTTAGACATTGTTTCAATATCCCAAACGAAAAGTGACTCCGTTATGGCCTGATCTAATTGTTGATTGATATAGCTTCTTATCTCAGATTGGTTAACATTTACTGTTACATCTGCTATTTGCACATATTAACCCCCTTCCCTTTTTCTAAAAGCACAATTTTAACCAATTTTATTATAAAAACGTTATTTTCTATTGCGTTTGTTAAAATAACACTTTATAATGTGGTTATGGTATTAGAACAGTGTTTTTTTCAATTATTCTGATCTAGCAAGATCCGGGAATAACACCTCCGGTTTTGTTTTAAAATAATTAGAAAGCTTGAATAGCAAAACCGCATCAGGATTACCACGGCCACTTTCTATATTGCGGAAATGGCTCTCACTAATACCTAAATCAATTGAAACTTTACGTTGAGACAATTTCATCTGCCTGCGAAGCTCACGAAATTGTTCACGTCTCTCAATTACTACAGACATGAATCAAAACTCCTTTTCGTTATTTTAGATAACTTTATGTTCTTATAGTAAACGTTATTTTAGAGAACGTCAAGAGAAATAATATTTTTTTGTTAGAAAGGCGGACTTTGAATTATGTTTAATAGACAAACACTAGGTACTCGATTACGAGAACTAAGGCAGAAGCATAAATTATCCCAAGTTGATTTAGCTGAAAAACTCAACCTAAATAGGTCTAGCATTGCGAATTATGAAGCCGGGAGAATTATGCCCCCGGGGGATATATTAATGCAAATAGCTGATGCTTTTGAGGTGACAACTGATTATCTACTCGGGAGAGATATTTCTGAAGAATTTAAAAGACCCTATTATTTAGATGGTCAAATCATTAAGAAGGAAAGACACAAAAGAAACATGACGCAAGGTCAACTAGCTGAATTAGTTGAGGTAAGTCAAAGAACAATTTCAAAATGCGAACGTGAGTCCTCGGCTAATCCTGAACTACTTGATAAGATCGCACATGTTTTTGGAGCAGTTAGTTGGTCTGAAATAAAAGAAAAATATAATCCTCAGATTAGCAATTCAGAATATAATTTCAGGCCACAAGATACCTTGGTGAACGAGCATAAAGAAAATTACACGATAGCAGCTCACCATGATGGTGAAGACTGGACGGAAGAAGAACTAGAAGAAATAGAACGATTTAAAGAATTCGTACGCTTAAAAAGAAAGAACAAATAAGAGGTGTATTTGTATTGCTTTATGATCATCTATTGTTAGAGGCTTCCCGCCACAAAATAGAAGTTATTGAACGATTTATGCCATCTAGATTAAAGGGCCTTTATAATAGCGGCATTGTTTGGATTAACAGAAAACAATCGAGAATTGAAAAAGGTTGCACTCTTGCCGAAGAATTAGGACATCATTTCACCTCTTATGGAGATATTTTGGATCAGAGTAAGTTGGAAAACCGCAAACAAGAAAAGCGGGCCAGAAATTGGGCATATAAAAAATTAGTCCCTCTGACTAAAATTATTGAAGCTCAAAAAGCGGGAATAAAAAGCCGTTATGAATTGGCCGAGTTTTTAAATGTAACTGAGACTTTTTTAGAAGAGGCCTTGAAGAGATATGAAGAAGAATACGGGTTATATAAAAAGGTGGACGGATTAACAATCTGTTTTCAACCTCTTGGCGTTATAGAAATGTTTGAAGAATTTTAAGGAGGTGATGATCTTTATTCAACAGCCCCAAAATGAGCGTCTGTCCACGCAAAAAGAAGGGCGAGAATATGAAATTATATAAGTCAAAAAAAGATAACGAATTATTTTACTACTTTAATGCAAAGAAAGAAAAACGTTGGTGTTATAGACACCGGTATTATGACAAAAACAATAAGCGTAAGGAAAAGTCGCGGCAAGGTTTTAAAACGGAAAATGAAGCATACAGAGCTTTATTAGAAGTTAAGACAGGGATCATATCAGGTGAAACAAAAAAAGTTGAAAACTCAAATTTAACTGTTGCTGAATGGCTTGATACTTGGTTTGATTCCTATAAAAACCAGTGGAAAATCACAACGCAGCTACAAAGACAGAACGCAATTAAATATCAAATGAAACCCTTGTTAGGCAGATATAAACTTGCTGATTTAGATAAGAGCACTTACAAAAGAGTTTACATTAATGAGCTGTTAAAAAGATACAAGCCTAGCACGGTCCTGTTGTTCCATCGGCTCTTTAAAGTAGCAATAAATGCAGCAGTAGATGATGAGATTTTAACGCGGAATCGGTTTAATAAAATAACAATCGAAAGTGATGAGGTTAGTGATAACTTTTACACAGCCGCGGAATTGAAACAGTTTCTATCTGCTGCAAAGCAATATGAAAATATAACTAATTATACACTCATTTTCTTGCTGTCATATACCGGCATGAGAAAAGGTGAAGCATTAGGCTTAAAGTGGGAGGATTTAGATTTTGATAATAAGACTCTCACCGTTAACAGGACCAGAGATAATAAAGGAGTTCGTTCCCCAAAAACTAAACGTAGCTACCGCACTATTTTAATTGCTGAGGAACTGATTGAACAGCTAAAATTATACCGCAAATGGTGTAAAGAGATAAAGTTCACTTACGGGTTATATTTATCAGATGAGGATTTTATTTTCATCTCTTTTCAAAGCGGGCTACCTGTAACTGATAATACAATCATGTATTCTATGCGACGTCTCTCAAAGGAAACTGGTTTAAAAAAGATAACTCCGCATGGATTAAGACATTCTCACGCGACAATATTAATTAGTAAACGAACGCCTGTAAAAGTCATAGCGGATCGGCTTGGAAATACTCCGCAAATGATTTTAGATATATACGGACATTCTTTCAAAGACTTGGAGGAACAATCTGTACTAGCTTTCGACCAGGCACTCAATTTTTAAATTGGGGGAGGTTTTGGGGGAGGTTTTTAAAAAAAGCCCTTTAAAACCTATTAATACTAGGGTTTATAACGTTATTGAGTTCTACTCTCGTTAATCGTTTTAAAAACCCCTGCCGCTATGCGGTCGGGGTTTTTTTATCGTCTGTTTCGTCATTCGCCTCTTGCTGGCCAACACTATCTTGCGCCTGCTGATCCCAATAATCCCGCTGCAGCCGTTCTTTTGCAATCGTACACATGAGATTCACACTTTAGCGCTCCTTTCATTTAAAAGGTGGTGATTGGTCGTGTTTGCCCTATCTAATATACTCTTTTCCTTTCATTCCTATGCGGTAAACAAAAAGATCCTTTGCCTTCAGTGGCAAAGGATCTTTTTCTTATTTATACGTCACAAGGAAATATTTTTTCTTTCCGCGGCGCAGAACAGTAAATTGATTTTCAATACGGTCTTCTGCTGATAGGGTATAATTTATTTCCGTCTGGCGTTCGCCGTTAATGTAAACAGCTCCGTTTTGGATGTCTTCACGCGCTTGGCGTTTAGAAGGAGATAATTTAGATTGCACCAACACATCTACAAGTGAAAGCTCTTGGGTGCTGTCAACTTCCATAGAAGGAACATCTTTAAAGCCTACTTTTACGTCTTGAGCGGAAAGCTCTTTAATATTGCCGCTGAACAGCGCTTGGGAGATGTTGATGGCTTGCTCTAGCGCCTCGCGTCCGTGAACAAGTGATGTCACTTCTTCTGCCAGGCGTTTTTGTGCTTCACGTTTTTCTGGCGCCGTTTCTGTTTTTTCAGCGTATGCTTCAATTTCCTCTTTTGAAAGGAACGTAAAGTATTTCAAGTATTTGACAACGTCACGGTCGTCTGTGTTGATCCAGAATTGATAGAATTCATATGGCGATGTTTTTTCTTTATCAAGCCAGATCGCGCCGCCTTCCGTTTTTCCGAACTTCGTGCCGTCTGCTTTTGTGACAAGCGGAATCGTTAGGCCGAACGCTTTTGCTCCTTCTTCTTCTGATTTTCTAATCAGTTCAAGACCCGCTGTGATATTGCCCCACTGATCGCTTCCGCCGATTTGCAGTTTACAGTTTTTGTCTCTGTAAAGATTTAAGAAATCATAAGATTGAAGAATCATGTAGCTGAATTCCGTGTACGAGATGCCGGATTCAATTCTTGAGCTGACCGTATCTTTTGCCAGCATGTAATTGATGCCGAAATTTTTACCAACGTCACGAAGGAAATCGATCACATTCATTTTGCCGATCCAGTCAAAGTTGTTCGCGATGACAGCTGGGTTTTCTGCTGCTTCAAAATCTAGAAATCTGGACAGCTGGTTTTTGATTTTTTGGGACCATTCGGATACGATGTCAGCGGTGTTTAATGTACGCTCTGCTTTTTTTCCGCTTGGATCACCGATGAGGCCCGTCGCGCCGCCCACAAGCGCAATCGGATGATGCCCTGCAAGCTGAAAACGTCGAAGTGTTAAAATAGGCAGCAGGTGTCCGATATGCAAGCTGTCTGCTGTCGGGTCAAAGCCTGAGTACAAGCGTATTTTTTCTTCATTCAGCTGTTTATTTAACCCTTCTTCATCTGTCATTTGCTGAATCAATCCGCGGAAGGATAAGTCTTCAAGTAAGTTTGTCATAAGATAAAGCTCCTTTTTTGATTAAAATAAAAAACGCCCCTTCGTTTACACGAAGGGACGATTGATTATCGCGGTACCACCCTACTAATAAGAGAATGCAAACATTCGTCTTATCACTTTGCCTGATAACGGATCAGGTCCGTTCTTTCACTACTGAAAGCCTGGGCGGCTTTGTTTGCAAAAGCGGTTCATGAGTGTATTCGATATATCCGTCTGTGCTGATTTTCACCGGCCATCAGCTCTCTGGAACGTAAGGATATTCTACTTGTCTCAATCTTTACCTTTTCATATGAAGCTATATCATTTTTAACATAAATAAAATCCTGTGTCAACGCCGCCTTTTAATCCTCCATTGTTGACAGATCTCCAGCCGGCAGATTAAGCTCCCATGCCTTCAGCACGCGCCTCATGATCTTTCCGCTTCGGGTTTTCGGAAGTTTATCTTTAAATTCGATCTCACGCGGAGCCGCATGGGCTGCAAGACCCTGCTTTACAAATAGGCGGATCTCTTCTTTCAGTTTATCAGACGGCTCAAATCCTTCCCTGAGTGCAATAAAGGCTTTAATGATTTCTCCACGCACCGGGTCAGGCTTTCCGATTACGCCTGCTTCTGCAATAGCCGGATGTTCGACAAGCTTGCTTTCCACTTCAAATGGGCCGACGCGCTCACCGGAGGTCATGATGACGTCATCAACTCTGCCTTGGAACCAAAAGTATCCCTCTTCATCCATGTAAGCAGAATCCCCAGACACATACCAGCCGCCCGGCATGAAATACGATTCATACTTTTCAGGGTTATTCCAAATGGTATGCATCATGGAAGGCCAGCCCTTTTTGATGGCGAGATTGCCCATTCGGTACGGGGGAAGCTCGTTGCCTTGATTGTCAACGATCGCTACCTCCACTCCTGGAATCGGCTTACCCATTGAACCCGGTTTAATATCCATGCAAGGATAGTTGCAGATGAGCTGACTGCCCGTTTCGGTCATCCACCAGGTATCATGGATTCGTTTGTTAAAAACTTTATGTCCCCATCTGATGACTTCCGGATTTAGCGGCTCACCGACACTGAGCACATGCCGGAGTGAAGTTAGATCATATTTCGCAGCCATTTCATCTCCCGCTCCCATCAGCATCCGAAAAGCTGTCGGCGCGCTGTACCAGACATTGACGCCAAGCTGTTCAATCGTTCCATACCAGCTTTCCGGGCTGAAACGTCCGCCGACGATGACATTTGTCGCTCCGTTCAGCCACGGTGCAAAAATGCCGTATACCGTACCTGTCACCCAGCCTGGATCAGCCGTGCACCAATAAATGTCTTCTTCCTTTAAATCAAGGACCCACTTTCCTGTTTGATATTGCTGAATCATCGCTTCATGGACATGCAGCACGCCCTTTGGCGTACCAGTGGAACCTGATGTATAGTGAAGCAGAAAGCCGTCTTTTTTATCCATCCATTCGATATCCAGTCTTGTGCTTTCCTGTTTCGCTGCTTCATCATAATTGATGATATTCGTGCCGCTCTCAGCCTCTCCCCCGACTACGAAGACATGCTGCAAGTGAGGCAGTTTGTCTACCGGTATTCTCTCCAGCAGCTCAGGTGTTGTGACAACAACCTTTGCCTCACTGTTTTCAAGCCGGTCTTTCACCGCTCCCTCCATAAATGCTTCGAACAGCGGCCCGGCGATGGCGCCAATTTTGATTGCGCCAAGCATAATAAAATAAAGCTCGGGTGATCTCGGCATAAAAATAAAAACGCGGTCCCCTTTTTCCACATTTCCATACCGTCTCAGCACATTCCCGGCTCTGTTTGATTCTTCCTTCATTTCTTTAAACGTGTATTTTTCATCCCTTTTTGCGTCTTTATAATAAAGCGCTACTTTGTTTTTTCGAAACGATTCGGCATGGCGGTCAATCGCTTCATACGCCGCATTCAGTTTCCCTGTCTCATGCCAAGAGAAATGTTTCTCCGCCTCGGCCCAATCAAAATGCCGGTACGTTTCTTCATAGTTTTTTAAGTTATGATCCCCCTCTATTGCTGGTAACGCTTTCAAATTCATGCCCAAACATCCCCCTTTGCTGAAGTTGTCACAATTATTATAGTATATATTCATATTCTTCTCAATTTTTAAAATATAAACCATTTTGAAAACGCTTTATAATTTGGTATTCTTAAAGAAGGCATGTATTTTTATAAGAATTGATGGGACGGTGAATTAGTGGAACATCATAAAACATACCATTCAGCAAACATCAAAACAGCAACCGGCTCTATACTGATAGAAGGGCCTGTCTCTCCAGAGGATTTGGCAGGTTATGAGTTTCATAAAGATTTAACCGCATTTCGCCCGCCTCGCGAGCAGCATGAAGCGCTAGTCGACATTGCAGGCCTTCCCGAAGGGCGCATTATTATTGCCAGAGACGGCCGAACCATTGTCGGCTATGTCACGTATTTATATCCTGACCCGCTCGAAAGATGGTCTGAAGGAAATATGGAGGATTTGATTGAGCTCGGAGCCATCGAAGTAGCGCCGGACTATCGGGGATGCGCTGTCGGAAAGACGCTCCTGACCGTCAGCATGATGGATGAACAAATGGAAAACTACATTGTGATGACGACAGAATATTACTGGCATTGGGATTTAAAAGGGATGAACAAAGATGTGTGGGAATACAGAAAGATCATGGAAAAGATGATGAATGCAGGCGGATTGGTCTGGTTTGCAACGGATGAGCCGGAGATCAGCTCCCACCCTGCAAACTGTCTGATGGCCCGCATTGGAAAAAACGTCAGCCAAGAATCAATTGAGCAATTTGACAGGCTCCGTTTTTATCATCGTTATATGTATTAACTGACACTGGCAAAGGGGAAAAAATAATGATTGTTGAGCAAATCATGAAAAGAGATGTCATTACATTAACGAAGACAGATACGCTTGAAACAGCCATATGCAAACTGAAGGAATTCCATATCAGACATCTGCCTGTTGTAGATGAAGAACGACACGTGATCGGCATGATTACAGACAGAGACATGAAACAGGCCAGCCCGAGTATTTTTGAAGAAAACAAACGAAGCCTATTTCTCACACGAAGCGTAGATTCAATTATGAAAAAGGATGTTGTCTGCGCCCACCCGTTAGATTTTGTCGAAGAAATATCAGCCGTGTTCTACGAGCATGGCATCGGCTGCCTTCCAGTGGTGCACCATCAAAAATTAATAGGCATTTTAACAAAAACCGATTTGCTGCGGACGTTTGTCAAATTGACAGGCGCTGACCAGCCGGGATCGCAAATTGAGATAAAAGTAAACGACATCACCAAAAGCCTCGCTGAGATCAGCAGTCTTTGCCAAGACCTTCAAGTGAAAATATTAAGCGTGCTTGTTTATCCGCATGACGATCCCGGTGTAAAAGTCCTTGTCTTCCGTGTAAAAACGATGAATCCGCTGCCGTTTTTGCAGGCATTACAAAGAAATGGACACCACGTCGTATGGCCGTCAGAGCAAAGGGACCTGCTATGAGAGACAGTGTATTTATTTATTCTCCATCCTACCAAACCTATATGTTTCATCAGGAGCATCCCTTTAATCAGCAGCGGGTTCTGTTAACATATGATTTGCTTAAGACGATCAATGCCTTTGATGATGGAGACATTGTCACCCCCAGACTCGCTTCAGAAGAGGAGCTTTCCCTTGTCCACACGGACGATTATATTCAGGCCGTAAAGCTTGCGGGCGCCGGAAAGCTTCCCGCTGAAGAAGGAGAAAGCTACGGGCTCGGCACTGAAGACACACCCGTCTTTGCCGGCATGCACGAAGCGGCATCACTCTTGGTCGGCGGCACTTTAACGGCCGCAGACTGGGTCATGTCAGGACAAGCCCTGCATGCGGCAAACCTTGGCGGAGGGCTTCATCATGGCTTTCGCGGGAGAGCATCAGGGTTCTGCATATACAACGACAGCGCTGTGGCGATTCAATATATCCAGAAAAAATATAGCGCCAGAGTGCTTTATATTGATACGGACGCCCACCACGGGGACGGTGTGCAATTTACATTTTACGATAATCCTGACGTATGCACGCTGTCCATTCATGAAACAGGAAGGTATTTATTCCCTGGAACCGGTCAGATCCAAGAAAAAGGCAGCGGAAAAGGATATGGCTATTCCTTTAATATCCCGCTTGACGCTTTTACAGAGGATGATTCTTTTCTTGAGGCTTACCGGACAGCAGCTTCAGAAGTCGCCGCGTATTTCGAGCCTGATGTCATTATCAGCCAAAACGGCGCCGATGCCCATTACTACGACCCGCTGACGCATTTATCAGCAACAATCAATATATACGAAGAAATCCCCCGTCTTGCACACACTTTGGCTCATCAATATTGCGGAGGGAAATGGATTGCAGTCGGAGGCGGAGGATATGATATTTGGCGTGTCGTGCCTCGCGCCTGGGCCAGAATATGGCTTGAAATGAAGGGAATTGACCCGGGACACGAGATCCCGCCGGAATGGATTGCTAAATGGCAAAAACAATGCCCCGTGGCCCTTCCGTCGAGCTGGAGCGATCCGGCTGATTTATATCCTCCGATTCCCCGCAAGCCTGAAATCACAGAAAAAAATGCCCAAACTGTCAGCAAAGCATTATATGCGATACGTTCTGAACAGCAAAGAACAAAGTAAAAAACGACCTTTACGAAGAGGTCGTTTTTGATTTTTTTATCACTATTTCCACACGCCGATTTTCCTTCATGTGTTCATTTGTCTTGTTATCCTTCACCGGCTTTGTATCCGCATAACCGACAGCAATAAAGCGCTTGGAGGGAAGCTTCTCTTTAGACGTGAAGTATTGAATCACTCCACTTGCCCGTGCTGCTGATAGCTCCCAGTTCGACGGGTATCGGTATGTCGAAATGTTTCGGCTGTCTGTATGCCCCTCCACCTGAATGTCATTTGGAATTGTTTGAAGAAGAACGGCAATTTGGTGAAGAAGTGTTTCGGCATTTTTCAGCACCTTTGCCTCACCTGTATCAAACAGCACAGCCTCCTGAAGAACGAGCACGACACCGCGTTCATCCCGTTTGGCTGTCATTTGGGCCTTCAAATGATTGTCTTTTATATATGTATTTACTTTCTTGAGAAGCTGATCCTGCTGATCCTCTTGCTTCTTCGTATCAGATGGGGATGTATTCTTTTTTTCTATGGATGTTTGGTCCGGCTGAAGCCCGTTGCCTTCCTTCTGGATCGAGTCCACTGCCGCTTTAAATTTTTGCAGATCGATTTGGGACATCGAAAAGAGTAAAATAAAGAACACAAGGATCAAGGTGATCAAATCTGTAAAGGTTACCATCCAGCTGGATGAAGATTGACTGTTTTTTCCGCTTCCATTCCTTCTTTCAAAACGTTCTCTTCTAAGCTTCATGTACAGATCCCTTTTTTGTTTTTACTTGTTTTGGCTGCTTCTGCCATTCTTCCCGTGAGCTGAAAACGACCAGCTGGCTTTCAAGGTTGCGCGGGTTTTTTCCGGATTGAACACCGATAATCCCTTCCACCATTACCTGCTTGATGAAAATTTCACTTTCTGTTTTCTCTTCAAGCTTAGCCGCGATCGGGTTGAAGACCATATTTGCCAGTAATGAACCATATAAAGTCGTCAGAAGCGCAATGGCCATGTTTGGTCCGAGCATATGCGGGTCGTTTAAGTTTTTGAGCATCAGCACAAGCCCGACGAGTGTTCCGATCATTCCCCATGCCGGAGCGAATTCTCCCGCTTTTTCAAAAACTCGCCGCCCTTTTCGGTGCCGTTCCTCCATTGCTGCGATTTCTGAATCCATGACGAGCCGAATCGTTTCTTCATCCCAGCCGTCAATCGCTAAAAGCAGCCCTTTTTTCAAGAATGGATCTTTGATTTCCCGAGCCTGATCATCCAATGATAAAAGCCCGTGTTTTCGCGCGTGATCGGAAAGGGAAACAAAGGTTTTCACAAGATCTTTCACATTGTCTTCCTGGCGGATGAATGCCTGCTTTAACACAGAGGGCGCTTTTTTCAGCTCTCTTGGCGGAAAACTGATAAAAACAGCGGCGCAAAGTCCCCCTGTTACGATGAAGAAAGAGGTCAGATCAAGAAAAGAGCGGAAACCGCTTACTCCCGATCCTGAAATAATCCCGATAACAATAATAATCGTTCCTAACACAAATCCAACAGGTGTAAGATAATCAAAACGTTTCATCATTTCTCCCCATGAAAAAAGCAAGAATTCACCATAAAGGTGAAGCTTGCTCTTTGTTTTTCTTATGACTTGGTTGACTTTCTAAGCTCTATACGGTGCGGCAGTTCGACGATATGCTCTTCAACCGGCTCTTTATTCATGAGCTTCGTCAGCAGTCTCATCGCAACGGCGCCGATATCATATGTCGGCTGAACAACTGTTGAAAGCTGAGGACGAACCATGAGGCTTAATCTTGTATTATCAAAGCCGATAATGTCGAGATCCTCCGGAATGGATAAGCCCTGATCCTGAGCGGCATGGATAATGCCGAGTGCCATTTCATCAGTTGCAGAAAGAATGGCTGTCGGTTTTTTATCCAGGCTCATCAGATGCTGCAGTGCTTCGAGTCCGGAATCATATGTGTAATCCCCTTCAGCTACAAATTGTTCATTAAACGGAAGGTTCGCTTCTTCAAGCGCACGTTTGTAGCCTTGGAGTTTTTTCGAACGGTTGATCGGTTCTGCCATTGGTCCGGAAACGAACGCGATGTCTGTATGTCCTTTATCAACCAAAAGCTTCACGGCATCATAAATCGCCTGTTCGTAATCGATAGCGACTGACGGTGTTTCCTCCTGCTCTTCTACAGAAGCGGCAAGTACAATCGGCACTGGAGAACGCTTAAATTCCGCCACATGCTCGTCCGTAATGTTTCCGCCCATAAACACGATGCCGTCCACTTGTTTGCCGAGCATTGTGTTTAACAAGTGCAGCTCTTTCTCCATGTTTTGGTCAGAGTTGCTCAAAATAATATTGTATTTATACATTGTCGCGATATCTTCAATTCCGCGTGCAAGCTCTGAATAGAAAATGCTTGAGATATCGGGAATGATGACACCTACAGTTGTTGTTTTTTTACTTGCCAGTCCTCTTGCCACCGCGTTTGGACGGTAACCGAGACGTTCAATGGCTTCCAAGACTTTTTTCCTCGTTGTCGGTTTTACATTCGGGTTGCCGTTCACGACACGGGAAACGGTTGCCATGCTTACATTAGCTTCTCTCGCTACATCGTAGATCGTAATATTGCTCATCCTAAAACCACTCCTTTTACTGGATACACTTATCCTTATCTATAGCATAAACACTTTATGTAGAGAAATGTCATAATGTCCGAATTTATGTCGTTTATGATTTGTAAGCGTAAGTCAGTAGTGTACATTATTTTTCATTATTCATCAAATTTAATTACTTCTCATGAAATTATACACGTTTTTATAGATGATGAAAACGTATACTTGGTTTTTATAACTAAATAAACGAGAAAGCATAAAAAAAGGCCGCAGGCGCGGCCTTTTGGATTGTTCAATTAAGCGTTGACTTTCACCATTGGCTTCAGTTCATTCAGCCATTTTTCGAATTCAGGAATCGCCATTTGCTGAGCAGAGTCAGAAAGTGCGACTGACGGATCAGGGTGAACCTCAGCCATTACGCCATCAGCACCGATCGCTAAAGCGGCTTTAGCTGTCGGAAGCAAGAGGTCACGGCGGCCTGTTGAATGCGTAACATCAACAAAGACTGGCAAATGCGTTTCTTGTTTCAAAATCGGCACAGCTGAAATATCCAGCGTGTTTCTCGTTGCTGTTTCATATGTTCTGATTCCGCGCTCACAAAGGATAATTTGGTCATTTCCTTGTGACATGATGTATTCAGCAGCATTGATAAATTCAGAGATCGTTGCAGCAAGACCGCGCTTCAGAAGCACTGGCTTTTTCACTGCGCCGGCCGCTTTCAGCAATTCGAAGTTTTGCATGTTGCGCGCTCCGATTTGAATGACATCAATGTAGTCCAGCGCTTCTTCGATATGAGCCGGAGTTACGATTTCACTGATAACCGCCAGATCAAATTCATCCGCTACACGTTTTAAAATTTGAAGGCCTTCAACACCAAGCCCTTGGAAATCGTATGGGCTCGTACGAGGCTTAAAGGCTCCACCGCGCAAAATTTTAATCCCTTGTTTTTTCGCAGCTGCAGCGACTTCAGCTACCTGCTCATAGCTCTCTACTGCACATGGGCCGACAATGAATCTTTGCTGGCCGTCTCCGATTTTTTCGCCTTTGATATCAACAATTGTATCTTCAGGTTTTTTCTTGCGGGAGACAAGCAGCGCTTTGCTGTGATCTTCTTCCTGAAGCTCTAAACCGGCTTTGAATATCTCTTTAAAAATGTGCTGGATGGTTGAATTTTCGAACGGCCCGTCATTGTTTTCAATGATATTGTTTAACATTGTGCGTTCTCTGACAGGGTCAAATCGGTTGACGCCCTGTGCTTCCTTCGCTTTACCGATCTCTTTTACAACATTTCCGCGTTCGTTGATTAGTTTTAAAATTTGTAGGTTTAATTCGTCTGCTTTCTGCCTTAAAAGCTCTAACTCTGTGTTGCTCATTTTTTTCATCCTTTCCCTGCACATTCATTTTTTATTTTGTAGTTATCATGCATCTTACTATAAGTAATTCCAAATGGAAATACTGAAATACAAAAAATTTTATAAAAACTCTACTTTATTACCCAAACGCTTTTAAGTGATAAAGTAATCTATGAAGCTATCCTACATGATGTGAGGGCAATGTTCAAGGGTTTTTTACAAAAAAAAGCGCCAGATGATATCTGGACGCTTTTTTCTATGACAAATGCTGCTCAATAGCGGCTTCTGTAATTTGTGAATGTGAGGTATGCCATTTCACTTCACCGTTCTGGATGATGAATACCTGAGGGCTTTCATGCTTGACCCCATATGTTTCTGCAATGAAATTGGACAGCGGCCGGGCTTCTTGTACTTGAAGATAGTAAGCCGGCACATCCTCATGCTGATTTGCAAAGGCATCAAACTCATGAAATGCTGCCTGGCTGATTGGGCATGTGGTGCTGTGTTTAAAGAAGACGAAAACGCCTTCCTGTTCTGCAATCCGTTTAAATTCTTCCTCAGATTGAATAAGCTGTTTAGCCATGACTCAAGCTCTTCCTTCCCTGCTCAGCGATTCAACTGCTCAGCCTGTTTTTGTGCATCTTTCAGTTCGTCTTTTACATCTTCTTTCGTCTGGAGGACTTGATCTTTTGTTTCATCAGCCGCCTGCATCGCTTCTTCCCTCATATCTTGCATTGCAGTCGATGAATCCGTTTTGTCAGATTTGGAACGGTCTCTCAAATCCTTTACCTTGTTCATGATCTGTCCAGACTGATCGGCTACAAGCTGTGTGATGTTGGAAGTTTTGTCTTTTGCGATGCTGACATATTGCGTGCCTTTTTCCTTCGCATCTGCCGTCATTTTATCAGTTTTGTCCCGTAAGGCAACAGCCTGGCTGCCGAGATCGTCGCGAAGTTCTTTGCCTGATTTAGGTGCTAGAAAAAGAGCTGTAGTGGCACCGATGATTCCCCCGATTAAAGTTCCGATTAAAAAATCTTTACTATTAATTCCATCTTTGCTCATCATTATTCCTCCTCTTAGTATTTTTTTCTCTTACAGGGCTGATTTTTTCTTTTGCTTCCATTTCTCCCAAATTTCCATTGCTGCTTGACTCCAAGTGACAACTTGATTGATCTTATCTTGATTTTCTCTAACTGATGCCGATACAGACCCTGCCGCTTGTTTCATGGATGTATTGAACTGCTGTACAGAAGCTCCCACTCCTTGAACAGCATGAACGACCGTGTTCAGCTTTTCTGATTTTTCCTGAATATCTTCAGCCAGGCGGTTGGTCTTATGTAAAAGCTCGGCTGTTTCAGTTGTGATGCCCTTCATTTGTCCCTCCAGCCCTTCAAGAGTGGATGCGACGTTTTTTAGTGTCAGCTGCAATGACTTCAGTGTTTTAGACAAGTAGATCACTAATACGAGAAATGCAACTGCGATGAGTGCAACGCTCAAATAAAGAATAATAATCATCTCAAACCTCCTTGCTGCAGGATATACTGCTGTTTACCCGTTTTCTTCAATCATAAACATGTGTACTGGGCTGTATACATACTATTCTCCGTTATGTAAGAAAATCCTTTAATAAGCTTTCCATCAGATAAATAAAAAGCAGTGAGATCACTGCTTTTTATTATGCCATGACGTTTTCGTAGGCTCTCATATATTTTTGGATATCTCCTGCTCCCATGAAGATGAGAACGGCTTTATCATGAGCTTTTAAAACAGATGTGTCATCTTCTTCAATCAGCTTGGCATTATGAATTTTTCCCTGGAGATCGCCGATCGTCAGCTTTCCGGCATTCTCACGGGCTGAGCCGAAAATATCGCATAAATACACACAGTCGGCGCCGCTCAGGCTTTCTGCAAATTCGTCAAGGAACTGCTGCGTCCGTGTAAATGTATGAGGCTGGAATACCGCGACAATTTCCCGATCAGGATATTTCTGTCTTGCCGCCTCGATTGTCACTTTTATTTCTGTCGGATGATGAGCATAGTCATCGATCAGCACTTGATCCCCAAGCTGCTTCTCATTGAATCTGCGTTTGACGCCCCCAAAGGATTTGAGAGCATGCTTAATGATGCTGGAATCAATTTCTTCATAATGGCATAACGCAATGACCGCCAATGAGTTTAATACATTGTGGTGGCCGTACGCAGGAATATAAAACGTATCATAGAACGTATTGCGGACAAAGACATCAAAAGTTGTCCCTTCCGTGCTTTTTACGATGTTTCTGGCTTGAAAATCATTTTCTTCCCCCGTGCCGTAATACACAACCGGGACGTTTGCATGGATTTTCGGCAGATGCTCATCGTCTCCGCAGGCAATAATGCCTTTGTTGACTTGAAGAGCCATCTCTTGGAAAGCGTCAAATACATCGTCAATGCTTGAGAAGTAATCAGGGTGATCAAAATCAATATTCGTCATAATCGCGTAATCCGGCTGATAGCTTAAGAAATGGCGGCGGTATTCGCACGCTTCAAACACAAAGTATTCGCTGTTTTCATTTCCCTGGCCTGTTCCGTCTCCGATTAAGAAAGACGTCGGTTTTGCGTTTTGGATCACGTGAGCCAGCAGACCCGTAGTCGACGTTTTGCCGTGTGCGCCCGTAACGGCAACACTCGTGAATTTTTTCATGTAGTCGCCTAAAAACTTATGATAACGTATCACCGGAATTCCCTCAGACATCGCTTTTTCTATTTCAGGATGCGTGTCTGGGAATGCGTTTCCGGCGATGACTGTCATGCCGGGTTTAATATTTTCCGCGCTAAAAGGAAGAATCGTAATATTTCTTTTTTCAAGCGCTGTTTGCGTAAAAATAAATTTTTCGATATCCGATCCTTGGACAGTATATCCATTATCATGAAGTATTTGGGCAAGCGGACTCATACCGGTCCCTTTTATTCCAACAAAATGATAAACAGTCATAATTGTACCTCCAACAAACGTCTATCTGTTCCCCAGTATATGACGCTCATTTCAATTTGCGACCGCGGCGGCTGAAAAGCCTCCCTTAGCGGCGTATTTTATATGTTTTGTTATGTTTAGTATCAGGTTATTTCTTTCCGATTAAACCCAGATATCAAGATTTGTCTATGCACAGCTGCTGTAAAGCGGCATAGCTGTTAAATGCTCTAAACACTATCATACCATGTTTGGTGTGAAAATGAACCCATATTATTCGTTTATTAAATCACTTGCTGTGATCAGCACCTCCCGAGGCTTGCTTCCTTTTGCCTCAGAGATCATGCCTTCCGCTTCCATCATGTCGATCAGCCTTGCCGCACGATTGTAACCGATTCTGAATCTTCTTTGCAGGCTTGAAGTGCTCGCACTGTTTTGCTCTACAACAAACTCACACGCTTCGTAAAACAGTTCGTCCTCTTCTTTCAGGGCTGATCCTTGTCTTACGAGCTCTTCTTGTTCAAATAAATAGGTCGGCGGCATTTGGCTTCTGACGTGGGAAACGACGCGGTTGATTTCCCGGTCTGACACAAAGTTACCTTGCAGACGAACCGGTTTTCCCGAGCCGTTTTCCAAAAAGAGCATATCCCCTTTTCCGAGAAGCTTTTCTGCACCGGCTATGTCGATAATTGTTCGGGAATCAACCTGGCTTGAAACAGAAAAGGCGATTCTCGTTGGGATATTCGCCTTTATCAGACCTGTAATGACATCGACTGACGGACGCTGAGTTGCGACGAGAAGATGGATACCGCACGCTCTGGCTTTTTGGGCGATCCGCGCAATGCTTTCTTCCACATCGTTTGGAGCCACCATCATCAAATCTGCAAGCTCATCAATAATGACAACTAAATATGGCAGCTTTTCACCCATTTGGTGTTCAGCGGTTAATTGATTAAAGCGGTCAATGTCGCGGACACCTGAATGGGCAAAAAGCTCATAGCGGCGCTCCATTTCCTCAACGACCCATTTCAAAGCAGCTGTAGCCGCTTTAGCATCAGTAATGACCGGGCTGACGAGGTGAGGAATTTTATTGTAAGGGGCCAGCTCTACCATTTTCGGATCAATCAGCAGCACCTTTACCTCACTCGGGTCAGCTTTATAAAGCAGGCTGACTAATATTGTATTGATGCATACGCTTTTTCCGGAGCCTGTAGCGCCGGCAATCAAGCCATGCGGCATTTTCTTCAAGTCGATAACAACAGGATTTCCTGAAATATCTAATCCCAGCGCAGCTGTGAGCGGTGACTTGCTTGTCCTGAAAGCTGAGCTGCGAATCATTTGGCGCAAATCAACCACCTTGCTCGTGCGGTTCGGCACTTCAATTCCGATCGTGTTTTTCCCCGGAATCGGCGCTTCAATCCGAATATCTCTCGCTGAGAGACTGAGTTTAATATCATCGGACAAGTTGGTGATTTTATTCACCTTTACACCCGGTTCAGGATGCACTTCAAATCTCGTGACAGACGGACCCTGGGTTACATGGACCACATTGGCGCGGACATTGAAGTTTTTCAAGGTTAAATCAAGAAGCTGACGCTGTTCTTCGATCCACGCAGTATCATCTTGAACCTGCGCTGGCGGGACATCAAGCAGTGCAACATTCGGAAATACATAGCTGCCGCGGCGCTCCTCTGCTTTTTGCTGTTTATGCGTATCTCTTTTCAGCATCATCACATTAAAAGGAACGGATGGCCCTTTTTGAGAAGATGCGCTTTGTTCAGTCCTTTTCTCCTGTACACCAGGCCTTTTTTTCGGCTCTTCTGAAGCTTCGCGAGGTTTGTCTGCGCGAATTCCCTGCCGATTTTCAAGAGGTGCAGTAGACGATTTGGAACCCTTCTCCATGTGTTCAGTTTTCTCAAGCTCTGTATGGCTGTCTGGCTGAACATCTATCTTCGTTTCCTGAGCCTCTCCCAGGATGTCATAATGATTATTTATTATGCTTTCTGATGGCTCTTCTGATTCTTTTGCCACAGTTTCTGCTTGAGCCAGAGCCTCTGATGAATACTCATGATCAGTCAATAAAGGCTCTTCCTGACGAATGTCCATTTGTTCTTCTTGAACGAACGGGGACTCAGCACCTTCTGCCGCGTTTTCATGATGATTGTATACTGGGCTGTCTGACGGCTCTTTTGCTTTTTCATCCTCAGATACTGCCGCTGTCTGAGATTCAGGAGCTGTTTGCTCTTCATCAAGTTCAGCGGAGAAAACAGGCTCTTCAAATTTCTCTGACTGCTGCTCCCTTTGTTCTTCCTTAGCCGTTGCAGGCTCTTCGCGGCCTACTTCACTGTCTGAAAGCCCTTCAGCCGCCGTATCTGTGAGCATCTCAGGCGGTGTTTGCTCTTCGGCATGTTCAGCTGGGAAGGAAGGCTCCTCTTTTTCCGGCTGTTGAACGCCTGACTCAAATGGCACTTTGTTACCTGACGGCTCGGCTGGCCGTTTCGCCAGCGCCTCATCATGCTCCGTATCCTTTCTGTTTAAAACGCCAGAAGGCTGTTTTTCAAATTGGGTATCCAGGAAGAAAGGACTTTCTTTTTTGGAATGCGCCTGTGTGTCTGAAGCAGGATAGCCGCGTTCACGTTCGATCTCTTCTGACAGCAGTGTTACCTTCTCTTTTACCGATTTATCCAGTTCGTTCAATGTTTCAGAAGGCTTTTTCGGCACATCCTTTTTAACGGATGGTTTTTGATTAAATCCATAGACAGGCGAAGGGATATTTGTCGGTTTAAACGGTTTCTTCGCCGGCTCTGCTGCTTGATATGTATGCTGCTCTTCTTCATTTCTGGGACGCTCTCTGTAAGGTGCAGCACTTGGACGAGGCGCGGATTTCGGTTCGTCCGATGGTGTGCGGCGCCTTCTCAGGTCATGATTTTTGTATCCGTCAGGCACGACTGGAAAACGGAATTTGCCTTTTGGATATTCATAATATATTTTAGGATCTTCCAATCTTTTTAATTGTCCTTCAGGATGAGGTACTTCTTGTTGCTGCGGAATTTGAGCGGGTTTTGTCTCCCGTTCAGCATCCTCTTCGCTTTCGCCTAAAAACAAATCAAAAAATTTATGAAGCCAACTCATAATTTATCTCTAACTCCCTTATAGTTTTCTGGGACGGTTTTTAGTATACCACTGCTGGTCGGCCCAGAAAAGATTAAGCTATCAGCAGAAACAAAGCCGCTAAACAAGGGCTTAGCGGCTTTTCACATGATTCGTTTTTTTTGGCGGATTTATGGGAGTCTAAAACTGAAATGCGTCTCCTGCCTCATAGTCTCCTTCTAACACAAGGATTCCTTTTTCAGCAGGGGCATCCGGCAAATCAAGCTCTTTCGCTGAGCAGATCATCCCGCTTGACGGAACGCCGCGAAGCTCTGCATCCTTAATGACAAGTCCGCTAGGCATCACAGCACCGACTTTGGCAACGACAACTTTTTGGCCTTGGTCAACGTTAGGCGCGCCGCAGACGATCTGAAGCGTTTCTTCTCCTACGTTGACTTTACATACGCTTAATTTATCCGCATTCGGATGTTTTTCTTTTGATTCTACATACCCCACAACAAACTTCGGAGATAAATCAACGACTAATGTTTCTTCAACGCCGTTTCTGTTTAAAATCTCATTCACATCTTGCACGAATGTTTCTGAGAGCGCAACAGGGCCGTTTTCATCAATGGTCAAGTAAGAAGACGCGTTGAAAATGTTGAAGCCCGTTGTTTCTTTTGTTTCGTTATTGAAAATTTTGACGACGTTGCCGTGTTTTTCATAGCCTAATTGTTCGCGTGTCACATCTTGAAGAGAGATCAAGAGCGTGTCTCCCACACCTTCTTTATTATAAAAAGCGTTCATAAGTAAAAATCCTTTCTAATCCTTTTTCGGACGGCTTTTCGCCAGGATAAACACCGGTTCCAGCTTTCCTTCATTGTACAAAAATGAAAGGGCGGTAATCGGGACGGTGCCGCCTGCAAAGAAGCTCATCGACATTTGTCCTAGAATATCATACCCCGATTCATTCCGGATGTCAGCAAGAATCAAAACGTCCTGATGAGGAACAGAGATCGCCAGCTCCCCTTCTGCATGCTGCTTATACTCATTTAAGATCGCTTCGTTCAAAATCCGGCTTGCATCGTATCCGTCGTTTGCCCTGAAGAAATAAAAGTAATTGCCGGCAACCGTATCCTCTTTGACAACCGTCGGCAGGGAACGGAGATTAAATGCGGCCGTCTCTCTGATCCGCTCTTTTGTCCAGTTTTCTTTCTCAAGCATGCGCTGGTCAATTAAACGGTAGGTTTTCCCGAGATCTAGCGCGTAATAAATTCTTGTCTCTGCGGTATGATCGTCATAAATGAGCGGGATATCTTCGCTGGACTTGTCCGGGAAGGAAGTCGAGCGGATGACCGGATAAATGCGAGTTTCTTTCCCGGTCATTTCCTGAGCCTTCCCTTCCATTGCCGTCATCGCTTCGGAGACATAGTACACGATCTCATCAATGGCTTCGTCTTTTTTCAGTTCCCATTTTGCAATAATCGGCGGCAAATCGAGTGTAATCCCTTTTTTAGTCGTTTGATCCTCAACACGGAGGGTGTCTTTTTCTCTGTCAAACAGAAAGGAGCGATTCTCGTGCTGAAGGCGCTGCTTCAGTATATCTGACAGCTTCCTTGAGGTCATTTTCAAACCGATGTCCTCCTTTACGCTTTAGCGAGAGAGTCTGTTAAAAACTGTTCAATTTCTTCTTTTGTTTTGCGGTCTTTGCTCACAAAACGATTTACTTCTTTTCCTTCATTAAACACCACAAAGCTTGGGATTCCGTAAATTTCCCACTCTGCACATGTATCAATGAATTTGTCACGGTCTACGTAGTAGTAGGTGAATTCAGGGAAATTCGCTTCCAATTCAGGCAGGAAAGGCTCTACAAAACGGCAATCCGGGCACCAATCGGCTGAAAACATAAATACAGACCAATCATCCTTTACCGCTTTTTCCAGCTCTTGAGTTGATTCAATTTTTTTCATTTCATATCCCTCCAGTTGTTTATGTTCTTACATGTTTTTTATCGATACTCGTCCATTTGGATCATACCAAACTGCTTGAGGCAAAACCACTTATATGCAACGAATGAATATGTAAGATTGGCTTTCCCATTATCATTATCATATTTTATTTGCATTATCAAGCTCGTTTCGTTTAACATCGTGTACATGAGGGTAAAATTTACAGATGGACATACATAAGGAGGGATTTTTATATGGAGTTTATCGTCTATTTAGCAGGAGAAATCCACAGCAATTGGCGCGAGGAAATTAAAGAGAAAACAAAATCACTGAAGCTCCCGATTACGTTTGTTGGCCCGATGGAGAATCATGACCGCTCAGACAATATTGGTGAAGAAATTATGGGCGTACAGCCAAATGCCGTTTTAAAGGATGACAAAGCCTCTGACATCAACAACTTCAGAACCGCCGTCCTGATGAATAAAGCAGACTTTGTGATCGCCCTGTTTGGCGAAAAGTACAAACAGTGGAACACGGCAATGGATGCATCATATGCGAACGCAAAAGGAAAACCCCTGATTATCATCCGGCCGGAATCGCTCCACCATCCTTTAAAAGAGCTTTCCAATAAAGCGAATATTACGGTTGAAACCGTTAACCAAGCCATTAAGGCCCTTTCCTATCTATTTGAAACAGAATAAGAAAAAAGCTTGTCGATCCGGGCTTACTGCTCGTTCAACAAGCTTTTATGAAACCTACATATTTTCTTTAATCGCATCCACCGTCTGCTTATCGCAGGCTGTTACAAGTTTGATGAGCATTTCTTTAGCAGCAGCATAATCATCAATATGAATGATAGAAGCGTTTGTATGAATATAGCGGGAACATATTCCGATAACCGCTGACGGCACACCGCTGTTCGAAATATGAACCTTGCCTGCGTCTGTTCCCCCGCCGGATACAAAATATTGATATGGAATATCATGCGTTTCAGCCATATCAAGAACGAATTCCCTCATTCCGCGATGCATGACTGTCGTTCTGTCAAGAATGCGCAGCAAAAAGCCTTTTCCAAGCTGGCCGAATTCATTTTTGTCTCCGCTCATATCGTTTGCCGGGCTGGCGTCAAGGGCGAAAAACAAGTCCGGTTTAATCATATGAGAAGCCGTCTGCGCGCCCCTTAGCCCTACTTCTTCCTGAACCGTTGCACCCGCATAGAGTGTATTCGGAAGCTCTTTACCGTGTAATTCCTTCAGAAGTTCAATGCTTAAGCCGCATCCATATCTGTTATCCCATGCTTTTGATAAAATTTTCTTTTCATTCGCCATCGTCGTAAACGGACAAACAGGCACGATCTGCTGTCCCGGTCTAATGCCGATTTTGATGGCGTCTTCCTTATCATCCGCTCCAATGTCGATCATCATGTTTTTGATATCCATCGGTCGGTTTCGCTGCGCATCTGTCAATAAATGCGGCGGTATGCTTGAAATCACACCCGGAACCGGCCCGTTATCTGTTTGAATTTCAACCCGCTGCGCAAGCAAAACCTGGCTCCACCAGCCTCCGAGCGTCTGGAATCTGAGCAGCCCGTTGTCTGTAATGGATGTCACCATGAAGCCGACTTCGTCCATGTGCCCGGCTATCATAATTCTCGGTGCGTCCTCTGCGCCTCGTCTGACTCCGAAAACACTTCCCAGTCTGTCCTGAACGATGTCATCGGCATATTTGGCTAGCTCCTGCTTCATAAAAGCACGAACCTGATGCTCATTGCCCGGCGCGCCGGGAAGCTGCGTCAGTGTTTGGAAAAGCGCTTTCGTTTCTTGATTCATGTTTTCCCCTCATTTCTATGTAGTCCTTTTATTTTATTAGAAACAATGAAGTTTTCCAAGCACCCTGACCGAATCTGCTCGATCAGCCGCGTATTGCTTAACAGGATTTGGCTGTTTCTGTATAATGAAAAGTACGATCAACCAGGAGGTGCTTTATTTTGAAATTGCGTCATCTTCTTTTAGGTGCAGGACTTGGAATTTGTGCGGCTGTCGTTGTGAAACAATATGTGATGAAGCCTTATATTTCTTCAGAAAAAGCGCTTCGAATTGTAAAGTCTGCTTTTAAGCAGCGGGGCCCGATTGACGGATCATGGATTTACACCCAGCCGGAGCCTTACAATATTAACGGAGAAACGGTACAGGTATACAAAACCGGCATTACACGATCAGCTTTCGGAGAATTAGAACAGTATGAAGTGATGGTGGATGCCAAAACGGGAGAAATTGTTGATGTCATTGATACAATCGCCTCTTAACACCGGACAAGCAAAAAATAGAAGCCGCTGCCCACGCAGCGGCTCTTTTTTATTATATCGCGCGAATTGGTTTGTATACCGGATACCACATCGCATCCTGCACTGCCTGTATAATGTCTTCAGGCTCTTCCGTAGCGACGCCTTCCTTCATTGCGGTTTTTGCAACTTCAACAGCAACGGTTGCCGAAACAGTGCGCAAATCTTCAACTTTTGGAAGCATCGGCGCGCCAGGCACCCCGACATTGACCATACCTGCGATTGCCCGGGCACATGCTTCAAACATGCCGTCGGTAATTAATTTTGATTTGGTAACAATCGTTCCAAGACCGAGACCAGGGAAGACAAGCGCGTTGTTTGCCTGCCCGATATGATACGTAACTCCGTTATATTCAACTGGCGGGAACGGGCTTCCTGTCGTGATCAGCGCACGGCCTTCTGTCCATTCGATTAAATCCTCCGGTTTTGCTTCAGAAAGAGTTGTCGGATTTGACATTGGCAAAATCGCCGGCCGTTTCACATGTGACGCCATTTCTTTTACAATTTCTTCAGTGAAAGCGCCGGAAACCGTAGATGTGCCGATCAGGATCGTTGGTTTCGCCTGCCGGACCACTTCAAGAAGATCAATGCCTCCGCCGTCTCCGTTCCGCTGATATTCCTTCACTTCATCAGCCGAACGAGCATACGGCTTTTGGAAATCAAGAAGCTGATCCATATCATCTGTTAACAGTCCGTTTCTGTCTATGCACCAGAAGCGCTTGTATGATTCTTCTTCACTCAGTCCCTCGCGCACCAATGCTTCCCGCAGCTGTTCGGCAATTCCGATTCCTGCCGTTCCCGCTCCGAATATAACAACTCTGTGATCTCTCAGCGGAACTTTAGACGCTTTTGCACAGGATAAGACTGCGGCCAAAGAAACAGCGCCAGTTCCTTGGATATCATCATTGAAGGTACACACTTTATCTTTATAGCGTTTCAAAATGCTTCGCGCGTTTTTCGCCCCGAAATCCTCCCAATGCAGCAATGCATTCGGAAATGTTTCTCTCGCAAGCGCAACGTAGTCGTCAATAAATTGGTCATAGCGTTCTCCGCGCACTCTAGAATGCTGGTTGCCGACATAAAGCGGATCGTTCAAGAGGCTCTCCTGATTTGTCCCCGCATCTAAAACAACAGCCAGCACTCTGCTCGGATCAATGCCCGCAGCCGCTGTATAAACCGCCAGCTTGCCAATAGAAATTGCGATTCCTCCGACGCCCCAGTCACCGATTCCTAAAATTCCTTCCGCATCAGTTGCAACAATTAAATCGATCGTATCGCTTTGATCTTTATACTGTTTAAAAGCTTCTTTCATACCGTCCGGGTCATCGATTGACAGATAGAGCCCTCGTGGTTTTCTGTATTCATGGCTGTATCTCTGAATTGCCGTTCCGACTGTCGGTGTGTAGACAATCGGGAGCATTTCCCCTAAATGGTCATTTAACAGGCGGTAAAACAGCGTTTCATTCCGATCGTGCAGCGCCGTTAAATAGACATTTTTGCTCAAATCGTCAGGCTGTGCGGAATATTGTTCATACGCTCTTTTCGCCTGATCATCAATTGTTAATACCTTGGGCGGCAGAAAGCCTTTTAAACCAAGTTCTTTTCTTTCTTCCTCAGTAAAAGCAACACCTTTGTTCAAAAAAGGAACAGAGAGCACTTCAAGGCCTCTTAATGTTGTTTGAATGTCTCCTTCGTTTGTTACTCTGAATTGTTTCACCCTGCCTCTTCCTTTCTGAGCATAATTAGTACTAGGTTTGCATTATTAGCCGGAAAACATGCAGGGTAAACATAAAAATATGCTATCGCTTCATTCGCTTAACTGACTTTTTGATACTTCCGTCCTCCTCCCATTGAAGGGCGCGATACTCGGCATCATGGTAAAAAATAAACCAAGCATCTTTTTCTGCTGCGAACGCCTGCCATTTCTGCTTTTGCGGGATAGAGGTCATCGGATAATCATCGTAAGCCAGCACCCATAGCGGATTGCGGTGGGCATGTGTCGGCATCAGATCTGCCATATGTACGGCAGTTTCACCCGCATCCTCGCAT
This sequence comes from Bacillus sp. PS217, assembly GCF_037963535.1. Taxonomy (NCBI): domain Bacteria; kingdom Bacillati; phylum Bacillota; class Bacilli; order Caryophanales; family Bacillaceae; genus Bacillus; species Bacillus sp. PS217. The sequence continues at coordinate 3,016,117 of NZ_CP150157.1, forward strand.
ATCAGGACACTGTGTCCGTCGCTATGGCCTCCGGTGTGATGCATTGTAATACCCTCTGTGATCGTTAAGGTGTCTTCAAAGGTTTTGACTTGGCCAGCTACAGCCTCCCAATTTTCTTTCCAATACGTATTTTTCGACCTGATATTCGGATGGCGCATTTCGTCCCATTCAACAGCAGATGTATAAATCACTGCATTCGGAAAGACAGAGACGAGCCGTTCACCTTCATATTCCGTTAAACCGCATGCATGATCAAAATGAAGGTGTGTCATTGCGATCACATCTATATCGGCAACCGTTAATCCGAGTGCAGCTAATGAGGGTTTCACATTCGACTCTTGTGTCACGCCATAGTTTCGTTTTTGTTTATCAGTCAGCTTGCCGTACCCAATTCCGGCGTCAACGATGATATTGAGCCCATCCTTTTGAATCAAAATAGGGTCTGTTCTTAGTTCAATCTGGTTTTTTTCATTGACTGGATATTTTTTAGACCAAAGCGGCTTTGGCACAACGCCGAACATGGCGCCTCCGTCCATATGCGTCACGCCTCCGTCAAGCCAGGTCAACGTGATGTTTCCAATTTTCATTGTTTCCATTTTCATCCCCCCCTGTCATCATGGTAGCAAACGGCCCATAAAAAAAACAGACTCCTGTCAGAGTCTGTCTTTACGTTCTCCATTCAACCTCAGCCCGATAGATCGGCTGGCCGAGTGCAGAGAATTTTTCTTCATATTCTGTCATAATATTGCCTTCCAGATTGCTGTTATGCAAATCGAGACTGACGTATGTCAGCAGGAGGCCGTACTCAGAGAAGCTCTTCAAAGAGTACTCAAATAAACCTCGGTTGTCCGTTTTAAAATGAATCGATCCGCCTTTGCCCATTACTTCTTCATATTTTTTGAGGAAGTGGGAATATGTCAGGCGGCGTTTTTCATGCCGTTTCTTCGGCCAAGGATCAGAAAAGTTCAAGTAGACCCGTTTCACTTCCCCCGGCTCAAACACATCCGTCAGCGTGTCCGCATCTATATTCAGAAGCTTTACATTCTGCGCTTCGCTGTCTTTTACTTTTTGGACGGCTGTCACGATGACGCTTTTAAATAACTCAATACCAATATAATTGATGTCGGGATTTTGTTTGGCCATACCAGAAATAAATTGGCCTTTTCCTGTACCAACCTCGATATGGATCGGATTGTCGTTGCCAAACACTGTGTTCCATTTCCCTTTATAATCAGCAGGATTGCTGATGGCAATATCTGCGTTTTCAGCCAAAAAGTCATCAGCCCACGGCTTGTGGCGCATTCTCATATGATTGACACCTCTATCTATTATTTCGACTAACAACATACCATGAATTAAAAAGACCCGCAAGCTCGTTTTTCCAGTGTATCTCTCTTAAGACCGAGCGCATAAAAAAAGAGGGTCCCGTCTGCTGGAACACTCCTTTCACATGTATAAAAACGCTCTGTTTTGAACAATTTAACCCGTATGATACTGAAGGGATGTGTACCGTTATGGGTTTACATTATGAGCATCAAGTTCATTTATTGAAGGATATATTGACTGACCATCAATTGGACTGCTGCGGAACAGTCGCAGAGTACGAGCAGCTTGAGCGTGTGATTAAATCACTGATGGCAAACACCGAGCTTGATTCAAATTTCAAAAACGTGCTTGAAGATGTTTACCGCTACAGCCAATCAGGAATATCGTCCAAATCCATCGACTCACACATACAAGAGCATCAGAACAGCCTGTCTCAATGGGTAGAGCAAATGGATTCGTATTCCTGATTAATCAACAATTCGTTTCATGAGGATATGCAGCTCTTCCATTGCATCATGAAATTCCTTATCATTGCCTTTTGCTTTATGCCAGGCAATGAAAGTAATTGTTTCAGATAACACATACCAAGCCATTCGCAACCGAAGGCTTTCTGTCAGCTCTATGCCGTACATGCTCAGCCAGCTCTCCCAAGCTGGCTTTTCGACGTAGTGGTACAGCAAAGGCCCGAGGTCCATCGCCGGATCAGCGATCATGGCGCCGTCCCAGTCAATTAAATACAGCTGGTTGTCTTCAGACAATAGCCAGTTATTATGATTGACATCACAATGGCAAACGACTTTCTCACCGAAATGCACTTCATGCAGGTGTTCTTCCAAATACTTGATCCCTTCTTGAATCAGCGGCGAAGATTGCTGCACAGCAAATACAGCCTGCTTCAGCTGAGACAAAAGAGCCCCCGGGTTCAGCGGTTCTTTTCCAAGTCTCTTCAGCATGTCCAGCAAGGCTTTTGATGTGTGTATTTTACGAAGCAATTCAGCAACGGGCCGTCCGCTCATGTCTTTAGGCTTCAGCTCTCTGCCGGTCATCCAGTGCTGGGCCGTAATGACGTCCCCATTTTCCATCCGTTTTGTCCAAACCAGCTTCGGAACAATGCCTTCGGCGGATAAAACAGCTAAAAAAGGTGAGCTATTACGTTTTAAAAAAAGCTGCTGCCCGTTATGTTTCGCATAATATGCATCTCCTGTAGCTCCTCCGGCGGGGAAGATCTCCCAATCGCTACCTAGTAATTGTCCCAACCAGTTCATATCAATGTTCAACCCATCATTTCTTAAAATATTTTAGAATTAAGGCTAATCGTTTCTAGTCTATCCAGCGAATGCCTTTTTCGTACGAATCGTATAAAAATAAAAAAGACAGCTATTGAGAGTCTCATATGCTAATCAATAGCCGTCCTTTAAATTTTAGCGCTATAGCACAAACTTCGTCAAGCAAAACTCTTAAGATCTGATGCTAAATATAAGATAACCGTTCCGATGCCGTTTACTGCAACCGTTTTCTTGATTTCTGCCGGGTCTTTCTGAAATCCTGATGTATCACTTAAAAGCCGATAAGGTATGTCGTTTGGCAGCCTCCACTCGACGGAGTCTGGACTCGCGTGATGGATAACAATGATATCTTTCCATTCGTCAACCTCGTCAAGATCATAAAGCCTGTATGCGATAAGGTGTTCTTCTAGCGTCAAGCATTCAAGATGGCGCCGGATGTCTGCAGCGGACCTAAGACGGAATGCAGGATGCGCTTTTCTCAGCGAGATCAGCTTGCAGATATAATGAACATCTTCTTTGAACGTTCCACGGCGATCCCAGTCGAGCTGGTTGATGCTGTCACTGGATTGATAGCTGTTTTCCACTCCCTGCTTCGTCCGGAAAAATTCCTGGCCGCTGTGAATAAACGGCACCCCTTGGGCAAGCAAAATAATCGCGGCTGCAAGCCTTTGCCTGCTTCGCTTTCGGCTGTCATTTTCTTGAGGAAGCGCGAAGCTCATTTTATCCCAAAAGGTGTGATTGTCGTGTGATTCGACATAATTGATGGACTGGCTTGGTTCCGGAACAATCGGTGCTAATGCCTTCCATCCGGAAGACCCGGCAATTCCATGCATCACAGCTTGTGCTGATTCACTGCTGCCGAGCGCAAACCCTGCTGCCTTAAGGTGAAAGGTGTTCCCTTTTACAGCGTCACGAAACATATCATTAAAAAAGCCGATGCCCGGCATTCTTGGCGCGTTCGCCAAAGCAGCTTTCTGTTCATGCGGCAGCGGTGTAGCCAGATCCCAACCTTCTCCAAAAAGCAGGATTCCGGGCTTTGCCTTAGTTGCTTTCTCTTTCATATAAAGCACGGTGTCAATATCTAAAATCCCGAGGAGATCAAAGCGGAAGCCGTCAACATTGTATTCTTCAAGCCAATAGACCACGCAATCCGCAATGAATTTTCTTGCCATCCTTCTTTCTGATGCAATATCATTGCCAACGCCGGTGCCGTTTGATGGCATCCCACATTCGTCGTGCCGGAAAAAATAACCTGGCACTGTCTTTTCAAAGGGGGAATTCTCCCTCTTATACACATGGTTAAAAACAACATCCAGAATGACTCGCAGACCGTGCTGATGCAGGGTATTGATCATTTGTTTCAGCTCTGTTTTTCTCGTTTGAGGATCATGAGGATTTGAGGCATAGCTTCCCTCCGGGGCAAAGAAATGAAGCGGGTTATATCCCCAATTGTATGCATCAAGCGGCTTCTCTTCATCAACTCCGGCAAAATCATTCACCGGCAGAAGCTCCACATGTGTCACACCAAGCTCTTTTACATACGCTAATCCCGAAGAACTGCCATTTGCGGTTTGTGTATCAGTTTCCGTCAGCGCTAAGTATTTTCCCTTGTTTATCATGCCGCTGTTTTCATGGATGGAGAAGTCGCGAAGATGCGTCTCATAGATGACGGCATCCACAGGGTGTGAGAATGGTTTAAGAGGAGCAGTCCATTTCATTTGATCCGGGCGCAAGACGACGCCCTTCTCTCCATTTACAGTCACAGCCTTGGCATACGGGTCAACTGTTTCCATCCATTCTGAATTGTTGCAGATGCAAAACAAATACTCATATCCGTGAAGGTCACCTGTGACCGTAACGGCATAGACGCCTTTTTCCAACCGAGTCATTTGGAATGTGCGCCCGCTTTTATTGGGGTGTGAAAGCTTGACAGCAGCTGAGGTTGCAGCAGGCGCCCATACTTTAAATACGGTATGATCCGCGGTATAAACGGCGCCCAGCTCTCCGTCATAATAAAATTCGTCATCAAACGCTGCCGTCCGGATGACCGCGCCAATTTGGAGATCCGTTTTGTGGCCGCTGGATGCTCTGACGCAATGGATTTTTCCAAATGTCACAGGATGGTCGGATACGCAGACGTACTTGTATTTTGCTTCAAGGGAGTATTCCTCCCTGACAGCCAGAGGAAAATCTGTTATTTCTGTCTCAAGCCGAAACGGCGGTGTCATGATTTCCTTTTGTTCAGCAGGAATCAGAACAGTAATGATATTCATGTCATCGACATACGCTTCGAAGCTGCGGCGGATGCTGACCATCGGAAGCTCTCTCCTCCAAACACGTTTATGTTTTGATTCTTAGGGGGGAAGGACTAGATGCCAGACGAAACGGGGTAGTGCCCATGATTTCACCGTCAGCATGGAACGGGATTTTGTCCTTCGTGTAAAATGTAATGTCCTTCGCTTTAAACATCGTAACGCCATCCATCTTTGTATGTTTTCCAAATGCCATGAGACATAAAAGCCAATATTTTTTCAAAAACGGCTGGTTTTCAACGATTACGATATCAAATGTCTTCTCGCGCGGATTTGCTAAGGGCGCCGCCTTCATGCCTCCCCCGTAAAACGGATGGTTGGATACAACGGCAAACCAGACATCATGAAATTCGCGCGTCTCGTCTTCCGTCGTACAAGCTAACGTAAACGGCTTAAAGGTTGCCGAAGCGTGCAAATGAGAAAGCGGATACACAAGAAATCGAAGGCGGAGAAAAAGAAAAACCCGTCTCAACGGAAATTCCATCGCCTTTTTATTGACATATGCGTCAAACCCGATCCCGATATGATTCATAAAATAAAGAATCTGTGATTTATCCTGAAGGAAATTGACGCTCCCTAAATGAAAGGTTCTTGTTAACGGGCGCTTTACCTTCTTGATTTCCTGTATCAGATCGATTTTTTTAATAGAGAACCCTCGCGAAAAATCATTATACGCGCCCGCCGGCACAAAGCTCAGCTCAATATCGTCAACATCTTTCAGCCCGTTGACAACTTCATGCATGGTTCCGTCTCCGCCAATGACGATCAGGCGCTTCAGCTTATATTCCTGTATCGTTGAAATCTGTCTGGCGAGCACCTCTGCGTGTCCCGGATGTTCAGTTAAAAATGAACGGTGCTCAACCTTTCGTTTGATCAATTCTTTTTGAATGGACTTCCAAACACGCAGGCCGTTTCGATGTCCTGCTGTCGGATTAATAATAAAAAACCAATGGCTCATCTTTCTCACCTGCTTATGTTATGAGAAAACCGCTCAAATCGTTCTCTTTTACTCCAGCCACTCCTGTCTGCGATAGGAGTCAGACATGCAGTAAGACAATAGAGCCTTTGCAGCCTTTACCTGATGATGTTTGATCGGAGCAGTGTTTTTCTTCTGCCGCTCAATCCATTCTTCCGCGCTCCGCTTATCCGCTATTTCTAAGCCGTATGGCGGCTCCGGGTAATCGATGTACGACGTTCTGCTCAGAAGCAATTTTCGAACCGGGATCTCAGCCTGTTTTTCCTTTACGATCTTTGACACAACCGAGTCCGTACGAAACAGGCTAAGCCCTGGATTTAACACTGATGCAGTCTGAGAGGCTGTTTTCTTGTCCCAAAAACGATTTTTAGACCCTATGTAGACACTGTCTTCCTCAGCCTCTAAAAAAGAAACGCAATAAATTTCCAGAGGAGAAATAATCACAATGCTTAATTCAACCGCCGCCTGCTGAATTTTCAGCACAGGCTTATACATAATAAAATAAGAATCAGGCAGCTGCTGGGTCAGATAACGCAAAATGCGGTCCTGCTTCACCTGGTTTGAGAGTTGAGATATTTCTGAAAGAGTAGAGCTTGCCCATTTGAGCTGAAAATCATATAAATGCCTTTTATAAAAAGAAGCAAGCGCCACCCTGCTCTTCGGGAGCCTTACATGAATATCTTCTTCGTCCTCAAACCATTGGTGTCTCTCTTCTTGTATATCGGCTTTTATCTCTTCTTTTCTTCTTTTCAATGAAAATTTTTTTCGTTTCTGCACCGGTTCCGGTTCTTCAGCTCTGGCTTGCCTTTCTTCATGCTGGCGTTCCGCTGCTTCTACTAGTGAAAGCCAGCGCTCTTTTTTCAGACGTACAAACTGGTTGATATAATGGTACGGATCAAGCTCATATCTTGATATATAATCATGAATTTTGATGATTTGTGCCATGTTTGTTTCTCCACTCCGCAATGAATTAAGATAATTGAAATTTGAATATTTCCTCGTATTTTGGTGATTGGTTCAAGTGTATTTGAAAGAGCGAAAACCGCTCAGCCATCATCGAAACCTCGCCGCTTTCAAACGGAACATGAGCTGGAAATCCTTCTTCGCCTGTCCATTTTCTTGCCAGCGTCATATGAGGATGATACGGTCTTTTTTCCACTTGAAAGCCGGCCTGAAGGACAGCCTGCTTCGTATGTTCCCGCAGTCTATCAAGCGTTTTGTTTTTCTTTGGCTCCAGATGTAAAACGCGCGGCCTTCTGCGGTCGCCGAATACATCTATCTTGCCAAACTCAATTGAAAATGGGTCAATTTCTGAAGCAATCTCTGCTAGCGAACCTTCAAGCTTCTTTATTTGTGTCTCATCCGCCGCTCCGAGAAAAATTAACGTGATATGATAGTCAAGCGGGTGCACCCATTTTTGAAACGCCAATACCGGTTCGTTTTTCGCAGCCTGGTAGATCGGATTTGCAATTCCCTCAGGTATGGGAACGCCGATGAAATAATGAGGCCGTATATCTGGCATCCGTCTGACACTCCCTTCTTTGACAGCTATTATTTTATCAATAAAGAGGCTGTGCGGATAGAGGAATAGTGTATGAAAACACTCTCGCACAAACGTTTATTATGTTAGGATATTATATGACACTTGTTTTATTCAGAAAGGAATGACAATGTTGAAAATCGTTGCAAACACAGCTGATCTGATAGGAGATACACCGCTAGTGAGATTGAATCGGCTTCAGCCGGAAAATGCGGCACAAGTCTATTTAAAGCTTGAATTTTTCAATCCGAGCGGCAGTGTGAAAGACAGAGCCGCTTATCAAATGATCATAGAAGCTGAACAAAACGGTTTACTCAAGCCGGGATCAGTTATTATAGAGCCGACAAGCGGAAATACCGGCATCGGGCTCGCCATGAATGCGGCAGCACGCGGATATAAAGCAATTTTAGTTATGCCTGATACAATGACGAAGGAACGGATCAACCTGCTTAAAGCTTACGGCGCAGAGGTTGTATTAACTCCCGGAGAGGAAAGAATGCCGGGCAGCATCAAAAAAGCGAAGGAGCTTGCCGAACAAATTCCGAACAGCTATATTCCAATGCAGTTCGATAACACTGCCAATCCTGATGCGCACCGGAAAACAACAGCGCCTGAAATCGCCCGGGCAATAGAGGAAATCGGAAAACCGCTCGGCGCTTTTGTAGCCTCCTCTGGAACGGGCGGAACCATTACCGGAACAGGTGAGGCGCTCAAAGAGCTTTTTCCGGATATCACGGTCCATGTTGTTGAGCCAGCGGGTTCGCCTGTATTATCCGGCGGAAAACCTGGCGCTCATAAACTTGTAGGAACGAGCCCAGGCTTTATACCGCCGATTTTAAATGAAGACGTTTATGATGAAATTATCAAAATCTCTGATGAAGACGCGTATACGACGACAAGACGGCTTGCTGCTGAAGAAGGAATTCTTGTCGGTCCTTCATCAGGCGCTGCCTGCTTCGCGGCAATCGAAACAGCGAAACGCCTCTCTCCTGACAAAGTTGTGGTCTGCATGACAGCTGATACAGGAGAACGGTACTTATCAACTGATTTATGGTCATTTATTTAAAAAAAGGACTGGCTTCAGCAGAAGCCGGTCCTTTTATTTTGCAAGCTCGTAAATGGCCTGAGCATATAACGCTGTCGATCTCAGCAGGTCATCAATTTCGATATATTCATCCTTTTGGTGTGCGCTGTCAGGGCGTCCGGGGAACAGCGGGCCGAACGCGACACCGGCTTTTAAGGATCTCGCATAAGTCCCCCCGCCGATTGAGATTAAATCAGCTTTTTTACCCAGCTGGCCTTCATAAACCTTTTGCAGGGTTTTGACTAACGGATGATCTGCGGACACGTGATGCGGCTTGCTGTCTTTGAATTCTCCCAGCTCAAATTCAGATGCGCTTTCGAATGTATCGCGGATCACTTTGCTTTCTGCTGTCACAGGATAGCGGATATTGATCCCGAGCTCGCCTCCTTGCCCTTCTTTATAGCGCAGTGTTCCGACATTTAATGTCAGCTCTCCGCTGATTTCATCCTCACAGTCGATGTCCAGTTTTTTTCCTCTTGTATCACCTGAGAACTTATCTGTCACAACTTGCACAAACCGCTTTCCTGCATCGTCAAGCTCAGTCTGCTGGAGAAATTCGCACAATAAAATGCCGGCATTGATCCCATTGTTCGGTTCCATCGCATGGCAGGAAAGACCGTACATACGCAAAATGAGCTGTCCGTTCTCTATTGCAGCTTCCCCTTTTTGGTCCGTCGTGCGGAGCATGTCTTTAAATGAAGACAGAATCTCTTCATTTTTCGGCCCTTCAATGACAGCTTCCGCAGCGTCGGGCACCATGTTTAAGCGAAGGCCTGATTGAAACGAGACAAGCACTGCCTTTGGTTCAGCTTGATTTGGGCGGTGCGGAATAAGTAAAGAAGCATCGATGATCCCTTTTTCCGCATTAATGATCGGAAAATCGGCGTCAGGCGCAAAGCCCATTGTTGGCATTTCTTCATGCTTGAAATAATGCTCTACGCATCTCCAATCACTTTCTTCATCTGTTCCGATAATCATTCTGACTCGCTTGGACAGGGGCAAATTCATGTCTTTCACGATTTTCAGCGCGTAGAATGCCGCCATTGTCGGGCCTTTGTCATCAATGGCGCCCCTTGCATAAATCCGTCCGTTGCGGATTTCAGCTGAAAATGGATCACTCGTCCACCCATCTCCCGGCGGCACGACGTCAACATGGCAAAGTACGCCGATAATGTCATCGCCCTCCCCCCATTCAATATGACCTGCGAAGCCGTCAAGATTTTTTGTTGTAAAGCCTTCTTTTTCTCCAAGCTCCAGCAATGAAGTCAGGCTGGCATTTACCCCTTCTCCAAACGGTTTACCGGGTCCGGCGGTTGTTTCGTCCATGACACTGTTGATTCTCAAAAATTCCTGTGTATCACGAATTAAATCCTCTTTTTTTCTGATCACTTCAACTTCCCAGTTCATAATGATCCCCTTTCCGCAAGAAATGACTTGCAAAAACCAAATAAAACGAATAATATTAATGGTGTTTTGTTAAAACGTTCGTAATTGGAGGATACTATGTTTCATCTAAAAGAGCAGCAAACATCCATAAAGCAAGAAATCATAGCAGGGCTGACGACCTTTTTCACAATGGTCTATATCGTCGTGGTCAATCCGGTCATTCTGGCTAACGCCGGGGTTCCTTTCGACCAGGTGTTCACCGCAACGATTATTGCCTCCATTGTCGGAACGCTGTGGATGGCCCTGGCAGCAAATTATCCGATTGCTATTGCGCCCGGCATGGGCTTGAACGCTTATTTAGCCTTTCATGTCGTAAGCGCAAGCGATGGCGGCATCACGTACGCAACAGCTTTCAGCGCAGTATTTACAGCAGGGGTTCTCTTCATTATTCTATCGTTAACGCCTTTAAGAAAACAACTTATAGAAGCGATTCCAAACAATTTAAAATACGGGATCACAACAGGGATCGGGCTGTTTATTGCTTTTATCGGTTTGCGTCAAGCGGGAATTGTGGCAGCTGATGAGTCAAACCTGGTCACTCTCGGCAATCTGCATTCACCTGGTGTTATCTTAACGCTGGTCGGCCTTTTGATCAGCGTGGTCCTGATGGTGCTGAATGTAAGCGGCGCTTTATTTATCGGAATGGCAGCTACCGCTTTGATCGCCTTTTTCACCGGTCAGCTCCATTTTTCAAAGGGATTTATGTCGCTTCCTCATTTGCCGGAAGGATTGATGATCTCAAATCCATTTACCGCTTTTGGCGATGTCATTCATCACGGCCTGTACGCTGTCGTCTTTTCTTTTCTATTAGTCACCATTTTTGATACGACAGGCACGATGATCGGAGTTGCCGAGCAAGCCGGGCTGATGAAAAACAACAAGCTGCCGAACGTGCGAAAAGCGCTGCTTGCTGATTCAACCGCGACGACAGTAGGAGCTGTTTTCGGCACAAGTCCGACGACTGCATTTATCGAGTCTTCCGCCGGTGTCGCAGCCGGGGGAAGAACGGGGCTTACGGCTTTGACTGTCGCGGTGATGTTTGCGGCTTCAATGTTTTTCAGTCCGCTTGTCAGCGCCTTGTCAGGTATAGCCGCCATCACCTCGCCTGCTTTGATTATCGTCGGCAGCCTGATGATGGGCTCAGTTTCCAATATGAACTGGAAAGAGATGGACGAGGCATTTCCTGCGTTTCTCGTCATTCTAGCCATGCCTTTGACCTCGAGCATTTCTACAGGAATCGCGCTTGGCTTTATTTCGTACCCAATTGTAAAAGCGGCGCGGGGAAAATGGAGAGAGATTCATCCGCTCGTCATCGTTTTCGCCATTCTGTTTTTCATCCAGCTGTTTATTTTATAAGGATAGACCAAAAAACCCAAACGTCGCCGTTTGGGTTTTTTATGTAAACAATAAAGAGACAGCGGCCGCTAAAAAACAACAGGCGGCAAACGCATAGTGCAGGATGTTGATACAGCTTTTTCTGGCCCGATAATATTCATCACTTTCCTTATCGGTGCCAATTAAAAAAGGGGCATCCATGACCTTGTCAAAAATAAGCGTCAGGATATAACGGCAAACCCCTGTGTATACCAGCAGCGCAATCACCTTCAGCCAAATTGGGGAAACAAATATGAGAACAGTGAAAGCTGACAGTAGCATGTACATCTGCCTTGCATACTCGCCATTCCTCAGCATAACTTTAAAAAACAACTCCTTATAGCCTGTGCAGATCGTTCGTCTTTTAAATATCCTTTTTGAATTTCGGTATAATAATGGTTTTCTTCTCATCCTGTCTTTTACTTTTGGCATTCCCGCCTCCTGACTCATCATCATCACAAGTCCTGCAAGGGCAAGCCTGCTTTTTTTCTCTTCAGTCACCTCAGCTTCAAAAGCCGTGAACGAGGCTGTCTTTTTCAAACTGCGGATAACTGAGAAAAACAAAAATAAAATGCCAAAAAGCGCAAGCAAGTGCCGCTCAGTAAAAACAATCAGGATAGCAGAACCAGCAAAAAGAATAGCTCTGACAAGGGTATCGCCAATCCATCTCGAAATGGAGCGCGGCTTTCTGATCCTGTCTTGCTTTAAGGATAAAAAGAATATATGAAGGCCAAACAAATAACACAATAGAGCAGTGCTTTCTGCGAATGTGATGAGAACAGAATGACTGATCAAGGGAAGGACAATGAAAAAGAGAAGCAGCCATTTAGCCAGCGTGACCAGAAAAGAATACAAAAGCGCGTACAGTTTGAGCTGATAGATGATTTCCTTCTTTTGCAGCAAAAACACTTTGTCCGCTTCCATTAAAAATGTACGAATCGAGCCTGTAAACATGATCAGCCCACACACAGCGTACAGCCATCTCCACTCCGCCACTTCAGACCACTCATAAAGAAGGCCTCTTCCATTCATCAAATCAATATACTGATAGATGACAAAAGCAATCGCCGGCAAAACGATATAGAGAGCGACTGTCCAGTCAATGACCGCATGCAATACTTTAAACTGATATTTGTAATAGTCAAACAGCCTTCGAAAAAAGAGCGTACGCCCGTTCATGGCCGATCACCTTGAACTGCCTTATAAAAACAGTCAAGCAATGACTGCCCCTCTAATCCGGTCTTGTCCTGAATATCTTTTAACGTGCCTTGGAGAAATAATGAACCTTTCTCAATCATATAAAACCGGTCACAGATTTTTTCCGCGGTATCGAGTACATGCGTGCACATAAGAATTCCGGCTCCACGTTCTTTTTCAGCCTTAAGCATGTCCACAAAGCGTTTCGTCGATATCGGATCAAGGCCGATAAACGGTTCATCAATCACATACATATCCGGCTTAGAGAGAAAGGCCTGGATAAGCATTAGTTTTTGCTGCATGCCCTTCGAAAAGGTGACAGGCAGCTCATGTTTGACATGATCAAGCGAAAACGTCTGCAGCAGGCTTTGGGCCCGGTGCGCAAATTCCCTCTCTTCAATGCCGTGAAGTGTGCTGATCAGATCCAAATGCTCCCACAGCGTCAGTTCTTCGTAGAAGGACGGATGCTCCGGAATATATGCAAATGAACAGTCGTTCCAGGCAATATGCCCTTTAAAATCTTCTGAAAGGCCGAGTATCGCCTTGATTGCGGTGCTTTTTCCGGCGCCGTTAGCTCCGATCAGTCCAACCAGCTCCCCTTTTCTGACTTCCAGAAAAACATCGGTGAGCACTTTTTTTCGGCTTGTATACCCGGCCTGTTCTATTGAAGCTTCAAGCAAATTTGTCAAAACTCACCCACCTCCAAAATTTACTACGAAACAGAATAAAAAAAGTTTCTTTAACCATAATAATATTGAGCCGAAATACATAGTAATCCAACAAGGATGGCTGCCCAACGCGAATTGGAAAAAATTAATAGGAGTTATCCCTAGATTCATCACTGCAATATCGTGTATAATGAGGGCGAATTATTTTAACAGTTACAGATGTCTGCCTTTGTTGCTATTTCGTACGCAGTTGATAGTCGTGAGTTGTGGTTAGTCAAGTCCATCCGATCTTATGATAGGGAGTGGTTTTTTGAAACCTTCAACAAACCGTATGCTAACTCGAATCAAATCAGTTTACATGTTTATCCAAGAAAAAGGTCTTGTGACAACACAGGAACTGGTTGACGAATTCGGCATTACACCTAGAACGATTCAAAGAGACTTAAATGTGTTGGCATATAATGATCTTGTTCATAGTCCAAGCCGTGGCAAGTGGGAGACAACGAGAAAGAAAGTAAAGATTACCTCATAAATTGAAAAATTACATAGGGCCGCCTGAGAGCGGCCCGATAGATAATAGGGCGAAGAAACTACTGAGCCTTGTTTTTGTGTGCTTATAAATAAAACCCCGCATTCGGTATGCGGGGTTTTTGTCATGCTTGCGGCTCATTGAGCAAATGAAGCTCTTCCTCTGTCAGCTCACGGTATTCTCCGGGTGCCAGAGCGGGATCTAGGGAAACGCGTCCCATCGAAAGCCGCTTCAGATAAACCACTTCATTGCCGACTGCCTTTGCCATTTGCTTGACCTGATGGTATTTTCCTTCTGTAATTGTCAGGTATATCACGGTATTGCCACTGTCGTTTGTTTTGATTTCCGCTTTTGCCGGCTTTGTTTTATAGCCGCCCTCTATGTAGACACCCGTTTCCAAATCGGAGATGTCTTCCCGAGAAATCTGTGATTTTAAATGGACTTCATACGTTTTTGGAACATGCTTTTTAGGAGAAAGGAGCCGATGTGCGAGCTGGCCATCATTTGTGAGCAGCAAAAAGCCCTCTGTATCTTTATCAAGCCTGCCGGCTGGAAATGGCTCAAATCTCATCTCCTCCGGCGTCAGCAGATCGACCACTGTTTGCTGCCGGCTGTCCTCAGTCGCCGACAGCACGCCCTGCGGTTTATTCATCATAAGATAAATGAACTCTCGATAATCAACCGGTTCCCCGTATACGGTCACCTCCTGCGTATCAGGATCAACGTGCGCCTTTACATCTTTGGCAGGTTTGCCGTCGATCATCACGGCTCCAGCCTTCACAACGGCTTTGACTTCTTTTCTGGAACCATACCCGCTGTTGGCAAGCAGCTTATCAAGTCTCATTCCCAATCTCTCCTTTATAAAAGAAAGCCCGCAGCATGCGAGCCCTCAGTTTCATCATATCTAGTTCATCAGCCTGCATGTCTGCCTTTCCTTAAGAAACCTGGCAAACGGCGGCCTAAAATTTTCTGTAAAAATCCTAATCGGTAGCCGCAATACAGGTAGACAGCTCCGCCAACAGCGGCCGCGATCACCACAACAATCGCAGCTTGCAGCTGGCCATCCTGATAGGAAATAAAGAAGCCTAATACCCACTGCACGATTTTCACGGCAATACCCATAATGGCTGATAAGACAAACATCAAAACAGTTCGTTTAACTAGTATCTTATACGAATAGCCTGCATGGCGCTTAATCATGATAAACCCATATAAAAGGGAAGCGATATATCCAAGCGCCGTCGCTAAAATCGCTCCGTCAGCCTGCATCAGCTTGATCAGCGGAACATTCAGCACAAGCTTGATCACGACGCCGATCACAAGGCTGACAACCGCAAATTTTTGCTTATTGATGCCCTGCAGAATAGCTGCGTTGACTGTAAACAAAGAGAACAAAATCGCGACTGGCGAATACCATAGCAAAATGTTTGCCCCCAGTTCAGGGTGAAGGCTCTCTGACCCGTAAAAGAACGTATACGTCGGTCCTGACAATAGAGAGATCCCAACAACAGCCGGAATAATTAAAAACAGGATCGTCTGCATCGTTTGATTAATCTGCTGATTTAACAGCTTATAGTTTCCGCTTGTAAACGATTCAGTAATCGTTGGAATTAATGTCAGTCCGAAAGCAGTTGCTAGGGAAACCGGGATCATCACGAGCTTCTGAACATACAGGGTTAGAATCGCAAGCATGTCTTGGCTGATGGCTTGATGACCGGCTTCAATCATCGCTTTGTTAAACGTATTTGTATCAATATAGTTATACAAAGGGATGGCTAGTCCGACAAAAACGTACGGAGCAGCATAGCTGAACAGCTCGAAAAACATTTTCTTGTAGCTTAGGTTTGCTGTCGGACCCGTATTCGGCATCATCGCCAGCAGGCTGCCCTTCCGTTTGTTCCAATAAATATAAAGCACGACCAGCCCTCCGAAGGCACCGATCAGCGCTGCGAAGGTTGCATAGCCCACAGCGATGACAAGGCCGCCGTTGAAAACCTTCAAAATCAAGAATGTCGCACTCAATAGAAAGATGATGCGGACAATCTGTTCAACGACTTGGGAAACAGCTGTCGGCCCCATCATTTGGTGCCCTTGAAAGAATCCGCGGACAAGGCTCATAATCGGTACGACCAAAAGCGCTAAGCTGACCATGCGGATGACATAAACGACATGATCAATTGTCAAGCCGTTATTATCCTTGCCTCCCAGCGATATTTCCGCAAACATCGGAGCCGATAGATACAGAATGAAAAAGGCTATCATTCCTGTGACGAGCATAACCGACATGCCCGCCTTGAGCATTTTCCTGCTTGTCTCATAATCCCCTTTTGAATTATATTTGGAAACAAATTTAGAAACAGCGGCCGGAAAGCCCATCGTAGCAATATTCAAAAATAAAGTGTATTGGTTGTATCCGTATTGAAATAATGCACCGCCTGTCGCCCCGACCATAATGCTGAAGGGAATTAAATAGACCATCCCCAGAATCCGCGATATATATGTACCGAGCGTTAATACAAACGTGCCTCTTAACAGTTTGCTTGACATGTTTCTTCATCACCATTTTCTACGAAGATTCAACTTTTCTATTTTACCACAACTGGGCATTTAGACGGTAATAAATACAAAAGCAATCCTGTGAACATTCATGTCCGCGGCAAAAGACGTTTAAGGAGCGGCTTTCTTTCGCTATAATAGTACTGCGGACGGGGTGTCCGCACACGAAATGAAAAGAAAGTTGATGATAAAGATGAAACAATATGACGTAATCGTAATCGGCGGAGGCCCTTCAGGCTTGATGGCTGCGATTGCAGCAGGAGAACAGGGTGCTGGCGTGTTGCTGATAGATAGAGGAAATAAATTAGGACGGAAACTCGCGATTTCCGGGGGCGGCCGCTGTAATGTGACGAACCGCCTTCCTGTGGAAGAAATTATCAAGCACATCCCCGGCAACGGGCGTTTTTTATACAGCGCGTTTTCTGAATTTAATAATGAAGACATTATCAAGTTTTTTGAAAACCTCGGCATTCAATTGAAGGAAGAGGATCACGGCCGGATGTTTCCTGTGACCGACAAAGCCCAAAGTGTCGTTGACGCGCTGTTAAACAGGCTGAAGCAGCTCCGCGTGACAATCAGAACGAACGAGAAAATTAAATCTGTTTTATATGAAGATGGACAGGCAGCAGGGATTATGACGAATAATGGCGAAATGATCCATAGCCAGGCAGTCATTATCGCTGTCGGCGGTAAAAGCGTGCCTCATACCGGAAGCACGGGAGACGGCTATGAATGGGCTGAAGCCGCGGGTCATACCATAACAGAGCTGTTTCCGACAGAGGTTCCCGTCACTTCTGGCGAACCGTTCATTAAGCAAAAAACACTCCAGGGCTTATCACTAAGAGATGTAGCCGTCAGTGTGTTAAATAAAAAAGGCAAACCGATTATCACACATAAAATGGACATGCTGTTTACCCATTTCGGCCTCTCAGGACCTGCCATTCTCAGATGCAGCCAATTTGTCGTAAAAGAGCTGAAAAAACAGCCTCAAGTGCCGATCAGAATCGACTTGTATCCGGATATCAATAAAGAAACGCTTTTCCAAAAGATGTATAAAGAACTGAAGGAAGCACCGAAAAAAACCATTAAAAACGTGCTGAAGCCTTGGATGCAGGAGCGCTATCTCCTATTCCTGCTCGAAAAAAACGGCATCTCTCCGAACGTATCGTTTTCTGAGCTGCCGAAGGATCCTTTCAGACAATTTGTAAGGGACTGCAAGCAGTTTACTGTCCTCGCAAATGGCACACTGTCGCTTGATAAGGCATTTGTCACGGGAGGCGGGGTATCTGTAAAAGAAATTGACCCGAAAAAGATGGCTTCTAAAAAAATGGAGGGGCTTTATTTTTGCGGTGAAATTCTGGATATCCACGGCTACACAGGCGGATACAATATTACCTCCGCCCTTGTCACAGGCAGGCTTGCAGGGCTAAATGCCGGGCAATACGCCCGTTCTTAATCATTACTCTTTAAATCTCTTGCCGCCAAACTCACATTTGAACATTCCCCGCATTCATGTAGGGTGAGACTTGTTTTGTTTCACCTGATTGCGGGGTAATTTTAAGAGAGGAATGAGCTGCCATCGTACGACCATACTAAGCCTGCGAGCAAGATATAGGCGTACACAAAAAATTAGAGGGTGAGAAATGTTGAAACATATATCTAGTGTATTTTGGATTGTGATTGCAATCACAGCTGCAGCTGTATTATGGGGTGTTATTTCTCCTGACAGCCTGCAAAATGTGTCTCAATCGGCACAAGCATTTATTACCGATTCATTTGGTTGGTATTATCTTTTAGTTGTCTCTTTGTTTGTCGGGTTTTGTCTCTTTTTGATTTTCAGCCCGATCGGAAAAATCAAACTCGGAAAGCCTGATGAAAAACCGGAATTCGGGTTATTATCATGGTTTGCCATGCTGTTCAGCGCAGGCATGGGAATCGGCTTAGTATTCTACGGTGCGGCTGAACCGATCAGCCATTACGCAATTAGCTCTCCATCAGGTGAAACAGAAACCCCCCAAGCCTTCAGAGATGCACTCCGCTATACGTTTTTCCACTGGGGTTTGCACGCTTGGGCCATTTATGCCATTGTGGCATTATGCATTGCCTATTTCCAATTCCGCAAAGGCGCGCCCGGGTTAATCAGCAGCACACTGTCACCGATTCTCGGGGATAAAGTAAACGGACCGATCGGAAAGGCCATTGACTGTATTGCAGTTTTCGCCACTGTTGTCGGGGTGTCAACAAGTCTTGGTCTTGGCGCAACCCAAATTAACGGCGGTTTGAATTACCTGTTCGGCATTCCGAATGCGTTTATCGTCCAATTGGTTTTAATCATTATTGTGACAGTGCTCTTTTTACTTTCTGCGTGGAGCGGACTCGGAAAAGGAATTAAGTATTTAAGCAACACAAACATGGTATTGGCCGGATTGTTAATGTTGTTTATGCTCGTTGTCGGGCCTACAGTGCTGATCATGAATTCATTTACAGATTCTATCGGACAATACATTCAAAATATCGTTCAAATGAGCTTCAGACTGACACCGAATGATCCTGAAAAACGCGAATGGATTAATAGCTGGACGATTTTCTATTGGGCATGGTGGATTTCCTGGTCTCCATTTGTCGGCATTTTCATCGCCCGTGTATCCAGAGGCCGGACGATCCGCGAATTTTTAATCGGCGTCTTGGTGACACCTTGTATTTTGACATTTCTATGGTTCTCCATTTTCGGCGTATCAGCCATGGATCTCCAGCAAAAAGGCACGTTCAATGTAGCAAAGCTGTCCACTGAAACGATGCTGTTCGGAACACTTGATCACTATCCGCTGACAATGGTGACATCGATCCTTGCATTGATTCTGATCGCAGTATTCTTTATCACGTCTGCTGATTCAGCTACATTCGTGCTGGGCATGCAGACATCGTACGGTTCTTTAAATCCGGCAAATTCTGTGAAACTCAGCTGGGGTATCATTCAGTCCGCCATGGCGGCTGTGCTCCTATATTCCGGAGGGCTTGCCGCTTTGCAGAACACAGCGATTCTGGCAGCGCTGCCGTTTTCTATCGTTATCCTGCTGATGATTGCCTCTCTCTATCAATCGCTCTCAAAAGAAAGAAGAGAGATCAAAAAAGCGGAGAAACTCGATAAACCGAGAAGTCCTAGAGTGAAAAAAGCATATTAACAAAAAAGATCTTTCCGCGCCTGCGGAAAGATCTTTTTATTTGCGATATAAAATAAGGGCGGAAAAACAGTAAAGCTGCTCGCCGTCTGGGTCGCACGCGGCCGAAACCGTATATTTGATATCAATCAGCTGCTCCTCCGATATCCCTTTTAAAAATGAATTGATTTCCGTCTGTAAGTCTTTTTCATGCTCTTCATCAAATACCGCTACCTTCAGCATTTTATCCGCTCTCCTTTCTCTATCAATCTATTCCGTTTGGAACAGCCTTATGATAGAGAAATGATGATTATCTCGTTTCCGGATAAAAAGCTTTCCGTATATGGGATTCCCTCTGTGGCTCGCCGCCTTGCTGCTCCACTTTCAGCAGCAAGGCATAAACAATCCGCATATGGCAGTAGCTGATCAGGCTGACGCTGAAAAAAGGGACAATGCCGGGCAGGTACGCAAGCAAGAAAAAGAGAGCAACAGTCAGCGCAAGCATAGTAAGCGTATATTGCAAATACGCCACACTGAGCAAGAGCGAAAATTTCACATACAGACGTTTTTTCCAGTCAAAATGGACAAGCAGCGGAAACACATAAAAAAGCATGGATACGAACAAAAAGCCAAATATCATAATGGCGAAGCGCAGGATGTGCAGAAGGAAATGACTTGGATAAATGAAGGCCAAATCAATATAAATGATCACTCCGATGAGCGCCAGTACAGCTCCGAGCAGATTTGAACGAAAAAATTCACCCTTGTATTCCTGCCAAAACGTTTTGAGCACCGGAACGTTGTCCTGCCCCTGAATCCACTTCCGCATGACAGCGAATAAAGCCGCGGTCGCGGGCATGATGCCAAACACACCGAGACCGAGCAACGTAAAAAACAGCCACAGCAAGTTTGTATACGCAAATCTCATGATCCATTCGCAAAAACGCAGCATCCGTCCCAGTGAGCCATCATGTTCCATGGTGCCCCCTCCTTTTTTTGCATTATACATTCTGCATCTGAAAAAGCTCTTTCATGCCGATCGGCTTCTTTTCGGCAACCGAGCGCCACATTCCCTCACCAACCGCGATGGAGTAGGCTCCAGCTTCAGCCCCGGCTAAAATATCATAGCGGCGCAGCGGGTCTTTTCCTAAAAAAAGATCCTCAAGCAAAAGCGGATCACCTCCGCCATGCCCCCCTTCATTTTTGACTACTTGTATCGTCTGCTTTGATTCAAAAAGCGGATAGTATTCGATTGTCTGCTCAGGAAAAGCAAACGGAATTCTGGAAGGTTCGTGAAATTCATTTGATTCAATACGCCCTTTTGTGCCGTTGATCGTCAGCCGGTAGCCTTCATACGGGGCCGAAAAAATAATCGAGTAGCTTAACAGTGCGCCGCCATCATATTTGACTGCCGCAACGTACGTATCCTCTATGTCAACTTCCTCGTCAAAAATACACGCGTCAGGCCTGTATGCCGTATATAAGCTGGACTGGTCTCCTGCTTCGAGATGATCATCCTTTATAGAAGCTTTAGAGGAACGGGGATGCCACCTTGAATAGTAGTGGCATTTTTCTTTGACCCGGCACGTCCTGCAAAAACGCCCGTCTTCTTCCGGCAAGGGGTTCCACTCACTGTCCGGCCCATAGTAATTCAAGGCGCCATAAGCAAATACCTCTTCCGGATTTTGCCCGAGCCACCAATTGACGAGATCAAAGTGATGTGTTGATTTATGGACAGAAAGGCCCCCGGAAAACTGTCTCGACCTGTTCCAGCGTTTAAAATAGCTGGCGCCATGATACGTATCAATATACCAATTTAAATCAACGGAGGTGACCCTGCCTATTTTTCCGTCCAGAATCATTTCTTTTATTTTCCGATGAAACGGGCTGTAGCGATAGTTAAACGCGACGGTGACTTTTCCTTCGCTTTTGGCCTCCGCTTCAAGCACCCGATTCGCATCCTGCACTGTTGTCACCATTGGTTTTTCAGTAATTACATCTGTATCCCACTGAAGGCTTTTTACAATATATGTGACATGCGTATCGTCCCTGCCTGCCACAATGACGATATCAGGCTTTGAGACGCGCATCATCTCGTCAAAAGCATCTTCGCTAAACTCGGGCACGTGGGCCAGCTCGGGAAATTTCTTCTTGCAAACGGCAAAACGTTTCGGATCGGCATCCAGCAATCCCGTAATCTCATAATGAGTTGAAAACCGCTCCAACAGCGGTTTGATAAACATACTGAATGCTCTGCTGCTCAATCCGCAAAAGACGATGTTCTTCAATATCCTCACCTCTATCGGGCTTCAGTTAGTTGAGAAATCAGCTGCAGCGCTTCCTCTGTTTTTTCAGCATACACAGGGATAAACGCCGCCATATCGCGATTCAATCGAAAAGAATAGCCGTTCAGCTGTTTTTTCCCTTTTTCGATCTGAACGGCATAGATCGTTTTTTCTCCTGTTTTATTATTAACAGTTGTATAAGGAGATGTTTTTTCAGGAGGCAATCCGTTTAACGGCTGAAAATTTTCCGGATCATCGTAAGCTTGAAACATGTCTTCAGGCACGATGAAAACATCTCCTTCATGGGCGGTAATTTCAGTCAGCAGTTTTTCCTGAAAAGCTGGAAAGATATCGACCTTCCCAGCATTCTGCTCGGCGGCCTTTTTTATTTTTTCCTGTACGCCAGCCTGCATATCAGAAAAGAGAATGACATGCATTCCGTCCGTCCTGCTTGAGCATGATGCCAAAAAGAGCACTGAGACGATCACACACAAAGCCGTACGTATCTTTTTTGTCATTTCCCCGCTGACCTAAAAAGAGGCTCCAGCTCTGTCATAGCTAAAATAAACGCGCCGGCTCCGTGCAGGTCGTTTGTGCTTCTTTCGCGGCTGACATAATAGTCATAGAAACCGGCTGACGTTCCGACACATATGTCTTTGACGAGAAACGCTCCGTCTTCTGATGTTTCGGTTTTATGCTGAATCAAGCCTTGATACGCTTTTAGCAGTGTTGTTTCGTAAGCTCTGTCTAAATAGCCTTTATTGATTCCCTTCGCAAATGCGTACATGTACAGGCAGGATCCTGAGCTTTCCAGCCAGTTATCAGACCTGTCTCCCTTATCAACGATCTGATACCATAACCCGGTCTCCTTGTCTTGATAGCGGCAGATGCTTTCCATCATGTCCTGCAGCGTGTTTTTCCACACATGACGGTTTGGATGCTTCTTCGGCAGCTCTTCAATCATGTCAGCAAGAGACATGACGTACCAGCCGATGGAACGTGCCCAAAATTCCGGTGAACAGCCTGTCTCTTCATTGGCCCAAGGCATTTTTTTCGCTTCATCCCAGGCGTGATAAAAGAGTCCGGTTTTTGCATCCTTCGTATGCTTTCTCATCAATGACTCCTGCAGCACGACCTGATCAAACAGCTCCGGCTCCTGCTTCAGATTGGCATATTTCAGTGCGAACGGCCCCCCCATGTATAAGCCATCAAGCCACATTTGGTAAGGATAACCGTCTTTGTGCCAAAAACCGCCCGCAGACGTCCGGTTCAGTGTTCCATATAAGCCGCGCAGCCTTTTTGCCGCTTTGAGATACCGTTCATCCTTCGTCTGCTCGTATAATGGAAAAAGAATGAGACCCGCTTGAATGGCATCCAGTTCATCTCTTTTAAATAATAGATTGCCATAATCATCGATTAAGAGATCTGCATAAGCCTTCGCATACTCAAAATACCGCTTTTCCCCGGTTGCTTCCCACAGCCGCAATACACCGCATAAGAAAACACCCTGGTGGTAGTGCCAGCGGTTTGCAGGAGGCAGCTCCTCGACTGCGTACGTATTCATAATGGTTTTTGCCAATGCCTCCGCGTACGTAAGAGGCGATTTTACAGCGATTGATTGATCCATTGAACCCATCCCTTTCTTAATAAATTCCTTCCTCGCCAAATTTCTTCGCCAAACGATTCGCAAGCATGACCAAAATCAGCCCGACCGCCGCTTTAAATACGCCGACTGCTGTACTGTAGCTGAATTGGCCCTGTTTCAGCCCTGCAGTATAAACGTACGTATCAAAAATTTCCGCCACTTCCCTGTTTGTCGCATTTAACAGCAAATACACATGCTCGAAGCCAAGCTCCAGCGTGTCTCCGATTTTCAAAATCAGCAAAACGACAATAACGCTTTTAATGGCGGGCAGCGTAATATGCCACATTTGCCGCAGCCGTCCCGCTCCGTCCATTTTCGCCGCTTCATACAGCTGGGGGTCAACCGCTGTAATAGCCGCCAGATAAATGATCGTCGACCAGCCCGCTTCCCTCCAGATAACCTGAAGAATATACAGGGGCCGGAACCATTCTTCGTTCAGCAGAAAATTGATTTTTTCACCGCCAAAAAACACAATCAGTTCATTAATCAAGCCTCCGTCTACCGTTAAAAGCACAAACGAAAGCGATACAACAATGACCCAAGACATAAAATGCGGGATATAAATCAGCGTCTGAACAAATTTTTTAAAGAGAGCAATCCGCACTTCGTTCAATAGAAGCGCCAGCAGTATCGGCACCGGGAAAAATATGGCCAGGTTCAAAGCAAATAACACGAGCGTGTTTTTTAACAAGAGAAAAAATGTAGGCTCAGTAAACAGCCTGATAAAATGCTTCAGCCCCACCCACTCACTGCCCAAAATGCCGAGGAACGGCTGATAATCCTGAAACGCAATCACAATTCCCCACATCGGGACATACTTAAAAAGCAAAAAATAAATACACCCCGGCAAAATCATCAAGTACAAATATTTTTGCTGAATCAGCTTACTTAGTAAGCGCTTTCTTTTTTCTTTTTTAAAAATGACTGTATCAACAGCCGGCGCTTGCGCTTCTGCTGTTTTCATTTTTTCCTAGCCTCCTTTCACGGGTTCTTGCATTCACTGTAGCGCAGCAGGCAAAAGTCCGTCTACAATCATATGATCACATCCTGTTTTATCCCTTTATAATCAAGGGTTCAGCAGGTCCACCTGAAAAAAAGACACTGATATTAGAAAATGATTATTGACAATATCTATCAATCTTTGGATTAATTGTATTAAGGTGAAGTGGATGTTATGAAATGGGGGGTTTTATGAAAAGAAGCCAATACAAGTTTTACTACAAACTGATCACGTTTTTCTGCCTGCTCAGCACCATTCCGGTTATTTTGGTCGGATTATTTTCGTACGAGCACTCTCAGAAAACGGCTATTTCCAACGTTTCGGAGGAAAAATTCGACACACTCCAGCAGACCCAGCAAAGCATCGAGCATATATTGAAAACCGTCGATCACTCTTTAACCCACTATGTGAGTTCGCCGCCTCTCCTTCGCACATTGTCCGAGCCTTTGCACTCAGACCAATTTCAAATCTATAACCAAGTGAACCAAGAGCTCAATTATCTGCAAAGCTTTGATACCGATCTGTCCAACATGACGTTAGTCAGTTATACGAAAAAATGGTACATGAACAATTCCGGTTTGTACCGTTTGAATACAGACACTCTTCATGAAGCAGCCTCAGCGTACACGAAACAAAAAGCGAGCCGCTCCTATTGGACGCTTGAGGAAAACAATCATTTGATTTCAACCAAAGAAGGCACAGCAGAAAACTGCCGCTACAATATCAATTTAATTAAGCAGCTTCCTTTGAACAGCACAAATACAAAGGGATTGGCCGCCGCAAGCATCCCGAGCTGTTCGCTTGTCAAAAATATGCCCGGCTATTCAAACGCCAACAACCTGTTTATCATCGATGAAAAAGGCCTCATCATCCTTCATAACAATATGTCTGACGTTGGTGAATCTCTTCATAACGACGGCTTTGTCCAAAAAGTGCTGGCGCAAACGGCCAATAGCGGACAGTTTGAAACAGTTATTGACCGGATTCATTATAAAGTCACCTATCAAAAATCTGACTATAATGCATGGACTTATTTTTCTCTCGTTTCCCTGCCTGAGTTAAAAAAAGAAGCCAAATCAATCGGCTGGATCACTTTTGCAGTATGCCTTATTTTGTTAACGCTTTCATTATTGTTCTCTTGGCTGGGCTCCCGCCATTTTTACAAGCCGATCAGGGTGCTTTACGAATCATTCGCAAGACATGGAGCCATACAAGAGAAACAACAGACTCCTCAAAATGAATTTGAGTTAATTGAACAGAGCTTTAAACAGCTGAAGGACCGAAATGACGACCTTGAGGAAACGATGAAGCAGCAGGCCACTCATCTGCAGCAATATTTTATGGTCAGGCTTATGCTTGGAAAACTGACGGATGAGGAGGTCGATAACCGCTTTGAAAGCCTCGGCTTAAAGCAAAATTGGCGGCACCTTGCCCTGCTTGTGCTCCAAATTGACACACTGAATCATACGCCTTATGAGAAAAAAGATATGGATCTGCTTTTGTTTGCCGTCAACAGCCTGATTGAGCGCAGCATCCCGACGGACAAACATCTTGCCCCCGCCGTAGTTGACAAACAGCAGGCGACGATTTTGATCAACCAAAGCGGGACAAAGGAAGAATTCATGGCTGAGCTGAATGAGACTGCAAGGATGATTCAGGAAAAAGCGGAAGCTGAGCTGCAGCTGTCTGTCAGCATCGGCATCAGCCAGCCGTTTGATGTGCTGACAAAAGCGAAAACAGCCTATGCGGAAGGCTCAGAAGCGTTGAAATACCGGCTTAAAGCGGAAAACAAGTCGATCATCTTTTACGAAGACCTTGACCAGAAAAAAACCTTCAAAACCCATTTTCCAAAGCAGCTTCAGCATGAGCTGTTCGATGCCGTTAAAGCAGGAGACAAGGAGAAAGCGGATAAATGCCTGCACGCGATTTTGCAAGCCATCTTCACCCAGAACACCAACCCGTATCAATTTCAAATCGCCATCGCCCGTTTTTTGAACCATGTGATTGAGCTGATGCATGTGCTCGGGATCGAATTGTTTGAGCTTGAAGAAAACAAAATGCTGTATGACCAAATTTTTGAGCTGAAAACGTTCGAGGATACCGAAAACTGGCTAAAGAATGAGTTTATTGATCCGATGACAGACAAAGTGAACACCCGCGCGGATGCCCAGTACAAAAATATTTCCGACAACATCATTCATATCATCCATCATGAGTTTGAATCCGAATTGACACTGGACGAAATCGCGCGCAGGCTGCATTACAACCCAAATTATTTAAGCAGCATTTTCAAAAAAGAAATGGGAATTTCATTCAGCGAGTATGTCTCAAGCTACCGACACCATATGGCGAAAAGCTGGCTTGCCGAAACAGACATGGCGGTCAAGGACATTGCCGAAAAGCTGAAATATAAAAACTCGCAAAATTTTATCAGGTCTTTTAAAAAGCTGGAGGGGATTACACCGGGAAACTACCGCCAGCAAAAAAGAAGCATGTAAAAAACCCAAAACCGCTTGCGCGTTTTGGGTTTTTCCAATGTTATTTTGCTTGTTTAAACGCTTCTTCGTATTCCTGAATAATTTGTTTTCCTCCGCTTGACTCCCATTTTTCCACTTCTTTATCGAACTGGCTTTCTGTGATGTCTCCAATCATATATTTATAAGTCGCGTCATCAATGATTTTCTTCAGTTCATCACCCCGTTCCGACTCCGATGCGGAATACAGGCTTTCAGCCGGGTTTGAGACGATAATCTTTTCATTGTCCTCGGTCAGCTCCTCGTACGCCGTCCGAAGCGGATCTCCAGTGTTTTTTAAGTAGGCTTTATCAATGGCAATTAAGGCGGACAGCGGCTGAATATCAGTCTGCCAGTCTTTTACCTGGCTTTCTTTGCGTGTGAACGTTTTGTCCTCACCTTTGTTGTAATGAACGCCGTCAATGCCATAAGTCATCAGGCTATAGACATCTTCTTCGGCAATTCGGTCAAAAAACGCCAAGATCCGTTTAAGCTCAGCTTCCGTTTTCACACTCGTTTTCGGGAAAGCAAACACGCCGTTATGGCCTCCTGATGCCCATACCCGCTCTTTCCCATCTGGGCCTTTTATGCGGTTAATGATCTCGAGCTTCATCGATTTATCAGAGGCATGGTCGCGCAGATTGACCGCATCTACCATATTGCCAATATAAATTCCGGCTTTTCCTTGAGAAAACAGCTCCTGCTGCTGGGTTTTGCTTGTGACGGGAAAATCCTTATTCATATACCCGTTATCACGCAGCTTCTTCATATAGTTCATTGTGTCTTTGTATTCCTGTGTCATGAAATCAGGCGTGAATTTGCCGCCTGATTCCTTCCAATCTGTAGGCATGCCTTCATACGAGCCAATCGTTTTAAACGCGCCGTAAATCAAGTCATTACGGTCTGCCAGCCCGAATGTATCATCTTTCCCATCTTTGTCCGGGTCGTCCTCCGTAAATGCTTTGGCCACTTCATAAAGCTCATCCAACGTTTTCGGGGTTTTCAGATTTAAATTGTCCAGCCAGTCCTTCCGAATGACAATCCCCTGTCTGGAAAGCGGGCGCTCTCTGTATATCCCGTAGAGCTTGCCGTCAATTGTCACATTTTTATTAATGAGTTTGTTCATTTTGTTTAAGTTGGGATAATCCTTGATATAATCACCGATTTCCCAGAACATTCCTGACCGGAAGGCATTCATGACGGAAGAATTTTTAATATCCTGGATCGTCACGATTTGCGGAAGATTGCCCGCTGCAAGCGCCGCATTCAGCCTGTCTTCTTTCACCGCGTCTGGAACCCAGGTGATGTCGAGTTCTGTATTTGTCAGCTTTTCAATTTCTTTAATCGCCCTGTCTTTCGGCGGCTGCTGGTGATACAAAATCGCCATCCAAGACAGCTTTACCTTTGAATCCGGGCCAGCTTTGCCTTCAGCCGAAGACTGATCAGCCCCTTTACAGCCCGCCAGCACTCCGCCGAGTGCCAGTACAAGCACAATCAAAAGCACCCTCCATTTGTTTCCCATCGTACCCCTCCGTTTCATATTTCTTTATCCTTTGACAGATCCCAGCAAAGCTCCTTTTGCAAAATGCTTTTGTATAAACGGATAGACAAGCAGAACCGGGATGGTCGCCACCACTATGACCGCCATTTTAATGGTTTGCTCAGGCGGCGGGCTGCCCGACCCCATTTCAGACATATCCCCCTGCATACCGCTTGATACAATGACGATTTGGCGCAGAAGCACCTGAATCGGCCATTTTGCTGAATCATTTAAGTACAAGATCGCTGTCATATACGTGTTCCAATACGTGACCGCATAAAATAGTGAAATCGTTGCGATCGCAGGAAGAGACAGCGGCAGCACAATTTTAAAGAATATGCCCAGATCATTGCACCCGTCAATTTTCGCGGACTCTTCCAAGCTTGACGGGATATTTTGAAAGAAGTTTTTCAGAATGATCAGGTTAAAGGCATTAATGGCTGTCGGCAAAATAAGCGCCCAGTAAGAATCGAGCAATCCAAGCGATTTGACCACAAGGAAAGTCGGAATCATGCCGCCGCTAAACAGCATCGTAAATACGACGAGAAACATGAGCGGCTGCCGGCCGATTAAATCACGGCGGGATAACCCGTAAGCCATCAGTGAAGAAAGAAACATGCTGACCGCAGTGCCTATCACTGTCACAAACACAGAAACAAGCAAACTCTTATAAATAATATCTGTTGAAAAAATGTAGCGATAAGCATCTAGCGAAAAAGTGGTCGGAATTAAAATAAATTTTTTCGACACGACTTCTTCTACTGTGGCAAAGGATGCTGCGATGACATGAATGAACGGAAGTACGCATATTAAAGCGAACATCAGCAAGAAACCATAAATCAACATATCAAACAGACGGTTTTTCAGTGAATGAGCGATAGCTCCCACCTCTCTTTGTAAGCGTTATCATATTTTTAAAAACCGAGCTCAGCATGTGACGATATCGTGTCTAAAATGTAGCAAATCTGTGATTGCCATGTCTATAATCATTTGAACAGAGTCCCCGGCCGGGGCGGGGGCTGCCGCGAATTGAGACCGATAACAAAAGAAAAAGAGCATAATCTTAGAAAATGATTATGCTCCGTTCTCCTCCTCGTTCAGAAGTTCGGCCGTATTGATTTGTGGCGAAAACCCAAGTTCATTCACGGCAGGTTCAATGGACCATGGCCGGCCCGGATTATCAGAGACGGCGTAATAAGTGCCGTACCGGATATTGGTCTCAATAGCGGCTTTGAAAATCGACAGCAGATCGGGGTGAGAAAGCAGTGTCTTTTTCGTCCGTTCTTTTTCATGCAGCGTATCCATTTCATCTGTGACGACTGTTCCGATTCGCAGGTTGATTACTGATAGCTTATTTTCCAAATAAAACAAATGGCCGATCTGTTCAGAGGTCAGCTTTAATACACCGTACAAGTTTTTTGACAGCGGATAATCGCTTGTTGTGATTTCCCGTCCTAAGAGCGAGCGCCCGTCTTTTTCATATACATCTGTGACATGATTGCTGCTGGCGAACACGAGCTTTTGAATGCCGAGCTCCGCTGCCGCACGGCACAGATAATAGCTTGCCCTATAGAAAACATCCGTCATTTTTTCAAACTCAGCGATGTCCATAATATCGTATTTGATTTTAACAGCGAGTAAATTCAAGATGGCATCGGTATCTTTTGGAATCTTCTTCAACAGCTCCTCATAATTTGCCGCGTCAGCCTGAATGGAAGAGGCTTTGCCATCGAAATGATCTTTATCAAGCACTGTCACTTCATAGTCTGAAATAAGCCCTTCAGCAAGCAGTCTCCCAATCACACCATTTCCGCCGGCAATCAGCACTTTTTTCACGATGTTCACTCCCCTTTTTTATAGATTGCCCATTTTCGGCGGGGCTGACACTTTTTTGGCACTCACATTCTTAGGCTTATTCAAAAGTCACCGGCAGCTCCTCAAGCGCCCGAAATCCAAAAAGCGGCCGATACCGCCATTCAAAATCCGCGAGCTTAAGGCTGGGCATCCGCTGCAGAAGAATGTTAATCGCAATTTGCGCTTCTAATCGCGCCAGCGAGGACCCTAAGCAAACATGATGGCCATGACCGAATGAAAGGTGCGGATTAGGACTTCTCGTAATATCGAAGACATCGGGGTTCGTGAATATGCTAGGGTCTCGATTAGCCGCTCCTAACAAAAGATAGACTTGTTCTCCTTGACGGATCGTCACCCCGCAGATGTCAATATCCTCTGACGCAACTCTGGCTGTCATTTGCGTGGGGCTTTCATAGCGTAAACATTCCTCGACTGCGGTACCAATAAGATCTGGATTTTCTCTCAGTTTCAAAAGCTGTTCTGGATGCTGCAGCAGACAAAGGACTGAATTGCTGATGAGATTGACCGTTGTCTCATGTCCGGCGATCGCCAGCAATATGCACGTAGATGCCGCCTCCTCTTCCGTCAGCTTATCCTTTTCTCTCCCCTTCAAGAGCATGCTGATCATATCCTGTTGAGGGTGGCGTTTTCTCTTTTGAATCAGCTCTTTGAAATATGCCATAGCCTGCACAGCCATAATATTGCCCTCTGTTAATGCCTTTCTTGAGCGGGTAAAATCAATCGTTTGAATGAGACTCGCAGCCCACTCCTTTAATTGCTCCCTATCTTCCTCCGGTACACCTATAATGTTAGCTATGACAAAACTTGCTAAAGGAAAAGCAAAGTCCGAAATGACCTCCATCTTTTTTTTACCTTGCACTTGATCAAGCAAATGATGGACAGTTTCAATGATATACGGCTGATAACTCTCTGTCGTTCTCGGCGTAAACGCTCCGCTGGCAAGCGTCCGCAATCGTCTATGATCAGGCCGGTTCTGAAACAGCATCATTTGATTTTGCACATGTGAAAGGTCCTGATATTTGGTTGAGCTCTCAGGCAGCGGGGTGCGGACTTTGAATCTCGCATCTTTCAAAATAGCAGCCGTTTCTTCATATCCTGTGACATACCAGCCCGGATATTTTAAGAAACTCCCTTTATAGATAGGATGAACAGCTCGCAATGTGTCGTAAAAAGAATATGGGTTTTTCAAAAACTCATAAGATGCAGTTGACGATGCAATTGTCACGTGATTTTCTCCTTTCTGTTCAAAAATAAAAGCAATCGACATCATACCGATTGCTTTTATTGATTCTTTCAGCTTTTCGCACTTAAACTGGCCTTCATTTCTTCGACTGATTCAACTTCAAAGCCTAAATCACTCAGCATTTTATGATCCTCCGTCTCCTCTTGCCCGGCAGTTGTTAAGTAGTCTCCGACAAAAATGGAGTTTGCGGCGTAAAGCCCTAATGGCTGCAATGAGCGGAGATTGACCTCTCTTCCTCCGGAAATGCGAATTTCTTTTGATGGATTGATAAAACGGAACAGTGCCAGCACTTTTAAACAATACAGCGGGTTTAATTCGTTGACGCCTTCTAACGGCGTGCCATCAATTGCATGCAAAAAATTCACCGGAATGGAATCCGCGTCAAGAGCCTTCAAGCTTTTGGCAATGTCAATGACATCCTGTTTCGTCTCCTTCATCCCGATAATGGCGCCTGAACACGGAGACAGCCCCGATTCTTTTGCGATTTCAACCGTATTGACTCTGTCATCGTATGTATGTGAGGTCGTGATGTTTGAATGGTTTCTCTGTGACGTATTCAAATTATGATTATAGCGGTCTACTCCGGCATCTTTGAGCCGCTTCGCCTGCTCTGGCTTCAACAGTCCAAGACATGCACAAATCTTCAGTCCATACGTCTCTTTAATTTCCTGAACCGCATCTACGACCTGATCCACTTCTCTGTTAGACGGCCCTCTGCCGCTTGCCACGATACAATATGTGCCGATATTCAGATCGTGCGCCCGCTTCGCGCCTTCAAGCAGCGTTTCCTTATTCACCATCCGGTAAGACTCAATCGGCGCTTTCGAAATCGCAGACTGTGAACAATAGCCGCAGTTTTCCGGGCAGAGCCCGGATTTCGCATTCATAATCATATTGAGCTTTACTTTTTTTCCATAAAAGTGTTTTCTGATATGAAAAGCTCCATGCATTAATAGCAAAATATCTTCATCAGGACAATGTAATATTGAAAGCGCCTCTTCGTCAGTCACTTCTGCTCCAGCCAGCACCCGGTCTGCGAGTTCCATCCATTGATTCATTCTCATACCCCCACTTGATTCATCAGTAATGATAGATTGATATGGTCTTTTACCATATGTAGAACCGTTTCTTTCGTAACGTTGGCAAGCTTTGGCGTAACCCCTAAAATCGGAACACCGCATAAGCGCTCAATCATCTCAGGATTGGTTTTTTCATCTTCATCAGGAGAGTCACTGATTCCATTGATGATAATTCCGGCAATTGGAAGCCCCATGCTTTCTGCATATTTGACAGTTAAAAAGGTATGATTAATGGTTCCAAGGTGAGGACGTGCCACAATAATCATGGGAAGCTGCAACGCTTTTATGACATGACTGACCAAATAGTCCTCTCCCAATGGCACAGAAATACCGCCCGCACCTTCTACGATGAAGCATTCATGTTTTTCTCTAATCCGCTCCCAATGGCTTAAAACCTCTTCCATAGTGACAGTCTTTCCCTCAAGTTTCCCTGCAACGTATGGTGCAAGCGGCGCTTTGAAGGCAAAAGGCGTAATGTCTTCATGAGAAAGACCGGTTTGCGACATGTCTTTCAGCAGACTAGTATCACTATCTGGATGATGGCGCGATATCCCGCTTAAAAATGGTTTATACACCCCGACATCTCTATTATGTTCTTTCAATAAGGCAGCAAGACCGCTGGATATAACCGTTTTCCCCACTTCTGTATCAGTTCCTGTCACAAAAAAACCCCTCAAATGATGTGCAGCTCCTTTCCGATTGAATGAAATGTTTGCAGCAAATGATCAATATCACCCATACTGTGGTCAGACGTGATTGTAATTCGAATACGGCTTTCACCCGGCGCAACGGTCGGCGGCCGAATGGCAGGAGCATAAATTCCCTTGCCCTGCAGTTTTTCAGCAAATATGACCGTTTTATGGGCATCGCCAATGACTACAGGAATAATCGGTGTGTGATCTCCTTTCACCACATACCCCATATTCATCAGACTGGTTCTGATCATACTGATATAAGAAAATAAAAGCTGTCGTTTTTCCCTGCTGGCTTCAATGATGTTGAAAGCCTCATGAGCAGCCGCACAGCTGGCTGGCGGAATAGCGGTTTGAAAGATAAATGTTCTGGCATGGTTCAGCAAAAAGTCGATGAAGACCGCTGATCCTGCCGCAAAACCTCCTTCCGTACCAACAGCTTTGCTTAAGGTGCCGATCACAATGTCAGGATAAACACCAAAGTATTCACTCGTTCCTCGTCCCGAATCACCCAAAACTCCTGTTGCGTGGGCATCATCAACGACCACGAAGGCATGATAGCGTTTCGCAAGTGAGATGATCTGATCAAGAGGGGCGATTGTGCCATCCATGCTGAATACCCCGTCTGTTACGATAAAACGGCGCTGATAACGCTGTGTTTCATTCAGCTTGTTTTCAAGATCATTCATATCAATATGCCGATAAACAACTGTATCAGCCTTAGAAAGTCGGCAGCCGTCGATCATACTTGCATGATTGAGCTGGTCACTTAAAATGACATCTTCCTTTTCTGGCAAGGATGAAAGGACACCGACATTGGCCAAGTAACCGCTCGAAAACAGCAGGGCCGCTTCTGTCCGTTTAAAGCTGGCAATCTTCTTTTCTAGCTTTTCATGCCAGACCGAATTGCCTGTCGTTAAACGTGAACCGCTGCTTCCTGTCCCGAATTGCTGCAATGCTGTTTGGGCTGCATCGATCAAACGTCTATCGCTTGCGAGCCCTAAATAATTGTTTGAGGACCAGACCGTTTGATTTTCGCCATCAATATTCCTCTCTGGAACCGGTGCTCCATCCATTGACCGCAGGTTACGATGTACGCCGGCTTCTTTCATTCTGTCTAACCGCTCGTTTAACCAGGAATCAATCTTCAAGGCTCGTAACCTCATGGATCGCTTGTTTCATAATGGCAACCATTTCCGAGAGCTCTTCAGCTGTGCTGGCAAGAGGAGGCAGAAATGCAATCACGTCCCCAAGCGGCCTTGTCAGCATTCCTAACTCTCTCATTTTTAAGGAAACTTTATATCCAATCCGCCGATCAGCCGGGTAAGGTTCTTTAGTTTCCTTTGATCGTACAAGCTCTGCACCGCACATAAAGCCAAGCTGCCGAATATCCCCAACATGAGGAAGAGCGTGCAGATCTTGAAGAAGAAAATGGAGCTTTTTACTTTTTTCCGCTACTTGTTCCACAATGTTTTCAGATTCAAATAATGCCAGATTTTCAAGCGCAACCGCACAGCCAAGCTGATTGCCTGTATAGGAATGGCCATGGAAAAAGGTTTTTAGGTTTTCATAATCATCATAGAATGCCTTATAGATGTCTTCAGTGGCAAACGTAACGGCAATTGGCAAATAGCCTCCTGTAATGCCTTTACCGGCAGCCATCAGATCCGGCTGGACATTCTCGTGCTCGCACGCAAACATTTTTCCTGTACGGCCAAAGCCTGTAGCGACTTCATCAACGATCATTAAGACATCGTATGTTGTACATAGCTCGCGCACGCCTGCCAAATATCCTTCCGGCATCACGATCATACCGGACGCGCCTTGTACCATTGATTCAATGGAAAGCGCGGCAATTTCCTCATGATGTTCCTCAAGCAGCTGTGCAAGCTCTCGGAGGCACTGATCACGGCACTCATCAGGATCACCGCTTTCAGAACGATACACATAAGGAATCGGGGCCTTGTAACTCTCGAACATCAACGGGCCGTATACGTGGTGAAAAAGCTCAATTGAACCGACACTGACGGCGCCAATCGTATCACCGTGATACCCGTTTTTCATTGCGATAAATTTTTGTTTCTCGGGCTTCCCGATGTTCTTCCAATACTGAAACGCCATTTTTAGGGCTATTTCCATCGCCTCTGCGCCGCTGTCTGAATAAAAGACCCGCGTGAGCTTTTTTGGGCTGATGTCGATTAATGTTTCGGCAAGCTGGGTTGCTGGAACATTGGTCATGCCCAATAACGTGGAGTGCGCAATTTTTCCGAGCTGTTTTTTTATGGCATTATCTAGTTCTTTTTTGCGGTGTCCGTGGACATTAAGCCAAACTGATGAAAAACCGTCATAGTATTCCTTGCCATTTATGTCTTTGACTTTGATTCCAGTCCCGCTTTCGATGATTAAGGGGTTTTCATCATAATCTTTCATTTGGGTAAATGGCAGCCAGAGGTGCTTTTTACTTTTTTCTATCAAATCATGAGTCATGATCTTCCTCCCACTCTATTAAAATAGGCTGCTTCTCCAGATCATGTATGTACGTGTTTACATCATTGGATCCATCAATAAAAAAGACTCGGCAGCCCTCTTCAGTCCCGTATTCTTTCATTGCTGTAATACGCTGATAGCCCATTTTCTTACCCGCAACATAGCCTGTTATGTAATCCGGATCGTCCGACCAGCATAATTCTGCAACGGCTGCCGGGTGCCAGCTTACCTTTGAAGCGAGCGCAAGGGCCTCTTTTATTCTTGAATGAGCCGGCACGTGACTGTGAAGCGCCCATTTTTCAAAATTAGCGTCCGGCCAATCCATTCTGGAGACCCGCACCCCTTTTTCTTTTGTTTGATCCATTCGCTTTCCTGTATGAATATCAAACAACACCGCACCCCTGATATCTGACCATTCAGGGATTTGTTCATATGCTTTTTCAATCACGTCTCGTGAAACGCCTTCTTTTTCCAATAACAATCGGGCCAGCTTTTGCCCTTCTTCCGGGCAGCTCACTTCATTCGTATGCACAGGCAATGGCTGAATGGTTTTTATCGTTTCATATACCTCTTCAAATTGAATTTGCATAAAATCAGGTTTTCCTCTTGAATGGGATAACCCTTTTTCTAATAAAGCATTGACTGTATGCTTCATCTCATGGAAAGGTATAAGCCGTTCTCCGCCGGATATATGCTTTCCGCCGTCTTCATGAGATCCATTCATAGAAGCCCTCATTCTGACACTATAAAAAGTTTCTTCTTGCATCATTTCTCGCCCTTTCACTGATAACTGAAGAACGTGTAGTGCTTCTCACCTTAATTGTTAACCAATTATATTTTAAGGTTAACAATTAGAATATATTATTCTCTCCTGTTTCTGTCAATAGAAGAAAGCATCGATTTATGGCAGTTGGTTAAAAGGAAACAAAAAGACCGTTTTCACATAAAACGGTCTTTTTCGATTTCTTTTAACAGTCACAGCCACTTTTGCAAAAACCGGACAGCTTCATGCCTCATAACTGCTGTTTCGAAATGTCCCGAAGCAGAACGGACCACTCGGTAGCAATCAGCAGCTCCCTGTCCAGCATAGACAGCTGTCAATTCTTTTTCGATTTTGTCCACGCCCTCGGCCGGCGTTAACCGGTCGTGTACACCAACAAGACTAAGGTGCGGGCGCGGCGCGATCAGGCGTTGGATCTCCGATGCGGAAAAATGCTTTGCAAGCGATGGGACGTAATAATAAAAGCCGTGCCTGTCAAGATTCTGTGTTTTGATCAGCACGTGATGATCCACCTGGCTGCACAAATCCACACACACCTTAATCCGGTCATCGAGCGCCGCTGTCCACCACGCCAGCAAACCTCCCATAGACATGCCGATGGTTCCGATCCTGTCAGGCTGAACATCAGAGCGTGACTGCATATAGTCCAACGCACTTAAACTGTCATAAATCATCATCCCCCACATCACTTTTCCGGTGAGAAGCATTTCTTTAAATATCTCGCTTTCCGCTTTTCCCCGCCGATCTCCAAATCCCCAATGATCAATTGCAAGAACGCCGTATCCGAGTGAAGTAAGCTCATCAGAAAAAGAAGGGGTTCTCAAATAATCCGCTCCCTCAATCAGCTCACTTTTTCCCCTATCATACTGGCCCCCATGCGAATGCTGAAACAATACGGCTGGGCACGGTCCTTCTGTTTTCTTCGGCTTCACAAAATAAGCGGGCGCCTTTTCATGTCCATTTAAATCGAGCAGGAGCGTTTCAACGATATTTTCTTCTCTTTCTTCAATACGTAATGTCTCAACACTGATTGGCCTCCGATCAGGCAAATCACCAAGCAAACGAAACAGTTGCTTTCTTTTTTCGGCTCTCATCCCATCACCCTTCCTTATTCGCTTACTTCACATTTACGAGACAGATCTGGGTTCCCCTTTATTTTTCCAACATAAATCACATCATTTACTAAATATTTAGTAAATATTATGAAATATTTCGAAAACAATTATTGTAACCGCTTACTTTTATATGATAGTATCAATTTATCAAAAACAGATGAGTTAATATTTTACTAAATAGATGAGAGGGATACCCATGGTTCGTATTAAAGATATCGCCTTGAAAGCTAAAGTTTCCAGCGCAACTGTGTCCAGAATTTTAAATGAAGATGAGTCGCTTTCTGTTGCGGGCGAAACGAGACAAAGAGTCATCAACATCGCTGAAGAGCTTGGTTATCAAACCGTTGCCAAACGCCGAAAAGCCCGCGGGCAAAAACAGCGGGCCCAGCCGCTGATCGGTGTGCTGAGCTGTCTGTCCCCTGATCAGGAAAGGCAGGACCCTTATTTTTCTTCCATTCGGAAAGGGATTGAAAAGGAATGCTTTGAACAGGAAATTTTCATTACAAATTCAATTCATCTCGGCTCCTTTCAGGAACATATCTTTCGGGAATTGGATGGTGTCATTGTCATCGGCCGTGTTCATGATGAAGCGGTTAAGCATATCAGCGGAAGGTTGGAGCATGCTGTATTTATCAATCATTCACCAGATCCGCAAGCATACGATTCGATTGGAATCGATTTTGAATCGGCTTCACGCCAAGCGATTGATCACCTTTTCGACTTAGGCTACAAACGGTTAGGCTACATTGGCGGACAAGAAAAAGAGCATACGCTGAAGGACGGCCAAAGCATTCGCAGAACGATTGAAGATAAACGCCTGACCGCTTTTTTGGAGTCAGCCGCCCCCCAGCCTGAGCATGTGCTGATCGGAGAATACAGCATGCGTGAGGGCTATCGCCTGATGAAGAAAGCAATCGATCAAGGCCATCTGCCGGAAGCATTCTTTATTGCCAGCGATTCTATGGCGATCGGCGCATTAAAAGCGTTGCAGGAAGCCGGACTGCAAGTGCCGCGGGATACCGCAATCGTCAGCTTTAACGGCATTGAGGAAGCTGAATTTGCCAGCACGCCTTTAACGACGGTGAAGGTATACACAGAGGAAATGGGCCGGACAGGCGTAAAACTGCTGCTTGACCGTCTCAATGGCCGAACGCTTCCTCACCATGTCACCCTGCCTACAACATTAATCGTAAGACAAAGCTGCGGATGTACAGCAAAGGAGGTGACATAAGCAAAGATTCATCACGATGATAAGGAGGAAAAGATGAAACACACTTTTGTTTTATTTCTCTCTCTTATACTGCTTGTTCTGCCCGGGTGTTCAGCAGAGAAAAGCTCAGCAGATACCGCAAAAAAGACGTTAACCATTTATTCTACAATGTCAACCGACAGTGAAAGAGATACGTTCAGAAAACTGGCGGCAGCATTCGAAAAGGAACACAGTGACATACATGTCAGCCTTCATTTCCCAGGCAATGACTATGAAAATATGATGCGTGTCAGAATGGCGGCCAATGATTTGCCAGATCTATTCGATACACATGGCTGGGGGAAAATCAGGTACGGAGAATATACAGCGGATCTCCGGGATATGGAATGGACTCAAGATCTTGATCCCAATTTAAACAGCATCCTCAAAAATAAAAGCGGAAAGGTGTATGCCTATCCAATCAATCAGGCAAAAGACGGTCTGGCGTATAACCGCAATATTTTAGACCGTTACGGCATTGCTCCGCCGGAAACCATGGATGACTTTATCAAAGCACTGAGAACGATTAAAGAAAAGAGCAAGGGAAGCATTGTTCCCTTCTGGTTTGCCGGCTATGACAAAAGCTCATTCGCTCAATATTACGACCAATTCGCTACACCTCTTCTCATCACAGACCCTGCCCATAATGAAAAAAAACAGCTCATCAACGGCACTTTTCAATGGAGTAAATTCACTTATTTATCAGAAATCCTCAAACAAATGCAGAAAGAAAAATTGATCAATATCGACGCCGTCACGGCAAAAAAATCACAGCTCATTGAATTAATGGCCCAAAACAAAATCGCCTTTACAATGCAAGGCGGCACACTCGGCCAAGACGTTGCCCAGATCAATCCGAATGTCAAGGTCGGCATTATCCCGACACCTGCCATCCATCCCGGTGATGACCCGATATGGATCGGCGGTGAACGCTACACGCTTGCAGCATGGAAAGATTCGCCTCAATTAAAAGAGGCAAAAGAATTTATCGCATTTATGGCCCGCCCGGCCAATGCCAAACAAATGGCTGAAGCCACATCGCTTCCTTCAGGGCTGACGAATGTGAAAGCTGATATTTTCTACGCAAACGATTATGAGCATTATCAAGATATCAAAGTCGAGCCTTACTTCGACCGTTTATACTTGCCAAACGGAATGTGGGATGTCCTGGGCACGGTCGGGCAGGAGCTGGCGGCTGACATTTTGGCGCCTCAAGACATTTCGCAGAAGCTGGGAAGAGAATATAAACGACTCCGGGAGCAATCGGAAACACAGGGAGCTGAAAACAATGAGTGAGATCGCAAGGGACGTTCATGTGAAACAGGTTAAGCCAAAAAAGCAGTCCTCACTTTGGTGGATGTACATTCCTGCTTTGCTCTCCGTTCTGGTCTTTATGATTTATCCGTTTGTGAAAGGCACATTGATTACCTTTACAAACTGGAACGGCTTTTCACAAGTTTACCAATGGGTTGGATTCGCGCAATATGAAAGGCTGTTTTCTGATCCTGACACTTGGCATATCTTAAAAAACACTCTGCTTTACGGACTTGGCAGCACCTTTTTTCAAAATGTGGTCGGGCTTCTGTACGCTCTGCTCTTAAATCAAAGCATTAAAACGAAAGCGGTAACAAGAACAATTGTGTATTTGCCGGTGATGATCAGCCCGCTCATTATGGGCTACATTTGGTACTTTTTCTTCTCCTATGACGGAGGTGCGCTCAACGATTTGCTCGGGGTCTTCGGCATCAGCCCTATTAATGCGCTCGCCAGTCCCTCGCTCAATCCATGGATCATTGTCATGATTAACACCTATCAATATGTCGGGATCGCTATGGTTGTCTACTTAGCCGGTCTGCAAAGCATTCCGAAAGACTACTATGAAGCGGCGCAAATGGATGGCGCGAAACAAGGCCAGCAGTTTTTTACCATCACGCTGCCGCTGTTAATGCCCTCCATTACCATTAATATGGTCATCAACATTATCGGAGGCTTAAAGCTGTTTGACGTCATCATTGCACTCACCGCAGGCGGCCCCGGAAATGCGTCACAATCCATGTCCACATTTATGTATGATTTGTATTTCAAACGGCAGGATGCCGGCTATGCCGCAACGCAAGGCATATTTATGGCATTTGTCATTTTGATCATCAGCTTTTGCGCGCTTGCGTACTTTAAAAGAAAGGAGACGGAAATGTCATGAGAGCCGCCCGTACAAAAAGCATGCGGATCATTACACTTCTTGCAGCCATTGTGGCCTGTGCGCATTTTATTCCTTTTTATATCCTGCTGACCACTTCATTGAAAGCAAAAGGAGACTACAGTTCGAAATGGATATTTCCATCCGACATCTCCTTTCATAATTTTTCAGAGGCGTGGGAGCGCGCTTCGCTAGGAAACTCTTTTATAAACACCATGATCATCACAGGTTTTTCTGCCTTGTTATTAATTATATTCGGCTCACTCGCCGCCTACCCGCTTGCCCGGCGGGAAACGAAACTGAATAAAGCTGTTTTTGTCTTGTTGATTTCCATTATGATCATCCCTCCGTTAACGTCCATGGTTCCTTTGTACCGAATGGTCGTGGACGCCGGAATGGTCAATACACACGCAATCGCCATTTTCATCAATACAGCGGCTTACATGCCGTTAACCGTATTCTTATATTCAGGCTTTATCCGATCGACCATTCCAAAAGAGCTTGAAGAAGCCGCAAGAATTGACGGCGCAGGCATGCTGAAAATCTTTTTTACGATTGTGTTTCCTCTGCTGAAGCCGATCACTGCGACCATCTGTATCATTTCTTGTGTCTTTATTTGGAACGACTATCAATTTGCCATTTTCTTTTTACAAGATCAAAAGGTTCAGACATTAACAGTAGCCATGGCAGGTTTTTTCGGAGAAAACGCAAACAACCTTCATTTAGTTGCCGCAGCGGCACTTATGGCAATGCTGCCGATGGTTGTTCTGTTTTTGGCGCTGCAAAAATACTTTATTGCCGGCCTGTCTTCCGGAGCGGTAAAGGGTTAACATTAAAGGAGGAAGCAATATGAAAAAGATTACATTTATCGGTGCAGGGAGCACGATTTTCGCCAAAAATGTTTTGGGAGACTGCCTGTTAACAGAGGCACTGAATGGATTTGAGTTCGCTCTTTACGACATTGATCCCAAACGCCTGCAGGAATCCCAGCTCATGCTCGAAAATCTAAGAGACCGTTATAACCCAAGTGTGGCCATCAACAGCTATGATGACAGAAAACTCGCCTTGCAAAACGCAGGCTATGTCATCAATGCGATTCAGGTTGGAGGATACAAACCGAGCACAGTCATCGATTTCGAGATTCCTAAACGGTATGGGCTGCGCCAGACGATCGCCGATACAGTCGGCATCGGCGGGATATTCAGATCTCTCAGAACAATCCCGGTCTTAATTGATATCGCAAAAGATATGGAGGAAATGTGCCCTGACGCATGGTTCTTAAACTATACAAATCCAATGGCCACTCTTACAGGCGCCATGCTCCGCTATACCAATATCAAAACAATCGGGCTCTGCCACAGTGTTCAAGTGTGCACGAAGGATTTATTTAAAGCTCTCGGAATGGAGCATGACGGAATTGAGGAACGCATCGCAGGAATCAATCATATGGCTTGGCTTTTGGAAGTCAAAAAAGACGGCACAGATTTATATCCAGAAATCAAAAGGAGAGCGAAAGAAAAACAAAAAACAAAGCATCATGATATGGTGCGGTTTGAATTAATGGATAAGTTCGGCTATTATGTCACGGAATCGTCCGAACATAACGCAGAGTATCACCCATACTTTATTAAACGGAATTACCCTGAATTGATCAGCGAGCTGCAAATCCCGCTCGACGAATATCCGAGAAGGTGCGTCAAGCAGATTGAAAATTGGGAGAAAATGCGGGATGATATCGTCAATAATAAAAACCTTACGCACGAACGCTCAAAGGAATATGGTTCAAGAATTATAGAAGCAATGGAAACAAACGAACCATTCACCTTCGGAGGAAACGTCTTGAATACAGGGCTGATCACCAACCTTCCTTCAAAAGCGGTTGTGGAAGTGACATGCGTCGCCGACAGAAAAAAAATTACACCGTGCTTCGCCGGAGAACTGCCTGAGCAGCTTGCCGCCTTAAACCGGACGAATATTAATACACAGCTGATGACAATCGAAGCGGCTGTCACACGGAAAAAAGAAGCGGTTTACCAAGCTGCAATGCTTGATCCGCATACAAGCGCGGAGCTTTCCATGAAGGACATCATCTCCATGTGCGACGATTTATTTGCAGCACACGGCGATTGGCTTCCGGAATACAAATAAAAACTAGGGGACTGCTCTCCCCTAGTTTTTTGGTTTTGTTTCGCCTTCCCAGGCCATCATGCCGCCTTCAACATTGACTGTTTTAAAGCCTTGCTCATCCAGGTACTTGCAGACGTTCATGCTGCGCATTCCTGAGCGGCAGATAAATACGTACTCTTTGTCTTTATCAAGGGTTTCCATTTTTTCAGGAATATCCCCCATGCGAATATGAACGGCTTGCGGGATCATGCCTTCCGCTACCTCTTCATCTTCTCTGACATCAATTAAATATAATTCTTCGTCCGCCTCAATTTTTTCTTTCAAAGCGGCTGTGCTGATTTCTTTTATTTCCAAAGAAAAC
This sequence comes from Bacillus sp. PS217, assembly GCF_037963535.1. Taxonomy (NCBI): domain Bacteria; kingdom Bacillati; phylum Bacillota; class Bacilli; order Caryophanales; family Bacillaceae; genus Bacillus; species Bacillus sp. PS217. The sequence continues at coordinate 3,059,758 of NZ_CP150157.1, forward strand.
ACTCCTATTCACAGTGATCATGTTCAGTATATCAAAGTCAGCTGAACGATTGCTATTCTGAGACTGATGAAAAAAATCCCCTTTTGGCAAAGGGGATTTTTTCTAGGCTTAGTTTGCCACAATATTGACAAGCTTCCCAGGCACCGCGATGATTTTCCGAATCGTTTTGCCTTCAAGCTGCTCTTTGACCTTTTCATCTGCTTGAGCAAGCTGTTCCAGCTGTTCTTTTGTTGCATCGGCAGGAACCTGTAATTTCGCTTTTACTTTTCCGTTCAGCTGAACAACGATTTCAACTTCATCATCCACAAGTTTTGTTTCATCATATACAGGCCAAGCTTCGTAGGCAATTGTGCCAGAATGGCCAAGCTTCTCCCATAGCTCTTCCGCTAAGTGTGGCGCGACAGGAGAAAGAAGCTTCACGAAGCCTTCCATATATTCTTTCGGCAGTTCTGTTGCTTTATAAGCTTCATTAATAAAGACCATCAGCTGGGAAATACCCGTGTTGAAACGAAGGCCTTCATAATGGTCTGTGACTTTCATGACCGTTTCATGATAGACGCGCTCCAATGTTTCACCCGCGCCTTCAACGATTTTTCCATTAAGCTCACCGCTGTCTTCAATAAATAGGCGCCATACACGGTCAAGGAAACGGCGCGCACCGTCTAATCCTGATTCAGACCAGGCGATTGAAGCATCAAGAGGCCCCATGAACATTTCGTACAATCTCAGCGTATCAGCACCGTGAGAGGCCACGATTTCGTCAGGGTTGACAACGTTCCCTTTAGATTTACTCATTTTTTCGTTATTTTCACCGAGAATCATTCCTTGGTTGTACAGCTTTTGGAACGGTTCTTTCGTCGGCACTACGCCGATATCATAAAGGAACTTATGCCAGAAGCGGGCATACAGAAGGTGAAGCACGGCATGCTCTGCACCGCCGATATACATATCGACCGGAAGCCATTTTTCCAATTTTTCTGGTGATGCCAGCTGATCCGGATTGTGCGGATCAATATAGCGCAAGAAATACCAGCAGCTTCCCGCCCATTGCGGCATTGTATTCGTTTCTCTTCTTCCTTTTTTCCCTGTCTCAGGGTCTGTGACTTCCACCCACTCTTTAATGTTCGCAAGCGGTGATTCGCCCGTTCCGCTCGGTTTGATTTCATCCGTTTTCGGCAAAATCAGCGGCAGCTCCTCTTCAGGGACAGCTGTTGACGTTCCGTCTTCCCAATGAATGACCGGAATCGGCTCGCCCCAATAACGCTGGCGGCTGAAGAGCCAGTCACGAAGACGGTACGTCACTTTCTTCTCACCGTTTTTCGTTTCTTCCAGCCAAGCGATCACTTTCTCAATCGCTTCCTGTTTGTGAAGGCCGTTCAGGAAATCAGAGTTCACGTGCTCGCCGTCGCCAGTATAAGCTGCTTCCTCAACGTTCCCGCCTTTTACGACTTCCTTCACCGGAAGGCCAAATGTTTTGGCGAATTCAAAATCACGCTCGTCGTGGCCTGGAACTGCCATGACAGCACCTGTTCCGTATGATGCAAGAACATAATCCGCAATCCAAATCGGCAGTTTTTCTCCGTTTACAGGATTGATCGCATACGCTCCTGTGAATACGCCTGTCTTTGTTTTCGCAAGATCTGTGCGTTCAAGGTCACTCTTTGATTGAATTTCTTTGATATAAGCTTCAACAGCTTCTTTTTGCTCAGCCGTTGTGATGTTTTCCACCAATGCGTGTTCCGGGGCAAGAACAGTGTATGTAGCGCCAAACAGCGTATCTGGTCTTGTTGTAAACACCGTGAAGGAATCATCATGTCCATCTATAGCAAAATGAACGTGAGCGCCTTCCGAACGGCCGATCCAGTTGCGCTGCATATCTTTAATGCTTTCCGGCCAATCAAGCTCTTCCAAGTCCTCAAGGAGCCTGTCCGCATAAGCGGTGATTTTCAGCATCCACTGCTTCATTGGGCGTCTCTCTACCGGATGGCCGCCGCGTTCGCTCTTGCCGTCAATGACTTCTTCGTTGGCAAGAACAGTACCGAGCGCAGGGCACCAGTTTACAGGCACTTCGTCAACGTAAGCAAGGCCTTTTTCGTATAGCTTTAAGAAAATCCATTGCGTCCATTTATAGTATTCAGGGTCAGTCGTATTGATTTCGCGATCCCAGTCATATGAGAAGCCAAGCGCTTGAATTTGGCGGCGGAAGTTATCAATATTCTGCTTCGTAAACACAGCGGGGTCGTTCCCTGTGTCAAGCGCGTATTGTTCAGCTGGCAGGCCGAATGCGTCCCAGCCCATTGGATGAAGGACATCATAGCCCTGCATGCGCTTCATGCGGGACAGAATATCCGTAGCTGTGTATCCTTCAGGATGGCCGACGTGCAACCCAGCTCCAGACGGATAAGGAAACATGTCCAGCGCGTAGAATTTTTGTTTTTCATTATTATCAAGAGTGGCAAATGTTTTGTTTTCAAGCCAATATGTTTGCCATTTCTTTTCTATCTCTTTGTGCTGAAAACTCAAAGTGAAAACCTCCTTCTGATTGAATACGGCGTGTATGGTTCAAGTATTGACGGGAAGGAGAGGATTATTCAGAATATTCCCAAACTAAAAAAAACTCCCTCATCCCAAAAAGGGACGAGAGACTTTCGTTTTCCCGCGGTACCACCCTCGTTAGCGCGGCATACGCCGCACTCACTTGATACTTTTAACGCAGTTATGCGTCAGCGGCTTTTCACCGCTGCAACTCTGAGGTGAGTTCGGAAACAAACTTGATTGACTTTCACCAGCCGTCAACTCTCTGCAACAATATCTGTTTCTTACTGCTCCTCTTCATTGTTCTTATCGCAACCGTAATCTAACTGTATTTTATAGAATTCTGTTCATAAGTGCAAGCAGGTTTGTATACAATGGGAATGTACCCTGAACGGGCGGAGATTGAGGACAATTATTCGGGTGGAGTTTTGGTTTGACGTTTGGACTCGGCCGGTTCGCCGCCGCTGTTCAGTTCTCTCACAAAGTCAAAACTTCTGAGAACAGCTTCACCGCCGTAGCCTGAGATAATGGATAAGATGACAAGTTGAATTCCTGAATCGGGGTCAGCGGAGAATACAAGTAAAATGGAAGCCGTCATGCCGATAAACCAATCTTCCAAAAATCCAAGGTAGATAAACCGCTTCGTCATTCTGGGCTTCTCCAGCCTGCCTCTCTTTTTCACATGACCGAGAATCCCCATGATTCCTCCAATTACACAAGCAATGAGTACCTGATGCAGCATCTTCATCATCACCTTCCTAAAGCCCTTATTTCGTAAAGCGACTTCAGGCCATCCAGCCCCCTTAAACGATTCCGATGATTTTCGATATCTACATACCGGCAAATCTGTAAAAAGCTTGTTTCTTCCATTATATGTGAACACATGATCGGTAAGCTTGATGCATTGGATTCATTTTTCACCCAGTGACATTGACCTAGTCACCTATTTAGCATGTAAAAAACCTTTCCGTTCATATGTTCAAATTCTGTTCTTATTTTTAGTGTATACGAGGACAAGCCCTAATGACAAACAACAAACTGCACTTGCTTGAATCAGAACATGTGTTGTGCTACGGTTACTGTAGAATTCATTTTAAAAAAGGGGAATATCAGACTTTCGCATAGCAAGCTGACGGCCTAAGGGGGATTTATATGGCTAGTTTTCAATCATTTGGGATACCAGGACAGCTGGAAGTCATCAAAAAAGCGCTTGATCACGTGCGAGTCGGTGTGGTAATTACAGATCCCGCACTTGAAGATAATCCTATTGTCTACGTCAATCAAGGCTTTGTTCAAATGACCGGCTACGAAACCGAGGAAATTTTAGGAAAGAACTGCCGCTTCTTACAGGGGAAACACACAGATCCTGCAGAAGTGGACAACATCAGAACCGCTTTACAAAATAAAGAACCGGTCACCGTTCAGATTCAAAACTACAAAAAAGACGGAACGATGTTCTGGAATGAATTAAATATTGATCCAATGGAAATAGAGGATAAAACGTATTTTGTCGGAATTCAGAAAGACATCACCAAGCAAAAAGAGTATGAAAAGCTTCTCGAGGATTCCCTCACGGAAATTACTGCACTTTCAACTCCTATTGTCCCGATTCGCAATGGCATTTCGGCTCTTCCGCTAGTCGGAAACCTGACAGAGGAGCGATTTAATTCCATTGTTTGCACATTGACGAATATCTTATCAACATCCAAAGATGATTATTTGATCATTGATTTATCCGGATTGGCCCAAGTGAACGAACAAACGGCCGACCAAATTTTCAAGCTGAGCCATTTGCTGAAATTGACCGGAACTGAGTTAATCATTACCGGCATTAAGCCTGAATTGGCCATGAAAATGAATAAACTGGATGCCAATTTTTCGTCGCTGAAAACATATTCAAATGTAAAGGATGCTGTTAAAGTGCTTCCGATTATGTAAAAAGATCCCGCTCATCCGGCGGGATCTTTCAGATTGTTGACAAAATCCTAAAATGGATTTCATTTTAGGATTTTGTCATCTTTTCAGCGTGATTGAAAACCCTTGAAGTCTAGGAAGGACGAGCATAGGAGCGGAGCGAATGTTCTCATTCGTGAGCACCGAAGCGCAGGCCTGACAACGAATGCGAGGGTTTGTCGACACGCTGAAAGATCCCGCTCATCCGGCGGGATCTTTTATTATGAAGAGATTGATGCCTGCTTATTTGTTTCTTTAGCTGATTTTAGCCGTTTGTCATATAGAAGCGTTGTGGCAATACTGATCAGCAGCAATACCAATAATGATAAAACAAGAGCCTTAATGCCGTAATGGTCGACAAGCACTCCTCCGAACAGAGGGCCAATCATTCTGCCGCCTGTAGCCGCGCTGTTGACAAAGCCTTGATAAAAGCCTTCTTTCCCTTTAGGGGCAAGCTGATTGGCAATTGTCGGCACAGCAGGCCAAACAAGCATTTCTCCAATAGTCAGGATCACCATCGCAGCGAGAAACATCGGAAATTGCTTTGCAGTCAGCAGCATGCTGAAAGACACAATAAAAATGATAAAGCCGATGACCATTTGCGCTTTTAGCGACTCGGCCCATTTTTTCACCACAAAACTGACGAGCGGCTGGCCGAGCACAATGAGAATTCCGTTAACCGTCCACAGCACGCTGTATAAGGAAAGAGATATTCCAATGCTTTGTGTGTACGAAGCAATTGTGGTTGACCACTGAGAATAAGCCAGCCATCCGAGTACATAGCCTCCGCTTAAAATGATCAGTGCGGCAAATTTTGCTTTGCTGTTCACAGCATCGTAATCAAGCACAGACGTTTGGGAGGCATCTCCCGTCTGAATATTTCGAAATCCGAAATATACAATAAAGAAAAAGACCAGATACAGCGCGGCATTCGCCAAAAATACATATGAAAACGAGAAAGACGCCACGACACCGCCAAGCGCTGAACCGACGGCCACACCCGCGTTTTGCGCGACATATATCGCATTAAATGCCTTCCTTCCCCCTTCAGGCCATACCGATCCCGCCATTGCGTAGCTGGCCGGAAAAACAACACCGGAGCCAAAGCCCACAATCGTCAGCAGCACAATATAGGCTGGCCAATCATGAAAAAAGACAAGACCCATCAGGCTTGCTAACGTAATGGCTATCCCAAGCATAATCGATTTAAAACCGCCGATTTTATCAAACAAAAAACCTCCGCATAAATTGCCAGCCACACTGGCGCCGGAATTCAGCATCAGGACAAGTCCGGCTACTGTTAACGACTTTCCTAAATGATTATGGATATAAATCGTATTCAGCGGCCATAAAAAAGAAGCACCCGTCACATTGATAAACATTCCAATGACTAAAATTTTAAGAGCACGCGGCATACTCATCCCCCTTTCTTACCTAAAAAAGCTCATGAAAAAAACGAAACCTAAAACGGCTCCGTACGAATCCAGTTATCATAGCACATTCATTCTATCTGTCTCTCTCACATTTTTCAACTGATGAGCGTGAAAAAATCTAACAAATATTGTTTGAAAAATGTAAAATAAATAGAAAAAGGGGTCATATTATGGAAATGGTATTAGCATTCTTAGGTTTTCTGGCATGTCTCATTGCACTAGGCTATGGATTATATCACCTTGTCAGATATGTACTGAAAAAGGAAAAACGTTTCTCCAAGAGACTTTTTTGGCCGCTTTTCATTGGAGGCCTTGTGCTGCTCTTTACCGGGGCAGCATTGGCAGAACCTGACACTGCCGCAGCAAATGCCGAGAAAAAATATTCAGCGCTAAACGCCGAATATAAAAACCTCACAAAAGAGCACGAAGAACTTGAGAAAGAATATAAATCTGTCAGCTCCGAAGCAAAGAAATTAAAAGACAACAAAGAAGATCAAGACAAGCTTGAAAAGCTTAAAAACGAAAATAGCGATCTAAAAAAGACTCAGAAATCATTAAAAGCTGAGATTAAAGAGCTTCAAGAAAATCAAAAGCAGCTCAAAGAAGATGCAAAAACGGCAAAGGCTGAAAATGAAACACTCCGACAAGATAAAACAAAGCTTGAAAATCAATTAAAAGAGACGGAAAGCCAAACTGCCAGTTCTCATGAAGACACTGGAAGTTCTTCAAACAATACGAGTAAAAGTGATGAAACCAAAACAGCTGACAAAGCAGAAGGCTGTAATATCAAAGGAAGCAAAAACGGCATCTACCACACGCCAGGCAGTACATACTACGACCGGACAACCGATCCGGCTGAAATGTTTTGCTCAGTTGAAGAAGCTGAAGCCGCCGGTTATCGGGCGCCAAAACGATAAACAAAAAGCTCCAGAATGTCTGGAGCTTTTTCTGTTTCACAACGACGATTTAATGACCTTCTTATAATAAAGAACTGACAGAAAACCAAAAATGGAGTAGAGCGCAGTATATAACACCATCACCATAATCATAGGCGCCCATACCTCTGATCCGAATAAGAACCAGCCGGATTGGACGGCAAAGTAACTGTGGAAGAGGCCGACAACGAGCGGAATGCCGAAGTTGTACATTTGTTTGATGCGTATCCCCTTTATCAGGTCGCCCTGCGTAAAGCCGAGTTTTCTTAAAATTGTATAGCTCGGTTTTTCATCTTCACTTTCACCCATTTGTTTAAAATAAAGGATACAACCTGATGTAATCAGGAACGTTAACCCTAAGAAGCCGACGATGAACATCACCATACCAAACAGTGATTTTTGCGCAGCGCTTGTATCTAGTCTTGATAAATGCTCGTTTTTCTTGTTCACCTGTTGAAAAAGCTCATTTGCTTTTTCCATTTGATCGTCATGTTTCACATTGACGCCGATAAATGTAGATTGCGCCAGCTGAATGCGGGGGTCTTTATCCTTGTCCAGCTGTTTAAACAGACTGTCATCCACAATGACAGCGGGCATGCCCCCGCTTGTAAACGTGTAGGATACAAGAAACTCTTCTCTTAATCCTTTATATTTTAATGGCTGCGTCTCGTGCTTGCTTTTTACTTTAATAACACCAGAGTCCTTGAAAACCATTATTTTTTGCAGCAAGTCGGTGTATCCTGAGAAAACGGCTTCTCCAGCCGCCACATCGACTCCTTTTACATCTTTGTCGCTAACAACAGCAAGCTGCATATTGCCGGGATCGCCCTGCATCTCTTTCGGAGTTCCATCCATAATATTTGCAATGTCAACATTTGCTTGCAGGACAGGTGTTGCCTTTTTTACAAACGAGATGTTGCTTTCCCTCAATTTGTTTTCAAATAACTTGGCATCTTTCTCATTCATGAATGAAAAATCAGCCGCTACATTTTGTTCAGCGGTCTTTTCCGACGAGTAATACGAGATGTAAGCAAGAGATAACAGCCCGATGGCGAGCGCTGAAACGGTTGTAATAATCGTCAGCAGCAGCGCATTCGATTTCATTCTGAACATGATCGATGACAGTGACAGAACCTCAGAAATATTTAAGTAGCCGCCCTTGCTTTTTCGAATGATATTCGAGATAAACGTAACTGATCCTTTATAAAACAAAAACGTCCCGATAATGACGCTCCCCAGAATGAAGCTCATCGCAACAAACAGTTCATTAATGGTCTTAAATTTTCCGCCAAACAGCTCAGAAGACACATAGTATCCTGTCAAAATCAACACGATGCCTAAAGCGCCGATCAGCATTTGGAAAAATGATATTTTCTTCACTTTGTCTTCAGTGGAGGACGTTACTTTAAACAAAGATAAAATACTCTGTTTTTTGATAAACGTATAATTCATGATCATGATCAAAAGGTAAATGCCGCAGAACACAATGACCGTTTGGACCAAGGCCTGCTCAGAAAAATGCAGTTTCGCATCCGCTTTGACATCGACAATTTTGAACAGAATCATCAAGACAAGCTTCGATATCGAAAACCCGGCCGCTACCCCGATCGCTAATGAACCGAAATACAGCATGACATTTTCTGCACTTAAGATGCGAAAAATTTTATGCTTCGTCATTCCAATTAATTGAAACAGCCCGATTTCTTTACTCCGTCTCTTAATAAAAATCGTATTGGCATATAAAATGAAGATCGCCACTACAGCCACAAGCAAAATCGAAGCGGTTTTAATAGCCGCGGCTCCCTTGATTGAAGCCTTCACTTCGTTAATTGCTGGATCATACTGCAGCGTGACAAAGGCGAAATAAAGCGCCACGCTAAAGATGAGCGCAAACACATACAAATAGTAATTCCGGAGATTCTTTTTCAAATTTCGCAGGATGAGCTGATTAATGTTCATGCTGCACCCCGCCTAACACGCCTTGCGTTTTCATAATATCCTGGAAAAACGTTTGCCTGTCCTGGCCCCCTTTATTCAGCTGTGTATACATTTGCCCGTCCTTAATAAAAATGACTCTGCCGCAGTAGCTGGCAGCGACGGGATCATGGGTAACCATAATAATCGTCGCGTTGCGTTTTTGATTGAGCTGGCTCAGCTTATTTAATAGATCGGAGGCCGATTTCGAATCGAGCGCGCCGGTCGGTTCATCAGCGAAAATAATGCTCGGGTCATGAATAAACGCTCTTCCAGCGGATGTTCTCTGCTTCTGGCCGCCGGAAATTTCATTCGGGTATTTATCCCGCAATTCATATATTCCCAGTTCCTTGGCAACTTCCTCAAACTTGCGATTGGCTTCCTTTTTTGATAGTTTCGTGATCGATAAAGGCAGAAGGATATTCTCTTTCACTGTCAATGTGTCTAACAAATTGTAATCCTGAAAGATAAAACCTAAATGCTGTTTTCTAAATTCAGCCAGCTGCTTTTCCTTCATAGCCGTCATGTCATTTCCATTAATATGAATGGTTCCGTGACTGACCTGATCGATTGAGGACAGAACGTTGAGCAAAGTGGTTTTTCCCGACCCGGAAGCACCCATAATACTGACGAATTCGCCCTTTTCAATGTGAATATCGATGCCCTTCAGCACTTCCTGTTTATTCAGCTTGTTTCCATAACTTTTTCGAATTTTATTCGCTTCTAAAATCACCATTTACGCAGTCTCCTTTATATTGGATAATCTCATTATAAAAAGGAATGCCGGGCTTTTCCTTCGATACGGCGAACAAAAAAGAAAAGCATGTGACATTTTCGTCACACGCTTATGACATGTTCAAATTGATTCCGTATTGGAAAGGTTAATGTAAAAACTGTTCCCGCACCAAACTCCGACTCAACATCAATATGGATCAATAACGGCGCCGCTGCTTTTTTTGCCAAGTACAGCCCCATGCCAGTTGACGCTTGATCATGGTGATCCGTTGTGGATGTAAACCCTTTATCAAAAATACGCGGTACATCTTTTGGATCAATGCCCCTGCCACAATCTTTCACTTGGAGCTGCGTCTGTTCCCCTTTTTGAAAGCTTTTGATCTCGATTTCAGAGGCTTCGCTGTATTTCACCGCGTTTGTCAGCAGCTGCCTGATGATAAACGCCAGCCATTTTGCATCGCTCAGCACTTCTTTGGCCTCGAGCTGTATGTCAAAACCGATCCCTTTTTGGATACACCACGATTGTAAATCTTTGATTTCTTTAAAGATCAAAGGCTGAAGCTGAATGAATTCTACTGACAGGTCGTTTTCAATAAATGAAATGCGTTTTTGATGAAGCTGCTGATCAAGAAGCAGGTGAATACGCAGCCATTCATATGACAGCTGGGATTTCAGTGCTTTTTCTTCCATTCTATCAATGATTAAATGCATCGCTGTTAATGGGGTTTTGACCTCATGGATCCATGCCATCAGCTCATCTTTTTCATTTTCCAATGCTAAGCGATGCCGTGCTGCGGTCTGCTTCAAGTGTTCTGTTTGCCCGGCAATGCTTCTTTCAACCATTGCTTCAAACGGCGTTTCCGGTTCATTTATGGCTGTCACATCGAGATTGTTCTCCCATGTTTTCAAGCTTTTATAAAACGCTGTTTCTTTCCGATAGCGGAACCAAAGGAATATGATAAAAAACAAGATGCACAAATACACCATATAAAGTACATTCCCAAATGATATGGAAGGATCGACAAAAGCAATGAACAGCATCAAAGCCTGCTGAAACAAAAACGCGGCAATCCAGCTCCGCCTTTCGATAAGGAATGCTTTAATCATAGAACTTGTCCTCTTCCTTCGCGATGTAGCCCTGGCCCACCTTTGTCTCGATATATGCACCAAGCTGCAGGGCGTCCAGTTTTTTTCGCAGGCGATTGACATTGACGGTCAGCGTATTATCACTAACAAAACGCTCATCGTTCCACAAGCTTCTGATCAGCTCTTCCCGGCTGACGATCTTGTTTTTTTGCTCTATTAGTTGTTTAAGAATGAACATCTCATTTTTGGTCAGTTCAACAGATCCTTTGTCATTGCTGACGAGGTTCTGCTCCGCGTCTACAGCAGCGCCGCACCACGTTTTAATCGTACTCGGCTCCGTATTATAATGGTGCACACGCCGGAACATCGCTTGGATTTTCGCAATCAGCACATCAAAATGAAATGGCTTTTGGATAAAGTCATCTGCCCCGAGCTGCATGGACATCACCATATCAGCAGGATGATCCCGGGAGGATAAAAAGAGAATCGGAACATTTGACCGGGAGCGGATCTGCCGGCACCAATGAAAGCCGTCAAATTTAGGCAGCTGTACATCAATAATGACACAATCAGGATTAACCGCCGCAAATTCCTGCAGCACCTGACTGAAATCCTGAATGCCGTATACATCATAGGACCATCCCGTTAAACGATCCTTGATTTCATGAAACAGCGATTCATCATCTTCAATCAGCAAAAGTTTAAACAATCAATTCACCGCACTTTTTCCTTTTTTATCAAGTGTATAGCAAAACGCCAGCATGTGCTATAGAAAAAGCCGGCTGTCTCAGCCGGCTCGTTCACATTATAGTTCTCTTCTCAACGCTGTCAGCACGTTGGTTTTTGTTGCTTTTCTCGCCGGGTTCATTCCGGAAATGACTGCGACCCCTCCGCAAATCACAACGGCAATGATCACAAGGCTCGCCGGGATGTAGGAGAATGTGTAATTCAAATCGCCCGCATCGCCACCGCTTGTCGCCGCAAGAATCATCGGAACGGCCAGGTTGACAAGGTAGCTCACGCCGTAGGAAATGATAATTCCAATCACACAGCCTAAAATCCCGATATACGCGCTTTCCATCAAGAACATTCGGCGAATGATTGACGGGCTCGCCCCAATCGCTTTCATAATGCCGATCTCTTGCGTTCTCTCTGTCACCGCCATCGTCATCGTGTTAAAAATGCCGATCGCTGAAATGATAACTGCGATACATCCGACAAAGATAAGTCCGATTTTGAAGACCATGAAGAAGGTATTGGCTCCCTCAAGTTCGGTAGTCACTGATGTGACATAGTACCCGTCATCTGTTAGATCATTTGTCAGCTGTTCCACATTCTCAAACTTATCAGCAAAAACACCAATGTTCGTTTCAACATTTCCGCCTTTGAAATCTAAGAATTCCGAAAAATCTTTTTTGAATTGATCACTGATAAAAATGTTTGAGTCCTCCATCCAGTCTTGAGATGGTTTTTTTGTAATACCGACAATTTTAAAGTCATATGTTTTTGTTTTTGTAACATCCCCTGTTTTAGAATCTGTCTTCGATACACTTAGTTCAATTGTTTTATTTAGAATATCTTTCGTATAGCCCTTTGGTTCTTTTATATCTTCTGGATTTCCTTTTGCTTCCTCGATTTTTTTGTTATAATCTTCCGATTCTTTTTTCGTTAATAATCTCTTTGCGAAGTCGTATCCTACTACGATTTCATTTTCCGACTTTGCGACTCTTCCCTTTTCCAATTCCATATTGGCCTTTAATTCATCATTCATATTAGTAAAAATGAGATTTGAGCTTTCATTTGTACGATTGCCTAAAGTAGCTTTGTTTGGTTCATACACTTGCGTTCTTTCTACAACTGACCTTACGTGATCATACTTCTCTAAATCAGCTTTTTTAATCGGCTTGTCTCCTTCCTTGCCCATTACGCTGACTTTCGTTACAATCTGCTGGCTCATTGTCATATCTGTAATCGTCTTTTGAATCCCAAATCCAACGGACGACAGCACAACCAAAAACGCACACGCCATCGTTGTTGCAAGAATCGTCATAAAGACGCGAAGTCTGTTTTTCTTCATATTTCTTCTGATAAAATGAACCTGATCCTTAAACCTCAACGGTAATTCCTCCTTTTAGCACACCATCATGAAGCTGAAATTTTGAATGTCCGATAGAAGCGACTTCATCATCGTGAGTAATGATCACAAATGTAATGCCACGCTCACGATTCAGCTGCTGGATCAATTCCAGCACTTCATGTTCCGTTTCTGAATCAAGGCTTCCCGTCGGCTCATCCGCTAAGATAATCGAAGGATTTAAAATCAATGCTCGAGCAATACTGACACGCTGCTGCTGGCCGCCTGACAGTTCATTCGGATAATGAGCGGCGTGGTTTTCCAGACCGACGCGTTTCAGCATGTCCTGCACCTTTTGCTTCCGCTCAGAGGGCTTGATCCCTTTTAACGCCAGCGGCATTTCCACATTCTCATACGTCGTTAAACCCGGGATGAGCTGAAAGCTCTGGAAAATAAACCCGAAATGGTCAAGCCGAAATTGCGCCCATTCCTTTTCATTAAACCCCGTAACATCAGTGCCATTAATAACAATCCGCCCTTTTGTCGGCGATATGTAGCCGGAAATTAAATTCAAAAGCGTTGATTTACCTGAGCCGCTTCGTCCGACAATACAGGCGATTTCCCCTTTCGCCACGCTCAATGAAACATCCTTCAATACTGGAACTTCATTCTCACGGCCCTTTTTTCCGATCGTGAAAGAATGGTCGATATGCTGAACATCAATCATATGTTCTCTCTCCCTTACAAAAGTTTCATTTTTTTATAAATCGCAAAATAACTAATCAAGAAACCGATTACCGCACCTGTACCCATGCCAATGAGATAACCGGCAAAGCTCTCGCTTGCAGTAAATCCAAAATAGCCGAAGCCCATGATTCCTATGATAATAACGATGATCTGCACCGGGCGGTTAAGCGGCTTCCATAAGAAGAAATATCCGTTTCTTTCATTAGACATTTTAACAAAGCTAATATAGCCGATGATGTAAAAAATGATAGTCATGATAGCCGGAATGACTAAATAATATGGTGAATTCTCAGCCCATTTCGAGTCTACATAAATTATCGGAATGAAATACTGCACCCATTTAGGTACTGGACCATGGATAAAATCTATTGATCCGCCAAAAAGGATCTCCAGGTTGATTGCAGGCAGGCTGATGAGCAAAAATGGCGAAATGGCCACGGTAAATGAGACTAGAAGCTGTGCGAAACTATTGCCTGTCAAAGCTCCTCCGGCCATAACCAAAGAATAAGCCAGCATGCTAACAATGATCATCCCAAGGCTGTAATTGTGAAAATAAACGGCCTGATCTGGCTTCAAAAGCATGATCAGCAAAACAGACAAAACATAACCGATGAGCTGCGGCACCACAATCACCATTCCGCCAGTAAGGAACTTCGCATGAAATATCTGCCCTCTTGTATACGGAAGGCTTAATGTAAAATCAAAAAAGCCCTTGCTTCGTTCAATCCCTAGCTGGCTGACCGCTAAAACGACACCCCAAATCCAGAACACTGAGATAAATGTACCGTTTAAATAGTTAATCGAAAATACGCAGTTTCCGACCCACTCGTTCTGATGATCAACGCAGCCTTGATATGAGATGTACGTATTTAAAACGGTAAAAGGATTGCTAAGCATAAGTACGAAAAAAACCGTGGTTAGCAGAGCTTTATTTTGCTTCCACTCTTTATAAAATAGCCCGGAATCTGGCACACCACTTCCCTCCAAACCGAAAGTATTCCTTAATGTTTCATTTTCTTATTAATAGCGAAGTAGCTCACAAAGAATCCAACAACTGCCCCAATGATCATTCCTAAAATATAACCAATCATTGATTGTCCGGCAGAGTATCCAAACAAACCAAATCCAAGAATACCAAAAGCCATAATCAGAATTTGCACCGGACGGTCTAATCTGTTCCATAAGAAAAAGTGTCCGTTTCGTTCACTTGGAAGCTTTTTGAAGCTTATCAAACCAATCAAGTAAAACAGAATGCTCATGGCAGCTGGAATCATTAAAATATATTTACTATCGATAAGCCAGTCACTTGCAACATAACCAATGGGCACAAGATATAATAAATTGCTCGTCAGAGAGAAATACGCCTCAGGGGAAGGGAACATTTCCCATATATTCACACCAAAAACAACTTCAAAGTTTCCAACCGGCAATGCAACAATTAAATACGGCAATACCGCAGCAGCAAATGCCGTTAATAACTGGGCAAAAACATTCCCCGTTAATGCACCAGCAGCCATCAACAAACAATAAGCCATAAAACTAATCACAATTACTCCAACGCTGCTGTGCTCAAAAAAGTAGACGTGTTCAGGGTTATAGACAAGAATCAGCAGCCACGCAAATAAAAAGCCAATTAATTGCGACAGCACAATCACAAAACCGCCTAACCAAAATTTCGTCTGAAAAATTTGGCTTCTGTTATATGGGAGGCTTAATATAAAATCCATCGTGCCTTTCGAACGCTCCATTCCGAGGAAGCAGACCGCCAAAATGACACCCGGCACCCAGTTGATATCTATTAGATTGCTCCTATGATAATTCACAATAAATTCACAATATTGCGGATCTTGATGAGCCAGACACCCTTGATAAGACAAATACGTATTAACGATAGAAAGCGGATTTGCCAATACTAAAAACGCGATACTTAACAAAATCACCACTTGATTCTGCTTCCACTCTCGATAGAGGAGACCTCGGTCTACCATCTCCGCTTCCCTCCAAACTTCGCAATGAACACTTCTTCCAGGTTGACAGGAAGCTCATTCCATACTTTTGGCTTCAGCTCTCTCAAAAAGCTCTTTTTCTCCTCATCGCTTTTCGGTATCAGCACTGTGTAAAACACGCCAGCCTGATCGAGCATCGGAATGTTTTGCTCTCTGATGGCCAGATTGACATCTGTGTCAAACGCCATTTGTATTTTGATGTATTCTTCTTTTAATTCATCAAGATCCATGACGTTGGTCAGCCTGTTATCTTCAAGAAAGCCAATTCGGTTGCACATCCGCTCTATGTCTTCAAGCCGGTGGGACGTAATCAGGATACTCGTATCACGCTCTGCCACTTCATCGACCATCAGCTGCAGCACATCATGTCTAGTTACCGCATCAATACCATCCGTCGGCTCATCAAGGAGGATCAGCGCCGGTCTCGCCGCAAACGACAGAACGAGCGACAGCTGTTTTTTCAAGCCTGTCGACAGCTCACGGTATTTTTTCGTTTCTGGAATTTCGTATCTGTTCATCAGTTCATTCGCGTACGTGACATCAAATTTCGGATATATTCTTCTCAGGATATCAACAAGCTGCTTGTATGTATACTTGTCGTAAAAAGGATTTTGAACAGGCATGTAGATGATATTTTGTTTGACCTTCGGGTGCTTTTTGATTTCTACGCCGTCAAATAAAATCGTTCCGCTGTCAGCGAAAATGATTTGCTGGATTAAGCGAAGCATCGTCGTTTTCCCTGATCCGTTGCGTCCAAGCAATCCAAAGATTTCTCCTTTTTCGATTGTTAATGAAACATCTTTTAATACTTGATTGCCGTCAATCGCTTTTGACAGCTGCCGTAGTTCAATCATTTTTTTTGCCTCCCTTCACATCAGCGCTGATTTCCTTTATCCATTCGTGCAGTTTTTCCAGCTCAACCCCTGCATAGTGTGCATCGATGATGAGCTGTTTGAGTTGCTCTTTAATCATCGTCATCTTCCCTTCAACCAGTGTCGTTTTTGCATTCTCCGATATATAGGTCCCTCTGCCCCGCAGCGTTTCAATAATCCCCTCTCGCTCAAGTTCTTTATACGCTTTGCTGACAGTGTTCGGATTCGCAATAATGATCGTTGCCAATTCTCTGACAGAAGGAAGCTTATCACCAGGCTTCATGATCCCTTTCAAACAAAGCTCTTTCATTTGCTGAATAATTTGTTCGTAAATGGGTGTTGAGCTTCTTGGATCGATTTGAATCATTTACTTCCCTACTTTCTATACGATCTGAACCTTTTATAGATAAAAATGATCAATTATACTTTTTTGCCATTCAAAACCGATCATCACAAGAACAAGAAAAAAAGAACAAGCGATCACAGATGCCGCAATCAGCATTGGCACGTTACGTTTGTTTCGTTTTTTATGTTTCATAACTGCCTCCCTTAATGTCAATATATAAATGATTTTATATCAGTGTCTATAGTGTATTACTTCAATTAGTACACTTAATACAATAAATACTTTGACTCACAAAGTCAATCCTTTTTTTACAAAAAAAAAACGGACCCTTTTAAAAGGGTCCGTTTTCCTACACATCAAGAGGGTGCTGCAGGATCATATTATTTTGCAAAGATTGAAGCTGAAGCCTCATTCTGTACAGCTGTTCTCTCTGCTGATCATTTGACGACAGCCATAGTTTATTCAAGGCATTTACCGCATCTTCTAGCTGCATTTGTGCATCACTATATTCTTGATCGTTATAATGCTCTTGTTTAGAAGCGATTTTCAGCTGTTCTTCAGCATAATCATAGGCCTGCATACATTGCTGGAGATGTTCATCTACTGATTGTCTTGTTGCCACAGTAACCCCTCCTCTTGGTAATGGAAATCATCCATCATTCATATTGTAGCCTCATCTGACTTTGTTCAATAAAGTAATTTATGGTCGATATTCATTTGTTCTCTTGTGAAATGCGTGCTACAATTTTAGGATGCAATCGTACGCAAGGAGGCACATGAATTGTGATGCAGAACAATCCTTTTCCTTATTCAAATACGGAAAAACGCTATCATACATTGAATTATCATCTCAGAGAACATTTCGGCCATAAGGTGTTTAAAGTGGCGCTTGACGGCGGTTTTGACTGTCCGAATCGGGACGGCACCGTAGCCCACGGAGGCTGTACGTTTTGCAGCGCAGCAGGCTCCGGCGATTTTGCCGGGAACCGGGCCGATGATTTAATTACGCAATTCCATGACATCAAAAACCGCATGCACGAAAAATGGAAGGACGGTAAGTACATCGCTTATTTCCAGGCTTTCACAAACACTCACGCCCCGGTTGAGGTGCTTCGTGAGAAATTCGAATCCGTCCTCGCCTTAGATGATGTGGTCGGCATTTCGATCGCCACACGCCCGGACTGTCTGCCTGATGATGTCGTTGATTACTTGGCAGAGCTGAATGAACGTACGTATTTGTGGGTGGAGCTTGGGCTTCAAACAGTTCATGAACGGACTGCACTTCTGATCAACCGCGCACATGATTTTAACTGCTATGTGGAAGGCGTCAATAAATTAAGAAAACACGGCATACGTGTCTGCTCGCATATTATCAACGGGCTGCCTTTGGAAGACCGGGACATGATGATGGAAACGGCAAAGGCCGTCGCAGATTTGGACGTCCAGGGCATTAAAATCCATCTGCTTCACCTACTGAAAGGCACGCCGATGGTCAAGCAATATGAAAAGGGAAAGCTGGAATTTCTTTCTCAAGATGATTATGTGCAGCTCGTCTGCGATCAGCTTGAGATCATTCCGCCTGAAATGATCGTCCACCGCATTACAGGTGACGGACCGATTGAGTTGATGATCGGGCCAATGTGGAGCGTCAACAAATGGGAAGTGCTTGGCGCCATTAATAAAGAGCTAGAAAATCGAGGCAGCTATCAAGGAAAGTTCTTTCAGCGCCTTGAGGAGGAATCAGCGCTATGATTTTGAAGAAAATTCTTCCTTACAGCAAAGAACTGCTGAAAATGGCCGCGGGAGAAGGAGATATTGTCGTAGATGCGACAATGGGCAACGGACATGATACACAGTTTTTAGCGGAGCTTGTCGGTGAAAACGGCCATGTATACGCATTCGACATCCAAGAATCAGCCGTGGCCAATACAAAGGAACGGCTCGGTGACATGTATCAAGCGCGAACAACGTTATTTCACAAAAGCCATGATAAAATCGCTGAATCCCTCCCGCCTGAAACACATGGCAAAGTGGCGGCCGCGGTATTTAACCTCGGCTATTTGCCAGGCGGGGACAAATCAATTACGACAAACGGCAGTTCTACGATCAAAGCAATTGAACAGCTTCTCAGCATCATGAAAGACGAAGGTCTGATTGTTCTCGTCGTCTATCATGGCCACCCGGAAGGCAAAGCTGAAAAAAACGACGTGCTTGAGTTTTGCCGGGACTTGGACCAGCAATCAGCCCGTGTATTAACATACGGATTTATCAATCAGCAAAATAACCCGCCATTTATTGTCGCCATCGAAAAAAAAGCTCAGATCAGCAAATGATTTGAGCTTTTTTCTTTGAGTTTTTCATCCAGGACATTTTTTGAAATTTCCGGTAGGCTCTGCCGTTGATATAAAAGAAAAGGGAGGTTTTTCCGCTGGCTTTGATCAGCTTCTTTGCGAGCCGGCCCATTTCCTTTTGGCCTGCCACTTTATCATCTGACAAATAAACACCAAGCAACCCGCGATTGATTAAACGATGGAAGTTTTCATGCGGAATGCCTTGTAAATGCTCGTCGGCTTTATAGATAAAGTGTTCAAGCCGATTCATCATCTCTTCATGAGACTGATAATACGAGCAGAAATTCAAGTCTCCTTCCAGCAAGTCCTCCTCTTGATCAATCAAATAATCAAGAAGAATATGAAGGCCCTGTATGTAAGGAAAATAACTGTCGCGGATTTTTTTAGCGGTGCTTTCTGTGAAATCAGGCTGGAACGAATACGCAACCAGACAGAAAATGCCTAACGTTGAGCCTGCACAGGCTGAAAATTCATACCATTCCATCTCAGGCAGCTCTGATTCATATTGAGTAAACCACTTTTCAAGCCGCGGAACACGCTCATGCTCAATAACGTGCTTATGCACCTGCAAATCGCAATAATAGCCGCACAGTTCAAGCAGATAAGGTTTAATCATGTCATAGTGCTCAATGGAACCAAGGACACGCTGGCACGTTTTGACCAGTTCGTGCAGATATCCGCTGTCATCCTGTTCTTCCCTGAATTGATAATAGTTTTGCAGTTCCGCCCCAACTGTCAGTGCATCCTGCATTGAGGCATGGAGCATCCGAAAATCCTGCGGGTCCAGCGAGGTGCTGCGGTCACACAGATTGTCCAAATAATCACTAATCGTTTGATACGCGATGATAAACTCGACACATTTCTGTTTTTGGCTGCCTGACAATAAGGCCAGTATGCCGCCGCCTTCACAGTGAAACGTTTTGTCCCGAATACTTGCGGTTGCCTGTGCTTTCAATTCACTGTTATGAATCGATTCTGATTTTTGCTTCCATATGTCCAGCTCTTGATGAACGAGCGGAAAAATATCTCGATATACCTTTGCCATCAATCCAAAAGGATGTTCCGGTACTGTCAACACATGCACCCCCTACTAGTTCAAATATATTGATCAGTAAACGCTCTTGCTGCTTTAAAAACATCTTCTCTCTCGGGTTCATTGAAGATCTCATGGTAAAGCCCTTCCCACTCTCTGTATGCTTTATTATGAGAAGCAACACCATTAAACCACTTGATGACCATCGTTTTGTCAACAAGCTTGTCATCACCGGCTTGCATCACAAGAAGCGGAACTTTCAAAAATGCCTCTGTCGGCACCATTGCCGATTCAATTGTCTTTAAAAGCTCTCTGTACCATCTGACAGAAACTTTCCTGACGTATAACGAATCATTTTGGTCAGCCTCAATGACGTCCTCATTGCGCGTCGCCATATCAATTGATAATCCCGAATCAACCTTAAGTGACGGAGCGATGACATTCAGGCCTTTTGATGCAAGATCAAGCGCTTTATTCACTTTAATTTGCAGTCCGAGACACGGTGATGATAAAATAATTCCCGTAATCTTGGGATTTCTTTGCTGTTTAATCCATTCAATCGCGACCAGACCGCCCATGCTGTGACCTAGAAGAAAAACCGGCAGATCAAAAGTTCGCGCTTTATCTATCCAAGCATCTACTTCATCAATGTATTCTTGAAACGAGCGAATATGCCCTCTCGCTCTTGTCGTTGTTCCCTGTCCAGGCAAATCGCCCATGACAACGTGATAACCCGAGGACCGCCACATTTCAATCAGCCATTTATATCGTCCGTGATATTCACTTGCCCCGTGAATAATTACAATCACGGCAACAGGTCTGTCTGCTTTCCAGGTCCACATGCTCTTCACCTCATACGAAATTTAAATAGAGAAAGAAGGATGAATCTTATGATCTACCCTTATAAGGAACACAAGCCAGATATCCACCCAACAGCCTTTATAGCTGATAATGCAACAATTACCGGTGATGTCGTGATCGGAGAACAGTCCAGCATTTGGTTTTCTGTTGTCATAAGGGGAGATGTTGCGCCGACCAGAATCGGAAACAGAGTCAATATCCAAGATTTAAGCTGCCTCCATCAAAGCCCGAACCAGACGCTGCTCATTGAAGATGACGCCACGATAGGCCATCAGGTTACACTTCATAGCGCTGTTATCCGCAAGAACGCCTTAATCGGCATGGGCTCAATCATTTTAGACGGAGCCGAAATTGGCGAAGGCGCTTTTATTGGTGCCGGCAGTCTTGTCCCGCCTGGAAAAACCATTCCGCCTGGCCATCTCGCCTTTGGCCGCCCTGCAAAAGTCATCCGCCCTTTGACGGAAGAAGACCGAAAAGATATGCAAAGAATACGGTCAGAATATGTAGAAAAGGGCCAATATTATAAATTTCTTCAACAAACATAAGACCTGCTTCGTCTTACTTTACCATTTTTCAAATTATATTTGAAAGCAATAACCATCGTTAACCCGGACGTCATCACAGTTCGGGTTTCAATTTTTCCATAAAACGTTCACATATAGCATGAAACGTATGACTTTTATCTTATCACAAAACTATAAACAGCCTCTGCAAACACACATACCTATTCTTTCCTGTTCTCTATTTTCTATGAGCACACACAAAAAGAGCCCGCTGGGAGCTCTTTTTGTCAGCTGATATTTCGTTCGCTGGCAGCAGCCGCATTTTTTTTGTGAAACCCTTTTCCATAGTACACAGCCAGCAAGATGAGAAACCATATCGGCCCGATAATCACGGCTACTCTTGTATCAGGGCTGTAAGCCATAAGAATGACGACGAATGCTAGAAATGCCAATGACACATAAGACGTAAACGGAAATAAAGGCATTTTGTACTTTAATTGTTTCTTTTCTTCCGGCTTCAAACTTTTCCTGTATTTTATTTGAGAAAGCAAAATGATTGCCCACGTCCAAATCGCTCCGAACGTCGCAATACTTGTAACCCAAGTAAATACCTTCGCAGGGACAACATAGTTTAAGAGCACTCCGACTAATAAAGCCCCCGCTGAAGCCAGAACAGCTTTACCCGGGATGCCGCCTTTCGTCAGCTGACCATATGCTTGTGGCGCCTCTTTCTGTTCCGCCAAGTTAAACAGCATCCGCCCTGTGCTGAAAATACCGCTGTTGCATGAAGACAGCGCGGCTGTCAACACGACAAAGTTAATGATGCCTGCAGCTGATGGAATGCCCACTTTTTGGAACGTGAGAACAAATGGGCTTCCCTGAGAGCCAATTTCCTGCCACGGATAAATAGACATAATGACGAATAAAGCGCCTACATAAAAAATCAAAATCCGCCAAAATACTGTATCAATTGCTTTGGCTAACGATTTTTGCGGGTTTTTCACCTCGCCAGCCGTCACTCCGATCATTTCAATCCCTAAATAGGCGAACATCACCATTTGAAGTGACAATAAAACCCCTTTTATTCCATGAGGGAAAAATCCACCGTTGTTCCATAAATTGCTGATTCCAGTTGCAATGCCCCCATTGCCGACTCCTGCAATAATCATCAATAAACCGACAGCAATCATGGATAAGATCGCAACAATTTTAATCAATGCGAACCAAAATTCCAGCTCACCGTAAGCTTTGACAGCCAGGAAATTAACACCCGTCATAATGACCAGCGCCGATAATGCCCAAATCCAGTTTGGCACGTCAGGAAACCAGAACCCCATATAGATGCCGACAGCAGTAATTTCGGCCATACAGGTGACAACCCATAAAAACCAGTAGTTCCACCCTGTTAAATAGCCTGCAAGCGGTCCCAAATAGTCACGCGCATACCTGCTGAAGGAGCCTGCGACCGGTTTTTGAATGGCCATTTCCCCAAGCGCTCTCATAATAAAAAACATGACCAGGCCGCTTGCGGCATACGCTACCAAAATACCAGGCCCTGCTAATTGAATAGCTGATGCGGAGCCGAGGAACAACCCTACTCCTATAGCAGCTCCTAAAGACATTAAAGAAATATGCCTTTCTTCGAGTCCGCGGTGCAGCTCTTGTTTTTGTTTTTGCATGCTTCTTCTCCCCTAGAAAAAAATATCATTATATCATTTTTCTGAATATTCCGTACGGATTGGGTAAATCAATGATGATGGAGAAATAAAAGGATAACAACAAGGCTTTCGACTACTCGAAAGCCTTGTTGTCTGTTACACAAAGATGACTTCTTTAGGCTGATGGCTCAGCTCTTCAGGCATATACCGTTTTTCAATATTGATGCTGTGCCAGATCATAAAGATTAGCACAGTCCAAATTTTACGGCTGTTATCAGCCTTGTCCGCACAATGGTCTTCAAGAAGCTGAAGGACATAATCCTTATGGATATAAGCATCCGTTTGGCTTTCTTGAATAATATTCCGTACCCATTCGTTCATTTCGTTTTTCAGCCAATGACGGATCGGTACAGGGAAACCAAGCTTTTTGCGGTTTAATACGTGCTCAGGCACAATTCCTTCAGCGGCTTTGCGAAGAAGATACTTCGTCGTGCCGTTCTTCGTTTTCAGCTCATCAGGAATTTTTGAAGCGACGTCGAATACGACTTTATCCAAGAACGGCACACGCAGTTCCAAAGAATTCGCCATCGTCATTTTATCCGCCTTTAACAAAATGTCGCCGCGCATCCAAGTGTGGATATCGACATACTGCATTTTGTTGATATCGCTGTACGAGCTGCTTTCTGTAAAGTAAGTCTTCGTCACATCGCGATATGAAAGGTTCGGATTATAATGCTTCAACAGCTGCTTTTTGACAGACTCTTCAAAGATTTTCGCGTTACCGATATAACGATCCTGAAGCGGAGTGCAGCCGCGCTCAAGCAGGCTCTTCCCTCTCATACCTTCAGGCATAACGGCAGCAACGTGCAGAAGCATCTTTTTCAAGCCGGACGGAATCCGTTCAAACGGTTTAAGCGAAAGCGGTTCACGGTAAATGTTATATCCGCCGAAGAGCTCATCCGCTCCTTCACCTGATAAAGCAACCGTTACATGTTTTTTCGCTTCTTTTGCAACAAAGTACAGCGGAATCGCTGCCGGATCAGCAAGCGGGTCATCAAAATGCCAAACGATCTTCGGAAGCTCATTCATGTATTCCTCAGGCGAAATGACTTTACTGATATTTTCAATGCCCAGCGCCGCTGCCGTTTCTTTCGCTACATCAACCTCACTGAAGCCCTGCTGTTCAAAGCCGACAGAGAATGTTTTTAAGCTTGGATGAAATTCCTTCGCAACAGACACAATAAAGGAAGAATCAATCCCGCCAGACAGGAACGAACCGACAGGAACGTCACTTCTCATATGAACGTTTACAGAGTCATAGATCGCGTCTCGGACTTCTTTCACAAGCTTGTCTTCTTCAGTCTGAACCGGCTTGAAGTTCGCTTTGAAATACGTTTTGAATGTGATATCGCCGTCCGGGCGGATTGTGAATTGTGAACCCGGCTCTACTTTTTTCACATGGGCATCAAGCGTGCTTGGTTCAGGAACAAATTGGAAAGACATGTACTGCTGCAATGCCTCTTTATCTATTTCAATATCATTCTGAGCAATCATTAAACTTTTTCTCTCTGAGGCAAAATAAACCTGATCATTGATCGTTGTGTAGTACAACGGTTTAATGCCGAATGGATCTCTTGCCCCATAAAGCACATGATCGTTTTTATTCCAAATCAGAAAGGCAAACATACCGCGCAGTTTGGACGCCGCTTCTTCTTTATAGTGACGGTAAGTCGCAAGAAGAACCTCTGTGTCCGAATCCGTGTTGAATGTGTACCCCTTTGCTTCAAGTTCTTCTCTCAGTTCGATATAGTTATAGATTTCTCCGTTAAAGATAATCCAATATGTTTCATCTTCATATGATAAAGGCTGTCCGCCATTTTCTACATCAATAATGCTGAGCCGTCTGAATCCGAAGCCGACGTGCTCATCATGGAAATATCCATCACTGTCAGGACCGCGGTGAACGATCATTTGGTTCATTTGTTTGATTAGTTCTTCTTGATCAGCGGTTTGAGCTAACGGATGCTTGTTAAAAACCCCGACAAATCCACACATAGTATTGCCTCCATAATTAAAATTGTCATCATTGAACCCCTATTTATAGACGCTGTGAATAGTATTTGGTTTCACAGTTATGTAAAAAAATAAACATGAATACAACGATAAAAAAGGGAAAGCCGCTTAACCAGTAAGCGGCTATAAAATTATTCTCCTAACGCTTCTTTACGCAGCTGCTCCGCTTTGTCTGTGCGCTCCCATGGAAGGTCAACATCGTGACGTCCAAAGTGGCCGTACGCAGCAGTTTGTTTGTAGATCGGACGGCGCAAATCAAGCATTTTGATAATGCCGGCAGGTCGTAAATCAAAGTTATTGCGAACAACTTCAATCAGTTTTTCCTCAGAAGCTTTTCCTGAACCGAATGTGTTGATTGAGATTGACACAGGCTGTGCAACACCGATCGCGTAAGCAAGCTGTACTTCGCAAGAATCAGCAAGCTCAGCCGCAACGATGTTTTTCGCAACGTATCTTGCCGCATAAGCTGCAGAACGGTCTACCTTCGTCGCGTCCTTACCTGAGAACGCGCCTCCGCCGTGGCGTGCATAGCCGCCGTACGTATCAACGATGATTTTGCGTCCTGTAAGTCCCGCATCCCCTTGAGGGCCTCCGATTACGAAACGTCCTGTAGGGTTGATGAAATATTTTGTTTCTTCATCAATCAGCTCTTCAGGAACAACCGGATTGATTACATGTTCTTTAATGTTGCGCTGAATTTGCTCAAGTGTAATTTCAGGATGATGCTGAGTTGAAATCACAATCGCGTCAATGCGGACTGGTTTGTTATTTTCATCGTACTCAACCGTTACCTGTGTTTTGCCGTCAGGGCGAAGGTACGGAAGAATATCTTCTTTACGGACTTCACTTAGGCGGCGGGCTAATTTATGGGCAAGTGAAATTGGAAGAGGCATAAGCTCTTTCGTTTCGTTGCACGCATAACCGAACATTAATCCTTGGTCACCCGCACCAATCGCTTCAATTTCTTCGTCGCTCATTGTGCCTTCACGGGCTTCAAGCGCTTGGTCTACGCCCATCGCGATATCAGCAGACTGCTCATCAATTGATGTTAAAACCGCACAAGTTTCCGCATCAAATCCGTATTTTGCACGTGTGTATCCGATTTCTTTAATGGTTTGGCGAACCGTTTTCGGAATGTCAACATACGTAGAAGTTGTGATCTCTCCGCTTACAAGAACCAAACCTGTTGTCACAGATGTTTCACAAGCAACACGCGCGTTAGGGTCTTTCTTTAAAATTTCATCTAAAATGCTGTCAGAAATCTGGTCACAGATTTTATCCGGATGCCCCTCCGTAACAGATTCTGATGTAAATAAACGACGATTTTTACTCATGATTTGCTTCCTCCTGCACAAGGCCTCCCGAAAGACCTTGTATATATGATACGGAACTCGCTCCCTCTTATACAATGTACAGTTATATTAGAGAATGTTAATTGGCATATTTATGAAATAAAAAAACCTTTTCCATCGAGGAAAGGGTTTGGTCTTTGTGCCTTTCACTCTTATCGCTCAAGGAATCATACAACCTTGCAACAGGTTAGCACCTTGGTTGTCTCACTCAGTTGAACATAATAAATAACAGAGAAACCGGTTGCTGGGCTTCATAGGGCCTGTCCCTCCGCCAGCTCGGGATAAGAGTATCCGCTCAATGAAATATCTTATCGTAAAAGGGTTTGCAATGTCAATATGATTCAGAAGAAATAGGCACCTATATTGAGGGAAAACAATGGAAATGCACACACAAAAAATAATAAATAGTATAGACTATTTGAAAATATATGTTATACTAATTCACAATTAGCAAAACACAAAAAACGATAAAGGAAGGTTTCATATGAACTCAGTTGATTTGACCGCTGATTTACAAGCCTTATTAACATGTCCAAATGTGCGTCATAATTTATCTGCAGCACAGCTAACAGAAAAAGTCCTCTCCCGAAACGAAGGCATTTTAACATCCACAGGTGCTGTTCGCGCGACAACAGGCGCTTACACAGGACGCTCACCTAAAGATAAATTCATCGTGGAGGAAGAAAGCACGAAAAATAAGATCGATTGGGGCCCGGTGAATCAGCCGATTTCAGAAGAAGCGTTTGAGCGGCTGTACACGAAAGTTGTCAGCTATTTAAAGGAGCGAGATGAACTGTTTGTTTTCGAAGGATTTGCCGGAGCAGACGAGAAATACAGGCTGCCGATCACTGTCGTAAATGAGTTCGCATGGCACAATTTATTTGCGCGGCAGCTGTTTATCCGTCCGGAAGGAAATGATAAGAAAACAGTTGAGCAGCCGTTCACCATTCTTTCTGCTCCGCACTTCAAAGCGGATCCAAAAACAGACGGCACTCATTCCGAAACGTTTATTATTGTCTCTTTCGAAAAGCGGACGATCTTAATCGGCGGAACTGAGTATGCCGGTGAAATGAAGAAGTCCATTTTCTCCATTATGAATTTCCTGCTGCCTGAAAGAGATATTTTATCTATGCACTGCTCCGCCAATGTCGGTGAAAAAGGCGATGTCGCCCTTTTCTTCGGACTGTCAGGAACAGGCAAGACCACCCTGTCGGCAGATGCTGACCGCAAGCTGATCGGTGACGATGAACATGGCTGGTCTGATACAGGCGTCTTTAATATTGAAGGCGGGTGCTACGCTAAGTGCATTCATTTAAGCGAGGAAAAGGAGCCGCAAATCTTTAACGCGATCCGCTTCGGGTCTGTTCTCGAAAATGTCGTTGTGGATGAAGATACACGCGAAGCCAATTATGATGATTCCTTCTATACTGAAAACACACGGGCAGCTTACCCGATTCATATGATTGACAACATCGTGACTCCAAGCATGGCCGGCCATCCGTCAGCAATTGTATTTTTGACGGCTGATGCCTTCGGAGTCCTGCCGCCGATCAGCAAACTAACGAAGGAGCAGGCGATGTACCATTTCTTGAGCGGTTACACGAGTAAGCTTGCCGGAACCGAACGTGGTGTCACGTCTCCTGAAACGACGTTTTCTACATGCTTCGGCTCACCGTTCCTGCCGCTTCCTGCTCACGTCTATGCTGAAATGCTCGGCAAAAAGATCGATGAACACGGCGCAGACGTTTTCTTAGTCAATACCGGCTGGACCGGGGGCGGCTACGGCACAGGCGAACGAATGAAGCTTTCTTACACTAGAGCAATGGTCAAAGCAGCGATTGAAGGTAAATTAGAGGATGCTGAAATGATAACTGACGATATTTTCGGCCTGCACATTCCGGCCCATGTTCCTGGCGTTCCTGATCATATCCTTCAGCCTGAAAACACGTGGGCCAACAAGGAAGAATACAAAGAAAAAGCAGTCTACCTTGCAAATGAATTCAAAGAGAACTTTAAAAAGTTCGCACATACCGATGCCATCGCCCAGGCAGGCGGCCCTCTCGTATAAAAAACAAAAGCCAAGAGCAATTATGCTCTTGGCTTGTTTTAATTGACGGAATGCAAAGAAGTCAGCTTGTATGTAATGATGGTCCGGCCTTCTTCCCATTGAAGCTTCTGCACTTCAGCTGTGCCTGACTTTTCGCCAAACTTTGTTTTGCGTACATCCATTGGAATCTCCATCGGATATACTCGGTATCCGTCCTTCTCTAACGTGAATATATTTTCATCTATGCGAACTTCTTTTCCTTTTGTCACAATCAGTGTATTAAATTCAACAGGCATTCCCAAAGTGAAATCCCCTTTCGTTCTCTTTTTTCTTTATCATAACATATTTCACTGTCAGCGGTTTTTCATCCATTGTGTGAGCTGCCGCACGATACGCCGGTTTTCTTTTGGCGGGAAATAATGTGTGAATGTACTGTAGTACCATGTTTCCACCGGCTTATGCAGTTGTTTTAGCTTCTCTTCTAATAAATAGGAATGCTGAATCGAAACATTTTGGTCTTTTTCTCCATGGATTAACAGCACGGGAGCCTGAATTTTGTTTACTTGGTCAAACGGTGTCCTCCATTGATATTCCTCAGGCACCTTTTTCGGTGTTCCGCCGATGACTCTTTTCATCATTCGCCGCAAATCCTGCCGCTCCTCGTATGTAAGAATCATATCACTGACGCCTCCCCAGGAAACAAATGAAGCTGCCTGCCCGCCCATTTCGATCGCAGTGAGCATTCCCATAATTCCGCCGCGGGAAAAACCGAAGATATGGATTCTATCCTTCTTGACATTTGGGTGCTGCTGAAGCAGGCGAAAAGCAGAAAATGCATCCTCCCTGTCTTCTCCGGCAAAATCCTCATTGCCTTCTCCTCCTTGATTGCCTCTGTAAAAAGGAGCAAACACCACAAACCCTTGGGATGCAAACTGGATAATCCGGCCCGGCCGAACCATGCCCACGCTTTTAATCCCGCCGCGCAAATATAAAAATCCGTCATATTGTCCCGGTTCCGCCGGCTCAGCCAGAAGCCCCTTAACCCGTAATCCATTTGACAGATAGCAGATCGTATACAAACGCACATGCTGGCTTGGCGACGGAAATCTTCTTTTCTCTACAATCAAAACAGCCGCCTCCTTTTTTCTATATGCTTTCCTTACTCCAAAATTACATCCGGAGAACCTGGTTAGGCATTCACACATTTTTATACCCATCATACGATATGTAAAGCAAAAAAGGATATTAACTTGATGCGAAATAAGGAGGTTGTCTATGTGAACAGATGGTTAAGGCTGGGCTTCGCCTGTGTCGGCAGTATCTTTCTGATGTTCGCCCTGGCGGCTTGCAAGCAGGAAGAAACGCTCACCAAAGTCAAAGTAGCTGAAGTGACCCATTCAATTTTTTACGCACCTTTATATGTTGCTGAGTCTAAAGGTTTTTTTAAGGAAGAAGGGCTTGATGTCGATGTGAATACGACCTGGGGCGGAGATAAAACGATGACATCGCTTCTTTCCAACGGCTCCGACATCGCGCTTGTCGGGTCAGAAACATCTATTTATGTCGAAGCGCAAGGGGCTAAAGATCCCGTCATTAATTTCGCCCAGCTGACTCAGACAGACGGAACGTTTCTTGTCGCGAGAGAAGATGTTGAACACTTCGACTGGGATCAGCTGAAAGGAAAAACGTTTCTCGGTCAGCGAAAAGGCGGCATGCCGCAAATGGTCGGCGAGTATGTACTGAACAAACATAAGATTGACCCGCATAAGGATATAGACCTCATCCAGAACATAGACTTCGCCAATATTGCCAATGCGTTTGCTTCTGGAACCGGTGAGTATGTACAGCTCTTTGAACCGCAGGCTTCTCTCTTTGAGAAAAAAGGCATCGGCCATATCGTGGCTTCATTCGGAGAAGAATCAGGAGAGGTTCCTTATACGACTTTTATGGCGAAACAAAGCTATTTGAAGAAAAATGAAGACACAGCCGTCAAGTTTACAAAGGCCATTTATAAGGCGCAGCAGTGGGTTGAAAATCATTCTGCGAAGGACATCACAGATGCCATTAAAGATGAATTTGATGATACCGACCCAGACGTCATCGAAACATCCATTGAACGCTATAAAAAACAGCATTCATATTCGCCAGACCCTCTGCTTAACGAAAAAGAATGGGAGCTTCTCCAAACCATTATGGATCAATCGGGAGAACTGCCGAAGCACATTCCATACAATCAGCTTGTAAATAAAGAAATTGCTGAAAAAGTCACCTCGGAGAAATAGGAGGCGCCATCTATGTCTTTCTTACATGTCGACCATGTAACCCATACTTATTTTTCTATTAAAGAAAAAACAACGGCTGTGCGGGATATTCATTTCGATGCCGAAAAAGGCGATTTCATCTCATTTCTCGGCCCAAGCGGCTGCGGAAAAACAACACTGCTTTCCATTATTGCCGGTTTGATTGAGCCATCAGAAGGCAGAGTTCTGATTGAAGGCCGTGAGCCGAATCAAAAAGAACATAATATTGGCTATATGCTTCAGCAGGATTACTTATTTCCCTGGAAATCTATCGAGGAAAATGTGCTTCTCGGTTTAAAAATCGCCGACACACTGACAGAAGAAAGCAAAGCCGCTGCACTCGGTCTATTGCCGGAGTTCGGCCTCATAGATGTGGAGAAAAAATATCCGAAAGAGCTGTCAGGCGGGATGCGCCAGCGGGCTGCGCTTGCAAGAACACTTGCGCCTAACCCTAGTCTGCTTTTGCTGGATGAGCCATTTTCCGCGCTTGATTTTCAGACAAAGCTGTCTTTGGAAAACCTGGTATTCCGCACATTAAAGGAATATCAAAAAACAGCAGTGCTTGTCACTCATGATATAGGGGAAGCGATAGCGATGAGCGATAAGATCTTTTTATTTTCAAATCAGCCGGGCACCATCCATCAGATTTTTACCATTCCTAAGGAATTGGCCGCGATGTTGCCTTTTGACGCCCGTCAGGAACCTTCCTTCCAGACACTGTTTCAAACGATATGGAAGGAGCTGAATTCTCTTGAGAAACAGCAAAGAAACCATTGATCTGCTTCACGAGCAGTATCAATTCAAACAGAAAAAGGAAAAGTGGAAGGTTCATTCCTTTCAGCTTGCCATATTTATTCTCTTTTTCTCGGGCTGGGAAACCTCCAGCAGGCAGGGCTGGATCGATCCGCTGATCTTCAGCTCTCCCTCAGCTGTGTGGCGATTATTGCTGGAGAAACTTGGTGACGGTTCTTTACTGTCACACATCGGCGTCACTTTATTTGAAACGGTGCTTGGCTTTTTGCTTGGGACGTTTATGGGCACGTGCCTCGCCGCTTTGTTATGGTGGTCTAACCGACTTGCCAGAATTTTAGATCCGTATCTTGTGATTTTGAATGCAATGCCGAAAGTGGCCCTAGGCCCGATCCTGATTGTCGCGCTCGGTCCCAGTTTTATCAGCATCATTGCGATGGGAGCCATCATCAGCGTCATTATCACAACCATCGTTGTCTACACCGCCTTCCAAGAGGTCGACGAAAACTATACGAAAGTCATGAAAACATTCGGCGCAAAAAAGTGGGTTATTTTTAAAGAAGTCATACTGCCTGCATCTTCCCCCGCGATTATTTCAACACTAAAAGTGAACGTCGGTTTATCATGGGTTGGCGTCATTGTAGGGGAATTCCTCGTTTCGAAGGTCGGATTAGGATATATGATTATTTACGGATTCCAAGTCTTCAATTTTACACTCGTCTTCTTAAGCCTGCTGATCATCGCCATCTTCGCCACTCTGATGTATCAGGGCGTCGAGCTGCTGGAAAAGAAATGGACGAAGGGGAGGACATAAAAAACCCGGCATATATGCCGGGTTTTTTATTCAATCCATCCAGATTCTTTCAGTTTTTTCAAACTGATCGGAAGTACGGAATCCTTCATAATAAAGCTGAATTTTTTATTGCGGGAAAGGTTCTCCGGAAGCTCGTGAAACAAAACCGGGCCTTTCGTTTCAAAGTAATCAGCTTGCTTTTCAAGCTTTTCTATATCTGCAAAATATATATTTTTTACAATCACTTTTTCTTTTCCGAGAACTTTATACTGTCCGAGATACTTGAGGCTTTTGACTCTCGCGCCCGTCTCTTCCTTTACTTCCCGGAGCGCAGCCTCTTCTGCGCACTCCATCGGCTCTACTTTCCCGCCTGGAAACTCATAGCCTCTGTCCTCATGTTCTGTTAAAAGCCATTTGCCGCCAAAACGGCAAATCACCCAGACATGCTTCGGGCTGTCCGAGAAAGGCTGATCGTCAAAGGAAAGCTGAACAGTATTCTGATAATAATCTTTAAACTCGTACATGTTTATCCCTCAAATCCGTTCCTAGCTATCTTCCATACATCATACCACAGTTACGTTTCTTCGGAAGCCTTTTATCAAAAAATAAGGGACCCAGCACGCCGTCAGGTTCTGCATGCAGACTAGCTCGTACAGTTTTTTTGCGATACTTTTGCCGGAAAGTGCGACCGACGCTCTGGGCTTTATTATGACCCGCGAACAGGGAAAAGTTACGGTTTGCGCTTAAATTTATTTTTTAACGTTTCTAAAAGATCGACAAGCATCTGAGGAACCGGTATGCCAAGAGAACTGGCTGTCACAACAATTTGCACAGATTCATAAAGAATATAAAACATAATAGCCAAGTCACGAATTGATCCCTGTGTATTCAGCAGCTGATCAAAAAAGTGGCATACAGAGATCAGAGCCAGCGTGACTAATTTTTTGACAAGCCGGGCAAATACCTTTTTAAATGACAGTTTGTGAATAATCGTTTCCTTCAAAGTCGTACTGATAAATTCAATTGCCATAAGAGAGAGCAAAATCAGAAATGAATACTGAAAACCTCCAAAGAAAAAACCCGCTGCTGAAACGCTGACTGCTAAAAACGAAAAGATGCCAAAGTCTCTATCCATTTATCCCAACATCCTTTCACAGAAACGGCCTTACAATATTCTATGGTAAACAAGCCGAACGGATTGGATTTTTCAGAAAAATGGACTGGTTGTCGCCTATTTTTAAGATACAAAAAGAAAAGCCGGACGTCTTTTTTAAGACATCCGGCCGTTCTATTTTTGAACTTAACCTAGGTAAGCTTTTAGCATCCAGTTATGTTTTTCAATATTTTGATGGATCGCAAGAAGCATGTCCCCTGTTGTTTCGTCACCGACTTCATCAGCTAAATCCATGCCGTTTTTCAGCTCTTCCGCGATGACTGTGAAATCATCATATACGCTTTGAACCATTTGTTCAGCTGTTTCATTTCCAGCAGCTTCTTTGACAGAAGCCGTTTCTAAGGATTCCTTCATTGTTGCAATCGGTTTTCCGTTCAGCGCCAAAAGACGTTCTGCTA
Organism: Bacillus sp. PS217; assembly: GCF_037963535.1. NCBI lineage: Bacteria > Bacillati > Bacillota > Bacilli > Caryophanales > Bacillaceae > Bacillus > Bacillus sp. PS217. The sequence continues at coordinate 3,093,747 of NZ_CP150157.1, forward strand.
AGTCATCAATATAAGTTGCCGTTTCATTGTACAGCTCCTCAAACTTTTCATGAAGAGTGAAGAAATCTTTTCCTTTCACATACCAGTGATAATTATGTAGTTTCACATACATGACCGTCCAGTTGGCTACTTGTTTGTTCACTGCTTGAATCAATTGTTCTGACATGGTATCTCCTCCTTGTTATATGACTATGTATACCCTTAATATCGTACGCTAAAACCTCTTTTTTACCCTTATCTGTCACGATTTCTTCTATTATGCTACAATTGTTAAAAAACGGGAGGTGGAATGTCATGACGCTTCTCATTACGATAAGTATTTTGATTGTGCTGGCTGTTTTGCTTGTAACCATTTGGACGACTGTAAAAGCCTATAATGTAAAGCATACCATTGATCCACCACAAGAAAATCACTCTGATTCACACAATCAATGATGATGTGAATGCTCCTCTTCTGACTGATTGCTGGCAGCATCGGCGTCTCCGACTTGGACTTTTAAGGTCGGCATGCTATGCTGTTTTTTTGCTGTGACATGAGATTGGACAGTGTATACACCATCTTCCTTAAACGTCGTTTCCAATCGGTATACGCCTTTTTCTTGTTTCGCCTTAAACATTTGGCTTGCGTCTTTTTCCCCTTCTTTCCATACTTCAAACTCTACTTCATCGGCATCCGTCACAGCTTCATCACCATATGATACGGCTGCTTCATAAGCAGCGCTTTCTCCGGGATTTACTTTTTCAGGCCCGGTCAGCTTGACATCCAAAACCTCGGGCGTCTCAGCTGTATTTGCTTTGCTTTCACCAGATCCGCACCCGTTAAGCAAAAAAGCAGAAAAAAGCAGAACAACCAACATCTTTTTCATGCCATCACCCTTTCATCGTTTACCTAAATAGTAGCAAACGCTTACAGCAAATGGTACACAAAATATGAGACGTCACAAAAAAGACCTTTTTGCTTATGCGCAAAAAGGTCCTTTCTATTTTAGCCAAATACTTTTAGCAATTCTTCTTTATCCTGTGAAAGCCAGAAACGCATTAAACGTTTAGCGCCTTCCAGATCATGAAGCTTCGCTTGGCCGCACTGCTTTTCATTCGCAGCAGGTATTTCTGTAATCTCTACCGCTTCCTTCATTGTGTCTTCAAGCAGATCAACGATTTCCGCTGATGTCGGCTCTCCGCTCACAACTAGATAATAGCCTGTCTGGCAGCCCATTGGAGAAATATCAATGATATCAAAATGATCGTATTTCTCAGCGTGAGAACGAATCGTAAACGCGAGCAAATGCTCGAGTGTGTGAATGGTGTCAGGCTTCATCGCCTGTTTATTTGGCTGGCAAAAACGAATGTCAAATTTATTTACAACGCCGTCTGTTCCCACTTTATGCACGCCGCAATGTCTTACATATGGAGCAACAACCGCATTATGATCAAGCTCAAAACTTTCTACTGAAGGCATAATGGCACTCTCCCCTTTTTTAAAAATGTAATTTCATTATAACATACTTTTCCGATAAGAATTATTGATTAACTTTTCAATCTGTGTTTTTTTTCTTATACTTGCATCAGAAAGGTTGCTGAAGAAACATGAAAACCCTATTCATCGCTCTGATCAGAGGATATCAAAAATTCATCTCGCCCCTGACACCGCCAACGTGCCGCTTTTATCCGACCTGTTCCCAATATGGAATCGAAGCGATTAAAACACATGGCGCTTTAAAAGGCGGATGGCTGACAATCAAACGGATTTTGAAATGCCACCCGTTCCATCCGGGAGGAGTCGATCCCGTTCCTGAAAAGAAACAAAAACATTAATTGTTATAACCGTTTACGATAAGATCCAGTTTTCCGGTTTTAGGATCAATGACTAAGCCATGGACCGGAACGTTTTCCGGGAACAGCGGGTGATGTTTAATAACGTCTACGCTGTCTTTCACACTCGCTTCCACTGAATCAAAGCTTTTAAACCATTGATCAAAGTCTACACCGGAGTACTTTATTGTTTCGATGCGTTCTTCCGGAATCCCTCTTGCTTTGATTTTTTCAAGCATGCTTTTGCTGCTGATTTTGCTCATGCCGCAATCGTGATGCCCGATCACACACACCTCATCTGCATTCAGCTCGTACACTGCGACGAGTATACTTCTCATGATGCTTCCGAATGGGTGTGTCACAAGCGCACCGGCACTTTTAATGATTTTCACATCACCGTTTCGCAAATTCATCGCATGCGGCAGCAGTTCAACCAGACGAGTATCCATGCAAGAAAGAATCGCCATTTTTTTATCTGGAAATTTTGATGTTTGATACTTTTCATACTCTCTTTGTTCAGTAAATGTCTTGTTAAATTCGAGAATATCATTTAGAAGACTCATGTTCGTTGTCCCTTTCTATTCTTTTTACTCTTCAATATATCACAACCCTTGTTTATTCGTCATAATAAAAAAAGACAAACCCTCAGGCCTGCCTTATTTCCCCATGTTATAGCGTTTTTTGAACTGCTCAACTCGTCCGCCTTTTTCATTGAATTTCTGGCGGCCTGTATAAAACGGATGCGTGTCAGAACTTACCTCTACTTTAATGACAGGATATGTGTTTCCGTCTTCCCACTCTGCTGTTTCATTAGATGTTTTCGTAGAGGTGCTGAGAAAACGGTAGCCGCTGTTGACATCCTGAAATATCACTTTGTGGTTCTTCGGATGAATTCCTTCTTTCATGTGAATCTCCTTTCAATAAATCGTAATAATTACGTTTTATTTTATAACCTTACAAACGTTTTGTCAATCTTCTTATATCCTTCCCTCTGTTTTCGCATCGTAAACCTCATGGCATTTAAGAATAGGAAGAATAATCTAACCGAGGAAGCAAATAATAAACCCAAAATACATACAGAACGTCTTTTTAGAAAGGTGGTTTACGATTGTGGATGATTTAGTTTTGGCCAGAAGCCTCTTTGGCACGACAATGGGCTTTCATATTATTTTCGCAACACTCGGAGTCGGTCTGCCGCTCATGATTTTAGTGGCGGAATTGATCTATCAAAAAACGAAAGATGACCATTATGCGATCATGGCGAAAAGATGGACGAAAGCACAAGCCGTTTTGCTGGGGGTCGCCATACCGACCGGAACGATCGCGGGCACTCAGCTCGCGCTTTTATGGCCGGGATTTATGGAAGTCATCGGCCGGGTGATGTCCCTGCCATTTCAAATTGAAATCTATGCTTTTTTTGTTGAAGCCCTATTCATGTCGATTTATGTATACGCTGCAGACCGTTTGTCACCTGCAATGAGGATTGTTGCTGTTTTCTTTGTGTTAGTCGGGGCAGCAGCATCCGCTGTTCTGATCACGAATGTTCACGCTTTTGAAGGTACGCCCGCCGGTTTTAAAATTTTAAACGGAAAAATTACAGATGTTGACCCGTGGGCTGCGTTTTTTAATCCTAGCTTTTTTATCACTGCCGGCCATGTCGTGCTGTCCGCGTTTATGACTGGTGCGTTTATCGTGGCTTCTGTTGCGGCGTATAAAATGATCCGAACGAGGAAAAAGGAAAAGGTCTATCGCTTTCACCGGAAAGCCCTTTTGCTCGCACTGACGATCGGCGGTATTTTTTCATTGCTGACCGCTTTGAACGGACACGAATCTGCACAGATGCTGTACGAATACCAGCCCGAAAAATTAGCCGGTGCGGAAGGCCTGTTTGAAACAAGATCCCACGCCCCGCTCGCTATCGGCGGTTTTACCGACCCGAATGAAGAAAAAGTAAAATGGGCAATCGAGATTCCATGGGCTTTAAGCTTTTTGGCAGCGAACCGTTTTGACACTGTTGTAAAAGGATTAAATGCATTTCCGAGAGATGAATGGCCGCCGCTTTTCATTCACACGCTGTTTAATGCGATGGTCGGTGTAGGCATGCTGCTTATTCTTTATTCTATTATTGGTGTGGTCTGGAGAAAGGTGCTCAAGAAAGACCGTTTCCCAACGTGGCTTTTGGTCATTTTCATGACAGCAGGCCCTTTTAGTCTCATCGGCATTGAATTCGGCTGGATTTTCGCATGTACGGGGAGGCAGCCTTGGGTCATCTATCATTTGCTGAAAACGTCAGATGTCGTAACAACCACTGGCTCGATCGGGGTGCTGTTCTTATTTTTCACATTTGTTTATGCCGTGTTAGGCGCAGCTGTCGTCTACGTGCTGCTGTATTATTTCCGCAAGCACCCGGTTGACGAAGATTTAAATACAGCGGAGTCGTAATGGCTCCGCAAACAGGAAACCAAATGGAAGGAAGATCGTACAAATGGAGATTTCAACTGACGCTCTGATCGCCATCTCAATTATCTGGGGCTTTGTGTTTATTTACGCCGTCATGGCGACAATGGATTTTGGAGCGGGATTTTGGTCTATGATCTATTTAAACAAGGAGCATATGAAGGCCACCGATATTGCGAATCGCTTTTTGTCCCCGACTTGGGAGGTCACAAACGTCTTTATTGTGGCCATCGTCGTGGCACTTTTCAGTTTTTTCCCCGGCGCGACATTTGTGCTCGGCACCGTTTTATTAATTCCCGGAAGCATGATTTTACTGCTTTTAGCGATTCGAAGCGGATTTCTCGTGTTTTCAAATACAGCAAAGGAGCGGAAAACGCTAAGATATATTTCCGGCATCTCCGGCTTTATCATTCCTGCTATTTTAATTTTGGTGCTTCCTGTGACACACGGAGGGTTTATAGAAAAAACGGATGGAATCTATAACTTAAATATGTCTAAAATCTTTTCAAGCCCCAACGCCTATTCATTTATCGGGTTTGCGATTTTAAGCACCTTATTTTTGTCCTCGCTGCTGCTTGCAGATTTTTCAAATGTGGCAGAGGAACAGGATGCGTACCGAGCCTACAGAAAAAGCGCCCTGATTACCGGCCCGATTTCACTGTTGTTTGCTGTATGCATTATGGTAACTATGCGGAATGAAGCAAACTGGCTGTACAGCGGAATGATGAATGATTTTTCTTGGATTATTGCATCGTTCATTACATTTGTCATTGCTGGAATCGCTCTTTTTCTGCCTAACAAAAGCTTTGGTCAAAACATCGGAAAACCGCGTCTCGCACTTGTTGCGATTGGGATACAGTATTTTCTCGCAAGCTACGCGTACGGGCGGGCGCATCTTCCGTATATGATTTATCCCGATGTGACAGTCATGTCAGGCTTCACAGAGCCAGCAACGTTCAGAGCGCTGTTTGCAACGTATATCGTTGCATTTATCATTCTATTTCCGGGCTTTTATTTCTTCTGGAAAATGTTTATGCGAGATAAACGCTATATCCGCCAGGAGGAATAGAGGGCAAGCCAGCCGGCTATACTAATCCAGAACCTTTATAAGGAGGGGATGGCATGGAGCAGAAAATTCTATGTGAGGTCAACAACTGTTCTTATTGGGGCAAAGGTAACAAATGCACCGCTGATGCCATTTATGTTGTCAGCCATACTGGTGAAACGGCTGAAAACAGCCGGGAAACAGACTGCAAAACGTTTAAGCCGCATGATTTATAATTAAAAGAAAGAGCTGCATCAGCCAGCTCTTTCTTTTTGCATGTTGAGTGTTCTCAGCTTTTTAGTCATGACCCCGTTTGCAGGTGAAAACAAAAAGGCGCTTGCATAACATACACCTGTCATGGCCGCCATCGCTCCTGAAATCGAAACATTAAGCCACGTTGCGAAGAAATAGCCCATGACCGCCGACAGCCCGCCAATCAACGCGCTGAGAATCAGCATATAAAGAAGCCGGTCTGTCAGCAAATGTGCCGCAGCAGGCGGAACAATCAGCATGGCCACAACCAATACAGCACCCACCGAATCAAAGGAAGCAACAGTCGTCAGGGACAGCATGCCCATTTGCACGTAATGAATGAGCAAAACCGGTATTCCCAAGGCTAAAGCCATTTGAGGATCAAACGAAGCGATTTTAAACTCCTTATAGCACACACTGATCAACACTACGTTTAAAACCAGAACAGATGCCAGCATCCAAAACGCTTTCGGCCCAATATCAACCCCGAATACCGTCACCATATTCCACGGCACAAAAGCGATTTCTCCCATTAACGAGTGCTCAATATCGAGATGGACATTCGCTCCATAGACAGAAAGCAAAATAACCCCGATTGCAAATAAAGATGTAAACACAACTCCTATGGCAGCATCTGATTGAACCCCCTTGCTATGAAGAAGCTGAACCAAGAAAGCCGTTAACAGACCGGTTGCGGCTGCGCCGATAAACATAGAAATCCCATCGAGACTTCCCGTCACTAGAAAAGCGCCGACAATGCCAAGCAACACTGTATGACTGATTGCGTCGGCCAGCATCGCCATGCTTCTCAGCACAAGAAATGTGCCGATCAATCCGCAGCTTACACCGACTAATACACCGGTAGCTATAATCCATGCTTCAAAACTCATTTGCGATCTGTCCCTTCTCGGCATCATGAGACGCTTTTCGACGCTCAGGCATCCGTCCATACAGCTTTAAGAGTGAATAAAGCCGCTCTCTCGTTTCTCTCGGTAAACGGTCCGGGTCAAAGTAGTCCTGACCGGATTCTATATTGGCAAGTTCCATTTCATGCATGAGATACACTTCATACATTCGCTGCTTCAAAGCTGTGTGATAGCCTTTTTCTATCCCTTTGCTTGTGATTTCCCAAATCCCATTTTCGATACGCTCAATGCAACTCTCTTGTTCCAAGTCATTTAATGCCTTAAGGCATAATGAAGGGGATAGGCGTCTTTTCTTTCTTACACTTTCAACAGTTACACAAAGATTATTCTTTTCATACTGTTCATAAATCGCCAAAAGCACTTGCTCCCTGCTTGTTCTGCGCCGCAGCCTCATCAGCCTTATGGCTTTAGCAGCCAATCCCCGCTTAGGCGCGCAAATCATTGAAACAAGAAAGAGCAGCGTTGCAGATAAGATCATTAATGGCCCTGTCGCCATTCCCTTCATCGTGGTGCTAAGCAGGGTTCCGGCCGCGCCGCTGACCCCGCCTGTAATCCCGGCAATGACGATCATCCCGGTTAATCGTTCGGTCCAATATCTCGCAGCTATGGCAGGTGTAATCAGCATAGCCGCCATTAATATCACACCAACAGTCTGAAGCCCAATGACGACAGCACAGACAATCAGACAAGCCAAAAGCCCGTTTAAAAAACGTACAGGGATTCCTAATCCCTTTGCAAACGCGAGATCAAAAGTAATCAATGTAAATTCCTTAAAGAAAACAATACATAGGAGCAGTAGAACAGCGGATATTCCTGCAATAAGGATGATATCCTGCCTGACCAATGAAGCAGCCTGGCCGAATAAAAAAGAGTCAAGCCCGCTTTGGCTTCCCGCCCCCTGTTGCTGAATATATGTCAGCAGAATGATCCCGACGCCAAAAAACACAGAAAGAACAATCCCGATCGCCGAGTCCTCCTTTGTTTTTGAAAGCCGCGGAATCAGCTGAATACAAAACGTTCCGAGCAGTCCGGCGAGCGCCGCACCCAGCAAAAAGAAAGGCAGTGATTTTTGCCCGGTGAACAGAAAAGCGAGACACACTCCCGGCAGAGCTGAATGGGCCATCGCATCGCCGATTAAACTTTGCTTTCTCAGCAGCACAAAGCTGCCCAAAACACCGCTTGCCATCCCGAGCAAAAGCGTACCGGCCAGCACCCACTGTGTATTCGGATGCTGGAGCTGCAGCCACAAACTTTCAAACATCGCGCTCACTCCTTATGTCCTTCTGCCAGCACTTTATCTTTTAAAAACGTAAGCCTTCCTCCATATGTTTTTTGCAGGTTTTCGATCGTAAAAACGTTTTCCGCCGGTCCGAAAGCGATTTTTCTTAAATGAAGCAGTAAGATCCAATCGAAATAATCCTCGGCGGTCTGCAGGTCATGATGGACGACAAGCACGGTTTTTCCTTTTTCTTTGAGTTCTGCCAACAGCGTCATAATCGCGCGCTCCGTCGCTGCATCGACACCTGCAAACGGTTCATCCATAAAATAAATGTCAGCGTTCTGGCAGAGTGCCCGGGCAAGAAACACCCGCTGCTGCTGGCCGCCTGACAGGTGGCTGATCTGCCTCTTCGCATAATCAAGCATCCCGACTTTTGCTAATGCGGCCTTCGCCATCTCCACATCCGCTTTCTTTGTCCTCTTTAATAAACCGATTCTCCCGTATCTTCCCATTAGGACGACATCGAGCGCGCTTGTGGGGAAATCCCAGTCAACCGAGCCGCGCTGCGGAACATATCCGATTCTGGTCCGCTGATCCTTATAGTCTTTGCCGTAAATAGAGATGTCTCCGGAAGCTCGGGGCACAAGACCGAGAATCGTTTTGATCAAGGTTGATTTTCCCGCGCCGTTTGGGCCGATAATGCCAATAAGTTTTCCTTCAGGCACCTGCAGCGAAATGTCCTGCAGTACAGGCTTTTTATGATAAGCAACCGTCACATTATCAAGCTCAACAGGGAACATATCCTCCACCTCTTTTCTTTATTTAAGCGCTTTAGTAATCGTGTTGATATTGTGGCGGAACATTCCTTCGTATGTGCCTTCTTTTGTGCCCTTTTCACCCATGGCATCCGAATAAAGCCGACCGCCGATTGTGACTGTATGGCCTTTTTCTTTAGCGCCTTCCACCACTGCATTGATTGATTTTTCAGATACACTGCTTTCTACGAACACAGCTTTTATTTGTTTTTCTGTCAGAAGATCAACCAGCTCCTGAACATCCCTTAATCCATAGTCCGAATCTGTGCTGAGTCCCTGCAGGCCTTTTACCTTAAATCCATACTCATTCCCAAAGTACGCAAACGCATCATGAGCAGTCACAAGCACACGGCTTTTCTCCGGAATATGTGCGATCTCCTTACGCGACCACTTATCTAAATATTGCAAATCTTCTTTGTACTCTTTGGCATTTTTCCGAAAGGCATCTGCGTGCTGAGGCATTGCTTTGCTGAATTGCGCTTCAATTTCATCCACCGCATAGATCCATAACGGAATGCTGAACCAGACGTGGGGATCAAACGTCTTGCCTTCCCCCGCGGGAATAAGCTTATTTTTCGGAATGGCCTCAGCTACTGCTGCCGATTGTTTTTGTTCGCCGATTTTTTGGAGGACATCCTCCATTTTCCCTTCCAAATGCAACCCGCTGTACAGAATAACATCGGCAGACATTAATTTTTTCGTGTCACCTTGGGAAGCTTTGTAAAGGTGCGGATCAACCCCCGGTCCCATTAAAGAGGTGACTTTTACATGCTTACCTCCGATGTTTTCTGCTGCATCGGCAATTTGAGATGTTGTCGCTGTCACTTGTAATTGCTGATCAGCGCTTTTTCCGGCTGAATCCGTTCCGCATCCCGTTAAAGCAAAGGTCACAAAAAGTACTGCTGCCATCAGCCCTCGTCTCATATTTCTCCTCCTCTTTGCCATCAATGTCCGATTGTTTTATCTTATGTTGTCAGTTCTTAGACATGTGACATTAAATTAGCCAAAAGCATGTTTTATTTACACAGGACAAAAAGTTTCCCTTGTGCAAAATTATCGCGTTTGGCCATTTTTGTCAAGCTAATTTACATAAAAAAACCGGCTGGGTCAGCAGCCGGTCCAAACGAGAAGGGATGTATTCAACGAACACTTTTACTGTAACAGCACAGTGTCATTTATTCAAAATAGCAAAATGCTTTTTTCTTAACCATGCTGTGTGAAAACATCCATTTTGGTCACATATTTTCGCATAATGTCTTGGTTTACCTCAACTCCTAAACCAGGCTGTTTTGACACAGAAATAAATCCATTATCAATACGAATATCAGGAGTTACAATATCTTCATCCCAATAGCGTGAGGATGAAGATATATCGCCAGGTATTGTGAATTGAGGCAGTGAAGCAAGCGCCACGTTCTGCGCTCTTGATATGCCTGTTTCCAGCATTCCGCCGCACCAAACTTGCATATGATGCTCTTGGCATAAATCATGAATTTTTAAGGCTTCTGTTAAGCCGCCGACACGAGAAGGTTTTATATTAATAATTTTGCAGCTTCCTAGCTCAATCGCCCGTCTCGCATCATCAACTGAACAAATGCTCTCATCAAGGCAAATGGCCGTTTTCAAATGTTTCTGCAGGTGGCGGTGGTCAACGATATCGTCGGATTGAAGAGGCTGCTCAATCATCATTAAATGGTAGTCATCAAGCTCCTTTAAGCGGCTGATATCCTTCAGTTCGTAAGAGGAATTGGCATCGGCCATAAGCGGGATGTTTGGGAATCGGCTGCGGATGGCCTTGACCAATTCCACATCCTGCCCAGGCTGAATTTTAATTTTTATTCTTTGATAACCTTCTTTTTGATAGCTCTCTATTTCCTTCAGCATATCGTCAAGAGGCGCCAGTCCGACTACCACGCCGGCAGGGACTTTATCTCTTGTTCCGCCCAATGCCTCAGCAAGGGATACGCCCTTCTTTTTGGCATAGATATCCCATACAGCCGATTCAAGTCCCGCTTTTGCCATCCGGTTTCCTTTATAACGCGCCAGGCTGTCCGGCACTTCTGAAGGATGATTGAATTCACGGCCGACGACATTTGGGATAAAAAAATCTTTTAGCATATGCAAACATGTTCCAATGGTTTCCTCGGTGTACCAAGGCGAAGAGAAAGCGGAAACTTCTCCCCAGCCTGTGACACCTGATGTATCAATGGCTTCCACGATCAGAAATTTACGCTCTTGAAGCGTTTCGATACTGTTTTTAAACGGTTTCTTTAAGTTCATGCTCAAATGGTAAAGCGTGATTTTTTCTATTTCGATCATAGCAGTTCTCCTTTACGCGCATCCTTCAGCTGATTTCGCAAGAGCTTATTAGACGCATTGCGCGGCAGGCGGTCAAGCACAAAGAATTTCGCCGGAATTTTATACTTCGCCAAGCGTTCTTTACAGTAGGCAGTCAATTCTTCTGCGCTCACAGGCTTGTGAAGGACAAGATAGGCATGAGGCACTTTCCCCCATTTTTTGTCTTCAGCCCCTGAAACCCCGGCTTCGGCCACAGCGGGGTGTGAAAGCAGCACTGACTCCACTTCGGCCGGATAAATGTTTTCTCCGCCAGAAATGATCAGATCTGAACGTCTGTCTAATACATATAAAAAGCCTTCGCTGTCCAAATAACCAAGATCACCTGTTTTCAGCCAGCCATTTTGAAAAGAGGCTACGTTTGCGCTCTCCCGGTTAAAATAGCTTTTCATGACATTCGGGCCTTTGACCATGATTTCACCGTGTTCAAACGGTTCACATACCTGTCCGTCCCGCTCTATTTTGATTTCACACGAAAACAGCGGTTTCCCCGCAGATCCGAGCTTTTCCATACTGAATTCCGGCGACAGGGTAACAATTTGCGAGCATGTTTCTGTCATTCCATATGACTGAAAGACAGGGAATCCTTTCTCACGGCATTCCTCAAGCAATGGCAGCGGTGCAGGACCGCCGCCGAGAAGAATGCATCTGATGGATTCAGGGCAGCGGTTTGTTTCTTCCAAAAGACTGGCCAGCATAGTCTGCACCGCAGATATCATTGTCACTTCATGCCTGTTGATAGAATCCAGCACATCGCTTACGGAAAAACGCTGGTGAAGCACGACAGTCATTCCATAGATCACAGATTTAAATAATGCGGACAATCCGCTGATATGAAAGAGCGGCAATGCGATAAGCCAGCGGTCTTGTTCTGTTATACCCAAATTAAGAGCGGACGACACCGCACTGAAATAATGGTTTCCGAACGTTTGCTGAACTCCCTTGGGCTTTCCTGTCGTACCCGACGTATACATCAGCGTTGCCGTTGCATCCATTTGCATATAAGCCTCGATCTCAATTTCCTCTGCTGCTTCTTTCATCAGTTCATCCACATCAATCGTTTGAACGATGTGTTCATATTCTTTCTTCTCAAAGCTTGAATCTGTCAATAAAAAGCCGGATCCCGAATCCTCCAGCTGAAACAGCCTTTCATGTGTTGACAGCTTCGTATTCAAAAGCACCGCCTTAACACCAAGCAAAAAACAAGCGTGAACGGCGTATACCATTTCCGCACGGTTTTGGAGCAAAATAGCCGCAGTATCCCCTTTTCGAACCGAATGAGCGGCAAGCTGTTCCGCCATTCGCTTAGACGCGGCAAACAATTCTGCAAATGTCACGGTTTGGTCTTCATAGATGAGAGCGATTCTCTCAGGTGTCAGCTGTGCCCGCTGCATGAGCCAGTTGGGCTGTTCTGTCAGCATGTCATCATCTCCGAGGTAAAATGTCTGTATTGAAAAGAAAACAGCTTGGACCGCAAAGTCTCAAGCTGTTGGTTTACTAGGTATTGCTGATCACGGAAAACGAGGGAACTGTCCGAAATCAGGTTTGCGTTTTTCCTTAAAGGAATCACGGCCTTCTTTTGCTTCATCTGTTGTGTAGTAAAGAAGGGTAGCATCCCCTGCAAACTGCTGAATTCCAGCAAGTCCGTCTGTGTCCGCGTTAAACGCAGCTTTAAGAAAGCGCAGTGCGGTCGGGCTTTTTTCAAGCATTTCTTCACACCATTTAATCGTTTCTTCTTCAAGCTGTTCCAAAGGAACGACTGTGTTGACAAGACCCATGTCCAGTGCTTCCTGTGCGTTGTACTGACGGCATAGGTACCAGATTTCACGTGCTTTTTTATGTCCTACAATTCGAGCCAGGTAGCCAGAACCGTAACCTGCATCGAAGCTTCCCACTTTAGGGCCTGTTTGTCCGAAAATTGCGTTGTCCGCAGCAATTGTCAAGTCACATACGATGTGAAGCACATGGCCTCCGCCGATCGCATAGCCGGACACCATCGCAACAACCGGTTTCGGGATGACGCGGATTAAACGCTGAAGATCCAATACGTTAAGACGAGGGATCTGGTCGTCTCCTACATATCCACCGTGGCCGCGCACTTTTTGGTCTCCGCCAGAACAAAATGCTTTGTCCCCTGCACCGGCAAGCACGATAACCCCAACGTTTTGGTCGTCTCTTGCGTCAGCAAACGCATCAATCATTTCAGCAACCGTTTTAGGGGTAAACGCATTATGTACCTCAGGTCGGTTGATTGTTATTTTTGCAATGCCATTATACGTTTCATACAATATCTCATCGTATGTCCGTTTTGTTTTCCATTCAGCCATATGATGACCTCCTTTTATTCTCTATGTGAATGAGTCAGATGCTTGTCAAAAACTCACTCACTATTTTACCAAACAATCGCGGCTGCTCCACATGGACCGTATGTCCTGCTTTTGGAACAATCTCTATTCTACTAGAAGGAAGCATCTTATGCACCTCTTGATTGATGGCGCAAAATTTTTCGTCCCACTCCCCGCAGATCAGAAGCACAGGAACATCTATTTCCTCTACACGGCTCCACAAGGAAGGCTGTGAACCGGTGCCCATGCCGGTTAAACTGTTCGCAAGCCCAATCTTATTGTTCCGCAGACGGCCCGATCGTATCCTGTACCGAATATCTTCAGCCAGCCTCTGCTGAGATGAAAACAAAGGGATATTCTCCCAATACGCAACAAACGCTTCGAGCCCGTCTCGTAAAATAAAATCAGCAAGCTTCCGGTCCCGCATGATTCGTTCCCGCCGTTCCCCAAGTGTTTTGAGCCCCGGCGTCGTGCTTTCAAGCACAAGTGCCGATACCCGCTCGGGATATGTCATCGCAAAAGAGTAAGCAAGCCTTCCTCCCATAGAATACCCAATCAATTTCACTTTGTGAAGTTTTAATTGATCAAAAATCTCGGCAAGGTCAGAAACTTGCCGGGTTGTGCTGTATCTTTTCCCATTCAGCGGGGCATCGGTTTCCCCATGCCCTAAACAATCAATTTTGATCAAACGGGAATCAGGCAGCATTTCATCAAGAAAAGTCCATGATTGTTTGCTGCCGGTAAACCCATGCAGACAGACGACGGCTTCGGAAGCATTCGGTCCCTCGTCTGCCACTGCATATCGGACACCATCTGATACCGTTATGTTTACAGTTCCCATTGTTTTTTCACTTCCCGCACAGCCTCATTCAGCATATCGCGATGAAGCTGGACTCTTGATTGGCGATCCGTTTTGATTTCAATCAAATGGAGTCCGGGCTTGTCTGCCTGCGGCGCGTAAGCTGTTTTGAATTCATCCCAAGAAGCCGGGCATGAATACGTTCCGCCGTAAAGTGCAGCCGCATGCTTGAAATCGAGCCCTGTCGGTGTGCCGAACAAATCTTCAAAGTGTGTCTTCTCAGAAGCCTGCGGCAAAAAGGAGAAAATCCCTCCTCCATCATTATTGACAAGAATCACAGTAAGAGGAATACCCAGCTTTTTGGCCGCCAGCAGGCCGTTTAAATCATGATAAAAAGATAAATCTCCAATCACAAGGGTAACAGGCGCTTTTGTTCCTTCACATACCCCCATGGCAGAGGAGACGACACCGTCTATCCCGTTTGCTCCCCGGTTTGAATAAATCCGGAAAGGGCGGTCCTGCTTTTCAAAAAACGTATCAACATCCCTGATCGGCATGCTGTTTCCCACAAACAGCGAGCTGTTTTCAGGCACAAGATGCTGAAGGATTCGATAGAGATTGCCTTCAAACGAAACATCTTCACTGCTGATTGTTTGCAGATGCTCGCGGAACCGCCCATTGACAAACTGCCACTTTTCCAGCCACTCTGAGGATCTGGTGGCAGCAGTAAGGCCTGCCATGATCTCCTCAGCAAAAACAGACGCATTACAATGAATCATATGCGCGCTTGCCTGTGTCGGGTCTCTCCACCCTCCATCCTCGTCAATCACGATTTGCTGAATCGTCGGATCATCCTTAAGCCATAAGAAAACCGGTTTTGAAACAGGCATCGGTCCAAACCGAATGACAACATCAGGACGGAGTTTCCGCTTCAGCTCATCATCTTTTAAAAACGAATCATACGCATCAATAACAGTGCTTTTATCATGAACACCATTCCGCAGATTAGACAGCGGATCTGCTAAAATTGGATACTGAAGCGCTTTTGACAGCGCAATAATGTTTTCCTTGTCCGCATCACTATGGAGCTCTCCGCAGACGATCATTCCTTTTTCAGCCTCTGCGAGCATCTCAGCCACATCAGACAGGGACTCTCGGTCAACAGACTGCGTACCCGTTTTCACAGACACATGACGGCCTGTTCTCATTCTTCCAAACGGCTCATCTGAAAGATCCGGCATCAGCGGTTCGCGCAGCGGCACATTCACATGGACAGGCCCCATCGGGCGCTTTTGTGCTTCTCCGGCAGCGCGGCTTGCCAGCGTTCGGATGTATCTCAGCATTTGCGGAGACTCTTCAGGAAGAGCAGAGTCTGTGAAAAACTTAACAAAGTTACCGAATAAGAAGTGCTGATTAATAGCCTGCGGTGCGCCTACTTCGCGCAGCTCATGAGGCCGATCAGCAGTTAACACAATAATAGGCACCCTTGAATAATGGGCTTCAACCACAGCCGGATAAAAGTTGGCCGCGGCTGTTCCAGATGTACAGATCAATAGTACGGGACGCTGCTTCGCTTTTGCCAAACCTAATGCAAAAAATCCGGCAGACCTTTCATCAATTTGGACATGGACGCTGATATCGGGATGCGCAGCACAAAGAACAGCCAGCGGTGTAGATCTTGAGCCCGGACAAACGACGGCGTCCGTAATTCCGGAAAGGGCGAATTCATCAATAAAACTTCCGATGTAATGAGTAATCGGGTTGACTGTCAACGCCTCTCACCTCCTAATGCAGAGATCATCGGCTTCAATTTAATCTGTGTTTCTTCATATTCCGAGATTGGTTCCGAGTCTTCCACAATACCGCACCCGGCAAACAGCCTTGCTGTGCTTCCTTCGATGAGCCCTGAACGAATGGCGACCGCGAATTCCCCGTTATCCTGGCTGTCAATCCAGCCGATAGGGGCCGCATACCAGCCGCGAGACATCGGTTCAATCTCCCTGATCACGTCAACAGCTTTTTCCTGAGGTGCTCCCCCGAGCGCCGGAGTGGGATGCAGCTTCTCAATTAAGTCAAAAATCGATGCAGACTCGCGCAGCTGTCCGACAATCGGCGTAAACAGGTGCTGAACGCTTTTTGTTTTGTACAAAACAGGTCCATCAGGCTTTTCAACCTCTGAACAGCTTGATACAAAAGCATTATGAATCATACCTACCACAATATCATGCTCAAGCAGGTTTTTCTCATCGTTTAATAATTCAAGGCCTATCCGGCGGTCGTCTTCTTCATTCACGCCTCGTTTAATGGAGCCTGCCAGACAGGAAGACATGACAGTGCCGCCGTCTCTTTTGATCAGTCTTTCCGGAGACGCGCCGACAAAGGTTTTGCCTTCTTGTTCAATTGCAAAAACATAGCTTGTCTGCTGATCGTCCAGAAGCGTTTTAAGCACCGGTTCAATTTGGATTGGACCGTCAAACGTGAGCAGCAGCTCTCGGGCAAGAACAACCTTATCATATTGTTTCTCTTTAATTTGGCTTGTGGCCGTTTCGATTGCTTTCAGCCAATCATCCTTATCCAGCTCTTCGGCTGCTGCAATCACAGCCTGATCTTCTTGCTTGAAATCGGGAACCATAAATTCCGCCGCAAAAGCTTTTAAACCTTCTAAAACAGCTTCTGCGTCTTCTCCTCCGCTTACCCATCTGTTAACTGTTAAGAACGGGCCTTCAGAAGTCATCGTCAGCATAAGCGCAGGCACAAAGAAATCCCCTTCCGAGAAATGGTCCCATTGTGAACCTCTTTCTTCGCAAGGGTCAAAAGAAAATCCTCCGAATAACACAGGTCCCACTGCAGAATGCTGCAGCTTTTCTTCTTCATAAATATGAAAAGCCGTCTTTTTAAAGCGCTCCCATTGTTCAAAAACCTCACGATACCGCTCGCTGTTTTTTTGATTTGTCTGGAAAACCGCTTCTTTGCCAAGACCGACTATTGTCAATTCACTTTCAGGATCTGACCAAAAAAATCGATTGCCTGTATATTTTTTTGCTCCGTAATTGAAAAATGATAGAGGGTCAAGAGACTCGATTTGTCTCGAATAGCTTATTAAGACAGCATGGTTGACTTCTTTGGCTTTATGTAATGCATGTAGAACTTCCTTTCGGAACGTACGCTGCACCGTTGTCACCATGAGACATTCCTCCATAATCCTTAAAATGCTTTTAATACCATACACCTGTGTCTCCTTTGTGTCAAACACAGATCATGCAGTCCAAATGGCCTGCCTTACCTATTATAAACCTAATTGCAGAAATGAAAAAGAAACAAAGCTTAAATTTCTTTCTCCACTGATAGCAAAGGTTGTATCCGCTTACCATAAAAGGAAAACCTCCTATATTCCTCCACCCGCCATTTATGAAAGTTCTCAGGCGATCTGTTCATACTAAAGGTATGCATCACAGAGAAACGAGGCGATCACATTGCTTACGAAAGAACAGCTTCAGCATTTAAAAAATGAACTGGAACAAACGAAAAAAGATATCTTAAACCGTTTCAAAGACAATGACCATTTTCAGCTTAACTCAGCCTTTCCTTATGATTCGTGGGGCGAGCTTTCGGCATACGACAACCATCCCGGCGATCAGGCGACAGAACTTTACGAGCGTGAGAAAGACATCGCTCTAGACTTGCATGAGCGAGAGCACCTTCGGGACATTGAGCATTCATTAAAGGCGATAGAAAACGGTACGTATGGCATTTGTGAAGTCAGCGGAAAGGAAATCCCTTTCGAACGACTTGAAGCGCTTCCGACTGCCACAACCCTCGCGGAGTATTCGTCACAGGACGTGGTTTCCAGAGACCGTCCGATTGAAGAAGAAACACCATTCGGGCAATTTGAATTTGATGATGATGAAGAAATCAGAGCGCCATATGACAGTGAGGATTCCTATCAGGATGTCGAAAAATATGGGAACTCACAAACGCCGCAGGATATGGAAAACCCTCCGCTCAGCTATGATGATATGACGATGAATGCCGAAGAGAATATCGGCAATACGGAGTCTTACGAAAATTTCATCGCTACAGATATCACTGGAAAAGAAATTACCGTTTATCAAAGCAGAGCCCATGAGCGCTATGAAGAAGAACTTGACGAAGAGGGAATCATGACCACATTCGGCGATCTCCACGCTGATTGAACCCCCGATTATTGGGGGTTCTTTTCCGTTTTCAGCATATCGTAAATCAGCTTCAGATAATCCTTTTGCAGGCCGATGTCATACCGCTCGCCCTCTAGCAATTTCCCGTATACGGTACATGCCCCGAGCGAAGCTTTTATCGCATCCGTTACCTGCACTTCTCCTCCGCTATCAGCTTCTAATGCCTCCAGCTCATTAAAAATATCCGGTGTGAAAATATAACGCCCTGCTGCGGCAAAATGAGACGGAGGGTTTTGTTTAGGCTTTTCCACAATATCCTGTATGCGATAAAGCCCTTTTTCAACAGGCTCCCCTTTTATCACCCCGTAATGATGTAAATCCTCCGTTTTTGTTTCTTTTAAGCCGATCACACTGGACTGATATTTCGTATACGCTTCAATCAGCTGCCCCAAAGCCGGCTGATTGGCGGAAAAAATCAGATCATCTGGCAAAACGACGGCAAAAGGCTCTTTGCCTGCAAATTGCTTTCCAAAAGAAATGGCGTCGCCAAGACCCTTTGCATAAGGCTGCCGCACATAGTGAATCCGTATATTCGGAATGGGATGCTCACTAAGCAAATGCAGTTTATTCTTAGAGGCCAAAAAAGCCTCAAGTGCCAAAGAGGAATCAAAATAGTCGACAATCAGATTTTTATGGTTCGATACAACCATCAAAATGTCCTCAATGCCTGACTCCTTTAATTCTTCAACAAGATAATGAATCACAGGCTTAGATCCTACCGGAAACATTTCTTTCGGAATCACCTTCGTCACCGGCAGATTTCTCGTGCCGAATCCGCCTGCAGGAATAATCGCTTTTTTTATCATGGTATTTTCCCCTCAGCTCATGTTTATTACATGATATTCCAAGAGCGCATCCCGATGTTTGTACATCTGAAATTAGGCGGAAGCAACTGGGCAGAAAGCGGAATCACGAACCAGCCCTTTTTTAATAGGATATTGATATATGACCAGTAATCTTGTAAAGGAGCTCAGGTGATGAAAATTTGTGTGGTTGGCGCCGGGTATGTCGGTTTAACCCTATCAGCGGCACTGGCATCCATCGGACATGACATGATATGCACAGACAAAGACGTCAAAAAAATCGGGCAGCTGAAAAAAGGAGTCATTCCCTTTTACGAGCCTGGGCTTTCAGATGCAATACTTCGTTGCGGCAATCTCTCGTTTTCTTCTGAAGTGAAATCGAGCATGGAGGAATGTCCCGTTATTTTTATCGCAGTCGGAACTCCGCCGCGTTCGGACGGATCAGCTGATACGAAAGCCCTGCAGTCCGTCATCGGTGATTTAAGCGAGGCAATCCGATCGTATAAAACCATTATTACGAAAAGCACTGTTCCGCCCGGGACAAATGAAAACATAGCAAAACAGCTGATTGCCTCCGGAGTGTCTAAAAACCTCTTTAATATCGTATCCAATCCGGAGTTTCTGCGGGAAGGCAATGCCTTATATGACATGCTGCATCCTGACAAAACAGTCATCGGTGTTCAGGAAGAAGATCACGTATCGGCAGCCATCGTCAAATCCATTTACAAACACATTGATACCCCTTTTATCGTTACAAGCTTAGCGGGAGCAGAGCTGATCAAATATGCCAACAATTTCTTTTTAGCGGCCAAAATTTCGTTTATTAACGAAATGGCCCGCATATGTGAAGCCTATCAATCAGATATCTCAGATATTTCCCGCGCTATCGGTCTAGACCCAAGGATCGGGAAGCACTTTTTGCAGGCAGGCATCGGATACGGAGGCTCTTGTTTTCCAAAGGATCTGCAGGCGCTGCAATTTGCTGCCCAGGAAAAAAACACGGAGACCTTCCTGCTCCGGGCCGTGCAGCACATTAATGACACCCAGCTTGGCCTGTATATCAAAAAAATACAGTCATTCTTCGAAACACTTCAAGGCAAGAAAGCGGCTGTACTCGGCATTTCCTTCAAACCGAATACTGATGACATCCGGAATTCTCAGGCTGTCAGACTGATGGAAAGGCTGGCGGAGCTGGGATGTGATGTTCATGCATATGATCCTGAAGCTGTACTTCCAGAACATTTGCGGCAACATGTAACTCAGCATTCTCAAGCTTTTGATGCGATCGAAGAGAGTGACTTTTTATTTTTGGCGACAGAATGGTCTGAGTTTTTAGCGTTTGATTGGAAAAAGGCTGCAGATATCATGAAAGGGCGTCTTGTGATTGACGGACGCAACGTACTAAAAAAAGAACTGATCGAGGCTTGCGGCCTGATCTGTACGGGAGTTGGCCGTCCATGAAAATACTCGTCACAGGAGCAGCTGGCTTTATCGGCTCCCACCTCTGCGAAGAATTACTAAAAGATAAGAAACATAACGTTATCGGAATCGATGACTTTATCGGTCCTACTCCATTTTCCTTGAAATTAAAAAACCTTAAAAACCTGCTGCCGGAAAAGCGATTTACGTTCATAAAGGAAAATCTGCTGACAGCCGATCTTGCTCCCTTACTGGAAGGAGTGGACGTCATCTTTCATTTGGCGGCCATACCGGGTGTCCGCTCAAGCTGGGGCAATCATTTTCACCCATATGCCGCACATAATATCCAAGCGCTCCAAAGGCTCCTCGAGGCGTGCCGGGAACATTCTATTCAAACGTTCGTCTTTGCATCCACCTCTTCCGTCTATGGCGAAAAACAAGGAAAAGTCAGCGAAAACACGTCGCTTTCTCCTTTATCTCCGTACGGGGTAACAAAGCTTACGGGAGAAAAGCTTTGCCATGTGTATAAACAGAGCTTTGGCATTCCAATTGTGATTCTCCGTTTTTTTACCGTATACGGGCCAAGACAGCGGCCGGATATGGCTTTTCACCGGCTCATTAAGCAGCACCTTCAGCAAAAGCCGCTTACCATCTTCGGTGATGGGCAGCAGTCAAGAGATTTCACTTATATCAGCGACTGTGTCAAAGGCATCACCGCTGTTCTTGGGAAACCCCACCTTATTGGTGAAACAGTAAATATCGGCGGCGCAGAGCGTGCCTCAGTCTTAAAAGTTGTCTCCCTCATTGAGGATATTTCCGGGAGAAAAGCAACACTGCACTTTTCGGACAAAATAGCAGGGGAACCGCGCAACACGTGGGCGGATATTTCAAAAGCAAAACAGCTCTTGCATTATAATCCCGCCACATCCTTAAAGGATGGCTTGACCAACGAAATCACCTATTTATCGTCGCTGTATCAGGGGGAATAAAAATGAAGCTTGCCTTTATCTGTACAGAAAAGCTGCCGGCGCCCGCAGTACGCGGCGGCGCTATTCAAATGATGATTGACGGTGTCACGCCCTATTTCAACAGCAGGTACGACCTGACCATTTTTTCAATAGAAGATCCATCGCTCCCAAAAAGAGAAACAAAAGACGGCGTACATTATATCCATCTGCCAAAAGAACATTACCGCGAGGCGGTAGCCGAAGAGCTGCGAGCCTCTTCATTTGACCTCATTCATGTGTTCAACAGACCTTTAAATGTCTCTTTATATAAAAAAGCCTCACCAAACAGCAAGATCGTACTGAGCCTGCATAACGAAATGTTTTCTGAAAAAAAGATGACCTTCGCGCAAGGAAAAGAAGTACTCGACAATGTCTCCATGATCACAACTGTGAGCGAATTTATTAAACAAACCGTCATTGAACGTTTCCCTGAAGCCGAGGACATCACAAAAGTTGTGTATTCCGGCGTTGATTTAAACTCTTATCCGCCCGTCTGGACGATGAAAGGCTCGGCTGTCAGAAAAACATACCGGAAAAAATACGGTATTGAAGATAAAAAAGTTATTTTATTCGCCGGCCGCTTAAGCCCGACAAAAGGACCTCACCTTCTCATTCACAGCATGAGACGGATTTTGCAGCAGCACCCTGATGCTGTACTGGTCATAGCAGGCGGGAAGTGGTTCAGCGATGACAGCGAAAACCAATATGTCACCTATCTGCGCACGCTGGCGCTGCCATACAGAGACCACATAATCTTTACAAAATTCATTCCCGCAGACGACATCCCAAACCTATTTCTGATGGCAGATGTTTTTGTGTGCAGCTCTCAGTGGAACGAACCCCTCGCCCGTGTGAATTATGAAGCAATGGCGGCCGGCACGCCCTTAATTACCACAAACCGGGGCGGAAACGGTGAAGTCGTAAAACACGAAGTCACTGGCCTTGTCATCGACAGATACAACAAACCTTCTTCATTTGCAAAAGCAATTGACAGAGCCTTTACAGATCAAGAATTAATGAGCAAAATGACAAAAAACGCCCGAAAGCATGTAGAAGCTTTATTTACCTTTACCCATGCTGCCAAAAGGCTCAATACTGTTTACCAATCCGTTCTGACCCCGAAAAACAAACAATTTCCGCCGCCTTTTCTGACGCAAAATTTTGATTTATCATCTATCAATCAGCTTTTTGTGAAAGCAAAAACATAAAACCTACAGCTCGTGTTGCAAAACGGGCTGTTTTTTTGCTGCAGAAAACATGAAAAAAGGCATAAATGTGACTTTATGCCTTGCGCTTTACGGTTTGAGAAAACCATGGAGCTGGTTTAGATTCACTTGGAAGAATGATGATTTCCACTTTAGCTTCTTCCGCTAAGTCTGGTTCTTCATCTTCCTCCTCTTCTTCATATGGGGACACTGAGCGTTTCGAATCACGCTCCTCCTCAGGCTCCAGAGTGGTTTCGAATTTCGTTTCTTCTTCATCATCGACGATTTTGTGATCTGTTTCCTTTTCCTTCGTTTCTTCTTGATATTCTTTCGGTGCATTGATGTGAGGGAGCTCTCGAATGCTGCCCACATCTAAATGCTTCTCCTCTTCTTCCTTCTCAGCTGAGATTGAGTCATGAGCCTGCCATCCCATCGGTCCAGGCGGTGTAAATACGAATTGGTCGAGATCTAGTTTAGAAATAAAGGCTTTTTGTCTCGATGACCTCATGTCAATTCGCCTCCCGATACGCTTTTATCTTTTTATACAGTTCCGGCAGTTTATCCAAAAACGAATCTTTAGATTCTTCAACAGAAATCATGTTTTGCAGCGCCCAGTTATATTTCTCATCTGACCACGTTTTCTTTTGCTTCAAATAATATTTGTGCCCGATTGCACAGAACAAATGCGGAAACGCGAGATCAATCCAAAGTACCTCGTACTGTTTTTCTGTGAGTGGATACACTGCGTCGTAGGACGCAAGCAGTGCAACCATGAAATCAGTATCCCATACAGAAAGCTTAACCATCACTTTATTCAGCAGAATACGAAGGTCTCTTGACGGTAAATCGTAGGTAATCGAGTGAAGCTCCTTTAAAAAAGGCTCCCCTTCGATCTCTGTCAAACGTGCCAATGTAAAATCCTGAAAACAGAATCCGCCATGCTCGAGCGTCTCTTTTGTCCAGGTTTCGTATTCTGAGTCATCAAGCGCCTGAAGAGCTTCTTTTCCTCTTGCCAGCATTTTATCAGCATGTTTTAAGAAAGTTTGCGAAAATACGTCATCAGCATAGGATGCCGCGATCTGCATATTCCCTTCAAGTTCCTGCAGCTTCCATCGGTACAATTTGTGCCATTTTCCCAGCCTGCTTCTCTTCTTGCTTTCATCTGTGCAAACATATCCTTTTGAGGCATGATGAAAATGGCCGGCAAATGACATGACTTTTTTCATTTGCTCTGCATCATAGTAAATCATTTCTTTTCCTGTCACTTTGTCATATAAGCTGTAAGAAACCTGATCCGTGCCCAAGCAGCTCCCGCCATTTTTTGTTTGATGAATCGGCGCTATCGGCAGCCCTTTCTCTTGTAAATGGGCGTGTGCCTGAGTGATAAAAAGCATCCGCTCCGGTTTCATTTGCGCTTCTTTTAGCAGCTTTGGGCCATGATCAGTTTCGACTTCCCAGATTTTGCGCCCGCTTTTGTTCGATTTCAGCGCCACATGGTCGATATGAAACGGATAATAGCTGAGAATTTCGGACACAATCTGTTCTTCATGCTCTTTTTGGTACACTCTGTTCACCCCTTCTATCTGTTCTTTTCATAGACGCTGAGCAGATTTTCAGCCACCCTCTGCCAACCAAAATTGCTTTCTGCCTCACGGCGGCTATATTTCCCAAGCCGTTCCCGCTTTTCCGAGCTGCTCAGCAAATCATTGATACGTTCGGCATATTGTTTAGGATTTTCAAAGTCATGAATGATGTAGCCGTTTTTCCCTTCCTCTATGACCTCTGGATTGCCTCCCCGATTGCTTGTAATAATAGGAAGTCCCGCAGCCATCGCTTCATAATGCACCCTTGCTAAAGGCTCCTGCCATTGCGAAGAGCATACAAATACATCTGACATGGTATAAAGGCGCGGAATGTCCTTTGGCTTCACAAATTGAATAAATGTGACATGATCCTTTTGCATCGCACCAAGGGTATGAAGATGTTTAACATAGTTATTTAATTCATTATCTCCGAACCATTTTGACCCGATAAACACCATCATGACATCGGGGTGCTCCTCAATGATGTCCGGCAAAGCTTGCAATAATATGTGCGGGCCTTTGACTTTGCTAAGCCGGCCGACAAACAAGACGATTTTTTTGCCGTGAAGCCCCAGCTCGCTACGCATCTCTTCGCGAGCCCGCTGCCCTTCATTCGTCCAGCGAGGGTGGTACGTTTTTAAATCCACACCAGAATACACCGTTTTTGTTTTTGATCGTGCTGACGGAAAACGGCTTGTGATCGTCTGTCCGATATAATCGCTGACCGTAACAATCTGCGCTACGGAGTCGATGCAAATCTCGCCTTCCGCCTGGCTGATTTTATCGTAAGCGAACATTTCATTGTGAACGCTTAAAATAAAAACAGCATCCGGCGCCTGTTTCTTCAATTTCGGAACCCAGCTTGGGCGATTACAAACATGCACAAGATCAAAACGGCTCTTTTTCAGCTCTGCTCCAACGGCTTCTTCATAACGGTCTTCATCCAAATGCACATAATGGACACCGTCTACCTTCTCTCTATCAGCGAGATTCGGATCTTTAATAGAAAACACAGTCACCTCATGTTTTTTGGCAATTAAAGGGGCAACCGCTTCTAGGTAGATTTGAATGGCGCCTCCTCGAACCGATGGGACAGGAAGCTTCTCTGTGGCGATCAGTGCTATTTTCATACATAGCCTCCATTCCTGCATGATTTTTAACTAGTTAGAATCATGATACGGCTGAACAACCAACTTGTGCGGAATGGGACTGCCCTAAAAACAAAACGGGTAAACAACCAGATTCATCTATTAAATATAGTCAAATAACTCAATCATTTTTTCCTTTTGATTCATAAGGTAGGAGTAAAACAGGTAAGGATGTGTCCTTTAATGGCAGAAAACCATGAAGTCATTGGGGAGGGGAATTCATCAGAGCTTCCTTTATCAGCAGAAGATGCAAAAAAATTAACGGAACTGGCTGAAAATGTGCTTCAAGGATGGGATGTGCAGGCTGAAAAAATAGACGTCATTCAGGGAAACCAGATGGCGCTTGTCTGGAAGGTCCACACAGACTCCGGCGCGGTTTGTCTAAAACGAATACACAGGCCAGAAAAGAAAGCGTTGTTTTCCATTTTCGCGCAGGACTATTTAGCAAAAAAAGGCATGAATGTTCCTGGCATACTCCCAAACAAAAAAGGCAGCCTATATTCCAAGCACGGCTCATTTCTATTTGTCGTATATGACTGGATCGAAGGAAGGCCGTTTGAGCTGACTGTAAAGCAGGACTTGGAGTTTATCATGAAAGGCCTTGCTGATTTTCATACAGCTTCCGTCGGATATCAGCCGCCAAATGGCGTTCCCGTATTTACCAAATTAGGTCGCTGGCCGAATCACTACACGAAACGATGCAAACAGATGGAAACGTGGAAGCTGATGGCGGAGGCGGAAAAAGAAGATCCTTTCTCACAGCTTTATCTTCAGGAGATAGATGGCTTTATTGAAGACGGGCTGCGCATCAAAGACCGGCTTTTGCAGTCGACCTATGTTCCATGGACTGAACAGCTGAAAAAAAGCCCTAACCTTTGCCACCAGGATTACGGAACCGGAAATACACTCTTAGGGGAAAATGAACAGATTTGGGTCATTGACTTAGATACCGTTTCATTTGATCTGCCTATTCGCGATTTGCGCAAAATGATTATTCCGCTTTTGGATACGACGGGCGTTTGGGATGAAGAAACATTTCATGTCATGCTGAACGCATACGAATCCAGAGCCCCATTAACTGAAGAACAAAAACAAGTCATGTTTATTGATATGCTGTTTCCTTACGAGCTTTACGATGTCATTCGCGAAAAATACGTCCGCAAGTCTGCTTTACCGAAGGAAGAATTAGAATCAGCTTTTGAATATGAACGCATTAAAGCAAACGCATTGCGGCAGCTTATTTAAGACCATCATTTCCCCCGCATATCGGGGGTTTGATCTTTATAAGATAAAGGGTAATTAAATACATGCGGAGGTTGCAAATATGAAAAAGATTGTCGGCGCTTTAGCCGTTTTTGTGATTACATATGCGCTGTTTTCAGCCGCAGGCTACCTGTTTCCTGTGGACCAAGAATGGTACAATTCATTGAAAAAACCGGACTGGACGCCAAGCGGAACTGCGATCGGCATCATTTGGGCCATCCTGTTTGCCCTGATCTCCCTTTCAGCAGCCATTGTATATGCTGCGTTTTCATTTAAAGGTGCGAAAAGCTTTTGGTTTACACTTTTGATAAATTACGTGCTGAATCAAGCCTTCAGCTATTTCCAGTTTACGCAAAAAAATCTGCTGGCTGCATCGCTTGACTGCCTGCTTGTCGCCATCACAGCAATCGTATTACTGATCATTGCCAAAAAATACAGCAGAGCCGCAAGCTATCTTCTTTTGCCTTATTTTTTATGGAGTGCATTTGCGACGTTCTTATCCTTTACAATCAATTCAATGGATCTGTGAACAAAAAAAGCCGCTTATACAGCGGCTTTTTCACATCATCGGCTTGATGCCCCAAATGTCCTTCGCATATTCCCGGATCGTGCGGTCGCTGGAGAAATATCCAGAATGAGCAATATTTACAATCGAACGCTCAGACCATTTCCTTCGCTCTCGATAATCAGCTTGAATTCGCTCCTGCGCATCTGCATATGAGCTGAAATCCTTCAGCACAAAATACTCATCATTATGCGGAAGCAGCGAGTCAAAGATCGATTCAAATTCATCTGCTTCTCCTTCAAAAAAACCATTGATCAGCTGATCCGCTACCTGCCTGATTCTCCTGTCATGCTGATAATATTCCCTCGATCTATAGCCGCCGTTTTCCTGATACGATAGAACCTCATCCGCCTTTAAGCCGAACGTGTAAATACAGTCAGGGCCCACCCGCTCAAAGATCTCGATATTTGCGCCGTCATGCGTGCCGATCGTCAAAGCCCCGTTCATCATAAACTTCATATTTCCTGTACCAGACGCTTCCTTGCTTGCAGTTGAAATTTGCTCACTTACGTCTGATGCCGGAAAAATTCGCTCAGCCATAGAAACTCTATAATTTTCTAAAAAAACAACTTTGATCAGCTGTTTGACCGCCGGATCATAATTGACTTTTTCTGCGACAGAATGGATCAGCTTAATGATTTTCTTAGCATAATAATAGCTTGGTGAAGCCTTTGCCCCGAAAATAAAGGTTTGCGGGTAGATTGAAAACCCCGAATCCTCCTTGAGGCGGTTATACAGATACATAATGTGAAGAACATTCAACAGCTGCCGTTTATATGCATGAAGCCGTTTCACCTGTACGTCGAATATGCTCTCAGGGTTCACAACCACCCCGGCCGTGCAAAAAATCAAATCGGCAAGCTCTTGTTTTTTCTTGCTTTTGTTGTTTTGAAACTGTTCAATAAATGCAGGATCAGTGGCGTACGGTTCTAAACGGATCAGTGATTCCGGCTGTTTGACCCATTCATCGCCGATCGCCTCTGTAATGATGGCAGACAAGCCTGGATTCGCTTTTAACAGCCAGCGCCTGTGGGCAATTCCATTCGTCTTATTGTTAAAACGATTCGGAAACAGCAAGTGAAAGTCGCGCATCTCCCTTTCCATTAATATATCGGAATGTATTTTTGCAACGCCATTTACACTGTAACTGCCTACTATGGCCAGATGAGCCATTTTGACAACACCATGCGCTGTAATCGCCATGTCCTCTATCCTTTTCCAGTCTCCCGGATACTTTTCCCAAACTGCGCGGCAAAACCTCTCATTGATCTCTTCAATAATCATGTACATTCGCGGGAGCAGCGGCTTAAACAAATGAATCGGCCATTTCTCGAGCGCTTCTGACAATGTTGTATGATTTGTATAAGAAATCGTATGTACAGTGATATGCCAAGCTTCTTCCCAGCTCATGTTCTCTTCATCGAGCAAAATCCGCATCAGCTCAGGCACCGCAAGCGCAGGGTGAGTGTCATTAATATGAATGCTCACTTTTTTATGCAGGCCGGATAAAGATTTATGTGTTTTTCGGTAATTGTTCACAATGCTTTTTAAGCTTGCGCATACTAAAAAATACTGCTGCTTCAGCCGTAAAATTTTCCCCTCATCATGGGTGTCATCGGGATATAAGAATTCAGAAACCGCTTCTGTTTCTCGCTTATAAGACAAAATATTACCGCCGTGATAATGCGCATAGGGCTCGGCGTTCCAAAGCCTTAACGTGTTGACAGTGCCCGTTTCATAGCCGATGATCGGGATATCATAAGGAACAGCGGTAACAATTGTCGCTTGTTCGTGGCGAAAATGCAGGCGCCCGCTTTTTTCTGTCATATGGACTTCGCCCCAAAACGGCACGTCCACTGCTTGATCTGCATTCCTTACTTCCCATACGTTCCCGTTTTTCAACCATTGCTCAGGCAGCTCCACCTGATGTCCGTCTACAATTTTTTGCTCAAACAAGCCATGCTTATAACGTATGCCCATCCCGTGCCCCGGCAGGTTCAACGAAGCAAGAGAATCTAAAAAGCAAGCGGCCAAGCGGCCAAGCCCGCCGTTGCCGAGACCTGCATCGTTCTCTATCTGAAGGATTTCCTCTAAATTGATGCCAATTTCCTTTAAACCAGCTTCTACAACATCACGAACACCAAGATTCATTAAGTTTTGCTCAAGGAGCTGACCGAGCAGAAATTCGATTGATAAATAATATATCTGCTTCCCGGAATTTGATCTGCTTTTTTCATTCGTTTCGATCCAATCAGCGCTGATATACTCTCTGACCATATTGCCCAACGTTTTATATTGATCCAGCTTGGCAGAATCTTTAAAGCTTTTTCCGCACGTCATTTCCAGACGCTTTAAAAATAAGTCTGCAAAGCGTTCTTTACTCGAGAACATCCCGTCCACTCCTTGTCACCTGCTCGAAAATACGCTGATACTCTTTAGCCGACTTCCCCCAGCTGTAATCTGCATTCATTGCGGTCTTCACGATGCTCTTCCATACATCCTGTTGGCGATAAAACGCCAGCGCTCGTTCAATCGTAAATTTCAAATCATGCGCATTAAAGGCGGAAAACGTAAAACCATTGCCCGTTCCCTCTTCCTCCTGATAGGAACGGACAGTGTCGTAAAGACCGCCCGTTTCCCTGACAATCGGAATGGCGCCAT
The DNA here is from genome assembly GCF_037963535.1 of Bacillus sp. PS217. Taxonomy (NCBI): domain Bacteria; kingdom Bacillati; phylum Bacillota; class Bacilli; order Caryophanales; family Bacillaceae; genus Bacillus; species Bacillus sp. PS217. The sequence goes on from NZ_CP150157.1 coordinate 3,123,640, forward strand.
ATTGAAGAGCAATGAGCTGCCCCAAACCGCACGGCTCAAATTTCGACGGCATCAAAAACATATCAGAGCCCGCATAAATTCGATGGGCTAGCGGCTCATCAAACCCGATATAAGCTCGGCACTTCTCATGAAAAGCAAATTCTGCATACCGGAAATAATCTTCAAATTCACGTTCTCCTGTGCCCAGCACAACCAGCTGTATGTCTTGCTCCTCAAGAAGTTCGTGCATAATTCTGCGGACAAGATCAAGCCCCTTTTGTTTAGTGAGCCTTGTCACCATACTGATCAGCGGAATATCATTTTTCTCTGGAAGCCCCATTCGCCGCTGAAGCTTCGTTTTGTTTTCCAACTTGCATGCAAGATCCCCTGAATCGTATTGCGCCTCTATATAAGGATCGCTTTTCGGCTGATAGAACGTATCATCAATGCCATTTAATATGCCGGTTACATCATTTTCCCTATATTGCAAAACCTGTTCCAGCTGCTCACCATAATACGGAGTCAATATTTCATTTCTGTAAGTGGGGCTCACAGTTGTCACATGATCAGCCGCAATGATGCCCGCCTTCATAAAATTAACAAAACCATTGCATTCTAACCTTTCATAATGAAAATGATCCATCTCAAGACCCAGCAAGTCATGTGTGACATCAGGAGGGAATATGCCTTGAAACTGCAGGTTGTGGATCGTGAGCACGCTTTTCATCCGTTCATAAAAAGGATGTTTTCTGTACTCCTCTTTCAGCAAATAATTGACCATCGCTGTATGCCAATCGTGAGTATGAACAATATCGGCTGGAACATTCACAACTTTGGCAGCCTCCAGCACAGCTCTTGAAAAAAAGGCAAACCGCTCACCGTCATCATAATGCCCGTACAACGAATCCCTGTTGAAATAGTACTCATTGTCGATGAAGTAATAATTCACATCGTCTTCGGCCATATGTTCAATTCCGCAATATTGCTGACGCCAGCCGACAGCTACCGTACACTCAGCCTTTTTTTTCATACGCTTTTTCCACGGTTCAGGTATTTGGCTGTACTTCGGCAGCATCACATATACTTCATTGCCTAATCGCGCAAGCGTCTTCGGAAGAGCGCCTGCTACATCAGCAAGACCTCCTGATTTCACAAATGGGGTGCATTCTGACACAGCAAATAATATCTTCAAGAATTCATCAGCTCTCCTTGCACCAAACCTTTTCTTAATACAAGCGGCTGCTCAGCTGTTCCTACAGCTTCCGTCGCCTTGCCGATTTTAACATCCTTATCCGAAATGACCTGCTCAAGAAGACAATCCTCTCCAATCTGCGTTTTTTGCATAATAATACAGTTTTTCAGCTTCGTTCCCTTTCCGACATGGACCGCCCTGAACAAAATACAGTTTTCAACCTCTCCTTCAAGCACACAGCCGTTTGCCACCAAAGAATTTTTGACAGTGCTGTGCTTTCCGTATTTCGTAGGCGGCTCATCCTTCACTTTTGTATAGATCGGCTGCTGCGGCAAAAACACCTGCTGCCAAAAACGAGGCTGAATGAGCTCCATACTGTGGGTATAATATTTTTCCACCGAATCAATGACAGCGGCATAACCTGAATATTCATAAGGGCAAATGGTCAGGGCGGAAGATTCCTTTTCAACAGCCTCCTGAATGGTTTTATAGCCTTTTTCGCTATGTCCGTAGATCAGATCCTTTAAAAGCGTTGTTGACATGATATAGATTTGCAGCGACTGGCCGTCCTGAAATACCTCGGTGACGTCGCAGCCAACCTCCTGATGGCGTTTCAGCACATATTGAAATTGAATGTTGCATACGGTATGGCTGTTGGAGATTACAGCATACTGCTGAGTGCTTCTGTGGAAGTAATCTAGATGGTCCGAAAACTGGCGAAAGGAACCGAATTCATCGTATTCGTGATGAAGATGGGGAGACGGGAAAAAAAAGAGGCCGTCCTTTTTCCGGTGCAAATCCCATTCCTTACCCGCCCCAAGGTGATCCATGAGCGAACGGTAACGATACTTCGGAAAAATTGCAACACTCCTAATATCCGCATTCACCATGTTGGAAAGCATAAAATCAATCAGTCGGTACCTGCCGGCAAAAGGGATCGCCCCGAGCGACCGCTGTGCTGTTAAATCCTGAAGAGAATGCTTATATGTGGTTTCATCTATAACACCTAACATTTGATTATTGAACACTGACTCTGCCCCCTCTTCAGTAATTAAATCAATTCTTTTTCTACAAATTCCTCTGAAACGAGCAGCACCTCTTCAATGTCTTTTTCGGAGCGAATCACTGCGCCATCCGGCAGCACCATCCCATTAGGAACGATGGCATTATCAATGACTACATGCTCCCCAATCGTCACATCCGGCATTATGACGGATGATGTAACAGTCGTATGCTTACCAACAGTCACACCTTGAAAAAGAACGGAGTGAGACACATTTCCATATACAACACAACCTTCGTTCACAAGCGAATCTTGAACCTGCGCATCAGATGAAATAAATTGCGGAGGCTGATTTGGATTGACGGAGTAAATTTTCCATTTGCGTTCAAATAGCTTCAGCTCCGAGTCCTCTTTTAACAAATCCATATTGGCTTCCCACAAGCTCTGCACCGTTCCGACATCCTTCCAATATCCCTTGAACGGATAAGCAGAAAGCTTCTTTTTCTCTTCCAAAAGCAGAGGAATAATGTCTTTGCCGAAGTCGTGGCTAGAATAAGGGTTTTGATCGTCCATCTCAAGATACTGTTTCAAAAGCGGCCAATTGAATATATAAATTCCCATTGAGGCAAGATTGCTCTTAGGGAATTTGGGCTTTTCATCAAAATGTGTGATCGTCCCATCTGGATTGGCCTTCATGATGCCGAACCGGCTTGCTTCCTCCCAGCCCACTTCGATGACAGAGATGGTCACATCTGCTTTCTTTTCAATGTGATAATCAAGCATTTTGCCGTAGTCCATCTTGTATATGTGATCTCCTGATAAAATCAGTACATACTCAGGATCATACTGATTCAAATAATTGAGATTTTCATAAATGGCGCTTGCCGTTCCTTTATACCATTTGACTTCTGATGACTCGGCATAAGGGGGTAAAACCGTCACGCCGCCATTATATCTATCCAGGTCCCATGCACTGCCGATCCCAATATAGGAATTCAGCTCAAGCGGCTGATATTGCGTTAAAATCCCGACTGTGTCTATGCCTGAATTTGAACAGTTGCTTAGGGTAAAATCAATAATCCTGTATTTTCCCCCGAAAGATACAGCCGGTTTAGCCATATTTTTTGTTAATCCGCTGAGACGGCTGCCCTTCCCGCCGGCAAGGAGCATGGCTACACATTGTTTTTTCATCTTTTTATCTCTCCTCTTTTTTTAACCGCCCGTAAAATCGAGATACCGTAAGGGGGGATGGTCATCGTGATATAACACGGTTTATGATGAAGTGCTCCCTTTTTGGCCGATAATGGCTTTTTGTTGATTTGCCCTGAGCCTCCATATGTTTCACTGTCACTGTTAAGCACTTCAATGTATTGAGTAAAAAAAGGAACTCCAACATCATATTGATGATAGACCACGGGTGTAAAATTACAAATGATGACAAGCGCCTCACCGTGCTTTTTGCCATAACGAATAAAAGAAAAGATTGATTGTTCGTCATTATGGACATCAATCCATTCAAACGATTGTGCACGATGGTCATGCTCATAAAGGATTTTGCTTTTTTGGTAAAAGCGGAGAAGATCTTGCGTAAAAACGCTGGCTTTCTGATGCATGGGGAAGGAGTCCAAAAACCAATCAAGCTGTTCTGTATCTTTCCATTCATCAAATTGGGCAAACTCTGATCCCATAAAGATCAATTTCTTTCCGGGATGCACTGTCATATAGCCCAGCAAAAGCCGATACTGGGCAAATTTCTGCCAGTAGTCGCCAGGCATTTTATTAAGAAGTGATTTTTTTCCGTATACGACTTCATCATGAGAAAACGGCAATACAAAATGTTCACTAAACGCATACAGTAATGAAAAAGAGATAAGCTGATGACAATGCCGCCTTTCTTCGGGCGGCGTCTCCATGTATTTCAGTACGTCATTCATCCATCCCATATTCCATTTATAATGAAAACCAAGCCCCCCTTCCTCAACGGCACCTGTCACTTGAGGCCATTCTGTAGAATCTTCCGCAATCATCATCACATGTGGATAAGCCTCTCTCATGGTTTGATTGAGTTTTTTTAAAAAATCAACAGCATATGGATTCGTGTGGCGTTCATCCTGATTTGGCCAATACAGGATATTAGCCACTGCATCAACCCTAAATCCATCTATATGATAGAATTCCGCCCAGTACAACGCATTCGAAATTAAAAAACTATGAACTTCCGGTTTCCCCAGGTCAAAGTTTGCCGTGCCCCATAACCAGTTCTCCCGATCACGTTCTTCTTTGTATTCATAAAGCGGTTCTCCATCAAACATATAAAGGCCATGTGCATCTTTACAAAAATGTCCGGGGACCCAATCCAAAATGACTCCGATATTTTGTTGATGACATTCATCAACAAACTTCATCAGATCATGCGGCGGGCCAAACCTGCTTGTCGGACTGTAATACCCCGTTCCTTGGTACCCCCATGAACGATCATATGGATGCTCATACACCGGAAGCAGTTCAATATGGGTAAACCCATGCTCCTTGATATAAGGGATAAGCGTCTGACTTAATTCTTTATAGGAATAATGCCTGCCATCAGAATGCTTCTTCCAAGACCCAAGATGCAGTTCATAAATGAAAACAGGTTTTTCATACAGCGTCTTAGCCTTCTGTTTCTTTTGCCATTTTTGATCTTGCCAGCTGTACCCTTCCAAATTGTAAGTAAGTGACGCTGTGTTTGGTCTGACTTCTGAATAAATAGCGTATGGATCTGCCTTCAGCCTGATCTCACCGTTATTCGTCACGATTTCATATTTATATCGTTCCTTTTCTCCTATACCTGGAATAAATAACGTCCAAATGCCATTATCATTCACTCTGTGCATCACATGCTCTTCTCCAGACCAGCTGTTAAAATCTCCAGCCACTCGTACTTCCGACGCATGAGGCGCCCACACACAGAATTCATATCCGCTTTTGCCATTCAGCTCGCGGTAATGCGAGCCAAACAGCTGATAGCTTTTAAACAGACTGCCTTCGTGAAAAAGATAAACATCATGTGCTGTCGGGCTGGCAGCGGCCATGTAATCATCCTTTCTGACATCATAGTTTTCATTTATAGTATTTATTCGAAGAAATAAAAAAAAGCCCTTTCCTGAAAGCGCTTATACTTATAGACAATTAACTTCATTTTCTGAAGAAAAACGAAATATATGGAGATTTTTGTAGTCTGTTTTTAAAATAAAGAACAAAATCTAAGACATATCATGATTTAGAAAACAAAAAAACCTTGCAGGATATGCAAGGCTTCTGGATGACCCGTACGGGATTCGAACCCGTGTTACCGCCGTGAAAGGGCGGTGTCTTAACCGCTTGACCAACGGGCCGATAATTATTATATCTGTAATCATATGGCGGAGAAGGAGGGATTTGAACCCTCGCGCCGCTTACACGACCTACACCCTTAGCAGGGGCGCCTCTTCAGCCACTTGAGTACTTCTCCATTTGGCTCCACAGGCAGGATTCGAACCTGCGACCGATCGGTTAACAGCCGATAGCTCTACCACTGAGCTACTGTGGAACAAAAGTCATGGTGGGCCTGAATGGACTCGAACCATCGACCTCACGCTTATCAGGCGTGCGCTCTAACCAGCTGAGCTACAGGCCCATGACGATATAGAAATGGAGCGGGTGATGGGAATCGAACCCACGACATCAGCTTGGAAGGCTGAGGTTTTACCACTAAACTACACCCGCAATTTTTATTTGGGGCGATTGATGGGAATCGAACCCACGAATGCCAGAGCCACAATCTGGTGCGTTAACCACTTCGCCACAACCGCCAAAATATATTGATAAATGGTGGCTCGGGACGGAATCGAACCGCCGACACACGGATTTTCAGTCCGTTGCTCTACCAACTGAGCTACCGAGCCTAAGTATTTAAATGGCGGTCCGGACGGGACTCGAACCCGCGACCTCCTGCGTGACAGGCAGGCATTCTAACCAACTGAACTACCGGACCATTTTAAAATTTGGTTGCGGGGGCAGGATTTGAACCTGCGACCTTCGGGTTATGAGCCCGACGAGCTACCGAACTGCTCCACCCCGCGATGATTAGGAATATGTATGGCGGAGGAAGAGGGATTCGAACCCCCGCGGGCTTTGACACCCCTGTCGGTTTTCAAGACCGATCCCTT